>NZ_BMIJ01000004.1:212690-374016 GCF_014641945.1 Marinobacterium zhoushanense
TCTGACCATCAAGTTTCTGCATCGCGGCGGTGTGATCCGCACGACGCTGCTATCGCTGATGGTGCTGGTGCTGATCTATGTCGTCTTCCGCCTGGTGTTCAAGGTCGTGCTGCCCGAGGGGATCGTCCCCGAGCGCGAGATCCTGGCCTACCTGTCCGATCTGTTTAACACGGGAGCGCCCTGATCATGCTTGAGGCTCTGCAATATTTTTCCATGGCCTGGGTCTCGCCCCAGTTGCTGTTCCTGACCGCGCTGGGCACCTTCCTCGGCATCTATGTCGGCGCCATCCCCGGCCTCTCCGTTACCATGGCGGTGTCGATCCTGATCTCGTTCACCTTCGCCTGGGATATCAACAACGCCCTGTGTCTGATGGTCGGCGTCTACATGGGCGGCGTCTACGGCGGTTCGCGCACCGCGATCCTGCTCAACATCCCCGGCGCGCCATCGGCCATCGCCACCGCGCTGGACGGCTTCCCCATGGCGCAGAAGGGCGAGGCGGGGCGCGCCATCGGCCTGTCCACGGTGATGTCGGTGGTCGGCGGCTTTATCGGCATCTTCATCCTCGCCATCGCCGCGCCCCATATCAGCGAGTTCGCGCTGACCTTCCAGCCCCGCGATTACATGATGCTCGGCATTATGGGGATCATGCTGGTCGGCTCCCTGTCCGGCGAGAGCCTGACCAAGGGTATCTTCGCCGGTGCCTTCGGCATGCTGGTCGGCACCGTGGGCCTGGATCCGCTGACCGCCGAGGAGCGTTTCACCTTCGGCGCGGTCGAGCTGTGGAACGGCATCAATCCGGTGGCGGTGATGATCGGCATGTTCGGCCTGTCCGAAGCGCTGATGCAGCTGCACCACCTGGACAAGGTGGCACTGAAGCAGAAACTGGACCGCATCATTCCGGCCTGGGCCGATGTGCGCAAATACCTGTCGCTGAGCACCCAGTCCTCGGTGCTCGGCACCATCATCGGCGCCCTGCCCGGCACCGGCGGCGATATCGCCGCACTGATGGCCTATGACCACGCCAAGCGGGTGACCAAGAATCCGAAGGTGCCGTTCGGCAAGGGCGCCAAGGAGGGGCTGATCGCCCCGGAATCGGCCAACAACGCCGCCGTCGGCGGGGCCTTTATCCCGATGCTGACGCTGGGTATCCCCGGTGATGCGGTGACCGCGGTGTTCATCGGCGCGCTGTTCATCCACGGCCTGAACCCGGGCCCGCTGCTGCTCACCGAGCGCCCGGAGATGTTCTGGTTCACCGTCGGCAACCTGACCCTGGCCAACATCTTCGTGCTGATCTTCGGCCTCACCGGGATCAAGCTGTTCGCCCGCATCGTCGAGTGCCCGAAGGGGATCCTGATCCCGCTGATCTTCCTGCTGTCGATCGTCGGCGCCTACGCGATCAACAACTCGGTAGCGGATATCTGGTGGATGCTCGGTTTCGGTGTGCTGGGCTACTTCATGAAGCTGTACGGCTACCAGGTAGGGCCGGTGATCCTCGGGGTGATCCTGGCCCGGCTGGTGGATGAGAACTGGCGCCGGGCGATCATCTCCGAGCGCGGCGACCTGGGCGAGTTCTTCAGCCAGCTGTTCTCCAGCCCGCTGTCGATCGTGCTGTTCTCGATCATCACCCTGGTGTTTGTCAGCCAGACGCCGCTGGTGAAGCTGTTCAAACGCAAATCCAGCAAATAAGGCCTATTCCGGCCAGGAGCACGCTCCTGGCCGGGACGTCTCTTGCATCCCATTGCTCCGCAACTTGCCCGATCCCGACTTGCGGCACCCAACAAAAGAGGTTCAAATATGAACCCCGTTCAATATTGAAACCTGCATATGGATAGAGAAGCCCATGGCCGCCAGCCTGCTACCGCGCGCACTGCATATCATCGAGCTATTGGCTGAGAGTCCCAGGGGGCTGAGCCTGCAAACCCTGGCCGATAGCGCCAATATGCCGAAAAGCGGTGCCCACCGGATGCTCGGCGAGATGATCGAACTGGGCTATGTGGAACAGGGCGCGGATAGCGGCCAGTACCGCCTCACCTATCGCCTGGCCGATACCGGTATTCGATTGCTCGCCAACTGCGGCATGGTCGACAGCGCCCAGCCACTGCTCGACCAGTTGGCCAAGGAGTGCCAGGAGCTGGTGCGCCTGGCGGTAATCGATCGCGCTCGCCCGGTGTTCATGTTGAAAGCACAGGGCGCCACCGGTGCCCTGCGTTACGATCCGGAATCGGGTGACGAGGCGCCGCTGTACTGCACCGCCACCGGCTTTGCCTGGCTGGCCCAGTTCAGCGACGATGACGCGATAAGGCTGATTGCGGCCCAGGGTCCGATAGCGCCTGAACTACACGGTCCGGACTGCCCCAGCAGCTTCAGTGACGTGCTGGAGCAAGTGCAACTGGCGCGCAAGCGCGGTTATGGCAAGGCAGTTAATATGTCGTCACCGGGCATGTCCGCGATTACCGCCGTGGTCAAAGCGCCATCCAGTGGCACCGCTGTCGCCATACTCAGCATCGGCGGTCCCAGCGCACGATTGACAGACGAGAGGATGGAGCAATACCTGCCCCTGTTGCAGGCCTGTGCGAAAAAGCTTTCCGCCCTACCGGACCTTATCGGTTATATCGAGCCGCTGGCACTGAACAGCGCAAGTTGATCGGTCCCACCAGCCCCCTCCCCCGTCATCGAGGTCCGGTCGCGCCCCGCTCTGGGAACAACGTATCGATTACGCGCTGGTTGGAGTGCTCGATATGCGCTTTCAACAGACTGCAAGCCTCCTCCTCGTCACGTCGGAATGCGGCCTCCATGATCGCCTCATGCTCATCTCCGGCCGGGGTGGTCTCAGCCAGGCTGATCAGTGACAAGCGACGAAAACGCTCCGACTGATCATACAACGTTGAGATGAATCGCAACTGCCATGCTGACGGACATCCAGAGATCAGCGCCATATGGAAGCGTCGATTCTCCCGAATCAGTTCGCCTGCATGCTCGCTGTAGTGCCCCTCCGCATTGCGCCGAACGGTCAGTTCACGATGTCGTGCACCGGCAATACTGGCCTCCCAATCCAGGTCACCGTGCCTGATTGACTGGCGAAACGCATCGACCTCCAACATCTCCCGTAACCGCGCTACATCGACAAACTCATCGACAGACACAGGGGCGGCCCAGTATCCGCGCTGCCCCTTGCGTATGACCAAACCTTCGGCCGCCAACCGAGAGAGCGCTTCGCGCACCGGCGCGGCGCTGGAGTTGTACCGGCTGCTGAGCTGTGCAATAGAGAGCTTGCTCGAAGGCTCGATGGAGCCATCGAGAATATCGTTGCGGAGCTGGTGATAGGTACTGTTGCTATCGGGCGCGTTCATGCTGCGTAATCTCATACAGAATCTGACTGGAAGCCCATCCCTGTGCGACCTTGCGAAGTTGAGAGCATATCACAGATGCAAGTATCGTTATCAGATACAACTAATAGCACCTAATTCAACAAATACTACCTATAAATTTTTATAGGATATAAAATATCCCCTAGCTACTATTTTGAAGACTCTCTCACCTATACTGAGGGACGCTTGCCTCACTGTGATATTTAGGGAGCCACCCATGCCTGAACACTATTTCGAGCGCTGCAACAGTCTGGATGCACCTGTTTTCGAAGGAGTGGAGTTCGTTGAGATAGCGACTAGGAATCGAGTGGCACTGGAGTCACTGCTTCTCTCTCTGGGATTCGCCGCGCAGGCAAAGCACCGCAGCAAAGAAGTTACGCTCTATCGGCAAGGCAATATCAATTTGCTGCTGAACTCTACCGAAGGCAGCTTTGCCGCCAAGTACGCAGCAAGTCATGGAAGCGCAGTCTGTGCGCTGGGCTTACGCACAGCCAACGCCAGTAGCGCCTACCAAAACCTGATTGCTCGCGGCGCTTGGGAAACCGCCACTTCGGCGGGCGCAATGGAGCTCAATATTCCAGCCATAGAATCGATCGGCGGCTCGCAGATCTACTTGATCGATCGTTATGCCGATGGCATCAGCATCTACGATATCGATTTCAAAGCGATTCCGGATGCGCCTGCAGATCCGGGCTTACTGCAAAATCTCCGCGAGCTGAGACTGACAATGGAGCCGGAGCGACTGGCGCCCTGGCGCGATTTCTTCCGCCAACTGTTTGGATTCCAGGCAGACAGCGCGAACAGCATTGTCATCGATACGCACACTGGTCTGCGGTTTGAAGCCAACGGTCGTCCCGATCTGCTAGATGAGCGTATCGATACATTGGTGTTCACCGCTGAGGATCTGGAGAAAACGCGGGCACACCTGGTCACTCAGGGACTCGAGCTGCGAACGGTCGAGGGGGCGCAAAAGATGTTCGAGGTACTCACCCCATCCGATACCCTTTCGATCCGTATTCTCATCGCCAGTTGACAGCCGCCAGGAGAGGTTCACCATGACAACGCCCAATTTCGCGATCAGTACATTGAGCCTGACCGGCACGCTGGAGGAGAAACTCGATGCCATTAGCGCATCAGGATTCAGCTCGGTCGAGCTTGGCGCGCTAGACCTATCTGGCTCAGCCGATGGTGTTTCCGGTTCGGTCACCAGGCTGAAACAGAGCGGAGTCGGTATCTGCGCATTACAGGAGATCAAGGACTTTGGCGGCCACTCAGGCCGCATACTCGCGTATAAAATGGAGCTGGCCAAATCCTATATCCAACTGATGCATAAGTTGGATTGCAGGCTTTTGATTGTGACCCCAGCCACTTCCGTCCACGTCAAGCACGATATGGACAAGATTGCGTCCGACCTGCGCGCGCTGGCCACACTGGCCACACCCAAGGGAGTACGTATAGGCTTTAAACCCCTGTCTTGGTCGCCCAGCGTCAACACCTATGCCGCAGCCTGGGAGCTGATCCAACGTGCCGACACGGCGAACCTGGGGCTGGTCATCGACAGTTATCAGCTAATGGCCCAAACCCACAGCCCAGAGCGGCTCGACCATATCCCTGCTTCAGCTATCAGCCTGGTGCAACTGTCCGACTTTGCCATGACTTCCGTTCCCCTGGTGGAGGACCTGATCGATATCGCCCGGCATCACCGACTCTACCCGGGTGAAGGCAGTCACGGTGTCGGCGTCTGCGAGCTGGTCAGATACTGCTTGGATAAGGGCTACACCGGTGACTTCGTCTTCGATGTTTACAATGACAAGTATCTGTCTACCTCGCCTGCCGATTCAATCCAGCATGCCGTACAGGCGAGAGAGTGGTTATTAAATCGGTTGAACGGGTGAAGGCTTCATCACCCGACTACGGATACGCTTCACCCGCCGCGGCCACAAACGCCATCTCCACGAGATAGTCCGGGTTTGCCAGCTCCGCTTTGACACAGGCCCGACTGGGTGCCGTACCGTCCGGGAACCAGTTATCCCACAGCGCGTTGAGCGCCGCCAGGTTGGTGAAATCGGTCAGGTAGATCGTGACCGACAGGATCCGCGTCCTGTCACTGTCGATGCGTGACAACGATTGTTCGGCCTGAGCGAAGATCTGCTGAACCTGGCTCTCTATACCCGCCGCAAGATCCGCTTCCGGCACTTCGACGAAGTGGGCGATTCCATTGAATACGGTGATGTCGGACCAGCGCTTGGTAGGATTGACTCTATGGATTTTCATTCAGTTGAAGCTCTTGAAGGAAAGTGAAAGCCGGCGCCGGGGGACCTTGGCTGGCAGCTGCGCAGTATAAGCGAAATATCTGACCACAGCTGACCGCGCGCTCATGAGCATCGGCCAATATCTGCGTTCGGCTGACTGAATAGAGATCAAGACTCTTCCAGTGCGTCCTGCAGTGCGTTTTGACGCGCTTGGGCCGCGAAGCGGATATGCGCATTGGCCTCTCCGTAGCGGTTATAACCGCCTTTGCGCTGAACTACCTCGAAGAATACGCCATGGGTTTCCACGGTATAGAAGTGGAAGAATTCTCCCCCCTCCTCGTTCCGGTCGTAAAGCACGTTGTACTGTTTCAACTGCTGCAGCAGCTCCGGAGCCAAGGCAAATTTGGCTTCGATGTCACGGTAGTAGTTATCCGGCACCAAAAGTACGCGATTTGGCACAACACCCGCCACCGCAGTGAAGATATCCTCGCACTCGAAGGCGATCTGCTGGAACCCAGACCCCTTGGAGCGCTGAATAAAGCGTTGCGGGGAGGTTTGTCGAGCCTCGCTCATATTGATTGGGATACGCACCCTGCCATTGCGACTCTCCGCCGTGCGGCTGACCACCAGACCGTAGATGTCGGGCAGGTCCTGACTTGGCTCGATGGTGAAGTCGAACAGCGACTTGTAGAAGAAGGAGGCGGACAGGAAGTCGGTATTGGAGACGGACTGCCCGATATGGTCTATCCGCGCCAGTCCCAAATCGGCGTTCTTTTCTCCGACAGGTACAAAGTCAATATCGAAGAAACGGAACTTGCCGCTACGCTCGACGAAATAGACCAGACTATCGCCAATCCCCCTCAGCGCCGGGATATTGAGTTCGCCAGGGCCTGCCTGGTTGGCAAAACGTTGCAGATGGTAGCGATCAGCCCGCTCCAGCATCGACTTGAGATCGCTGGTGGCGAGTGCCAGTGCACACACCGACACGCCGTGCAATTGAAAATGTTCGTGCGCCAGACTCTCCGGCTCGCGGTTGAGAATCAGGTTGATATCGCCCTGGCGCATAAGGCTCACATTCTTGGAGCGATGGCGATGGGTCTCGCGAAATCCAAGGCTCTCGAGCAGCTGGATCAGCTCTTCGCCGCTGTCACCCTCGATAGCAAACTCGACAAACTCCACATCGACGATCTCAGGCTCCGGCATGCTTGGCTTCTTGCTGGTCTGCTCCTCAAGCCAGATAAGCGAACGCATGCCATCGACCGCCTTCTCCTTTGGCGACGACGAGCGAAACTCATCGTTGAAAATCTCATGCGACAGATAGTCGTCGAACCCCTTATCCTTCAGGCACTGCACAAACGCCACTACCGGCAGGTCGCCCTGACCGGGAAAACAGCGGAAATGGCGGCTGTACTGCAATACATCCATCTGCATAATCGGGGCATCGGCAACCTGTACCAGCGCGATCTTGTCCACCGGGATCTCGTCACGCAGACAGTCCAGCGTATTGCCACGGGCAAACATATGGAAGGTATCTAGGTTGATACCCAGGTTGGGGTGGTCGGCCCGCTTGATAAGATCCCAAGCGTCTTCATAGTCGGCGATATAACGCCCCCAGGCAAGAGCTTCATACCCGACTCGCAACCCCTCTTTCGCCGCCATCTCGGCGATCTCATGCAGGTCAGCGGCGCACTGGCTGCGGTCGCTGCTGGCATGAGGCGAGACGTTACTGCACATGAGAAACCGGTTGGTGCCCAGTTCATGCATCAGCTCAAACTTGCGCTGGATGTACCGGAGCTTCTGACTGCGGTAAGGCTCAGGCATCCCCTCCATATCGCGGAAGGGCTGCAGGGCAATAATCTCGAGCCCCAAATCCTGAGCCATACGGCGAACATCGGCTGGCGATCCGTCAAACTGGGTCAAGTCGTTCTCGAAGATCTCTATCCCTTGGAAACCCGCTGCCGCGGCCGCTTCCAGCTTGGCCGGCAACGAGCCCGACAGAGTAACGGTAGCGAGCGCTGTCTTCATTATTTTTCCCCACTATCCAGCCCCAATGGCTGTACTCAGTATATGTAATGCCAGGCGCATCCACCTTGGCTTGATGACTCAATTTTATCCATCAATTGCCAAAATATCCTATACTTTTATCGATTGACCGATAAATTCATTTAGATACTATCTAGTCTTTGATGATAGTCTAGGGTGTGTGCGAATTCTGAATATGTGCATGCAAAAAGCTTATTTCACAGGGAGTGAATAAAGGTTAAGAATAGTCCTCCCCCGCGTCAGCCGAAGCCTGCCGGTCGTTCGACACCTTTCGTCTTGCAAAACAAACACCCGGCTCCATAATACAGTCCGCTTTTCATGGAGAGATGCAATGCTCGCCGTTTTGTCGATAACCGCCCCGATCTTTATTCTGATCGCGATCGGCTATACCGCGGTTAAAACCGGTTTAATGTCGCAGGATGCGATCCCGGGCCTGGGCCGCTTCGTGCTCTACTTTTCACTACCTGCGCTGATGTTCAGTACCATCTCTCGCATGGAGTTTGGCGCCGTCATCGAACCCAACTACCTGGCGGTGTATGCTATCGGCTCATTGCTATCCCTGCTGGGAGGGATAGGATTTCATAAGCTGGTACTGAAAAATTCACTGGTGGAAAGCGGCGTCAAAGGGATAGGGATGTCGATCCCGAACAGTGCTTTTATCGGTTTTCCGATACTGCTTCAGGTGTTCGAACCACCGCTGACGCAAGCATTTGCCATGGCGATCATGGTGGAAAATGTTTTTATCCTGCCGATTGCACTGGTGATCATCGAGTATGGCGGTCGTGACAACGGAGCCAATCTGCTTTCGATCTGGAAGTCTGTATTTGCTCGCGTGGTACGTAATCCTCTAATCATCACAATCTGCGCTGGCCTGCTGGCTTCCGCACTATCACTGAAGCTACCGGAAACACTCAATCAGAGCCTCGATATGCTGGCCCGCACATCTGCTGCCACGGCACTGTTCGTGATCGGCGCATCACTGGTAGGCAACCAGATTCGGGGCAATATCCTGAGTATCGGCTCTGTAGTGACCGGCAAGCTGCTGCTCCATCCGCTGCTGGTCGCACTGGTACTCTGGCTCTGGCCCGATTTCGATAACCGACTGGAGCTGGCGGTATTGCTGGTGGCAGCAATGCCGATGATGAGCATATTCCCGATCATCGGCAGTAACTACGGTATGCGTAACATCTGCGCCAGCATCTTGTTAGTTACCACCGTGCTATCCTTCGTGACCATAACGCTCCTCTTGCGTATCGCCACCTGAACGTCAACCAGTAACAGTCAACAAGCAAAAAGGCCGGGAAGCGATCACTACCCGGCCTTTGTTCTTAGGCAAACTTACTCTGCATTCACATATTGGGGATTTCCGTCCCCTTATTGATATGATCGGCCAGTATCGCCACTGCGCCTTCCACGTCGTCTGACAGAAGCGCATCGAGCAGTTCCCGGTGTTCGCCGGCAGCCGCTTCACCGCGAAACGGGCGCTTACTCAGCGCCAGCAGCTGATAACGCATCGACAGCTCCAATATCGAGGCATGATAGCGCATCAGCTGTTTGGAGCCGCAATTGGACACAATCGCCATATGAAAATCACGATCGGCCCTCTCCCACTCCTGCACATGGGCGGTTTCATCCTCCATCATCAGCTTCTCCATACAGCTGAGCCGGTAGTGGGCGCTGATCAACTTGGCTTTCCAGTCGATATTGTCATTTTTGTTTTGGAACGACTTGCGCAGCCCCAGGGTTTCCAGCGTTATGCGCAACTCGACCAACTCTTCAAGGTCCGCCACAGACACCGGCTTGACCTTGAACCCCTTTTGTCCTTCAACCTCGACAAAGCCGTCCGATACCAGGCGCATCAGCGTTTCGCGCAGCGTGTTGACACTGACACCATATTCACTGCGCAGCAGGTTTAACTTGAGCTTCTGGCCAGGCTGAAGCTTGCCCTGCATGATGTCGTTGCGGAGCTGCTCATAAGCCGACTGCCCAACAAGTTTACGATCCACGCTGATATTCATACCGGATTCCAAAACCCTCTTTCTTATAGTGCGATTTTACACCAACGACCCTTTTAAAGCGCGTTGATGGGATGAAACAGGGATCAAACGCTCATCCCGTAGACACAAAAAAGGGGGTTCTCCCCCCCTTAAAAACCAACGCCAGTCGCGAAGGTCGTGGTTTCGGGCTGCTGACACGGAAGAACCCGAACACCCTTTGAAACCGACCAACGGGAAGCTCAGTCGATCAGCTCGCTATGGATATCAAACTTTTGCTTGAACGCTGCCAAGGCTTGAGCCGGGTCCACCTGCATATCGGTAAAGATTTCAAACGCATCGATCCCCTGGTAGAAAAACAGATCGAATCCGGAAACCAGCTGCAGACCGTTAGTGTGTGCGGCAACCAGAAATTCGGTATCCAGCGGGGTGTATACCGCATCGAAGGCCCACCGCTGTCCGCCAAACAGCTCCAGCGGCAACGGATTACCCGGCGTTCTGTAGTGCCCTACCGGGGTACAGTTCACCAGTCCGTCAGCGTTGCGTGCTGCATCGGCCAGCATCTCGGGACTTACCGGTGACGCTTTGAAGCCAGCGGCATTCAACGAATTACAGAGGTCACGTGCTCCCGCTTCATTAAGGTCAAACACCAATACCTCGCTAGCACCCAACTCGAACACGCCAAATGCAACCGCCCGTCCGACGCCGCCAGCCCCCACCAGCAACACCCGCCCCGCTGGCTTATCACCCAGGCGACTGCGGTAACCACGAATGAACCCCGTGTAGTCGGTGTTGGCGGCACGCACCTCATCTCCCAGTGAAAGGGTGTTGGTGGACCCCACCAAGCGTACCGCTTCATTCACCTTATCAGCATGGGATACCGCAATCTGTTTATAGGGAAAGGTGACATTAGTACCCTGATAGCCCTCAGCTCGCAATTGGGCAAGCGTTTCCGCAAAGGCTTCGGGGCTGGCATCACGCGGTTCATGCAATTCATAGCTGACCGCACGACCATAGATCTCCCCCAGCAACATATGCAGCGAGGGTGCGCGGGACTTGGCGATCGACTGACCGATCAAGCCGAGTTTTATCATTCTGTGTTCTCCCGTCTTATCTACACCTTCACGGTGCGATCAAAGACTTTGTCTTAACTTGTTATAGACCCGCTTAGCAGAAGAATAAAAGCGACTCTCAACGCACTTACGTGTGTGAGGCAAACCCTCTGTCGGCGGAGTAGAGCGAGATCAGTATATGATAAAACTTAAAATATAGGAGATTTTATTTATCACCCTCCATTATTGACCATAGTCAATCTTACTGATAGCCTCCCATGAATCGTAAAGTTCCCATCCGACGGGTTATAGCTCCAAGGTTATGGCTTCGAACTGTATGCGATGTTGACCTGTAGTTACCTCGACAATAACAAGCAGGAACGCTGACCCGGTCCCTCCCGGGCAGGCCTCCTCAAAAAGGAAAACAGCATGAAACTTACAACAAGAAAACTCTGTGCCGCTCTGACCACGGCGGCCGCTGCCGGCCTTTTCGCCACTCAGGCATTGGCTGCTGATGTGACGCTAACCCTCGGCCACGTCGACCCGGCCGAATGGCAGACTTCCAAGAAAGGCGCGGCGGCCAAGGTATTCAAAGAGCTGGTCGAGGCTGAGTCCGGCGGTAGAATCGAAGTCAACGTTTACCCCAACGGCCAGCTCGGAGGCGAAACCGACCTGGTTCAGTCCGCCCAGGACGGCACCCTCAGCATGGCCTTCGTATCCGGTGCGTTCAGCAAGGTCTGCCCTGAAGCGTCGGTACTCGACACCCCCTACCTGTTCCCTTCAGCACCTATTGCCTGGGAGGTTTTGGATGGTCAGTTCGGTAAGGATCTGAGCGAGCACTGTCTCAGCAAGACCGGTCTGCGTACCCTGGCCTATGGTGAGACGGGGTTCCGCAATTTCACCAACTCCAAACGCGCAATTAAGGAACCGAAGGATCTGGACGGCCTGAAGATCCGCGTTATGACCGTGCCGCTGTTCGTCGAGATGGTGAAAGCGATGGGAGGTCAACCAACGCCGATCGCCTGGCCGGAGGTACCGTCTGCACTCTCTACCGGTGTGGTCGATGGTCAGGAGAATCCGGTAAGCGTGATCGCCGGTAACAAGTTCTACGAGATCCAGAAGTACATCACGCTGGATGGCCATGTATACGGTACCGACTTCTTCGTCATCAACGACGATCTCTATCAGGGTCTGCCGCAGACCGACCGCGAGATTGTGGCCCGTGCCGCCAAGGTAGCCGGTACTGTTGGCCGCGCCATTCAGCAGTTGAACTCGGCTCAGGGGCTGGGCGAACTGGCCAAGAATGGCATGGAGATCACCGCACTGACCTCCGAACAGCAGGCCCTGTTTCAGGCTGCTGCTCAGCCTGCGGTAATTGAGTGGCTAAAAACGCAGATCGAACCAAACTGGATCGACAAAGCGCTGGCAGCGGTAAAAGACGCCTCCGCCAACTAAGCCACTTTCTACGCTATGCGCCGGGGAGGCCCCCGGCGCACTTTCATCTGTGCCTCCCAGGGTAGTCCTCGATGAAACCTCTCTATAAGAAATTCCTTGCGCTGGCGACCGGAAGCTCACTGTTTGTGGTCTTCGCCGTTGTGTTGACCAGCAGCCTTATGCGCTACCTCTTCAACGCGCCGCTCCAGTGGAGTGAAGAGGTAGCCAAGTACGGCATGATTTACGGCACCATGTTCGGAATGGTGTTGTGCTACCTCGACGACATCCACATCAAGTTTGGTTTCCTCGAATATGGCGTACCCGCTTTCATAAAACGACTGCTTAACCTGGCGCTGGATCTGATCGCGCTGGGTACCGGTGCTGTTCTGGCCTGGTCCGGCTATCAATTTGTACTGAAAAGAGGCGGTATCGACGCACCCGGAACCGGTCTGCCAATGAGCGTGTTCCAGTCCGCCATGGTGATCGGCGGTGTCTGCCTGGTCATCGCAGCGCTGTTCCAGCTCCCGGCCCATTTCAAAGGCAAACAGACCGGGATCGAGGTGTAATATGACAGGTTTCCTGATTCTTCTCGTCCTGCTGATCATCGGCAGCCCGATCGCTTTCGCTATCCTGTTGGCGGTTCTCGCGCACCTGACCGAAACCCCTTTTCCGATCAGTCTGATCAGCCAGCGTATCTTTGCCGGCCTGGATTCGTTCGCCATTCTGGCGATCCCCCTGTTCGTGCTTGCCGGGGAGTTGATGAATGAGAGCGGCATCACCAGTCGTATTATCGCCTTTGCCAGTGCCTGCGTCGGCCATATGCGCGCGGGCCTCGCTCAGGTCAATATCTGGGCGTCGGTCATCTTCGCCGGACTATCAGGTTCAGCGGTAGCCGACACATCGGCCCTTGGACGTATTTTCATTCCGGAGATGGAAAAACGGGGTTATCCGCGTGACTTCGCCGCTGCACTGACGGCCGCCTCATCGGTGATCGGACCGATGATTCCACCCAGTATTCCGGTCATCATCTACGCATTGATCACCTCAGGCGTATCGGTACCGGCACTGTTCCTGGCCGGTGTGGCCCCGGGTATATTGCTGGCGATCGGACTCTCCATCTATGTCCGTGCCTTTGCCGGACACTTTGAAGCCCAGCATGACCCGCTGCCGTGGAAGGCGCGTTTCAAGGCGTTGATCGACGCCTGGGTTCCCTTGTTCATGCCGATATTCATCGTCGGCTCGATCCTGACCGGCGTCGTCACACCGACAGAGGCCGCCGCCCTGGCAGGCGGGTATGCACTGCTGGCCGGCATGTTCATTCTGAAGAGCCTGCACGTTCGCCAGTTGCCGAAAATCTTCGTCACCGCCATGCGCGACTCTTCGGTCATCCTAATCATTATTGCCGTGGTGTCGCTGGCCAACTGGATGCTTACCTTTTCCCAGGTACCGCAGAAGGTCAGTGCGATGGTACTGGCGGAGATCACCAGCCCATGGATGTTCCTGCTGATGGTGAACGGGATCCTGCTGGTGGTTGGCCTGTTCCTAGAGGGTATTGCGGCAATGCTGATTCTGCTGCCGATCCTTCACCCCATCGCAATGAGTCTTGGGATCGATCCGGTCCACTTCGGAATCGTGGTGATCTTCAACCTGATGATCGGCCTGATTACACCGCCCATGGGGATCTGCCTGTTTGTCTCGAACTCCATTGCCAACGTCGGTATCGGCGCCATATCGCGGCGGATTCTGCCGCTATTCCTGGTAGAACTGTTAGTATTGGCAATCATCACCTTCATTCCACAAACGGTGACCTTCCTACCGCGTGTGTTCGGGTTCTGATAAACAGAAGGAGCAGGAACCTTGAGTAAACTGATCTACGTATTGAACGGCCCCAATCTGAACCTGCTGGGCAAACGCCAGCCGGAGATCTACGGGCGCGAGACACTTGCCGACGTCGAGGAGCGGATGCGCAAAAAGGCATCGACTCTGGGTCTGGAGATCGAGTTTTTTCAGAGCAACTACGAGGGCGCGCTGGTCGAGAAGATCCATGAGGCCCGGGAGAAGGCCGACGGTATCATTATCAACCCGGCCGCGTACACCCATACCTCGGTCGCGATCCTCGACGCGTTAAACGCCTTCGACAATCCGGTGGTCGAGCTGCATATATCCAATGTGCACAAGCGCGAAGCCTTCCGTCACCACTCCTTCGTATCCGGCCGCGCTGAAGCCGTCATGGCCGGCTTCGGTACGCTGGGTTACGAGTTGGCGCTGGAGTATTTCAAGTAAGTCTGACAAAGGGCGCATGCCATTGATGGCAGCGCCCGGCGTTACTGTATCAGCCGGATAGAACCGTTCAGGCCGGCACAAATACCTTGATCGCCCCTTCACGGCCTCGGATAGTGGATTCCGCCACCAGCTCCATGGTTCGCCCCGTCACCTGCTTAGCGGTTTCTTCGGAAACCAGGATACGGGTGCCGTATTGCTTGTTCATCTGCTCCAAACGAGCCGCCATATTCACCGTATCGCCATGCACTGTGTAATTGGCCCTGGCACGCGCACCAACCACCCCGGCCACAACCGGCCCAGTACTGATCCCGATACGGCAGTTTAGTTTTCGACCGCTGAAACTTTGCCGGTCAACGCTATCAAGAATCGCAACCGCAGCCTCGACCGCACGTTCGGCGTGGTTTTCCAGCGCTATCGGCACATTGAAACTCGCCAACACCGCATCACCCTGAAATTGGGTAATAACCCCTCCGGATTCCTCCAGCAGTTCCGCCACGACGGTGAAGTAGCTATTGAGAATATCAACGATTTCAGACGGCTGTATCTGTTGAGACAGGGTGGTGAAATCTTGTAGATCACAAAACAGTACCGTCGCCACCACCTCTTGTGGCTCAAGCACTCCTTTGCTCTTACGCAGGCTTTCGACAACGGGGTCCGGTACATAGCGCACAAACTGGCTTCTGACCACCTGGTAATCACGCAGGGAAAGCACCATCAAATTGAACGCCGACGAGATCCGGTCCAGCTCAGATATATGACTGCCTCTTAACCTTGGTACCTGCGAGATCTCTTGGTGGGCGACAATATCGAACGCGGACACTATACGATTGACCGAAAGACTGATACGTCGGCTAAACCAAATCGCTCCGATCAACATCAGCACCAGTAGCACCAGCCCAGCAGCCAGGGTCATGTAGATTCGCTCGATGCCGTCAGAAACCACTTTCCAGCTAAAATAGGTTCCCACTGTCCAAGCGGGCAGACGGCCTGCGGCCAACGTCCTCGTCAAGACAACAAAATGCTCATCGCCAACCTTGACTCTTCGACTAACCAGGCCCGACGGCTGGATCAGATCGAAGGCTTCATCTTCTCCACGTAACAGTGCCGATAGCACCTGGTCGTTCAACTCGTCCATATCCGGCAGATGCTGCCCCGGCTGCAGCTTGACCTCCAGACGCTCGACCATGTTTGGATAGGCGATCACTCTATGTGAGTAATCCTGGAGCACGAATGGAACCCCATCGAATTCCGACTGCAACTCAGCCAAAAAGCTGGATAGGTCATCGATACCGATCACGGCGATAAGCAGTCCCAGAAACTTGCCATCGTAAGACACCGGCATCAATGCCGGGATAATGCTACGGCCCAATGAACTACTCCATTGAGGCTCCATCCACACCATGTCATCGGGCTTGTTCCGGAGGTAGTACCTGATCTGCTCCATACTGCGCTGGCGCCACTCTCCGACCATCACCTCGCCACTATCGCGGTTGGCATAGGTCAGGACGCCGGAGACGCCCATGAAACCTATACCAAGCACCTGAGGCGTGCCTGCCAATGCGCCATTCAAGGTTCTGCCAAGACGACGGTAGTCCCCTGAGTCGATCAACTGGGCAAACTCATCCGCAGACAGATACCTGAGTTGATACTCGACCGGGCTCAGCCTATCGACCAGCTTATCGGTGACATTACGCATCGAATTTTCGGCAAACTGCGTGAGTTGATCGATCAGGCTATCACGTGACTCGCGCACCGCGATGTAGCCTAGCGCGCCGAATCCGACCAGTATCAACAATCCGAATAGCATCACTAGCAGGTGTGTCACTGAAACCCGAAGGTTTTTCATCCCAAGCCTTCTATTCTGAGACACGGATCAGTTGAGCCGTAATCTTTTTCGGCAGTAGATCGTCCTGTTTGCGCGTAAACTCGAGCCACATGCCATCCTTGTTCAGGGTTCGGTTATACACTTGCAGATCAAACCCACCGTCGTCGGTTATGATCATCGCATACACCGTATGGGTATCACCCTTGATCCGCGCCCATACAAGAGGATCCCCTTTCGTCGGATCAAGGGGAACCGCTTTCCCAAACACATCCTGCGCCATCGCCGAAATATGAACGGCATTGCGGCGCGACTGAGTAAAGCGGATGTTGTAAGTGACCCGTTTGGTACGATCGCTGGATTTGTGAATCACTGTCGACCACTTGACATAGTAGTCGTCGCTGCCGGCTATCGGACCGATCGAGACGCTCATATCCCGTCCCAACTCCTCGGCCGTTTCTGCATGCCCTATATAGGTGCCGAAGAAGTCTTTGATCCTGCGGTCATCTGCCGACACACTACCTGTAAACAGCACCAGGAAAAACCAGACAGTTAGCGAATAGCGAACCTTGCGCATATAGATTCCTTAGAGCTGGACCTGAGATACCGATAATACTAGTCCTTCTTCGCCATTCCACTCAATAAAGTGCTTCATTACTCTATGCGGATCAGAACCTTATCTTCTATTATGCTGAGGAAAGGAATCGTTATGCCTATCCATTAAGCTGCAAACAGCACGAAGAACAATAATGCAGTTCAAGCAGGGGAGCGTACGGCCATTAAACCTTTACTTGACATAAAAGAGCTTGCGGTCGAGTTCAGTCTGCATGGAACTGTCGTGCCTGCTGTGAAAGGGGTCTCTTTTACCCTCTGGCCAGGACGGACTTTGGCCCTGGTCGGCGAATCCGGTTCCGGCAAAACGGTCACCGCCCAAGCGATCCTGGGGATCCTGCCTGCCAACGCGAAAATCACCAGCGGGCAGATACTCTTTACACCGCCTAAGCGCGATACGATCGATATCGCCAGCCTGAACCCAGATAGCGCCGCCATGCGTGATATCCGCGGCGATCAGATTTCGATCATTTTTCAGGAGCCCATGGTGTCGCTCTCCCCCATGCACACCATCGGCAACCAGATATCCGAAGCGATACGCTTGCACCGCAACATTCCCAAAGCGGAAGAGAAAGCGCTTACCATCGAGATGCTGGAGCTGGTTGGTTTCGCCAAACCCAACCTCGCCTATGATGCGTATCCCTTTGAGTTGTCAGGCGGATTGCGTCAACGCGCAATGATCGCGATGGCACTTATCTGCCATCCGGCATTACTGATTGCAGATGAGCCGACCACGGCGCTGGATGTTACCGTCCAGGCACAGATTCTCCATCTGATCAAATCACTGCAGTCAAAATTGGAGATGGCGGTGTTGCTGATCACCCACGATCTGGGCGTAGTGGCTAACATGGCGGACGATGTAGTGGTCATGTATCACGGCGAAGTGATGGAGAGCGGCCCCATCGATACACTGTTCCGCTCCCCCCAGCACCCGTACCTCAAGGCGCTGTTCAGTGCTGTGCCCCATTTCGATATGAAAGCCGGGGAACGTCTCAAGCCGATACGGGAGATCGCCCATGAAACGCGTCCATTCACACATGGATTGACTGCGAAAACCGATGCCCAGCGATTGGCCGCGCCGCATCTGAGTATCCAGAACCTGGATAAGAGTTTCGTGTCGCGTAAGCAAAGTTGGTTCGGCGGATCGCCCCAACAGACCATTCAGGCGGTACACGACCTGAGCCTCGATATCGCGGTGGGTGAATCGTTCGGTCTGGTGGGCGAAAGCGGTTGTGGTAAAACGACGCTCAGCAAGTTGTTGATGGGCGCCGTCAAGCCCGATTCGGGCTCTATCATCTATAACGCCCACGGCGAGCTGGTTGATATGTCGACGCTGCAGGGCGAACCCCTGCGCCGCTTCCGACGACGTATCGGCATGGTGTTCCAGGATCCGCATGGCGCATTGAACCCGCGCATGACCATTCTAAATATCCTGCGAGAGCCACTGATCATCCATAACTTTGGCGATGAAGCCAGTCAGCGCAAAAGGGCCGAAGACCTGCTGGCGCTAGTCGGTTTGAGCGCCCGCTTCCTCAACCGGTACCCGCACAGTCTATCCGGTGGCCAGCGTCAGCGCGTCAGCATCGCACGAGCCCTGGCGCTGGAGCCCGAACTGCTGATCCTCGACGAGCCGGTTTCCGCACTGGATGTATCCGTGCAGGCCCAGGTACTGAATCTGTTGAAAGACCTGCAGCGGGAGCTGGGGATGACCTACATATTCATCTCACACAATATTGCCGTCGTCGATTACATTGCGGACCATATCGGCGTGATGTGCAGGGGTCGGCTGGTAGAGGTCGGTCGACGCGAGCAGATTCTGCGCCAGCCGGAACACCCCTATACCCAGGCCCTGATGGCAGCCATCCCCTACCCGGATCTGGAACGGCCACTCGATTTCAAACAGATTATCGAAAGCAACTACAGCGAACCGCAGAAATGGCCCTCCCCCTATGGCCATCGCCCCGATCAACACACCGACTGGCATCCGGTCGCTGATGGGCATCTGGTGAGGGTCGCAGCAACGGGGAGCCAATCATGAAAAGCCTGATTCTGGCGTTGCTGCTGGTAACCTGCACGGTTGATGCAAGCGAACTACCGCAGTTGCATGAGACACCGGCGCTGGAGCAACAGGTACAAGCGGGCCAAATAGAGTCGATTGCACAGCGGCTGCCCGATACCCCCTATGTTGATACCCTGGCAGAGAAGCAGGCGGAGATCGACCTGGGCAGACAGGGAGGATCGATCCGTTTGCTGATGGGCAAAGCTAAAGATGTCCGAATGCTGGTCGTCTACGGTTACGCGCGCCTGATCGGTTTCAATGACCAGATGGAGCTGGAAGCGGATATTCTTGAATCGTTCGACGTAGTGGACAACCGGCAGTTCACTTTTCATCTACGGCCGGGGCATCGCTGGTCGGATGGCGCCCCCTTTACCAGCGACGACTTCCGTTACTTTTGGGAAGATGTGGCAATGAATGACGAACTGTCGCCTTTCGGTCCGCCACCCGCCATGGTCGTCGACGGCCAGCCACCGACATTCGAGGTACTCGACAAATACACGGTGCGCTACACCTGGCAGAGCCCCAACCCTGAATTTCTACTGGCGCTGGCGGGCCCCAGCCCGCTGTATATCTATCAACCGGCTCACTACCTGAAACAGTTTCACGCTCGCTACGCCGATCCGGACCGACTGGCACAGCTGATTGCAGAAGCCGATATCAAGAAAAAAAAATGGACCGGCCTGCACCAACGGCAAGATCATCAGTATAAATTCGATAACCCGGACATGCCGACACTGCAACCCTGGGTTCCGACCACCCCGCTCCCTTCCGAGCACTTCGTATTCAAGCGCAACCCCTATTACCACCGAATCGACAGTACGGGACATCAACTCCCCTACCTGGACGAGGTCGTGATCAATATCTCCAGCAGCAAGCTGATTCCGGCTAAAACCGGTGCCGGAGAGAGCGATCTGCAGGGGCGCTATCTTGAAATGAGTAACTACACCTTCCTGCGCGAAGGCGCTGAACGCAGTAAATTAGATGTTCGGCTCTGGAGCAGCTCACGCGGGTCCCGAGTAGCGATCTACCCCAACTTGAACGCCAACGACGATACCTGGCGCCCGCTAATGCGGGATGTTCGCTTCAGGCGGGCACTCTCTCTAGCGATCAACCGGCATGAGATCAACGAGGTGATCTATTTCGGCCTTGCGCTGGAGGGTGCCAACACGCTGATACCCGCATCGCCTCTGTACAAGCCGGAATACCGCAACGCCTGGAGCCGTTTCGATCTGAAGACAGCCAACCAGCTGCTGGATGAACTGGGGTTACATAAGCGCGATGCGCGCGGCATAAGGCTGCTGCCGGACGGGAGACCAGCGGAGATCATCATTCAGAGTGCCGGCGAGAGTACCGAAGAAACAGACGTGTTGGAGCTGATCCATGACAGTTGGATGGAGGCCGGCATCAAACTTCATGTCAAACCCACCGAGCGCGAAATTTTCCGCAACCGAGTTTTCGCCGGGGACGCCCTGATGTCGGTCTGGTTCGGCCTGGAGAACGGCCTCGCCACTGCCGATATGACCCCGGCGGAACTGGCCCCGACCTCACAACAACAACTGCAGTGGCCCAAATGGGGCAAGCATTACGAAACCGGACAGGATGAGCCGCCCCAACTGCCCGAAGCTCAGCATTTACTCGAGCTTTATCAGCAATGGCGTCACGCCAGCGCAACAGAGGAACGACGCCGAATCTGGGGCGAAATGCTCCAGATCCACGCGGATCAGGTGTATAGCATCGGCACAGTCACCGAGGTCAAGCAGCCTATCGTCGTCAACGCTCAACTGCACAATGTGCCCAAAACAGCGCTCTGGAACTGGGAACCCAATGCATTTTTCGGACGTTTCCGACCCGACCGTTTTTGGCGTGAAGCAGATGGCTCAAACGCGATAGCGGGAGGTCAATAATGGCGCACTATATCGGCCGACGCCTATTACTGATGATTCCGACGCTGATCGTGATCAGCTTCATCATTTTTGTCATCATTCAGCTGCCACCCGGGGACTACCTGGAAAGCTACGTCGCGGAACTGGAGAGTCAGGGCGAGTCCGTCGACCCAGCTCAGATCGCTGCCTTGCGCGAACAATACGGGCTCGACGAGCCGTTTCTGGTCCAGTACCTGACCTGGAGCACCGGCATGCTGCATGGCGACTTCGGTTACTCTTTTGAGTACGGGCTGCCGGTAACCGATGTGGTCGGTGACCGTCTGTTCCTGACCGTCACCGTATCGCTGTTCACCATACTGTTCACCTGGCTGATCGCGTTCCCGATCGGGATGTATACGGCAACCCATCAATATAGTTGGGGCGATTACGGCCTGACACTGCTTGGTTTTCTTGGGCTGGCCACGCCTAACTTCCTGTTGGCGCTGGTGATGCTTTACTTCGCCAACGTCACCTTCGGCACCTCGATCGGCGGTCTGATGGATCCAGAGTACCTGGATGCCGAGTGGAGCTGGGGTAAACTCACCTCGATACTTGAACATCTATGGATCCCGGTGATTGTAATCGGTACCTCGGGTACCGCAGCGATGATTCGCCGTCTGCGCGCAAACCTGCTGGATGAGCTGCATAAGCCCTATGTGGTAACAGGCCGTGCGAAAGGGGTTCCGCCGTTCCGGTTATTGGTTAAATACCCGCTACGGGTATCGCTCAATTTCTTCATCGCCGATATTGGCAGCATGCTGCCCAGTATCATCTCCGGTGCAGAGATCGTCGCGGTGGTGTTATCGTTGCCGACAACGGGACCGATCCTGATCGCTGCCTTGCAGAGCCAGGATATGTACCTGGCGGGTTCATTCCTGATGTTCCTCGCATTGTTGACGGTGATCGGTGTTCTGGTTTCCGATATCGCGTTAGCGCTGCTTGATCCCCGTATCCGCCTGGAGGGAGTACGTGCATCATGAAGGCACATCAGAGCAGCGAACATTTCGTATCGGACAAGCCTTTCGATCCCTACAGCATCGAGAAGATCACGCCCGAACAGGAGCGGCTCTATTTCGCGTCTCAGTGGCGTCTGATGTGGTGGGCTTTCAAGCGCCACCGGCTAGCGCTTTTCTGCGGTGTGCTGTTGGTCCTGATGTACTTGTCGATCCTGATTGCCGAGTTTCTGGCCCCCTACGCACTAAAAACCCGCCACACCGATTATATCTACTCGCCACCGCAGCCGATTCATCTGTTCCATGACGGGGAGTTCATCGGCCCCTTCGTCTACGGCTGGGACTATGAGCTGGATATGGACAGGTTGCTGCGCAACTACTCAGAGGATAGTGACAGAGTCTACCCACTCTCCTTCTTCTGCCACGGTGACCCTTACGAGTTCTGGGGTATCTGGAAAACCGACCGGCATCTGGTATGTGCCCCCGAAGGCTCAGTCCTCTTCGTTCTGGGTACCGACCGGCTGGGGCGGGACATGCTATCGCGGATCATCTACGGTGCGCGAATCTCTTTGACCATCGGACTTTTGGGGATCATGGTCAGCTTCGTGCTCGGTATCACGCTGGGTGGATTTGCCGGCTACTATGGCGGCTGGATCGACTCGACAGTACAACGCATCACGGAGGTGATCCGTTCCTTTCCTGAGCTACCGCTGTGGATGGCATTGTCGGCGATACTCCCTGTGACCTGGAGCCCGCTATGGGTGTTTTTCGGCATTACGCTAATTCTCGCACTGCTCGACTGGACCGGGCTGGCGCGAGCCGTGCGCTCCAAGCTGCTGGCACTGAGAGAGGAGGATTACTGTATGGCTGCAGAGTTGATGGGCGCTCCGCCGACCCGGATCATTCGCCGCCACCTGCTGCCGGGTATACTCAGCCACTTGATCGCGTCGGCTACGCTGTCTATTCCGGCGATGATCCTCGGTGAAACCGCACTCAGCTTCCTGGGCCTGGGCTTACGACCTCCCATTACCAGCTGGGGCGTATTGCTGAATGAAGCGCAGAATATCAATGTGGTCGCCATCTATCCCTGGCTGATGCTGCCGGTCATCCCGGTTATCATCATCATTCTGGCGTTTAACTTCTTTGGCGATGGTTTAAGAGACGCCGCCGACCCCTACAAGCATTGACGGCTGGTGCATCAATCGTTGAGCAACTGCTTGAAGAGTTCGCTGCCGCTTTCCAGCTCAGTAAAGCTACCCTGCTCTACAAGCTGTCCGTGCTCCAGCAACAGCACCCGATCGCAATACTGGGCCAGTTTTGGCTTGCTGCTGATCAATACCAGTCCACTTCCGGACAGGCTCTGTTTGAGGTTACTGATAACCCTGAACTCAGTAGCGGAATCCAGGTTTGAAGTGGCGTCGTTAACGATTACAACATCCGGCTTGCGCACCAGCGCGCGAGCGAACGCCAGTTTCTGGCGCTGTGCAATCGACAGCCGCCGCCCTCCGGTTCCTACGTTATAGTCCAGTCCTGTCTCGCGTATCAATCGCTCCAGCCCGACCCGACCCAACTCCTCATGGATCAGCCCCGATATCTTTTCATGGCCACGAATCACACCGTATACCATGCGCCCGAACAGCATATTTTCCAGCAGTGTCAGACCGGAGTTAAACTCCTCCTTGTTGAAGTACTCTATGTCGAGAGGCCGCTTCCCATCCTCCATGCCGTATCGATCGGCAAACGCTTTACGCGCCCTCAGAATACGTTGTTTTAAGCCAGCATCGATCAGGCCCAGGCGGTGACGCGCCGGGCACAGCTGGTAGGTCAAGGACAGCAACCTTCGGCAGATCTCCGGATTCTCGCTATCGAGTTCATCCGGATTCGTCTCCTTCAGCAGTGTGCGGTAATCCGGCAGATCCTCCGGATGGATAAAGCTGAAACGTTCAAACAGGTCGCTTTTCTCGTCCACGTCGGAGAAAAGTTCGACCATGATCTCCGCAAGACGACGCCCTATCAGCAAAAAGTCATGCAGCAATCCCTGCTCACGCAGAAATGCGATCGCGACGGGATTGGTTGTCGCGTCATCGATAGAGAGCCCCGGCGACCTGGAACCAAACAGCATGTTCTCATGTACCGTAAGGTTGTCGTTGTAACGGTCCCAATCAAAGGGCTCGACCAGTCCGCTGTATAGCTCCTCTTCCAGACGCATATGGATCGTTTTGCGAATGGCAAGAACCCCCTCTTTCAGCGCACTACTGGGCGCTCTTACCGTCATGTTCAAACCGAACTGAAACAGCTCCTCAAGCAGATCCATCTGTTCGATAACATGATGAAGGTGGTCGGCCAGTTCATCCTCGTCGCGCAACCCCAAGCGACCAAGGTCGATCCAGTGACCGCTTGGATCATCGCAACTATTACCCGCTTCACGCGCCATTCGAATATAGCGCTCCCGCTGAGATTCGTCGTCCATGCCCAGATAGCGTCTGCGCAGCGGATATATCAGGTTATCGCGGATCGATCCGGCAAACAGATGAACATCCTGGCTAACGTAGCCTATATGCTCACCGATCGCTGACTCCGGCAACGTTCGCATATCGGCTCCGGCGAACAGCAGATTACCCGCCGTCGGCAACTCCAAGCGCGCCAGCAACTGGCCAGTTTCATGAATGCCGCTACTGCCTCTTCCCACGATTGCCGTATGTTCATTCAGTGGTATCGTAAAACTGAGATGGTCCAGTTTTCGCTGCCCCAGGCTGGCATCATAGCTAAGTCGGCGGGCTTCCCAACTGCCATGTTCCAAGTCGAGCGCCAACACCGGCCCCTGCTGCAGCTCCGGGTCAATCATGTCTGGCAGATCAAACTGTTCCACGATCTGCTCATACTTTATACGCGCGTCCTCTTTGGTCTGGTAATAGCGAAGCAACTCCTTCCAGGGTGCATCGAGATCCTTGTAGGCTGCCAGAACTGCGACCAACGCCCCCAGGGAGAGGTTTCCCTTCAGCACGAAGTAACCGCCGATCAGATAGAAGAAAAACGGAGTAACTTGAGCAATGAAGTTGTTCAGAAACTTGATAAAAAACTTCTTCTTGTAGATCTGCAGGCGAATTTCAAAGATCACTCCCAGGCGACTGCTGATCTCCGCCTTTTCGTAGTGCGACGTATCATTTACATGCACCTCGTTGATGCCGGAAATTGTATCGCCAATCCGCTCCCCCAATTTACGGGCAGCCAGTACACGCTGCTTACCCAGCTGATTCACCCGACGCTGCAGTTTGGGTATCAGATAAAGTTGAAATGGATAGAGCGCTACCGCAGCCGCGCCAAGCAGGGGATCCTGGTTGAAAATAAAGAACAGGTAGGTCACCAACAGTCCGCCCTGGAAGGCAGGCAACGCATAAGCCTCGCCGACGAAGCCGCCCAGGGGTTCCGTCTCGGCAATAATGATCGGGATCAGCTCACCTTGAGAGACGCTTTCGAAGCGCTTGGAACGAAAACGCAGCAGACGTTCGAACAGATGGTAGCGCAGGCGTCTTAATGTGCGTTCACCGACTACACCACGGTAAACATTCAGTACGTATTTGAGCGCTCCGTTAAGCAGCACCAGACCGAGAAAGATAAAGCAGAGTAGAACGAGGTAATCCAGCTGGTCGATCTGGTAGCCGAACACCTCCCGGGGCGGATTTGCTCCACCGATGGCATCGTTAACTATACGTTTGGGGACTTCGAGCGTCGCATAGACAAAAGGGAAGGAGATCAGCGTAAGCAGCAGGATAAGGACCTGGTCCTTAAGTGTATAACGCAGAATGAATCTGAATATCGAAGAATCCATCCCACCTTCCCTTGATCCAATAGGTAATCGCCGACTTGGTTCCCCTGACCCATAATATCACTATATCATCTGTGCCGCCGTTCACTAGGATACAATCGATGATAGCGTTAGTTTTAAAGGGATACCCCCGACTGTCGGAGACATTTATAGCTCAGGAGATACTTGCTCTGGAGCGCCGGGGGATGAAGTTGTTAATCGTATCCCTGCGACACCCCACAGACAGCAAGCGCCACCCTATCCACGCCGAGATCAAATCGCCGGTGCTTTACCTGCCCGAGTATCTGCACCAGGAGCCTTGGCGGGTGTTAAAAGGTCTTATTGCCGCAATCCGGCAGCCGGGTTTTGGCCGCGCATTCAAATCCTGGTGGCGCGACCTGATGCGCGACTTTACCACTAATCGCATACGACGTTTCGGACAAGCGCTGGTGCTCGCCCGCGAGCTACCGGCGGAGACCTCCGGACTCTACACCCACTTTATCCATACACCAGGCTCTGTAGGGCGCTATTGCAGCTTGATTACAGGGCTCGACTGGGTCGGTTCAGCACACGCAAAGGATATCTGGACCCTATCCGATTGGGAACTAAGCGAAAAGCTGGCCGATATCGGTTGGTTGGTAACCTGTACACACGCCAACCGGGACTATCTGGCCCAGCTTTCGCCCGATCCAAAGCGAGTCGAGCTGGTCTATCACGGTATTGACTTCAACCGTTTCCCCGCACCCGAGAGAACAGACGAGTTGGATCGAGATGGAGTCGCGCGCGAGGTCCGGCTGATCTCCGTCGGTCGCGCTGTCGATAAAAAAGGATATGACCTGTTGCTGGCCGCTCTGGCACGTCTGCCCAGTCATCTCAAGTGGTCGTTTACCCATATAGGTGGAGGCCCCCTGCTGGCGCAGCTCAAGGCACAGGCCACAGCCCTGGGGCTGAGCGAACGCATAGTCTGGATGGGAGCTCTGGCACAGGCACAGGTACTGGAACATTATCGCCGGAGTGACCTGTTTGTACTTCCTTGCAGGATAAGCGAGGATGGCGACAGGGATGGTTTACCCAACGTGTTGATGGAAGCGCAAAGCCAGGCGCTCTGCTGCTTGGCAACCAACGTATCGGGTATTCCCGAACTGATCATCGATGGTGAGTCCGGCGTCTTGGTGGAGCAAAACGACATCTCAGCGCTAAGCAGGGAGCTAGAGCGACTCGTGCGCGATCCACTACAACGCCAGCAGATGGGGCAAGCGGGGTATGAGCGCGTGCGCAGCCAGTTTTCGTTTGAGCACGGAATTGATCTTCTGATAGAAAAATTCGAGGAGAGGGATCTGTTTCGACAACCAGCGTTAGCATCACCGGAATCCACATGACGCCTCACCCCAGGCTGGCCTTTTACGCGCCCCTCAAGCCACCAACCCATAGCAACCCCTCCGGCGATCGCCTGATCGCAAACCGACTAATGCAGACACTGCGGCTTGCGGGCTTCAGTGTCGAACTTGCCTCTATTTTTCGCAGCTATGATCGTACCGGCGATAAGGCCCGCCAAGCTCGCCTTAAGCGACTGGGGGAGCGTATTGCCGATCGTCTGATCCGGCACTATCGCCGTGTGCCACCCGATCAGAAGCCTAACGTCTGGTTTACATATCACCTGTACCATAAGGCGCCGGACTGGATCGGCCCAAAAGTGAGCGATGCCCTGTCGATCCCCTATATTGTTGCCGAAGCATCTTATGCGGCAAAACAATTGAATGGCCCTTGGTCACTGGGACTAGCAGCGACGGTAGAGGCATTGCAACGTGCCGACCTGATTCTAAGCCTCAACCCGGCAGATCGGGAGGGCGTGATGCAGATCGTGTCCGAGGCCAAAATGGCCTACCTTGCCCCTTACCTGGACCTGAGCCCTTTCAGCACCGAGCCAGCGGAGCCGCGTATCACATTGGCACAACGCTATAGTCTGAACCCTGAGCGGGTATGGCTGATCAGCGTTGCGATGATGCGCCCAGGTGACAAAGCCGCTTCCTATCGTCTGCTGGCACAGAGCCTGCGGCGGTGCAAATCGACTAACTGGGAGCTGATTGTGGTCGGATCAGGCAAGGCCGAAGTAGAGGTGCGTCAGGCGTTTTCTGGGATCGAGCGGATACACTTTGTAGGCAAACAGGATCAGCACACACTGATTCCGCTACTACAGGCGGCAGACCTGATGGTGTGGCCCGCTGTTAATGAAGCTTTCGGCATGGCCTTTCTGGAAGCCCAGGCCGCCGGCTCCTGGGTTATTGCCGGTAATGAAGGCGGCGTGAGCAGCCTCGTCATAGCGGACACCAGCGGTACATTAATACCGCCGCGAGACCCGGAAGCGATGGCCAGGGCGATAGATGCCCTGACCGCTGATCCTAATCACCTTCGCACGCTTGGCAAGCGCGCTCAGCGCTGGTGTGCTGCCCATCACAGTGAGACGCAGGCTGTTACCACCCTGAGTACGTTACTGACACCGTTATTACGTACGGGATCATCGGCATGAAAACAGAACGCGCGGGGCAGGCTGCCGAACTGGATCTATTTGTCCTCCGACATGCTGCAACAGAGTGGAACGCGCAAAAACGTTTCCAGGGGCGGCGTGATATTCCGCTGAGCGAGGAGGGCCGAATAAGCCTGCAAGGAAAACGCTTACCAAGCGAATTTAGGTCAATCCCCTGGTTCGTCAGCCCTCTGCAACGGGCCCAACAAACAGCCCAAGAGCTGGGTATTACGGAATATATCACCCCAGCGGCATTGATCGAGATGGACTGGGGCGACTGGGAGGGTGAGCGACTGCCCGATCTGCGTAAACAGCTGGGCAGTTCGATGCAAGATCAGGAAAGCCGGGGACTGGACCTTCAACCTCCGGGAGGGGAATCTCCCCGCCAGGTCCGTCAACGTGTGCTGCAGTGGCTAGCCGATACGCCTTTCACTACTGCCCAGGCGGGCATCATCTCCCACAAGGGGGTTATCCGTGCGATGTTAAGCGCAGCGCTTGACTGGGAAATGCGCGATAAGTGCCCGCTCAAGGTAAGATGGGACGAGGCACTTAGGTTCAGGTGGTCGGACGGCAGGTTAACGCTGGTGGATTACAATATCCCCTTGAGCGATTAATCAGTACCTGCAGAAAACAACGAGGCTGCCGGACACCAGAGAGCTCCCTGCTCTCGACTGATCTCAAACAACCGTGCAAGGAAGGCCCAAACCTGCTCATCATGCACCAGGTGGTGAGTCATAATACCCGTTGCCTCCCGAGGATCCGCCTTCGCCTCTCGCCTCATCCGTAGATGAGTAACCAGCTGAGCAAGCGCCTGTTGCTCACCGACGAACCGTCGACCAGCGCGCCAGTTGATCAGATCGACATGCACATTCACCTGCTCTAGACCAAGAGCGCTCCCACCACGCGGCCCCAAGGTTGATAGTCCGATGAAACCCGCTCTGGGCAGTAACTCGACCAGCTCGACGCAGAGCCTGTTCCAAGGCGGCACCAGAACGGGACAAAAACGCTCTGTAAACATCTGCGTCAGAATGCCCTGCCCCAACTCCAATTCGGCTCTGATCTCTGAAAGTGGTCGATCCAGACCCAGCTCACATTTACGCTCTCCGACCGGAGCATGATTCTCATGGGAATAGCCGTGCTGCAACACGGTCAACAGCGGATTCATACCCACTAACTCAACCAGGCTTGAATCGCTCCCTTTGGGTATTGAGGCCAACGCCAGGGGCACGCCATGGGCTTGGCTCAAAGCCGCAAGGCGCCGCAGTTCAGGCGAATCTTTCCGGGCATCGTCATCTCGCCACCAAAGCGTCGGCATTACCCCGGCATCGCACCAACACTGAAGTTCAGCTTTCAGTTCGGACCAATCAGCCATGCGTGCTTTCCCAGCGTTGCAGCAACAGCTCCGCGCTTCGACGCGCGCCGTCAACATCGATCGACAACTCGGCAGGTTGCAGTTCAATTGCGTCATTCACCGCAGCGGCCAGCGTTTGCGCACAAAGCTCGGACTCTCTCACCACCACACAGTGCCCGAGCGCTGCAAGCCGGACAGATCGCTCAAGCTGCTCTGTTTCGCCCTCCCCTTCGAATGGCACCACGACGGAGCGGGCATTTGCCGTCAACAGATCCATCATCGTGTTGTATCCACCTTGGGAGATAGAAAGCCTGCAGTTCGCGAGAAGCTGCGGAAAATCCGGCCGCAATGGTTCAATTATTACACCGTCGGACGCCAGCTGTTGTAATGCGTCGCGTCGCGAGCCTGGCAGATTCGGCCCAACAAGAAATCGCCAGGTTGCGTTCGCCAACACCGTTGCCGTGCGCCCTCGCAATGCAGACTCCATTAATTTGAAGCCCACAGCCCCGCCTCCGGCCGAAACCAAGACCTCCCCCTTACCGAGAGACTCGGAACCCACCTCCTGTTTCGATTCGGTTACGTAACCGGTATACAGCAGCCGATCTTCAATTTTATCAGCCTCAGGAAAACTGCTACCGAAAGGTACGAATTGCCGGTCGCCATGCACCAATACGGCATCAAAATAACGCTCGATAAGTGAGACAGCTTCCGCAACACGTTCGGGGCGACGCCCCTGCACAATATCCCGCACTGAACAGGCAATAAGCGGACGAGGTTCGCTGGTCATCGCACGCTCGAGCAACGGCAACAACTCCCAACGCAGCTGTCGGCGGCCAAAAGGATAACTTTCGATTACCAGAATATCCGGCCGCTCGGCTTCAAAAACCGACAGCAACATCTGGGTTCGCTGCTGTTTGAACAGCTGATCCGGCTCCCGACCGGCACTGTCAACCAGACCGCTGAAACTTTCATCCCTTGCACGTAGGGATGGCAACTGCACAACCCTGGCACCCGTGAAGCGGAACTGGGGAACCGACTCCCCACCCATCACAACCGTCACCCTTATACCGGCCGACACCCATCCCTGAACCAGCAGCGCAGCTCGTTTGATATGGCCTATCCCGAGCAGATGCTGAACGTAGAATAGCAGTCTGGGATTTGATCCCGTCATGCGTTGTTATCCTCTTCCCCAAGCCCGATTAGATCGGCGACCTGGTCGCGCACAGTGTCCAGCCCGCCGAGGAAATGAGGTGTCAGTCTTGAAGAGGGTTTAGGCTTCAGATGAAGTGTCTTAAGTGCCTCCGACAAAAGACGATCCAACTCCTTTTCCGATAGATCGATAGCGGTTACCAAGCCAAGTTCCTGTGCCTTAAGGGCACGCAGCCACTGCTCTTGACGCGGCTCCTTGCGCGGTAGCAAGAGTGCAGGCTTATCGAAGGACAATATCTCGCAGAAGGTGTTATATCCCGCCATGGCGACCACCGCTTCGGCCCGTTGCATTAACGCCTCCATGCAGTTATCGAACATGATCATGCGCACGTTACTGTGCACAGCTGCCCTTTTTTGAAAATTGTCCTGTACATCCTTGGGCATGAACGGTCCGAGCACGATCAGTACATCCAGAGGCAGATCCAAACACTGTTCATAGGCTCTCAAAACAGCATCAACCATCGCGATGCCGTCACCTCCCCCGCCCGGCGTAACCAGGATGTAAGGCTCCTTCAGTTGCTGCAAGATCTGTGAGCTATAGGTCTCCGGCAGTGAACGACGCAGGTATCCGGTGTACACCACCCTGTCACCGACCTCCTCACTTCCTGCTACGCCATCCAACGGGTTACCCATGCTGGGATCACCGTACACCCAAACCTGGCGATAATATGTCTTGATCGCCTCTATCGCCCGCTTCTCTTCCCACTCCACTCTCAGCAGGTGCGGTGCGTCCAATACGTCGCGCACACCCAACACCATCGGCACACCTTTCTGCTTGAGCATACTCAGGGTCGGCTCGATCTCCCCCTTCAGCCCCAAGGGCTCTTTGTCGACGATGAACAGGTCCGGATCGAACAACTCCGCCGTGTGGCGAATGATTGACTCGCGCAGCGCCAGCGTCTGGCTCAAGTCTTGCAATAAGCTTAATGAGGTGTACTGTCCGTTGTGCAGCTTAATCACACCGGGGATTCGAACGAAGTCGACCCGAGCCTTGAAGCTGAAGCTCCCGATTATGGGGGATCCTGTCAGGATAAGTACCGAAACAGACTTGTAGCGATCGACGATCGCATGGGCAAGTGCGCGACAACGGCGCAGATGCCCCAAACCAAAGGTGTCATGACTGTACATCAAGATGCGACGGGGCATATTTTTATCGACTTCCAACATAAACCTTCCTTGCCCCCTCAGTAGCGCGATAGTCCGCGTAATGTCGCATAGAGATGACCTCGTTCAAAGCTTATCGAACACAAGTTTGGACGAAAACACACATTTTTCATGACCGCCGGGAGTGGTCTTACGAGCAGTTGGACTATGATGCATGTTATAGAGCAAGTGCACAAAAGCGTGAGAATATCCGCGTTGACTTTGTGGCTTAACAAACTCAATGCTGAAGAATCAAGGCCTTCAAGCCTGTCGAGCGCCTAGATTTGTCAACCAACTAGCGAAGCAAACGTGAATTCGTCGGATGGAATCAGGAGAATAGCGAGCTGGATGCGCTCTCCCGCAAGAGGAGGGCCAGGACGAACACTGACCGAACTCCCTCCGCGCATTCTGCGAGAGATCGAGCAACATCAAGCCGGCAGCGAACGCCTCATTGCCTGGATTCAGATGCTGGTAGTTTTTATATTTGGGATGCTCTATCTGTTGTCGCCAAAAACCTATCCCGAAGAAGCCAGCTTCGTTCCAGTTCCCTGGGTCCTGCTATTCTATCTTCTGTTCACCCTTCTGCAACTTTATGTCAGTCGCATATGCCTGCCGCCGGACTGGGCAACCTATATGTCGATTGTTGGCAATATCAGTCTGCTTTACCTCCTGATCTGGAGCTTCCACCTCCAATACATGCAACCGCCAAGTTTCTATCTCAAGGCCCCGACGTTGCTCTATATATTCATATTCATTGCCCTACGGGCACTGAGGTTCGAAGTCAGATTTATACTTTTTTCTGGACTGTGCGCCTCCGTCGGTTGGTTGATCATGGTGTATTACGTCTATCAAGACTCTGGGGCGGGTGCTTTGGTAACCCGCGATTATGTGGAGTACATGACCTCCAATAAAATGCTGATTGGCGCTGAGTTCGACAAGATAATCACCATTATCGTCGTGACGTTGGTACTGGCAATGGCTATTCACAGAGCCAAGCAGATCCTGATCAAATCGATAATTGAAACAACTATCGCCTGCGACCTGTCACACTTTGTACCTCAACAGGTAGCCGACAGCCTGGCCCAGGCGCCGGAAGAACCCCAGTCGGGACACGCGAGACAGACTGTCGCAACCATCATGTTTATCGACATTGAGGGGTTTACGGCGCTTAGTGAACGCCTGAAACCCAATGATGTGGTATCCACGCTCAATCTGTTTTTTTCTATTGTGGAAAGCGAAATAGAGCGTTACAACGGCATCATTAATCAATTTCAGGGCGATGCTGTTCTGGTCAGTTTCGAGCAGGGTACTCAGGACCACTCTCCTCCTGAGTGCGCGCTGTTATCGGCACTGAATATTAACGCTACGCTGGAAAGAACTCTCTTTGTTGACGATACCAAGCTTAAATGTCGTATCGGTATCAACACCGGCCAGGTCGTCAGCGGATATATGGGATCCCGTTCCCGACTGATCTACACAGTCCACAGCGATGCCGTGAACATCGCCGCCCGACTGGAGCAGCATAACAAGGAGTTCCGCACCTCTATCCTGGTCTCGGAAGCCACTAAAAAGGAGTGCAGGTCGGGACTAGCCCGCTTCGACATGAGAGGAACGATTGCGCTCAGAGGCCGGAACCATGGCGTCCAGGTTTACTCTGTTGAGCCTCTAGACGCATAGCAGCGAGGCGTTCTTTGCGCTGCTCCAGCAGCTCCAGGATACGCGCGATATTCTCTCGCGCCTCAGCTTCGTGGTATTTCCTGAAGGGAGGACTGAAATAGATGTGGGGACGTGCCGCCAGGCCGTTAAGGAAACAGATCTGCCGTTCGCAGAACTCCAGATCATCGATATCTTTCTTTTCGCAACGGCATTTTACTGTATCGATGAGGAATTGGTGCCATGGCCGACAGAAGCTGGCAAGATCGATATCGACGAGCAGCGCCTCCTCGCTGGTCTGCGGAGCGCCTGAGTGGGTGGTATAGCCGATCATCTTGATGATCTTCTCCTTGCCCGCGCTGCTCATCCCATCCGCTACCATCAGGTTGAATAAACGAGCACTGCGCTCTTCATGCCCCTGAGGACTAGGCAAGTAACAAGCATCATGGAACCATATCGCCAGCTCCACTGCATCCGGATCATCTACCGTTTCGGCGTATCGATCGAGCCAACCCAGGCACTGATCGATATGCGTCTGGTCATGATAGCTGCGCGAAGGCTGGCTATACTGCTTTTCCAGATAGGCATAGGCCTCTGCGGCACTCCATGCATTCCCATCCGGAGCAACGTTACGAGCCCATAATTTTTCAAACCGTTCAGCGCTCATCTTCATTATCGCTACCGCAATTGTCCAACTCCTGAAGCCGAACCCTGAGGACATCATTGCTATGCACTGCCTCAGCCAACTTATTGCTCAGCTGCCGCATGACATCCAGCGCAACTGTTGGGTTCGCCGTCACGAGATCGAGGAAGACACCTTCATCGATCTTCATCACCACAGTATCGCACAGCGCTTTCACCGACGCGGTCCTTCTGGTTTTGGAGAGCACTGCAATTTCGCCGATCAGATCACCGCGTTTACGAACTATGGATGAGGACCTGCCGCAATCCGTCTTGGACAGAATCTCCAACTCACCATCCATGACCAGATAAACGCAATCCGATGGATCATTTACCTTGATCAGTATCTCGTCTTTTCGACAGCTCAACAGCTCGCTGGTGAACGCCAGCAATTTCAGTTTCGAAAGCTCGACCTTCGAGAACATCGGTATCGCTTTGAGTCGTTCGACTTCCTGATTAATATCCAAGCAAATCCCATCCCACCGAAAAAGGGCCGCTGATATGTAGAAGATTTACATTCTCACGGCTGTTGGTCAAGTACTACACTTTTTCGCTGTTTTGACGCCAGTTTGTGCACTAATTCCAGCAGATGACTATTCAGGAGGAGCAGGTAAGACAGATCCCCCCCGCCCAGTCCGGCGGCGCCCCCGCGTAGCGGTCCAGTGCCGGATCAACGCACGCGGGATCTCGCAGCAGAGAAAGTAGTTCGTTCAACGGCCGGTAATCCCCAGCGTGCGCTTGACGTATCACCTCCTCCGCCATGTAGTTACGCAAAATATAGCGAGGATTGACCGCTCGCATCTGCGCCATTCTGATAGGAGCACTGGCCACTTCGAGTTTCAGACGAGTTTTATAGTCACCTAGCCACTCAACCAACTCGCCCGGTAGCCCACACAGTCCCAGCATATCTGCCAATTGGTCATCGGAGGGCAAATCTGACAGCTGGTACAGGAAACGGGTCAAATCCAGCTTGTGCGCAGCGGCGATCTGCCTCAGCCTGACAATGAGGTCAGCGTCCCCCTTTTCTTCCAGTTGGAGCCCAAGCCGCGCACGCATCCTCTTCAGCTCATGGAATCTAAAGCGCCCCATAAACTGGGTAAGCGCCTGTTCAAGTTCGGCCTGCGGCACCAGCGGAACGAGAGCTTGAGCGAAAGCGCTCATGTTCCACAGCACAATCTCCGGCTGTCGCTTGAACGCATAACGTCCTTCATCATCGTTTTTATTGGCAACATGATCCGGCTCATGCCAGTCCATGAAGGTATAGGGTCCGTAGTCGAATGTTTCGCCCAATATCGACATATTGTCGGTGTTCAATACACCATGAACGAAATCATAACTCTGCCACAGCGCCACCAGTTCAGCCGTACGCTCCTGGACCTCCAAATAAAGCGCCAAGTATGGATTATCAGACCCACGACACTGCGGGTAGTATCGATCGATACTATAGTCCGCAAGTGTCTTAAGCTGATCGTATTGGCGGCTGTAAAAGAAATACTCGAAGTGCCCGAAACGGATATGGCAAGGTGTTACACGCACCAGCAAGGCACAGGGCTCCATGCCATTTCTCTGGGTGAATTGTTCACTTGCGATCAAGCAGAGAGCCCGTGTTGTCGGAATACCCAGTCCGGCCATCGCTTCCCCGGCCAGATATTCACGGATGGTTGAGCGCAGCACGGCGCGTCCATCGCCGAAACGTGAGAAGGCGGTGCGCCCCGCCCCCTTCAAATGCAGATCCCAACGCTCGCCGTTCTGGTTGACCACCTCACCGAGCAGCAAACCGCGACCATCACCCAGATCGGGATTGTAGAAACCAAACTGATGGCCGGTATACTTCATGGCCAAAGGCTCAGCACCAGGCAGCGCGATCTCACCATTAAAGTAGCGAACCAACTCATCGAAATCGATGGCGCAGGGGTCCAGACCAATCAGTACACCAACATGGGGATTGAAACTGGCCAGATGCGCGCCCTTAAGGGGTTGGGGCACGGTACGTTGATACCACTGCTCAGGTAACCTTGCATAGGTGTTATCGAAATTGAGCCTTTCCAGGCCGCGCCCCTGTTTCACGTACACCTCACTAAACACGCTCATTGCCAATACCCTACCATTACTATCAACAATTATCTATCGGCGGTACCGAAGCCCCCCCCTCGCCGGAACTCGCATTTCCCGGTGTCGATTAGTTGACAGCCAATCTGAGAAAAGCTGCTCAATTAAAGGAATAAGCAACGAGTGCGCCAGTTATATGAAGGGACGAAAGAATCATCTGCGAAGATGCAACATCAGTTCAGCAACTACGATCTGCACATGCGTTAACCACAGACAGTTTCCCGTCTAGTGCACAGTACAGAGAATTTGGCGGGGAGAAAAACCGATACGGTAGGTATGCGGCCACATTAACCTGGCCAAGAGTGATATTTACACCTGCATCCCTTGCAGGCCCATAAACCAAAAAAGGCTCCCGAAGGAGCCTTTTTTTCTAGAAGTAATCCAAAAGTGGATTAGAACTTCAGAGTGTAACCTACAGAGAAGACGTCAACGTCGTCGCTGCCAGTGTCAGCGCTTACGAATTCAGCGTCCAGAGCGGCCATTTTGCCCAGGCTGTAGATAGCGAACAGGCTGTACTCGTCGTCGAAGCCGCTAACATCTTCATCATCAGCTGAGTGGTAGTTAGCACCCAGAGTCAGAGCGTCGATAGAGTGAGTCAGCATAACGCTGGCGATTTCGTTGTCGTCGCCAGTGTTTTCGTCACGGCTCTGGTAAGCCAGACCCAGAGTGGTGCTACCCAGGGTGTAGGAACCACCGATAGCAGCCCAATCGTAGTTAGCAACAGCACCGCTGTAGTCGCTGTCTACGTCCCAGTAGCCAGCAGTCAGGCTCAGGCCGCCCATTTCGTAGCTTGCAGTTACAACGTACGCATCAGCGTCAGAGAAATCGTTATCGCCTTCGATCTGAGCTGCAACACCTGCAGACAGAGTTACACCGCCGAAGGACGGAGAAACGTAGGCAGCAGCGTTACCCAGACGGTCCGGAGTCAGGTCGTATGCGAAACCAGAAGCACTCTCAGACAGGTTACCGATGTAGCCGATTACCTTCTCAGCCGGGTTACCGAACTGACCGACCAGCGCGGTACCCCAAGAGCCGGTAGCACCCATGTATACGTCACGAGTGGTCAGGCTGGAAGAACCGGTGTCGGCACCAACATCAATGTTCGGGTTGATTTCGGTTTCGTACTTGAAGATACCCTTGGTGTCTTCCAGACCCAGATCCACGTCGCCTTTCAGGCCAACACGGAAGTCGTCAGACTCGAAGCCAGTATCAGAACCGGATACGTTCTTCAGACGCATTTCGAACTTGCCGTACAGAGTAGCGTCAGCCTGAGCTACCATCGGAGCAGCCATGGCGCCAGCAACAGCCAGAGCGATCAGTGACTTTTTCATCAAATTTCCCCTTCAACATTCAACTTACTAGTAGTGAATTCTAGTTTTTCTTAGCACACCGGAGTGCTAGCTACGAAAAATACTATAATTCTTAAATATTTCAAACCAGTGAATGAACTTTTTTGATTTAAGCCATATACCGGTTTTTAAAACATTTAACTGAGCAAAATCTGAGCACTTCAGGAACTAATTTCCGCACTTCTTTTTAATCCGCTCAATCCTTAGGAGCCACAGAGCATTCGCTTGCAATCTGCACACCTAAATTGTGCGCATTACAACATAGCCCCTTTGCCCTTGCAACCCTTTGTAATACCTGAATCTGATACTTGTATCGGCGCTGCTCAACATTAACTCGGCACTACTTTCGATTGAGCTTTCAGCCGTACTCTCAGCTCAACTCCGCCAACCGCTTTCTGAGTCGCTTTTCCGATACAGAAAAACGAGTTCCAAGCTGCTGGGCAAATAACGAAACACGGTACTCCTCGAGCCACCAGCGATACTCTCTCAATCCATCGCTGAGTGAATCCTGAGCCTTCGCCTCCTCCCTGCGCTTTTCATACTGCTGCTGCAATGTCTGTAACTGCTCAGTCCATACGGTCTGTTGCCGCAGTTCGCGCTGAAATCTATCCAGGCGCATCTCAATCGCCTCAAGGTATCGAGGATACTGCTCTAGCCAGAGATCGGGCGTTTCCGACAGGTAGTGGACATGCATTAATCCTGTGAGCTGCTGTTTGATATCGTTCAAGATGGTTACGGCACTGAGATCAATGCGCCCGCCGATACGCTTCTCTATAGAATGAAGGCGCTGATGGCATAGCAGCACAAACTGACACAGCCCGTTAGCGTACTCTGCCAGGTTGGCACGCCCGTGCTCAAGGGCGGATTCAAACCCAGCCTGGGTTCTAAGGATCGAGTCATCACTCAAACCGGCAGCACGCCAGATCGCTTTTAACAGAATCTCGTCTTCCAGGCGCCGTCGCTCGAACCTTTTACCACCCAGTAGCATTATCTTATCCATCGCCGGTAACTGACGACGGACATACTTAACAACTTCAGGAATGCTGAGCAGCATTAAACGGGCAACTGCACGCCGGGTTCTAAATACCGCTTCATCGGCACTGGCAAACAGCTTCAGCTCTACACTTTCCCCTTGATCTTGCAGTCCAGGCCAGGCTTCGACCTCAATTCCTCCGGCCTGTTTGACGCGCACGCTCTCCTTCAGATCACCGAAGTCCCAACGAACTATGTTCTCCTGCCCCCAGCTGTCGCCACTGCCGGACTGAATCGCTTCCTCGGCCTGGGCTGAGTAGCGCTGACTAAGCCCTTCCCAATCACGCCCCTCCCCTACGGTTTGCTCCTGGGCATCGATCAGGCGAATATTCAGTTGCTGGTGGGGCTCTAATACCGACTCTCTTAACTGCTCCGGCGCAACCCTTACCCCAGCCATCCTCAGCAACTGATGACTGAGTGCCTCATAGAGATCTCCATCAGCAAACACCACCTGCTCACAAAAGGCCCGCGCATACTCAGGTACGGGAACGAAATGCTTGCGCAGCTGCTTCGGTAACCCCTTCAGGATTGCGATGACCTTTTCCTCAAGCATCCCCGGCACCAGCCAATCCAGCCGCTTTTTCGGCAACACCCTTAACAACGCCAAAGGACACTGAAGTGTCACGCCATCCTTCGAGGAGGCCGGATCGAACTGATATTCGAGTTTGAGTTCCACACCGTCCATACGCAGGGTGTCCGGATACTGGTTTGCACTGACATGATCCGCGGAGCGCTGAAGAATATCGGCTTCGGTCATCTTTAACAGATCGGGATCGCCCTGACGCTGCTTTTTATACCACTTCTCGAATCCGGCGCCGTTGACGATGTGACTGCCACCATGTTTCTCGAACTGTTCCGCATAGAAGCGGTAAAGCGTTTCTTCATCAACCAGAAGATCACGCCGACGTGCTTTGGACTCCAGGTTTTCCACGCTCTCCAACAGTTCGCGATTATGGTTGAAAAAAGCCGCCTGGGTATCGAACTGCCCCTCTACCAGCGCGCTGCGAATAAAGATCTCATGGGAGGCTTTCGCATCGATGGCACCATAGTTCACCCGCCGCTTCGGCACGATGATCAGTCCATAGAGCGTCACCTGTTCGGTGGCCACCACCTGAGCACGTTTTTTCTCCCAATGGGGCTCGGACCAACTCCGCTTCACCAAATGGCTGGCGGGGGGTTCGATCCACTCGGGTTCGATCTTTGCCATCTGGTGCCCATAGAGCTTGCTGGTTTCAATCAGCTCGGCCGCCATCACCCACTTAGGACTCTTCTTGAACAGCCCGGAGCCCGGAAAGATACGGAAACGGCGGTTGCGCGCGCCTAGATACTCGCCCTTCTCCAGTAAATTACCTATATGGCTGAGCAAACCGGCCAGCAGCGCCCGATGTATGGGGGCGTATTCGGCAGGCTCGCTGTTTTCCCGCAGTTTGAGTTCCCTGATGCTAAGGTGGAGCTGACGGTGCACATCACGCCACTCTCGCATCCGCATATAGGAGATAAAGTGTTTCTGACACCAGTTACGCAGCTGACTCTGGCTTAACTCCGCACGCTGCTCTTCATATAGATTCCACAGATTTAACAGCGTAATAAAATCCGAATGTTCATCGCTATAGAGTTTGTGTTTTTCGTCCGCTGCCTGACGTTTGTCGTGAGGCCTCTCTCTGGGATCCTGCACACTTAACGCGCTGGCGATGATCAATACCTCATTAAGCGCATCGTACTGCGCCGCCTCGATCACCATCCGCGCGATACGCGGGTCCACCGGCAAACGCGCCAGTTGCCGCCCCACCGGAGTCAACTGACGGCGTGCGTCGACCGCACCAAGTTCCTCCAGCAGTTTGAAACCATCGGTAATGAACCGGGAATCCGGCGGATCGACAAAGGGGAAGTCGGTGATATCCCCCAGCCTTAATTGCAGCATCTGCAAAATAACGGCGGCCAGGTTGGTACGTCGGATCTCCGCATCGGTAAATGCCGGCCGGTTATTGAAGTCCTCCTCAGAGTAGAGGCGAATGCAGGTACCGGGGGCGACGCGACCGCAACGACCGGCACGCTGATTGGCACTGGCCTGAGAAACAGCCTCGATGGGAAGCCGCTGAACCTTGGAGCGGTAGCTGTAACGGGAAATGCGCGCCAGGCCCGGATCGACCACATAACGAATACCCGGCACCGTGAGCGAAGTCTCGGCCACGTTGGTGGACAGTACGATTCGTCGTCCAGCGCCGCGGGTACCGTAAAACACCCGATTCTGCTCCTTCAGGGAGAGGCGGGCATAGAGTGGTATAACCTCTGTATCCCGCAGCTGCGCCTTGCGCAACAGGTCGGCTGTTTCCCGAATCTCACGCTCCCCCGGCAGGAATACCAATATATCGCTGGGACCGGAGCCGCGACTCTGGCGATCGATCAGGGTCAGCTCATCGATAGCGGCCAGGATCCCCTGCTGAAGATCCAGCGCCTGCTCATCTTCAGCCTCCATCTCGTGCAGCGGACGATAGAGGATATCCACCGGATAGGTACGTCCGGACACCTCAACCACAGGTGCATTATCGAAATGAGCGGAGAACCGCTCCAGGTCTATTGTCGCCGAGGTGATGATCAGTTTGAGGTCGGGACGCTTCGGCAGTATCCGCTTTATATAGCCAAGCAGGAAGTCGATATTGAGGCTGCGTTCATGCGCCTCGTCGATAATCAGCACCTCGTACTGCTCGAGAAAACGGTCGTGCTGGGTCTCAGCGAGCAGAATCCCATCTGTCATCAGTTTGATCTGGGTGTTATCCGACACCTGATCGTGGAATCGCACCTGATAACCGACCCGTTCCCCCAACGGCGTATTCAGCTCCTCTGCGATACGCGCGGCGACATTTCGTGCCGCCAGCCGGCGAGGCTGGGTGTGTCCGATCATACCCAGGCAGCCAAATCCCAGCTCCAGACAGAGCTTGGGAATCTGCGTGGTCTTACCCGATCCGGTCTCGCCGGCAATCACCACGACCTGATTATCCCGAATCACCTTGAGCAGCTCTTCACGCCGGGCAGAAACCGGCAGCTCCGGGTAGTCGATCGATGCAGGCAGTGCCCTTCTGGACTCGACACGCGCGATAGAAGCTGCGATCTCACCACCCAGCACGGCAAGAACGTCGGCCCCGGCCCCGGCACCTTCACGCTGCGCCGCATCCAGTCGTCGTTTAAATCTGAAACGATCGGCAATACGGCACTGGGCCAGGCTAGACCTGAGTGTAGAAAAAGAGTCGTGGGCGGTAGAGGCAGTCAAAAGCAGATAAACCTTGGAGTTTCACAGGGGCGGAATTCTACCGCAACAGATGTCGGCAAGGCGAACCTCGCTATGAGACGCGGTGCTCTTTTTGTCCTTCGTGAAGCTCCCGCAATGCGATCTCCCGAAGCTCTCGTCGCTGTACTTTTCCGATCGCGCTGCGCGGCAGGTCGCGGCAGAACTCGACACTGCGGGGCACCTTGTAGGAGGTCAATCGCTGGCGGCAATACTCCCTCACACCGCGCATAGTAAGACGCGGATTATTCGCCACCACGTAAACCTTGATCGTCTCGCCATACTCCTCATCAGGCAATCCGATCACTGCGCACTCTAAAATATCGGGATGGGCGCTGATTACGTTTTCCAATTCGCTCGGATAGACCTTAAAGCCGGAGATACTGATCACCTCTTTACGCCGGTCAATGATGCGCAGCTCGCCATTACCATAGATCTGCCCTATATCTCCAGTGGCCAGCCAACCGTCCTTGAGCACCCGGGCCGTTTCCTGTGGCTGCCTCCAGTAACCGAGCATCACCTGCGGCCCGCGCACCTGGATTTCGCCACTCTCGCCTATCGGCATCAGCTCCCCGGAGTCGCCAACGATACGCACCTCCGTCCCCGGCAGGGGGCGACCGACAGTGCCGACATGCTCAGTGCCTGGCGTGGCAACGCTGACAACGGGCGAGCATTCGGTCAGGCCATAGCCCTCGGTTATGCGACAACCGGTCACCTCTAGCCAGCGCTTGGCCGCCGATTCCGTCAGCGCCATACCGCCGGATATGGTCAGTTTTAACGCACTGAAATCGAGCTGGGTAAACTCCGCGTGCTGACATAGCGAGATAAATAGCGGGTTGACCCCCGCAAACAATGTAGGCCGAGCCCTCTCAAACGCACGCGACAGCTGTTTAAGATCCTGCGGATCCGGAATCAGCTCGATATAACTCCCCTGTGACAACATCGCCAGCACCAGCGTGAGTGAGTAGATGTGGTACAGAGGGAGGGGTTGCATAACGACTTGAGGCGCATCCATACCCGCTTCGCTCAACCTGCTGCGAATCTGTTCAAGATTGGCCAGCAAGGACGCATGGGTCAGCATTACCCCCTTGGCCGGCCCCGTGGTGCCGCCGGTGTACTGAAGCAGCGCCGTTTCCGCCTCAGTGATATCCGGCTGCAGCCAGACACGCCCGCTCTCAGCCTTCAGAACCCGGGATAGACGCAGACTGCCCTTGATTCGGTAGCGCGGACTCGACCCTCGGCGCATCCGCATGTAGGAGTTGATAGCCCAGCGCCGCCAGCCTGGGTGCAGGTCGGCAATATGGGTCGTGATCACGCAACTAACCGGCGTCCTTCGCAGCGCGCGCGCGGCGCGCCAGGCAAACGCCTCGTAGACGAGCAATGCCTGTACTCCGGCATCGTTGAACTGACGCTCCAACTCGTCCGGAGAAAGCAGAGGGTTGATATTGACCACAATCAGTCCGGCGCGCAGTGCGCCGAACAGCGCCACCGGATACTGGGCACAATTGGGTAACTGAATCGCAATACGATCGCCCGGTTTCAGGTCGGTATGGTGCTGCACCCAGGATGCAAAGCGGCGCGAGAGGATATCAAGGTCTGTAAAGCTGAGGCTCTGGCCCAGGGAGCCGACTGCCGGCCGGTCCCCGAAACGTCGACTCAGATTGCTTATAAACTCAGCCAACCCCAGCCGCATCAACGCCCAGCCCCATCCTGACTGCTGATCTGCCGCTCCACTTCACCGTCAACAAATACCACCATCTCCCCCGGCGCCAGACGCTGCCACTGCTCATTGTCGGTCAGAGGTTCTGTCGCAATCACCGTCACAATGTCGTTCGGTGTCGTCTCCTTATAGAAGTCGACCGACATATCCCGGTCACGCAGATGGGCCTCTCCAAAAGGCGCCCTGCGGGTGATCCAGCTGAGCTTTGTTGAGCAGTAACAAAACAGCTGCGTCGACTCACTGAGCAACATGTTGAACACGCCGAGACCTCGCAGCTTCTCACAGCAGTCATGCACCAGCTCAACCAGGGCGGACGGATCCTGCGGCGGCGCGTCGGGGTAGTGGGCACGGATCTGATCCAATATCCAGCAGAAGGCATACTCGCTATCCGTGGTGCCGGCAGGTCGATAATAGGTCAGCGGCCAATCGAACAGCTGCCTGTCCAACTGACCGTTATGTGCAAAGCACCACATCACACCCCAGAGTTCACGACTGAACGGGTGGGTATTGGCAAGACAGATATCGCCGACGTTCGCCTGTCGAATATGGCTAATCACCACTCGGCTCTTGATCGGATAGGCGATCAGCAGTTCGGCAATCCGCGAGTCGGCACTGGGCAGCGGATCATGAAAGGCTCTTAAGCCTCGCCCTTCATAAAAAGCGATCCCCCAGCCATCGCGATGAGGGCCGGTTTCCCCACCGCGGCGAATAAGACCAGCAAAACTGAAACAGATATCGGTCGGCACATTCGCGCTCATGCCGAGTAGCTCACACATCGCCAGCCTCCATATTCTGCGCCGAGCCTGCTATTTACGTGACAGCGTGATCCTGTCCGGCAGAGAGTCGATCAAACCGGTTTCCAGATCGATCACCAACTCTTCAGCGTCGGGCCTATCCTCCGATTCCACATGCCGGGCCTCGGCCTCCCAAGTCAACCTCCGATGCTGCCCAGGGAGATGACGTTCGCCGACAAAATGGCCATCGGGATCTATGGATAGTGTAGAGCAATAAACGTTGGCACATACGCGCCCACCGCGCTCGATATGCAGCGACTCGCAGATAAGTTCACCCTCGAGCTCACCGCTGACGTTAACCGCATGGGCCCGAACTCTGCCGCAGATACGGCCCGACTTGCCGATCGATATGTCGTCACTGGAGTCTATGCTGCCTTCGAACTCACCATCGACGTGCATCTTCCCGGAAACGCTGGTTTCACCGTGAAAGCGGTTTCCCTGAGCAATAATTGTTACTGAGGAGCGGTTTGATTTAGCGGATACATTGCGCTTAATGATTCCCACGGGATCTCCTCGACATCGGTAAAGATTGAATCAAAGTTATCCAGCCCCCACTTCATGAAGGGCTCCGGATCGAGCGCCGTATAGAGTTGACGAACTTCGTAGTGCAGATGGGGCCCGGTTGAATTTCCGCTGTTGCCGCTGAGACCAATCTGCTGTCCCTTGTGTACGAATGCTTTGGGCTTGACCAACACCTTCTGCAGGTGGGCATAGACGGTCCTGAACCCCAGATTGTGGTCGATCCGCACCATGTAGCCGTAGCCGCTGCCCTTATTATACCCGGCGAACTCCACGACACCGTCTGCCGTGGCATACACCGGCGTACCGATCGAGACTTTAAAGTCGATACCGCTGTGCATAATGCGCTTCTTCTGAATCGGGTGCATCCGCATGCCGAAGCGATCAGTAATCCGTTCACTTTGAATAGGCACGCCATTGGGTACACCGTAGAGCATGAACAAGCGCTCACGCGCGGCCGCTTTCGCCACCTCGGCCCGTTCCTTCGCCGTCGTCTCCGAGTCACTCTCCAGTATGCCCAGCATTGACTCAAGATCACCCAGTTCGGTTCCCATCACATGGTTCTGCTGGACCAACTGGTCGCGTTCGACCGACAGCTGCGACAGCGCATCGCCTAGAGATTCAAGTTCGGTTCGATAGAGCTGCTGGGTGCCCAACATCAGCTCATACTGATCCGCCAACTGCTGGTGGGTATCCTCAAGGTCCAACAGTTCATCGGTCGTTTTAACCAGCAACAGGTTGGAGACAAAAAAGCTCAGGGCCGCCATCAGCAGGAAGGCCGCAACAAGATATTTCGCTAACTGATTTAACGTATATTGCCGTGATCCGTGCACGGTCGTCAGCGTAACTACTAGCTTACGTCGCAAAAACAACCACCCGCCGCTGGCCAGAAAATCGGGCTAATATAACGTCTTAGAAGGCTTATGTCATAATGAAATATCCCCCCTTGACCGAGCCCCCTACCCAGGGGCGATTCATATCGACTCAAACCGCCGCGGGTTGCACCGGCCTTCTCATTGACCGATAAAGTGCATCTAGCCGCGCTCATCGAGAAACAATTCGGATAAACTTGGGCGTCACGTCCAGACCAGACAACACCAGGAAGGTACCCCATGTTACCGCTACCGCTCTATTTTGCTGATGAGTTTCGGCTCATACCGGCGAGCCAGCTATTTCGTGCGGTACAGCAGTCGGCGCTATGCAACAGCGACGCATTAAAGCTTCAATTCGAAGCGCTCGGATTCAAGTTCCGACAAGGGCAAGTACTAGAGGCGGAACCTGAGGGTGCTTCGGCGCACTCCAGTCCTCCCGCGCTCATCCACCTTCCCTATACAAACACCCAGGCCAACCACCGGTTCAATCTGTATCTCCAGGCGATAGAGGCCCATGACCAAGCGATAACCTTACCTACTGCACAGCCTGTGGTGAATGTAAATCCGCTCCACTTGCACCCAAACTGCTCCGTGACGCCGTCGGCCAATACCTTTGAGATACTGGTCCGCAAACTGACCGCGCTGACCCAGGTTGCGCGCGCTCATAACGTACGCCTACAGTTGGCAGCGCCCGGCGAGGAGCAACTGGAGCTCTGGTTGAAATTGATCGCACGCGTCTTGTCGGAACTTTCTTCGGTCCGCTCTTCGGAGCTTTCTTCCGAACCCTCTTCGGAACCTTCTGAAGCCGCTATAGGGCTAACCATCAGCGCCACCTCAAACCGGCTACTCCCGTCACTAGGCTATCTGGCCAGGCTCAGCCTGGATACGAACCGAACGCTGGCAATCCGCCTGATTCGGGGCAAGAGCCATAACAACGCTAAACAAGAACAAATAAAGCATGCGCCGACTGGTATCGACTCGCCAGAGATCGCGGAACTCAATTTTGCTGCAGCCTGCGCCTTCTTCGAAAGCGAGAACAGTGCGCACCTGAATCCTGAGCTGGCGATCGATGGTCCGGGCTTACGTCCAGATGCGCCAACTACTTACCGACGGCATGACTATCCGACACCCTGTACGCTGAAGGGCATCGACAGCATAACCCAGCAGTTCGCAGAAGCTCTGAACGACGTGAATGAGCGACCGATTCAAGCCAGCCCGATCATAGCTGGAACCCCCCGCCCAGAGCAGGAGACAGCGACGCTGTTCTGTCCCGGTGCGATCCACTCGCCAATCGGCTCGCTGGTGCCTACAACGGAGTCACAGGCACGCGCGGCCTATTCGACTTGTAACGACGCCCAATTGAGCTGGCAAGCACTACCTGTCGATAAACGCTGTACTTCAATCCAGAGTTTCGCCACCCTGCTGGCACAAAGGCAGATCGAGCTGGCAACTCTGTGCGCGCGCGAAACGGGCAAGCCAACTGATGACTGCCTGCTCGAAATTGAAGATGCATTGACCCTGCTATCCCAGCACCTGAACCTGGTCTCTCAGCTGTACCAGCCCAAGCCGCTGCACTCCATTGAAGGCACCGAGTCACAACTCTTCCCTAGACCACTGGGTTGCGTACTCGGCCTGCCGCTCTGGAACCAGCCGATACTGCAGTTCTGCGCCATGAGCAGCGCCGCCCTGCTAACCGGCAATGCCATCCTGTTCAAGCCGGATGCACACGCGTCCCTGGTGAGCACAAGGCTGTTTCAGCTACTGCTTCAAGCCGGCATACCGCCGCAACTGATCGCACTGATGCCCGGGCCTTTGGCAACTGCAGGCTCCGCTCTGCTTGACGACCATCGCCTCGGCGGCGTGCTGTTTACCGGCAGCCCGCTTGCCGCAGGTGAGATTCAGCACCGCCTGGGGAAACAGCTAGGTATCCACCCCCTTCCCCTATTAAGCGATACGGGCGGCGTCCATGCGGCACTGATAGACGCGGATCAGTCTGCAGAGGAGTTGCTCCCGTTGCTGCTCAAGGCAGCCTTCTCACACGCAGGACAGCATCCCGCCTCATTACGGATTCTCTATCTGGAGGAAACAATTGCCGACGACGTCGAGCAATTGCTGTGCGAAGCGCTGCCCTATCTCAGAGTCGGACAAGCTGAATCGCGCGACACCGATATCGGACCGCTCATCACGCGGGAGCAGATGGACAGGGCCTATCTGCATATCGAGCGCTTTAGAGTGAAGGGCCGGCTGATTGCACAACCGGAGCTGCACACCGACTTGGAGGAGGGGTATTTCATTCCACCGACGTTGCTGCGCCTCTATACCCTCGACGAGCTTCAGGAGCAGGTGGAAGCGCCTGTATTGCATCTGGTGAGATTCAACCGCGACGACGTCATCCGGTTACACGACGAGATCAACCGGTCGGGGTTCGCCATGGCGGTATCAGTGTTCTCGAATGATCAACAGCTGTGTGATCAGGCGATGCTGAAGTTGAAGGTGAGCGAATTGAATATCAACCCGGCGCAGCTCTATCCGCACAGCTCGCACTGTCCTGGCCTTGGCATAGGACTCTCCGGCACTGCGCCGCTGCCGGGGACCGTCGACTATCTGCGCGCGCTGATGCGCCTGCAGCGAATCAGCCAGCCACCCACGCGGCTGGCTGACAGGCTACCTCAAGTTCCGGTTTGACTGCCTTCGGGGCGGGCCAGACGGAAACAGGGTCTATAGTCCTCGTGGTTGATCTTCATCCTGCGCTGCTCAACGAATGAGCTGAGCAGCCGATCCAGCGACTGCATCACCGAAGGCTCGCCGTGCAACTCAAACGGACCGTACTGCTCGATCGCCTGGATCCCCGGTTCCTTGACGTTACCCGCGACGATACCGGACAGCGCGCATCGAAGCTGAGCGGCCAACTCGTAATCGGGCTGATTACGCGACAGGTTCAGTGCCGCCATGTTGGCATGGGTGGGCTCGAAGGTTTGCTGCAGTGCCCGCGGGATATGGAGCTGCCAATTATAGTGGAACGCCTCTCCGGTAGCGCGTCGATGGGCGGTTACCTCCTTGAGCGACTCCCTGGCTCGAACGGCGACCCCATGCGGATCATCGATTATGATCTCGTACATGCTGCGAGCACGCTCACCCAACGTCTCCGCAATGAACCTGTCCACGGTTTCAAAATAGGCCTCACTGCCCGCAGGGCCGGTAAAGATAAACGGAAAGGGTACCTTAGTGTTCTCTTCGCGCAGCAATATGCCCAGCATATAGAGGATCTCCTCGGCGGTACCTACACCGCCAGGGAACACCAGGATGCCATGCCCAAGCCGCACGAAAGCCTCCAGACGCTTCTCGATGTCGGGCATGATGATCAATTCATTCACGATCGGGTTGGGTGATTCCGCCGCAATGATGCCGGGCTCGGAGATCCCCACGTAACGGGCAGCGTTGATACGCTGTTTCGCATGCGCTATCGCCGCGCCCTTCATCGGCCCCTTCATCGCGCCAGGACCGCATCCGGTACAGATATTCAAGCCACGCAAGCCAAGCTCATACCCCACTTTCTTGGTGTACTCGTATTCATGGCGAATGATCGAATGTCCGCCCCAGCACACCATAAGATCGGGTTTGACATGAGGCTGCAGTGCGTTGGCGTGGCGCAACAGGTGAAATACAACATTGGTTGCCATTGCCGACGGATCAAGGTCATCACAACGACTGCTGAACTCATCTTCGACATACAGCAGGTCGCGGACGACCGAAAACAGGTGTTCCCTTATACCTTGTATCAACTCACCATCCACGAACGCGCTGGCCGGTGCGTTGATCAAGTTCAACTGCACTCCGCGATGCTTGTGGCTGATCTGTATATCGAAGGTGCGGTAACGTTCCAGCACGGTGCGAGTACTGTCGAGCTCGCTGCCGCAGTTCAAGACCGCCAGCGCGCACTGTCGCAGCAATCTGTACAACCCGCCCTGGCTTTTATCCTGAAGTTTAGCCACCTCATAAGGCGAGAGCATATCGAGACTGTCCAGCGGTTTTACACTGGCGTTTACAAAAGCTTCGGTCATCATAACGACCTCCCTGTGCAGGCTAATGCGTACAGCTCCGCAACTCCGGAAATCGCCTTTCCGGAGAAAGGACCTGCCCATTCAATATGAACCTAGATTTTAAGTTTGGCTACTATCCGCGTAAAAAACAGACACTTGCAAAATCAACAATTGTAAACGGGAAGCCGTTGAATTAGTTTTGGTTTCATAGCCCTCCGCAGAAGGAACCGCTCAATGACTGCGTCCAAGCTGTATATCCTCGATACCAACGTTCTACTTCACGACCCCAAGTGTCTGTATGAGTTCAAAGAGCAGGATATCGCGATACCGATGACTGTTCTGGAAGAGCTCGACGACATCAAGGACCGCAAGAAAAACGTCGCCGCTGAAGCGCGCGTGGCGATCAGAGCCATTGATGACATCATCAGTACCGCCAAGGATGCCAGCCAGATTACCAAGGGTGTGCAGATCCGCCTTGAGGGTAAGGATCGGCCGATCAAGCTCGGTCATCTGTCGATCTTTCCCGACCATGAACTGACCAGTCGACAGGGTTTCCTGCCCGACGAACGCAACAAAGACAACAAGATCATCAATTGCGCCCTGCATCTGCAGGCGACCTACCCCCACCGCCAGGTAATCCTGGTCACGAAAGATATCAATATGCGCCTCAAGGCGCTCGGCGCTGGACTGCAGCGGGTTGAAGACTATCGTACCGACCAGCTGGTATCCGATATCGAGCTGCTGCCGGCGGGCCACGTACATCTGGAGAAACCCTTCTGGGAGGGGGTGGAGCAGGTCGACAGCTACCAGGAGGATGGCAACACCTACCATCGCGTCGACCGCGCGCTGTTGCCCGACACCTACCCCAACGAGTTCATCTACGATGACAGCAAGGATTTCGCCGCACGCACGATCAGCGTCAGCGGGGACAAGGTCACCCTGCTCGACCTCGGCTACGAGCGACTGATGCAGCAGAGCTGCTGGGGGATTCAGCCGATCAACCTGCAGCAGGCGTTCGCCATGCAGGCACTGCTTGATCCCAACATCGACCTCAGCATCCTGCTCGGCGCCGCCGGTTCAGGCAAGACGTTGATCGCACTGGCCTGCGCGCTGGAGATGGTGATCGAGGAGCGACGCTACAACAAGATCATCGTCACCCGCTCCACGCCACCGGTTGCTGAGGATATCGGCTTCCTGCCCGGTACCGAAGAGGAGAAGATGACACCCTGGCTCAGTTCGATAAACGACAACCTGGAAGCGATGCACGAGCACGACGAACGTCCGCAGAGCAGCGTCAAATACGCTATCGAAAAGGCCAACATCCAGTTCAAGTCACTGAACTTCATCCGCGGTCGCAGCATTCAGAACGCTATCGTTTTGATCGACGAGTCCCAGAACCTGACCCCGCAGCAGTTGAAGACGATCCTGACCCGTTGCGGCAAGAACACCAAGATGGTGTGCCTGGGCAACCTGGCACAGATCGATTCCAACTACCTGACCGCCCTGACCTCGGGATTGACCTATATAGTCGAGCGATTCCGCGGATTCGAGGGTTCCGCCAGCATCCACTTCGAAGGGATCTTCCGCTCCCGTCTTGCGGAATACGCAGAAGAGCAACTCTAGCCCACACATCGACCGACCCGCCACCTGCTCAGGGTGGCGGGTTGGACCGAGACCTCACGCCTTTTTCCCGTCAGACTTTGGTCAGAACGACGAAAGTCGTATACCACCATGCACCCCCTGAAATAGCTGACACTCGACCACCAAACAGCAGATTCAAAGCAGATATACACGCAACTCACAGGTTTTATTCCTGCTCCGAATGCCTATAATGCAGCGCAACAACAATCTAATTACAAAAAAATTAAAATCTCGCCCTGCGCATGCGTTTGCAGACACACCTCTCAACGGATACGCCAGGCGCGACTGATTAGAACCGGCCTGTCTATTGGCCCCCTCCCCGAACGATCCTGACGGCTGGCTAACCCGGGCGATCAGTTCGGAAGACGATACCCGAACAGCGGCTCAAGGCTCTACACCTGACCGCTGGCGAGGCCAAAAGCCTTTGTGGGTTTCGTAGTGAATCCCATTGTTTACTATCAATTGGCGAACTCATATGACTACAAAAACTGTCGACGTATTGCTGGTCGGAGCAGGTGCGATGAGCACAACCCTCGGGATGCTGCTCAAACAGCTCGACCCGGAGCTCAAGATCTGCATGGTTGAGCGTCTTGACTATGTGGCCCATGAAAGCTCGGACGGATGGAACAACGCAGGCACGGGACATGCCGCCTATTGTGAACTGAACTACACTCCGCAAAAGCCCGATGGCAGCATCGATACCACCAAGGCTTTTAATATCAACGCGGCGTTCGAAGTCAGCCTCCAGTTCTGGTCTTACCTCGTCAAGCAGAACGCACTGCCCTCACCGCGACAGTTTATCAATCCGACCCCGCATATGAGCTTCGTCTGGGGCGAAGAGAACGTCGAATTTCTGCGTAAGCGCCACGCGGCGCTTTCAGCACACCCGGCCTTCGCCGACATGGAGTACAGTGAAGATCCCGCTGTGCTGCGCGAATGGATGCCGCTGGTGATGCAGGATCGCAATCCTGCCGATAAGGTTGCAGCCACCCGCGTCGGTTACGGCTCAGATGTGAATTTCGGCGAACTCGCACGCGCCATGGCTAAATACCTGGGTACGCAGCCCGACTTCGACCTGCTGCTGAGCCGTATCGTAAAAGATCTGGACAAACAGAGTGACGGTAGTTGGAACGTGGTACTCAAGAACACTGAAACAGGTGCCAGCGAGACAATTAACAGCAAGTTCGTATTCCTCGGTGCCGGTGGCGGCGCACTGCCCTTGCTGCAAAAATCCGGTATAGAAGAGGGTGCCGGCTATGGTGGCTTCCCGGTCAGCGGCCAGTGGCTGGTGTGCAAGAAGCCGGAGATCGTCGAACGGCATCTTGCCAAGGTATACGGAAAGGCACCGATTGGCGCTCCGCCGATGTCCGTTCCTCACCTGGACACACGCATCATCGACGGTCAACGAGCACTGCTGTTCGGCCCCTTTGCCGGCTTTACTACCAAATTCCTTAAGCAGGGCTCATTCCTGGACCTGCCCTTGAGTATTCGCCCGGGCAATATCAAGCCTATGCTTTCCGTAGCGATGCATAACATGGACTTGACCCGCTATCTGATCAGCGAAGTGATGCAATCACACGGCTCACGCGTCGAGGCCCTGCGCAATTTCTTCCCCAACGCCAAGGACGAGGATTGGACCCTGTCCCACGCCGGCCAACGTGTCCAGATCATCAAGAAAGACGCCGACAAAGGCGGCAAACTTGAGTTCGGCACCGAGGTCATCACCGCCGCCGATGGCTCAATCGCCGCACTGCTGGGCGCATCCCCTGGCGCCTCAACTGCGGTCGGCACGATGATCAGCATCGTAGAAAAGTGCTTCATCAAGATTGGCGGCCACAGCGACTGGACCGCTCGTATCAAGGAGATGATTCCATCCTACGGCGAATCGCTTAATGACAATCCGGAACTGCTCAAACGCGTGCGCGCTTATACCCTGAGCACACTGCAGCTGCAGGAGCAAAAGGAAACTCTGGCACAGGTACAGCAGGCAGACACGCGACAATCTGCATGACCTGTATGCCACCCCACCCGCTGCCGAGCTATTGGCAGCGGGTGACATTTCACACTATGTTGTCAGAGTAACCTCAGAGAGGAATGCAATGACAACGCTTCGCCGCGGCATTATTCAACTGCTCAAATGCCCCATCAAGATCTATCAGTATCTGATAAGCCCACTACTGGGCAACAACTGTCGCTTCTACCCCAGCTGTTCTCACTACACGCTAGAGGCAATCGAAACCCACGGTCCTCTGCGTGGATGCTGGCTGGGATTAAAACGCATCCTGCGCTGTCACCCGTTCAGCGACGGTGGCATCGACCCTGTGCCGCCGCCTCGCCATCTGTGCAATCACGAGCCATCTAACAGCTGCGATCATACAACTGACGATTAGCTGCCAACGGGAAGTTTCATATCAGATTTGGAGGCTGAGGAAATTAAGCTGTGGACGGCCTGAAATATATAGATATGCAAGCGCTCCCCTCCTAGGCAAGAAGGGGAGCTGATGCCTTACTCTTCTGCCGCACTGCTGGTATGTACCTGCATCTGCGGATAAGGAATGGTAATACCAGCCTCGTCGAATCGCAGTTTGACCTGCTCGGTCACATCCCAGTAAACCGCCCAGTAATCTGCCGTTTTAACCCAGGGACGAACGTTGAAATTGACACTGCTATCCGCCAGCGCGGCAACTGCGACCATGGGAGCCGGCTCGCTCAGCACGCGCTCGTCGGAGGTCAGAATCTCCATCAGGATCTCCTTGGCCTTACGCAGGTCATCGTCATAGCTGATTCCGAACACCATGTCGACACGACGCGTCTCGCGCTTGGAGTAGTTGGTAATCACCCCAGCGTAGATACCACCATTCGGCACGATCACCTCGCGGTTGTCACCAGTACGCAACACGGTATTGAAAATCGCAATGTGTTCGACAATGCCGGAAATACCGACCACCTCTACGAAGTCTCCCTCTCGGAACGGCCGGAACACGATCAGCAACACCCCTGCTGCAAAGTTTTTCAGTGAATCCTGGAGCGACAGACCGATGGCAAGACCTGCCGCACCCACCAACGCAATAAGCGATGTGGTATCGATACCCAGCTGCCCCAATGCCGCGACGATAATGAACAGCAACAGCAGCACATTCACGATCGATGAGACGAATTTCACTAACATCTCGTCGACACTGGCACGCCGCATCATGCGTCCGGCCAGAAGTACCAGGTGCTTGGCAAGCCAGCGCCCGACAAAGAATATCGCCAGTGCCAGCGCTATATTGATAGCCCAAGGCAGAATATAGATATCCCAGAAGCTTTCCATCTACAGTCCCTCGATTCCTTTTTTCATACCGCCAAAGGCATGATTTACTTATGGATATACAGGTAAAAACCTATCGATAATAGACAGGCAAAGCATGAGATCCAAATACCGCAAAGTCAATTAAGGCGATAAATTCAACACCACTTATTCCCCGCTCGGCGACGCATGCGTGTTAACATGCGCGGAACGGTCCAACCCCATGATTTTAACGACAACCCTTTGAACTTAGCCAAACAAGAGCAGTCACTGTTGTAATTCTGTCGTAACTGACGATGGAGCATTTCCCTAACAGGCTTTCAGGCAATAGCTTCGGACAGTTGAATGAAAAAAGTGTTACTTCTCGCCCTGCTGGGCACCCTCACCACGACCGCTTACGCCGAGCCGGCGCATATCGCTGACGATGCGTACGTATTCATGAATAGCGGCCCGAGTGATCAATATCGCATAAACGGCAGGGTTAACAGCGGCGAACCAGTCGTGATTCTCGACCGAAAGAATAACTATATCCAGATACGCACGGAAAGCGGACGCGTTGGTTGGGTGCCCGACTCGCTCATCGAGCCAGGTCCGAGCGATCTGGTTCGGATGCCAAAGCTAGAGTCCGACCTTGCAGAGGCTCGCAAGCGCATTGAAGCACAGAAGAAAGAGATCGAAATCCTGCAGAGCTCCGCACAAAGCAGGCGCCAGGAGAGCGAGGAGAGCCAAGCCAGGGTAAGTGAGCTGGAAAAAGAGATCACATCCCTCAAATCCCAGATCGCCAACATGGATCAATCTAACCTGATTCGCTGGCTTACTCATGGCGGCTTGGTAGCGCTGGGTGGTGTTCTGCTTGGCCTGCTGGTTCCCTACCTGCCCAAAAGGCGTAAACCACGCAATGACTGGTTTTAATAGCCGTATGCAATAACATCCATAGAACATATTGATTGTTCATTATCATCTGCCGCCTATTTAATGAGGTCACATCGTTTTTTGACCTTACAGGGAGACGCTGATGAAACGTATTACGATCTTCGGCCGCGAAGGATGCGGCTTCTGCAGGCGCGCCAAGGAGCTCTGCGAGATGCGTGAGCTCGATTACCGCTATATCGACATCCATGTAGAGGGGATCAGTAAGGCGGACCTGGAAAAAACCGTTGGCAAGCCCGTCGAAACCGTTCCACAAATCTTTTGTGGCCAAGAGCACATTGGCGGGTATACTGAGTTTGCAGCCTTCGTCGAAAAGACTCTGGCAGAGGCAGCAGAGACAGAGTAAGGTCGGGATAGGCAAGGTTACGACCATTTGAGGCCTGGACCACCTGAACCGAAAGCCGAGCGTTGCGTGGCCGCGGCTCGGCCCAGCCCAGAAAGGAGAAGATCCGATGCTGACAACTCTGGTTATTTTGGCCATGATCGCCGTAGCAGGTTTTGCGTGGGCGCAGTTTAGTGCGCTCAACCAGCAGCAGCGAGATGTTGCGCCCTTACGCATCCGGTCTGACGAGCATCGTCCACGCCGCCGTCGCTAACGTTAAATATCCTTATCCGGTTTGGCAGTTGCATTGGTTCGATCGACGCAATTGCCAGACTCTACACCAGCAAGATTTCGTCACACCAATACGCTCTATTACAAAGCCGCTCTATTAACAACAGTCACTGGCTACCAAGTCCACATGATAGCTCGTCAAAGCAATCATAGAATGCCACTACCTGCGACACACCGACTTTGTCGACTACCTGTTAATCGACTACCTGATACCCCCCCATAACCAATTTCAAAATCGACATATAAAAAAAGGCCGCGAGCGTTTACACGCCCGCGGCCTTAACGAATTCACTTGCTAGCCGAGGCATTATTAACCATGCCTCGCTGCGCGGGTACGCCTTCCATGTAACCGGCAGTGGTGAAAAGGGCCAATATTATAGCACTGGAAATTACAGTGTGTCACTAGACCTGCCTGAGCTGGGGATCACCCCTCCTTCTCCGCCACCTCAACCAGAACCTCCTCCACCGGCCTGGGATGAAACTCGCCAAAGCCGCCCTCTATCGTCCAGAGCTCAAGCCCCTGCTCGACACGCACAACCCTGTCGAAACGCTTGCGAAGATAGGGCACAGCTTCCTCAAGAGTGTCGATATCACACAGCATGACACCGCCTCGCCCATTCTCGGTCGTAAAGAGATAGCTCTTCATTCACTCCCCCCGCTCAAAAAAGAGATGGCCGAATACTGTTCGCACCACTCCACAAACGCCTCTGCACTCTTCGGTCGGCAGATCAGATACCCCTGCGCCTGATCACACCCGAGTTCTCGCAGCAAACCAAGCTGCTCAGGCGTTTCAACCCCCTCTGCGACTACGCTGAGTCCCAGCGCCTGACTCATGGCGATAATCGCTTTAACCAGCTGGCGATCACGCTCCGACTCGGTAATGCTATTGATGAAGCTACGATCGATTTTAAGATGATCCAGCGACATGGTGCGGATATAGCTCAAACTTGAGAAGCCCGTACCGAAGTCGTCGATAGACACCCCCACTCCGCGCTCGCGCAGCGCCAGCAGCGTTTCAGCTGTCTGTTCCGCATTATCCATGAAGCTGGTTTCCGTCAACTCGATACTCAGCCAGCGGCTATCCAGGCCGCTTCGAGCCAACTCAGATTCAATACGCTGCAAAATCGAACCATTCTGGAACTGGCGCGCCGAGATATTGATTGCAACCGGCACGGCACACCCCTGCCCCAACCACTGCTGCACTTGTGCCACCGCCTCTTGCAGAACCCAATCACCGATATCGTTGATCAGCCCCGTATCCTCTGCCAACGGGATAAAGAGATCCGGCGGAACCGTGCCCAACTCGACGTTATGCCAACGAATCAACGCTTCGACACCCACCACCTCGCCGGTGGTCAGACGGATCTTGGGCTGATACACCAGAGAGAACTCACTCTTCTCCAAGGCCCGGTGCAACTGAGCTGCGATCATATAGCGGGAGCGGCGCTTCTGATGCAGCTCCTGCGAAAAGAAGCTGTACTTGTTCTGCCCAAGCTCCTTGGACTGATGTAGAGCCGCTTCCGCCGAGCTGAGCAGTTCACCCGCGCTGTCTCCATCCAGAGGATACACAGCAGCCCCGATACTGGCGGTAATACGCACCTCCGTGGCATTCACCAACACCGGCATCGAGATTATTCTGGACAGATGTTCAATCCGTGTGTGCAGATTGTCTTCGGTGATTTCGGTCAGGATCAGATTGAATTCATCACCGCCAGGCCGCCCGGCGGTATCTCCGGCGCCCAGCGCCCCATCGATTCGATCGGCGATGGTTTTAAGAACCTCATCGCCACACTGCTGACCGAAGCGCTCGTTGATCCGTTTGAACATGTCCAGGTCAATCGCAAGCACTGCGATACTGCTTACATTGTCCCTGGCATAGCGCGTGGCCATCTCCAAACGGTCCTGGAACAGACGCCTGTTCGCCAGCCGGGTCAGATCATCGAACAACGCCATCTGCTGTATGCGTGCTTCCGAACGCTTTACTTCGGTCAGATCATGGAAAATCGCCGCATATTGGGTGACGCGCCCCTCGGCATCCGTAATCGCCGTAATGCTCAGCCACTCAGGATACACATCGCCGCGTTTCGTACGGTTCCAGATCTCTCCTTGCCACTCGCCATGCTGACGTAGCGCGCTCCACATACGGTCATAGAAGACGCGATCATGGCGGCCGGAGCTGAGAACCTTGGGGTTCTTGCCAATTACCTCATGCGCTTCATACCCCGTGATCGCGGTAAATGCTGGATTGACGCTTTGAATTGCGCCAGCCGCATCGGTGACCACGACGCCCTCCATCGACGCATTGATCACCCGCTCAATCAAGCGAAGATTCTGAATCGACTGCTCCAGCGCCTCGCTATTGGTCAGCAGCATTTGACGCAAGCGCGACACGTAGTCCCGCTCGACGCTGCGCAAAATATCGGTATAGGACAGCAGCCGTGTAATCCGCCCTTGTTCATCCTCGAGACCAAGGTGGCGGAAGCCATGACGACGGAAGATTTTGCGGGCCACGTAAAGACTGGTATCGGCCGCAACCGAGACCAGTTCGGACAGTGTGAAATCTCGCAGCGGCCGACTTAACGAGTCTCCCGACGCCAGAATACGGATCACGTCGGATTCGGTCAGAATATAGTGAATATCGCCATTTCGGATCAGCACAGCACTTTGGTTGTGGCTGCGCAACAGCGCGATCGCCTCACGCATCTGGGCAGACGCATCCAGCATCAGGGCACTGGCTGGCGCGATATCGGACACACTGCGCAGAAACAGATCGTGTTCGATCCCCTGGCTGTTAACGATATCGCTCTCGCTGGCGATACCGATCAGCTTTCCCCTGGTGTCGACCACAATGGCGTGCTTTAGTTGCTGTCCTAACAGCTCGACGCCTACCTCATCGACACTGGTTTCAGCGCCCACAATCAGAAGCTGAGTCGACATGACATCGGCAACGGGCAATTCGCGCCCCTGTGGGCCCGCTTTGATACAACAGCTCATCGCCTCACGGGTTGTCAGCATGCCGACTGGAGTTCCATCGTCGCAAATCAGCACAGAACCGATATGGTGGCCGGACATGAGCTGCAGCGCGTACTCAAGGGTATCGCCCGGATCGCAGCAGACCACGTCAGTTTGACATATACGCGCTACCGCCATGCCGTGGTTCATCAGTACTTCAGTGTTCATGCCGGGTGAAACGCTGTCCGTCGTTTAGAGTTGAAAATATGGCAGCATTGTAACAGCTGAGGGTAATTGCGGTAAGGATAAATCCCCGCTCGGCAGCCGACTGTAAAATTCAACCAACATCTTGTCTTGCTGACGATTTTCCTCAATTAAATACTGTATGATCTAACGATAGGGAAACGCGCGTTCGGAGTTAACACACATGCCTCATCCTCTCGCTACACTGACGGCGCTGGTCGAACAGATCGCCCGTACTCAAGACCCAGCCGCCATCATGGAAACGATCGTGCAGCGTCTTAGTGAACTGCTGGAGGTCGAAGTATGCAGCATCTATCTATGCACGCCCGAGCGGGATGCCCTGATACTTGCTTCTACGCAGGGCCTTTCCGATGCAGCCGTCGGCAAGGTGAGCCTGGCCATGAACGAGGGTTTGGTAGGTCATATCGCCGCCACATTGAGCGCCGTAAACCTTGCCGATGCACCATCGGACGATCGTTTTGTCTACATCCCCGAGACCCATGAGAAGCCCTATCATCGTTTCCTCGGCGTCCCCCTGTTGCATCTGCGCAAACTGGTCGGCGTATTGGTGATACAGGGCCATCAGCGCGAACCTTTCAGCGACGAGGATGAAGCGTTTCTGATCACCGTGGCGTCGCAGCTCGGCAGCACACTCTACCAGCTGCATCGGGACGGCAAGTGGATGTCCAACCTTCAGGATGTCTCTCCTTTTCGCCGCTATACCGGTATCAAAGGTGCCCCCGGAGTAGGCCAGGGGCGTCTGTGGCTGATCCACCCTCACCTGTCACTCGCCGACGTCAAGGAGGCGATGACCAGTAACCCTGCGCAACAGAAAAGCGATTTTGCCGACGCCCTCGAAGCCGTGCGCAAAGAGCTCGAGTCGGGTTCCGGCAAATTAGGCCAGCACCTGCCGGCAGACGTTCGCGCACTGTTCCACGTCTACGAGCTGATGCTGCAAAGCCCGGAACTCAGTGAGGGTGTATTGCGACTGATCAACGGAGGCGCGTCTGCAGACTGGGCACTGAAGCAGACCATCGATGAGATGGCCTCGATGTTCGAGCAGTCCAGCGATCCTTATATGCAGGCGCGCAGCGAAGATATACGCAATATAGGACAGCGGATCCTGAACCAGATCCTCGAACGTGACCAGCAGGTTCTCGAGGCCCCGGATGAAGAGCTGATTCTTGCTGGCGATCTGATCAGCATCGCCGACCTGGCGAGTTTTCCGCAGCAGCGTATCCGAGGCCTGCTTTGCACCGCCGGCTCCACGCTATCGCACACCGCAATCGTGGCCAACGCCTTGGGTATACCTGCGGTCATGGGCGTCGAGGGCCTCGAGCCAGAACACTATCGTGGCGCAAGGGTAATCATCGACGGCAACCGTGCCGAATGCGTGGTCAACCCGCCCCAGGCGTTGATGAACGAATATAAGCGCATGATCGATCAGGAGCAGCGCTTCATGCGCGATCTGGATCGATTACGCGACATGCCGGCGGAAACCCTGGACGGTATGCGCGTTAAACTGCTGACCAACACCGGTCTGCTCGCTGACGCCACTCCGGGGCTTCAGCGTGGTGCGGAAGGGGTCGGCCTGTACCGTTCGGAAATCCCGTTCATGATCCACGACAGCTTCCCGACGGAGCAGGAGCAATACCGCCTCTACAGCAAAGTGCTGAAGGCCTATGCGCCGCGTCCGGTTTCAATGCGCACGCTGGATATCGGCGGGGACAAACAACTGCCCTATTTTGAGATCAATGAAAGCAACCCCTATTTAGGCTGGCGGGGTATTCGCTTCACGCTCGACAACACTCAGCTGCTGGTCAGCCAGATCCGCGCCATGCTGCGTGCCCATGCTGAACATGGCAACCTCAAACTGCTGGTGCCGATGATCAGCCGTGTCGATGAGATCAAGACCGTCCGTGAACTGGTGGAGAAAGCGGCCGAAGCACTTAAACGTGATGGAATCGAGGTCGGCATACCGGAGATCGGGATGATGATCGAGGTGCCCTCAGCAATGTTGCTGCTGCCCAAGCTGGCTCCCTATATCGACTTCGTATCAGTGGGCTCCAACGATCTTACGCAGTACCTGCTGGCGGTGGACCGCAACAACCCCAGGGTATCGAACCTATTCGACAACATGCATCCGGCGATGCTGGTTGCGCTCGAGCATATCCTCGGCCAGTGTCGTCAACTTAATCTGCCGGTATCCCTGTGTGGCGAGATGGCGTCGGATCCCGTCGCCGTGCTGATGCTGGTAGCCTTGGGTTACGACTGCCTTAGCCTTAGCGCCTACAATATCCCGAAGATCAAACTGCTGATCCGCTCGCTACATCACGCCGATCTGCTTCCGCTGCTGGAACAGGCACGCCACTGCTCCGACGAAACACAGATAAGGGCACTGTTTTCACCGGTACTCGAGCGCCTGGGCTGGTCATCCGATCATCGCCAGCCACCGGAGCAAAGCAAACCGCAGCCTTAATCTCCCTTCCGGGCGGCCTACTGCCGCCCACCCCCTTTAAAATTCATCACAACGAAGAAAAACAGGAAAAATTTTCACTTAAAAAACTCATTTTTTGCTTGCTGCAAACGCGCTTCTGCCGTCCAATTGCGCCGCTCTCCTGCTGCCGTTACCAGCCTGCGCAGCGCACACTCAATATCGTGTAATACTAAAATCGATCACATAATTCTGCGCTCGACGATCCGATAGCTCCCGTCTCGGATGATTGCGCGTTGACAGGATAATGGTATGAAAATCTGCTTTCTGATGTATCCCTGGGAACAGGTAAAACCCGATACCGACAGCACACTGCGCATGGTGCATGAAGCGGTTCAGCGCGGCCATACCGTGGCGATCACCTCACCGGCGAGTTTGACTATTCGAGAAAGCGTGGCCAGCGCCTTCTGCAATGTGTTCGCTAAAAAAAGCCGCGTAACGGATAATTTTTCCAGTTTTTACCGCAATGCGGAGTTTCGCCGCAGCCGCCTGCCCCTGGCCGGATTCGATGTCATTATTGTGCGACTCAATCCGCCGCTGGATACGATCATCCTCAATTTCCTCGACTCGGTGCAGGACGATGTCTTCATCATGAACGACATCAACGGCATGCGCATTGCCAACAACAAGCTCTATACGGCTGCTTTCACCGGCCCCGCCGCCAAATACATGCCGACAACCCATGTCTCGAAGAACCGCGACTATCTTGAGAAAGTGCTGCAGGAGTCGCCGGGGGATCGCATGATCCTGAAGCCACTCAACGGTTTCGGCGGCAAGGGCGTTATCGTGGTCGAAAAGAGCGCCCGACAGAGCTTCCGTTCGCTACTCGATTTCTATGTCGGCTCGGGTAGCAGCAGCAACTATGTCATCCTGCAGGAGTTTGTCGAAGGCGCCGAGAATGGCGACGTCCGCATTCTGATGCTCAACGGCGAGCCGATCGGGGCGATGCGCCGAATCCCGGATGAGAACGATGTGCGTTCGAACGTTCACGCCGGCGGACGCGTGGTCAAGCACACGCTGACCCGTGAAGATAAGGAACTCTGCCGCGCAATCGGCCCCAAGCTGGTTCGCGACGGCCTGTACTTTACCGGGCTGGATGTGATTAACGGCAAGTTGATAGAGGTGAACGTTATGGCACCTGGCGGTATTGTCCGTATCAACAAGTTGAATCGTGTGCGCTTACAGCGTCAGGTACTGGACTTCGTCGAGAACGTGGTGGAAGCCAAAGCGCTTGTCGAGCGACAGAAGAACGCCTTCCGCCAGGCGATAGACGATGCAAACACTCTCTGAAGCCCGTTTACTCGAGCTGATCAGTCAGCGCCGCCCCGTGCATGCACGGATACGCGGCGCCGGCCTGCGGATCCGCATCGATCATTATCTGCCGGTGGTGGCCTGCGTCCTGCACGCCGGCACCACTCTCCCAGATGACTATGGCGAGCGTCTTGCCGTTAACGACGAACAGCGTCAGGCACTGGAGGAGCGCGGCTGCGAGCACCTTGCCGAGCTGATGCCGATCTCCATCATCCAGGAGGAGTCGCGGCTGGCCTGTGACCTGAACCAGCCGCTCAGTCACTGCTTACCTGAACATAGCGACGCCGGCGCCATCTGGCAGCGCCTCCCCACCAAACGGATGCGCGAACGAGCCGAGCGCAGTTATCGCCGTTTCTACCGTATCCTCGACGCCCTGATCGATATCCTGGAGAGCAAGGGCGACGCCTGCCTGGTGGTGGATCTGCACAGCCATACCCTGAGCAACCACTCGACAAGCCTGTTCCATATACCGACGGAGACCGGCGTACATGATGGAAAACAGCCACTCATCGAAGCGCTGTTAAAGCAGCTGGCGCGTGTAAAGCTGCCTCAGCTAACCACCAGCGTCAGCAGTGGGCCCGACAACGTGGAGAGCCACCAGCTCGCCAACGATATCGAAAGACGGCACGCCAACACCCGTGTGCTCAGTCTGGTAATTTCACCGATCTTTCGCGAGCCGAAAAGTGGTGCCGTATACCCCATACTGACGGAAGCACTGGCCAGCGCACTGCATGAGGCGCTGCTCAATACCGCCGCTCACCATGCCCATCAGCACTCCGGACGACCGGTAAACGTGCATGACCTGCTGCCTGACCGCCTGCCGTCGGAGGTGCTGAAGATCGACCGGGCGTTGAAAAAGCTTGCCCGCGGCCTGGAAACCCTGCTGTACATCAACCCGATCAACCTGAGTGCGGAACAGAGGCGCTTCCAACGCAGTAACGGACGTTATGCACCCGAATTCCGCTATCGCCCGTTGCGGATCGACCCTTTTGCACATCGGGAGAAACTCTACCGTTTGCCGGTGGATACGATTCGCGATCCTGCCCTGCGCCAGCTTTATCGCGAAGCGATCGATGCCCTGGCTCAGCGTATCGACCTACTGGTCAGCATCGGCAGCGAGCGCTTCCTGTACAACTCGTTACGCTACTACGGTGAGCCTGACGACATTGATCTGGCCAACGCCCGCTTCCTGCTGCACGCCGCCGAGCGCCAACAGGAACAACAGCAGAAAAGCTGCAGTGCCGAGCAGATGCTGGAGTTTTTCAGCCGCCGTGCCCGGGAGTGGGGCCTGCACTGTCGCACGGAACTCTCAGACCGAATACTCGCCGCCGCCATGGTATCAAGCGGGCGCAACGCACTACTGGTGAGACGCGACGCACGGGTAACGGAGTCAGAGATGCAGGCGCTGGCTCACCATGAGCTCGGCATCCACATGGTGACAACGTTAAACGCCCGCCGCCAACCTCTGCAGATATTCAGTCTCGGCCTCCCCGGTAACACCCATGCGCAGGAGGGGCTGGCCATACTGAGCGAATACCTCTGCGGCCACCTGACTCTCGGCCGTTTGAAAACGCTGGCGTTAAGGGTGATCGCCGTACACCAGATGCTCCACCATAACGACCTGCGCCGCACCTGGCGTACGCTAACGGAGGACTATGGCTGCAGCCCGGATGAGGCGTTCAGCATCAGCGCCCGCGTGCATCGTGGCGGTGGTTTTACCAAGGACCATCTCTATCTCAGCGGCTTTCGCGAAGCGTTGCGACTGTACCAGCAAGGTGATATTTCGGCGCTGCTGATCGGCAAAACCGGATTCAGCTACCTTCCACTGCTGCAGGAACTGCTGGCCCGAGGCTTGCTCCAGCCGCCCGAGTATCAGGCCCCTGCACTGACTGCGCCAGTGGAGAGCCACCCAGAGATAGACTACCTGGTGCGCAGCATCCGTTAGGCACGCAACTGAACACGCCAACAAAGAGAAAGGTCGCCAAGGCGACCTTTATAATGCATTTCACGTTGAACTTGGGAAGGGATACATAACATATCAAGCTGGCACACACTGGACCGGTGCCAGATCCATCAACGCCCACTGACAGTGGTGCTCCGGCACACCCAATCTGGAGCGGACTATCAGTTGACTGCAACCAAGATGAACGCCAGCTGAACGGAATACCGAACCGGTTCCGGCTCAAGCGCCGTGCGTCATCCCTTCAATCCGATTTAGTTAAAGCACTGTTTTACCGGCCTGCAATTTTAGCAGCAGGGTCAACAGCCTCAACAAGCGTGCTAGAATGGCAACAAAGCTGCGCCAGGGTGCGGCATGGCTACGAATCTGCAGAAGAACGATCAAGTATGAACATCGACGATCTACTGGTACAGGTTATCGAACCATCCAGGGTGCAACGCCATATCATCATCGAAAGCCTGCGCCAGCTGGGGATCCACGATATCGAGGATTTTGAGTCTGCCGAACCGGCTTTGGAGCGCATGCAGTCGGTCAAGCCCGATATCGTCATGTCGTCCATGCACCTACCCGACATGACCGGCACCGAGCTGGTGTCAAAGATGCGCGAAAGCCCCGATCTGTCTGAGATCACCTTTCTGCTGGTATCGACCGAAACGCACTACCGTTATCTCGAGCCCATACGTCAGGCGGGCGCTATCGCAATACTTCCCAAACCTTTCAGTCGAAACGATCTAATGCGTGCGCTGCAGAGCACCATGCACTATATCAACGACCGGCAGCACGAAGAGGACGACGACCTGTTCGACGATATGCGGGTGTTGCTGGTGGATGACAGCGCCCTGTCGCGCAAGTTCGTGCATCAGGTACTGACCGCCGCCGGCATACAGAACATCGTTGAAGCTCAGGATGGTGCAGAGGCATTACAGTGCTTGGCTGAACAGTCCTTCGACCTGGTCATATCGGACTACAACATGCCCAACATCGACGGTTTGGAGCTGGTGGATCATATCCGCAACCACAGCACTCAGCCAACCGTACCGGTGATGATGATCACCTCAGAGCAGAACAGCAGCCGGCTGGCCGCGATCCAAAGCGCCGGCGTTTCGGCACTGTGCAGCAAGCCTCTGTCCTACGATATGGTCAAGCAGCTCATCCAGCAGCTGGTGGCCGACCGCGACCTGTAAAACGCAACAGCCACCCGAGGGTGGCTGTTGCTGTTGCTTTCAGCAGTGTTTAAAGCTGGCTATTTGCCCTCATCGAGCAATCGCTGGGGATCAAAACCCATGATCAGTGCGCCCCAGTGCTGGCCGTTCAGATAGAGCGGGATCGACAGATCGTTCAACACCTCACCGGTATCACGGATGAAGGTCTGCATCAGGAAGGGCGCCGTGTGGCTTGCACGGCGTTTCTCGGCGCGGTTGCCGGCAAAAATACGCTTGTTTCGGCACTGCACATTATCGACCTCGAAGTTTCCGGAGATCGGCTTCGATACCTTGGTATGATGCGCCGGGGCGTAGCCGTTGCGATCAACAGCGATGGCATAGATGAAATCCGGTCGCTGCTGTATAAAACTGTCGAACAGCGGACGCAGCATCTGCTCGTAGGCCTGGGTATAACCCACTTCAAACTGTTCCGGGCTGCGCCCCTCATTGATTCGGCGATAGTTATGATCGAACAGATTCAGGCCCCGGGACTGCAACTGCTCGAGCGCCGCCGTCGTTTGCTGCGCCCACTTACGACCGGTCAGAATCATATCTTCGAAGCCGCCGAAGCCGATGATAAAGCGCGACAACAGCTCCTGCGTTTCCTCGGTAGAGAGTTCAAGGCGTTCGGAATAGGACAGCGACTGCTCCATCTCGGTCTTGATACCCGCCGAAAGCTCGGTGATCTGAGCAACGTGGCTATGCGACTCTTTATTGGTATAAGAGAGTTCATCGATCGCCGCACTGATACCCGCCAACTGGGAGTTCACCTCCTCGAAATCATGCACCAGGCGCTGGAACTGTTCGCTGGTATCACCGATAAACTTCTCGGTACTTTCAATACCGTCAAGAATCTCGCGCGCGGCCTCTCTGGTATTGCCCACCAGCTTTGCCATCTGGCCGATATTGGTATCGATTTCGGTGGTCGCCTCGCTTACCTTCTGCGACAGGTTACGTACCTCGTCAGCCACCACCGAGAACCCGCGCCCCGCATCGCCAGCACGCGCCGCCTCAATGGAGGCATTCAGTGCCAACAGGTTGGTCTGCTCGGAGAAATCCTGCACCATCGACAGGATACGGGTGATGTTTTCGGAGTTTTGCCCCAGTGATGTCACTGTTTCCTGGAAGTTTCCGGCCAGTTGGCGGATAGAGCCGATCTGCTCGAGTACGGTATGCAGCTCCTGATTTGAGGACCTTACCTCCTCCATATTGGTGCTGTTCTGCTCGTTGATCCTCAGCGTTGTACCGGCGATCTCATCGATCGCCTGGGTCGCTTCACTGCTGGACTGGAACACCAGTTGCGCCTGCTCCTCCTGAGTATGCGCAGAGCCCTGTGCCTCTATCACCACCTTTTGCAGCCGCTTGGCACTGACCGAGACGTTGACCGAACGGCGACGGGTTTCAGCGATAATCCGCTTCAGGTTTTCCGAGAATTCGTTGTAGGCCCGCGCCATTTCCGATATCTCGTCGTAGGTGTAATCGGGAAGAGTGGCCGAAATATCGCCATCCTTCTCACTGATCGCCTTCAGCACTGCGGTAATTTCGCGTATCGGGCGCAGGAACAGGTGGCGCATGAAGAAGATGGTGCCGATGCCGGCGAGCACTGCAAAGCTGATCGTCGCCAGTGCGTAGAACCAGAAATTATCGAGGGATCCACTCAGACTCGCCAACTGTTCCGGATCGATCCCTGCCTTACCCAGCGCCTCCCTGATCTTGCCCGCATAGACAGTCCCCAGTATCACCAGCGCTACGTGCGGCAGCAACAGGAACAGGACATTGCCTACGATCTTTTTGGTCAGAGAGTTGAACAGTGCTCTTTCTATCGCCGTATATAAGCCCATTGCCTTCTCGATCTCTTACGCCAGATGGCTGACCATCGGCAGATGATTTTTCTAGTTATAGTAGCGTCGTTTTTCGAGGACACTCCTTATCCTATTACGCCAGTGAGATGGTCGCGCCTAAGGTGTGCTAACCACAACCCTCCAAAAGTCTAATTCACCACATCAAATAGGGGTACGCGGTTGAAAGAGCGCTCCTGTATTGACGATAGTCAGGACAATGACGGGCCACCAGCGCCCAGAACCCTCGTCCGTGGTTCATTTCGGCGAGATGGCAGAGTTCATGAATCAGTACGTAATCTCGTTGCTCCGGCGGCAGATGCAGCAGCCGCCAGTTCAATGCAATCTCGCCACGCGCATTGCACTGCCCCCATTTGCGACGGTAATCACGAATCTGTACCGAACTCGGCGTCAAACCGCACTGCTCGCCAAGCTCGCCGCAGCGCGCTACAAGACGCTGCCCGGCCCGCTTAACCATCCACTGCTTGAGCAAGTCACGGGCGGCGTCAGTCTCATCCCGTCTGACCCGGCTGGACAGGGTTAGCTGCAGATGCCTATCCGCAATTGCCACTTCGGAGGTAGCACCTCGGCACCAGCCCAGAGTGTACGCCAGCCCTTCCAGTGCAATACGCCCGCCCTGCTCAATCACGACGGCATGGCGCTCAAGCGCCTGAGTCTGGGTTTCCAGTCTCGGCACAATCCAGTCGGCTTTACTGCGTACCCAGCTCTCGACCCACCCAGCGTCGGCAAGGGCCGGTACTCTCACCTCGACACGCCCCATATCCACCATCAGCGATGCGGTGCGACGGCGGCGACTACGCACCACTTGATAGCTGAATGGCAACTCTGCCGCCATCTATTTACCCCTATCCTCAGCATCGACGCGGCGCACAGTACGCAACGCGCGATAACAATCATTTATAGCGGCCAGCAGGTCGCGTCTTTGAGTACTCTTGCCGGCATAGCGAACAGCCTCGTCCTGGCGCGCCAGCGACTCCATACCGGCGCTCAACTCCGGATACTCCGTCACCACCCGTATGGCATACCTTTGCAAGGTTTCGTCGGTCCGCCGCGGAATGCCCAAACGCTCAAGCCGCGATATCAAACGCTGTAAGGCTCGGTCAATAGGGTCCTTGGGCTTGGCGCGGCGCCCCTTGAGCTGCATCCAGGCCATGACCAGCATGACCGAGGCGAACGGGAGCAATAGCGCAAACACCATTTTCAGCATACTGACCTGTCCCATCAACCCTGCCAGTAGCTCCATCTGCTGACCCTGATAGTTCAGCACCCAGCGATGCCAGTTGAAGTTCAACGCCTCTATCTGTCGGCGCAGATCGACAAGCCAGCCACTACCACCAAACCGCCAGCGCGCCAGGGGCGTATCGGCGAGAAACGCCGGATCCCCGGCGAACACCCGATCGGCGGTTTCTACGATACGCTCGGGCGATACCGCTGCAGTTGGATCAATACGCACCCATCCCCTATTTTCTATCCAGTATTCGACCCAGGCATGCGCCTCGTATTGACGGACCGTGATATAGCGCTCGTAGGGGTTCCACTCCCCGCCCTGATAACCACCCACGACCCGTGCCGGTACACCGATGCTACGCAGCAGAAACGCCAACGCTCCGGCATAATGCCCGCAGAAGCCCTGCTGGGTATCGAACAGAAATCGATCGATCGGCTCCTGCCCCAGTGGCGGCGGGGTCAGTGTATAGGTGAAAGAACGGCTGAACTGCCTCAACACGATAGCGACAAATCGCTCCGGGTTCTGATCTGCCTCCTGCCACCACTGTTCTGCAACTTCTCGACTGCGCTGATTTCCCTCGTTGGGCAGTTGCAGGTAGGCCGAGCGTTCCCGCTCCGACAATATCGGCTGCAACCGATACTCAAGCGCCGACCTCAAGCGGTAGTGCAGCCGCCTATCCACGCTGCGTACCGAATATAGCGTCTGTCCGGGGCCGAAACGCATCCCCTGGGGCGCCGACAAGGGCTGATCCAGCGCTACCAACCAGTTGCGATTGGAGGGTTCATAGACCACCTCATAGCTGAGCGACCTGCGTATCTGAGCCAATGTTTCCGCCCCTAGGTACCGGTGCTCATAGTCGCCTGGAACTCTCCAGCTACGACCGTCAAACTCACTGTAGATCAGCGAGCGCCAGTAACGCTGGGCGGGGCCCGGTACCTCACCGTCGAATCTGACCCTGAACGCCAACTCTGCCGATTTCGTCAGCTGCGAGATGTCACCCGGGGCCAGGGTATCGGAAAGCCCGGACAGTGCACGCTGCTGATTCATGGATACCGACCAGAGCGGCCCGATCCTCGGGAACAGGATGAACAAAACCAACATCAGCGGCAATGAGAGCGATACCAGGCGCAACGAACGCTTTAGCGGCCGGATCAGATCGGTCCGCAGAGGGTCCTGATAGATACTATTCAGGGCGGCGACCACCAGCACAACATTGAGCAGGGCGTAGAGTGCCATGGCGATACTCTGGTGGTACAGGAACGCGGTGGCGCAGACGAAAAGGGCTACGTAGAGCAGCACCAGCGCATCGCGACGATGGTAGATCTCGACCATCTTCAGCGCCAACCCCGCCACCAGCAGTGCCACGGTTGCATCCATGCCGGTTTCGCGACTGAAGCTGAGCAGCAAGCCAGCCGCCACGACCAGGATCAACAGCAGCTTCACTGACCAGTGTGGCAACGGCCAACGCCCGGTATGAATCATCAAGCGGACCGCCGGGGTAGCAAGGCAGAGCCCTATCAGCCAAAACGGCAGCCAGGCCAGATGAGGGATCACAACGCCCGCAAATGCGATCAACTGCCATATCACAGCAGCGCGGCTGATCTGTCGCATGACCTCTACGCCCCCTGTCCGAACAGCGCCAACTCTCGCATGACCCGCAGTCGGTGGGCCTCTCCCGAAGCCGGTGCCAAGCTCACACCCGGTATACGCACGCCGTAGGGCTGCTCACGCTGAGTCAACTCCAGCGCCCAGTAACAGATCCCCGACAGACGCTCCTCCTCGCTCACAGCAGGCCAACGATCCCAGTCCAGCCACACCTCGTCGCTCGCCGCCCCCGCATACTGCTTGACGTGCAACCCCTGACCTCGTGCGTACACCTTCCAGGCCACCTGATGCAGGGAGACACCGTTTTCATAGCGCGAAAAACCATTAAAATCCTCGAACCCCTGCGCCCTTGTCCGTCTCGACTCCATTGCACCATCCCCACCACCACTTTCGGGCGCCCGGCAGGGTAAGGGTTTGGGATAGACCAGCGCTCTGAGTCCGGTATCGAGCCACGTCCACGCCCGGAATAATCCGAGTGGAAAATGGGTCTCCAGCTTCAGCGGTCCGGGGTATAGCCAGCCTCGTCTCGGTGCGGCGCAGGCGAGTTCGATTTGCGCCACCCGCTGATCGGTCAGATCCAGTGTTAGCGGAGTGCCCTGCTCCCAGCTCAGCACCAACTGCTCATGATCCCGCCCCTTGGCCGCCCTGAGTTCAACGGTAAAACCGGCATGCTCTCCGGCATAACAGGCGTGTCCGCGCAGCGCGGTCACTTCCAGCCCGGCCAGATTTGCATAGGTTTGAATGATCGAGAGGATGAACAGGCTGACCAAGAGAAATGTCAGACCGTAGGCCAGGTTACTCTCGTAGTTGATCGCCAGAAGCAGCAGCATCAGCAGCAGGAATATAAAGCCGACGCCTGCCGCCGTGGGCAGAATATAGATGCGATTCTGCGTCAATCTCACCGTTCTGCGGCGCGGGAAGCGCCTCAGGCTCCAGTTACGCAACAGGCGCGAGAGTCGACCTATGCCGAAAACCTCAGCCCAGGACATCGACCTGCGCCAGCAACTCGTTAACCAACCGGGTACCGGCATGGCTGCCGATATCTTCGGCAGTCCGTATACGGTGTCCTATCACCGGTTCGAGCACCTGTTGAATATCCTCGGGAACCAGGTGCGCACGCCCCTCCAGCCAAGCCCAGGTGCGCGCGCAACGCAGCAGCGCCAGCGCGCCGCGCGGTGAGACACCATAACTGAACAGCTCCGAATCCCGGGTAAATTGCACCAGCCGTTGCAGGTAGTCGATTACACTGCTCGAGGCATGAATAGTGGCACAACGCTGCTGTACCTCGACCAGCTCATTCGGTGTCAAACAGCGCGGCAGTGTACTTAATTCGGAACGGGTATCCCCGCCAAGCAGAAGCTTACGCTCCACTTCCGGTGCCGGATAGCCGAGCGATATCCGCATCAGAAAGCGGTCAAGCTGGGACTCAGGTAACGGGAAGGTACCGTACTGGGTGGCAGGATTCTGCGTGGCAATGACGAAAAATGGCTTGGGTAGCCGATAGGTATGGCCATCAACCGTTACCTGCCCCTCCTCCATCGCCTCCAGCAATGCACTCTGCGTCTTAGGCGTGGTGCGGTTGATCTCATCGGCAAGCAGCAACTGACAAAAAACGGGACCGGCGTGAAAGCGGAACTCACCGCTAGCCGGTTCGAAGACCGATACACCGATAATATCGGCCGGCAACATGTCCGAGGTGAACTGAACTCGATGATCCTCAAGACCGAGTACCCGGGCAAGGCCGTGAGCCAGCGTGGTTTTTCCCATCCCCGGCAGATCTTCAATTAATAGATGGCCCTGCGAAAGCATGCAGGTCAGTGCCAGTCGCAACTGCTGGCGTTTGCCCAGCAGCACGCGCTCCAGCGCGTTCAGCGCATCCTCTACCGCATTCAATAGTGGGTCCGACAAGCTAACTCCTTGTGTTGGCCAAATCCCTGCGCCACATTGGCGTAAATTCGGTTTTCAGGCAACCTTTGATCGCGATGCCAGAATCCTGGCCACCAGTTCGTTGGCGCTACACCAAGCCCCTTCGACATCACCGCCACACAGCCAATCACCGCAGGCACCGATACCGCTCTGCTCATCCCATAACGCCACGTCCCGGTTTTGGCCAGGCTCCGCTCGGGCATAGAGCCAACGGTGCACCCTCTGCTCCAGGAGGGCAGGTGTCTCACCAACCACCCTGTCGAAAGCCCGCCGCAAGTCGGTGGCCACCAGGGACGGTTCCTGGTTTACATTCGCTTGACTCCAGGCTTCCGTGGCCTGGATTACCCAATTCTCGCCCTGACGCTGGGGTTTGCTGCTGTCGCGCACCAGTTTGCCAATGACCGGGTGACCGCCCTCCAACCAGTCGATTTCGGACAGCCGAGCCGGACGGGATGCAAGCGATACCAGCAGAGTCCAGACCGGAACCACCGCCACCTGCTCCGCCTGCTGGCGAAATCTATGGATAGCATCCAACAGTTTCGTCGCCTGAGGTGCTGGAGCTGCTACGACAGCAGCATCGAAATGACCTAGCGCCTCACCGGCGTTATCACGCAGCAGGACCCCTTCACGATCGGGCCAGACCACGCTGACAGTGGTTGCCGTGCGTAACTCAACCCCATCCGCCAGGTGTCGCGTCAGACTGCTGGACCTGGGTACGCCTACCCAACCCGATCGATCGGCACGCTTTTCGAACGCCAGCGTACTGCAGCGCGGACGCCAGGGCTGCGCGCCACTGGCGATCAGCCAACGCTCAAATTCGGGCGCAGTCGCCTCGACCATGGCACAGCCAAGGTCCACACTGGTATCGCCCAGTGGAGCCGAGGCCAAACGTCCTCCGGTTCCCCTGCTTTTCTCGAATACCGTTACCGCATACCCTTCCGCTTTCAATAATTGTGCGGCACGCATACCCGCTATACCGCTACCGATTATTGCGACATTTTTTATTCTCATTGCAAACTCCCTCTCTCCGCTTCCAAGGGCTCAGCCAAGGCCGCCTCTATATCCTTTAACAATCGATTACTATCCGGTGACGTCATACTTGAATAGGTTTCGACAACCTCTCCGTCACGTCCGATCAGATACTTATAGAAGTTCCATTTCGGCCGGGTGCCGCTGACGTCGACCAGATGGCGCCAGAACGGGTCGATATCCTCCCCGCGCACATGTGTCTTGCCGAACATCGGGAACTCGACCCCGTAGGTGGTTCTGCAGAACTCTTGTATCTGCTCCTCCGTTCCCGGCTCCTGCCCGCCGAAATCGTTGGAGGGAAAGCCAAGCACCGCGAAACCGCGCTCACGGTAGCGAGCATACAGGGTCTCCAAGCCATCATACTGTTTGGTGAACGCGCAGCGGCTGGCGGTATTGACGATCAACAGCACCTGCCCCGCATATTGCTCGCAGAGCTTTATCTCCGACTTACCGGCCAGAGTCCGTACAGTGAAATCCAGCGCCGGCGGACAGCCGGCCACCGCCGATTGCGAGCCCAACATCAGCACTACTCCTGTTACTAACCAGCCAACAACTCTGCCCATCCCCTTTTGCCAGCGCATCAAGTCGCCCCTTACACCGTTATATCTATAACTGACATTATGCGGCCCAAGGGGTTTCATTTTGATGCGTGCGGTGAAACGATTTGCGACACCCCGACAGGCTGTTCAAGTCATCTAGGTTGCACAGTACATCTGAGCTGGTTAGCATTGCGCCTGAACCCTTTATGGGAGCACTGCACAACCACTCAGTCATCCCCCGCGTGAAATGTCTCCCGCCGGTTAGCCCCGGTTTCACGGCATCGCTCCAGCAGGTTGTCTGTGCGGTCACGCACCTCCTAAACAGCAGGAGAAACAAGATGCAGATTGCAGCGAACGCCGTTGTATCTATCCATTACCGTCTGACCAACACCGCTGGCGAACAACTGGACAGCTCGGAAGGTCAGGAGCCGCTGGCATACCTGCACGGCGCCGGCAACATCATCCCGGGTCTTGAAAATGCGCTCGCAGGCAAGATCGTCGGCGACAAGCTGAGCGTAACCGTGGAGCCGGAAGAAGCCTACGGTCCGGTGAAAGAGGAGCTGGTACAGGATGTGGATCGTGCGAACTTCGAAGGCATCGATGTAATCGAGCCCGGGATGCAGTTCATGGCACAAACCCCCTGGGGTCAGCAGCCAGTCACCGTGGTCAGCGTGGAGGAGGACGTCGTCACTCTGGATGGCAACCACCCGCTCGCCGGCCAGACACTGAGCTTCGATGTGGAGGTCGTCGAAGTCCGCGCGGCAACCGAAGAGGAGCTGTCCCACGGCCATGTTCACGGCCCCGGCGGTCATCACCACTAAGCACCGCAATAGACAATAAAAAAGCCCGTTCAGGCGAAACTGAACGGGCTTTTTTGTCAGCGGACCTAGGCTATGCCCGCGGGCATATGGGCGTCAGGCGCGGCCATTTACCCGGTGTAGGGATTAGCTCTGCCGATCGTCCGAAGTCGCCTCGATACGGTGGATACTGAGGTCGGCACCGTTGAACTCCTCCTCCTCAGTCAGGCGAAGTCCGGTGAACAGCTTCACGCCGCCGTAAACCAGCAGCGCACCGCCAACGGCCACCAGAACACCCACCAGAGAACCGAGCAGCTGGGAGATCAGACTGACGCCACCGAGGCCACCGAACGCCTCTCCGCCGAAGATCCCGGCAGCAACACCGCCCCACACACCACATAGACCATGCAGCGGCCAAACACCGAGCACGTCGTCGATCTTCCAGCGATTCTGCACCAGCGTGAATACCCAGACGAACAGCGCCCCTGCCACACCACCGATCACCAACGCACCGATGGGGTGAACCAGATCGGAGCCGGCACAGATCGCCACCAGCCCCGCCAGCGGGCCGTTATGGATAAAGCCCGGGTCGTTACGGCCCAGGATAGTCGCCACCACGATTCCGCCAACCATCGCCATCAAGCTGTTGACCGCCACCAGACCGGAGATCCCGTCCAGGGTCTGGGCAGACATCACGTTGAATCCGAACCAGCCGATACAGAGTATCCAGGCCCCCAGCGCCAGGAACGGGATGTTGGATGGCGGGAAGGCAACCAACTTATCACCGCGGTAGCGGCCACGACGTATGCCAAGCAGCACTACCGCCACCAGCGCGATCCAGCCACCAACGGCGTGTACAACGACAGAGCCGGCAAAATCATGGAATGGCGCGCCATACTCAGCTTCGAGCCACGACTGAAATCCGTAGTTGCCATTCCAGATCATCCCTTCGAAGAACGGGTAGATCAATGCCACCGACAGCGCCGAGCAGCACAGCAGCGGCCAAAAGCGTGCGCGCTCCGCTATACCACCGGAGACGATTGCCGGGATGGCGGCGGCAAAGGTCATCAAAAAGAAGAATTTGACCAGATCGTAGCCATTCTGTTGTGCAAGCGTGGCGGCGTCGTCAAAGAAGGTGACACCATATGCAACCCAGTAACCGACAAAAAAGTACGCCAGCGCGGAGAAGCCGAAATCGGTCATGATCTTGACCAGAGCGTTGACCTGGTTTTTGTGCCTGACCGTTCCCACTTCCAGAAACGCAAAGCCTGCATGCATGGCAAACACCATGATCGCCCCCATCAGGACAAACAGGGTATTAGCGCTCTGCATCAGGGTTTCCACTGCACTATTTATTGTTTCCACGGTTTCTCCTGCCTCAATAAAGTGCACAAATATCGTGCAAAATAGAAAGCCAAACGCACCATAGATGCGCATCTATTTTCTGATTTATATTGCCGAAGCGGGTGAAACAGTCCAGTTTTACAGTTTTTTGATCATAAAACGTCCAAAAAACAGTAAAAACGCACTATAGAGGGACACTCCAAAAGATCGGCGCACCAAATTAAGCAATTTCTATGCCGCAAATTGGTGCGCCCGAAGCATTAAATCAGGTTCAAGAGCGGTGGCGGATCTCAAAGACCGTATGAATACGGGCATTGCGTTTGAAGTCGGGATCCAGCGTTTTAGCCGTTATATCGCGAATATCAAACGCGGACAGCGCTTCGTAGTCGAGGCTGAAGCGGCGGTAGTTGTTGGAGAAGATCAGCAATCCGTCGGGACGCAGCAGCTGCATCGCATCGCTGATCAAACGCACGTGGTCGCGCTGCACATCCAGCACTTCGCGCATCCTTTTGGAGTTGGAGAAGGTGGGTGGGTCCATGAAGATCAAATCGTAGCGCTGGCGGTGAGGCTTGGCCAACCACTTGAAACAGTCCTCCTGCACCAGCAGATGCTTCGACGGATCAGCGCCGTTGAGATCCAGATTACGCCGCGCCCACTCCAGATAGGTCGCGGACATATCCACGCTGGTGGAGTTGCGTGCACCACCCACGACAGCATGACAGGTGGCCGATGCGGTGTAACAAAAAAGGTTAAGCACCTCCTTGCCGGCGGCAAGCTGCTGAATCATCCGTCGTACCGGGCGGTGATCGAGAAACAGCCCGGAGTCCAGATAGTCGTGCAGGTTAACCCTGAGCTGCACGCCATGCTCAACCACCGTATAAAAGTGGCCGGTTTCGTTGTGCCTTGTGTACTGGTCGCTACCCTGCTGGCGCTTGCGCTGCTTGAGCACCACCTGCTCCGGGGTCAGCTCGAATACCTGCTGCACCACCCGCACCACCTCCTGCACCCGGTCGAACGCCTTGACCCGATCGACACTGGCCGGCGGTGCATACTCCTGGATCATGACCAATGGATCGTAGTAATCCACGGCCACCGCGTACTCGGGAATATCGGCATCGTAGACGCGAAAACAGCTGATGCCCTCGCGCTTGCGCCAGCGCATAAGCTGCTTCAGGTTTTTACGCAACCGGTTGTCGAACATCTGCGCCTGCGACGAGAGCGGCTGTTCAGCAGCACCTCCCTCAGCCTGCTCTTTTTCATGCACCTGAAACAGCAGCAACTGACTGGGGATCGCGCCGTTGAACATCCGGTACTGTTTGTCCGCGCGCAGCTTCATCACCTTGCACAAATCGGGATTGCCGGTAAACACCGCTACCCGCCAACCCGCGAAGTGTTTGCGTAACAGCTGGCCGAACAGCTGGTAGAGAAACATCAGCTCGGACTCTTCGCCCAATCGCTCACCGTAGGGCGGATTGGTAACCACGAGACCCGCGCCGGGTGCATCCGGTCGCTTCAGCCTTGCAAGTTCTCCGTGCTGCAGGGTCAACAGATGTTCGACCCCAGCCTGGCGCGCATTCTGGCTGGCACGGGCCAGTACCTGCGCATCGGCATCGTAGCCTATAAATCGCACATCACAGCGCTCCAGCCCCCGTGCACGGCGTTGCTCCGCGTCATCGACCTGCTTCTGCCACAACGACGCCTGGTGACCCAACCAGTAAGAGAAACCGAATTGACGCCGAAACAGCCCGGGGGCAATATCCGCCGCCATCAACGCCGCTTCGATCAGCAGGGTGCCCGAACCGCACATAGGATCGAGCACCAGGGTCAGCTGCTCCTGCGCCTCCGGCCAGCCGGATCGCATCAACACTGCGGCGGCCAGGTTCTCCTTCATCGGCGCCGCCCCAGCCTGGCGACGATAGCCGCGACGATGCAGGCTCTCACCGGAAAGATCCACAGCCAGGCTTACCTGCCCCTTTGCCAGATGGGCATTCACCCGCAGGTCGGGCTGGACGCGCTCGACCGTCGGGCGCTTCCCTGTGGCATCGCGGATCTGATCGACAATTGCGTCCTTAACCTTCAAGGCACCGAAATGGGTGTTATTGATCGCCTCGCTCTTGCCGCTGAAATCAACACAGAACGTACCAGTCGAGCGCAGATGTTCCAACCAGTCGACACTCTGCACCAGCTGATACAGCTGTTCAGCCGATGCGGCCTCGCCTTCTGCGATCTGCAGCAATACCCGGTTGGCCAGTCGAGACCACAGGCAGACCGTATAGGCAAGTTCCAGATCACCGTCGAAATAGACCCCAGCCACGGTCTGCTTGGTACTGCCAGCTCCGAGCGACTGAAGCTCCTGCTCCAGGAGCTGCTCTATTCCCTTCGGACAGGTAACGAAAAATTTCATGGCAGTTATTTGGCTCCCGCTCGACATTGATTCAGCTCAAGATGTTCCCAGGCCGGAGGTGAAAAATTTTCACGGCCCCTTTTTCTGTTGCAATAGAATTACAAGCTTATGAAATAGCTAGTTTTTTTGCAGTAGCGTCGTGCAAATTACTATCACCATCCAAAGTTATATAGTTTTTTTAAATTACGCCCCGAAACCAAAATTCGATATGAATGGAGACTGAATCGATCGAAATGATCCTTTCAAGGCGTCAGGCGCCGCGAAAAGAGTCACGGCGTTTTTTCGAAGAATAGAACAATGCGAGGCGCACTTATGAAAAAACAGAAACGAGATCGTACCTCAACTCTGTTCAACCGTGGATTCCAGGCCGGTCTCTGTGGCAAGTCCCAGAGTGAATGCCCTGTCCAGGCAATGGAACTGAGAAGTCACTGGATGAGCGGTTGGCGTGAAGGACGAGAGGCACACTGGAGTGGAATGTCCGGCGTTTCTGCAATTCAGGCTAATCCGTCATTACATTAACCTATTGATCTATATCTTCCTACGGGGGCTATTCACCCGCCAGCATTACCCGGCAAGTTTTAGCCCCGATGCTGCTCAGCGCTTGGCGCTGTGCAGCATCGAAATCTCCTCAAGCGCTTCTCTGATCAGCCTCGGCCCACGGTAGATGAAACCGGTGTAGATCTGCACCAGGCTCGCGCCCGCCTCCAGCTTCTCAGCCGCATCGAACCCTTCACAGATTCCGCCGACACCGATGATCGGCAGTGCACCACCTAACTCGGCCGCCAGGGTACGGATCGCCACATTGGCGCGACTACGCACCGGTTCACCACTAAGACCGCCCGCCTCCTGCGACAGGGGCGAGTCCTCAATCCCCTCGCGTGACAGCGTTGTGTTGGTGGCAATCACACCGTCCATCTCGTAGTTCTTCAGTGATCCGGCGACCAGCGCCAGTTCCTGCGCGTCCATATCCGGCGCAATCTTGACCGCAATCGGTACGTAGCGACCGTAGATACGGGCTAAACGTGCCTGCTCCGTTTTCAGCGCATCGAGCAGACTGTTCAATGACTCGCCAAACTGCAGCGTACGCAGTCCCGGGGTATTGGGCGAGGAAACATTCACGGTGACGTAGCTGGCGCGGTCATACACCTTGCGTAGACAGAGCAGATAGTCGTCGTTGGCCTTGCTGTTGGGAGTGTCCTTGTTCTTGCCGATATTGATACCGAGCACACCCTTGTAGCGACTACGCTCCAAATTGACCAGCAACTGATCGACGCCATCATTATTAAAGCCCATGCGGTTGATGATGGCGCGATGCTCCGGGATACGGAACAGACGCGGTGTCGGATTACCGGGTTGAGGCCGGGGAGTCACCGTACCCACCTCGATAAAACCGAACCCCAGCGCCGCAAGGCCGTCGACCGCTGAACCGTTTTTGTCCAGACCCGCCGCCAAGCCAACCGGATTAGGGAAGCGTATCCCCATCACCTCGACCGGCATCGACAGATCATGAGATTTGATCATCCGATCAAGTCCCAACGAGGCACCCATGGACAGGCTGGCAAGCGCGACATTATGCGCGACCTCGGGGTCGAGTCTGAACATTAGCGTGCGAGCAAGGTCGTACAGCATGTTTCCTCTTCAGGCGCTGAAAATGTGATTGCGCATTATAACGATCCCTAGCGGCAATAGCACCTTGATGCATAAAGAGTTTAGAGTCGTTGGATATCGATCAGCCGGCCATCGGCTCCGTAGCGGATACGGTAACGCCCACGGATGCCATTCCGGGTAACAAATCCCCGCAAGGCATTAGCGGGGAAGCGCACCGTCCTGCCATCCAGCGTGCGTGCCACAACACTTTCCACCTCGCCACGATAAAGCCGCAGGTACTCATCCGCGCTGATATTCAGATCCACAATCAGCTCATTCATTTCGTTGTTTCACCCTGTCGCCACCTTCGCCCCTCGTCTGCAGAAAAATTCCTTTTCTCTACGCGGTTGCGATGAATTTTACCTTAGCTGATAATGAGTTGGATCATCGTCTATGATGAAGTCTATACGGTCCGGATTACTGAATGCGACGAACTCTAGCTGCGTTGTTACTGCTGGTAACTGCAACAACCGCTCATGCGGAGGCGCAGGCGACGCTGGACCGGACTAACATCACCGCTCTCGACAACCTCACGCTCACACTTGAAATTGACTCACGGACCGAAGACCGGCCGGATTTTGCCCCGCTACACCAGAATTTTCGTATCCTGGGAAGCAAACGCACGCTGATCTCAACCCACAGCAGCAGTGGCCGAGCGGTTCGCACGCGCTGGCAGCTCACACTCCGCCCGCGAACCGCCGGCACCATCGACATACCCAGCCTGATAGTGGCCGGACAACCCACTAACACCCTTCGAGTGGAGGTCAGCGACGTGAGTCCGGTGCTGGGTGGTCAGCCCGGAGCCGTAGCCTTCTTCGACAGCCGCGTCGACAGCCGGGAGGTCTATGTCGATGGTCAACTGCTCTATACCGCCAGGCTTTATCACCGCAATCCACTACCCGACAAAATTCGCTTTTATCCACCACACGCCGGTAACAGCGATATTCGAGAATTGGGCGAGCGGCGCCGCTACGAAGGCGAATACAGGGGCGAGCCCTACCTGGTCACCGAGCAACAGTATGCGATCTTTCCCGATCAGGCCGGACCGTTGATCATCGATGGTCCCCGACTTGAGCTCTCCGGTACGCCGGAACAGGATCTGATTGAACTACAGGGTGAGACTCTGGAGGTCGAGATTCTGGAACCGGCACATAAAAGCACCCTGGGTATCTGGCTTCCGGCCGAGCGGCTATCGTTGGAGGAGAGCTGGACGCCGCCGCAGAATCTAAGACCCGGCGACAGATTTACCCGGGAGTTGACACTGACTGTCACCGGGATTCCCGCCGACAAGCTGCCGCAACTGATGCCGCTGCAGAACGACGACGTATATGTCGAACTCCAGGACGTGAGCCTGACCGAATCATCCTCCCAGTTCGGCCTGGTCAGCACAAGGCGCGAAACCGTCGTGATCGAGCCGCTGGGCGCCGGTGACTTCATTCTGCCAGCGATCGACCTGCACTGGTGGGATGTTGGCCTGGACAGAGGCCGGCATGCGGCGCTGCCCGCCCGTCAATTCCATGTCAGCCAGCCAGCGCTGATGGAGGGATTGATCGGCACGGCCCAAGCGGCTTCGTATTCGCCCGTGGATGGCCAGCTGCCGCTCAATACAAACCAATACCTTATGCTGGTCGGGCTACTGACGCTGCTCAGCCTCACCAGCTCGCTGGGCTGGCTTTACACCTGGTCAAAGCTGCGCAAGTTCCGGGCTGATAACAGTGCCGAGCAGCTGGAGGAGGAGATCAGACGCCAGCGTAAGCTATTGCTGGCCAACGAGCGTGCCGAACGCAACACCTTCCAGGCCCTGGCCATCGCCTGCCAGCAAAACAGTGCCCTGCTGGCAAAAGCGCGCCTGACCGAGTGGGCGCAGAACTTCTGGCCAGAACGCAGTATCGACAGTCTCGAAGCGATCTGCGATGCCGCACGCAACCAGACGCTGGACTACCTGGTATTGGACCTAGAGCAGCAGCTGCACGATAACGCCGAGCTCTGGCAGGGCGATCTGCTACTGAAAACCATCGATACGCTACGCCGGCGCCGCCAGAGCAGCATGGCAAGCGACATCCAGCAGGAAAGCTATCTGCAAGCCTCCTGAACCCGAGAAATGGAGATAATGCGTGACAAACCGCTACCGCCGCCATAATGAGCTGATGATCCGTATCGGCCTCGGCGGTGTCGACGATGAGGAAAATCCACGCGCAATCCTCTGGGGCAAGCGCCTTGAGTGGCCGATGCTGTTGCTGGCGATCTGGATCATTCTGGACTGGTACCTAAAGGCCAAAGGCCTCAGCGACCCCTTCTTTACTCAGTTTACCGACTGGTTCATCTGGACCTGTTTCAGCGCCGAGCTCAGTATCATGCTGGCCCTGGTCGACGATCGCTGGCGCTACCTACGACAAAACTGGCTCAATCCGATAATTATCCTCACCGGCATACCGGTGCTTTTTGGCGTCGATCTGTTCTACTCAGGGGTACTGAGAAGCCTGCGTTTGTTGATCATGCTCGGCATTCTGCTGAAAGTCTCGCAGGATCTGCGCCAGATACTGTCACGCCACCATCTTGGCAAAACGATGGCGATCGCATTTCTGTTTCTGGTGATCTCCGGTTTCCTGATCTCCGGTATCGACCCGGCGTTCAAGGGCCCTCTCGACGGTATATGGTGGGCATGGGTAACGATGACCACCGTGGGTTACGGCGATTTGGTGCCCTCAACGACCGAAGGGCGTCTCTTCGGCATGTTGCTGATTCTTGCCGGAATCGCCCTGTTCTCGATGCTTACAGCCAGTTTTTCGGTTTTCTTCATCGAACGGGACGAGAAGGAGATGGTTGAGAAAGAGGATCGCAACATTCAGCGAATCGGCCAGCTCGAGGCCCGGCTGGATAGAATTGAACATCACCTGGCCCGCGCGGTAACCACGCTGGAGCGACTGGAAGCCCTTGAAGCGCGAGAACGCTCCCCGCGCCAGTCGGAGAAAGCGGATCCTAGCCAGAAGCCTTCAGAACCTGAGTAAGGGCCGCTTCCAAACCGGTATACTTGAACCGAAACCCACTTTCCAGCAGCCGTTTGGGAACCACCCGCTGCCCTTTCAACACCAGCTCACTCGCCTCTCCCATCATCAACTCCAGCACCACGGCGGGAACACGGAAAAAGGCCGGACGATGCAGCACCTTGGCCAGCAAGCGACTGAACTCCTCATTGGTCACCGGATGCGGCGACGTCAGGTTGAACGCACCGGTTAACGTCTCGTGGTCGAGCAGATGCAGGATTGCCGCCACCTCATCGTCCCGATGGATCCACGAGATCCATTGGCGCCCCGTCCCTATAGGACCACCCAACCCCAGCTTGAACGGAGGCAGCATCTTTGCCAGCGCACCACCACCCGGCCCCAGAACCATACCGGTTCGAATACAGCAGACGCGGACACCGTGGTCCGAGGCCTTGTACGCCTGTTCCTCCCAGGACGCGCACAGATCGTGCGCGAAACCGCCTTTGGTTGCCCCCTCTTCGTCCAGCTCGCGATCACCCTGACTGCCGTAGTAGCCGATAGCAGAGCCACTGACCAGCACCGCCGGCGGCTGCACCGCACGACCAATCCAATCCACCAGTTGCGACGTCAGCTGGACACGGCTCTCCAGCAGCAGCCTCTTGCGCTTATCGCTCCAACGCCTATCGGCGATGGGAGCCCCGGCCAGATTGACCACGGCGTCGATATGGCCCTGGATCTGGGCTAACTCGGAGTAAAGTTCGACACGGGCATCGAGTTGCGCTGATTCGGGCCGTCTGCTCAACACAGCAACCCTGTCGCCGCGCGCCAGCAATGCCTTAACGAGTTGGCGTCCGATAAAACCGGTCCCGCCTGTGATCAGGACTCTCACGATTATTCTCCCTCGCCTGGTTCCGGTATATTGCATCTATCTATCAGGAGATTAGCACACTATGTTTACCGGAATTGTTCAGGGCCGCGCCCGGGTTGTCGCCATAGAACGCCATCACGAGTTCATGCGGCTCACGCTCGCATTCCCCGAAGCCTGCTGCGACAACCTGCAGACAGGCGCCAGCATCGCCCTGAACGGTACATGTCTGACGGTTACGCAATTCAACGCCAACCAGATCAGTTTCGACCTGATCGCCGCCACACTGAGCACCACCAATCTCGGTGTCCTCAATGTCGGTGACCACGTCAATTTCGAACGCGCCGCCCGTGTCGGCGACGAGATAGGCGGTCACACCATGTCCGGGCACATCTTTCAGACTGTGAAGATCCTCACGATCGAGAGGAGCGAAGACAACTGTGTCATCTGGTTCGAGCGGCCAGCGCCCATCGCTCGTTACCTGCTTCCCAAAGGATTTGTCGGCCTCAACGGCTGCAGCCTGACATTGGCACAGGTAGAGCCCGACCGTTTCTGCGTGTACCTGATTCCCGAAACCCTACGGATGACAACGTTTGGAGCGCTGACCGAGGGCACCGACATCAACGTGGAGATCGATCCGCAAACACAGGCGATAGTCGACACCGTCGAACGCTACCTGACGGAGCGCCAACAACTCTGAATCCGGGGTAGTCTGATGACGGGTCAGCCGACCCGTTCATCATCGACCAGGGCCTGGTAAAGGTCGCGATACTCGTCGGACTGCTTGAGTCCAAACAGAGGATCGGTTGGTGAAGGGAGCTCCTGTTCCAGGGTTGTCCAGTCCTTGTCACCCGCTATCGCCTCTATTTTCGGGAACAGCTTGCTCTCCTCGAAGTCCAGGTGTTCACTTTCACGCTGAACGAACTCCGCGAGAGCATCGATCAGAGAGTCCAGCGGCACCACTGCGGCATCGTGCAGCACACCGTCAATCGAGTCGTTGAGATGGGTTGAAAGCTGCTTCAGCTCCGCATGCTCATCCTCACACGCCTTCATCATGTTATCGAGCTCGGTGTCACGACCCTGAAAATACGCAAGCATGCGATCTTCCCGCGGATGATGCTGGGTATCGGCATAGCCGCCGACGTAGCTGACCACATCAGACATCAGCTGGAAATTGGGGTGGGTACCTGCCCTGAACCGCTCGACCTTGCGTTCGAGCATCTCAAGCAAGCGCTTTAGATTACGATGCTCTTGATGCAGCTCTTTCATGATCGTCATCTTGGAAACCTCCGCGTGAACGAATACTCAACTTCACTATAGCCAAGTCTGACACCAAGCAACTGGCCCAGATCAATAAAGCTAGTCGCTATTCAGAGGATCTCAAGCAGTTGAGATAAAGAGGTGATACGAAGATCCGTAAGTTCCGGCCAGGGCGTATGCACGCCATGGTCGATATGGATGGTAGCAGTACCGCAAGTCTTTCCCGCTTCCAGGTCATAACGAAAATCACCGACCATAACCGCGTTATCCGGCGTCGTACACCAACGCGCAAGCAGCAACTCGATCCCCTGGGGGTCAGGTTTGGGTCGCACCTCATCACGGCCTAGAACATCTTGAACATCGAAATAGCAGTCTGCGCCAATCGCCGTCAGCGCCCGCAGAGCAACGGTTTGGGAGTTTCGGGTCAGGATGCCGAGGCGACAATCGCGTAGATACAACAGGTCGAGCAGCTCCACTACGCCAGAGGCAGGTTCCGTCTGCTCTGCGTAAAACAGCTCAAGCTCATCCAGCAGTGCCATTTGTCGCTCCCGTTGGGGCGAGGGCAGCGCCGCCAGCGAAGCCAGAATATCGCTGTTCGGTGCCAGACCCAGTTCGGTACGGATACGGGCAAAATCATGAACCGGCCGGGTCAGTGTGCCGTCCAGATCGAAGACCCAGTAACGTCGCTTACCGATATCGCTCACTGCCGATGGCCCTCCCCATTCTGGATGCTGTCGGGCAGGTCGGACTCGGTATCGATCAGATCCAGCAACATGCCAAGCTTGTGCTCGATATCTTCGAGCAGGCTGCTGCTGAGACTGTCGACGCGCGGCGTCACCACCTCCTCCAGTTGCACGATACTGCGCTGACTCTCCCGCAACGCCTGCAACAGATTACGCGAGCGTTTCTTGTTGCTGTCGGTCAACTGTTCGATGCGGTGCAACGTATGGCGCAACTGGTCATCCAGATCCTCAAGGTGCTGGCTAACCGCCAGTATCCCCTTGCTCAAGGAGTAGTTAACCCCCTCAACCTGATGTTCCAGCTGAAAAACCGCATCTCGAAAACGGGACAGGAACTGCTCACCCTCCCGGTCCATATAGATCGCCAACAGCTCCTCGGGCAGCAGTGCCCGGTTTCGACCATCGGTACGGATACGATATTCGCCACCATGGGTACAGTAGGGTTTGAGGTGTCCGCTGGGGATCTCGATCCGGAGAATAGGGTGGGATTTGGAGAGGTTTTCGGTATAGATCTTCAGTTCGATATTGGGAATGCACTCGGTAGCTTTATTGACCAGCAGCAGGCGGGCGCGGTCATCGACATCACAACCGACCACCCGACCACGCTGTACCCCATCGGGACTGGTGTACTCATCGATGCCGATGAGCAGGGTACCACCGAGGGGAGCGTTGGCAAATGCAACCAGGTCGGCACTGCGAACAGCCTGCACCTCGCGCTTGAAGTCGACGTTAACCCCCTCCGGCGCCGCCAGCAGCTGCTGGGTACGCCGGCTGAGACGTCGAAACTCGCGCTTCATCGCTTAACCCTTGGCGTCAGCCGTAAAGGGCGTCATCGAACGGATCAATCGGGCGCGCCAGCATCTCGTCATCACGAAAATAGAGCACTCTCCCCTGAAACTTGAGGCCCTTGCCCGCGAACCAGCGCTCCATCTGTTCACGCCCCTCTTCCGCTTGGGAGCTATGGAACCAAGCCAGCACTATGCGATAGAAATACAGACCGAACAGTGCTGCCGAGGCACCGAGAAAAAAGTCGGATGCCAGTGCAAACAGCAGCATCACCAGACCGCCAATCCACACCCGGCTGGCACGTGCATCTTTGTATGCATCGTTAGCCAGCGTGAACTGCTCCTGATACTTCAAGAAACGTCGGTAGTTCTGCTGCAGATCGAACTTATCAGCCGAGCTTAATTTTCTGTCCATCCTATATCGTCCTGACAATTGTGTTGTTTTCGTTTGCATCAGACATATCTAGAGCGTAGCGCAAGCCGACTAAACCAGGCTCTTGCTGACCACCTCATACACATCCCTGGACAGCTCGCCACTGTCGAGTATCCGAGCAAGCTGCGCTTTCATCAGCAGCTGAACCTCTTCAGGGTAGCGTTTCCAGCGCGTCAATGGCGTCAACAGTCTGGAAGCGATCTGCGGATTCTGCTTGTTAAGCTGGATAATCCAATCCGCCAGATAGGCATAGCCACTACCATCGGCAGCATGGAAGCTCACTGCATTCTGGCCGCAGAACGCGGCAACCACCGAGCGCAACTTGTTGGGGTTGCGTGCATCGAACAGCGGGTGCTCCTGCAAGCGTTGAACGCGCCCCAGAGCGCCCGGCCATGGATCGCTGGCCTGGATCGAGAACCACTGGTTCATCACCAGCGCCTCATGCTGCCACTGAGCCTGGAATTCGGCCAGCAGGCGTTCACCCGCCTGACGGAATCCGGAGTGCACCACCAGCGCCAGCGCCGCCTGTTGATCGGTCATGTTGTCGGCGTTGTTGAACTGCTCCTCGGCCAGGGTGAGCCAAACCTCCTCCCCGGTAGCCAGCAGGTAACCCAGGCTCAGGTTTTTCAGGCTTCGGCGCGCGCAAGCGGCCGCATCCGGCGCATAGGGCTCTTCACTGCTGCTACGGTTGTACACCGCGCTCCACTCGGGGAGCAACGCCTGCGCCAGCGCTTTGAGCAGGAACTCGCGTACCTCGTGGATCGCCTCGACGTCGATCACATCGGCCAACTCTGACAGGTAGGCTTCGCTGGGCAACCGCAGCAGGTGAGCGACCATGGCTGGGTCCAGGCTGGCATCAGTGAGCAGGCTACGCCAGGTATCGACCAGCGATTCGGGCAAGCGCAGCTCACGTCCGCTACGGTAGTCCACCATCAGCGATTGCATCAGCGCTACAGCGATACGCTGACCGGCATCCCAACGATTGAAGCCATCACAGTCATGCCGTAGCAGATGCAGTAATTGCTCGTCACTGTAACTGAAACTGAGTTTGACCGGTGCAGAGAACCCACGTAACAACGAGGGTACCGGACGCTCGGACAGGTCATCGAAGCTGAAACTCTGCTCCGCATCGGTCAACTCCAGCACGCCGGCCGCAAGCTCTCGGCCGTCGGCTGCAAGCAGACCGTAGGCGATCGGCATATGGAATGGCAGCTTCTCATCCTGCCCCGGCGTTGCGGGGCAGCTTTGCCGAAACGTCAACCGGTAGCAACCGGCGACGTCATCCCAGCTATCGCTGACCTGGATTCGCGGCGTACCTGCCTGGCTGTACCAGCGTTTGAACTGGGTGAGATCTCGTCCGGAAACATCGGCCATCGCCTGGACGAACTCGTCGGTGGTGACCGCCTGGCCGTCATGCCGCTCGAAATAAAGGTCGGTACCCCGACGGAACTGCTCGGGCCCGAGCAGAGTGTGCAGCATGCGCACAACCTCCGCGCCCTTCTCGTATACCGTCAGGGTGTAGAAGTTGGAGATCTCAATAAAGGATTCAGGCCGCACCGGATGCGCCATGGGACCGGCATCTTCCGCAAACTGCGCGGTACGCAACAGGGACACATCTTCGATGCGCTTGACGGTGCGAGAGTTCATGTCGGCCGAGAACTCAGCATCACGGAAAACGGTAAAGCCCTCCTTCAGACTGAGCTGGAACCAGTCGCGGCAAGTGACACGGTTGCCCGACCAGTTGTGGAAATACTCGTGCGCAACCACCCCTTCTACACGCTGGAATGCGGCGTCGGTGGTGGTCTGGGGACTGGCCAGCACACAGCTGGTATTGAAGATGTTAAGCCCCTTGTTTTCCATGGCCCCCATGTTGAAAAAGTCGACGGCGACGATCATGTAGATATCCAGATCGTACTCGCGACCATAGACCTGCTCATCCCACTGCATCGCCCGTTTCAGCGACAGCATGGCGTGGTCCAGCTTGTCCAGATCCTTGCTGTCGGCATAGATCTGCAGTTTCACCGGCCGGCCAGAAGCGGTGGTGTAGCTATCCTCGAGCACAGCCAGATCACCGGCGACCAGCGCGAACAGGTAGGCTGGCTTAGGGAAGGGATCCTCCCAGGTCACGAAGTGGCGGCCATCGTCCTCATAGCCGGACTCCACCGGATTACCGTTGGAGAGCAGCACCGGGTATCGGCTGCGATCGGCCACGACCCTGGTACGAAACACGGACATTACGTCGGGACGGTCAGGATAGAAGGTGATGCGCCGGAACCCCTCCGCTTCGCACTGGGTGCAGAACATGCCGTCCGATTTGTACAGTCCCTCCAGCGCCGTATTCAGTTCAGGATGAATACGGGTCAGACACTCAAGGGTAAACTCCGTCGGCACCGAGGGAATCGTAAGCAGCTCTTCATTACGGCTAAAGTCACGCTCCGACAGGATCTCACCATTGATGCTTAGCCGACAAAGCTCAAGCGTCTCGTGCCCATGCAGCTCCAGCGCTGCCTTACTGCGCGTGCAGGCGGGGTTGCGTCGTACCCGCAGGGTCGCGCGGACCAGGGTTTCCTGCTCATCAAGCTCAAAACGCAGCTCGGTATGCTCTATCAGATAAGCGGGTACCTGGTAGTCTTTCAGGTAGATTGGCTGCGGCTGCTGATTGTGTTGCGACATTATCTCTCCTGACTCACGCGCTGATGCTGACCCGATAGGCACCAAACTTGCGGATATTGATCACTCCACTATCCAATATCAGATACTGCCCCTTGATACCAAGCAATGTACCGCTCACATCTGGACTCTTATCGAAGTTGAATGTCGCGATCTTTTGCGGATATTCAAGTACCGGGTATTCGATCCTGACCGCCTGCTGATCCGACAAATTGCGGATAGCCTCTGCACCATACTCGCTCTTCAGCGTTTCAATTTCACCTGCGCATAGCGTCAACAGGCGATCACGCTCCGCTTCGAGCTCTACCGGAGGGACATCCCCTTTCAACATGGCGCGCCAATTGGTTTTGTCACTGACATGAGCGGCGAAGATCTGTTCCAGCAGACCCGAGTGGAGACGGTTATCCACTTCCAGGATCGGCAGCGCCTCAATAGCTCCCTGGTCGATCCATCGCGTCGGAATCTGAGTGCGCCGGGTGATGCCCACCTTGAGACCGGAGGAGTTTGCCAGATACACGATATGGGGGGCGAAGCAGTTACGCTCTCCCCAAGCCGGATCACGACAGGTCCCCTCATGAAAATGGCAGGTTTCCGGTTTGACGATACAGCTGTCGCATTGCGGCAACCGCGTGAAACAGGGGTAACAATACCCCTGGTTGAAGCTTTTGCGGGTTTTACGACCGCAGTGTAAACAGTTGATCTGCCCCTCATAGTGCAGTGCTATCGGTTGCCCCAGCAGCCGGTTCATATCGATCAGGCTGTCATCATCCAGCCTCAAGCGATAGCGGACGGGGCTTTCGAGGGCCACTTCCATCTTGCGCAACGCGCCGGTACCAAGTAACTCCATCGACAATTACTGTTCCGTCAGAATCTTCAGCGTTTCGGCCTGCAGCGGATCGCAGCCGTGCTGCTTGCCGTCAGGACGGGTACGATCGATATAGCCAACACGCTGCTCATCCGGCATCTCGCGCCTATGCTCATAGGCGATCACGGCGCGCAGACTGGTCTCGCGCTGCTCCTGGCTAAGGCGTTCGCCGTTGGGCCATTTGCCCAGTTCAACGGCACGCTTGAGCGCGTTATACACATCGGGCGTCATCGCCTCGATCATCTTTTCAAAGTTCATCGAACATAACTCCTGCAACTGGCGTCCGGAACCGACAATGTTAGCACAGAGCGGTATCGTTCAGCGCGGCCCAAACAACCTTCCCAGCGGCCACCAGGCCAAGCCTGCCAGCAGCCCGACTAAGTGAGCGGTGTTGGCGATCGCGCCCAGCCCCGCTCCCTCCAGCACCCCGGTGAAACCCAACGCCAACCAAAGCACCATCAGCCCCATCAGCGCCGGAGGCAGGTTAAAGCGGTAGCGCGACTCCAGCCGATCCCAGAGCCAGGTATACCCCAGCAGCCCGAATACCACGCCGGACATACCGCCAAACATGGGCCCGGAAATCAGGTATTGCGCGACATTGGAGGCGATACCACTGAACAGCACCACGCCCAGCAGCGCCCAGCTGCCCTGCAGCAGCTCGATTCGCTGACCGACCACCCAGACCCAAAGTAGATTAAACAGGATATGCAGCACACTGAAATGAAGAAAGATCGGCGTAATCAGCCGCCACCACTGCCCTGAAGCCAACATCGCTTCCAGACTGTCGTAGCGGATCCCCTCACCTACTATTCTGAAATCGGTCAGCGTCAGCAGCGCCATCCACTGCTCACTTCCGCCAAATCCGATCAACAGCGTACACAGAAAACTCAGACCAATCAGCGCCAACGTCATGCGAATTCTAAGCGGCGTCGCCATCGATGGCACGACACGCCGCTTTCGGTTGGTACGGATCTCAACTGCATCCAGATCCCCGCCGTCACGCCAGAAGCGATACAGGGTGCGGACCTGCTCAGCGTCTACAGTTTGTGAAACCAGCAGAATCTGCCGCCCCTCCTTCTCTAACACGCGATGCGGAACCTCATGCTCCCACAGCAACGCAGTAAACGGCGCTAGATCCTCATCCAGCGGCACGTCCAGAACGGGGATCAACTGCCCAACTCCGTATCCAAGCGCCCCACCTCTCGCGCCACGTCCACCCAGACAAACTTGTCCTTGCGCAGCACTTTCTCATCGTCCAGACGATACGCTACCAGCTTGCCGTATTTGACCGCACTGTAATCAAGGCAGGCGATATTATCGGTCAACGGAACCGGCAGTCCCTCGCACCAGTAGTGGCCCATGAACAGCAACTTCTGTTCCGGCCCGTAATACAGCAGGTCCGCATGCTGACTATCGGTTAACGGCAAACGCGCAATATGTTCGGGCAAGGGGTCGGGCTGAAACACTACGTCACCCATACGCTGGGGGTCTTCAGCCCAGAACTTGGTACGGAAGAAGCGTCGCTTGAAACCATCCTTGCTGACGATAACCTCATCGTTGGGCAGGCGCAGGTGGGTACCCCGCAGCAACCTGTCCATCACCTCCCACTCGAAGCTCTCAGGCACAGCGGAACGGTGCAAAAAATCCCTGTCTATGCGATTTCCACCCTGCTCAGACCTGAACCTGTCGATAAGTCCCTGATGCCAACAAGCGTGCACGGCCCGGAACCGCTCGGTCTCCAGAAAGAGTGGCAGTTGCATGAACCACTCCAGATAATCATCCAGCTCCGCCTGATGACCGCTGAACTGATCGAGTGTTTGCTGAATGATGCGTTGATGGCGTGGTGTATGCTCGCGCAGGTAACCATCGACCCCGCTGCCCGGTGTCAGGTAGCAGAGCAGGTTGTACTCATGATTACCCATGATGATCTCTGCCTGCCCGGCCTCAACCATCCCCCGCACGATATGCAGCGCTTCGCGTATATGAGGCCCCCTGTCGACGATATCGCCGATAAAGACCGCTTTACGCACCGGGTGTTGGTAAACCCCGTCAATCCTGCGATAGCCCATCCGATCAAGCAGCAGGCACAGGCTGATCGCACAGCCGTGCACATCCCCGATCAGATCGACCCCCTGAAAACCGTTGCTCACAAGACCCACCTATTCACCCAACTTAGTACCCCAACCCAACTTCTCACGGCATGTGCGGTAGAAGTCATAATTGAGCGGGTGCAGAAGTTTTAATTTATGCGGCTTCTTGTGGATTGTCACGGTATCGCCCGGCGATAGCGCAATGTTCATCTGCCCGTCACAGGAGATCGATGGATAGGTTTCATTACGCTCGCTGATCACCAGCTTGAGCTCACTGTTACCATCCACAACGATCGGACGGCTGGAGAGGGTATGGGGGAACATCGGCACCAGCACCAAAGCATCCAACTTCGGATGCATGATGGGCCCGCCACCCGACAGTGCGTAGGCCGTGGAGCCGGTTGGGGTCGATACGATCAGGCCGTCCGAGCGCTGCGTATAGACGAACTGCCCCTCGATATAGAGTTCGAACTCGATCATCCGGGTAGCCTTACCCGGGTGCAGCACACAGTCATTTAACGCCGTGGACTCGGCGATCGGCTCCCCCTCGCGCTTGACGGTTACATCGATCAGGAAGCGGGTATCGACAGAGTAGCGACCCGCAAGCACCTCACCAACCTTCTCCTCTATCTCGTCCGGCGCAATATCGGTCAGAAAGCCCAGATTACCTCTATTCACGCCCAGCACCGGCACATGACTCTGCGCCAGAGAGCGGGCGGCGCCGAGCAGGCTGCCATCGCCACCGACAACAATGACCAGATCGCAGGCTTCTCCCATTCGGGATTGCTTGGCGACTTGGCGCCCATGACCCGGCATCACCTCAGCGATTTTCTGATCGAGTATGACGTTCAACCCCTGATCGTCCAGATAACGGATCAGCGATTTCAAGGTATCGATCACCTTCTTACTACCCAGACGACCGATTAACCCGATGTTGCGAAAATTCTCCATACTCTACCCTTAGTTATGCCTTTAGGTTGGGACACCGCTAAGTGCTTCATTATACGAGCTGCGGCCCAACAAAGGCAGACGCGCCGGTTTCAACACGTGACAGCATACCCCTGCGCCCCTGCAAGCCCCCCGAGTGCAGCAACAACACCCTGCTACCCGGCGCAATCTGCCCCCTGACAACACGGCGGTTCAATGCCGCCATCATCTTCAAGGTATACACCGGATCCAGCGGGACGCCGATTCGACACTCAAAGCTTAACAGGAACGCCGCCAACTCATGCGTCAGCTTGGCATAACCGCCGAAAGCGCCGGCATGATCCAGACACCAGCCCTGCGGATCCGACACCTGAGCCTGGCTCAACAACTCACGCACCCTATGCTCGCCCGCGTCTCCCAACGCCAACACCGGCACACCAACAACCTGAGTCCGAGAAGGCTTTCCCGCGATCACGCCGGCAAGCGTGCCGCCTGTACCCATCGCACAAACGAAATAGTCCGGAGCAGACCAGTCCGAGCCCTGGACAGACTGCCAAATGGTCCTGCAACCTTGCACGGCATCAGCATTACTCCCCCCTTCGGGCAATACTTCCCAGCCGAGGTACTCTTGCGCCAACGTCGCCAAAAAAGCCGGGGCGTCCCTGTCGCGGTATTCATCACGACTGAGATACACCAACTGCATCCCCCAGCGCTGCGCGTCCTCCAGCATCGCTGTTGAAGCCTGAGCCGGATGACCTCGCACCATCCCCAACGTCCGTATACCAAAAGAGTTACCGACATAAGCCAGGGCATGAAGGTGATTGGACCAGACACCCCCAAAGCTGAGAACCCGAGGCCGCTCGCCTGATTCGAGCCGCTGCAGCAGAGGAAGCAGCTTGAACCACTTGTTCCCGCTGATCTGCGGATGAAGAAGATCAATGCGCAGCAGCCCCACCGTAATGTTGTACTGACGATAGAAAGCGCTATGCAACGGCGTTACACTGGCCAACCCTGTCTGAAACGACGCTGACTCCCGGCTCAATTTACCCGACACTTCACCTCGCCCTCAGCCGCACTTCCCGGCCATATTCTGACGATTATCAATACTACCCTCGGCCAATCACTTCGACACAAAGAATCTGTAGTTAAACATGTTGATGGGGATTAAAGTACGCCACACAACGCCTACCAAAAGGAGATTTAAGGCATGCTCAGCGCATTCAATCGCTATCTGGACGCACCGGATCTTGGAAAACTCATACTGCGTGTTTCATTCGCAGCAATGATGTTTCTGCACGGCTGGCACAAGGTTACACACGGAATCGACGGCATATTCAAGATGCTGACCGCCCACGGCCTACCCGAGTTTATTGGCTACGGCGTCTACCTTGGCGAAGTACTTGCCCCCATCCTGCTTATTCTCGGCATTCTAACTCGACCCTCCGCACTGCTTATGTTGGGCACCATGGTATTTGCCTGGCTTCTTGCCGGCACGGAGCAGACCTTTACATTGACCAAAGTTGGGGCATGGGGCATCGAGCACATGATGGTATATTTCTTCGCTTCCCTGGCGATCCTCTTTTTGGGTAGCGGCCGCTACTCAGTGGTCAGCAATCCGAACCTGCGTTGAAAGCCCGGCCGCAAAGAGTCCACGTCGTTTCGATGCGGACTCTGACCAACGCCAGATCAACTGCCCAGAACCTGCCAAGACTCGCTCCATATCACCAAGTATCGGCACGAGCGACAACAGATCGCGTGCAATACAAGGGGGGAGTGGAATATTAGGGTTGCGTTGCTTACGGGGTGAAGAACTTGAAGTGGTGGAATCTACGGGCTCGGCAACCCGAAACACCTTGAGAGCCGCCTGACGGGTATTCCAACCCAGATATCTCAAAGCTGGCGGAACGGACGGGACTCGAACCCGCGACCCCCTGCGTGACAGGCAGGTATTCTAACCAACTGAACTACCGCTCCGCGTCTTGGTGGGCGAAGAGGGGTTCGAACCCCCGACCCTCTGCTTGTAAGGCAGATGCTCTCCCAACTGAGCTATTCGCCCAAAACGCTGGCTTCTTATTACGACCCTCTTCAGCACTTCGAGAGAGAAGTTGGCGGAATTCACGACCGCTCCTGTGAAGAGCGCGAGCCGGAACTCCTTGAGAGCGGACAGGCAGGTATTCTAACCCATATCTCTCAAAATTGGCGGAACGGACGGGACTCGAACCCGCGACCCCCTGCGTGACAGGCAGGTATTCTAACCAACTGAACTACCGCTCCGCGTCTTGGTGGGCGAAGAGGGGTTCGAACCCCCGACCCTCTGCTTGTAAGGCAGATGCTCTCCCAACTGAGCTATTCGCCCAAAACGCTGGCTTTATATACGACTCTTCAGCACTTTGAAGAGAAGTTTGCGGATTCACGACCGCTCCGGTGAAGAGCGCGAGCCGGAACTCCTTGAGAGCGGACAGGCAGGTATTCTAACCCATATCTCTCAAAATTGGCGGAATGGACGGGACTCGAACCCGCGACCCCCTGCGTGACAGGCAGGTATTCTAACCAACTGAACTACCACTCCGCGTCTTGGTGGGCGAAGAGGGGTTCGAACCCCCGACCCTCTGCTTGTAAGGCAGATGCTCTCCCAACTGAGCTATTCGCCCAAAACGCTGGCTTCTTATTACGACCCTCTCAGCACTTCGAGAGAGAAGTTGGCGGAACGGACGGGACTCGAACCCGCGACCCCCTGCGTGACAGGCAGGTATTCTAACCAACTGAACTACCGCTCCAGCTTCGCCCTTCAGGTGTTACCCCTCAGAACGGAGTGCGAATTTTAATGTCTTTTCCTGTGTTGTCAAACGGTTATCGTAAATATTTTTTCACACATGGCGTATTGACTCACTGCGACTTTTAGCATCACACCAAACTGAATACGGCTTAAACCTAGCACTGATATTGCCTCTCGGCACTATGTGCTTTATACCACTAACGCCCCACCCCTCCCACCGTCAATGGATGGGCGCCTGGCCGTCGATTTCAGAGCGCCTCAACTGGTATCGTTACACCATCACTGGCAAAGAACCGCTAACCATGGACTCAGATCTCGAAAAACTGTTGGACCGATTTATCGAGCAATCGATGGAGGTACAACAAAAGCACTACGGCGCTTTACCCCAACTCCCATTCGATCCGGATTGGCCCTCCGCCTGCGTTGTCGAAAGCGAGCCAAATGCAGACCAAAGTGTTCATTGGCATCCAGTAACACAGCAACCCGCCAGCGATATGTTCGAACGCTTGGCCAAGGTGCTGGAGATCGAGCTTCACCCGGACATCCGCACCTGGTATACGCGTTATTGGTCCGACCCACTGCCGGCACGCCACCCGGACGGCGAACTTACGCTGCTGTTTTGCTGGAACGAGGAGGATATGGAACGTCTGCGCGGCAACCAGCTGGGCCATTTAATGGCGAAACAGAAGCAGCGCCACCCGCTGTCACTGTTCTTTGCCTGTACTGACGGCGATGAGTTCATGACTGTCGATAATCGCGACGGCAGTGTGTGGCTGGAACGCCCCGGGCGCAAACCGATCAAGCGACTGGCCGGCTCACTTAGCGAATTCCTGGCAGCGCTGACCCCTCTACCCATAGCATACTCACTCAAGCAGTGATACGAACATCCGCCCCCCAAAAAAATGTAGGTTTTATATCAATCACCAAGTGACTGGGCCTTGTCACAACTCCGACAAACACTCTTCCCCCTTATACAAAACAGATCTTTAGCGACGGCTTGCTCCTTGCACTACCGCTTCTGCTTTAACCATTAGATCAATAAGAGGGATAAGCGTATGGCTACCATCTACTTTTCGTCGCCTCTCATGGCGCACAACAAGAAGGTCGAAGCAGTAGCAGGCAAGCGTTCCACACTTCTCGGCGTGGCGAAGGAGAACGAGATCAAGATCCCGTTCGAGTGCCAGGACGGAGAGTGCGGTTCCTGCCTGGTTAAAGTGGTTCATCTCGATGGCGAGCGCATCAAAGGTATGATGCTGACCGACAAAGAGAAGAACGTTCTGAAATCGATAGGGAAGTTGCCAAAATCGGAAGAGGAGCGGGCTCAGGTCAAGGACCTGCCACCTACCTTCCGGCTCGCCTGTCAGACCATCGTCACCGACGAGGATCTGCTGGTTGAGTTCACCGGGGAACCGGGCGGCGCATAACCGCCCCGCACCCTTTCATCAAACCTCATGGTCTCCCGACCATGAGGTTTTTTCCTAACGACTGTCTCCAATCGAGCGTGCCAGTAGCCGACTGATCTGACACATGGGCCGCCCCGACTCCTCATGCCAGTGGTTGAACGCCTGCTGCACCAGCTTGAGATCCTTTTGACCGGAGGGCTTCTTCTCCACCACCCCTTGCGCCTTCAGCGCCGTCACCACATCATCGGTCAGCATGAAGGTGTCCTTACCAACCATTCGAAGAAAGTACGCCCCCGAATTTCCGCCCAGCTGCGCGCCCTGCTTTTTCAGCAATGTCCAGAGCGACACAATATCGGTCACCGGCCAGTCCGCCAGAAATCGCCCAAATCCTCCATGCTTCGCCGACAACTCAGCCACCATCAGCGCATTGATCCTGGCGGCCTTGAGCTTGCCCAGATGGCGAATCAGCGCTTCGTTCTGCATCATCAGCTCGATCTGATCATCGCTGAGCAGTTGTACCTTTTGCGGATCAAAGCCAAAGAAAGCCTGCTCGAACGCGGGCCACTTGGCATCCACCAGCGAATGCTTCAGACCGGCACGAAAGATGCGCCGAGTCATATCCGAGAACAGCCGGTCATCCGGCACAACCCCGAGCGCATCCCTGCTCAACGGTTCATCACCCAGCATCGCGTCCAACGACAGTTCAGGATGAAGGTTTTGTGCTTGATGGCACAGGTCGGCAAAGGATTTCATTCCGCCTCCTAGCAGAGTGGTATTCGTCACCGTTCCCATTGAAAGGTGCGTCAGTTTCTATCCGGACCGCAGCGCCTGCGCTGGCAGCCAGACACGAGCTCGATTGTACTGTTTTCGGCCGAAGCGTATCATTGGCGGCCTTTATCCACCCGCATACCCAGGCAGCTACACGCCCCGGCGCACGATAGACCGCCCGTACGTCACTCCTGGAACTCAGGATCGAAATACACGATGCCAGCAATCCGCAAATCGAACAAGCTGATCAACGTCTGCTACGACATCCGCGGCCCAGTTTTGCAGGAAGCCAAACGACTGGAAGACGAAGGCCATCGCATCCTCAAGCTGAACATCGGCAATCCTGCCCCCTGGGGGTTTCAAGCACCCGAAGAGATCGTACAGGATGTCATTTACAACCTGCCCGGCGCCCAGGGTTACTGCGACTCCAAGGGGCTGTTTTCCGCTCGAAAAGCGGTGATGCAGGAGTGCCAACGCAAGGGTATTGCACATGTCGGCATAGAGGATATCTACATCGGCAATGGCGTATCGGAGCTGATCGTGATGTCGATGCAGGGTTTGCTGAACGACAACGATGAGATGCTGATCCCGGCCCCGGACTACCCGCTGTGGACAGCGGCGGTCAGCCTGGCTGGCGGTAACGCCGTACACTACCTTTGCGACGAGCAGTCGGACTGGTATCCGGATATCGACGATATCCGCGCCAAGATCACCGAGCGTACCCGCGGCATCGTGGTGATCAACCCCAACAACCCGACCGGCGCACTCTATCCGCCCGAGCTGCTCGAGCAGATCATGGAGCTGGCACGCGAGCACAAGCTGATCGTATTTGCCGACGAGATCTACGACAAGATCCTCTACGACGGCAGCGAACATACGTCGCTGGCCTCCCTGGCCGATGACGTGCTCTGCCTGACCTTTAACGGGCTGTCGAAAACGTACCGCGCCGCTGGCTTCCGCTCCGGCTGGATGATCGTCAGTGGGCCCAAGCATCAGGCCCGTGACTATATTGAAGGGCTGGATATGCTGGCAAACATGCGTCTGTGTGCGAACGTTCCCGCCCAGCACGCCATTCAAACAGCACTCGGCGGATATCAGAGTATTAACGAGTTGATCGTGCCCGGCGGCCGGTTGTTTGACCAGCGCGAGCTGGCCTGGGAGATGCTCAATGCGATTCCCGGCGTTTCCTGCGTAAAGCCCAAGGGGGCAATGTACCTGTTCCCGAAGCTGGATCCGAGCCGCTATCCGATTCGCAACGACGAAAAATTCGCGCTCGACCTGCTGATACAACAGAAGGTGTTGATCGTGCAGGGCAGCGGCTTCAACCTGCCGGACACGCAGCATTTCCGCCTCGTTTTTCTCCCCGGTGCCGACCTTCTATCGGAATCGATCGAGCGTATCGCCAACTTCCTGCAGAGTTACGAACAGTAACGGCTATTGCTAAAAACGCGTTCACCGATTTTTTTTCGGCGAACGCGTGAAACTTTCGTGTCATCGCTGCGACATATGCTTAAATTCAATAAGAATCTGAATGCTTGGTCTGTCGTGGCGATCTGCATGGATTGACGGCGGGCTATGACATACCCAATCGGAACACTAGCGGCTGCTTGCGGAGCGTAAAATGTTTTTGAAGATCAAGAAAAACCTGGGCATCTACATGGAGCACAATGGCCTGGAGAAACAGCGTCTGGTGCCAGTAACCTCCAACTTCCTGCTTAATCTGGACCATATTTCTGAACTCTCCTTTTATACCATCAAGGAGCTGAAGATCCGCTACGACCTGGAGGGCCACGAGTTCGAGCTACCGATCAACACACGCGTCATCCATATGCAGATGAGCTACCTCTATGCGTCACACAAGGATCACGTGAAGAGCAATGATCAGGTAGTGGAGCGGCAGTACTATAAGCTCTATTTCTTCCCGGAAAACGTGGAGCCGTATGAAGAGCTGCGCGGCGCCATAGAGGAGAAGGTCGCCAACCTTTAAGCCCGCTATCTAAGCCCCCTCATCATATAACATTGGCGCCTGTGCGATCAGGCGCCCGACCGTCGATAGAGCAAGGCTTTAAGTCCCTGTTCGGCGTCCCGCTCCGGAAAGTCTTCAGCCAGCGGCAAGCGCTGCTGAAATTCAAACCCGGGCGCTTCACCGACCATTATCTCGCGCAGAAACGTCTCACTATGGCCTGGATCATTATGACAGGCCAGCACCCAGCTGCCGGGCAGCGTCAACTGGTCAAGCCGGCGCAGCACCTTGCGATAGTCGCGTTCGGCCACGAAACTTCCCGGCTGGAAGCTTGGTGGATCGATAATAATCAGATCATAGGGCCCCTGGCGACGCACACGACTCCAGGAGCGCAGCAGGTCCAGAGCCATGTAGCTTACCGCATCCGCAGCCATTCCATTATGCTGATGGTTGCGCCGCCCTATCGACAGGGCTCCGGAGCTCATATCGAGGTTCACTACCGAGTGCGCCCCACCGGCCATCGCAGCTATCGAAAAGGCGCAGGTGTAGGCGAACAGATTGAGCACCCTGGCACCGGAGGCGTTCTCCCGTACCCATGCCCTGCCCGGGCGCATATCCAGGAACAGACCGGAGTTCTGGTTCTGCAGTGGCCGCACCTGATAGCGCAGCCCCAGCTCCTCGACAATCAGGGTTTCAGCCACCTCGCCCGCCACTACCTCGGACCTGGCTTCGCGACCACGGCCACGCAGCTGCAACACCACGCCCATGACCTGAGGCTGAGCCATCAAATGCTCGACGACTGCATCCAGCGGCGTTGGCACTTCGGGTGCGTAGACGCGAATCACCGCCACCGGCGGCAACCAGTCGATCACCAGCCAATCAAACCCCTCGAACAGCCCGCCACGGCCGTGGAACAGGCGGCGCACCTCATTGCTGGAGCGTGCCAACTGCTCACTGATACTATCGACAACTCGCTGCACGACGCTCCCCACACCCGGAAAACGGCAAATTATATAGAGCCGCTATCGCCATTGAAACTTTGCCGCCACGCCCCAATCAAAGGCAGAGCACAGCGCATTCAGCGTTGGCGCAAACACCTTCAACAAAAAGGGACATGAATAGATCATGATGAGAATTATGCTGTTTCTGGCCACAAACCTGGCGGTCGTGCTGGTTGCCAGCGTGACACTGAAACTGCTGGGCGTTGACTCCTACCTCGCACAGGGCGGGCTGAACTACGGTTCACTGCTGGTGTTCTGTGCCGTCTTCGGCTTCGCCGGTTCTTTTATCTCGCTCTTCCTGTCCAAGACCATGGCCAAAATGGGCACCCGCACCCAGATCATTGAACAACCGCGCACCGCGGATGAACGCTGGCTGGTGGATACGGTTGCGGAGCTGGCGCGCAATGCCGGTATCGGCATGCCGGAGGTGGGTGTATTCCCCGCCCATCAGGCTAACGCCTTCGCCACTGGCTGGAACAAGAACAATGCGCTGGTAGCGGTGAGTTCCGGTCTGCTGCAGCGTTTCCGTCCCGAGGAGGTACGTGCAGTATTGGCACACGAAGTGGGCCACGTGGCCAACGGTGATATGGTTACCCTGACCCTGATTCAGGGTGTGGTGAACACTTTCGTCATGTTCTTCGCGCGAATCGCAGCTTACGCGGTCGACTCTTTCCTGCGCCGGGGAGAAGATAACAATGGCGGTGTCGGTATCGGTTATTACATCACCACATTCGTGTTCGAGATCATCTTCGGTATCCTCGCCTCGATGATCGTGGCCTGGTTCAGCCGCCGCCGCGAATACCGTGCCGACGAAGCGGGGGCAGATCTGGCCAGCAAGGGCGCCATGGTCGGCGCGCTGCAACGTTTGAAGGCCGAGTACGGTTTGGCGGAAGACCTGCCTGGCCAACTCAATGCCTTCGGCATCAATGGCCAGTTGAAACAGGGGTTGATGGAGCTGTTTTCCAGCCACCCGCCGCTGGACGATCGTATAGCCGCGCTGCATAAACGCGGCTAACACCCAAGGTAAGGCTTTAAAAATCAGGGCCCGGTCTATACCGGGCCCTGTTTTTATTTACACCCAACCATCTAGCGCCGACCTGAATCCAATCGACACTAAACGCACAGCTATTCACTCGACTCGATACAGCACATGGTCTCGATAACCGGTATGCACCGGGATCAATCCCGCCAGGTCATGATCGGTATCCCTGTCACCGCTATCCACCAGCAGCGGCCTTCCCTGCAGCGCCTTGAGCTTTGTCTTGGTGGCCACCACGTAGAGCGAATGCCGACCGCAGCGCGCCAGCAGTTCAGCACTGAGCTGCTGATTTCCCCGTCCGATCAGGTGGCCCTGACCGCCGATCGGGGTGATGACGATGCGAACCGGATAGCCATCGGTCAGCGCCAATAACTGCTGCGCGGTGCAGTCCGCCGCGATCAACTGACCATCCTCGATGAGATCGACGCCGAGCAGCGTGTTGGGTAATCCCAGGTGCGCCATGATCGCCGCTACAGTGGAGCCCGAGCCCATGATATAGCGCACACCCGACTCCATACTCTCCTCGAAGTCGGCCGCGATATCATCCAGCACCAGGGCTTCATCCTCTCGCGCGCCATTTTTTACATGCTGCAGGTAGCGGTGCTCGCTCGGCACCAGCAGTTCGCCGTAATAACGCGCCCTGACCTGACCGGCCCTGAACGCCTCCTCGTCGATATCGCGGACCTCCGCGTTAGCCAGGGTCACCAGCTCCCCGCGAATCAGCATGGCGACAATTTCGCCAGCCGCCGAGGGTGTAATCGCGTAGACGCCGGAATGGATCTTCACCCCGGCCGGAATGCCGAGTACGGGACACTCAGCACCCAGTACCGTACAGATATCGCGCGCGGTTCCATCACCACCGGCGAACAGGATCAGGTCGGCACCGGCATCCGCCAACGACCGCGCCGCGTGCTCGGTATCCTCGGCGGATGTCGGCTCCTGTGCCGGGGTTCCAATCACCACGGGTTCGAATCCCGCCTCACGCGCAACCCGCTCGCCCATGGCACCGCCCCAGGTCAACAATCTGAACTCCAACCCCTTGAGCGGCACAAGCGCATTCATTGCCCGCTGCTCCGCTCTAGGCTCGGCCCCCAGAGACAGCGCCTGCGCTACCGTTTCGGCGCCGTCGCTTCCCTTGAGTGCCACGCTGCCACCAAGGCCGGCCAGCGGATTGATGATCAAACCGAGGGTAAAACTCATTTCTCCCCTTCCAGCGGCAGGTAGCCGGTTTCCACCAGGTATTGCTGATACACGAACCCGGCCAGGATCAGCCGCGTATCCTCCTCCAGATCGACAAACTCGACCCCGTGACTGATCACGCTAAAGCTGCCCGACTCGCCTTCATAGATATTGCGTATGATCGCAGGGGCCAGAATCACCTGATCGATACCGTTGACCGCCACGCGAGCGGTCACGAACAGTTTTTGCCCCACCTTGCCAAGCACACGGTTGGACTCGACGCAGGCCCCCGAGGTGTGAATATCGGTACAGATAGCCCTGAGTGGAAACCCGGAGACTGCGGCATCCATCTCGTCGACATCAACAGAGACGGCCAGGTTAACCGGTACGCGAGTATGGTGGCGCACCCGATGCGATTCGACCTGAGTCGGACAAGCCAGATGCCAGTGCCCGTAGGGGGTAGTGGTCACCTTGAGCAAGCGGGTTTCAAAGGCACAGATCCAGTTGCCGGCCATCAACCGGACGGTCACTGGCGCACCTTCATTGATCAGGATCGGCGTTCCGGTACTGCGCGGCGCCGACACTATAACCGAGCCACCATCGCGAAATCCGATCAACTGCACCGTGTAGCGCCCCCTCGGAGAGCGCGTTTCAAGACGCACCCGCTCACCAATCTGCGGGCGCAGTTCCGCCAGGGTTTTGGCTACTTGTCCATCAAGTGCGGGTTGAAATCGCGTCATACAGCGTCGATCTGATTCAGGGTAAACGCCCAAGCTTACGCGATAACGGCGCTAAAACCGAGATTGCCGAGCAATTCGACCTGCCCCTCATCCTCCAGTCCCTCGATGCGTAAACTGGAGAATTCGCGACGTACCGGATAGCCCTTGCGCAACTGATCAAACGCCTGCATCCGCTCCTCCGGTGGTAGATAGAGAGTGGCGCGCAAGGCGCGGTCATCGCGATAGGGGTCGTAGGTGAGTGCGATCGGCTTGAGCGGATCGACCGAGCGGTTCACCAGCAGCGCTGCCACCTCCGGCTCAGGCAATACCGAATCCAAGCTTATCTGCACCGGTTTTCCCAGCCAGTTGCACACCTGCTGATAGAGCATCCAGGTGCCGCGAATCTTGCCATCGAGGCTGTAACCGGCGATATGCGGCGTCGCGATGACGCACTGCTCGGCCAGCTCGGGCAATACCAGAGGCTCCTCCTCCCACACATCCAGCACCAGTTGAACGTCAGCTCGCCGGCGCATGAACCTGATTAACGACCAGTTATCGATAACCGGGCCGCGGCCAGCATTCAACAGAATCGCACCCGGTTTGAGCAGCTCGAGATTGTCTTCGTTCAGCAGATGGTAGGTGGGATGATCACCGCCCTCGGTCAGAGGCGTATGCAGTGCCACCAGGTCGACTTCGCCCAACAGCTGCTCGAGATCGACAAACCCTTCGCTGCCCTCCCGCTCAGCCCGGGGCGGATCGCACACCAACACCTCGACACCCAGCGCCCGTAAGCGATTGACCAGACGACCGCCGACGTTACCCGCACCGACTACACCCAGGGTTCGCGTCAGGGGATCGAGCCCCTGCTGTGCACAGAGGTGCCAGAGCGCACTCAGTACATACTCGACCACGGCATCAGCGTTACAGCCCGGCGCGCTGCACCAGGGGATACCGCGACTGTCCAGCCATCCGGTATCAAGATGATCGGTACCGATGGTAGCGGTGCCGACAAACCCCACCCGACTGTTGGCCAGCAGCTGTTCATCCACCCGCGTAATCGAGCGCACCAGCAGCACATCCGCGTCGGCCACATCGGCCGCGTTCATACTCCGCCCCGGAAGTCGACGGATCTCTCCGATATCGGAGAAAAGTGCATCGAGTGCTGGGATATTTTCATCCGCCAGTATCTTCAGTCCAGGATTCACAAGGCCTCCGGGCTTTACAAAAGGGTAGGTTTCAGGCTCAATTCCGCGCCATTATAGAGCCCTCGTTTTACAGCGGAAACAACCCCTCTTGATCGTGCACTGGCAAAAAGACCGGGACTACCGGGTCATCCGGATATATCGCGACCTGGTCGGTGACTGGGTCGTCGAACAGTGCTGGGGGAATGCCTACACTTGCCAGCAAAGTCACACGCTGGTCGACTCCCGCCAAGCCGCCCGCGCGATGATGCTGCAGATCAACCGCAAGCAGCGCAAGATGGGGTTTCGACGCAGCGCGCCGGGGGAGGAGCAGCTCGATTTCGGTTTCGAACTCGGCTAACCCTGCAAGCGCGTAGCGGCTCCTGCAAACATGTGGCACGACCATCAGTGCGACAATATGTCACTTTTGCATTGCCGATGCCCATCCTAAACTGAGGCCCCAGATGACAAGCTCAGATAAAGCACTCACCGGCCGCTGGATACGCCCACTCTTCACCATAGTGCTGGTAGCGACATTGGGCACGTTGACGCTGTTGCTGCCTGGCTGGCTGCAGCCGGAAACAGCAGAGGGCATCCAACTTAAACCGCCAGCCTGCGACCTGAACCAGGGATCCTGTCGGTTGAAACAGGGAGATATCGAGCTGGCGTTCTCCCTTGGACCTGCGCCGATTCAATCTCTGCAGGAGCTAACGGCACGACTCACACTCCAGGGAGTCGACGTGGAACGCGTCCACCTCTCGCTCGAGGGGCGAGATATGTATATGGGTCTAAACCAAACGGAACTTACACCTACAGGTACCGATGGCGGTTGGCAGGGCACCACCGAACTGGCCGCCTGCACCACCGGAAGCATGGTATGGCGTGCGCGGCTTACGCTGGAATCGAAACGCCAGCATTACGTCACCTGGTTCGATTTTGAGGCAAAATGACGATGCAGCAACTGAAAACACTAAAGATCCTGCTGATCCTCAGCGCCTGCCTGCTGGTCGGAATGGTAACAGCGTTTCTGCTCAAACCCACACAAGTGGACGTCAAGGCCAGCGGCCATAAACTGGGCGGCGATTTTACCCTCACCTCCAGTGCCGGCCCGGTTTCACTGAGCGATTTCAAGGGCAAGGTGGTGGCGATCTATATCGGCTATGCATCCTGTCCCGATGTCTGCCCAACGGCCCTTGCCGTACTCAGCCAAGCCGTTAGAAACCTGCAAGCGGAACAGCGCGACCAGGTGCAGGGCATCTTCATCAGCGTGGATCCGGAGCGGGATACGCCGGAGAAGCTGGCCCAGTACACTCAATTTTTCTCCGACCGGCTGATCGGCGTGACCGGCAGCCGCGAGCAGATCGACCGGGTGGTGCGCCAATACGGCGCCTTTTATCGGGTAGTGGCGCTGGACGATTCCGCTCTCGGTTATGCGGTTGACCACTCCTCGCGGCTTTACCTGATCGATCGCGACGGTGAGCTGGCCGGCACCCTTATCCATAATTCGACCCCAACCGAACTGAGCAGCTGGTTGCAACGCCTGCTCGCTGACTAAGGAGAGCTGAACATGATGAAAGCCCTGACCAGCCTGCTATTAAGCGCTGCACTGAGCACACCGCTCTGGGCCGCGGATGTCCAGGTTAGCGATCCGTACGCGCGGGCAGTCGCCCCTGGCCAACCCAACAGTGCCGCGTTCATGCAACTGGAGAATCGCAGTGACAAGGCCATCAGCCTGACCGGAGCCGCCTCGGGCGTGGCACAGTCTGTCGAGCTGCATGCCCACATAGAGGATCAGGGCGTGATGCGGATGCGCAGAATCGACGCGATCGACCTCGCGCCTCATCAGCAGGTCAGTCTCCAGCCTGGTGGCCTGCATGTGATGCTGATCGGTCTTAATCGCACACTTGCCGTGGGCGAGGAGCTGGCATTGACCCTGTCGTTTTCAGACGGCAGTCAGCAAACCCTTAGCCTGCCGGTACGTCCGATAATGCCGATGGGCAATATGAGCCAGCACCAGCACCAAAACTGATCAACAGAGCTTACAGCCGCGCAAGCGGCTGTCGAAATGCCCGTACACCAGCAGGCAAACCTCCTTCTCGCTGGCCTGGCCCAGATAATCCACATGATCCCTGTCACCATAGCTGGCACTGTATAGCCCAGGCGCGGAGGCGACCGGCACCACCCGGTAGCTTTTCAGCCCTACCTGGTACACGCCGGCATAATGCGGGTAGTGAACCTGGCCATCTGCGCCCAGCTGGAGCCAGCCGGGACCGGCATCGAATTGGCGCAGGCCCGGCACCTTGAGCGGATTATCTGAATGCAGCGCGAGAAAAAAATCGACCTGACCCGCCGTATCGAACACGCCCAGCACCCAAAGCGAGGGCTCGCCGGTTAACGACAGCGCATACAGATACCAGTAGGGTTCACCATCGACATCGATCCCCAGCCGATGGTAAAGAAAATCCTTGGAGCGACAGATCGAATGATCCAGCAGGCTAGCCGGTAACACCGGCGCCGCGAAACCACCAGCTGAGGTATCAGCCGGCAGCGACTGCACCTGCCAGCGGCTCGCCTGAATTTTCAGCTCGCGCATAGCTCTCTCCTACTGGCAGATGGCGATCCAATGCGAATCTGTCAGCGCTCAAAACAGGAGTTTGATAGTAGGTCCGCAATGCAGACGACAGGGCCTCGACCCGCTCCGGCAACCCTTGCTCGAGCAGCTCCAACACCCTTGAATGAACGTTATACATGAACCGATTGCTAGCCCCTAGACCAGCGGACAGGTTGTCGGCACTGAAATGAAACCGGTGTCCAGCGGATTCCGACAGTATCCATTCGTATGCCTGCGGCTGCACCTCCACGCGCTCGAACTCCGCCTGCTCCGCCGCCGTCCGCCCATCCGGCTTATACCAGTAGCCGAAGTCCACCAGTGTACGCCGTTGCGCACCGGCAACGCACCAATGCGCGATCTCATGCAAGGCGCTAGCAAAAAAACCATGGGCAAACACAACACGGTGGTGCGGATACAGCTCATCCGCCGGCAGGTAGATGGGCTCATCCTCCCCTGCGACCAGCTCGGTGTTGTAGCTGGTGAGGAAAAGCTTGTTAAAGATTCGGATCAGGTCCTGTATATCCAGATCGCACATCACTGATACACCTGCCAACGCCGGTCGTTCAGCCACCAGCTCTCGCCGCTCTGACGATCGATACGTACTGCGACGAACCCCTTAAGATCCTGATCGGCACGCTGCAGCTGCACCGCATAGCGCGAGGCAGGCAGACTCCCCGCTTCCTCTTCCAGCCTTACCCAACTGCCCTGGTCCGCGAGCCAGGTTTCACCGCTGTCGACACGGTAGCGGATCAGCACCCAGCTTCCCTTTGCGGTATACGCACTGGCGACAGCGAACAGGTCCCCGGCATCCGCTAAACCAAGCTGATTGACCGTTTGCATCAGCTGATCGATGGCATCATCGATCAGCGCCCCCGAACCTGTGGCATCGGCCTCTCTGTCACTGGAGGCCTGATCCTCGGCCGCCGTCCTGACGCTGCTCGCCGACAGATGCTGCAGACGGGTCAGCAGAATCTGGTTCATCTCCGCCTGCTGCTTGCTCGCGCTGTTCAGCTGGATCAGCTGCTCCTGCATCAACACCAGTCGACCGCTGAGCTGATCGAGCTGATTCGAAATCTGTGCAGTGTTCACCGGCCGGCTCGGAGCGTTCTCAACTCCAGCATCGACCGCAGGGCTGCCCTGGTCGGACTCGGTCGCAGCTGCGGCCTGTCCGGTCTGCAGATCGGACTGGGGTTGAACGTTGGCGGCATTACAGCCTGCCAACAGCAGACTGAGCGACGCGCCCAGTATCACACGACTGAACAACACGAACACACTCCTGGAAATTTGCGTTGGAGGATTGTAGCAAACTGCACGGATCTCGTGACCTGACTTCAGTCAGACGCCACAATCGTAGTGCTGAGCTGCCCCTCAGTGCCGTTCGAGCCCTGCCATGACAGCACCAGCTCATCGCCCACATCACCGACAGAGAAACTGAAACGGAAATAGGGCTCATACCAAAGGCTGTCGCCGATGCTGGCGCTGAGCAGACGCTTGTCCGATTGAAACAGCTCGAATCGATCGAGCCCCTGCTGCAACACCGCGGTAGCATCAAGCTGCTGCACCCGCGACGACAGTGGCGCGACGGGGCGCAGCTCGACGTAGTTGACCTCTCGACGGCGCCAGGCCCGTAGCTCCATCGATGCCATGAACGAATCCTCACCAACATCGGTCAGCGCATCGGACGCTGCCGATGAACCGGCGGCACTGGGCACCTCGACCGCGGGAGACGTCAAACCCGTTCCCGGCCCCGGGCTTTGCAGGGCAGCAGATGCGGCAGCAGTGACAAGGGCGTAATCACGCCGGGCCGCAAGGATACGATCTTCGGTACGCACGACAACCAGCACCCCGCCACCCCTAGCCCTGAACCGGGTCGATAGCTCCGGGCGAACCTCGGGTTCCAGGTCAAACCTTGCCAGCTGCACCGGCTCGACCTCGTCGGTGAGCAGCGTAATCGACTGCACCCTATCCTGAAACACCCGGATCCCTATCGGCACCGGTACTAAAGGATCGACCTGCCTGGGCAGCTGCAGCAGGATATCGGCGGAGGATTCATACCGAGGAGCGACGACATAGGGTACCTGCAGGTTACCGTTTAGCAGTGGAAGATCGGCAGCCGCAGGTTCACAGAGACTGAGTAGAATCAACAGCACTCCCGGCTTCAGCCAACTTACCGACATCTCACCTCCGCTTCCGTTCAGCCCACACGCAGCTGACGCAATTTGCGATACAGGGTGCGCTCACTCACCCCCAGCTTCGCGGCCAGCTCTCTGTTATCACCCTTGAATCGCGCAGCCACCTGGCGCAGATATCGGGCTTCCAACTGGTCCAAGGGCGTTATCGACTCTGTAATGCCGATAGCCGACAGATCGCCATCGGGCCGGTCAACAAGCTCCTGCGGCAGCTGTTCAAGATCAAGCACAGCATTATCGGCCAGCAGAATGCCGCGTTCGAGGATATTTCTCAACTCCCTGATATTGCCCGGAAAATCATACCGTTCCAACGTTTTTAACGCCGCCCTGCTGACACTCACCCCCTCCCCGCCCGGCAATCGCCGCAACAGCACTTCGATCAGCAGCGGCAGATCGTCGATGCGCTCTTTCAGTGTCGGCAGAGGGATAGGGAAGGGGGAGATGCGGTAATAGAGATCCTGACGAAAACGCCCCTCCTCCACCATCCGCCTCAGATTACGGTGAGTGGCGCAAACCAGGCGTATATCGGCATGCTGAGGCTCGACACTGCCCACTGCCCGAAACACACCGGTTTCGATCAGGCGCAGCAGCTTGACCTGCTGCGGCAGCGGAATCTCGCCGATCTCATCGAGAAACAGGGTACCACCGCGGGCCACATCGACCAGACCCCGCTTACGGCTCACGGCGCCGGTAAAGGCCCCCCGCTCGTGTCCAAACAGCTCACTCTCGAACAGGGACTCGCTAAGCCCCGAGCACTCCACCGTGACGAAGGGCTTGCGCGATCGCGGGCTGCTATCGTGCAACGCCCGCGCGACCAGCTCCTTGCCAGTACCCGACTCTCCGAGCAGCAGTACGCTGATCTCACTGGGCGCGGCACGGTGCACCAGCTCCAGCATACGATTGAATGCATCCGAACGTCCGACCAACCCCTCTTCGTTACCGGCACGTGCACTTGCCTCGCGCACGCAGTGCATGATCTCGAGAAAGCAGATCACCTCCCCGTTGCGGTTGTGTACCGGTTGCATCTCGACATCGACGTGCTCCTCGCCCAACGGAGTGTTATGCAGGTGCAGCAGCCGCTGACGTTGACCACTCTCGCTGCAGCGCTTCAACGGGCACGACTCGCCCGCCTGGTCACAGGGCACGCTATAGCCATGTGAAACCTCATAGCAATGTCGTTTCAGCAGGGGGTATTGGTCGCCGTAAACCTCTCGGTAGGCGGTATTGGTCGCTAGTATGCGATAGTCCAATCCGATCAGGGTCGCGGGTTCGGCGATCCCTTCCAGGATCTCGCCCATCTCGGTGGCGACCTGGTGTAATTCGGTGGGCATGGATATCTCCAGAGCAAGTGTCAAATTGACACAGATGGCAGCATCATCTGCCAATTATGGCACTGCGACACTCTGTCACTGCCAGCCATTAGACTAAAGGTGTATAAAGTTCAGCCAAGTTTCCCGCAATCAACGTCTGAGGCGGCCTTGGGTTAACCGGGGATCGGCCGGCGCCAAGCTGGCATGGTTTCTGCCTTATCTGTTGTTGATTGTTCAAAACCAGGTCCAACCCATCTCTACCAGGAGAAGCTGATGATCACCGAATCGATCGTTGATCTTTCACGGTTACAGTTCGCCATCACGGCGCTGTACCACTTCCTGTTTGTACCGTTAACGATCGGCATGACCTTCATGCTGGCGATTATGGAATCGGTCTATGTCATGACCGGCAAACAGATCTACAAGGATATGACCCAGTTCTGGGGCAAGCTGTTTGGCATCAACTTCGCGCTGGGCGTCACCACGGGCCTGACCATGGAGTTCGAGTTCGGTACCAACTGGGCCTACTACTCCCACTATGTCGGCGACGTATTCGGCGCCCCACTGGCGATCGAAGGGTTGATGGCGTTCTTCCTCGAATCCACCTTCGTCGGACTGTTCTTCTTCGGCTGGGATCGTTTATCGAAAGTTAAACACCTGATGGTGACCTGGCTGGTCGCACTGGGCTCCAACCTGTCGGCAATGTGGATCCTGGTAGCCAACGGCTGGATGCAGAACCCGGTCGGTGCCGAGTTCAACTACGAAACCATGCGTATGGAGATGACCAGCTTCGCCGATATCTACTTCAATCCAGTGGCGCAGGTGAAGTTCGTGCATACCGTCTCCGCCGGTTACTGTACCGCCGCGATGTTCGTGCTCAGCATCAGCGCCTACTACCTGCTCAAGGGGCGCGACCTGCCGTTCGCACGCCGCTCCTTCGCCATTGCCGCCGGCTTTGGCATGGCATCCGTGCTGTCGGTGATCCTGCTCGGAGACGAATCCGGTTACGAGATCGGTGACGTACAGAAAACCAAGCTGGCCGCGATCGAGGCGGAGTGGGAGACGGTCCCCGCCCCCGCCCATTTCACCCTGGTCGGGCTACCCAACGACGAGACCATGGAAACCGACTATGCGGTACGTATTCCCTACCTGCTCGGCCTGATCGCCACACGCTCGATCAGCGAAGAGGTTACCGGGATCAAGGAGCTGATCGAGCAGCACGAACTGCGTATCCGTAACGGCATGCACGCCTACGCCCTGCTCCAGCGTCTGCGCAAGGGCGAAGATGGCGGCGAACTGCGAGCCGAGTTCGAGCGCGTCAAGAACGACCTCGGCTACGGCCTGCTACTGAAGGCTTACACACCCAACGTGGTGGACGCCACCGAGGCGCAGATCCGGGCCGCCGCACGTCACTCGATACCGCCCGTGGCGCCGATGTTCTGGACCTTCCGCATCATGGTCGCCAGTGGCTTCTGGATGTTGCTGGTGTTTGGCCTGAGCTTCTATTTCACCGCGCGCCGCACCGTATTCCACAAACGCTGGCTGCTGCGCCTGGCCCTGTTCAGCCTGCCGGTACCCTGGGTCGCGTCAGAGATGGGCTGGTTCGTCGCCGAGTTCGGCCGCCAGCCCTGGGCGATCGGCGAGGTGCTACCGACCTTCATTGCCACCTCCAGCCTGACCGAAGCGGACCTGATCGGCAGTTTGATGGCGTTTGTCGGCTTCTACACCCTGCTGGCAATTATCGAGATGTACCTAATGATCAAGTTCGCCCGCAAGGGACCGAGCAGCCTGCACACCGGCCGCTATCACCATGAGCAGCGGGTCCGCGCAGAAGCCGTGAACGCCTGACAGGAGTTGAAAGCATGCTATTCGATTACGAAACGCTGAAACTGATCTGGTGGGCACTGGTCGGCGTACTGCTGATCGGCTTTGCCATCACCGATGGCTTCGACATGGGCGCCTGCGCACTGCTGCCGCTGCTGGGCAAGACTGATACCGAACGCCGCGTGGTGATCAATACCGTCGGCCCACATTGGGAAGGCAACCAGGTCTGGTTCATCACCGCAGGCGGCGCGATCTTCGCCGCCTGGCCGGCGGTTTATGCTGCGGCCTTCTCCGGCTTCTACTGGGCGATGCTGCTGGTGCTGTTTGCGCTGTTCTGCCGTCCGGTAGGTTTCGACTATCGCTCCAAGATCGCCGATCCGCGCTGGCGTAACGCCTGGGACTGGGCTCTGGTCGTCGGCGGCGTGGTGCCTGCGCTGGTGTTCGGTGTCGCCTTCGGTAACCTGCTGCAGGGGGTACCGTTCCAGCACGACGAGTTCCTGCGCCCAAGCTATCAGGGCAACCTGTTTGGCCTGCTCAACCCCTTTGGCCTGCTCACCGGCGCGGTCAGCCTCGGCATGCTGGCGATGCACGGTGCGGTCTGGGTGCAACTGCGTAGCGAAGGCACGGTCAATGCGCGCGCACGCCGACTGGCCCAACTCTGCGCACTGATCACCCTGGCGGGATTTGCCCTGGCCGGTATCTGGCTAAGCGGTAGCATCGACGGTTATCAGATCGTCTCGGCACCCGCGCACGACGCACTGTCCAACCCTCTGGCGAAAGAGGTGATTCGAGCCGAAGGCGCCTGGCTGGCCAACTACTCAGCCTACCCCGCTACTCTGCTGGCACCGGCGCTGGGTTTCGCCGGCTTGATCGGTACCTTCCTGTTCGCCGGCCGCAGGCTTGCTGGATGGGCCTTCCTGACCAGCTCGCTGGCGATGGCAGGCATTATCCTGACCGCTGGGCTTTCGATGTTCCCGTTTGTCATGCCGTCGAGCCTGAGCCCGAACTCCAGCCTCACGCTCTGGGATGCCTCATCCAGCCAGCTGACGCTGAACGTGATGACCTATGCCGCGATCCTGTTCGTACCGATCATCCTCGGCTACACCCTCTGGTGTTACCGTGCGCTTTGGGGTCGCACGTCGGTGGAGTTTATCCGCAACAACGACCACTCAACTTATTGAGGTGATACAGATGTGGTATTTCGCATGGATACTCGGCGTACTGCTCGCCTGCTCCTTCGGCATCATCAATGCGATGTGGCTTGAGGCGGAAAATCTGGACGAGGAGCGCTAATCCCGTGTCGACCGGGCGGCAATCACGCCGCCCGTTTTACGTTGTTCAGGAGTTGTCGCGCCGGGAGCAAGGGATTCAGGACTTCGGTTGCAACTGCTTGGCGCGGCTGTTCAGCCAGGAGCGGATGATGGCAGCCCGTTTCGGCTGCTTCAGGTAGTCACGAATAAACACATCGATCGACATCGCGGCCAGGGCCTGCTGACCGACCTCCAACCGCTGCATCAACCACCGACTGCTCAACACCTCTTCGCGCAGCGATGTGGCAACCTGCTGTTCCCAACCCTGCGGCATATACTGACGGCCATCGACGGAAAAGTGGACCTGGCTTTGACAATAGAAGGCGGGGATACCGATCTGCTCGACAAACGCATCGCAGACACGTACCGCCACATCCACCATGCCGACATCGTTGGCACGATCGGCATTCAAGCGGATGCTCTGATTGGTGGCGCCAAAATCAACGACGGTGTCGGCCTGGACCGACGCCGAACAGGCGAGTACGGACACCAGAGTCCACAGCCCGGCACGGGATGTAATAGCGCTCATCACTCATTCCCCCTTTGCCCGAGAGGCTGGGACTGACCGCCACGAGCGCCTCACAAGTAACGCTTCAGTCGGTCAGCCGTTTGTCGACAGGGTACGGAATCCACGATTGAAGTAAAGCAACGCATCCTGGTTTTCACACAGGACGACGTTGTCGATCTCGGTATAGAACACCGAGTGGCTGCCCACCTCGGCGACATCGACGATACGCCCCTCCAGTGCGGCCAGCGCGCCCCTCAGCATCGGCTGCTCCAGCACCGCGCCCGGCGCCCAGATATCGAGTGCAAAGCGCTCCTCCATCGCCACACCGGTCATACCGGCGAAGTGGCGGGAGACCTCCTCCTGCCCGGCATTGCAGACGTTGACGCAGAGACGGCCGTTGGCCTTGAACACCGCGTTGGTTTCACTGTTGCGATTGATGCAGACCAGCAGCGTCGCCGGGGAGTCCGATACCGAACAGACTGCTGTCGCGGTCAGTCCGCATGTACCGCTCTCGCCACGGGAGGTCACCACATTGACCGCCGCCGCAAGCTGGGACATGGCGTTGCGAAACAGCTGCTGTAACTCGTTCTGCATGATGAAGATCCTTCTGTTCAGGTCATGAACCTGCGCAAATAGTGTTGGGTTATGGTGTGTTATCAGGCGGCTAGAGCGACAGGATATCGATCCGTTCCATGGTCTGGACACCGCCGTTGCCGCTGGAGGACTCCTCATCCGACTCTGCACGGAAACCGGCCAGCGCCGCCGGGTCGGCGATACCATGGGGGAAGCCCAGCTGCAGCGACTTGAAATCGAACAGTGCAGTATCAGCCAGGTGCGAGGGCACCACGTTGCACAATGCTCTGAACATGGTTTCGATACGTCCGGGATTGGTTTTGTCCCAGCCCTGCAACATCTCCTTGATCACCTGACGCTGCAGGTTCTCCTGCGAGCCACACAGGTTACAGGGGATGATCGGGAACTGCTTGAGCTCGGCATACTCGGCGATATCCTTCTCCCGCGCATAGGCTAGCGGGCGGATCACCATGTTCTTGCCGTCGTCGGAGACCAGTTTAGGCGGCATCGATTTCAACTTGCCGCCATAGAACATGTTGAGGAAGAAGGTCTCGAGGATATCGTCACGGTGGTGCCCAAGGGCGATCTTGTTGGCACCGATCTCATCGGCGAAGCCATACAGGGTGCCGCGGCGCAGACGGGAGCAAAGCGCGCAGGTGGTCTTACCCTCAGGGACCACCTCTTTGACGATGGAGTAGGTATCGCGTTCGACGATATGGTAAGGCACGCCAATCGACGCCAGATACTCCGGCAGCACATGCTCGGGGAATCCCGGCTGTTTCTGATCCAGGTTCACTGCCACCAGCTCGAAATCAACCGGTGCGCTCTTCTGCAGGTTGAGCAATATATCGAGCATGGCATAGGAGTCTTTACCGCCGGACAGGCAGACCATCACCTTGTCGCCGGCCTCGATCATATTGAACGCCTCGATCGCCTGGCCCACCTCGCGGCGCAGTCGCTTCTGCAGCTTGTTCAGGCGGGTTTTGCGCTTTTTATCGAGTTCGTTGGTCGCGGCATCGACCTGATCGGCGTGAATGCGAGTATCGGCGGTCATGGCTGTGTACTGGGTCAGTTGCAAAGGGGCAAAATTATAGCCTAAAGCGCTCGCGGATTCAGCGCTTACGCTACTCTTCTTTCGCCGCGAGCCAGCCGATCTCGATCGCCGTCGCCGCGCCGACCACGGCATGGTCAAGACTCGGCGGCAACAGCGACCATCCCGGCGTCACCTGCACCCGTCCGCCCATGATCTCCGCGCGCTGCTGCGGGAACAGCGGTGCCTGTACCGGATCGGCAAAACCATCCGGCCAGAGCGGCTTGCCGCTCTGTACGTCATATTTGTCACTGGCCCCCAGGGTATGCAGCAACTCGTGTGCGGCGACAAAGTTGTTGATCCCCTGCTGTTGCTCACTGGCGTAGCCGTTGACCAGCCCGATCATCCCTTTCTGCAATCCGAGCGAGTGCTGCGTACCCAGCGGGTTATCGGGAGCGTAAAAACTCATGAAGATGCGGATATTGCTGTCCGCCGCATTCCAACTGTCGTAGCGCCAGACCCACAAGCGCATGCGTACCGCCCACCAGAGCGCCTGCACGATACTGGCCTGTTCAGGCACCCGCGGCGGCAGCGCCTCAATAGCCGGAGCCAGATGAACCCTCACCGGCCTGGTCAGTTCGATTTCGTAGCGAGCGCCCTCACGGGAGAAAAAAGACTCGATATCGCGGAAACTCTCCGGGGTGAGACTGGCGATATAGCGTGCCGTCGAATCCTGCCGGTCAGCGTTGATCGGGTAGATATGCACGACAACCGGATCGTGCCAATCGACGCTGCGCGTACTCGACAGCAGTAGGTATAGCGCCAGAATCACCAACAGTACCGACAGCAGCGACAGGCGCAGCCAGCCAAACAGCGTGGATCGACGCATCCACCCTCCCGGTTGTCAGACAGTTGTCAGATGTGCAGCAATCCGGCCACCGCCAGATACCGCACGCTCTTGCCCAGCGTTATCAGCAGCAGACTGGCGATCCAGTTGAACCTGAGCCAACCGGCGACCAGGCAGAGCGGGTCACCGATGATCGGCAGCCAGGCCAACAACAGCGCCATCGGTCCGAAACGCGCCAGCCGCTGCTGCGCCCGCTGGTGCTTTGCAGAAAGTATGCGAAGCGGGTAGCGCCGCTGCAACCACAGCCCCATGGCGAAGGTCAGCATACTGCCGAGTACATTGCCCAGCGTCGCCACCGAAACCGGCAACACCCACTCTCCGCGCTGCAGCACCATCCAGGCCAGAAGCGCCTCGGAACCACCGGGCAGCAGCGTCGACGAGATAAAAGCGCTGACAAAAAGCCAAGGTAGCGTCGGCTCAGCCCAGAAGCCTTCCATCACGAGACATCCATCAAACGGCGTCCATCAAACGGTATCCAGCCCCTGGGCGATGCAGCGCAGCACGCCGTACTCGTAGGCGCCGGCCAACGCCTCGTGTACCACCTTCAGCGAACCGCCCTTATGCCTGCGATGCTCCAGTATGGTCTGCTCGATCTGCCGGCGCTCCGCCTCGGGCAGTTCCACCACCTCATCCACGCCGATCGCGCCCTTGGCGATGGACGCCGCCAGGTGACCGTAGATCACGTTGACCGAGAGCTTCTGCTGCCTGGCCACCTGTTCAACGCTCATGCCGCTGCGGTAGAGCAGCAGCGTCTCCTCCGCTTGAGTATCGGTATCCGGCGCCGGCGCGACCTGATGCTCGTCGATCAGCTCAAGGAAGGGATCGCCGTACTGGGCCAGCTTGCGTTCGCCCACGCCGTTGAGGCGGCGCAACTGGATTGGCGTCAGCGGCCGGTACACCACCATCTCCATCAGCGTAGCGTCGTGAAAGATCACATAGGGCGGTACATCCTGCTCCTCTGCCAACTGTTTGCGCAGCGCCTTGAGCGCATTCCACAGCGCATGATCCTCGGCATCCAGTTGCTGCTGGGGTGCCCGACCACGTCCGCTGGCCACCTTGCTCGACGCGGCTTTACTGCGCAGATCGCGGCGTAGTTCCAGCGATTCCTCGCCGCGTAGCAGGGCCCGGCAGCGCTCGGCCAGCTGCAACGCACCATGACAGGGCTCCACGGTCAGATAGCCACGTGCCACCAGCTGGCGGAACACCGAACGCCACTGATTGCGATCAAGCTCCTTGCCGATACCCCAGGTGGTCAGCTGCTCATGGCCGCGCTGTCGCGATTTATCGGAGCTCTCGCCGAGCAGGATATCGATAATGTAGTTGACGCCGTAGATCTGCCCGCCGCGATAGACCGCCGACAGCGCCTTGCGCGCCGCCTCGGTCCCATCCCAGACCGGCACCGGCTCAAGACAGGTGTCGCAGTTGCCACAGGGCGGATGGTCAGGCTCACCGAAATAGGCCAGCAGCGCCTGGCGCCGGCAGTTGGTGATCTCACACAGGCCCAGCATCGCCTCCAGCTTCTGGCGCTCAACCTGCTTATGGATCTCGTCCGCCTGGGAGCCCTCCAGCATCTGGCGCAGGAAGATCACGTCCTGCAGGCCGTAGACCATCCAGGCATCGGCGGGTTGGCCATCACGACCCGCACGCCCGGTCTCCTGGTAGTAGGCCTCCACCGACTTGGGCAGATCCAGATGAGCGACGAAACGGACATTGGGCTTGTCGATACCCATGCCGAAGGCGATGGTGGCGACCATAATGATCGGTTCTTCGGTCAGAAAGCGGTGCAGATGGTGCTGCCTGAGTTCCGGCGACAGCCCGGCGTGATAGGGCAAGGCGTTGAAGCCACGCTCGCTGAGCCAGGCGGCGGTATCCTCCACCCGCTTGCGCGACAGGCAGTAGACGATCCCCACATCCTGGGCGTGCTCCTCCTTGATGAAACGCAGCAACTGCTCCCGCGCCCTGTCTTTCTGGCCGATGCGGTAGCGGATATTGGGCCGGTCAAAGCCCTGAATAAAGATGCGCGCATCGGTCAGCTCCAGCCGCTCGATGATCTCCTGCCGGGTACGGGCATCGGCGGTAGCGGTCAGCGCAATACGCGGCACACCGGGGAACAGCCCACGCAGGCGGTTGAGCTGCATGTATTCGGGACGGAAATCATGCCCCCACTGGGATACGCAGTGCGCCTCGTCGATGGCAAACAGCGCCAGCTTCGCGCGCTGGAACAGCGCCAGCGAGCGCGGTTGCAACAGCCGCTCGGGCGCAATGTAGATCATGTCCAGCTCACCGTTGACCAGCTGCGCCTCAGTGGCCTGCAGCTGCTCCAGCGGCAGCGAGGAGTTCAGGCAACCGGCGCGGATACCGAGCTGGGACAGGGCGCTGACCTGATCCTGCATCAGCGCGATCAGCGGCGAAATCACCACCCCGGTGCCTTCTCGCGCCAGCGACGGCAGCTGGTAACAGAGAGATTTGCCCCCGCCGGTGGGCATGATGACCAGTGCGTCCTGTCCGTTCAGCAACGTCTCGACAACGGCATCCTGCGGAGGACGAAAACTCTCGAAGCCGAATACCTCGGCTAATATCTGCTTTGCGCGTTCAATCATGCCGCGCATTATCCGCGATGCTCCCCGGCAAGTCATCTGCGGATAGCGCAATTTCGCGGTACCCGCGGACCGCTTTAGAGAGTAGAATCAGCGCACATCGAACTGCTGGAAGCCCGCACCATGACCGTTAACACTGCCGCCCTGATCACTGAAGACGAACTGGATATCCTTGAGGAGTTCCTGTTTTCGCCCGCCGTATCGGAAGAAGCACTGGATCTGATCGGTGCCCATGGTTTGCTCTGTGCTATCAATATTTCGCCGGCCGCAGTACCGGAGGCTGAATGGCTGGAGCTGATATTCGATGGCGAGCCGAAGTGGGAGTCCGCCGCGCAGAATGAGCAGATCATCGGTCTGTTGCGCAAGCTGAACAACACCATCAGCAACGACCTCTACTCCGATCAGGAGATCCTGCTGCCCTGCGAACTGACGCTGGAGCCGGAAGAGGACGAAGAGCTGACCGAGATCACCCTCTGGGCCCAGTCCTTCATGGAAGGGGTGTTCATCCGCGAAGATGACTGGTTCGGCCAGGACGAGGAGGAGGTTGCCGGCCTGCTGCTGCCGATCATGGTCGCCTCCGACCTGTTCGAGGACAGCGAAATCACCGATATCCGCAAGGACCGTGCGCTGTCCGAAGAGATGTGTGCGCAGATCCCGGAAGTGTTGATCGACCTCTACCTGCACTTCCACGCACCGGAGAAGTAAGGGGGCAGGGCCTTACGCCAGCGCCGACGGTCGAGTTCAGCCGTCGGCGGCCGGATAGTGCACCGCCAGCCAGACGGTGGGCCTGTCCGGTACCGTCCAGCTAACCCGATGACAGGTATGAGCGGGAATATCCAGAGCATCGCCCGGAGCCAGCTCGACCTCGGAGCCATCCTCGAACGCCAGACGCGCCGCCCCCTCTAGCAGCATCACCCATTCATGGTTCGGCTGGTCGTACCAGCCACTCTCCGGCGAACTCTGGCCCTGAGAGACGATCCGCTCGATCATCACACCGTTCACGCCCGCCAGTCGCTCGAACACCTCGCCGTTCGCGGCATCCGGCAGCCCTCGCAATAGGTTTATCACCTCGATCACATCGACTCCTTGAACTGCACTGAATGACATTTCACAACACCGCTAGACCATCTCACGCCTTGCCGTTCTCAATTTATCCGGATTTCTGACCATCAGGAGATGGCGAATCTGTTCTCCCTGCCGGATCAGTGTACAGGTTGTAACAGGCTCCCTGTTCACGTAAATCAAGATACCCGGCTCATTGTTGATATTTGCGGTGCGAAAATGGACCTCATCATCCCGGTAATAGTGCTGCAACCCCGCCAGAAACGTCAGAATACAGTCACGTCCATGCAGCGGCTTGGACAGAGCCACTGCCTTGCCTCCGCCATCCGATACGAGACTTGCATCTTCATGCAGTAACTTGAGCAAGGCTTGAGTATCGGCATTGACGAGCGCCGACAACAACTGCTCCATCCAGTACTGATTAACCGCTAGAGTCGATGACCGCTCGCCGGTGGACAGCTCCATTTTTTGGCAAGCACGACGATAGATCTGTCGGCAGTTATCGATCGATTTCTCCACGATATCCGCAATCCGTTCATACGGCAGATCCAGCACATCACGCAACACCAGTACCGCCCGTTGTGTAGGCGAAAGCGCTTCCATCATCCACAGGACGCCCTGACTGACCTGCTGATAGCGATGGGTCAGTTCACTGGGGCAGGCCTGAAGTACGGTTTCTTCGACCAGAGGTTCCGGCAGCCATGGGCCTTCATAGCCCTCTCGGTACCGGGCTCGCCGCAACGCATCGATGCACTGGCGGCTTACCAGGGTAATGAGATACGCCTGGGACGATTCAAGCGAGTCGATCGACACGGACTGAAATTTCAGGAATGCATCCTGCAGAATGTCTTCGGCATCCTGCTTACTGCCCAGCATTCGATAGGCCAGCGCAAACAGACTCGATCGATGTTTTTGAAACGCTTCCAGAGCCGATGTCATAGGGTGTATTCCGTTGATTGTGACTCAACGCTGCTCGGAGCTTGATCCTTGTTCCTGAAGCCGGGCCACCGATATAGGGGCCGGCCCGTCATTAGCTCCCACTTCACAGCGGCATAAGTCATGCGACAAATCCCCTCCTTGATCCACACGGCCAAGCGGCCTCGACTGATGCGTTCGATCGGCCGGTCGTCACGATCGACATATTGAATCAGCCCTTCATGCCGACCAAGTGAAACACAGCGGAAGGCATAGCCAAAATGGAAGGGTTTCAGGGCCTGGCCATCCAACAGCCGCCGCAGGTTCTCTCCTGCTCTCGCCCCTTGCGGCATAGCGGTCACACAGCCCATACGCAACCAATCGGCTCGCCCTCCCCTCACCCGACCGGCATCACCGGCGACGAACAATCGCTCCTGCCCGGCCACCCGGAGGTACTCATCCGTTAGTACCCGCCCCTCCTCGTCTGTCGGCAGTCCCGCCTCCGCCGCCAAGGACGATACCCGGAAACCACCGGCCCAGAGACAACGGTCCACCGCAATACGCTCGCCATCTGCGCACACCAAGGCATCTGCCGTTACTCGATCGATTGTTCGGTTCTCCAGTATGCAAATGTCCAATCGCTTCAGTACCTCGTACAGATGGCGATACGCCTTTGCGGACCAGCTCGACGTCAACGAGGATCCGCATACCAAACTGACATTCAGGTCCGGAAAGCCCTCCTTCAACTCCGTCGCACTCTCCAACGCGGTCAGCCCACCACCGACCACTGCAACATGCGCCTTGCGGCGAGCGAGCACCTCCGCTTCAGCGTAGACCTCTTGTACGGAACGCATGGAGGTGAAACGCCAGGCATGCTCTTCGACACCCGCGACCGAGCCGGCTATCCGACTGCCCAGGGCCAGTACGAGGTAGTCATAGTGTAGGGTTCGGCGTTGATTTGACTGGAGAATGGTGACACATCGCTTGTCCGGATGCAGATGCTCAACCCGGCCCTGCAGGAAGCCGATGCCTCGCCGCTTCAACAGCCCTGCATAGCTCAACCTCTTCGGTTCACGGCCCGTCAGCACTTCATGGTAGCGAATACGTTGTTCAAAATGATTTCGAGCATCGACCAACGTGATATCAAGGCGGTGCCGATTGGAACGGGCCAAGCGGGCAGCACACATCAGACCGGCATAACCGCCGCCCAGGATCAGGATTCTCGGAGCCGTTTTCGTCATGGCGCATCCTCATAAGCTAAGACATTACCCGGAAGACGTTTGAGATCTCGGTTTTGTGACGGTCGAGATGAAAAAGGCCGATTATCTCTATACTGAGAGACAATGCTGAAAGACCGGGCCCAGTATGAGAACAAGAGAGGCCGATACCCCTTGAGCCTGCGCGCGCGCAATCTGACCCGATTGGAGTCGGAAACCTTCGATGTACTGATCATCGGTGGCGGCATCAACGGCGCCGTCTCCGCCGCAGCGCTGTCCGCACGCGGCGCTCGCGTCGCGTTGATCGACCGCGGCGACTTCGCCGGAGAAACCAGCTCCAACAGCTCCAACCTGGCCTGGGGCGGCATCAAGTATCTCGAAAGCGGCGAGCTGCTGCTGGTCGAGCGCCTCTGTTGTAGCCGCAACCAGCTGATGCGGGCCTACCCCTCAACGGTCAGGGAGATGCGCTTTCTCACCACCCTGCAACGCGGATTTCGCAAACCGGCCTGGATGCTCTACGCCGGTACCCTGCTGTACTGGGCGCTGGGCCGCTTCCACACCCGTGCACCTACACTGCTCAGTCGCGCCGACTTGAAACGACGCGAACAGGTGATCGACGACAGCGCGGCGGTGGGTGGCGTCGAGTACTCCGACTGCTACCTGCATGACAATGACGCCCGCTTCACTTTCAACTTCATCCGCACGGCGATGGACTATGACTGCATCGCCGCCAACTACGTGGAAGCGGTGGGGTTCGCGCGGGATACCCGGGGCTGGTGCATCGACGCGCGTGATAGAGAGACTGGCGCCCCGCTGCAGATCCGGGCCCAGACCCTGATCAACGCCTGCGGCCCCTGGGCCGACAGCGTCAATGCCGAAGCCGGGATCGACACCGAGTATCACCACCTGTTCTCCAAGGGCGTGCACCTGATTGTCGACCGCATCACCGACAGCAACCGCATCCTCACCTTCTTCGCCAGCGATGGCCGCCTGTTCTTCGTCATCCCCATGGGCCCCAAAACCTGTATCGGCACCACCGATACCCAGGTGGATCGACCGGAAGCGACAATCTCTGAAGAGGACCGGCACTTCATTCTCGATAATGCCAACCACCTGCTGCAGCTGGATAAGCCGCTGAGCGATGAGGACGTGATCGCTGAACGCTGCGGCGTGCGTCCCTTGGCGGTCAGCAACCAGGGTGACCAGACGGCGGACTGGGTCAGGCTGTCGCGCCAACACCGGATCGATGTGGATCGACTGCACCGTCATCTGAGCATCTACGGTGGCAAGCTGACCGATTGCCTCAACGTGGGCGAGGAGGTGTGCCGGGCAGTAACCGAACTTGGCGTCGATCTGCCCTACCGCAAACGCAAATGGTATGGTGAGCCCCATATCAGTCTCTATCGGGAGTACCTGCACCAGGCGCAACTGATGCACCTGGATGCGATTACACCGGCCAGCTCGAGCGAGAAACTCACGACCCGGCTCTGGCGACGCTACGGTGCCAGCGCCCTGGAGCTGCTTGAGGGGATCAGGGAGAATCCCGCCTGGGGTGAACTTCTGATCGAAAACGCCGAATACCTGCGTGGCGAGATCGAACTGGCGGCGCGGCGCGAGATGATCACCCGGCTGGATGATTTCCTGCGTCGGCGTTCGAAGATCGCCTTGGTGGTGCCGAAAGAGCAACTGCTCAGGTCGCCCGGCCTGTACCAGGCCTGCGTCATCCTGTTCGGTGAGCGTGCGGAAGAGAAACTGGCACAGTATACCGACGGCTGAGATCCCTAAATCGCGGGGCCGGAAGGGATCACATCCGCTGTTGGGCTCGTTGAGGCGGCGATACCTGCATCAGCCGCTCGGCAAACTCCTCCAACGCGGCCACACCGGTCCTGCGTGCATCCTCGCACCACTCATGCAAAGCGCGGCCCAGGCGTTCGCCGGAACGCTCCGGCAGGCTCCATATCTCCCGCAATCGGCGCTGGAACTCATACACCGTCGCCAGTCGCTGGCTCATCGACAGCGACGAATCGACACTGGAGCGCTGGGCCGCGGTGAGCCGATGCTTCTCGCGTAACAGCAGCCAGCGGGCACGTTTGAGCAGGCGACGACTGGCAGGTCCATGCTGCCGGTATTCGAGCTTCAGCGTCGGCAGCAGCACCTGACGACCGTATAAACGCAATAGTTGCAGGCGATTGAGTGCCGCCGAGGGATCCAGCGGCTGCTTCTGAATCAACGAGCTCCTGCGTACGCGGGCCAGCCCCAGCAGCTCGAGGCAGCGGATATAGAACCAACCGATATCGAACTCGAACCAACGGCAGGAGAGACGCGCCGACATCGGCGCGGCATGGTGGTTGTTGTGCATCTCCTCGCCACCGATCAACAAACCGACCGGGATGAGGTTGCGCGAGGCATCGTCGGTTTCGAAATTACGATATCCCACCCAGTGTCCAAGGCCGTTGATCACGCCGGCGGCCCAGAACGGAATCCACAGCATCTGCACCGCCCAGATCGTCAGCCCGATGGCACCGAAGCAGAGAATATCGATCACCAGCAACAGGCTGATTCCGAGGCAGGGAAAACGGCTATAGAGGTTGCGCTCGACCCAGTCGTTCGGGGTGCCCTTGCCGTAGCGCTCAAGCAGTTCCGGATCGCTGAGCGCGCCCCTGTAGAGCTCCACCCCCTGCCAGAGCACTTGGTTGATCCCCCGCACCTGGGGGCTGTGTGGATCCTGCTGAATATCGCAGAAGGCATGATGCTTACGGTGGATCGCCACCCACTCTTTGGTCACCATGCCGGTGGTCAGCCAGAGCCAGAAGCGCATCGGATGGGCCGCGAACGGGTGCAGTGTCACCGAACGGTGGGCCTGGGCTCGGTGCAGAAAGACGGTCACCGATACGATGGTCAGATGGGTCAGAATCAGGGCAACCATCAGGTAGCCCCACCAGGGCAAGGGGAAGAAACCGTCCAGCATACCGTGCTCCAATCAGGTGTGACTTCTCTGGCGCACCCGGACCGACAACTGGCCAATGGATCTTACGCCGCTCTTTTCAGATTAGTCTGCCCTTGAACACTTTTTGTTCAATGTGGAAATTTTCATCCAAGTGCATTTAGCGTCCCAGGTCATATTTCTTCAGTTTGATGTACAGCGTGCTCTTGGCAATCTGCAGCTGTTTCGCTACCTGCGTCAGGTTACCGCCCTGCTCTCGAATCGCCTGGGCGATCATCTCTCGTTCGGCCAGCTCCAGCGGGCTGATCCCCTGCTCAGTAACCGCCGCTGTCGAAACCGCCTTGAACTCAGGTGCCAGATCCTCAGGAGTCAGTGCGTCGCTCTCCGACAGGAAAAACGCCGTGGTAATGGTATTGGCCAGCTCGCGAATATTGCCCGGCCAATCATGTGCATGCAAAAGTAGCAACAGCTCCGGGCTCAACCCCTTAGGTTCGCGGTTGTGCTCTCGGGCCAATCGTGCCAGAAGATGCTGTGCCAGCGGCCCAATATCATCTCGCCGCTCGCGCAGCGGCGGAATCCTCAGCCCCATGGAGGAGACCCGGTAGAAGAGATCCATGCGGAAACGCCCCTCTGCCACCTCCTGCGTCATATCGCGGTTGGTTGCCGCCACCAAACGGAAGTTCACCTTGCGCGGGGTGGTTTCGCCGACACGACAGATCTCCGACTCCTGCAGCACACGCAGGAACATTGGTTGCAGATCCAATGGCATCTCGCCGATCTCGTCGAGGAACAACGTACCGCCGTTGGCTGCCTCGATCTTCCCCTGCATACCACCACGTCGCGCACCGGTAAAGGCACCGTCGACATAGCCGAACAGCTCCGCCGCCAGCAGATCCCGCGAGAGTCCGCCGCAGTTAAGCGCAACGAAGGTACCGTTCCGGGTCGGCCCGGTTTCATGGATAGCACGGGCAAACAGCTCCTTGCCAACACCGGTTTCGCCCTGCAGCAAGATCGGAATCGGTGCCTGTGCCAGCCTTTTGGCCTGGGCGATGGTCGCCTGGATCAGCGCACTGTGTCCGGCAATGCGGGCAAAGCCTGAGCTCTCACCGGAGAACCCCAACGATTCAGGTGCGGTCTCGGTAGCTCGCGCACTGCGCTCGAACGGCAGTGGTATCACCGCCAGGTGACCGATGGTGTCACCCGCATGCAGTACCGGCTCAATCCAGTTCACATCCAGTAGCGCGAGTAATGGCACCGCACTTGAGTTGGTATCACCACTGCCCAGGCTCAGCAATGGATTGTAGGGCGTCAAATCGGCCTGGATACCGCGGATCGCCAGAACCCGTTCGGCCATACCGTTCGCACGCAGCATGCGGCCGTTGGCATCGAACAGCAGTACACCGTCCGAGATGTTACGAGCGAAACGGTCTACAGTAAGGCCGAGCAGCAGATCCCGCCGTGCCAGCTGGAACTGCGCCAACTGCCCCTCTATTCGGCGCGCGCCGGAGATCGCCAGCGCCAGACAATAGTCGTGTTGGGTATGCTTTAGGCCCGAGATATTCACCGCCCCGCGGATACTTTTTTCAAATGGATCGCGGATTACAGCGGCGGAACAGGTCCAGCAACTGATGTCATCACAGAAGTGCTCATAGGCGTGCACCTGGACCGAAGCGTTGACACTCAGTGCGGTGCCGATAGCGTTGGTACCTGCAGCCTGCTCCTGCCAGTTGACACCGGGAATAAGACTGAAGTCTTGGGCAAGATCCAGGGTAGCCGGGTCGCCATCGCAACGCAGGATGACGCCGGAGGGTGCGACCAGATGCATGATGGTACCGGAGTCGGCCAGCAACTGATGCGCCTCGTTCATAATGATATCCGAGGCCGAGATCAGCTCTTCGTCCTGTTGCCAGAGCTGCTCGAGATCACGGTCATTGAGACGCTCTCGCTGCTGGATGCGCGGATCCACGTCCTTCGCCAGGCAACGCTGCCAGGAAGCTTCGATCACTGACCGGACCGTATTGTCAGGCAGCATCGCCCCGGACAGCATCCGGTCGCGGGCAGCCGCAATGCGTGCCGGCTGCTCAACCGCAGAGGACCCTTTCAGAGAAAAGATTTGGCTCATGAGGCGTTCACCCCGTCGTTGTTATTATGCGTGAGCGCTTTTCATTCTCTGCCCCTTTGTAGGGGATTACAAGCGATCAATTATTCACCACTCCAGATCCATTTCCTGCTCCGAGAAAGCGTTCGAATACCGTCCGCCGACCGTCTGAATATCGAACGCTTTTGCGACGACCTAAATCACAACAGCCAACTTAAAAACGATATATTTCAACAAGTTAAATAAAATTAGAACCTTTGGCACAGCGGTTGCGATAGGGGTAACGAGGCCGGCGCGTCCCGCGTTCAGCCCTGTCGATACCACGTCGCGTGTGGCCATCGACGTATCGGATAACAATAACTAGAGGATACGATCTTGAACCAACTATCCAATCCCGTAGAAGTCATGGGCATCGATGCCGGCGGCACGATGACCGATACCTTCTTTGTCCGCGCCGATGGCGAATTCGTCGTCGGCAAGGCACAGAGTAATGTCAACGAGTCCCAGGCGGTGCTCGAATCCAGTGCCGACGCCCTGTCACACTGGGGCCGTAGCGTCGAGGATGTGTTCCCTGAGATGGTCACCTGTGTGTTTTCCGGCACCGCGATGCTAAACCGCGTGGTGGGCCGCAAGGGGCTGCGTACCGGTCTGATCGTGAGCAAGGGGTTCGAGGATTTCCACCGCATGGGACGGGCGATCCAGAGCTACCTCGGCTACGCGTTCGAGGATCGCATCCATCTCAACACCCACCGCTACGATCAGCCGCTGGTGGAGATCAAGGACACCCGCGGCGTGACCGAGCGCATCGACTCCCGAGGCAATGTGGTGATCCCGGTACGCCTGCACGAGGCTCGCGAAGCCGCTCGCGAGCTGATTGAGCAGGGCTGCAAGGCGATTGTCATCAGCCTGCTCAGCTCCTACCTCAACGGCAAGCATGAGCGCGAAGTACGCGATGTCTGCAAAGAGGTCGCTCGCGAGATGGGCGTCGAGATCCCGGTCTTCGCATCCGTCGACTACTATCCGGTTCGCAAAGAGAGCCACCGCACCAACACCACAGTATTGGAAGCCTATGCGGCCGAACCCTCACGCGCCACACTGGGCACCATCAGCGACAGCATGAAAGAGGTGGGCGGCAAGTTCGACCTGCGCGTGATGGCCAGCCACGGCGGCACAATTAGTTGGAAAGCGAAGGAGCTGGCGCGCTCGCTGGTCTCCGGTCCGATCGGTGGCGTTATCGGCGCCAAGTTCCTCGGTGAGCGCCTCGGTTACGAGAACATCGCCTGCTCCGATATCGGCGGCACCAGCTTCGACATGGCTCTGATCACCAAGAACAACTTCGCCATGCATCAGGATGGCGATATGGCACGACTGGTACTGTCGCTGCCGCTGGTTTCGATGGACACCATCGGCGCCGGTGCCGGCAGCTTCGTGCGTATCGACCCCTACACCAACTCGATCAAACTGGGCCCGGACAGCGCCGGTTACCGCGTCGGCACTTGCTGGCCCGACGGCGGCGTCGACACCGTATCGGTCACCGACTGCCACATCATCCTCGGCTACCTGAACCCGGACAACTTCCTCGGCGGCATCCTGAACCTGGATGTGGAGAGAGCCCGTCAGTCGATCAAGACTCAGGTAGCCGACCCGCTCGGCCTCTCGGTGGAAGACGCTGCGGCAGGCGTTATCGAACTGCTCGACCTGTCACTGCGCCAGCATCTGCGCGCCATGATCACCGGCAAGGGCTACAGCCCGCGTGATTTCGTCTGCTTTTCCTATGGTGGCGGCGGTCCGGTACACGCCTACGGCTATACCAAAGGCCTTGGCTTCAAGGAGACCATCGTCCCGGCCTGGGCGGCAGGTTTCTCCGCCTTCGGTTGCGCCACCGCCGACTTCGAATACCGCTACGACAAGAGTGTCGATATCGGCATCACCCACGAGTCCTCCGAAACCGAGGTACAAGCGGCAATCAACACGCTGCAGAGTGCCTGGAACGAACTGCGTGAGAAGGTGCTGGAGGAGTTCCGCATAAACGGTTTCAGCGATGACGAGGTCACGCTGACACCGGGGTATCGCATGCAGTACCTGGGTCAGCTCAACGACCTGGAGATCGACTCACCGCTGGCGTCGGTTTCCAGCGCCGACAACTGGGACGATCTGATCAAGGCGTTCGACGACACCTACGCCCGCGTTTACGCCAGTGCCGCACGCTCGCCGGAGCTTGGCTTCGGTATCACCGGCGCAATCCTGCGCGGTTCGGTGGAGACCAAGAAACCCAACATCCCGGAGGAGCCAGACGCCGGACCCAAGCCGGCACCGGAATCCTCTCTCGGTTCCCGCCCCTTCTACTACGAGAAGAAGTGGGTCGACGCCAAGCTCTACAAAATGGAGCTACTCAAGCCCGGTAACGAGATCAAGGGACCGGCGGTCATCGAATCCGATGCAACCACCTTTGTCGTACCGCCCGGCTTCGAGACCTTCCTTGACGTCAACCGGCTATTCCACCTGATCGAGTGCTGAACCCACTCAAGTCGACAACAACTATAAGAGACGAAGGTTTAACCATGACAATCATGAAAAATATCACCGACGGCAGCGCCGTCGGGAGCCTGCTAAAAAGCGGCTTGTCACTGAACGACCACCGTAACCTGATCCTGCAGCGTACCAAGGAAACCGGCTTCTACGACGGTCGTGAGAACCTTGAGCTGAAGGAGTCCGACCCGATCGCCTACGAGCGTATCTTCTCCAAGCTCCGCGCCGGGCTGGTCAGCTCCCGTGAGGTGGCGAAGAAGATCGCCGCTTCACCGATCGTCGAGCAGGAAGGCGAACTCTGCTTCACCCTCTACAACGTGGCGGGCGACTGTATCGCCACCTCCACCGGGATCATCATCCACGTTGGCACAATGGGCGCCGCGATCAAGTACATGATCCAGAACAACTGGGAGGCCAACCCCGGCATCAACCCGGGCGACATGTTCACCAACAACGACTGCCAGATCGGTAACGTGCACCCCTGCGATATCGCCACCATCGTGCCGATCTTCCATGAAGACAAGCTGGTGGGTTGGGTCGGCGGCGTCACCCACGTTATCGACGTCGGTGCCGTGGGCCCGGGCTCCATGTCCAACGGCCAGATCCAGCGCTTCGGCGACGGCGTGCAGATCACCTGCCGCAAGACCGGTGTCAACGACACGCCGCTGCGCGACTGGCTGCACGAGAGCCAGCGTAACGTGCGTACGCCGAAGTACTGGATCCTCGACGAAAAGACCCGTATCGCCGGCTGCCACATGATCCGCGACCTGGTCGAGGAGACCATCCGAGAAGAGGGAGTCGAGGCGTACGAACAGTTCGCCATGGAAGTGGTCGAGGATGGCCGTCGCGGCCTGACCAGCCGCATCAAGTCGATGACCATTCCCGGCACCTACAAGACCGTGGCCTTCGTCGATGTGCCCTACGCCCACGAGGATGTTGCGGTACCCTCGCCGTTCGCCAAGGTCGACACCATCATGCACGCGCCGTGCGAAATCACGGTGAAGCCGGATGCCACCTGGCGCCTGGACTTCGAGGGCTGCAGCCGCTGGGGATGGCACACCTACAACGCGAACCCGGTGGCGTTCACCAGCGGTATCTGGGTGATGATGACGCAGACCCTTGTGCCCACCGAGCGCATCAACGACGGTGCCCGCTACGCCACTGAGTTCCGCCTACCCAAGGGCACCTGGACCAACCCTGACGACCGCCGCACCGCCCACGCCGACGCCTGGCACTTCCTGGTCTCTTCATGGAGTTCGCTGTGGCGCGGTATCAGCCGCTCCTACTTCGGCCGCGGTTATCTGGAGGAGGTCAACGCCGGTAACTCCAATCCCTGTAACTGGCTGCAGGGTGGCGGTATCAACCAGGAGGGTGAGATCCACGCCGTCAACAGCTTCGAGACCGCGGCCTGCGGTACCGGTGCCTGTGCGGTCAAGGATGGTCTGAACCACGCTGCCGCAATCTGGAACCCGGAAGGCGATATGGGCGATATCGAGATCTGGGAACTGGCGGAACCGCTGCTCTACATGGGCCGCACCATCAAGACCAACTCCGGCGGGTACGGCAAATACCGCGGCGGCCTGGGCTTCGAAACCCTGCGTATGGTCTGGGGCTCAGCCGACTGGACCATGTTCTTCATGGGCAACGGCTACATGAACAGCGACTGGGGCCTGATGGGGGGCTACCCGTCCGCCACAGGCTACCGCTTCGAAGCACACGATACCGAGCTGCTGGACCGTATCAAGGAGGGGATGTCCCTGCCCCAGGGCAAGGATCTGAACCCGGACCTGCCGGAACTCGAAAAGCACATAAGCCCGAACGCCAAGGTCAAACGCGACAAGCAGTGCATCACCACCGAGGCGATCTTCGAGAACGGCGATCTCTACCTCAACTACCTGCGCGGAGGCCCCGGCTTCGGCGACCCGCTGGATCGCGATCCGGAAGCGGTCGAGGAGGATCTGAACCAGAACTTCCTGCTGCCCGGTTATGCCGAGAAGGTGTACGGCGTGGTGATCATGCGTGACGAGGAGGGTCATTGGGAGGTCGATCTCAAAGAGACCGAGATCCGCCGCCAGGTGATCCGCCAGGCACGTGTCGCCGCTGGCGTACCGGTACGCGAATGGATGGAACAGGAGCGGGAGAGGATCCTCGATCAACAGGCGTCCGTGCAGGTGAAGCAGATGTTCGCCTCCAGCTTCGCCCTGTCACCGAAATTCCTTGCCGAGTTCAAGAGCTTCTGGGATCTGCCGGAGCATTGGCAGTTGCTGGAGGAGAGTTTGGGTATCCCGATGTTCGGTGCCAAGCACCATATGGACCTCAGCGAACTACCCGACGTCCATCCGGTGATCATGACCGAACAGTAAGGCTCGGTCGCGTTGATGCACCGCCGGGGCCGAACCGCCGGCCCCACCATCCAACGAATAATAAGATGAGTAACGAAGATGACTACCTATACCAAGAAGCAGGTCAAAGACCTGGTAAGCGGCGAACTGGACTGGGACTCGCTGCACCAGATGCTATCGATGCCAAAGGACAAGGAGCGCTACGGCCAGTATATCGAGGTGCTGCAGGAGCAGGTGTCCTGGAACGACCGCATCCTGCTGCCGCTGGGGCCGCACCTCTACATCGTCGAGAGCAAGGACAAGTCGCTGATCACCAAGTGCAGCTGCGGCCACGATTTTGGCGATTACCGCCAGAACTGGAAATTGAATGCGCTGGTGTACGTCCGCGACAGCGAAGAGAAGATGAACCAGGTCTACCCGAAACTGATGGCCCCGCATACCGACTGGCAGGTGTACCGCGAGTACTACTGCCCCACCTGCGGCACCATGCACGATGTCGAAGCGCCGACTCCCTGGTATCCGGTGATCCACGACTTCCAGCCAGACCTGAAGGCGTTCTTCGACTGGCTGGATATGCCGGCACCGGTCAACGCTTAATGTCGTCGCAGCTGTAGTCGAAAGAACGGATCCCGACGTTCCCCCGGGACCCGTTCTTTACTCAGCGCACGCCCCGCCCGCACCTAATCCGAAAGGAGCCCCCTATGAGCGAACTCAACAACAAAGCCGAACCGCACTTTTCGATGCAGAAGATCTACCTGAAAGGCACCGCGTTCGAATCGCCCCATTCCGCAGCGGTGTTCAGCCAGGACTGGAAGCCCCGAACCACTCTGGAGTTGGATGTTCAGTATGAAGAGGTGGACAGTGGACGCTACGAGGTGGTGTTAACCGTCAGCCTCACCGCACGCAACGCCGAGCAACTGGCATTCACGCTGGAGGTGGAGCAGGCGGCCCTGTTTCTGATCCAAGGTTTTCCCGAAGACCAGCTACAGCAGGCGCTGGGCGCCGCCTGTCCCAGCGTCATGTTTCCCTATCTGCGTGAGAACGTGGATCACCTGCTGGTCAAGGGCGGCTATCCCGCACTGACGCTGGCACCGGTCAACTTCGACGCTATGTACCGAGAGCAGCGCTCGAGCTCAGCCGCTTAAATCGATTCCGCTTTCAGCCGCCTGCGTAGACGCAGGCGGTCGCCAAAGACATTGATCATCAGCCCGAACAGGATCAAAGCAATGCCGGCCAGTTGAATCAGGCTCAACCCCTCGTCCAATATCAGCCAGGCGGTGACCAGGCCGACCACCGGCACCACCAGTGTCAGCGGCGCCACGGTGGAGGCCGGGTAGTGGCGCATCAGAAAGGCCCAACTGCCGTAACCGAACAACGTGGCCACCATCGCCAGGTAGAGCAGCGAACCCACCGACTTAAGCCCCATCTGGTCCAGGCTGCTCAAGATCAGCTCCGGGCCCTCAAGCCAGAGCGAGAGCAATAGAAAGGGTATCGGCGGCACCAGCGCACCCCAGACCACCAAGCTCATCAGGTTCACCCCGCCCAGCTGTCCGATCCGGCGATTGACGATATTGCCGAGGCCCCAGCTGGCGGCAGCCGCGATGGTCAGCAGAAAACCGGCCAGCGTCATTTCGTCAGCCGGCGTTTTCGTGGCCAGCAGGGTCAAACCGGATGAGGCTACCATCAACGACAGCAACTGCGGCAGGTGCCAGCGCTCGCCGAGCAGTACCAGGGCGAAGATCATGGTGAACAGCATCTGCGACTGCAGCACCAGCGAGGCCAGCCCGGCAGGCATGCCCAGGTACATGGCACTGAACAGCAGCGCGAACTGACCCAGGCTGATCGTCGCGCCATAAGCCAGCAGCCACTTCAGCGGCAGCTTCGGTGGCTTGACGAACAGTGCAGCGGGGAATGCCACCAGAGCAAAACGTAGCGCACCAAGCAGCATCGGCGGCAGCTCATCGAGACCGAAGCGGATGACGACAAAATTAACGCCCCAGCCCAGCACAATCAGCAGTGCCAGCCCCCAGTGTTTCAGGCTCAATTGAATACTCCCTGTAAAAGAGGATCGCTGCCGCAGCGGGCGGCTGTCATTTCCGCTGCTGAGGATAATGAATCAGGTTATGAAATACAGCCGGCGATTGTGTCAGGTTGCGATAGCCATGGGCTCTGTCTGCGACAAAGCGCACCGCGTCGCCCTCGCGCATCCTCTGCCACTGACCATCGATCAACACCTCCATCTGCCCCCGGATGACGATCACATGCTCGGTCACCCCCTTGGCATGCGGCTCTGAGTTCCGCTCGTAACCGGGCGGCAGGGTCAGTTCGAACAGCTCGAAACCGAAGGCTGCATCGTAGGGAAAAAGCGAAGCCACCAGCATCAGGTCTTGCGTCGGCTGATGCCGCAAGCGTTCGGCCTGACGTAGCTCGCCGCCCGCGCCGGCGATAAGCGGATCGGTAAACTCCGACAACGCGACATCGAAGCCGGTGGCGATCTTCCACAGCGTGGCGAGTGTCGGACTCGACTCTCCCCGCTCGATCTGCCCCAGCATCGCCTTGCTGACCCCTGTTTCCTGGGCGGTCTGTTCCAGACTCCAGCCCCTTGCCCGGCGCTTCGCTTTCAGTGCCTGTACAAGGTACTCGTTGGGATCCTGCATGATCTCTCCACGGATGCAAAAAACTGTTTGTACGTTATAGCGCACAAGGGTATGGTAACTCAACATGTGCGTTATAACGTCCGCAGCGCAAAGACTGGCTGACAAGGAGGAAACATGAAGTGCCTGTTCAATCTATCGCATATCTCAGCAGGCTTTGTCGCCGTGCTGGTGGGCTACACCAGCTCTGCGGTGATCATCTTTCAGGCAGCCGCTTCTGCCGGTGCGGGTCCTGCCGAGATCAGCTCCTGGCTCTGGGCGCTGGGCATCGGCATGGCGCTGACCAGTATCGGATTATCGCTGCGCTACAAAACACCGGTGCTGACCGCCTGGTCCACACCCGGTGCCGCCCTGCTGGTCACCGGCCTGTCCGGGCTAAGCCTGAACGAGGCGGTGGGCGTGTTCCTGTTCAGCTCAGCATTGATCACCCTTTGCGGTATCACCGGCTGGTTCGAGCGACTGATGCGCCATATTCCCTCACCGCTGGCGGCGGCCATGCTGGCCGGGGTGCTGCTGCAGTTCGGTCTGCAGCTGTTCGGTGCCCTGCAACATCAGCTGCTGCTGGTGGCCGCCATGCTGGTTTGCTATCTGGTAGTCCGCCAGTTGCTGCCCCGTTATGTGATACCGGTCACACTGCTGATCGGATTGCTCATTGCCACCGGACAGGGGCTACTGCAGGTTGAGGTACTGAGCTGGCAGTTGGCCAGACCGGTCTGGGTCATGCCCGAGTTTTCCATCACGGCGTTGATCGGCGTCGGCATTCCACTGTTTATCGTCACCATGGCCTCTCAAAATATACCGGGGTTGGCGGTGTTGCGTGCCAATGGCTACGACACCCCCGCCTCACCGCTAATCACCGGTACCGGACTGACCGGACTGCTCTTGGCCCCCTTTGGCGGTTTTGCCTTCAACCTGGCGGCGATAACGGCAGCTATCTGCATGGGGCGTGAGGCCGATCCGGACCCGGCGCGGCGCTATATGGCCACGGTTTGGGCGGGCTTTTTCTACCTGTTGACCGGGCTCTTCGGTGCCACGGTCGCGGCACTGTTTGCCGCCTTTCCCGCCGAACTGGTGATGGCGATCGCGGGGCTTGCCCTGCTCGGCACTATCGGTAACAGTCTGGGCGCGGCGCTACATGATAGCGACAGTCGCGAAGCCGCGCTGATTACCTTCTTGGTCACCGCTTCAGGTATTACGTTGGCCGGAGTGGGAAGTGCGTTCTGGGGTTTGGCTGCGGGCCTGCTCGGGTACCACTTACCGAAACTGATAACCACTGTGCGCAGCGCTGGGTTGTCGGCAAGATCAGAACCCTGAGTGCAGAAAAATGGCGCCTGTAGCAGGCGCCATATCCTAGCGAGCCAGAGTTGCGCTCAGGCAAGGTCGAAACGATCCGCGTTCATCACCTTATTCCAGGCGGCGACGAAGTCGTTCACGAACTTATCCTGTGCATCACCCTGACCGTAGACCTCCGCCAGAGCGCGTAGCTGCGAGTTGGAACCGAACACCAGGTCTACCCGTGTGGCGGTCCATTTCGGCTCTCCGGTTTTGAGGTCTCGACCCTCGAAGGTCTGTTTGCTGTCATCGGTGGCGCTCCACACCGTGCTCATATCGAGCAGATTGACGAAGAAGTCGTTGCTCAACACTCCCGGCCGCTTGGTCAGCACACCGTGTTGCGTCTGCTCGAAGTTGGCATCGAGCACGCGCATCCCACCGATCAGTACGGTCATCTCCGGCGCGGTCAGGGTCAGCAACTGGGCGCGATCGACCAGCATCTCCTCCGCCGACACCGCGTAACGTTGCTTCTGGTAGTTGCGGAAACCATCGGCCAAGGGTTCCAGCATGGTGAAGTTGTCCACGTCGGTCTGTTCCTGGGTCGCATCGATACGCCCCGGCTCAAAAGGCACCTTGATCTCGACGCCGGCATCTTTCGCCGCTTGCTCGATCGCGGCACAGCCGCCGATCACGATCAGATCGGCCATCGACACCTCCTTGTTCAGCACCTGTGCGGCATCGAACTCCTGCTTGATCTTGTCGAACACCTGCAACACCTTCGCCAGTCGGGTCGGCTGGTTGACCGCCCAATCCTTCTGCGGCGCCAGGCGGATCCGGGCGCCGTTGGCACCACCGCGCTTGTCGGAGCCGCGGAAGGTGGAAGCCGATGCCCAGGCGGTGGAAACCAGGTCGGAGATCGATAGTCCGGACGCCAAAAGCTTGCTTTTCAGCGTTTCGACATCGTCCGGATCGACCTCGTCGTGTTTGATCGGCGGCAGCGGGTCCTGCCAGATCAGATCCTCAGCCGGTACCTCCGGCCCCAGATAACGCGACTTCGGCCCCATATCACGGTGGGTCAGCTTGAACCAGGCGCGGGCAAAGGCGTCGGCGAACTCCTCCGGGTTGGCATGGAAGTGCTCGGCTATCCTGCGATATTCCGGATCTTCACGTATTCCAATATCCGCCGTGGTCATCATGATACCAACGCGTTTGCCGGGATCCTCCGCATCCGGCGCATGATCCTTCTCGGCCAGATCTTTCGGCTGCCACTGATAGGCACCGGCCGGGCTCTTGGTCAGCTCCCATTCGTAACCGAGCAGTACGTCGAAATAGCCCATGTCCCAGCGTGTCGGATTGGCGGTCCAGGCGCCCTCGATGCCACTGGTAATGGCATCGCGCCCCTTACCGCTGCCGTGGGAACTCTTCCAGCCCAGCCCCATCTGCTCCAGTTCCGCCGCCTCCGGCTCGGGACCGACAAGGGCGGGGTCCCCTGCGCCGTGCGCCTTGCCGAAGGTATGACCGCCCGCGGTCAGGGCTACGGTTTCGTAGTCGTCCATCGCCATACGGGCGAAGGTTTCCCGTACATCTTTGGCCGAGGCGAGCGGATCCGGGTTGCCGTCAGGGCCCTCCGGGTTTACGTAGATCAACCCCATCTGTACCGCGGCCAGCGGATTATCCAACTCCCGCTCGCCGGAATAACGACTGTTGGCCTGATCGCTGGTGGCCAGCCACTCGCGCTCGTTACCCCAGTAGATATCCTCCTCCGGCTCCCAGATATCCTCGCGGCCGCCGCCGAAGCCGAAGGTCTTGAACCCCATCGATTCCAGCGCACAGTTACCGGCCAGGATCATCAGGTCAGCCCAGGACAGTTTATTGCCATACTTCTGCTTGATCGGCCATAACAGGCGACGCGCCTTGTCCAGGTTACCGTTGTCCGGCCAGCTGTTGAGCGGCGCGAAGCGCTGCGAGCCCGAGCCGGCACCGCCACGGCCATCGCCGATGCGATAGGTACCGGCGCTGTGCCAGGCCATGCGGATAAACAGGGGCCCGTAATGGCCATAGTCGGCCGGCCACCACTCCTGTGAGTCGGTCATCAGCGCGTAGAGGTCCTGCTTCACAGCCGCCAGATCAAGGGTCTTGAACGCCTCGGCGTAATCGAATCCCTCATCCATCGGATCGGATAGGGAGGAGTTCTGGTGGAGTATCTTCAAGTTCAATTGGTTGGGCCACCAATCCTGGTTGGCCGTACCTGCGCCCCCCATTTTGGTCCGTGCACCATGCATGAAGGGGCATTTGCCTGCTGCATTGGACGTGTTGTTTCCTGCGCTCATCGATTCAACTCCCATGTTTGAGTAAGTGAGCCAACCTAAAAAAAACGGGTTCTTCTTAGATTTATCGTGTCTACAGGTATAGAAGCCGCTCTGCGTAGTTACCAATAGATCCTCTAACTACGGTTGATAGCATGAGTCTATTTGAAGCAGACTGGAGCCCTGAACATCGCCATCAGCAGTGAGTATTCCGAACATGAGTGGAGTTAACCTGACAGATCTGAGCCACGGACTCGAGCAACAGGAGCAGGGCATTCCACCGCTTGAGCGATGGAATCCAGACTTTTGCGGCGATATCGATATGCGTATCGCACGCGATGGAACCTGGTACCACGAGGGCACACCGATCGGCCGCAAAGCGATGGTGAAGATGTTTTCACGTATTCTCTGGCAAGAAAACGGCAGCTATTTCCTGAAGACACCGGTCGAGAAAGTGGGTATCCAGGTCGATGACCTGCCGTTCCTGCTTATCGATCTGGAGGTTATCAAAGGCGAGCAGGGAGTTGAGCTCCACTTTACCAGCAGCACGGATGACCATATCGTGGCGGGACCCGAGCACCCCTTGCGCATGACGGAGAATAGCGAGACCGGCGAACCCGAACCAGCCTTGGCGGTGCGTTTCGGCATGAGCGGACGGATCAATCGCAATGTGTTCTACCAGTTGGTGGAGCTGGCCCACACCGAACCCTGCGCCGATGGTGGCGAAGAGTTGGTGGTGTATAGCCAGGGCGAGCGCTACTCGCTGGGCCGGATATAACCGCCGTCGCTAGCTGGAGCGCAGGCGCTCGGTATCATGGATCAGCGGGTACTCCTCATCGGAACCGATCACGTTTTCATGCGGGGAGAACAGCGGTTTCGAACTCATATACCCTACCAGCAGTTGTGCCACCGACAGTAGTGAGCGCATATGGCTGCGCTCCCAGCCATGGGAGGCATCCAGCGCAAAACAGATCAGCGCGGTGCGGATATCGTTGCCCGCCTCTAGCGCCGACGCCGCGTCACTGCGGTAGAACCTGAAGATATCCCGACTGAACTCGATCTCTTCACGCTTGCAGATATTGATCAGGTGCTGGGTCAGGTGACGGTCGAACGGGCCACTGGAATCCTGCATGGCGATGGTGACACCGTACTCGCAGGTGTTCTGCTCCGGCGCGATGGTACCGTTATCGATCGACACCATCTCGGCGATCTCGCCGTGCAGGATATGGGAGGCGCCCACTCCCACCTCTTCGGAGATGGTAAACAACAGGTGGCAATCCAGTTCCGGCTTGACCTCGGCATCGCACAGCGCCTTGGCTGCAGCCAGCATACAGGCCACTCCCGCCTTGTCGTCCAGATGACGGCTGTTAATGAAGCCCTTGTCGGTAAACTCCGGATTGGGGTCGACCGATACGAAGTCACCGACCCTGATCCCCATGGACCATAGCTGGTCGATCTGGGTAGCGGACTCATCGAGGCGGATCTCCAGGTTGTCCCAGCTTGATGGCTGCGTATCCACTTCAGTGTTGTAGGTATGGCCCGACGCCTTTAACGGCAGGATGGTGCCGCGATAGATCTGGCCATTGTCACAGTGGATCTTCACCCGCGCGCCTTCGGCAAAGCGTGCGTTCCAGTGACCGATCGGCACCACGCGCAGGCGACCATCGCGCTTGATCCCCTTGACCATGGCGCCCAGAGTATCCAGGTGCGCGGCGATCGCCCGCCGGGGACTGGGACTCTTGCCGGCAATGATGGCGCGTATGGCCCCTCGTCGGGTCAGCTCATAACGGATGTCCTGCTTTTCCAGCTCGGCACAGATATAGCGCACCACGTCGTCGGTCATCCCGGACGGGCTGGGTATCAACAGCAGATTACGAAGCTGCTCTTGCAGATAATCGGTATCGATCGGCAGTTGAGTCACGTCTCGCTCCTCTATCTTGGTTCGTCCGCACCCGGCTCTTGCGCCGGCAAGCCGCGTGTGTAGGGGAAGAGCAGATCGACAAATCGCTCCACAGTCGGCTGCGGCTCATGGTTGGCCAGCCCCGGGCGCTCGTTGGCTTCGATGATCGCGTAATCCGGCCCACTGACATCCGGCACCATGAAATCGAGGCCGACCACCGGAATCTCTATCGCCTTCGCCGCACGCACGGCGGCCGAGCAGAGTACCGGATGCAGGTCGGCGGTCACATCGTGAATCGTGCCCCCTGTATGCAGGTTAGCCGTGGTCCGCACCTGTAGCCATTCGCCGCTGGGCAGCAGATCATCGAGTTCGTACCCCAGTTTGCGCACGCAGCGCTCGGTTTCGCTGTCCAGCGGGATGCTGCTCTCGCCGTCGGTTGCCGCCTGCCGGCGTCGGCTCAGGCGTTCGATCAGCTCGCCGACGCTATGCTTGCCGTCGCCGAGAATGCGCGGCGGCCTGCGCACGGCAGCGGCCACCACCTTGTAATTGATGACGATGATGCGCAGATCCTCTCCCCTGACACACTGCTCCAACAGTACCTTGTCGCAGTAATGGCTGGCGTTTTCGACCGCGGCTCGAACCTCATCCAATTCGGATAAGCCGACCTGTATGCCGCGCCCCTGCTCACCCCGCGCCGGCTTCACGACGACAGAGTGATGACGGGAGAGGAAGTTCTCGATCACACTGTCATCACTGGCGACCGCCTGCTCCGGCACCCTCAGTCCCTCCTTTTGCAGCAGCCGGCGGGTCACCGCTTTGTCATCGCAGCGGCTCATCGCCACGGCACTGGTCATCTCGCTCAGCGACTCACGACAGCTGACCGAGCGCCCTCCCAAGGAGAGACGGAAGAAGCCGCCTTCGGCATCGAGCACCTCGACACCGATGCCGCGCCGCCGCGCTTCGCGGGTGATCAGGCGAGCGTAGATATTCAACTCCTCCTCAGGATCCTCACCGATGAATAGCTTCTCGTTGATCGAGTTCTTGTGTTTGAGGCAGTAGACCGGTACCTGTTTAAAGCCGAGTTTCTCATACAGGTGGATCGCCGCCTCGTTGTCATGCATCACCGACAGATCCATGAACGCACGGCCACGCCCCGCCATATCCTTGATCAGTTCGCGGGACAGCCACTCACCCACCGCCGGCACGTGGGTCTGCGGGTCGGTAACCAGCGCCCAGAGACTGCAACCGTTATCCGGATCGTTGAACGCGAGCCGGTGATCGACGCCGGTGACCACACCGATGATCTCACCGCTGTTTTCGTCCTCCGCCACCAATACGGTCAGCTCCGGCTTGTCCGGCAACTTGCTGTAGAAGCCGTCATAGGCGGGCACCATGTTGCGTGCCATGTACAGGCGACTGATGCGCAACTGGTCATCTTCCGGCGTCATGTGCCGGATCTTGAGCCCCTTGGGGCGGGAATCACGAATTCGGTAGTGAGCAAAATCGAGGCGGTAGGTCAGCGAGGGATCCATGAACAGATCCTGTGGCGCATGGGAGAGAACCAGATGAGGCTCACGCACATAGAGCGCGATATCACGCCGTCCCTGACGCTCCCGTCTCAGCAGGTAGGCGACAGTCTTTGGATCACGGAAGGTTTGGCCGAAGATCAGCCGCCCCCAACCACAGTCGATCGCCACCTCTTCGCGCATCGCCTCCTTCTCCGGCAGATCCAGTGGGTCACCCCAGTGCTTGAGCGAGGCCATCGCCGACGGATCCATCGGATCCTGGCGCGGGGCACTACTCGGTTTGCTCGCTTGTTCCTCGGTATTCTTGTTCACGTTCAGACTCCGTGGGTCTGTAGCCACATCTCCAGCAGCGCCATCTGCCAGAGCTTGGATCCCCGTAATGGGGTGATATGGTCGCGAGGGGCATGCATCAGCTGCTCCAGATATTCGCGCCGGAACAAACCGCGCTGACGGCAGGTATCGCTGTCCAGATACTGCCTTACGAACTCGAGGTAGGGGCCTTCGATATACTTCAGCGCCGGCACCGGAAAATAGCCCTTGGGCCGGTCGATCACCGCATTGGGGATGATCCGCCGTGCCACCTCCTTGAGCACGTACTTGCCGCTCTCCTTCACTTTCAGCTCGGCCGGGATACGCCCGGCCAGCTCCACCACCTCATGGTCCAGAAACGGCACCCGCGCCTCCAGACCCCAGGCCATGGTCATGTTATCCACCCGTTTGACCGGGTCGTCCACCAGCATCACGTTGGTATCGATATGCAGCGCCTTGTCTACCGGGCGCGGTGCATCGACGCTGGAAAAGTAGCGCTCGACGAACCGGCGCGAATAGTTATCGCCGACATAATCCGAGCAGATCGCCCGCGCGAACTCCTCCTCGCTGCGATCGAAGAACGCCTTGCTGTAATCCTCCACCGCATCCACGCTGTTCAACATCGGCGGATACCAGTGGTAGCCGCCGAACACCTCATCGGCGCCCTGCCCGCTCTGCACCACCTTCAGATGTTTGGACACCTCTTGCGAGAGCAGGAAGAAACCCACATTGTCGTAGCTGACCATCGGCTCCGACATCGCCGAGAAGGTTTGGGGCAACGTCTCCAGCAGGCGGCTGGAGGGGACACGGATCTGGTGGTGCTCGGTGCCATAATGGTTGGCGATGATGTCGGAGTATTTAAACTCGTCGCCCTGCTCACCACCGGCCGCCTCAAAACCGACCGAGAAGGTGTTGAGCCCGCTCTGACCATGCTCCGCCAGCAGGCCGACGATCAGGCTCGAGTCCAGCCCCCCGGACAACAAAACACCAACCGGGACATCCGCTACCGAACGCCGCTCCACCGATCGGCGCAGCGCCGCCAGTAACTCATCCTCCCAATCATCCTTGGTCTTCAGTTCATCGCCTGCCACAGGACCCATTTTTTGCGTCCAGTAGCGGGTATCGCGATAGCCGCCATCGGGCTCGATCATCCGATAGGTGGCCGGCGGCAGCTTTCGCACCCCCTTAAGCAGGGTCAGCGGCGGCGGCACCACCGCATGCCACTGCATATAGTGGTGCAGCGCTTCCGGATCGATCTCGGTGTTCAGATCGCCGGCGGCGAGGATTGATGGCAGAGAGGAGGCAAAGCGCAGGCGCCCGGCTGTCTCGCTGTAGTAGAAAGGCTTGATACCGAAGCGGTCCCGCGCCATGAGGATACGGCCGCTGTCGCGATCATGAAGAGCGAACGCGAACATGCCGTTGAACCGCTGTACACACTCGGCGCCCCAGGCGTGAAACGCCTTCAGGATCACCTCGGAGTCGCCGGAGGAAAAGAAGCGATAACCCAGTCCCTGCAGCTCGTCGCGCAGCGCCTGGTAGTTGTAGATACAGCCGTTGAATACCAGGGTCAGGCCGAGCTCCGGATCATGCATTGGCTGTTGGGCATGATCGGACAGATCGATGATCTTCAGCCTGCGGTGGCCAAAAACGATATTTTTCTGGGCATAGACGCCGCCGGCATCAGGCCCCCTTGGCCTTAGCCTGTCGGCCATGCGCTCGACTGCGCTGACGGAGGGTTGGGAACCGTCGAAAGTGATCTCGCCACAGATGCCACACATAAGCTCTGGTATTCCTCGCCTTACGTTGAGGCCGGCAGGCACAGATAGCCGCATCTGGCGGCCCGTGTTAGAGATGTGCTTTTACCCTAGCAAACATACCGCAGCAGCACAAACTGCCGCTCTGATCATAACTATTTGTTTTATAAGACATGCCAGTTAACAGTTCTGAATCGAATAATGGATGCGCTACACTGCGTCCTGATCCAGTTGTTCAACCTGCCATGGGCCTAAGGTCCAAAGGGATACGTATGAAACTGATCGGTTCCTCAACCTCCCCCTACGTCCGCCGTATTCGCCTGCTACTGGCCGACGCCGGTCAGGGCTACGAGTTCTCAGACCTCAATATCTACGGAGAGGATCGCGATGAACTGCGTCGCCAAAACCCGGCACTGAAGATACCGGTGCTCTACGACGGCGGCGAGGTGATCTACGACTCACGCGTCATCTTTCGCTATCTGCAGGAAAAACTCGGCTTGGCGCAAATAGGTTGGCAGCAGGAGAACCTGCTGACTATCATCGATGCCGCTAACGATTCCATGGTCGCGATCCTGCTGTCGCAGCGCTCAGGCCTGGATACCAGTGAAGACCGGCTGTTTTTCAACTTGCAGCGTGAGCGGGTGGAGAAGACGCTGGAGGCCCTGGAGCGGCAAGTCGATGAGGGTGCCTTCAATGTCTGGCACTATCCTTCGATCTGCCTCTACTCCATGTTTGACTGGGGGTTGTTCCGCGGTTTGATCGACGCCGCGCGGTACCCGCACCTGAGTGCCTGGCTGGCAGAGCAGAAGGTTCGTGCCGACGTTGCCGGCAGCGACCCAAGGGATGCGGTCTGAGTGTATTTGCCACTCAGACCGTTCAGCCTATTCAGTAGGTCACGCGCATGGTCGCGCCGCTACGTAAAATGCGGACGCGATCGCCGGCGCGAAAGAACTGGTTGTTCTCCACCTCCTGCACCACGGAGATCAGTTCGCCGTTGTCCAGCCTCAACGTGAGCTCCTGGCCCTGGCGGCGACTGGTCGCCTCCTCGATCCGCTGCCCGGCGATACCGCCTGCCACCGCACCCAATACCGTGGTGATGCTAGAGCCCCTGCCACCGCCAATGGAGCTGCCGGCGATACCACCGACGATGGCACCGGCACCGGCGCCTACAACCCCATCGGTGCGGCCCTCGATCACGACCGGGCGAACCGAATCCACCACCGCGTACTGTACATGCTGTACCTGACGCGCCTCCCTGCGGCTATAGGCATCGCCGGTGAGGCTCTGCTGGGCACAGCCTGCGAGGGTCAGGACCGCCAGCAGTATCGCGGCACCGGATATTAACCTGCTCATTGTTCTCTCCTTTGTTAACGGATACGCAGTATCCACTGGCTGATCAGCGCCCAGACCAGCTCTTTGATTTTACGATGCCAGGGCCGCTGCGCCCACTCTGCGGCGGTAATCTCCTGACTCTGGACAAAATCGTTCAGCAACATCTGTTCGACCTCGGCTGAGAAAAGCGGTTCACGTACCTCGATATTCGCCTCAAGATTCCAGCGTAGATTCCAGTGGTCCAGATTGCAGGAACCGATGGAGACCTGATCGTCGATCAGGGCAAGCTTGGCATGCAGCATTCGGGGTTGATACTCATAGATGTGCACACCAGCATTGAGCAGACGGCGGTAGTAGCGCTTGGAGGCGTGGTGAATCCACAGATGGTCGGTTAACGGCCCCGACACCACCAGGCGCACATCGACCCCACGTCGCGCTGCTCGGCGTAGCGCCAGACGCAGGGCAAACGAGGGCAGGAAGTAGGCGGTACAGATCCACACCCTCTGTCTGGCGTTGTGGGTCATGCTTAAAATACTGCGTTCGATCCGCTGATTGCGCGGCCCCTCAGAGGTCAACAGACGCACCAGAGCATCGCCGGCCACCCTGCCCGGTTGCGACCGGCCATTCAGCAACGGCAGGCTATCCAGACAGCTGCGGTTCCACAGTTGCGTAAACAGCCGGGCAATATCTCCGACCACCGGCCCCTCGACTCGACACATCACTTCGTGCCAGGGTGTATCCGGCCGGCCTGGCAGATCGCTGCGGTAGCTGTCGGTCAACCCGGTGCCACCGATAAAGGCCAGGCGCTGATCGATCACCAGCATTTTACGGTGGTCACGGGAAAAATTGGCGAACCATTTGTTGAACGCGATCGGGTTGTACAGCACCAAGCTGACTCCGGCGCGACTCAACCGCTGCCGATCGGACTGGCGCAGGTCGCGGGCGCCGAAGTGATCGAACAGCAGACAGACCCTGACGCCGCGCTCGGCGCTGGCGCACAGCGCGGCGATAAAGCGGTCCATCACCGCACCGCTGGCCGCCAGATAGATCTCCAGCAGCAGAGTTTCACGGGCGCTTTCTATCGCGCTGAGCATGGCGGGGAAAAAGCTGTCGCCATCGATCAGCAGTTCGACACGGTTTCCGCTGTGCCACTTAAGATTCCGACGCATCTGCCCCAATCAGCCCTGGCGGGCTCCATACAGGCGGGCATATAGCCCCTTCTGGTCGATCAGCTCTTCATGGCTACCCTGCTCGCTGATCTCCCCTCCGTCAAAGACATAAACCCGGTCCGCCTGGCGCACGGCACTGAGCCGGTGTGCGACGATAATGGTGGTACGCCCACGCAGGAAGGCCTCCAGCGCCCTGTGCAGCGCGAATTCGGTTTCGGTATCCAGCGCCGACGTTGCCTCGTCGAGAATCACCACGCTGGGGTCGGTGAGCACCATTCTGGCCACCGCCAGCCGCTGCCGCTGACCACCGGAGAGGCGCACCCCCTGACGGCCAACCAGGGTATCCAACCCCTGCCCCAGGCCGGCGACGAACTCCCGCAACTGGGCCACCTCCAGCGCCTGCCAGAGCTGAGCCTCGCCATACTCCCGCCCCATCGCCAGGTTCTCGCGTACGCTACCGTTGAACAGGGCCGGCTGTTGCAGCACGGTCGCCACATGCTCACGCACCACATCCAGGCCGATCTGGGTAACCGGCACGCCATTGAAGCGCACCTCTCCGTTCTGTGGTGGATAGAGCCCGAGCAGCACCTGAACCAGCGTCGACTTACCCCCTCCGCTGGCTCCGACCAGGGCGATCTTCTCACCCGCCTCGATGCGCAGACTGATCCCACGGAGTACCTCATGCCCCTCGATATAACTGAAATGGATGTTGTCCAGCTCGATCGAAACCTGCTGCCGTTCGGCGAAAGGGTTGCGCAGGTGGGGAAAGCTGGGCTCCATATGCAGCTCCAGCAGACGGTTCACGCGGCCGAGCGCTGCCTTGGCACCAAACCAGGCATACTGGATCCCCAGCACCTCCTGTACCGGTCCCATCATGAACCAGAGGTAGCCGAACACCGCCATCATCTCGCCGATGCTGAGGTCGGAGAACACCACCATCAGCATCGAGACCGAGCGGAACAGATCCACACCGGCCATGAACAGCATGAAACTGGCGCGACTGGTGGCATCCGACTGCCATTCGAATGCAGTGGAGTGGTCTCGCACCTCTCGCGCCCGGTCGACCAGGCGCACCAGGTAATGCCGCTCACGGTTACCGGCACGGATCTGCTGGATCGCATCCAGGGTTTCGGTCAGAGCGGCCTGGAACACCTCGAACGCCTTGTTTTCCCGCTTCTTGAGTTGTTTTACCCGCTTGCCGATCGCCGTGGTCAGGTAGATCACCATCGGATTCAGGAACAGGATGAACAGCGCCAGCTGCCAGTGCATCCACAGCAGTATCACCGCCGTGCCGATGATCGACAACGTCGCTACCAGCAACCGGCTTACCGAACTGCCGACAAACCTGTCCACCGTGTCCAGATCGGTGACCAGATGGGAGGCTACGGTCCCGCTGCCCAGCGTCTCGTATTCATTCATCGAGATCCGCTGCAGACGTTGTAGCAGTTCCGATCGGATGCGGAAGATTACATCCTTGGAGATGATGGTGAACTGCCGCGTCTGCCAGACATTCAACGCCAATGCGACCACCCTGAGCACGACGGTCAGCAGCAGCACGGCACCAATATAGAGGATCGGGCCATGCCAGCTTTCCGGCACCAGCCGGTTGACGCTGGCCACGACCACACCCGGCTGATCGAGCAACACCTCATCCACCAGCAGTGGCATCAACAGTGGCAGGGGCACCGAAACGCAGGTTGCCAGGATCGCGATCAGGTTCGCCAGCGCCAGCTCTCGCCTGTGCTGCAGCCCTATCTCGAGGATGTAACGCCAGTCATAGTAGCGTTGCCGATCATCGTGCAAGCGGGACTCCTTTGCTGTCATCGGTCTGTTGGGTATCCAGCAACCACTGGATGAAATGCCGTTTCGCGTTTACCGGCTCATGGGGCTTGGGCTCTATCAGAAAGTACCCCCCTTCGGTGCTCACGGTAAACTGGTGCATCGCGACAAGCAGACCTCTTTCAATCAAGTCATCAACCAGCGTACCCCACCCCAGGCCCACCCCCTGCCCGGACAACGCTGCCTGAATAAGCAAAGTGTAGTTGTCGAATGTCAGAACAGGCTCCCCTGGAACCCGGGCGGCGCCCAGCGACGCCATGACCCTGGACCAGTCGAGCCAGCCAGCGCCTTGCGCCGAGCGCAACCCCAACAGCGGCACATCGGCCAACTCATCCGGTGCTTGCAGCTCGCCAAGGTCTGCCAGAAATGCCGGGCTGCAGATCGGGAAAACCGTTTCCGCAAACAGAAGCTGAGTACCCGCGACCCACGGAGGTTGACCGAAAAAGGCGATCGCCACATCGACCTCCTGGGCATCGGCGGGCGTCCAGTTCTGAGAGGTGACAAGGCGCACATCCACTTCGGGGTGGAGCGCTCTGAAACTGGGCAATCGTGGCATCAACCAATAGGCTGCCAGCGCAAAATCGGTCGCCACATCGAGCCGTTGGTGCTGACGCCTGAACTGCAGCTGTTCAAGCGCAGCAGCGATGCGGTGAAATCCCTCCTCCACCGCCAGCTTCAAGATGCGTCCCTCCTCGGTGAGTTCGACACCACGATAAACACGCGTAAACAGTGACAGCTCCAGTTGGGTTTCCAGCGCCCGTACCTGCTGGCTTACCGCAGATTGAGTGGTTCCCAACTCTCTGGCAGCCCCGGTAAAGCTTAAGTGGCGGGCCGCCGCTTCGAACACAACCAAGCTTTGAACCGGCGGCAGGCGCTCTGAAAATAACATTAGCTGTACTTATCCAACCTATCATTTTTTAGTCAGTTTACACCTTTATACCCCTGTGAAAACATCAACTAACGGCTTTATAACCGGCCAAAAGATAAATCGATCTAATACAAAAGCCCCCTATCTTTAACCAGTGGGCCCGATCAACCTAGAGGTGCACCATGCAGTCGCAACCCAACATCTTGTTCATTATGGCTGACCAGCTCGCCGCCCCTGTCCTCTCGTTTCTGGGCGGAAAAGTAGCCAAGACGCCGCATCTCGACCGGCTTGCTGCCGAAGGCGTTGTGTTTGAATCGGCCTACTGCAACAGCCCGCTATGCGCGCCCAGCCGCTATGTACTGATGACCGGCCAACTGCCCACCCATATCGGTGCCTGGGACAACGCAGCAGACTTCCCGGCCGACTACCCCACATTTGCTCATTACCTGCGCCTGGCCGGCTACAAGACTGCGTTATCCGGCAAGATGCACTTCTGCGGACCGGATCAGTTACACGGATTCGAACAGCGCCTGACCACCGACATCTACCCGGCGGATTACGGCTGGTTCCCCGACTGGGATGACTTCGAGAACCGTCCCAGCTGGTACCACAACATGTCCTCGGTTACTCAGGCCGGTCCCACGGTACGTACCAACCAGCTGGACTTCGACGACGAGGTGGTGTTCAACGCCCGTCGCTACCTGTACGAACATGTGCGTTCGAACGACCAGCGCCCCTTCTGCCTGACCGTCTCCATGACCCACCCGCACGACCCTTACGCCACGCCGCATGAATACTGGGAGCGCTACACGGACACGGAAATCGATATGCCGTCGATCACCCTTCCAGACAGCGAGCAGGACCCCCACTCCAAGCGTCTGTACCACGTCTACGAGAAGAATGCGCAGCCGATCACCGAGCAGCAGATCCGTAACGCCCGTCGCGCCTATTACGGTAACGTCAGCTATGTGGACGATCAGATCGGCAGCCTGCTCAAGGTGCTCAAGGAGACAGGGCTGGAGGAGAACACCATCGTCGTCTTTTCCGGTGATCACGGCGATATGCTTGGCGAGCGCGGCCTCTGGTACAAGATGAGCTACTTCGAGTGGTCCACCCGCGTGCCGATGCTGGTTTGGGCACCGAAGCGTTTCTCTCCGCGCCGTGTGCGCGAATCGATCTCCACCATGGACCTGCTACCGACCTTTGCCGAGCTGGCAAACGACGGACAGGAACCTACCTACGTCATGCCCATCGACGGCCGCAGCCTGATCCCGCATCTTAAGGGTGAAGGCGGCCACGACGAAGTGATCGGCGAATACACCGGAGAAGGCGTTGTCGCACCGATGTTCATGATCCGCCGCGGCGATTTTAAATACATCTGCTGCAAGGGTGACCCGGACCAACTGTTCAATCTAGCGGAGGATCCGAAGGAGCTGGTCAACCTTGTGCTGGATCCGGCTCATGCGGCCAGGGTGCAAGCCTTCCGCGAGGAAGCAGATGCTCGCTGGGACGTGGACGAAATCACACAGCGCGTGCTGATCAGCCAGCGCCGGCGGCGAATGATCGCTAAAGCGCACAAGTTGGGCATTGAGCCGAAGTGGGATCATCAGCCCATGATCGATGCCAGTGTCAGCTACATGCGCAACAACATAGATCTGGACGATCTGGAGAAGCGGGCGCGTTTCCCTCAGGTTTAATGAAACAGAGATGGAACAGTCTGGTAAAGAGAACTAAAGCTTAATCGAGGAGTAGCCAAACGATGAAGACGTTCAAGAAAACGCTCACCGCCGCAGTCCTGAGCAGCATAATGCTGGGCGGGATCGCGCACGCCAGCGACCCCGCCGAGTGTAAAGAGGTCCGCTTTACCGATCCCGGCTGGACCGATATCAACTCCACCAACGGTGTCGCGTCGGTGCTGCTCAACAGCCTGGGTTATGCGCCGCGCGTGCAGACACTAGCCGTACCGATCGGCTTTGAGGGGATGAAAAACGGCGAGATCGATATATTCCTCGGCAACTGGATGCCCGCTCAACAGAAGTTCATCGACAGGTACAAGGACGATCTCGATGTAATCGGCGTCAACCTGGAAGGTGCCAAGTTCACCCTGGCCGTGCCGTCATACGCTTATGCAGCCGGCGTTCACGACTTTGCCGACCTGGCCAAGTTCCCGGACCAGTTCGATATGCGCATCTACGGCATCGAAGCCGGCGCGCCCGCCAACCAGCTGCTGCAGAATATGGTGGACAGCAACGATTTCAGTCTGGGTGAATGGCGTGTTGTGGAATCCGGTGAACAGGGTGTAATGGCCCAGGTCCGCCGTGCGGTAAAGCGTAAAGAGTTCATCGTCTTCCTGGGCTGGGAACCCCACCCAATGAATTCAAACCTGGAGATGAACTACCTCACCGGCGGTGACAAGTATTTCGGTCCCAATTTCGGTGGTGCCGAAGTGCAAACCGTCACCCGTAGCGGCTATGCCGATCAATGCGGAAACGTCGGCAAGCTGCTGAGCAACCTCAAGTTCACACTGGCGATGGAAAACCAGATCATGGGACTCATCCTCGACGAGAAGATGGATCCGGTGATCGCCGCCCGAAACTGGGTCAAGAAAAACCCTGACGCTCTGGACGCCTGGTTGGACGGAGTGACGACCTTTGACGGCAAGCCAGGCCTGGCAGCTGTAAAAGGCTCTCTGGGCATCAACTGATTCATCCTCCTCATAGGCCCGGCATCAGCCGGGCCTATTTATATGCCCCATAATGAGTAGTATTAGCGTCATTCGTGCGCTCCACCCTTTCGACACAAAAGTTCGGACGAACAGTATGCGACTTAGCTGGACCCGCGAGCTGACAGGGCAAAAGATCCGTGCCGACCTCATCGCAGGTCTGAGCGGAGCCGTGCTGGGCCTGCCTCAGGTTATGGCGTATGCGATGATCGCCGGCATGCCGCCCGAGACCGGGCTGTACAGCGCGATAATCGTGACCGCTATTGCAGCACTGCTGGGTTCATCCTGGCACATGATTACCGGACCTGCCGCCGCCATATCGATTGTCATTCTCAGCATTGTCAGCCCAATGGAGGCGCCGGGCAGCGCGGCCTATATCGCGCTGGTACTGACCTTAACACTGCTTACCGGACTGATTCAGATCGGTTTCGGCCTCTTTCGTCTGGGCTCGCTGGTCAACTTTATATCGCACACCGTAGTAATCGGCTTCACCGCAGGCGCCGCCTTTTTGATTGCGGCCAGTCAGCTTAAGCACCTGTTGGCGCTAAGCGTTTCATCGAATGCAGATCTGTTTGAAACCCTGGCCCAGATTTTCGAGCAACTGAATCAAACCAATCCGGTCGCCCTCACAATCGGCCTGGTCACGCTGGTAAGCGCGGCCCTGTTGCGGATCATCGGCCGTCACCTGGGTATCAAACTGCCACACCTTTTGCTGGGCCTGATTGCGGGTTCCCTGGTCGGCTATCTGCTGGACGCCCAGGAGAACGGCGTGGCAATGCTCGGAGCCCTGCCCAGCGGATTGCCAGTCCCCGATTTCCCGGCATTCAGCGCCGGTACGCTCGAGTCACTTGCCACCGGCGCCTTTGCATTGGCCTTGCTGGGGCTTATTGAAGCGGTGAGCATCGCCCGTGCCATAGCCCTGCGCTCTCACCAGCAGATAGATGGCAATCGCGAGTTCCTCGGCCAGGGCATCGCCAATACTACAGGCAGCCTGTTCTCCTGCTTTGCCGGGTCCGGCTCTTTTACACGCTCCGGCGCCAACTACGATTCCGGCGCCCAAACCCCGCTCGCAGCACTATTCGGCGCCGCCTGTGTCGCGGTGATCATGTTTACCATCCCGGATATCACCCGCTGGCTACCGCTGCCCGCCATGGCGGGCTCGATAATGTTGATCGCCTGGAATCTGATCGATATGACCCATATCCGCCAGATCGCCAGCGCCAGTCGTACCGAAAGCATCGTACTGACAGCCACGTTCTCCGCCACACTGCTGGTCAACCCGGTGTTCTCCATCTATGTCGGCGTATTCCTGTCGATCGCATTCTACCTGCGGCGCACCTCCCGCCCCTCCGTGATATCGGTTGCGCCGTTGCAGCACACCGAGCGACGAAGTATCCGGAACGTCCAGCGCTATCAGCTGGAGCAATGCCCGCAGCTACAGATGATCCGTATCGACGGCTCGATGTTCTTCGGCTGTGCCGATCACATACAGGCCCACCTGCGCCGGCTGGTACAGAAGTGTGAGGGTCCACCCCTGATCCTGATTATCGGCAAGGGGATCAACTTCATCGATGTCTCGGCGGCGGAGATGCTGATCCAGGAGGCGGAGAGAATAGAGGCTCGGGGTGGCAAGCTGATGTTCAGCGCGCTCAAAGGGATTCTGCTGGATGATATGGAGCGCACCGGACTGCTGGCCAGGATGGGCGCTGCCAGATTCTTTGGCAGCACCGAGGAGGCGATCTCGGCCTGCGTACCCGAGAAGATGAACCTGTCGATCTGTGACAGCTGTACGGCACGCATCTTTAACGAGTGCCCGCCGCTACCGTTGACGGAACAAACTCAGGAACCCGGAGCATGATATTCAACGCTCGCGGGTTACTCATGTCTCTTGGCAGAATTTTGTCTTGCGGGTTCTGTTTCACTATCCTCGTTAAAGTCTGTCGCGTGCTTTGATGCCTATCCACGTCGCTACTGCAGAGGGACAGAGCATGAGTTCGATCGCCACCACCCTGCTTCACTTGACCGATCTACCGATCGGTACCCTGACGCTTGTGGCCAGCGACACGGCGCTGACAGGGGTGGAGTTCGGCCGCTCGGAATACGCCGAGCTCGAACAGGTCCCCAACGATCTGCTGCTCGAAGCCGCCCACCAGATCAGCGAGTATTTCGCCGGTAAACGGCAGATTTTTGATCTCCCCATCGCCCCTCAGGGCACCGAGTTTCAGCGTCGGGTTTGGCAGGGGCTGTGCGATATCCCCTTCGGTGAAACCCGCAGCTACGGAGACCTGGCCGCTGCCATCGGCAACCCCAAGGCAGCCCGAGCCGTGGGGATGGCCAACAACCGCAACCCCATCGCTATCGTCATCCCCTGCCACCGCGTGATCGGTGCCGACGGCGCCATGGTTGGCTACGGCGGTGGCCTCAACATCAAGCAGGCCCTGCTCCGCCTGGAGGGCGTGCTGGACTGATTCCACGGTTAGGGGTAGTTTATGCGTCCCCCAGAACAGATACGGCTCGAGCATATATCATGGATACTCTGACACTCTCCCCACTGACGCGCGCCTCAGGCGAAGTACAGCTGCCCGGCTCGAAGAGCCTCTCCAATCGCATCCTGTTACTGGCGGCTCTGGCCGAGGGCGAGACCCTGGTCACTAACCTGCTCGACAGCGACGATGTCCGGCATATGCTCAACGCGCTCACGTTACTCGGCGTCCGCTATGAACTGGCGGAAGATCGCCGCAGTTGCAAGGTGCAGGGGATCGGCGGGCCGTTCAAGGCCAACAGGGCAGAGCTGTTCCTGGGCAACGCCGGTACCGCCATGCGCCCGTTGACGGCAGCACTCTGTCTTGGTCAGGGCGAGTTCACCCTGACCGGAGAGCCGCGCATGTATGAGCGCCCGATCCGTGACCTGGTCGACGCGCTACGCCCGCTCGGTGCCGATATCAAATACCTGGGGGATGAGGGCTTTCCACCGCTGCTGATCGATGCGCAGGGGCTCAAGGGCGGCGAAGTCAGCATCAAGGGCAACATCTCCAGCCAGTTCCTGACCGCGCTGCTGATGGCCGCGCCGCTGGCCAGCGACGACCTGACAATCGTCGTCGATGGCGAGCTGGTGTCCAAACCCTATATCGATATCACCCTGCACAGTATGAAGCTGTTCGGCGTCGAGGTGATCAACGACAACTACCAGCGTTTTATCGTCAAGGCAGGCCAGCACTACCGTTCGCCGGGTGAGGTGATGGTCGAGGGCGATGCCTCGTCTGCCTCCTACTTCCTGGCGGCGGCTGCCATCGCTGGCGGCACTGTGCGCGTTTACGGCGTCGGCTCCGACAGCGTACAGGGCGACAAGGCGTTCGCCGAGGTACTGGGCAAGATGGGCGCACAGGTCAGCTACGGTCCGACCTGGGTCGAGGTGACCAAAGGCGAGCTGAACGGCGTCGACCTGGACCTGAACGCCATCCCCGACGCGGCGATGACCATCGCCACCACAGCCCTGTTCGCCAAGGGGCCGACCGCAATTCGCAACGTCTACAACTGGCGCGTCAAGGAGACCGACCGTCTCAGCGCCATGGCCACCGAGCTGCGCAAGGTGGGTGCCGACGTGGTCGAGGGCGAGGACTTTATCGAGATCACACCGCCGGCCGAGATCCTGAGCGCAGCCATCGACACCTATGACGATCACCGCATGGCGATGTGCTTCTCGCTGGCCGCTTTCGGTAGCGCCCCGATCACCATCAACGATCCGGGCTGCACCCGCAAGACCTTCCCCGAGTACTTCGAGCTGTTTAAGCAGATCACCTCGTAACCCTGAGCGGCTAAAACGGGAACAGCATGGGCGTCAGCAGCAAAGTGACGCCCAGCGCCAGCAACTGCAGCGGTATTCCCACCTTAGCGAAATCGGCAAAGCGGTAGTTGCCGGGAGCCAGCACCAGCGTATTTACCGGCGAAGCAATTGGCGTTGCAAACGCGGTCGATGCGGCAATCGCCACCGTCATCATCAGCGGTTCCGGATTTACCCCCAGGAGTTGTGCCGTACTCAAGGCAATCGGCGCCACCAGCACCGTGGTGGCTGTGTTAGAGATGAACTGGCTCAGCAACGAAGTAAACAGGAACAGTCCTGCACTGAGTAGCACAGGCGAGGCGCCACCCAGCAGAGTGACGAGATGCGAGACGACGTAGCCCAGCGCGCCGCTCGCCTCCATCGCCTTGGCCAGCGGCAGCATACCGGCGATCAGGATCAGGCTGGTCACGTTCATCGAACGCAATGCCTCGGTCAGGCTGACGCAGCCGGTCAGGATCATCGCCATAGCGGCCAGCAGGATAGTTGGCAGCGCCGCCAACCATCCGACCGTCATACAGATCAGCATCAGCGCCAGAATCAGCAACGCTAACGGCGCACGCTGAGCATGAGAGGGGATCTCCTTCAGCTCCAACGGGGTCTGCAGCAGCACCAACCCCCTCCGCCCCTCCAGTGCACGGATATACTCCCAACTGCCGGCCAACAGCAGGGTATCCCCGGCCGCCAACCGGGTGTCACGATAGCTGACCTGTTGAACCTCATTCCGCCGTCGCAAGCCGATTACACTGAGGCCGTAGCGCTCGCGAAACTGCCCCTCGCGTACCGACTTACCCTCTAACGGGGTATCCGGCGGCAACAGCACCTCCGCCACGCCAAAGCGCTGACGCATCCGCTTGATATCCCGCTCCGGGTGACCGGCACTGATCAGACTGTGGCTCGAGCAAAATCGCTTGATATCCTCCTGCGTGCCATAAACCCAAAGCTCATCGGCCACCTCGATCCGGGTATTGCTCAATACCGGAATCATCGCCGACAGCAGGTGTCCGCCTCTGGCTATGGCGATCACCGTAACGTTATGCTCTGTGCGTAACGCCGACTCCACCGGCGTTTTATGCGCCAACGGACTCTGGGCCTGCACCTTGAGCTTGTGCAGTTGACCGGCAATAGCATAGCGCCGGATCAGGTTGTTCAGATCCGGCTCATCCTCGTTGCCACCAACCAACGCACTGGGCAGCAAACGGCGGCCAAATCCGATCAGGTACACCATACCCACCAGCAATATGGCAAGTCCGATCGGCGTGAACTCGAAGAACCCGAAAGGCTCAAGCCCCTCAGATTTGAGCGCATTGCTGACCACGATATTCGGCGGTGTGCCGATCAGTGTCAGCATACCGCCAATCAGTGCCGCGAACGCCAGCGGCATCATCAAGCGTGACGGCTGCATACCGGACTTGCGTGCCATGCTGAGTACCACCGGAATCAACAGCGCCACCGCGCCGGTAGAGCTCATAAAAGCGGACAGAAGCGCCACCACCGGCAGCAGATACAACAACAGGCGAGTTTCGCTGGCTCCCCCCACACGCAACAACCAGTTCCCTGCGGCAGCTGCAACACCGGTGCGATACAGCCCTTCACCTACGATGAATAGCGCTGCGATCATGATGACAGTGGAGTTTCCGAACCCGGACACGGCCTCGGCGGGAGTGACGATGCCGGAAGCGGCAAGCAGGGTCACGACAATCAACGCCACCAGATCCATGCGTACCCGATCGCTGACAAACAACAGGATAGTGCCCACCAACAGCGCGAAGACAATACCCATCTCCATGGTCATGACAGAGTTCCTTATCCGTGCCTGAAAGATGCGATGCTAGCCCGCTCTCTCTGCGGCGACAATCATTCAGAGGACGTGAAAGGTTCAGATGGTCTGAGCCACAGTTCAGATGCCACTCCTGGCTTCACCCAGCGCTGGCAACTCTCGAAAATGGATCGCACCCCAAAACAATTATCAATATTTAAAAAAGCAGGCGTTAACTACGGAATGGCGCAAATGGTGAATATTATCGACAGATAACGACATCTTGACCAGAGCAGAGCGATCGAGCCCTTTGACATCTCGTTAGAATTGCGTATGTTTATTTAAACGATTAATCAATAAAGAAAATCTGAAAACTTATGCCAAAAGTCGGAATGGACAAGGTACGCAAGCCGCAGTTGATCAAAGCGGTTATGCGGGTGGTCGACGAGGTTGGTTTCCATGGCGCAAGTGTAGCTTTGATTGGCCGCACCGCAAATGTATCTCCGGGGATCATAAACCACTACTTCGGCGGCAAGGATGGCTTGATCGAAGCGACCATGCGATCCGTACTTCAGGATCTTTCCACCGGAGTACGTGAGCAGCTGGCCGAGACCGCGCCGGACGACATTGTCGGTCGGATCAAGGCGATTGTGCGCGGCAACTTCGACCCTCGCCAGATCGATTCCAGCGTTGTGAAGACCTGGTTGGCATTCTGGGCTTACGCAATGCATCACCCGGTGCTGTTCAGGCTGCAACGCGTTAACGAACGACGCCTGCTCTCACACCTGCGTCGCGAACTGAAGCGGGCGCTTCCCGCGCAGCGGGCGGACTTTGTCGCCAAAGGGATAGCCGCATTGATCGACGGTATCTGGCTGCGTGGCGCCCTCACCCCCGAGGGTATCGATACCGAGCTGGCACTGGCGATCATTACCGATTATCTGGAGCGCCAACTCCCAGCTGAACTGTTTGAACTCCACCAGCGCTTGTCACTAGAGGGCAACGCCAAAGCCAAGACCGGAAACTGATGCAACAAAAGACTCTCTACATCCACGGCCAGTACCGCAACGCCAGCTCTGGCGAGACCTTCGTCAGCCGTAACCCGGCCAGCGGAGAGGTGATCGCCGAGATCCAGCAGGCCGCTCAGGCCGATGTGGATGCCGCCGTCGCCTCCTGCCGCGAAGGCCAGGCGATCTGGGGCGCCCTGAGCGGCGCCGAGCGCGGCCGTATCCTGATGCGCGCGGTGCAGATCCTGCGTGAGCGCAACGATGAGCTGGCCAGAATCGAGGTGCTGGATACCGGCAAGCCGCTGCAGGAAGCGATCTGCGTGGACATTGTCACCGGTGCCGACGTGATCGAGTACTACGCCGGCCTCGCCGCCAGCCTCGGCGGCGAGCACCAGCAGCTCGGCGCCAGCAACTTCTTCTATACCCGGCGCGAGCCGCTCGGCGTCTGCGCCGGTATCGGCGCCTGGAACTACCCGATCCAGATCGCCATGTGGAAGGCCGGGCCCTGCCTGGCCGCCGGCAACGCGATGCTGTTCAAGCCCTCGGAGGAGACCCCGCTGGGCGCACTT
>NZ_BMIJ01000004.1:374173-548647 GCF_014641945.1 Marinobacterium zhoushanense
GGGCGATGCCCGGGTCGGCCAGATGCTCACCGCCCACCCCGGCATCGCCAAGGTCTCCTTCACCGGCGAATGCGGCACCGGCAAGAAGGTAATGGAAGCCAGTGCGAAAACCCTGAAGTCGGTGACCATGGAGCTGGGCGGCAAATCACCGCTGATCGTGTTCGACGATGCCGACCTGACCAACGCCGTGTCCGGCGCCATGCTGGCCAACTTCTATACCCAGGGCGAGGTGTGCACCAACGGCACCCGGGTGTTCGTGCATGAGTCGCTCTACGACGCCTTCCTTGAGCAGCTGGCCGAACGCACCGCGAAACTGAAGATCGGCGACCCGATGGATATGCAGACCCAGGTCGGCGCGCTGATCTCCGAAGCCCACCTGGACAAGGTGCTCGGCTATATCGACGCGGCCAAGGCCGCCGGCGCCCGCCTGCTCTGCGGTGGCCAGCGCGTGACCGAGGGCGACCTGGGCAAGGGCAACTTCGTCGCCCCCACTGTGTTCGCCGACTGCACCGACGACATGCCGCAGGTGCGCGAGGAGATCTTCGGTCCGGTGATGTCGGTGCTGAAGTTCAGCTCCGAGGAGGAGGTACTCAAGCGCGCCAATGATACCGACTACGGTCTGGCCGCGGGCCTGTTTACCCGCGACCTGAGCCGGGCACACCGGGTGATCGCCCAGCTGCAGGCGGGGATCTGCTGGATCAACACCTGGGGCGCCTCCCCCGCCGAGATGCCGGTAGGCGGCTACAAGCTGTCCGGTATCGGCCGTGAGAACGGCGCCGAGACCCTAGCCCACTACACCCAGACCAAGGCGGTGTATGTGGAACTCGGCGACATCGAGTCGCCCTACGATTAACCCTTAAAGCCGATCAGAGCAATGCAACAGAGTTTTGACTACATCATCGTTGGCGCCGGTTCCGCCGGTTGTGTGTTGGCGGATCGCCTGAGTGCCGATGGACACAACAGCGTGCTATTGCTGGAAGCGGGCGGCTCCGATCGCAACATTTTGATCCAGATGCCGACAGCCCTCTCCTACCCGATGAGCATGCCGCGCTATGCCTGGCAGTTCGAATCCGAGCCGGAGCCCGGCCTGGATAACCGCCGCCTGCATTGTCCGCGCGGCAAGGTGCTTGGCGGCAGCTCCTCAATCAATGGCATGGTCTACGTGCGCGGCCACGGCTGCGACTTCAACGAATGGGCCGAACAGGGCGCCGACGGCTGGAGTTACAAAAACTGCCTGCCCTACTTCAGGCGCGCCGAGACCTGGTCCGGCGGTGCCGACGCCTATCGTGGCGGCGATGGCCCTCTGGCCACCTGCAACGGCAACGAGATGTCGCTGAACCCGCTGTACCAGGCGTTCATCGATGCCGGTGAGCAGGCCGGTTATCCGAAAACCTGGGATTACAACGGTTTCCAGCAGGAGGGTTTCGGCCCGATGCATATGACCGTCGATGACGGGGTACGCGCCTCCACCAGCCATGCTTACCTGCGCCGAGCACTTAAACGCGACAACCTGAGCCTGATAAAAGGCGTGATGACCCGTCGTGTGCTGCTGGATGACGGCCGCGCTACCGCCGTCGAGTTCGACCACAAAGGTCATCGTTTGACGGTAACCGCCAACAAGGAGGTGATCCTCAGTGCCGGCTCCATCGGCTCGCCGCAGTTGCTGCAGCTCTCCGGCATCGGACCGGCCGAGGTTCTGAACCAGGCGGGTGTCGAGATCAAGCATGAGCTGCCCGGCGTGGGCGAGAACCTGCAGGATCACCTGGAGGTTTATTTCCAGTACCGCTGCCAACAGCCGATCACGCTGAACGGCAAACTGGACCTGATCAGCAAGGGGCTGATCGGCACCCGCTGGATCCTGCGCCGGGATGGCCTGGGCGCCACCAATCACTTCGAGTCCTGCGGCTTCATCCGCTCCCGGGCCGGGCTGAAGTGGCCCAATATCCAGTACCACTTCCTGCCTGCGGCGATGCGTTACGACGGCAAGAAGGCGTTCGACGGTCACGGTTTCCAGGTCCATGTGGGCCCGAACAAACCGGAGAGCCGCGGTACGGTGCACATCACCAGCGCCAACCCCAATACACCACCGGAGATCCGTTTCAACTACCTGAGCACCGAGCAGGATGTGCAGGACTGGCGCGACTGCATCCGCCTGACCCGCGAGATTCTCAATCAACCGGCGCTGGATGGCTACCGTGGCGAGGAGATCCAGCCCGGCGCCAGCATACAAACGGACGAGGAGATCGACGCCTGGGTACGCCAGAACGTGGAGAGCGCCTACCACCCCTCCTGCTCCTGCAAGATGGGCGCGGCTGACGACCCGATGGCGGTGGTCGATCCTGAGTGCAGGGTGCGCGGACTTGAGGGCCTACGCGTGGTGGATTCGTCGATCTTCCCCACTATCACCAATGGCAACCTGAACGCACCGACGATCATGGTCGCGGAGCGGGCAGCCGATCTGATCCTCGGCCGCACACCGGAGGTCAGTGAAAGTGCCGAGATCTGGATCGATCCGCAGTGGCAGACCCGCCAACGTCCAGAGCAACCGAAAAGAATTTACGACAATGAGTAGCGCCGCTCCCCGCATGAAAAAAACGCATCCATGCGCCCGCGGCACCGCGTACAAGCTTTACATGAAAGCGCCTGAAGCTGGCACGCCTTACAAACCCAGGCAGTGACAGCGTCTTCCGCCCGCTCAGCCGAGCCGCGCTAGCCCGGCTGACCAGGCGGTGACTGGCCCCATGAAAACGGGCTTCGCTACGAGCAGAAGCCCTACCAGTAACCCAAGGAGAATGGATAGATGAACACCAAGAACCTGAGCCGAATCACCCTAAGCACCCTGCTGGGTGCCAGCCTGAGCTTCTCTGCGCTGAGCCAGGCAGACGAGTGCTCCACCGTACGCTTCTCCGATGTCGGCTGGACCGACATCACGGCCACTACCGCGATCACCAGCGAAGTCCTTCAGGGACTGGGCTACAAAACCAAGACCCAACTGCTCTCCGTACCGGTCACCTATAGTTCCCTGGCCAATGGCGATATCGACATATTCCTCGGCAACTGGATGCCGACCATGGAGGGCGATATTGCCAAATACCGCGACAACGGCACCGTGGAAACACTGGGGGCAAACCTTGAGGGCGCCAAATACACTCTGGCGGTGCCCAAGTATGTCTACGACGCCGGCGTCCACTCCTTTGCCGATATTGCCAAGCATGCCGACGAGTTTGCCGGAAAGATCTACGGCATCGAGCCGGGTAACGATGGCAACCGTCTGATCCAGGATATGATCGACACCGATGCCTTCGGCCTGAAGGCGTTCGAAATCGTCGAGTCCAGCGAAGCGGGTATGATGTCACAGGTAAAGCGCGCCGTGCGCCGCGACCAGTGGATAGTGTTCCTCGGCTGGGAACCACATCCGATGAATGCCAACTTCGAACTTGCCTATCTGGAGGGCGGTGACGACTACTTCGGCCCCAACTACGGTGGCGCCACCGTATACACCAACGTGCGCAAGGGCTACACCGATGCCTGCCCGAACGTGGGCACGCTGCTCAACAACCTGAAATTCAGCCTGGCAATGGAGAATCAGGTGATGGGGGCCATTCTGGACGATGGCAAACAGCCGGACGCCGCCGCCAAAGAGTGGCTGCAAGCCAACCCCGCGGTACTCGACGCCTGGCTTGAAGGGGTCACTACCATCGACGGCAAGAGCGGCCTGACGGCGGTGAAAAGCCACCTGAATCTCTAATCCCAAAAAGGTAGTTATATTATGGATTGGTTAACCGACCATAAGATACCGCTGGGCAGATGGATGGAGTCGTTTGTCGATTGGTTGACGCTGAATGCGGCCGGGTTCTTCGACGCGATCTCCTTTTCACTGGAGTGGGTGATTCTGTCACTGGTCGATCTGTTTCTCTGGTTCCCTGCCTGGTTCATTATCGCCTTCGTTGCGGCACTGGCCTGGGGGCTGCACCGGAAAGTCCCGTTGGCGGTGTTCAGCGCGGTTGCCCTGCTGCTGATCCTGAACCTGGGTTACTGGACCGAGATGATCGAAACGCTGGTACTGGTACTCACCGCCACGGCGCTATCGATCCTGTTCGGCATACCGCTGGGGATCCTCGCCGCCCATCGGCGCTGGGTCTATACCTTGCTGCGGCCGATCCTGGACCTGATGCAGACCATCCCCACCTTCGTCTACCTGATCCCGACGCTAGTGCTGTTCGGCCTCGGTGTGGTACCGGGGCTGATCTCCACCATCATCTTTGCCATCGCTGCGCCGATCCGCCTGACCTATCTGGGTATCAGCCGGGTACCGGAGGAGCTGATCGAGGCTGGCAAAGCGTTCGGCGCCAGCCCTGGCAAACTGCTGTTCAAGGTGGAGCTTCCAGCTGCGATGCCCAGCATCATGGCCGGCGTCACCCAGTGCATCATGCTGTCGCTGTCGATGGTGGTAATCGCCGCACTGGTCGGTGCCGACGGCCTCGGCAAACCGGTAATACGCGCTCTGAACACCGTCAACATCTCTCAGGGCTTCGAAGCGGGCCTGGCAATCGTCCTGGTGGCGATCATTTTGGACCGCATATGCAAGAAACCGGGCAGCTCGGAGGAGGTCTGACATGGCAGCAGTCGACATCAAAAACCTGGACGTGGTATTCGGCCGGAACCAGAAACAAACACTGGCTCTGATGGACAGGGGGCTGTCGCGGCAGGAGATTCTGGACCAGACCGGAGACGTGGTCGGCGTTCAGGGCGCCTCGCTGAGCGTAAAACAGGGCGAGATATGCGTTCTGATGGGCCTCTCCGGTTCCGGAAAATCTAGCCTGCTACGCGCCGTCAACGGCCTAAACCGGATCTCGCGCGGCAGCCTCGAGGTGCAGGATGGCGAGCGCATGGTTGACCTGGCTCACTGCGATGCAGCAACGCTGCGCCACCTGCGCAGTCAGCGTATCTCCATGGTGTTCCAGAAGTTCGCACTGATGCCCTGGCTCAGCGTGCTCGATAACGTGGCCTTCGGGCTTGAGATGCAAAACGTGGGTAAGCGCGAGCGGCGCCAGCGCGCCATAGAGAAGCTGGAGATGGTGGGCCTCGCCGACTGGCACGACAAGCAGCCCCATGAGCTCTCCGGCGGCATGCAGCAGCGCGTGGGCCTGGCCCGCGCCTTCGCCATGGACAGCGACATCCTGCTGATGGACGAGCCGTTCTCGGCGCTGGACCCGTTGATCCGTTCCCAGCTCCAGGATGAGCTGATCGCGCTGCAGCGCAAGCTCAACAAGACGATCCTGTTCGTCAGCCACGACCTGGACGAAGCGCTGAAGATCGGCACCCATATCGCGATCATGGAGTCGGCGCGCATCATCCAGCACGGCAAGCCGGAGGATATCGTGCTCAACCCCAGCACCGCGTACGTGCAGGATTTTGTCGCCCATACCAACCCGCTCAACGTACTGCGCGGACGCTCACTGATGACCGGCATCGGCGCGCTGCAACTGGAGGGGGCAAGCCTGTTGCTTAACGCCCATGACCAGAGCCGTATCGAGCTGGACAACGGCAAACCGGTGTCGGCGCACCGCGGTGGACAGCGACTCGATCTGCTGGAGTGGCAGGAGGGACAGCCTTTGGACGCGGTGGGCGACAACATGGTGGTGATCACCAGCCCCGAGGTCTCGATGCGCAGCGCCATCGAGCTGCGCTATCGCAGCGGCCTGCCGGTGCTGCTGCGCGAAGGTGGACAGCTGGTCGGCATTCTGTCGGACCGGGACTTCTACCACGCCCTGCTGGGCAAACACTTCACCCAGGAACCGGCACACGCCGAAGTCGCCTGAGCCAGCTCATTTCCGAGCAGAAGAAGCAAAAAAGGCCGATCCAGTAATGGATCGGCCTTTTTTGCTGGCAGTGTAAACCGGCAATAGCTTCCGCCTACGTCAGCCCCTCCCAGTACTATAAACACACTACTTCCTCCTAGAGACAGCGCCTTAAGCACAGGCAAGGTCGCTGACAGCAAATCCCCCAAAGCGCTTTACCTATATACCTTGGTGTTGCGCCAGCTGTTCGAAAGCGACGCAGCGCCGGAGTATGAAAATCCCTGAGCAGCAGCCAGCAACTTCCACTGCTTGCCGGGCGGATTACAAACGATCCTGTACGATCCGGCCACATAATAATCACAACAAGGAGTTTGCCTATATGCGCACCCGACTAACCCCGCTATGCAAACAGGTGTACACGCTGACGACTATCGCCACGATCACGACAGCAACTCTGGCTGCCAGTGTTCAGGCCGAGACCCTGCCCGGCAACGGCAACGGCAACAGGGTCACCCCAATCTTCTCGAATGTTGCCGAAGAGCGCTTCCGCGGCGAAGTGGCGATCGCTGGCCTGACAGAACTGGGTTACGACGTAACTGACCCCAAAGAGACCGACTATGCCAACATGATGGCATCGCTCTCCTCCGGTGCAGCCGACTTCAACGTACATCTCTGGGACAGACTGCACGATAACTTCTACCAGCAAGCGGGTGGCGAGGGTACGCTACTCAAGGCCGGCAGCGTTATTCCCGGGGTACTGCAGGGCTACCTGATCGACAAGAAAACCGCCGAGCAATATGGCATCAGCTCTCTGCAAGACCTCAAGCAACCCGAGATCGCTAAGCTGTTCGACAATGATGGCGATGGCAAGGCGGACCTGACCGGATGCAACCCCGGCTGGGGATGCGAGCAGGTGATCAATCACCACCTCAAGGCGTACGGTCTCGAGGATAGCGTCACCCACCACCGTGGCCCCTACTTCGAACTGATGGCCGACACCATTGCGCGCTATCACGAAGGCCAACCGGTGCTCTACTACACCTGGGTACCGCAATGGATCGCCGGCGTGCTGGTTGAAGGCAAAGATGTCCTGTGGCTTGAGGTTCCATTCACCAGTCTGCCGGATGGCAACAATGATGTGCTGACCAGCTACAAGGGCAAAAACCTCGGCTTTGCGGTCGATGAAGTGATGTCCGTGGTAAACCTGAACTTCGCCAAAACGCACTCACCAGCGATGATCTTCCTGTCCCAGCTTCAGATCTCGGCCGGCGACGAAAGCAGCCAGAACCTGAAGATGAAAAATGGCGAGGATTCGATCGACGATATCAAGCGCCATGCCCAGGAGTGGGTCTCGGCACACCGTGACCAGTTTGACGCCTGGCTGAACCGGGCACGCGCCGGAAAGTAACGTAAGTGCTGAAACAAAAAAGCCGATCCTCACGGATCGGCTTTTTTATCTCTGCAATCTGCAGCTGGAATCAGAACTCTACCACCACATTGCCCTTGGGCACGCTGCAGCAGGAGAGAAAGTAACCTTCCGCTTCATCCTCTTCGGTGATACCGCCGTTATGCGATGTCTCCACCTCACCCTCAAGGCGCTTCACCTTGCAGGTACCGCAGATACCCATACCACAAGCCTTGGGAATGTGCAGCCCCAGTTTGGCGGCTGCGGCGTGAACAGTCTCGCCCGGAGCGATACGCACACTTTTGCCGGTAAGCGCGAACTCGACGTTCATCATATCGGCAACTTCCAGCGCTTCCGCCTCTTCCGCCGCAGTCTCCGCATCCTGCATCGCCTGCTCTTCGTCCGCCACCGGAGTAGCGCCGAACGACTCCTCGTGGTAACGACTCATATCGAAGCCCGCATCCTTAAGGATGTGCTTGACCGCATTCATGTACGGCGTCGGGCCACAGCAGAAGATCTCACGCTCCATGAAGTCCGGCGCCATAAGATCAAGCATGGTACGGTTCAGATATCCCCGGAAACCTGCCCAGACCTCACCCAGATCATCACTGTGCTCGCAGACGATATGCATCTTGAACTCAGGTATCCGAGAGAAGATATGCTCCAACTCGCGGTGGTAGATAATGTCTTTTGGCGAACGAGCACTGTGGACAAACTCCACATCCACAGCAGCATTGGTGTCGAACAGCCAGCGAACCATGGACATCACCGGTGTGATCCCCACGCCGCCGGACAGCATCAGCACTTTGTCGGAGGGATGATCGGTGATGTTGAACTGCCCAACCGGTCCATGCACCGCCAGCTCAGCCCCCTCGACCATATTGTCGTGCAGCCAGTTGGACACAACACCGCCCGGTGCGCGCTTGACGGTAATAGAGAAGCTGTAGGGCACCGAGGGTGAACTGGATATGGTATAGGAGCGGAAGATCTGCTCGCCTTCGATCTCCAACTCCAGAGTCACGAACTGACCGGGTTTGAAGAAGAACATGATCGGCTGCTCGGCCATGAAGCAGAAGGTCTTAACGTCCCAGGTCTCCTGAATCGCCTTGACGCAACGCACCATATGGCGACCATTACGCCAGACCTGGGTGGTCACCGGTACTGATGTCTCGCTACCGACTGTAGAAACGCTCTGATTGTTCATGGCTGGCACTTCCAAAAAACGTATGTTGGGTTTGTGATCCTCGGGTGGGATCTCGTTAGGGCGAATTGTCAGTTCAACCCTCTGCAACCACTTACCTATTCGCGACTCCGAATTGTCTTAAAATAACCAAAATTGACTATATTTGGCATACCTAGTCTTAAACAGAATTGGTCGATGTCGTGAATAGAAAAACCGATAACCCTACTCGAAGGCAGGATTAGCTCCAGACACCACCCCGACCCCAAACAGCCAAAGGGTCAAGGGTATCGGGTCGTTAAGGAAAGCAGCGCCCATAGCGGGCGTAAACCCCACATCTTTTTCGAGATACACAGATGACACAGAACGATCTGCTTAACCTCAACTACTCCAGCCTAGAACAGGCTCGCGAGGAGATGACCGGATTGCTGAAGGAGCGCAACCGCGATTACTCACTGCCGCAGCCTCTCTATAACGACCCGCACATGTTCCGTCTCGATATGGAAGAGATCTTCCAGAAAGAGTGGCTGTTCGTCGGCATGTCCAGCGAAATCCCCTCCAAGGGTGACTACTTCACCGTCGAGGTCGGCCAGAACCCGGTCCTGGTGGTACGTGGTGCCGACGGCAGCATCAACGCCTTCCACAACAGCTGCCGCCACCGCGGTTCGCGTATCTGCTCAGAGCACCGCGGCAAAGTCGCCAACCTGGTTTGCCCGTACCATCAGTGGACCTACGACACCAAGGGTAACCTGCTGTTCGCCGGTACCGAGATGGGCGACGGCTTCGACAAGCAGCAACACGGCCTGAAAAAGGCACACTGCAAGGTCGGCGGCGGTTTCATCTATGTCTGCCTGGCCAAAGAGGTGCCGGAAGGCGACTTCGACGAGTTCCTGGCGACCCTGGACGAGTACATGGAGCCGTATGACGTTGAGAACACCAAGCTCGCCGTCGAATCCAACATGTACGAGAAAGCCAACTGGAAACTGGTAATCGAGAACAACCGCGAGTGCTACCACTGCGAAGGCAACCACCCGGAGCTGCTCAACACCCTGCTGGAGTGGGACGATACCAACGACCCGCGTGCACCGCAGTCCTTCCTCGACTACTACGCCCGTCAGGCTGCCGAGTGGGATGCTGAAGGGATTCCGCACAAGCACAAGAGCTTCGGCGTGCGTAACCGCATTGTGCGTATGCCGCTGAAGGAAGGCACCCAGGTGATGACCATCGACGGCGAGCAGGGCTGCAACAAGCTGCTGGGTCGTATCAAGAACCGCCACCTCGGTTCCATGCGTATCCTGCACCTGCCGAACTCCTGGAACCACATGCAGAGCGATCACTTCATCGTGTTCCGCGTACTGCCGATCTCCGCTCAGGAGTCCCTGGTGACCACCAAGTGGTTTGTACACAAGGATGCCGTTGAAGGCGTGGACTACAACCCTGAGCGGCTGCGCCAGGTGTGGGACGCCACCAACGATCAGGACCGCGTACTGGGCGAAGAAAACCAGCTCGGCATCAACTCCGTCGCTTACGAGCCGGGCCCCTACTCCAAGACCTATGAGTTCGGGGTTATCAACTTCCTGGATTGGTACACCGATACCGCTCTGAAGAACCTGGGTTAATCGCCAGTGAACTGAAAAAGGCTGCCGAAAGGCGGCCTTTTTTTTATTCAATCCCGTTCGCTTACGAAGCCGTCGCTGGAAAAATTCCGTCAAGCAACTGGTGGTCTGCGGTAACATATCTATTCGGTTAATATGAAGAGCGACGCGCTTTCCGTCGATCGGCAATACTGACTATATCGGGGCTGCAATCGATCCATGATTCCAAATCAGCTGCAAACCTTTCTCGCAGTCGTCAAGAACGGCAACTTTTCCGCGGCTGCGCGACAGCTCGGCGTCTCATCGGCTGCGGTCAGCAAGTCGGTCGCTCAACTCGAGAAAAACCTTGAGGTGCGCCTGTTTCATCGCACCACACATTCGTTGACGCTGACGGAAGATGGCCACGACCTGCACAAACGCACCGGCCCTCTCGTCGAGCAACTCGAGGACCAGATCCGCCTAAGTACCGATAAGCAGAAATCACCTCGTGGCCGCCTGAGGGTGAACCTGCCGGAGACCTTCGGTCGTTCAGTCGTGCTACCGCTGCTCCCATCGTTCATTGAGAAGTATCCCGATATCCAACTGGATCTGAGCTTTGAAGACCGACTCGGAGACCTCGTCAAGGAGGGCGCGGACGTTGGCATTGGGGTCATGCTGAGCCCGGACAGCACGGTAATCGCACGCGAATTTTACCGGATTCAGCCCATGCTGGTGGCCAGCAAGAGCTATATTGAGCGCCACGGCGCTCCTAATACACCGGAAGAGCTGTCACAGTACAACTGTATCGCTTTTCGCTCCTCTACCACCGGGCGAATCAAGCCCTGGAACTTCAAGATCGGCGGTGAGCATATACAGGTCGAGCCGCAAGGCAACCTGATTGTGAATGACCTTTCGGCGGGCATGCGAGCGGTCGAGATGGACCTGGGGATCGCGATGATCGGTGCCGGCCACGCTCAGACGCTGAGAGATACCGGCAATATCAAGCGCATGCTGCAAGCGTACGAGCCGGACCCCATACAGGTATTGATCTATTACTCGTCACGCTATTATCTGCCCGCAAAAACACGGCTCTTCATCGATCACCTGATGGAGCACGCTCATGATGACCGAACCCTCAACCTGGATGAGTGGACCCGCAGTCTATAAAGAAGCCCGCCAGATGGCGGGCCACTCAAGGGGCACAGCTGCTACCTCAAGACTGCTTCAGGGCATCGACCCAGTTGCCGGGAAACGCTCCATACACCTCGGCATAGGCATTAAGCCATTCGGTTTGTACACCGACCAGCGCATCCTCAGATTCAAGCAGATCCCGTTGTGCATCGAGGAATTCGATATAGGGCAACACACCCTCCTCGTATCGGGCCTGCGCCTGTTCGAACGCCTGCCGGGCAAACTGATGGCGGCGACCTGTCTGCTCCAGCCGTTGAGTCCTGGCAGCCCAGGTCTGAATTGAGCGGTCGGCCTGGTTCAGTACCGTCAGAAGTGTCTGCTCATACTCGGCCAGTACCGCCTGCTCCTCGAACTGCGCGGCGTTCAGCCCGGCTTTAAGAGCTGACAGGTTCAGCAGCGACCACTGCAGACGCGGTGCAACGCCCAGCTGTTCGCGGGCATCGCCAAGATCGAGACTGGATGCGCTCAGCCAGCCGATGACGCCCGACACACTGATATCGGGATAGAGCGCGGCCTTGGCCCCGTCCGACAGCGCCATCGCCTGTTCAACGCGCGCCTGGGCCTGGAGTAGCTCGGGTGAGCGCATCAATGCATGGGAGGGATCATTGAAAACAGGTGACAGAGAATCAGCCGTTGGCAGTGCCACACTCAGCAACTGCAGCTGCAGCTGATCCGAGGTCAGCCCTACCAGGGTGGCCAGTGTTTCCCGGTAACCCGCCGCGGCCTCCTCCAGCAGCGGCCGTCTGGCCAGATACTCATGTTGCAGCGCCTGAGCGCGGTACAGCTCCAGCGGCGTCGCCACGCCCTCTTCATACCTGAGCCTCAACGTGGCGACAGACTCCTGCAGCGAACTCAACTGTTGCTCGAGTACACCCAGTTGGCGTTGGGTACCGGAAAGCTGGGTATAGGTTTTAACCACGCCGTTCACCACTTCGGCCAGCACTGCCTCGTGACTGTACTGCTGGTAGTTCAACTGCGCCTCCGCCCGAGCGATGGCGGCTCGGATACGGCCGAACAGATCGAGCTGCCAATCGGCAGAGAGGCCCAGCGAGACACTCTCCTGTCGCCTAACCTCTAGACCCGAGCCGGCAGTCTGCTCTCGCGACAGGTTCAGGTTGCCGCTGAGACCGCCTTGAGGACGACGCTGGTCACGCGCCACATCCAGCCGCGCCATCTGGGCATCCAGCCGCAATGCGGCCGCCGCCAAATCCTGGTTGCTTTGCAGGGCACGCTCGACCAGACGGTCGAGCTGGGCATCGTTCAGCGCTTCCCACCAGCGCAGCTCGGCATGAGCGCCCTGAGCGCCGGGTTGAATAGCGACCGAACTCAGTCGATTCAGCGTATCGCTATCCGGTTGCGGAAGGGCACCATGAGGTGCCGTCACGGAACATCCCGCCAGCACCACCAGCAGCATTGCCACACCGGCGCTTTTTAACGCACCGCGCTTTCCGTTACGTTCAGACACGAATGCCCTCCTCCTCAATCAACTCCGCTTCCATTGAGGAATGCGGTTTACGTTCCAGCGCGGTCATCGCCATATAGAACACCGGCGTGAATAGTAGACCAAACAGCGTGACGCCGATCATGCCTGAGAACACCGCGATCCCCATGGCGTGGCGCATCTCGGCGCCGGCGCCGGTCGCCAGCACCAGCGGTACGACACCGGCGGTAAAAGCGATGGAGGTCATCAGTATCGGACGTAATCTCAGGCGACAGGCCTGGAGAATGGCGTCTAGCCTCGAGGTGCCGCTATGCCGCCGATCGCGGGCGAACTCGACCATCAAAATAGCGTTTTTACTCGCCAGGGCGACCAATACGATAAGGGCGATGCGGGTGAAGATGTTGTTATCACCCGATGTCAGCCAGACCCCGGCCAGCGCCGACAGGATGGTCATCGGCACGATCAGGATGATCGCCAGTGGCAGCGTCAGACTTTCGTACTGGGCAGCCAGCACCATGAACACCAATAGCACCACCAGCGGGAAGATGTAGACCATGGTGTTGCCGGCCAGGATCTGCTGGTAGGTCACCTCGGTCCACTCGAACGCCATGCCGTCATCCAGCTGTTCATTGAGTATTCGCTCAATCGCTTCCCGCGCCTGATCGGAGCTGTACCCGGGTGCAGGGGTACCGTTCAGCTCGGCACTGGGATAGGCGTTATAGTGCATGACGCGGTCCGGTCCGATGGTTGGCTCCACCGTCAGCACTGAGCCCAGCGGCACCATATCACCAGCGGCATTACGTACTTTGAGTCGCAGGATCTGCTCCGGGTCGACACGGTAGTTGGCGTCGGCCTGGGCGTTGACCTGGTAGGTCTTGCCGAACAGGTTAAAGTCGTTGACATAGAGCGAGCCCAGATAGATCTGCAGCGTCTCGAACACCTGATCCAGCGGGATCCCCTGGATCATCGCCTGCTCCCGGTCGATATCGATATCCATCTGCGGCACCTGGATGCGGAAGCTGGAGTAGAGTCCGACCAGAGCAGGATCCTGCTGTGCAGCCCCGATTACCTTCTGCAGATTGTCGAACAGCGCATTGAATCCAAGGCTGCCACGATCTTCGATCTGCAATTTGAAACCGCCGGTGGTGCCCAGCCCAAGGATCGGTGGCGGCGGAAAGACGGCGACAAATGCCTCATCGATACCGGCAAAACGGCCATTCAACTGGCCGGCTATCGCATTGGCGGACAGCGCCGGATCCTTACGCTGATCAAAGCTGTCCAACGTCACAAACACGATGCCGCTGTTGGAGCTGTTAGTGAAACCGTTCACGGACAGACCTGGGAAAGACACGGTCTGGTTCACCCCCGGTGTGTCGAGTGCGATCTGCTCCATCTCGCGTACCACCGCCTCGGTACGATCCAGGCTCGATGCATCCGGCAACTGCGCGATAGCCACCAGATACTGCTTATCCTGCAGCGGAATAAAGCCACCGGGGACCGCATCGAACAGCTTTACGGTGCTGCCCAACAGCCCCAGGTAGACGATACCAACCACGAAGCCGAGGCGAATCAGGCGTTTTACCACCTTCTCATACAGCACCCCGCTGCGATCGAACAGGCGGTTGAAGGGTTTGAACAGCCACCGACCGAACAGCGCATTCATCAGCCGTGTCGGCAGGTCCGGCTTGGCGTCGTGCCCCCGCAGCAGCAGGGCCGATAGTGCCGGCGAGAGCGTCAACGAGTTGAACGCCGAGATCAGTGTCGAGATGGTGATGGTCAGCGCAAATTGCTTATAGAACTGACCGCTCAGGCCCTGAATAAAGGCGGTCGGGATGAATACTGCACAGAGCACCAGCGCAATGGCGATAATCGGACCGGTAACCTCGGTCATCGCCTGCTTTGTCGCCGCCATCGGTGACAGGCCGTTACCGATGTTGCGTTCTACGTTCTCCACCACAACGATGGCATCATCCACGACAATACCGATCGCCAGTACCAGTCCGAACAGCGACAGGGTATTGATCGATACGCCTAGCCACTGCATCACGGCAAAGGTACCGATCAGTGACACGGGCACAGCGATCAGCGGGATGATCGATGCGCGCCAGGTCTGCAGAAACAGAATCACCACGATGACGACCAGGGCGATCGCCTCAAGCAGGGTATCGATTACCGCTTCAATGGAGCCGCGCACAAACACGGTGGGATCGTACGCGATCTCGTAGGATACACCTTCCGGGAAGCGCTGCGACAGCTCTTCCATGGTGGCACGCACCTGGTTGGACAGTTCGATGGCATTGGCACCGGGACGCTGGAAGATCGGGATCGCCACCGCAGTGCTTCCGTTCAACAAGGCGCGCAACGAGTAGCTGTCCTCGCCCAGATCGATTCGTGCCACATCACGCAGGCGCGTGATGGCGCCATTGGAATCCACCTGCACCACGATATTGCCGAACTCGTCCGGACTTTGCAGGCGGCCTTTCACGTTGAGCAGAATCTGGAACTGGCTGTCGCTGCCGACCGGCTGAGCGCCCAGGCTGCCGGCCGCAACCTGCCGGTTTTGCGAGCGTACTGCACTCACCACATCGCCGGGGGTCAGATGGCGCGAGGCCAGCGCATCGGGTTGCAGCCATAGGCGCATGGAGTACTTACCGCCGCCAAACAGGCGCACGTCGCCCACGCCGGGCAGGCGCGCCAGCTGGTCCTTGATATAGATATCGGCGTAGTTAGACAGGTAGCTGATCTCACGATCGCCTTTCGGCGAGTACAGATGCACCACCATGGTCAAGTTGGGCGAGGATTTCTCCGCCACCACGCCTAGGCGCTGCACATCCTCCGGCAGACGCGGCAAGGCACTGGCAACCCGGTTCTGCACTTGCACCTGGGCCCGATCCAGATCGGTACCCAGGGCAAAGGTCAGGGTCAGCGTCATGCGCCCATCCGTGGTGGCCTGGGAGAACATGTACAGCATGTTCTCGATGCCGTTCATCTCCTGTTCGAGCGGCGCCGCGACGGTCTGCGCGATGACGTCGGGGTTGGCCCCGGGATAATTGGCGGTCACCACGACTGTCGGCGGCACCACCTCGGGGTACTCGCTGACCGGCAGCTGGAACAGGGATATGGCGCCCCCCACCAGGATCAGCAGTGACAGCATCGCGGCAAAGATCGGACGCTGGATAAAGAAATGACTGAGTTTCATCTGTGTCGATACCTGCTTATGCCGACGGCTCCGCCGCCTGCACTGCCTCAAGAAGGGTCAGGCCCTGTTGTTCAATAACCACATCCCGCGGTGTCACCGGCATCCCCGGCCCAACCCGGGCCGGTCCGTTTACGGCGATACGGTCCCCCGGGTTCAGGCCGGACTCAATCACCCGCAACGCTCCGGCCCGATCCCCCAGCTCGACCCGACGATACTCGAGCACGCTGTCGGCGTTGACGACGAGGACGAAGCGGTTTTTCAGATCGGTACCCACGGCTCGGTCCGGCACCATGACGCGAGGCCGTGCCTCACTTGCGGTCAGGGAGATACGGGCAAACGCGCCTGGTCGCAGAATGCGACCATCGGCATCGAAGGCCGCGCGCACGCGCAAAGTACCGGTCTGGGCGCTGATCCGATTGTCGATGAAATCGATCCGTCCCGAGTAGCTCTGATCGTCATTCCCGGCCAGCTGCAGCCGAGCCTGGGTGTGCCCTGATGCATCCACCCCGTTGAAGGCGCTGTTCCAGGTACGTTCGTCCACATCGAAGTAGGCATAGAGCCGGTCGGTAGCGACCAGCCTGGTCAGCACGCTCTGCCCCGCCTGTACATTGTTACCGGCAGTGATGAACGCATTCGAGGCGGTACCGGTGATTGGCGCGCGGACATCGGTAAACTCCAGATTCAGGCGTGCCGCTTCCAGGGCCGCCCCTACCGACGCCAGTTCCGCCTGACGCTGGCTGGCCAGGAAAATCCGCGACTCCGCCTGCTCCTCGGACATGGCATTACGCCCCTGCAGACGGCGCGCCCTTTGGGCTTCGGACTGTGCCTGCTGCAGTGCCGCCCGTGCTCGAGTCAACTCAGCCTCAAGACGGCGAACCTCGGCATCGAAGGGGCGCGGGTCGATACGGAACAGAATATCGTCCTGCTCGACCACGCTGCCCTCGGTGAATTCGACCGACTCGATCACACCGGAGACACGTGGCCTCAGCTCGATCTGCTGCGGCGATTCCAGGCGGGTGGTAAAGGTGTACTCCGGGCTATACCGGGCATAGAGCACCTGCGCCACATCGACGGGCTGGGCGCTGGGTGGTGGTGCTGCGGCAGCGGTGGAATCGGCTTCCGCCGTGCAGCCCGCTAACGCTGCTGAAAAAAGCAAGAAAAAGAGTATACGAAGGTGCATACGCCTCACTCCGGTGTTGGGTAATGGATGGATATTGTTAGAATTCGAGGGGGATATGCGACGTAGTATCTAACTGCGGGCTTAAACCTTGTACTGGGTAACAGGTTTAATCGGTTTCAAATATTAGTTAACACCAGAAGGGAGGGGGAACAGCGGTGTAATGATCAGCCCTTGTCAGATCGCCTTTCCAGCTCATAGTTACCGATACGGGCCTCGGGGTGATGTCCCTCGATCAGCTGGAGAATCTCCTCTTCGCGCTCGCGGCTGACATCGATCATCATCAGCAGCTGACCGGATTCGATCTCCTGCGCTAACTCATCGAGTTGCGGAGTGCCCGCGGACACGCCGATCATCGCGCTGGCCCAGGCACCAAAACCCGCACCGAACAGCCCCAGGCCCAGCAGTGCGCCGCCGCCAAGCGCCAGCCCCGCCGGCGGGAAGGTGACCGCAAGTACGCCCGCCAACAGACCGGCCGACCCGCCGAGAATGGCACCGCGTTCAAGTGCCGGAATCAGATCGGACGATTGCGCCAGACCTGCTTCATGCAGGTGAGCCTCCTCCAGCAAGTGGTGGTCCTTACCCACAACGTAGATCTGTTTTTCTTCGATGTTCGCATCCCTGAGCTCATTGACGATCTTGCTGGCACTTTCGATCCCCGGTACCAGAAAAAAGAGACGTTTCATAATCGGCTCGCGTTGCTTTCGGGCGTACTCGCCCAGTGTCTAAAGTATAGGCAGCGTGCAAGAACGCGATCATGAATATCCTTCTGCTAGAGAGGCCGAGGTCATCTCCTGCCAGAACGCCCGTGCCAGTTCACTCAGCGGTATATCGCGCAACCGGATCAGATAGATCGGCACCCGGCTGCGAGAGTTGAAGTTGTCCACCTCCAGCGCCACCAGTTGACCGTTGTTCAGCTCCGCCTCGACCATATGCTCCGGCATCCGTGCCCAGCCCAGGCCCGCTACCAGCAGTGCCCTCTTCATCTGATAATCGCCAACATACCAACGCTGCCCAGCGGGAAGCACGTTGATATGATCGAACGGCGCCAGCGATCCAGTATCGCTGATCAGGATATGCGGCCGGTTGCGCAGCTCGGCCTGGGGAATGATCCGCTCGCCACAATCAAGCAGAGAGCCCGGCAGAAAGTCCGGCGCCGCAACAGTCACCATGCCGATATCGCCGATACCGACCAGCTCGAACCGCTCATCGAGACCAACACGGGGGCCGATGGCCAGGTCCGTCTTCTCCCGGAGCAGCCGCTCAGGCAGGCCGGACAGGTGCTGGGTATCGATCTTCAGGCGCATCTGCGGATAGCGGTTGCAGAAACGCCTGACCGCATCGAGCCAGAGCGGATCGGCACACATGGCACTGAGCGTAAGGCTCAAGACCGGCGCTTCGCCAAGGGCCAACCTGTGACCCAGGTTCTCCAACTCCTGCACCTCACCCAGCAACCGCCTGGCCTGACGATAGAACGCCCTGCCCTCGTCTGTCAGCGTCGGGCGATACCTCTCCCGGTTGAACAGCCGAAAGCCGAACGTCTCCTCCAGCGCCCGCACCGCGGCACTCACCGTCGACTGGGTCTTGAACACCCTCTCCGCCGCACCTCTGAAACTGCCCTGCTCCACCACGGCAACAAAGGCCCGCAGCTGTTCATTGGTCATGAGCGCTCTCCACATGATCGATTTAAACGATCATTATAGAGCAAATATATCATTATCTTACGATCAGCCACCGGAGTAACCTTGCCGCATCGGTCAACAGTGTCGGGCGGGAAGCACCCTCCCCCCGCCAGGAACAACCCCGTACAACCGCATGACGTAAGGAAAACCCGCTTTGGATCCAACACTCTGGTGTGTTCTTGCGGCCGGACTGGTAACCGGCTTTTCTAAATTTTCAGTGGGAGGCATGGGCCTGCTGATCCTGCCGCTGCTGATGATCGCCCTGCCCGGCCCCGAGGCGCTGGGCGTGCTCATCCCGATGTACATCGTCACCGACCTGATGGCGGTCGCGCTTTATCGCCACAACATCAACTGGAAAGTGGTCGTCGAGCTGCTGCCCGCTTCACTAGTCGGCCTCCTGCTCGGCACCTGGCTGCTGTCCGGTATCGACACCCGTATCTTTACGCCACTGCTTGGCGGTCTGATCCTGTTCATACTCGGCCTCGGTCTCTGGCTCGACCACCGCCCCGCCGAGCTGATGCGCCACCCCCTGGCCACCAGCTTGACCGGCCTGGCAGGTGGCTTCATCAGCCTGATCGCCAACGCTGCAGGGCCGCTGTTCAGCCTCTACCTGCTGCAGCAGCGACTGCCGAAAGCGGCCTACATCAGCACCCGCGCCTGGACCTTTATGCTGATCAACGCCGCCAAGCTGCCGCTGGTCGGCTCCATCGGCCTGATCACATCCGACAGCCTGCGTCTGAGCCTGTATGGCCTGCCCGCGATGGCCCTGGGCGCCGCCATTGGATACTGGCTGCTGCGTCGGCTGCAACTGGCCCAGTTCAAGTGGCTGATCCGTTTCATGGCCGGTATCGCGGCGATCAAGCTGTTCGCGTTCAGCTGAGCGGTCGCGGGAGTCATGGCGCTACTGCCGATGCGTTTCCTACCCAAGGCCGGTCGTGTCCAACCTCTCCTGTCCGAACGCCTTGCGCCAGGCGCTTGGGCTGATGCGATGATGTTGCCTGAAATGCTGTCGGAACGAGGTCGCGGTCTGAAATCCCACCCGCTCCGCGATCTGCTCGACGGAAAGAGAGGTGGTTTCCAGCAGTTCGCGGCTGCGCTGTATACGCTCGTTCACCAGCCATTTGACCAGTGTCGTGCCGGTCGCCTTGTGAAATTGGCGCGTGAAGGTGCGTCTGCTCATGCCCGCGCGGGCGGCAAGCGTGTCGATGCGATGCAACTGCGACAAGTGTTCACGCATATAATCTAGCAGGCGGCTGATATGCGCATCCTGAGTGGAGACAGCCACTGGCTGCTCGATAAACTGCGCCTGTCCCCCTTCCCGGTGCGGCGGAATCACCATGATGCGGGCCACCTTGTTGGCAATCTGCGCACCGTAATACTCACGCACCAGATGCAGACAACAGTCCATTCCCGCTCCGGTGCCCGCCGAGGTGATCAGGCGATCCTCCTCCATATACAGCGCATTGGTGTCCAGCTTGACCCGGGGAAAGCGGCGGCCGAAATCCTGTTCGGCCAGCCAGTGCGTGGAGGCTCGCCTGCCATCCAGCAGACCTGAATAGGCCAGAGCATAGGCGCCGTAACAGAGCCCCACCACATGTGCTCCGCGTCGGTGCGCGCGTACCAGCGCCTCGGACAGCTCAGGCGTCGGAGGCTCGTCCAGATCGTGCCAACCCGACACCACCAGAATATCCGCGCTGTCCAGCAGCTCCAGCCCGCCGTCGGGGTTGACCGTTATCGCCCGTTCGGCCTCGACCGCCTCGCCCTCGGCGGTCACGATCAGCAGCTCGAACAGTCGCCGACCGGGCAAGCCGATATTGAACACCATGTACGGAACCGAGAAGTGAAAGGGGCTGAATCCGGGGAACAGCACCAAACCGACTATCGGCACGGCCATCACGATTCTCCTGCACGCGTTTTCCGCCATTCTGGCATGATGGCCCGATTATTTCGAATAATGTCATTCAGGCCAATTTCTCGCCTCCCGCTGCTCCTCTAAAGTGTCACTCAAATCAACCGGCACACAACACGAGGCACACGATATGAAAGCGGCACTGCTCGTAATCGATATCCAGAACGACTACTTTCCCGGAGGAGCTTTCGAGCTGGAGAACGCCGAATCCGCTCTGCGGGGAGCAGTGGAGGCGATCAGGCAGGCGAAGCAGGAGGACTGGCTGGTTATCGGCATTCAACACCTCAGCCCGGCGGGCGCTGCGTTCTTTGCGCCTGATACCGAGGGCGCTAAGGTGCACCCGGAGATAGACGCCGCGCTCGACCGCGCGCCGCTGGTGATCAAACACCAGGCCGACAGCTTCTTTGAAACCGATCTTGAGCAGATGCTGCGCGAAGCCGGTGTTACCGACCTCTACCTCACCGGCATGATGACCCAGCACTGCATCACACACACCGCCCTGTCACCACAAGCTGGTGGTATAAACATGCACATAATCGCCAAAGGCTGCGCCGCCCCCACCCAGGGGCTGAGCGACCTGGCGCTACGAGGGCTGAGCACGCGCTGCACAGTCGTTTAATGCTGGCGACTATCCAGAGCCACCCCCATCGCCTTCAACTGGTTCGCCAGCGCCGGGTTTCGGGTCTGACGCCAGCGCTGGTACAGCGCCATGATTTCGGTGGCGCTGTATTGCCGATACCGGCGACAGATACGGGCGACCAGTTCGAGCATCTGGGCAAAGCTGTCGGCCAGTTCGGCAAACACATGACGAAGCTCCAGTGCATGGCTGGCCAGGTAGTCGTACGCGCCGCCGCCCATGCCGACAAAGTAGTCGCGCTGGATCCCTTTACGTGCGTAATGCTCCGGAAACAGTGCCCCCAAAAACAGCGCCTGATCGCCAAGCTGACGCAGTAACAGGCAGCGCTCCCGCTCATGGGCACACTCCTGCGCATCGCCATACAGCAGCGCCAGAGGGCGGATCCCCAAGTCACCGTCCTGATAACTGAACAGCGCATCGTTGCGGCTGAACCGTCCCAGCAGGTTTCCCAGGTACCAACGGGTTTCTTCATTGGGGTGGGAAGCGGATTCTTCGAGAAGTTGTTCGCGAAAGTACTCTTCCAGTCCGTTCAGACCGGCTCTTTGCACCCTGGGCATAGGTCGACTCTCCTGTGTCCAATCACCTCTTTAACCTAGCAAAAAAATGCCGTTCAGGCAGATCTCTTGAACGTTGAAAAAAATTCTAGTTGCCCCCCTTGAAAGCGGTTCACCGTGCACATATTTGATAGCTGCGGACGCGATAAGGCGTTCCTTTATTTCTTTTTATTACCTGTATATCAGTAGGTTACATAAGGAGGAAATTTTCGTATGAGCATTCGACCTCTTCATGATCGTTTAGTGGTCAAGCGCCTGGCGGCCGAGACCACCACCAAGGGAGGCATCGTGATACCCGATAGCTCTGCGGAAAAGCCGAGCCAGGGCGAAGTGGTCGCCGTTGGCGAGGGCGCTCTGCTGGAAAATGGCGAACGTCGTCAACTGGATGTCAAAGTCGGTGATCGTGTGCTGTTCACCAAGTATTCGGGTACCGAAGTCAAACTCGATGGCGAGACGCTGCTGGTGATGCGTGAGTCAGACGTACTCGCCGTGATCGAAAACACCCAGTCAGAGGAGAAAGCAGCATGAGTGCCAAAGCGGTTAAATTTTCCAACAACGCCCGTGAGCGGATGCTCGCCGGGGTCAATATTCTGGCCGATGCGGTGAAAGTCACCCTGGGACCCAAGGGGCGCAACGTGGTACTCGACAAGAGCTTCGGTGCCCCACGCGTGACCAAGGACGGGGTATCGGTCGCCAAGGAGATCACGCTGAAGGACAAGTTCGAGAACATGGGCGCGCAGATGGTGAAGGAGGTGGCCTCCAAGACCGCCGATATCGCCGGTGACGGCACCACCACTGCCACTGTACTGGCCCAGGCGATCGTCCGCGAAGGCCACACGGCGATCGCCGCCGGCATGAACCCGATGGACCTCAAGCGCGGTATCGACGCCACGCTCAAGGCCGCGGTCGAGGAGCTGCAAGCACTGGCGACCCCCTGTGCCGACAGCAAGTCGATCGGCCAGGTGGCCACGGTATCCGCCAACTGGAACGAGGATATCGGCGAGATTCTGGCCAAGGCAATGGACAGGGTCGGCCGTGACGGCGTGATCACCGTCGAAGAGGGCAAGTCGCTGGAGAATGAGCTGGAAGTGGTCGAAGGTATGCAGTTCGACCGCGGCTACCTCTCCCCCTACTTCGTCACCAGCCAGGAGAAGATGCAGGTCGAGTTCGAGAGCCCCTACATCCTGCTGTTCGACAAGAAGATCTCCAACATCCGCGAGTTGCTGCCCACCCTGGAGGCCGTGGCCAAGGCCGGCAAGCCGCTGCTGATCATCGCCGAGGATATCGAAGGCGAAGCCCTCGCCACGCTGGTGGTGAACAACCTGCGCGGCATTCTGAAAGCTGCTGCGGTCAAGGCACCGGGTTTCGGCGACCGCCGCAAGGCGATGCTGGAGGATATCGCCATCCTGACCGGCGGCACCGTGATCTCCGAAGAGGTCGGCCTGTCGCTGGAGAGCGTAACCCTGGATCAACTCGGTAGCGCCAAACGCGTAGTGATCAGCAAGGAGAACACCACCATCGTCGATGGCGCCGGAGCCAAGGACGCGATCGACGGCCGCGTACAGCAGATCCGTCAACAGATCGAGACCACCACATCCGACTACGACCGCGAGAAACTGCAGGAGCGCGTCGCCAAACTGGCCGGCGGCGTGGCCGTAATAAAGGTCGGCGCCGCCACCGAAGTCGAGATGAAGGAGAAGAAGGACCTGGTGGACGACGCCCTGCACGCCACCCGCGCCGCCGTCGAAGAGGGTATCGTTGCCGGAGGCGGTGTGGCCCTGGTGCGCACCGCCGCCAAGCTGGCCGAGAAGAAGGTGGCCACCGCCAACAGCGATCAGGAGGTCGGTGTCCGCATCGCCCTGCGCGCCATGGAGGAGCCACTGCGCCAGATCGTCAGCAACGCGGGCGGCGAAGCCAGCGTTGTGCTCAACAAGGTGCGCTGCGGCGAGGGCAACTACGGCTACAACGCCCAGACCGGAGAATACGGCGACATGCTCGAGATGGGTATCATCGACCCGGCCAAGGTGACCCGCTCTGCCCTGCAGAACGCGGTTTCCATTGCCGGCCTGATGCTGACCACCGAAGCGATGGTCGCCGAGTTGCCGGAAGACAATAAAGCAGCCGCACCCGGCGCAGGCATGGAGGACTGGGGTTAATTCCCCTTCAACCATTGGGCCGGGAGGTTCGCCTCCCTGCCCTCAAAACCGACGCCGATCAGTGCACGCTGCGATCGCCCCAGATCTCTTTCAACCGGCTGTCACGACCACAGTTCCAGCGATAGAACTTATAGCGAAGCGGGCTCTTCTTGTAGAAGTCCTGGTGGTAACTCTCATCCCCCTTGATCGGGTAGAAGGTCGACGCTTCCACAATGGGCGTCACGACTCTCTGATCGGGAAACCGCTGCTCCACCTCCCGCTTGGACCGCTCGGCGATGGTCCGCTCCTGCTCGTTGGCCACGAAGATCGCAGTTCGATAACTCGGCCCCTTGTCACAGAACTGACCGCGATCATCGAAGGGATCGATATTGACCCAGAAATGATCCAACAGCTCGGCATAACTGATCTTGTTCGGATCATAGGTGATCTCGACCGCTTCGACATGTCCCTCATGGTTGCCGTTATAGGTCGGATTCTTCAGACTGCCGCCGGTAAAGCCTGAGACCACATCCGTCACCCCCTCCAGTTTCTCGAAATCGGCTTCCATACACCAGAAACAGCCTCCGGCCAAAACCGCCTTATCCGCCAAAAGACCAGGGGATCCGAACAGAAAGCCAATTAATATCAAAAAGTTGAGAAAATACTTCATAACCTTTCCTCCGCTATTAGACGGTATAGCGCATCATGGGGACGCTGTCAGACGATAGGCAGGGAATTAGCCAGGTGCAGTTTCAAGGGCCCAGCCCGCCACTGAAAGAAAGAGTTTCGGCTCGGCTGAGACTTGCCAATGCGCCTGTTTTGCCACAGTCTACTCCGTACTCCCCAGGGTCAACCAAGCCCCAATATAAAAGAGACAGGCCTGAACGGGAGATCACGAAAGGTATAATCGGCACAAACATCAAAACACTAATATTGTCGGAATAAAGCTTTGTTTATAGGAAAACTTTCCCGTTTAACCGCTGCCACCCCTAGAGCAATACGGTTATATGAATCCTTGGGGTTAATTAAGGTAGGACGTAGTGGAAAATACCGCTTTTATGATGAAAGCCATGTGGAGTTCATTCAGATAATTAAAGATGCCCAGAGCCTGGGCATCACGCTGTCTGAGCTGAAAGAGCTTAAGCGAGGCAAAAACGAGCTCGACTGGGTGGCCGTGAGTCAGCTGCTGGCAGAGAAACGCTCACAAGTTCTGCGTGATATCGGTACCCTGAAGCAGCATCTGGCTCGTATTGAGCGTTATCAAACTATCATCTCTGACTGCGCTGATCGGGGCTCCTCTAACTGTAGATAGCCGATTGACTCTTACCCTTAGGTAAGGGTTTACATTGCGGGCGTACCAGTTATGGAGTCCACAGGATGAAGCGAATTCTTATCATTAACGCCAACCCAAAGTCCGCCAGCCTTGGTAAGGTCATGGCAGAGCGGTATGCCAACAGAGCGAGGGAGAAGCATCAGATTGAGCTGATCAATATCGGTGATATGCAGTTCAATCTTAATTTAGAAGAGGGTTACGATAAAACAACTGAACTAGAGGACGATCTTCAGGATTTCCAGCAAAAACTTAAATGGTCGCAGCATATCGTCATTATCACGCCAGTATGGTGGGGTGGCATGCCAGCCAAGCTTAAGGGCGTATTTGATCGAGTACTACTGCCGGGATATGCTTTTAAATACCATGAAGGCAAATCCATCCCAGAAAAACTGCTTACCGGCCGTACGTCAGAACTTATCATTACTCTCGACACCCCCACGATCTGGTATCGCTGGATTCAGGGCAATCCAATATATCACCAGCTAAAACGTACAATCTTCGATTTCATTGGCATCAAAAACAAAGCAACCCACTATTTCGGGCCGGTCATAAGCGCGGATGAAAAGCAAAGAGAACGTTGGCTGAACAGGGTGGAAAAACTGGCAAATTGAAAGGGAAAAGCCCAGGATCTACCAGCTACCGCAGCTTTGATACGAGCTCTGCTTTGGACAACATGAGACAGCCATCGTATCGCCGATAGCAGCCACAGCAAAGAACCCAACCAAGCCCCGAGTATCCGGGGCTTGTCACCTTAATGCACGCCAGCCTGCAACTGTTTTCCTGCCAGTCTCGCCGCAGGATGCAGCTCCTCGCCCCCCTGTTCGAGGTAGTCGAACAACTGGTCCTTCATGCGGCGGGACCAAAACTTTTTCACATGGCTGGCGACCACGGAGGCCACTTCAGATTCGTCGCCGGCACTGATGTTGTTGAGGGCGATCTGGTTGATCATTTTGATCAGATGTTCCTGTTCACTCTGAAACATGCTTGCTCTCACTAAACTTGAGTTCTTGTTCTGCTTCGCTACGGGTGTAGATCACATGGCGACCGGGGCGGGCAAAGCCGATCAGGTTCATACCCGAACTTGAGGCATGCTCTACCGCCAGTGCCGTGGGTGCGGATACGGCTACCAGAGTCGAGATACCCGCGGAGTTACATTTATTGACCATCTCGTAGCTGGCACGGCTGGAGATCAACACGAAGCTTTCGCTGTTGTCCGGATAGCTTTCTCGGTCGGCAGCACGGGCGCCGATCAGCTTATCCAGCGCGTTGTGTCGGCCCACATCCTCTCGCAACAACAGGATATGACCTTCAAGATCGCACAGTGCCGCACCATGCACCGCGCCGGTTACCGACTGCAGCGGCTGGTTCGCTTTCAGTTGGCCGAGCGCGGTTTCGATCGCCTGGCCATCGGGCAGCGCCACTGCCGCTACCGGCTTGGGCATATCCACCGCCTGCTGCAGGGATTCGGCGCCGCACAAACCACAGCCGGTACGACCGACCAAGTTGCGGCGATGCTCCTTGAGCTTGACGAAGCATTCGCTGGCGATCTCGATATGCAGTTCGATCCCCAACGTTCGATGTTCCGCCTCTATGCCGTATAGCTGCTCCGGGCGCTCGATGATCCCTTCGGTCAGACTGAAGCCGAGAGCAAAATCCTCTAGGTCCGTAGGGCTGGCCATCATCACTACGTGAGAGAGCCCGTTGTAGACCAGTGCCACCGCAACCTCTTCCGCGAGCTGGTCCCGGGCCGTTTCCGGCCCGGACTCCGCTTCGCCGTCGTGACGACGCTGTACCTGAAAGACCTTATGGCCCCTCTGCCCGCTCACTAGCGATCTTCCGCAACCGGGTTGGCTTCGTTGAGGAACTTCTGCTGACGACGGTTGTTGTCCTGGAAGCTCTTCTGCCACTCGGAGGGTTGGCTCACCTTCTCCACCTGCACCGCGGTCACCTTGTACTCCGGACAGTTGGTCGCCCAGTCGGAGTTGTCCGTGGTGATCACGTTGGCACCACTGCCCGGATGGTGGAAGGTGGTATACACCACACCCGGCTGCATACGCTCGCTGACACGGGCACGCAGTACGGTCTGGCCAGCGCGGCTGGTAACGCCGAGCCAGTCGCCATCACTGATACCGCGCTCTTCAGCATCGTGCGGGTGGACTTCCAGTATGTCTTCGTCATGCCAGACCTGGTTGTCGGTACGACGCGTCTGAGCACCAACGTTGTACTGGCTGAGAATACGACCTGTAGTCAGCAACAACGGGAAGCGGCGGTTTGCACGCTCGGTAGTAGCCACAAACTCGGTGATGGCGAACTGTGCCTTGCCGATCGGGAAGCTCTCTACATGCATGATCGGCATACCGACCGGGTTCTCGGCGTTGCAGGGCCACTGCAGGCTGCCATGCTGCTCCAGCTTGTCGTAGCTGACACCAGCAAAGCTTGGAGTCAGGGCAGCGATCTCATCCATGATCTCGGACGGATGGCTGTAGGTCATCGGATAACCCAGAGCGTTGGACAGCTCGACGGTGACCTCCCAATCCTCCTTGCCGGCGATCGGCGGCATCACCTTACGCACGCGGTTGATACGGCGCTCGGCGTTGGTGAAGGTGCCGTTCTTCTCCAGGAAGGTGGAACCCGGCAGCAGCACGTGGGCGAACTTGGCCGTCTCGTTGAGGAAGATATCCTGCACGATCAGGCAGTCGAGAGAGCGTAGCGCCTCCTCAACATGCTGAGTGTTGGGATCGGACTGCGCGATATCCTCGCCCTGTACGTACATGGCACGGAAATGACCGGAGATGGCAGCGTCGAACATGTTGGGGATACGCAGTCCCGGTTCGTCGTCGATTTTGACGCCCCAGGCCGCTTCGAAACGTCCGCGGGCAACGGCATCGGAGACGTGCTGGTAGCCCGGCAGTTCGTGCGGGAAGGAGCCCATATCGCAGGAACCCTGCACGTTGTTCTGACCGCGCAACGGGTTTACGCCGACACCGTCGCGACCGATGTTGCCGGTCGCCAGCGCCAGGTTGGCGATACCCATCACCATGGTGGAGCCCTGGCTGTGTTCGGTGACCCCCAGTCCGTAGTAGATCGCCGCGTTCGGTGCCTTGGCGTAGGCACGGGCAGCAGCACGGACCTGGTCGGCCGCCACGCCGGTGATCGCTTCCACCGCTTCCGGTGCATGACGCTCATCGGCGATAAACGCGCGCCACTTGGCGTAGGCATCGGACTCGCAACGCTGAGCGATAAAGTCACTGTCTTCCAGCCCTTCGCTGACGATGACATGGGCCAGCGCGTTGACCATGGCGACGTTGGTGCCCGGCCGTAGCGGCAGGTGCATGGCATCGCCCATGTGCGGGGTATCGAGCAGGTCGATGTGACGCGGGTCAGCCACGATCAGACTGGCGCCCTCACGCAGGCGGCGGCGCAGCAGCGAGCCAAATACCGGATGGGCATCGGTGGGGTTGGCACCGATCACCAGCACGCAGTCGGCCTTCATCACCGAGTCGAAGGTCTGGGTACCGGCAGACTCACCCAGAGTCTGTTTCAGACCGTAACCGGTGGGGCTGTGGCAGACGCGGGCACAGGTATCGGTATTGTTGTTACCGAATGCGGTACGGATCAGCTTCTGCACCAGGTAGGTCTCTTCGTTGGTGCAGCGTGACGAGGTGATACCGCCGATGCTCTCGCGACCGTGCTCCGCCTGGATCTCCTTCAGACGCTTGGCCGCAAAGCCGATCGCCTCCTCCCAGCTCACCTCTTTCCAGGGCTGGTCGATGGAATCGCGGATCATCGGTACGCGGATGCGGTCCTTGTGGGTAGCGTAGCCGAAGGCGAAGCGCCCCTTGACGCAGGAGTGACCGTGGTTCGCCTCACCGCCCTTGTAAGGCACCATGCGCACCACCTTGTCGCCCTTCATCTCGGCCTTGAACGAGCAGCCGACGCCGCAGTATGCGCAGGTGGTAACCACGCTATGCTCCGGCTGACCCATCTCGATGACGGAGTTCTCCATCAGCGTGGCAGTCGGGCAGGCCTGGACACAGGCACCGCAAGAGACGCACTCGGAGTCGAGGAAGTCTTCATCCTGACCGGCAGCAACCTTGGAATCGAAACCGCGACCATCGATGGTCAGTGCGAAGGTGCCCTGCACTTCGGAACAAGCGCGGACGCAGCGGGAACAGACGATGCACTTGCTGGGATCGAAGGTGAAATAGGGGTTGGAGGTGTCCTTCTCCGCATCCAGATGGTTCTCGCCGTCGAAGCCGTAACGCACTTCGCGCAGGCCCACGGCACCGGCCATGTCCTGCAGTTCGCAGTTGCCGTTGGCCGGGCAGGTCAGGCAGTCCAGCGGATGGTCGGAGATGTACAGCTCCATGATGTTGCGACGCAGCTTGGCCAGCTTGTCGTTCTGGGTGATGACCTTCATGCCCTGCTCAGCAGGGGTGGTGCAGGACGCAGGCAAGCCGCGGCGGCCTTCGATCTGCACCGCGCAGATGCGGCAGGAGCCGAAGGCATCCAGGTTATCGGTGGCACAGAGCTTGGGGATATTGATATCGGCCAGCGCCGCGGCACGCATCACCGAGGTGCCCTCCGGCACGCTGATTTCGACGCCGTCGATCTCCAGCGTAACCAGGTTCTCGCTCAGCGACGCAGGGGTACCGTAATCCTTGTTCGGGTCATAGTGCTGCAACATGATCAGACCTCCTCCGCCAGCGCCGGAGCGTTGGACGCGTTTTTCACAAAGTCTTCGCCGAAGTGCTTCATCGCACTCTGCACCGGGAAGGGCGTCATGCCGCCCATGGCACATAGCGAGCCATCGACCATGGTCGCGCACAGGTCGCTGAGCAGCTCCAGGTTGGCTTCGACATTTTCTCCGGCACGGATGCGGTCGATCACCTCGACACCGCGAGTGGACCCGATACGGCAGGGGGTACACTTACCGCAGGACTCGGCAACGCAGAACTCCATCGAGAAACGAGCCTGTTCGCCCATATCCACAGTATCGTCGAACATCACCACGCCGCCATGCCCGAGCACGGCACCGACCTTGGCGAACTCTTCGTAGTCCAGCGGGGTATCCCACTGACTCTCCGGCAGATAGGCGCCCAGCGGGCCGCCCACCTGTACCGCACGCAGCGGTCGGTCGTTATAGGTACCGCCGCCGAACTCAAACATCAGTTCACGCAGACTGGGGCCGAACGCCAGCTCTACCAGGCCGCCCTGCTTGACGTTACCGGCCAGCTGGAACGGCAAGGTACCGCGGGAGCGGCCCATGCCGCAGTCCGCGTAGGCCTTGGCACCCTGATCGAGGATAAACGGTACCGCCGCCAGCGACAGTACGTTGTTGACCACTGTCGGCTTGCCGAACAAACCTACGATAGCGGGAAGCGGCGGCTTGGCACGTACCAAGCCACGTTTGCCCTCCAGACTCTCCAGAAGCGAGGTCTCCTCACCGCAGATGTAGGCACCCGCGCCCATGCGCACTTCCAGATCGAAGCGGCAGCCGCTGCCCTGGATATCGTCACCCAGCAGGTTGTTGGCGTAAGCGGTTTCAATGGCGGCGTTCAGGTTCTGCTGTGCCAGCGGGTATTCGGAGCGCAGGTAGATATAACCCTGGGTCGCGCCGACGGCGAGACCGGCGATGGTCATGCCTTCGATCAGCATGAAGGGGTCACACTCCATCACCAGACGGTCAGCGAAGGTGCCGGAGTCTCCCTCGTCGGCATTGCAGACGATGTACTTCTGATCGGCAGGCGCATTGAGTACGGTCTGCCATTTTATACCGGTGGGGAACGCCGCGCCGCCACGGCCGCGCAGGCCGGACTCTTTCACCGCGTCAACAATCGCCTGCGGGCTCAGTGCCAGTGCGTTCTCCAGCCCCTTGTAACCGTCATGCGCCTTGTAATCCTCCAGCGACAGCGGATCGGTCACGCCGGCACGGGCGAAGGTCAGTCGCGTTTGACGCTTCAGATAGGGGATCTCTTCCACCAGACCGAGCGCCAGCGGATGCTCAACATCGCCCTTCCAGAACTCGGCGGCGAACAGCGAATCCAGATCGGCCTCTTTCACCGGACCGAAACCGTAACGCCCTTCCGGCGTATCCACCTCGATCAACGGTTCCAGCCAGTACAGACCACGAGTGCCGTTGCGGCGAATCTCCAGATCCTTACCCGACTCCTGCGCGAGCGCTTCGACAACGCGAGCGACTCGATCCGCCCCCAGCGCCTTGGCCGTGGTATCGGACGGTACGTGAATACGATAGGTCATCACTGCACCTCCACACGTTCGGTTTTCAGGCTCTCGACCAGCTCGTCGAAGCGCTGTGCATTGACGGCCGCATGAATTTCATCGCCGACGCGCACGGACGGGCCGCAGGCGCAGTTACCCAGGCAGTACACCGGCTCCAGCGTTACCGTGCGATCAGTCGTGGTCTGATGGTAGTCGACGCCCAATGCGGACTTGGCGTGCGCTTCGAGAGCCCGTGCCCCCCTCGCCTGGCAAGCTTCAGCACGGCAGATCTCCACTACATGACGGCCCGGCTGATGGGTGCGGAAGTGATGGTAAAAGCTGATTACCCCGTGAACCTCCGCCCGCGTCAATTTCAGCGCAGGCGCTATCAGCGCAACGGCCTCTTCGGGGATGTAAGAAAAGCGATCTTGGATGGCGTGCAGAATCGGCAGTAGCGCGCCCGGCTTTGACTTGAGCTGATCGATGATGGCTTGCGCAGCGGTTGGCTCCCAGCCTGCGACTCCCGGCATAGTCATTGTTATACCTCCCACCGCCAATATATGAACCATATTTCATATTTAGGCGGAAGTATTGCTCTTATAGTGGCGGTTAAATTACCATTCGGACGGGTAAATCAAAATATGAAAGAAAATGCCTATTCATAAAATCACAATCGTGCCGACCTGGTCTTTTCGAGACAATCAGGGTCGCACACTGGATCCCCAGCTGTTTGTCTTATTGCGACATATAGAGCGTGACGGCAAGCTCACCAGCGCCGCGTCGAAAGCCGGGATCTCCTACCGCCACGCCTGGAACCAGCTCAACAAGTGGGCCGAGTTTTTCGGTACACCGCTGGTGGAGTTGGAGAAAGGGCGCGGTGCTCGCCTCACGCCGTTGGGAGAGAAACTGCTCTGGGCCGAAAAGCGCGTAGTCGCCAGACTGGAACCCCAGCTCGACAACATCACCTCCGAGCTGAACATCGAACTTTCCCGACTCTTAGAGGGTAGTCGGCCAAGCCTGCGTCTGCATGCCAGCCATGGCTATGCGGTGGAACTGTTACCCCGCTTCACCGAGGGCTTCGATCTCGATCTGCAGTACAAACAGGGGCAGGATGCGCTGGCCGCCATGGCGCGCGAACAGTGCGATATCGCCGGATTCCATCTACCGGTGAGTGCGATCAGCGTCGAGATGCTGGGCTGGATCGAAAAACTGCTGAAGCCACGAGCCCACCGCATTATCCGCTTTATCACACGCCGCCAGGGGTTGATGATCAAACCGGGCAATCCGTTGGACATTCAGGGGATCGAGGATCTGTGCCGCGAGGATGTGCGCTTTATTAACCGCGAAGCCGGTTCCGGCACCCGCTCGCTGCTGGAGGAGCTGATGCGCCGCGCCGAGCTTGATAGCGGCAGTTGCCTGGAAAGCACCGGTATGGAGTTCACCCACTCAGCAGTGGCCGCCCACATAGCGGCGGGCATGGCCGATACCGGGTTCGGTGTGCAGGCAGCCGCCAGCCAGTTCGGCCTCGACTTCATCCCACTGGCTGAAGAGCGTTACCTGCTCGCCTGCCATCAACGCACGCTGGAGATGCCGGCAATGCAGACATTGCTGGCATCTCTTCGCGGAAACGCCTTCCAGCAGGCGGTCGACGCCCTGCCCGGTTATGACAGCAGCCATTGCGGCGAGCTGATCACACTGGATGAGCTACTCTGCGATTCGTAACACCGGCTTCAGACGAAGCCCAGCAGTCGCGGCAGGAACAGCGACAGCTCCGGCACAAAGGTGGTAACCATCATCACCGGCAGACCGACGAAGGCCATCAGGCCGAGCGCCGGCATCACCGTCTTGTGGATCGATACCTTTCCAATGCGGCACGCCATGTAGAGTATGGGCGCCACTGGCGGACTGTTGGCGCCGATCACCACGGAGCATGCAACGATCGACGCAAAATGCACCGGATGGACACCGCTTTCCACCATCAGCGGCAGGAACAGGGGCGCCACGACAACGGTTACCGACACGTCATCCATGATCATGCCCGCCACGATGAGGAAGATATTCACCGCGATCAGGATCAGCAACGGGTTCTGGATCAGGGTACTGACCAGCTCGGTCAGATCCTGAGGGATCCGCTCGGATGCCAGGATACGGCCGATCATAAAGCTAAACAGCAGGATCAGGATCACGGTACCGGTGGTCTCCGCCGCCGCTACCACACTGCGTGCAAAAGTGCCCAGATTCAGATCTTTATAGATGAAGAATCCGATCATCATCGCCGCAAAGGCCGCAACGGCCGCCGCTTCGGTCGGGGTGAAGACACCACCGTAGATACCGCCAAGGATAATGATCGGCAGCGACAGTGCCGGGAAAGCACGAACGGTGGCCTTGCCTTTGCCCGGTAACTGCTCAAGCCCGTCGTTGGCGGAGCTGCTCAGCTCATGGAAGAAGCGCCCGACACTGAAGCGGTTGGCGATAATCAGACCGAGAATCAGCAGAATCGCCGGACCAACCGACGCCGCGAAACAAGCTGCCACCGACTGACGGGTCACCACGGCAAACAGAATCATGGTGATCGACGGCGGGATCAGTATCCCCAGCAGAGAGGAGATGCCGAGCAGCGCCGAAGAGTAGCTGCGCGGGTACCCACGCTGCTCCAGCGGACCGATCATGATGGTGCCGATCGAGGCCACGGCCGCAGTAGCGGTACCTGCAATCGCACCGAAAATACCGGATGCCATGACCATCGACGCGCCCATACCACCGCGGCGTTTACCGATCATCACCTCGATGAAATCAACCAGGCGGCGGGCAATCCCCCCGCTCTGCATCAGGTAACCGGTAAGCACAAATAGCGGAAGGGCTATCAATATCACCGAATCCACAGAGCGGTAACCCTGCAGCATCAATGTGTTCAGGTTGGCGTCATAGGCGAACACCATATAGGCCAGCACGCCGGCAAAAGACCAGGCTACGGGGACGCCGATAATCATCAGCAACATCAACAAGCCAATCGCGATCAGCCCTTCCATGCCAGCGCCTCCTCTTTCTTAAGCTGCTTGATCCCGGCAATAGCACATACGACATCACGCAATGAGTAGCAGCTGCAGCCGACGGCAGCCAGCATGATCGATGCCTGAGGCAACCAGAGCGGTATCCCCATACCCGGTGTCGATTGCGGGCGTCTCATCCCCCAGGCCAGCATCCGGTAGGCAAGTACGACAAAGAAAATACAGATCACAAAGGTAATCAATGAAATCAACGCCTTGTGCATCAATTTCAAACGCCGATCCGATATCTGCAGTTCAACGAAATCCACCACAAGGTGTTCATTACGGCGGCTGGCGATCAGGCCACCCAGCATATAGAGCCACATACCGAACAGCATGATCAGCTCCAGCAGCCCTACCACCGACCAACCAAACACATAACGCGCCAGCACCAGGAAGAGCATCAGCCCAACCACAAGCATGCTGGATACAAACGCGGCCGCTTCCAGCAACCATCCGACACGGCGATCCAGCCCGGAAAAGAGTCTGCCGACCATCTTCTTCAGCCTCAAAACGGATCGACCCGCAAAGCGGGCCGATCAAGTTAAAACAGGGTGTTGTCAGATTACAGCGGAGAAGCGTTGGTGCGGATGGTGTCCATGATCTCGGAACCGATCTCCTGATCCATCTGCGGCCAAACCTTTTCACGGGCGGCTTTAGCAAACTCGCGGACCTGCTCGTCGCTGGGCTCGAAGTACTTCATGCCCGCTTTCTGAGCTTCGGCAATGTAGTGCTCGTCCTGCTCCTTGGCGGCCTTGAACTGATCGCTCATGATCTCGATAGCCGCATCGCTGACGATCTTCTTCTCGTCGTCGCTCATGCTATCCCAAGCGTCCAGGTTCGCAGACAGTACGCCGGTCATGAAGAAGTGCTTGGTTTGCACGTAGTAATCCAGCGAGTCACGGAAGTACTCGTAGTCCCAATAGATTACGTTACCCGCTTCGCCATCAACCACGCCGGTCTGCAGTGCGGTGTACACCTCACCCCAATCGATGGCAGCGGTCTGGTAACCCAGTGCCTGCATGGTCTGCGGTGCGGGGAACACGGTCATGGTACGCACCTTGAGACCTTCTGCATCGGCGATATTCATGGCGTACTTGCCACGGGTCGCCACACCATTGAAACCTTCCGGCCAGGGGCCGAAGAACTTCAGACCGATATCCTGGTAGATACCGCCCAGCAAATTATTGACCCAACCGCCCGGGCTGTACGCATTCAGCGCTTCATCCCAGGACAGGGTCATGTAGGGTGTGTAGATTACACCGATGCGCTTGTCGTATGAGGTCATCGGCCAGTTCAGCATCAGGTCTACGTCGCCGGCCACGTGCAGGTCGAACACCTCCTGCTGACCGCCCAGCTCGTTCTGGTAATAGACACGGGTTTCAATTGCGCCACCCGATTTTTGCTCAATCAGTTCGCCCCATTTTTTCAGCGCATCGCCAGCCGGCGAGCCTTGGGTACCGGAATCGGTGGCCAGTTTCAGTGTCAGCGCCTGAGCACTTGCACTCATAAGACACGCGGTTGTCGCAGTGGCTGCAAGCAGGGACTTCATTGTGACCCGGATGCTTTTCATCTCGTAGTTACCTCTCTTTTCAAGTGTTTTCCACTTGTTATCGTTTATGTGCGATGCAGCCACGGCCGTCCGCTATAAGCGAGACGACACAGGGCAACATCATACCCCCGAACTTCGCCTCCAGTTCTGAGGCCAGACGCTCGAAAGCGGCCGCCTCTTCACCGGACGCGTCGCTGAGCCACTCTTCAAGCTCAGTTTTCACCAGCGCCTCGTCAGCTCCGACCGGCAAGGCCAGCCCCAGCTCACGCAGACGACCCGCGAAATCTTCGAGATCAAATAGCTCAGCAATCATCATTTTCTGATCCCCCAGTAACGGCTTATATCAGCGGTGCAAATGAACTTCCGACTTCAGGCCGAGGTAGATGCTGAAGCACATCAGTATCAATACAGCGGTGAACGGAAGACCAGTAGTAATGGCACCGGCCTGCAGCGCGACCAGCGCTTCGGATCCGCCACCGACCAGCAGCGTTCCGGCGATGATGCCGACCAAGGTGGCCCAGAACATACGTTGCGGCATCGGCGCATCGGTCTTGCCACCGGCAGTGATGCTGTCGATTACCAGTGAGCCGGAGTCAGCCGAGGTGATGAAGAACACCAGCACCAACACGATACCCACGATAGAAAGGAGACCGGTCAGCGGCAGGTTTTCAAACATCTGGAACATCGCCTGGGACACATCACCAATGCCGTTGGCCAGCTGGCCGACACCATTAGCAGCCTGCTCCATGGCGGTACCGCCCATGACAGCCATCCAAACCACGGTAACCAGCGTCGGGACCAGCAGCACAGCAGTGATGAACTCGCGTACGGTACGACCACGTGAGATACGGGCGATGAACATACCTACGAACGGTGACCAGGAGATCCACCAAGCCCAGTAGAACACGGTCCAGCCGTGGAACCAGGTACCGTCTTCACGTCCAATCCAGTTGGAGAGCGGAATGATGTTCTCGGCGTAAGCGCCAACGATGGTGCCTGCAGTCTTGAAGATCGCCAAAGTCGGGCCAACCACGATAATCAGTGCAATCAGGCCTGCAGCGATCAGCATGTTGATGTTGGAAAGCAGTTTCACACCGCCGTCCAGGCCACGCGCGACGGAGAACAGTGCCACACAGGTAACCACGACGATCACCGCCACCTGAGTTGAGATATCGTTGGCGATACCGAACAGGTAGTTAAGACCACCGGCTGCCTGCTGCGCGCCCAGTCCGAGCGAAGTAGCCAGACCGAAAATAGTCGCCAGTACAGCGAGGATATCGACCAGATGGCCCAGTACACCCCAGGTGTGCCGCCCCAAAATCGGGTAGAAAGCGGAGCGAAGGGTCAGCGGCAATCCTTTGTTGTAGGAGAAGAATGCCAGCGCCAGAGCAACGACACCGTAGATCGCCCAAGGGTGCAGTCCCCAGTGGAACATGGTGGCACCCAGTGCCATGTCAGCACCTTCCGGCGTCCGTGCGGCTGCATTCAAGGGCGTGCCGTACCAGTCGGTGTAGTACGCCACAGGCTCGGCCACACTCCAGAACATCAGACCGATACCCATGCCGGCGGCAAACAGCATCGAGAACCAGGAAAGTGTGGAGAATTCTGCCTTGGCGTTGACGCCACCCAAGCGGACACGGCCGACCGGCAAGACGACCAGCGCCAGGCAGAAAATAACGAATATGTTACCCCCTACCATGAACAGCCAATCGAAGTGTTCTATCGACCAGCCGCGGGCACCTGTCAGCGCTTCTTTGGCGCCTGCCGGGAACAGCAGCGTGCCAATAATAAACAACAGGATCAGTCCGGCACTGATGCCGAACACGGGGTTATGAACATCCATGCCAAGTATGTTGACGTTGTCCTGACCGACCTGGTAGTCGGTATCGTACTCGTCGGTAATCACCGCGGCTTCCGCCACGGATGGATCAGATTTTACACCTTTCATTAAGCTCTCCTTTGAACTGTCTGGTCTAACAGCACAGGCCTCCGATGAGGAGTCTGTTTTTTTTATTGTTTCCTGGCAGGAACGGATGCTGGGGGATCAGTCCTTAGCGGAAGCGAGAGGAACTTCCAGCCCATTTATTTGGGCTTTCCGAGCGCAGCCAAGCGTGCCAATCCATACTACGAATACGGGAATAGACCGCTGTCCTTCTTGCGACAGCTCAGAGGGTAAATACGGCGGGATTGCGACATGGCGGGAATGACTTATCTATTTGCGTCATCCGCGTAAATCCAGCAGCAACGGTTTTAGATTCAAGATTTACAGGCAAAATCGATAATGGCGGATGACTATCGTGTTAGCGCAACTCATGACGCAACACAGGTGTAACGACCCTATATCCTGATACAATATCTGTCTTTACTTGGTTACACTGTTATCAGATCAGCTGTTCGGAACAAGCGCATACAGTTTTTCGCTTATACAACATCATTCTTGTAAACGACCGGCAAAATTAACCCTTACCAAAATATAGAACCCGTTATGCTTACTCATATGAAAGGATTTCTTAAGCGCCCCCTTAGCCTGGCCATTATGACCAACCTATCGGTCACCGCAGCCCAGGCCGCTATCACTACCAATTTCGATGTAACGGCAGCTGATGCCACTTTTCAGACCATCGAAATCAACCAAGCAATCAACGGATGGCGTAACGCGGGCACAGCCAGTGACCCCACCGCCTATACCTATACCTATATCGCGATCAACTTCACCACAGATGCGGACGGCAGTTACACCTTTGGACAAAACGCCTACGCGATCGATACGACAATGGCGGTGTATTACAACGGTAGTTTCGACTTGGACAGCCTTGTCGATGCGGATGCTTATGATGATGACGGATCAGACTCGAGCAAGACATGTGGAGGTTTTAACTGTCCGGAAGTTACTGCCAACCTAACCGCGGGCCAAGTCAATACGCTGGTCATTTCCACCTATAACCCGGCAACCGGCGGTAGTCTCACCCTGCCTATCTCGGCATATGCCACCGGCGCAGGAAACGTGATCTTCACCGTTTACGTACCGACCAGCACTTCAGTTACGTCAAGTACCGAGACTCTTAGAAATACACCGGCTTACAGCGCTGCCGTTATCCTCGATGCAAATGCTGATCTCCTCAGCCTGTTTGATGGTCTTTCAACCGACGCCGAGATTTCAGATGCCGCCTCACAGACGCTCCCCCTGCTAACAGGGGCAGGTTACATGGCCGCCCGCACCACTCTTTACGGCATCAATGGCGCAGTCAGTGCCCGTCAGGACGCCAACCTGGGCCTATCCTCTGGCGATGCAATGCTCAGCGACCAGCATTTCTGGATCAAACCCTTTGGTACCTGGACCGAGCAGGATGACCGTAACGGTGTATCCGGCTACGACGCCAACACTGGTGGTCTGGTGCTGGGTCTGGACAGCTCGATCAACGACCTGACCCGCCTGGGTGTTGCGTTTGCCTATGCCAGCACCAACGTGGACAGCAACTCCAGCGTTGCACCACAGAGCCTGGATATCGACAGCTACCAGCTGATCGGTTACGGTTCCCGCGCGCTGAACGAGAACACCGACCTGACCTTCCAGGCTGACTTCGGTCAGAACCAGAACCAGGGTAAGCGCGTTATCGCTTTCACCAGCAGCGTGGCTGACTCCGACTACGACAGCTACACTGCTCACCTGGGCGCTGGCGTTTCCCACACCTACGCCATCAACGATGCCAACCGCGCTATTGCCACCGCTAAAGCGGACTACACCTGGATCAAGGATGAGTCATACACCGAATCCGGTGCGGGCCTTTTGAACCTGGATGTGGAGAGCAACACCACCGAAGCACTGGTAGCCGGTTTTGAGGGTCAGCTGATCCACACGCTGAACCCGACAACCGAGCTGAACGCCAAGCTGGGCGTGGGCTACGACCTGATCAACGAGCAGGCCAGCATCACCTCCGCCTTTGCCGGAGCGCCGAGTGCCCAGTTCACCACCGAAGGACTTGATCCAAACCCGTGGATCGGTAATGTCGGTTTCGGTCTGTTGCACACTGCCGATAACGGTGCCGAAATCAGCGCCAACTACGATGCCGAGTACCGCTCCGACTACCTGAGCCAGACCGCCTCCATCAAGGTACGCCTCGCGTTTTAAGAGATCGCGATACGCTTTAAACTCAAGGTCGTGGGTTTTCGCCCACGGCCTTTTTTACTTTTTCATATTCAAAGTACACAGATGCATCTACTGATACGGCGCGCAATCCCAATACTGTCAGCAGCGGTCATCCTAAGCGGCTGTACTGCATTGCCCACGCCGCAACAGCGGATCGATAATGCCAGTCACATTGCAAGCCGGCAGGGATGGGTTCCGTTTTCGGTGAGGACCGGGAATTTAACGCTATCGGGGTATGCACCCGAAAAGCCTGCCTTAAATGGACAGCTCAGAGTCTATATCGAAGGCGATGGGCTCGCCTGGATCAGCCGTAGTCGTCCATCACCCAACCCGACACCCGTTAATCCAGTCGCGCTTAACCTGGCGCTGGCCGATCCAGGTAAAAATGCGATCTATTTAGGCAGACCCTGCCAATATCAGTCGCGATCTGATTGCCCTTCCCGATATTGGCTGGAGCGCCGTTTTTCAGCTGAAGTTATCCAGAGCTATGAGCAGGCGCTGGACCAGCTAAAACAACGATATGCCGTTGAATCATATACGCTCATCGGTTTTTCAGGCGGCGGCGCTATAGCCGCTCTGCTAGCCGCCAAGCGAACGGATGTCAGCTTTTTGATTACCGTTGCCGGCAATCTGGATACCCAATACTGGACGAAGCACCACCACATATCACCGCTTGAAGGATCGCTTAACCCTAGAGATTCAGTCCCCCAGCTAGCGCGAGTTAAGCAATGGCACTTCGTCGGCAGCAACGACCGGATAATTCCACCGTCGATGATCCTGCAGTTTATCGACCGATTTCCCAAGCTCTCGAAACCAACAATACGGGTCGTTCCTGGCTACGACCACCATTGCTGCTGGACAGATCACTGGCCGGATCAACTCGCCGAAACCGAACAGCTCGACCGAAAGCCAGATAAAAAAAGCCCCCGGGTTGCGGGGGCAGAAGGATTAGAACCGTGAATGCTCCGGGGTGCGCCGGAGACTTGAAGAACAACCGGTGCCGAAAGGTGGTCCGGCGCCGGTCTTAACACAGGGGATATATTCCGCAGTTGGCGTACAGAGGTGAGGCTGTCTGGCGTCGTTTGGAATATGTGTCCATTGTGGACCGAGCAAAGATCAGCCACCTGCTCATGATCGCCCCGCACGGTTCCAAGAACGACACGGGGCAAAGGCGCGTTTTAACGCAGTACGCCCTCTTCCAGGAGCAGGTCAAACACCGCCTGAGCCATCTCGCTGGCGGGCTTGTCACGCAGCACCTTACCGCCGTCACCGGTCGATTTCGCGGTCGCCGCCTTGAAGCGGTCGGCTGCGGTTTTCGCCTTGACCACCTTGAGACGCTTCGGACGTTTGCGCGCGGGCGCCTCGGTCCAACCGGCCTTAACCTCGTCATTCACCGCGACACCGATATCCTCGCTATCCATCAGCGCACGGCTACCGGGTCCAAAAGCACTCTGACGGGGTGCAGCTGCGGCCATATCAACACTGGCGACGAACGGCAGCGGTACGCGCAGCGCACGACGCTGACCACGCGGCAGCGCCTGCAGCAGATTCGCCTCGCCGTTATCGATGCTGACGATCTCGGCTATTCGCGTGACCACCGGCAGACCCAACGCCTCGCCAAGCAGATAAGGCGTCATACCGGATGACTCTCCACTCTCGGCACGAACGCCGGTCAGAATGATGTCCGGCTTCTGCTGCTTGAGGTACTGGCTCAACGCCGGCACCACATCAGCAGTTTCGCCCTGCTGCAAGATACGCAACTTCTTCAGTCCCATACCGGCATACGCGCGCAGGGAGTCCGCCTGCGGATCACCCGCATGCAGCACTTCCATACCCTGAGGAGACAGGGTCATGGCCATCTCTACAGCACGGGCATCCTGCTCGGCGCGCCGGGCGCGACCGGAACCGGGGTGCTTGCCGATGGAGATCAGTGCTGTGATTCGCAGATTTGTTTTCCGAGTATCAGGCTGCATTCTCTACTACCTCCTGACGATAAGCGCTGGCCAGTCGGATCAGCTCCGCCAGCACTTCGCTACTGTCACCGATAACGCTGAGTGCGGCACGCTTGACCATGTCACAGCCGATATCGGTATTGATGGCGATCACCTTGTCGCACTGGCCGATACCCTGCATGTGCTGGATCGCACCGGAGATACCCACCGCCACGTAAACGCGTGCCGTAACCCAGGTACCGGTCGCACCAACCTGACGGAAACGCGGCATATGGCCGTCGTCCACCGCCACACGACTGGCCCCCTCGGTTGCACCGAGCGCCTCGGCGGCTTGATGGAACTGAGCCCAGTCGCGGACACCGTTACCGGCAGAAAGGATGAACTCGGCTTCTGCCAGCGGGATCGCATTCGGGTCGACAGCCACCTGACCACAATCGCGAATCGACGCGCTGCCTGCCACCGTACCGGACAGTTCGACCGGAAGTACTTCGTGACGCGTTTCGTCGATCTGGTCTGCGCACTCCTCTGCCAACAGCAGCAGGCGCGGTGTCTGGCGCGTGAGATCGCTGGTACCGCCGGCACCACGGCAGATGGTCTGCTCGACACTGACCTGCCAGGCCTGGGTCGCCGGGCGTTCGCCGATACGAGCCGCGAGACGACAGCCCAACTCGAAGCCGGCGGCGACGCTATCCGGCAGCAGCCAGTAGCGCGGCGCGTACTCTTTTTCGATCTGAGCCAGAGCCGCAACGCGCAGCTCCGGCGAATAGCCCTCGTACTCATCGCCCTGCAATTGCAGCAAGCGATCCACGCCGGCCTTATCGAACGCCTCTTCGCGGTGCTCACCGAACACGATGGTCAGCACGGCGCCATTACCGCCGATCTCGCCGATCAACTTGTGAGCCTGACCGATCACGTCCTTATCGTGACCGTTGAGACGACCACCGACCATATCGGGCACTACCGCGATGTAGTAGTCCGGGTTTTCCACGCGGTGCAGCGGCAGCTCTACCTCTTTCGCCGCACCGGCGGCGCGACGACCACCGCCACTCACCGGTCCGCTGGCATTCATACGGTCGATACGCTTGATACCGTTGGGGCCGATAAAGCCAACCGCATGGGGGTTACGGCGAATCAGGCCGGAGGGTCCACGGGTTTCGGCCGGGCTCGCCTGCATCGCCTGGTGCAGCGGATGCAGCCGGTTGCGAGCGATCCACTCGGCGCGCGGATCACGGCGGATAATATCCTCACTCATCAGGAGACCTCCTCAGCCAGCTGCTTTTTTGCCGCTTTACCCTGACCGGACACGCTGGATTTTGCCGGCGCAACCTCTTCGATCAGCGCTTCCGCCACAAGCTCCGCGATATCCTTGACCTCAGCCCTGGGTTCCACGACACCCTCAAGCATCGCAGTACACTGCTGACAGCCTACCGCCACCAGCTCGGCTCCGACTTCACGGACCTCGTCCATGCGCATATCGGCAATACGGCGCTCACCCGGAATATCGGTGATCGGCGCACCGCCACCGCCGCCACAGCAACGGGAACGGAAGCCGGAGCGCTGCATCTCGGCCAGCTCGATACCCAGCTCTTTCAGCAGCTCGCGCGGTGAGTCGTACTCGCCGTTGTAGCGACCCAGGTAGCAGGGATCGTGATAGGTCACGGTACCGCCCTTGAATTCGCTCAGGTTGAGCAGTTCCGCCTTGACCAGCTCATTGATGAAGGTGGTGTGATGCAGCACCTCGTAAGCCGGTTTCTGACCCGCCGGATAGAGATCCGGGTATTCGTTCTTCAAGCAGTGGAAGGCGTGCGGATCGGTGGTCACGATGCGGTTGAACTTGTACTGGCTCAGTGCGGCAATATTGCGCTTGGCCAGGCTCTGGAAGGTCGCATCGTCGCCCAGACGACGGGCTACATCACCGGAATCGCGCTCCTCGTCGCCAAGCACAGCGAAGTCCACATTGGCGGCCTTGAGCACTTTCACGAACGCACGCAGGATACGTTGACTGCGCATATCGAAGGCGCCGTCGGAAACCCAGAACAGCACGTCGACCTCTTTCACGTCCTTCATGACGCGCAGATTCTGGTCGGCCGCCCAGTTCATCCGACTACCCGGATTGAAACCACTGGGGTTGTCGGTGGCGATCAGGTTTTCCAGTACCTCGGCACCCTTGTTCGGCGTGCTGCCCTTCTCCAGAGTCAGGAAGCGACGCATGTCGACGATCGCATCCACGTGCTCGATCATCATCGGACACTCCTCGACACAGGCGCGACAGGTGGTGCAGGACCAGAGTGTATCCGGGTTTACCAGACCTTCGGTGATCGACAGGTTCGGACCACCGACGGCGAAGCCTACATCCTTGCCAGGATAGGGACTGCCGGCAAACTTGGCGTCCGAACCACCAGCCAGACCCACCACCATATCCTGGATCAGCTTCTTCGGGTTCAGCGGCTGGCCGGCCGCAAACGCCGGACACATCGCCTCGCATTTACCGCACTGCACACAGGCATCGAAGCCGAGCAGCTGGTTCCATTTGAAATCGGTAGGCTTCTCAACACCCAGCTTCGCAGCATTCAGGTCGACCGGTTTGAGACCAGTTGAGCGGCCACCGCCAAAGCGCTCCGGACGACGGTGAAACGCCAGATGCAGAGCACCGGCGAAGGCGTGCTTCATTGGACCGCCCCAGGCCATGCCGAACACCAGCTCGCCCAGGCCCCAGACGATGCCGGCCGCCAGCACGACAGCCAGCACCCAACCGCCGAAGTCCGCAGGCAGTACTCCGGCAGCCGGCAGGGTGGCGATGAAGAAGCTGACGGCGAACATCAGCAGACTCTTGGGCAGGCGCATCCACGGCCCTTTCGACAGGCGTGCAGGCGGATTGCGACGACGCTTCCAGACAAAGAAGCTGCCGACAAACATCAGCACCAGAGCGCCGAGCAGCGCATAGCTGAGCCAGCGGCTTTCAATACCAAACAGGTGCACAGCCAGGATCAGCACCATCGACAGCACAAAGCCGCCGGCGGTCGCCACATGGGTCTTGGACATGTACTTGTCACGTTCTACTACGTGGTGCAGATCCACCAGGTAGCGGCGCGGCATCGCCATCAGGCCGGACAGGAGATTGACCTTTTCCGGCTGACCTGCGCGCCACAGGCTGATCCGCTTGAGCATACCGGCCACAGCCAGCAGCAGCGCTGCGGAGATCAGAATGGGGAGTAACCAATCGAGGATCATGATGAGCCCTCTCGAATTAACCTAGGCATGTACGTGGCAGCGATATCCGACGGCGGCGAGCAGGTGGTTGCGGGCTGACCCTCGCCGGCATGGATGCCGGCGCGGAGCCCCCAGGGATGGGTTCACGGCGTGTCAGCACGTGACCACCTGCTTGTCGCCTAACCGTCGAAGCTGCCGACCGGTGCTTACAGATCCTTACACAACCGCAGCGCGTCGTAGATCGCCGCATGAGTGTTGCGCTGGGACACACAATCACCCAGACGCCACAGAATCATGCCATCGCCCTGCTCACTCAGGATCGGCTGCGGCTTGATGTCAAACAACGCTTCGTTGTCGATCTGACCCTTGTTACGTGATTCGGCCTTCAGCTCGTAGTACAGCGCTTCGTTCGGACGGATGCCGTTTTCGACCACGATCTGGTCGACAACGCGCTCTTCCCTCTGACCGGTGTACTCGTTCTCCAGTACGGCTACCAGCTTGTCACCTTCGCGGTAGACCTTCTCCAGCATGAGGTCAGAGGTCATGATCACCTCTTTCTCATACAGGCTGCGGTAGTAGGTCGGGAAGGTAGTACCGCCGATGCCGACACCCGGCTTGATATCGTCGGTAACCAGCTCAACCATGGAGCCCTTGGAGGAGAGGTAGTCGGCCGCAGACATACCGGAGAACTCACAGATAGTGTCGTAGATCAGAACGTTTTTGCCCGGCTCGACAACGCCATTGATCACATCCCAGCTGGAAACAACCAGACCTTCAGCGGCGCCCCAGTGCGGGTTCTGCTCCAGGAACGGGGTACCGCCAGTGGCCAGAACGCAGACATCCGGCTTCAGATCACGGATCATATCGGCATTGGCCGCAGTGCCCAGACGGATATCCACGCCCAGGCGCTCAAGCTCCATGGCCATCCAGCGGGTAATACCGGCCATCTGGTCACGCTGAGGCGCTTTCGCCGCGATAGTGATCTGACCACCCAGCTCTTCGGCTTTCTCGATCAGGGTAACGTTGTGACCGCGCTCGGCTGCCACACGGGCCGCTTCCATACCGCCAGGACCGCCGCCGACGACGACGACCTTGCGGATCGGACCAGTGGTTTTCTCGATGATGTGCGGCAGTCCCATGTACTCACGGGAGGTTGCGGCGTTCTGAATGCAGAGTACGTCCAGACCCATGTACTGACGGTCGATACAGTAGTTGGCACCGACACACTGACGGATCTGGTCGACCTGGTTCATCTTGATCTTGGCGATGAAGTGCGGGTCAGCAATGTGAGCACGGGTCATACCGACAAAGTCGACGTAACCGGCTTCCAGGATACGCTTGGCCTGGTTCGGGTCCTTGATGTTCTGCGCGTGGATAACCGGAACGGAGACCACCTCTTTAATGCCCGCCGCCAGGTGCAGGAACGGCTCCGGCGGGTAGCTCATGTTCGGGATAACGTTGGCCAGGGTGTTGTGAGTATCACAGCCGGAGCCGACCACGCCGAAGTAGTCGATCAGACCGGTAGCATCGTAGTACGCCGCGATCTGCTTCATGTCGTCGTGGTTCAGACCGTCCGGATGGAACTCGTCACCGGTAATACGCATACCGACCACGAAGTCCGGACCCACCGCTTCACGCACGGCCTTGGCTACTTCCAGACCGAAACGCATGCGGTTTTCGAAGGTGCCGCCCCACTGGTCTGTACGCTTGTTAACGCGCGGAGACCAGAACTGGTCGATCATGTGCTGGTGCACAGCTGACAGCTCGACGCCGTCGAGACCGCCCGCTTTGGCACGCACGGCCGCTTTCGCGAAGTCGCCAATGACGCGCCAGATCTCTTCCTCTTCGATGGTCTTGCAGGTCGCGCGGTGTACCGGCTCACGGATGCCTGACGGCGACATCAGGTTCGGCCAGTTCTCACCGTCCCAACGGGAGCGGCGACCCATGTGGGTGATCTGGATCATGATCTTGCCGCCATGCTTGTGCACGGCATCGGCCAGATTCTGGAAATGGGGGATGATGCGATCGGTGGACAGGTTCACCGAGCTCCACCAGCTCTGCGGGCTGTCGATGGAGACCACGCTGGAGCCGCCGCAGATACAGAGGCCACAGCCACCCTTGGCCTTCTCTTCGTAATACTTGACGTAACGGTCGGTGGTCATACCGCCATCGGTGGCATACACCTCGGCATGAGCGGTACTGACGATACGGTTACGGATGGTCAGCTTGTTGATGTTCAACGGCTGGAACAGTGCATCGAACTGCGACATGGTTCACCCCAATTTCGCTAAGGGCCTGCACCGACTGTCGACGGCGCAGGTTTTCTCTGTTTTTTGTTGTACGCTGATCAGCTCAGCGGACGTACCTCGAAAATGCCGTAATCACAGCCCTCTTCGGCCGCACTCTGCGTCTGCTCAGCGACGGTGCGTACCGGATAACCCAGGCTCTCGGCGATCTGATCCATGGCGCCGGCAAACCAGCCGGTGAACATGTAATCGACCTTGCGGTTCACCTTGCCGTACTGGTATACGAACGCGGAGTTCTCCAGACGTACGCGGGCGGTACCCTTCTCCAGATCCAGCTGCTCGGTGATGAAGAAGCCCCAGCCACGTTGAGACAGGCGCTTCATGTAGTGGTGCCACACATCCGCGCCAGAGATACCGTGCGCTTCGGCTTCCTTTTCACACCAGTAATAGGCGGACTTGTAGCCGGCCTTGTAGAGGATCTCAGCATAGCGCTCAGCGCCGATCTCTTCCTCGATACCCATGTGATTGTTGACGAAGAAGTGACGCGGCACATACAGCATCGGCAGTGCATCGGTGGTCCATACGCCGGTTTCGTCGTCTACGAGGATCGGCATTTCAGGTGCATGAGTACCCATTATTTCCAACTCCAAATCGAATTCTGTTTGTTAATACGGGGATTACTCACCCCAGACATCGGCCAAAACGCGGACCCAGTTCTCACCCATGATCTTGCGCACCTGGGTTTCGCTGAAGCCGTTACGCAGCAATGCATCGGTCAGGTTCGGAAATTCGCCCAGGGTGCGGATACCTTCCGGGTTGACGATCTTGCCGAACTGCGTCAGGCGACGGGCATAACCCTTATCGTGGGTGAGCCACTCGAAGAACGGCTGACCGTGACCCTGGGTGAAGTCGGTGCCGATACCGATCTGGTCTTCGCCGACAATGTTGAAGACGTACTGAATCGCTTCCACATAATCTTCGATGGTGGAGTTGATACCGTTCTTCAGGAAGGGAGCGAACATGGTTACGCCAACAAAGCCGCCGTGATCGGCAATGAACTTCAGCTCTTCATCGGACTTATTGCGCGGGTGCTCTTTCAGACCGGACGGCAAGCAGTGGGAGTAGCAGACCGGCTTCTTCGACTCGAGAATCACCTCCTCCGAGGTTTTCGCCCCAACGTGGGACAGGTCACACATGATGCCGACCTTGTTCATCTCGGCGACGATCTCGCGACCGAAACCGGACAGACCGCCGTCGCGCTCGTAGCAACCGGTACCGATCAGGTTCTGGGTGTTGTAGCACATCTGCACCACGCCCACACCGAGATCCTTGAACGTCTGCACGTAACCGAGCTGATCCTCGAACGCATGAGCATTCTGGAAGCCCATGATGATCCCGGTCTTGCCCTCAGCCTTAGCGCGGCGGATATCGTCGGTATGACGCACTTTGAGGACCAGATCGGAGTTCTGCTCAATCAGGCCGTTCATCTCGACAATGTTGTTAACCGTAGCCTGGAAACCTTCCCACACCGATACGGTGCAGTTTGCCGCCGTCAAGCCACCACGACGCATATCTTCAAACAGCTCACGATCCCACTTCGCGATTACCAGTCCGTCGATAACGATGGCGTCTTCATGCAATTGTGCTGAGTTCATCTCTCCACCTATTCATAGGGTGATCTATTCAGGGGTCAGAATAGGGGTAAAGATCGAGCGGAATTGTTCTAAAAGCGTCACCCGGCTGGCGTAAAGCGTAGCGATTCGCGACCTGACAACATTTTTTTCTTAGCCAATAAAAACGCCGCCACTCCCGAAGGCGTGGCGGCGTCGATGGAGCGCTGACGAGACGATTACTGCAAGGTAACAGAGCCGTAGGTAGGCTCGAACTGCGCCTCACTCAGCGCATGCATGGCCAGTGCATTTGCGGCGGTTCCTGCCTTCTGATTGAGCCCTGGCAACGCCGTGGTCACCAGAGGGGTCACCGTCTGGGAACGATCCTGGCTGCGCATACCGCTACGCTCCTCACGCGGCGGAATACCGATGTGCTCGCGATAGCATTTGCTGAAGTGAGGCGTGGAAACAAAACCACAGGCCGCCGCAATCTCGATGATCGACATGGAGGTCTGCTTCAACAACTGACGGGCCCGGAACAGACGCAGCTTCAGATAATACTTGGACGGCGAACACTGCAGATACTTCTGGAACAGGCGCTCCAACTGGCGACGGGACAACCCGACGTAGGACGCCAGCTCATCCAGCTCGATCGCCTCTTCGATATTCGCCTCCATCAGCGCCACCGCCTCGACCAGTTTCGGCTGGGTGGTGCCCAGCACATGTCGCAGCGGGATACGTTGATAATCGGACTCGTTGCGCACGCGGTCGCAGATGAACATCTCGGAGATACCGGCGGTCAGCTGGTAGCCGAAATCGCGCTTGATCATATTCAGCATCATATCCAGCGGCACGGTTCCGCCACTGCTGGTCATGCGGTCGCGATCGATAACGAACAGATGATTGGTGCAACGCACCTTGGGATAAGCCTCCTGCAGAGACGCGATACACTCCCAGTGCGCGCTGCAGTCATAACCATCCAGCAAGCCGGCTTCCGCCAGCAGATAAGGGCCGGTACACACGCCACCGACAAGGATGTGCTTGCGTGCCAGGGACTGCAACCAGGAAACCTGGCGACGGCTGAAGTTGCGCGTAATATTGACACCGCCCACTACGATAATCGTATCCAGAGCCGGCGCGTCGGCCATAGAGCTGTCCGGAGTGATGCGAATGCCGTCGCTGGCCATGACCTGCTCACCATCTTCACTGATGGTGTGCCAGTTATACAGCTCACGCCCGCTGAGTTGATTGGCCATACGCAGCGGCTCTACCGCTGATGCCAGGGCAATCATGGTGAAGTTGTTCAGCAGCAGAAAACCGATGTTACGAGTTTTGGTTTTGACGGCGGAACCCTGAACGGAAGTGTTGTTCTCAGACATTTGCACGAACCCCATTTAGTCTATGCGGGGCACTAGCAACAGCTGTGCCTTTTATATTTATATTTGGACTTGCCTGAGCCCTGATGTCGCAATTAGGCATGTGGATGCCGGAACTGGTCCAAACACCCTCAAGCCCACGTCATTCGTGGCTTAAGAGACCCACGAACTATAGTTGAAACGACATAAAAAGCGACCCCTTGATGTCGTTTTCTGCATCTTTTTTTTACACACCCGCACCAATTCGGGTACCCCGGTTTTGGTACGGGTATAACGATCGGTAAAATCCGTTTACCAATCAACACTCAACGGCGTTAACACCCACCGCAACGGTGGTCACGTCGATGGCGTTTACCGCCAATCCGCCACGCGAGGTCTCCTTGTATTTGTCCTGCATGTCGCGACCGGTATCGCGCATGGTGCGGATAACCTTGTCCAACGAGACAAAATGCTCACCATCACCGCGTAACGCCATCTGCGTCGCATTGATCGCCTTCATCGCGGCAATTGCATTACGCTCGATACAGGGCACCTGCACCAGGCCCGCCACCGGGTCACAGGTCAGACCGAGATTGTGCTCCAGCGCGATCTCTGCGGCATTTTCCACCTGCGCCGGGGTTCCACCTAGCACTTCGGTCAACCCGGCTGCGGCCATGGCGCAGGCCGAGCCCACCTCGCCCTGACAGCCCACTTCGGCTCCGGAAATAGATGCATTCTTCTTACACAAGGCGCCGATGGCAGCTGCTGCCAACAGGAAATTGACAACGTCCTCGTCAGTCGCCTGCTCATTGAAGCGCATGTAATACATCAGCACCGCGGGCACGATACCGGCTGCACCATTAGTGGGCGCCGTTACCATGCGCCCACCGGCCGCATTCTCCTCGTTGACTGCCAGCGCATAGAGGTTAACCCAATCCATCGCCCTCAACGTGGTACTGATCACGTTACCGGCAGAGGCCTGCTGCAACGAACGATAGAGCGACGGGGCACGGCGGCGTACTTTCAGACCACCCGGCAGAATCCCTTCGTTCTCCAGACCGTTGGCAACGCACTCCTGCATCACTTTCCAGATGCTGTCGGCACCGGCACGGATCTCGCTCTCGCTGCGCCACACCTTCTCGTTCTTCAGCATCAGTTCGCTGATCCGCATACCGTGCTGCTTACACAGATCAAGCAGCTCCACGGCGCTGTTGAAGTCGTAAGGCAGCTCCACCTGGGGTACCAGGTGCGCGGTTGCTGTAGCCTCACTCTCGTCGAGCACGAAACCGCCACCGATAGAGTAAAAGGTGTTCTGATACAGCTCGCCGATATCGCTGAACGCAGTTAACCGCATGGCGTTGGGGTGATAGGGCAGCACTTCGTCGATGAACAGCATGTCGCGATTCCAATCGAATTCGATGCCCTCGCCACCGGCCAGCGACAGGTATTCGGTCTCCCATACCGCTTTGACCGCCGGTTCGATGCGACGTGGATCGATGCTGTCCGGCGCTTCGCCCATCAATCCCATGATCGTTGCCTTATCGGTACCGTGTCCGACACCGGTCGCACTCAGGGAGCCAAACAGCTCAACCTGGACGCGCTTTACCGCCGGGCGCATTCCCCGCTCCTGAAGCTGCTGCACGAAGGTTAACGCCGCACGCATAGGTCCGACGGTATGAGAACTGGAGGGGCCAACCCCGATCTTGAAAAGATCAAAAACACTGATACTCATGACTCACTCCGAGGCGCTCTGCCTTCAACTGAGGAAATAGCAAGCGCTCATTATCGGAGGGGTTCCGTGGCGTCACATGTCACACAACGACGTCGGCGGACACAGGATCGACCGAATACAAGCATCTGATCACACCAAGAGGACTGCTCACCGTATCACGAGCCGCCACCGTTATTGGGCGGGAGCAAAGGCAACCATAAAAGGTCACTGCCATATATAAAGGAGGTGCTGTCCTGCGCACTATCAACACGTCTCAATCCGACATTTCAGTGTCTCTATGAGATATGTTCCTCACCCGCTCGAAGCGTAGGGTGTTGTGACGCTCCTTGCTTCGTGGGAGCGCCATGTTATGCATAACAAAAAAAGATGGAGAGCACCCCATGAGTAACTCAAGCAACCGCGGTGTCGTCTACAAAGAACCGGGCAAGGTCGCGGTCGAGTCTATCCCCTACCCCGAACTGGCGATCGGCAACCGCAAGTGCGACCACGGCGTCATTCTCAAGGTCGTCACCACCAATATCTGCGGCTCGGATCAGCACATGGTGCGTGGACGCACAACGGCCCCCTCTGGCCTCGTTCTGGGTCACGAGATCACTGGCCTGGTCATCGAAGCCGGCCGTGACGTGGAGTTCATCAAGGTCGGCGACCTGGTTTCCGTACCGTTCAACATCGCCTGCGGCCGCTGCCGCAACTGTAAAGAAGGCAAGACCGGTATCTGCCTGAACGTAAACCCGGCTCGTCCTGGCGCAGCATACGGTTACGTCGATATGGGCGGCTGGGTCGGCGGTCAGACTGAATACGTCATGGTCCCCTACGCCGACTTCAACCTGCTGAAGTTCCCCGACGCCGACCAGGCGATGGAGAAGATCCAGGATCTGACTCTGCTCTCCGATATTTTCCCCACCGGCTTCCACGGTTGCGTCACTGCCGGTGTCGGCCCTGGCTCCACCGTCTACATCGCCGGTGCAGGCCCTGTCGGTCTGGCAGCCGCCGCATCCGCACACCTGCTGGGCGCCGCCTGTGTCATCGTCGGTGATATGAACGAAGATCGCCTGAAGCAGGCGCGCAGCTTCGGTTGCGAGACCATCGACCTGACCCAGGAAGGCGATATGGCCGACAAGCTGGAAGCGATCCTGGGCGAGCGCGAAGTAGACGCCTTCGTCGACTGCGTAGGTTTCGAAGCCCACGCCTGCGGCTGCAACCACGGTAAGGAAGCGCCTGCTACCGTACTCAACTCTGCCATGCAGATGACCCGCGCCGGCGGTCAGATCGGTATTCCGGGCCTGTACGTTACTGAAGATCCGGGTGCCGTAGACGACGCGGCCAAGCATGGCGCGCTGAGCATGCGTTTCGGTCTGGGCTGGGCGAAATCCCACTCTCTGCATACCGGTCAGTGCCCGGTGATGAAGTACCACCGTCCGCTGATGCAGGCCATCCTGTTCAACAAGATCAAGATTGCCGACGCCGTCAACGTGAAGATGATCTCTCTGGACGAAGCACCGCAGGGCTACGCCGACTTCGACGGTGGCGCCGCGATGAAATTCGTTATCGATCCGCATGGATCGGCTGCCTGACCTTAGCTCCACAGTGCCACCATCCGGTGGCACCCCCCCCTTCCCACCTCTTGCCCAACACCAAACTAACGCTGCCATTCAGCCCTATCGTCGTTATGCCGGGGAATTTTTAGCGCAAATCAGAATCGAACGCCTGTCACTGAGAAGCGCAGGAGCTATACTCAGGGCCTCCCGACTGCCGCTAGAACACCCGACCAGGATCCAACGATGGATGTGATTGAGTACATTAGAGAGAAAGAGCGTTCGCTCAGGAGCCGAATTAACGGTTTTGATCTCAAAGGCAACCCGGACGGCCATCTTCGTCAGCTGACCTATTTCATCAGTCACTCTCTCAACAACACCCTGAACAACTCCTGGGTATCGAGAATCAAGTTGTTCTCAGAGATAGAGGAAGAGCAGGACCTGCAGGGCGTGAAGAACCCGAAGGTGATCGCCTTCTATCGTGACTGGCATAGCCGAATCGGCAAAGAGGTGTTTGTTGGTGACTGGATGACGGTCGATCAGGCCCGTATCGACAGTTTCGCGTCGGTGACCGGTGATCAGCAGTGGATCCATACGGATCCGGAACGTGCCCGAAACGAGTCCCCCTTCGGCGATACCATCGCTCACGGCTTTCTCATCCTGTCGCTGTTGCCGCATCTGACCGATACGGTAAATCCGGAAAAGCCACCCTACCCGGAAGCGCGTATGGTGGTGAACTGCGGGTTGGACCAGGTACGTTTTCCGCACCCGGTAAAAAGCGGCAGCCGTATACGCGCTCGCACCACTTTGAAATCGCTTAGCGCCGGCAAACGTAGCGTGGAGATGGTCAATCGGATTGAAGTAGAGGCGGAGGGCTCGAGCCGCTTCGTCTGCGTCGCCGACAGTCTGTTGCGGCTCTATTTCTAAATCCAAGGTTATGCAGAAAAGCCTGCACGGATCCGTACCGGCTTCCCAACACGGATCAGGCGTAGCGCGCGATCGACAGCCCTTCCCGGCTGATATCGGGTGTACGCTCGCTGATCACATCAGCGACATACTTCGACGAACCCAGTGACATGGTCCAACCCAGGGTACCGTGGCCTGTATTCAGGAACAGGTTGGACAGCGTGGTTTCCCCCAGGATCGGCGTGCCGTCTGGTGTCATCGGGCGCAAACCGGTCCAAAACTCGGCCCGCTCCAGGTCACCACCGCCAGGGAACAGGTCGCTGACCACGAACTCCACGTTGCGGCGACGCTTCTCGGCAAGCTCCTTGTTATAGGACGCGATCTCTGCGGTACCGCCGACACGGATACGATTGCCCAGGCGGGTCACGGCCACCTTGTAGGTTTCATCCATCACGGTCGAGGTGGGCGCCTTGTCCGCATCGATAATCGGAACGGTTAGCGAGTAGCCCTTGATCGGGTAGACCGGCGCCTGGATACCGATACTGGCCAGTAGCGGCGTCGAATAGCTGCCCAATGCGACCAGGTAGTGATCCGCCCTCATCTTGCCCCTGGAGGTGGACACACTGACGACCTTGCCAGCTTCGGTGTTCAGGCCCAGGATCTCGGTCTTCATGATGAACTTGACGCCCAGCTTCTTGCACTCGGCGGCCAGCTTGTTGGTGAACTGAAAGCAGTCGCCGGTTTCATCGCCGGGCAGGCGCAAGCCGCCGACGAGCTTCTGTTTCACCTGCGCCAGCGCCGGTTCGTACTCGACACACTGATCGACATTCAGCGCCTGGTACGGCACACCGCATTCATCGAGAATCGCCATATCCTGTCTGGAGGCTTCGACCTGTTTCTCACTGCGGAACAGCTGGGTCAGCCCTAAGGCGCGGTTGTCGTACTCGATACCGATCTCGGCGCGCAGCGCCTTCAAACAGTCACGGCTGTATTCGGACACGCGCAGCATCCGCTCCTTATTGCGGTGGTATGCCTTTTCGTTGCAGTTCGCCAACATCTTGCCCATCCAGCCCAGCGTCTGCAGATCCAGCTCCCTGCCGTTGATCATCAACGGCGCGAGGTCCTGCATCATCCACTTGATCGCTTTCAGCGGTACGCCAGGTGCAGCCCAGGGAGTTGAGTACCCCGGTGAGATCTGTCCGGCGTTGGCGTAGCTGGTCTCCAGCGCAACGTCCACCTGACGGTCGATCACCGTCACCTCGTGTCCGGCCTTGGCCAGATACCACGCACTCGTTACGCCGACGACACCCGCCCCCATTACCAGAACCGTCATGATGCACCTCAATAAAGACTGTTGATTTTATTATTTTATGATCAACTGCTTTATGTGTTTTTTACAGTATTTAATAACCATATTTTTAATATATTAAAGTTATATTCTTTGTTTTTCTGAATTATTACGATATTTAATGCTGCATGAAATTCCTTATCATTAGTAACCGAACCAAACGCCTCGTCGCAGGCCACTTCAAGCGTAGTGAAAGTCACTGGCAGTCAACGGCGTAGGCCGGCGAAAGCTGTCATAGGATCTCAAATAAACGTCAACTGGAGAGAGCATCATGTCCATAGAACGCATCCACTCAACCGATCGCATGAGCCGAATCGTCAAACATAACGGCACCGTCTACCTATGCGGTCAGACCGCTGGTCAAGCGGAGTGGGATATCGCCGAACAAACCCGTCAGTGCCTGGCCAAGATCGACGCGCTGTTAAGCGAAGCGGGGAGCGATAAGGAATCGCTGCTTTCGGTCACCATCTATATTCGCGACATGAAAGATTTCGCTGCAATGAATGCGGTGTGGGATGCCTGGGTTGCCGAGCTGCCGAAACCGGCACGTGCCTGTGTCGAAGCGCGCATGGCTCGTCCGGAGATACTGGTGGAGATGTCCGTTATCGCCGCTCTGGCCTGATCCCCTACCATTCAACCCGGCTGTTGCAAGGCGCTACGCAGACACCAGCCCCCTCCTGCGGGCGCCTAGCTAAGGATCTGTTCAACCTGCACGACCTCAGGCAGTAAGCCCGCCTACCCGGGCCTACAGTCAGTAGACGCAGACGAATTTGGATGGGAGACTCGCCATGAACATCTATTCTGAACGTCGCCGTTTGGCTGGCGTTCCTTACCCGCGCATTTGGCATTCTCTGGTCCCATAGCCATTGTGCACATCATGAATGGGGCTGGGCCACAGACGAGGAGCTTGAGGTTACCGGTGTAATCGTCGACGTACGCCTGGACAACCCCCACGGAGAGGTCACGCTGGATGTGAACGGAGAGCAGTGGATGATCGAGGTCGGGCAGCCCTGGTGAAACGATCGCGCCGGCCTCATAGATGAGCTCCTGCTGCCACCAGACGACGCCGCATTTTGGCTGTCGCAAAGCCTGCCATCGATTCCTCTCCGTCTCTCGGCACTCCTCTCACTACTGATATGGATAGCGGTACTGACGCTGGGACGGCTGATTGGCTATTTTTAGACGACTGGCAATAGCCAACACTATCCAGCAACATGGCGGGAACAGCAGAACCGAGGACGCCCCAACCCTATGCAGCCGAAACAGATAGGCCTGGCCTACGATCAGATCACCCAGCTCTGGACCCGGCCAGAATTCAACCAGGCAAACGGTATCCACCAGCATGAACGCGCCATCGCCTTTACCAACATGCGCGGTGCTGCACTGGATGTGGGTTGCGGCTGCAACGGCCGGATAGAGCAACTGCTGCTGGAAAAAGGCTTCACACCGGAGGGGGTCGATATCTCTGCACGCATGATCGAGCAGATGAGAGCGCGCTTCCCGAGCCTGACCTTTCACCACGCCGATATCTGCACCTGGCCCCTGCCCCGGCAGTACGACTTTATCAGCGCCTGGGACAGCCTGTGGCACCTGCCACTCGACCAGCACGAGCCGGTGCTGCGTAAGCTGTTCGCTCAGTTGAACCCTGGAGGTGTCTGTATCTTCTCCGCCGGAGGCCTTGATAGTGCCGATCAGCACCTTGATGCCAGCATGGGGCCGGAGCTGTATTACTCAACGCTGGGCATCCCCGCTTTGTTAAGAGTGATTGATGAAGCAGGCTGTCTCTGCAAGCATCTGGAGTTTGATCAATATCCGGAGTTACATACTTACTTCATCGTCCAGAAACCGGATTCATGAGTCGCCCACATATGGCCATCAGGCTATTTTTCACAGCTTCAGCCATTTGGCTCGCTATGGTGTTGTTGGCCATCGCCAATGGCCTTATCCGGGACAAGCTGTTGGCCGAACTCATCGGTCCGCACCCGGCGCTGATCGTCAGTGGGCTGAGCCTTTCGCTGCTCATATTGAGCGCCACCTACTGCGCGTTTCCGCTTATTGGCAAGCGGAGCAGCCGAGTCTATCTGGCGATAGGATTGCAGTGGGTCTGCATGACCCTGCTGTTCGATATACTCTTTGGTCACTTTATTGCCGGGAAAAGCTGGAGCGAGTTAGCCCAGCTATTTAACCCGGCCTCGGGCGATCTGCTACTGTTGGTGCTAATCACCACACTGCTGGCTCCCATCCTGGTCGCCCGGTTCAAGGGTGCCCCATGAGCCGCCATTAGGCTGGACGCCAATGGTTCAATACAACCACAAGAGATTGCCATGAACGCACAATGGATCGATATCCCGAACGTCGGGACAGAGGGCTTTTCCGGATACCTGTCATTGCCGCCCACCGGGAAGGGGCCCGGCATTGTAATCATCCAGGAGATCTGGGGTGTAAACAGCCATATCCGTGCCGTCGCCGAGCAATACGCACTGGACGGCTACGTCGTACTCGCCCCCGACGTATTCTGGCGCCAGCAGCCTCGCGTCGACCTGGGCTATGACGACGTGGGCAGAACCGAAGCGATAGCACTGCGCCAGCGCGTGGACGATGCCCAGGCAGGTGCCGATGTGGCGGCAGCCGCCGAGTACCTGAGGACGCTGCCGGAGGTCGAAGGCGGCGTCGCCGCGATTGGTTACTGTCTTGGCGGTCAATTGGCTTACCGCGCCGCGGCTGCGGGCAGCGTCGACGCCACGGTGGCCTATTACGGTGGCGGCATCCAGAACAGCCTGGAGCTGGCCGAGAAGATTACCCAGCCAATACTGTTTCACTACGCCGAGCTGGACAAGATGATCCCTGCCGAGGCCGTCGGCAAGGTCAGGAACAGTTTTGCCGGCCGCGAAAACGCGAGCTTCTTCGACTACCCCGGTGTCGATCACGGATTTAACTGCTGGGGCCGCCCCGCCTACAACCAAAAAGCTGCGGCCCTGGCCCATGGCCGGACGCTGACATTCCTCTCGGAGCAGCTGTAGCACTACCTGATACTCGAGCCACAGTGCGTCCGAATTTATAAGAGCAAGGAGCCTGACGATGAACACGCACGTAAACCTATGCCTGCGTCTGGTGGCCGCCGGTCTTCTGACGGTCGCCCTCGCCCCAGCATATGGCGAAAGCACGCCGCAACAGCATGTGCACCAGATGTCACACCATGTGATGCCGTTTGATATCGCCGGCAGCGTGCATCTGTTCAAAATGACCGAACAGGGCGGCCGCCAGCGTGTGGTATTGAGGGAGGGTCAGGACGAGCAGCAGGTGGCGCTGATCCAGCGCCACCTGAAACATGAGGCAATGCGCTTCGCGCAGGGCGACTACGGAGATCCCGCAACCTTGCACGGCGCCGATATGCCGGGACTGAAGGAGCTCGCTGATGGCGCCAGCAGTATCCGCGTGACTTATGCTCCTCTGCCCAACGGCGCCGAAATCCAGTTTGAAACCGATGACCTTAGCCTGCTAACCGCCATACATCGCTGGTTCGGCGCACAGCTGTCGGAACACGGCGCGGACGCACACGCCGAGTAGACGCTCACCCGTCCCTGTCGCTGGAGGGCCGCTAATCCGCCGCCGAACGGTATCTTGGCCACTGCGTGACCGAAAAAACCTGGTTGGAATTGGGATAGATATTCAATCCGATCACCGGCGAGCTGTTCCTGCTGGCCTTGACCGTCACACTCTGGGCGCCCTATCTGGTAGCCGGAATCCGAGGCATTTCGTAATCACCCCCCGTTTGCGATCGGTCAATCCAACCCCAAGAGCACCGCGCTATGATCATTCCTCTAGCCAGGAGCGCCCTAGATGCCCAAACCCAGCCCCCGAATCGCGATGCAGAACCTGATAGACAAAGCCAGGAGCACCCTGCCCTTCGACCTGCCGGAAGCCCAGGTTTGCGATGGCATCTGCAATGGCTGCTCCAAGAAGCTGCTCGATTATCTCGACGGTGAGTTACTTGACTGGCAGATGCGCCTTGATCGCGGCGAAATACCCAAGCTGGGTGAACTCAGCGCCCTCGGGCGAACCAGCCTCAAGATCTACCGCGTCGTTAAACGTAATGGCTTGATCAGTTAAGCACCCGCTTCCGCTTTCGCTATACGCATGTCCTGTCGAGCGTGGCGCAGAATGCTGACGCCGCTGGTCAGCGCCAATCCCGCCATAATGCCCGCCACCACCAGATCCGGCCAGGCATCGCCGGTGCCGAACACCCCGGCAGCGGCAAGGATCACCGCCAGGTTGCCGATTGCGTCGTTGCGGCTACACAACCACACCGACCGCATATCCGCATCCCCCAGGCGGAACCGATACAACATGACGGCAACCCCCACATTCGCGAGCAACGCCAGCGCGCCTATACTCGACATCACCAGCGGTTCGGGTGGCTGACCCAACGCCAGGCCCCAAACGGCCCGTGCCGATACCAAAAGACCGAACAGCACCATGGTCAGTCCCTTTATCCATGCGCCGCGTGCCCGCCATAGCAGCCCCATCGACATCACCACCAGCGACAGCAGGTAGTTGGCACTGTCGCCGAAAAAGTCGATCGCGTCGGCGAGCAGCGATACCGACCCCGACTGCAGGCCCGCGCCCAATTCCACCACAAACATCACCGCATTGACCGCGAGCGCGATCCAAAGCGCACGTCGGAATCGCCGCCCGTCCCGGGTGAGGGGCGACCCAGCCGAAATCGTCCCGCAACAATCCCCTGCCATCTGAACCTCCTGCTTCAACCTGAAGTAGAGCCCATTAAAAACCTTGGAGCCACTACAGGGTCAATACTGTTAAGCTATTAAATCGTCCATTCGAAGAGGAGGTCGCGATGCGCATCGGCACACTGGGCCGCCACACCGGGGTCGACCCGGAGACCATTCGCTATTACGAACGTGAAGGGTTACTGCAGCCGCCAAAACGTGAAGCGAACGGCTATCGACGCTACAGCAGCACCCACGCCGAACGCCTGCGTTTTATTCGTCACTGCCGTGCCCTGGAGATATCCTTGTCGGAGATTCGCGGATTGCTGACCCTGCTTGACTCACCCGACAGCGACTGTGACGAGATCAACCTGCTGATCGACCGCCACCTCACTGCCGTACACCAGCGTCGTGCAGAACTCGCCGAACTGGAGTCGCAATTGATGGTTCTGCGCCAGCGTTGCGCCCGGCACCAGACGGTGGCGCAATGCGGTATCGCCGAGGAGCTGAAGGCCGCTGCCACCGGCGAGTCCTGTATCTGCCATCGCGATTAACGGCCATAACTGGCGCGATAGCCCGATCTTTATCTCAACGCCATCAGAATCGACAGCGCCGCCAAGCGTTTTCTCTGATCGTATAGATCATTGGTGAACATCAGCTCATCGACCGGAAACTCGTTGATCAGCTGTTCCAGCTTCGACTTGAGCGTTGCCGGGCCGCCAACCACCTGAAGGCCGAGAAACGCCTCCACCGACGCTTTGTCATGCGGGCTCCACAACGCCTCCATGCTTTCCACCGGCGGGCGCAACCAGAGCGGTTCCCCACGCATCAGCGCCAATATGCGCTGCTGTGAGCTGGTCGCAAGATAGCGGGCCTCATCATCGCTGTCGGCCGCAATCAATGGCACCCCGAGCATCGCATAGGGCGCATCGAGCACCTCGGATGGCCGGAACTGTCGGCGATAAAGTGTCAGCGCCTCATAGGCGTAGCGTGGAGCAAAATGTCCGGCAAACGCATAGGGCAGCCCCCTCTCAGCCGCGAGCTGGGCACTGAACAGGCTCGATCCCAACAGCCAGATCTTCACCTGGCTTCCCTCCCCCGGTACTGCGCGCACCCGGGCAGCCGGATCCTTCGGACCCAGCAGTTTCTGCAGCTGGGCTACCTCCTCCGGAAACTGCTCGGCACGCATATCGTCACGCCGTAGCGCCCGACTGGTTAACGAATCGGTACCCGGCGCACGCCCAAGCCCGAGGTCGATCCGGCCAGGATAGAGTGCGTCCAGGGTGCCAAACTGCTCCGCGATTACCAACGGCGGATGGTTGGGCAACATGATGCCGCCGGAGCCCACCCGCATCCGCTGGGTATTGGCAGCCACCGCACCGATCAACACCGAGGTCGCGGAACTGGCGATCCCCTGCATGTTATGGTGCTCCGCCAGCCAGAAGCGTTCGATGCCCGAAGCCTCCGCATGGCGGGCAAATTCGATACTGCGGGCAAGGGTGTCGCTGACAGACTCATGCAGGCGTATCGGCGCCAGCTCCAGAACAGAGAATGGGATATCGGACAGTGCTTTCATCGTACGCTCCTTTTACATCCGCCCATGGTGCCATATCGTTTTTCAACGATATACCCCATGCCGCCGAAAAAGATCTGCCGCAGTCGCCAACAAAAAGCTAAGGCGTTAAATTTAAAGGCACAAGAAAGGTTGACCGGAGGCCAGCGCCCTACCCACCAACCCACCAACCCACCAACCGGGAGCACAGCATGATACGGGAGGTAAGAATTGCCGATCTGGACAGCTGCTATGAGATCGAAACCACAGCTTACGCCGGTGATGAAGCGGCCAGCAGAGAAAAGATCGAGAAGCGCATTCAAACATACCCCGAGGGTTTTATTGTTTTAGAACTCGGCAACAGAATCGTCGGTTTTGTCAACGGCGGCGCCACCGACAAGGTGGAGATGTCGGATGAAGCATTCAAAGAACTGGTCGGTCACGACCCTGCCGGTAAGCATATCGTGATCATGTCGGTGGTCGTGCACCCGGCATATCAGGGTAGAGGCTACGCCAGCCAGCTACTGGTCGCCTTTATCGACAAGATGCGCGCTCTGGGCAAGCACTCGATCCATCTGATCTGCCAGACCGAATTGATCGACTTCTACACCAAGCACGGTTTTCAGTACTGCTGCAAATCCGCATCAGACCACGGCGGATTGAGCTGGCACGAGATGCAGATGGATCTGAGATGATGCAGAAAGGCACTGAATAGACCCGGCAAACAGCAATCGCGTTCTGGATAACTTCCGCGTACTGAACTTCACTTCATTACATCACCCGCCAGCCACGGTGCTGACGGAGGGAGACACGCTCGATAGCCAATCGATCTGGAGGGCACCATGACATTCGTTGAAACCCTTGAAACGGTCTGGACACCCCGCGTCCAGTCGGTCCTGCGCATCGTTACCGCCTATCTGTTCCTGTTGCACGGCAGCTCGAAACTGCTGTTGATCCCCTATAACGAGCGCTATGAAGATCTGCAGTATTTCTCGATAACCGGATTTGCCGGCATGCTGGAGCTGGTCGGCGGCGCACTGCTCATTCTCGGTCTGTTCACTCGCCCGGTCGCTTTTCTTCTCTCCGGCGAGATGGCCTTCGCCTACTTCATGGCCCACGCCAGCGCCGATACCTTCCTCGCGCCCTTGATGAACCGAGGCGAACCTGCGGTACTGTTCTGCTTCATATTCTTTTTTCTGGCCTTTGCCGGCGGTGGTGCATGGAGCGTCGATAAGCTGATCGCGAAGCGGGAGTGAACGCCGGCATCAGACAGCCGGACTGATGCCGAGTGTCACCGCTAAAAACCTTCACTTCCGCTACCGCGCTAGCGGCTCGAGGGACGAAACACCAACCACCTAAAAAAGAAAAAAACCGGGCACCAGGCCCGGTCAAAACAACAACGGAAAATCAGCAGTAACCTCAGTTACTGAATACCACCGTTCGTTTGCCACTCAGGAACACACGCTTTTCCACGTGGTAGCGCACGGCGTTGAACAGGGTGATGCGTTCCACATCCTGCCCTTTGGAGACCAGGTCTTCCGGGTAGTGAGCATGGTCAACGCTCTGGATACCCTGGGTAATAATGGGGCCTTCATCCAGATCGTTGTTAACGTAGTGCGCAGTGGCACCGACCATCTTGACCCCTTTTTCCCATGCCTGGTGGTAGGGGCGTGCGCCCTTGAAGCCCGGCAGCAGGGAGTGGTGGATGTTGATCGCCCAGCCATCCAGCTTTTCGCACATCTCCGGTGACAGTACCTGCATGTAGCGGGCAAGTACGACCAGATCGATATCGTACTGCTCGAGCAGGTCGAGTATCTGCGCTTCCTGCTTCGGCTTGGTCTCCGCCGTGATCGGCAGATGGTAGTACGGTATGCCATGCCATTCGGCCAGAGGCCTCAGATCCGGGTGGTTGGAGATGATCACCGGGATATCGATATCGAGCTGTCCGGTACGGTGGCGGAACAGCAGATCGTTCAAACAGTGGTCGAACTTGGAAACCAGGATCGCCACCCGTTCGCGGTGTCCGGGCGGGGTCAGGTTCCACTCCATATCGAACTCGGTAGCCCGAGGCGCGAATTGGTCATCGAAGCTTTCAGGCGTGAAAGCATCGCCCTGAGGTTGAAACTCGATGCGGATGAAGAAACGCTCGCTGACGCGATCGTCAAACGAGTGGATCTCGTTGATGTAGTTTTTTGATTCCGCCATAAAGCGGGTCACCACATCTACAGTACCGAGCCGACTGGGACATTGGGCGGTAAAGATCCAGGAATCGGGCAGAGAGCTCATGGCAATCTCCTCCAGCAATCTAAGACGGTGCGCCGGGGGCGTCTGGCGGAAACACCCCGGCGCACCAAAACGGTTTAGCTCTTGATCACAAGACCGTATTCGCGGCTGGCATCCTGCAGCCAGAGCCAGATGTAGTCTGCGAAGCTGCGGCGCACCACCAGCTCCCAGCTTTCCTCACCGCTGCGGCGAACCACAGCCGTGCTCTTGGCAAATACAGTACCGGCGACCTTACCTACCGGGAACTGGCTCGGATGAACATCCAGAGGGCAGCTTTTCTTCAGCACGTCACGGGCGTTAGGCCCGGACAGCTCCAGGAGAGTCTGTCCACCGCTAACGTTAACCACCGAGAAATGGCCCTCGATAGCCGCACGCAGGCCCTGCTCCACTTCGTACGCCTGATCGGCAGGCAGCACAACCAGCCACTCGTCCGGGCTGATCCAGCGGATCGATACACTACCCTTCTCCACCGAAGTCAGGGGCTGGGTCGGCAATGCCAACCCCAGCACCTCGGCGCAGCCGTTCATGAAGCTTTCGTTCTGCTGCGAACCGCGCAGGGTCAGGTGACCGAGCAACTTGAGTTCACGCAGCATCACACCGCCGGTGCGCGGGTTACGCGCAGCCAGCTTGTCGAGTTCGGCGTGATGCAGCGGAGACTCGGCGCGAGCACCGCTTCCAGCCACTTGGTTCATAACCGCCACGTTGACGGTGCCTTCTTTTTCAGGTGCAAGTGTCTCAGACATTCTGACGCTCCCCTTTCGGATCGAGGAAGATCGGGCTGCAGATTTCAGCTTCGATCACGCGGCCATCGGCCAGCGGGTAGTAAACGGATTCGCCCATGCGCTCAAGGCCGCCTTTGACGAAGCCCATCGCGATACTGTGGCCCAGGTTGGCACTCCAGTAGCTGGAGGTGACGTGGCCAAGCATATCCATCGGGATCGCCTGCTTCGGATCGGCCACCGCTTGGGCGCCCTCCGGCAGAACCACCTTCGGATCCTTGGTTTTCAGACCCACCAGCTGCTTGCGGTTCGGGCGTACGCAATCTTCACGCGCCATACCGCGCTTACCGATATAGCTGAACGGCTTGTTGTTACCAACACACCAGCCCATGCCAAGATCGAACGGATGCACGGAACCATCGGTATCCTGACCGGCGATGATGAAACCTTTCTCTGCACGCAGAATATGCATGGTTTCGGTGCCGTACGGCGTCAGGTTGTACTTGGCGCCATGCTCGAACAGCTTTTCCCATACGTGCAGACCGTAGTTGGCCTGGACGTTGATCTCGAACGACAGCTCACCGGTGAAGGAGATACGGAACACACGTGCCGGTACGCCCGCCACTGTGCCTGCACGCCAGTCCATGAACTTGAAGCCGTCCTTATCCAGGTCGATGTCGGTCAGCTCGGCCAGCAGCTTGCGGCTGTTGGGACCGGAGATGGTCATTGTCGCCCAGTGATCGGTCACGCTGGTGAAGAACACTTCCAGCTCCGGCCACTCGGTCTGGTGGTAGAGTTCCAGCCACTCCAGAACGCCGGCGGCGCCGCCGGTGGTAGTGGTCATCAGGAAGTGGTTTTCGCCCAGGCATGAGGTCACACCATCGTCGAACACCATACCGTCTTCTTTACACATCAGGCCGTAGCGGCACTTGCCGACGCCGAGCTTGGCCCAAGCGTTAGTGTAGACGCGTGACAGGAATTCGCGCGCATCCTTACCCTGGATGTCGATCTTACCCAGCGTGGAGGCGTCGAGGATACCAACGCTCTCACGGGTAGCCTTGCACTCGCGATCCAGCGACTGCTGCATGGTTTCGCCCGCTTTCGGGAAGTACCAGGGACGTTTCCACTGGCCCACATCCTCGAACTTGGCACCGTTTTCCACATGCCATTTGTGCATGGCGGAGAAGCGCTTGGGATCGAACAGCTCGTCGCAGTTGCGTCCGGCAATCGCACCGAAGGTGATCGGTGTGTAGTTCGGACGGAACACGGTGGTACCGGTTTCCGGGATCGTCTTGCCCAGCACCTTGGCGGTGATCGCCATACCGTTGATGTTACCCAGCTTACCCTGGTCGGTACCGAAGCCCATGGCGGTGTAACGCTTGACGTGCTCGATCGACTCGAAGCCTTCGCGGGTCGCCAGCTCGATACCGGCAGCGGTTACGTCGTTCTGGTAGTCGACGAACTGCTTCGGTGCACGAGAGGTCGGCTTGGTGTGCGGTACGTGGAACAGCGCCATCGGCTTGCCTTCACGCAGGTTGCGCACGTTGGGCAGCTGTACGTCGGCCACAGTCAGGCCCAGACGCTTAGTCGCTTCCTGACCTGCTTTCGCACCTTCTGCCAAAACCTTGTCCAGCGCATAAGTGCCGGTGATACCGCCGGCAATCAGCTGCTTCTGCACGGTCGGGCCCGGCACGAAGCCGATAATGTCATCGCGCCATTCGGGGCGGCTACCGGCATGGCAGGACAGGTGCACAACCGGGCTCCAGCCGCCGGAGCTGGCAACGGTGTCGCAGCTCAGCAGTGAATGAGCCTTGCCGGTGACCTTCTCGCCTTTGGCGTCGATGCCGGCGACGGTGACGCCACTGACACGCTTCTTACCGCTAACCTCGATCACGGCGCTGCCGGTGATCACCTTGATGCCGCGCTTACGCACTGCTTCGATCAGTTCACCCTGAGGATTGGCGCGGGTATCAACCACAGCCACAACCTCACGACCGGCGTCAGCCCAGTCCAGAGCGGTCTGGTAAGCACCATCGTTGGTGGTCATCAGCACCAGCTGCTTGCCCGGTACTACGCCATAACGGTTGATGTAGGTGGACACGGCGGATGCAACCATACAGCCCGGTACGTCGTTATGGGCGAATACCAGCGGACGCTCCTGCGCACCGGTGGCCAGTACCACCCAGTGTGCACGCACGCGGTGCATACGCTGACGAACCTGACCAGACGGCGCCTTGTCGGCGATGTGGTCGGTACGACGCTCGTGAATGGTCAGGAAGTTATGGTCGTGATAGCCGTTCACGGTCGAACGTGGCAGCATCAGCACATCCGGGAAACTCGCCAGCTCCTCGACGATACTGGCAACCCAGTCAGCCGCCGACTTGCCGCCGATACGCTCGCGACTGGACAGCAGGTGACCGCCAAACTCGTTCTGCTCATCGGCGATGATGACACGCGCACCACTACGGGCAGCGGTCAGCGCCGCCATCAGACCGGCCGGACCTGCGCCCACGACCATCAGGTCGCAGTGCTGGTTAACGCTATCGTATTCGTCCGGATCGTTTTCCAGCGGTGAGCGACCGAAACCGGCAGCCTTACGGATCACCTTCTCGTAGGTTTCCCACATGGACTGCGGGTACATGAAGGTTTTGTAGTAGAAGCCCGGGGGCATCATCTTGCCGCCGACTTTACCGAGGATCGACATCATGTCGGACTCGGCGTTCGGCCAACCGTTGGTAGCACTGCACACCAGGCCGTCGAACAGCTCCTGCTGGGTAGCACGGACGTTCGGCACCTGGGTCGCTTCGGTAGCGCCCATCTGCAGGATGCCGTTCGGCTCATCGGCACCGGCAGTGACGAGGCCGCGCGGACGGCTGTATTTGAAACTGCGGCCGACGATATCGACGCCGTTGGCCAGCAGTGCTGAGGCGACGGTGTCGCCCTGGTAACCCTTGTACTGGCGACCGTTGTAGCTGAAGGTCATTGCCTTGGAACGGTCGATGCGGCCTCCGGACTGGAGGCGGTTTTTCTGGCTCATGCTTTCCGCTCCTTAACCCTTAGCAACCACTTGGGGCTGTTCGCCAATCTTGTAAACCTCTTTGATCTCGTAGCTGACCGTGTCGCGAGTCACGTTGAAAAACTTGCGACAGCCGGTGCTGTGGTACCAGATCTCGTGATGAATACCGCGCGGGTTCTTGCGGAAGAAGAGGTATTCCCCCCACTCCTTGTCGGTGCAGCTCTCCGGATCAAGCGGACGGGCGATATGCGCCTGGCCCTTGACGTGAAACTCTTCCTCTTCGCGATGCTCGCGGCAGTGCGGACAGTAGATATGCAACATTTCGTAAGTCCTCAGTGAGCAACGCCAGCGGCGCCGTGTTCGTCGATCAGTGCGCCGTTGTGGAAACGGAACATGGAGAACGGCTTGGCCAGCGGATGCGCCTCGCCCTTCGCCAGCGTCGCGGCGAAGACGTTGCCGGATCCCGGAGTGGCCTTGAAGCCGCCGGTACCCCAACCGCAGTTGAAGAACAGGTTCTCAACCGGAGTGGCGGAGATGATCGGGCAGGCATCCGGGCAGGTATCCACGATACCGCCCCACTGACGGTTCATGCGCACGCGGCTGAAGATCGGGAACAGCTCGACGATCGCCTGAACGGTGTGCTCGATGGTCGGGTAGGAACCACGCTGACCGTAGCCGTTGTAACCGTCGATACCGGCACCGATCACCAGGTCACCCTTGTCGGACTGGCTGACGTAGCCGTGTACGTGGTTGGACATGACCACAGTATCCAGAATCGGCTTGATCGGCTCGGATACCAGCGCCTGCAGCGGATGAGATTCCAGCGGCAGTTCGAAACCGGCCATCTTCGCCATCACACCGGAGTTACCGGCAGTGACGCAGCCCACACGATCGGCCTTGATCACGCCGTGACTGTTGGTCTTAACCCCCACAATAGCGCCATCCTCGATCACCATGTCGACCACTTCACACTGCTGGATCAGGTCGACGCCGTAGCTGTCGGCGCCGCGGGCGAAGCCCCAGGCCACCGCATCGTGGCGGGCAACACCGGCACGCGGCTGCCAGGACGCACCCAGTACCGGGTAGCGACGGTTGGCGGAGCAATCCATATGCGGAACGATCTCCTGAACACCCTTGGTGTCCAGCACTTCACCGTCGATACCGTTCAAACGGTTAGCGTTGACGCGGCGCTGGATATCACGCATATCCTGCAGCGTGTGACCCAGGTTGAGTACACCACGCTGAGAGAACATGACGTTGTAGTTCAGGTCCTGCGACAGGCCTTCCCACAGCTTCATGGCGTGCTCGTACAGGTGAGCCGCTTCGTCCCACAGGTAGTTGGAGCGCACGATAGTGGTGTTACGGGCAGTGTTACCGCCGCCCAGGTAACCCTTCTCGATCACCGCCACATTGGTGATACCGTGCTCTTTGGCCAGGTAGTAGGCGGTCGCCAGACCATGCCCACCACCACCAACGATGATGACGTCATACTTTTTCTTCGGCGTCGGGTTGCGCCACGCCCGCTGCCAATTTTCGTGATAGCTCAGACTGTGCTTGAACAGTCCAAATCCGGAATAACGCTGCATAACGTCAGCTCCACTGATAGCCGCTTGCGCGGATTTTCGAAATAACCAATAAGATCAACGGTAGACCGGGAAGTCAGCGCACAGCGCCTTAACCTGCTCTTTCACTTCAATGATCTTCGCTTCCAGCTTCTCTTCGTCGTTCAGGACGTCGAGGAGGTCGGCGATCCAGCCAGCCAATGTACGGCACTGCGCTTCCTTGAAGCCGCGAGTGGTCACAACCGGAGACCCGATACGCAGACCGGAGGTCACGAACGGAGACTGCGGGTCGTTCGGCACAGCGTTCTTGTTCACGGTGATGTTGGCACGACCCAGCGCAGCGTCAGCCGCCTTACCGGTCAGGCCCTGCTTGATCAGGCTGAGCAGGAACAGGTGGTTGTCGGTACCGCCGGACACAACATCGAAGCCGCGCTCGATGAACACTTCCGCCATCGCCTTGGCGTTTTTCACTACCTGAGTCTGGTACTCAGTGAAGGCGGGATCCAGTGCTTCCTTGAACGCAACCGCCTTGGCGGCGATGACGTGCATCAGCGGGCCACCCTGACCGCCCGGGAATACCGCGGCGTTCAGCTTCTTCTCCAGCTCCGGGTTGGACTTGGCCAGGATCAGGCCGCCACGAGGACCACGCAGAGTCTTGTGGGTGGTGGTGGTAACAACATCGGCGTACGGCAGCGGGTTCGGGTACAGTCCGGCTGCAACCAGACCAGCAACGTGCGCCATATCGACAAACAGGTAGGCTCCGACCTTGTCGGCGATTTCACGGAACTTGGCCCAGTCAACGATACGGGAGTAGGCAGAGAAACCCGCCACGATCATTTTCGGCTTGTGCTCCAGGGCCAGTGCTTCAACCTGGTCGTAGTCGATCTCGCCGGTGGCTTCGTTCAGACCGTACTGAACCGCGTTGTAGATCTTGCCGGAGAAGTTGACGTGCGCACCGTGAGTCAGGTGACCACCGTGGGCCAGGCTCATGCCCAGTACGGTGTCGCCCGGCTGGCACAGTGCCATGTAAACAGCAGCGTTGGCCTGGGAACCGGAGTGCGGCTGTACGTTAGCGTAATCGGCGCCGAACAGCTTGCAGGCGCGATCGATCGCCAGCGCTTCCACCACGTCGACATACTCGCAACCGCCGTAGTAGCGCTTGGCCGGATAACCTTCGGCGTACTTGTTGGTCAACACCGTACCCTGAGCCTGCATCACACGCGGGCTGGTGTAGTTCTCGGAGGCGATCAGTTCGATATGTTCCTCCTGACGCACCGCTTCGTGCTGGATCGCGTCCCAGAGTTCATTATCGAAGCCCTGAATATCATCACTCTTTGCAAACATCTTTTTCTCCTCCAATGCCAGACCTGCTAATGCCGATTGCTTGGGCCAGGTACAGCAAGAACGTGTTGGGTACACCAGTTCGGCCAAATAACTTAAGACCAGACTAGCTGGCTTTGAGAGGATGGTATCCAGAGCGATGGGAGACATGATGTTCCGCAACGCCTCGGCAATGTCGATTTGCGACACAGTGAAAAATCTCTGTCATTCAGCGATTCGCCAGGGTTGGCGCGAGATTGGATCGATTTTTACGACTGGATGGCGCCGACGGAAACGGGATTGACGTTGCCGGATAGCGACGTCGGCTGACGGGCTCAATTTGATGTGAAGCGAAATGACTCGGCGAATAACCCTGGCGGAGGGTTCAGAATGGCAACCGCCCCTCGACCACCAGAGCAAACAGCTGATTCTGGGTGCCGATACCGACCTTCTCGTAGAGGTGGCGCCGGTGCGTCAACACCGTGTTAACACTGATATCCAGATCCAGCGCGATCGCTTCGGAGTTATATCCAAGCACGATCCTCGCGCCGACATCCAGCTCCCTGGCCGTCAACAGTTGGCCACAGGCCCCCTGCAAACGCGACATCACCCAGGGCAAGTCGAATCGAACCTGCTGCTGACCGGCGAACGCAATATGCCGCTCCAGTATCGAAGCCAACACCGCACCGCCCTCCTCCAGCGGGCCACTGTCTAGATTGCGACGTGTAGCCGTATTCACTCGATACAGGTTCAGACAGAAGGGCTGGCCGTTGCTCTGGCCGATAAATGCGATCTTTTCGCGAATATCGCATCGTTCCATCAACTGATGCCGATACTCCTGATCGTAGAATTCGTCCACCTGCACCTGGCGGATCCTGGGCTCAGTTTTTCTATCGCCAGCGGCCATCAACCCCAGGTTAGGGTCACGCAGGTAAAACACCTCGTCATACAGGCGCCGACACTCCTGGGCCAGAGGCTCACGTATGGATCCAGCAGAGAAAAGCGTAAAGGGGTGTTTCAAATAAGCGGGATAGGAGACCAGCACGCAGTGATCGGCACCGGTCAGCTTGTGCATGGTGTCTGCCAGCACCCGGTCAAACCGACACTGTCCGACACTGGATATCAGCGTCGCCAGCGACGACTGGTCAAGCGTTGGGTTCATCTGTGGGCCTCATCGGCGCGTTTTTTATTGTTATCCACCCGTGTCGACCGGGCCTTCACTCGCCCTGGCAGTATTACACGCCCCATCGCCAATATCGAGCCTCACAAGATCTTGTGAGCGCCTCCCACACAGCGCTGATTTACCGTAGACACAGGCTTGCATACAACAACAAACAGGAGAGCCCCATGTCACTGACACGAGTCCAGCGCGCCGCCCAGGCCGCCTGCCGCCGAATGGCCGATCGCCAAACTCCTTTCATCTACAACGAATGGTATGTTGCCGCGCTGTCCCGGGAGGTGGGCCGGGAATTGATGGCGCGCACCATCCTCGGCCGTCAGGTCGTATTGTTCCGCAAAGAAGACGGCACGCCCGTTGCGCTGGATAACCGTTGTGGTCACCGCTCCTTCCCGCTGTCACGCAGCATGTTGGACGGCGACACGGTCGTCTGTGGCTACCATGGTCTGCGCTATGACGAAAACGGCCAGTGTATTGAGGTCCCCTCCCAGTGCAACTGCTCCGGCATCTCGATCCGCAGCTATCCCCTGCACCGGCAAGGTCCGGTAATCTGGATCTGGATGGGCGAGCCGGAACAGGCGGATATCGACAAGATCCCTGCTATGCCCATGCTCGAGGAGGGCTGGGTCACCTCCGAGGACTACATGGACCTGAAATGCAGCTATGTCTATCTGCATGAGAATCTGCTCGACCTGACCCACCTGAGCTTCCTGCACGCCAATACCTTCGGTACGCCGGATTATGCCCGTGCCGAATTCGATACCGATATCAGCGACGACCGTTTCCTACTCAAACGTTATGTGGTGCCTACCCGTCTGCCGCCGGTCTGGGCGAAACCCACCAGGCTGGAGGGCAAGGATGCGGCGCGGATCACCACCTCCGATTTCGTGTCACCGGCGCTGCATATCGTGCACGGCGAGTTCTACGACATCGCGTTGGATGAGTCTGAGCGCCCGGACCAGCGGATCAAGACTGCGCATATTCCGACCCCCGCCACTGCCGACTCAACCCACTACTTCATCGTGCACGGCCGCAACTTCGCACTCGAAGAGGATGAGGTCACCGAGTTCATGCATCAGCAGTTGATGGCCGCATTCCAGGAGGATGTGGTCGGTCTCCAGGCGGTGTCGCAGATGATCGAGGAGCAGGGCGATTCGGACGACTACTACGAGATCTCGGTCAAGGCCGATGCTGCCAGCGTGGCCATGCGCCGCTACCTCAAGCGCCGGGCCGAAGCTGAACTCACCGAGCGTGAAGCCGCTGTTGCAGTGAACAGCACGCCTAACAAACTAGCCCCTGCGTAACGCCACCTAGCAGTGCAGATACGACCGTACCGCGGATAGACCTTCGTCACCTGGGTTCCAGGCCAGCGTCTTAGGCCGACCGACAACCCGGCAGCACACTGATGAAATGCGCCTGCTGAACAAACTATGACCAGCTCAATATTAGAATAAAAAGGAGCACACTATGCTGAGCAATAAAGGTTTCAAAACCGCCCTCGCCGCTCTGATGCTGAGCACTTCACTGACTGCTTACGCGGACGAACCGATCATCATGCATATAGCCACCGCCGGCCCTCCGGGCCATGTCCAGAACAGCGTGGTATTCCCGACCTGGGGTAAGTGGATCGAGGATGCCACGGAGGGGCGCGTACAGATAAAGCTGGAGTACGGTCTGGGTGATCAGGGCTCATTCTTCACCCTGGTGGAGGATGGCGTCGCCGATGCCGCCTGGAGCTTCCACGGCTATGTGCCGGGGCGCTTCCGTCTGACCAAGATGGCGGAGCTGCCGGGGCTGGGCGTCAACGCTGAAGCCGCTTCCGCCGCCTACTGGGAGGTATACCAGCAGTACTTCGCCAAGGCGGGCGAACATGATGGCGTCGAGCTGATGGGACTGTTCACCCACGGACCCGGCCAGATCTTCAGCAAGCAGGAGATCAACAGTCTCGCCGATCTGCAGGGCAAGAAGATCCGCCTGGGCGGGGGGATCCAGCAGGATATCGGCGAACGTCTGGGCGTTACCCCGGTAGCGGCGCCGGGACCGAAGGTCTACGAGCTGATGCAGCAGGGTATCGTCGATGGCGTGTTCATGCCGGCGGCCAGTGAAAAGGATTTCCGCCTCGCCGAGGTCGCGCCCAACCTGACCCTGTTGCCGGGCGGGCTCTACCTGGGCAGCTTCGCGATCATCGCCAACGAGGAGTTCCTCGACAAACTGAGTGCGAAGGATCGACAGGCGGTTATGGCGGTCTCCGGAGCACAGCTCTCAATCCTGGCCGGCCAGGCCTGGGACCAGTCCGATAAGAACGGCATCGCCGCGGCCCAGCAGAACCAGGTTGCGATAAAACAGGTCGGAGACGACTCACCGCTTGCCCTGGATTACTGGAAACTCACTGCTGGCATGGATCAGAACTGGATCGACAGCGTCAGCGATCCCGATGTGAATGCGGCAGAAGCGCTGAACAGGTTCCGCGAAAGCGCACAACGCTATCAGTCACAACAGGGGGGCAGTGCAGCACGCTAACGCCTCGGGTCTGCGCTCTATGGGCAGGCCCTCCCCGCTTCTACGACTCCATTCGCCATCACTATGAGGTAGTTTTTCAACTTCCTTATCAGTTATGAATATTTTTCAACACATAATCTGCTCTTATCTGTCTCTGTGATCGCCTCCCCATCGCCCATGGGATAGCTGCGCACAAAAATGCGACATATCCAGCTTCGCCTTCGCCTGCAGCCTTGTCATATCCGTTGAATTCAACCGATTAGAGACGCCCTGTTTTGGCTCGACGTCAAAAATCGGTGTTCATTTTCGGCGCGATACCGGCCTTTTCACCCTCGGAGAACGGCTTTTCCTGGCAAATAACCACTGGCCTGATCACGTCACAAACCTTTCAATTTACGACACAAAATATATAAACCCTTACTTATCAACGATTTATAAATATTTGGCTTTTTTGACTTTTGTCAAAGAAGCTTTATTTTTAATTAAACGATCAATCAATAAAAAATTCCAGCTCCGTCAGGCTGGATGAGTTACCGGCTAGAGACTGAGGAATAACTTCGATGCAGCAGCACGCACTCTATATTCACGGCCAGTACCGCAACGCCAGCTCTGGCGAGACCTTCGTCAGCCGTAACCCGGCCAGCGGCGAGGTGATCGCCGAGATCCAGCAGGCCGCCCAGGCCGATGTGGATGCCGCCGTCGCCTCCTGCCGCGAAGGCCAGGCGATCTGGGGCGCCCTGAGCGGCGCCGAGCGCGGCCGTATCCTGATGCGCGCGGTGCAGATCCTGCGTGAGCGCAACGATGAGCTGGCCAGAATCGAGGTGCTGGATACCGGCAAGCCGCTGCAGGAAGCGATCTGCGTGGACATTGTCACCGGTGCCGACGTGATCGAGTACTACGCAGGTCTTGCCGCCTCCCTCGGCGGCGAACACCAGCAGTTGGGCTCTACCAACTTCTTCTATACCCGGCGCGAACCGCTCGGTGTCTGCGCCGGTATCGGCGCCTGGAACTACCCGATCCAGATCGCCATGTGGAAGGCCGGGCCCTGCCTGGCCGCCGGCAACGCGATGCTGTTCAAGCCCTCGGAGGAGACCCCGCTGGGCGCACTTAAGCTGGCCGAGATTTTCACCGAAGCCGGTCTGCCCGATGGCGTGTTCAACGTGGTGCAAGGCGATGCCCGGGTCGGCCAGATGCTCACCGCCCACCCCGGCATCGCCAAGGTCTCCTTCACCGGCGAATGCGGCACCGGCAAGAAGGTAATGGAAGCCAGTGCGAAAACCCTGAAGTCGGTGACCATGGAGCTGGGCGGCAAATCACCGCTGATCGTGTTCGACGATGCCGACCTGACCAACGCCGTGTCCGGCGCCATGCTGGCCAACTTCTATACCCAGGGCGAGGTGTGCACCAACGGCACCCGGGTGTTCGTGCATGAGTCGCTCTACGACGCCTTCCTTGAGCAGCTGGCCGAACGCACCGCGAAACTGAAGATCGGCGACCCGATGGATATGCAGACCCAGGTCGGCGCGCTGATCTCCGAAGCCCACCTGGACAAGGTGCTCGGCTATATCGACGCGGCCAAGGCCGCCGGCGCCCGCCTGCTCTGCGGTGGCCAGCGCGTGACCGAGGGCGAACTGGGCAAGGGCAACTTCGTCGCCCCCACCGTGTTCGCCGACTGCACCGACGACATGCCGCAGGTGCGCGAGGAGATCTTCGGTCCGGTGATGTCGGTGCTGAAGTTCAGCTCCGAGGAGGAGGTACTCAAGCGCGCCAATGATACCGACTACGGTCTGGCCGCGGGCCTGTTTACCCGCGACCTGAGCCGGGCACACCGGGTGATCGCCCAGCTGCAGGCGGGGATCTGCTGGATCAACACCTGGGGCGCCTCCCCCGCCGAGATGCCGGTAGGCGGCTACAAGCTGTCCGGTATCGGCCGCGAGAACGGCGCCGAGACCCTGGCCCACTACACCCAGACCAAGGCGGTGTATGTGGAACTCGGCGACATCGAGTCGCCCTATGCCTGACAGGCGCCTGTAACGACAAACATTTAACGGTTTAGCAGGGTACAGATAGATGAACGCTTTCGATTACATCATTGTCGGCGCCGGTTCCGCCGGTTGCGTACTGGCGAACAGGCTCAGCGCTGACGGTCGCACCTCCGTACTGCTGTTGGAAGCGGGCGGCTCCGATCGCAGCCTGTTTATCCAGATGCCGACCGCCCTCTCCTACCCGATGAACAACGAGCGTCACACCTGGCAGTTCCATGCTGAGAAGGATGCGGGAATCGACGGCCGCGCACTGCACTGTCCGCGCGGCAAGGTGCTTGGCGGCAGCTCCTCAATCAACGGCATGGTCTACGTGCGCGGCCACGCCTGCGACTTCGACCAGTGGGAACACGCCGGTGCCAGCGGCTGGAGCTACCAGGACTGCCTGCCCTACTTCAAGCGTGCCGAGACCTGGTCCGAGGGCGCCGACGACTACCGTGGCGGCGATGGCCCACTGGCCACCTGCAACGGCAACGAGATGTCACTGAACCCGCTGTACCAGGCTTTCATCGATGCCGGTGAGCAGGCGGGATATCCGAAAACCGCCGACTACAACGGTTATTGCCAGGAGGGCTTCGGCCCGATGCACATGACCGTGCGCAGTGGCGTTCGCGCGTCCACCTCCAACGCTTATCTGCGCGAGGCGCTGGCCCGGCAGAACCTGACGCTGCAGCAGGGTGTCACCTGCCGCCGCGTGCTGCTCGACGGCAAACGCGCCAGCGGCGTGGAGTATGAGTTGAATGGCAAGGTGGTACAGGCATCGGCCAGCAAAGAGGTGATCCTCAGTGCCGGTTCCATCGGCTCGCCCCATCTGCTGCAACTGTCCGGCATCGGCTCAGCTGAAGTGCTGAAACAGGCGGGTGTTGAGGTCAAGCATGAGCTGCCCGGCGTCGGCGAAAACCTGCAGGACCACCTGGAGGTCTACTTCCAGTACCGCTGCAACGAAAAGATCACCCTGAACGGCAAACTGGACCTGCTCAGCATGGGCCTGATCGGCAGCCGCTGGATGCTGTTCAAGGATGGTTTGGGCGCCACCAACCACTTCGAATCCTGCGGCTTCATCCGCTCCCGGGCCGGGCTGAAGTGGCCCAATATCCAGTACCACTTCCTGCCTGCGGCGATGCGCTACGACGGCCAGGCCGCATTCGATGGCCACGGTTTCCAGGTCCATGTCGGCCCCAACAAGCCGGAGAGCCGCGGCACGGTACGCATCAAGAGTGCCGATCCACATGTCGCCCCCGAGATCCGTTTCAACTACCTGAGCACCGAGCAGGATCAGCAGGACTGGCGCGACTGCATCCGCCTGACCCGCGAGATCCTCAATCAGCCGGCGCTGGATGGCTACCGTGGCGAGGAGATCCAGCCCGGCGCCAGCATACAAACGGACGAGGAGATTGACGCCTGGGTGCGCCAGAACGTGGAGAGCGCCTACCACCCCTCCTGCTCCTGCAAGATGGGCGCGGCCGACGACCCGATGGCGGTGGTCGATCCTGAGTGCAGGGTGCGCGGACTTGAGGCCCTGCGCGTGGTGGACTCGTCGATATTCCCGACCATTACCAACGGCAACCTGAACGCGCCGACGATCATGGTGGCGGAGAAAGCCGCCGACCTGATTCTGGGCAAGCAACCCCTTGCCCCCTCCGACGTGCCGGTATGGATAGATGACAAATGGACCGAGCGTCAACGTCCCGGCAGAGCGGCTCGTCCCGCTGCGGGGGCGACTACCGGCAGCTCAACCGCCGGACAAAGCCAATACCTGCCACTGGAGGTATCCAACTAACTATCTGGTCAGTAGAGAGCATCAGCTCCACGGCCCTTTTTGATCCTTTGCAGTGCCCCATAAAAAGACTAATAGCATAGAGGTATCAACGATGAAGAAAGCGAGTAGCCGTAATAACAGCATCCGCGTCAGTATCTACCGTGCCGGTGCAGCACTCACGCTGAGCACTGCACTCTCGCTGACAACCCAGGCCCAGGCAGCAGACTGCTCCACCGTACGTTTTTCCGATGTCGGCTGGACCGACATCACCGCCACCACGGCCATCACCAGTGAAGTGTTGCAGGGTCTTGGCTACAGCACGAAGACTCACCTGCTGTCGGTTCCGGTCACCTACACCACCATGGCCAACGGCTCGATCGACGTATTCCTCGGCAACTGGATGCCGACCATGGAGGGCGATATCGCCAAGTATCGCGATAACGGCACAGTGGAAACCGTACGCGCGAACCTAGAAGGGGCCAAATACACCCTGGCGGTGCCCAAGTACGTCTACGACGCCGGGGTTCACTCTTTTGCCGATCTAGCCAAATTCGCCGACCAGTTCAAGAACCGCATCTACGGCATCGAACCGGGTAACGACGGCAACCGCCTGATCCAGGATATGATCGACGCCGACGCTTTCGGCCTGAAGGGCTTCAAACTGGTTGAATCCAGCGAAGCCGGCATGGTGTCCCAGGTCTCCCGTGCCGTTAAGCGCGAGGATTGGGTCGCCTTTCTGGGCTGGGCACCACACCCGATGAACTCAAACTTCGAGATCGAGTACCTCTCCGGCGGTGATGACTACTTCGGCCCCAACTACGGTGGCGCAAACGTCTACACCAATGTGCGCAAGGGCTATACCGGGGAGTGCCCCAACGTGGGCAAGCTTCTCACCAACCTCAATTTCAGCCTCAAGCTCGAAAACGAAGTCATGGGCCTGATTCTCGACGAAGGCCAGCAACCAGACGCAGCTGCCCGCAGCTGGCTGAAAGCGAATCCCGACGTGCTCAATAGCTGGCTGGCCGGGGTCACCACCCTCGACGGTTCAGACGCACTCACCGCGGTTCGTTCGCATCTTGGACTTTAAAACGGGTAATCAACATGAACTGGCTAACCGAACATAAACTGCCGCTCGGCGCGGCGATGGAAAATTTCGTCGACTGGCTGACGATGCACGCCTCCTGGCTGTTCGACGCCATATCCGGTTCACTGGAGTGGATGATCCTCAACCTGGTCACGCTGATGCAGTGGTTTCCGCCGACTGTGCCGATTTTGGCGACTGCGGCCATCGCCTGGTTCTGGCACCGCAGCATCGCGCTGGTGATTTTCGTTACCTTCGCACTACTGCTGATCCTGAATCTGGGCTACTGGCAGGAGATGCTGGAGACCTTCGTACTGGTATTGGCCGCTACCACCCTCTGCGTTCTGATCGGTGTACCGCTTGGCATCCTGGCCGCGCACAAACCCTGGGTCTATACCCTGCTGCGTCCGATCCTGGACCTGATGCAGACCATACCCACCTTCGTCTACCTGATCCCGACGCTGGTGCTGTTCGGCCTCGGTGTGGTGCCGGGCCTGATCTCCACCATCATCTTCGCCATCGCTGCACCGATCCGCCTGACCTATCTGGGCATCGTCAACGTACCTGAAGAACTGATGGAAGCGGGCAAAGCGTTCGGCGCCACGCCGAGAAAACTGCTGTTCAAGGTGGAGCTGCCGGCCGCCATGCCACAGATCATGGCCGGCATCACCCAGTGCATCATGTTGTCACTGTCGATGGTAGTGATCGCGGCACTGGTCGGCGCCGACGGCCTCGGCAAACCGGTGGTGCGCGCGCTGAACACCGTCAATATCTCGCAAGGGTTCGAAGCCGGACTGGCGATCGTACTGGTCGCCGTGATCCTCGACCGCCTGTGCAAGGCGCCGGCAAGCCGTGCCGCGAAACGCTAAAAGGGGTAGAAAAATGAAAGCAGTCAGCATTCGCAACCTGGACGTAGTATTCGGCAACAATGTGCCACGCACTCTGGGCATGCTCGATCAGGGCAACACCCGACAGCAGATACTGGAAGCCACCGGCGATGTCGTGGGTGTGCACGACGCCAACCTGGAGGTAAACCAAGGCGAGATCTGTGTGTTGATGGGGCTCTCCGGATCCGGTAAATCCAGCCTGCTGCGCGCCGTCAACGGCCTTAACCCGATCAGCCGCGGCTCGCTCGAAGTCCGTGACGGTGACCGGATGGTCAACATGGCCGGGTGCCAGGGGCACAGCCTGCGTCATATGCGCAGCAAGCGTATCTCAATGGTATTCCAGAAGTTCGCCCTGATGCCCTGGCTCAGCGTGGTCGATAACGTGGCCTTCGGCCTTGAGATGCAGGGGATAGGGAAAAACGAACGGCGCAAACAGGCGATGGAGAAGCTGGAGATGGTGGGCCTGGCCGAGTGGCACAACAAGCTGCCACATGAGCTCTCCGGCGGAATGCAGCAGCGCGTCGGTTTGGCCCGTGCTTTCGCCATGGACAGCGATATCCTGTTGATGGACGAACCGTTCTCGGCGCTGGACCCGTTGATCCGTACCCAGCTACAGGATGAGTTGATATCCCTGCAGCGCCAACTGCACAAAACCATACTGTTCGTCAGTCACGATCTGGACGAAGCGCTGAAGATCGGCTCCCACATCGCGATCATGGAATCGGCACGCATTATCCAGCACGGTGCGCCCGAGGATATCGTACTCAACCCAAGCAACGCCTATGTGGAGAAGTTCGTCGCCCATACCAATCCACTCAACGTACTGCGCGGCCGCTCACTGATGACCGGCATCAACAGCCTGAGCTGCGAGAACAACCGTCTGTTGCTGAATGCCTACGACCAGAGCCATGTACACCTCGACGCCGGTAAACCGGTCTCAGCCCAGAGCAATGGCCAGGCACTCGAAATCAAGCAGTGGCAGGACCACTACCTGCTCGACGAGTTGCGCGAGAACATGCTGATGGTCGCCAACCCCGATATCTCCATGCGCACCGCCATCGAGCTGCGCTACCGCACCGGGCGGCCCGTGTTGCTCAGCGATGGTGACCGCCTGGTGGGCATGCTCTCGGACAAGGACTTCTATCACGCGTTGCTGGGCAAGCACTTCACCCAAACCGAAGCCGCCTGACTCAGATGAAGGTTGCGCCTATCCCCTGGGAGATATTGTGGGGCTCAGGGCGCGACCTTTAGATTTCCGCCGTTACCGCACAAAACCGCAACCGGCGATATGTGATCAAACCCAACCAACGATCCAAGGAACGTTCAATGAAAAAGGTTTTTCTTAGTGTGTTAGGCGCCCTGGCAATCACCCCGGCGTACGCAGTGGAAACCTCGGGTACCATCGGCTTCACCAGCGACTACCGCTATAACGGTATCTCCCAGACCGCTGGCGATCCTGCGATTCAGGGCAGTCTCGACCTGGCCTTCGACAGTGGCCTCTATGCCGGCATCTGGGGCAGCAACGTGGATTTCGGTGATGATGCCAATCTGGAGATCGACTACTACATCGGATACGGCAACGACATCACCGACGACCTGAGCTACGACGTCAACTACGCCTGGTACACCTACCCCGGCTATGACGCTGCCGATGCTGATTACGGCCAGCTCAACCTGAGCCTCTACTACGGCAGCGCCTCCGTGACTTACGGCTATGCCAACGACTACTTCAACAGCGGCGAAGCCGGTCAGTACATCGCCGTCGACTACAGTCACCCGCTGCCCTACGAGATGAGTCTTGATCTGCACGCCGGTCACAGTTTTGGCGACTACTGGGGCAAAGTGGATATCGATGACTACGAAGATTATTCCATCGGCCTGTCCGGCAGCTTCGCAGGTCTCGACCTGTCAGCCGCGTACATCATCACCAGCATCGACAGCGAAGACGAGGTCGACTCGGGTCTGTTCCGCAACGATAACGCGCTGGTTGTCAGTATTTCCCGCACCTTCTAAGGCTCTCCTTGCCTTTATACCCCCCTTGACGGGAGTCTTCGCGACTCCCTTTTTTACCTTGCCCCCTGTATACGCCTGTTAGACAATCGCCCCCACAGCCTAAAGATGCATATCATAAATATGAAAAGATCAGCGGAGTTAAGAGCGCTGTCCAGCGACCATCACCGGGCTCTGGTGCTTGCCAAGCAGGCAAAACAAGCGACTGCCGAGAACGAAGCGGCGCTGGCCAAACTCTGGCTAGAGATCGAACGGGCCTACCGGTCGGAGCTGGAACCGCATTTCGCGATTGAGGAGCGATATCTGTCGGAACCGTTGATGGAGCTCGGCGAGACAGCCTTGGTCGAGCGTCTGCACAAAGAGCATCGTCGTCTGCGCAGCTATTTTGCAACGGATGCGGATCACAGCCTGAACGCCCTGCACGCCTTTGGCGAACTGCTGGCCCGGCATGTACGCTTCGAGGAGCGGGAGTTTTTCAACATTGCCGAGTCGCGGCTCAGTACGGAAATCCTTGCTGCAGTGGAACACACCAGTGAGCACAGACAGCCTTAACCTGGTACTCGCTTAGCCGAGCCCGACGGCGCATCTGATTCACTATCGTCACGCCACGCCGCCACCCGATTGCGGCCCTGCTGCTTGGCTCGATACAGTGCTTCATCCGCACTTTGCAACAGCGCCTCATAACTGGTGCCGTGTTCGGGATAGCTGGCGACCCCCAGGCTCAGAGTAACCCCGGCCGAACGTCCATCCTCCAGCCGAATCTCCAGCGCCTCCACGGCCTGCCTGACACGTTCGGCGGTGTTGCGCGCGCCATCCATATCGCACTCCGGCAATACCAGTACCAGCTCCTCGCCACCATAACGGCAGGCCTGGTCCACCTCGCGCAACCCCTCGCTCAATGTTGCCGCAACCTCCCGCAACGCCTGGTCACCGGCCAAGTGGCCGTACCTGTCGTTAAACTGTTTGAAGTGATCGATATCGCACATGATCAGGCTCAGCGGGTTGCCGTAACGTTCGACGCGACCGATCTCATTGCTTCAAAATGCGGTCGAACTCACGCCGGTTGTGCAGACCGGTGAGCTCATCCGTACGTGCAGCCAGCAGCAGTGCCTGTTCCTGGGAGTGGATCCTGTCGGTCATCAAATTGAACGCCTCGGCCAGATTGACCAGTTCGCTCGGCAGTTCAATGTCGATCCGGCTCTCGCGGTCCCCTGCCGCAATACGTTTGGCTCCCGCCAACAGCTGGTCCGTACTTTTCACCAGGGAGCGGTTGATCAACAGGACGCCGATACCGGCAAACAGCAGCGACAATGCAAAACCTATCACAACCAGCAGTTCCGACCGTTCAAAGTCTGCCAGTGCGATGTCATGAATGCGCTCATTTTCACGACGCAGATCCTCGAAGATGACTCCGATATCCTGGCCAAGTCGGTCCATTCCCGCCTCGAAACCCTGAATCCGCCGGGAAGCCAGAGACGCAACACCCAACGGCGGTGTCGTCATGATTGATCCGGCCAGCAGGTTCAACTCGTCCCAATCCCGCTGCAGCGTTGCCATATCGCGCGACGTCGATTCGTATACGCCGACTGCCTGAGACAGGCTGGCGATGCCCTGGGTAATGTCGTCCAGCTCCCGCCGATAGTTGTGCGCGTGTTGATTCTCGCCGGTCAACGAATAGTCGATCACGTCCCTGGACATACCCCAGAGAGACAGCTGGATCTTTTGCAGTGGCTGCAGAATCTCGCGCTGCTCGCGTGACACCTCAATCAGGGGGCGGGCGATCGATTTTTCGTACAGGAGATAACCGAAGACCGAAAACAGCAGAATAGGGACGATAGCCAACGCCATGCCCGTTGCCAGCCAGAACTTCAGGGAACGTCGCCGCCAGAACGCTGAAATATGTCTCACTGAGTTCACCATCTTTCCCGAGGTCCTTCGCAGGATATGGTCCTCAGTGTAGGCAAAAAACGCTCGATGCTCTTACTGGAGACCAATATTTGCCGGGTTGATCCGCGTCCAGGCGGTCTCACAACAGGATATCGAGCGGCTCCAGCAAGGCGATCCGCTCTGCCGATATCGATGTCTTCCACGCCAGCACATCAACCCCGCTATCGCCAGCCTCGCGCAGCAGCTCGCCGTAGCGGGCATCCACCTCGTCCGCAGGACGGAAGGCCCGCGCACCGCTGTGCTGGACACAGAACAGCAGTACCGCCCGCTTGCCGCAGGCCACCACCTGCATCAGGGTCTGCAGATGTTTCTGTCCGCGCTCGGTGACCGAATCGGGAAAGGCGATCACGCCATCATCCGGATCATCCGGACCCGGCCCCAGTGTCACGTTCTTGACCTCGATGAAGGTGTGCGGATCTGAGCGTTTACCCAACGCCAGATCGAAGCGGCTGTCGTTAAACCTTACCTCCCGCTCCACGCCATCGTCGGGCGAGAGCGCGGAGATCAAGCCGGCGCGGATCGCCTCCTCCACCAGTGAGTTGCTACGTCCGGTGTTCACCCCGGCCCAATGACCATGCGCTACCTGCACCGCCTCCAGGGTGTGCCGATACTTACGCTTGTCATTCCCACTATCGGAGATCAACGCCGCCTGTTCCTGGCCGGGCAGCACGCCGTTCTTCATCGAACCGGTATTCGGGCAATGCACCGTTATCTCGCTGCCATCGGCGCGGCGCACATCGGCCATGAAACGCTTGTACCGGCGTAACAGAGTGACCGGCTCCAGAGGGGGATCGAAAATCACAGGGTGTTCCTGGCTCAAAGGCAAAGGAGGGAAGCTTCGGCAACTGCGCGCCTCCCGTCAAGCGGTGCCGATAGCCGCCGCACCTAACGGCCGCCTGCTGGTTTGCTTTCATCCAGAACAGTGCGGATCTGCTCCGCCAGCTCATCGATGGCGTAGGGTTTGCTGATCAAGTGCACCTGCTGATCCAGCTGTTCGAGCTGCGCAATCGCATTGCCAGTATATCCCGAGGTGTAGAGTACCGGCAGATCCGGACGCAATCTCCTGGCCTTTCTGGCGATATCGGGACCGTGCATACCACCGGGCAGCACCACATCGGTAAACAGCAGTTCGATCGCAGGGTCGTTTTTCAACAGCGACAGGGCCGCCGGGCCATCTGCCGCTTCAAGCACCTGATAGCCCAGACTGCGCAGAACACGAACGGCCAATGCCCGCACATCGGGCTCATCTTCAACCACCAGAATCCGTTCGTGTCCCGTGCGGTTGGGGGGGCGCTCCGGCTCAGCGTGAATAACCTCGCCGCCCGCAGGCGCCAGGGGCAGAAAGAGTTTGACCGTGGTGCCCCTGCCCTCGACGCTGTATATCTTCACATGTCCGCCGGACTGCTTGGCGAAACCGTAGACCATCGCCAGCCCCAGTCCACTGCCCTGCCCCACCTCCTTGGTGGTGAAAAAGGGTTCGAACACTCGTGACAGGTTAGCCTCCGAGATGCCGCTGCCGTTGTCCGACACCGCCAGTACGACATAAGAACCGGGCTTGAGATCCCCCTCCAGTGCTGCCGTTTGCTCGTCGAAGCGGATTGTTGAGGTCTCGATCAGCAGGCGTCCGCCCAGGGGCATAGCATCCCGCGCATTGACCGCCAGATTGAGCAGGGCCACCTCCAGTTGAGATGGATCAGCCAATGCCTTGGGCAAGTTATCCATCGTCCTGACATCGAGTTCTATCGACTCACCCAGAGTGCGCCTGAGCATGCTGACGATCCCCTGCGCCAGTGCGCTCAGGTCGATCAGTACCGGCTGTAACCGCTGACGGCGGGAGAATGCAAGCAGGGTGCGATTCAACTCCGCACCGCGCCGCCCCGCTTGCAGCGCGGCATCGATCAGTTCCCGGGCCAGTTCGTCATCCCTGCAGTGTCCGGCGAGAATCTGCAGGTTACCGTTAATGATGGTGAGCAGGTTGTTGAAATCATGCGCCACGCCACCGGTGAGCTGGCCGACAGCCTCCATCTTCTGCGCCTGGTGCAAAGCCTCCTCAGCGCTCCGCCGGTCGGCCATCTCCTCCTGCAACGCTTTATTGGCAAGTTCCAGTTCGGCAGTACGCTCCCGTACCCGGGTTTCCAACTCTGTCTTTGCCTTGCGCAGAGCCTGCTGTACCGCGCGTCGGTCACTGATATCACGAATCGACGCGGACACCAGCACGCCATCGGCGGTTTCCAGCGGGCTAAGACTGATCTCCACTGGAATCTCACGGCCATCCTTACATCGGGCCGCCAGGTCCAGGCCTGAGCCCATTGGCCGCACCTCGTGGTTAGCCAGAAAGTGATTACGGTGGTCGACATGCCGAGCCCGTGCCCGCTCCGGAACCAGCACCTCGATCGACTGGCCGATCAGCTCCTCCTTGCGATAACCGAACAACGGCGCAACCTGGGCATTGACCAGTACGATTCGCCCCTGCTGGTCGACCACAACCACCGCGTCCGGTGCCGCCTCAAGTAGGCGCCGGTAGCGCTCCTGTGTGGCGTTTGCTTCCGCCAGCGCTGCTTCCAGCTGCTTGATTTTACTGTCGATATCCTGGTTCACCGCCATCCCACCGCCATTGCGCCAGCCCGAGAGGGTACTCAGTTCTGCTCACGTGTCAGCGCATCCACAACGCTTTGGAACTGCTCGCGATTACCGGTCGAGAGCTCACAAAGCGTACGATGAGCATCGAGTATGGTTTGCCGCATCCCCGCTTCATCCGGCTCGATCCTGGGCACCACCTCGTCGGCACTCATCTGTGCCGAGCCCGCCACCATAAGGCAGTAGCGATCCAGGCAGAGTGCGCTGAGCAGTTCGTTGATCTCGTCGTTGGTACTGAAGATTACCGGCTTGCCGCCACCGGCTACGGCAAGCAGCCGTGTAATCTTGGCCAACAGCCCGATACCCGTGCTGTCGATTGATTGGGTGGCGTTCAGATCGATACAGACACTTTTCGGCGGTTGTGCGGTAAAGGTTTGATCCAGAAACGTATCCAGCCCGTGCGCCAGGGTATAGCGGATTGAGCCTTCGAAGCGCAAAGCCAGATCGTCACCGGATCTGGCGAAACTGACTTTTCCTTCATCCATTTGCGGATATCCTCCGTATCGAAAGAATACTGGCATCGTCCGGTAACGAGTTACACTCCACCAAGCCGATCTCCACGGCCAGTGCTTCAGCATCCCTGTCGTCCCGGGCGGCCACCGAAGCCAAATGCTCCTTGCAGCCATGCAGGTCCGCCTGCGGCAGCGTGTCCAGTACACCATCGGAATACAGCGTCAGCGAAAACCGCTCGCCGATACTGCGCTTGGCACAGGTATAGCTTGCCTCGTCGAAGAGACCGACAGGCGGGCTTCTATCGCCAACGACCTCCACCTGATCGCCGTCAAAGCAGTAGGGAAAGGGGTACTGACCACCGATGCCGTAGGTCAGCGAACACTTCTTCGTATCGACAATGGCGTAGAACATGGTCAGGTACTTGCCGTGATCGCCCTGTAACAGTTCGCCGTTGAGCGCCTCAAGCAACGCCGCAGGATCCAGCAATCGTCCATCGCGGTAGCGGCGAAAGTTCTCCAGATAACGCGACATCAGGTGTTTGACCATCACCGTGATCAGCGCGGAGGAGATGCCATGGCCGGAAACATCCACCATATAGAAGGCGAAGCGGTCACGGTCGATGGCGAAGTAGTCAACGAAATCGCCGCTGAGCAGTGATGAACTCTTGATATGGTGGCTGCACTCATACTCGCCAAAGCGCTGACGTTGCGGCGGCATCAATGCGAACTGCACCCGTCGTCCTGCCGATTCATCCTCGCGAATCTTTCCCAGGCTCCTTTCAAGCTGGCTATTGGCCCGCTCCAGGTACTGTCGGTAGTTACGGTTCTCTTCGATCAGTCGGCTGCGCTCCAGCGCTCGCTCGACTGCATGGCGCAGCACCTCCAGATCGGGCAGCGGTTTGGTCAGGAAGTCCGATGCACCCAGTTTCAGCGCCTGGATCGCGTCGTGCATCTCGCCAGTGCCGGAGACGACAATCACCGGCAGAGCCTCATAACGCCGACGCAGGGCCTCAAGCAGCTCAATTCCATCCATATGGCCGGGCATACGTAGATCACAAAGCACGAGTGCCGGTAACGCCTGATGGCAGGCTTCCAGTACCTCGCTGCCTTCGGCGCTGGTTTCAACCAGGTAGCCGAGCGTGCGCAGGTAGCGTGCGAACAGGTCCCGAACAGCCCGGTCATCATCGACGATCAGTATAGGTGCCGACAAAAAGCGATCTCCTCCGTTCCCTGATGGCGGAATTGTGCTGCTTATCTGTGACCAGGGGATGACCCAGGCTCTGACGCGGATCGTGTCCCTGAACCCTGCGCTCACCTCTTACCGGTGAACCCAACGACTCTTCCGATGCAGCACTACGCCAGCCGACTGATGACAGTCAGCCGGCCTGGATATCTTTCGAGGGGCGCTATGACATTAGCCCCGTATTACACAGGGTTAATGTCATAGTGTTTTAGTAGGATAAGAATAGACAGGCTATTACGGAATTTCTACCGGTTTCGAGGGAACCTACCTATCCTTTAGTATCAGTTTCGGCTCGCCAGGTAGACACCCGCCAGCGCCATGACCGACCCGGAGGTGCGATTCATCCCCTTCACCGCACGCTGGGAACGCAGATAACGGCGGGCTTGGGCGGCGCTGAATGCAATCAGCATAAGCCCAGCCAATAGCCCGACGAAGGTCAACAGCGACACCAAAACCATCCCTTCACCGCTGAGTGCGGTGACATCCATGAAGGTGGGCAGAAAGGCGATGTAAAACAGAATCACCTTGGGGTTGGACGCGGAGATCAGGAATCCCTGTGTCAACGCGTGCAATGCATCGCGTCTATCGGGCGTCGCAGACGCCTCTATCACTGTGACTGGCGCGGTCCACATCTTCCAGCCCAGGTAACAGAGGTAACCCGCACCCAATAGACGGATCACCGTAAACACCTCCCCCCAATGGGTAGCCAGTGCGGCCAAGCCCAGGCACGCCAGCAACAGATAGATGATATCGCTGACAATCATCCCCACCGACAACGGCAGGCAGCTCCATGCTCCGCGCTGCAAGGCTCGGGCTATGATGGCGAAGACGCCCGGTCCTGGCGTGATTCCGAAAATAAATACCGCAATCAGAAAACTGACAGCACTCTCAATGCTCATACAATGATTCCATGGTCGTGACTGCGCCTGTTCGCCACCATGCCTGATTAGCATGAGGACAATTCACCACGCTTGGCTAAACTTATAATTAAAAAAATAGAGCAGAGCAAAACTTGAAGATGGCCAGCCCCACCCCGTCCGCTATATCACGTTGCGGCCCATCAGCACGCCAATTTGCATTGGCGCGGCGCCATCCTGATACTATTACGTTCCTGACTAACTGGCCAAGTTATTGCTTGTACCGCAATAGTCTCGGCATACAGGTCATTCAGAGCAACTCCCCCCACCAACACCAAGGAGAGTCGATATGACGGATTCCAAAGATCCGATGATACCCGACGGCGAGGTCAACCCCTACGATACCGACTACCAGATTGGCCAAGACAATGTTGTGGTCAATGTAGGACCTTTCGGACTGGATATCCATAACCGAGTATTTGCCATCTCCGGGCTGACGATTGTCGCTTTCGTCGTTCTGACATTGGCATTTCAGAATCAGGTCGCACCGTTGTTCGGTGGATTGCGCAGCTGGCTGACGACCAATCTGGACTGGTTCTTTATAGGCGCCGGCAATATCTTCGTCATTTTAAGCTTGGTGCTGGCGTTTTCGCCACTGGGCAAGGTCCGCCTGGGTGGCACCCTGGCCACGCCGGACTACAGCTATCTCGCCTGGTTTTCCATGCTCTTCGCGGCCGGCATGGGCATCGGCCTGATGTTTTATGGCGTATCCGAACCCCTGTCGCACTTCTCCAGTTCCCTGGGCGGCACCAGCGTTGAGAACGGCGTACGCACAGACTGGGCACCTTTGGGCGCCGCCGTGGGTGACCCCGAAGCCGCCCGCCAACTGGGCATGGCCGCAACCATCTATCACTGGGCGCTCCATCCCTGGGCGATCTATGCAATGCTGGCCTTGGGCCTGGCACTGTTTTCGTTCAACAAGGGCTTGCCGCTGACGATGCGATCGGTGTTCTATCCGCTGCTCGGTGAATCCGTGTGGGGATGGCCGGGCCATATCATTGACATATTGGCAGTGTTTGCCACGCTGTTCGGCCTAGCAACCTCACTCGGCCTAGGCGCTTCGCAGGCGGCGTCCGGTCTAAATTACCTGTTCGATATCCCCATGGGCGCGACCACCCAGGTCATCCTGGTCATCGGAATCACCGCCATCGCTACCATCTCGGTTTTTGCGGGTCTCGAAGCGGGCGTTAAGCGCCTGTCAGAGATCAACATGATCCTGGCCGCGCTGTTGCTGCTGTTTGTGATTATTGTCGGTCCAACGCTGGCGTTGATCACCGGCTTCTTCTCCAACTTGGTCTCCTACCTGGAGTACCTGCCGGCACTGGCTAACCCCATCGGACGAGAGGACGCCAACTTCGCCGCTGGCTGGACCTCCTTCTACTGGGCCTGGTGGATCTCCTGGTCACCGTTCGTCGGCATGTTCATCGCCCGTGTATCCCGCGGTCGAACCGTTCGCGAGTTTATGATCTCGGTGCTGCTCATCCCCTCCCTGGCCTGCGTGTTGTGGATGACCGTATTTGGCGGTACTGCCATCCATCAAGTTGTCGACGAGGGCTACAGAGCGGTAGCAGATGCGGAGCTGCCGCTGCAGCTTTTCACTATGCTGGATGCGCTGCCTATGGCTCAGATCACCTCGTTCATCGGCATAATCCTGGTGGTGGTGTTCTTCGTCACCTCGTCGGATTCAGGCTCGCTGGTCATCGACGTAATCTCAGCAGGCGGTAAGGTAGACGCACCAACACCCCAGCGCGTGTTCTGGTGTACCTTCGAAGGACTGGTGGCGATTGCACTGATTCTGGGTGGCGGCTTGGTCGCTCTCCAAGCAATGGCGGTATCCACCGGGTTCCCGTTCACCATCGTTCTGCTGGTCGCATCGATATCGGTGATTAAAGGACTGGTAACGGAGCCCAGGCTGAGCTAATAAACATCGTACGTTAGAACGGGGCGGATAGTAGGCAGTCACACTATCCGCCCTTTTTATCACCGGTTCGGAATCCAGAGGACAAAATGCAGGCCGAGCACCTGGAAATCATGGACTTTCTGCGCCGCTACCCCCCTTTCAACGAGCTTCCGGAGGAAGCGCTGGGACGGGTAGCCGCCAATATCGACGTCAGCTACTTTAAAGCTGGTACTCAGATCCTGGAATTCGACCAAGAGGTGGACGCTTGGTACGTCATTCGTAGCGGCGCGGTGGAGGTGTACCGACGTAACGGCGATCTCTACAACCGGCTCAGCGAAGGGGGCTATTTTGGTGAGTTCGGTTTGTTGCGTGAGAACCGGGTGCGGTTTCCTATCGTCGCCCTGGAAGATACTCTCGCCTACCTGATTCCGGCGCCGATCTTCAAAGAACTGTTTGAGCAGTACGAAAACTTCGCAGATTTCGTCGAGGTGGAGGACCGTAGCCGACTGAGACAGACCGTAGCCCGCCGCGAGGACGCCAATGAACTGCTGACCTCCAGTATTGAGGTGTTGATCGGCCGGGCTCCGGTTACCATCGAGACCGGCAGTACTGTGCGCGAGGCTGCCATACGCATGAGCGACGAGGGGGTATCCTCGTTGTTGATCGTACACCCTTCAGGCTCAGATCAGGCCAATGTCTCCTGCATGGCCGGTATGATCACCGACCGTGACCTGCGCAACCGTGTAGTGGCAAAAGGATTGAGCTACGACACGCCGGTAACCCAAATCATGACGGCGGAGCTGATCCACGCCGAGCACAACCAACTGGTGTTCGAGGCGATGCTGGCGATGCTGCAGCACAATGTGCATCATCTGCCGATTCTCAAGCACGGAACCCCGGTGGGCGTTATCGCGCTATCCGATATTATCCGTTACGAATCGCAGAACAGTCTGTTTGTGGTCAGCCGTATATTCCGCGCGAATAGCGTTGAGGAGCTGAGTACGCTGGAGGGCGAGGTGCGTTCATGTTTCAGCCGCATGGTGCATGAGGATGCCAACTCGAAAATGATCGGTCGCGCCATGGCGGTGATCGGCCGCAGCTTCAAGCAGCGTCTGCTTGAGCTGGCCGAGGAGAAATTGGGGCCACCGCCTGTGCCGTACTGTTTTCTGGCTCTGGGCTCTATGGCACGCCAGGAGCAGCTGATCGTGACCGATCAGGACAACGCCCTGGTGCTCGACAACAGCTTCGACCCGATGAAACACGACGCCTATTTCCTCCAGTTGGCACAGTTTGTCAGCGACGGCCTTGCCGCCTGCGGTTATACCTACTGCAAAGGGGAGATCATGGCCACCACGCCAAAATGGCGTCAACCGCTGCGGGTATGGGAGCGTTACTTCGATGAGTGGATCGATGAGCCGACACCACAAACGCTGCTCAACAGCTTCATATTCTTTGACCTGGACGGCGTCTGGGGCAAAACCGAGTGGGCCGACCATCTTAGTCGCTATATCGCGAACAAGGCCCAGCACAACTCCCGCTTCCTGGCCTGCATGGCGCGCAACGCACTGCTGCGCACTCCACCGCTGGGCTTCTTCAAGGAGTTCGTCATGGAACCCTCGGGACAGCAAACTCAGTCGATCGATATGAAGCGGCGCGGAACCGCTCCGCTGGCTGATCTGATACGCGTGCACGCATTGGCCGTGGGCTCAGTCGCCCGCAACTCATTCGACCGACTTCAAGACGTTATCGAGGCGGATATTCTACCTCAGGGAAGAGGACAGGATCTGCGCGACGCGCTGGAGTTCATCTCGATGGTGCGCATCCGTCACCAAGCGCTGGACCTGGACGCAGGGCAAAAACCCGATAACAAAATCGAGCCGGAAAACCTGTCGGACTTCGAGCGCAAGAACCTTAAGGATGCCTTCCAGATTCTAAGCAGCGCACAGAAGTTCATAAAATACCGTTACCAGGCCAGCCGTATAGGTTAAGGACGAAGCGTGTTCTATCTCAGTAAGAAGCAGCTAAAGGAAGAGGAGCTACCGGCAGGCCATCGCTCACCTGACTGGCCATCCCGACTGGCCCAACTGGCAGAGCAGGCACGTAACCCGTCGCTAAAGGCTTTCTATGAAGCCGGCGTGGTCGCCGCCAACACACCGATATCGGAGGTGCCGCTGGTCGCGATGGATTTCGAAACCACCGGCATCGACGCTAGCCGCGACGAGATCGTCAGCATCGGCCTTGTCAGCATGAGCCTTGAGCGGATCCGCATGAGCGAAAGCCAGCACTGGATACTCAAACCTCGCGCGGACCTGCGTGACGAATCGGTGGTAATTCACGGTATTACTCACTCGGAGGTGGAGAGCGCACCTGACCTGACCCGGATTCGGGAGCAACTGCTTGAAACCCTGGCCGGTCGGGTCGTCGTCGTGCACCACAAGGGGATCGAGCGAAAATTTCTCGATGCCGCACTGAAACGGCGTATCGGCGAGGGTATAGAGTTTCCCTGTATCGACACCATGGAGCTGGAGGCACGCCTGCACCGTCGCAAGCCCAGCGGCCTGATCGACAAGTTGTTCGGCCAGAAACCCAGAGTCTCGATCCGCCTGCCGGAGAGTCGCGAGCGCTACCACCTGCCGCACTATCCCGCCCACAATGCCCTCACCGACGCCCTGTCCTGCGCCGAACTTCTGCAAGCCCAGGTCGCGCACCGGTTTTCACCGGATACGCCGGTTAGCACACTGTGGAGTTGAGCCTCTCCCCTTTTTAAGCACTCATTCAGTTAACTACTGTCTTAATAGTAAGCACCGGTAAACCTCAAACAGGAGGTGTAGTATGAAAACCGGACTTACGTCTCGAAATCTGCTGAGGGGCTTCACGCTGCTGCTGGCTCTGTCGCTGAGTGCCTGCGTGTATGGCCCCTATGACTCTCACGCCCGTGTCGGGGTACACGGCTATTATGACAGCGCCTACGACGACTTCTATTTTTACCCGGATGTCAGCGTCTATTTCGGTATCAACTCGGGCCGTTACTACTATCGCCCTCACGGACATTGGATCAGCACCTATACGCTGCCGCGAACCATTGTGCTGAAACCCGAGCGACGGGTGATCATCAAAAAGCTGCCACGTCGAAGCCCCTATGACCGATATCGGGACCACCGCAACCGCTATGATCGTCACGACAGAGACCGTTACCGTGATCACGACAGAAACCGCCGCTATTACTATGACGGTTCCCACGACCAGGATGGCGCTTATCGCCAGTTCTTCAGCGATCGCCGAGATCGCGATGGCCCACGCTATCGGCATGGAGACAGGGAGCGCTCACGCAGCCTGAATATCCAGCGGTTTACAGACTCTGTCGAATCGGGCCGTCATCGGGATCGGGATCGAGACCGCCCCGTCAGTACTATCCGCCACGAGAGCAGAAGCAATGACGATATCAATTCCCGGGTCAGGGTGAGAGTGCGCGACCGCACGCACGGTTTTAGCCACAACGACGAGCGTCGCCGGCGTAATAAAGGCACTCACACCTGGGATGGCGACCGCGAGCGCTCAAAGAGCTTGCACTTGAACAAGCGACTTGAGCGCGACGACTCGCAAGACCGGCCTCGAAACCGGATTCGCCTCGACGGCTGGCGGTAACTCGCCGCCGCCTCTAGAGGTTGAATAGCGACGGTGCGGGTTGGTAGAGCGCCGCGCGCCCGATATCTGCCAACGTCGGAGTCCCGGCCAACGCCATGCACACCTCCAGCTCCTCGCGCAGGATCCGCAGCATATGCGCCACACCGGGGGCACCGGCTACGGCCAGTGCGTAAAGCTGGGGGCGTCCGACCATCACCGCATCGGCACCGAGGGCGAGCGCCTTGAATACGTCGGTTCCGCGCTCGATGGCGCCATCGAGCAACAGGCTCATCTCCGCCCCCACCGCCTGACGAATCGCCGGCAGTACCTCGATGGCCGAGGGCACGCAGTCCAGCGCACGCCCACCGTGGTTGGAGATCACCAGACCGGCGATCCCCATCTGCTGTGCCTTGAGCGCATCCGCCGTGCTGAGCACGCCCTTGAGGATGATCGGCAGTCGGCTGTGTGACTGCAGCCAGCGGATACCCTCCCAGTTTGGCGCTTCGGTCATCATCCCCTGGAACACGATACTCTGACTCGGCTCCAGCACCCTGCGCGGCAACGGCGGTCGCTGCTTCAGATTGACCGCTTCCACCCCTTCGGGCAGTTCAAAGCCGGCCCGCTGGGCGCGGTTGCGGATACCGTGCAGCGGCGCATCGACGGTGATCATCAGGCAGGTATAACCGGCATCCTCGGCGCGGCGCACCAGGCTCAGGGTGAACTCCCGGTCCTGCTGGAAGTAGAGCTGGAACCAGCGCGGCGAGTCCAGCGTGCGGGCGATCGACTCCAGCTCGACGCTGGACAGGGTGCTGACTACCATAGGGGTTTCCAGCACGCTGGCGGCACGTGCGGTGGCGATCTCCCCCTCCGGATGCACCAGCTTGTGAAAAGCCACCGGCGCCAGCATGATCGGATGGCGGAAACCCTCCCCCAGCACCCGTGTTTCCGTGCTGCCCCGGGTGACATCGACCAGCACCCTCGGACTGATCAGCAGGCGGTCCAGCATCTCGCGGTTGCGGCGCTGGCTGATCTCGTCGGCACCACCGCCGACAATATATTCGTATACCGCCCTCGGCATATGCGCCGTTGCCCGTTTGGCATAGTCGCCAAGGCTGACCAGATCAGCGGGAATCTGTGCCAGCGGCGGCAACATGTTATCGCTACTCATCAGGTATCCGCCCACTGCTGAATCAACTTGTGATAAAGCCCGGACAGACGCATGACATCGACATCATCCGAGCCGCTTTTGATCGTCAGCGATTGCACGGAGCTGTCCAGATCGAACAGCAGTTCCCGCTGTTCATGGCTGCGCACCATGCTCTGGATCCAAAAAAACGCCGCCAGCCTCGCACCGGACCTGACCGACCTGACCCGGTGCAGGCTGGTCGAGGGGTACAGGATCATGTCACCCGCCTCCAGACGGATGCTCTGCTTGCCGTATTTGCCCTCGATCTCCAACTCTCCGCCGTCGTATTCATCGGGCGAGGACAGAAACAGGGTTGCCGACAGATCGGTACGCACCCGGGTAATGGTGCCCGGTACAACCCGTATGGCGTTATCCACATGCAGTTCGTAATGGCCGCCATCGCGATAGCGATTGAACATCGGCGGCAGAATCTTCAGCGGCAACGCCGCCGAAATGAAGCTTGGATTCTGTGCCAGCCTGGCCAAGATCAGGTCGCCCAATTGGCGAGCCAATGGCGACTGTTCATCCAACTGCTGGTTATGCTTCGCCCCGAGGGCCTGGGTACCGGCGGTACGGGCGCCATCGACCCAGTCGGCCGCATCGAGATGCCGGCGCACCGCCGCCACCTCCTGCGCGTCCAATACACTTCGAATGGGCAATATCAATCCGCACCTCCGTAAAAATTAAAAAGGCCGGCCGGGTCTAGCCCGACCGGCAAGCCGTCAAAACTTGTAGTTCAACGTCAGGTTGGCCGAACGGGCATCGCCCAGATATACGATGCTGCCGCCACGGTACACCGCGGTGTAGTACTCCTCATCGGTCACGTTCTGGACATTGGCACGCAGGCTCAGCTGTGGGCTGATCTGGTAGCTCGCAAACAGATCGTAGACGGTGTAGTCAGGCAGCTCGATATCGCCACTGGCACCCGCATCCGGCTGACCGCCGAAGATCTCGCTGGAGTAGGTTGCCACGCCACCAAAGGCGAACTTGGGCGTCAACTGGTAGCGCAGCTGGGCGTTGCCGCTCTTCTCGGCGAAGTTGGCCTTGGGCTTGCCCACATTCTCCGGGTCGTAGGATTCCAGGGTTTCCGACTCCATGATCGCCACGCCGATCTGGGCGCTCAGCTTGGGCGTGATATTGCCCGACAGCCCAAGCTCCAAACCCTCGACCCGGTTCTTGCCGGTGTTAAGGGTACCGCCGGTGACGTAGGAGTCGGAGCCGCCCTCGATGACGTCATCCTTGGTGGTGCGGAACAGCGCAGCCGTGAGCAGCAGCTTCTCATCCATCAGGTTCCACTTGGTGCCCAGCTCCAGGTTGGTCGACTGTTCCGGTTCGGCCTGGGCGTAGTTGCCGTCACTGTCCGCACAGAGACCGCCATACCCGCAGCTGGTGCCGGCATCGGCCTCACCACCATTGATGTTGGACGAGGTACTCCAACTGGCGTACACATTGCCGTGCTCCCAGGGCGAGTAGACGACCCCCAGGTGACCATTCAGGAAGCCATCGCTGAACTCATAGTTGGTAAACGTGGTCTCGCCTCGGGGAATGGCATCCAGCGAGTAATCGAAGTAGTCATAACGAAGCCCGGCGAACACCTCCCAGTCATCACTCAGGGTGACCGTGTCCATCAGGTAGGCGGACAGGGTTTTCAGATCCAGTTTGCGGGTTGCATCGCTACGCTCGACACTGCCAGCCCACAGGCCGTTGTCGGCGTTATAGGGATCGATAGTGAAGCTGCTGGTGGTGTCGATGATATAGCTGCCGGCATCCACGCCCTCCTTGGCAAACTCGATACCGGCGACAATGGTATTGCGCTTGCCGAACAGCTCCTTGTCGAGGATAAGGTTGGTCTGGTTACCCAGATAGGCGTTCTCCTGCCATCCGGTAAAGCTGCGCAGATCGGCGCGACGGGCGCTGTAGGCCGTAACGATATACTCATTGACCGTTTCGCCGATACGGGTCTTGTTCTGCAACTCGACGCCACGACCGAAATCATGCTCCACGGTGAAGGTCAGGATATCGGCCTCACTGCGCTGAAAATCCAGGCCGTTTTGGCCGACGTAGTCGTATTTGTCGAACTCGCCGGAATCTCGGTCCAAGCCATACCCGGGATCGGTGCGGTCATCGCCGCGGAAGTGGTAAAAGTCGGCCGACAGCAGGGTCTTGCGCCCCGGTTGATAGACGCCGGAGAGCAGGATGCCGTTGCGGCGTTCGCCCGCCGGCGCGCGATCCGGGGTATCGGCTTCGGTATACAGTACGTTGGCGCGCACACCCAGATCGCTGGTCACCGCCTTATTGGCATCGACGGTGTAACGCTTGTAATCGTCGGAGCCCAGCCCAGCCTGCAGGTTAACGAAATCATCCTCCATGCTGGCTTTCTTGGTCACGGTATTCACTGCACCACCGGTTGAACCACGCCCGGCAAAGGTGGAACTCGGCCCCTTGCTGATCTCCACCTGCTCCAGCGCGAAGGTCTCGCGGCTGATCAGGCCAGGTTCGCGCAAACCATCGGTGAACACGTCGCTGCGCGCCTCGTAGCCGCGGATGATATAGCGGTCACCGAAGGAGTTGCCGCCCTCACCGGTGCCCAGGGTGATGCCGGGCTGCGCGCTGAGAATATCCTTGAGCTCGGTCTTGCCGGAGTCCTCGATACTGTCCTTGGTCAGCACCGTCATGGTCTGAGGCGTATCGGCAATTTCACGCACCCGGCGCTTGTCGGAGGTGCTCTTTGCCTTGTAGGGCGCCTCGGGCTCCGCATAGGGGTTGGCATCGGCAGCGATGCGCCCATCCTCGACCAGCAGCGTATCCAGCGCCACCTCTTCGGCGTGCACTGAGCCCATCATCGCTGTCGAAATTGCAAAGGTAAGTGTACCCGCCATTGTCACTGAGCCACGCAGCACCTGTCCGCCACCGGCAGCAGCCGTTTGTTTAACTGTCAATTCAGCCATTATCCGTTCCTTTAAAGCATAGAAATCTATACACCTGGGGCCATATCCCCGGTGGGCTTAAATAGTTCTTATAGGTATATCCGTATAAAACGGCGTAAAACGACGGCTTTAATTTATTAGTTTTGTCCTTTTCAGGACTTAAGCAAAAACTCGACAGGCAGTGTTATTCTTATCTCATCCTGTTCCATTTCGGCCGGAAATTCAGGCAAAGGCTGGGCCTTTAACAGCATATCGATAACAGCTTCATCCAGCAGTTTATAACCTGAACTTTCACTTAGCTTATATTCCAGCAGTTCTCCCTTTCGGTTAACCAGAAACGAAATCTTGGCGACCCCTTCCTGCCCTCTTCTGCGCGCGGACAGGGGATAGCGCTTGTGTCTTGCCAGTTCGGCCGCCAGCTTGGCAAACCACGATTGTTTCGCTGCCGGACTTCCGCCCTGTGTCATCGCATTGGCGCTTCCAGTGCTGGCCTGCTGCTGCGCCTGCTGGGCCTGATCGCTGGCTTTAACGTCGCGGCTGGCAGTCTCGATTCGCGTCGGCATGACCACCGGTTCCTGCGATGTCTCAGCCTTTTTTGACTCAAGCTTGGGCTTGGGCGGCTCCTTTTTCGCCTTGACCACAGGCTTCTGCATCTCTGGTGGCGGTGGCGGCGCCTCGACCACAGGCTCCGGCGCCTTGATCGGTTCAGGCTCTGGCGGTTTCACCTCTGGTTCGGGCTCAGGCTCTGGTTCGGGTTGTGGCTCGACCACCCTATCCTCAAGCGTATCCTCCGCCTGGCCCAGATCGCCCAGCATCCCCAGATCGATCTCGATCCCCTGCTCACCCTGATCCTTGGTCCCATCCTCGTTATCCGCAGCCAGCACCACGATCAGCAGCGAAAGGTGCAGCAGCAGTGCTATGAGCAAGGCAACTAGCCAATGGCGTCGGCTCAGGGTCATGATGCGCGCTCCGACAACCGGGTAATCAGCGATACCCGAACCAACCCTGCATCCCTTACCTGCCTGAGCAGCGATCTAAGTTCGGTCACCGGAAGCTCCGCATCCACTTTTATACGTACCGACAGATTGTCCAGGTCGACATATTCAATTAGCTTTTTTTCGATAGCGGATGTTATATCGCCGATTTGAACCGGAACATCACCTATATAAGCAACACCTTCTGCGGTGACAATAATATCGAGTGAGTCCTGTTCGGAAAGACGGGTGTCATTAACCGATTTTGGCGGTTCAGTTTTAACCACATCTGACTTCGACACCTGGCCCGAAACCATAAAAAATATCAACATCAGAAAAACGATATTGATCAGGGGAATCACATTATCGTCACCGTTATCACGCCGCTTTATTTTCGCCGTATCGATAATCAAGGCAGCACGCCTCCAAGCGAAACCGTTTCTGCACCCGCCAATTTCAGCGCATCCACCAAACGAACCAGGCTTTGAGTATGCACGCCCTCTGCAACGTCGATACCGAATACGCCCTGACGCGCCGCGATCACCTCACTCAACCGCTCACCAGCCATCAGGCTCAACTGCTCTCCATCAATGCTGATCGTGCCATCGTTATCGAGCAGGCGTACCAGGATCACCTCCCGCGCATCCGCCTTCGCTGCAGTTGGGATCGGCAGATCCAGCTGCCGCCACTGGCTGAAACTGGAGGAGAGCATGAAAAACAGCAGCAATATGAACACCACATCGATCAGCGGCGTCAGGCTGATCCGCGCCGGCGTGCGAACGGTGTCTAGATCAAGCAGCATGCCTGAGCACCTCGGACCTGGCCGCCCCCTTTCCCTGCATAACCTCAGCGGTGAACACGCGGGTTACCGTATCATTCATCAGTAGCGCCACACGCTCGACCTTGCGCTCGAACCAGTTATGGACGGTCATCACCGGAATCGCCACCGCCAGCCCCACGGCCGTAGTCAACAGCGCCTGCCAGATACCGCCGGATAGGACCGAAGGATCCACCTGACTGCCGGCCGCTTCCATCTGCTGAAACGCGACAATCATGCCCAAAACGGTACCCAGCAGTCCCAGCAGGGGGCTTAGTGTGGCGATCACCTCAAGCGGGCGCAGGAAGGCGCGCAGTTGACTCAGCTGATGGGTGGCGACGCGGCTGAGCTCCTCACGCAGCAGCGTTTTATCCTGCCCCGATTCCAGCCCCTGAATGGCGAGCCCAACCAACGCCGATATAGGGCGAGCACGATTCAATGCCCCCAGCGCCGACTGCGCATCACCCGACGCCCAGTGGTGAAGCCCCTGCTCGGCATTAACACAGCTCTCGGCGCGCAAGCGTGCAAATTGCCAGCACTTGACCAACACGATGGTTAGCGCGACCAGCGAGAATACAAAGAGGATCCAGACCACCGGTCCGCCCACGGTCAGGAATTCCACTACCCGATCAAGCTGCCCGACAGGAGCAGCTACTGCCTCCGTACCGAGCGGTACTCGTGCCACATCAGGAACTGCCTGATCGTTGGCAAGAGCCAGGCCAGCCAACTCTTCCGGCGCGTGTGGCGCCGAGAAATCTGTGTCGTGCGTACTCACTGTAATCCCCCTTACAAAACCAGATTCGCTAATCTTAATGATAAATATTATTATTTGCATCATGTTTTTTAGATCGATATATTGCCTAACCGAATTGCAATGACGCTCTCAACAGTTCACAGGAAGGCAGTATGGAATCCGGACGACAGCAGAACCTTGTAACAAGCCCCCACCAGCTTGCCCTGGCGATCAGCCTGGCGATGGCAGTATCTGCCTCTATAGCTCAGGCGGAAGAGCCGGCCTCACTGGAAGCACTCAAGGTCGAGGGGGACTGGATCGGTAACCCGACCAAGGAGAAGGCCAAGACCTATCCAGGATCACGCACTGTCATCGAAACGGATGAGTTACAGGAGAGTGGCGCGCTGAACCTGGAAGATGCCCTGCGCTCCTCCCCCGGGATCCAGGTGCTGGACGAGACCGGCACGGGGATTCTGCCAAATATTGGCCTGCGCGGTCTCAACCCGCTGCGTAGCGAGCGCCTGCAGATGCTGGTGGACGGCTACCCTATCGCCATTGGTCCCTATAGCAACGTTGGCGTATCCCTGTTTCCGGTCACCCTGCCCAGTATCGATACGGTGGATATCGTCCGCGGCGGAGCTGCGGTTCACTATGGGCCCAATAATGTCGGCGGCGTGCTGAACCTGCATACAAGAGCGATTCCAAACGACACCGCACAGACGGTACAGCAACGCCTGACAATCGCCGACGAGAGCGGCAACGCCCTTTCCGACACCTACTACCGCATCGGCGGCTTCGTTAACGACAGCCTCGGGCTCCAGTTTCAGGCCAATATTCAGAGTGGAGACGGTTTCCGCGACCACTCCGACACCGAGGTCCGTAACTTCATCGTCGATGCGAACTATTTCCTCGACGACGCCAATGAGCTGGACCTGAGCCTGCAATACTATGATGTGGAGGCTGATCTGCCCGGCGCCCTGAGTCCGAGTGCCTACAAGCAGGATCGCACACAGTCACAGCGCCCCTATGACGGCTACGATGCGGACATGGTGCGTGGCACCCTGACCTGGATCTATACCCCCAGCAACGATCTGGAACTGGAGTGGCGTAATTTCGCGCACCATGCGGACCGTACCTTCTTCTTCGGCCAGGATCTCAGCGGCGGCAGTTGGGCCGACCCGGAGGCTGATGCCACCCATGTAGCCGACTCACCTCGGGTATTCGACGTCTGGGGAACCGAGCCGCGCCTGACCCTGCGTCAGGGCATCCATACCCTGACTTTCGGTACTCGTTACGTCAATGAGCAGGTGGATTTCGACGTCAACCGGCTGGAGCTATCCAGCGGCAGCTACGCCGACGTTCGCCGCTGGGACTCGGAAACCAATGCCGTGGCACTCTATGCCAGCGATACGCTGAGCCTGCTCAACGGCCGTCTGCAAGTGACACCGGGTATCCGGCATGAGAATGTGCGGATGGATTTTTATGACGAGCGCAGCGACTTAAGTTACAGCAACAATGCCAGCGAAACCCTGCCCGGCCTGACCATCGGCCTGCAGGCCAGCGACTCGCTTTACCTGTTCGCCGATGCCCAGCGTTCTCTGGTACCGGTGCAGATCGCCCAGGTGTCCCGCGGCGGCGATGTGGCAAACGAAACTGCATGGAACCAGGAGCTGGGCGCACGCTGGCAGTTCACACCGGCACTCGGCCTCTCCGCGACCCTGTTCCGCATCGATTACGAGGACCAGATCCAGTTCAACAAAGCCACCAGTGAATACGAAAACCTGGGGGAAACCCGCCATGAGGGTGCCGAGCTGGGACTCGACTGGCAGGCCAGCTCGCAACTCGATCTGAGCCTGGCGTACACCTACCTGGACACCGAGCAACTCACCGGTGACAACGAAGGCAACGAGCTGCCAAACGCCCCCCACGACCACTTCAGCGCCAGCGCCCGTTACAGGTATCTGCAGTGGACCGCCAGCCTGCACGCACACTACTACAGCGACAGCTTCAGCGATGCGGCCAATACCGAAGAGGAAACCGCCAACGGCGACGCCGGCAAGCTGCCCTCCTATACCCTGATCAATGCGCGTCTGGGTCGGGACATCGCACTGTCTGGAGGTAAGAATCTCAACATCGGTTTCGCCGCCACCAACCTGACCGACGAGGAGTACTACTTCCGCGGTGCCGATGTCAGCCCCGTGGGCCGCGTACCGGCCCCCGGCCGCGCCTTCATTCTGGAGGGCCGATTGGACTTCTGATGACCGAAGCTGGCAGCGGTATACACCGCCGTCACCCGGAACTCAGCAACAATCAACAGCGCTGCCACAAACGAGAGTCAATATGAAACCTATAGACCAAGGCATTCCGTTACGGGCCATAATGCCCCTGTTGCTGGGCATTTTGTTATTAATTGCAAGGCCCGTAGCGGCCGACCCGCAGCGGGTGGTCGCGCTCGAACTCTCCTTCGTCGATGCCTTAGCACTGGTGGAGATCACGCCGATCGGTATCGCCGACGATAATCAGCCGGCAAAACTGATTCCGGCGCTGCGCGAGCGGATCGGCAGTTGGCACTCTGTCGGAACCCGATCCCAACCCAGCCTGGAGCTGATTGCGCAGCTCAAGCCAGACCTGATCATCGCCGACAGTGCTCGTCACGCCGAGATCATCGATGACCTCCAGCAGCTGGCCCCTACCCTGCTGCTGCGCAGCCGCGGTACCACCTACGGCCAAAACCTGGAGACCCTGCAACGGATCGGCGACGCCGTCGGACGTAGCGAGATGATGGCGCAGCGACTGCAACTGCACCATCAGCGGATGGCCCGCTACCGCCACCGCCTCAGCCCGCACAAGGAGAGCGTGCAGTTCGCCGTCGCCAGCGACAAAGGACTCTGGCTGCACAGCGGCAACTCCTATGCCGGCAGTCTGATCCAGACCCTGGGCTTGCGGACACCGATTACCGCCAGCGACGCCCAGCCCTATGTGCCAACCGGTCTTGAGCAGCTGCTCAAGGTCAACCCGGACTGGTTGCTGGTTGGACGCTACAGCGACAAAACGCTGCTGGACAAGTGGCAGCATACCCCGCTGTTTTCACTGCTGAACGCGCAGCGCGCGCAACAGATCGTCGATGTATCACCGGCACTCTGGTCGTTGAGTCGTGGGGTGATCGCAGCGGAACAGATGGCGGAGCAGTTGGACCGTCTGCTCAACGCGCAGGGCTCGCCACTGCTGAGCCGGAGTTCGCATGGCCAATAACCTTCCCATCCGCGCACTGCTGCTGATTGCGGTGCTGATTACCGGGTTGGCGCAATCACTGGTGCTTTGGTCCTCGTTCGAACTGCACCTGGGCGATCTGCTGCCCCTGCTCGGCACCTACGCCGGAGATGGGGGCGACAGCCTGGCAACGCAACTGATGCTCGAGCTGCGTCTGCCACGTACCCTGGTCGCGGCGCTGATCGGCGCCAACCTGGCCGTGGCCGGGGTGCAGGTGCAGGCGCTGACCCGCAATCCGCTGGCTTCGCCAACCCTGCTCGGCATCAACGCCGGCGCAGCCTGTATGCTCGCCCTGGCCGTAGCAGGTCTGTTCGGACTGGCCGCCCTCCCGCTGCCACTGCTGGCACTGATCGGCGGTACGTTCAGCGCCCTGCTGGTACTGGCGCTGGGGGGCTATTTCCGGGCCCAACCCAGTCCCGTGCGCCTGATCCTGGCGGGGATCGCAATAACCGCGTTGCTGTCCGGACTCACCCGTGCGGCGCTGATCCTGTCGGAGGATATGGCCTACAGCATGTTACACTGGCTGTCCGGATCCCTCGCCCAAGTGGACTGGGACAGCTGGCATCAGCTCTGGCCACTCAGTGTTCCCGGACTGATACTGGCTCTGCTGCTCGGCCACGCCTTCAACCTGCTCGCGTTGGGCGAAGAGTCGGCTACCGGTCTGGGCATCCGTATCCACTGGGTCCGACGTCTGGCTGCCATCAGCGTCGTTCTGCTCTGCACGGCCAGTGTGGCCAGTGCCGGCCCCATCGCCTTCGTCGGATTACTGGTACCACCCCTGTGCCGCACTCTATTCGGAAACGACCATCGGCTGCTGCTGCCGGCCTCAGCACTGACCGGTGCAGCCTTTCTGGTCTGGGCTGACCTGCTCAGTCGTGGTGTAGCCTTCCCGGCGGAGACACCGGTTGGGGTGATTACCGCCCTGCTCGGCACCCCCTTCTTCATTCTGCTGGCGGCCCGGAGTCACAGATGAGACTGAGTATTTTCTGGCTGTTGGGCGCCGCCCTGCTGCTATCGACCCTGCTTAGCCTGGCTCTGGGGGCCGTCGGTGTGACGCTGCCGGATATCTGGCAAGCGCTGACCGAGGGTGGCGACCATGATTTCATCATCAACCAGTACCGGCTGCCGCGGGCGCTGCTGGCGATACTGGTCGGCGCCGGGCTCGGCCTCTCCGGTACCCTGGTGCAGGGGGTAATCCGCAACCCGCTGGCCTCACCCGATCTGATGGGGATCAGCGCCGGGGCCGGCCTTGCAGCCACCGCCGTTATCCTGTTTTTTCCCGCCGCCGGACACTGGCTACCGCTGGCCGCCGTGGCCGGCGGCATGGCCGCGGCGCTGCTTATCTATCTCCTGGCACGGCAGTACCAGCCGGCTCCCGCCCGTCTCGCGCTGACCGGTATCGCGGTCAGCGCCTTTTTGACCAGTCTGATCGACTTCCTGCTGATCGTTCATCCGGTGGAGCTGAACAGCGCCCTGGTCTGGCTGACCGGCAGCCTCTGGGGGCGTAGCTGGGAGCAGTTACCGCTGCTCGGTATAGGTCTGGCTCTCCTGCTGCCGTTGGCCATGCGCCTGGCCTGGCGGCTGGATATCTGCGCACTGGGTGATCAGAGCGCGGTGGCATTGGGTGCCGGCCCGAAATCACTGCAGATCCAGGCATTGCTGCTGGCGGTGGTGCTCGCCAGCCTGAGTGTATGCGTTGCCGGCACCATCGGTTTTGTCGGCCTGCTCGCACCACATTTCGCACGGCTGCTGTGCGGTGGACAGCACCGCCTGCTGATACCTGTATCAGCCCTGAGCGGCGCCCTGCTGGTATCGGCGGCGGACCTGATCGCGCGCACCTTGCACCCACCACTGGAGCTGCCAGTGGGGCTGGTCACGGCGGTTATCGGCGCGCCCTACTTTATCTTCCTGCTGTTACGCTACAAGGGGTGGTAGATGCTTGAAACCCGCTCACTCAGCGCTGGCTACGGGCGCACGCCAGTGGTAAAAAATCTGAACCTGCAGCTGCCCGAGGGCAGAATCACCGCGCTGATTGGCCCAAACGGCTGCGGCAAGTCGACCCTGTTGAAGACCTTGGCACGGGTACTCAAGCCCCTCTCAGGAGAGGTACTGATGCGGGGTGCCGCCCTGCATCGACTGGATGATCGTGCCATCGCACGCCAGCTTTCGATGCTGCCCCAGACACCGACACAACCAGAGGGGATCAGCGTGCGCCAGTTGGTGGAGTATGGTCGCGCGCCCTACCTGTCGCACTGGGGGCGACTGAAAGCGGAAGACCGGCAGAGGGTCGACCTGGCGATGCGGGAAACCGGAGTGCATGAGCTGGCGGAGCGGCCCCTGTCGGACCTATCCGGCGGCCAGCGTCAGCGCGTCTGGATCGCCATGATCCTGGCCCAGGATACCGACCTGGTGTTGCTGGATGAGCCCACCACCTACCTGGACCTGGCTCACCAGATCGAGCTGCTGCAGTTGTTGCAGCAATTGAATCGGAACGGGAAAACCATTGTCGTCGTGTTGCACGACCTGAACCAGGCGTGCCGCTACTGCGATCACCTTGTGGTCTTGAGGGAGGGGCAACTGGTAACGCAGGGCTCGCCGGACGAGGTTTTCGACGCTGAACTATTGGCCACCACCTTCTCGCTCAGCGCCCAGGTGATACGGGATCCCGTCGCCGGAACCCCGATGTGCATACCGCTCTAACCGGGATCAGCTGCGCGCCAGCTGGCAGTTCTGACCGTCCAGCTTGTGCAGCTCCTGCTCGATATCCAGTGCCTTGCGTGCGGCACGCATCTCGTCCCGGTGGTGCTGCTTGAAGTTGCGTCGCATCATCCCCTCGAGGAAGCGTTTGACCTCGACGTCATCCTCCAGAATCAGGCCGGGAATAGACACCGGTTTGCGGGTCTCCTCATCCACCGCCACCATGGTGAAGTAGGAGGTGTTGGTCGGTTTTACGACACCGTTGTGGAAATCCTCCGACACCACCTTGATCCCCACCTCCATCGAGGAGCGGCCGACGTAGTTGACCGACGCGTGCAGCGTCAGCAACTCGCCCACCTCCACCGGGTTGAGAAAATCGACGGAATCGATCGACGCGGTAACGCAGTAGCAGCGGGCATGGGACGCGGCGCAGGTGTAGGCGATCTTGTCCATCAGCGACAGGATTACACCGCCGTGAACCTTGCCACCAAAGTTAGCATAGTGCGGGACCATCAGCTCCTTGAGCGTGGTCTGCGAGGCTTTAACCCGGCGAAATTCGTGATCGGACACTTGGGTCCCTCCTACTTCAGAGTATTCCGCTTCAGTGTTTGTCGGCCTTGGAACCACCCATACAGTTGGGCGACGCCGGCACAAACCCCTGCGTTGCCTGCCACTCCTCCGGTGTATGCAGATGCATCGCCAGGGCGTGAATCGGGTTCTGCATCAGCTCTGACAGCAGGCCATAGATCATCTGATGGCGCTGCACCAGGCGCTTGCCTTCGAATGCGGGACTGACCGCTACCAGTTTGAAGTGGGTATCCATGCGATCACCCGAGTGCATGTGGCTCTCGTTTTCGAGCCGGTACTCGATCAGCTCAAGACCTGCCCGCAGGCGCTGTTCAATCTCGTTTTCGACGCTCATTGCGCTTTTTCCTCGCTTGCACTTCCGGCAGCTCGCTTTCAGCCAGGGTGTGGAAGTGGTGATGTATTCGGCGTGTTGCCAGCCAGACGGCCAGCAGCACTATGGGTACCATGATACCCGTTGCCACCGCTTTATCGAATGCAACACCTGCACCATAAAGCGCTTCAAGCAGATATTTCACCAACCCCACTAAATAGTAGCTGATCGCCGCGACCGACAGCCCCTCTACCGTATGCTGCATCATCAGTTGGATCTTGGAGCGCTTGTCCATGGAGCTGAGCAGTTCGCGGTTCTGATGCTGGATCGCCATCTCCACCCGGGTACGCATCATGTCCGATACCCGGTCGACCCGGCGTGACAGGTCCTCCAGCCGCTCGCCAACCGTATTACAGGTACGTACCGCCGGTGACAGACGGCGGCCGAGAAACTCGTTGATGGTCAGGTGACCGGACACCTCATCCTCGCGCAGCTCTTCCAGCCGGCTGCTGATCAGATCGGCATAGGCACGGGAGGCGGAGAAGCGGAAGGTGGTCTGGGCACGGAAGGCCTCGATCCTTGCCGCCATCTCAGTCAGCTCCGCGAGTAAGGCACTCTCGTCCTCGGCCCCATTCTCGGCCAGCGCTTCGGTGATATGGGCCAGCTGGGTATCCATATCACTGAGTACCGGCGACGTGCGCCTGGCCTCCGGCAGCGCCAGCAGCGTCATCAGGCGGTAGGTCTCGATCTCCACCAGACGCTGCACCAGTCGGCCGAGCTGGGAATCGCTCATCCGCTTGTTGTAGACCAGGAAGCGACCGAAACCGTCGGAGTGCAAACGGAACGTGGTCCAGACCCGCGCGTCGCCGTCTTGCGGGCTGGAACCCACCAGGCGCATCTGCTCAAACCAGGGCTTTACCTCGTTGGGTTCCGGCTCCTGCACCTCTCGCGCATCCTCGATGGCGATATGGAAAGCAGCAATCACCGTGCCGGGCATCTGCTCGAGCCAGCCGGCCGGCAGTACGCTGATCCCCTGCTCGGCAAAGGGATCCTGCGGCGTCTGTGGCGCCAGATTGATGAAGGTGTAGCTGGTAAACTCCAGGTGCTTTTCCCAGCGGATACGCAGCTCACCGAAGGTCTGCTCGTAGCAGTGGCTCTCGCGCTCAGGGATCTCGTATCCCAACAGCTCGTGCAGCCTCTGCAGGTGGTGGAACTGCGCGCGCTTCTGCTCCTCGTTCACCTGCAGCGCAATGTGGGTAATGCGCGCCGGACTGGGTATGACCTGAAACGGCCGCGAGTGCAGCTCTTCGTAGAGCATCTCGCGCAGTGGGTGTATCTCCAGATGCCGGATTACGTCCTTCATATGCTTACTGCTCCATCACCGCCTTAACTCTGACTAACCTTCCAGCTCCGCCCGCAGCAGCGGCTCAGCCGACAGGTCGAAGGCGAGAACCTGCGGATCAGCTTCGAACCAGCGCTCGAACATCATCTGGTCTAGCTTCTCCGGCCACTCGTCACCATACTCATCCCAGGCTGCCAGTTCGTTCTCGAAGATCTGCCGCCAGTCCCGGCTGAGAGCCTGCACAAATCCACTCTCCTCCTCGACTTCGTCGATCAGGTAGACCGTCCCCTCCATACGCAGGGTCGCAAGATCTGTCTCTTCGTCGGGTGCCACCCGAGCGGCCCAGTCTGCCATTGGCTGTTTCGGGCGAATCACTATAGCGGAGCGGTTTAGCAACTTGATCGTCATCGACCCAAGCGTCCTATAAAATAGCGTCGAACCCTAAAGGCTCGCGCTGATGATAATTCGTGTACTACCAGAGCTGGAAAATCGCGACCAGTGGCTCAGTTTTCTGCGCCGCGAGCAGCCCTATTGTCTTGTCGAACAGCCCGAGTGTCTGGTCGATTTCCAGACCCACTTTCTGCAGCTGACGCTATTCAGTCCCATTTCCAATCTGGGCCAGCGCGATCCGGAGCGCTACACCCTGGGCTCACGCAGCTCCATACAACCCGCCTGGGATCTGATCCGCGGCTGCAACTGGTCGCTCACGGCGATCATCGACGGCCTCGCCCAGCTCGAGTTCGGCACCAATGTCCGCGACAACTCGCTGCTCGGCCTGCACGGCGATGTCAGCGTACGCAAGCGCTTTGCCAGCGAGCGAGAACTGCTGCCGCCCAGCGCATCGGGCCTGTTCACACCGCTCACCCAACTGCCGGAACAGTGGTCCGGCGATACCCTATGCCGCCTACTCGCCAACGAGCAGTGGCGCGACTGGCAATCGGAGTCAGCGGATGAAACGCTCAGTCCGCGCGCCCTGCTGCTGGCCCTGCAACAGAGTTGCGATAGCTGGCAGGTGGCCAGACTCGGCGAGCGCCTGCTGCTGCGCCACGCGGGCAGGCCGATGGTCAGTTTCATCCCGGACTCTACACCGCCCAAGCCCCGGCTTGTCGATCGCGACCTGTAGTCCTGTACACAGTAGTCCTGTACAGAAAGGGAGCCCGAAGGCTCCCTTATCGATCATGCTGCCGGATCACACCAGCTCGGCCTGATCCTCATCGGCGCTCTCGAACTCCTCCCGCGGCATCAGCTTATAGGGGTGATCGGACGCCAGAAGCTCTTTGCCCCGCTCGGTCGGGAACTCCACATCGATATCAACCACGCGGCCATCACGGCAGACGTTGATGATGGTATCCATGCAGGATGACAGCAGCGAGTACTTCTCATCCGGCGCGGCGATAATGGTCTGCAGACCCAGGTCCGACATGAAGCCGAGCGAGGTGACGGTGTTCTCCGAGTCCAGCTTGTTGAACGCCTCGTCGAATACCGACAAGCTGAAGCCGCCCACCGGCTTGCCGTCGCTGCCCTCTTTCAGGCGATAGGTGGCGCCCAATGCCGCCGCCATGGCGACGTAGAACGGCACCTGGTGCTCACCACCGGACCCGGTCTTGATACGCTGGGTCAGCGTCGTCTTGCGATTGCCCTGCAGGTCCTTCACCACCAACTCGAAATTGTAGAAGTTACGGTAGTCCTGCAACAGGCTACTTTCGCCCTCATCCTTGAGTACGTCATGGATCTTGGCCAACGCATCGCGGTGGGTGCTGTCGCCGGTGTGCTGCAGGTCGAACAGCGAGCCCACGTTGGCCTGATCCATCCGCGTGTAGGCTTCGACCAGCTCGAGGATATCCTTGAGCTCCGGGTTGGGGCTCATCTCGAAGCTGTACATCTCCTTGTGGAACGGACGGTTCTTCAGGTGGGAGTTCAGCTCGCGGATCAGATCGCGGATCTTGTTGATCTGGTCGTTCAGGTGCGCAACGAAGTCGGAACGGAAGGCGGTTTCCGCCTCCAGACGGGCACGCTCGGCCTTCTTCGCGTACTGCGCCAGCTCCGATTCGCGCAGCGCCTCGACGGTGCTGTCGACGAACTTCTCCAGATCCTCATGGGTGGAGTCGGGACCGATCTTATCCAGCTCCTGGTGGCTCATGCCGCCGCCGTGGTAGCGCGCCTTGTACTGCGCCACGGCATCGCGCACACCGTTCTTTTTCTTCTCGTGCAGCTGCAGTTCGCCCTGGGCCTTCTTCGCCGCTTCGAAGATGATCCGCTCCAGCTCGCCGTCGCAGGCTTCGTCAAGATAGTCGCGTTTCTCCTGCGCGGATTGGGCGTCAAAGTTGCTGTTCTCTTCACACTTGGTGCGGCGCTCCACGTGCTCGACCAGCTCACCATCCAGCGCCTCGACCAACGCATTGTCCTTGATGATATTGGTGCGCACCTTCTGCAGCTTGTCCATCAGCGATTTCTGCTTCGCCTCCACCGCTTTCTGATGCTCTGCCAACTCGGCGATGCGGGCCTGGATGCCGGAATCGTCATGGTTGCGCAGGTCGGTGATCGCCTGCTCGAAGCCCTTGATCTCGCCGCTGATCTGCTCACGCTGAGTGCACAGGTCGTAAACGCGCTCATTAACGCCCATCAGACCGTTGGCCAGACTGATCAGCGAGTCGCGCAGCTTCTCCAGGGTTTCGTGCTTCTTGCCGAGGGTGGTGAACTCCTTGATCAGCTCATCTACCTGACGCCCCTGCACCTGCAACTGGTCGCCGCGCCGGCGGATACCCATGATCGGGCTCAGCTCGTTGATCGCAGTAGTGGAGCCCTCGGACTGCAGCATGCAGTCGTAGGTCAGCGCGCGCTCATGGCGCAGCAGCTCGTTTTCGGTCTCCACCGCCATCACCCCACCCAGGGCGCGGTTCATATAGGCGCGGGCATCGTCGTTGTCGGTATCGATAAACTGCGCCAGCGAATTCGGCTTGGTGCGATTCAACCATTCACCACTCTTCGTGGTGTTGATGATACGGCAGCCCTTCAGGTGGCGGCCCTTGCGGCGGTACAGGGTGATCGCCTCCTTGACCCGGTCCGGCGCCACCACCAGTGCCTCACGGCGGGCGCCGAGGAAGGACTCGATGGCGATACGCCACTTGTCGTCGTTGATATCGACCAGCTCGCAGATCGGCGTCGACTTGATGCCGTAGCCCTCCAGCAGCTCCATCAGCTCGCGGGTGTTGTGGCGGATCGGCGCCCGCCCCTGCTGCAGCTGCTCCACCGCGCTCTTCTGGTTCTGGATGGTGCTGCGCAACTCGTTTATGCGGATCACCGACTCCTCGTAACGGCGCGATACCGCCTTGCGCACGGAATCGATATTGCCGCGCAGCTGCTCCAGGGTGTTGTCCACTTCGACCGGGGAGATCGGCCAGGCTTCGGCGAGTACATTCTCGCCCGAGCGCCACAGCTCCACCGACTGCGCCACCACCGGACGGAACGCCTCCGGCAGCATATCGGTATGATCGGTGAAGCTGACCGTGGTGCGCAGCAGGCTGTACACGCTCTGGATCCGGTCCTTGACCACGTTCAGCTCATGCTGGTGGGCGCGGATGGAGGACTCCAACGCGTTGATCTGGTGGGCGGAGTCGGAGGTGTTCAGCTCGGCACGGGCGTTGGCCAGGTCCTGGATTGCCCGGTTCAGCGCTTCGCTGGTCTCGGCCAGCTCGACCTGCAGCGTGCCCTCCTGCTCCTGAGAGCTCTCCAGACGCTCGGCGGCCTCCTCCTTCTTCAGGTCGGCCTGCTCGAAGCGGGATTCATGGACCACCCACTCGTACTCGACCGAGTTGCGCAGGTTGCGGCTGATGCCGCGGCACATCTCCTGCACCTTCTCCAGCTCGGTGATACGGTTGGCCACCTCCTGGGTCTTCTGCTCCATCGCCCGGTACTCGTCCAGCGACTTGCGGAAGGCGCCGACGTGAACGATGTTCTCGTCCAGTACGAACTCGCGCACGAAGCGAGTCGGGCTGTCGATCGGTACGAACTTCAGCGCGTTCTTGAAGTTCTTGACGAACTTGTCGTCGTCGTTGGGCATCTGCGGATCGTGACTGAGATGGGTCACCATCTCCTTGACGAAGCGTGCGGCACGCTTCTCCAGGATCATCTCCGGGCACTGCTTGAGCAGGCCGTCGCGGACCTCATTCCACGCCTTGGGCATCCGGCCGTTACCCTGCTTGACGGTGAAGTCGTCCAGCGTCACGGAGAAGTTGGGCAGGATGAAACGGCCGAGGATCTCCTCGTCGGCGTTGGCTGTCGAAGCACTGATGGCGATACCGACACAGCTCTCCTGCGCGGTTTCGGTATCGAAGAAGCTCATCGCCAGGTAGGAGATGGAGTCCTCGCGCGCGTTGCCCTTCTTGCCCATATCGTCGAGGAAACCCAGGCAGTAGGTGCGTAGCGAGCGCTCGCTCTTCTCACCGGCGGAGGCGTTGAAACTCAGGTGGCGCTTGTGGCCGCCCATCAGCACCGTCTGCATCGCATCGAGCAGAGAGGATTTACCCGAACCGTTGGGGCCGACGATGGCGACGTTGCCCTTGATCGGGATCTCCATCGCCCCAAGCACATACCAGTTGACCAGCACCATGCGATTAAGCTGTTTCATTGCTGCGCTCCCCGGTGGTTTCCTCTTCGCTCATGGTTTCGACAGCCGCCTGTTCAGGCTCAGGATCGGGCGGTGTTGCGCCCGACTCCGCTTCGACTGCTGCGGCGACCTTGTCTTCGGCGCGGCGGTTCCGCTCCACCTCATCCTCGACATACTCGTCGGTCTGCTCGCGGTTATCGATATCGCAGAGCGCTTCGAGCTGGCCGATGTAATCCTCGACCACCACCTGGCGGATGGTCGGGTTGATGCGGATCGGCACGTTCTTCGGATCGGTCTCGTCGGATTTACCACGCTCGATGATGCCGTGGCGGGTGAACAGCGACAGGATCTCCTTGAGACGGGTCTCGTTGGGGATCTCCTTGCCGGTCAGGGTGTCGTACAGACGCAGCAGATCGTCGGAGGAGCTGAACGCCTTGCCGTCCTCCACCTCGAACGCCTCCAACTTGGCCTCGTAGGTCTGGCGCAGGCAGAGCAGCAGCAGCGACTCATCCAGACGCAGGCGCATCACCCGCTCCTCGCCCTGGGGCAGGATACCGAGGTAAGCCTCGTCGGGCTGATAGATCAGACTCCAGCCGATCGCCTCGAACAGGTTGCGGAAGTAATCCACGTTGCCGGCAATCAGAAAGTAGTGCTCGCGGTGCACAGGGCGGTCCGCGTAGAGGAACTGACTGGTCAGCAGCAGATTGGCGGCGCGGATGAAATCATCCGCCTGATGCTGTTCGTTACGGGAAACGACTTTTTGCAGGTCACCTAGCATTATTGAGTCCTGTGAATCACGAAGCCACGACACTCCACCATATCGGCGACGTTGACGTAGCGGTCTTCAAACTGAATCTGGTAGCGCGTAGCGGTCTTGCGCGCCTTCTTGCCGAGCGAGTTCAGGTGGCGTACGTAGCTGAAGCAGATGTAGTCTTCGATGCTGTCGATACGGAACTCGGTGGCATCGAGCTTATCGCGACCGGCGAACTGCTCCTCGAGGTAGGCCTCGATCTTGTCCACCTTGACCTCACGGCGCTCCTTCCACTCCTTGAACAGCTGACGCAGCGTCAGCACCCTGGGATCGATCTCGGCCTGGGTGATGATGCGCGGTTTGGTCTCGACACGGCGGCGGATCGGCGAGCGCACACTCGACGGCGAGATGAAGCCGACCTGCTCAAGGCTATCCACCAGCGGAATCTCGCTCTCGTTCTTCTTCGCCAGTTCGGCGATCAGACGCGACAGACGCGCTGCCATCCCCGGCGTGGTCTTGTCCATGTAGCGCACGGTGTCAGCCACCCGCTTCTCGAGCTGGTAGCGGAAGTCATCGATGGCGGCCAGACGCTGATCCACCGACTCAAAGATGCGGATGACGCGGTTGATGTGCTGCTGCACCAGCGCTTCCGCCTCCTCCACATCCAGCTCGTACTGCATCTGGTAGTGCTCGGCCAGCTGATCCAGCTTGAGCGGATCGAACTGCAGGTCGCGCATCATCGACAGGATCTGGCGGCGGAAGCGAAACGGGTTGTTCTTGGTCTTCAGCGTCTTGTAGTCGGAGACCAGGATATGCTCGACGAAACGGTCGAAGAAGCTGCGCACGATCTCCTGCGGCGTCGAGCTGTCGGCCAGGCTGATCTTCAGCTCACGCAGGCCGAGCAGCATATCGGTCAGGTGGGCACTGAAGTCGGACGCGGTCTGTGCCGCCTCCTCCAGCGCGATACCGCGCCCCACCGGGTCGGCCACCGCCGATTCCAGCGAGCTGAGCACGTTCAGTACCGCACCGCCGTAGCTGCGCTTCTCCAGCTTGGAGATCGACGCCAGCGAGCGCAGCAGGAAGCTGTTCGCCGGCGACATCAGCACGTAGGTGCGGTAGATCCGCTGCTCCTCTTCGAGCCAGCCGGTCTGCACCAGGCGACGGTAGATCCGGTTGGTGTAGTCGGCGCTGGAAAGTGGCAGATCGCTGTCACTTTCGTCATCCGCCTCGGCGGCCCAGCGGCGAATACCGTAACGCACGACCGCATTTTCAATGGTCGAGCGCACCAGATCCTTGGGGATGAAGGGATCGATCAGATCCTCGTCGAAGAACAGGTCTGCCAGCTCCAGCAGCACCACCTCGTAGATACGGCGGTTCTGGCCCGATAGCGGCAGAAAGATGTCGTCCGGAAGCTTGTTGAAAAGCACTGAGTTGGGGTCCGTTCACTTAAGCTTAAGAGGGCGATTCTAACGGAAAACCCGGCACGGGATAAGGGCTGATCCAAGCAGCGCCCAGGTTAAATCGCCTGCCACAATTCGCTGTCGCAAAAATGACATTTGTACCGGCCGCTACATTTTTTACATAACGCAAAATTTCATAACGCAAAACATATAATCAATACCTTTCATATACTTAATTCATTGGCATGGATTAAGCTGTCTCTCTGTACCGATCATTTTTTACATAACGGTCCCGAAGCATGGCGGAACAGAATCAACAACTTGAAGCGCTCGCGGCCCAGCTTGATAGCCGCGGCCGGCTGGAAAAACGGCTACGACTGCTGGAAGCGATCGCCTCCACCGGCTCGCTGACAGCCGCCGCGGAGCTGACAGGCGTCAGCTACAAAACCGCGTGGAATCATCTGCGCGAGCTGAACAGCGCCTGTGGTGAAACGCTGGTCAGCACCAGTACCGGCGGCGCCAGCGGCGGCGGTTCAAGGCTAACCGACAGCGGCGAGGCTCTGCTCAAGCTGCTGCGCATCCAGCGCACCGGTAGCCGCCACCGCCTGGCACAGAGGGTTCCTGCACTCAGGTTCAGTGCCCGCAACCAGTTGCCGGCGCGCGTAATCGGCATCAGCACCAGCGGCGTGATCGCCAGGGTCGACCTGCGCATCGGCAGCCTGGAGCTGTATAGCCATATCACCCGCAGCAGCATTGAACGCCTGGGGCTGAGCCAGGGCGGTGGCGCCTTCGCCATCATCAAGGCCAGTGCGCTCGAGCTGTTGCCGCCGGACAGCCCCGAGCCGGTCGGCGACATCAACTGCCTGCCGGCTCGGGTGCTCAGTTGCGAAAGCAGCGCCCAGGGCCGAGAGATCGAATTGGAACTGGCCGAGGGCGTCAGCCTGACCGTCGCCCGCGCCTTCAACCTGAGCGAAGAGGCGTGGATCTACCAGGGCGCAGCGCTTCAGGTACTGATCCAACCGGAAGAGATTATGTTGGCGACCGCTGCATAGGCGCTTACCCACAACAGCTAGAGCAGATCAACTTAAGGATGAAGATATGAACAGGTTCACAGGTCGCGTCACAGCTATCGCAACAATCGCCCTCTGCCTGCTGCCACTGGGCGCTCAAACCAGCGCAGCAGAGGTCAAAGCCGCCGTGGCGGCCAACTTCACCGCCGCGGCAAAGGAGATCGCCGCCGAATTTGAACAGCAGAGCGGACATAGCGTCAGCCTGAGTTTCGCCTCCACCGGCAAGCTCTACACCCAGATCGTCAACGGCGCGCCGTTCGATATTTTTCTGTCCGCCGATGCCGCGCGGCCGCGGAAACTGGTCGACTCGGGAGACGCGGTAGCCGACTCGCTGTTCACCTACGCGGTGGGCCAACTGGTGTTGTGGAGCGCCGATGCCGCGCTGATCGACAGCGAAGGTAGCGCCCTGAAACAGAAGACCCTGGAGCGCCTGGCGATCGCCAACCCGAAAACCGCACCCTATGGCGCCGCCGCAATCGAAACCCTGCAACAGCTTGACCTCTGGACCCATTACGAAAGCAGCACCGTGCGTGGTGACAGCATCGCCCAGACCTATCAGATGGCGTATACCGGTGCGGTCCAGGCGGCGCTGGTGGCCCGCGCCCAGATCGCGCTGGACAGCAGCGGCTCCAGCTGGCTGATCCCGGCAGAGCTGTACAGCCCGATCCGCCAGCAGGCGGTACTGCTGAGCCACAGTGCGGATAACGAGGCGGCGAAGGCGCTGATCGCCTACCTGCAGAGTGACAAGGCCCGCAGCATCATCGAACGTTACGGCTACGGTCTGGAGTAATCCGGTCGCCACAAGGAGCAGAGAGTATGACCGAAGCGATACTGCTGACACTGAAGCTGGCCGGACTGACCACGCTGATTCTGCTGCTGATCGGCACACCGCTGGCCTGGTGGCTGGCCCGCAACCGTACCTGGTGGAAGGAGATCATCAACGCCATGGTCGCCCTGCCGCTGGTGCTGCCACCAACGGTGCTGGGCTTCTACCTGCTGCTGGTGATGTCGCCGCAGAGCACGCTGGGCGGATTCCTCAAGCAGACCTTTGGCATCACCCTGCCCTTCACCTTCGAGGGGCTGGTGGTGGGCTCGGTGATCTACTCCCTGCCCTTCGTCGTGCAGCCGATCCGCAACGCCTTCGAAGCGCTTGGCAGTGCGCCGATGGAGGTGGCAGCGACTCTGCGCGCCTCACCGCTGGACCGTTTCCTCACCGTGGCCCTGCCGCTGGCACGGCCCGGTTTTCTCAGCGGCGCTGTGCTGGGCTTTGCCCACACCGTCGGCGAGTTTGGCGTCGTGCTGATGATCGGCGGCAATCTGCCGGGTGAAACCAAGGTGCTGTCGATCGCCATCTACGACCATGTGGAATCATTGGAGTGGACCCAGGCTCACATCCTCTCCGGCGGCATGCTGGCCGGCTCGTTCCTGCTGATATTCGCGATGATGCTGATCGAGAAACGCTGGGGGAGGCTGTCCCGATGAGTACACTCAATGCCCGTTTCCAGGGCAAGATCGGCGACTTCCGCCTCAATGTCGAGTTTGCCATCCCGGCACAAGGGGTCACCGCCCTGTTCGGGCCCTCCGGCTGCGGCAAAACCACCCTGCTGCGCTGTATCGCCGGGCTGACCCGTCTGCCGGGCGCCGAGCTGTCGATGAACGGCGATAGCTGGCAGCAGGGCCGGCACTTCGTGCCGACACACAAGCGCCCGATCGGTTACGTGTTTCAGGAGCCCGGCCTGTTCGCCCACCTCAACGTGATGAAAAACCTGACCTACGGCATGCGACGGGCCGGTGTCAAAACAGAGAACTCCAAAGCGCTTGGCGAGCTGACCGAACTGATGGGCATCGCCCAGTTGCTGCAGCGCCAGGTGCATGCGCTGTCCGGTGGCGAACGGCAGCGCGTGGCGATCGCCCGCGCCCTGCTGATGCGCCCAAAACTGCTGTTGATGGATGAGCCGCTGTCAGCGCTGGACCAGGACAACAAGAACGAAATCCTGCCCTATCTGGAGCAGCTGCACGCCCAACTGGAGATACCGGTCCTCTACGTCACGCACGACCGGCGCGAAGTGGAACGTCTGGCCGACCAGATCTTGCTGCTACGCGGCGGCGAGCTGCTGGCCCAGGGCGAGATCGGCGAGATGCTGACCCGCCCCGACCTGCCCTTCGCCTCCGCCCGGGATGCCGTGACCGTGCTCGATGGCCGGGTACTGCACTTCGACGTGCGCTATGGGCTGAGCACCCTGCAGCTCGACGGCGGGACGCTGGAGGTACCGGATACACTGGGTCCGACCGGCGTCTACAAGCGCCTGCGCATCGCCGCCACCGACGTCAGCCTGGCCCAGAGCCTCGATCACGCCAGCACCATTTTGAACCGCCTCCCGGCGGTGATCTGGAAAATCCTGCCCACCGACGGCCCCAGCCTCAACGTGCTGCTGCGTGTCGGCAATATGGGCGAGGGCAGCGCCCTGCTCGCCAGCGTCACCCGCAAGTCGGTCGAGAGCATGAACCTGCAACCCGGTCAGAGCGTCTATGCCCAGATCAAGGGCGCCTCGCTGCTCGGTTCGCACACCACGCCCCATCCACGTCAGCATCGGATGACGCCGCCGATCAACAGCTGATCTTGCACCGATCCAATGTCGCAAAACGCACAGAAAAGCCGAAAAACAGGCTGTGCGTTTTGCGACAACCGATCTGCGACAACAGGGTTGCCACAACGCCGCGCCCCGCAATTCAAGCCCTTAAGCAATCCCCCTGCCGCTGGTATGGAATTCGCAATAACCCGGTAACACCCGCCCCGCCGGGATCCGCTTAACTGTTGTAGCTGATGACCTGTAAGGAGAACATCATGGCACGTATCGGTCTTTTCTTTGGTAGCGACACCGGCAAAACCCGCAAAGTCGCCAAAATGATCGGCAAGAAGTTCGACGAACAGACAGTGGCCAAGCCGCTCAACGTCAACCGCGCCGACCCGGACGAATTCGCCAGTTACGAATTTCTGATCCTCGCCACCCCGACACTGGGTGAAGGTCTGCTGCCTGGCCTGTCTGCCGACATCGAAGATGAAAGCTGGGAAGAGTTCCTGCCCAAGATCGAGGACAAGGACTTCAGCGGCAAAACCGTCGCTCTGATCGGTCTCGGCGACCAGGTCGGCTATCCGGATGAGTTCGTCGATGCGCTCGGCGAGCTGTACGAATTTTTCTCAGAGCGCGGCGCCAACATCGTCGGCTCCTGGCCCACCGACGGCTATGAGTTCAACCACTCAGAAGCTGTAGGTGAGGATGGCAAGTTTGTCGGTCTGGCACTGGATCTGGATAACCAGTCCAACCTGACAGAAGAGCGCCTGAATGCATGGCTCTCACAAATAGCCGGTGATTTTGACCTCAACGTCTAATCCCGACTGCGTACATCTCTCATCACGTTCCCTATTGCGTGGCGCACCGGATTTCCGGCGCGCCTTTTTTTTGCCCTCTGCGCAGCCGGGAGACTCAGGTTCTATACCCAAATTAATCTCTCAACCACTGCCCCGACCGTGGACGCTTGAGTGACGCAAGCCAGCCATAGCCACTGACCATCACAATACCGGCGATCACCAGCGCCGATCCGAACAGGAAACTGGGCTCAAGTGCCTCACCCAGCAGCCAGGCCCCCAGCACAACGCCGAACAGCGGCGTCATAAAGGAGAGCACGCCGATCTGTGACGCCCGGTAATGACGTAGCAGCCAGAACCAGATCAGGAAACCGACGAACGACACCATGACCGACTGGAACCCGAGGCTGAACAGAGCCTCTGGTGTCGGATTGAAACTGTTCCGCCCCAACAGGACCGCCGCCAGCGACAGCAGCACGAAGGCACCGAGTAACTGATAGAGCAGGGTCTGGTTGGGCGATAGATGCGCCAGACTCGACGAGCGTATCACCACCGTGGTCAGCCCCCAGGAGGCACCCGCCAACAACGCCAACAGATCACCAACCAGCATGGCACTCCGATCCACCGGCAGCTGACCACTCGGCGCAGAATCTCCACCCATAAACGCCAACGCTATCCCGGAAAACGCCAGCGCAATGCCCAGCCACTGCAGCGGCGACAGGCGCTCGGTGTGCACCTTGAAGTGCAGGATGACCGCGGAAAAGATCGGTGAGGTATAGAGGAACACCACCGAGTGCGCGGCGGAGGTGCGCAGCAGCGCCTCGCCCAGCAGCAGATACTCCATCGAGAACAGCACGCCGACCACCACGCCCGGCTTCCAGTTGCCAGCGCCAAATTCGAGCTTCTCACGCCGAACCGCGATATAGGCCGCCACCAACAGCGCGGCGATACCGGAGCGCAGCGCCAACTGCAGGACCGGGGATATATCCGCGCCGGTGCCCTTGAGCAGGACCTGCTGCATACCGATGATCAAACAGAAAAACACCATCAGGCTAAACGCCCGCACGTCCACGGAGCTACGCATATCCACCGGCACTCTCCACACCCAGTTCCCATACTCAATCAAGATCCGCTGCCATTGTGGCTGTGTCAGTTAGGCGAGATATAGCTAGAATATGACAAACGACAGCGAAATCCTGACAGAGGTACACCTTGGCCCTTCCCACCCGGCAACTAGCAGACACCCCCTATACGACCGAGCTGCCCAGCCCGATCTGCTTCCGCACCGCCTGTGTGCCGGCGGATGCCGCCTATCCGGTGCACAGTCACCTCTGGGGGGAGTTCGTCTACACCTTCAGCGGCGTGATGGAGGTCAAGGTGGGTTATCAGCAGTATCTGGTGCCGACCCAATACGGACTCTGGCTACCACCCAACGTGGAGCATCAGGGGCTTAACCGCTACGAAGCCTGCCACTGCTCGCTCTATGTGGCGGAACCGATCAGCCACGTACTGCCCAACACCACCTGCGCGCTGACCGTGACCCCGCTGGTCAGCGCGATGCTGGAGCACCTGAAAGCCAGGGCGCTCACGCCCCCCTACAACGAAGAGGATCAGCGCCTGCTGCAGGTGCTGGTGGATCAACTGGCAATGGCGGAGTGCGTCGGCAGCTATCTGCCCAGCTCCGACGATCCCTTGCTGGCACCGATCCTTGAACAGCTGGACAACTCACCGGGCGACAACGCCACTCTGACCGAGTTGGCCAACCGGGTGCACACCACCGAGCGCACGCTGATCCGGCGCTGCCAACGGGACCTGGGCATGTCACTAGCGGAGTGGCGGCAGCGCCTGCGCGTGATCAAGGCGCTGCCGATGCTGGAAGCGGGCGACAAGGTGGAAAGTATCGCCCTGGACCTGGGCTACGGCAGCTCCTCGGCCTTTATCAACATGTTCCGCCGCTTAATGGGGGTCACGCCGGACGAGTACCGCAAGGGTCTGAACGGCTAATCGAAGCGCTCAATCGACGCTCACCGTGCGCCCCTCAGCCCAGTGACGAAGCGCCGCGATCGATTCGGCGCGCACCACCGATAGTGGCTGGGTCTGTTCGATCTCGCGCAGGATATGCTCGCTCGCAAGCGGTTCACTCTGTGAATGCGCCCAATACCCGGCGGAAACAATCGCCTGCTCGATCTCGGCACCGGCAAACCCCTCCGCCCTGTCCGCCAGCAGCGGCAGATCGAAGCTATCCGGGTTTTGCTCGCGCTTGCGCAGGTGTACGGCGAATATGGCCCGGCGCGCGTCGGTATTGGGCAGATCCACATAGTAGATCTCATCCAGCCGCCCCTTGCGCAGCAGCTCCGGCGGCAACCGCTCGATATCGTTGGCGGTGGCGACGATAAACACCCGGCTGGTTTTCTCCGCCATCCAGGTCAGCAACGTGCCGAGAATCCGGCTGGCGGTGCCGCTGTCGTCGCTACCACCACTGCTGATCCCCTTCTCGATCTCGTCAATCCACAGCACACAGGGCGACAGCATTTCGGCGGATTTCAGCGCCTCGCGCAGGTTACGCTCCGACTCACCGACGTACTTGTTGAACAGCGCGCCAAAGTCCAGTTTCAGCAACGGCACGCCCCAACTGCCGGCGATCGCCTTGGCAGCCATGCTCTTGCCGCAGCCCTGGACCCCGATCAGCATCAGCCCCTTGGGCAGATCAAAACTCTTGGTCCCATCCCCTTCGACAAAGAAGGGTTTGCGCACCTCCAGCCAGGATTTGAGCCGGGCAAAACCGCCGATCTCAGAAAAATCACTGAGATCGAAACTGTAGGTGATCGCCCCACCCCGCGACAGCATCCGGTACTTGGCGTCCATCACCCCCTTGATATCGCTGTGGGTGATCGCGCCATCATCGTAGATCGCACCGCGGATAAAACGCCGTGCATCGGCTTCGGTAAGGCCGATCAAGTTGCGCACCAGCAGCTCTATCGCTTTCGGGTCGCCCTTCAGGCGTTCGTTCTTTTTTAATGCCCAGATCTTGGCTTCCTTCTTGACCAGCGCGGTAATCTGCTCGGCCGACGGCATCGACAGTTCGAAGTGGGTGCACATCCGCTCGATCTCCGCCGGCACCTCGAAGGCATGGCTGACGAACACCAGCACCGTGTTGTTGACGTAGAACTGCTGTGCGATCTCCTTCACCACACGCAGCACCATCGGGTTGCTCAGGTAGCTGTGAAAATCGGGCAGCAGCAGGATGCTGTCGCGTACCTGCTCCTTCACCGCCTTCAGCATCTCCAACGGGTCGGCCATATCCGCCTGATCGGCAGCGCTGCTACGCGATGTATCGAGGCCTTCCACCTGCCATTTGGAGGTATCTGGCGCCTTGTACAGATCCAATCCCTCACCTGCACTCCAGATCCGCAGCGTGCCCAAAGAGTTGTCGTCGGCAGTGGCGCTTTTCAGCAGCTCGACCACCCGCTGCTCATCGTGAGTCTCAATGATGATGATGGGGAAATGGTCCTTCAGTTTGAGCTTGAGGTTATGCAGATCCATGGTCGCGCTAATGTCCTATGCCGAACAGATACTCAAGGGCGATATCAAACGTAACACATCCCCAAACTACTTATAATAACGCCGCTCGAACCCGGCAACGCTAAATCCCTGCATCTTTTCGTTCTGGCCAATCAGGATCAAAGGGTAGCCGGTACCGCCCAGCTTTTTAAACTCCCGCATCCGCCTGGGCAACTTCTCCACATCATACTCGGTGTAAGCGATGCTGTTTTCTTTAAAATATTTCCGCGCTTGTGCACAGTACGGGCACCATGATGTCGCGTACATGACGACATGAGGCTTATCGACTTTATCTTTCGGTGTAGTAGGCGCAGAATCGTTTTTCTCCACATCAGACGATTTAACCACGCTGGCCGGAGTGATGTTGACTGTTTCATGCTCAGCTTCAGCTGGAGGATGATCACTGAAGTGCATAACCCCATTGCTGTCTCGCCACTTGTAAATCTCGGCACTGACCGGCGTTACAGACGAAACGCCAAGAACCGATACCAAAAACACACCACCCAATAATTTCACCGCACCATCCATGACGATATAGAATAATTTCACCTTTACCCCCAAGAAATCATATTAAAAATCTTCTTTGGCGTTTTAGCAGCTCAATCGTACTAAACATTCTCATTGTAAAACCTAACATACGTTTTCTTGAAGTTTTTACTCAACAGTATATTAAGAGCGATCGAGAACGCTGTGACAACCGTGAGCCAGTTCCCGATTATGAGTAGTGCAGTAGAAAGAAAGTCTGGTAGTGCAGCGCCAGCCACGCTTAAGCATATGTTGACTGTTGCCAGAGGTAGGATGCCAATACCCATGCTCAGTAAAATCAGCCGCCAAGCCAACGACCAGCAAAACTGGAAACTGGGCTCTATTTTAAAGGAAGTTGATTTAACTTGATCATCCTTATTCATATTTCATCCTTGATAATCAACGATTATATTTGTGTTGGCTACTGCGAAGCAAAGAAGGAAAAAAGCAGTAGACGTCCAACAACATTTTTTTGAGCTGTACTTTCTGCTCTATTCATTTCTGTACTCTGGTACGAACACAACGAACCCCTCAGTAACTCTATCCCTTAGTTTGGATAACTCTCTACTTTCTTCGGCTTCGTAGAAAGCTTTTGCCCTTTGCTTGCTATCAAACTTATACACAACCATATGAGTATACGGTGAGCCTTCAAGACGTGTTACCGAGGAGCCAACGACCAACTCTCCACCATACTTTTTTAATATCGGTAACGACAGTGAACCAAGCTCGTTTATTCCTTGCTTATCGAGAATGTTGTAGTGATAGATGATATATCCACTCATAAGAACTTCCCTATTTTAGTATGGGTAACTCGGACACATAACGCCCACACTACCGGCGAGCGTAACATCGTGAAGCGAGTCCAGCCCAAATTGCGCTGATTGCAATTTGGGCGTGGTTGGTGTGTTTGTTATGCGCGCCTTGCACATAGTAGAAAATATTATTCAGGGAAGCCATCGTATTTTTTTGATTTAACCCCCTCTTCATACCAACTTGCTCTTTCCGACCAAAATATATTGTCTTGTGGGCCGATGCTAGGTGTTTTGTCTAAGCTGCCAGCAGGTACCACAAGCGCCTTACCGGATTTAGACAAATATGGAACCGGCGAACCGCATTTTCCACAAAATGCGCTGGTTATAGTTCTTCCAGGGACATCATATCTCCGGATATTTTCCTCTCCAGATATCCAAGAAATATTGTCGCTATCGGTAAACAGATTGGATACATGTGCAGAACCCGTTGCTTTTTGGCATTGCGCACAATGGCATAGATGAAATGAATTAAATGCATCATTACATTCAAATTTCACTTCGCCACATAGACAACTACCGCTTACTGAATTCATATTTTTACCTCGGGCCAATGTTCGAATAACGCCGCGCACAGGGGCCGGCAAAAAAGCGCAGCGTTTTGACGGTCCCAGCGACCAACGGGAGCAACTGCTGCGGATTGTTAGCCATTTCTCTGATACTTCTCGAAATGGCGGATTAATTCAACGGCTGCATTTACATAACTCAGTGCCTGCGACTGTGAAATTGAAAGCATTGAGTCCTTTTCGTGCGCCACCTTATTTCTAAGCATTCGCATCTCATGAAGGAGGCTCTCATGCTTTTTGGATAACCGGCCATTTTTACTTAGGGTTTCAATGTTATGCATTGGGGAGCGGTACGAAGGCGAATCCGGTGATATAGCCAACCTAGATACTGCTGATGCAATAGATGTTTCCAGACCTGACCATGCCAGAAGTATTGCAGCAGATGGAGCTCGATCAACTGCATCCATCATTTGTTCTTCTAATGAAGTGAACACAGGACTCTCTACCACCGGTTCTTCTTGCGCAAACTCTATGTGCAACTCCTCGGCCTGTTGTTTTACTTTCTCAAAGTCTAGCTCTAAGTCTTTATATTTCACATGTGCAAGCCGTTGAACTATTTTTGCCAATTCCGCACGAAACATAAATAAGAATGCGATAGCTACCGACGGCCAAGCCAGGTTCGATATTATATCTGCTATAAATTGTTTCCAGTCCATCGGTGTTGTTCTCTTATGATGGCTAACGCCGCACTAAAGGGCCGAGCGTAGCGAGGTCCCAGTGAGCGAAGCGAACGATTTTGAGTGCTTTGTTATGCATTTTTTCTACCGCTCAAGTATTTATAGACATTTAGAAGTAAAGTTAGCACTAATCCAACGACGATACTTACTCCAAAAAACCAGCTCGCCCATAAAGTTGCCAACGACAACCAATTGATAATGCCTTCACAATGGAATTCACATTGAGGATTGTGTGTCCAACCAATGAAGCACATTACTAGGCTTATGATTAAGCCGAGTATCGTACTAATCTTGAATTCCTTCACCATTACTTTGACTTCACCTTAATTGCATAACAGCGTATTAGGCATCACAAGACTTCTTTTCTTGAGATGCACATGGCTTTAAAAAGGGCCTAATTGCTTCTTTGGGTGATAATTTTGTCAACATTCCTTTCCACGCACCACCAATTCCCACTGCATGAACCCACTTCCCCAAGATATAATCACCGTCCCTTATTCCTTTAAACCTTATATCTTGAGATTTATCGCTACCCATTTCTGTCCTATGAATTACAAAACTGTATGTACTATTGGACAAACCTCCCGAAATAGATCCTTCATACTCGAAGCCATTACTTACTAGCCCACTTATCTGTTCATTCTGTATATTCATTTGAAAATACAATGGCGAAAGTTCAACACCGTCATCAAAGGAATATGTAATTACCCAATTTTCTTCCCTCTCATCACCAAAAGCTGTAATAGAACAGAACAGCATTAGTAACAATATGGTTATTTTCTTGCGCATATTATTTTAAGCATCTCCCTGCCTAACAGCGTATTAGACGTCCCGTGCAAGCTTTGTTACCTTGCAAGGTCCAAATATCTTCCAAGGACAGGAGGAGTCGATGTACCAGAGAAGCCGCAAGTATCAGCAAAAGATTACGCAAAACGCTAAGGCGAAAGCGGAGAGGGAACGAAGAAGAATTGAAGGTCATCATCCTGATTATCCGCCTGAATTGCCTGAACTTCGCAGGAAACTTGTAATTACGGACTACGATACGGGTACTCCTGTTACCCATCAGTTCGAACTATATCGCAGCAATCGTATCGATTGCTATAACGTTTGGGTGGACGGCAGACTGTGGAAAGAGCGCATTGGCTGGAGCAAGGTGCTTGAAGGTTTGCGCAAGGCGATGCCTAGAGCACGCATCGACTGGTGGAACTGAGCTACCTATTCGATAGGTCTCGATAGGGAATACACCAGTGCGCCTGTCATTGGCAGGCGCACTGCTCCTTGGCCATCGGATAGTCGATCAGTATCGCCAAGTTACTGAGCACGGCTTTTCACGCCAGCCTCCGCCTGCTCCTCGACCACGCTCTCCTCGCTCTCGCCCAGGATCTCCCGCACGATCAGCTCGCTGGCATCGTCGACCTGTTCGCGGTCGACCACCGCTTTCTTGAGCTGCGGGTTGGAGGGCATTTCGTACATGGTGCGGCGCAGGACCGACTCCATGATCGAGCGCAGGCCGCGGGCGCCGGTACCGCGGTCGCAGGCCAGCTGGGCGATGCGCTGCAGCGCCTCTTCGGTGAAGCTGAGTTCGACGCCCTGGTAGGCAAACAGCTGGCTGTACTGCCTGACCAGGGAGTTTTTCGGCTCGGTCAGTACCCGTATCAGCGCGTCGGCGTCCAGCTCATGCAGGAAGGTGATCACCGGAAAGCGGCCGATGAATTCGGGGATCAGGCCGAAGCCCTGCAGGTCGTCCGGCTGCAGCGCGGCGAGCAGCTGGTCGTGGGTGTGCTGGGGGTCTTCGACGAAGGCGGCCTGGAAGCCGATGCCCCCCTTCTGCGGGCGCAGGCGTTTGCGCACCAGATCCTCGAGGCCGGGGAAGGCGCCGCCGACGATGAACAGGATATTGGTGGTGTCGATGATCTCGTCGCCGCCTTCATGGCGGCGGCCGCTCTTGGGCAGTTTGACCTCGTTGCCCTCGACCATCTTCAGCAGTGCCTGCTGCACCCCTTCGCCGGAGACGTCACGGGTGTTGGTCGCGCCCATCCCCTTGCTGGCCAGCTTATCCACCTCGTCGATGTAGACGATGCCCCACTGGGCGCGCTGTACATCGCCGTCGGCAGCATCGACCAAACGGCGCAGGATGGTGTCCACGTCATCACCGACATAGCCGGCCTGGGTCAGGGTGGTGGCGTCGGCGACCACGAAAGGCACGCCGATAACCCGGGCCAGGCTTTTCACCAGCAGCGTCTTGCCGGTGCCGGAAGGACCGGCCATCAGCACGTTGGACTTCTCCAGCTCCACCGCCTGATCGGCGTCGTGCAGGCTGCCGCTCTGGCCCATATTGATCAGCCGCTGGTAGTGGTTATAGACCGCCACCGCGAGGATCTCCTTGGCGCCGTCCTGGCCGATCACGTACTCGTCCAGATGCGCCTTGATCTCTTTCGGCACCCGCAGGGTTTCAGCGAGCTCGGCACGCTTGGCGCTCTGCCCCCAGCTGTTGACGACCTGGTGGGCCAGTTCGACACAGGCTGAACAGATATAGCCGTCGTTACCGGAGATGAGTGGCGTTTCCGCCGACTGTTCGACACCGCAGAATGAGCAGTTGAGCTTGGATTTGTCTGTCATGCGTTCACCACTTGTGCAGGTGCATTAAGGCGATGGAGCTGTTCCGCGATCCACTGACGCTGGAACTGAGCGCGCTGACGCTCTTCGAGGCTCTGCCGCAACTTGGGGAGTATTTCGCCCAGGGGGACCTGACGGGGCTGTTCGATCTCGCCGCAGTAGAGCAGATGGAAACCGAGCTCCGAACGCACCGGGGCGCTGATCTCTCCACTGGCCATGTTGAACAGCACCTCGTCCAGTTCGGTAAACAGCTTGCCGCGCTCCACCTTGCCGACGAGACCACCGTGCAGGGCGGTGGGGCATTCGGAGTGCTTCTGCGCCTGCTCCTCGAAACGGCCCGGCTTCTTCAGCAAGCGGCTGCGGATCTGTTCGATACGCTGCAGTGCCAACGCTTCGGTATTCTCGGCGTAGTCCTCGTTGACGGTGACGAGGATATGGCGCACCTCACGCTTCTCGCTGACCGCGAAGCGCTCGGGATGCAGGTAGTAGAACAGCTCGGCGTCGGCTTCACTGACCTGCACCTGACCGACACAGACCCGCTCAAGCACCGCCTCGACCTGCAGTTCGCGCCGCAGACCATCCTTGAGCAGCTGCATATTCAGCTCTGCCTGCTCCAGCGCCTGCAGGAATGCCTCTTCGTTCTGGAAGCGGCCCTTGATCTCGGCGATCGCGGCGCTCACCTGCCCCTCCGGTACCACGATACCGGTGTTCTCTTCCGAGTAGAGGATGGCGCTTTCGATATTCAGCTGGTGGGCCACGCGGGCCGCTGCCTCTTTCTCCCGCTCACCAGTCAGTTCGGCCGGTGAACAGCCATACTGACTCCAGGCCAGCTTGAACAGCGCATACACCGCATGGGGATTGTCAGTGTTGTATTTCATCGGCCTGCTCCTGCGTAGTGACAGAATCGAGAGAGGCAGCATCAAGCGCCCGCTCGGGGAGCATGATGTTGCAGCCGTTGATGTAGAGGTTGTAGAAGATCTCGTCCTCATCCTCTTCGCGCAGCACGTTCTCGATCTCGCCGATATCACCCTTGCGGGCGATCACCTCGCCATCGAGCTGCAGCGCGCATCGGGCCTGCACCTTGTCACGAAACTCGAAGCGGTTTTGAATCCACTTCTGCGCCACCGGGATCAGCTCCTCCTCACGACAGCCGACCGTTTTACCGGCATCGATAAAGTGGACGCGATAGATCAACTGGTCCTGCAGATAGGTGCCGACATCGTAGACGACACCCGTGGCGCCGCGCTGGATCAGCAGCTCGCCCACCTCTGTACCCGGGTAAGTGCCGTCGTTGCGTACGTTGCGGGTCAAGCGTACTTCGTCGCCGTACTCATACCTCGGTTTCATAGGCTCAGGACTCCAGCAGCTGGTCCAGTGGAACGAAGGTGGTCTGCGGACCATGCATGTGGAACACCTTGAACACCTTCTCGGTCAGCGCATCGGACTCGACGAAGTCCTGATAGGCCTGGGTCAGCATCTGCTTGTACGCCTCTTTCAGCGTCGACTCCTGATCGGGCAGGGTTCCCGCCTTCTCGGCTTGCTGCAGATAGTCGTGGTAGCGCTGCATGATATGCAGGCGGTTGATCATCACCACCTTGGCATCGAACTCGATCTCGAAATAATCGAGAAACTCTTCCGCTGAGCTCAGTTCTTCCAGATCTTCAATAAACTCGAAGTCGCTCATATGTTTCCCCTCACGCAGTCATGCGCTGTTTCAGTGTGTAGATACCCATGTGGTTGTAGGCGACTTCCAGCAGCATCGTCACGTTGAGCCGGTCAGCCGTATCCAGCTGCTGTACCTTCTCCAAACGCTCGACGCCGGCTTCGATCTCGCCCATACGCAGCAGCAGATACCCCGCGCCCTTAAGCGCCAGCAGGTAGAAGCGCACCATGCTGAACGACTGCACCATGCCGTGAGCCAGGATCTCCAGCGTCATCTGGCGCCAGTGCCCGCGATAGCCGAACAGTCGGCCTGAGATCGCAATCGCGCACTCGGCCACGCTCAACGCATCCGCATAGCGGTGCTGGTAGTAGTAGAAGCGGTACAGGGCCACGTGCACCATCAGGTTGTCCGGCGCCAGCGCATGAGCTTCCTGCAGATAGGGTTCAGCCTCGCCATCGCCATAGGCCTCGGCGGCCTGTTCGAGCAGCGCCAGTACGCGTGGCTCCGGTGGCGACTCGAAATAGAGATCGTTGACGTCGAAATCATGCAGGTCCATCGCGCTATCCCCTGGAAAAATGCTGTTTGCCACCGGCACAGTCGACTTCGCAGATCTCGCTCGACGGTGTGCAGCTATTGTAGAAACTGGCCTGGTAATCGGGCTCGAGGCGCCCCTGGGCTTCGAGACGGGACTCAAGCTTGTCGATGCGCTCCAGCAGGCAGCTGATGGCGCGCCCCACCGGATCAGGAATCAGATGGTGGTTCAGGTTGATGCCGTACTCGCCACTGGTGACCGGCTGGTCGGACACGATCCGCCCGGGAATGCCGACCACGGTGCCGCCGGCGGGTACATCCTGCACCACCACCGAGTTGGCCCCAACCCGGGCGTCGCTGGCGACGGTGATCGGCCCCAGCACCTTGGCCCCTGCCCCAACCAGCACCCGGTCGCCGAGCGTCGGATGGCGCTTGCCTTTGTTCCAGCTGGTGCCGCCCAGCGTGACACCGTGATACAGGGTGACATCGTCACCGATCACCGCGGTTTCCCCGATCACCACGCCGGCACCGTGGTCGATGAACAGGCGCGCGCCGACGCTGGCACCGGGATGAATATCCACGTTGGTCAGCAGGCGGACCAGGTAGGCGATCAGCCGCGCACTATAGCGCCAGTTCGCCCGCCACAGCCGGTGCGATACCCGGTGCATCAGTACCGCATGCACCCCCGGATAGGTGGTCAGTACCTCGACCCAATTACGCGCCGCCGGGTCGCGCTTGAATACACAGCGCACATCCTCTTTCCACGCGGCCAGCAGCCCGCGCTTTTCGGCCCCCTGGGTTGTGACACTTGCATTCATGGCAACGCTCCTTGAGATTGTCCGCTTATTTACCGGGGCAGCGGGTCATCGGCCGGGCGACTGGCACTCCACGCCCCATAACGAACCCGGTCAAGACCAGGTGTCGCTTCATGGCCGCCGCATGCTGGTCTTCCGCTTGCAGACGTTTTTGCTCTTCGTTGCGTTCAGTTTCCGGCTTCATAATGAAGACCTCCATCAGCATTGAGGATATTGAGGTGGAACTGCTGCAGCTCCATCAATGAGGGGCTGCGTTTGGTTTGGGTAACGAAGTGGCGGATCGGCTCGAGTATCATCGCCGCCTCGGCGCGACTGAGTTCGATACCGATACCGGCGAAGGCGTGGATCACGCCCTGAGTGCCGGAATGCTTGCCCAGCACCAGCTCGTGCTTGCGCCCCAGCAGCAGGGGATCGAGCCCCTGATAGTTGCGAAAATCTTTCAGCAGGCCATCGGTGTGGATGCCGGACTCATGGGTGAAAACATGGCTGCCGACCACGCTTTTCTGGCAGTGCACGGCCCGTCCGGAGGCGGACTCCACCAGCGCCGAAAGGCTCGGCAACTGGGCGATATCCACGCCGGTATCGATGCCGTACAGCTGCTTCAGCCCGACTACCGACTCTTCAAGCGCGGCATTGCCGGCACGTTCGCCAAGACCGTTGACGGTGGTGTTGATATGGGTAGCGCCGCCGATCACCGCGGCCAGGGTGTTGGCGGTAGCGAGGCCGAGATCGTCATGGGCATGCATCTCGATCTCGATGTCGCTGCCGCTGCGCAGCTGCTGCATCTGCGCCAGGACCGAGAAGGGTTCGAGAATACCGAGAGTATCGGCGTAACGGATACGGCGGGCACCGGCGCGCTCGGCGCTCTCCAGTATCCGCTGCAGGAAATCGAGGTCAGCGCGGGAGGCATCTTCACAACCGACACAGACTTCGAAACCAAGATCCACCGCCTTGCGCACCTGCTGATCGATCTGGTTCAGTACCCAGCCCCGGTCGCGGCGCAGCTTGTGTGTGATCTGCTGGTCGGATGCCGCAATCGACAGGTCAACCAGGTCGACACCGGTTCCCACGGCAGAGATCAGGTCGTTGTCACACATACGACACCAGGCCATCAGCCTGGCACCGAGCCCCTGGCTGGCGATGGCTCGCATCACATCACGCTCGGCCTCGCCCATCGCCGGGATACCGATCTCCAGCTCGCCAACACCTGCCGCTGCCAACGCTGCGGCAATATGCAGCTTCTCCTCGGCATTGAACGCCACTCCGGCGGTCTGTTCACCGTCGCGCAGCGTTGTATCGTTGATTACGACCTGGCGTTGTGCAGCTGTCATCTGATTACTCCCGCAAGCCAATGGAATCGACTCTGGATTCAGTGTTCAGGGAGACAGCTGCAAACTGCGTTCCACGAAAATTTTATATGATTTTCATAAGGTTAAATAAATCTGGAAGGACTACAAACACTGACAAAGAAACAAAACGACAGCTTTTGTAGCAAAACAGACAGCGGGGAGAAGCCTCAAATCGTAGCTCGGTATTACCGGCTATTCGATTTCAATTGCGGACTGAAAGGCGGTGTCAGACGGCAGGGCCTCACCCGTGAATTGGGATCGGCCCTGTAACTCAGCGCTTGCGGCGGTCGATATCGCGCAACAGGCCGCTGATATCCAGATCGGCCGCTTCGGCCAGGGCTGCGATATCCTTCGGTGGACTGGGCGGCATGCCACCCACGGCACGCATCGGCTGCTGCTGTTTACGGCTCTGCTCTGCTGCCTGGCGTTTAGCCCGCAGATCCTCTTCCTGCTTTTTACGACGCAGTGCTTCCTGCTGCCGTTTAAGCTTCAGCTCTTCAGCCCGGCGCTTTTTATCCTCGGCTTTTTTAATGACCAGTTTAATGACCAGTTGATTTATCTCTTCCAACTGCTCAAGTGAAAACTGCTGTAGATAAGCGGTAATATCGTCTTCGTTCATATTGGAGTGCTGAAATATAGCGAACAGGCGATGAGAATATCGCCCGAAGTCAGATTGGGATTAGTGTATCCACTTGCAGCCTAACACTGAAGTATTTATTGCTGAAATATAAAATCTTAAATATCGAAACGATCGTCTCATACAGGAACACCCGGCGGCATTGGCAGCTCACGCATCGGGTTGGTCGGCCATAGGGGCTCGAAGAACTGATCCACGCAGGCCTGATCCACCTCGACCACCGAGCGGTAGCTCCACTCAGGCTTGCGATCCTTGTCTACCAACAGGGCACGCACCCCTTCGGGAAATTCCGCATGCAAGCCACACTGCACCGCCAGGTTCAACTCGGCGGCGAAGCACTCGCGCAGCGACAGCTGACGGCAGATCCGCAGTTGCCGTTCAATAATCCAGATAGAGAGCGGACTGCCTTGACGCACCGCTGTTTGAGCGCGTTCGATCCAGTTATCGTTGCTCTCGGTGGCCAGCAGCGCACCGACAATCTCCGGCACATTGTCGTGATCGGTGATCGCCTGGATCAGGTCGTAGTGATCCCGGATCGGCGAGTGGGGATTCAGCATCGGCTCGGATACCGTTTCCAGACCACGTACGATTTCGGAGACAACGGAGTTGGCGCTCAAGCCACTCCAGTTCGCTGCCTTCAGTGCCGCCAACATCTCGCCATAACGGGAGTGTTCAATAAACCGGTCGGCCAAGCCAAGATAGAGCGCATCGGCCGGATTGATCGGGTTACCGGTTAACGCCAAAAACAGACCCGTACGCCCCGGCAGCCGGTTAAGAAACCAACTGCCCCCCACGTCCGGGAACAGACCGATGGTTACCTCGGGCATGGAAAGTGCCGAGCGCTCGGTCACCACCCGCACACCACATCCATTCATCAACCCCATACCGCCGCCCATTACGATGCCGTCAGCCCAACAGATAAGGGGTTTGGGGAACTGGTGCAGCTGATAATCAAGACGATACTCGGCTTCGAAATAGCGCTGTGGCGCCTCCCTGTCACCCGCTTTGATCCGGTGGTATAAACTGACCACATCGCCACCGGCACAGAAGGCTTTCTCGCCCGCGCCGCTTAGTACCACTGCACATACCCGCTCGTCGGCTGCCCAGGCATCGAGCGCCGGACTCAGCAGTTCGATCATCTCCAGGGTCAGTGCGTTCAGAGCGCGCTCTGCGTTCAGCACCACCTCGATCAGCTGATGGCCATCGGTCGTGTCGTGGGTATTGAACAGCACTGCGGACATTAGCAACTCCTTCTATATTTAGCCGATGAATGTGCACACGCATCGCGGTCGATCTGCTCAGTCGCTCCCATCAACCGGATAGCGCGTTTCCTTCAAAGACTCCTTGATCCGGCGCAGATGGGGCAAAAAGTGCGGACCGCGGCGCAGGGTCACGCCGGTGGCCAGGATATCGACCACGACCAGGTGCACGATGCGGGACAGCATCGGCATGTAGATATCGGTATCCTCGGGCTCCTGCACGCCGAGCACAGCGGTGCAGTGCCTGGTCAATGGCGAACCGGGGTTGGTGATGCCGACCACCGTTGCCCCACTGTCGCGGGCAATCTTGGCAATATCCACCAGTTCGCGGGTACGGCCGGTATTGGAAAATATCACGATAACATCGCGCGTACCGGAGGCAGCGGCCGCCATGCGCTGCATCAGCACGTCGTCGTACGCCACCACCGGGATGTTGAAGCGGAAGAACTTGTGCTGGGCATCCTGGGCGACGGAACCGCAGGCGCCCAAACCGAAAAACAGGATCTGTTTGGCCTGGATCAGCTGATCCACGGCGAGATCGATATCGGCGGGGTTTAACCCCTCCTTGGCCAGCGCCAGGCTTGCCATCGTCGCATCGAATATCTTCGGTGTATAGCGTTCGGCGGTGTCATCCGGTTCGACGCTGCGTGTGACATAGGGCACCCCACTGGCCAGTGACTGTGCCAAATGGAGCTTGAAGTCCGGAAAGCCTGCAGTATTGAAACGCTTGCAGAAACGGTTGACGGTAGGTTCGCTGACCTGGGCCTGTTTGGCCAGCACCGCGATCGAGGCACGGGTCGCTGCCTGGGGATCGGACAGAATCACCTGCGCCACTTTTCGCTCGGAGCGGTTGAGTGTGTCGAGTGCGCTATTAATTTCCTGAACAAGGTTAAAGGTTGTCATGCGTTTCCTTGCCAGCAAGAGACAAAAAACTATAAGTGTTTTAAAGCACCTAACTATAACAACTCTGTAGCCGAATAACCGCAAACGCTGGCTAACGAGCCTGCGGCACCGATATGCACCATATCAGTGCATAGGCATACACCTTGCGACCAGGTGCACCAAGGCTGGGCCAGTAAATGTTTTATAAACGGTTGCATTCGGCGTCAACCGGGGGATTTGTCGTGTTTTGTATCGAACTGGCACAAAGATCGCTTTATGACAGGCAGACCAAATAGAAAAGAGCGTCAGGAGACCTGACCGGCATTCGCGCCCCTCAATCGCACCCGATGCCGGCTACCAGCCATGACTTACTCGAACCCGCAACAGACGGCTCCACCGCTGCTGATCGTGACCGATCTGGATGGAACCCTGCTTGACCATGACAGCTACAGTTTTGCCCCGGCGCGCCCCGCGCTCGAGCGTGCCTACGCTGCCGGCATCCCGGTGATTGCCAACACCAGTAAAACCCGCGCCGAGCTGATCGACCTGCGCGCCAGCCTCGGCAATAGCGACCCCTTCATCATCGAAAATGGCTCGGCGATCTGCATCCCCGAACAACAGATCCACCTGCGTCGCGACGACGATCGGATCGACGAGGGCTATATCGAGCTGCCGCTCGGCGTTGGTATAGACGAGATCCGTAGTCAGCTCACAAGACTAAGCCGGGAGTACCGTTTCGAAAGCTTCGGCCAGTGGAGCCTGGAGCAGGTGATCACCCATACCGGGCTGTCGCCGGACGCCGCCCGACAGGCACAGGAGCGTCGCTACAGCGAAGCACTGCTCTGGCTGGATAGCGATGCGCGCCAGCGGCAGTTCAGCCGAGAGCTGGCAACCCAGGGTCTGCACTGCCTTCAGGGTGGGCGTTTTCTCAGTGTGCTGGGGGCTGAAGCCGACAAAGGCCGGGCGCTGGAGCGGTTGAAGAATCTCTACCGCCCGTTGCTGGGCGAAACCCCATTGGTGATCGCCCTCGGCGACAGCGATAACGATGTGGCGATGCTGGAAGCAGCCGATATTGCCGTGGTGATCGCCAATCCACACCGACCCGCGCCCGTAGTGCACGCGAATGAAGTGATCTATAGCCAGGCCGCAGGCCCTGCGGGCTGGAACAACGTGATCCAGGTGTTACTGGATCGTTACCAGGCTGCCGAAAAACGTTAACGACTCTCTAATGTTTTACTCTAATGTTTTTCAGCCGCCTGTTAAGGAGCTCGTAGAGCTATCAAGCGCGCTTGCGCTAGCCTGACAGGAGAATGTGATGGGCGATTTTTATCAAAATGGTGTCATTACCACCCTGCACAACCTGTGCGACCGTCCCCTCGACGAACTCGAAAATGAATTGGCGCAATATGGCCGCCGACGCCCCATGTCGTTGGTGCTGCCCTCGCTCTACTCCGAACTGGAGGGGCCAGCGCTCGGTCATATCATCGACGAGCTTGCGCAGGTGCCCTACCTCAATGAGATCGTCATCGGTCTGGATCGCGCCGACAAGCAGCAGTACCGCCAGGCGCTGAAGTTTTTCGACCGCCTGCCCCAGCACCACCGCGTGCTGTGGAACGACGGACCACGCCTGCGCGAGGTGGATAAGCTACTTAGCGAGCTAAACCTGGCACCACGCGAACCGGGTAAGGGGCGCAACGTCTGGTACTGCCTGGGCTATGTGCTGGCCACCGGGCGCGGCGAGTCGGTAGCGCTGCATGACTGCGACATTCTGACCTACGATCGCAGCCTGCTGGCCCGGCTGATCTACCCGGTCGCCAACCCGAACTTCAACTACGAGTTCTGCAAGGGCTACTACGCCCGCGTGGCCGGCAATCAGATCAATGGCCGCGTCAGCCGGTTGCTGGTGACGCCGCTGCTGCGCGCGCTGAAGAAGGTGCTCGGACCGATGGAGTACCTGGAGTTCATGGACTCCTTCCGCTACCCGCTGGCCGGCGAGTTCTCCTTCCGCCGCGACGTAATCAACGATATCCGCATCCCCAGCGACTGGGGCCTGGAGGTGGGGATGCTGTCGGAGATGAATCGCAACTACTCCCACAACCGTATCTGTCAGGTGGATATCGCCAAGACCTACGACCACAAGCACCAGCCGATGTCGGCTGAGAATGCCGAGGCCGGGTTGTCCAAGATGTCGATCGATATCAGCAAATCGATGTTCCGCAAGCTGGCCACACAAGGGGTGGTGTTCAACACCGAGACCTTCCGCACCATCAAGGCGACCTACTTCCGCATTGCGCTGGACTTTGTCGAGACCTACCGCAACGACGCCCTGATCAACGGTCTGGATTTCGATATCCACAAAGAGGAGCTGGCGGTGGAGATGTTCTCGCGCAACGTCATGCGTGCCGGCGAGGATTTCCTCAGCAAGCCGATGGAGACCCCCTTCATCCCCAGCTGGAACCGGGTCATCAGCGCCGTTCCCGATATCTTCGAGCGTCTGGTGGAGGCGGTCGACGCCGATACGGCGGAGTTCACATCATGAGTCAGGGCGATCTCGATCTGCTGCGCAAACGGGTTGTCAGCCATCTGAACCGCATCTACGGCGGTGCCGACAACGGTACCCTGGCGGATCAACTGATCGAGAAAATGGCGCTCGACGCCAGTTGTCGGACGCCGGAGCCCCACGCCAACCTCTGGGACCAGGAGGATATCCTGCTGATCACCTACGGTGACAGCCTGCTCTGCCCGGATGAGAAACCGCTGCAGACCCTGCGCAGTTTCCTGCACCAGCACCTGCACGACTGCGTCAGCGCGGTGCATATCCTGCCCTTCTTTCCCTGGAGCTCCGACGACGGCTTCTCGGTGATCAACTATGTCGAGGTCAACGAAGCGCTCGGCGACTGGCAGGATGTGGAGGCGATCGCCGGCGAGTTCGATCTGATGGCGGATCTGGTGATCAACCACTGCTCCAGCCGCAGTCTCTGGTTCGAGAACTTCAAGGCCGGGCGTGATCCGGGGCAGAACTATTTCCGTCTTGCCTCGCCCGACGACGATCTGAGCATGGTGGTGCGCCCCCGCACCTCGCCGCTGCTGAAGGAGGTGGAAACCCTAAATGGCACCCGCTATGTCTGGTGCACCTTCAGCCACGACCAGATCGATCTGGATTTCTCCAACCCGACGGTGCTGCTGGAGTTCGTCGGCATCCTGCGCCAATACCTGGACCACGGCGTGCGTATCTTCCGCCTGGATGCGGTCGCCTTCCTGTGGAAGGAGCTGGGCACCAATTGCATCAACCTGCCGCAGACCCATGAGATCATCCGCCTGCTGCGCCTGCTGGTGGAGCACGCGACACCCGGTGCGGTGATCATCACCGAGACCAATATCCCCAAGCAGGAGAACCTCTCCTACTTCGGCAACGCCAACGAAGCGCACACGGTCTACAACTTTCCGCTGCCGCCGCTGCTGGTCAACACCCTGATCACCGGCGAGTGCGGCGCGCTGCGCGACTGGCTGATGAGCATGCCGCCCACCCAGCAGGGCACCTGCTATCTGAACTTCATCGCCTCCCACGACGGCATCGGCCTGCGCCCCGCCGAGGGTTACCTGAGCGAGCACGAGGTAAACCAGCTGGTACGCACGCTGGAGGGGTTCGGCGCCCGTGTCTCCTGGCGTACCCTGGCCACCGGACAGGCCCGCCCCTACGAGATCAATATCGCCCTGTTCGAAGCGATGCGCGGCACCCAGAGCGGTGAGGATGAGTGGCAGATCGAGCGTTTCATCTGTGCCCATACGGTGATGCTGGCGATGGAGGGAATGCCCGCATTCTATATCCACAGCTTCCTCGCCACCCCCAACGACGAGCGCAGGGTGGAGCTGTCCAATCACAATCGCGCCATCAACCGCCACCAGTGGGACCGTCAGCAGCTTGAGGAGCGGCTGAACGACCCCGCAACCGACCAGGCCAGGGTGCTGGGCCGCCTGAAGAAGCTGATCGACCTGCGCGTCAGACAGAAGGCGTTCCATCCCAACGCCGTGCAGTACACCCTGCAGCTGGGTGACCATATACTGGCACTCTGGCGCCAGAGCCTGGATCGAAGCCAGCACATTTTCGCCATCACCAATGTCACCAACTGTCCCCGCCAGGTCGATCTCGGCGAAGTGAACCTGCCCAGCGCGGACAAGTGGGTCGATCTGATCAGCGGCATGGAGTTCACCGACCGTTACACGACACTGACGCTCCAACCCTACCAGAGCATGTGGCTGTGCAATAATGAGCAGTGAAGCAGGCATCAGGGGTCAAGGAGGGTCAGACCGATGCGCCGTCGATCAACTCGTTTCAGCAGTGCCAGACCGGTGTACACCTGGTTCCGGTTGCTCTTTGGCATCACGGCCTCACTGCCCCTGCTTGCGCTGACGACAAACAGCTACGGTGACGAGGGCTGGCGCCACTGGAAGACTGAGAACCAGGTCAGCATTCATTACCGAACAGAGGCAAGCTCGGGCCTTACCGAGGTGAGAGCGGATACCTCGGTGCGCTGCACCCTCTCCGCGTTTATCAACCTGCTGCGCGATACCGAAAACGCCGACAAGTGGCTCGACAGGGTGAAGTCGGTCGAAGAGCTTGAGCGCTATTCGGCAACCGAGAACCTGGTAGAGATCCGTTTCAAAGGCTTTCATATGGTCGCAGAGCGCTGGGTACAGACCAGATCCAGCATAACCCAGGATGAGAACCTGCAACTGAGCCTGAGTATCCACAATCAATACCAGGCGGCGCGGGAGGCACCCGGAATACAGGTCAGGCGACTGGAGGCGCTATGGACGTTGACCCCGTCGCAGGATGGACAGGTCCATATCCGCTATCAGGGCATCATCGATCCGGACGGTTCCATACCCAACTGGATGGCGCGCAACCTGAATCTGGAGTCCGCCTACAGAACCTTTGTGAACCTGAGGAAACGGATTCAGTTACCAGGCTATCAGCAGCCCAAGCTCCCCTTCATTACCGAACCCTAACCTGCCACCTTCGGCTGCGCCCGCGCGATCAGCGCCGAGCAGTCGATGTTCGCCGGCAAGGTGCCGTACATCTGTCCATCCGAGCACAGCCGAGCGCTGATAAACGCCTCGGCGATCATCGACTCGCCGTGCCTCAACAGCGTTGCTCCCTGCCAGGCCAGCGCCAGTGACTCGATCAGCTGACGTGCCAGATACTGCTGCTGATCGCTCACTCGCAGCTGCGCCACCAATCGGCGCAGATAGCGGTCGAAGCGCTCGTCCAGCCCCTCGGCGCCATAGAGCTCGCCTAGAAAAGCGTCGAACAGCCGGGTCTCCCGCTGCATCACCCGCAGTATATCCAGACACTGGAGATTGCCCGATCCCTCCCAGATCGCGTTGACCGGCGCATCCCGATACAATCGCGCCAGCGGGTTGTCATTGATGAACCCCACCCCGCCAACACACTCCATGCACTCGTAACTGTGCTGGGGCACCCGCTTGCAGGTCCAGTATTTGCCGATTGCCGTGCCCAGACGCACGACTGCGTCCTCCAGGGGATCGCCGCGGTTATCCAGCGCATGTGCCGTACGTAGCGCGATTGCCAAACCCGCCTCTGCCTCCAGCGCCAGGTCGGCCAGTACATTCTGCATCAACGGCTGGCGGTGAAGTGGCTGGCCAAACGCCTCGCGTCCGCCGGTGTGATGGATCGCCAGCATCGCGCCCTGGCAGAGATTGGCGGCCGCCGCCAACATGCAGTCGAAACGGCACAGTGCGACCATCTGCAGGATCGTGTTGATACCCCGTCCCTCCTCGCCGACCCGCCAGGCAAAGGCACGGTGAAACTCCACTTCCGACGAGGCGTTGGAGAGGTTACCGAGCTTGTCCTTCAAGCGCTGGATCTCAATCGCGTTTTTGCCCCCGTCGGGGCGCCAGCGCGGCGCAAGGAAGCAGCTCATGCCGTTGTCGGTATACGCCAGTACCAGAAAGGCATCGGACATGGGTGCTGAGCAGAACCATTTATGCCCGACCAGTTCGAAGCTTGGCACTCTGGCATTCGTGCCGGATGGATAGGCGCGAGTGGTATTCGCACGCACATCGGATCCGCCCTGTCTCTCGGTCATCGCCATGCCGATGGTGAGGGAGTCCTTGTCATAGAAAGGCAGATTGCGCCCATCGTAAGGTGCGGCCGTTATGCGCGGCTCCCAGTACTGGGCCAACGTGGGCTCGCAACGCAGTGCCGAAACCGAGGCGCAACTCATGGTTAACGGGCAGCAGCTCCCGGCATCCGCCTGGTTGTGCAGATAGAACAGCGCCGCCCGTACCAGTCGGCTCCCCGAACGGCGCTCCCGCCAGGGCAATGACACCAGCCCGGCATCGACAGCCTCGGCCATTAACCGGTGATAGGCCGGGTGATAACGCACCAGGTCGATGCGCTCGCCGGAGCCGTCATGGGACAGGAGCTCGGGCAGAAAACGGTTGGCCTCGAAGCCCGCCCGCATCAACTCGCCACCCACCAGCTCACCATAGGCGTGAAGACGCTCTCGCGCCCAAGCACCGCCGAACTGGCTGACCCAGTATTGCAGCAGTGTGTCGGCCGCCCAAGCATTGTAATCAGCAAGCGGTGGGGGTTGATTAACACCTGGTTGGTTTAGCAGGTGTTCGTCTGACATGGCCATACCAATGGGCTGAATGGGATCGGTTAATTGGGGTCTGCTAATAGGGTCAGTATAGTTAGATCAACCGGTTTCCCTCCTCCTCGAAACTCATCCGAAATTTTTTTGAACCGTTTTGAAACTGCTTTCGACATAGGTCACAGCAACACCCAATTATGTGAACCAGGAGACCAGACCATGAAAGCACGTATGATCAAAAACCTTATCGCCACCGCCACTCTGTCCATGATCGCCTGCGGTACTTTTGCTGCCGCGCCGAACAATTCAGGGCCCGCCCCAAAATGCCCGTTTGGCCAGATCGCCGTGAAGAAGAACGATCTCTGGGTCTGCGAGCCGCTGAAAATCAAGGCCCCCACTAAAGGGCTGGAAGCGGTTCCCACCGCCGGCAAGCAGTACCAGGCCGCTGAGCAAACCAAGCCGGCGCGGGCCAAGCCCGACCTCACGGTTGCCGACGGCAGCGATACCGTCGGCCGCGCGCTACCCAACTCAACGCCGAACTGGGAAAAAAAGATCTACGTGCATATCAAGAATATCGGCAGCTCCGCCTCCCAAGGCGGCTATGTCGAGGTCAAACTGAGTAACGGCGCAATCGGCAAGGGCAGTATGCCCACCATCAATCCCAACCAGACCCGCCTGGTGTTTGTCGAGTTCCGCGCACCGCTGCCGGAGGGCCGACTGGTGGCCAATATCAAGGCCGACAGCACCAATCAGATCGCCGAAAGCAACGAGAGCAACAACACCAAAACCGCGGTATTCCAGTAACGGCTATTATTGTTTGACTGCGGATCGGTTACGGGGGGAGTCATCGCGACTCTCCCCGCATTTTCTATTATCCGATGAGTGCTGCTGATCAGAATTCATTTACCAACCCGCACAAACACTGGCATTATTTTTCGGGCACATTAACCCTCATAACACTTCAGGGCAGGAAGATGCTGGTTAAATCAGGAAGGCTGTTAACCTCATGTGGATTATTGCTGTGCAGTCTCCAAGGCCACGCTGCCGAGACTATTCAATTGGCTTTTCAGCAACCCTTGCAGGATAAAGCGCTGGAGAGCATCGCCGTCGAGATCGGCGGTTACGACGTGACCCCTTTTATCGAGCGCACCGACGATGGCGTGATCGTGTCGCTGGACTCCGGACTGGAGGCCGGCACCTATCAAGCCTATGTGCTGGCGTTTTACTCCGACGGCGAGATCCAGACACTGAGCGAGTCCCAGGTTACCATCGCCGCGTCCGGCAGCAGCACGCAATGGAACCTCAACTCAACGCTATCCACCCAGGTGCGCGTTGCGGAGGATGACACTACCGATTACCGCAGTGTCGACCACCGACAGAGCAACGGTGCGCTGAGCGCGGATAGCGATCACCGTGACGGCAATATTCATACTTCTGCGCGGCTGCAGGCCGTATACGACAACCTGCACCAGGGACACTATCCCGACAGCGAATGGCAACTGCCCGAATACCAGGCGGGTATCGCTCATGAGAGCGATGCAGGCACTGCCGGCGTTCAAGTCGGCAACTATGCCCATCCCAATGAGGACCTGCTGTTTTCCGGCTATCAGCGCCGCGGAGTCAACCTCTTCGCCAACAACCCTGAGCAGACCCTGAAGGCTTCGCTGTTCGGCACCGCCAGTGAAACCACCAACAGCGTCGAGCAGGATCTGTTCTGGCCCGAAAAGCAGAACAACCAGACGCTTGGCGGCACACTCGCCGTCAGCCCCCTGACAGATAATCCCGAACGCCTGACCCTGGGCGCCAGTTATGTCGACGGCAAGGGCACCTCGACCGGCAGCGGTTTTACCGTGCTCGATGATGAGAGTATCTACGGCGGGCACAGCTGGGGCTTTACGCTGGACTCGATCTGGCTCAACCGATCGCTCTGGCTGCACTGGCAAAAAGCGCAATCCAGTTTCGACAGCGACGGTCTGGATTACGGCGACGGCGCCCTCGATGACGATGCCGACAAGTGGCTGGTTCAGCTGAACTCCGGCCCCGATCTCCCCGCGTTCGGCGTCGACCAGTGGCAATTAAGTGCCCAGCGCCAGCGGGTTGGCGAATACTTTTACAGCATCGCCAATCTGGGCCTGCCCGGCGATCTGGACACCCGGCAACTGGCACTCTATGCCAACAAAGGGGGCCTCAGCCTGAATACCGAGGGCCAGCACCAGCAGAACAATATCGAGGACCGCGCCGATCGCGCCACGCTGACCGTGCGTTACTTTGGCCTGGACCTTAACTACACCCCCGGCGTCGATCTGCAGTCCGGCCCATGGCGCTATATCGGCTCCCCCAGCTATACCACGTATTACCATGTCACCCGCAACAGCCAACCACGCAGCGATGTTCTACTCAGCGGTCTGGATGTCGACAACACTCAGCGGGAGTACTCGGTCGGCGCCAGCTTCAGCCACGAACGCTGGAGCTGGGGGCTGAACTACGCGTTGGTGAAAACGGACGATCGCAGCGACCCGGTGGAGCAGAACGGCTTCGAGATCTACACGCCGGTGGGCGATACCGAAAACCACCTGACCAGCCTGCAACTGAGCTGGTTCCCGAACGAACGCCTGACACTCTCCCCCACTCTGCAGTGGAACCAGTACAAGGAGCTGGAGAACGACAACGCATACAAAACCCTCAACGCCGGCATCGACGGCCAGTACGCATTTATTCCCAATAAGTTGCTGATGCACGTGAACTATTTTTACGGCCATTACGACAACCGCTATGGAGACCCTGACTCCCTGGATACCCAGCAGGACAACCATACCGGCAATCTGCAGCTGACCTGGAAAGCGGTTGAAGCCAAGCGGCTAAAACCCGGTATGGACTGGTTCCTGAAAGGAAACTACGGCAGACAGGATGACACTATCGATGCAAACGATTACGAAAGTTGGCAGGTCCGACTGGGCTTCAGTGTCTATTGGGCCGGCTACAACGAGGGTTAAAAGAACTGCTATGAAAAAACTTATCCATACCCAGCTTCAACGCCGGCTGACGTCACTGGCGCTACTCCTGATCGGCTGCTGCGCTCTGCTGTCCAACGCGGCGCAGGCAGCCGTCACCAGCGCGACGGGAAGTTCAGCCACATCGGTTCTGGTCGCAAACAAAAACAACAACTTCACCATCCGCTGGCAGGTCACCACGACCACCAACCGTTTTTCACGGGAGGCCAGTGTTATCAATCTGGCGTCACCGCTCACCCTGAATGGTGTCATCACCCCGGCAGGGGATATCACCAACGAGAGCTTCTCGATCAGCGGTGCCCAGGTAAAAAGCTGGATCGACGCCGGTTTGAGCACCATCATTATCCGTCGCAACTTCACCGACCTCTCAAGCGCACCAGCAGGCGGCATCAATGCCGACGTGCGCTTCAGCCTGAGCAGCAGCGGCCTGCGTGCCACCCGCGAGAGCGGTGCATTCGCCGTGCAGAGGCTTCAGCTCAGCTTCTCCAATCAGACCAGTCTGGCGGTGGTAGAACCGGGCCAGGAGCTGTTCGGCTACCTGGATGTGGACTTCAGCGGCACCGGCATTCTGGAAGGTTACTGGCAGCTGTCCGAACCCGGAGGCTCCGACGCGGCGCCACTCTTTCGCACCCTGAAGCTGGAGCGCCAGACGCTCAGCAGCCTGCAGCATCTGCGCCTGCCCAGCCCGCGCCTGCCCACCGGTAAAACCGGCAAATATCTGCTGCGCTTCTGCGTCATCGATCGCAACACCACCGACGGCAACGCGTTCAACTGCCCAGATGAGGGCAAGGTCGTCACCGTCGCCTATCAAGTGCTCGCCGCCCCCCTGGGCCAGATCGAGGAGATGCAACTGAGTGCCGATACGCAACCGATCGGCCCGGCCACCCCGCTGCACTGGAGCCCGGTCGAGCACGCGGTGGTCTACCAGTTACAGATATTCCAGGCCGCGGGCAATAATGCCCCTACCTTCGTCGCCGGTATGCTGCTGCCCAGCTCGACACCGGGTACCAGCTTGTCGACACTGGTTCTCGACAAGCTGAACCCCCATCAGCAGTATCTATGGCGCATCAACGCCCTGGACTCTCAGGGCCGGGTCATCGGACAGAGTGAGATGACCGCGATGACCTACGTTCCCTGACGCTTCTGATGCTTCGGAGGATAGTGCCACATGGATGAAGACAAGGCCCTGATCGAGGCGATCATCGCCCGACAGGAGAGCGCATTGGAAAGCTTCTACCGGAAATATTCCGGCCTGGTATATGGCTTTGCGCTGCGCACGCTGAAGAACCCTGTGGATGCCAGCGAAGTGATGAACGAGGTGATGCTGGAGGTCTGGAACAAGGCCTCCAGCTTCGCCTATAAATCCTCGATCAAGACCTGGCTGCTCTCGATCACTCACCATAAAGCGGTAGATATGGTGCGGCGTAACGTGCGCCACGACCATGCGGATGAATCCGAGATCGATCTGGAATCCTCCGATTCGCTCAGCTGCTCGTTGGAGCAGGGCGAGATCTCGTCCGAAAACAGCGGCCATATTAAATACTGCATGGATGCTCTCGGCATGGCCCAACGCCAGGTGGTCTATCTCACCTTCTTCGAGGGCTGCAGCTACCCGGAGATCGCCGCCACGCTGGAGATCCCCGAAGGCACGGTGAAAACCCGGATGATGCACGCGAAGAAACTGCTTCTGGCCTGTCTGGGCCGGTTGATACCGAAATGGGATTGAACCGATTTCCGGTAAACGACGACCTAGCAGAAAGAGAGACAGAAGCGAGTACCGACGATGACCGACTCGAACCATGACGAAAACCTGATGGCGCTGCTGCCCTGGTATGTCAACGGCACACTGACCGAGGACGAACGCCAGGCCGTCGAGGCGCTGCTGCAGCGCTCTGCCGAAGCCCGTGCCACGCTGGAGACATTGCAGACCCTGCAGACTGATATCAAGGCGGAACTACAGGAACCTGTTCCCGGCGACCTGGGCTGGAAACGCCTGCAAAAGAGTATCCACAGCCAACCGACGCCGATCCCAAAGACACAGCGGGATCGACCGATATGGAACCGGTTCCTCGCCGCGGCGGCCGTGCTGATCATCGCGCTGCAGGTGGGGCTGTTACTCAAGACACCGACCGACACCACGCCGCAGTTGCTGGGCACCAAGCCCGGTACCGAGCAGCTTCAAGACGCCCAGCTCTACCGTCTGGTCATCGCACCCGATGCGCGCTGGTCGGAGGTGGAAGCCCTGTTGCTGGAGCTGAATGCACAACTGGTGGACGGACCCTCAGCGGTAGGGGTCGTCAGCGTCGCGATTAAGGCTCCAGCGGATCAGGCTGAAACGGTGCTTGAGCAACTGAACAGCCATCCGGCAATCGAGCACGCTCAGGCTGTACGCAATGAGTAAAGCGCCTTTGTGCGCCTTGCTCGCTGTTGCCAGCCTGATCAGCAGCGCGCATGGGGCCGCCGCAACAGCCCCCGCCCCCCCGGAACAGTATCCAACAGGCCGTGCAGTCGGCACAGGGCCGGTGGGCAATAGCCCCCGCTCGCCCTCCGACACCGCGGCCAGTCCTGCCACCGAAGCACGGGACCCTGCGCACGCGCCCCCCGATACAGGCAACAGTTCACCGCCGTCGATCCCCCGCGATATGCAGTTGTTGAACCATCAACTACCCAGCATTCCCGGTCGACCGGCACCCGCTGTCGATACCACCAGCGACATTATCAAGTCCGAGATTCTGGTCGGTGCCGCGGATCTGGATACGGCGAATCGACAACGCCAGCTCCTTGACTCCCTAGGCTTGCGTATCAAGGGCCGACAAGTGCTGGGCGGACTCGGGTTCGTGCTCAGTGTGTATCGTGTACCTGAGGGTGAGGATCCCGATGCGCTTCTGGCACAACTGCGTCAGCAATGGCCGGAGCTGGGCGCCGAGTTCAACCGTATCTACCGTTTACAAGGCAGTCGCGGACGCCAGTTTGCACGTCGAATGGTTGCCTTGCCCGACACGCCGAATCTAGGGACAGGGATCACCCTGGCGATGCTCGACGCGACGGTGGATACCAAACACCCCGCCCTCGCCCATAGCAAGATCGACGCGATTGATATCACCGGCCGGGCCAACGCGCCGAGTCGTCATGGCACTGCCGTAGCCAGTTTGCTGGTGGGACGGGCGATGGTGGATGGCGCCCTGCCGGGTGCCGATCTGCTGGCGATCAATATCTTCACCGGCGGGGAGGATGACGGGCTCGAGACCCGAACCGACTGGTGGCTTCGGGGCCTGGATCAACTGCTGCTCAACAACGCTAAGCCCAGCGTCGTAAACATGAGTTTCGGCGGAGGCCGCAGCGAACTCGTAGCCGGAGCTCTGCACACCTTACAGCATAGCGGTATCGGCCTGGTCGCCGCAGCGGGGAATGATGGCCCAGGCAGTTCGGCCATGTTTCCGGCCAACCAGCCGGGCGTCATCGCCGTCACCTCGGTCGATATCGACAAGCGCATTGCCCGCCATGCACCGCTGGATGACGTGATTACGCTGGCCGCCCCCGGAGTCGATATCTGGGCGGCCGACCTGAACGCAAAGGGTTTCTACGCCAGCGGCACCTCCTTTGCTGCACCCTGGGTCAGTGGCGCACTGGCACTGGCCAAGCAGCGCGGTGAAACTCTCGACTCACTTATCCACAACGCCGAAGATCTCGGCGAAAAGGGACACGATCCAGTATTCGGATATGGCCTGCTATACGACCTACGCTGATGCAAAGGTCTCCTGGTTGAATCCCTCCTCTGGCGAACCACACTGCAGCGACATCGTTTAGATAAAAAAGAATGGGCCATAGGCCCATTCTTGAATGTTGTGTTGGCAGGCTGAACTCAGTTCTTAGCTCTTGCCGGAGCCGGCGCCGGCGCCTGTTGCTGCAGGATACCGCCATTCCCCGAGGTTGCCTTTATGCCTACCATCGGTTTACAGGTTTGCTTCCACTGGTAGCTGTCGACAAAGTCCCAATCGTTCCACGGATCGTTGGGTTTGGCCTGGGTTTTGACGTACATGCTGAAGGAGTAGTTCTGCATGGAATTGAGCGGCTGGCCATTGAGCTCCGCTTTGACCATGAAGTTGTGCTGTACGTTACCGCCGTTGTAGTCAAAGCGCTGCGAGGTATAGATCGGCTGTCCGTTGCGCTTGATATGGATCTGCATCTTACCCTTGCCCTGGGCGACCAGCTGGCCCTGAAAATTCACATCCGTGGGACACTGGCCGGAGAAATCCCCCTGCGGGGCGATCAGCTGACCGGCGCTGATGGTAATACCATACTGGCTCTCGATCTGGCCGTTGCCACCCAAGGGAACCGCGATCACCTTGACCGGTTTAGCGATCTGGGTACCGCCCACCATCGCCTGGGGAGACCCTTCGTACTCCACCATAAAGTCGGCCTGTACCTGTTTCACCGCGTAGGCGGTATCGCCATTATTGTTGTGGGTGCATTTAGCGGCCAGTGTTACCGGGCGCTCAACTTTGAATAGCCGGGTTTTCGACAGGAATGACGCCTCGCTCATCCCGCCCTGCTTAGCTTTCTGCAGCTCAGCCTCTACGGTTTTGACCGGATCGAAATAGTGCGCGGCAATGTTGTTGACCTGAATATCGAACACCAGCGGTGGCTCGGAGTTCGCTTCGACGATCTCGCCCTTTACATAGGAAGCGACATTGACCGTCCAGTCCGACAGCCTGGCCTGCGACTTGTTCAGCGACGCACCGGACGCGGTGACCGGCCCCAGGTAGAGCTCTGCGCCGGTGAAATGGTGGCGCTTGCTACAGTAGACACTGGCGCCTCCCAAGCCCATGGCGGCGCTGGGCGTCATCAGCGTCAGCTTACCGTTGACAAGCTTTACCTTGTACTTAGTTTGCATCGCCGTGTTGGCGCTGTAGTTGAAATTGATCGAATCGACGGGGGCGGCACTTACAGTGCCCGCGAGCATCATGCCCAGGACCGATGCGAGAAGCGTTTGAGTTTTCATGTTGTTCTCCTTTTCATTTGACGGCTTCCCCATAGTCGTAAGCCCTGACAGAACGGTTCAAAGTTTTAAGGCCTTTTCCCGTCGAGAAGTTCAATCATTGGAAAAACTGGCAAACACCTCCTCTCCGGTCATATTTTTCGTCTCGTTGGCAAAGGCATAGTATTCGGGCTTTTCATCGATAAAGATCTGGTGATCGAAGTTCAGCGCTTCCGCCGTATCGAACAGTCCGGCTGGAATAATGTACTGACCATTCTGCTTCAGCCGGTAAAACAGGTGGCTTCCACACCTGGCACAGAACCCCCGTTCCGCCCAATCCGAAGATGAATAGGTTGAAATATTCTCCTCACCTGAGAATTTAACCTCGGTACCGCAGTCAACGGCCATCAGCGGGCCGCCGGTCCACTTCCGACACATGCTGCAGTGACAGGCACCAACGTGCTTCGACATCGACTCTGCCTGAAGCCTGACAGCACCACACAAACAGTTTCCCGTTGCTCCCATTACGCTCATAGCACCCTCCTGTGCGACTACTGTTTCGTTACGTTAAATATACTGGGCGACTCAGCCCTATCCGATAAGAGCTCAAATTATAGCCCTGATACGGTCACTGTCAGGAACCGATTCTGCTGTAGGTCCAATCAGGCATCGATAACCACCATCACCGGCTATGAAGCACTAACAAGCTGAGGCGATATAATCGTTCAGCCATCGATTTTCTGTTCTAATTACCGCTTTACCCGAACACGTCACACTCAAGGGTTGCGATGAACACTATAAAAATCAAATTCATAGCGGCACTAACACTGGTCAGCCTTCTGGTAGGCGCCATCGTTCTGATCCTGACCCCTTATATGGTCAAGCATGAGATAGTCGAGAACGCGCTTGAGCACCGAAGCAACACCTTCGAAAAGTCGATCAAACACTTCATAGAGGAACATGGCTCTTGGGGGAGTGCTGGGGATGCGGTCGCCTTTGCCAACTCGGCGGATTTCAGACTGGTTGAGGAGGTTAGCGATATCAACCAGATCCCGATCAAAGTCACCGTATTCGATCAAAATGGCCACGTGTTGCACTCAGGATCAGGTTTTACTATCGGCAGCAGGGTTGATATCGGTTCGATGGAGGATCCGGAGGAGATCTACGTCCGCGACGAGGTCGTTGCCTACATGGCGGCAACCGGTGACGTCCAGCTATCCCCTTGGGAAAAGGCCTACCTGCATACCCTTGAAGAAACCCTGTTCTTCTCAGTTCTGATGGCCATTATCACCATCCTGCCTTTCGGCATCTGGCACGGTAGTCGGCTAGTCTATTCGCTGAAACACCTGACCCGCGCCGTCAACAGCATGGCGGAAGGGAAACTGCAGCAGCAGGTACCGATCAACTCCGGCGATGAAGTTGGCGTACTTGCCCAGGCGTTCAACTCAATGAATCAGCAGCTTGTAAGTGCCTATAAGGAGCTGGAAACCTCCCGCAACCTGATTGCGGATCAAGCCGAGAAGCTCAAGGAGCTGAGTATTCGCGACGAGCTGACGGGACTGTATAACCGACGCTTCTTCAATGAAGAGGGCGCCACCCTGATGGCCAGTTCGGTTCGTTATAATCAGCCACTCTCAATCGTGCTCGGTGATGTCGATCACTTCAAAAAGATTAATGACAACTACTCCCACGCCACCGGAGACGCGGTGCTGAAACAAGTCTCGAAGATTCTGCAGCAAGGGGTTCGCGCCAGCGATTTGGTCGCGCGTTTCGGTGGTGAGGAGATGGTACTGGCACTGCCCAACACCTCGTTACCTGAAGCAACCGAGATGATTGATCGCATCCGTGCGGCCATTGCCGATTATCCCTGGTCTGACGTGGCCGAGGGGCTGAGCGTGACGATGAGTTTCGGCGTATCTGCCGACGAATCGGTGCAGAGCCTGGAACGTCGGTTGGACCTGGCCGACACCGAGCTGTACCGCGCCAAGCGCGAGGGGCGAAATCGCGTCTGCGCCTGCGAGCCGGCCTGAGCCCCAAAGGGTGTTATCGCTGTCGACAATACAGCGACTATGCTTTCATTTAAGTAATCATGCCGTATCTGATACGGCATCTGTATAGAGAGGTGGGTATGTTCAAACCCTTCACCCTGCCCGGCCGCGTGCGTTTCTATGCAGGCCCGGGACAGTTGCCGCACTGCGAGTTGACGGCGCCAGCCGGGCAGGTCGTGCTGTGCCTGCAGGGGGCTCAGGTGTTGAGCTATATTCCGACCGGACAACCGGACCTTTTGTGGATCAGCCCCAATACACAGTACATACAGGGCAAAGCGATCCGCGGTGGTATACCGGTCTGCTGGCCCTGGTTCGGCGATCATCCGGAGGATGGCAACCTGCCGGCACACGGTTTTGCCCGAAATGCACTCTGGGAGATACGTTCCAGCTTCGCCGCCGACGACACCACCCAGATCCAGCTCGGGCTCACCGAGTCGGCTACTACTCGGCAGATTTGGCCGACACCTTTTGACCTAACCCTGGATATCGAGCTGGGCCATACCCTCAAGTTGACGTTGACCACCCGCAACACCGGCCCACAGAGTGTCATGGTCACCGAGGCCTTACACAGCTATTTCGCCGTCAGCAGTACTGACAGCATCCATATCGAGGGGCTTAGCGGGTGCCGCTATCACGACAAGCTCGAGGCGTTCGCGATCAAACCCCAGCGCGAGGAACTGACGCCCACCCCGCCGCTGGACCGGGTGTATGATCACTCGGCCTCAGGTCTCAAGCTTTTGGACTATGGATTGAAGCGGGTAATTCAGATCGACAAGAGTGCCAGTGACTCCACCATCGTCTGGAACCCAGGAACCGAGGTCGCCGGCGGGATTGGCGATATCGGCGCCGAACCCTCACGCCGCTATATCTGTATCGAGTCGGGCAACGCGCTGGGCAGTGCGGTTTCCCTGCCCCCCGGTGCCAGCCATGCCCTGGTCATGGAGCTCAGCTCAGCCGCGCTGGAGGAGTGAGCTCCAGCGGTTTTGACTCTCGCGTTTCTATACTGGAGAATACCGCGCGAGTCATGAGGAGTTGAGACACTTCATGATGACGGCCTAACGGGAGATGCCGGTCTGTTTACGGCAGTGCCCTTTTCAACAGGTTTTAACCTGCTCTACCGATCTCCGGTATCTACCTTGGCGCTCCCAACGGGAGAGTGTCAGATTGATCCAGCCGTCCCAACTCCGCCACGGCGGCAGATAACGATGCATCCGCGCGAGTCAGTTCTCCTGAGTTAACCGGACAGCAATGTCGCCGCATGATACTCGTCACAACACCCGACAATCCACGCACCGCGTCAGACCCGCGACAAAGGGGGTCACTTGCCGGTGCACGAACGAAAGGAGGAGTGAAATGAGTACGCAAGAGGATCTCTATCCGTCACGGGATATCGAAAAACCACAGGTGATCAAACGCCAGGATCCGGTTCTCTACAACAATAAGCCTGACCAGGGCCCAATAAGCGAAACGCTACTACGCCAGTATGAACGCGACGGTTACCTGCTACTGCCAGAGCTATTCAGCCAAGCCGAGGTGAACGAATTCCTCGCCGAGCTGGAGCGGATGCAACAGGACCACGAGCTATTGGCCACGGAGGCGGCTGTCACTGAGCCAAGCAGTAACGCGCTACGCTCTGTGTTTCAGATCCACCGCAACAATCTGCGCTTCAGCCAGGTCGCGGCAGACCCGCGTATCGCCGATATCGCCCGCTTTATTCTCGATGACAACGTGTATATCCACCAGTCACGGCTCAACTTCAAACCCGGATTCAACGGCAGGGAGTTCTACTGGCACTCCGATTTCGAGACCTGGCACAGCGAAGATGGCATGCCGCGCATGCGTGCCCTGAGTGCCTCTATCCTGCTGACCGATAACACCGAGTTCAACGGTGCCTTGATGGTGATGCCGGGCTCGCAACGCGAGTTTATTGGCTGTGTCGGCAAAACCCCCGATGACTACTACCGCGACTCACTGAAGGCACAAACCATCGGCACACCGGATATGGCATCGCTGGCCGGATTCCAGCGCCGTTACGGCCTGCGCTCGACTGCGGCTAAAGCCGGCACAGTTTTGCTGTTCGACTGCAACCTGATGCATGGATCCAACTCCAACATCAGCGCCAGCCCGCGCAGCAACCTGTTCTTCGTCTATAACGCCGTCAGTAACCGAGTCGTGGCGCCGTTCAACGGCAACAAGCCGCGTCCGGAGTTTCTGGCCACGCGCGAAACCTTCGCTCCGCTGATCTCGCCGGAGCCACACAGGAAAGCGGGGTGAAACCCGCGTGGACCATACGTTCCGTGCATAATGGAAAAGGGGACCCGAAGGCCCCCTTTCCAGAAGTTACGAAGGACCGCTGACGCGATCTTGTTCGCACCTGCAGTATAACCCGGACAGACAGCTTACTGCCATCGACCGGGCTAGTCTGCGCACCCTGGTTAACTAGGGAATGAGTAGGTCACCCCTTCCCGCACACCGCTGGAGGGCCAGCGCTGGGTGATCGTCTTGCGCCGGCTGTAGAAGCGGATCGCATCCGGACCGTAGGCACTCAGATCGCCGAACAGCGAACGCTTCCAGCCACCGAAGCTGTGGTAGGAGACCGGCACCGGCAGCGGTACGTTGACGCCGACCATACCAACCAGGATCTGATCACAGAAGTAGCGCGCCGCCTCACCGTCGCGGGTGAAGATGCAGGTTCCGTTACCGTATTCGTGACGGTTGATCAGGTCGATCCCCTGCTGCAGGTTATCGACACGTACCACCACCAACACCGGACCAAAGATCTCGTCGGTGTATATCGTCATATCTTCGGTCACTCGATCGAACAGCGTCGCGCCGACAAAGTAGCCGTTCTCGTGCCCCGGCACGACGATATTACGACCGTCGACCACCAGCTCGGCGCCCTGTTCGACACCTGCGTTGATGTAGCCGAGTACGCGGTCACGCGCCTGGGCGGTGATTAGCGGTCCCATTTCGTTACTGTTATCAAGGCCGGACCCCACTTTCAGATCCGCAATCTTCTCCTTCAGCGACGCCACCAGCTTATCGGCGATCTCATCCCCTACCGCCACAGCAACGGAGATCGCCATGCAGCGCTCGCCGCAGGAGCCGTAAGCCGCGCCCATCAGTGCGTTGACGGCATTATCGAGATCCGCATCCGGCATCAGGATGGAGTGGTTCTTGGCGCCACCCAGGGCCTGGCAGCGCTTGCCGTTGGCTGCCGCCTGCTCATAGATGTACTGGGCAATCGGGGTGGAGCCGACGAAGCTGACCGCCTGCACGGTCGGCGACTGCAGCAGAGTATCCACCGCCTCCTTATCGCCGTTGACCACATTCAATACCCCCGCCGGCAAGCCCGCCTCCATCGCCAGTTGGGCGATCATCAGCGCACTGGACGGGTCGCGCTCGGAGGGCTTCAGTACGAAGGTGTTGCCACACATGATCGCAGCCGGCCACATCCACAGAGGTACCATCGCCGGGAAGTTGAACGGGGTGATACCCGCCACCACGCCGAGCGGCTGGAACTCGCTCCAACTGTCGATCGCAGGGCCAGCGTTCTTGCTGTGTTCACCCTTGAGCAGTTGCGGGATACCGCAGGCAAACTCGACGTTCTCGATACCGCGCTGCAGCTCGCCAGCCGCGTCATGCAGTACCTTGCCGTGTTCGCGGCTGATCGCCTGGCAGATCTCGTCGGATTTCTGCTCCAGCAGCATCTTGAAGCGGAACATCACCTGGGCACGTTTGGCCGGCGGGGTGTTGCGCCAGGCCGGATAGGCCGCCTGGGCATTGGCGATCGCTTGCTCGACGGTGGCGACGCTGGCCAGCTCCACCTCGCCACAGACTTCGCCGGTGGAGGGGTTATAGATCGGCTGGGTACGGCCCTGGGTCAGGACGTTTTCGCCCCCGATAAAGTGTCCAACTGTCTGAGTCACAGCGGTGTCTCCTGTCATTTTTTTACTCGTATTCAACTCTAAGCCGAACTTATCAGTCGGCGCTGTTCAACGCATCACCGAGGATGTTGACGATCTGGTCGATCTGATCCGCTTCCATAATGAACGGCAGCCCCAGTTGCAGGGTGTCACCGCCGTAGCGCACATAGAGCCCCTTGTTCCAGCACGCCATCGCGATCTCCCAGGGACGACGGGCCGGCTCTCCCGGCTTGCTGGCAATGGTCATACCGGCGGCAAAACCGTAGTTGCGAATATCGGTGACATGCTTGCAGCCCTTGAGGCTGTGCACCTTCTCCTCGAAGATCGGCGCCATCTCGGAGACACGGGGGATCAGCTGATCCCGCTCCAGCAACTCCAGCGTCGCCAGACCTGCGGCGCACGCCACCGGATGTCCGGAGTAGGTGTAACCGTGCGGCAGTTCCACGTTGTAGTGGGCGCCGCCGGCTTCCATGAAGGCGTCGTGAATCTCGTCCTTGACGATCACCGCCCCCATAGGAATGGCACCGTTGGTGATCTGCTTGGCGACGTTGATCATATCCGGCACCACGCCGAAGGCATCGGCACCAAACATGGCGCCGGCACGGCCGAAGCCGGTGATCACCTCGTCAAAGATCAGCAGGATGCGATGCTTGTCACAGATCTCGCGCAGACGCTTCAGGTAACCCACTGGCGGGATGATCACGCCGGCGGAACCGGAGAACGGCTCAACAATGACGGCAGCAATGTTGGAAGCATCATGCAGTGTCACCAGATCTTCCAGTTCATTGGCCAGGTCGGCGCCCTGCTCCGGCATCCCCTTGCTGAACGCCATCTCCGGGCGCCAGGTGTGGTTCAGGTGATCGGACTCCATCGCCTGGCCCCACAGCTTGCGGTTACCGCCGATACCGCCGAAGCTGATACCGCCCCAGCTGGCACCGTGGTAGCCCTTGGCACGGCCGATGATGCGGGTTTTGGTCGCTTCACCCTTCTGCCGCCAGTAGGCGCGGGCGATCTTGGTCGAGGTGTCGGCAGACTCGGAACCGGAGTTGGTGAAGAACACCTTGTTCAACCCCTCCGGGGCCAGTGAGGCAACCTTCTCCGCCAGCTGGAACGCCAGCGGGTGTCCGTACTGGAACGCGGGTGCGTAATCCAGCTGCCCCAGTTGTTTGGCAACCGCTTCCTGAATTTCGGGACGGTTGTGACCGGCGCCACAGGTCCACAGTCCGGACAGACCGTCCAGGATCTTGCGCCCTTCGGCATCGATCAGGTACGCGCCCTCAGCCCCGGTGATAATACGGGGGTTGGCCTTGAACTCGCGGTTGGAGGTATAGGGCATCCAGTAAGCATCGAGCTGAGCCTGGGTCAGCCCGGCGGATTCGGCTTGGTTCATCGCAGTACTCATTCAATCAATTGGTGACGTGGTTGAACTTGGTTGCGATGCACTTTAGGCCAGGTGTTAAGTTTGATAAATTACAATTAATCGAAACTTACTTGCATTTTAATGAAACATTAATCGAGGCCCCGATGCGCGCATTACTGGGTAATCTTTCCGACGCCGATATCCGCCTGCTGCGGGTGTTCATGGCCGTGGTCGAAGCCGGTGGATTGAGCGCCGCCGAGCTGGAACTGAACATCGGACGCTCCACCATCAGTCGCCACCTGAAGGATCTGGAGCTACGCCTGGGCTTGACCCTGTGCCGGCGTGGCCGTGGCGGATTCTCGATGACCCAGGAGGGCGTACAGATCTACGAGTACGCCCAGCGGCTGATCACCTCGATCGAGGATTTTCGTCACCAAGTCAACGATATGCACCGCACCCTGCAGGGCCAGCTGTCGATTGCCATGTTCGACAAAACCGTCAGCAACCCGGAGTGTCAGGTGCCCAGAGCGATCGCCACCTTTACCGCCAGCGCACCGGAGGTACAGATCGATATCCACGTGGTACCGGTCAATCAGATCGAGAAGGGAGTCCTGGACGGCCGCTATCATGTGGGCATTATTCCGACCCACCGTCCATCCAGCAGCCTCAAGTACATACCGCTGTTCGGCGAAAATATGCATCTTTACTGCGGCAGGGGGCACCCGCTGTTCGAGCATGCAGCAAGCGCCGATGCTGACGCGATTCGCAGCCAGCGCTACGCGGGGTTGAGTTTTCACAGCCCCAACATGGAGACCGGTCGCAAACATGGGCTGGAAAAAAGTGCGGTCGCCAACGATCAGGAGGGGATCGCCACACTGATCCGCTCGGGGGCCTATATCGGCTACCTGCCCGATCACTATGCCGCCCCCTTCGTGGCCTCAGGGGAGATGCGCCAGATCGAGCAGAGCCGGTTCGACTATTACTGCGAGTTCGCTGCGCTGTACCGGAAGTCGCCTGCACCGACGCGTCTGGTACAGCGTTTCCTCAACGCCCTACAGGAGAGTCACGGCAGCACTATTACCGAATGAGGCCGACGACCAGCAGGCAGGCGCTCCATGCAACGAAGTGGAGCGCAAGTCGCGCTAGGAGGCGAATCGGGAGAGGATCTCGAGCAGCAACTCTTTTTCACCAGGCTTCAGACGCTCGCAAAGTTTATCCTCGTGAGCCGCTACACGATCCACCAGTTCTTTGTAGAACTTCTGGCCATGGTCGGTCAGATAGAGTGCGTAGGAACGCCGATCCTTCTTCGATGGACGGCGTTCGATCAGATCCAGTTTTTCCAAACGATCGACTGCGGCCACCATGGCGGAACGATCATTGCCGAGTGCCTGCGCAACGGCGGTTTGCGTGAGTCCCGGATTCTCCTTGGCGATCACCAGCACACCGAACAGACCGGGGCTTACCCCCAGGTCAGAGCAGGCGGTCGAAAAGTTGTTGAAAAATGTGAGCTGTGCACGTCTTAGACGGTAGCCAAGCATCTCACCAAGAACGCCGAAGCTTATTTCGTCCGCTGGTCCTGTAGAACCGTCCATCAAACCTCCACCGCCGGAAAAGGCAAAAAAACGCTATATTTAAAAACTAAACAATTAGAATTTTAAACATATAATTTTTTCACACAACCCCATATGTTTCTTGCATTCCCACTGCTGCACATCTATGTGCCCGCGGCATACCGTACATCCTGTTATATCCCGCTCCTGTGCATCCCTGCACCCGCGGGATACCGTACATCCTGTTATATCCCGCTCCTGTGCATCCCTGCACCCACGGGATACCGTACATCCTGTACATAAAAATGGGGAGCAGACAGCTCCCCTAATGGCGACACAAGGCTATTGAAAGCTTTTCACTTACAAAATGAGGCGTTAACCGAGCAGGTGCACCAGCACCAGCGTGATCGATGGGAACGCGACCAGTAATCCGACGCGGACCACATCCGACATCAGGAAAGGTACGATTCCCCTGAAGCATTCGCCCAAGCTCAAGTCGTTATCAAACGACTTGATGATGAATACGTTCATCCCCACGGGTGGTGTAATCAACCCCACTTCGACCACCACCAGCGCCAGAATACCGAACCAGATACCGACGTCAGCCACCGGGAAGCCGAAATCCATGGCGATGATCATCGGGAAGTAGATCGGGATCGTCAGCAGTATCATCGCCAGACTATCCAGGAAGCAACCCATAACCAGATAGGTCACCAGCATCAGGATCAGCACGGTATAGGGCGACCAACCGGAGTTTTCGATAAACTCGACACCCGCCGCCGGCAGCTGTGACAGCGCAATAAACACGCTGAACAGGTCGGCCCCGAACACGATGAAAAAGATCATCGCCGTTGACACCGCGGTACGCAGTAGCGCCTCGCGAAAATCAGCCAGTTTCATGCGTCCATGGGTAAAGGCCAGGATTGCGGTCAGCACCACGCCCACAGCGGCGGCTTCATTCGGAGTGAAAAAGCCTAGATAGATACCGCCGAGTACGATCAGAAAGATCAGCGTGATATGCCAGACATCCTTGGTTGAACGGAACTTGGCAGCCCAAGAGGTTTTCTCGCCCCGAGGCCCCGCCTTGGGATAGAGCCTGACGTAGATCGCAATCGCGAGCATGTAGCCAAACGCCGCGAGGAAACCGGGCACGAAGGCCGCGATGAACATCTTCGCAATATTCTGCTCAGTCAGTACCGCAAAGATGATCAGTACCATCGACGGCGGGATCAGGATGCCCAGCGTACCGCCTGCCGCCAACGACCCGGCCGAGAGTCCACCGGCGTAGTTCAGGCGCTTCATCTCCGGCAGGGCTACCTTGCCCATGGTGGATGCGGTTGCCAGGGACGAGCCGCAGATCGCACCGAAAGCCGCACAGCCCGCGACAGCAGCCATCGCCAAACCACCTTTCATGTGGCCGATCCAGGTGTTACAGGTGCGAAACAACTCCGCCGTAATTCCAGCCCGCGTTGCCAGTTCACCCATCAGGATAAACAGCGGCACGACGGACAGATCATAGGTGGAAAACTTGTCGACCGGGGCTGTACCAAGATACTCCAGCAGAGAGGGCATCCCGGCCAGCAGCGTATAACCCAACGCACCGCATCCCAGCATCGACAGCGCAATAGGAATACGGCATCCCATCAGCAACAGCAACAGCAACATCATCGCGAAAGCCAGCTGAATATCACTCATCGAACCAGCCTCCGAAAGAGATAAATATAAAGGTTATGCAAACTGCAAAGCCCCATCAGGATCAGCGACACAATACCCACGGCGAAGACCCACCATAGCGGCAGCTCAAGGATCATCGACTGCTCCATGTAGTCGTAGGCCTCCATACCACTGAGGCTCATCCGCCATACCAGCACAGCCGACACCAGGGCAAACAGCAGGTCACTTAACGCTTCCAACCGTCTGATCGTGACCAGACGGCAATGCGCCGTGAACAGGTCGACCACCACATGTCCCTGTTTCAGGTAGCACTCGGGCAGGAACAGAAACACCGCAATGCCCAACCCGATTTCCACCAGTTCGTAATCACCCTCTACAGCGGCACCCATGGTGCTTCGACCGACGATGCTGACAACGGTCATGAAGGCCAGTGCTAGCATGATGAAACCTCCCACCAGCGCGAACTGGTGGGATAACCATGCCAACCACCTGCCGACAACCGTCTGGCAAGCAGATTGATCCAGGTTCATGGCGCTCATGATTCCCCGTTGAGTTTCTCGTATTTGCTGATCAGCTCATTGGCCTCGTCATACAGGCGCTGGCCGTCATACCCCTCTGCGGTCATATCCTGAATCCAGGCATCGGTGATCGGCTGCATCGCCTGCTTCCAGGCATCGCGCTCGGCATCCGGCAGGGTGTAGAAGGTGTTGCCCCGATCGACGGCCACCTGGCGGTTCTTGACCTCGGTTTCATCGAACAGCTGCCCCATTTGCCGGGCCAGCTCGATACCGGAGTTGTCGTCAATCACCTTCTTCAGTTCCGCCGGCAGCGACTCGTAGGCATCCTTGTTCATGGTGAACAGGAAGGTGTTTGCATACAGGCCACGATCACCCTTGATTTCGGTGTGGTACTTGACGAGCTCGTGGATCTTCAGCGGGGCGACCACCTCAAACGGCAGTACTGCGATATCCAGCACCCCTTTGGAGAGTGCGCTCGGCATCTGTGTAACCGGCATGAATACCGGGTTGGAATCAAACACCGCAAAGGCGTCGGCCATCACCTTGTTCGGGGCACGCACCTTGGTACCTGCAAGGTCCGCTCCGGATTGAATCGGCTTTTCACGGGAGTGCAGAGAGCCCGGCGAGTGGGTGTGAACCGCTAGCAGGTGTACGTCTTTCAGCTCCTCGGCCATCTCCTTCTCGGCGTACTCCTGCATCGCCATACTGGTGACCTTGGCACTGGCCGGAACAAACGGCAGTTCAAATACGGTGGATTTTGGGAAGCGGCCCGGCGTGTATCCGGTAACTGTCCAGGTGATATCGGCTATGCCCTTGCGCGCCTGGTCAAACAACTGCGGGGGTTTACCACCCAGCTGCATGGCGGGATACACCTCGATATGGATGCGACCATCGGACTCTTTTTCGATCTTCTCGGCCCAGGGGGTGAGAATCTTCGAGTGTGCCATCGACATCGGCGGCAGCATATGGTGCAACTTAAAAGAGAATTCAGGATCAGCGGCCAGGCTGCTGGTGGACAGGGTGGTCCCTGCAATTGATAGCGAAACCGCTGCTACGAGAGTTTTTATACGCATTTTCAGCACCTTATTATTGTTTTCTCAGATATGTAACGCCTGCAGTCAGTGGCAGATGGGCTCCGCCGCTCACTTGTCACAATATTTATTGCACATATTGTTTACAAGAACAACATATGTTGTCATCAATTTTTTAATCCTAGCACCACTCAGTCTGAGGTTGGCCATCGGATGTGCTAGTCGCCAGCCGTTTGAGCATGTCAACGAGCTGGCGATGCTCCCCTGCCGACAACACGGCAAAGAATTCCCGATTGTGCTGTAGCGCCCGTTCACGTACTCCCGCCTGGAACTTTTTTCCCTGAGCGGTCATGTAGAGCGCCTTTGATCTGCGATCCACCGGTGACGGGCGGCGCTCTATAAGCCCACGCTTTTCAAGCCGGTCGATAATGGCGACCATCGCCGAGCGATCATTACCCATGGCGTTGGCGACTGCGGTTTGGGTCAGGCCCGGGTTGCGATCGACGATCTCCAGTACACCGAACAATCCGGGTGTCATCTCAAATTCGTCGAAAAAGAAACGTCTCACATTGCGGTAGGTGTTGATCTGCGCCGAGCGCAGCCAGTATCCGGTTAATTCATGCAGTGTGCCGAAGTCGATCTCCGCACCTGTCTGCGTCACCCTTTCATCAGTAGCCACGGCGATACCTATAGTGATCAGTCGTCGGTTTATTCTTATCAATTTTTAATAACATAGCAAAACTGTATAACCAAACAACTTTTTAACCAATCACCAATTATTCACCCCTTATCTCAACGATCAGCGACATGCGCCAACTGATGCGCAATAAATTTATTGCCATTACTGTTGATAACGTAAACAATTAAATATATAAACCAATACCTAGAACAGCTAATCGCGCCATCGTGCAGCGGCTGTCCCGTCCCAGAGAATAAATAGGGTGTACACATCGATGAGCAAAGTGATTACCGCAGACCAGGCTGCCGCCTTGATCAAGGATGGCGATACCGTTGCGTGGACCACCATCGGCATGTCCTACTTCGCCGAAGAGATAGCCAAAGCACTTGAAAAGCGTTTTGTTGAAACCGGCTCCCCCAAGGACATTACCCCGGTGCACGACTGCGGCTGCGGCGACGGCAAAGATGCCGGCATGTCACATCTGGCCTACCCCGGACTTGTCAAGCGGCTGATCTCCGGACATACCGGCCAGGCGCCGAAGATGGCGCAAATGGTGGCAGACAACCTGATCGAAGCCTACCTGCTGCCTCAAGGCGTGCTGGCCACGCTTTGGCGCCAAATCGCGGGCCACAAACCTGGGGTGATCACCAAGGTCGGCATGGGTACCTTCGTCGACCCCCGCATCGCTGGCGGCAAGGTCACCGACAAGACCACCGAAGACCTGGTCAAGCTGATAGAGATCGAGGACGAGGAGTGGCTGCTTTATAAGAGTTTCCCGGTTGATGTGGCGATCATCCGCGCCACCACCGCCGATGAGAACGGCAACCTCACCGTCGAGGAGGAGGCGCAGATCAGTGAAGCGCTGCCGATGGCCCAGGCCGCCCACAATACCGGCGGTATAGTGATCGCCCAGGTCAAATACCTGGCCGAAGCGCACTCCCTGCATCCAAAACAGGTCAAAATTCCGGGCGCGCTGGTCGACTATGTCGTCGTCGCGCAGCCAGAAAATCACATGCAGACCATCACCACCCTGTACAACCCCGCTCTGGCCGGTAACACCCGGGCACCGCTTGGCGCCATCCCGCCAATGCCGTTCAGCGAGCGCAAGCTGATTGCCCGCCGCGCCGCCATGGAGCTACGCCCGAACACCCTGGTTAACCTGGGCATCGGCGTACCCGATGGAATCGCTTCGGTGGCCGCCGAGGAGGGGGTGGTCAAGCAGTTCACCCTGACCACCGAGCTAGGCACCTACGGCGGTATCCCCGCCTCCGGCGGCGACTTCGGTGCGGCCTGGAATGCCGATGCGATCATAGACCATCACGCCCAGTTCGACTTCTACGACGGTGGCGGTCTCGATATTGCCTTCCTCGGCCTGGCGCAGGCTGACACCAGGGGCAACCTGAACGTCAGCAAGTTCGGCCCCAAGGTGGTCGGCCCCGGTGGCTTCATCAATATCACCCAGAGCGCCAAAAAAGTGGTGTTCTGCGGCACGCTGACCGCGGGCGCCAAGTTGGAGTTCGGTGAAACGGGGGTACGGGTGCTACAAGAGGGTAAAGCGAAAAAGTTCGTCGAAGCGGTCGACCAGATCACCTTCAGTGGCGATATCGCCCGTCAGAATGGCCAGCCGGTGGTCTATGTCACCGAGCGCGCGGTGTTCGAACTGCGTGACGAGGGGATCACCCTGACCGAGATCGCTCCGGGACTGGACCTTGAGCGCGATGTGCTCGCGGCGATGGATTTCCGTCCGCAGATCGCCGACGACCTGCGCCAGATGCCGATCGAGCTGTTCCAAGAGAGCTGGGGCGGCCTGAAACAGATCATGAATGCCGACCAGTAACCGGTTATAGCAAACAACAACAGATAATCAAGGGAGAGATACCCCATGTCCTTGAACAACGTAGAGATCCCTTACGGCGCTTACTGGTCGACCCCGTTTACCAAGTGGCAGGGCAGCCTGCAGCACCTGCACGCAATGAAATTCGCCGCCTGGGTAGCCAAAAGTGAGCTGGCCAAGCGGGACATCGACCCGACCCTCTTCGACTCCGGCGTACTGGGCATGACCAACGCCCAGTACCAGTCTTTCTACGGCGCCCCCCTCCCCCTGTATGAGCTGGGCGCTGTCAACACGCCCGGCCACATGCTGAGCCAGGTGTGCGCCACCGGCGCACGCGGCCTGTTCGCCGCCGCCTCCGAGATTGCCCTGGAGATGGCGGAAACCTCCCTGCTGCTGACCGCCGACCGCTGCTCCAACGGCGCCCATATCTACTACCCGGCACCCAACGGCCCGGGCGGCTATGGCCAGTCCGAAGATCAGGTGACCTACAACATGATGCACGATGCCATCGCCGGTCACTCGATGATCCAGACCAGCGAAAACGTCGCCAAAAAATTCGACATCACCCGGGACGAGCTGGACGCCGTGGCACTGCGCCGCTTCGAGCAGTACCAGGACGCATTGAAGGATGATCAGGCATTCCAGAAACGCTACATGACCCTGCCCTTCAGCGTGCCCAATGCCGCGTTCAAGAAGGAGGCCTGTGTTCTGACCGGCGACGAAGGGGTGTTCCCGACGACTGCCGAAGGATTAGCCAAACTCAGGCCGGTGGTCGAAGGCGGTGTCACCACCTTCGGCAACATGACCCACCCGGCCGATGGCAACGCCGCCGTAATCCTCACCACAGCGGACAAGGCGCGCGAACTGAGCCGCGACAGCGCCATCCGTATCAACATCTGCGGTTTCGGCCAGTCCCGCACGGAGCTCGCCCACATGCCGGCAGCCCCGATTGGTGCAGCCGCCAACGCGCTGAAGATGGCGGGTATCGACTACGACCAGGTCAAGGCGATCAAAACCCACAACCCCTTTGCCGTCAACGACGTCGCCTTTGCCAAGGCCACCGGCGTCGATGTCATGCAGATGAACAACTACGGCAGCTCGATGATCTGGGGCCATCCGCAGGGACCGACCGGCATGCGTGCGGTAATCGAACTTATCGAGGAGCTGGTACTGACCGGTGGCGGCTATGGCCTGTTCACCGGCTGTGCCGGCGGCGACCAGGGTATGGCGGTGGTGATCCGCGTCAGCGAGCGTTAATCGCTTTAGGCACAGGCGGGCACCTGCTCGCCTGTGCTGCCCCGCGCCCGGCGTCCCCCTATTCACAGCGAAAGCCCAAACCCGACTTCTGTTTACAAAAAACAACGTAACAAACAGTTTGCAATTATATTTGTTGTAATATACAACTATTAAGAACAAAACAAGATTTGAAAGCGAGCATGCTCCGCCCACAAGGGCCTCTTTCAATGCTCGACTCTCAGAATGAAGAGGCAGACCTACGATGACTGAATACCGCCACTTGACCTTCTCAGTAGAAGAAGGTATCGGCTACCTGACCCTGAACCGTCCGGAGAAGAAGAACGCGATCAACGATGCGCTCTGTCTGGAGATAGAGGACGTGTTCCGCAATCTGCCCTCCGATCTGAACGTGATCCTGTTGTCAGGCAACGGCCCCGAGTTCTGCTCCGGGCTGGATCTGTCCGAACACACCGCACGCGAGCCGTTCGAGGTGGTGAATCACTCGCGTATGTGGCACCGCGTATTCAGCCTTATCCGTAACTCCGGTGTACCAGTGGTCGCGGCCATGCACGGCGCCGTGATCGGCGGCGGTCTGGAACTTGCGATCTGCGCTCATGTCCGCGTCTCCGACGAAACCACCTTCTACCGCCTGCCCGAAGGGCGCCACGGCATCTTCGTCGGTGGCGGCGCATCGGTAAACGTGGCGCGCGTCATGGGAGCCGGACGGATGACCGAAATGATGCTGACCGGCCGCACCCTGGGTGCCGAAGAGGGCGAGCGTCTCGGTCTGGCCCACTACGTAGTCGCCAAGGGCGAGGCATACCAGAAAGCGGCCGAACTCGCCGCTACCATCGCCACCAACTCCCGCTACTCCAACTGGGCCATGGCCACCGGTCTGTCCCGTATCGACAACATGTCGGCAGATGACGGCCTGTACACCGAATCCCTGATCACCGGCATCACCCAGACCAGTGGCGAAGTGAAAGAGCGTATCGACGCCTTCCTGAATCGCAAAAAGAAGTAAACCGGCAGCCAAACGGAAGGAGATAACAGATGAACTTCGAGAATAACCACTTTGTCGTCACCGGTGCTGCCTCGGGTATCGGGGAAGCGGTCGCACGCCGTCTACACGGTCTCGGTGCCCGCGTCACCCTGGCAGACGTAAACGCTGAGCGCGGCGAGCAGGTCGCCGCATCCTTGGGTGAAAACGCCCAGTTCTGCTCCACCGACATCAGCGACGAGCAATCGGTTCAGAGCAGCATCGACGTCGCCATCGACCGTTTCGGCCCGATCAGCGGCCTGGTCAACTGCGCCGGAATTCCAGGCGCCGAACGTGTTATCGGCCGCGAAGGCCCGCATCGCCTGGCCAGCTTCGAACGCGCCCTGCGCGTCAACCTGCTCGGCACCTTCAACATGATCCGCATCTGCGCCGACAAGATGCAGCACAATGAACCGGGTGTGGACAACGAGCGCGGCGTGATCATCAACACCGCCTCCGTAGCCGCCTTCGACGGCCAGATCGGCCAGGCCGCCTACTCCGCCTCCAAGGGTGGCGTTTGCGCCATGACCCTGCCGATCGCCCGCGAGCTGGCCCGCTTCGGCATCCGTGTACTGACCATCGCACCGGGTATCTTCAAGACCCCGATGATGGACGTATTGCCTCCGGAAGTTCAGGAATCTCTGGGTGCCTCCGTGCCCTTCCCCCAGCGCCTGGGTGATCCCGATGAGTTTGCCGCACTGGCGCAACACATCATTGAGAACCGCATGCTCAACGGCGAAGTGATCCGCCTGGACGGCGGCATTCGTATGGCCGCCAAGTAATCTCGAGGTACAGCATGAGTCTCTATCAGGCCCCTCTGAAAGATATGCAGCTTCTGGTTCAGCAGGCGATCGCCAAGGCGGGTCTGCGCGACCTGCCGGAGCTGGCCGAGTTCGATGACGAGCTTGTCGCCGCAGTGTTGGAGGAAGCCGGCAAGTTCGCCCAGGGCGAGCTGGCACCGCTGAACCAGAGCGGTGATGTGGAAGGCTGCCACTTCGACAATGGCAAGGTCACCACGCCTAAAGGCTGGAAAGAGGCCTACCAGCAGTTCTGCGACGCGGGCTGGATGGGGTTGGCGCTGCCGGCAGATTTCGGCGGCCAGTCGCTGCCCAAGTTTATCGCTCAACCGGTCAACGAGATGTGGCTGTCGGCCAACCTGGCGTTCGTCATGTTCCATGCGCTGACCCAGGGCGGTAGCGAAATTCTACTGCACATGGGTAGTGAGGAGCAGAAAGCGCGCTACCTGGGGCCGATCGTCAGTGGGCAGTGGACCGTGGCGATGTCGCTGACCGAGCCTAATGCCGGTTCCGACCTGGGCTCACTGAGCACCAAGGCGATCCCCCAGGACGATGGCCACTACCTGATCAAGGGCCAGAAGATCTTCATCACCTACGGTGAGCATGATCTGGCCGAGAACATCATCCACCTGGTGCTGGCACGCACACCGGATGCACCGGCCGGTAGCCGCGGCATCTCCCTGTTTGCCGTGCCCAAGGTACGGATCAACGCAGACGGCTCGCTGGGCGACGCCAACGATGTGGTCTGCACCGGCATCGAACACAAGACCGGTCTGCACGGCAGCCCGACCTGCTCGATCAGCTACGGCGATCAGGATGGCTGTTTCGGCGAACTGATCGGCGAGGAGAACAGGGGCCTGGCCGCCATGTTCATCCTGATGAACGAAGCCCGTCTCAGCTCGGGCCTGCAGGGTGTCGCCTTCGGCGAGGTCGGTTTCCAGCGTGCGCTGGAGTATTCGCTCGAGCGTACCCAGGGTAGTGACTACCAGACCGGCAAGCAGCGGGTAAAGATTGCACAACACCCGGACGTTGCCCGCATGCTACTGTCGATCCGCTCCGAGGTGATGGGGCTGCGCTCGCTGGCTTATCTTATCGCCGCACTGATCGACAAGTCCGAGTTAACGCTGAATGCTGCCGAGCGCAAATCACTGCAGGCCCGCGTGGCGCTGCTGACACCGATCTTCAAGGCCTTTGCCACCGAGCATGGCAACCTGATGACCGGCACCACGATCCAGATCTTTGGCGGTATGGGCTTCATCGAGGAGACCGGCGTTGCTCAACTGATGCGCGATGCCCGGATAAATACCATCTACGAAGGCACCACCGGTATTCAGGCCCGCGACCTTGTGTTCCGCAAGATACAAAGCGATGGCGGCGAAGCGATCTCGGCCCTGCTGGCCGAAATAGTCCGCCAGGCCGATGCACTACAACGCGACGATGCGCTGAGCACGCAGGGCCAGGCCTTGCGCAGCGCCTGCTCAGCCGTAACGGAGAGCCTGCCCTGTATCCTCAATCGCGACTCAGCCAACCTGCTGCAGCTCAATGCCGGTGCGGTTCCACTGCTTGAAGCCTTGGGCACCCTATGCTGCGCATGGCAGTTAGCGGAACTGGCACAACTGGCGCAGTCCCGGTTGCGCGAAGGCCAGGATCCCGACTACTACTCTAATCTGCTGGCGTTGACGCGGTTCTATTTCGCTTTTTCGGTTCCCAATATCCATGCCCGTCTGGCAACCTTCAGACAGGCCGATGCGGGTGTTGAGCAGTATCGATTTGAGGTCTGAGCCCCAACCGGATTCAGACGGCAGAACAACAAAAACACACAGGATCGCCAGTCGGTACAAATAGAAAAAGTCGACTGGTGAGGGAGAAGCCCGACATGTTAGCTGACTTTCATTCGATAAACGTCACCAAGCTCGAAGTCGAGATCGAGAAGCGCGACAACGGTGAGCAGATCGTACGCTGCAAACAGCCGCTGGAAGCCTACGCCGAGACCTGGATCGATCGTCTGGAGTACTGGGCCGACGCGGCGCCGGATCGTGTCTTCGTCGCGCAACGCTCCGAAGATGGACACTGGGACGAGATCACCTACAGCCAAGCCCTGGCAAAGGTGCGCGCCATCGCCACCTGGCTGCTGAAACAGGAACTCAGTATCGACCGCCCCCTGGTCTGCCTCTCCGGCAACAGCAACGAACATCTGCTGATCGCCCTGGCGGCGATGTATATCGGTGTACCCTACGCGCCGATCTCCACCGCCTATTCGCTGATCTCCACCGATTTCGGCAAGCTGCACCACGTGTTCGATTTGCTCACCCCCGGACTGGTATTCGTCGATAACCTGGGTCCCTACCGCAAAGCCATCGATGCCGTTGCCGGCAATCTGCCGCTGGTCGCGCTATCCACCGATCACGGTGACGATAACCTGGATAATCCGGTCACCCGGTTCAGCGAGCTGTTGGACACCGAGCCGACCGCGGAAACCGATAACGCCCGTGCGGCAATCAGCGGCGATAGTATCGCCAAGTTCATGTTCACCTCCGGCTCCACCGGTATGCCCAAGGCGGTGATCATCACCCAGCGCATGATGTCCGCGAACCAGGTGATGATCAACGGCATGATGGCGTTCCTGAAGGATGAGCCGCCGGTGCTGGTCGACTGGCTGCCGTGGAACCACACCTTCGGTGGCAACCACAATGTCGGCATCGTGCTCTACAACGGAGGCAGCCTCTATATCGATCACGGAAAACCGACCGAAAAGGCGTTCGATATCACGCTGAACAACCTGGCCGACGTCGCACCGACCGTCTACCTCAACGTACCCAGCGGATACGAACTGTTGGTGAAGCGTCTGCGCGAGCGGCCTGAGATCGCCAAGACCTTCTTCTCGCGCCTGAAACTCACGCTGTTTGCCGCCGCGGGTCTCTCCCAGCATATCTGGGATGCGCTGGATGAACTGGCGATCGAACACACCGGCAAGAAGATTCCAATGGTTACCGGGCTTGGTGCGACGGAAACCGCCCCCTCTGCCCTGTTCGCCTCTATTGAGGAGTCCGCTTCCGGCGTGGTCGGTACACCGCTGCCGGGCGTTGAGATGAAGCTGGTACCCAACGGCGACAAGCTGGAAGCGCGTATTCGCGCGGTTACCGTAACGCCGGGGTACTGGCGCGCGCCGGAGCAGACCGCCAAGGCGTATGACGAAGAGGGGTTCTACTGCCTGGGCGACGCGGTCAAGTATATCGACCCGGAGCAGCCCAACCGCGGCTTCCGTTTCGATGGTCGTGTGTCGGAAGACTTCAAACTCAATACAGGCACTTGGGTCAGTGTCGGTGCGCTCAAGGCACATATCATCCACTTCTTCGCGCCCTACGTGCAGGACGTTGTGATTGCCGGACACGATAATGCCTATGTTTCCGCTATCGTGATCCCGGACCTGGACCACTGCCGTACCCTGGTACCGAACAGTGAGCAGATGTCGACGCCCGAACTGCTGCGCGCTCCCCACCTGCGTGAGACCTTCCAGCGCTTGCTGGACGAGATGGCCAAGACCAGCACCGGCAGCTCAACCAAGATCTGCCGCATGCGGCTGATGGATGAGCCGCTCTCCATCGACCTGGGCGAGGTGACCGACAAGAACTCCATCAACCAGCGCGCCGTACTGAAAAACCGGGCCGAGCTCGTTGAAGACCTCTATAGCGAGCAGCCCTCTTCCGATGTACTGGTACTGGGTAGCTAAGACCACAGGCAAGAGGCAGGCAGTATGCTGGTCAGCGAACGTAAGGTGATGATCGAGTGGGGTGACTGCGATCCAGCGGGCATCGTGTTCTACCCCCGCTATTTTGCGTTTTTTGACGCATCAACCGGACATCTGTTTCGCACGGCGGGCCTGGAGAAGTTCGACCTGCATGATCGCTACGAAATCGTCGGCTTTCCGATGGTCGATACCCGGGCAAAGTTCAGCATCCCCTCGCGCTACGGCGAGGAGGTGCTGATCAAAACTCAGGCGACCGGATTCGGTAAAAGCAGCTTTCACATCCATCACCAACTGCTTAAAGCAGATGGAAACCTTGCCATCGAGTGCTGGGAAACCCGTGTCTGGTTGGGACAGCACCCGGAAAAGGCAAGACCAAAACCGATTCCTCAGGAAGTGATCGAGCTGTTATCCGGTACCGATTCAAACACTATAAAAAATAATTAATAACGAACCTATATGCAGTCCTTTTTGGGGGTAATTTCAGATGAAAGTGCTGGTGAGCGTCAAACGCGTCATCGATTACAACGTCAAGGTACGGGTCAAGGCGGATAACAGCGATGTGGACCTGGCCAACGTCAAGATGGCCCTGAACCCCTTCTGCGAGATCGCCGTGGAAGAGGCGATCCGGCTGAAGGAGGCCGGTGTCGCCTCCGAAGTGATCGTCGTCTCCATCGGCCCGAAAGCGGTGCAGGAGCAGCTGCGCACGGCGCTGGCCCTGGGTGCCGATCGCGCCATCCAGATCGACACCGAGGCGATGCCGGAACCGCTCAATGTAGCCAAGCTCTTGGCCAAGGTCGTGGAAGCGGAACAGCCGGGGCTGGTGATCCTCGGCAAGCAGTCGATCGATTCCGACAACAACCAGACCGGGCAGATGCTCGCCGCACTGACCGGCCGCCCCCAGGGCACCTTCGCCTCCGCGGTCAAGGTCGAGGGCGAGAAGGCGATCGTTACCCGCGAGGTGGACGGCGGTCTGAAAACCCTGTCTCTGGATCTGCCGGCCATCGTCACCACCGACCTGCGCCTGAACGAGCCGCGCTACGCCAAGCTGCCGGACATCATGAAG
>NZ_BMIJ01000005.1 GCF_014641945.1 Marinobacterium zhoushanense
TTCCGGATGATCAAACGTCAGCGGCGCGCCCGAGAGCAGGAAGGTCAGCAGCGGCAGGCCGAGGATCAGGCCGGCCACGACCCAGGGGGTCGGGAAGATCTGGCCGGTGGCGTCCTGGCGCTTATGAGCCCAGCGGGTGACGAACCAGCTGGCGACGATACCCACCGCCAGCGCCGCCCAGATCAGGTGGAAGCCGGGTTCGGCCACCGGGGCCGGCATCGACAGGCCGCGGATGTTGAGGAAACTGCCGAGAAACTCGATGCTCTGGCGCGGTTGCGGCAGCGCGCGCAGCACGGCGAAGTACCAGAAGAAGATCTGCAGCAGCAGCGGGATGTTACGGAAGATCTCGATATACAGCGCCGACAGCTTGGCGATCAGCCAGTTGTCGGACAGCCGGGCGACACCGAGGATGAAACCGAGGATGGTCGCGGCGATGATGCCGAGCACGGAGACCAGTATGGTGTTGAGCAGGCCGACGAAGAAGGTGCGACCGTAGCTGGAGGCCTCGGTGTACTCGATCAGTGACAGCGGAATACCGAAGCCCGCTTCCTGCGACAGGAAGGAGAAACCGGTGGTGATACCGCGCTGTTCCAAGTTGTTCAGGGTGTTGTCGATGATGAACCAGGCGAAGGCGCCGAGGGTCAGCACGAGCAGGATCTGGAACACCAGTGCGCGTTTGGCCGGGTCGTTCCAGGGTTTGACATGGTTGTCATTTGTAGCGGGTGTATTGGGTCGATCCGTTGGCATCGGTTGTCTCTCCAGCCTGCGTAAAGCGTTGGGTGGAAGCACGGGGCCGATGACCGGCCCCGTGTGACGAACGGATAGTTAGCGGATCGGTGGGGCGTACATGATGCCGCCGTTGTTCCACAGGTTGTTCAGACCGCGGGTGATCTTCTGCGGGGAGTCCTTGCCGACGTTACGGTCGAAGGCTTCGCCGTAGTTGCCCACCTGCTTGACGATCTGGTAGGCCCAGTCCTCGGCGATACCCATACCCTTGGACAACCCTTCTTCACCGCCGAGCAGACGCTTGATGTTGGGGTTGTCGCTGGACTTCATCTCATCCACGTTGGCGGAGGTAACGCCCAGCTCCTCGGCGTTGATCATCGCGTTCAGCGACCACTTGACGATGTTGAACCACTGGTCGTCACCCTGGCGTACCACCGGGCCGAGCGGCTCCTTGGAGATCACTTCCGGCAGCGCGACGACGGAATCGGGGTCGGCCATGCGGGTGCGCAGGCCGAAGGCCTGGGACAGGTCGGTGGTGAAGGCATCACAGCGGCCGGTATCGAAGCTGGTGGCTGCCTGTTCGTTGGTATCGAATACCACCGGGGTATGCTGCAGGCCGTGGGTACGGAAGTAGTCCGCCATGTTCAGCTCGGTGGTGGTACCGGACTGTACGCAGATGGTGGCGCCATCCAGGTCCTTGACGCTGGTCAGGCCCAGATCCTTCTTCACCAGGAAGCCCTGGCCGTCATAGTAGTTGACGCCGGCGAAGTTGATACCGAGCTGGGTGTCGCGGGTCAGGGTCCAGGTGGTCACGCGCGACAGCACGTCGATCTCACCGGAGGCCAGCGCGGTGAAACGCTCCTTGGCGTTGAGCGGGATGTACTTGGCCTTGCTGGCATCGCCCAGCGCGGCCGCGGCTACGGCACGGCACACATCCACGTCCAGGCCCTGCCAGTTGCCCTGCTCATCGGGCACCGAGAAGCCGGGTACACCCGAGGTCACACCGCACTGAACATAACCGCGTGCCTTGACCGCATCCAGCGTGCCTTCAGCCTGCGCCTGGCTCGCGAAACCGGCCAGTGTGATGGAGATGGTTGCGGTTGCCAATAAGGTTTTTCTCAACATTATTTACGTCCTCGTTGGTGAGTTTTATCGCAAAGCTCGTATGCGGAGCTTGGTTTTCCCTGTTGTTGACTGATCGATCAGTTAGCAAAACCTGTTCCATGCCGCCGTGTATCTGGCGCCGTACTGTTCTGAACGGACGCGCGCTGACGCTATCTATCGCCATGACTGGCCTGATGGTCAGGTTATCGGCATATATATGTGTAGTCGTAAAATGACAAAACAGCCAATCAACCAAAGAGTTAAAGCAGTTGGTTTAGGCTCTGAGCAGCGGCCAAACCTAGGTGTTATTGCACAGCCCATGAGCGGGGTTGCGCGATTTTGGTGCGCCTGTTCGTCGTCGTCGCTTCTGGTTTAAAGTAGAGTGATACCTAAAGGCTCCAAGGAGACGCAGCGAATGTTCGATCCCGCCCAAGTTGCTATACCGGCTTCCCTACAACCCTGTCTGGAGCGGAACTGGACGCGGATCTCGCCGGCGATCGAACAGCTCGGCAGCTGTCCGGACGGGATCGCCAGCGACCTGCCCCCTGTGCTTATTGGCAGTGATTACCTCTGTGAACAGCTTGAGCGCCAGCCTGAGCTGCTGGCCGAGTTGTGGCAGGGCGGCGATTTGGCAGCGCCCTATCTGCAGGGTCAGATGCGCCAGCGTGCCGAGCGGTTTCTGAATGGTTGCGACTCGGAAGCGGAGCTGCACCGGCGTCTGCGTCTGTTCCGGCGACGCGAGATGGTACGCATTATCTGGCGTGACCTGAGCCGTCGCGCCGATCTGGCCGAGACCACGCTGAGTCTGTCAGAGATGGCCGATGCACTGATCGACCTTAGCCTCGACTGGTTGCATGAGGATGCGGTCAAGCGCTGGGGTCGGCCGATGGGGCCCGACGCCAAGGGCAATCCGGTCGAGCAGAGGCTGGTGGTGCTGGGTATGGGTAAGCTCGGCGCTTTCGAGCTCAACCTGTCATCCGATATCGACCTGATTTTCACCTACCCGGAGAACGGCGAGACCGATGGCAGCAATCGTACCCTGTCCAATCAGGAGTTCTTCACCCGGGTGGGCAAAAAACTGATTCAGGCGCTGGATAACGCCACGGTCGACGGCTTCGTGTTCCGTGTCGATATGCGCCTGCGCCCGTTTGGCAGCGTCGGGCCACTGGCCTGCAGCTTCGATGCGATGGAAACCTACTACCAGGATCAGGGGCGGGAGTGGGAGCGTTATGCCATGGTCAAGGCGCGGGTGGTGGCCGGCGATCAGCAGGCCGGAACCGAGCTGCTGACACTGCTGCGGCCTTTCGTCTACCGCAAATATATCGATTTCAGCGCCTTCGAATCCCTGCGCGAGATGAAGGCGTTGATCAATCGGGAGGTGAAACTCAAGAACCGGGACCAGAACGTCAAGCTCGGCGCCGGCGGGATCCGTGAGGTGGAGTTTATTGCCCAGGCGTTCCAGCTGATCCGTGGCGGTCGCGATCCGCGCCTGCAGCAGCGCGAGCTGAGCGCCATCTTGCCGTTGCTGCCAGAGTGTGTCGGCATGCCGCAGGAGGTGGTTGACGAGCTGCTCGACTCCTATCGCTTCCTGCGCGATACCGAACATGCGCTGCAGGCACTGGCGGACCGCCAGACCCAGGAGTTGCCGCACGACGAGCTGGGGCAGGCGCGCCTGGCCTACGTGATGGGGTTTGACGACTGGGCCCGATTCAGTGATGCCCTGGCCGGTTACCGGAGCAGCGTGTCCCGCCACTTCGCCGAGGTGATCGCACCGGTGCAGCAGGAGCAGGCCGACAGCGCGCGGGAGCAGCAGAGTGTCGATTGGCACAGATTATGGGATGAGGAGCTGGAGAGCGAGGCCAGCGAGCAGTTCCTGCAGTCGCTGGGCTTTACCGATCCCGCACGGGCGTTGCAGCAGCTGCGCAACCTGCAGCAGCTGCGCACCGTACAGATGTTGCAGCAGGTGGCCCAGGTCAGGCTGCAGGCGGTGCTGCCCCGGCTGTTGCAGGCGGTTGGCCGAAGCGAGAATCCGGAGCTGACGCTGGAACGCGTGCTGCTGCTGATCCAGGCCGTGCTGCGCCGCTCAGCCTATCTGGTGCTGCTGGCCGAGAATCCGGGCGCACTGGATCAATTGGTGCGGTTGTGCTCGGCGAGCCAGTGGTTCGCCGACCAGATCTCCCGCCAGCCGGGTCTGCTCGATGAGTTGATCGACCCGCGCACCCTGTTCACGCCGCCGGACAAAAGCCGTCTCAATGACGAACTGAGACAACTGCTGCTGCGGATTCCGGAGGAGGATACCGAACAGCTGATGGAGGCGTTGCGCTACTACAAGCATGCCCATGTGCTGCGCGTGGCGGCGTCCGATATCACCGGTGCGCTGCCGCTGATGAAGGTCAGCGACTATCTGACCTGGCTGGCCGAGGTGATCCTCGATGCGGTGCTGGAGATCGCCTGGCGCGATATGACCGGCAAGTACGGTGTGCCCCAGCGCGTCGCCGGTGAGCCCTGCGATCCCGATTTCATTATCGTCGGTTACGGCAAGCTCGGTGGCATCGAACTGTCCTACGGCTCCGACCTCGATCTGGTGTTCATCTACGATGCCGATGCCAACCTGACGACCAAGGGCGGTCAGCGCGAACTGCCCAACCCGGTGTTCTTTACCCGTCTTGGCCAGCGCATCATCCATATCCTCGGTACGTTGACGCCGTCCGGGCAGCTGTACGAGGTGGATATGCGGCTGCGCCCGTCCGGCAACTCCGGCCTTCTGGTCAGCTCGTTGCAGGCGTTCGAACAGTATCAGCAGAATGATGCCTGGACCTGGGAGCATCAGGCGCTGGCGCGTGCCCGCGTGGTCAGCGGCAGCGAACGCTTGAGTGCAGGCTTCGCCGCCGTGCGTGAAACGATCCTGGGGCGTGAGCGCGATCTCGACACTCTGCAGACCGAAGTGCGCGAGATGCGCGAAAAGATGCGCCAGCAGTTGGGTACCTCGGCGGCGAAGGAGGGGCAGGAGTTCAACCTCAAGCAGGACCGGGGCGGTCTGGTCGATATCGAGTTCATGGTGCAGTACCTGGTACTGGCTCACGCCCATCGCCATCCCGAGCTGATGCGCTGGAGTGACAACATCCGCATGCTGGAATCGATCGAGCAGGCGGGGCTGCTGGTGCCTGAGCAGGCCGAGGAGTTGCGCGAGATCTACAAGGCCTATCGTGCCTTCAACCATCGCCGGACGCTGCAGAATCAGCCGACGGTGGTCAGTGGCGATCAGCTCAGTGAATATCGGGCACGGGTCAGTGCATACTGGGCCGAGTTGATGGAGCGCTGATGGTTTTCTACGGTAGCTCTGTGCACCTGAGCTGCCGCAGATTTCGGGCATAAAAAACCGGGCCTAAGTGCCCGGTTTCTATTTAGGGAATCGATCGCTTCAGATGTCGAGCAGCCAGCCGAACTTGTCTTCGCTGCGGCCCCACTGGATATCGTTTAGCGCGCGGCGCAGACGCAGGGTGGTTTCACCGATACCGCCGTTGCCGACGTTGTACTCCTTGCCGTTGTGAATCAGCGTACCGACGGAGGTCAGCACCGCCGCGGTGCCGGACAGAGCCGCTTCGCAACCCGGCTTGGCCGCGCGCTCGAGCAGCTCTTCAACGGTGAGCTGGCGCTCGGAGACCTTCATCCCCATGTCCCGGGCCAGGGTCAGGATGGAGTCGCGGGTGACACCGTGCAGGAAGGTGGAGTCCAGCGCCTTGGTGATGATCTCGTCGCCGTCGATCAGCAGGAAGTTGGCGGCCCCGGTCTCCTGAACGTCACCACCCGGGCAGAACAATACCTGGTCGGCCTTGAATTCGGCACGGGCCTTCATCGTCGGCTGCAGGGCGCCGGCATAGTTACCGCCACTCTTGACCATGCCCATGTGCGGCGGGCAGCGCATATTCTTGTCGTCGATCAGCAGACGCAACGCGCGGTCGCCGCCGGAGAAATAATCGCCCACCGGCGACAGCAGGACGTAGAAGCAGGACTCCAGCGTCGGCACCGCGGCCTTGCCGATCGCCGGCTCGGTACCGATGTGGGTCGGGCGGATATACATCGATCCCGGCGGCTCCGGCACGTCGGAGGCGAAGCGGCTGACGATCGAGGTGATCATATGTGCCACCTGGGCCTGGTCCAGCTTCGGCAGTGCAAGCAGCTCAGAGCTCTGCGCGATACGGGCGATGTTGCGGTCCATGCGAAAAATCTTCACCGAGCCATCCTCATGGCGGAACGCCTTCAGACCTTCAAAGCAGGTGCTGGAGTAGTGCAGCACGTGGGCGCCGGCATGCAGCTGCAGACTGTTACTGGCCACCACCTGGCTCTCGCTCCAATGGGAGCCGTCGAACCAAGAGATCGCCATTTCTGGCATGAAAACGGAGCCAAACGCGGACATAGCAGACCACCCTAATCTACACAGTGAATGAGACGGTGCGCCTGATCCGGTACTAGATAGCCGGCAGAAAGCGCATGAACAAGAGAGTAGATTGTATGCATCCACGCAAAAAATGGAATTGTCCCGTGCCGAAATAGTCGTTTCTGGATGCGTCCAGGGGTGAGCGGGAGGTGTGTCGGAATATCCAGCGCGAGTGGAATTGTTTATCATATGCGCGCTAGGACGGGCTGCATTTGAGCGGCAGTTGAAAGGGGTGAGTTTGGCGCAGATTCTGATCATCAGTGACGGCAAGGCGGGACATCGCAACCAGTCGCTGGGGCTGGCCGAGGCGCTGCAGCGTCGGCGCAAGCAGGTCGAGATCCGCGAGATGGCGCCGCTGCCTGGGAGGCGGGCGCTCAAGACGCTGCTGACCGGACGCGCAGCACAATTGGGAGCGAAGCCCGGACTGGTCATCGGCGCAGGACACAGTACCCATCTGACGCTGTTGGCGCTCAAACGCGTTTGGCGAGTGCCGGCGGTGCTGATGATGAAGCCGACCCTGCCTATTGGGTGGTTCGATCTTTGTCTGATCCCCGAGCACGACCAGCCGCCGACGCGCGACAATGTGGTGGTGACCCGCGGAGCCCTGAACCGGATGCGGCCGGGCGACAAGGTTGCCGGCAGCGGTATGATGCTGATCGGCGGTCCGTCTAAGAGTAATGACTGGGATGAAACCGGGCTGATCGAGCAGCTCCGTAGTATCATTGGCCAGGCTCCAGATATCGATTGGCGCTTGACCACGTCGCGTCGTACACCACCATCGACCTTGGAGTTGCTGAAAACACTGCGCGGTGTCGAGGTGGTGCCGGTGGAGGAGACGACTCAGGGTTGGTTGCCGGCGCAGTTGGCGGGCACGGAGCAGTGCTGGGTCAGCGAAGACAGTGTGTCGATGGTGTATGAGGCGCTCAGTGCAGGTTGTGCCGTAGGCACCTTGGCCGTGCCCTGGACGCAGCGGGGAAGACTGTACCGAGGGCTGATGTCGCTTGCCGAGCAAGGGGTAATCATCCGCTACCAGTCGGGCCAACCGGTTGACCTTGTACCGCCAGTTGCAGTCTTCGACGAAGCGAGCCGCTGTGCCGAATTGATTTTGAATAGAGGGTGGTTATGAGTCTTGCCGCGCTGGACCGGATATCGTTGGAACAAGTTAAGATAGGCATCGTTGGACTCGGCTATGTCGGTCTGCCGCTCGCCGTTGAGTTCGGCAAGCACTATCCGGTTGTGGGGTTCGATATCAACGTCGACCGGATCAGTGAACTGGAACGCGGCCATGACAGTACGCTCGAGGTCGAGGACGAAGAGCTTCGCGCAGCCAGCCAGTTGCAGTTCAGTGCCGATGCTGCGGTGTTGCAGTGCTGCAACGTTTATATCGTCACCGTGCCCACGCCGATCAATGGCCAGAAACAGCCGGATCTGACGCCTCTGATCAAAGCTTCCGAAACCCTCGGCCGTGTGGTCAAGAAAGGCGACATCGTTATCTACGAGTCCACCGTCTATCCCGGTGCCACCGAAGAGGATTGCATCCCGGTCATCGAGCAGGTGTCGGGGCTGGTGTACAACCGAGACTTCTTCGCCGGTTACAGCCCTGAGCGGATCAACCCGGGTGACAAGGTGCACCGCGTCACCACCATCAAGAAGGTGACCTCAGGCTCGACGCCGGAGGTGGCCGAGCTGGTCGACCGGCTCTACCGCTCCATCATCACCGCCGGTACCCACAAGGCCAGCAGCATCCGCGTCGCGGAAGCCGCCAAGGTGATCGAAAACACCCAGCGCGATCTGAACATTGCGCTGGTCAACGAGTTGGCGATCATCTTCAACAAACTCGGTATCGATACCCTAGAAGTGCTCGAAGCCGCCGGCACCAAGTGGAACTTCCTGCCGTTCCGCCCCGGTCTGGTGGGTGGGCACTGCATCGGCATCGATCCCTACTACCTGACCTACAAGGCGCAGTCGGCGGGCTACATCCCCGATGTGATTCTGGCCGGGCGGCGGATCAACTCCAACATGGGCGCCTATGTGGCCGACGAGATGGTCAAGGCGATGCTGAAGCGGCGTATCCATGTGGCCGGTGGCCGCATTCTGATCCTGGGCCTTGCGTTCAAGGAGAACTGTCCCGACCTGCGCAACACGCGGGTGGTGGATATCATCCACGCGCTGCGGGAGTATGGCGCCGAGGTGGATGTGTATGATCCCTGGGTCGACCCGGAGGAGGCGTTGGCGGAGTATGGCATCGAGCCGCTCAAAGAGATGGCAGCGGATACCTACGACGGCATCGTGCTGGCCGTGGCCCATCAGCAGTTCCACGACCTGGGCACTGAGGCGATCCGCCGCTGGGGCAAACAGGAACATCTACTGTACGATCTGAAATATGTGCTACCCGCTGGCGAGGCAGATCTGAGACTGTGATCAAGGATGAGGGTTTTTCCGTGACAAGCGTGTCCCGACAAGTGTCGATTTTCAGCAAGCAGCGACTCGAGCAACTGGCGACGCTTAGCGTCTACCTCGTGCTCGGTTATGTGGTCAATCTGATGTTTTTCCTGCCCATCGGAGATCAGTACCTCAAGCCAGTCATCGCACTGGCGCTGCTTTTCTGCCTCGGCCATCGCAGCGCTATTTCCAGTTGGGGCGTTGGACCCGTTAAGTCACTGCTGCTACCGATGTCACTGTACTCTGCGGTGTTGGTGACCTCCTATCTGGTCGGCGACGGGTATATGAGCACCATTCGCATGTTTATCTATTGCTCGTTGTTCATCTACGCCGCATCGGTGGTCAGGCTTCAACCCCAATACCTGGCCGTGCTGTGTATTCTGGCGGCGGTCGAGATGCTGATGTTGATCGGCTATCGTTGTGGCTGGGAGGAGTGCTCGCGATTCGGCGGCTTTACCAATCCAATCTTTTTCGGCATGTATGCATTGAGCATGTCGGTGCTCTGCACTTACCTGGCCTGTGCCTTCGCCAACGGCTGGCGGCGCTGGTTGCTCTACGTTTCAGCCGTAGTCTTTCTAGCGGCAGCGGGGCTGACGCAGACCCGTGGCGTGATGCTGGCGATGGTGCCACTGCTGCTGATCTTTGCGTTCTATCTCTATAAGCACAAAGCCTTCTCCGCCAGGCGAGTGGTGTTCACGCTGGTGGCGGCCACCTGCCTGACCGGTTTTGTCGGTTTCGAATCGGGCGCCTACAAGCGAATCTCCAAGGTCGAAGAGGAGCTGGTGCCGGCGCTGTCGGAAGGGGCCAGCGGCAGTGCTTACGACAGCTCCATCGGTTTTCGTATCCTGATGTGGAAATACGCATTGTCGGTGACGATGGAGCATCCTGTGTTCGGCGCCGGCAAAGAGCGCTTTCAGCAGTATAAGGAGGAGTGGGTCGAGCAGGGCCGTTTTCCCGACGAGTTGATCGAGTATCTACCGACGAGCGCCCATGCCCACAACCAGTTTTTCCAGGAGCTGGCCATGCGAGGCCTGATCGGCTTTGCCGCGCTGCTGGCTCTGCTAGCTGTGCCCGCGCGAAAGTTTGTCAGCATGATCCGTAGCCGCGAAACCGAGTGGCCAGGCTATATCGGTCTTAGCCTGGTGGTGGCCTACGCCACCTTCAGTCTGACCGAGGTTGCGCTGAAACATCCGGAAAAGATCGCCGTCTTCACGGTTATCGGCTTTATCGCCTTGAGCCTGGGACGTAGTGCGCCCCGACCGATGGGCACCGCTGCGTGAAAGTGATGCAGGTACTGCCCGCGTTGGACGGAGGTGGTGTCGAGCGCGGTACCCTGGAGGTTGCACAGTACCTTGTTCACCAGGGGCATGAGTCGGTGGTGTTGTCCGCCGGTGGTGCGCTGGTTCCGCAGCTGGAGCGCGAGGGCAGCCGCCATATCTGTCTGGATATCGGGCGCAAGTCGCCGTTCACCTTCAAGCAGATCTGGCAGGTGCGGACCCTGTTGCGCCGGGAAAAACCCGATATTCTGCACCTGCGTTCGCGTATGCCGGCCTGGGTATGCTGGCTGGCCTGGCGGGGACTCAAACCCGAGGAGCGTCCCCATCTGGTGACTACGGTACATGGACTCTACTCGGTCGGGCGCTACAGCAGCATCATGTGTCGAGGGGAGCGGGTGATCGCCGTGTCCGATACGGTGAAAAGCTATATCGAACAGAACTACCCGAAAACCGATAGACAACGGGTGCGGGTCATCTTCCGCGGCATCGATCCTGAGGTGTTCAAGCGCGGTTATCGGCCCGGCGAAAGTTGGCTTCAACAGTGGCGCGCGCAATACCCGCAGATGGACGGACAGAGAGTACTGACGCTGCCGGGACGACTGACCCGTCTAAAGGGGCATCATGATTTCATCGACCTGATTCGTGACCTGCGCGCCGACAAACTCCCGGTTCATGGATTGATCGTGGGTGGCGAGGACCCCAAACGCCAGGCGTATGCCCGCGAGTTGAGGCAGCGGGTGCGCAGTGAGGGGCTGGAGAACGCGATTACCTTCACCGGTGCCCGATCGGATATCCGCGAGATCTATGCCGTATCGGACCTGGTGTTGTCACTGTCGACCAAGCCCGAGTCCTTTGGTCGTACCGTGGCCGAAGCGCTGAGCCTTGGTGCGGCTGTTGTCGGCTATGCCCACGGCGGTGTGGCGGAGATTCTGGATGCCGTGTTTCCGCCCGGCAAGGTACCCTGCCGAGATCAGGTACGATTGAAATTGGTCGTAACCGATCTGCTGGCCCATCCCCAGGAGCCGGGGGCGATGCCATTCTTGCAGCAGCAGATGCTGGAGCAGACGCTGAACTGTTATCGCGAATGCCTGGATGGTGGCCTGAATGGTTAGGACAAGCGAGAGCGCGGGATCAAACGTTGTGGAACAGAATAGCCTGCCGGTTAATGTGGTGTGCCTGAAATGGGGCACTAAATACCCGGCCGAGTACGTCAATCGCCTGTTTCGCATGGTGCGTCGTCAACTGCATCGGCCATTTCGTTTCTACTGTATGACCGAAGATGGCAGCGGGTTGGCCGAGGGAGTTGAAGTCTTACCCTTGCAGGAGACCGGGCTCCACGGTTGGTGGTACAAGCTGTCGTTGTTCCAGGCCGATTTCTACGGGCTTCAGGGCGACATGATCTACCTGGATCTGGACGTGGTGATCGTCGACGAGATCGATTTTCTGGTCGACCAGCCCGGCGATTTCCTGATCATCCGTAACTGGTCGCGCAACCTTATGTGGAACAGCTCGGTGATGCGTTTCCGTATCGGTCGCTATGCCCATATCTGGGAGGGTTTCCTTGCCGATCAGCAGCGGATCATGCAAGAGCTGAATGGCGATCAGGAGTGGATCTACGCCTGTGTTCCAAACGCGGGTAACTGGCCGGCGGATCGTGTCCTCTCCTATAAGAAGAGTCTGGATTCCAAGTGCTGGCGCTGGGCGGAGAAGCTGGGTCTTGGCCGGTTGGGGCTTAAGGCACCGGATAGCCTGGATACTGCTTTGCCGGAGCACGCCTCGATCATCATTTTCCACGGCAAGCCGGACCCAGAGGATGTGGCGGATAGCGCCTACGGCTTCTGGAAACGCGCCTCCTTCATTCAGGACGCCTGGAGTGACAGCTGATGCTGCTGAACGTGCTGAAAAAGCGCAGGGCGAAAGCGCTGGGGATCAAGCTTAGTAAGGTCCAGCTGATCGACAGCAGGAGCATACTGAGGATTGAATCGCCGGCGAAGCTGGGCAGTGTGCAGGTGCTTAAGGAAGCACCTGAACTCATCCGCATCGGTGCCCACAGTTATATCCGTAGCGGAGAGCTGCATTTTGTCGCGGAGATCGGCCGCTTCTGCTCGTTTGGCAGACAGGTGACAATCGGCCAGGATGGTAGAGGGCATCCGCTGGACTGGGCATCGACCAGTCATGAGTTGTGTGTATCCCACCGTCCAACCCCGGCGTTAACCAGGATCGGTCATGATGTCTGGATTGGCGATGGGGCCGTGGTGATGGCGGGTGTGTCGATCGGAACCGGGGCGGTCATAGCGCGCAATGCCGTGGTGACGAAAGATGTAGCGCCCTACCAGATTGTTGGCGGTAATCCGGCGCGGCCGATCCGACCCCGGTTCAGCCCGGAGGTGTCGGAGGCCCTGTTGCAATCTGCTTGGTGGCAGTATCCGCTGGCCGAACTTCGCACCTTGGATTATGAGCAGCCACAGCGGTTTATGGAGCAACTTGGAGCGCTAATACCACGGCAAGCGACCTATGCCGTGATCGATGTGGGTCGAGGAAAGGTTGGCGTATGCCGCGACTGAGTGTAGGACGCGGCTTGGAATCGAAAGACGAACTGATGATGAGGACGCGGGGCGCGTCAAACCAAACTCTGGGGCACTGTCTGTAATGACCAAACAAGTGATCTGTATGAAGTGGGGCACGCTGTATGGTGCCGACTACGTCAACCGACTCTATGCCATGGTGCGGCAGCAGGTCAGTGGGCCATTACGCTTCGTCTGCCTGACCGATAACCGCACTGGCATTCGGGAGGAGGTGGAGTGTCATGATTGCCCCACCATCGATCTGCCGGAGCCGAAGTGCCGTCTGGGCTGGCGCAAGCTGACGCTGTATCGGCGCAGTGAGCACCTGTTCGGGCTTGAGGGCGACTGGCTCTACCTTGATCTCGACGTTGTGGTCAGCGGCTCGCTCGATCCGTTTTTCGAGTTCGAGCCGGATAAAACCTTCGTCGTGATGCAGAACTGGACCCAGCCGGGCAAGGGGATAGGCAATACCTCGGTATACCGTTTCCGGGTCGGTGCCGACGAGTACCTGTTCGATAACCTGATTGCGAACCAGGCGAGCATTTTCGAGCAGTTCCGCAACTCGCAGACCTATATCTCGCGCTCGGTGAAGCAGATCAGCTTCTGGCCGGATGATTGGTGTGTGCTGTTCAAGACCCACTGTGTTCCTGCCTGGCCGGCGCGCTTCTGGCAGGAGCCGGTACTGCCCGATAGCGCCCGCGTCGTTGCCTTTCCCGGCGACCCCAATCCACATGAAGCGGTAAGGGGGAACTGGCCGGTGAAGAAAGCGTACAAGAAACTCTACAAGCAGATCCGTCCGGCGCGCTGGATTCAGCGTATTTGGGACGAGGCGGAAGCCAAGGCCAAGGGGTAGTGTCCAGGGTGGCAATTCACATCCTGATTCTCGATGAGGGATCACCCGGCCACTGCGCCCAGTCCGAGGGGATAGTCGATCTGCTGGAGCGGCATGGACTGGTGATCCAGCGTGAAAAGATTCGTCTGCGCAACCGCCTACCGGGCGTGTTCCGCGGCGTCATGCGCAAATTGCTTGCAATCCCTGCCGCCAGACTGAGCGAGGCCTGCCTTACCCTGAGCAGTGTGCTGGAGTCGCAGCCGACAGCACGTCCCGACCTGATCATCTCCTCAGGTGGCAAGAGCGCCTTTGCCAGCCTGGTGCTCAAGCGTCGTTACCAGGCCGGCAATATCTTCGTTGGCGTGCCTGAGCCTTTCCCCGACCGCTGGTTCGATCTTATCGTCTCGCCGACCCGGCGGGACTATCGCACCGCCTCGGTGGTCAGCGGGCTGATTCCCAATTCGGTTACACCGGAGCGCGTGGCGGCCGCTGGTGAGGATTACTGGCAGCAGCGAATGCCAGCCGCCCCCTGTTGGGCGCTGTTGATTGGCGCGGACAGCAAGAGTCATCATTACAGCGATGCGGATTGGCAAGGTCTGGTAGACGGGGTGAATGCGCTCTCGCAGCGGCTGGGCATTCGATGGCTGATCACCACCTCCCGGCGAACGTCACCTGACGTGGAGCAGCTGTTGGACGAGGGGCTGGACAGAGCCAATCTGGTGGAGCTGGTGTTGTACAACCGCGAACCGAAGCGGGTCATGATGCCCTTCCTGGCGGCGGCCCAGCGTGTACTGGTCACCCAGGACAGCTTGACCATGGCCAGTGAAGCACTGTGCAGCGGCCGCCCCGTGACCCTGTTGACGCCGTCTGAACTGCGTATCGACAAGGGTTCCTACTTCGAAGAGATCGTTAACGGTTTCCGTCGGTTGCAGGGCGTACAGCCCTGCGCATTGACGCAATTAGCGGACTATCAGCCTGATGCGATAGCCAGCGAGGCCCCCACCGGTCTCGACCGGCTGGGTGGCGAACTCGTTGACCTGGTGACCGAGATTGTAGGCGAGGCAAGCGGAACGGGAACAGGATTGACTAGCTAAGAGCTACGCCGCTCGTGAGTGGGTCCAGTCCGCGGATTGTATCTGCCCGGTAACCTTAATAACGCCAACTGGTTTCTGATAAAGCGCAACATGACCAAACTAATAATACATTGTGGCTCCGGGAAGGCAGGCAGTACCGCCATTCAGAGTTCATATCATCAAAGCCGGACACTGTTGGCAAAGCACGGCATCCTATACCCCGATACGCCGTTTTCGCGCAGTGCCCACCACATACTCCAGATCCTGTTTCAGGACGACAGTCAGATACTGCCCAAATATGTAAAAAAGGCAGGTGGCTACCAAAAGATCAGGGCGCTCTCCAAGAAGTATTGGGAGTCCGTGCGTGAGGAGGTTAGAACAACCAATCCCGAACTGGTGTTGATCAGCTCGGAAACCTTCTACCAGCTGGACGAGGCGGCATTGTCGAAAATGAAGACGTATTTGGCCGGTGTCTTTGATGAGGTCGAGTTTGTTTTCTATGTCAGGGAACCGGCGGCCAAATACCTGTCGCTGCTGCAGCAGTCGATCAAGACGCGGTGCGAGTTCTTTCCGCCCGATAAGATGCGTGAACTGGGCCACCTCGCCACCATCGAGCGGGTGTTCGGCACAGCGGTTAGGGTTATCGCATTTGACAGAAGCAGCCTCATCAACGGCGACGTGGTCTATGACCTGAGCGCGAGGCTGTTGTCACCGAATATCGAGCCGGGCCAGGTCGAAACCATCATGAAAAATGAATCGATCTCACCAGAGGCCATTTCGATTCTCAATAAGTATCAGCGTTTTATGTTCAACAGGGGAGAGAGCCTGCCCAAGCATAAGATCAAGCGGATCAGGGAGGGTATCATCCGCTATGAAAAGGAGAACGGCCGTAATCGAAAACCTGGGTTGAAACCCGGGATTGCCACATCGATCCAGGCGTCCAGTGAAGAGTTGCTGAGCCTGAGAAACAGGTACGGAATCGAGTTTCCAGGTATCGACTATGATCGTGTCGGTACCGGCAGCATAGACCCGAGCCAATACCAGCAGGTGAGCGATGTCATTGAGGTCGATACCGAGCTGGAGGCGGAGATCATGCTGTATCTGATCGACACAGAGATGCTGACGCTGAAGACCGTCAGAGATAAAGCCCTAGGGCTGTTCAAAAAATAGACTGAGAGTTGTGCGTATAAATCGCCGGACTAGCGTCTGTGGTAACGGCCGATCACCTCGGTAAACATCTTGATGTAAGCCTCGGTGACCGCCTCTCGGGAGAACTTCTCCCGGTAGGTATGGTAGCCCGCTTCCACCAGTCGCTCGCCCAATGCCGGGTCCGCAATCAGGCGGTTGATGGCAGCGGCCAGTTCGTCGCTGTCGTCTATCGGTACCAGTAAGCCGTCAACATTATCCGAAATCAGCCAGCCGGGTCCGGCCGAGGCCGCGGCGATCAGCGGGCGCCGCTGAGCCCAGCTCTCCACCACAACGTTACCGAACGGCTCGAAGCGCGAGGGGAAGACCGCGATATCACAGGCCTTGAACAGATAACCCGTGTCCTGCCGCCAGCCCAGCAGGTGCGCGCGTGTGTTCAGTCCAAGGTGTTCTATCTGCTCCTCCAGCTGGGCCTTCAGCGGGCCGTCACCGGCGATCAGCAGGGTCGTGTTTTCGGTTTTACTCAGGGCGTCGATCAGCGTGTCGTGGGCCTTGGCCTCGTGCAGGCGGCCCAGTGCCAGCAGGATATGATGCGCTGCGGGAATCTTCAGCTCCTCACGCAGACGGGTGCGAGCCGTTTCGGCGTCCAGCTCACATGGCGCGAGCTCGCCGAAGTTGGGGATGTATTGGGCTTTCTCCGCCGGGATCCCCTCCGCCTGCAGATAGCGCACGATATCCGGGGTGTTGCCGATCAGGCGATCGCTTTTGCGGTAGCGCTCCACCCGGTAGTAGCCGCCCAGACGGGCGACAAGCGGACAGTAGCCGGTCGGGGCGCGCTTGATCGCGCGGCTCATCCAGGTCAGCATCGCATCCGGTTGCCAGCGCCTCATCAGCAGATTCAAGCGCACGCGCCCGAGGGGCTCGTGCAGGCCGCGAAAGCGCAGCAGCTTGACCTCGAGATTGGGGTGCCCGGCGAACAGCGACTCGCGCCGCGGGTCAGGCTCGATCACCACGCACTGCTGCACACCGGCATCGGCCAGGGCCAGGGTCAGCTTTTCAAAGAAGGTTTCGGCGCCACCGTTCTGGCTGGACAGCATCAGCTGCATCAGTCGCAGCGGCTTATTGTTGTTATTCGCTCGTGCGTTCATCCATCCGTCCCTGCTTAACGCCAGTGTTGTTTGATCCAGTCGGCTGGTAAAAAGAATCGCTTCAGAAAGCGGTAACGGTTGGCGCCGCACTCGCCACTCAGGGCTGCCTTGACATGTTCAAGCCTGCTGCGTACCGGCACCTGATCGGACCAGCGCCCGAGCATGGCGTCGGCCGGATCGGGTTTACCGGGGAAGATCACCACCCGGCAGTTTTTGGGCAGCCGCGGTGGACGCAGGTAACGCAGCGGCCAGGGTCCCAGGCAGTCCATGCGGAAGTGGCGCACCCAGCCACGGGGCCAGAACTTCACTCCACCCTCGACGCAGTTGGTGACGTAGCGCTGCTCGAACTGGTACTTGCCGGCGATCCCCTCTGGATCCTTCTGGAAATTCTCCAGCATGTAGGCATGGCGGCCAATCTCGAAGCGGAAGATCGAGGTTTGGCCCAGGCGCTCGAGTGGCTTGACCCAGTTGCGCGCCAGAATCACATCCTCAGGCTTGCCGTAACTGAAGAACTCGTCCAGGTTGCCGGTGATGATCACGTCCAGATCGATGAACAGCACCATGCCCTCGATATCGAACAGGGTCTTGCCCCAGAGTGCGGTTTTCGGCCATTTGCCCGGGGCGTTGGTCGGCCTTGGGCAACCCAGCTCCGGCAGACCGCGGCAGACCACCTCCTCACGTACCCCCTGGGCATCATCGGTCAGGCAGATGACGCGGAACGGAGGCGTGATATTGCGCTCCACCATGGAGTAGATGCGGTTAACGTACTCCGGCCCATAGCGGGTGCCCCACTTGATGCAGATGACCTGTTTGACCTGATCGCTCATTGCCTGAACACCCATTAAGAGTCGCCTTGTCGATAGAGATAGTTCTTGCCCCTGGGATGGGTCTTGAAACGGCGGTGGACCCACATGTACTGCGCCGGGTCCTTGCGGATCGCGCGCTCGATCTCGGCGTTGATGCGCGCCGCGTCCGCTTCGACGTCATCGCTGGGGAATGGCTCGATGACCGGGAACAGCTCCAGCTCGTAGCCGGAGTCGTCGGGCAGCCTGTGCTGGGCCAGCATCAGGATTGGCGAGTCGTTCAGCTTCACCATGCGGCTGGTCGCGGTAATCGTCGCCGCCGGCACGCCGAAGAACTCGGCGTAGACCGAGTTGCGCGAGCCCATATCCTGATCGGGAGCGTACCAGACGATCCGGTTCTTGCGCAGGGCGCGGATCACCGAGCGGATGTCGGAGCGCTCGATCGCCTGGCCGAAGTAGCGGCTGCGCCCCTTGCGGATATAGCGGTCCATCAGCGGGTTGTTGTGCTTGCGATACATGGCGTCCACTTCGTAATACTGCGAGAACAGCAGTCCACCCAGGTCCAGAGTGGAGAAGTGGGCGCCGAGCAGGACAATGCCACGCCCCTGCTGCAGTGCCTGATCCAGATGTTCGCGGCCTTTGAATATGATCTTTTGCGGTAGTCGATCCACCGGCATCCACCAGGCCATTGCCGTCTCCAGCAGACCGATGCCGTTGTGGCGGAACACATCACGTACCATGCGCTGGCGAGCAACCGGGTCCAGATCGGGGAATATCAGTCGGATATTGGTCTCCGTCACCCGACGGCGATGGCGATTGAAGCGGTAGAGCAGTGCACCCAGCAGCGCCCCGATCCGCAGTTGCAGACGATAGGGCAGCAGGGATGCCAGACGCAGGCTGGCCAGCATGAACCAGGTGGGCCAGTAGCGCGGATGCAGGAAACGATCTGTGGCTGAGTCCTTGGACACGTGTGATCCAATTGTCTGATGTTGATGGCGTGGAGGATTGTACCGTTTTTTTTGTTGTCGGTGTCAGGCCCGGAGGGCGGGGGAACGTGGCATTAGCGGTGATTAGCCCTGTACAATGCCCGCTCAGTCCAAGATATGTGAGTGTATGAGCGATTCGACAAAAGCGGCCGGCCAGGATAGCGGCTGGCATATCTACCGCCGCATCCTGATCCATGTGAAGCCGCTCTGGTATGGATTTGTGGCCAGTTTTATCGGTTACGCCATCTACGGTGCGGGGCAGGCTCTGGCAGCAAAGTGGCTGGAGATGGTGGTGGATGCGGTGCAGCGTAACGCATTCGATCAGCGCCTGTGGCTGGCGCTGTCGGTCGTCGGTATCTTTTTGCTGCGCGGTATCGGTGCGTTCATCGGCAACTACAGCATGAGCTATGTGGCGCGGGAGACCGTGCATACCCTGCGCACACGGGTGTTCGAGAGCCTGTTGCGACTGCCTACCCACTATTACCACCAGAACCCCAGCGGTGAGATGCTGTCCCGTTTGACCTACAACGTGGAGCAGGTCACCGGCGCCGTCACCAATGCGATCAAGATCAGCATCCGCGAGGGGCTGACCGTGGTCGGTCTGCTCGGTTACATGATCTACCTGAACTGGAAGCTGACCCTGATATTCCTGGCGGCAGGACCATTTATTGGCATCGTGGTGTCGATCGCGTCGAAGCGGATGCGCCGGCTCAGCCGCCACCTGCAGTCGTCGGTCGGGGATATCACCTCGGTGGCCTCGGAGGCGATCCGCGGCTTTCAGGTGGTGCGCATCTTCGGTGGTGCGCCAGCCGAGCATAACCGCTTCAAGCGTGCCAGCGAGCAGAACAAGCGCCAGTCGATGAAACTGGTGGTGACCCAGTCGTTGAATACCCCTGCGGTACAGTTGCTGATTGCGCTGGCGATGGCGACCCTGTTGTTCATGGCCATGGATCCGGTGGTGCTGGGCGGTATGACCACCGGCGGGTTTGTCGCCTTCCTCACCGCCGCCGGCATGCTGACCAAGCCTGTGCGTCAGCTGACCGAGGTCAGCCCGATTATCCAGAAGGGAATAGCGGCGGCGGAGAGCCTGTTTGGTGTCATCGACGAACCCGGTGAACAGGATACCGGTACGCGTGAGCTTAAGGAGACCCGGGGAGAGCTGGTGCTGCGTAACCTCAGTTACCAGTATCCAGGCAGCCAGACACAGGCGCTGCGCGATATCAATCTGTGCCTGCCGGCAGGCAAGACGGTGGCGCTGGTGGGCCGCTCCGGGAGTGGTAAATCCACTCTGGCATCGCTGATCCCGCGTTTCAACGATGGTTGGCAGGGTGAGATTCTGCTCGACGGTTTGCCCCTGCAGGAGATCAGGCTGGAGAGCCTGCGCCGCCAGATCTCGTTGGTTAACCAACAGGTAGTGCTATTCGATGGCAGTATCGCCGACAATATCGCCTACGGCGCCATGGCCGGTGCCAGCGAAGAGTTGATCCTGGCCGCAGCCGAGGCGGCCCATGTTACCGAGTTCCTGGAACGCCTGCCCGACGGTATCCATACACTGGTCGGCGAGAACGGCGTGCTGCTCTCCGGCGGCCAGCGTCAGCGCATCGCCATCGCCCGGGCGATTCTCAAGGACGCGCCGCTGCTGATTCTCGATGAGGCAACCTCGGCACTGGATACCGAGTCCGAGCGCCATATCCAGGCGGCACTGGCCGAGGTAGTCAAGGGCCGCACCACGCTGGTGATCGCCCACCGCCTGTCCACCATCGAAAGCGCCGACCTGATCGTGGTCATGGAGGAGGGGCGGATCGTCGAGCAGGGCAGTCATCAGCAGCTGCTGGACAAGGCTGGTGCCTACGCCAAGCTGCACGCCATGCAGTTCCAGGTCTAGCGGAGACTCCGATTGGTGCGCCTGCTCTATACCCTGGTGTTCACTCTGGCGCTGCCCCTGGTGCTGGCGCGCCTGTGGTGGCGCGGGCGCAAGGCCCCGGCCTACCGTCAGCGCGTGGCGGAGCGCCTGGGGTTCACGCCGGCCCCCGGCTTCTCTGCGCGGCCGGTCTGGATCCATGCGGTCTCGGTGGGCGAGACCCTGGCCATCGCGCCGCTGGTGCAGCGGTTGCTGGAAACTTATCCACAACGACCGATACTGATCACCACGATGACACCAACCGGGGCTGAGCGGGTCGAGGCCCTGTTCGGCGAACGGGTGATCCATCGCTACTGTCCCTGGGACCTGCCCTGGTTCTGGAGCCGCTTTCTGCAGCGCACCAACCCGCTGCTGTGCGTTATCGTGGAAACCGAGCTCTGGCCCAATATGCTGCACGTCTGCGCCAGACGCCACATCCCGGTGCTGCTGGCCAACGCGCGGATGTCGGCCCGCTCGGCCCGGGGATATTCCCGCTTTGCCGCCTTGACCCGGCCGATGCTGGAACAGCTGACGTTGGTGGCGGCGCAGTCGCATGCCGATGCTGAGCGTTTACACCAGCTGGGACTGCCGAGCGACAGACTCAACATCACCGGCAGCATCAAGTTCGATATCGAGCCCGATCCGGCCGACATCAGTGCCGGTGCCGCGCTGCGGGTTCAACTTGGGCAAACGCGCCCGGTGCTGATCGCCGCCAGCACCCATGAGGGCGAGGATGAGCTGCTGCTGCGGGTGTGGAAAACGCTCTGTCTCGACTGGCCCAGCCTGGCCCTGATCCTGGTACCACGTCACCCCGAGCGCTTTGCGTCGGTGGCGGCGCTGGCCCGGCGCTACAGCAAGGCCGTCTGCTGTCGTAGCGCGGCGGATATGCCCAGCAGCGATACCGAGATCTATATCGGCGATACCCTCGGTGAGCTGATGCAGTTCTATGCCACCGCCGATATCGCCTTCGTTGGCGGCAGCTTCAGCGGTACCGGCGGGCATAATCCACTGGAGCCGGCGGCGCTGGGCAAACCGGTGCTGATGGGGCCGGACACCTTTAACTTCGCCCAGATTACCCAGGCGCTTAGCGATGCCGGTGGTCTGATCCAGGTGGCGGATGAGGCGGGGTTGCAGCGGGCGCTGAGAGAGTTGATCGGCAATGCCGAGCGTTGCGGAGCGATGGCGCAAGCCGCCCGCCACTTTGTAGCGGATAACCGCGGCGCCCTCGACCGGCTGCAGCAACTGATCGAGGATCAGCTGTCGGTGGCCGAACGCAATCAGCGTTTGTAGTAGTCCCGGTACCAGCGCGCGAAGCGCTCGATCCCCTCTTCGATGGCGACCTGAGGCCGATAGCCGGTATCGCGCATCAGTGCCTCCACGTCGGCGTAAGTCTGCTCCACGTCACCGGGCTGCATCGGCAGCATCTCCTTGGTCGCCTTGGCACCGAGCGCCTGCTCCAGCAGTTCGATGTAGTAGAGCAGCTCCACCGGCTGGCTGGCGCCGATGTTGTACAGACGCCAGGGGGCTCGCGATGACCCCGGGTCGGGATTGACGCCTGACCACTCGGGATCTCCGCTCGCTGGCCGGTCCAGGCAGCGCACCACCCCGTCGACGATATCGTCGATATAGGTGAAATCGCGCTTGTGATGACCGTAGTTGAATACCTTCAGCGGCTTGCCCCGGGTAATCGCATCGGCAAACAGCATCGGCGACATATCGGGTCTCCCCCAGGGACCGTACACAGTGAAGAAGCGCAGACCGGTGGTGGGCAGGTTGTACAGGTGGCTGTAGCTGTGTGCCATCGCTTCGTTGGCGCGTTTGGTTGCGGCGTAGAGCGATACCGGATGGTCGACATTGTCGTGGATGCTGAACGGCACCGTTTCATTGGCACCGTAAACCGAACTGGAAGAGGCGTAGACCAGGTGCTCGATACCCTGATGGCGGCAGCCTTCGAGGATGTTGAGAAAACCGATCAGGTTGGACTGGCCGTAGCTGAGCGGGTTCTCGATCGAGTAGCGCACCCCGGCCTGCGCGGCCAGATGGGCGACACGTGAGCAGCCGGTCTGTTTGAACAGCTGCTGCATCTGCGGGCTGTCGGCAATGTCCGCGTGGACGAAACTGAATCCGGGTAACGCCTGCAGGCGCTCCAGGCGGGCCTGTTTGAGGCTGACATCGTAGTAGTCGTTCAGGTTATCGATACCGACCACTTCGTCGCCACGCTGCAGCAGAGCATGGGCAAGTTCGGCACCGATAAAGCCGGCTACGCCGGTTACCAGGATACGCATCGCTCTCGTTTACCTGTCCCTATATCTGTCGATATGACGCTGCTGTCTGGCGGCCAGCGCCAAGTCTTTCGCCAAACACGTGTTAATAATCCAGCCGTCAAGTATACCGCCTGCCAGATGGCAATTGGTCCGCCCGCGCATCTCAGATATCGCTGAAATCGAGCGACTCTCCAGCCTGATCGGCGAACGCCTGGGTCAACACGCCCCCGAGCTCGGCGCCATCGCTGTCGCGCACCCAGCTTCGCTTTTCTTCGCTGTAATCGAAGTGGAAACCGCCTGTGCGCGTGGCCAGCCACAGCTGCTTCAATGGCGGCTGACGGGTGAAGATGATCTGGCTGCCGTTCTCGCATTTGACCGTCATCATGCCGCCATTGGTTTCATAATCCAGGTCCGATTCAGCGTCATCAAGGATCTCTTCGATACGCGCCAATGTCTCATCGACCTGTGCCATAAACTCCGATTCGGTCATCACCGGTTCTCCAGTCGTGCGGGTGGGCGCCCAGTATAACGTGCTTTTCCGGCCCGGTATCCTCTCCCGCCGGTACTCATCGGCCCTCGGCTCAGGGTATAATTCAGCGTTTACCATTTTTAAGTGCGCCTGACTTTGCGGTTGGGTGCGGACGCGAGGATGCGCCGATATGAAACGCTGCTGGCCGATTCTGATTTTGGGGACCCTGCTGCTGGTGGGCTGTGGCCAAAAGGGACCGCTGTCGCTGCCGCAGACCGCCGACACCGAACAACAGGCGCAATGAGAGAGATAATGGATAGTTTTGAATACCGCAACGGCGGTCTTTTCTGCGAAGAGGTATCGCTGAGCCGGATCGCCAACGAGATCGGCACGCCGACCTACGTATACTCCCGCGATGCGCTGGAGAGTGCCTATATGGATTACGCCCGTGCCCTCGAGGGGCGCGATGCGCTGGTCTGCTATGCCGTAAAAGCCAACTCCAATATCGGCGTGTTGAACCTGCTTGCGCGCCTGGGGGCCGGTTTCGATATCGTCTCTCTGGGCGAGCTGGAACGCGTGCTGCGTGCCGGCGGCGACCCGGCCAGGGTGGTGTTCTCCGGCCTCGGCAAGCAGCCGCACGAGATCAAGCGTGCGCTGGAAGTGGGTATTCACTGCTTCAACATTGAGTCCGATGCGGAACTGGACCGGGTCAACGCTGTGGCCGCCGAGCTGGGCCAGGTGGCGCGGATCTCCTTCCGCGTCAATCCGGACGTGGATGCCAAGACCCACCCCTATATCTCCACCGGCCTGAAGGAGAACAAGTTCGGTATCGATATCGACCACGCGCTCGATGTCTACCGTCGCGCTCACGCCCTGGCCAACGTCGAGGTGGTCGGCATCGACTGCCATATCGGCAGCCAGCTGACCGAGCTGAGCCCGTTCCTGGATGCGCTGGACCGTTTGCTGGTGCTGATCGACCAGTTGGCCGGCGAAGGGATCCTGCTGCGCCACCTGGACCTGGGCGGTGGCCTGGGTGTCTGCTACACCGACGAGACGCCGCCGACGCCGGCGGAATATATCGAAGCGATCGTCGAGCGGTTGGGTGAGCGAAAGCTGGCGCTGGTGTTCGAACCGGGCCGCTCTATCGCCGCCAATGCCGGGGTGATGCTGACCCGTGTCGAGTTCCTGAAGCAGACCGGGGAAAAGAACTTCGCCATCATCGACGGCGCGATGAACGATCTGATCCGTCCCTCGCTGTACGGTGCCTTCCAGGAGATCATCCCGGTGGAGCTGCGCGAGGAGGGCGAGACAAAAAACTGGGATCTGGTCGGCCCGGTCTGCGAGACCGGCGACTTCCTCGGCAAGAACCGGGCGCTGAACCTGCAGCCGGGCGACCTGCTGGCGGTCTGCTCCGCCGGAGCCTACGGCTTTGTGATGGCGTCCAACTACAACACCCGCACCCGTCCGGCGGAGGTAATTGTCGATGATAATGAGTACTGTGTGGTGCGCGAGCGGGAGAAGCTCAGCGACCTGATGCGCGGCGAACATCTGTTGCCGAAGGATCGCTAATCATGCTGGTGCGTTTTACCAAGATGCATGGTCTGGGCAACGACTTCATGGTCATCGATGCGATCTCCCAGCGCATCCGCTTCAATGCTGATCAGGTGAGGCAACTGGCCGACCGCAATCGGGGCATAGGCTTCGACCAGCTGCTGCTGGTTGAGCCTCCGACCCGGCCGGAGATGGACTTTCGTTACCGCATCTACAATGCAGACGGTTCCGAGGTGGAGCACTGCGGCAACGGCGCGCGCTGTTTCGCCCGTTTCGTGCGCGACAAGAAACTGGTGATGCGTGACCGCATCGCAGTGGAAACCGCTCGCGGTGAGGCGATCCTGAACATCCGTGAGGATCTGCAGGTCGAGGTCGATATGGGCGCACCGGAGCTGGTGCCGGAGCAGATCCCGTTTGTCACCGACAGCCGCAGTGCGACCCACCGTGTAGAGGTCGATGGGCAGAGTGTCGAGCTTAGTGCCGTGTCGATGGGCAACCCCCACGGCGTATTGGTAGTCGATAATGTCGATACGGCTCCGGTGAATACGCTGGGACCTGCGCTGGAGTGCCATCCGCGCTTCCCGAAAAAGGCCAATATCGGCTTCATGCAGATAGTGTCGCGCTCAGAGGTACGTTTGCGGGTGTTCGAGCGCGGCGCCGGCGAGACCCAGGCCTGCGGCACCGGCGCCTGTGCCGCCGTGGTCGCCGGGCGTCTGCGTGGCCTGCTCGACGAGCGGGTGCTGGTACACCTGCCCGGTGGCGATCTGGAGATCAGCTGGGCAGGCGAGGGGCAGCCGGTGATGATGACCGGGCCGGCAACGACGGTTTTTGAAGGGCAGATCTATATATGACGGACGAGCTGGCAAAAACGACGGAAGAGGCGCTGAGTGCGCAGCAGGTAGCCGACTACCTGGGTCGCCACCCCGATTTTTTCAGCGATCACGTGCAGCTGCTGGAGAAGCTCTATGTGCCGCACCAGCGCGGTAGCGCGGTGTCCCTGGTGGAGCGACAGACCTCGCTGCTGCGCTCACGCAACGAACAGCTGCATGGACGCCTGTCGGAGCTGATCGAGGCCGCGCGGTACAACGACGGTCAGTTCGAGAAGACCAAACGCATGGTGCTCGGCCTGCTCGAGTCCGAAACGCTGGATGATGTCGCGGTCGCGGTGGAGGAGAGTCTGTGCCGCGACTTCTACGGCGATGAGACGGTGCTGGTGCTATTCAGCGAGCAGGAGCTGGGCTGCAACGGCCTGCGCGTACTCTCTCGCGGCGAATGCAGCATCGTGCAGCCGCTGATCGACACCAATCTGCCCAGCTGCGGCCGCCTCTCTGAGGCGATGAACCGCTTCCTGTTCCAGGATGCGGCAGTCCGGGTGCAGTCCTCGGCGGTAGTGCCGCTGGTCAAGGGGGAAACCCTCGGCCTGCTGGCGATCGGCAGCTACGACCCGAACTATTTCCAGAGCAGCCAGGGCACTCTGTTCCTGAGTTACGTTGGCGAGGTGCTCAGCCGTATCCTGGCGCGTCTGCTGCGTCAACAGAGGCAGGGCTGAGATGGATAGCGCGGATGAACGCCTGCTGGCGGGATTCCTGCGTTATTTGCACAGCGAACGCCAGCTTTCGCCGCATACCCTGAACAACTACAGCCGCGACCTCGAACGTCTCGAAGCCCAGCTCGAAGAGCTGGGCTGTGCCGGCTGGCGCACACTGGATGAGCGCAAACTGCGCCGCGCCGTGGCCCAACTGCACGGGAACGGCCTGTCCGGTCGCTCACTGGCCCGCCTGCTGTCGGCGACCCGTACCTTCTACCGTTACCTCAGTCGTGAGGGAGAGATCGGCCAGAACCCGGCACTGGCGGTGCAGGCGCCGAAAGCCTCGCGCCGCTTGCCGCAGACCCTGGACGTGGATCAACTGAGTTCCCTGCTCGATCAGAACAGTGATGACTCGCTGGTGATCCGTGATCTGGCGATGATGGAGTTGCTCTACTCCTCGGGCCTGCGGGTGTCGGAGCTGGCCAGTCTTAACCTGTTCGATCTGGACCTGCGCGATGCCAGTCTGGTGGTCACCGGTAAGGGGCGCAAGACACGGATGCTGCCGATCGGCCGTAAGGCGATCGCGGCACTGCAGCGCTGGCTCAAGCAGCGGGCAACGCTGGCGGCACTGGATGAGACGGCACTGTTTGTCGGCAAGCAGGGTAAACGCCTTGGCGTGCGCGCGATCGAACAGCGGTTGAGGCGGCAGGGCGAGCATGCCGGTGTCAGCGGCCGGGTCTACCCGCACCGCCTGCGCCACAGCTTCGCCAGCCATATGCTGGAATCCAGTGCCGATCTGCGCGCCGTGCAGGAGCTGCTGGGCCATGCCGATATCGCCACCACCCAGATCTATACTCATCTAGACTTCCAGCATCTGATGGAGGTGTATGAACAGTCGCACCCGCGGGCCAAACGCAGGCGGGAGGAGTAATCATTATGTTGAAATGCGTCACCTTCGATCTCGACGACACTCTCTGGGCGGTGAATCCGGTGATCCGTCAGGCCAATCTGACGCTTTGGCAGTGGCTGGAGCAGAACGCCGGTACCTTTACCCAGCTGCATCAGCCCGCCGATCTGGTCGAGGGTTCACGCATGCGGGCGGAGCTGCTGGCCGAGTATCCGGAGATCGGCCATAGCATGACGCTGGTCCGCCTGCGTCTGCTGGAGCGTGGACTGCGCAATGCCGGTTTCGATGAACAACGGGCGGAAGCGCTGGCGGCCCAGGCGTTCGATGTGTTCATGCAGGCCCGTCATCAGGTGGAGCTGTTCGAGCACGCGATGAGCATGCTCAAGCAGTTACGGGCCGAGGGCTATCTGATCGGTGCGCTGAGCAATGGCAACGCCGACGTATCGCTGACCGGTCTGGCCGAGCTGTTCGACTTTCAGTTCAACGCCGATGGCGTCGGCACCGCCAAGCCCCATCCATTGATGTTCGAGCGCGCGCTCGAGCACACCGCTCTGCGTCCGGAGCAGGTGGTCCATATCGGTGATCATCCGGTGAACGATATCCAGGCCGCCCGCGAACTGGGTTTCTGGACCATCTGGGTCAACCTGCCGGGGCAACACTGGCCGGAACCGGCACGGGCGGATGAGACGGTCACCTGTCTGTCGCAGATTGCGGAAGCCGTGGCGCGGCTCAAGCAGAAAGCCGTTCACCGAGCCACGCTCTGATCTGGGGCCGCAGTGTTAGCGACTCTTGAACTGTGACACCGCCGCCTGCAGCGAGAGGGCCTGCTCGGCCACGGAGCGGCTGGCATCGGCGTTCTGTGTCACTTGGCTTGAGGCCTGCTCGATAATCGCGCTGATTGACTCAATGTTGCGGGTGACATCCACGGCCACCGCCGCCTGCTCCTCGGTGGCGGATGCCACCTGAGTGGTCATATCGACGATGTTGCGGGTACCCTGGGTGATCGTGTCCAGTGCCGCCATCGTCTCGTTGGCGCTGGCAACCCCCTGCTGACTATCCGATACCGCCTCATCCATCAGTGCACTGACGTCACGGGTACGGCTGCGCAGGCGGGATATAAACTGATCGATCTGCTCCGCCGACTGCCGTGAGCGAGATGCCAGATTGCGCACCTCATCCGCGACCACGGCAAAACCGCGTCCCTGCTCACCGGCACGTGCCGCTTCGATCGAGGCGTTCAGGGCCAGCAAGTTGGTCTGCTCGGAGATATCCTTGATCACATCCAGCATGGTGCCAATCTGATCGCTGTCGCTTTTCAACTCCGCCACGACCTCGGCGGTTTCACGCGCTTTGCTGGCGAGTCGGTGCAGGGCGTCCATATTACCGGCAACGCGTGCACTGCTGTGGTCGGCTTCATCCTGAGCGTTGCGGGCAGAGCTGGCGGTCTGTTCGGTATGGCCGGCGATCTCATGCATCGCGCTTTCCATCTCCTGGATCGCGGCGGCGAGCTGCATCACCGCAGACTGCTGCGTGTGCAGGCCTTTCGAGGTGTCCGCGGTGGTCGCCGAGAGCTGTTCGGCAGCGGCCGCCAGTTGCGTCGAGGTGCCTATGACTTGGGCGATCAACTGTTGGAAGGTATCCATCATACGGTTGAAATCCTGCGCCATGGCGCTGATCTCGTCCTTGCGGTCGGTCGGGTAGCGCAGGGTCAGGTCCCTGTTTTCACTTGCCCGATTCATCATCTTGGCCAGGGCGGCGATGGGGTTGAGGATGCTGCGGCCGATGAAGAAAGCCGGAACGACGATGATAATCAGTAACACCAGAATTGCCGCCAGCGTGATCAGGTTGATCTGCTGCTCACGCGTATCGAAGGCGCTGTCCAGCTGCCTGTTCAATCTTTGCATCAGCTCGTCGGCACTGGCCACAGCGCTACGCATCTCGCCCATGTAGCCGTCGTCATGGGTCAGACCCAGCCGCTGCATCCCCTCGACCAGGGCCTGGAAGTCGCGCTGGTACAGCTCGAGGCCTTGACCAAGGGTAGCCTGCATCTCCTTGTCGAGTCCGCTGGAGCCCAGATCAATCAGCATCTTCTTCTGCTTTTCCTGCCAGGCCGTCGGGTATTTCATATCCTTGCGCAGCAGGAAGTCCTTCTCGCTGCGTCTTAACTGCAGCATATCCACCAGCAGCGGCGCGTTATCCACCTTGTCCAGTGTCGACTCGACCTCATGGATAGCGTTTCGCAGGCTACCTCTGAGCCCTTCGTTGGGGGCAAGGCCGATCTCCTGGCTGATTCTCGCGACCTCGCCAAAGCTGTCGGCGTAGGCATCCAGCGCAGATTTCAGTTCAGCCACCAGATCGGTTGGTATCCCTGCATGAGAAAGATCTTTTTCCAGAGTTGCCAGGCTAGTCTGTAGCTGGTCTTGAATTGCCCTGAACTGCTGTGCGTACTTCCGGTCGCTACGAGAAAGGAAGTCCTTTTCCTGACGTCGCAGGCTGAGTTTGGCGATCTCGATTGCATTGAGGTCATTGCGTACCTCGTACAACCGGTCGTGTAGCGAGGTGGTGTACTGTTGGATGCCGATCATGGCGGCGAAGCCCAGAATGATCAGCAGAATCTGCAGAGCCAGTTTGTGCTTGATAAGCATTTAGAAAGCCTCAGGTAGCTGGAACTGAACCCGCTATGTCGGGCGGGTGCTTAATCGAGGAAGAGTGCCAGCAGATCGTTGAGAAACAACTGCCCCTGAGTGGTTGCGGCCAGTCTGCTGGAGCTCTCTTCCAGCAATCCTTTGCGTCGAGCCAGGTTGATTATCGGTTCGACCTCGGCAAACTCGAGTCCCGTGCGTTCGGTAAAGAGTTGCATGTCGACACCGGCGGTCAGCCGTAGCGCATTGAGCATGAACTCGAATGCTAACTCCTGCCGATCGATTGGTTGGTCGCCGCCAAGTCGGCGCTGCGGATCCATATAGGCGGTCGGCTGGCGGATCTTGTATCGACGCTTTATACGCAAACCGTCGCTTATTGGATCACTTAGCTTGCCGTGAGCACCGGCGCCGATGCCGATATAGTCGCCGAACTGCCAGTAATTCAGATTGTGCCGGGCCTGGTGGCCATCCCGCGCATAAGCCGATACTTCGTACTGGCGATAACCCGCGTCAGCCAGCAGCTGTTGACCCCTTTCCTGAATCTCCCATAACGCCTCGTCCATTGGCAGTTGCGGCGGGCGGGCATGGAACTCGGTGTTGGGCTCGATGGTGAGCTGATACCAGGAGATATGATCCGGCGCCAGGGCGATCGCCTGCGCCAGGTCCGCCAGAGCGTCCTCAGGTGATTGACCGGGAAGCCCGTGCATCAGGTCCAGGTTCAGCTCCGGGAACAGCTCGCGGGCGGCGCCGGCGGCGGCAATCGCCTCGTCGGCGCAGTGGATCCTGCCCAGGGCCTTGAGTGCGGCGTCGTCGAAGCTCTGGATGCCAATCGACAACCGGTTGACCCCAGCGGCGCGGTAGTCGGCAAAGCGTGCGCGCTCGAAGGTGCCGGGATTGGCCTCCAGGGTGATCTCAATATCGGAGGCGAAGCCGAGGCGGTCGCTGGCACCGCGAAGAGTGCGGTCGATTGCGCCGGCGCTGAACAGGCTGGGCGTGCCGCCGCCAATAAAGATCGATTGCAACGAACGCCCCGCCGCCGCATCGAGTTCGCTGTCCAGATCGGCCAGCAGGGCATCGACATACTCGCGCTCGGGCAGTGCATCGCTGCGTACCGCATGGGAGTTGAAGTCACAATAGGGGCATTTGCGCACACACCAGGGGATGTGCACGTAGAGACTCAAGGGTGGCAGCGTCATGGTCGGCTCAAAGGTTTGTCCGCATCGGCTTCATCAGGCACGCGACAGGTAGGGGGCGATCGACTGCAGCAACTGCTGCACCGCCTTGCCGCGGTGGCTCAGCGCGTGCTTCTGCTCGGGGAGCAGTTCGGCGCTGGCACAGTCGTGCTCCGGTACCAGGAACAGCGGGTCGTAGCCGAAGCCGTTCTGACCACGTGGCTCGTGTAGGATGTAGCCCTCCCAGCTGCCTTGGCAGATCAAGGGTGTAGGGTCTTCGGCGTGGCGCATGAACACCAGTACGCACTGGAAACGGGCGGTGCGCTCGGCATCGGGCACATTGGCCAGCGCGGCGATCAGCTTGCGGTTATTCTCCTCGTCGCTGGCGCCCTCGCCGGCGTAGCGGGCGGAGTAGATACCGGGCGCACCGCGCAAGGCATCGACCTCGAGGCCAGAGTCGTCGGCCAGCGCCGGCAGCCCCGTCACCTGACAGGCGTGACGGGCCTTGAGGATCGCATTCTCGACGAAGCTCAAGCCGGTCTCCTCTGCATCGCGCACGGCGAAGTCGGCCTGCGGCATGACGCTGACGTGCAGCGGGGCCAGGATCTGGTTGAATTCGTTGAGCTTGCCGCGGTTACCGCTGGCCAGGACGATACGGTCGATCATAGAGCCTCAGTTGGTGTAGAAGGTCTGCTCAAATTCGATGTTGTAGGGGGGCATGTTGGCGTCCGGCTGCACTTCAAGGGTGATGATCTGTTTCTCCTCCTCAGTGAAGCGGAAACTGCCGATGTAGTACATCGCCTGGCCTTCGTCGACCAGCTGGAACTCGAGCTGTTGCGCCTGCTGCAGCAGGTTGGCGGCCTGCCCCCGTACCTGGGCGCGGACCGGGGTCTTGCCGCCATCATCGCCTATTTTCAGAATGGTAACGTTGACCAGTGCGCGCACCGAACTACGGGTCAGGTTGTACTGCTGTGCCACTTCCGGCGTGATAAAGGTCGAGTTGAAGGCGTTGTAATGGATCTCGTACTTGCCATCGGAGATCGACTGCTCGGCCTGGGCCGAGACTGCCAGTAGACTCAGAAGCAGGGCGCTGCCGAGGTGGGTCAGCGTACGTAGTAGGGCCATGATGGTGCTCCTTGTTCTCTAAACACCTAGCGCGTGATGCGGTAGATCGCGATCTCACCGAGCATGTTGGGCCAGATCTTGATCCACCAGCGGTCACGCAAGGTGTGATCCACTACGGTCCGATCGAGGATCTGAATGTTGCGCTCCACGCAGAGCTTCTCGAAATCATCGAAGGTGCAGAAGTGGATGTTGGGCGTGTTGTACCAAGTATAGGGCAGGAATTTGGATACCGGCATTCTGCCCTTGAAGGCAAGATAGAAGCGGGCGCGCCAGTGTGCAAAGTTGGGGAAGGTGACGATGCACTCCTTGCCGATGCGCAGCATCTCGTCGACGATCTGGTCCGGCCGGTGCATCGTCTGCAGCGCCTGGGTCATCACCACGGTGTCGAAGCTGCTGTTACGGATCGAGGCCAGACCGTTGTCGATATCCTGCTCGACCACATTGACCCCCTTCTCGATACAGGCGGTGATGTTGTCGTGGTCGATCTCCAGTCCATAACCCTGAACACCCTTCTCGGCCGTCAGATGTGCCAGCAGCTCACCGTCGCCGCAGGCCAGGTCGAGGACGCGGGTGTCCGGCTGGATCCACTGCTGAATGATCTCCAGATCAGCGCGCATCGGCATTCTCCTTCTGTTGCGGCGCGGTGCTGATGCCAAGGGCGACACGGTCCATATAGGCGGCAAACAGCTCCATGTAGCGGGGACTCGGGATCAAAAAGGCGTCGTGGCCGTGGGCCGAGTCGATCTCGGCATAGCTGACCTGCTTGCCGGCGGCGACCAGGGCGTCGACGAGCTCCCGAGAGCGCTCCGGTGAAAAGCGCCAGTCGGTGGTGAAGGCGACTACCAGGAAGCGGCAGCGGGCGTGGCTGAGTGCCGCCACCAGGTCATGATCGTAGTCGGAAGCCGGGTCAAAATAATCCAGCGCCTTGGTCATCAGTAGGTAGGTGTTGGCGTCGAACGCCGTGGAGAAGCGCTCGCCCTGATACTGCAGGTAGGACTCCACCTCGAACTGCGGATTGAAGTCGAAACTGAGCTTGCCCGCGCGCATCTCGCGGCCGAACTTCTCACGCATGCCGTCATCCGACAGGTAGGTGATATGACCGACCATGCGCGCCAGCGCCAGTCCGGTTTTCGGCACCACCTGCTGCTCGTAATAGTGGCCCTGATGGAACTGTGGGTCCTTGGAGATCGCCTGGCGGGCGACCTCGTTGAAGGCGATATTCTGTGCTGACAACTTGGGTGCGGAAGCGATCACCAGGCAGTCACGCAGCCGTTCCGGGTAATCGATCGACCACTGCAGCGCCTGCATGCCACCGAGGCTGCCGCCGACGATCGCCGCCCACTGCTGGATGCCGAAATGATCGGCCAGGCGCACCTGGGAGTTGACCCAGTCCTTGACCGTGACTATCGGAAAGTCGGGGCCGTACGGCTTGCCGGTCTCCGGGTTGAGGCTGGTCGGCCCGGTGGAGCCGTGGCAGCCGCCCAGGTTGTTCAGGCACAGGACGAAGAAGCGGTTGGTGTCGATCGGCTTGCCGGGACCGATGGCGGAGTCCCACCAGCCGGGTTTGCGATCCTCCATGCTGTGGTAGCCGGCGGCGTGCTGATGGCCGGACAGGGCGTGGCAGATCAGCACTGCGTTGGAGGCATCGGCGTTCAGCGTGCCATAGGTTTCGATAACAAGGTCGTAGCTTTCCAGCACGCGGCCACAGGCGAGCGCGAGCGGGGTGTCGAAATGGATGGTTTGCGGAGTAACCAGGCCGACCGAGTCGGCGGGGATGGCGCTGGGCATGTGTAGGCTCTCGATCAGGTTGTCAGGGGCGAACGGGTCCATGTTGAGACGATCGGATTGAGCGTCACATCTCGTAGTAAAGCCCTCGACAGTGGATCAGGAACTTGCTTGCGTACACCTTAGTCTCTCTTTATCAGTCAGTCGCGCGCTATCGGCAGAGGCTCAATCGGCAGCGACGGAGGCAGGCGCGACGGGTGCTCGATCCTGACCCGTTTGGCGCGTCCCAACTCGCCGCTGATAATACTTACATCGCTTTTCGGTACGCCAAACAGTTTCGCCAGAAACTTGATCAGGTGGGCATTGGCGCGGCCCTCGATCGGCGGTGCGGTGATGCGGATCTTAACACTGTCCGCGTGCAGACCCGAAATCTCGTCCTTCGATGCCTTCGGCTGCAGGTGGCAGTTGAGGATCAGTGCCTCACCGTCCCAGCGGTAAAACGCGTCCTGTGCCACGGCTCAGAAGGTATACGGCGCCAGTTGCGAGCGCAGGATCTGGATCAGCAAAAAGATCAGGATCGGCGACAGATCCAGCCCACCAATCGGCGGAATCACCTTGCGCGACAGCCGGAACACCGGCTCGGTGATCTGCAGGATCAGCTGCGGCGCCGGGTGGTAGCTATCGGGCGCGATCCAGCTGATGATAACGGCAGCGATGACGGCCCAGAAGTAGATCAGCAGGACCGAGTCGAGCAGCGTCAAGGCCGAATACAGCAGGATCATCGGCACGCTGGCGCCGACGCCCCTTACCAGCATCATCAGCACCAGGGTCAGGGCGTAGACGGCGAACGCCAGCAGTAACGGCGACAGGTCGATCCGTCCGGCCCGCGGCAACAGCTTCTGCAGCGGTTTGAGCGGCACTCCGGTTATGCGTACCACGGCCTGCGAGATTGGGTTGTAGTAATCGGCCCCGGCCACCTGCAACAGAAAACGCAGGATAAGAATGAAGGCGTAGATCTGGCCGACGGTATGGATAATCAGAATGATTGGATCCTGTGCCATGTGCTGTCCTGTAGCAGTCGCTCAGTTTGGGCGCCCAGTATAGAGGCTTTGTCCCGAGGGTTGAACCTCGGGGCCCGACCGGACGCCGGGCTTCAGTCGTTGCAGAGCTCTTCGCTCAGCCCCTGGGCGCGGTCGCGGCAGGCGGTCATCGCCTTGAGTACCATCGCGTCGTAGTCCTGGGCCTGGAAACTCAGAATCGCCTGCTCGGTGGTGCCCTTGGGCGAGGTCACCCGGGCACGCAGCTCGGCCGGCGACAGTTCGCTTTCGCTGGCCATGCGCGCGGCACCCAGTGCGGTCTGCAGGGTCAGCTTCAATGCGGTTTCGGCATCCAGACCAAGCTGCTCCCCCGCCTTGGCCATCGCTTCCATCATCAGGAAGTAGTATGCGGGGCCTGAGCCAGAGACGGCGGTGACGGCATCGATATGGGCCTCTTGCTCTACCCAGAGCGTCAGGCCGACGGCGCCGAGGATCGTTTCAGTCTGCGCTTTCTGCGCCGGCGATACCTTGGCGTTGGCATACAACCCGGCGGCACCGGTCTGTACCAGCGACGGAGTGTTCGGCATGCAGCGCACCACGGCCAGATCGCCACCGAACCAGCGCTCCAGCGCCTCGGCGCTGATACCGGCGGCCACCGAGATCAGCAGTGGACGTTTCTGCTGCACGCTGGCGCGGTGGGTCTCGCCCAGTGCCTGCATTCCCTGGGGTTTTACCGCCAGTACGACGATGTCGGCGTTGAGGATCGCATTGTCGTTGTCGCTGGTCGCGTGCAGACCGCGATCACCCAGGTCTGACAACTTGTCGACATTACGGGCGGTGACCCAGAGCCGATCTGCCGGGTAGCCGGTGGCGAGCAGACCCTCGATGATGGCGCGGGCCATGTTGCCAACGCCGATGAATGCGATAGTGGGAGTCATATTGGGCGTGTGCGTCACGTAAGTATCCTGGTGTTATGCGTTCTTGGGTGCACGGGCGCCAAACAGCGCTGTGCCTATGCGGACGATGGTGGCGCCCTCGGCGATGGCCGGATTCAGGTCGCCGGACATCCCCATCGACAGGGTATCCAGCCCGGGCAGATCGCTGTTGAGCTGCTGCAGCAGATGGCGCAGATCGGCAAAGGCCCGGCGCTGTTCCTGCTCATCGTCGCTGGCTTTCGGGATCGCCATCAATCCGCGCAGACGGATACCGGGCAGAGCGCTGAGCTGGCGTGCCAACGCCGGCGCCTCCTCCGGCAGGCAGCCGGACTTGCTCTCTTCGCGGGATATGTTGACCTGCAGACAGATATTGAGCGGTGCCATCCCCGGCGGGCGCTGGTCCGACAGGCGCTGGCCGATCTTGAACCGGTCGACGCTGTGCACCCAGTCGAACTGCTCGGCGATCGGCCGTGTCTTGTTGGACTGTATAGGGCCGATGAAGTGCCACTCCAGCGGCAGGTCGGACAGCTGTTCGATCTTGTCCAGCGCCTCCTGCAGATAGTTCTCGCCGAAGCGGATCAGACCGCAGGCGTAAGCGGCGCGGATATCCTCGGCCGGACGGGTTTTGCTCACGGCCAGCAGGCTGACGCTGTCGCTGCTGCGTCCTGCCAGGTGGCACGCCTTTGCTATCTGTGCTGAAACCTGGTCGATGTTCTCTGATATGCTGGTTATCATTACCAAGAATTAACTATTGTCATTGGAATGTCAGGGCGGTTCTGCTAGAACAGAACTTTGAATGTTACAAGCTCCGGACCCGAACCATGGATATTACCGAACTTCTCGCCTTTTCCGTACAGCAGGGCGCTTCCGACCTGCATTTGACTGCCGGAATGCCGCCACTGATCCGTGTCGATGGCGATGTGCGCCGCATAAAGTTGCCTGCGCTGGAGCATAAACAGGTACACACGCTTGTCTACGATATTATGAACGACAAGCAACGCAAGGAGTACGAGGAGAACTTCGAGACCGACTTCTCCTTCGAGGTTCCCAAGCTGGCACGTTTTCGTGTCAACGCCTTCAACCAGCACCGCGGCGCTGCGGCGGTTTTCCGTACCGTACCCAGCAAGGTGTTGACGCTGGACGATCTGGGCATGGGCAAGGTGTTCCGCGACCTGTCCGAGCAGCCGCGCGGTCTGGTACTGGTCACCGGGCCGACCGGCTCGGGTAAGAGTACCACGCTGGCGGCGATGATGGATTATGTCAACGACACCCGTTCCGACCATATCCTGACCATCGAGGACCCGATCGAATTCGTCCATGAAAGCAAAAAATGTCTGGTCAACCAGCGCGAGGTGCACCGCGATACCCACAGCTTTGCCAACGCCCTGCGCTCGGCGCTGCGTGAGGATCCGGACATCATCCTGGTGGGGGAGATGCGAGACCTGGAGACCATCCGTCTGGCGCTGACCGCGGCGGAAACCGGTCACCTGGTGTTCGGTACCCTGCATACCACCTCGGCGGCGAAGACAATTGACCGTATAATCGACGTATTCCCGGCAGCGGAGAAGGATATGGTCCGCTCCATGCTGTCGGAGTCGTTGCAGGGGGTTATTTCTCAGACCCTGTTGAAAAAGCCCAAGGGCGGACGTGTGGCGGCGCATGAGATCATGATCGGCACGCCAGCGATCCGTAACCTGATCCGTGAAGACAAGGTAGCGCAGATGTACTCGGCGATTCAGACCGGCGCCGCCTACGGAATGAAAACGATGGATCAGTCATTGCTCGAGCTGGTTCAGAAGGGACTGATTTCGCGCGACACTGCGCGCGAGAAAGCCAAGAACCCGAGCTCGTTCTAATGCGCTGAAGGAGAGAGAACATTGGATTTCACACAACTGCTGAAGGTGATGCACGAACGCGGTGCTTCGGACCTGTTCGTGACCGCCGGCGCGGCGCCGTCGATCAAGGTGGATGGCACGATCAAGCCGCTGACCCGCGAATCACTGAAACCTTCACAGGCGCGGGCGCTGGTTTACAGCACCATGAACGACAAACAGCTGGCCGAGTTCGAGGGTACCAGCGAGTGTAACTTCGCGATCAGCGCACCCGGCATCGGCCGTTTCCGTGTCAGTGCATTCATGCAGCGCAATTCGCCCGGTATGGTGCTGCGTTCGATCAACGACTATATCCCGTCGTTGGAGGAGCTGAACCTGCCGCCGGTGCTGAAAGACCTGTCCATGACCAAGCGTGGCCTGATCCTGTTCGTCGGTGGTACCTCCACCGGTAAGTCCACCTCGCTGGCATCGATGATCGACTACCGCAACAACCATCACGCCGGTCATATCATCACCATCGAGGACCCGATCGAGTATATCCACCAGCACAAGAAGAGCATCATCACCCAGCGTGAAGTGGGGATCGACACCGAGTCGTTCGAGGTGGCGTTGAAAAACACCCTGCGCCAGGCGCCGGACGTGATCCTGATGGGTGAGATACGCTCCTCCGAGACGATGAAGTTCGCGCTGCAGTTCGCCGAGACCGGTCACCTCTGTCTCGCCACCCTGCACGCCAACAACGCCAACCAGGCGCTGGATCGCATCATCTCCTTCTTCGGTCCCGAACACCATTCGCAGATCTGGATGGACATGTCGCTGAACCTGAAAGCGATCATCGCCCAGCAGCTGCTGCCGACGGTCGATGGCAAGGGGCGCCGCGCGGCGATCGAGGTGTTGATCAACACCCCGCTGATCCAGGACCTGATCCGCAAGGCCGAGGTGCACGAGATCAAGGATGTGGTGAAGAAGTCCACCAACCTGGGGATGCAGACCTTCGACCAGGCGCTGTACACCCTGTACCGTGACGGTGTCATCACTTACGAAACCGCGCTGGGCCACGCCGATTCGGCCAACGACCTGCGCCTGATGATCAAGCTCAACTCCGATACCAACCCGGATCTGGAGACCGACGACATGCCGTCGTTCACGCTGCAGGATGCGGACGATGACCTGAATATTAAGGGCAACATGGATGTGAAGGGCATGTAATCGCACCAGCGCAGAGATGAAAAGGCCGCTGATTCAGCGGCCTTTTGCGTTATGTACCGGATGTACCGTATGCCGCGAGCACATGGACGCGCGGGAGCGGCGATGTACCGGATGTGCGGCGTCAAGCGCGATAGACGATCTCGCCACCGAGCAGGGTGGTGCGCACCCGGCCCTTGAAGCTGTGTCCGGCGAACGGCGTGTTGTGGCCGCCGGAACGCATCAGCTCCGGCTCCAGTGTCCACTGCTCGTCGGGATCGAAGATGCAGATATCGGCCTGGGTGCCCACCTCCAGCGTACCGTCATCGAGGCCGAGGATGCGCGCCGGTCCCAGCGTCAGTTTCTCGATCAGCTGCGGCAGTGCCAGCAACTGCTCGTCCACCAGCTGCAGGCAGAGCGGCAGCAGGGTTTCCAGGTTGCTCATGCCGGGCTCGGTGGCGGCGAACGGCGCCTGCTTGGCGATCGCATCGTGCGGCTGATGGTCGGAGCAGATCGCCTGCAGGGTATCGGTGACGAGGCCCTGTCTTAATCCCGCGCGGTCAAGCTGGCCGCGCAAAGGCGGCATCAGGTGGTAGTCGGCGTCGAAGCCGCTGACCGACTCGTCGGTCAGTAGCAGGTTCTGGATCGACACGTCGGCGCTGACCCGCAGGCCCCGCTCGAGAGCCGATTCGATCAGCCGCACCGAGCGTTCGCATGAGAGCTGGCCGAAGTGAGCGCGTACTCCGGTCTGCTCCACCAGCATCAGGCAGCGGGCGACCTCGATGGTTTCCGCGGCTTCCGGAATGCCGCTCAGTCCCAGGCGGGTACTGGTGGCACCCTCGTGCATGCAGCCGTTGTGGCTCAGCGAGGCGTCCTGAGCCTGGAATATCACCAGCAGGTCATGGGTGGCGGCGTACTCCAGCGCGCGCAGCAACACCAGGGTGCTGGCGATGGGGCGGCGGGTGTTGGTAAAGGCGATACAGCCGGAGCCGGCCAGCGCGTGCATCGGCGCCAGCTGCTCCCCCTCCAGGCCCCGGGTCAGCGCGCCCATCGGTAGTACCCGCGCCAGGCCCTGTTCGGCGGCGCGGTCCTGGATCAGTTCGGCCACCGCCGGGGTATCTACCACCGGGCTGGTGGTCGGCGGTGTGACCAGCGTGGTGATGCCGCCGGCTGCCGCCGCGGCACTCTCCTTGGCGATGCTGCCCTTCTGGGTATGGCCTGGTTCGCGTACATGGGCGCAGAGGTCGATAAAGCCGGGGCAGACCACCAGGCCACTGGCATCGATCACCTCGTCTGCTTCGAACCCCTCCGGTCGCTCGCCGATGGCCAGGATCTGCTCGCCGCTGATGTAGAGGTCACTGACCTGGTCCAGCTGCTGGGCCGGGTCGATCACCCGACCACCCTGAATCAGAATGTTCATAATCTGCTCGATCCTTATGCGTTGAGGTTGTCGGCGTCGGCTGAGGTGTTTTTATCGGCGAGCTGACCGCTCATCGCCATCGACATCACTGCCATACGCACGGCGATACCGTTGGTAACCTGGTCCAGGATCACCGAGCGCGGGCCGTCGGCCACGGCGGACTCGATCTCCACGCCGCGGTTGATCGGTCCCGGGTGCATGACGATCGCTTCAGGGTGAGCGAATGCCAGCTTGTCGTTGGTCAGGCCGTAGAGTTTGTAGAACTCCGATTCGCTCGGCAGCAGGGCACTCTCCATGCGCTCCTTCTGCAACCTGAGCATCATCACCACGTCGACATCGCGCAGGCCGCGGGCCATGTCGGTGAACACCTTGACCCCCAGCGACTCGATGTTGCGTGGCAGCAGCGTCAGCGGTGCGATGACCCGGATCTCGGCGGCGCCCAGGGTGCGCAGGGCGTGGATCTGCGAGCGGGCCACCCGCGAGTGCAGGATATCGCCGACGATGGCGACCTTGAGCGGCTCGAACTCGCCCTTGTGGCGGCGGATGGTCAGCATATCCAGCATCGCCTGGGTGGGGTGGGCATGGCGGCCGTCACCGGCGTTGATCACCGCCACATCCGGGGTGACCTGGCTGGCGATGAAGTGCGCCGCACCGGAATCGGAGTGGCGTACCACGAACATGTCCGAGTGCATGGCGCGCAGGGTCATCAGCGTGTCTTTCAGGGTCTCGCCCTTTTTCGTCGACGAGGTGCTGATGTTCAGGTTGAGTACATCAGCCGACAGGCGCTTGGCCGCCAGTTCGAAGGTGGACAGGGTGCGGGTGCTGGCCTCGAAAAACAGGTTGACCACGGTCTTGCCGCGCAGCAGCGGTACCTTCTTGACCTGCTGCTCGCTCATGTCGACGAAGGAGTCGGCAGTATCGAGAATCTCGGTCAGCAGCGTGCGTGGCAGCCCCTCGGTGGTCAGGAAGTGGCGCAGCTGGCCTGCGTCGGTCAATTGGATCGGACAGGTATTGATCGGATCGGACATGGCGGTCTCTCGCTATAGCCTCAGTCGCGCTGGCGAATGGTCAGGGTCAGGGGGGCGGGGCCGTTGAGCTTGATCGATTGATCCGCGCCCAGGGCCAGGGTGCCGCCAACCACGTCGGCCTGGATCGGCAGTTCCCGCCGCTGCAGGTCGAGCAGGGTGATCAGCATCACCGACGCCGGGCGGCCGTAGTCGAACAGCTCGTTCAGCGCCGCGCGGATGGTACGTCCGGTCATGATCACATCGTCGACCAGCAGGATATGGCGGCCTTCGACGGCGCAGGGCAGTTGTGAGGGCTGCACCCTGGGGTTGAGTCCAACCTGAGTGAAGTCGTCACGGTAGAAGGATATATCCAGAACCCCCAACGGGGTCTCCAGTCCGAGCTCCCGGTGCAGGTGTTCGGCGATCCAGGCACCGCCGGTGCGGATACCGATCATCATGGGGTTGTCGATGTGACGCTGGTCGATCTGCGCCTTGGTTTCGCTGCAGATCCGCTCCAGCAGCGCGTCGACGCTAAGGGTGCCCGATAGCATAGAGATCCTCCAGTCGGGTATGACTTGGTATGCGGGTGTCGCTGCCGAACCAGTCTTCGAGCAGCAGCCTGGCTGCGATGCCGTCGACCGATTCCTGTTTGAAATTGCTGCCGCCGCCGGCGTCGAGATGGAGCCGTTTGGCTTCGGCGGTGGTGAGGCGCTCGTCAATCAGAAAACAGGGGAGCTGATAGCGGTCCTGGATGCGGTTGGCAAACTTGCGCGCGCGGCGTGCCATCTCGCTGATGCTGCCATCCATGTTTAACGGCAGGCCCACGACCAGCGCATCGGGGCACCACTCCCGAATCAGGGCATCGAGCACGGGCCAATCCGGTTTGCCCTCCTGAGCCCGCACGGGATCGAGCGGTGCTGCGGTGCCGGTAACCGACTGGCCGATCGCCACGCCGATACGGGTGGTGCCGAAATCGAACCCCATTACCTGCTGGTTATCACTGCTCATCAATTGTGTGTGCGCTCAGGCATGTCCGGCGTTGGCGGTCAGAAGATTCAGATTGATTCCGAGTACCGATGCAGCGGCCTGGAGTCGATCCTCGGCCGGCATCCGGAACATTATATCGAAATTGGCCGGGCAGCTTAACCAAAGGTTTTCACTGAGCTCCGCTTCGAGCTGGCCGGGCCCCCAGCCGGCATAGCCGAGGGCAACGAGAAACTCGCGGGGTCCCTTGCCCTTGGCAAGCGCTTCAAGGATATCCAGCGAGGTGGTGAGACCAATGTTCGCGGTGACCTCATAGGTGCAAAGCCAGGGTCCCGGGCCGTCTTCCATGCTGTGCAGCACGAAGCCGCGATCCTCATGCACGGGCCCCCCGGTATATACCGGTTGCTGGCAGCCCTGAGGGTCGACAGCCTGCAGTTCCAGATGGCTCATCAGCTCCTGCAGCGGCATGCCGGCGCAGCGATTGATGATCAACCCCATGGCACCGTAATCGCTGTGATCGCAGATGTAGGTGAGGGTCTGCGCGAAGTTGGGGTCTTCGAGATGGGGCATCGACAGCAGAAATTGATTGCGCAGGCCGGTTGTAGGCGCCATAGAGCGACCCCTGGCTTGGGTGAATCGGCAATAGATTGGTTACTTAACAATTAGTACACGCGGGCCTGTTTCTCAAATTTCCAGGTGCGAATCACCTCAAGTCGATCGGCACGTTTTCGCATTTCGACCGGGAACGGCTGGAAGGGGGCGGCCAGTTGCACAATGCGTATCGCCGCATCATCCAGAATGGCGTGGCCGGAAGATTCCAGGATCTCGACATGTTCGACGCTGCCGTCCGGCTTGATCGCCACCATCAGCCGCAGCACGCCGTAGATGCGCTCACGCCGGGCTTTCTCCGGGTAGTTCAGGTTACCGACCTTCTCGATCCGTCGGCGCCAGTTATCCAGGTAGATCGCATCTTCGTGCGACAGGGTCGAGGCGGCGCTGAGACGGTGGGTGCGCGGGCGCTTGGCATAGGCCTGGCGCTCCCTGTCGAGCTGCGCCTCCAGATTGGCGATCTCCAGGCTGCGCGCCAGCAGCGAGGTTGAGCTGCCGGTTTTCGGTTGCGGCTTGGCAGCGGCCTGCTGCTTGTTTTGTGCGGCGGCCTTGGGCTTCACTTTCTGCGTTGTGGTGACCACCTGCTGACCACCGCTGCGTTCGGTTGCAGCCGGTTTGGGGGCGGGCGGTTCGGGTGTCGGCGGGGTGGCCTCTACCGGCTCCGGTGTCGGCGTCGGTGGCAATGGGGCCGACTGCGCCGACTGGGGATTGGCCTCGTCGCTGCTGAACAGGGCCTGTTCGGTGGTGGTAGGCGTGCGTTTCTCGTCGCTGCTACCGCTGCCCTGCTGGTTGCTTTGGGCGATGAAGTCGGCTTTGTCCGGCGCCTTGTCCTGCTGGTGCTGGGCCAGGGTGATATCCAGCGTTTGCGGCGGTGGTGGCGGTGCGGGCAGCTCGAAACTCAGCGCCAGCGCCAGCACCCCGTGCAGGGCCGCGGCCAGAAACAGAAAGAAACCGAAGCGCTCGAGGCTGTGTGCGCGCCAGTCGATAAGTTCCGATTTCATCCGTTTCAGCATCGTGGTATCAGGATCCTGCCAGCTTTTGCTCGATGACCGCCATCAGCTGCATACCGATGTCCAGGCCGAACTGGGCATCCAGTTCGCGCAGGCAGGTGGGGCTGGTCACGTTGATCTCGGTCAGGTAGTCACCGATGACATCGAGGCCGACGAACAGCAGACCTTCCTCACGCAAGGTTGGGCCGACCTGTTCAGCGATCCAGCGATCGCGGTCGGTCAGCGGACGCCCCTCGCCACGACCGCCGGCGGCCAGGTTGCCGCGGGTTTCACCGGCCAGTGGGACACGGGCCAGGGCGTAGGGCACCGGCTCGCCGTTGATCATCAGAATGCGTTTGTCGCCATCGACGATCTCGGGGATGTATTTCTGCGCCATGATGGTCTGCGATCCATGCGCGGTCAGGGTTTCGATGATGACACCCAGGTTCACGCCATCCTCGGTGATGCGGAAGATCGACGCGCCGCCCATGCCATCCAGGGGCTTGAGGATCACATCCTTGTGCTCGGCATGGAAGGCACGCAGCAGCTGCTCATCGCGGGTGACCAGTACCGGCGGGCAGCACTGGGGGAAATGGGTGGCGAACAGCTTTTCGTTGAAGTCGCGCAGCGCCTGGGTGCGGTTGACGATCAGCACGCCCTCCTGCTCGGCCAGGGCCAGCAGGTGGGTGGTGTAGATGAATTCGTTGTTGAACGGCGGATCCTTGCGCATCAGCACCACGTCGAGATCGGCCAGCGGGCGGATCTGGTACTCGTCGCGCTCGAACCAGCTCTGCGGATCCATCGCCACCCGTAGCGGTGCCATCTTGGCCTGCACGGTGCCGTCGCGCATGAACAGATGGCGCTGCTCCATGTAGTGGAGCTCCCAGCCCTTGCGCTGGGCGGCCCAGAGCAGGGCCAGCGAGGTGTCTTTCTTGAAGGCGATCGACTCGATCGGGTCCATCACGATACCGACTTTAATCGTCATCTGGTCATCCTATATTCTGAGTTAGCCCAAATCGCCCCAGAGGTACTGCAGTACGGCGGCAGCGGCTACCGGGGCGGTTTCGGTGCGCATCACCCTCGGGCCGAAGGCCACAGGTCTGAACCCGGCGTTCAGCGCCTGAGCGACCTCCTCCTCGGTCAGACCACCCTCGGGGCCGATCAGCAGTGCCACCGACGCGGGCTTGGGCAACATGCCCAGGGGTTCGGCTGTGTGATGATGCAGCACCAGTTTTAGTTCCGCGTCGACACTGGCGAGCCAGTCCGACAGCGGTTGCGGCTCTTCAATCTCCGTCACCTTGCAGCGCTGACTCTGTTCACAGGCGCTGATCGCGATCTGCTGCCAGTGGCGCTGTCGCTTCTCCTGGCGCTCCTGATTCAGGCGTACCTCGCAGCGCTCGGTAAACAGCGGACAGATACGACCGACACCCAGCTCGGTGGCCTTCTGGATCGCGTAATCCATGCGCTCGCCGCGCGAGATAGACTGGCCGACGATCAATCGCAGTGGCGATTCCCGTCCCGGCTCGCAGCTCTCCCCGATGCTGGCCATCGCCCGTTTCTTCGATACCTCGCGCAGTTCGGCCGGGTATTCGTGGCCGTCGCCGTTGAACAGCACCAGCTGGGCGCCCTCGCCCAAACGCAGCACCTTGATGCAGTGGTTGAAGGCGTTGTCATCCAGCTCGATACAGGCTCCGCTGTTCAGCGTGCCGGGATGGTAAACGCGGGGAATTCGCATAGCTTTTGTCTGTCGGCCAAATAGGGGGATTATGCCACAAGCCATTCCGCCAGCAGAATCTTATGGCAGTGTCTGTCAGAGGATATCGGCGTCGATCTCCAGATCCTCGTCAAGCAGGGCTTCATAATCGCTGCGTTCCAGCGGACGGCTGAGCAGGTAACCCTGCACCAGGTCGCAGCCCATCTGCCGCAACTCATGCAGTTGGGCTTCGGTCTCCACCCCCTCGGCGACCACTTTCAGACGCAGGCCGTGGGCCAGGTGCAGGATCGCCTCGATGATCTTGCAGCTTTGCGGACTGGATTCGATATCGTCGATGAAGCTGCGGTCGATCTTGATATGGTCGATATCCAGGTTGCGAATCCGGCTCAGCGACGAATATCCGGTGCCGAAGTCGTCGATCGAGATCTGTACGCCAAGCTGGCGCACGGCATCGATCTGCTCCTGAATCCGCTCCATATCCTCGATCAGCACACCCTCGGTCAGTTCCAGTTCCAGGTGCTGCAGCAACTGGAGATCGCCGTTGAAGGCGGTGTTCAGCAGTTGCTCAAAGTCGGGCCGCAGGAAGCTGATGCCGGACAGGTTCAATGCCAGCCGGGGCATGTTCAAACCCTGCTCGGACCACTGGCGCAATTGGCGGGCAACCGCGTTGAGTACCCAGAGGTCGATGCGTTTGACCAGACCGGTCTGCTCGGCGAAGGGGATAAATACGGCAGGGGAGATCAGCCCCTGTTGCGGGTGGCGCCAACGCAGCAGCACCTCGGCGCTGACCGGCTGGTTGCTGTTCAGGTTGAAGATCGGCTGGAACACCAGGAAGAACTGGTCTTCCTCCAGGGCGACCTGGATATCCTGCCACAGGGTCAGGCGCTGATCGACCGGAGAGGTGGTCAGGGCGTTGAACCAGACCCAGTCACGCTCGTCGCGACGCGCCGAGCGCAGCGCTTCTTCGGCGCGGCCGATCAGCTGAAACTCCTGATCACCGTCGCCGGGGTAGAGGCTGACGCCGATGCGGCCGTGCAGGGTGAAGGGCTGACCATCCACCGACACCGGGGTGGCGATGGTCTCCAGCAGCTCACGCAGCAGGGCTTTCAACGTTTCATCGTCGCCGGCCTCGGGACGGACCAGGGTCAGGGTATCTTCGCCGTGGCGCGCCAGCACATCGTCAACCCGCAGGTGGGTTCGGAGGCGCTCGACAATAAGATTCAACACCCGGTTACTACACTCCCGGCCCCATTGGGTGGTGATCTCGCGCAGCAGCACCAAGCGAATCACCAGCACGGCGAGACGCGAGTCATAGCGCTGCTGACGGCTGATCTCCCTCTCCAGCGCTTCCCCCAGCGCCTGGCGGTTATACAGTCGGGTGACCGGGTCGAACTCCTCCAGAAAGCGGGCATGCTCGCTGAGCTTGCGCAGGCGCAACGCGTCCAGAGCCTGGCTCTGCAGCAGCTCGACGGCGCGGGCCAGCGTACCGAGTTCATCCCTGCGCTGGGTGCCGCAAACCTCTCCCTCCAGGTGGCCCTCGCCCAGCCTGCGCGCGGCCTGGCAGAGCTGGGCGATGGGGGTGCTGATGTTGTGCGCGATGATCAGCGCCGCGGCCAGAGTGATCAACAGCAGCGTCAGCATCAGGATCGCCAGGGTCAATAGCCGCTCCATCAGTTGGCGGTCGATATCCTGAAGATGCACGCCGGATCCGAGTAACCAGTTGCTACCCGCGATGCGTGTTACATAGCTGACTTTGGCGCTTTCGCTGCCGAGCTGTCCCTGGTCATCGCTGACTGCCCAGTGATAGTGCCAGAACACCTCATTCCGGTTGCCCAACTGGGTTAGCAGGTCGGTGAGCAGTCTGCCCCCCCGGCTGTCGGTGAGGCTCGATATGTCGGTGCCTTCCAGCTCCGGGCGCCCGGCGTCACTGATCATCTGTCCGGATGCGTCGAGCAGAAACAGATAGTTGCCCTGGCGATAACGGGCGCTGTCCAGATGCATACGGACCTGGGCGATGAGCTGGTCATGGCTGATCTGGTTGGCGGTGAAGCGGGCGTGGAGATCGGTAATGGTACCGGCGGTCGCTTCGACGACACTGCGAATCTCGTTTTTGCGGGCGTCGATCAAATCGTTTCGGTGCAGGAGGGCGGCGAGGGCGGTGGAGATCAGGATGCTGAACAATGACAGGGAGACCAGCAAAAGCAGCTTACGCCGGATACTGAAATGGCTCAGCGATAGCAAAGGTCTGTTGTTACGCATCGGCGGTTGCTTGACTCCTGACAGGCCGAAGTGGGTGGCCCGAATAGAGGCTGGGTCGTCAGCCCCCACTATCCATTTTTATTGTCGTCCGCGACCACTGAGGGCCGGGATAAAAAACCCGGCACAATGGCCGGGTTCGAAGCAGTCTAGACCTATCCGGGCTCAGAGGCCAGCCTCTTGGCGCAGCATCTCCGCGCGGTCAGTCTTTTCCCAGGGGAAGGCGGTGAAAGTGTCGTTGCCCACAGTCATTTCAAAGGGTTGGCGGCCGAAATGGCCATAGGCCGCAGTCTGCTGGTACATCGGGTGCAGCAGGTCGAGCATGCGCGTGATCGCGTAGGGGCGCAGATCGAAATGCTCGCGCACCAGCTGGATGATCCGGTCATCGCTGATCTTGCCGGTGCCGAAGGTATTGATCGAGACAGAGGTCGGCTCGGCCACACCGATGGCGTAGGAGACCTGGATCTCGCAGCGGTCGGCCAGGCCTGCCGCGACGATGTTCTTGGCCACATAACGACCGGCATAGGCGGCGGAGCGGTCCACCTTGGACGGGTCCTTGCCGGAGAACGCACCACCGCCGTGACGGGCCATGCCGCCGTAGGTGTCGACAATGATCTTGCGCCCGGTCAGACCGCAGTCGCCGACAGGGCCGCCGATGACGAACTTGCCGGTCGGGTTAATGTGATACTGGGTGCCCTTGTGCAGCAGTTCAGGCGGCAGCACATGCTTGATGATCAGCTCCTGCACCGCTTCTTGCAGGTCGGCCTGGGAGACATCCGGGTTGTGCTGGGTGGACAGTACCACGGCGTCGATCGCCACCGGCTTGCCGTGCTCGTAGCGACAGGTGACCTGGGACTTGGCGTCCGGGCGCAACCAGGGCAGCAGACCGGACTTGCGGGTCTCGGCCTGACGCTCCACCAGGCGGTGGGCAAAGGTGATCGGTGCCGGCATCAGCACGTCGGTCTCGTTGCTGGCGTAGCCGAACATCAGACCCTGGTCGCCGGCACCCTGGTCCTCCGGTTTGCTGCGATCGACGCCCTGGGCGATATCCACCGACTGCTTGCCGATGATATTGAGCACGCCGCAGGTTTCGCCGTCGTAGCCGACATCGGATGAGGTGTAGCCGATATCGCAGATCACCTTGCGCACTAGATCTTCAAGGTCGACCCAGGCAGTGGTGGAGATCTCGCCGGAGACGATGGCGACACCGGTCTTGACCATGGTTTCACATGCCACACGGGCATGCATATCCTCGGCGATGATGGCATCGAGTACCGCGTCGGAGATCTGGTCGGCGATTTTGTCCGGATGCCCTTCGGAAACGGACTCGGAGGTGAACAGGCTGTATTCGCTCATCTGTACACTGGACCCTTAAAACGTGTGTGTTTACGGCGCTCGATTCGCACCATATGTGTGTTTCGAAACGGCCATTTTAGCGGTCCGAAGGCTGGAAAGCATAATCGGATCGTGTAAACCGAATGAAAATTTTACCGGGTTGGCATGAATTTGCCTCAAATCGGGTCAATTCGATTTGAAGCTGAGTGTTTTCTGCGCGAAAATTGCGCCCTTCATTTTTGATCTTCTCACCCGCAAATTGGGCCAGGCCCAGGAGTAGAGTAAATGTCCTCTCGTCGAGAACTTGCCAACGCGATCCGCGCGTTGAGCATGGACGCCGTTCAGAAAGCCAAATCCGGTCACCCCGGTGCCCCGATGGGCATGGCGGATATCGCCGAAGTGCTGTGGAACGATTTCCTCAAGCATAACCCGAGTAATCCGCACTGGTTCGACCGCGACCGCTTCGTTCTGTCCAACGGTCATGGTTCCATGCTGATCTACTCGCTGCTGCACCTGACCGGCTATGACCTCGGCATCGACGATCTGAAGAACTTCCGTCAGTTGCACTCCAGGACTGCAGGCCACCCGGAATACGGCTACGCGCCGGGCGTGGAAACCACCACCGGCCCTCTGGGTCAGGGGATCACCAACGCCGTGGGCATGGCGATCGCCGAAAAGGTGCTGGCGGCACAGTTCAATCGTGACGGTCACGACATCGTCGATCACTACACCTACGCCTTCATGGGCGATGGCTGCATGATGGAGGGTATCTCCCACGAAGCCTGCGCACTGGCCGGCACTCTGGGCCTGGGCAAGCTGATTGCGTTCTGGGATGACAACGGCATCTCCATCGACGGCGAGGTCGAGGGCTGGTTCACCGACGACACCCCGGCCCGTTTCGAAGCCTACGGCTGGCAGGTGATCCGCGGCGTCGACGGTCACGATGCCGACCAGATCCGCGCTGCCATCGAACAGGCGCGCGAGAATCAGGCGCGTCCGACGCTGATCTGCTGCAAGACGATCATCGGTTTCGGTGCACCGAACAAGCAGGGCAAAGAGGATTGCCACGGCGCACCGCTGGGCGACGACGAGATCGCGCTGGCGCGTAAAGAGCTGAACTGGAACTATCCGGCGTTCGAAGTCCCGGCCGAGCTGTACAGCGAGTGGGATGCGAAAGAAGCCGGTTCCCATGCCGAGAACGAGTGGAATGAGCGTCTGGCCGCTTACCGTACCGCCTATCCGGAGCTGGCCGAAGAACTGCTGCGTCGTCTGTCCGGCGAGCTGCCCACCGACTTCGTCGAGAAGGCCGATGCCTGGATCAAGGAAGTGGCCGACAAGGGCGAGAACATCGCCTCCCGTAAAGCCTCGCAGAACGCCCTGAACGCCTTCGGTCCGCTGCTGCCCGAGTTCCTCGGCGGCTCTGCCGACCTGGCCGGCTCCAACCTGACCCTCTGGTCCGGTGCCAAGGGTGTCAGCCGCGACGATGCCAACGGCAACTATGTCTACTACGGCGTGCGCGAGTTTGGCATGAGCGCGATCATGAACGGTATCGCCCTGCACGGCGGCTTCATCCCCTACGGCGCGACCTTCCTGGTGTTCATGGAGTACGCCCGTAACGCCGTGCGCATGGCCGCGCTGATGAAGCAGCGGGTGATCTTCGTCTACACCCACGACTCCATCGGTCTTGGCGAAGATGGTCCGACCCATCAGCCGATCGAGCAGATCGCCAACCTGCGTCAGACCCCGAACATGAACACCTGGCGTCCCTGCGATGCGGTGGAATCCGCGATCGCCTGGAAGGCCGCGGTACTGCGCACTGACGGCCCCAGCGCGCTGATCTTCTCGCGTCAGAACCTGCCGGCCCAGCCGCGCACCGAGGCTCAGCTCGACGACGTACTGCGTGGCGGTTACATCCTCAGCGACTGCGACGGCGAACCGGAAGTGATCCTGATCGCCACCGGCTCCGAAGTGGCGCTGGCGGTGGATTCCGCCGAAGCCCTGCGTGCCGAGCAGCGTCGTGTGCGTGTCGTGTCCATGCCCTGCACCGAGCGTTTCGATGCCCAGGACAAGCGCTACCGCGACAGCGTGCTGCCGCCGAGCGTGACCGCGCGTATCGCCATCGAAGCCGCTCACGCCGACTTCTGGTACAAGTATGTCGGCCTTGACGGCGCCATCATCGGCATGCGCAGCTTCGGCGAATCGGCTCCGGCCGGCGAGCTGTTCAAGCACTTTGGCTTCACCGTCGACAAGGTCGTCGGTCAGGCCAAGGCGCTGATCTGATGCATCCGGGGCGGCATCTAGCCGCCCCGTTGCCGCGATAACCTCATTTGTTTCTGGTTCGGTAACGACAGCATGGCCTATCGGGTTGCGATAAACGGGTATGGGCGTATAGGTCAGAGCGTGCTGCGCGCGATCTATGAGCGCGACCTGCAGCATGAGCTGCAGCTGGTGGCGCTGAACGAGCTGTCCGATATCGACACGGTTACCTACCTGACCCGCTACGACACCACCCATGGGCGCTTTCCGCTGCCGGTCAGCAACGACGGCGAGTCGCTACTGATCGCCGAAGACCGCATCCGGGTACTGAACCAGGAGGATCCGCGTCAGTTGCCCTGGGGCGAACTGGATCTGGACCTGGTGCTGGAGTGCTCCGGCTCGTTCAGCAACCGTGCCATGGCCGAGCAGCATCTGGCCGCCGGCGCCAGGCGACTGCTGTTCTCCCAGCCGGCGCAGCCGGACGTGGATGCCACCATCGTCTGCGGGGTCAATCAGCACAGCCTGAAGGTCTCGGACCGTGTGGTCTCGGCGGCGTCCTGTACCACCAACTGCGTGATCCCGATACTGGACCTGCTCGACCGCCATTTCGGCATCGAACAGGGGTTGACCACCACCATCCACTCGGCGATGAACGATCAGCCGGTGATCGACAGTTACCACCGCACCGACCTGCGCCTGACCCGCAGCGCGCTGCAGTCGATTATCCCGGTGGATACCGGTCTCGATCGCGGTATCGACCGGCTGCTGCCGCAGTTGGCCGGGCGTTTCCGCTGCCTGCATGTGCGCGTGCCGACGATCAATGTCTCGCTGATGGATATGTCGCTGAACCTGAAGCGCGATACCAATGCCGAGGAGGTCAACGCGCTGCTGCGCTCGGCTGCTGAGTCGGGCCCCCTGCTGGGACTTCTGGGTTATACCGAGGAGCCGCATGCTTCGGTAGACTTCAACCGCGATCCGCGCTCCGGTGTGGTCGACGGTACCCAGACCCGGGTCGCCGGAGAGCGGATGCTGAAACTGATGTGCTGGTTCGACAACGAATGGGGTTTCGCCAACCGGATGCTGGATGTGGCGCAGCACTGGCTGAATCTGCGCTGAGCCGCTCGCGGGCGGTTCGGCCGACACGTTTTATAACAACTAACACAGACTAACGGGAAACTGCGATGAGCGTATTGAAGATGAGCGAGCTGGATCTGGCGGGCAAACGCGTGCTGATCCGTGAAGATCTCAACGTTCCGGTGAAAAATGGCCAGGTAACCTCCGATGCGCGTATTCGCGCCTCCCTGCCGACCATTGAGATGGCACTGAAAGCGGGCGCCAAGGTGATGGTGATGTCGCACCTGGGTCGTCCGACCGAAGGCGAGTACGACGAGCAGTACTCTCTCGCACCCGTTGCCGCCCATATCGGCAAACTGCTGGGCCGCGACGTACCGCTGGTTAAGGATTGGCTCGACGGTGGCTTCGAGCTGCACGAGGGTGAGCTGGTCCTGCTCGAGAACGTGCGCTTCAACCCCGGCGAGAAGAAGGACAACGAAGCGTTGGCGAAACAGATGGCGGCGCTGTGCGACGTCTACGTCATGGACGCCTTCGGTACCGCGCACCGCGCCCAGGCTTCGACCCACGGTGTCGGCAAGTTCGCGCCCATCGCCTGCGCAGGTCCATTACTGGCCAACGAGCTGGAGGCGCTGGGCAAGGCGCTGGACAAGCCGGCCCGGCCGATGGCCGCCATCGTGGGCGGTTCCAAGGTATCGACTAAACTGGAAGTCTTGAACGCCCTGTCGGAGAAGTGCGATCAGTTGATCGTCGGTGGCGGTATCGCCAACACCTTCCTTGCCGCCGCGGGCAAGCCGGTGGGCAAGTCGCTGTGCGAGCATGACCTGGTCGACACCGCCAAGGCGCTGATGGCCAAGGTCAGCATCCCGCTGCCGGTGGATGTGGTGGTGGCCAAGGCGTTTGCGGAGGACGCGGAAGCTACTATTAAATCGGTGGACGATGTGGCCGAGGATGACATGATTCTCGATATTGGCCCGCAGTCGGCGGCGAATCTGGCCAACCTGCTCAAGGGCGCCGGCACCATCATCTGGAACGGCCCGGTGGGCGTGTTCGAGTTCGACCAGTTCGGCGAGGGCACCAAGACCCTGTCGCTGGCGATCGCCGACAGCGCGGGCTTCTCCATCGCCGGCGGTGGCGATACCCTGGCCGCGGTGGACAAGTACGAGATCGCCGACAAGGTCTCCTACATCTCAACCGGTGGCGGTGCTTTCCTCGAGTTCGTCGAGGGCAAGACCCTGCCGGCAGTGGCGATGCTGGAGCAGCGCGCGGCACAGTAATAGAACGGGATCGCCCCGGGTTATGTACCTGAGGCGGTCGCAATGAGTTTTACGGAAACAGACAATCCAAGGGTGAATCGATATGGCACTGATCTCTATGCGTCAGCTGCTGGACCATGCTGCCGAACAGGGCTATGGCATTCCGGCGTTTAACGTCAATAACCTCGAACAGATGCGTGCCATCATGGAAGCGGCGGCCAAGACCGACTCGCCGGTGATCGTGCAGGCATCCGCAGGTGCGCGCAAGTACGCCGGTTCCAACTTCCTCAAGCACATGATCCTGGCAGCGATCGAAGAGTTTCCGCATATCCCGGTGTGTATGCACCAGGATCACGGCACCAGCCCGGCGGTGTGCCAGCGTTCTATCGCTCTCGGTTTCTCCTCCGTCATGATGGACGGCTCCCTCGGCACCGACGGCAAGACCCCGACCAGTTACGAGTACAACGTGGACGTGACCCGTCGCACCGTCGAGATGGCACACGCCTGCGGCGTCTCCGTCGAGGGTGAATTGGGCTGCCTGGGCTCGCTGGAAACCGGCATGGCCGGTGAAGAGGACGGTATCGGGGCCGAGGGCGTGCTGTCCCACGACCAGATGTTGACCGATCCGGACGAGGCCGCCGAGTTCGTCAAGGCCACCAACGTGGATGCGCTGGCGATCGCCTGCGGCACCTCTCACGGTGCCTACAAGTTCACCAAGCCGCCCACCGGCGACACCCTGGCGATCGGCCGTATCAAGGAGATCCACGCCCGTATCCCCAACACCCACCTGGTAATGCATGGCTCCTCCTCGGTACCGCAGGAGTGGCTGGCGATCATCAACGAGTTCGGTGGCGAGATCCCGGAAACCTACGGTGTGCCGGTGGAGCAGATCGTCGAGGGGATCAAGTACGGCGTGCGCAAGGTCAACATCGATACCGACCTGCGCCTGGCGTCAACCGGAGCGGTGCGTCGCTTCATGGCGCAGAACCCATCCGAGTTCGACCCGCGCAAGTTCCTCAAGGAAACCATCTCGGCGATGCGCGATATCTGCATCGCCCGCTACGAAGCCTTCGGCACCGCGGGCAATGCGAGCAAGATCAACGCGATCTCGCTGGAAGATATGGCCGTCGCCTACGAGGCGGGCAAGCTGGACGCCAAGGTCAACTGATCGAGATCCAGAGTATCAAGGGCGGCCAACGGGCCGCCCTTCTTCGTTGTGCAAAAGGAATTCAGCCATGCGTTATCTGGTCTTTGTCACCCTGCTCTGGGCGTTCTCGTTCAGCCTGATCGGCGAGTATCTGGCCGGTCGGGTGGACAGTTACTTCGCCGTGCTCACCCGCATTCTGTTGGCCGGTGCGCTGTTTCTGCCGCTGCTGCGCTGGCGGGGGCTGCCCCCTGGCCTGGTCTGGGGCATCATCGGCTGCGGCGCGTTGCAGTTCGGTGTCACCTATATCTGCCTGTACCAGTCGTTCTCCTTCCTGACCGTGCCCGAGGTGCTGCTGTTTACCATCACCACGCCGCTCTATGTGGCGTTGATCGATGAGGGTCTGCAGGGGCGTTTCTCCGTCGGCCCGCTGCTGTCGACGGCACTGGCCGTGGTCGGCGCGGGGATCATCCGTTACGACCATATCTCCGACGACTACCTGCTCGGCTTCCTGATTCTGCAGCTGGCCAACGCCGCCTTCGCCGCGGGGCAGGTGGGCTATGCCCATCTGGTACGGCGTTACCGGGTGCAGGGGCCGCTGCATCGCAGCTTCGGCTTCTTCTTCGTCGGTGCTCTGGCCGTGGTGCTGCCTGCGTTCCTGTTGCTGGGGAATCCGGACAAGCTGCCGCAGACAACGCTGCAGTGGGGTGTGCTGGCCTGGCTCGGTCTGGCCGCTTCGGGGCTTGGTTTCTACCTCTGGAACAAGGGCGCAACGCTGGTGGATGGCGGTACGCTGGGGATCATGAACAACGCTCTGGTGCCGGCCGGACTGGTGGTGAATCTGCTGCTGTGGAACCGGGATGCGGACCTGCTTCGGTTGAGTCTCGGCGGCGGTGTGATCCTGCTCTCGCTCTGGGTAAACCGGTTTTGGGCTGAGCAGCATCCAAAGGTGAAAACCGTTTGAGCCGCTGAGCTAAGACGCTTCCCAGCCCGCGCGCCGTCGGGCAGGATAGGGCAAGGATGTCGATCCGATCGTTTTTCCGCTACGTATATAGGGGGAAGGATCGATCCTGAGGAGGGTGGAATGCAACGCTTCGACACTGTCGGCGGTCTCAAGCTGGCCGAGCTGATCGCCGCACTCAGCCATGCGCTCGATATGACCGAGGGCCAGCCGGCGGGCCACTGCATGCGCTGTTGCTGGATCGGCATGCGTATCGCCGAACAGATCGGTCTGCCGTCCGCGCGGCGTTGGGAGCTGTATTACACCCTGCTGCTGAAGGATCTGGGCTGCAGCAGTAACGCGGCCCGTATCTGTGAGCTGTATCGCACCGACGACCTGCGTTTCAAGCACGATTTCAAGCAGGTGGATGGCAGCCTGTCACAGGTGGTGCGCTTCGTGTTGGGCCATACCGGTTTGACCGCCGGCGTCGCCGAGCGCTTTCGCACCTTGCTCACCATCATCCGCAATGGCGATGAACTGGCGAACGAACTGATCCAGACCCGCTGTGAGCGGGGGGCTGCCATCGCCCGTCAACTTCGTTTCCCCGAGCCGGTCGCCCAGGGTATCCACGCCCTGGATGAGCACTGGAACGGTGGCGGCAGACCCGATGCCCTGTCCGGTGAATCGATCCCCCTCTACGCGCGGATCGCCTTGCTGGCACAGGTGGTGGATGTGTTCCACTCCGCAGGAGGCGTTGAGGCCGCGTTGGATGAGGCGCGTGCGCGCAGCGGGAGCTGGTTCGATCCGACACTGGTGGATGCACTGGTGCAGACGGCAGATGATCGACCGTTCTGGTCGATGCTGGCCAGTGATGCACTGGCAGCGCAGGTGATGTCGCTGGAGCCCGCCCATGCCGAAATTGCGCTGGATGACGATTACATGGACGAGATAGCGGCGGCCTTCGGTCAGGTGGTGGACTCGAAAAGCCCCTATACCGCCGGTCACAGTGAACGGGTCGGGTTGTATACGGACCTGATTGCGGAAGCGCTCGATATCGAGCCGGGCCGACGGCGCTGGCTCAAGCGAGGGGCGCTGCTGCACGATATTGGCAAGCTCGGTGTCAGCAACTCCATTCTCGACAAACCGGGCAAGCTGGATGATCAGGAGTGGGTGGCGATGCGCGATCACGCCCGTTTCACCGAAGAGATCCTCTCCCGCATCAGCGCCTTCTCGGAGCTTGCCCGGGTGTCGGCGGCGCACCACGAGCGTCTGGACGGCAAGGGCTATCCCCGTGGTGTCTGTGCCGAAGAGATAGCATTGGAAACCCGTATTATCACCACCGCCGATATCTTCGATGCAATCACCGCCGACCGCCCCTATCGGGCGCCGATCCCGGTGCCGAAGGCGCTGGAGATCATGCAGGGCGAGGTCGGTACCGCCATCGATGGCCGTTGCTTCGAGGGCCTGAAGCTGGCGCTGCAACGGTTGGATATGGACCAGCAGGTGCCGGTGAAGGTGGCGGCAGGTTGAGAGCTTTCTCCCAAGGAGTGTCAGCAGTATGAAGCGCAGCGTTGTGCTCTGTTTATTGACCGGCGTGTTGCTTGGCTGTGGCCAGGATGCGCCACCAGGCGGCGGCAGGCCAGGTGGCCCCAGGGCACATCTGGTCGAGGTGGTTCAGGTGCAGCCGGCGCGGGTAGCGCTGGAGCGCAAACGCAGTGGTACGCTGCGCCACTTGCGCGAGGTGGAGATACACACGCAGGAGGCGGGGCAGATCACCGAGCTGCCCTGGTATCCCGGCGATCGGGTCGAGGCGGGACAACTGCTGGTCAAGCTCGATGATCGACTGCTGCGCTCCGAGTACAACCGCGCCCGCGCCAGCCTGCGCGAGGCGCAGCAGAATCTGGCCCGGCTGCGTGAGCTGGCGGCCAACCGGCTGGTATCGCGCGAGGAGCTGCTGCGGCGGGAGACCGAGGCGGAGGTGACCAGTGCCGATCTCGAGCTGCTGGAAACCCGGCTCTCCTATACTGAGATCAAGGCGCCATTCGCCGGTGTCATCACCGCACGCATGAGCGAGCCGGGCAATGTGGCTGAACGCTACGACCACCTGCTGACGCTGGCCGACCCTCAGGTTCTGGTAGTCGACGTGAGCCTGTCCGAGCTGATCCTGGCGCAGCTGAAACTGGGTGACCCGGTAGATGTGATGATCGACGCCCTGGGTTTCGAGCCCCAGCCCGCGGTGGTTAGCCGGATCTACCCCCAGGTCGATCCGGTGACCCGTCGCGGCACCTTGGAGATTCGCCTCGACCCGGTACCCGAGGGCGCCCGGGCGGGTCAGTTCGTGCGCGTGCAGCTGCAGACCACCGCCCGCGAGCGTCTGCTGGTGCCGTTCAGTGCGCTGCGCTTCGATAACGCGAGCTTCCTTTACATCGTCAACGAGGCCGGGGAGGTGGTACGGCGCGAGGTGGTAACCGGCAGTCGACTGGCCGACCGTATCGAGATCCTGGATGGCATAGCACCGGGTGAGCGTGTGGTCACACGTGGTTTCCTCGGCCTGGTGCCGGGACAGAAGGTAGAGGTCGTGAGTCTGGCAATGGGCCCGGAGAGTAGCGGCAATGAACGATGAGCGGCAGGAACCGCTGAGACATGGCGGAGGCCTGGCCGGTTGGTCGATTCGCCATCCGGTCGGGGTGACGATGATCGCGCTGGCGGTGATCGTGCTTGGTCTGTTCGCGCTGGGGCGACTGTCGGTGGATCTGCTGCCGCACCTGATCTATCCCGAGATCCGGGTCCGCATCACCGATTCCGGTGTACCGGCGCGGGTGATGGAGGACCAGGTGACCAAGGTGCTCGAGGAGCAGCTGGCGATCACCGAGGATGCGGTCACGGTGCAGTCGGAGACCCAGCAGGGGCGCAGCTCCGTGGATCTGGCCTTCCCTTATGGCAAGGATATCGATATCGCGTTGCGCGATGCCAGTACGCGGCTGGACCGGGCGCGACGACGGCTGCCAGACAGTGTGGACAATCCGGTTATCTACAAGCTAGATCCGTCACAGATACCGGTGATGGAGTTCGCCATCAGCTCGCCACTGCGCGACCCGGTGGAGCTGCGCAGCTGGAGCGAGGACAGCTTTGCCAAGTGGTTCATCAACCTGCCCGGCGTGGCAGCCGCGGAAATTGGCGGCGGCCTGGTCCGCGAGATCCAGGTGTTGCCCGATCAGCAGCGCCTGGCCGGTCTGGGGCTGGAGATGCAGGACATCATCGATGCCATCGAGCGGGGTAACCGACAGGATCCGGCCGGTCGGCTGCGCATGAGCCAGCAGGAGCTGGCGGGCCAGATCAGTGGCCGCTTCGAATCGGTAGAGGCGCTGGCGCAGCTGCCGCTGCGGCTGCAGGATGGCAGCACCCTGGCCCTTGGCGAGGTGGCGCAGGTGCTCGATACCCACCAGGAGGAGCGGCTCCGGGTCCGTGCCGACGGCGTGTCGGCGGTCAAGCTGTCGATTCAGAAGCAGCCCACCGCCAACACCGTGACGGTGGCCGATGCGGTGCAGGGCCAGCTTGACTGGCTGGCGCGCAATAACCTGTTACCCAAGGATATCGAGATCGTCCCGGTGTCCGATCAGTCGGTGTTCGTGCGCCAGGCGCTGCACAACTCGACGCTGGCGGTCATCAGTGGCGCCCTGCTGTCGATGGCGGTGGTCTACCTGTTCCTCGGCAACCTGCGCCGCACCCTGATCATCGGCAGCGCCATCCCCATTGCGGTGATGGTCACCTTCGTGTTGATGGGCCTTGGCAACCTGACACTGAACATCATGACCCTCGGGGGGTTGGCACTCGGCGTCGGTATGCTGGTCGATAACACCATCGTCATGCTGGAGAACATCTACCGTCACCAGCGCCAGGGTGAGCACCGTGGGCGTGATGCGGCGGTGGCGGCGGCCGAGGTCAACTCGGCGATCATCGCCTCGACCACTACCAATCTGGCCGCGGTGCTGCCGTTCCTGTTTATCGGCGGCCTGATCGGCCTGCTGTTTCGTGAGCTGATCTTCACCATCTCGGCAGCGATTCTGGCCTCAATGGTGATTGCGTTGACCCTGGTGCCGGCGCTGGCCGCGCGGGTGCACACCGTGAGGGAGGGCCGGGTGCGGCGGCTGATCGACGGCCTGATGGCTTCGCTCGGGGAGTACTACTCGCGGCTGGTGCGCCTTATCCTGCGCGTGCGCCTGCTGACCCTGCTGATGTTCCTGCTGATGCTGGGGCTGGCACTGCCGACCTTTATCAGTGGTAAGCAGGCGTTCCTGCCGGCGATGGATAGCGGCGAGATCTACGTATCGATCACCGCCGATCCCGGTACCCGGTTAAGTGAACTGGACCGCCGGGTGGTGCGGATCGAAGAGCTGATCCGCCAGCAGCCGGAAACCCGTTCCATCTTCACCACCAGCGGTGGCTCCGTATTCGGCAGTTCGACGAGCGAGCGCAGCAACAGCGCCCGGATTCAGGTACAGCTGGTGCCGCTGAATCAGCGCGTGGTCAGCTCCGATCAATGGATCGGGCGGATGAACCGGGAGATACGGGAGCTGAATTTCGCCGGCTTTCAGGTGCGTATGCGCCTGCGCGGCATCCGCGGCCTGCGCACCAGCGGCGGGGATGACGATGTCAGTCTCCGGATCAGCGGCCAGGATCTGGAGCGCCTGGATCAGCTGGCGCGGCAGGTGGTCGATCGCCTGGCCGGGGTGCCGGGGTTGCGTAACCTGACCTGGTCCAGCGAGGAGTCGCAGCAGGAGCTGGATATCCGCATCGACCGTGACCGCGCCGCGGCACTGGGGTTCGAGGTTGAGGACCTGAGCGACGCGATGGCGATCGCCCTCGAGGGGCGGGTTATTACCGATTTTATCGACGGCGACAGCAGCTACGATGTGCGCCTGCGCCTGCCCCGGGAGGAGGCGTCCACGCCCCAGGATCTGGAATCGATCCTGCTGTTTCCCGGCAGCGCGGGGCGTCCGCCGGTGTATCTCGGCAGCGTGGCCGAGCTGCAGCTGACCCGTACCCCGGCGGAGATCAGGCGCGACCGGCAGATGCGGATCGTCGAGATCAGTGCCACGTTGACCGAGGATGCGACCCTCGGCGGTGTCTATCAGCATATCGCCAAGGCTACGGCGGGCCTGGAGCTGCCGCCCGGTTATACCCTATATGACAGTGGCGGTCTGCAGACGCTGCAGCAGGGGCAGCAGACCAGCCGCATCCTGTTGGCGCTGGCGCTGTTCCTGGTGTTCGTGGTGATGGCGGTGCAGTATGAGTCGCTGCGTAATCCACTGGTGATCATGACCAGCGTGCCGTTTGGGGTGATAGGTGTTGCGCTTGGGATCAATCTGTTGGGCATGCCTCTGTCGATGCCGGTCTGGCTCGGTTTGATCATGCTTGCCGGTATCGTGGTCAACAACGCCATCGTGCTGGTGGAGTATATCGAGCTGTCGCGTGATCGAGGCTTGAGCTGTCACGACGCGATAGCCGAGGCGGCACGGTTAAGGCTGCGGCCGATCCTGATGACCACGCTGACCACGGTGGTGGGGATGATGCCGCTGGCGATAGGTTTCGGTGAGGGCGCCGAGATGCTGCGACCGTTGGCCGTGAGTATTGTCTGCGGACTCAGTTTTTCGATGCTGGTGGTACTGCTGCTGGTACCGGTCAACTACTCGTTGCTAGCGCGGGCGGATCAACCGTCTGGTCTGTATACCGCGGGGGCAGAAAAGGCGTCTGGGTAAACCCAGCGTTGTTATGGAGTTGTCGCCGATCTTTTCTGGTTGGCAGGGATCTGCCGAAGGCGGGATAACGCGGGCGGTCGGTGAGACATTACCGAACCGCAGTCACAGGCTTAGACTGCCGGTGACTGCTGCAGGTTGTATGCAACGCGTGCTTTGCTGCCCTTTTCGGATTTCTTGAAAAAAGCTTTGCGGAACAGGCTGGCGATATAAGCAGCGCGTTCGACACGGGCCCGCTCGATGTAGTAGTCAACGTCAACGCGGTTGAATTCGTCGTATTTCACTTCAAAATTGTCCATGGTGTGTACTCCTGAGTGTTTTTTCAGCATCAATCTACACTGCTAATACTAAGGTTGTAGTTTTATCTGGGCAAACGACGCTTTTTCAGTCTATAGTTGAGAAAAACTAAACAAGCGAAAAGGAGCTCTCCATTAGACGTCTACCTCCCCTTAACGCCCTGCGAGTGTTTGAGGCAGCGGCCCGCCACGGAAGCTTCAACAAGGCTGCGGAAGAGCTCTGCGTGACCCCCTCGGCGGTCAGCCACCAGTTGAAGTCGCTTGAGGAATTCTTGGGCTTGAAACTGTTCCGGCGCGAAAAGCGGCAGGTCTATCTGACCAGCTCCGGTGAGCGTTATCTGGGCTCGGTACAGATGGCGCTGGACGAGCTGGAGAGCGCCACCCGGCGCATGATGACCTCCACCAATACCTCGGCGGTCAATATCAGCGTCGCGCCCTTCTTCCTGACCCGCTGGCTGGTACCACGCATCACCCGTTTCCAGGAGCGTTATCCCGATGTGGAGCTGCGTTTCAGCTCCACCATGGGCTACATCGATTTCGAACACTCCGATACCGATATGGCCGTGTACTACGGCCGTGGCAATTGGGAAGGGGTCGAGGAGCACCTGCTGCGAAATATCGTGCAGACCCCGGTGTGCGCCCCGTCTTTCCTGGAGGGGCCGAAGGCGTTGCAAACACCCCAAGACGTCGTCAAACACACGTTGATCTACATCACCGGTCGACGCCATGAGTGGAACCGTGCCCTGCGCGAGATCGGCGTCAGTCTCTCAGACGCCACCCGCACCATGTCCTTTTCCAGCACCTCGCTGGCGGTGTCCGCGGCCACAGAGGGGATCGGCATCGCGCTGGCGGACCGGGTACTGGTTGAGCGCGAAATAGAATCCGGCAAGCTGGCCGCCCCGTTCGACCTGGCTTTCGATACGCAGAACGCCTTCTACCTGGTGTACAAGAAGAACCGGGCGCTGACCTACGGCATGGGCGCGTTTCGCGACTGGATCATCGAGGAGATGCAGATGGATATCGCCGCACATGCCGGCGGCAAACAGGAATAAGAACCTCAATGACACAGTCACTTACACCTACGTTAATGCTGCTGCCCGGACTGCTCTGCGATGAGGCGGTGTGGCAGGAACAGCTAACCGATCTTCACGATCTGGACTGCCGCGTCGTCGATTTCGGCACGGCCGATTCGATCAGTGCGATGGCCGATATCGTGTTACAACAGGCACCGGAGCGCTTTGCCCTGGCGGGGCACTCCATGGGCGGACGTGTGGCGCTGGAGGTGTACCGTCGGGCACCGCAGCGGGTCAGCCATTTAGCACTGCTCGATACCGGGTACGAAGCGCGTCCGCAAGGCGCGGCCGGTGCACCGGAACGGCAGAAGCGACTGGCACTGCTCGAGCAGGCACAACGCGAGGGGATGCGTGCCATGGGCACCGTCTGGGCGCAGGGGATGGTGCACCCGGACCGACTGCGCGACCGAGACCTGATGGAGTCGATTCTGGCAATGATAGCGCGCAAGACACCGGAGCTGTTCCAGGCGCAGATCCGCGCGCTGCTCGATCGGCCGGACGCCACGGCGATACTGAAATCCCTGCACTGTCCAACGCTGCTGCTGGTCGGACGCCAGGATAGCTGGAGTCCGCTAGAACGCCACGAAGCGATGGCCGCGCTGGCGCCCGGTAGTGTGCTGAGCGTGATCGAGGACGCCGGGCATATGAGTACCATGGAGAGACCCAGGGCGGTGACGGCGGCACTGCGGGAGTGGCTGGACTCATGAGCGTCGGCCCCCAACTGGCGTTGTTGATCGAAAGCGCCTGTAAACGCCTGGTGCTGGAGAGCCTGTTCAGGGTCGATCAACAGGATTATGCCGGATTGACTGCGCTATTCACCGAGCAGGCCCGGCTATATCGACCCACTGCCGGCGGGCACCCGCTGGTCGGGCGGCAGGCGATCTTTGACGCCTATGCACAACGCCCCGGCGAGCGTATCAGCCGACACCTATGCAGTAATCAGCGGGTCGATATCGATACAGCCAAACGTGCACGGGTGCACAGTTATGCACAGGTGTTCTCCGCGCTTGCTGACAGCCGCGAAGAGGTTTCCGCGTTGCCGCAGGTTCAGTCCCCGGTGATGATCGGTGAGTTCGAGGATATCTGTGTACTGGAGCAGGGGAGCTGGCTGATCGCCGAGCGCCGGGCACGGTTCGTCATGCAGCTAGCAAACTAACGCTGTGTGTTAGTCCGTGTAGCGTTTGCGCATCAGGCTGGCGATGGTGGCGATGGCCAGATTCATCCGCGGCGCATAATGGTCGAAGATGCCCTGTACCGCCTTGCCATGAGCCTGAACCACCGTCTCCAGTTGCTCCTCGCTTAGCCTCAGGTCGTCCGGCAGCTCCAGTACCGATTCGTAACCGCCGATCAGCGGTTCCAGCAGTGGCTCCAGCTCCGCTACCGCCTCGTCGGCAAGTTGTGGATCCATGCCGGTCTTCAGATAACTGTTGCGGATCAGATCGAGCACATAGCGCAGGCCGTGCTTGTCCTTGATCGGGAAGGGAATAACGTTGTCCATGTTGAATTCGCTTCGTGTTAGTGAGTTGCGCTGAACACAGTAATGAAAATCCTCAGCCTTGGCTGCGGTTTTATCACCCATAGAGTGGCACAACAACCGAGGGTTGAACGGTTGGCACGCGAGTATTCAGTGCAGTATCGGCTGATGCGGAGGTGAGAGTATCTCAATCGGCCTGCCGATATTGCGCAGACTGAACTGTCCCTGCGACTGCCATTCGACATCCAGGTTGTCGGCGAACTCTCTGGAGACCAGGATCGGTTGGTCAAGCTCCCGACACTGGCTCTCAATCCGTGCCGCCTCGTTGGCCGCGGAGCCGATAACGGTAAACTCGAGGCGGGTCGGGGTACCGATATTGCCGTACAGTACAGAACCGGGGTGCAGGCCGATGCCGAACTCGATCGCCGGTTCACCGCTCTCGGATCGACGGCTATTGAGCTTCTCGCTCCGCTGCACGGTCTCCAGTGCGGCAGCCAACGCCGCGCGGCATGCAGATGCCCGATCACCAAAGCGTTCGATAGGGAATATCGCCAGTGAGGCGTCACCGATAAAGCGCAGCACTTCGCCCCCGAAATCGGCGATGGTACCGGCGGTCAGTTCGAAGTACTGGTTAAGCACATCCAAAAAGCCTGCTGGATCATAGAGTTCGGCCAGTTTCGATGATTGGCGCAGGTCACAAAAGTAGATCACTGCATCGATGAGTTCGCCATCCCCCCTCTGGATCTGGCCGGCATGTACCCGCTTGCCGGAATAGTCCCCCAGATAGGCCTGCAGGATATCGTCGACCAGGCGTCGATGAGTCAGATTTTTTAACTGTGCGCACAGTGGCAGGTGCAGCTTGCGCAGCAGCGCCAAATCATCATCGCTAAAGCCGTCGGCTTTGGAAGACATCCAACTGACGACGATTCCCTCCTGGCCGTCGGGTGAGACGCTGCGGTCATTAAAGTTGGTAAGTTGGATATAGTAATCCGTGGCACCGTTGTCACCCGCGGTTTTCAACATCGGGTAGTGATCGGACTCCGACCCCGGCAGGATCTTGATCCGCCCCTCGATGGCGCCGCTCTCGTAGAAGGGGCGAACGGGACTTTTCAGCCAGAACGAGTGCTCGGTAATGCCGCGCGGATAGTTGTCGATAACCACGCCTTCACCCGCCTGCCAGGTGTAAGCGCTCACCACATAGAGGGGATGAAGCATCGGCAGACCAAAGTGAACTCTGTGCAGACCCATTCCGAATGCCTGCAGATGTCCGATCAGCTCCGACATCAGAGTTGGTACGTCCCAGTCGCCCAATGCACCACGGTGCAGCCAGTCCAGAAGCTGATCGTAGCGATCCGTAACCACTGAACTGTTCACCATCTGTGTTTCCTCAGGCTCTGCTGTGCGGGAGTACTATTGCTGATTGAAAGGTTGAGTCACCGCGCCACAAAACGCAAATATGGCGCTACGCCTGGGCATGATGAACAACTGCAATCGGTATTGCTACTGTCGGGCGAACAGTCGGGCCAGCCGCTTGCAGGCGATGGTTAGTTCCTGCTCCGCATACCAGGCAAAACAAAGCCGCATGCTGTTAGCGAAGCCTTTGTTCGCGGAGAACAGTGGGCCGCCGAAATAGCTGACCCCTTGCTGTTTCGCCACCGCCAGTCTGCGCATCGGCTCGGTGCCATCGGTAAAGGTTACCCAGAGGAAGTAGCCGCCTTCAGGCTTGGCGATCTGTAATCGCTCTCCAAAGTCGCTGTGCAAGCCCTGGTATAACCGTTCGAGCCGAGACCGATATTGCTGACGCAATCCGACTAGATAGCGCTGGAGTTCGCCGTTGGCGATCAACGGCTCAACCAGTGCCGAGCTTACCGGTGCCAGTCCGCCACCACTCTTGAACAGGGCCGAGCCCAGCAGCGAGGGCATTATGTCTCCGGAGCCTTGGATCCAACCCAGTCGCAGGCCCGGGGCGAGAATCTTGGAAAAAGTGCCGAGCGACAGCACCGGTGCCTTCGGGTCATAACAGGCTAGGGGGGGAGGCGGCTTCTGGCCGAAGTAGAGGCACTGGTAGACCTCATCCGCTACCAGCGGGCAGCGGTAATGCCTGGCCAGTGCGACCAGCTGCTCGCGCCGCTCCAGGGGCTGGGTAATACCGGTGGGGTTGTGGTAGCTGGGGATAGTGTAGATAAAGGCCGGCTTGTGCCGTTGCAGCGCCGCCTCCAATGCATCCAGCCGGATGCCATGATCATCCATGGGAAGCGCCATCGGCTTGAGGCCATGCTCACCGAACAGCTTCAGCGCAATGAAGTAGCTGGGATCTTCAACCAGCACTGTGTCGCCGGCACGGGCCAGCCGGCTGCAGATCAGATCCAGTGCATTGGAGTTGCCGGTGGTCACCATCAGCCGTTCGGCATCGACAGGATGCTCATACTCGCCACTCAGCCAGGTCGCCAGGGTTTGCCGGAAGCGGTGGTCACCGGCCTCCTCACCATAGGCGAGATTCTCCCGGCGCAGCGTCATGGAGCGGAACAGTGTGACCGGCAGCAGATCGAGGTCGGGCTGGCCAACCCCCAGATCGATGATGCCGTCGGGTTTCGGAATCTGTATAGCCATCTATTCAGACTGGCAATAACTCGGTGGCGGTGCAACCGGTTGTCTGTTCCGGCTGTCTGTGCAACAGCGCCCGGCACGGCGATACCGGGCGCAGGCTGGCGGGATCAGCCCAGTGCCCGCTCAAAATCGGCGAGCAGGTCCGCCTGATCCTCGATACCGACGGAGATGCGGATGGTGCCCTCGGAGATCCCCATCGACGCACGGCGCTCCGGTCCCATCTCGTAAAAGATGGTGTGGGCGACCGGAATCGCCAGAGTGCGGTTATCACCCAGGTGGCTGGACAGCACCACCGACTGCAGCTTGTTCAGCACCTCGAAGCAGGCGTCGTCATCGACCAGGTCGATACTCATCAGCGAGCCGAAACCGCAGAACAGCTCCTGTGCGCGCTGATGCTGTGGATGTCCGGCCAGGCCCGGGTAGTACACCTGCTTGATCGCCTTGTGCTGGGCGAAGTAGTCGGCCAGCGCCTGGGCGTTGCTGCACGCCTTCTCCACGCGCAGGGCCAGGGTCTCGGCGCCGATGGCAATGCGGTGGGCGGAGTCCGGTGCCAGCGTGGCACCCATATCGCGTAGCCCCTTCTTGCGGATCTGCTGCAGCCCCCACTTCTGTGGGTCACCCTTACGGTAGGACTCGTTGATATTGGGGTACTGGCTCCAGTCGTACTGGCCCAGGTCGGTAATTGAACCGCCAAGCACCTCGCCGTGACCGGCGATGATCTTGCTCAGTGAGTTGATGCTGAGACTGGCGCCGACCGCCTTCGGCCGGAACAGAGCCGGAGAGCTCATGGTGTTATCCACCACATAGACCAGCTGCTGCTGTTGGCAGAACTCGCCGATCGCCTTCAGGTCCGCCACCTGGGTGCAGGGGTTGGCGATGGTCTCGACAAACACCATGCGGGTATTGGGCTGCACCGCCGCCTTCACGTTGGCGACGTCGGTGGCATCGACGAAGCTGACCTCGATGCCGAACTGGGTCAGGGTCTGGAAAAAACTGTTGGTGTTGCCGAACAGGAACTGGCTGGAGATCAGGTGATCGCCGGCTTTCAGCAGCGTCAGGCAGGTCGCGCTGATCGCCGCCATCCCGGTGGCAAAGCAGATGCTGTCGATACCCGCTTCCAGCGCGCTGATCTTGGTCTGCAGGGCGGTGGTCGTGGGGTTGTTCTGACGGCCGTAGGAATATCCGGGCTGCTTGTTCTGGAACACCGCGGCCAGCTCTTCCGCCGTCTTGTAGCCGTAGAGCACGACGTTGTGCACCGGCTTGTGCACCGAGCCGTGTTCTATCAGTGATTCACGATCGCCGTGGACGATCTGCGTGGTAAAGCCTTTATCGTTCATCTAAAAAATAACCCCAGTCACTACGTACAAGAAGTACAACGTCAATAAGCGAACGCCCAGAAACAACGGTCAAAAACCGCCCAGATTACGATGCTGGCGATAGAGCAGGTAACCGCCCCAGCCGAAGCTCAGCAGCAACAGTACAACCCCGGTGCCGAACCATAGACTGGCATAGGTTGCCGCCCGATCCAATGTGCCGCCCATCGAGAGCAGGTTACCCCAGTCGTGATAATCCTCGCTCATGCCGCGAATCAGTGGAATCGCGCGGTAGGGCGCATCGGCGATATAGGGCGAGACATCGATGAAATTCTGTCCGCACCACCAGAGCATGATCGAGGCGGCAAAGGTATCGCGCCGCTGAAGTATAAACGCCAGCATCAGTCCCAGCGGCATCAGTACCTGGAACAGGCTGCCGCCCAGAATCCCCATGTAGCGCCCGAAGGGGCTGAACAGGACATGGCCGAACTCATGGAAGGGCAGGTTCGCGTTGTGCAGAAAGGAGCCGCCGATGGAGATCCAGTCGATACCGCCGAGTATGAACGACCAGCCCCAGATAAAGAAGGCGATATACAGCCCGACCCGGCCCCAGAAGGTCAGCGAATCCACCTGCTCGGGTACCTCCAGCAGCCGGCTGACGATACGTGCGGTAAACGGTACCACCGGCTCCAGGGTGAACCGACCCGGCTCGACCGGTTCAGCCGACTTGTCCACAGGTGCCGTATCCGGCTTCCATTTACTGTAGGCGATACTGCATTGAGGACAGACACCCTCGATGACGTGGTTATCCTGCTGCTGTCTCACATAGCCGCATTTGGGGCACTTCAAGGTGAACCTCTACCGGTTATGACGTATCGCAGAGTATTCTAACTTAGGGCGCGAGCAGATTGGCCAGTTGATCCCCTTGCGCTTGCACATAATCGAGGAAGGTACTGGCGACCACCGACATCTCTTTGGCCGACAGGCGCGCCAGATACCATTGTGAGGGGATCGGCAGATGCTCTACATCCAGCTCCCGTAACCCCTCGCTGCCACCCAGCGACAGCGTATGACGAGACAGGATCGACACGCCAAGCCCAGACATCACGCAGTGCTTGATCGCTTCGTTACTCTCAATGGTCATGCGGACATTCAACTCCAGCCCTTTCGCTTTCAGGTGCCGGTCGATGGCGTGACGGGTTCCCGAGCCCATCTCGCGAATCAGAAACGGCTGCTGGGCGAACAGCTCGAAGGGTATCTGCTTTTCCCGGGTCAGCGGATGCGAGTCGGCGGCGATCGGCACCAGTGGATTGGTGGAGAGCAGCACCATATCCAGCTCGAAATTTTCCGGCGGGTGACTGAACACGTAGAAGTCATACTCCGCCGTTTCCAACTGTTCGATGATCTTCTGCCGGTTTGCGACTTTCAATACGATATCGATGGCGGGATGGGCCTTCACGAACTCGCCCAGAAAGTGGGGGATCAGGTACTTCGATGTGGTGACCACCGCCAGGCGCAGGGTGCCCGCCTTCAGTCCCTGCAGATCGGCCAGCTTCATCTCCAGACGATCGAAGCTGTCCATTATCTCCCGCGAGCTTTTGATCAGTTCGAGCCCCGCTTCGGTGAATCTCAACCGGCGGCCGATCTGCTCATAGAGCGGCACGCCCACATCGTCGGCGAGCTTTTTCAGCTGAACGGAGACGGTGGGCTGGGTGAGGTGAAGCAACTTGGACGCCTTGGTGATCGACCCGGTCCGATAGACCGCCAGCAGTATCTCAAGCTGCCTGATTGTCCCCACCCGCGCATGCAATCGGCCCATAGATCAAACTCGATATAGATATTTATCTATTTATAGCATAGTTAATATCGATTTTTATCTATTATTTGATTGGTGCACACTTACCTCCAGCTGGCCACAGGCGCCGGCCCAAAATCAGGAGGCTTAACTATGTGGAAAGACAGCACTGCAGAACATGACGATCAGATCGCTGCTGATTGGCCGCAGAAACCCATCCCGCTGCCGCCGCAGCCTCGATAACCCGAAACAGGCGCTCAACAGAGCGCCTGTTTTTCACCACCTAACGTCTAGCATCAACCGAGAGAGTACAACGTGATCGACAAACGCCTGACCTTTGAGCTCTTCACCGCACTGCTGCTGCTGACCATGGGTACTCTGCTGACCCTGGCGGGTCTGTCCGGATGGGGGCTGGTCATCGTTGCCTGTTTGATCGGCGGCAGCTCAATCGCCATGCGCGCTCTGCCCCAACGCGCGACATCCGCTTGAATCCTCACGACCTATCCGAAGCATAGCGAGTAAATCATGGGACTGGATATTGTCGCCGCGTTCTTTCTGTTTGGAGCGGTTGCGCAACTGCTGGGGGCGCCGATCAAGATGCCGAAAGGGCTTTACCAGAGCCTGACCCTCTTTCTGCTGGTCGCGATCGGCCTTAAGGGCGGTATCGCGCTGTCCAAGTATGCGAGTCTGTCGCTGCTCGGACAATCGGCGGCCGTCATCGCCTTTGGTGCGTTGCTGCCCCTGATCGCCTTCCCGATTCTGTGGAAAATAGGCGGTCTGTCCAGAGTGGACTCGGCTTCGGTGGCCGCCCACTACGGCTCGGTCAGTGTGGCCACCTTTGCGGTGGCGCTGGCGTATTTGGAAGTCAACGATGTGCCCTACGAGCCCTATTTCGCCCTGTTCGTGGCGCTGCTCGAGGTGCCGGCGATTGCGGTGGGGTTGTTGCTGGCGCGCGGCGCCGGCGCGGATTTCAAGAAGCTCAGTCACGAGATGTTTCTGAACCAGGGCGTGTTGCTGCTGGTCGGTTCAATCCTGATCGGCTGGCTGGGCGCGGGACAGAGCGCGAAGCTGATGCCCTTCTTCGGCACGCTGTTCCACGGTGTACTGGCGCTCTTCCTGCTTGAGATGGGGCGTCAGGCGGCATCCAGAATCGGCCTGATCCTCAAGTTCGGCTCGTTTATCGCCAGCTTCGCGGTGTTCATGCCGCTGATCGGCGCGGCGCTGGGCGCGGCGCTGGCCAGTGTCATGGGGCTTTCGGTCGGTGGCACCGTCCTGTTGGCGACACTCGGTGCTAGTGCCTCCTACATCGCGGTGCCGGCCGCCATGGCCAATTCGCTGCCGGAGGCCAATCAGAGCCTGTCGATCACCGCATCGCTCAGCATCACCTTCCCGTTCAATGTTCTGGTCGGTATTCCGCTCTATCTGGAGTTGGTATCGCTCTAACCCATCGAGACAAACCCTGGTGGCTGGCAGATAATCGGGTCAGCCACCGGGCGCTGCCGTCGCTCTGAACCGTTCATCCGCCTCTCGAAACAGTGTTTTGACCCGGTCTATATCCCAGGGTCGCTCGACCAACGTTTCATGGTCCCAATCGCTTCTGGGTTGCTCGGGTGCAAAAAAGTCGCCGCCATAGACATGAATTGCACAGGTCATCTTAGCGATCGGGTTCAGCACAGAATGGATGGTTGTGCGGTCGAGTACGACGATATCACCCACACCCAGCGATTTCGCGCCGAACGCCTCGATGCTGGTGCCGGTTCTGCGCCAAAAAATGTTGTCTTCGCGGCCGGAATAGATGCCGACCACCGAAAACATCTGGTGATTGTGTGGCATTAGACTCATACAGGGCGCCCAGGCAAAATTGATAATGGTAAGCTCCGGTGATCGGTACAGTGCTGAAATACCGGCACGTTCCGGCTCACCCAGTTCCGCCATGATCCTTGCCCTGTCGGTAATCGCTCCCGCCATAATCTCACGTACCGCGCCCTCTCCCTCGGCCACCGCTTTGATACAGTCTTGGATAAAATGATCTTTGCTGAACATGATCTGCCCTCCCCAGGTGTTTAGGTGAGGAATAGGCGTGGATCTTGGACTTACCCCGCTCTGCAGGACACGCCTAGCCTATGATTGAAGCATAGGGGCAGGAGCCCCGAGCAGCCAACGCTATCCCCGGCGATCAACGAGAGAGTGCTGAAACGTAGGCGGGATCGGTATCTTAGCGCCCGCGCAACACGTAAAATGCCCGCATGAGCATACTATTCGAAGAGATCGACTCTCAGCCCTCCCCAATCGGTACTATCTCGCTCAGGCGCAGACGTATAGCGGTGATGGGCGATCGGGATATCTATGAAGTGAAACTCGGCGACGAGTTTCTGATGTCCAGTTACTTTGTCGACGGCGAGGTGGCGCTGGCTGATTGCGGGCTGCGCGCATTAACGGGTGAGGGTCTGTCGGTTGTGGTGGGCGGGCTTGGCCTTGGCTACACCGCCGCCGCCGTGCTCAAGCATGACAAGGTCGGCGAACTGATGATCGTCGAGTATCTGCCGCCGGTGATCGGCTGGCACCGGCAGGAGCAGGTGCCGCTGGGCAAGGTACTCAATGCCGATCCGCGCTGCCGCTACGTGCAGGGCGACTTCTTTGCCCTCAGTGCCCGCGAAGACGGTTTTGACCCTGACCGGCCGGGGCGCAAGCTGGATGCCATTCTGCTCGATATCGACCACTCGCCGCGGGCGCTGCTCAACGACGCCAGCAAGCCCTTTTACAGTGAAGCGGGGCTCAAGCAGCTGGCCACCCATCTGCTGCCCGGCGGCGTGTTCGGCTTCTGGTCCAACGAGCCGCCGGATGCCCCGTTTACCGAACTCCTGCAAAAGGTGTTTGCGTCGGTCGAAGTACACGAGGTCGATTTCCACAACCCCTTCCAGGATCGCATGGCCACCAACACCGTCTATGTGGGAACACTGTAAGCGATGAAAGCCCCTAAACGCCTTATCCCCCTGCTGGAAGATGGCCTGATCGACGAGGTTCTGCGGCCGCTGATGAGCGGCAAGGAAGCCTCGGTCTACGTGGTGCGCTGCGGCGACGAGATCCGCTGCGCCAAGGTCTACAAGGACGCGGAAAAGCGCAGCTTCAAGAAGGCGGCGCTGTATCAGGAGGGGCGCAAGGTGCGCAACTCGCGCCGCGCCCGCGCCATGGAGAAGGGGTCGCGCTTCGGCCGCAAAGAGACCGAAGAGACCTGGCAGAATGCCGAGGTCGATGCGCTCTACCGCCTCGCCGCCAATGGCGTGCGGGTGCCCGAGCCCTACGGCTGTTTCGACGGCGTACTGCTGATGGAGCTGGTCACCGACGACGAAGGCCGTGTCGCCCCGCGTCTGAACGATGTCGCCATGTCCGCCGAACAGGCGCGCGAGGATCACCTGATGGTGATGGAGTACGTCAAGCGGATGCTCTGCGCAGGTCTCGTTCACGGCGACCTGTCGGAGTTCAACGTCCTGGTGGACGACTACGGCCCGGTGATCATCGACCTGCCCCAGGCGGTGGATGCGGCGGCCAACAACAACGCCCGCGCCATGCTGGAGCGCGACGTGGACAACATGACGCGCTACTACGCCCAGTACGCCGAAGAGCTGCTGGACACCCGCTACGCCGCCGAGATGTGGAACCTGTTCGAAGCGGGTGAGCTGACCCACGAATCGGAACTGACCGGGCTGGTGGTAGAGGATGAACACAGTGCGGATGTGGATGCGGTCATGGCCGAGATCCAGCAGATCCTGCGCGATGAAGAGACGCGGCGCGAGCGCCTGAGGGCGGATCTACAGGGTGAGGAGCAGTAACGCCCGGATCGCGGTCACGTCACCACTTGCCTCTTACCTGGGAGTCCAGGCCAGCATTCGGTTCTGGCACTGAGTGCTACTCTGGTCTACCGACGGCTTTTGGTTCCCTATATTGACGATAGGTGTCGAGCACCCAATTGAAGAAGGGCCTGTTCTTATGCGCCTCCCGCAAGTCGGCTACCGGCGCCGGAAATGCAGATGCAATCTCCGTGTCTGACTTACCGGGTGCGCAATAGGGTGACAATAACGCGCATGCGGTCAGGTCGGCTCTGGAAAACCTATCCCCAACCAGAAAACGGTTGCCCTCCAATGCGGCGTCCAATCTATCCAGGGCTGATTCTAAACGCGCCTTTGCTCTGGAGGCCGACTCGGCATTGATATCCATAAACTCGATCATCGCGTCACGAACCTTGGGATAGATAACGGCAAACAGAGGCCGCCCATACCAGGGCGCGCCATCGAGCAGGAAGTTCAGGGCGCAGTTGCGATCGGGAAGCGCATAGTAGTAAAACCATAGCCTGAGCGTGGTCCCGATCTCTTCATCCAGATACGCCTCCCACTCCATTGCCTCATTCGCATGCTGCGGATCTCGCGGTGTTAACGGTTGCGCTGAGTACTTTTCTTCCAGGAAAGTGATGATTTCCGTTGAATCCTGAATGATACGTTCGTTATCGACCAGGATCGGAACGCTGCTTCCCGGTGCCAGTTTGCGTGTAACCCTCAGGTGCAGGCCAGGCAACAGGTTCTTGGTGGTAAAAGGCAACCCCTTGTAATCAAGGGCCCAGCGGACCTTCTCGCAGTAGTGTGAAAATGGGAACTGATATAGCGTGATCATAAGACATCTCCCTATGTTCTTAACTGACGCACGCGGCACGTCAGCTCGATGCGATTTTTATACGCCAGTTCCGCGGCATAAGTTGATGTCCGAGCTTTGCATCATCCCCACAACTCACCAAACCGATCGCGGTGACACAGGTACAAGCGCAGCTCAAACTCCAGCTGATGGTAATCCGGCTCCATATAGCAGCAGAGCTTGTAAAACGCCTTGTCGTGCGCCTTCTCGCGCAGATGCGCCAGCTCATGCACCAGAATCATCCGCAAAAACGGCTCCGGCACCTTGCGGAACAGGGACGACACCCGAATCTCGTTTTTCGCCTTCAGCTTGCTGCCCTGCACCCGTGACACATAGGTGTGCAGGCCCAGCGCATTGTTGATGACGTGAATCTTGTCGTCATAGATCACCTTGCTGATCGGCGCCGAACTGCGCATGTACTGGTTCTTGATCCCCTGGGCATACTCATACAGCGCCCGCTCCGACCCCAACTCATGAGGCTGTGGATACTTTTTCAGTAACCAGGCGCCGGACTTGTTGCTGTCCAGCAGGGACTGGGCCTGTTGTTGCACCTCGGAGCTGTAGCCGCTGAGGTAGTTGGAGGGTTTGGGCTGGCTCAAGGGAGATGAAACACCGTACTGAAAAGGAATTGGCTTATATTTTATGATCTTAAAGATATTAATTAAAACTGTTTTATATCTATAAGATTAGAAGCGTGCAGCAAATAGATTAAGGGTTTTTGATTTAGCGAGGCCAGTCACCGCGAACTTTGTTCGTTCTCCTCCGACGGTATACTTGCGTTTCTATACAGAATCCAAATTTCGGACGACGTGGCGATCGGAATGAACAATGAGAGGCCGCCGATTACGACTCTACGCTTTACGACAAGACCATCTGTGCTGACGGTATAGGCATTTGTTTCAGACGCTTTGCCAACAAAGCCTGACCAGGATACAAAGGTTGATCCCTTAACTGTCCAAAAAACCTCTTCGCACAAAATACCCCCGTCGCTTTCGTTAAATACTTTCTTATCAACTAATCTAGCGTCTTTTAATGCTTCAACATGCAGTTCATCATGAGTGTTATAAATTTTTACCATTTCCACATCATTCAATGTAGAGGCGCTATCTTCTAGCGTTCCAGTTTGAAAAAATAACATTGCCAGTGATATCGATACATCACCCTTAGCACTTTCAGCCTGATTAGAATAAGTACCGCTTAGGTCCAGACACTGATCGTCACCAGTCTTTTCTAACTGCGCCCAGTGTTCAGGGTACATCTGAACATTCGAGCAGCCTGCAAGGAGGACGAAAAGAGTGAGTATCGCTGCAGACCACTTGGACATATTGAATCCCGACGTTGTACGCTGGAGCCAATAGCAGGCAGTGCCAAGTATAGCCGTTCGCACAGTGAGTGGTTGCTTAACTCCGGGCTGAAGCCTAAAGCGGTAGCGCTGTAATAACCGTCCGCCTCAGATATCGAACCTGTCTTCTGGAACCTCTGCCAGCGATTCGAAAGCGGGTTTGGCGAAGTAGTAACCCTGGTAGAGATAGATACCGAGGTCGCTGAGGCAGCGCAGTTCGTCCCGGGTTTCAACGCCCTCGGCGAGCGGGCCGATATCGAGCTCTTGGCACAATGAGACGATAGCGCGGACAATAGCCTGGCGGGCGGGACTGCGGTCGTGCAGATCGACAATCGGCTGAAACGCCATGGAAAAGCCTATATCAAGTGCGGAGCCGTCGGCACAATGCGCGCAGCTGATGTTTGGCATTTCGTAAGCTCTATCAATTGGGTGAAACTCCTCTCCAATCAACAGGTAAGAATAGTAGATGCGCTGTGTCGTGGTTTCAGACGCGCCGCGCGAGATCGAAAACCACAGGCTTCCATCCCTGTGTAAGTAATCGCATGCTGATCCGACTATCCCTCACATGGTGCCGACTCGGTATGACCGGTGCCACGATTATATGAGTGCATATTGAGCCCAGCCATACTTCAATTTTGGCGGATCTTCTGTGGAGGGCGCGATGAAATTCTGGTTAACCCTTATCCTCGGCCTGTTGCCGGCGTTGCCGGCGTTGCCGGCGCTGCCGGCGACGGCGCAAAGCTTCCACTCCTCACCCGGCGCGACGCTGGTCGAGCTGTACACCTCGGAGGGCTGCAGTAGCTGTCCGCCGGCGGACCGTTGGCTGCGTGGACTGGGCCAGCGACCGGAGCTGTTCAAGACGCTGTATCCGGTCGCTTTTCATGTCGATTACTGGAACTCGCTGGGCTGGGAGGACCGTTTCTCGCTGCCCGACTACAGCGCCCGCCAGCGTAGCTATGCCCGCCAGAGACTGATCAGCCAAGTTTATACGCCGGGCTTTGTCGTCAACGGCCGGGAGTGGAGCGCCTGGTTCCGCGGGCCGAGGCAGTTGCCAGCCACAGCGCTGCCGGGTGGTGAGCTGACGCTGGAGTATGATGCGGGCGAGGTCAGCGCGAACTATAGCGGCGGCGATGGACAAGCGTTGACGCTGAGCCTGGCCTATCTGGGAATGGGGCTGAGCTCGGATGTCGGTCGGGGGGAAAATCGCGGCCGGCGACTGGAGCATGATTTCGTGGTGCTCGGCTTTTGGCAGCAGGACTCGGAACGGGGTCGGTGGCAACTGAACCTGCCGCCACCCGAGGCGCAGGGGCAGTCAAGCACGGCACTGGTGGCCTGGGTGACGGCCAAGGGGGATATGACCCCGCAGCAGGTGGCTGGCGGCTATCTTCGAGCTGCCGACCACGGCCGATAGGCCCTGCTGGGATGCTCACTTGCTGTCCAAATCAGCGCACATCCTCGCCTTCATGACCAAGATCAATATGTAGAGGGTGAGCGGTTCCGGCTATTTCTGGAGTCCGGCAGCTATCTCCGATACGCTGAGAACTCTCTGCAACCGGAACAGTTCGACACGGTCGACAAGTGTCAGTTGTTGACGTTGGTGGGGCTGCCGTGGCGCCTCGCCGCGCCGATGTGCCCTGCGAGGAACCGATGGTCGATAACCCACTGCTTGTGCCGATAGCGCGCCTGCTGCACCAGTACCCGGAGGGACTGAGCGAGTACGCGCTGATGAAAATGCTGGAGTTCGATGGCCTCGAACTCGATGCCGATCCCGATGTCACCGCGGATCTGCTGCTGTTTCGCAAGCATTTCCTGGTCATGAACGCCCTCTACCGGCTCGAGCCGGTGCTGTACGAGCAGGGCTATGAGCTGTCGATATCGGCCCTGCACATTCAGCTCCATGCACTGGAAAACAGAACCGTCTCGGCGCAGCAGGTGCTGGCCAAACCCCACCCCCTGCGTAGCTACTATCTGGACTGGAGCGAGTTTGAAAAGAGCAGCAATGCTTATGTCCAGAAACTCCTCGATAGCTTCTGGCGCCGTTATTTCAGCGATCATCGCATCGAAGAGGCCTGTCAGGTGCTGGGGCTGGAGGCGGGTGCCGGGCCGGAGAGTATTCGCCAGGCCTATCGGCGACTGGCGGCCCGCCACCACCCGGATCGAGGCGGCGATGCGGAGCAGTTTCGCCGGGTACGCGAAGCCTATGAGTTGCTGATGGCGTGACGATGACTGCGCAGGCCCTTTCTTTTACGACCCCAGGCTGTCGTCGGTATCGGGTCGTCTGGTATAAAGCCTACCGGTATGCCTGGCAGTTGTTGCCAGATTTTTACGCAATTTTTACGACAGCGACGCATTCGCGCTCTCGAATTTTTACGCCGGGCAGTCCGACAATATAGTCAGTTGCCGTGCAATGCCGATTATTCGGCGGTGTCCCATATGCGAATCATCATTCTCGGCGCCGGGCAGGTCGGTGCCGCGCTGGCGGAGAAACTGTCCAGCGAAGCCAATGACATCACTGTCATCGACAACGAGCCCGAGCGTCTGCGCTTGCTGCAGGACCGGCTCGATCTGCGCACGCTGGAGGGGGAGGCGTCCTATCCCAGTGTGCTCGATCAGGCCGGTTGCGCCGATACCGACATGCTGATTGCGGTAACCAGCAGCGACGAGGTCAACATGGTCGCCTGCCAGATCGCCAGTACCCTGTTCAATACACCGCGCAAGATAGCCCGCATCCGTTCCCCCCAATACATGACCCACGCCGCCCGCTTGTTCACCGATAGCGCCGTGCCGGTGGACGTGATGATCAGCCCCGAACAGCTGGTGACGGCATATATGGAGCAGTTGCTCCACTACCCTGGGGCGACCGAGGTGCTCGACTTTGCCGATGGCCTGGTCAAGCTGGTGTCGATACGGGTTGTGGCCAAGTCGCCGATCTGCCGGCGCCGGCTCAGCGAGCTCAGTCGTCAGTTGCCCGATGTGCGGATGCGTGTGGTTGCGATCTACCGGCAGGGGGAGGCGATCGGGATCTCGGGGGATACGCTGATCGAGGCCGGCGACGAGCTGTTGTTTGTATCGGCGGCGGAGCAGATGCAGCGGGTGATGTCGCACTGCTGCGGCGAGCGGCCACCCTATCGGCGGATCATCATCGCCGGCGGTGGCAATATCGGCAAAGCGCTGGCCCAGCGGCTGGAGGGGCAGTACAGCGTCAAGGTGATCGAGCGCAGTATCGCCCGATGCAACCAGATCTCGGCTGAACTAACGCAAACGGTGGTGATTAACGGCGGTGCATCGGAAGCGGACCTGCTCGGTGCCGAGGGGATAGACCAGACCGATCTGTTCTGCGCCCTGACCAACGACGACGAGGCCAATATCATGGCCTCGATTCTGGCCAAACGGCTGGGAGCGCGTTCGGTGATGACGATCATCAACAACCCGGCGTACATCGAGCTGATCGAGGGCGATGTGATCGATATCGCCATCTCGCCGCAACAGATCACCATCGGCAGTCTGCTGACTTATGTGCGGCGCGGTGACATGGCCCGCATCTACTCTCTGCGCCAGGGAACCGCCGAGGCGCTGGAGGCGGTGGCACGGGGGGGCAGTCGCCGATCGCGGATGGTCGGCCGTCGTATCGCCGAGCTGCCTCAACCCGCCGGTGTCGTGCTCGGTGCCGTCGTGCGTGATGGCCAGGTGTTGATCGCGAAAGGCGATCTGCGGATCGAGGAGGGCGACCACCTGATCTTTATCATGGCCAACAAGCAGAGTCTGGGGGCGGTGGAGAAGATGTTCCAGGATGGGCTAGCACTGTTCTGATTGAGGGGGCTCGGTATGCCCAGGCGGTTTCGTTCAACTTCGTTGGTGCGCGGTGTCCTTGGGCGACACCCACTGCCTGCGCATCTCTATCCGCCAGATCCGCAACACGCTTGGCGATAGCGCCACCGCCCCCCGCTATATCGAGACAGAGCCGGGGTGGGCTACAGGTTTATCGGTGGTGAAAACGCGCCGCCGCGACAGAACTGAGCTTCGCTCCTCGCGCCGGCTCGAGCCAGAAGCTAGAATGCGCCATTAGAGAATGCAGTGGTGCCCCATGACAGACAATCCGAGCCAGCCCTTCTACCAGCTCATGCCCGATACCGTCATCGACGCGGTGGAGTCCCAGGGTTACCTCAGCGACGGCCGGATCCTGGCGCTGAACAGTTATGAGAACCGGGTCTATCAGGTGGGGATAGAGGACGCGCAGCCGTTGATCGCCAAGTTTTACCGGCCACGGCGCTGGAGCGATGAGCAGATTCTCGAGGAGCACGCCTTCTGTTTCGAGATGGCGGAACAGGAGCTGCCGGTGGTGGCGCCGATGCGCAATGAAGCGGGCGAAAGCCTGTTTCGCTTTCTGGCCAACGACAGCGAATACCGTTTTGCCCTGTACCGCCGCCACGGCGGCCGGGCGCCAGAGCTGAGCGACCCTGACCACCTTTATCAGCTCGGGCACACCCTGGGCCGGATCCACCTGATCGGTGCCGTGCATGATTTCGAATACCGGCCCCGGCTGGATATCCAGAGCTACGGCTACGACAGCGTCGAGCTGATCGCCCAGGGCTTCATCCCGGCCTCGTTGCGCGCGGCCTACGTCAGCCTGACCGCCGATCTGCTGCGCGAGGTGGAGGCGGCGTTCAAGCAGGCCGGTAACGTCCGCTACCTGCGGGCCCACGGTGACTGCCATGGTGGCAATATCCTCTGGCGCGACGACACCCCCAATTTCGTCGATTTCGACGATGCCCGCATGGCGCCGGCGATCCAGGACCTGTGGATGCTGCTCACCGGCGACGATCGCAACGAGCTGCAGCTGCAGTTGAACGAGATCGTCGAAGGCTATAACGAGTTCGCCGAATTCGACCCGCGCGAGTTACATCTGGTCGAGCCGCTGCGCGCCCTGCGCATGCTGCACTACAGCGCTTGGCTGGCGCGGCGCTGGGACGATCCGGCCTTCCCGCGCAACTTTTCCTGGTTCAATACCGAGCGTTACTGGGGTGAACACCTGCTGCAGCTGCGCGAGCAGTTCGCCAAACTGCGCGAACCGGTGCTGACGCTCCTGTAAATATCGTCGGTACCTGGCGACTTTTGCTACGCTTGTTCTGTGGTTAAGCACCTTTACATCAAGGAGCATGCTATAACTGGGTGGGATATGGCGATGAACGGACGGATCTGCACACACTTCTCATAGACGAGGTCGCTCATGGCGAGCAGCAAAGGAGCCGAGGTACGGCTGCAGGTGTTGATCACCGCAGCGATCCTGCTGAGCATGTTGCTACTCAGTGCGGTACTGGTGGGTAAATCCTACCTGGATAAGCGTGCCCTGCTGTTGGCGGACACCATCGAGTCTGCAGAGCGATTGGCAGCCGACGTCGACAGCCGTATCAGCCATCTCGTCAACCCCCTGGCCAGTGCGCTCAGGGTTCTGGCGCACAACCCCTTCACCGATGCTCGAAATCAGCGCAACCGGTTGCAGCACCTGCCGGTGTTGGTCGATATCCTGCTGACCTATCCCAGTGTCGTGGCCGTCTATGCCGGTGATCCGGATGCCCGTGTGGTGCGCGTGCGCGCGGCCAGCGCCGATATCCGGCGGCGGTTACACGTGCCGGACCAGGCCGCCTTTGTCGTGGATAGCCGCGATAACCCGCTGGCGAAAGGGGATATGCTGTTCTTCGACCAGCGGCTGCAGCTGATCGAGACCCAGAAGGGCATGGAGGATCAGGGCATCCCGCTACCGCGCTCCTGGTATAAACAGACCGAGCAATCCCACACGGTGCAGTTGAGCGCGCCTTATCTGCTGCCCAACGTGGATGAGCTCGGGGTGACCCTGGCGCTGCGCAGCGCGGATGGCGGCTCGGTGGTCGCCATGGATGCCTCGATAGAGGGGTTGTCGGCGCAGCTGGCCGGGATTGCTGGCAAGCCGGGAACCCAACTGGCGATCATCGATTACGCCGATCTGGTGGTGGCCTTTGCCGATCGCTACTGGGGGTTGAAACTGACTGATAGCGGTGTGCGTCAGGCCAGCGTTCAGGAGCTCGATTCACCGGCGATCGAGCGGCTCGCGTACCGGGATCAACCGGCGGGGGCGTTGCAGATGCTGGATATCGGCGAGAGCCGCTACTTCGGTGTCTGGATACCCCTGGCCTCCTTTCCTGAGGCCTCGCTGAGGTTACTGATGGCCTTCCCGGCGCAGGGTGTGCTGGCCGAAGCCAAGGCGCAGAGCCTGCAGCAGGTGTATTGGACCCTGGCGGCGATTGTCGTGCTCGTGCTGCTCGGTGCCATGGCCGGCCGGCTGGTGTCCAATCCGTTGCACCAGCTGGCCCGTGAGATGCGCGCGGTAGCCAATTTCGATTTCAGCCGTCCGGTCAGGGTCAACTCGCGAATCAAGGAGTTGAATGCGCTGGGCCGGGTGTTTGCCAGCATGTCGCGAACCATCCATCACTTCCAGCGTATGAGCCTGACGTTGTCGCGGGAGCCGGATCTGGATTACATGCTCAACGGCGTGGTGCGCCATCTGAAGGACAGTCTGGCGGCATCCTCTGCAGTGCTCTACCTGTTCGAAGAGGAGCAGGCTTCATTGCGGCTGGTCGCCATGAGCGGCTTGCTCGACGCACCGACCACGCTGCGACATAACCGCAGGGACGTGGAGCATATGAAGCAACTGGTGCTCAAGGCGTTTGCACCGGATCGTCATAGCGATGTGCTGCTGACCGCGCTGATGGGGCGCAAGAAGCAGCTGCTGGGCATTTTGGCGCTGGATCTGCCCCATGAGGCAGATGTCAGTATGGAGCTGGTGCAGCGGGCGGTCGATGAGCTGTCCGGCTCGGCCGCAACCGCGATCGAGACCCGCCAACTGATTCGCCGCCAGCGTCTGCTGTTGGATGCCATGATCCGCCTGCTGGCCGACGCGATCGACGCTAAGTCGCCCTACACCAGCGGGCATTGCGAGCGGGTGCCCGAGCTGGCGCAGATGCTGATCGAGGCGGCGGAGTTCTCGGACAAAGCGCCGTTCAGGGACTTTGCCATGTCCGAAGCCGAACGTGACGAGTTTCGCATCGCCGCCTGGCTGCACGATTGCGGCAAGATCACCAGCCCGGAGTATGTGGTCGACAAGGCGACCAAGCTGGAGACGATCTACAACCGTATCCATGAGATCCGTACCCGCTTCGAGGTGATCTGGCGCGATGCCGAGATCGACTACCTGAAGGGGACGATCGAGGGGCGGCCCATGGTCGATCTGCAGCGCGCGCTGGTTGAGAAGCAGAAGCAGCTGCAGGAGGACTTTGCCTTCATCGCCACCGCCAACATCGGCGCGGAGTTCGGCGGTGCGGAGAACAAGGCACGCCTGGAGCAGATCGGCAAGCAGACCTGGACGCGACACTTCGACCGGCGTCTGGGGCTGTCACGGGAGGAGTACGAGCGCCTGCCGGCGAGCATGCATCTGGAGGAGCTGCCGGTAATCGAGAAGCTGCTGGACGACCGTCCCGATCACCTGGTCGAATGGGGGGAGCGCCGACCGCCGGTGGAGCGTGATAACCCCAACAACCGCTGGGGGTTCGACATGGAGCTACCCGAGTACTCGTTCAATCTCGGCGAGCTGTACAACCTGTCGATCAACGCCGGCACCCTGACCAAGGAGGAGCGGTTCCATATCAACGACCATATCGTGCAGACCATCTGCATGCTGAGTAACCTGCCGCTACCACCTGAGCTAAAGCGGGTGCCCGAAATCGCCGGCAACCACCATGAACGCATGGACGGCAAGGGGTATCCGCGAAGACTGAATATCGGCGAGCGCAGTATCCCGGAGCGGGTCATGGCGGTGGCCGATATCTTCGAGGCGCTAACCGCCTGGGACCGGCCCTACAAGAAAGCCAAGACCCTGTCCGAGTCGCTGTGCATCATGGCCAAGATGGCCAGCAATCAGCATATCGATATCGACATCTTCGAGCTGTTTCTGGAGTCACGGATCTACCTGACCTACGCCAAGCGCTTCCTGCGCGCGGGGCAGATCGACGAGGCTAATGTGGATCGCCGTCAGTTGATGCTGCTGGCGCGGCGCAATCAGGACGGCTTCAGACGGCCGCTGGGGGAAAGGGAGCCGGCCTGATCCAAGTGTTCGTCAGGCCGGGTTGCAGATTCAGAGCTTCCTGACCCGGAAACTCTTGCCCTTGATGGTGCGCGACTTCAGCTTGTCCAGCGCGATCTCCGACAGCTCTCGCTTCACCGCCACATAGGCGGTGAAGTCGCCGATGGCGATATCGCCGATATCTTCGCCGCTCAGCTGTCCGCCGGCGGTCAACGTGCCGACGATATCGCCGGCGCGCAGCTTGTTCTTGCGCCCGCCGGCGATGGCCAGGGTGCGCATTGGCGCCCGCGGCGGGTGGAAGTCATGATTGGGCTGCGGCAGCTGTTCGATCACCTCGATCGGCGCCGACTGCATGGCGTTGATCCGCTCCAGCTTGATGCTCTCCTTCGGACCGACCAGGCTCAGCGCGGTGCCGCTGCGTCCGGCGCGGCCGGTGCGGCCGATACGGTGGGTGTAGACCGCCGGGTCGCGGGGCAGGTCGATGTTCACCACCAGGTCGACGGCGTCAATATCCAGGCCGCGGGCGGCCACGTCGGTGGCCACCAGCAGGGTCAGGCTGCGGTTGCTGAACAGGGTGATGCGCTGGTCGCGCTCGCGCTGCTCCATATCACCGTGCAGCACGCCGACTTGGAAGCCGGCGCTTTTCAGCGCCTGGGCATACTCATCGCATCGCGCCTTGGTGTTGCAGAAGATCACCGCGGCATCGGGTACCTGCTGCTGCAGCAGCGCGATCAGGGTATCGGCCTTGTACGGCTCGTCACACAGGTAGGCGCGTTGCTCGATCTCCACCGCGCTATGCTGCTCCGGCGCAGTGACCCGCTCGGGCTCGCGCTGGTAATGGGCGGACAGCTGTTCGATATCCTTCGGGTAGGTGGCGGAAAACAGCAGGGTCTGGCGCGAGGCTGGGGTGCTGTCGATGATGGCGCCGATATCCTCGGCGAAACCCATGTCCAGCATCCGGTCCGCTTCGTCGAGTACCAGGCAATCGACCCGATCCAGCACCAGGGTACCCTTGCGCAGGTGGTCCTTGATCCGTCCCGGGGTACCGACGACGATATGGGCGCCGTGCTCCAGCGAGCCGATCTGCGGCCCGATCGGTGTGCCGCCACAGAGCGTCACGATCTTGATATTGTCCAGGTAGCGCGCCAGCCGGCGCAGCTCCCGCGCCACCTGGTCCGCCAGCTCCCGAGTCGGACAGAGTACCAGCGCCTGTACGGCGAATAGTCTCGGGATCAGCCGGGTCAGCAGGCCGATGCCGAAGGCGGCGGTTTTGCCGCTGCCGGTGCGCGCCTGTGCGATCAGGTCATGTCCGGCCAGCACCACCGGCAGGCTCAGCTGCTGGATCGGCGTCATCTGTTCGTAGCCGATTGATTCGAGGTTGGCGAGTTGCGCGGCGGGCAGGTCAAGGCTGCTGAAGCGAGTCTGAGTCACGGGCGTTCCGGGATAAGGGGTTGGCGGTATCGACGCGCGCGGCGTCCGATGATCGAGGCGGCGAAGTATAGCAGATGAGCCGCATTAGGGATGCCATGCCGTTGAACCGGATCGACTTTGGGAGGTCTATCCGGCGCGGGAATCGGCAACGTTAAAATGGGGGGCGGTTCAGCGTGGCGGGTCGATCTGGTTACCTATGCTGGCGTTGACACGGAACCAGCCGGCGATGCTGTAGCGATCCGTACGTGCCGGCAGTACCTCGTGCGGGAAGCGGTCACTGAGGAACACCACCAGCCGGCGGGCTTGGGGCGCGACCCGCTCGAGCACGCAGTCCCCCTGTCCGGGGTAGAGCAGCAGCTCGCCGCCATCGTCGCCCTGCCAATCGGTGTTGAGGTAGAATACGGTGGTCAATATACGGTTGGTCTGGCCACGAAAAGCGTCCAGGTGGCGCTTGTAGAAGGCCCCCGGCGCGTAATGGGCAAAGTGGCACTCGTAGTCGAACAGGCCCATGAACAGGCGGCGGTTGAGCCCGTTGCGCAACTGATCCATCCATGACAGATAAGCGGCTTCGCGGGCGTCGTGGGTATCGAGCCAGCGGATCTGGTCGCGACGGATCTGGGCGTTGAGCTGCTGGTCCTGTTCACGGCCGACTCCGGCGCGCTGAAACGCCAGCTCGTCAAGCTGCTGAATGCGCTGCAGCAGGGCCAGGGTCAGTGCGCTATCGATCGCCTGGTCGCAGATGATGTAACCCTCGTTGACCAGCGCATCGGCGATCCGGTCAAGCAGCGCTTCGTCAGGGGTATTCGGTATACTGTTCATGAGCGTTCGTGATGACACTACAGCCAGGGGCACTCTATATAGCCCCAAATCGGACTCTCGTCACGCGAAATGTTTTTAACTTGTATTTAATTGGTATCAACTGTGGTGATCGATCGATATCGAACCGTTTCAAGAAAAGCGATCAAGGCCTGGTGTTGGCTGCTGTGCCTGCTGCCGCTGCTGGTGGTATATCGCTGTGCCGCGGAATCGGAACCTATTTCGATGACGGTGACCGCCTCCGCCTATAACTCGCTGCCCGAGCAGACCAACTCCGAGCCCAGAACTGCAGCCTGGGGGGATAAGTTGAAGCCCGGGATGAAGGCGATCGCTGTATCTGATGATCTGTTGCGCGAGGGCCTTACTCACGGCACCGAGGTGCGGATCAAGGGCCTGAAGGGGCGCTACGTGGTGCTGGACAAGATGCATCCGCGTTGGGAGCGCAAGATCGATATCTACATGGGCGAGGATCTGGATGCGGCCCTGCAGTGGGGAGTACGCAAGGTACAGATCACCTGGGTTCTGGCTGAAAACGAGCCCTGACCGGCGACAGCATGTGGGGTGAGATAATGGGCAGTTGGGCGTTGTACTGCTAGAATCCCGAGTAACCTAGTCAACAATAGCTGTGCTCGAGGAGATCTCAAATGTCTATTCAGGTTGGCGATACACTGCCATCGGTAACGTTCAAGGTCATGGGCGAGAAGGGGCCGGAGTCGGTGACCACTCTATCCCTGTTCGCGGGTAAAAAGGTGGTGCTGTTTGCTGTGCCGGGTGCTTTCACGCCAGGCTGTACCCTGACCCATCTGCCCGGATTTGTCGTCAATGCCGACAAAATCAAGGCCAAGGGCGTGGACAGCATCGTCTGCACCGCGGTAAACGATGCCTTTGTCATGGACGCCTGGGGCAAGTCACAGAATGCCGACGAGATCATCATGGCCGCCGACGGCAGTGCCGAGTTTGCCAAGGCGATCGGCCTGGAGCTGGACCTGACCGAGGGCGGCCTGGGCATTCGCAGCAAGCGTTATGCGATGATCGTCAATGATTGCAAGGTCGAGCTGCTCAATATCGATACCAAAGGGGTCGACCAGAGCAGTGCGGAAACGATTCTTGCGGCGCTCTGATCACCCACATCGGCCAGCGAGTTTGCCGGGTTGGGCCGCATTGCGGCCTAACCCACGGTTGATTGGTGGTCGGCGTCGAGCCACTCTCGCGTGAGCTTAGGATCTATCTCGCGCAGATCCAGCCAAGGTACTTCATCGAACAGGTCATCAGTCGCCTGCGAGCAGGGGCGCTCGATCAAAATCCAGTCACGGGCGCCGTCACGGCGGCAGTATTCGATGTAAAGAAACCAGCGCGGCTGTGGCCTGCCCCAGTCATCCTTGCGTTTGCCCTGCGCCGCCCACACGTGCAGTGGGCACTGGTGGACATGGCTGTGCAGGCGTCGGGTCAGGCCCGGCTCGGCAGCAGCGCCGAACAGCGGATAATCGGCTTGAGATAGCTCTTGTGATGAGTAATGTGCTTCGAACATGTCGTGCTCCTCTGTCTTCGCGCTGTGGCGAAGGCTGTCTTTGGAGCTGACGTATTAAGTGCGGATACCTGATTGGTTGTCGGTATCGACCGCATCGCCGCTTGGCGGCAACCACCTTGCCCAGGTTGGCAGGTTGGTGAGGACGTCAGCCCTTCTCTTGATGCATAAAGCAGCGTCTAACTTATCCGGGAGTGTTCACGAAATCAAGACCGAGCGGGTAGAACCCGCTCGGTCTTGTGCTCACTTCAAGCCCAGTGCCCTGGCGTGGTGCTCGAGGTGATCGCCGATGAAGGTGGCGATGAAGAAGTAGCTGTGGTCGTAACCCGGCTGCAGCCGCTGGTTCAGCGGGTGTCCCGCAGTTTCACAGGCATGCTTCAGCGCTTCCGGCTTCAGCTGTTCGGCCAGGAAGTCGTCCGCTTCGCCCTGGTCGACCAGCAGCGGCAGACGCTCCTCCGCGTTGGCGATCAGTTCGCAGCTGTCCCAGGCTTTCCAGCTTTCACGATCATCGCCGAGATAACCGCTGAACGCCTTCTCGCCCCAGGGACAGTTGATCGGGTTGCTGATCGGCGCAAAGGCGGAAACCGACTTGTAGCGGCCCGGATTCTTCAAAGCACAGATAAGCGCACCGTGCCCGCCCATGGAGTGACCGCTGATCGCACGTGCATCGGTGACCGGGAAGTGCTCCTCGATCAGCGCCGGCAGCTCCTGCACCACATAGTCGTACATGCGGTAGTTGTCGGACCAGGGCGCCTGGGTGGCGTTGACGTAGAAACCGGCCGCGGAGCCGAAGTCATAGCTGTCGTGCTCGCCCGGGAAATCGGTGCCGCGTGGGCTGGTGTCCGGGCAGACGATCGCCATACCCAGTTCGGCTGCCAGACGCTGAGCGCCCGCCTTCTGGGTGAAGTTCTCGTCGGTGCAGGTCAGGCCGGAGAGCCAGTAGAGTACCGGCACCGGCTGGTTCTGCGCCTGCGGCGGCAGGTAGATGGCGAAGATCATCTCCGTGCCGGTGCTGGTGGAGTGGTGCTTGTAGCGCTTGAGCCAGCCGCCGAAGCTCTTGTTACAGGCGATCAGCTCCGGGGTTGCTGGGTCGGTAGAAAGATCAGACATGTCGCGAGTCTCCTTGCGGCATATTTCGAATGGCGTGGCACCGCCCACCGGAGCGGGACAGCGCCGTTACGAACTCGATCAGAACAGGATGACGGAGCGGATGCTTTCGCCTTCGTGCATCAGATCGAACGCCTTGTTGATATCCTCAAGGCCCATGGTGTGGGTGATGAACGGATCGATCTCGATCTTGCCGTTCATGTAGTCCTCGACATAGCCCGGCAGCTGGCTGCGGCCCTTGACGCCACCGAAAGCGGAGCCTTTCCAGACACGACCGGTGACCAGCTGGAACGGACGGGTGGAGATCTCTTCGCCGGCACCGGCAACACCGATGATGATCGACTCACCCCAGCCCTTGTGGCAGCACTCCAGCGCGGAGCGCATCACCTGCACGTTGCCGATACACTCGAAGGAGTAGTCGACGCCGCCGTCGGTCATGTCGACGATCACCTGCTGGATCGGATCGGAGAAGTTCTTCGGGTTGACGCAGTCGGTAGCGCCGAACTGCTTGGCCATCTCGAACTTGGATTCGTTGATGTCGATGGCGATGATGCGGCTGGCCTGCGCCATGCGCGCACCCTGGATCACCGACAGGCCGATACCGCCGAGGCCGAACACGGCGACGGTGGAGCCCGGCTCAACCTTGGCGGTGTTCAGCACCGCACCGATACCGGTGGTGATACCGCAGCCGAGCAGGCAGACCTTTTCCAGCGGCGCGTCGATGCTGATCTTGGCCAGGGAGATCTCCGGTACCACGGTGTATTCGGAGAAGGTGGAGGTGCCCATATAGTGGTAGATGGTTTCACCGTTCAGCGAGAAGCGGCTGGTGCCGTCCGGCATCAGGCCCTTACCCTGCGTAGCGCGGACCGCCTGGCACAGGTTGGTCTTGCCGGACAGGCAGAATTTGCACTTGCCGCACTCGGCGGTGTACAGCGGAATGACGTGGTCGCCCGGCTTCAGCGTGGTCACGCCCGGCCCCACCTCTTCGACGATACCCGCACCCTCATGGCCGAGAATCGACGGGAATATACCTTCCGGGTCAGCGCCGGACAGGGTGAACGCGTCGGTGTGGCAGACACCGGTGGCGACAATGCGTACCAGTACCTCGCCCGCCTTCGGGCCCTGAACGTCCACCTCTTCGATGGTCAGTGGTGCGCCTGCTTTCCAGGCCACGGCAGCGCGTGATTTCATGATTCTCTCCTTATTATGTACAGGATGTACGGTATCCCGCGTGTGCATGGATGCGCAGGAGCGGGGGTTACAGGATGTACGGTATCCCGCGGTCGCATGGCTGCGCTGGAACGGGAGCGAACGTAAAAGCAAAGTGTAGTTAAAGGCTCGGATTTCATCTCGGCACAGATGACAAATTATTTTTGCCATATAGCAATAATGCTGGCATAAATCTGATTTTTTGGCAGGAGTCAGGCGTGCGTCGGTGGGATGCTATAGAGGCCTATGTGGCGGTGGTGCAGGAGGGCAGCTTCTCCGCAGCGGCCGAGAAACTGGGGGTGTCGGCCTCCCATATCAGCCGTAGGGTGGCAGAGCTGGAAGCCCGTCTGGGGACGCCGCTGATCTTTCGCACCACCCGCTCGATCCGCCTCAGCGAAGCGGGCGAGCAGTATTTCCAGCACTGCCATCACTTGCTGGAGGGCTTCTTGAGTGCCGAGGAGCGGATCAGCCGTCAGCAGTCCGAGCCAGCCGGTCTATTGAAGCTGACCTGCGCCGCTACCTTTGGCGAACGCTTCATTGCGCCACTGCTGCCGGAGTTCATGCGCCGCTACCCCAAACTGGAGCTCGAACTGCACCTGAGTAATCAGCTGGTCGACCTGATCCGCGATGGCTACGATCTGGCGATCCGGCTCGGTACGCTGGAGGATTCCAGCCTGCTGGCGCGGCGGCTGTGCGACCGGCGCGAATATCTCTGCGCCTCACCCGGCTACCTGGAGCGCCACGGTGCGCCGCATACCCTGAGTGAGCTGGCGCACCATAACTGCCTGCTCGGTACCAGCCCCACCTGGCTGTTTCAGGATCGTGGCCAGCGCCGTGAGCTGCGGGTACAGGGTAACTGGCGCTCCAACTCGGGGCCGGCCGTGCTCTCCGCTGTGCAGGCCGGTCTCGGCATTGCGCAACTGCCCGACTACTACGTTGAGCCGCAGCTGGAGCGCGGTGAGCTGATCAGCCTGCTGGAGAACTACCGCTATCGCCACTCCGGGGTTTGGCTGGTCTACCCCAAGGCACGGCAGCAGTTGCCGCGATTGAAACTGCTCTGCGATTACCTGATCGAGCAGTTCGAGACCCTGCCCTGGCGTCGGGGTTAGCCAGGTTGCAGCGCTAACGACTTGAATGCGGGTCATCTGCGATTGAGCAGGACTGGTTTGACGCTGTGCCTACCGCCGCCCTAAAATTGTCCCCTTGCTTCCGGTGTGCCAGGCCCGACTATCCACAGGGTCTGGAACTTAATCGGGAAGCCGGTGCGCGCTTAGACATAGAGTCAGGCGCAATGCCGGCGCTGCCCCCGCAACGGTAGAGGAGTGAGAATGGCACAGGCCACTGTATCCATGGATATGGGAAGGCGCTGTTCTCTGATGTGGCGATGACGCCCATCGACTCCTGAGCCCGGAGACCGGCCTGAAGCATGCACAGTCGGCATTGCGGAGGGCAATCGGTACTGGATCGGGCTTTTCTCCGCCCGATTCCTTACTTTTCCCTTTGCAGGCCGTTTTTATCTACGGATGCGTGCGGGCGGCGCGCAAAGGGCAATCACACAGATGAACCGTTTTAACCTTCCAGCAGCCATTCTGCTGGGCAGCAGTGCTGTTTCTGCCGTTCAGGCGGAAACCCTCTCCACCACCATAGTCGTAACAGCCAGTCGCAGCGCCGAGACCGCCGATGAAACCCTGGCGGCGGTCACCGTGCTGAGTCGTGAGGATATCGAGCGTCAACAGGCTCAAAGCGTGACCGAACTGCTGGGCAGCACACCCGGTATCACCCTGGCCAACAGCGGCGGCCGAGGCAAAAGTACTTCGATCTTCCTGCGCGGCAGCAATCCCGATCAGGTCCTGGTACTGATCGACGGTATCAAGGTCGGCTCGGCCACCCTGGGCACCACCGCGTTCGAGCACCTGGCGGTGGATCAGATCGAGCGGATCGAGATCGTACGTGGGCCGCGCTCGTCGCTGTACGGTTCGGAAGCGATCGGCGGCGTTATCCAGATCTTTACCCGTCGCTATGCCGAAGGTTTCACGCCCCGCTTCAGCACCGGTATCGGCAGCAACGACAGTCGCGACGTCAGCCTCGGCGCTTCCGGCGGGACCGATACCGGCTGGTACAACCTGGATATCAGCGACTTCTCCACCGAGGGTTTCAATGCCAAGGAGGAGGGCTCCTTCGGCTATAACCCGGATGACGACGGCTATGACAACCGCTCCTGGGCGCTGAGCGGCGGCTACCGTTTTAGTGACCGGGCCAAGGGTCGTCTCAGCTGGAGCCGTAACGAGGGCGACAACGAATACGATGGTGGCTCCAGCTTCGACGACTACGCCACGCAGCAGCGACTGGATACACTGAGTACGGCGCTGGAGCTGACCCCGCGCGATGACTGGGCACTGACTCTGTCGCTGGGACGCAGCCGGGACGAGTCGACCCAGTACGGCGACGGCGAGTACCAGAGCCATATCGATACCGAACGCGACATCGCGTCGATCGTCAGCGAGCATCAGCTGGGCGGCATGAACCAACTGACCTGGGGGGTGGACTACCAGCAGGACGAAGTCGACAGCAGCAACGATTACGCGCAAACCTCCCGTGACAACGCCGCCCTGTTCGGCCTGTATCAGCTCTACTTCGGGGCCCAGGATATCGCCGTCAGCCTGCGTCAGGACGACAATGAGCAGTTCGGCGGCCATACCACCGGCTCCCTGGCCTGGGGCATCCAGCTCGACTCGGAGCTGCGGCTGTTCGCCAGCTATGGCACCGCCTTCAAGGCACCCACCTTCAACGACCTGTACTGGCCTGAAACCGCCTTTTCCATCGGTAATCCCGACCTGGTGCCGGAGGAGTCGGAAAGCTTTGAGATCGGCCTGTCCGGCAAGCATGCCGGGCTGCATTGGTCCGCCAACCTGTACCAGACCGAGATCGACAACCTGATCGCCTGGGCGCTGAACGACGACAGCAAGTACATGCCGACGAACGTGGCCAGGGCGCGTATCCGGGGCCTGGAACTCAGCGCCGCCACCCGACTAGCCGGCTGGCAGCTGCAGGGCGGTCTGGACTTGATGGATCCGAAGAACCTGGAGGACGACAGCCTGCTCAGTCGCCGGCCGCGCAAGGTGCTGAAACTGGCGGCGGATCGTGATTTCGGCGACTGGTCGTTGGGCGGTTCACTGCTAGCGGTCGGCAAGCGCAAGGACAGTTCGGCGCATCTGGCCGGTTACACCCGCGTCGATCTGCGCGCGGGATACCGTCTGGGCGGCGACTGGTGGCTGAAGGGGCGGATCGACAATCTGCTCGACGAGCAGTACCAGACCGTCAACCGCTACAACCAGCCGGATCGCGAATACTGGCTGTCGCTGCACTACACCCCCGGTGCCTGAACCCACCGGACAAACTGAAAGGAGTCGTACATGATCAACCTGAGTAAAACGCAGCAATATGGGGTCGGTATCGGGCTGATCCTGCTGATGGCGATGACCCGTGGCCAGCACTTCGCCACTGTGGCGGCGCTGCCCAGCGCCTCCTGGGCGGTGTTCTTCCTGGCCGGTATGCTGCTGCGTCCGCGCTGGATCTTTCCGCTGCTGTTCCTGCAGGCGGTGGCGCTGGATGTGATCTCGCTGGGCGGCTTTACCGAGGCGGCGAAACACCACTGTGTCTCCCCGGCCTACGCTCTGCTGCTGCCGGCCTACGCCTCGCTCTGGTTTGGCGGCCGCTGGTATGCACGTGTACACCGTGACTCCTGGCAGACTCTGGCACCATTGGTTGCGATTCTGCTGGCCAGTGCCTTCGTCTCCAACCTGTTCTCCAGCGGTGGCTACTACTACTTCTCCGGTGTCTATGCCGAACCGACCTTGGCTGGGCTTTGGGGGCGCATCGAGCTCTATCTGCCCGCCCGGCTGTTGACCCTGTTTGGCTATGTCGGTGTGTCTGGCGCTGCGTTCCAGCTGTGGCGGGTGCTGAACGCACGGCGTCCGGCCGCTGTTGTATGAGCAAGGATATGAGCGACGAGCAGGCACGGGAGCAGCGCCACCGCGAGCGGATGCAGCGCAAAAAGGCGGTGGTCGATGGCGCCATCGCCCGCGCCGATATCGATTGTGGCGTGCTGCTGGTGTTGACCGGCAACGGCAAGGGCAAGAGCAGCTCCGCGTTCGGCATGCTGGCACGAGCCCTTGGGCACGGTATGCAGGTTGGTGTGGTGCAGTTCATCAAGGGCAGCTTCAGCACCGGGGAGGAGGCGTTCTTCCGCCGCTTTCCCGAGGTGCGCTACCACGTCATGGGCGAGGGTTTTACCTGGGAGACCCAGGACCGGACACGCGATGTGGAGGCGGCGCGGGCGGCCTGGGCGCGGGCCGGTGAATTGCTGGCCGATCCCGCGATTGGACTGGTGGTGCTGGATGAACTGAATATCGCCCTCAAATACGGCTATATCGAGCTGAATCAGGCGCTTGATGCGCTGGCCCATCGACCCAAGATGCAGCATGTGGTGGTGACCGGGCGTGGTGCGCCCCAGGCGCTGATCGACGCCGCCGATACCGTGACCGAGATGCAGGTGGTCAAGCATGCGTTCAAGGCCGGGATCCGGGCGCAGAAGGGCGTCGAACTATGAGGGGATGCGAACCATGAGTCAGGCTGGCGAAGCTGCCGTGAGCGTACGCAGTTGCCCGGCGCTGCTGATCTCCGCCCCGGCCTCGGGCCAGGGCAAAACCACCGTCACCGCCGCATTGGCGCGGCTGCACACTCGGCTGGGGCGGCGGGTGCGGGTGTTCAAGACCGGTCCCGATTTTCTCGACCCGATGATCCTGTCCCGCGCCTGTGGCACCGAGGTGTACCAGCTTGACCTGTTCATGGGTTCGCCGGAGCAGTGCAAACAGCTGCTCTGGCAGGCCGCCGGTGAGGCGGACCTGATCCTGATCGAGGGGGTGATGGGGCTGTTCGACGGCTCTCCCTGCAGCGCCGATCTGGCCGAGCTGTTCGGCATCCCGGTGCTGGCGGTGATCGATGCCGGCGGTATGGCTCAGACCTTTGCCGCTCTGGCGATGGGGCTGGCCGGCTACCGCAGCAGTCTCGAGGTCAGCGGGGTACTGGCCAACCGGGTCGGTAGTGCCGGTCACGCGCAGATGCTGCAACAGGCGCTGCCGGACTCCCTGCGCTGGTACGGCGCATTGCCCCGGGAGCAGGCGTTCGAGCTGCCCAGTCGCCATCTCGGCCTGGTACAGGGCAGTGAGATCGAGGATCTGGATAGACGACTTGATGCGGCTGCCGATGCCATTGCCGACAGCGCCGGAACCGATCTACCGCCGGCGGTGGCGTTTCAGTCGCAGCCGGTGCCGGTGCCGCAGCGCCTGCTCGCGGGTGTGCGTATCGGCGTGGCCCGCGATGCCGCGTTCAGCTTTCTCTACCCGGCCAACCTGGACTGCCTGCGTCAGCTCGGTGCCGAACTGGAGTTCTTCTCGCCGCTGAGCGATGAGCAACTGCCCGAGGTGGACAGCCTCTACCTGCCCGGCGGTTACCCCGAGCTTCACCTGACCGAGCTTGGCGCCAACTGGGGTCTGATGGAGCAGGTTCAGGTTCATTACCGCCAGGGTAAGCCGATTATGGCTGAGTGTGGCGGCATGCTCTGGCTCTGCGAATCGTTGACCGCGCTGAGCGGGGAGCGGGTCGAACTCTGCGGTGTGCTGCCGGCCCGGGCGAAGATGCACGCGCGTTTCACTGCCCTGGGACTGCAGCGGCTGGCGCTGCCGCTGCAACAGGGGATTGAGGAGTTGCGCGGGCACAGCTTCCACCACTCCAGCCTCGACACCGAACTTGAGCCGGTGGCTATCGGCGAGTGCCCCAATGGTCGTCGCGCCGCCGAGCCGGTCTACCGCGTCGGCCGGCTGACCGCGTCCTACATCCACAGCTACTTCCCGTCCAATCCCGAAGCGGTAGCCGAGGTGTTGCGGCCATGAGCCAGGCGTTCACCGCTGCCGAGCGGGAGGCGGTCTATCGTGCGATTCGCGAACGGCGCGATATGCGCCATTTCAGCTCCGAGCCGCTGCCGTCCGACGTGCTTGAGCGCTTGTTACAAGCCGCGCATATGGCACCCAGTGTCGGCCTGATGCAGCCCTGGCGCTTTATCCGGGTTACCGATAGCGACCTGCGCGAGCAGGTCCGCGCACTGGTGGAGCGGGAGCGGCTGGCCACGGCAGCAGCGCTGGGCGAGCGTGAGCAGGCGTTCCTCCAACTCAAGGTCGATGGCTTGGATCGCTGTGCTGAACTGCTGGTGGTGGCGCTGATGGATCAGCGGGAACGGCATCTGTTTGGCCGCCGCACGCTGCCTGAGATGGATCTGGCCTCGGTCGCCTGTGCCATCCAGAATCTGTGGTTGGCGGCTCGCGCCGAGGGCGTTGGTGTTGGCTGGGTCTCCCTGTTCGATCCCGATGCCCTGGCCAGGCTGCTGCATATGCCCGAGGGCAGCAAAGCGGTGGCGATCCTCTGTATCGGCCCGGTGGAGGCGTTTTACCCGCAGCCGATGCTGGAGCAGGTCGGCTGGGCCAGGGCCGCGCCGCTATCGGAGATGCTGTTCGAGAACCGCTGGTCGACGGCGGATAGCCCGGCATGAGCGCGCTGCTGGCGGTAATGGCCGTAGTGCTGGATCTCTGGTGGGGCGAGCCGCGACGCTGGCATCCGCTGGTCGGGTTCGGTTGTTGCGCCCAGTGGATCGAGCAGAGGCTGAACCGGGGTGGCGCGATCCGGGGACGGTTGCTCGGGCTGGTCGCGGTGACACTGCTGGTGCTGCCGCCGGTATTGCTCTGCCTCTGGCTGGTCCACCAGCCCTACCTCGGCGTGCTGATCTCGGTGCTGACGCTCTGGTTCACGCTGGGGTTGAACAGCCTGCGGGCCCATGCGCAGCCGATCATCTATGCGCTGTCCGAGGGAGAGCTGGGCGAGGCAAGACGGCTGACCGCCCGCATCTGCAGCCGGGACGAGGCGACGCTGGAGGTAGAGCGCAGCGCCGTGGAGTCGATTCTGGAGAATGGCAGCGACGCGGTGTTCGGTGCGCTGTTCTGGTTCTGCGTAGCTGGTGCGCCCGGCGCGCTGGCGTTTCGCCTGATCAACACGCTGGATGCCTGCTGGGGCTACAAAAGCGAACGTTTTCTGCACTTCGGCTGGGCGGCGGCCCGGCTGGACGACCTGGTTGGACTGATCCCGGCCCGGCTTACCGCGCTCGGCTACGCCCTCTGTGGCAACACCCGCCGGGCGTTGAGCTGCTGGCGCCTGCAGGCGTCGGCCCATGACAGCCCCAACGCCGGTCCGGTGATGGCCAGCGGTGCCGGCGCGCTCGGCGTACGCCTGGGTGGACCGACCCGGTATCGCGGGATCTGGGTGGCCAAACCCTATCTGGGTCAGGGAGGCAGTCCCCGGCGCGAGGATCTGCAGCGGGCGCTACGCCTGGTTGAGCGCTGCCTGCTCCTCTGGCTGGCGGCGATCCTGAGCCTGCAACTGGTTCAACTGCTACTGGAGACCTGGTAATGGGAGCGATGGGTCAGCTTGAGCATGGCGGCGGTTTGAATGCCGCCGCCGAACGCTACCGGATTCCCCGTAGCCAGTGGCTGGATCTGTCCACCGGCATCAACCCGCAGGGCTGGCCGGTGCCGGCGATTCCCGGCGAGGTGTTTGCCCGCCTGCCGGAAGCGGACGATGAGCTGGAAATGGCGGCGGCTGCCTACTACGGTAGTGATCAACTGCTGCCGTTGGCCGGTTCCCAGCAGGCCATTCAGCTGTTGCCCCGGCTGCGCAAGGCGCTATGCGGGAGCGCCCGGGTCGGCGTACTGACGCCGGGTTACGCCGAGCATCGCCACCATTGGCAGTTGCACGGCCATCGCGTGCTGGGGTTGAGCGTGCTGCAGATCGAGATCCAGCTGCCACAGCTGGATGTACTGGTGCTGATCAACCCCTGTAACCCCAGCAGTTGCAGTTTCCCACGCGAGCAGCTGGAGCGCTGGCATCGGCAACTGGCCGCGCGAGGCGGCTGGCTGGTAGTGGATGAGGCGTTTATCGACGCCACGCAGGAACAGAGCCTGATCGGCCCGGTTATCCCTGAGGGGCTGATCATCCTGCGTTCGCTGGGCAAGTTTTTCGGCCTCGCCGGTCTGCGCGTGGGCTTTCTGTTTGCGGATGCGGAACTAAGAGAGGCGGTTGCCAACGAGATGGGGCCCTGGGCACTGGCTCACCCATCACGCTGGCTGGCGACCAGGGCGCTGCTGGACCGGCAGTGGCAACGGCAGGCGCAGGCCAGTTTGCACCACCAGCAGCGGCGACTGGTCCAGTTGCTGCAGCAATACTTTGCTCAGCCTGTACGCAGTACGTCGCTGTTCGCCTGGGTCGCGACAGAGCAGGCGGGCGCGATTCAGCAGCGTCTGGCGCTGGGTGCGGTGCTGGTACGGCGGTTCGACGATCCGCCCGGCCTCAGGTTCGGTCTGCCGGGCACGGAGGCGCAGTGGCGGCAACTGGAGCGGGTGTTACAGGAGGTTATGCAATGACGGGCGATACCGCGATGGCGCAGGGCGCTCATACCTTGATGGTGCAAGGCGCTCATACCTTGATGGTGCAAGGCGCTCATACCTTGATGGTGCAAGGCACCACGTCCGACGCCGGCAAGAGCACGCTGGTGGCCGGGCTGTGCCGGGTACTCAAGCGACGCGGTATCGACGTGGCGCCGTTCAAACCGCAGAACATGGCGCTGAACAGCGCGGTGACCGCCGAGGGGGGCGAGATCGGACGCGCCCAGGCGGTGCAGGCCCAGGCCTGTGGCCTGGCACCCCACGTGGATATGAACCCGGTGCTGCTCAAGCCCTGTTCCGATACTGGCGCCCAGGTGATCATCCATGGCAGGGCTGTGGATAACATGGAGGCGACCAGCTACCACGACTACAAGGCGGTGGCCTGGCAGGCGGTGGCCGAGTCCCACCGGCGGCTGTGCCAAGGCTATCAGGCGGTGGTAGTGGAGGGAGCAGGCTCTCCGGCGGAGATCAACCTGCGTGATCGCGATATCGCCAATATGGGCTTTGCTGAGCGGGTGGACTGTCCGGTGATCCTGATCGCCGATATCGACAAGGGCGGCGTGTTTGCCCATCTGGTGGGCACCCTGGAGCTGCTCAGTCCAAGTGAGCAGGCGAGGATCAAGGGTTTCGTGATCAACCGCTTCCGCGGCGACATCGCACTGCTCAAACCTGGGCTGGACTGGCTCGAGCAGCGCACCGGCAAGCCGGTGCTGGGAGTGCTGCCCTACCTGCACGGTCTGCACCTGGAGGCGGAGGATGCCGTTGCCACGGCCGAGAGCGGGGAGAAGAGTGCTGATGCGCTGAAGATCGTCGTGCCGGTCCTGCCCCATATCAGTAACCACACGGATTTCGACCCGCTACGCCTGCATCCCCAGGTTCGGCTCAGTTTTGTCGGTCCCGATCAGCCAAAACCGCCTGCGGACCTGGTGATCCTGCCCGGATCCAAATCGGTCCGCAACGATCTCGACTGGCTGCGGGTGCAGGGTTGGGAGGAGTACCTGATGCGGCATCTACGCTACGGTGGCCGGGTGCTGGGGATCTGTGGCGGTTACCAGATGCTCGGTGAATGGGTCGACGATCCGCTGGGTATCGAAGGGCCGGTGGGCAGCAGTCCCGGACTGAACCTGCTGCCGCTGAGCACAGAGCTCAAGGCGGAGAAGATCCTGCGCAACAGCAGCGGACAGCTGTTTCTTGATGGCCGTCAGGCGCCGATTCGGGGATACGAAATACACTGTGGCATCAGTCGCCTGGCGTCTGATGCCCAGGCATTGCTGGCCCTGGAGCAGGGGCTTGACGGCACCCTGTCCGAGGATGGGCAGGTGGCCGGCTGTTACCTGCACGGGTTGTTTGAGCAGCCCGAGGCGTGCGAGGCATTTCTGCAGTGGGCCGGTTTGGCGCAGGCGCAGCGCATCGACTACGTCGGCATCCGCGAAGCGGCTATCGAGCGCCTGGCCGATACGCTGGAGCAGCATCTGGATCTGGACGCGGTACTGGCGCTGCTGGGGCAGCCAAAGAGGGAGACAGCATGATCCGCTTTATTACCGGTGGCGCCCGTTGCGGTAAAAGCAGCCGAGCCGAACAGCTGGCGGCCGCATCCGGGCTGGAGGTGGTCTATATCGCCACCGCCGAGGCGCGGGATGCCGAGATGGAGTCACGCCTGGCCAGCCATCGGGCGCGTCGGCCAGCGCATTGGCGCACCATTGAGGAGCCGCTGGCGTTGGCGCAGGTGGTGCGCGACCAGCAGGGCCCTGAGCGCTGTCTGCTGGTCGATTGTCTGACCCTGTGGATAACCAACCAGTTACTCGCCGGTGCTGATATTCGCGCCGAGCGCGAGTCCCTGGTCGCCGAGCTGGCGCGGGCCCAGGGGGAGATCATCCTGGTGTCCAACGAGACCGGCATGGGGGTGGTGCCGATGGGCGAGTTGAGTCGACGTTTCGTCGACGAGTCGGGTTGGCTGCACCAGGCGGTGGCGGCGCAGGCCGACCAGGTGGTGTTGATGGTGGCGGGGCTGCCGTTGGTGGTAAAGGGGGATAGGGTGTGAGCTGTGCGACAGGTTATGAGCGGGCGTTCCTGGATTGGCTGGAGTCGCCGTCGGCGCCACTTCACCGGCAGGCGGTTGTCGAGGCGGAGTCGCGGCAGCAGCAACTGACCAAGCCGGTCGGGGCACTGGGTGATCTGGAACGGCTGGCGATCCGCCTGGCCGGTATGCAGGGCAAGCCTTGTCCCCAGGCGGAGCGGGTGGCAATCGCGGTGTTTGCCGCCGATCACGGTGTGGCCGCCGAGGGGGTGTCGGCCTATCCGCAGGCGGTGACGGCGCAGATGATCGCCAACTTCGCCAACGGCGGCGCCGCGATCAGCGTCGCCGCGCGCGCACTCGATGCTCGCTTGCGCGTCTATAACCTGGGCACGGTGACCGAGTTGGCGCCTTTGCCGGGTGTGGAGAGCTGCGTGATCGCCCCGCAGAGCGGCAACCTGGCCTGTGAGCCCGCGATGACCCCGGCACAGCTGGCACGGGCGATGGCGGTGGGGCGCCAGGCGGTAATTCAGGCATCGGCGGATCAGCCGCTGGACCTGTTTATCGGCGGCGAAATGGGCATCGGCAACACCACCTCCGCCACCGCTCTGGCCGCCGCCCTGCTCGAGCAACCGGCGGTGACGCTGGCGGGCCCCGGCACCGGGCTCGACAGCGCCGGCATCCTGCACAAGGTGGCGGTGATCGAGCGCGCGTTGGCGCTGCACCAGCCACGGGTTGAGCAACCGCTGGAGCTGTTGCGTTGCCTGGGCGGATTCGAGATCGCGGCACTGTGCGGCGCCTACCTGCACTGCGGTCAGCAGGGAGTGCCGGTGCTGGTCGACGGCTTTATCTGCACCGTGGCGGCGATGATCGCCTGCCGCCTGCAGCCGCAGTTGAGTGACTGGTTGATCTTCTCGCACTGCTCCGCCGAACCGGGCTATGCGCAGCTGTTGGACAACCTGCCCTCCTGGCCGCTGCTGGATCTTGGGTTGCGCCTGGGCGAGGGCAGCGGCGCGGCGGTGGCGGTCCCGCTGATCCGCATGGCCTGTACCCTGCACGCGCAGATGGCCACCTTCGACGAGGCGGCGGTGTCGGGAGCGACCGCATGAGTCTGTGTATCGATCTGCTGCGCCACGGCGAAACCAGCCTGGGCCGCTGCTATCTGGGGCGTACCGATGCGGCATTGACCGAGCATGGCTGGCAGCAGATGTCAGCGGCGCTGGCGCAACGATCGCCGGCGGAGTATGACGCCGTTATCAGTTCGCCACTGGCGCGCTGTCTGAGCTTCGCCCGCGACTGGGCCGGGGCCGAGCGGTTAATTGTCGAGCCGCGCCTGGCCGAGTATGACTTCGGCGACTGGGATGGACTCAGCGGAGAGGCGATCTATGCCCACTCTCCGGGGGCGCTGGAGCGGTTCTGGCGCGACCCCTGGCAATATCCGCCACCCGGTGCCGAGACCATGCAGGCGTTTTATGTACGACTGGATGCGGTGTTAGGCGAGCTTCGGCGACGCCAGTCCGGCCGGGTACTGCTAATCTGCCACGGCGGCGTGATCTGCGTGATGCGCTGCCTGATCCAGCGTCTGCCGCGGGAGCAGCTGTTCGAGCAGATGCCTGAACATGGCTCCCTGCACAGTTTCATGGATACCGGCCCGTGCACACCCTGAGCCACCACCTGCGGGCGTTCAAATCCGCCCTGCAGTTCCTCACCCTGCTCCCGGTGCAGCTTGCAGAGGTTCCGGATCGACGGCAGCAGGCGCTGGCGATGCTCTACTACCCGGCGGTCGGGCTGCTGATCGGTGCCCTGCTCTGTACCGGCGCGATACTGAGTGACGGCTTGCCGCTGGAACTGCGGGCAACGCTGCTGCTGCTGCTCTGGTGTGGTGTGACCGGCGGTCTGCATCTGGATGGGCTGGCCGACAGCGGTGATGGCTGGATGGGAGGGCTGGGTGATCGCGAGCGCACCCTGGCGATCATGAAAGATCCCCATATCGGCGCCAGTGGGGTGTTGGTGTTGCTGCTACAGCTGCTGTTGAAGTGGAGCCTGCTACTGGCATTGCTGCCGCAGACCGACTGGCTTGCGCTGTTGCTGGCGCCGGTGGCCGCACGGACCGCAGCCCTGCTGCTGCTGGTGCAAACCCCCTATGCCCGCCCAGGCGGTATCGCCGGCGAGATGCTGGCCGAGTTGCCAAGTGGCGCAGTTTACCTACTGGTCGCGGGCGTGGGGCTGGGCCTGCTGTTGATACAGCCGCTCTGGCTGGCGCTTCCGGCCCTGGTCTATCTGTTGGCGCGCAGGGCGATGCTGCGGCGCTTGGGCGGCTGCACCGGGGATACTGCCGGGGCACTGATCGAACTTAGCGAGAGCGCCCTGATATTCGCAGCGGTATTGGCTCACTTGGCAACCGGTTCTCTCGCACTTCCGCCAACCTGAGCGGCGGGCATCTGTAATGCCTGGATCAGCTGTTCCAGTGTCGGTCCGATCGGCGCATCCAGTTTCAGGTCTAGCAGTTCGTCGGCGCGGGTGCGCCCGAGGGTCAGCGCCGCCATCGGTTTGTGCCACTCCCGGGCCCGTTTACAGAAGCGAAAGCCCGAGTAGACCATCAGTGAAGAGCCAATCACCAGCAGGGCGTCGGCGCGTTGCAGGGCATCGAGGGCCTGCACAACCCGGGTTTTGGGCACGTTATCGCCAAAGAATACCACGTCGGGCTTGAGAATCCCGCCGCAGCGGGGGCAGTGCGGTACCTCGAAACGGCTGAAATCCACCTCCAGATCGGCATCGCCATCGGGCGCGGTCTTGGCACTGAAGTGGGTGAACGCCGGATTCATCTGTGCCGAGCGACCGTGTACCTCGTCGCGACTGCAGCGGTAATCGCACCCCATGCAGATCACCTGATCGGCGCGGCCATGCAGATCGATCACCGCCTGGGATCCGGCGCGCTGATGCAGGCCGTCCACATTCTGGGTTACCAGCAGTTCGACATGGCCCAGCCGTTCCAGCAGGGCCAGCGCCTGGTGTGCCAGGTTGGGGCGCGCCTGCTGCATCACCGGCCAGCCGATCAGGCTGCGCCCCCAATAGCGTTGCCGTGTGCTATGGCTGTGCATGAAGTCGGCATGCTGTACCGGTTGTTTGCGCTTCCACTGACCGTTACGGTCGCGGTAATCGGGGATGCCCGAATCGGTGCTGATACCGGCGCCGGTCAGCACCAGCAGGCGCGGGTGGTGGCGTAGGAACTGGAGCAGTGACGGACTCAATGACATGGGCGCATCTTTTCCTCAGGGGTAGACAGCGACTCTACCTGTACCGGACCCGGGATGGCATTTTTGCTGACAGCAAACGCCTGCTCCCCCGGCATGGCGGTTCCGTTTATAAGCGTAGCAGCATGCCATCACGGCTGATCAGCCAGCTGGCGAGGTCCTCGGCCAGTTGCAGTTGGCCGTTGAAGTACTGTCTGGCCTCGGTGCGAATCTCGCAGATCAGACGGTCGTTGCTGCGCCGCGGTTTGCTCAGGTAGCGCGGACTGAAATGGGTCAGAATCAGGTTGGGGATCCGCTGCTGCTCGGCGAAGCGTGCCACCCGCTCGGCACTGCTGTGCTGCGGCTCGGGGCCGACCTGCTGCAGGATGTCGGCGGTGTAGGTCGCCTCATGTACCAGCAGGTCCGCTCCCTGGCACAGGCCGGCGAGCAGTTCCGGGCGGTCGTTGTCGCCGGCGATAACAGCAACCCGCGGCTTGCGAGAAAGTCGGGTGAAGTCGGTACTGCTCAGCCAGCGGCCATCGGCCAGCTGTAGATCTTCGCCGCGCTGAAGATGGGCGTATTCGGGGCCTGGTGAGATCCCTTCCGCCCGCAGACGCTGCACATCCAGTTGCAGCGGAATCTGGCTTTCACGCAGGCGGTATGCCCAGCACTCGGTACGATGGCTCAGCGCTGCGGCGCTGATCTGGAAACCGCCGGCGGTAATATCGAGCCTTTCATCGACCGCCAGGAACTGCAGTGGATAGTCGATCTGCATCTCGGTGAACTGCATGACGGCTTGCAGATACTCCCAGACCGCCACCGGCCCGACCAGTGTCAGCGGCGCGGTGCGGCCGTTGAGCTGGCAGGAGGCGAGCAGCCCCGGTAGGCCGTAGCAGTGATCGCCGTGGATATGGGTGATCAGTATCGCTTCCAGCTTCAGCGGAGAGAGCGGGGTACGCAGCAGCTGATGCTGGGTCGCTTCGCCGCAGTCGACCAGGACCCAGGGTTTGCCGTGCTCGGGCTGGACGGCGGTGGCACTGACGTTGCGATAACGTGTGGGGGCACCGGATGAGGTGCCGAGAAAGGTGATCTTCACTGCATGGCCCCTACAGCTTGCCTGAGCCTTCAGTGTAAAACAGCCCGGCGCGGATGTATCGGGGCCGGGCTGCAATCGGGGCGGCAAGTCAGTCGATATCCTCAGGCTGGGGCGCGCGCTTGCGTCCGGTCAGCATCGCCCTGACCAGGCTCTCGCGGTGGCGCAGGCTGGCTAACAGCACGCCCGCCAGATGCAGGCCCACCAATAGCAGGACCAGGTTGCCGATCAGCTCATGCAGCTCCTCGACCCACTCCTCACCCCAGAATCGGTCGGTGGTGCCGAGCCAGCCGCTGACGCAGAGCAGTGTCAGCGTGCCGAGCAGCACAACGACCATCATGCCGCCGGCCGGATTATGGCCGATGTGACGCGCTTCGCGGGCGTGGCGTATATCCTGCAGATAGTCGATCACAATACGTGGATGACGCACGAACTGCGCAAAGCGCGCATAGCGCGAGCCGATCAGCCCCCAGAGGATGCGGATGAGGACCAGCCCAATCACGATGTAACCGCAGGACTCGTGCAGACTCTGCCACTCGTCTGCGCTGATCCAGGCGATTGCGAAGCTCAGCACCAGCGACCAGTGGAAGACCCGCACCAGCGGGTCCCAGACTTTGACCGTTGCCGGCGCTGCGGTGGTGGTTTTCATCGCCCGCTCCTGTTAATCCTGCTGCTTGACGATTTCAAAGCTCTGCGGATCGAAGTAGGCTTCGACGCGCTCGCCCTGTGCGTTCTTCGCGTAGACCTCGTAACAGCCTTCGTCGACCTTGATCTTACGGATCTCCCAGCCCTTGGCCTGCAGTGACTGCTCAAGCGCCTCCTGGGGTTGCCACTGCGCCTTGGGTACGTCGCATAGCACCTCTTCGGCATGGGCGGTGGTAGATAAGGCGGCGCTGGAGATCAACAGAGCGGTGATCAGTTTGTTCATGGCAAGACTCCTTGTTCACGGTTTCAGGATGGAGCCACTTTAGGTGGGTTAGCTTAAATAAAGCTTAAGGGGGTCGAGAAAACTCACTCAGGCTGTGCGGTGGCGGGCCGGGGGCTGCCGGGTGTGCTATAAACAGCCATTGGTACGAGCTTAGGAGGCGGGTGCATGAAACTGAACGCCAAGTTGACGCTGTGCATGCTGTTGGTGGGCGTTACGGCGGCGATGCTGGTTGGTGGTATCGCCTACGGATTGCTGATGCGCGATTTTCGCCAGTCGGTACAGGATCAGGCGTTTAACCATTTTCAGTTCGACGTAGGGGCGTATCTGACCCGCTACGGCAGCTGGGAGCGGGGCCGGGCGCAGGAATCCTTCCATCAGTTTGTGCAACGTACAAGGGGAGTGCTTGAGTTCAATGCCATGAATGGCACGGGAGCGCGACCCGGGGTACCAGGACCGCCTCAGAATGTGGTGCAGGGTAGCGTTGGACCACAGTCAGGTTCGGCGTCGCCAGACCCGACGCAAGCGAATATAAACGATGCCTCCGCCTTCCTCAGAGGTGGTATGGCGCCGTTTCTGTTTATGCTGACCGATCCCACCGGTGTAGTGGTCAAGCCGGGACCGGGCTATGCGGCGGGTGAGCAGATCGCCAGCGATCTGCTCAAGCAGGGGCGTCCCATCGAACAGGGGGGGCGTGTCGTGCTGTTGGCAATTCCTCTGGGTGAGCCAAACCTGACGCCACAGGATCTCTCCTATCTGGCGGCCATGCGCCGCGCCCTCGGTTTCGGTATGGTCGGCGCTGCACTACTGGCGCTGGCCTTGGGCCTGCTATTCAGCCGCCGCGTCTGCAATCGCGTGTATGACATGACGGCGGCGGTACATGCCATGCGCGCCAACGGCGAGCTGGAGCAGGAGGTGCCGGTGCGCAGCCGGGATGAGATCGGCGAGTTGGCCGCTGCTTTCAACCGCATGAGCCGGGATCTGGCCTGCGCCCATGCGGAGATGCGTGAGGCGGCGGTGCGTGACCCGCTGACCCAGCTGCACAACCGGCGCTACTTCAATGAGCAGGCGGCGCTGGCGTTCGAGCAGGCGATGCGCTACGACCAGCCGCTGTGCGTCATGATCGCCGATCTCGATCACTTCAAGCAGATCAACGACAGCTTCTCCCACGGCGTGGGTGACGAGGTGTTGAAACGGGTTGCGCAGTTGCTGCAGCAGAATATCCGCAAGAGCGATATCCTCGCCCGCCATGGCGGCGAGGAGTTCGTGATTCTATTCCCGCAGACCTCATTGCAGCAGGCCTATGAGCGCTGTGAGCGGCTGCGCCGCCAGATCGAAGCCAGCGACTGGCAGCAGGTGCACCCGCAACTGCGGGTGACCCTGAGTATCGGCCTTAACGACGCGCTGGCCCTGGGCAGTATCGAGCGGATGCTCAGCGCGGCGGACGAGGCGTTGTACGCGGCCAAGCGCGCCGGACGCAATCGCATCGAGCCGGTGGCCGCCTGACACCACCGCGGCGGCCTCAGCGCACGCAACGCGCGTAATTGTCGACCCTGATCTCGTCGTGCTGGCCGCCCTGGAAGCTGCGGCGCTGCACGCTGGCAGTCTTGGGATCGCTGCGCTGGGCACCGGCGCCGTGTACATCCACACCCTCCGTCGACGTGCATTTGCCGAAACAGATGTAATCCGCCTGCTGAATATTGTCGCCGTGGGTGGTGGAGGACCAGAACCAGCCGCGGCGATTCTGCTGCTGGAAAACACTGGAGTCGATTGCCGGGTCGTGTCGAGTGTAGTCGACGATACTCTGCAGCTCCTTGATATTGGGCAGGCGCCAGTCATCATGACCTGCCAGGTCGAGCGTTTCACAGTAAGCGAGTGCTTGCTGCCAGTCGCGAGCCCGGCCGTCATCGCTTTGCTGCCAGGTCAAAGCACTGGCACGATCGGTCACCGTGCCGTCGCCATTATCGATGAAATCGTTGTCACCCCAGGCCTCACCGCGCACGCAGCGGTAGAACAGCGCATTGCGATTGCCGGCGGTCGGCGCCTGTTTGATGTGACCGTCGAGAAAGTTCATGAAAAACGCCGCCTCGACCCCCTTCCGATCCCAGTGATCACCGCTGTAGATCGTCGCCGACCAGGTCTGACCCATCATGTCGGTGGCGTGGGTACTGGCAAAGGGGTCGTTGCGCAGGATCGAAGCGTCAGGCTCGCGGATCTCGAACAGGTCGTCCAGATAGGGGCGCCGACCGACGGAGCCGCGAAAATCGGCGATCGAGAACAGCTCCTTGATACCGGGCAGGCGCCAGTCACGATAACCGGCCAACGTCAGCTGTTCACACGCCTGCCGTGCGGCGGGCCAGCTCAGGCGTGCGGCGTTATGCGCCTGCTGCCACATCAGGCCGGTGATCCGGTCACTGATGACGCCATCGTGCACGGCATAATTCGGTTCGGCGCCGGCATATTGCGCATCCTGGCCGTAGAACGCCTCGCCGGGGCGTGGACACTCGATCATGCCGCGAGTGTCGAAACAGCTGCCCTGCTGGGTGTCGGGAATACGGCTCTTCACGCTCCGCGCGGTGTCGCCGGTCTTGGCGATCTCGGCGCCCAGGGGAGCGCCATGGCGCTCGGGCGCGCTGCTGCGGTTGCTGGTTAGGGGGGCAGGAGGTGCGGTTGGGCCATCCATGGCGCCAGGCCCCATTCTGCCCGGTTGATCAGTACTGTCTGGCCCGCGACCGGCGAAATCGGGCGCGCAGACCAGGCCTTCGGGTACCTGCCGACAACTGCCGTTGATCTGACCGTGCGGTGCCTGGAAGCTGCACTGTTCGCCCTGGCTGAGGCGGCGGCAGGCATCGAGCGCCTGGGGTGGCGGCCCGCCGCCCGGCGGTTGGGCGGTGGCGTTAGCGGCGGCAAGTAGCAGAACGAGCATTCCCTTTCTCATGTTGGATCCTTGATTGGTGCAGCAACAGCGGCAGCGGCGCGCTGCACGGTTGCCGGTTTGTCCGGCCCTGACTCTTCAGGGCCGGACCATACGAATAGGATGTGGACAACGCTAGTCGCTATGATAGGGGGGATGAGCGGAGAGTGAGAAGCTGAGGCTGGCAACTTTACAAAAGTTTTGCTTTTCATGGTGTTGAAGGCGGGTTCGGAGGCTTGGAGGTCAGCGCTTGGCTACCAGGGATAAGCCACAAAATAGGGGCGGGAGGTTATCGGGATGTCGAAAATCGAATTTACCAAGCAGGAGCAGGCGCTGATCGTGAACAAGATCCAGCGCTATTTCAAACAGGAGCTGGAGCAGGATATTGGCGGCTTCGATGCCCAGTTCCTGCTCGACTTCTTCGCCGAGGAGATCGGCCCCTACTTCTATAACCGGGGTCTGTACGATGCGCAGGCGGTGCTGGACCAGCGGATGGAGAACATCAGCGAAGCGATCTTCGAACTGGAGCAGGTGACCGAGTTCAAGCGCTAGCGCTACACCTGCCCGGAAGGGATGAGCGAGATAAGGGGAGAGCTGGAACCCGTGGCAGAGTGTAAAAAGAAAGGGCGGCCCCGGGGCCGCCCTTGGTGAGGTTGTTGACTGATCAGGCGCCGTACTTCGCTTTGGCTTCGCGGCGGCGACGGTGCAGCACCGGCTCGGTGTAGCCATTGGGCTGCTCGCGACCCTTGATGACCAGCTCGCAGGCGGCCTGGAAGGCAACAGAGCCGTCGAAGTCGGCGGCCATCGGCCGGTAGGCCGGATCGCCCTCGTTCTGACGGTCGACCACGGCGGCCATGCGCTTCATCGTCTCCATCACCTGTGCTTCGGAGCAGATGCCGTGGTGCAGCCAGTTGGCGATGTGCTGGCTGGAGATACGCAGGGTGGCGCGATCCTCCATCAGGCCGACATCGTTGATATCGGGCACCTTGGAGCAGCCGACACCCTGATCGATCCAGCGCACCACGTAGCCGAGGATCCCCTGAGCATTGTTGTCCAGCTCCTGCTGGATCTGCTCGGCGCTCCAGTCAGCATGCACGGCTACCGGGATGGTCAGGATATCCTGCAGTGCGGAGCGCGGACGGGATCTCAGTTCCTGCTGACGGGCGAACACGTCCACCTTGTGGTAGTGCAGCGCATGCAGGGTGGCGGCGGTCGGTGACGGCACCCAGGCGGTGTTGGCGCCGGCCAGCGGGTGACCGATCTTGGCTTCGAGCATGCCCGCCATCAGGTCCGGCATTGCCCACATCCCCTTGCCGATCTGGGCGCGGCCGCTGAGGCCGCAGGCCAGACCAGTGTCCACGTTCCAGTCCTCGTAGGCCTTGATCCAGGCGGCGTTCTTCATGTCGCCCTTGCGGATCATCGGGCCCGCTTCCATGGAGGTGTGGATCTCGTCGCCGGTACGGTCGAGGAAGCCGGTGTTGATGAACACCACGCGCTCCTTGGCGGCGCGGATGCACTCCTTCAGGTTCACCGTGGTGCGGCGCTCCTCGTCCATGATGCCGACCTTCATGGTGAAGCGATCGAGACCCAGTGCATCTTCGATACGGCCGAACAGTTCGTTGGTAAAGGCGACCTCTTCCGGACCGTGCATCTTCGGTTTAACGATGTAGATGGAGCCGGTGACGGTATTGTTGAACTTGCCGTTACCCTTGACGTCGTGCACCGAGATCAGCGTGGTGACCAGACCGTCCATGATCCCTTCCGGGATCTCATTGCCGTCCCGGTCCAGGATCGCCGGGTTGGTCATCAGGTGGCCGACGTTGCGCACGAACATCAGGCTTCGCCCCTTCAGTGCCACTTCGCCACCGTTCGGCGCGGTATAGAGGCGGTCCGGGTTCATGCTGCGGGTGAAACTCTTACCGCCCTTGCTGACCTCTTCGGTCAGGTCGCCTTTCATCAGACCGAGCCAGTTGCGGTAGACCAACACCTTGTCCTCGGCATCGACGGCGGCGACGGAGTCTTCGCAGTCCATGATAGTGGTCAACGCGGACTCCATCAGGATGTCCTTGACCCCGGCAGCGTCGGACTTGCCGATCAGGTCGTTGCGGTCGATCTGAATTTCGAAGTGCAGGCCGTTATGCACCAGTGCGATACCGGTGGGGCTGGCGGCGTTGCCGGTGTAGCCGACCAGCTGGGACGGCTCGGCCAGCGCGCCTTCGCTACCGTCACGCATGGCGATGCACAGGGTACCGTTCTGGATGCTGTAACCGGCGGAGTCCTTGTGCGAGCCGCTGGCCAGCGGCGCGTAATCGTCGAGAAACTTGCGCGCGAAGGCAATTACCTTGGCGCCGCGGGCGGGGTTGTAGCTGCTGCCGGCTTCGGCGCCGCCGTCGTTGGCGATGGCGTCGGTGCCGTACAGCGCGTTGTACAGGCTACCCCAGCGTGCGTTGGCGGCATTCAGCGCATAGCGGGCGTTCATCACCGGTACCACCAGCTGCGGGCCGGCCATGGTGGCCATCTCCGGGTCGACATTGCTGGTGCTGGCGGTAAAGTCCGGCCCCTCGGGCAGCAGATAGCCGATCTCGAGCAGGAAATTCATGTAGGCGTTGAAATCGAACTGGCCGCGATTCTGGCGGTGCCATTGGTCGATCTTCTCCTGCAGCGCATCGCGTTTGGCCAGCAGCTCACGGTTGCGAGGTGCCAGTTCATGCACGATGGCGTCGAATGCGGACCAGTACGCTTCCACATCCACGCCGGTGCCCGGCAGGGCTTCATTGTTGATGAAGTTGTAGAGATCCTCAGCGACCTGCAGGCCGCCAACCTGTACCCGTTGGCTCATGAGATATGCCTCAATTTCTTTCGTGTTGTCCCCCGGCACGCCCAGAGGCTGAGTTGATCCGGAAGTTGGAGTTGGGTCGTTTACAACGTTGTGCATTGCGAAAATAGCGCAATTTTTCATCGCTGTAACCCGTTTGCGCCTAAAGTATGAGGAAAAGGTTAGATCGTGTATTTTGGCAACAAGATCGCGCGTTGTAGGCGCCTTTTTAGGCCTTTTTTTGTTGTTTTTTTACTAGAATAGGACGCACCAACCCGGTGCCGGCGCTGCGGCAACAAACAGGGAATTCAATGATACCCCGGCAGATTTGCCGGCGTAATCTTTCAGATAATGAAATTTAAAAATTACGTTTTCATATTGTGGTAATAGAAATCCGGGCGCCGACCTGGTCAGCGCCCGATGTTTACGTCTTGGGCGGTGACCGGTGCAGGTGCACATCGAGCTGTGGAAATGCGATCTCGATACCCGCGTCACGGAAATGCCGGTCGATACTGTGGTTCAGCGCGTCGGTTACCGGGATCCGGTCCTCCATGTGGGCCACGAACACACGCAGATCGAAATCGAGGGTGCTGGCACCGAAGGTGCGGAAGTAGGCGTCGGGCTCGGGATCCTTGAGGACCAAAGGGTGCTCCTTGGCGATCTCGACCAGCAGCTGCTTGACTTGCTCCGTATCGCTGCCGTAGGCGACACCGACCTGCAGCACGATGCGGGTGGTGGCGTCGGTCAGGGACCAGTTGATCAGGCGTTCGGTGATAAAGGTCTTGTTGGGAATCACCACCTCCTTGCGATCCCAGTCGATCAGTGTGGTGGCGCGGATCTGGATCTGCGATACGCGGCCGGTGACATCACCGATGGTGACGGTGTCACCGATGCGGATCGGCTTCTCGAACAGCAGGATCAGGCCGGAGACGAAGTTGGCGACGATCTCCTGCAACCCGAAGCCCAGCCCCACACCCAGCGCGGCGACCAGCCACTGCAGTTTGTTCCACTCCAGTCCGAACTGACTGATACCGGCCATGACGCCGACCAGGATCAGAATATATTTGAGCAGGGTGGTGACGGCGAAGCCGGTGCCGGGTGAAAGCTTGAGATGGCGCAGGACCAGCAGCTCGAGCAGTCCCGGCAGGTTATAGGCGGCGAGCAGGCTGACCGCCAGGATGATCAGGCCGGTGATGAGATCGCTCAGCGTGATCGCGCGCAGCACCTCACCGGCAGCGGTGGTCTGGTAGGTGCTCCATAGAGGGATACGTTCCAGGATCTGCAGCGTGGGCAGGAAGTCGCCCAGGGTCAGCCATATCAGCAGTGCCAGCAGTGCGATGGCGGTCAGTTTGTTCAGCGTACGGGCCTGATCCGATATGGTTTTCAGGTCAATATAGTCCTCTTTCGGTTGCGGCAGATCCTCCTCCTCGGGGTTGCTGCGGGCCGCGATCTGTTCCGCGCGGCGCTCCTGAGCCTGCTTGAAAGCGATACGTCGCTCTTCGATCAGCAACCAGCGCCGGCCGAGCCGATAGAGCATGAATACCAGCGCGACCTGAATCACCAGCAGGGTCAGGATCAGCATCAAGAACAGCGCCCCGAGCAGGTAGCCATAGATACCCAAGCCGAACATGACCAGATTGAAGGCGAGCATGCCGCCGATCCAAAGGCGTGAGTCGGTCCACCAGCTGGGATGTTCGGTCAGGCGATTGAACTCGTTGTTGATCTTCCACATCACCCACCAGAAACGCAGCAGAATCAGGGTCAGCAGCAGGAACAGCAGGCGCCCGCCCGAGGCCAGCAGGTCCGCTTGTTCGACACCGTCGCTGATAAACAGGCCAGCCAGCAGCGGCAGCGTTACCCAGCCCAGCAGGCTTATCTCGCGACGCAGGACGCGGCACAGACGCTCAGGTATCTCCAGGTGAGCACAGAGCAGGCCATGGGGCGTGCGCAGCCAGCCCAGGGCGCAGAGGTCGACGAAGGCGATGGCGGCCAAGGCGTAGAGCAGCGAGGTGATGGTGTCATACAGCGGATGCGCGGTATTCAGCGAATATTGCAGCAGGAGTGCGAAGGTCGGCAGAGGTGTGGCGATCAGCGGAGCCGCCACGAGCAGGCGGAAAGTGCGCGAGAAGCGGTCCTGTGACACCTTGCCGATCTGCTGGTGCCAGCGTTGACGGTGCTTGCGCAGATACCTCGATAGGCTCAGTGCCGCCGCGGCGAGCAACAGGGGAAGGCCGATCAGCGGCAGGCGAGAGTGGCTTGGAACCAGCAGCGGTTGGGCCGCGTTCAACTGCTGCCAGCGCTGCTGTAGATGGGTAAAACCGCTTTGCAGATCGTTAAACCAGTCGCTATCGAGCGGTTCCACCGTGGGCAGCCAGAGCAGGTGTTGTTCGATCAGTGTGCGCGCCTGCTCTGTCTGGTCGTTGATCTGTTGTTGGGTGCTGAGAATCTGCGAGCGCACATTGATCAGCTGCTGGCGACTCTGCCGCAGCTGTTCCAGCAGACGTTGACGGCTGTCGATCAGGTCGCGGTAGCGCTGCTGATCGATGGCGTCCAGCGCCAATACCTGGTCCGGTAGACTGTTTTTACGCTGCTGCAGCTCGAAAAGCTCACGATCGCCGCTTAAATTGGCCAGCCGCAGCTGGTTTATCTCGGTCAGACTGGTGGTGGTGTCCAGCGGCCGGGTCAGCTGGCGGGACAGGTGGCGAAGTTCGGCACTGAGTTGGGGGATATCCAGTTCCAGCTGCTGCTGAATCAGTTGTGACTGCTGGTTGATCTTCTCCAGCTGGCCGTTCAGGTTTTTCAACCGTAGATGGCTGCTGTCGATATGCCGCAGCAGTCGGCTCAACTGTTCATTGCTGTCGCGGTTCAGCTGGCGCAGCTGTGCCAGTGGCGTCGGCAGGGCTTCAGAGTCTGGCTCGAGTTCCGCTAGCGACTGCTCCAGCTCAAGGCGACGGCGGTCAAGCAGTGTTCGCTGTACCTCGTCGATATTGGTGGATAGCCGGTCGATCTTGCGCCGGGTTTGGCTCAGCCTCAGCAGGTTCAGTTCCAGCTCGCCTGGCAGCGCCAGCAGCTCCAGTTCAAGCGCCTTGATTCTGGCGGTTTGCTCTTCGGCCAGAACTTCATTCAGGTCTTGGCGGGCGCTCAGCAGCTCCTCGGTACCCTCCACTTCGGGCAGGGCGACCTGCTCCACCGGATTCTGTTTGAGTCGGGTCAGTTGGGTTCGTAGATCGATCATCTGCGCATCGTTTCGGCCGATCGCCTCAGACAGCTGATCCCGGCGCTGCTCCAGTTCCACCAGCTCGCTTCTGGCTTGGGTCAGTTGCTGCTCCAGTTGCTCGTTAGAGTCGGTCGAGGCTACCGGGTTGGGCTCCTCCGGGAGGGGGGAGTCGAGTGCCTGACGCAGGTCGGCCAGGCGTTCGGGTTGTTGCTCGATCTGGTCATTCAACTGCTGCGTATGCTCACGCAGCTTGGACAGGTTCTCCAGAGCACTTTGCGTCTGCTGATACACTTCGCGCAGCGCCTGGGTCGCGGGACTGGTATCCTCTGGCTTGAGCTTGTCGAGCTGCTGGGTCAGCGATGCCGGTGTCGGCAGTGCAGCGTACAGTGGTTGCGTCAGCAATACTGTGCACAGGAGCAGTCCGATGAGGCTGAGACGTATCGAGTAGGCGAGTGAGGGTCGATGCATGGACGGAGTCCGGTCCCGATTCAGGTCATTGACTCTATATTGTCGTTAACAGAGCGCCGATAGGAAAGCAGGATTGAATCAATACAGCCAGTTGGTAGCCGCAGATCAACCGGGTTTTACCGCCGCCCAGGTGCGTGAACTCTTAGCGCCCCAATTCAGTCATGATTGGCAGCGCTCGCAACCCTTCGACGCTTATCTGCGTTGCTACGGTCTGCAATCACTGGTGGACGACAGCCAGTTCAGCATCGCGCGGCTGAGCGTATGCGAAGCCGAACTGGTCGTCCAGCGTTACCGTCAGCGGGGAACGAGCCGGGGAACGGTGCTACTGGTTCATGGCTACATGGATCATGCCGGGCTGACCCGGCCGCTGGCAGAGTTCCTGTTTCAGCAGGGCTGGGATCTGGTGCTGTACGACCTGCCGGGTCATGGCTTGTCCAACGGCGCTCCCCATGCGGTGGATGACTTTTTCCACTACGCCGACCAGTTGGCCGAACTGATACGCCAGTTGCTGCCCGGATTGCAGCTGCCATTGACGTTGATTGGACACAGCACCGGTGGTGCGATCATCACCACCATGCTGCTACGGGAGGCGGACAGTGAGCGCTGGCCACTGACACGCCCGGTGTTGCTGGCACCCTTGTTGAGACCCACCCACTGGCAGAGTATCAGGCGCAAGTATCGCTGGCTCAGGCCTTGGTTGCGGCGTGTGCGCCGGGTCTATCAGCACAACTCCCATGACCGTGACTTTATGACCTTCATCCGTCGTCGTGATCCCCTGCAGCACCCCTGGATTCCGGTACGCTGGATCGGCGCGATGCTGGTGTGGATCGGCTGGATCGAGCAGCAGGCACCCAGCCCACTACAGCCGCTGATCATCCAGGGTACGGAGGATAGAACGGTGGAGTGGCAATATAATCTGGGGGAGTTGCGCCGGCTGTTTCCGCAGGGGGAGCAGTATCTGGTTGAGAGTGCACGGCACAATCTGATCAATGAAGCGAGGCGCTGGCGCAGCCAGGTTTTCAGCCGGGTGCTGCAGTTGCTGGAGCGGGAGTGCGACGAGTCGAGGCGCGTGCCCTAACCGGGGTTGAATAAAGTAAACGCCCGCTCGCGGATGCGAGACGGGCGTTCAGAGGCAAAGCGTTGTGGCTTAGAACAGGCGGCGGCAGCGGATGGTGCCTTCGATCTGGCTCAGCTTCTCCAGCGCCACGTCGGAATAATCCGCATCCACATCGATGACCACGTAACCAACCTTGTCGTTGGTCTGCAGATACTGACCGGAGATGTTGATGTTGTTTTCGGAGAACACGTTGTTGATCTTCGATAGTACGCCGGGGACGTTCTCGTGTACGTGCAGCAGGCGGTGAGCGTTGGGATGCTCCGGCAGTGCCACTTCCGGGAAGTTGACGGAGGTGATGGAGGAGCCGTTGTCGCTGTACTTGACCAGCTTCTCGGCCACTTCATAGCCGATGTTTTCCTGCGCCTCCATGGTGGAACCGCCCACGTGCGGGGTCAGGATCACATTGTCGAACTCGCGCAGCGGGCTGATGAACTCGTCATCGTTGGTGCGCGGCTCTACCGGGAACACATCCACAGCAGCGCCGAGCAGTTTGCCGCTGGCCAGTGCGCTGCAAAGGGCATCGATCTCGACCACGGTACCGCGGGCGGCATTGATGAAGATGGCGCCCTGCTTGATCTGCTCGAACTGGACCTGGCTCATCATGTTCTTGGTGGCCGGGGTTTCCGGCACGTGCAGGGAGATCACATCGCACATGCCGAGCAGTTCCGCCATCGACGCGACCTGAGTGGCATTGCCCAGCGGCAGCTTGGTGACCACATCGTAGAAGTAGACCTGCATCCCCAGTCCTTCGGCCAGTACGCTGAGCTGGGAGCCGATGCTGCCGTAACCGACGATACCCAGCTTCTTGCCGCGGATCTCGTAGGCGTTTTTGGCGCTCTTCTGCCACTCGCCGCGATGCGCCTTGGCGTTTTTCTCTGCCACACCGCGCAGCAGGATGATCGCTTCCGCCAGCACCAGTTCGGCGACGGAACGGGTGTTGGAGTAGGGCGCGTTGAACACCGCGATACCGGCGCGGGTGGCTGCACTCAGATCCACCTGGTTGGTACCGATACAGAAGCAACCGACGGCGACCAGTTTTTCCGCGGCTTCGAACACTTTTTCGGTCAGCTGGGTGCGGGAGCGGATGCCGATGAAATGCACATCGCGGATGCGCTCGATCAGCTCCTCTTCCGGCAGCGAACCGGTATGGAATTCGATGTTGGTGTAGCCCTGGGCATTCAGCGTATCGACCGCCGACTGGTGCACGCCCTCCAGCAGCAGGATCTTGATCTTGCTCTTCTCGAGGGATGTGGGTTTGCTCATCATCTGCAACGGGTTCCTAACTTTCGCCGAGCATGTCGGCCGGTGGTAAGAAAGTGACGCATTCTAGCATACCGCTCGGGTTTTGGGCGTTGGCCAAAAGGCTGAGTAGCGGAAAAATTCTCAGCTCGAGTTGAGCGGGATTGGAGCAGCCGCCGGTCGAGACGACCGGCGGCGACAGGGATCAGCTGTAGAAGCAGAGATAGGCGGTCGGCTTGGTGACTTTCAGGTCGAAAGACTGCTCAGCGGCGATGCTGAACTCGGTGCCGGCCGGGAAGGACTCCCATTCGTTGCTGCCCGGCAGACGAACCACCAACTCACCGCAGGTGACTTTCATCAACTCGTTCTGGCTGGTGCCAAAGGTGTATTCGCCGGGCGCCATGACGCCGGAGGTGACGGGGCCATCCGGGCCTTCGAATGCGATCGACATTACCTTGCCGTCGAAATACTCGTTAACGCTCAGCATATACGCTCTCTCCGCAAAAAAGGAGCATCATAGTGACATCTTGTGTTGCTGTCATGTGCCCAGACGCGATTGCTCACTGGCCGCGTGCTCGAGCAGAAAGTCGACGAAGGCGCGGTTGGCGCGCGACAGGTAGCCATCCCGTCGCCAGGCGATGGAGAGGTCGAGCCAGACCGGTTCCGAGAACGGCCGTGCAACCAGATCCGCATCCTCGGCGATCACCATCGCCAGCAGCGTGGTGATGGCAAACCCATGGCGCACGATCTGTTTGATCAGCGGCAGCAGGTTGGTTTCGAAGCCGATCTGCAACGGGTAGTTGGATTCCTGCGCCAGCCGATCCAGTACCTCGCGGTGAAAATAGCCCTGCTTGAACACCACCAGATCCTCCTTGAAAAAGTCGCCGTAGGCGATACTGGCCTGACCGGCCAGCGGATGGTCCAAGGGCATCACCGCGGTCATCTGGTCGCGCAGGAAGGACCGGGTTTCCAGGTCGTCGGGCGGAGTATTGCTGACGATGACGCCGAGATCGATCTCACCCTCCGAGATCATCTGCTGGATCTTGCGTGCGCCGGACTCCACCACCGTCAGCTGCAGCTTGGGGTAGCGGTGGCGAAATGCCATCAGGATCGGCGGGAAGTAGTAGGAGCCGAGCATGCTGGGGATGCCGATGCGCACTTCACCGCTATCCAGGCCCTGGAGTTCGCGCATCTCCAGCTCCGCATCCTCGGTGGCCTGGATGATGCGGCGGGCGTGGTCCAGCAGGATGCGGCCCTCGTCGGTCAGTTCGATGCCACGGTCGCGACGGTGGAACAGGCTCAACGCCAGGCTTTCCTCCAGCTTGCGGATCGCCATGCTTACCGCGGGCTGAGCCACGTGCAGGCGGCGCGCGGCGGCGGTGAAGCCATTCTCGTCGACAACGGCGAGGAAGTAGCGCAGGGCACGAATCTCGATCATAAGTAGTCCTTATTAATTAGATAAGGATTATATATTTTAATGATTATAGCCCCGGCGCTACTCTTTGCGCAGCGAAACTGATCGAAGAGGGGCTTGCGATGATCGAACTGGGTAATCCGGCGTTCCGGCGCGCGACACTGGCACTTTGCCTGGGCTCTTTCATGATCTTCGCCAATGTCTATCTGACGCAGCCTCTGCTACCCATGCTGGCCGAGGATTTCGGCGTTTCGCCGCTACTGGCGGGCTGGAGTTTCACGGTTACCACACTGATGCTGGGACTGTCGCTGCTGGTTTATGGTCCGTTGTCCGATGCTCTGGGGCGGCGCTCGATCATGCTGATAACCATGACCGGTGCCGCGTTGACCACTCTGGCCCTGGCGCTGGTACGGGAATACCAGGCACTGTTGCTGCTGCGCGCGCTGCAGGGGATCTTTCTCGGTGGTCTGCCGGCGGTGGCCATCGCCTATATGGGTGACGAGTTCAGCAAGCGTGCCGTCGCCGTCGCCGTGGGGCTCTATATCAGCGGTAACAGCCTGGGCGGTATCGGCGGCCGACTGATCGGCGGTTTTGTCGGTGAGTGGCTGGGCTGGAGCAACGCCTTTCTGGTAATGAGTGGCATCAGCCTGGTGTGCCTGCTGGCATTTGCGCTGTTGCTGCCGCCCTCGCAGCACTTTAGCGCCAGGCCGGTGCGGCCGCGGCAGATGCTGGCGGATCTGCTCCATCATCTGCGCAATCCGGTGTTGTTGACGGTGTATATCATCGGCGGGCTGAACTTCTTTATCTTCATCAACCAGTACAGCTATATCACCTTCGTGCTGTCGGACGCGCCGTATGGTCTGTCACCGGCGCTGCTGGGCCTGCTGTTTCTGACCTACCTGACCGGTACCATAGGCTCGACCATAGCGGGACGCGTTGCACTGCACCTGGGCCAGCCCCGCTGTATGGCGCTGGGGATTCTGATCCTGATGACCGGCTCGCTGGTGACGCTGCTTCCGGGCTTGCCCGCCATTGTGCTGGGCCTGCTGATCAACAGTTTCGGCTTCTTCTTTGCCCACTCCAGCGCCAGCAGCTGGGTCAGCCACAATGCCGGCCGGGCCAAGGCGAGCGCCTCGTCTCTGTACCTGGTGTTTTACTACTTGGGTGCCAGCAGCGGTGGTTTCTATCTGCACCCGTTCTGGAGTGCGGCCGGTTGGTCCGGCGTGGTGGCGGGTTCACTGTTGGTCTTCGGGCTGACCCTCGGTTGTGCGCTCTGGTTGGCACGGCAATCCAGTCCGGCACTGGCTGCGTCCTGACGCCGGGGCTATGATGCGATCAGGTGAAAAACATAGAGTCTGAAGGGAGCGGTTATGGGGTATCAGCATAAGATGGCAGACGGTTCGGCGATCGCCCTGCCGGTGGGCAAGGTGGTGTGCATCGGGCGTAACTATGCCGAGCACGCGCGCGAGCTGAACAATGAGGTGCCGAGCGAACCGCTGCTGTTCATGAAACCGTCCAGTGCGCTGAGCCCAATGGAGGAGCCGGTCCGGGTGCCGCGCGATATGGGCAGTGTCCACTTTGAGACCGAACTGGCGGTGCTGATCGGCGAACGCCTGAGCCATGTCGATGAGCAGGCGGCCCAGCATGCGATCGCCGGTATTGGCCTGGGGCTGGATCTGACCCTGCGTGATGTGCAGGACAAGCTCAAGGCCAAGGGACATCCCTGGGAGCGGGCCAAGGCGTTCGACGGTGCCTGTCCGCTATCCGCCTTTCTGACCCCGGCCAGTGTCGGCGACCTGACTGATGTTGAGCTGCGCCTGAGCGTCAACGACCAGGTGCGCCAGCAGGGTAACAGTGCGCAGATGCTGACGCCGATCCTCACGCTAATCAGCTACATCAGCCAATGGTTCACCCTTGAGCCCGGCGACGTAGTGCTGACCGGCACGCCCGCGGGTGTTGGTGCGCTGCAGCCTGGGGATAAGTTGCGCGTGGAGATCGTCGATCTGTTGCGGGTGGACACCTGCGCCGAATAATCCACAGCTGTTGCTGGTGTCTGCTTTGTCTGCCACTCGGTGCTGTGGCAGCCGAGCGCTGGCAACAGCCGGACTATATTCTCGACAGTCTGGTCGAGGTTGGTCTGCGCGCCGAACATGGTCCCGACCCGCTGATCCTGCGTAAGTGGCGTCAGCCGCTTCGGGTCTACATCGAACACCGGGTTGCCGAGCGGTCGCTGCATGAGCAGCTGGTCGATGCCCACCTGACTCAGTTGGCGCAGATCACCGGTCACTCGATTCAACGGGTTGGTTCCAGAGCCGATGCCAACGTGGAGCTATTGCTGCTGCGCCAGCAGGATCTGTTATCGGCCTGGCAGAGCAGAACCGAAGGCGAGCGGATTCCCGAGGGTACGCTGTGTCTGGCGAAAATCTGGGCCAGGGGGGGTGAAATCCGGCGGGCACTGGTGGCGATCCCTGTCGACCAGGCCAGCCAGCATGGCAAGCTGGTCAGCTGTATCGTCGAGGAGCTGACCCAGATCCTTGGGCTGCCCAACGATTCTGAAAAGGTCTTCCCATCCGTTTTCAACGACCGCTCCACCGACCAGTTGCTCAGCGGCCTGGACCTGGTGCTGCTGAAACTGCTGTATGACGCCCGGCTGCAACCGGGGATGGGGCCTGAGCAGGTACGCCAGATTGGCATGCGCGTCATCCGGGAGTTGGCAGCGGATGGGGTGATCGCCGATGCCGCCCGGCAGGTGCGCGAGGGCGAACTCTACCGGATGCTCGGCTATGGCGGTTGATTAGCCGGTGCAGCTGTGGAACAGGTCCAGCTCGGGTTTGTATAGCGCGGTGTTCACCGACATCAGCCCCAGTACCGAGTGGAACAGGTTGTCGTGACTGTAGGCCTGGTGACGCTGCCGGGCCAGACACTCCCGGTCGAGCCGCAGGCCCTGGCTCAGGCTATCGGATAGCCAGACCACCATCGGCACATGTTTCTGCTGCTCCGGTGCAATCAGGTAGGGTACGCCGTGCAGAAATACGCCGGATTCGCCCAGCGACTCGCCGTGGTCCGACATATAGATCAACGCGGTATCGTATTCGTTCTGCACCTGCTGAAGCAGGTCGATGGTTTGGGCCAGGAAATGATCGGTGTACAGAATGGTGTTGTCATAGGCGTTGACGATGCGATTGGTGTCGCAGCTCTGCAGTTCGGCGCTATTACAGACCGGGGTAAAACGGGCGAACGCGTCGGGGTAGCGCTTGTAATAGGCCGGACCGTGGCTGCCTTTCTGGTGCAACACGACCACCCGGTCATGCGGTTTATCTGAGGTCAGCTCCAGGCCACGCAACATCTCCATATCGAAGCATTCGCCGTTATCGCACTTCGCGTCCTGAGTCGACTCGTAAGGAATGCGGTCGCAGGCACCCTTGCAGCCGGAGTTGTTGTCGCGCCAGAGGGTCTCGATACCGGCATGGGTGAGCACGTCCATCAGCCCCTCGGTATAGCGCGCGCTGTCGCCGTCATACTCATCCCGGCCCTGTGCGGAGAACATGCAGGGTACCGATTCGGCGGTGCTGGTGCCGCAGGACCAGACGTTGTCGAAGAAGAGTATGTTTTTCTGGCTCAACTCCGGGTTGGTCAAACGTCCGTATCCGTTCAGAGAGAAGTTCTCTACCCGGGCGGTCTCGCCGACCACGATGATCGTCAGGCGGGGGCGCTCGTCCGCGGCGTGGGTTACCCGGGCATCCGTACCGACAGTGCGCAAGGCATGGTCGCTCTGTGCGTAGGCACCGCTCAGGGTGCGCACACCGTAGTAGAGGTAGTTGGTCGGCACGATCAGGTGGCGCACCTCGCGGTGGTTGCGAAACAGTGAGGCGAAACTCGGATACTGCAGCAGCAACAGGACACCAATCAGCGCCAGGCTCAGGACGCTGCTGAGGCCGCGCATCTTCAGTGTCCGCCACCAACCCTCAGGGCGCAGGGAGAGATGCCCGACCAGCAGCGCCGGCAGCAGGCCGAATATCAGCATCCAGCCAATCAGCCCTGGCGTCATCAGCTCCCGGACCTCGGCCGGATCGGTTTCCAGCGCATTTTGCACCATGGTCTTGTCGATCATCACGCCGTAGGCATTCATGTAGTAGCTGATACCGGCGGCGCTGAGCAGAATCACGATCGCCAGGGGACGCATCAGCACGCGCGGTACCAATAGGGTCAGCAGCAGATTGAGTACGGCGACGAAAAGCAGGAACAGCGCGACAAGAAAACCCACTCCCGCCAGCCCTTCGGCCTGGGGCTGAGACGCAACCATCCGCCAGAGGGGAAGGTTGTACGCGCCGATCAGCAGTGTCGACAGCGCCAGGGTGAATTGTAATACGTTGAGTTTGAACTGTTTGACAGGTAAGCGGAATGGCATCGGGTACTCCGCGTAAAGGACGCTATTACCAAGTTGCCTAGGCTAGGGCACAAAACTTAAACCTTTCTTAACTGTCTTGATTGCATGGCAGCGTGGGATGCCGTCATTCTGAATGGCATACTGGGCGTTTTCGGCCGGGACGCGGTTAAGCGAGTAAGGAGAGAGCATGCTTTGGGTCAAGATGCTGCATATTTTGGCAATGACCAGCTGGATGGCAGGAATTTTCTACCTGCCGCGTATATTCGTACATTACGTCGAGGGGCGCGCGGCGGGGCAGGATGTGACCCGACTGGAGATCATGGCGCGCAAACTGTACGGCTTCATGACCATCATGGCGCTGTTTACGTTGGGCTTTGGGCTGTGGCTCTGGCTGGGATATGGCTTCAGCGGCGGCTGGCTGCATGCCAAACTGCTGTTCGTGCTCCTGCTGATCGGCTACCACCTCTGGTGTCGGGCCTATCTGCAGCAGATGCAGCGGGGGGAGTTGCGTCAAAGCGGACGCTATTTCCGCCTCTACAACGAGTTGCCGCTGCTGATCTTTGTACCGATCCTGATCTTCGTGGTGGTAAAACCCTTTTAGTTGAGGAGGGGCGGCTCAAAGACGGTTGATACGCGCTTCCAGACGGTCGACCGCGTCCCGCAGCTCATCCACCTCGTCGAGGTAGATGTCGATCTCGACGCGGGTCGGTAGCAGACGGGCCTCCTCCTGCAGATACTCCTGAGTATTGAGCACCAGTGAGCGGGCGCTGTCGCGGCCATAGCCGCCCAGCGCGCGCAGGAGTCGAGCCGCCTCGTGCCCGGCGGTATCGCCGAGCAGATTGCCGAGCCAGGCTTCCCAGTCGATCCGGGTATCGGCGAGGATGTTCTGCAACCGGTGGGCGAGTGCCGCATCGCCACGCAGCTCCACACCCCTGCCGAACAGTACCTCGTTACCGGCAATCGGCAGGCGACCCAGCGACAGCGCATCTCCGCTCAGGGTCACGTCCGGCTCACCGGCGAACTGACCGAGCAGATCGATCCCCTCCGAGTGTGGCAGCAGGTACAGCGTGAACGCCGGCAGGCTGGCCTCAATGGCCACCACCTTGCCTCCCAGTTCGCCCAGTCGATCCAGAGTTACAGGATCCTGTGCCAGTATCCGATTCAGGCTCTGCTCGGCAACGGCGACCAGGCTGGCACTGAACATCTGCAACGGCATGGCGGGCCTCCCGGTGGTTAGAGACGGTATCAGGGCTTGATTCCGGTGTGCAGGGCGACGACCCCGCCGGTCATGTTCTGGTAGCGGCAGTTGACGAAGCCGGCATCGGTCATCATCTGCTTCAGTGTCTCCTGGTCTGGGTGCATGCGGATCGACTCGGCCAGGTAACGGTAGCTCTCGGCGTCATTGGCGATCAGCTTGCCCATCTGCGGCAGGATGTTGAACGAGTAGAAGTCGTAAGCCTTGGTCAGCAACGGGTTGTCGGTCTTGGAAAACTCCAGCACCATCAGTTTGCCGCCAGGCTTGAGGACACGCTGCATCGAGCGCAGGGCACTATCCTTGTCGGTGACGTTGCGCAGGCCGAAGGCGATGGTAATGATGTCGAAGCTGTTGTCGGCAAAGGGCAGGCACTCGGCATTGGCCTGCACATACTCGATATTGCCGGCGGCGCCAGCGTTGATCAGCTTGTCACGGCCGACCTTGAGCATGGAGTCGTTGATATCGGCCAGCACCACCTTGCCGGTGGGGCCGACGATGCGGGAGAACTTCTTGGTCAGATCACCGGTGCCGCCGGCGATATCGAGGATCTGCATGCCCGCCCGGGCACCGCTCTGCTCGATGGTCAGACGTTTCCACAGGCGGTGGACGCCACCGGACATCAGGTCGTTCATCAGGTCGTATTTGCCGGCCACGGAGTGGAATACATCGGCGACCCGCTTAACCTTCTCATCGACGGGTACTTCCTGATAGCCGAAATGGGTGGTGTCCTGCTTCTTCTCGCTCATCGTCCGCTCAATTGCCAGGTGGAAAGTTGCTGCATTGTAGCGCCCGTCATGGGCACTTGTCTTGAGTCGCCTCAAGCGGGAGGCCGATCAACCGCGTGCGATCAGCCCGTCGTCACGGCTTTTGCCGGCGTCTTCCAGCTGCTTGAGGTAATTGTCCCAGTAGCTGGCCTGGTTGTGCGCCAGATCGTGCAGATACTCCCAAGTATAGAGACCGGAATCGTGGCCGTCGTCGAAGATGATCTTCAGCGCGTAGTTGCCGGCGGGCTCGACCCCCTTGATCCCGACATGCTTTTTGCCGTGCTGCAGCACGCCCTGGCCGATGCCGTGGCCACGTACCTCCGCGGAGGGCGAGTGGACGCGCAGGAACTCGGCGGTCAGCTCGAACTCGCCGTCGTTATAGACCAGTTCCAGCGTGCGGGACTTCAGGTGCAGGCGGATATCGCGTGGCAGTGGAACCTCAATCATGCTGAGCTCCTTGATAGAGCGGCGCACCGGATCTGTCGATCGGTGCGCCGGTGACCGGAGTTAGAGAATATAGTGGCTCAGGTCCTCATCTCGGCTGACATCGCCGAGCTGGGAGTCTACATAGGCCTTGTCGATGTTGATTCGCTCGCCGCTGCGGTCGGCGGCCGAGTAGGAGAGATCTTCGAGCAGGCGTTCCATCATGGTATGCAGGCGGCGGGCGCCGATATTCTCGGTGGTTTCGTTGACTTGGAACGCCAGCTCCGCCAGGCGGGCGATGCCATCTTCGCTGAACTCGATATTCACCCCTTCGGTGGCCAGCAGCGCGCGGTACTGTTCGGTCAGCGAGGCCTTGGGCTCGGTCAGGATGCGACGGAAATCCTCCGGCGTCAGCGCCTGCAGCTCGACCCGGATCGGCAGCCGGCCCTGCAGCTCGGGGATCAGGTCGGACGGCCGCGCCAGGTGGAAGGCGCCGGAGGCGATGAACAGGATATGGTCGGTACGCACCATGCCGTATTTGGTGCTGACGGTGCAGCCCTCGATCAGCGGCAGCAGGTCGCGCTGCACCCCCTCGCGGGAGACGTCGGCACCGCCGCTGTCGGCGCGCTTGCACACCTTGTCGATCTCGTCTAGGAACACAATGCCGTTCTGTTCGACGCGTTCGACCGCCTGCTGTTTGATCTCCTCCTCCTTGACCAGGCCCGCGGCCTCCTCGTCGGTAAGGAGTTTGAACGCCTCTTTCACCTTGATCCGGCGGCTCTGTTTGCGCCCCTGGCCCAGGTTGGAGAACAGGTTCTGCAGCTGACTGGTCATCTCCTCCATGCCCGGCGGCGACATGATCTCGACGCCGACCTGGGGCTGGGCCACCTCGATCTCGATCTCCTTGTCGTCCAGCTGCCCTTCACGCAGCTTTTTGCGGAAGATCTGGCGGGTGGCGGAGTCGGTCTTGCTCGGTGCGTCACTGTCGAAACCAGTGGAGCGGGCCTGGGGCAGCAGGGCGTCGAGAATGCGCTCCTCGGCCAGCTCTTCGGCACGGAAACGGTGCTTCTCCATCGCCTGCTCGCGCACCATCTTCAGCGACATCTCCACCAGGTCGCGGATGATGGTCTCTACATCGCGGCCAACGTAACCCACTTCGGTAAACTTGGTCGCTTCCACCTTGATGAAGGGGGCATTGGCCAGCTTAGCCAGGCGGCGGGCGATCTCGGTCTTGCCGACCCCGGTGGGGCCGATCATCAGGATGTTTTTCGGTGTTACTTCGGCGCGCAGCTCCTCGTCGAGCTGCATCCGACGCCAGCGGTTGCGCAGGGCGATGGCCACCGAGCGTTTGGCCTCGTCCTGGCCGACGATGTGGCGGTTCAGCTCGGATACGATTTCGCGTGGGGTCATGTTGGACATGGATATCTCCTCAGCTGGCCGCTTCGAGCTGTTCGATGGTCAGATTGTCATTGGTGAAGACGCAGATGCCGGCAGCGATATGCAGGCTCTTCTCCACTATGTCGCGGGCGCTGAGGTCGGTGTTGTCGACCAGGGCGCGGGCCGAGGCCAGCGCGTAGTTACCGCCGGAACCGATGGCGATAACACCGTCTTCCGGTTCGATGATGTCGCCGCTGCCGGAGATCAGGAAGGTCTTGTCCTTGTTGGCCACCAGCATCAGCGCTTCCAGGCGGCGCAGCACACGGTCGGAACGCCATTCGCGAGCGAGCTGGATAACGGCGGTGAGGATGTTGCCCTGGTGCTTGTCCAGCTGCTGCTCGAACAGGTCGCGCAGGGTAATGGCGTCGGCAGTGCTGCCCGCGAAACCGGTAATGACCTGATGCTTGGCCAGTACATTTACCTTGCGTGCGCTGCCTTTCATTACGGTGTTACCGAGCGAGACCTGGCCGTCGCCGCCGACGACGACCTGATTGCCGCGGCGAACAGAAACGATGGTTGTCATGACAGAGGATTCCCTGTTTTGCGTTGAATACAGGGGATATGGATGCACGGTGGGTTATTTCAAGGGGGGATGGCGGAATTCGCGCGGTCGCGGCCGGAGATACGCTCAGTCGGCGCGTATCTCCAGCGGGTGGATATTCAACGTATACAGCTTGTTGGTGGCCTGGTTGACCTCGGCGCGGGTGTTGAACGGACCGGTACGGACACGGTACCAGATGCCGTTGCTGCCTTCGGTGCGACTGGTGGCGACGTTGGGCAGTCCGGCCAAGATCATCTGCGCACGCATCTGCTCGGCATCGTCGGCGTTGCGGAACGAGCCGGCCTGCAACAGGATCCTGCTCTCAAGCTTGGCGGTTTTCGGCGTCGATTTGTAGGCCGATACCTCCGGTGTCTCCACCGTGCTTTTCGGCAGCATCTTGTAGAACTCGAAGCGCTCACCATTGTTTTCGCTGGTGTTGCCGGTTTCGGCGCTTGGCTTCGGCTCAGGCTTGGCGGCCGGTTTGGTCGCAGCGGGCTTGTCGACCTTGGCGACCGGGGCGGCCAGCGGAGCTTTCGCTGCCGGTGCGCCGCCCGGGGTCTGGATCAGCAGGTAGATCAACACAGCCAGGCCGCCGAGCGCGATCAGCGAGATCAGCGCCAGCCCCCAGGGGCGTCGCGGCGGCGGGGGCGGCTGCTTGCGCGGCGGCGCCTTGCGACTTGCGGAGTTGCTGGAGCGGCGTTTCTGTGCGTAGTCCTGTCGAGCCATGGTGGTTTACATCTGCTCCGGTGCGCTGACGCCGAGCAGGGTCAGGCCGTTGGCCAGCACCTGGCGTACGGCCACGCTGAGGGTCAGTCGGGCGTTACGCAGTTCGGCGTCGTCGATCAGCATCTTGTGCGCGTTGTAGTAGGTGTGAAAGTCCCCGGCCAGGTCGCGCAGGTAGTTCGCCAGCAGGTGTGGCTCGTAATTGAGCGCCGCACTCTGTAGCAGCTCCGGATACTTGCCCAGCGTGGTGACCAGATCCTTCTCCGCTTCGGTATCGAGGCGGGTCAGGTTCTTCAGGCCGGCATCCTGTATCCAGGCCATGCCCTGCTCCTCGAGCTTGCGCAGTACCGAGCAGACGCGGGCGTGGGCGTACTGGATGTAGTACACCGGGTTGTCCTTGGACTCGGACTTGGCCAGATCCAGGTCAAAGTCCATGTGCTGGTCCGCCTTGCGGGTGACATAGAAGAAGCGGCAGGCGTCGGCGCCCACCTCTTCGCGCAGTTCACGCAGGGTGACGAAGGAGCCGGAACGGGTGGACATCTGCACCCGCTCGCCGCCACGGTAGAGGATCGCGAACTGCACCAGCTTGACCACCAGCCGCTCCGGGTCGTAACCCAGCGCCTGGATCGCCGCCTTGACGCGGGTGATATAGCCGTGGTGATCGGCACCCCAGATATTCACCACCTGATCGAAGCCCCGCTCGAACTTGTTCATGTGGTAGGCGATATCGGAGGCGAAGTAGGTGGTCTGGCCATTGGCTCGCTTGACCACGCGATCCTTGTCGTCGCCGAACTCGGTGGAGCGGAACCAGAGATTGCCCTCCTTCTCGTACAGATGGCCCTTCTCCTGCAGTGACTGCAGCGCCTTGTCCACGTCGCCGTTGCTGGTCAGCGAACGCTCGGAGAACCAGACCTGGTAGTCGGCACCGAACTCGCCCAGATCCTCGCGGATATCGCTGAGAATGGAGTCGAGGCCGGCATCGAACACCAGCGTGTAGTCCTCGCCAAGCATTGTCTGGGCGCGCTCGATCAGGGCGTCGATATGCAGCTCCTTGTCACCGCCAGCCGGCTCATCCGGGGTGATGTCGGCATACAGTTCGGCAACCGGGCGCGCGAAGCGGTCGCCGTAGCTCTTGTTCAGATCATGCGCGATATCGCGGATATAGTGGCCCTGGTAGCCGTTGGCCGGGAAGGCTAGCTCGCCATCGAGCAGCTCCAGGTAGCGCAGCCAGACACTGACCGCAAGGATGTTCATCTGCCGGCCGGCGTCGTTGACGTAGTACTCACGCTCCACTTGTACACCGGCGGCCTCGAGCAGGTCGGAGACGGTGGCGCCGTAGGCCGCACCGCGGCCGTGACCGACGTGCAGCGGGCCGGTTGGGTTAGCGGAGACGAACTCGACCTGGACTCGCGGGCCGGAGTGCTGCGCGGCGCGGCCGAACTGCTCGCGCTGCTCAAGGATCTGGCCGATCACGGCGTAGGCGGAAGCCTGGGTGATAAAGAAGTTGATGAAGCCGGGCCCGGCGATTTCGGTCTTGTCGAGGCTGTCCGATGCAGGCAGGGCGGCACAGAGCTTCTGGGCCAGCTCGCGGGGGTTGCAGCGCGCCGGTTTGGCCAGGGTCAGGGCAATATTGCTGGCGAAGTCGCCGTGCGCCTTGTCGCGGGTGTTTTCGACCATGATATTGGGCTGAACATCCCCTGGCAGAGTGCCATCGGCGATCAGTGTCTTGAGCGCAGTGTCAATCAGCTGTGCGATTTGTTCTTTCATCAACGTACCCTGAAGGGTGAGTGTGGTTTCGGGCCCTGCGAGCGGCGAAGCTCGGCGTAAATGCTGAAGCCTGCAAGCCAGAATGACGGCCCCGGAAAACCGGGCATTATATCGCCCGTAGGCGGGGGAATGCCAATCGGATTCTGCGGCGATCGAGTGTCATGGTTGGCTTCAATAGTTGTCGATCGGGTCCACATCGAGTACCCAGCGCACACGACGGCCCTGCGGATGTTGCTGGGCCTGGAGAATCAGGGCGTCCAGCCAGGCATGCAGAGCGCTGCGCTGACCTGCGGTGATCAGCAGCTGAGCGCGGAACAGTCCCCCTCGTTTCTCCATTGGCGCCGGAAAGGGGCCGATCAACTGCACCCCCTCGGGAAGCTTGTGCTGCTCGCGGACCTGCTGGCCCAGCTCGCGCAGAAACTGTTCCGCCCAGCCCTGGCGGGTCGCTTCACCGCGCAGCAGGGCGTGATAGGTGAAGGGGGGCAGGGCCGCGGCGCGGCGTAGCCGCAGCTCCTGTCCGGCAAAACTGAGGTAGTTGCTGCCGATCAGGGTTTGCAGCATCGGGTGCTCGGCGTGCAGTGTCTGCAGTACCACCTCGCCGGGGTGTTCGGCGCGACCGGCGCGGCCCGCCACCTGCAATATCAGCTGGGCGGTACGCTCCATACCGCGGAAATCGGCGCTGAACAGGCCGGCATCGGCATCGAGGATGGCGACCAGGGTAACCCGTGGGAAGTGGTGGCCCTTGGCCAGCATCTGGGTGCCGATCAGGATACAGGGCTCACCGCTGTGGACCTGGTGCATGATCTTTTCCAGCGCCGCCTTGCGCGTGGTGCTGTCGCGGTCGACCCGCAATACCGGGGTGTCAGGGAAGTGACGTTTCAGCGCGTCCTCGGCGCGCTCGGTGCCGATGCCGAGTGGTCGCAATTCGCTGCTGCCGCAGTGCAGGCAGGCGCGAGGGATGGGGGTCTGGCGGTCGCAGTGGTGGCAGTGCAGGTGCGGTGGCGTGCGGTGTAGTGTCATGTGCGCGTCGCAGCGGGTGCAGTCGACGATCGTGGCGCACTGGTTACAGATCAGCGAGGGCGAAAAGCCGCGCCGATTCAGAAACAACATGACCTGGGTGCCGGCGGCGAGATGCTGGTGCATGCGCCGGATCAGCTCGTCCGACAGTCCGGCATCAAGTGGTTGCTGGCGGATGTCGAGCAGTTCAAACCGGGGCGCCGTGGCGTTGCCGGCACGCCGGGTCAGGTTGAGCTGCTGGTAACGCCCGCTGTGCGCGTTATGCAGCGTCTCGAGTGCCGGCGTCGCGCTGCCCAGGATAATCGGAATCTGCTCGCGGTTGGCCCGGACCACGGCCAGATCGCGGGCGTGGTAGCGGAAGCCGTCCTGCTGTTTGAACGAGCTGTCATGTTCCTCGTCGACGATGATCAGGCCGGGATTTTGTAATGGGGTGAAGATTGCTGAGCGCGTACCGATGATGATGCGCGCACTGCCCCGGCGTGCGTGCAACCAGGTATCCAGGCGCTCTCGGTCGGTCAGGTTGGAGTGAAGCGCATGCACGGGAACGCGAAAGCGGCTGCGAAAGCGTGCCAGTGTTTGTGGTGTCAGCCCGATCTCCGGCACCAGCACCAGGGCCTGCTTGCCGGCGTTGAGTGTCTGCTCAATCGCCTGTAGATAGATCTCGGTCTTGCCCGACCCGGTAACGCCATATAAAAGGAAGGGGGTAAAGCCTTGGGCGGATGTGATCCTCTCCATCGCGGCTGCCTGTTCATCGTGCAGTGTCAGCTTCGGTTCGCGTAGCACCTGATCGACAGGTATCGTTGCTGAATCGGCGGGTCGGTTCTGGAACGCCTCGGCCAGCTGTTTCTCCGCCAATGTTTTCAGCAGCGGCGTATGTCCGCCCTCGGCGCGGATTGCATCGGGACTGATGCCCTTAGGGTGTTCGAGCAGGATCTGCAGCAGTTCGCGCTGGCGATGGGCTGTGCTGCTGAGTCTGGCTGTTTCGGCTCCTGGAATGGCGCGCCACAGAGTGGCGTGGGCGAATTCGGCCGCTCGGCCCTGGCGCAGCAGAACCGGTAGCAGCTGGATCAAGGCGTCGCCGAGCGGGTGTTGGTAGTAGCGGGCCGCCCATTGTCCCAGTTCGAACAGGGTTGGATCTACGACCGGCTCGAGATCAAGTATTTCATGTACGGGCTTGAGCTTGGCTAGCGGCAGGTCGCTCTGCTCAGGAGTGTCGACGATGAGGCCGATCATCTCACGGGCGCCAAACGGCACGCGAACCCGGCAGCCTCTGCGCGGCGGGGTGCTCAGACTGCTCAGTGGCAGTTGGTAGTCGAACAGCCGGTGTAGCGGCGTGGGCAGGGCGATGCGCAGTATCACGTGGCGGGTTCCAATCTGGCAGGAGGATCGCAGCGCCCTAGTCTAAGTAAGTTTGCCGGTTGATTAAACTCCCGTAATATCTTGCGAGGACCGGAAGGCGTACGTATAATGCGCCGCCTTATCCTTTGTGATGCAGAATAAGCTACAGAGCAGCCATGTCGCTACGACGCTGTTTCTGTCGATCGTGCGGTGCCCGGCGCTGTCTGTCCAATTGGAGATGGGGCGTGACGGGGTGGCGGCACATTAAACAACGAATCGAGGTTTGACATGAAAGCTGGTATCCATCCCGAATACACTGATATCAAGGTTACCTGTTCCTGCGGTAACGTGATGAACACCCGCTCTACCCTGGGTGAAGCAGAGATGCTGGTCGACGTTTGCAGCCAGTGCCACCCGTTCTACACCGGTAAGCAGAAAGAAGCGACCTCCGGTGGCCGCGTAGACCGCTTCAACAAGCGTTTCGGCGCGCGCTCACTGAAGAAGTAATTCGATCAGCCATGCTGCTGATACTGAGAAAGGCACTCCATCGGGGTGCCTTTTTTATTGTCTTTTCATTACTGTCGCCGCTTGTCCTGGCGGAGTGCGTATTGCCGTCCGTCGAGCGCAGGGTGGCGGTCGCCAGTGTGGTCGATGGCGATACATTGCGCCTGGTCGATGGCAATGCGGTGCGCCTGATCGGCGTGAATACGCCGGAGATCGGCCGCGACGGCCGGCCGGATCAGCCCGGTGCTCGAGAGGCTTACCGGATGCTCGACCGCTGGGTTCAGGGGCGGATGCTGGGGGTGGTCGAGGGTGAAGAGCCCAGGGATCGCTATGGTCGATTACTGGCGTACCTCTCGTTGGACGGAGAGGTGTTGTCGGAGCGTCTGGTTCGGGAAGGGATGGGTTACGCTATCGCGATTCCGCCGAACCTGCGCTTGAGCGATTGCCTGTTCGAAGCGGAAAAGCTGGCGAGGATGCGGCGGCTGGGGCTTTGGCGTGATGATCCGGTGCGTTCTGCTGCATCGGTCGATAGCGTTGGGTTTGCTCTGATTGCAGGCGAATTGAGCAAACTGGACTTTACCCGAAAGGCTCTATATCTCGAGGTTGACGACCATTTGGTGCTCAGGATCGATCGTGACCTGATCGGCGACAATGCCGAAACCTGGCTGCGGACTCTGCTGCATCGGAGAGTCGAGGTGCGGGGCTGGGTCGTGGATCGAGGGCGCAATCTCAAGCCAGGTCGAAAGCGCTGGTTGATCGTGGTCAGCGATCTTCGTCATATGAAACTGATCGGCGAGTGACGCGCAGGGGTCTGCGGTTGTCGCTTATATCGCCTTTCTATATGATGCAAGCTCTCCATATGCAACCTTAGTGGAAAAAGCAACCATGTCTCAAGAATTCAAACAAGCGGCTCTTGATTACCACGAGTTTCCTCGTCCCGGTAAGATCAGCGTAGAGCTGACAACACCTGCTGAGACTGCCCGTGACCTCTCTCTGGCATACTCCCCAGGCGTCGCAGAACCGGTTCGTGAAATCGCCAAGGATCCGGATGCGGCTTATCGCTACACCGCCAAGGGTAATCTGGTTGCCGTTATCTCCAATGGCAGTGCGATTCTGGGTCTGGGCGATCTTGGCCCGCTGGCATCCAAGCCGGTTATGGAAGGTAAGGCGCTGCTGTTCAAGCGTTTTGCCGGTGTCGACTCCATCGATATCGAGGTGGATGCCGAAAGTCCTCAGGCCTTCATCGATACTGTTGCGCGCATTGCCGATACTTTTGGTGGTATCAACCTGGAAGATATCAAGGCGCCGGAGTGTTTTGAGATCGAGCGCGCGCTGATCGAGCGCTGCAAGATTCCGGTGTTTCATGATGACCAGCACGGTACCGCCATTGTGACGGCGGCCGGTATGATCAACGCCCTCGAACTGGCCGGTAAGAAGCTGGAAGAGGCAAGGATCGTATGTCTGGGCGCCGGAGCTGCTGCCAGTGCCTGTATGAAGCTGCTGATCAATATGGGTGCCAAGGTCGAAAATATCTACATGATCGACCGCAAGGGTGTGATCCACTCTGGCCGTGACGACCTGACGCCTGAGAAAGCGGCGTTCGCAACCGAAACCGATCTGCGTACGCTGGATCAGGCGATCGAAGGTGCGGATGTGTTCGTCGGTTTGTCCGGTCCGAATCTGCTGTCGGCGGAAAACCTGCTGAAGATGGCGGACAGTCCGATTGTGTTCGCCTGCTCCAATCCGGATCCGGAGATCGCCTACGATCTGGCCAAGGCCACCCGCTCCGATCTGATCATGGCCACCGGTCGCTCCGACTACCCGAACCAGGTCAACAACGTACTGGGCTTCCCCTACATCTTCCGTGGCGCGCTGGATGTCCGTGCGACCGCGATCAATGAAGAGATGAAGGCGGCGGCGGTACGTGCGTTGGCGGATCTGGCCAAGCAGCCAGTGACCGAAGAGGTGCTTAAGGCCTACGGTCTCGAGTCGCTGGAGTTCGGTCGTGAGTACATTCTGCCGAAGGCGACCGATTCCCGTCTGCGTGCAGCAGTTTCCTACGCAGTTGCGCAGGCTGCGATCGACACCGGTGTTGCGCGCCTGCCGCTGCCGGCAAGCTACTCGAACTGATTGCAATCGGTGTTAAAAAAAACCAGCCCTCGGGCTGGTTTTTTTGTGTCTGTCTGTCGGTCGGTTATCCGCCGAGGCCAAATATCTGTTCCGTTGTCGGCGGGGCGAGCTTCTCCTCCGGGCTTTGGGCATGCTCGGTCGGCAGCTGATCGGTGCGGAAGTACTCCCTGATCGCATCGCTCTGTCCCGGGTAAGCGAGCTTGCCGGTGGCGGGGTCGATCAATGCACTGATAACCCCTGCGGGTGCTGAGGGTGCGCTTTCGGGGGTATCCTTCAAGGCGTCACGCATGAAGTCGATCCAGATCGGCAGCGCGGCGCTGCTGCCGTACTCGCGTCTCCCCAGCGGGGCGGGCTGATCGAAGCCGACCCAGGCGGTGGCTACCAGGGTCTGGTTGAAGCCGCTGAACCAGGCGTCTTTCTGGTCATTGGTGGTGCCGGTTTTTCCCGCCAGATCGCTGCGGTTCAGCTCCAATGCCCGACGTCCGGTGCCTCGGGTGATGACATCCTGCATCACGTTGTAGATCAGGAAGGCTGATTCCGGGGTGATGATGCGGGGAGCGGCACCCTCCGTTGTGCTCTGCTGCACAACGGGCCCCGGCCGTTCGCTGCCGGTGTTTTCGCTGTTGCCGGCGATGCCGTAACTGCACTCCGGGCAGGCTCGGAGCGGGGCCGCTTCAAAGAGCGTGTCGCCTTCGGCGCTCTCGAGGCGGTCGATCAGGTAGGGCGCAATTTTGAACCCGCCGTTGGCGAAACTGGCATAGCCGGTCACTACCTGCATCGGAGTCGCGTCGGCGCTACCCAGGGCCAGGGACAGATTTTGCGGCAGGCGCTCGGGCGAGAAGCCAAAGCGCAGAATGAACTCGCGCGCCTTGTCGATGCCGAGCGAACGCATCAGTCGTATCGATACCAGGTTGCGGGAGCGATACAGGGCCTCTCTGAGCCTGGTTGGGCCGCCGAAGGTGCCATTGTCATTCTCGGGCCGCCAGTTGCTCTCGAGACTGACGTCGTGGAACACCACCGGGGCATCGTTGATGATCGATGCTGGAGTAAAGCCATATTCGAGTGCTGCGGTATAGAGGAACGGCTTGATGTTGGAGCCGGGCTGGCGATAGGCCTGGATGGCGCGGTTGAACTTGTTCAGCGCGAAGCTGAATCCACCGCTGAGGGCTCGAATACCACCGCTATTAGGGTCTAGCGCGATGATGGCGCCCTGAACTTGCGGGATCTGGCTCAGCTTCCAGGCATCGTCGGTGTATACGATTCTGACCAGGTCGCCGACGTTCAGGATATCACCCGCTTTCTTGGGTTCGGGGCCGGCGTAGTTGACGCTTTTGTATGGGCTGGCCCAGCGCATCCCCTCCCAGCTAAGCTCGATATCACCCGCTTCCTTGGTCAGCAGAGTCGCTGTATTGGTGCCGACTTTTGTGACCAGCGCAGGGACCAAGCCGCCAAAGGTGGCTGTTTTGTCCAGCAGTTCCAGTTGCTCCTCGTTTGGCATGGAGCTGGTGTCATATTGATGTTCGGGACCGTGGTAGCCATGTCTTTCGCTGTAAGCGATCAGCCCGTTGCGCAGCGCGGACGACGCGCTCTCCTGCAGGCGGCTGTCGATCGTGGTGATCACAGTGAGGCCTTCGGTGTAGAGGTCATCCCCATATTGCTCATACAGCTCGGAACGGACCATCTCCGCGATATAGGGGGCTTGCAGCTCTATGTCGCTACCGTGGTAGCTGGCGGTTACCGGTTGGGTTATCGCATTCTGGTATCGAGTCTGGTCGATGTAGCCGAGGTTGAGCATGCGCCCCAGGATCCAGTCACGACGCTCCAAGGCACGCTTGGGGTTGGATAAAGGGTTGTAGGCCGACGGTGCCTTCGGCAGTCCCGCGATCATTGCTAACTGTGCAAGGCTCAAGTCTTTGATTGGTTGGCCGTAATATACTGTAGACGCGGCCTGTATGCCGTAGGAGCGGTGGCCAAGGTAGATCTTGTTGATATAGAGCTCAAGAATCTCCTCCTTGCTCAGCTCCTGCTCTATGCGCAGTGCCAGCAGGATCTCCATGAACTTGCGGCTGAACGTGCGTTCGCGGGTCAGGAAGAAGTTTTTCGCGACCTGCATGGTGATGGTGGAGCCGCCGCTCTGGATCTGACCGCTGGTGGCGAGCTGGAAGGCGGCACGAAACAGGCCTTTGATGTCGATGCCCATGTGCTCGAAGAAGCGGGAGTCTTCGGCAGCCTGCAAGGCGTGGATGAAGTCCTCCGGGATCTCGTCGTAGCTGATCGGTGTGCGCCGTTTTTCGCCGAACTCCGCTATAAGCTTCCGATCCGCGGAGTAGACGCGAAGGGGCGTCTGGAAACGTACCTCGCGCAGGGTTTCAACGTCGGGCAGTTGAGGGGCGAAATAGTAGTAGATACCGGCGCTGGCTATCAGTAGTGCAAGTAGACCGACGACGGCCAGTGCACTCAGCCATTTGAATATTTTGTGAAAAATTCGCATGCTAGCCCTGATGGGGTGGATTATTCTTGAGCCTGAGCATTATATCGGTACTGAAAGCTTGGCCTCTAGTGAACAACAGTTTAAATTCTTCATCATTGAGACTAAAGTGACGCCTGGAGTGTTGCTTAAAGATATAAGGAAAGTGTCGTGGTCAGCTTGTTCGGTAATAAAAATGCTGGCTGGGTGGGCGTTGACATAGGCTCTTCATCCGTCAAGCTGGTCTCCCTCTCTCAGCATGGGCGCGACTATCAGGTCGATGCGTATGCCGTAGTGCCTCTGCCACCAAGTGCCGTAGTAGACGGTACCGTAGAGAATCAGGGCGAGGTGTCCGATGCCATTGAGCGCGGACTGAAAATCTGTGGTAGCAAACTTAAGCACGCGGTTGTCGCGGTCCCGTCATCGGCAGTCATCACCAAGCGGCTTGAGATCAGTAACGCATTTTCTGATCTTGAACTTGAGGAACAGGTCAAGATCGAGGCTGATCAATTCATCCCCTACGCACTCGATGAGGTCGCTCTCGACTTCGAGGTGGTGGGGCCCGTTGAGCATCATCCGACCTTGAACGAGATCCTGCTGGTGGCGTGTAGGCGTGACGACGTGGCCAGCCGCGAAGAGGCGGTCAACGGAGCTCAGCTGCAGTGCGAAATCGTGGACGTCGATACCTTTGTCATGGAGCGGATGCTGCCGCTGCTGGAAGGTTATACGCCCGAGGCGTTAATCGGGCTGGTCGATATCGGTGCATCGACGCTGACGCTCAATGTGTTCCGCGGCGGCAAGATTATCTACAACCGCGAGCAGGCTTTCGGCGGCAATGAACTGACCAACGCCATTCATCAGCAATATGGTCTTGAAGTCAGTGAGATTGAGCAAAAACTGCGAAACGGCAGTCTGGATGAAGAGATCGTCGAGATGTTGGTGATGCCGTTTCGACAGTCGGTTATCCAGCAGGTGTCTCGTGCATTGCAGTTTTTCTACTCTTCGGGTGCTCAAAATCAGCTATCCGAACTTTTTCTCGCGGGAGGAACTGCGGGGATAGGCGGGTTGGCCGAGCTGATGCAGGAGGAGATCGGAGTGCCTGCAAAGGTTGTCAATCCGTTTTCAACCATTCGCGTTGGCTCGCGCCTGAATCAGGATCGCCTGATCAATGATGCACCGATGCTGGCCAAGGCTTGTGGCCTTGCGCTGAGAAGCTTTGACAGGTAGGGAAGGGATATATGGCGCGTATTAACCTCAGACCCTGGCGAGAGGAACGGGACGCCAGACTGCAGAAACGGTTTCTCGGAAACCTGGCGGCTGCAGCGGTGCTCGGAGCACTGACGGTGTTCGGCATCAGCTATTACTACGATATGCAGCTGGATCGCCAGCAGGTACGCAACAACTACGTGCGATCCGAAATCTCCAAGCTGGATAAGAAGATTGCTGAAATCAAGGAGCTCAAGCGCCAACGCGAGCGATTGCTGGAGCGACTCAACGCGATACAGGAGTTGCAGGGCAATCGTCCGATCATCGTGCGCAATTTCGACGAGCTGGTGCGGGTGCTGCCGGATGGGCTGTATTACAGTTCGTTGTCCCGTAAGGGCGATAGAATTGCTATTGATGGCTTGGCTGAGGTGAACAACGACGTATCCGATCTGATGCGCAATCTGAATGACTCGATCTGGTTTGGTGAGCCGAGTCTGTCCCGAGTTAGGGCGGCAAGGGGGATGCGGGATTTCAACCTCTCGGTACCGCTGACAAAACCAAAGGCTGAGGAGACCGACAAGTGAGTGTCTCGATGGATGGTCTGAAAAACGCCTTTAAGGGGTTCGATCCCAATGATATGGACATCAATTCGGCCGGAAACTGGCCTGTCGGTATCAAGGCGATTGTTTACCTGTTGCTGTTCTCTGCGATTATCGGTGCCGGTATCTACTTTCTGATTCTGGATAAGCACAAGTCGGTGGAGCGTGAAATCGTTAAGGAACGGGAGCTCAAACAACAGTTCGAGTCCAAAGCCTTTCAAGTGGCCAACCTGGCGGCGCTGCGCAAACAGATGGCAGATGTGGAGGGGCGTTTTGCCGAGCTGTTGAAACAGCTGCCGACCGATAAAGAGGTGCCGGGGCTGCTGGAGGATATTACCGCAATCGGCAAGAGCGCTGGCCTGGATATCGACACAATTGCGCTGCAGGCGGAGCGTAAGGCTCAGTTTTATGTGGAGCTGCCGATCAGTATTCAGGTTCGTGGCACCTACCACCAGATGGGCGAATTCGTCAGTGGCGTTGCCGCGATCAAGCGTATCGTGACCCTGCATGATTACTCGCTTAAGCCGTCCGGTAGTGGCCAGTTGACAATGAACATCAGTGCAAAGACCTATCGTTATGATGATACGAAATGAACCCGTGAAAGCACATGGCGTGCGGCATCGTACCTGGCTAGCACTGTCGCTGTCGGCACTGCTGACCACCGGCTGTCTCTGGGTGGAAGATACAGCGGATCTGCGTCAGTTCGTGTCGGCTGCGCTGGCCAAGCCCGGTGGCAAGATCGAGCCTCTGCCGGAGTTCAAGGCCTATGAGAGCTTCGTCTACGAAGGCTCGAGCCTGCGCGACCCGTTTAAACGTTTGGTGCCGGAGTCGGAGGCGGACAAGCTTGCCGGGCCTGATTCCGGTATAAAACCGGATGAGGATCGACCCAAGGATTACCTTGAAGGGTTCGCGATCGATCAGCTCAGCATGGTGGGCACGATTACTCCGCTAGGCTCCCAGGCGCTATACGCCTTGGTGCGAGACAATAGGGGCGAGATCCATCGCGTGACCGTGGGTGATCATATGGGGTTGGACTTCGGCGAAGTGGTCGAAGTGAATAACCAGGCGATAAAGTTGGTCGAGATTATATCGAATGGCCGGGGTGGTTGGATGACTCGTCCACGTAACCTGGCGATGCCGGAGCAGGAATAACGAGGGATGCTGACTGTGAATAGACTCAACGAACATGCAAAAGGTCGGTTGCTGTCCCGCGCCGCGTCTTGGGTTAAAGGGGTGGTTTTCGCTGCACTTGCGGTGTCGTTTACCTCGCCGGTTTGGGCCCAGGACGCGCAGCTCAAGGACTCCTCCTTCGTCGCTTTGCCTGGCAACAAGCTTGAGGTGCGGTTTGATTTCGATCAACCGCCGCCTGCACCCAAGGCCTACATGATCGACAGCCCGCCCCGGTTTGTTATGGATTTCTGGGGTGTCAGTAACGAGCTTGGCGTGCGTCAGATGGACGTGCAGTCAGGTCAGGTAGATTCACTGAGCTTCGCACAAGCCGAAGGGCGGTTGCGTGTCGTCACCAATCTTAATGAGCTGGCTCAGTACCGTACCTTTACTGACGGAAATAGCCTGTTTATCGAGTTTTCTACTACCGGCAGCACCGTTCTGGCCGAGGCGCCGATTGCCCCATCGAAGCCGGTTGCAGGCCCCCGTATGCCGGCGATGCAGGATGATCGCACCCGCGTGCAAGGCATCGATTTCGAGCGTATCGAAGGTGGTCAGGGGCGAGTCGTGATCACCATGAGCGATGACGAAGCCGGCCTGGATGTGTTTGAAGAGGGCAATAATGTCGTTCTCAATCTGATCGGTGCCGGGCTATCCGATAATCTGGAGCAACGTGTCGATGTGCAGGACTTCGCGACCCCGGTGATGTTTATCGACTCCATGGTCAGCGGCGAAAATACCACTATCCTGATCAAACCCTCCGCTGAACCCTATGACTATATGGCGTACCAGACGGGTAATCAGCTGTTCGTCGATTTCAAACCTTTGACTGCTCAGGAACAGGCCGATACTAGTGACCTCTTCCCCTATAGCGGCGAGAAGATCGACCTGAACTTCCAGGATGTGTCTGTGCGCTCGATTCTGCAGATCATCGCAGAAGTGGCGGAGATGAACCTGGTGATTAGCGATGCGGTGGATAGTAGTGCCGGCAATATTACTCTTCGTCTGAAGAACGTGCCCTGGGATCAGGCGCTCGATATCATCCTCAAGACCAAGGGCTTAGATAAGCGCGAAGTGGGCAACGTGCTGATGATCGGTACCTCCAGTGAGATCGCTGCAAGGGAGAAGGAGGAGCTGGAGAGTCAGCAGCAGGTTCAGGAACTCGCACCGCTGGTGACCGACTATGTACAGGTCGATTTCCGCCGAGCCTCGGAGCTGAAGAACTACATCGAGACCGCCAAATTGATCTCCGAGCGTGGCTTTGTGCTCGCCGATGATCAGACCAACGTACTGATGATTCGGGAGACCGCGGCGCAGATCGAGGAGATTCGACGTACCCTGCGTAAGTTCGATGTCGAGGTGGCGCAGATACTGATCGAGGCGCGTGTGGTTACCGCCTCTTCAAATTTCGAGAAGAACCTGGGTATCCGTTGGGCTGGTTTTGCAGTCGGCAGCATCAATGGCAATGAAACCTATATAACCAATGCGGTTAACAACAATGATATGTTGGTCGATCTCGGCGTGTCGGCCACATCCGGATTCGAAGTCGGTTTCATCAGTAGTAACTTCGCAATCGCCGCGGAGCTTACCGCTCTGCAGAGCGATGGTGTTGTCGAGATCGTGTCGCAGCCGAAGGTGATTACCACCAACGGCACCGAGGCGACCATCGAGTCCGGTCAGGAGGTGCCCTATCAGGTTGTTGAAGAGGACAAGACGACCATCGAGTTCAAGGATGCCTTGTTGAGCCTGAAAGTGACACCTCAGGTTAACCCGGGCGACCGCATTTCGCTGGACCTGGTAATTAATGAGGATTCCCTCGGTCAGATTCTCGAAAACGGTGAGCGCGCGATCAATAAAAACCAGGTCGAGACATCGGTTGTGGTGAATGATGGTGATACAGTGGTACTCGGTGGCGTGTTCCGCAAAGAGACCCGCAATACCGTGAACAAGGTTCCACTGCTTGGCGATATCCCGGTGGTGGGCAACCTGTTCAAGAGCCGGCAGCAGTCAGACTCCAAAGAGGAGCTGCTGATCTTCATCACTCCGAAACTGGTTCGTGAGTCACTGACGGTCAGGTAGTCGTAAAAGGTAAAGCTGTAGTTGAACGTTTTTCTTATTGGCCCTATGGGCTCTGGAAAGAGCACCATAGGGCGTTTGCTTTCAAATGAGCTTGGTCAGGAATTTATCGACTCGGATAAGGCTATTGAGGAGAGGGCCGGAGCTGATATTCCCTGGATCTTCGATGTCGAAGGAGAGACGGGATTTCGTAATCGCGAACAGGCGGTTATCGACCAGCTTACGCAACAGACCCGGATCGTACTGGCTACGGGAGGCGGTGCGGTTCTGCGTCCAGAAAATCGACACCACCTTCAGTCGCGCGGCTTTGTCGTGTATCTCCAGACGTCGGTCGAACAGCAGCTTGAACGCACAGCGCGGGACCGGAACCGGCCGCTGCTGCAAAATGACGACCCCCGTGGAGTATTGGAAAAATTGATGGTTGAGCGCGATCCGCTCTATCGTGAATGCTGTGATCTGATCGTAAGAACCGACCGGCGCCACCCACGAAGCGTGGTTTCCGAGATCGTACGTCATCTCAATAAACAGACCGCTTTGTCCCCCCCCGTATGACCCATATACCCGGAGATGTTCCGACCATGCTGACTTTGACTGTTGATCTTGCGGATCGCAGCTATCCCATTTACATCGGCAACGGCCTGCTGGATGACGAGCTGCTGGCTAAGCACGTGCATGGGCGCCAGGTCATGATCGTCAGCAATGAAACGGTGGCGCCTCTATATCTACAACGGCTGGTCAATCAGCTGGCGGATTTCAGTGTCGATACCCTGATCCTGCCGGATGGCGAGAAGTACAAAGATCTGGATCACCTGAATTTGATTTTCGATGCCTTGTTGGAAAAAAGGCATAACCGAACCACCACGCTGATCGCGCTCGGAGGCGGCGTGGTCGGCGATATGACTGGGTTTGCGGCCGCCAGCTATCAGCGTGGCGTCAACTTTATCCAGGTGCCGACGACGCTTCTGTCCCAGGTCGACTCGTCGGTCGGCGGCAAGACCGGCGTTAACCACGCCAAAGGTAAGAATATGATCGGTGCCTTTCACCAGCCGGTGGCGGTGTTGGCGGATACCGGGGTGTTGGCAAGTTTGCCAGAGCGGGAACTCTCGGCTGGGCTGGCGGAAGTGATCAAGTATGGATTGATCTATGACCAGGAGTTCTTTAATTGGCTTGAGCAGAATATGGACAGATTGCGTGCTCAGAACACCGAGGCATTGACCCATGCGATTTACCGCGCTTGCCAGATCAAGGCCGAGGTTGTTGCACAGGATGAGCGTGAATCGGGCATTCGTGCACTGCTCAATCTGGGGCATACGTTCGGACACGCCATTGAAACTGCTCAGGGGTACGGCACCTGGCTGCACGGCGAGGCTGTAGGTGCCGGTATGTTGATGGCGGCGGATCTTTCCGCGCGCTGTGGCTGGTTGTCGTCCGAGGATGTTGAGCGAGTGCGAAGCCTGATCGTCGCGGCTGGCCTCCCGGTGGCGGCTCCGGCTGATATGACACCCGACGAGTTCAAGCAGCTCATGTCGGTCGACAAGAAAGTGTTGGATGGCCGTATCCGTCTCGTTCTGATGCGCGCTATCGGCGATGCATTGGTGACGGAAGCGTTCGATTCTAAGCTTCTGAATGAAACACTTGGCGCGGGCCCGCGGCTCGGCCAGCTTTAATCCAGGGTATTAGTTTATGGATTCCGCGGCGCGTTACTTTGAGCCTGTGTCACGAGTACAACTGGCATCGAAAATGCGCCACCTTCTGCGTTTTTCCGACCTTATGCTGCTCATCGTCGGTGCGGATGGCAGTGGTAAAACCACCCTGCTCCAGCAGCTTGAGGTTGATGAACGCACAGATGATATTCGCCAAGCTTTGATCTCCTGCGACGATACGGTGGACGTGACGCGTCTGTTGTCGACGCTCGTGTTGGTATTGCAGATCGACTGCCCGGACGATGCCGATAATCGTGCGAGACTCAGAGCGCTGCATGGCTACAGCCGGAAGCTTTACGAAGCAGGTGTGCCGCTGGTTTTGATAATCGACGATGCGGATTATCTGACCAACAACGCGCTTGAGCTGATGACTAACTTTGCCTTGCTCGATGAAGGGGCGCCCAGGGTTGTACTGACCGGTACGCAGGAGTTCGAGCAGCGTTTCATTGGCAACGGTCTCGATCAGCAGCTCGATGGCAGGTTGCATGTGCAGTTGCTGAGCGCCTTCGAGCCGGAAGAGTCGCGCGAGTATATAGAATCGCTGTTACCTGCAGGGGCCGAGCTCTCCGCACGCAAGATGCGCCGCCTCATCGAGGAGTCGCATGGCCTGCCTGGACGACTTGCGGCTGGAGTGCGGCGTCAGATCCAGCAGGGTGGAGTGACTCGCGGCGGGACTCGATCTTTGCCCCTGCCGGGTTTCCATACACTGGCGGTCGGCGGCGTGCTCCTGGCCATTCTTGGTGCCTCGATCTGGTTTTATCTTCCGGAGCCTGAGCCCCAGTCTGTGCAGACAGCACGGGTGGTGATGCCGATCGATATTCCTGCCGCTGCGGCGGTAGATGATGTGGTCGAGGTGGTCGACGTGCGTTCCGAGCTGCAGCAGAAGCTGGCCGAACAGGAGCGTCGTTTGGGGCCGCAAGTGGCTGATGCCGAGCCTGTTGTAGTCGAGTCTCCGCCAGCAGTAGCCGAAGAGGCTCAGGCAGCATCTGCTGCAGTGGAGGATAAGCCGGACGATACGACAGATGCTGTAGCCGGGCGAACGTCGGGGGCTGACCAACAACCTAAGAGCTCGATACCTGTCGAGCCGGTTGAAGTCGCTTCGATCAAGACGGATAGTGAACCGGTTCCGCAGAGTGACGGTTCGGTCGCAGGTGTTCGGTCTGCAACGACCGAAACGAAAGCGAAGCCTGCAGTCGAATCAGCGAAACCCGGTGCGAGCGCGCTGCTCCGGAGCGAGGAGTTGCTGCAGTGGCCGGAAAAAGGATATACGCTGCAGTTGCTTGGCGCTCGAGAAGCCGGCAGTGTTGAGAAGTTCATTTCGGCGCAAGCAAACCCGGAGCGTTTCTATTATTTTAGAACGATCTACAAGGGCGCCCCTTGGCATGTTGTGGTCTACGGTCAATTTTCCGACCGCGCGTCGGCAATGGCGGCGGTGCAGACACTGCCTGATAACTTGCGTAAGCTTAGACCCTGGGCCAGGTCCGTTGCGGGTGTAAAGTCCGATATCCGTAAACAATAGTTCGCTGAGGGTAAAGCACGGTTGAGGTTGATAAAAGCAAAATAACTAATCGACTCCAGCGCTAACATCAGAAAATATCCCCTTTTTAGTCTTTGTAGGCAAAGGCTTTTGCTTCTGTCTGTCCTGGTCAAAATTTGTCCCGGCGCTTGTCCGCGTGTAGAATTGCTCTCCCTTTTCGTCCGTGTAACCTGAGATCGGGAAAAGAGATAGAAGTTAATATATTGATTTTTTTGGTTTTTTAGTGGGATTGGCTTATGAGCAAAGGTCTGTATCGCCCCGGTGAATTCAAGGATAACTGTGGCTTTGGCTTGATGGCCCATATGCAGGGCAAGGCGAGTCACAGTGTGCTTGAGAAAGCGATCGAAGCGCTTGCCTGCATGACGCACCGCGGCGGGATCGCTGCCGATGGCAAAACCGGTGACGGTTGCGGTCTGCTTATGCAGATGCCGCAGAGCTTCATGCGCACAGTTGTTCGTGAAGAGTTAGGCGTCGAGTTGGCCGAGCTCTTCGCGGTTGGTATGGTGTTCCTGTCGCGCGAGGCCGGTCAGGCGCAAGTTGCGCGAGACACCCTTGATCGCGAGCTGAAAGCGCAGGGGCTGGATGTCGCCGGCTGGCGAGTCGTACCAACCGACCAAGCCTGCCTCGGACCGATTGCCCGCGATACCCTGCCGCAGATCGAGCAGGTGATCGTCAACGCCGCGGACAAGAGCGAGCGGGAACTGGTGGTAGGCCTGTTCACGGCTCGCCGCAAAGCCGAGATCGCATTGGCCGAAGATCCCGATTTCTATATCTGCACCCTGTCCCACAAGGTAGTGGGTTACAAGGGGCTGATGATGCCGGTCGATCTGCCGGCGTTTTACAAGGACCTGGCTGACTCCCGTCTCGTGACTGCGGTGTGTACTTACCACCAGCGCTTCTCCACCAATACCGCGCCGCGCTGGCCGCTGGCGCAGCCGTTCCGTTTCCTGGCCCACAACGGTGAAATCAATACCGTTGAAGGCAACCGCAACTGGGCACGTGCACGTGCGCCCAAGTTCGTCACACCTGAACTGCCGAACCTGAGCGAGTTGCAGCCGATCGTCAACACCACCGGTTCCGACTCGTCCAGCATGGATAACATGCTGGAGTTCCTGCTGGTCGGTGGCATGGACCTCTACCGTGCCGTACGCATGATCGTACCGCCGGCCTGGCAGAACGTGGATACCATGGACTCCGAGCTGCGCGCGTTCTACGAGTACAACTCCATGCACATGGAGCCCTGGGATGGCCCCGCCGGAATGGTGATGACCGATGGTCGCTATGCGGTATGTATGCTGGACCGCAATGGCCTGCGTCCGTCGCGTTGGGTGATGACCAACGACGGCATGATCTGTACCGCGTCCGAGATCGGCGTATTCCAATATGAACCCGCCGATATCGTCGCGCAGGGCCGTGTAGGACCGGGCCAGATTCTGGCTATCGATACCCAGACCGGTGAGGTGTTGCACACCGCCGATGTGGACAGCCGTCTCAAGACCGCCAAGCCCTACAAACAGTGGCTGAAGGAGAACTCTCTGCGTCTTGAGAACACGATGAACCTGACCGAAGAGTCACGCTCCTTCCCCGAGATGAGCACCGAAGAGGTGCGCACTCATATGAAGATGTTCAACGTGACCTTCGAAGAGCGCGATCAGATTATCCGCCCGCTCGGCGAAACCGGGATGGAAGCGGTCGGCTCCATGGGCGATGACAAGCCGATGGCGGTGCTGTCGCAGCAGATCCGCTCACCCTATGATTACTTCCGCCAGCAGTTCGCGCAGGTGACCAACCCGCCGATCGATCCGCTGCGGGAAGCGATCGTCATGTCGCTGGAAACCTGCCTGGGTCGTGAGCGTAACGTATTCGAGGAGACGCCGGAGCACGCCCGTCGCGTGATCCTGACCATGCCGGTGCTCTCCGCCAGCAAGTTCAACCGCATTCGCGACAACAACATCGAAGGCTTTGAGCCGGTAATTCTGGATCTGAATTATGATCCGAGCCAGCTTAACCTGAAGCAGGCGATCGAGAATCTCTGCGATGCGTCCGAGAAAGCCGTACGCAACGGCAAGGTGATCCTGATCCTGTCCGATGCCAACATTCGCCAGGGGTATCTGCCGATCCATGCTGCCATGGCGACCGGTGCCGTGCATCATCGCCTGGTCGACCAGGGCCTGCGTACCGATGCCAACATCGTGGTCGAGACCGGTAGTGCCCGCGATCCGCATCACTTCGCGGTCCTGTTCGGCTTTGGCGCGACCGCCGTTTACCCCTACCTGGTATACCGGGTGCTGAACGACCTGTGCCGTACCGGCGAGTTGCTGATGGCACCGCTCGACAGTCATGAAAAATACCGTAAGGGGATCGACAAGGGGCTGTTCAAGATCCTGTCCAAGATGGGGATCTCCGCCATCGCCTCCTACCGCGGTGCGCAGCTGTTCGAAGCGGTGGGCCTGAGCTCAGAGATCGTCGATCTCTGCTTCAAGGGCGTGACCAGCCGCATCGAGGGTGCCCGTTTCGAGCACTTCCAGACCGACCAGGCCGAGCTGGCCAAAGAGGCCTGGACCGCGCGCAAGCCGATCCGTCCCGGCGGCCTGCTGAAGTACAAGTTCGAGGGCGAATACCACGCCTACAACCCGGATGTGGTCAAGACCATCCACGAAGCGGTCAGCACCGGCAGCAAAGCGGCCTACCAGCGCTATGCCGACCTGGTCAACAACCGTGGTATTGCCACCCTGCGTGACCTGTTGACCTTCCGCAAGGATATCAAGCCGATCTCCATCGACCAGGTAGAGCCGGTTGAGGCGATGTTCCCGCGCTTCGATTCCGCGGCGATGTCGCTGGGCGCCCTGTCGCCGGAAGCGCACGAGGCGCTGGCGATGGCGATGAACGAACTGGGTGGGCGCTCCAACTCCGGTGAGGGCGGCGAAGATCCGGCCCGTCACGGTACCAACAAGCGCTCCAAGATCAAGCAGATCGCGTCCGGCCGTTTCGGCGTAACTCCCGAGTACCTGGTCAACGCCGACGTCATGCAGATCAAGGTAGCCCAGGGCGCCAAGCCCGGTGAGGGTGGCCAGCTGCCGGGCGGCAAGGTCAACGACCTGATCGCACGTCTGCGCTATTCAGTGCCGGGCGTGACGCTGATCTCGCCGCCGCCGCACCACGATATCTACTCGATCGAGGATTTGGCGCAGCTGATTTTCGACCTCAAACAGATCAACCCGGACGGTCAGGTGTCGGTCAAGCTGGTATCCCGTCCGGGCGTCGGCACCATCGCCTGCGGTGTGGCCAAGGCCTATGCCGACCTGATCACCATCTCCGGTTACGATGGCGGTACCGCGGCATCGCCGCTGACCTCGATCCACTACGCTGGCTCTCCCTGGGAACTGGGTCTGGTCGATGCGCACCAGTCGCTGCGCGCCAACCACCTGCGTGGCAAGATCCGTCTGCAGACGGATGGTGGTCTGAAGTCCGGCCTGGACGTGGTCAAGGCCGCGATCCTCGGCGCCGAGAGCTTCGGCTTCGGTACCATGCCGATGGTCGCTCTGGGCTGTAAGTACCTGCGCATCTGCCATCTGAACAACTGCGCTACCGGTGTCGCCACACAGAACGACGACCTGCGTCGCGACCACTTCCGTGGTACTGTGGAAATGGTCAAGAACTACTTCCGCTTCGTCGCCGAAGAGACCCGTGAGTGGATGGCCAAGCTCGGCGTGCGTACGCTGGAGGAGCTGGTCGGCCGTGTTGACCTGCTCGAGGCGCTGGAAGGCGTTACCGAACGTCAGCGTGGACTGGACCTGTCCGGCCTGATCAGCGATGCCGGCATCCCTGCCGAGTACCCGCAGACCGTGCAGCAGCACCGCAACGAGCCGTACGATACCGGCGCGTTGAACACCAAGATGCTGGAGCTGGCAAAAGACTCCATCGAGCACAAGTCCGGTGGCAACTGGGAGCTCGAGATCTGTAACTGTGACCGTTCCGTTGGTGCCCGCACCTCCGGCGCCATCGCCAAGCTGTTTGGCAACCTGGGCATGGTCGACACGCCGATCGAGTTCAACTTCCGCGGCCATGCCGGGCAGTCTTTCGGTGTCTGGAACGCCGGCGGTCAGAACCTGCTGCTGGAAGGCGACGCCAACGACTATGTCGGCAAGGGTATGGCCGGCGGTAAGATCGTGATCCGTCCGTTCAAGGAGGTCAGCTTCAAGTCCAACGAGACCGCGATCATCGGTAACACCTGTCTGTACGGCGGTACCGGCGGTAAGCTGTTCGCGGCTGGTACCGCGGGCGAGCGCTTCGCGGTGCGCAACTCCGGCGTACACGCGGTGATCGAAGGTGCCGGTGATCACTGTTGTGAATACATGACTGGCGGTATGGTCACCGTGCTCGGCCCGACCGGCTACAACTTCGGTGCCGGTATGACCGGAGGCTTCGCCTACGTACTGGATCTGGATCGCAGCTTCGTCGACAAGTACAACCACGAACTGGTCGAGATCCACCGTATCCACACCGAACAGATGGAGCAGTACAAGAACCACCTGCGTTCGGTGATCATCGAGTTTACCCGGGAAACCGGCAGTGCCTGGGGCCAGGAGATCGTCGAGAACTACATCGATTACATCGGTCTTTTCTGGTTGGTCAAACCCAAGGCCGCCAGCCTGAACCAGCTGCTCGACAGCATCCGTAAGCGTCCGGAATAAACAGCGCACGCCGATACGATTTGGTTTTCCGTAATATTGATCGCCCGGGCGGGAGCCCGGGTGAGCTGAAAGAGGTGGGACTATGCCTAACCGTCTGAGTAACGATTTTCAGTTTCTCGATGTGTCCCGTGAAGGGCCGAGCAAGATCCAGGCAGAGGTGCGCAAGCGTGAATTCGCCGAGATCTATGAGCCGTTCCGTGCCGTCGATGCCGCCGATCAGGCGCATCGCTGCCTGGAGTGCGGTAACCCCTACTGTTCCTGGAAGTGTCCGGTACACAACCATATTCCGAACTGGTTGAAGCTGGTTTCCGAGGGCAACATCATTGAAGCGGCCGAACTGAGCCACCAGACCAACAGCCTGCCCGAGGTGTGTGGTCGCGTGTGCCCGCAGGATCGTCTTTGCGAAGGCGCCTGTACGCTGAATGACGGCTTTGGTGCCGTCACCATCGGCCCGGTGGAGAAGTACATCAGCGATACCGCCTTTGCCATGGGCTGGCGCCCGGATATGTCCAGCGTCACCTGGACCGACAAGCGGGTCGCGGTGATCGGTGCCGGACCTGCGGGCCTTGGCTGTGCCGATATTCTGGTGCGCAACGGCGTCAAGCCGGTGGTATTCGACCGTAACCCGGAGATCGGTGGTCTGCTGACCTTCGGTATCCCCGAGTTCAAGCTCGAGAAGGATGTGATGGTCAACCGTCGCGCCGTGTTCGAGGAGATGGGCGTCGAGTTCCGCCTCAGCACAGAGGTGGGCAAGGATGTCAGCATGCAGCAGCTCGAGCAGGAGTTCGATGCGATCTTCCTTGGCATGGGCACCTACACCTACATGAAGGGTGGCTTCCCGGGCGAAGACCTGGACGGCGTCTACGATGCGTTGCCGTTCCTGATCTCCAACGTCAACCACTGCCATGGTTACGAGAAGGATCCGTCCGAGTACATCAGCGTGGCCGGCAAAAAAGTGGTCGTGCTCGGTGGTGGCGATACTGCGATGGACTGCAACCGTACCTCCATCCGCCAGGGCGCGACTAGCGTAACCTGCGCCTATCGCCGCGACGAAGAGAACATGCCGGGCTCCAAGCGCGAGGTGGAGAACGCCCGTGAAGAGGGTGTGCAGTTCCTGTTCAATCGTCAGCCGGTGGAAGTGGTCGGCGAGGATGGCAAGGTGGTCGGCGTCAAACTGGTCACCACCCGCATGGGTGACCCGGACGAGCGCGGTCGCCGTCGCGCTGAGGTAGTAGAAGGCTCGGAAGAGGTGATCGATGCCGACGTGGTACTGGTGGCCTTCGGCTTCCGTCCGAGCCCGGCACCCTGGTTCGCCGATTTCGGTATCGAGCTGCATGAGGATGGCCGCATTAAAGCCTCCAAGCAGGTCGAGAAGGGGCGCTTCCCGTTCCAGACCAGCAACGCCAAGATCTTCGCTGGCGGCGATATGGTACGCGGTTCTGATCTGGTGGTGACCGCGATCTATGAAGGGCGCGAAGCGGCTGAAGGGATTCTCGACTTTCTTGAGGTGTAAGCTCGAAGTCTAACTTCGCGTCGTTCAGCTTGCTGCAGAAGGCCATCGGTATATCCGGTGGCCTTTTTCTTTGTTTGTCTCAGATCTGTTCATCCAGCTTTTTCATCCGATAAGCCAGGCGCGAGCGGGTAAGGCCCAGCAGGCGGGCCGCTGCCGACAGATTGCCTCCGGCCTGCTCTACTGCTTCTCGTACCAGTCTTGCCTCAAGCCTGTCCAGCGACGGGCCCTCCTTACCTGCGGGGGCAAAGCGTTGAAACTGTTCCAAGGCCGAGACTTCGTTACCGTCGCTGGCCAGTTCACCCTCAGAGCTGATCGTAAACAACAGGTTACGTGTGGTTTCCTCGTCACGGAACAGATGGGGCAGATCGATAGGAGAGTTGTCCTCGGCGGCGATCACGCCGCGTTCGACCAGGTTCTGAAGTTCGCGCACGTTGCCTGGGAAGTGATAGTTGAGCAGGGCGCGCATCGCCTTCAGAGTGAAGCCGGTGATCGAGCGCTCGTGCAGCTGGTTGTAGTGGCGCAGAAAGTGGGACAGCAGCAGCGGGATATCGTCGCGCCGCTCGCGCAGCGGCGGTAGCGGGATCGGGAAGACATTGAGGCGGAAGAACAGATCTTCACGAAACTCGCCTCTGGCTACGGCGTCCCGCAACTCCACATTGGTGGCTGCAACGACACGAACATCCACGGCGATCTCCTTGATGCCGCCGACACGCTCGACGACACCCTCCTGCAGCACCCTTAGTAGCTTTCCCTGAGAGCTGGGGCTCAGGGTCCCGATCTCATCCAGAAACAGTGTGCCACCATTGGCACGCTCGAAGCGCCCGGGCCTGGAGATTGTGGCGCCGGTGAAGGCGCCGCGCTCAACGCCGAAAAGCTCGGACTCGATCAGCGTGTCGGGGATGGCGGCGCAGTTGATCGCCACAAAGGGTTTGGCCTTGCGTGAGCCTATCTCATGCAGCATGCGTGCAAACAGCTCCTTGCCGACGCCGGATTCACCGGTAAAGAGCACCGTGGCGCGGGTGGTCGCGACCCGGCGCAGCATATGACAGGCGGCAATGAAAGATGACGATACGCCGATCATCTGGCGTTCGCCCAGTGGTGGGAGTTCGTTGCTTCCCGAGTCGGGAAGTGGCGTTGCCGATACCAGGGGTAACGAGCTGTGAGAAACGAAATCCTCCGCGTTCAGGTAGCGCAGATCCTCCTCCACGTCGCCCCAGAGTTCCACGGTTCTACCGATGACGCGGCAGGTGGTATGCCCCATGGAGCGGCACTCTACCTCGCGGAACACGGTCATGCGGCCCAATAGCGTAGTGACATAGCCCATGGCGTAACCGAGCTGCATCCAGCAGGCAGGCTCCGTACCTATACCGTAGGCGGCGATATGCTCGTCATCCTCGCTGGAGTGGTGCCAGAGAAATTCGCCGTCGTAGGTGCCCTTGCGTGGGTCGAACTCGAAATGCACCGTTTCCACCTGCACCACCCCCTCTAGCGAGTGCAGCTGGGTGCCGGCGTAGAAGATCGCTTCCGGATCGGCATCGGGCCAGCGCTCGCGTACCAGCTGCGCATCGCGCACCCCTGAACTGTAGCCCGCCCGGGTCAGCAGACCGCGCGCGCGTTCCAGGCCCAGGCGCTCTATCAGCTCTCGGCGCAAGCTGCCCAATGAGGAGTTGTGCATAAGCACCATGCGCTGGCCGTCCAGCCATATGCGGCCATCACTGGGAGAGAAGAAAAGACACTCGGACAGATCGTGGACGCTTGGTCCTCGGGCAGTGCCGAGGTTGTCGCTGTCGCCGGCCGGCATCTCATTGGCTTGGAGCAGAGAGGCGGCTGTGTATCCGGGGGGAGGCGAGGACATGTGAGGGCCTCATGTGCGTGTGTGAGTGAATAAAAATACTAACGCCATCCTGGAGATTTAACAAAATTATCAACTGTTGATATGTAAATCTGTTTTTGTGCACTGCAGTTTTTTGGTCTGAGTTTCTTGCGAAAACCGACTTGGCTGGTGCTGAAGCGCTCATGCTGTGGTGCAGCAAGGGGGCATGCAATTCTGTTTGGCACGTCGATTGCCCTATTGAGTAGACAAAAAGAAAGGCTTGCTTTGGGTTCCGAGCGGGCACTTAACAACTCAGTGGAGGTATGTATCGTGTCAGTCACAGAAGAGGCGGGTCTGCTGGATGCAGCCACCTGGAACGGGCGGATCTTCGACGGTAGCTGGCGAGTAGCCAACGGTGGCAGTGCTGCGGTGGTGGAGCCGGCGACCGGCGAAGAGCTGACTCGAGTCGGGATGGGTGATGCTGCCGATATCGCGATAGCCGCGCGCGCCGCATCCGAAGTGCAGGCCGCCTGGGCGGCAATGCCCCCCCGCGAGATGGCGGCCATATTCACGCGCGCTGCCAACCTGATCGAAGCGGAGACGGAATCGGCACGGATGTGGATCGCGCGCGAAAGCGGCGCCATCTTCGCCAAGGCCGAGCATGAACTGCGTGAAGCGGCCGTCATTTTGCGCCGTTCCGCCGGCATGCTGCTCGACCCGCACCACGGTCTGGTGCTGCCCTCGGCACCCGGTGCGCTGTCGTACGCCAAGCGCACGCCGTTGGGCGTGGTCGGCGTCATTTCTCCTTTCAACTTCCCGTTGATCCTGTCGATCCGTGCGGTGGCACCGGCATTGGCGGCGGGCAACAGTGTCGTCCTCAAGCCCGATCCGCGTACGCCGATCAGCGGCGGTTTCCTGATTGCGCGGCTGCTGGAGAAGGCTGGGCTGCCGAAGGGCGTTCTGCATGTAATACCGGGGCAGGGCGATGCCGGGGAGGCGCTCTGTACCGATCCGCATGTGCGGATGATCGCGTTTACCGGCTCCACCGCCGTGGGGCGTCGCGTAGGCGAGCTGGCCGGACGACACCTGAAGAAGGTGATGCTGGAGCTGGGCGGCAAGAACCCGTTGATCATCGCCGAGGATGCCGATCTGGATCTGGCAACCAGTGCCGCCGCGTTCGGGGCCTGGTTCCATCAGGGTCAGATCTGCATGGCCTCGGGGCGGATCATCGTCCACGAGTCTATAGCACCGCAGCTGATCGAGCGTCTGGTGACGAAAGCGAACCACCTGCCGGTGGGCGATCCCGCCGGAGGTCAGGTGGCACTGGGGCCGATCATCAACGACTCCCAACTGGCACGTCTCGATGCCATCGTGCAGGACAGCATCGCTGCCGGGGCGGTGCTGGAGGCCGGCGGTACCCACGAGGGGCGTTTCTACAAACCGACCGTGCTCTCCGGCGTCAAGCCGGGGATGCGTGCCTACAGCGACGAGTTCTTCGGTCCCGTCGCCAGCATTATCAGCTACGCCACCGACGAGGAGGCGATCGCCATCGCCAACGACACCGAATACGGGCTGTCGGCAGGCGTCATCTCCGGCTCCCTCGGGCGGGCGCTGGCGATCGGCGATCGGCTCGATGCCGGCATGGTGCATATCAACGACCAGACCGTAAACGACGAGTGCACCAACCCGTTCGGCGGGCGCGGCGCATCGGGTAACGGCGGCAGCATCGGCGGACCGGCCGACTGGGACGAGTTTACCCAGTGGCAGTGGTTCACGGTGAAGGAGGCGCCTAGGGCCTATCCGTTCTGACAGATTTCGATTTCCTGCGACCGGTCGGATCTTCCCCCTTCGTTCCGCCCCCTCGCAGGGTTGTTAACAAGCCAAGGAGTAAAATATGAATAACAATGCTCGCTTAAGGCCTCTTGCCGTCGCCGTAGCCCTGGGGTCGGCCCTCTGGTTGCCTCAGGCGCAGGCGTTCAAACTCGACACCGACAACTCGGATGTCAGCCTGCGCTGGGACAACACCTTCAAGTACAGTACGGCCTTCCGTCTGCAGGACAGGTCCGATGTGCTGGTCAACGACGTCAACTACGACGACGGCGACCGCAACTTCGATAAGGGGCTGATCTCCAACCGGGTCGACTGGCTTAGTGAGTTCGACGGTCGCTACAAGAACCTCGGTTTCCGTGTCAGCGGTGCGGCCTGGTATGACGACGTCTATAACCAGAGCAACGACAACGACTCCCCGTTCACCAACAACGCCACCAGCGTCGATTCGGACGAGTTCACCGACGAGACCCGCGATGTGCACGGTCGCAAGGCCGAACTGCTCGATGCCTTTGTCTACGGCAACTTCGATCTCGGCGAGATGCGCAGCAACCTGCGTCTGGGCCGCCACTCGCTGGTTTACGGCGAAACCCTGTTCTTCGGTGCCAACGGTATCGCCGATGCTCAGGGACCAGTCGATCTGATCAAGCTGCTGTCGGTGCCCAGCTCCCAGTTCAAGGAGGTGCTGCGCCCCGTCAATCAACTCTCCGCAACGCTGCAATTGAACTGGGAGACCTCGATCGGTGCGTACTACCAGTTCGATTGGGAGGAGACCCGGCTGCCGGGCGTCGGCAGCTATCTGTCCAATATCGACTGGGCCGGCCCCGGTACCGAGTCGCTGATCGCCGGTCCCAGCGTGATCTGGAACCATGCCTCCGATGTCGAGCCGGAGGATGAAGGGCAGGGCGGTATCCAACTGCGTTATGCGCCCGAAGACAGCAGTATCGAGTATGGGCTCTACTTCGCACGTTACCACGCCAAAACGCCCTCCGGCTTCTACTTCAATCCGGTCGATCAGACGATCCGCACCGTGTATCACGAGGGCATCCGCACCTACGGTGCCAGCGCGACAACATCGATCGGTCAGTTGAACCTGGCAGCGGAGGTGTCGATCCGCGACAACGCACCGCTGAACAGCGATCCGGTCATCGTGCTGCCGGGCATGGCGGCCGATAACGACGACAACGCGCTCTACGCCGTGGGTAGAACGGCACACGCCAACCTGTCCGGTATCTACGTGATGCAGCCGAACAGCCTCTGGGATGGCGGTGCGCTGATCGGTGAGTTGGCCTGGAACCGGGTGCTGTCAGTCACAAAGAACGAGAGCGCACTGGACCCCAACGCCACGCGCGATGCCTGGGCGATGCGGATGATCTTCAATCCGGCCTACTTCCAGGTACTGCCGGGGCTGGATATCGAGCTGCCGATCGGCCTCGGTTACAACTTCAAGGGCCGCTCCGGCGCAGTGGCCAACATGAATGGCGGCGCCACCCACGGCGGCGACTTCAGCATCGGCGTCAACGGCACCTACCAGAACAGCTGGAAGTTCGGGGCGAGCTACGTGAACTTCTTCGGCGACGAGTTCAGCTTCGTCACGCCGCAGAACAATCCGGCCCCGGCGCTCTCCTTCCAGCAGACCCGTGGCGATCGCGACTTCATCTCGCTGTACGTTCAGCGCACCTTCTAATCGAACTCGGTGGAGATAAAAATAATGAAATTGACAGTTCAAGCATTGGTGGCCGGTGCCGCTCTCAGCCTGTCGGCGTCGATGGCGCTGGCTGCAGTGGATGCGCAAACGGCAGATCAGCTTAAATCCAATCTGACCCCCTTTGGTGCCGAAAAGGCCGGTAACGCCGAGGGTACCATTCCCGCCTGGGACGGCGGCTATACCAGCGTCGCGCCGGGCTATGAGAACGGAGCGCCGCGCCCCGATCCTTTCGCCGGCGAAAAGCCGCTGTTCTCGATCACCGCGGCCAATATGGCCGAGTACAGCGACAAGCTGAATGATGGTGTAAAGGCGCTGTTCGCGAAAAATCCGGACTTCCGCATGGATATCTATCCCAGCCACCGTACCGCGGCCGCGCCGCAATGGGTCTATGACAACACCTTCAGCAATGCGACCAGTGCGCAGATGGGTGCGGACAAGAACTCGGTCAGCGGGGCCTTCGGTGGTATCCCCTTCCCGATCCCGGCCGATGGTACCGAGGCGATGTGGAACCACCGCTTGAGCTGGTTCGGCGAGTCGGTGCGCTATGCGTTGCGCACCTTCATCGTCACCGCCGACGGCAACCGGGCGCTGGCCAGCGAGGGCGAGGAGCTGATCCAGGCGCCCTACTACTACAAGGGCGGCAGCGCCGAGTCCTATGATGGCAACTATCAGTTGGGCCGCTTCATCGTCTCCGGGCCGGCGTCGAAGGCGGGCGAAGCGATCCTGGTACATGACACCTCCGCCGAGGGCAAGAAGCGGAACATCTGGCAGTACCTGGTGGGTCAGCGCCGGGTGCGCAAGGCGCCCTCCGTCGCTTACGACACGCCCGACTTCGTCACCTCCGGCGTCGGTCTGTTCGACGAGGCGTTCATGATGTTCGGCCCGATCGACCGTCATGACTACACCTTGGTCGGCAAGCAGGAGCTGTATATCCCGTACAACAACAACGGTGCCGCACTGGCGGATATCGACGAGTTGATGGGCGAGCACTACCTCAATCCGGACAAGGTGCGCTGGGAGCTGCACCGGGTCTGGGTGGTGGACGGCAACCTGAAACAGGGGCAGCGCCATACCGTGCCCAAACGCCGCTACTACATCGACGAGGACAGCTGGCACATCGTGCTGTTCGACGGCTGGGATGCCAAGGGCGATCTGTGGCGCATGAACTACTCGCTGACCTACCTGGTACCGGAACTGCCGGCGCTGGTCACCAACGTGATGTGGGGTGGCTACGACCTGCAGACCGGCGCCTACTACTTCAATGCGGCGATGAACGGCGGTACTCCGCACTACGAGATCAGCGAGCCGATCTCCGAGAACAACTGGAGTCCGGTCGAGCTGGCCAACCGTGGTGCTCGTTAACAGCTGAGACAGTCCGATGAGACCGTCTGAAAAGTCCCGTCCCGTGGCGCCGGAGGTTTCCGGCGTCACGCGGCACGGAGGGAGAGTGAGTTATGACCGGATTTGGCACTTCATCAGTATTAACCACTTCAGTATTAACCAGAGTATTGCCGGTGTGTGCGGCATTGCTGTTGGGCGCGCCGATCTGGAGCGCCACGGCCCTGGCCGCCACCGGCTACAGTGGTTTGGACAAGCCGGCACAGATCTCGCCGCTGGCGTTGCACAAGTCGATGCTGGCGGTCGCGCGCGCCAGCGAGCGTCTGGTGGCGGTCGGCGAAGAGGGCACGGTGCTGCTGTCGGACGACAACGGCGTCTCCTGGCGTCAGGCCCAACAGGTGCCGACCTCGGCGGCGCTGACCGCGGTGCAGTTCGTCGATGCCGACAAGGGCTGGGCCGTTGGCCATCTGGGTGTGGTATTGACCACCGACGACGGCGGCCAGAGCTGGCGCAAGCAGCTGGACGGTATTCAGGCGGCACAGCTCGCGCTGGAGCACGCCAGGGCACGGGGCGACGAATCGGCGTTGAGTTCAGCGCAGTATCTGGTCGACGACGGCCCCGACAAGCCGTTCCTGAACCTGTTTTTCCTTAACGAGCGCACCGGCTTCGTGTTCGGTGCCTATAACCTGATCTTCCGTACCGACGACGGCGGCGACAGCTGGACACCCTGGCTGGATCGCGTGGAAAACCCGATGGGGATGCATTTGTACGGCATGGCCCAGTCCGACGGCGTGCTGATGCTGGCGGGTGAGCAGGGCAGTCTGGTGCGTTCCAGCGACGGCGGACAACACTTCGACGCGATCGACTCCCCCTACGAGGGCAGCTACTTCGGCATTATCGCCGAAGCGGATGGCGCATTCGTCGCCTACGGTCTGCGCGGCAACGCCTTCCGCAGCGAGGATGGCGGCGAGAGCTGGGTTGCATTGGATACCGGACAGGGCGAAACGCTGACCGCGGCGACCAACCTTTCCGACGGCCGCCTGCTGCTGACCAGCCAGGCCGGTGGCGTGCTGGTCGATCGCGACGGACAGCCTTTCACACGACTGCCCGATCTGCCGCCACTGCCGCTGTCCGGCGTGGTGCAGGCCGCCGATGGCGCGCCGGTGGTCACCAGTCTTGCCGGGGTTCACCGTTTCGACGCGGTAGAGGAGTAGAGTCTTGAGTACCGACAATAAAAACCGCTCCGGAGCCGGCGCAAGCCATCTGGAGGATTTCGATCTGCATTCGGGGTCGCCGTTGGAGCGGCTAATATTCAACCGCCGTGCACTGGTTCTGATCCTCTGTCTGATCGCCAGTCTGGTGCTGGCCTGGCAGGCTTCGAGCCTGCGTCTGAACGCCAGCTTCGAAAAGATGATCCCGACCGGTCACCCCTATATCGCCAACTTTCTGGACAACCGCGCCGAGCTGTCCGGGCTGGGCAACTCGATGCGGATCGCGGTGGCGGTGAAGCAGGGCACGATCTTCAGCGACGACTACCTGCGTACGCTGGCCGGTATCAACGACGAGGTCTACCTGCTGCCGGGCGTCGATCGTCCCTACATGAAATCGCTGTGGACCCCGGCCACGCGCTGGATTGCGGTGACCGAAGAGGGGCTGGAAGGTGATACTGTCATTCCCGGTGACTATGACGGTTCCGAACGTAGCCTGGAGCAGGTGCGCCTGAACGTGCAGCGCTCCGGCGAGATCGGCCAGTTGGTATCGCCCAACTTCCAGTCCAGCGTGATCTACTTACCGCTTCTGGATACCAACCCGCAGACCGGCGAGCCGCTGGACTACGGCGCGCTGTCGCGGCAGATCGAACAGATCCGCAGCAAGTATCAGGGCGGCAACATCGAGATCCATATCACCGGTTTCGCCAAGATCGTCGGCGATCTGATCGAGGGGCTGCAGCAAGTGCTTGGCTTCTTCGCCATCGCCGTCGCCGTGGCGACCGCCGTGCTCTACGGTTACACCCACTGCCTGCGCAGCGCACTGCTGGTGATGGGCTGTTCGCTGGTCGGCGTGCTCTGGCAACTGGGACTGCTGGCGCTGCTCGGCTTCGAGCTGGATCCCTACTCGATCCTGGTGCCCTTCCTGGTGTTCGCCATCGGCATCAGTCACGGCGCGCAGAAGATGAACGGCATCATGCGCGATATCGGTAGCGGGCTGCACCGCTATGTCGCTGCGCGCCACACCTTCCGTCGTCTGTTCCGTACCGGCATGGCGGCGCTGATTACCGATGCCGTCGGCTTTGCCGTACTGCTGGTGATCGATATCGGCGTGATCCGCGAACTGGCCATCGCTGCCAGCCTCGGTGTCATGGTGCTGATCCTGACCAACCTGGTGCTGCTGCCGGTGCTGCTCTCCTTTATCGGCGTGACACCGCGCGCCGCGGCCCGTGCCGTGCGTAGCGAACCCGTCGGTGACGAAGAGGTCGAGCAGGGCCGGATCTGGCGCTTCTTCGCACGCTTTACCCAGCGCCGTTGGGCCTTGGGCGCACTGGGTGTTGCCGCGTTGATGGCGCTGTCCGCCGGGTTCGTCAGCCGTGATCTGCAGATCGGCGATCTGGATGCCGGTGCACCGGAACTGCGCGCCGACTCGCGCTACAACCGGGACAACGCCTTTATGGTGGCGAACTATGCCGCCAGCTCCGATATCTTCGTGGTGATGGTGCAAACACCGGTGGACGGCTGTACCCGTTACAGCGTGCTGTCCAAGGTGCGTGCGCTGACCTCCGAGCTGGAGCGGTTGCCCGGTGTAGAGTCGACCAACTCCATGGCACGGCTGTCGCGTTTTGCCATGGTGGGCTACAACGAGGGCAACTTCAAATGGCTGGAGCTGATCCCGAACGATGCCGCCCTCGGTGCGGTACAGACCCGCGCCCCGCGTGAACTGTTCAATCAGGAGTGCAGCCTGCTCTCGGTGTACGCCTATCTGAAGGACCACAAGGCGGCCACGCTGGAGAGCGTCGTGGCCACCGTCGAAGCCTTTGCCGCCGAACACAACGACGACGAGACTCACTTCATGTTGGCGGCCGGCAACTCCGGCATCGAGGCGGCGACCAATATCGTCGTCGAGCAGTCGATGGATCGGATGATGTATCTGGTCTACGGCGCCGTGATCCTGCTGTGCTGGATCACCTTCCGCACCTGGCGTGGCGTTGTGGCGGCGGTGCTGCCGCTGATGCTGACCTCGGTGATCGGTCAGGCGCTGATGGTTGAACTCGGCATCGGCATCAAAGTCGCGATTCTGCCGGTGATCGCACTGGGGGTCGGTATCGGCGTCGACTACGCACTCTATGTGCTGTCGGTACTGCTGATCGGCCTGCGCGATGGCCAGTCGCTGGGCGATGCCTATCGTTCAGCGCTGCGCCAGACCGGCCGTATCGTGATGCTGACCGGTGCGACCCTGGCGGTGGCCGTGGCCACCTGGGTGTTCTCGCCGATCCGCTTCCAGGCCGATATGGGAATCCTGCTGGCGTTCATGTTCCTGTTCAATATGCTCGGTGCGTTGATACTGCTGCCGGCGCTGGCGCACCTGCTGTTCCGGCCCGAGCAGGTTGAACGCTCTGGCTCAGAGCGAGAACAGACTATTGAGCAAAACGAAAGCCGCGTAGCCAAGGCGCAGTCCGACGCCTCCGCCTATGCGCTGACCGGAGATTGATGCCATGTTAGATCCACAGATCCGGGCCCTGCTTGAGCAGGCCCGAGAGGCCGGGGCGCCCGACTTTGCCGACCTGCCGCCGGCGGTGGCCCGCGAGATGTACAGCCAGATCCTGGCCGCTACCGACCTGCCGGTGCCCGCCGAGGTGGCGCTCAGCGAGCGCACGATGGCTGGGCCGGGCGGCGAGCTGATATTGCGCTGCTACCGCCCTGCGAAGGCCGAGGTGCGGGGGGCAGTGCTCTACCTGCACGGCGGCGGTTTCGTTGTCGGTACGCCAAGCGATTATGACGGCGTCGCCGGCACCATCGCGGCACTGAGCGGCTGTCTGGTGGTGCAGGTCGACTACCGCCTGGCCCCGGAGCACCCCTTCCCGGCGGCGGTGGAGGACAGCTACGCCGCCTTGGTCTGGCTGCGCGAACAGGCAACTGAGTTGGGGATAGATCCGGCCCGTATCGCCATCGCCGGCGACAGCGCCGGCGCCAACCTCAGTGCCGTATGCGCGCTGCTGGCGCGCGACCGTGGCGGCCCTGCTTTGGCGTTGCAGTGCCTGATCTACCCGGCGACCGCCAACGGTCAGGTGCAGTATGACTCCTACCGCCGTTTCGGTGCGGGCTATACCCTGACCAGCCGCGCCATGAGCTACTTCATGGGACATTACCTGACCGGCAGCGACGCACCGGCGGATATGCGCATGGCGCCGCTGAGTGCGCCCGATCTCTCCGGGCTGCCGCCGGCACTGGTACAGGTGGCGGGGTACGACCCGTTGCGCGACGAGGGGATCGCCTATGCCGAAGCGATGGCTGCGGCCGGTACCTCGGTCACGCTGGTGGAGTACGCAAGCCTGGCGCACGGTTATATCAGTATGGCCGGGATCAGTGCAGGGGCGCGGCTGGCGCTGGAGCAGGTAGCGACGGCGTTACTTCGGGCAGTGGCCTGACTAGGATTTGGTAATCGCTTTACGATCGTCGGCGGAGCGAATCCGGCCCCGCCGACGACAAACAATAATAAAGGAGTCTTGCCATGAAAATTCGTGCTGCCGTGGCCCGTGAAACTCACGGGCCGCTGAGTCTGGAATCCCTGGAGATCGACGATCCACGCGCCGACGAGATCCTGGTACGCGTCGTCGCCACCGGCGTCTGCCATACCGATATCGTGGTGCGCGACGGCATGCTGCCGACGCCGCTGCCGGTGGTGCTCGGCCACGAGGGCGCGGGTGTGGTTGAGCGGGTCGGCTCCGCCGTGACCAAGGTGGTGCCGGGTGACCACGTGGTGATGACCTTCGCCTCCTGTGGCGGATGCCCAAGCTGTCAGGATCATGCACCGAGCTACTGCCACGCGTTCTTCCCGAAAAACTTCTTTGCGGTTCGCGGCGATGGTTCCACGGCGCTGTCCAGCGGCGATGAAGTTATCCACAGCCACTTCTTCGGCCAGTCCTCCTTCGCTACCCACGCCATCTGCGATCAGCGCAATATCGTCAAGGTGCCGCAGGATGCACCGCTCGAACTGCTCGGCCCGCTGGCCTGCGGCGTACAGACCGGCGCCGGTGCGGTACTCAATGCATTGCGGGTCGGTGCCGGCAGCAGCTTCGCCGTGTTCGGCACCGGCTCGGTGGGGCTGTCGGCGGTGATGGCGGCGCGGGTCTGCGGCGCCACGACCATCGTCGCGGTGGACATGAACAACGAACGACTGGCGTTCGCCAAGGAACTGGGCGCTACCCATACCCTGAACCCGACCAACGGCGACGTGACCGAGGCGATCATGGCGATCACCGGCCACGGCCTCGATTACGCGCTCGATACCACGGGGCTGAGTCAGGTGATCAAGGGCGCGGTACTGAGTCTGGCGCCGCGCGGCAGCTGCGGCATCCTCGGCGCCTCGGCGCCGGGCAGCGAGATCGTACTCGACGAAGTGCATTTCATGAGCGGCGGCCGCCGCCTGATCGGCATCGTCGAAGGGGAAGCCAACCCGGACACCTTTATCCCGATGCTGATCCGCCTGTACCAGCAGGGACTGTTCCCGTTCGACAAGCTGGTGAAGTTCTACCCGCTGGAGCAGATCAACCAGGCGATCGCCGATTCGGAGTCGGGCATCACTATCAAACCGATCGTTCGCATGGAAGGCGGCAGTTAAAGCACCTCTGTCGTTTTCCGGCCTCGTCTGCGTCTCTCAAGGCGCAGTTTTATACGTCATCAGCGCCTTGCTATTACCCCCTGCGTTGATGGCGTTTTTTTTATGTACAGGATGTACGGTATCCCGCGGGCGCAAGGATGCGCAGGAGCGGGATATGGTGTTTCAGGATGTATGGTATCCCGCGGGCGCAGGATGCGCAGGTAACGAAAAAAGCGCCGTGGGGACGGCGCAAATCGGAGGGCATCGAATGGAGACCCACCCGGTTGCCAAACACGGGTGGGGTGTAGCAACGGGTTACAGCTTGCGCAGCATCTCGTTGTGTTGCTCGATCACGGCCGCTTCCGGCTCGTTGGTGGACAGGGTCACGACGACGATTGCAACGGTGGCGAAGATGATCCCCGGCACGATCTCGTACACGTCGAACAGGCCGCCGGAAAGCTGTTTCCAGACCACCACGGTCAGTGCGCCGACCACGATACCGGCCAGGGCGCCGTTACGGTTCATGCGCGGCCAGTACAGGCTCAGCAGCAGGGCCGGACCGAAGGCGGCGCCGAAGCCTGCCCAGGCGTAGGAGACCAGTCCCAGTACGGTGGAGTCCGGATTGAACGCCAGCAGCAGGGCAACGAAGGAGAGTGCCAGTACGGCGATACGGCCGACCATGACGATCTCCTTCTGGCTCGCATCGCGGCGGAACAGCTGCTTGTAAAAGTCCTCGGCCAGGGCCGAGGAGGAAACCAGCAGTTGGGAATCCGCGGTGCTCATGATCGCCGCCAGGATCGCGGCCAGCAGAATACCGGCGATGACCGGGTGGAACACGGCGTTTACCAGCACCATGAAGATCTTCTCGCCATCGGCGATATCACCGGCCATATGGCCGTTGACGTAGACCAGACCGGCCAGGCCGACCAATACGGCGCCGGCCATGGAGATCCCGCTCCAGGTCACGGCGATGCGGCGAGCGGTGGGGATATCCTCGTTGCTGCGTGCAGCCTTGAATCGGGCCAGGATGTGCGGCTGACCGAAGTAGCCCAGTCCCCAGGCCATCAGCGAGACAATAGCGATCAGGCTCAGTGATTCACCGGCATTGTCCCGGGTGATGGTCAGCAGTTCCGGGTTGATCTGCTCCAGAGAGTCGAACATGGCGCTCCAGCCGCCATCGACCTGCATCACCATGATCGGCACGATCAGCAGTGCCGCGGCCATCAGCAGGCCCTGCACCAGGTCGGTCCAGGACACCGCCAGGAAGCCGCCAAACAGGGTGTAGGAGACCACGCAGATGGTGCCGACGATGACGGCGGTGCTGTAGTCGAGGCCGAACACGGTCTCGAACAGCTTGCCACCGGCGACCAGGCCGGAGCTGGTATAGAACAGGAAGAACAGCAGGATGAAGAACGCCGAGATCACCTGCAGCGCGCGTGAATTATCGCGGAAGCGGTTGGCGAAAAACTCGGGCAGGGTCAGTGAATCGTTGGCCACGATACTATAGGTACGCAGGCGTTTGGCGGTGATCAGCCAGTTGCCCCAGGTGCCCAGCAGCAGACCGCCCGCGAGCCAGAGCGATTCCAGACCGGAACCGTAAGCGTAGCCGGGCAGACCGAGCAGCAACCAGCCGCTCATATCGGATGCGCCGGCCGAGAGTGCCGCGGGCCAGGGGCCCAGAGAGCGGCCACCGAGGAAGTAATCGGAGGAGCTGGCGGTACGCAAATAGGCGTAATAACCGATTGCCAGCATCAAGACCAGATAAACGGCAAAGGTGCCGTAGATTGCTAAGTTATTATCATTCATGAGCTCATGTCTCTATCACGTTGAGTTACTTGGAACCTGATTCCAGCATCCGTCCGCACCGATCTCCGAACGCGGGTCGAGAGGGCTCGGCCTGAGCCTCGACAGACGCTGTCTACAGGCATGGCGGCGGTTTCAGGCAGTGCTGCCCAGTTCCAGCAGGGTGGCGTTACCGCCCACAGCGGTGGTGTTGATGGTGCGCGTTTTCTCGGTAACGAAACGGTGCATGTGATCTGGCTGCAGCAGGGTCGAGCAGCCTTCGGCATCGGTCTCTGCGACCAGTTGCACCAGTAAGCCCTGACGCTCGGCCAGCTGGCGCTGAAACAGGATCTGCTCCTCGGCACGACAGACCGGTGCTACCAGCGCCAGTTTAGGCAGTGCCAGCAGCGCTTCGAGCGGTTCGCTTTCGACGAAGGTCAGCACGCCGCGGGGTACGCCGATCTGGTGCAGCAGCATGACCAGGCGGTTGCACCAGGCGGCTTCCACCTGGCCACTGAGGATCACCGGATTGCCGCAGGCCAGGGCGCTGAACACCTGGCCAGCCAGGGCTACCGGGCTGGCACCCGAGGTGCCGAACACCAGTACGTCGCCGCGACCGCTCAGGTACAGCTCGTTGCTCTCGCCGGTGGGGCCGGGCAGCGGCTGCACCCTGCCCATATGCTGGGCACGGTCCAGCAGCAGCGGGATCAACCGCAACTGTTCCTCATGGTCACCGGCCAGCGGCAGTTGCTCCAGCGCAGCGTGCAGCAGCTTGCAGCGATAGGTGAAGCCACGGCGATTCCAGTTCTCGAATACGGCGGCATGGTCGGCGCCGAAAAGTGCGTGATCGGTCATCGGTTGCTCCTCCAGTTACTGCGCGTTGGTCGGAATCAGACGGGTAAAGCGGGGCAGGTAGTGCGGACCGCCCGCTTTCGGTCCGGTACCGGACAGGCCCTGACCGCCGAATGGCTGTACCCCGACCACGGCACCGATCTGGTTACGGTTGATGTAGGTGTTGCCGATCCGGGCGCGGGCCTCGATATGGGCCGCGGTGCGTTCGTTACGGCTGTGGATACCCAGGGTCAGGCCGTATCCGGCGGCGTTGATCTGGTCGATCAGCTGGTCGAGATGGCGCGCTTCGTAACGGAGGACATGGATAATCGGGCCGAACTGTTCACGGCCGATCTGGTCGATGCGGTCGATCTCGACAGCGGTCGGTGGCACAAAGGTGCCGCGTTTGGCCTTGCCGGGCAGCGGTGTCTGCGCCAGTAGCTTGGCGTACTCCTTCATCCGCTCGATATGGGCGAGCAGGCCCGATTGGGCGGACTCGTCGATCACCGGGCCGATGTCGGTGCTCGGTAATGCCGGGTCGCCGATGCGCAGCTCGGCCATCGCGCCCTTGAGCAGCTCGATGATGCGCTCGGCGATATCCGACTGCAGGCAGAGCACGCGTAGCGCGGAACAGCGCTGGCCGGCCGAGGCGAAACCGGAGAGCACGGCATCCTTGACCACCTGCTCGGGTAGTGCAGTGGAGTCGACAATCATCGCGTTCTGACCGCCGGTTTCGGCGATCAGGGTTGCCGGCTCCCTGGCATCAGCGCCGTCGCGCAGGCTCAGCGCGCGGTTGATACGTTGCGCAGTTTCGGTGGAGCCGGTGAAGGCGACACCGGCGATACGAGGGTCGGCGGTCAGCGCCGCGCCCACGGTGGCGCCGTCACCGGGCAGAAACTGGATTGCGCCGCCGGGTATACCCGCTTCGAGCATCAGTTCGATGGCGCGGGCTGCGATCAGGCTGGTCTGCTCGGCCGGTTTGGCGATAACGCAGTTGCCGGCCACCAGCGCGGCACCGACCTGGCCCAAGAAGATCGCCAGCGGGAAGTTCCACGGGCTGATGCAGACGAAAATGCCGCGACCCTGGCGCTGCCATTTGGCGAGCCCGCCGTCCAGCCTGTGCAGATCCAGGTGCTCGGAAAACAGCTCCTCGGCGCGTGCCGGGTAGTAGCGGCAGAAATCCACCGCCTCGCGTACTTCGTCGATGCTGTCCTGGATGGTCTTGCCCGCTTCCTGGTGGCACAGGGCGACGAACTCCTCCAGATGTGCCTCAAGCAGGTCGGCCAGCCGGCGCAGGGCGTCGGCGCGCTCAGTCACTGCGGTCTGCTGCCAGGTCGGCAGGAAGCGCTCCGCCGCGTCAATCGCTTCGATCACCTGCCCCTCGCTGGCATACGTGACCTGGCCGACCAGGTTGTCTCGGTCCGCCGGAGAACGAACATCACTGTGCAAGGCGGTTCCGGCGACCGTCTTGCCGGCGATGATCGGATCGGCCTGCCAGCATTGATTGAGATAGGCGTTGACTTGCTCCGCAAACGGCCCCCATTCACTCTCGATCAGGATGTTGGGGCCAGATGAGGCTTTACGCTCAGCGCCGTAGATCTCGGTGGGCAGCGGGATATTCGGGTTGTGCAGGCTGTTGCGGCTGTGCAGTAACTGCCAGGGGTGCTGAACCAGGTCGGTGATCGGACAGCGCTGGTCGACCAGGCGGTGGACGAAGGAGGAGTTGGCGCCGTTCTCGAGCAGTCGGCGTACCAGATAGGGCAGCAGATCCTTATGGTTGCCGACCGGTGCGTAGATACGCACCGCCACGCCGGCCTGCTTCAGCACCTGATCATAGAGTGCATCACCCATGCCGTGCAGGCGCTGGAACTCGAAGTCCGCGTGCTCGGCCAGGGTCATGATCGAGGCTACGGTATGCGCGTTATGGCTGGCGAACTGCGGCCAGATCAGGCCGCGTAGCTGCTCGCTGAGCAGGAAGCGGGCGCAGGCCAGATAGGAGACATCAGTACCCTCCTTACGGGTGAACACCGGATAGCCGGCGAGCCCTCGCTGCTGGCACAGCTTGATCTCGCTGTCCCAGTAGGCGCCCTTGACCAGGCGCACCGGAATACGGTCGCCAACCTCCTGCGCCAGTGCGGCCAGCCAGGCCAGCACCGGCAGGGCGCGCTTGGAGTAGGCCTGTACCACCAGGCCCAGACCATCCCAGCCGCGGTTCTCCTCGCTACGGTAGAGCTTTTCGAACAGGCGCAGGGACAGCTCCAGGCGGTCGGCCTCCTCGGCATCGATGGTCAGCGCCACGTTCAGTGGTCGTGCGCGGCGGATTAGCAGCAACACGCGCTCGGCCAGCTCACTCATTACCCGCGCTTCCTGCAACACCTCATAGCGTGGGTGCAGGGCCGACAACTTGATCGACACGCTGGGCTTGGGTGAGCTGCCGACCTGGGGCATGGAGCCGACATGGTCGATGGCACGGGTGTAGTCGGTGTAGTACTTGTTGGCATCCGCTTCGGTTAGCGCCGCTTCGCCGAGCATGTCGAAGGAGTAGGTGTAACCGCGCTCGCGGTATTCGCGACCGCGCTTGGAGGCCTCCGGCATATCGCGGCCGAGCACGAACTGGTGGCCCATGATCTTCATCGCCTGCTGCATCACCTTGCGGATCACCGGCTCCGACAGGCGGTTGACCAGGCGGTTGATGACGCCCGACGGGGTGCCGTCTTCCCGCTCGTCAAGGCTGACCACCTTGCCGGTCAGCAGCAGGCCCCAGGTGGACGCATTGACCAGCAGCGAATCGGACTGGCTCAGGTGACGTTTCCAGTCGGCGATGCTCAATTTGTCGCGGATCAGGGCGTCGGCGGTTTCGGAATCCGGAATGCGCATCAGCGCTTCGGCCAGGCACATCAGCAGGATCCCTTCGCGGGTGTCCAGGCTGTACTCCAGCAGCAGGGCGTCGATCATATGGATCGCACCATCATCGGCACGCACCTGTTCGATCAGATTGGTGGCGCAGGCCTCGGTGGTCGCCAGCTCATCGCTACTTGGCTCGGCCAGGGCCATCAACTCGCGCAGAACCTGATCTTCATCGGCGGCATAGAGCGGCGAAATCAACTGCCAGATCTGGCTCAAAGGTTGACGGATAAAACCGGGGTCGAGTACGTCGATAGCCTTGAACATAGCGATCTCCTAACCTGTGCTGTGCCGGATTGATACAACGGGAGGGCTCGGCTTTCAGGTCCGATGCAGATTGCTCGAAAAGTACTCATTACTGTAGACCCTGCCCAATCTACCTGCAGGTTAAGGAAGTTTGTTGGTTTGGGTCTTTCCCCAGGCTCCGGGGTTTTTGTCCCGTTCTACGGAGTTGGCTCGGTGGCGCAGGTTAACGCTGATGGGTGCGGCGATAGCGCAAGGGGGATGTGTCGAAACGGCGGCCGAAGGCACGGGTCAGATTGCTCTGGCTGGCAAAACCGAAACGCGCCGCCAGCTCCGAGATGCCGCAGTCGGTATTCGCCAGCGCGGTGGCGACGGACTGCAGCCGACGCTCCATAACATATTGTTGCGGGGTCTGTCCGGTCTGGTCGCGGAACAGGGCGAAGAACTGGCTCTCACTCAGGCAGACACTGCCGGCGAGTTCCGCGACGTCGATGCGACGTTCGATATGCAGGTCGATATAGGTGTCGATCAGGGCCAGGTTCAACCGGCCCATACGGCGGGGCTGGCTGTGCTGCTGTTCCAGTTGCCGTTGCAGGGCGCACACCAATGTGCTGGCACAGGCATCCTGCAACAGGGTGTCGGACGGGTTCTGCTGCATCTCCCGGCTCAGGGCGTTAAGCAGCAGCTGCATCTGCGGTGCGCAGTTGAAGTAGTCGGGACGTTTGAACAACTGCTCTATTCGTTGTTGCAACGGCCGGTCTTCGCCCTCGGTGGGCAGATTGACCACGACGATACGGTTATCGCCCAGGCCGTGGAAGGCGTGTCCCGTCGCCGATGGCAGCAGGCAACCCCAGCCGAAGTTGACCGGGCGGCAGTAGCCGGCCAGATCGAATTCGGTATCGCCTTCCAGGCCGAACACCAGCTGATGATAGCCATGATCATGCTGGTCGGCGCTGTCCGGCAGGGAGATAACGCTGGTCTCTTTACGCATGATGCCGACAGAAGTTTGGTAAGCCTGGATGCAGTCTATCACAAGGTTGACTGTTGTTGATCATGCGCTCAGGCATTGGTTGTATACCGAATGCTCTAAGGAGGTACGCCGCGGCCCCCTAAATCGGTACAATGGCGCCCAACTTGTTTATAGCGACTTACGGCAAATTACAGGATAGACACCATGGTTGAGCTTAAGAACGACCGCTTTCTGCGCGCACTGCTGCGCGAACCGGTAGATTGCACGCCGGTCTGGATGATGCGCCAGGCTGGACGATATCTGCCGGAGTATCGTGAAACGCGCGCGCGTGCCGGTGATTTCATGAGCCTGTGCATGAATCCCAAACTCGCCTGCGAAGTGACACTGCAGCCGCTGGAGCGTTACGACCTGGATGCCGCGATCCTGTTCTCCGATATTCTGACTATCCCCGATGCCATGGGGCTGGGGCTCTACTTCGAAGCCGGCGAGGGTCCGCGCTTCAAGAAGATCGTACGCACCGCCGATGACGTGGCGGCGTTGCCGGTGCCGGATGTGAAGCGCGATCTGGATTACGTGATCGCCGCGGTCCGCGAGATCCGCTCGGCACTGGCCGGCCGGGTGCCGCTGATCGGCTTCTCCGGTAGCCCCTGGACCCTGGCGACCTATATGGTTGAGGGCGGCTCGAGCAAGGATTTCCGTCATATCAAGGAGATGATGTATGCCCGTCCCGAGGTGATGCATGAGCTGCTGGCCAAACTTGCCGACGCGGTCACCCTCTACCTGAACGAGCAGATTCTGGCCGGCGCCCAGGCGGTACAGATCTTCGATACCTGGGGCGGTGCGCTGAGCGGGCCGATGTACCTTGAGTTCTCGCTGGCATATATGAAGCGCATCGTTGACGGCCTGATCCGTGAGAACGAAGGGCGTCGAGTGCCCTGTATCCTGTTCACCAAGAACGGCGGTCAGTGGCTGGAGACGATGGCTGATAGCGGCGCCGATGCGCTGGGCCTGGATTGGACCACCGACATCGGCGATGCCCGTCGTCGGGTGGGCGACCGGGTAGCGCTACAGGGCAACATGGATCCGAGCGTGCTGTATGCCCCTGCGGACCGTATCCGCAGCGAAGTGGCCGCGATTCTGCAGAGCTTCGGGCCTGGCACCGGGCATGTGTTCAACCTGGGTCACGGCATCCACCAGTTCGTCGATCCGGAAAGCGCCGGCGTATTCGTCGATGCGGTGCATGAACTCAGTGCTTCCTATCACGACTGAACCTGCACACCGCTTTATCATCATAGCTATACCCCGCCCGGCGGATCCGCGCTGGGCGTAATCAGCCATCTCAAGACCCAACGGAAGAATTATGAACAGGCTTAATGATCTGTTTGAGAAAAACCGCAGCTGGTCCGAGCGGATCACCGAGCAGGATCCGGAGTTTTTCTCCACTCTGGCGAACCAGCAGGCGCCGGACTACCTGTGGATCGGCTGCTCCGACAGCCGGGTGCCGGCGAACCAGATCGTCGATCTGCTGCCGGGCGAGCTCTTTGTTCACCGCAACGTGTCCAACCTGGTGGTGCACTCCGACATGAACTGCCTGTCGGTGCTGCAGTTCGCGGTTGAGGTACTGAAGGTCAAGCACATCATGGTGGTTGGTCACTACGGCTGCGGCGGGGTGCGTGCGGCGATGGACAGCGCGCGCCACGGCCTGATCGACAACTGGCTCAGCCATATCCGCGATGTCTATATCCAGTACCGCGACCTGGTTGGCCCCTGGCAGGATACGGTGGAACAGAACGAGCGCCTGTGCGAGCTCAATGTCATCGAACAGGCGCACAACGTCTGCAACACCACCATCGTGCAGGACGCCTGGGATCGCGGCCAGGAGCTGACCGTGCATGGCTGGGTCTACAGCCTGACCAATGGCCAGGTGATCGATCTGGATTTCTGCGTCGATGGACGCGAGCGGCTTGACACCCAGCTCGGCAGTGCAGTGGCGCGGGTTCAGCGACTAGTATCAAACCAGGGCTCCGACGACTAAGGTCACGGCCGCCCCAGCGACAACCAATACCAGAAACAGCAGGGCACCCAGCAGTAGCGGCTTCAGGCCGCTGCGTTTCAATGCTGCGAGACGGGTTTCCAGGCCCAGTGCCGCCATGGCCATGGCCAGCAGCAGGGTGTCCAGATGCCGAATCTGCTCCTGCAGGATGGGGCTGAGCAGACCGCTGGCGTTGACCAGCGGCATCAGCAGAAACAGCAGAGCAAACCATGGCAGGTTGATGCTCACCGCGCCCCCGTCCCTGTCTTCCCGCCGAGCGAAATAGGCAGACACCACCAGTATCAGCGGTACCAGCAGCATCACGCGGATCAGCTTGGTGATCACCGCCGCCTGCCCCGCCTCGGGACTCAACGCACCGGCTGCTGCCGCGACTTGCGCCACTTCATGTACCGTCGCGCCGAGATAGCGGCCGAATGTCAGCTCCGAGCCACCGAACAACCGCGCAATCGGTTCCAGCGTCCATAGCCAGGGATAGAGCAGCATGGCGCAGGTGCCAAAGAGCACCACGGTGGCGATCGCCACCGGGATATCCTGGGCCTTTGCGCGCAGTGCTGGTGCGATCGCCAGAATCGCTGCGGCCCCGCAGACCGCGCTGCCGGCGCCGACCAGCAGCGCGGTTTTCAGCTCCAGTTTCAGTAAGCGGGTGCCAGCCCAGCCGGCCAGCAGGAAAACGCCTGCCACCACGAGCAGGTCGCTGAGCAGAGCTTCACTGCCCACCTGAAGCAGGTCATCGAGTCCTATTCTCAAACCGTACAATACTATCCCCGCCCGCAGCAGTCGCGTGCGGGCGAGCTGTGTGCCTGCCGTCGTACGCTCGCTTATGTTCCGGGGCAGCCATTGACCCAGAGCCAGGCCCAGCAGCATCGCCAGCGTCAGTGTGCCAAGGGTGGTGAAGAGTGGTTGAGACCCCAGTGCCAGCGCGAGCAAGGCGATGACGGCACTTAGCGCCAGTCCGGGCAGTCTTGTGCCGATCGCGAGAAGTGCTCGACGCAGCGGTACCGGGTGTGGCGAATAGTGTGTGATCTGTTCCAGCGCCATGCTCAGTACTCCCTAGGCGTAGAATGTTGGGGAATGGAGGCAGTGTACGGGGTAGTAAACGATCGTAAAAATGGATTAGATATATTTAAATAACCTAAAAAACAGGTATGTGCTGATGATTTCGCTGCGACAGGTACAGGTGTTTCTGGCGGTGGCAGAGCAGGGATCGACCACGGCAGCGGGTGAAGCGATCGCGCTGTCGCAGTCAGCGACCAGTGCGGCCCTGGCCGAGCTGGAGCAGCGCCTGGGCGTCGAGCTGTTCGATCGCGTCGGGCGCAAGTTGGTGCTGAACGGCAATGGTCGTGTGTTCTATCCTGAGGCGCGCCAGTTGCTGACCCAGTCAGAGCAGATGACGCGTCTGTTCTCCGACCGGGGCGGCCGGCTCCAGCTCGGTGCCAGTACCACCATCGGTAACTACCTGTTACCCAGGCTACTGGCGCAGTTGCCGACGGGGCAGACCGGTGCCCAGGTCAGCATCGCCAACACCGGCGACATTGCCGAGCAGGTGGCACGTTGTGAGCTTGAACTGGGCTTGGTCGAGGGCAGCGTGCAACATCCGGATCTCAGCGTGAAACAGTGGCGTCGGGACGAGATGCTGATAGTGGCGGCCGCTGGATCAGCCTGGCTGCGATCGGATATGGCGGATGCCGAGTTGGCGGCGGCGCCCTGGATCGTGCGCGAACGGGGCTCGGGTACCCGTAGCGTGGTGGAGCAGCAGCTGTTGGCAGGGTTGGACCGGGTCAACATAGCCTACGAACTGGGTAGTTCAGAAGCGATCCGCAGTGCCCTGCTGGCGGGGCTTGGAATCAGCTGTCTGTCGCGCCAGGTGGTGGCGCGGGAGCTGGATAGCGGCGAGCTGGTCGAGCTGGCGCCTGAGCGCAGGATCAGCCGCTGGTTTTACATCGTGCAGCATCGCCAGCGCCGGCAAACACCGGCACTGACGCGGTTTATCGAGCGCTGCCTGTCGCAGGTCGATGGCTTATCAGGTTAGAGCTGGCACTTGGCCAATGCCTGCTCCAGGTCGGTGGTCAGATCGTCGATATGTTCGATACCGATCGACAGCCGCACCATCTCCGGTGACACACCGGCCGAGGCCAGTTCGGCATCATTGAGCTGACGGTGGGTGGTCTCCGCCGGAATCGACGCCAACGACTTGCAGTCGCCGATGTTGACCAGTCGGGTGAACACCTCCAGCGCATCGTAGAAGCGGCGGGTACCTTCGCGGCCGGACTTGAGGCCGAAGCTGAGGATGCCGGACGACTTGCCGTTCATATATTTCTGCGCCAGAGCGTGATCCTTATGGCTCTCAAGGCCCGCGTACTTGACCCAGGTGACCGCCGGATGGTTCTCCAAATATTCGGCGACCTTCTGCGCGTTCTCGCAGATACGTTCCATGCGCAATGGCAGGGTTTCCAGCCCCTGCAGCAGCAGGAATACGTTCATCGGTGAGATTGCCGCGCCCATGTTTCGCAGCGGCACCACGCGGGCGCGGCCGATGAACGCCGCGGGTCCGAACGCTTCGGTGTAGACCACGCCGTGGTAGGAAGGGTCCGGCTCGTTGAGCAGCGCGAAGCGCTCCTTGTGGTCGGCCCAGGGGAATTTGCCGGAGTCGACGATCACCCCGCCGATCGAGTTGCCGTGGCCGCCGACATACTTGGTCGCGGAGATCACCACGATATCGGCACCCTGCTCGATCGGGCGCCACAGCGCCGGGCTGGGTACGGTGTTATCCACAATCACCGGCACACCCTGGCGGTGCGCCAGTTCGGCGATCCTCTCCATGTCGGCGATACCGCCGGAGGGGTTGCCGATGGTTTCGCAGAACACCGCCTTGGTGCGCGCGTCGATCAGCGACTCCATCTTGGCGAAATCGTCCTTGTTGACGAAGCGAACCTCGATCCCCTGGCGTGGCAGGGTGTGGGCGAACAGGTTGTAGGTGCCGCCATACAGCTCGCTGGTGGCGATGATGTTGTCACCCACCTCGCACAGGGTCTGGATGGCATAGGTTATGGCGGCCATGCCGGAGGCAACGGCCAGACCTGCGATGCCGCCCTCCATCGCCGCGACACGCTGCTCGAGCACATCGTTGGTCGGGTTCATGATGCGGGTGTAGATGTTGCCCGCCACCTTCAGGTCGAACAGATCGGCGCCGTGCTGGGCGTCGTCGAAGGCGTAGGAGGTGGTCTGGTAGATCGGCACCGCGACGGCCTTGGTCGTCGGGTCTGGGCTGTAACCGGCGTGAACGGCGAGGGTTTCCAGTTTCATCGGGGCGTCCTGTGCTTGTTATTTATTCTCGAACGCCTGAGTCTAGCACCGGATCTCGGTGCTTGTAGACGACCAAAGTCAGCAATTGGTGGCGCAGCGGGTTAAAATCGGCGGATTGATTGAGGAGAGCGTATGGCCAAGGCAAAAACCGCCTATGTCTGCAATGACTGCGGCGCTGATTACGGCAAGTGGCAGGGGCAGTGCACCGCCTGTCGGGCGTGGAATACGATCACCGAGGTGCGCATCGCCCAGGCGCCGGCTGGTGGTGCCCAGGCCGGGGTGCGCAGCGCGCGGTTCGACGGCTATGCCGGTGGCGCCGGCAAGGATCGGGTGGTCAGCCTCAGTGAGGTGGACCTGGAGGAGATGCCGCGCATCCCGACCAGCGTCGGCGAGCTGGATCGGGTGCTCGGTGGCGGTCTGGTGCCGGGCTCGGCGGTGCTGATCGGCGGTCATCCCGGTGCCGGCAAAAGTACCCTGTTGCTGCAGACCACCTGCTATCTGGCGGCGCAGATGCCGGCGCTCTATGTCACCGGCGAGGAGTCGCTGCAGCAGGTGGCGATGCGCGCCGCGCGTCTGGGGCTGAAGGCGGACCAGCTGAAGATGCTGTCGGAAACCGCGGTGGAGACCATCTGCGATGTCGCCGATCAGTTGAAGCCGAAGATCCTGGTAATCGACTCGATCCAGGTGATGCATGTGTCCGATGTGCAGTCGGCACCCGGTTCGGTATCCCAGGTGCGTGAGAGTGCCGCCTTCCTGACCCGTTATGCCAAGCAGACCGGCACGGTGCTGTTCCTGGTCGGTCATGTGACCAAGGATGGCAGCCTGGCCGGCCCCAAGGTGCTGGAGCATATGATCGACTGTTCGCTGCAGCTTGAGGGCTCCTCCGATAGCCGTTTCCGCACCCTGCGCAGCCATAAGAACCGTTTCGGTGCGGTCAACGAGTTGGGCGTGTTCGCCATGCTGGAAGCGGGGCTGAAAGAGGTGAAAAACCCCAGCTCGATCTTCTTGAGTCGCGGCGCCGAAGCCAGCCCCGGTAGCGTGGTCATCGTGGTCTGGGAGGGTACCCGGCCGCTGCTGGTGGAGTTGCAGGCGCTGGTGGATACCTCGCACCTGTCCAATCCGCGCCGGGTGGCGGTGGGCATGGATACCAACCGGCTGGCGATGCTGTTGGCAGTGCTGAACCGCCATGGCGGTCTGATGACCGGCGATCAGGATGTATTCGTCAACGTGGTCGGCGGGGTCAAGGTGCTGGAGACCAGTGCCGATCTGGCGCTGCTGCTGGCGGTGGTGTCCAGCTTTCGCGACCGGCCGCTGGGCCAGGATCTGGTGGTATTTGGTGAAGTGGGCCTCTCGGGTGAGATCCGTCCGGTACCCAACGGTCAGGAGCGGATACGCGAGGCCGCCAAACACGGTTTCAGGCGTGCCATCGTGCCGCGGAACAATGTGCCGAAGGAGCGTATCGACGGTATCGAGGTGGTGGCGGTGGACAAACTGTCCGATGCGCTGGATGCGATCTGAGGTAATAATCGGCCGGAAGCGATGGGCTAATTTGTCCAGCATCGCTTCCAGCTCGGAGCCATGTTCGCAAGGTACTGGATTTTTCTCAGGCGCCGTTACAGAGATACCCGCCATCGACTGGTAAGATGACACCGGTGATAAATCCAGCGGCTGGGCTGCTCAGGAACAGCGCGACACTGGCTACTTCTGCCGGTGCCCCATGGGCGTGCGTCCTGGAATTCGGACAGAGGTAACCTTGTCGGCTTTCAGACCCTCGCCCAGCGGCGTGTCGATCCAGCCAGGGGCGATGGCATTGACCCGAACTCCCTCGTTGGCATACTCCTCTGCTAGTGAATGCGTCAGCTGCACGATACCGCCTTTACTGGCGGCGTAGGCCGGTTGATCCTTGGAGCCAAAGGTACCGAACATAAAGGCCAGGTTGATGATGGAGCCGCCATTGTTCGCCAGCATGGGACGGGCGGTCTCGCTGGCAACCATGGCCGCGCGCAGGTTGACCGACAGTACCTTGTCGAACTGGTTGAGCTGATACTCATCTCGATCACGGCTGATGCCGGCACAGTTTATCAGGACCGCCAAACCGTCGGCGGCACCAATGCTGGACTGCAGAGCGTTGGTATCGGTCACGTCGAGTCGAGCAACTCGATATTCTGGTGACTGGGGGCGTGTTCGCTATTGGGATTCAGACCGGCTGCAATCACCTTGGCCCCGGCTTCGGCGTAGGCAAGGGCGCCCCAATACCCGAAGTGGCACCAGTGATAAAAACCGTTTTGCCAGACATGAAGCCGGCAGCAAAAACTGGGTTATCAGACATGAAATTGGTGCTCCTGTTCGTTGAGGGTTGGATTGGGATTAATCAGAACCTTGATCTGCTCCTTGCTGGAAAGCAGGGCATCAAAGCCTGCTCTCAGCGCGTTTTCCAGACCAACGGTGCGCGTCACGATCACCGACGGGTCAAATGCGCCTTCGGCAATGTGGCTTATAAGTGTCGGATAGACATTGCGGTAGCCGACCGAGGTTTGTAGGCGTACCTCACGGTTGACCAGATCAAAGGCATCCAGACTGATGTCGCCCATCAACCCGACCAGTACCACCTCGCCGCCTTTTTTGGCTGCCTGCAGCGCTGTGGTGAAGGTGGTCTGGCTACCCGCGGCTTCAAATACGCTGTCGTAGCCCCCGTCCGACAGTTGCTGAAGTTGCATTAGCAGGTCGGGTTGACGCCCGTCCAGTGTGTGTTGGGCACCAAGCTGCTGGGCTTTATGCAGTCGCTCTGGACTGACGTCGACAGCACAGATGTCGGTAATGCCGCGTAGCCGCGCCAGCATGATCAGCAGTAGCCCGATCGGGCCAAGGCCGATCACCAGACAGCGACTGCCGGGTTTGAGCGCACTGCGATTGAGCGCATGCTCGGCCACGGCAGACGGTTCCAGCACTGCAGCCTGACGATAGGAAACAGTGTCTGGCAGCCGGTGCAGCATATACTCCGGAACGGCCACCTGCTCCGCCATACCGCCGTCACCCATCAGACCGATGAAGCCCATCGATTCGCATAGGTTGTAATCGCCGGACTTGCAGTAGCGACACGTCTGACAGCGGTACTCCGGCTCAATCGCCACCCGGTCGCCGACCTTGACAGTACTGACCTGGTCGCCGACCGCCACCACCTGGCCACAGAATTCGTGGCCGAGAGTCAGCGGTGCCTGATGTCCCGATACCGGGTGCATGGCCCCACATGGAATTGCGTGAGGTCCATCCTGATATTCGTGCAGGTCGCTGCCGCAAATACCGCAGTAGGCAACCTGCACCAGCACTTCGTTGTCCTTATGGACGGCGTTTGGAACATCACTGAGACGAATGTCCTGAGCGCCGTACCAGCGTAATACTTTCATGGGTTCTCCTTCTCAGATACACGTCAGGCTGATGGTTGGGAAACCGCCAGGTTGCGTCGCGCCAGTACTGCAGGGGCGGTTTCCTTCAGCATCAGGGACAACAGTGAGGCGACAATGGCAGCACCACTGCTGACGAACATGACGATCTGCAGGCCGTATTGATCCGCTGCAAAGCCGGCCAGTGTGGGTGAACCAAAGCCACCCACCAGTTCGCCGATGCCCATGATAAGACCCAGGGCGGTGGCAATCTGCCCGCGCGAGACGGTTTCAGCTGGAATCGTGGCCATAAACAGGGTGAAGCAACCCAGGCCGGTGTAGGTCAGAATCACCAGCACGCCCATCATCAGAGGCGTTTCGGTATACAGCAGTACCATTGGGCAACAGGCCGCCAGCAAGGTGAATATCACCAGTGTAGGCTTGCGACCCAGTCGGTCTGACACGCCAGGCACAACGAAGCCCCAGATCACCCAGGCTACCCCCAGACAGCTCATGATGGTGCCCATAGTGCTGGGTTCAAAACCGCGAACATTGACCAGGAATGTCGGCGTGAAAGAGATCAGTACTACGAACCAGGTCAGGTAGAAGCAGCTGATGAGGGTACACAGCAAAATATTGCGGTTGGACAGCAGCGCCGCGTAGGCTTTGATGCCACGTGGCCTGGGTGCGTCCTGATTATCCTGGTGCGCGGCTGTCTGCGTGCGGCTGTCAGCATCCGGTTTAACGTACTTCCAGATCAGGAAGGCGATGATGAGGCCAGGTATCAGGGACAGGATAAAGGCCTGGCGCCAGCCCCAGGCCTCGGCCATGGCGATCATCACCGGAGGCCCGATCACCGCACCCAGCAAGCCAGCGGCCGACCCCTGCAACAGACCCATGTTCAGGCCGCGACGATGCGGCGATGACGACTCCACCATCAGCGACTGGGAGATCGGCAAAATAGGCCCTTCGGCCAGTCCCATCACGGCACGGAACGCCAGCAGGCTGATAAAGCCAGTGACCATGCCCGATAGTGCAGAGCACAGCGAAAACAGTATTACGGCCATGACCAACAGAGGTTTGCGCTTGCCGATACGATCCGACCAGGCCCCAACCAGAGCGCCCGACAGTGCCCAGGCCAGTGCTAGAACTGATGACAACAACCCCAGGTGGCTGTTGCTGAGATGCAGTTCGTCCGCCATGAAGGGGAACAGAAAGGACAGCGCCAGTCGGTCAAAAAATACGAACCCGAAGGTCAGAAACAGAACGCTGAGCAGAATATTCTCGTAATTGGAGTATTTATTGTTATTCACCATGGTGTTCTCCAGACCGCACGCAGCCGAATACAGCGCGCGGTGCGCGTAAGGGATGAAATGGACGGTGACTAGCGGAACAGGGTATCCACGTAGTCGGCGCCAATGCCAACTTTCGCGTAGTGCTCGCGGCACATGGCGATGTAATCGTGAACATCGAAGTAACCTTCTGGTTCGCCCTTATCGTCGAGCCAGATCAGCGGGCCTTTGACGATAAAAAAGGCGCGCATGGGATCTTCGTGTTCATAGGCAACCAGGGTGTGGCCCTCTCCCGGCGTTTCATAGACGAAGTCGCCGGCGGTGGCGGTCCAGTCGTGCTCGAGGTAGCCCCATTTGCCTGAGATGGTGAAAGCAAACACTTCATGGGGATGGTAGTGGCGGTTGACCAAACCGGCGCTGCTGGCCATCAGGATGTCGCACCAGCGATTTTCGGTGGGTGAGATCCACAGAGGTCGGGAAAAAACGGTTTCCGTGAACGGCACGTAATACTTCGGATCGTCGATGGGCGCGTTGGGTATATACACTTCCGGCTTGGCGTCCGGTTTGAAGAAGTTGGGAATGGCCGGGATGTCTTTCCAGAATTCCGATGTGGCGAGCTCTGGCATATCAGTACCTTCGAGGTTGTTGTTATTGGAACGGCCAGTCTAGGGCGAGGCAAAGTTGCCGGTTTGTGGAAATCAGACGTGATGTTTGCGGTTTTCGGACACGGCTGACGTAAATGAAGCCAGTACTCCGCTCTGATCATTGACGTGGATCAAGCTTTTGCGGTTAATTGACAGCAGCCGTAAAGTGAATAGAGACGTAGCGATAGCCAGCCAGGCTGGCTTCGGAGATTAATAACAATGAATCACTCAACGACTCTCACCGTCCAGAAAGCCTCTACTATGAATGTGGCCCCAGAGCAGAGACTCCAGTACTGGGACCAGTTCAATGCAAATCACTTTGTTGGTATCCGCAGCTCTTCTTACGTGCCAGAGGGACTGTCCGCAACGCAGCAAAGCCTGCACATGGACGACATGAAAGTGAGCTGGATAGAAGGTAATGGCCATGTGGTTGAACGGGATCAGGCACTCGTTCGTGCTGTGCCGAAGGAGTCAGTTCTGGTCTCGATCGGCATGGGCAAAAATGCCTTTTTCTATCAGGGCAAGGACTGCGCGATGCTCGATGACCAGTATGCTTTGCTCTATCGCACCGACAAACCCTATCTGGTGGGCTTTACCAATCAGATGAGCCAACTCACCATCGATATTCCTTTTGAAAAATTTCGGCAGCGTTGCCAGCGCGACCTTGATAGCCCGCTACGTATTGATACAGAAGACCGTTTGGTCAAGTTGTTGATTCGCAACTTGTGTCGCCAGGTCATTCTTTTCATGCAGGCACCGGATGCCGATGAGGCTGAAGCATTCCAGCGTAAAGCTTGGCGGCTGATTGAGGCCATGTTGGGGAGGCAGGAGTCAACGAGCGACGGGTCATCCGTCGCTTTGCATCATCGGCTGATGGCCAAGCAGTACATGGATGAGCATTTGAGCAGACCTGACCTGGGAGTCGAAGAGGTGGCTGCTGCATTGGGAATTTCTGGCCGCCATCTGAACCGCCTGTTTTCTGAAGAGGAATTAACACCGCATCAGTACCTTCTGGAGCAGCGTTTGCAGCTGGCGTGGAATCTGTTAACGCATCCTAGCCGTCATGGATATGGTATTGCCGACGTGGCTTACCAGTGTGGATTTTCCAGTCAGGCCCATTTCGCACGGGTATTCCGCCGGCACTTTGGGCTGACGCCAACCGATGCGCGGCAGAAAAACGCTTGCCAGCCTCCCTGCTGAGCAACAGCGCAGATGTTCAGTTTCAGAGGCTGGCCTAATGGGCAGGTTCTGATGTTATTTGGCGGGGTGGTGGCTGTAGATAAACTCGCCGATGCCTAGGACGCGTTATGAGCCTTAACCGGCGTCCGGGAACAGCGCTTCCAGTTCACGCTCGAGCATCGCCTCGTCACCGAGGTTGAGCTCCACCAACCTACGCAGATGGCTGATGCTCTCGATATCCATGTCGCCTGCGCGGAAACCGTACTGGGTTCCGCTGAGATGAGTCACCGAACCGGGCATGCGGATCAGGATGTCGCTGGCCAGATAGATGTGCAGCTCGGCTTCGCCCTGCAGCTCCAAGGCTAGCGGGCGGGAGGACTCGATCAGCGCACCGCGCAGCGATATATCGACCAGTTGCACCTCGGCAGGGCCCGCCGCGGAGTGCAGCTCGCAACCGGCGTCAAACCGGATACGGCTGAAGCGGCGGCGTTCATCTTGGGTGGCGGTCACGTTCTCTCCTCGCTAATCCGTCAGGGGTGCAGCCATGTTAGTACAACCGGCTTTGGCCGGAAAAGGCTTCTGTGCAGATCTATGGCCTGGATCATGCCTTTTTAAGCCAAAAAGCGCTATCGTGATCCGTTTTCGTCAACCAGCGTAGGGATGCGGGAAGGATGTGGCAAAAAATGCTCGATGTACTTTCACTTGCGCGTCACACGCGTTATTTCAATCAAACGCGGAGCTTTTTGATCTTCCAGCGAATCAGGCTGCTGACCCTGCTGCTGGCAGTGCTGCAGACCGGCTGGGTCCTGGTCGACCAGCTGTTGTTGCCCACTCAGATACAAGCGCCGATCGCCCTCGGGCGCTTCGTTTCCGGGGTGGCGTTGCTGGCGCTGCTGTTCTGGTACCAGAGACCCTATGATCTGCGCTTTGCGTTGGCGCGGCTGTTTCTGCTGCTGGCGATCCTGTCGGCGTTTCAGACCTGGAGCAATCTGCTGCTACTCGACGCCGGGCATATGTCCGCCGTAGCTGGATATCAGTTCTTTCCCTTCATGATCGTGACCATGCTGGCGATCTTCCCGCTGACCATCGTCGAAGTGAGCGTGGTCACCGCTGTGGTGATCCTGGTCGAACTGGTGACCCAGATATCGACCCAGAGAGTGGGGATGATCGACGAGATCAACGACCTCTGGCTGCTGCTGGTGCTGGGTGTCATCGCCGGTTGGGCCGCGGTCAACCAGCTGTCGATGCTGCTGGGCCTGTATCGTCAGGCCACGCGCGATGCGCTGACCGGGTTGGCCAACCGGCGCCAGGTGATGGAGCAGCTCGAGGGGGATGTGGAGTATGCCCGCGAGCGGGGTGAGTCGATCTCGATCCTGCTATTCGACCTGGACAAGTTCAAGGGCTTCAACGACAACTACGGTCATGCTGCCGGCGACATTGTACTCAAGCAGTTTGCCAAGATCCTGCGCAAACAGGCACGGGGCAAGCGTGATCTGGCCGGACGTTTTGGCGGCGAGGAGTTTCTGACCATTCTGCCCGGTGCGGATGGTGCGGCTGCCTGTATTGCGGCAGAGGAGGTCTGCAACAGCTGTCGTCAAACCCGGGTCAGGATCCCCAGCGGTGAGGTGGTTGGTTTCACCACCAGTATCGGTATCGCTACCCTTGAACCGGGTGAATCCTCTTCGGAACTGCTGCGCCGCGCGGACGAGGCACTCTATCTGGCCAAGGCCAGGGGGCGGGATGGTTATCGGCTAGCGGGAGCGGAGGATGTGGATAGTGCGGCTACCGCGGCGAAGTCGGTAGCGGAGAGGGAACCGGCGCTGCTCGTTGACTGAGCCGCGCCGGTGTTGAGCGGGATCAGCTCATGCGCTTGTACTTGATGCGCTCCGGCTGGTGGTCCTTGCCGTAGCGGCGCTTGTAGTCCTCGGCGTACTCGGTGTAGTTGCCCTGGAAGAACTCCACCTTCGATTCACCCTCGTAGGCGATCATGTGGGTGCAGATACGGTCGAGGAACCAGCGGTCGTGCGAGATCACCACGGCACACCCGGGGAATGCCAGCAGCGCTTCCTCGAGCGCACGCAGGGTCTCGATATCCAGGTCGTTGGTCGGCTCGTCGAGCAGCAGCACGTTGCCGCCCTCTTTCAGCAACTTGGCCATGTGCAGGCGGTTGCGCTCACCCCCGGACAGGTCCTTGACGAACTTCTGCTGGTCGGAACCCTTGAAGTTGAAGCGACCGCAGTAGGCGCGCGCCGGGGTCTGATAGGTGCCGACGGTGATGATATCCTGGCCGTCGGAGATCTCCTGGAACACGGTGTTGTTGCCGTTCAGCTCGCGGGACTGGTTGACGTAGGCCAACTGCACGGTGGAACCCAGCTCGACCTCGCCGGAGTCCGGCTTCTCCTCGCCGGTGATCATCTTGAACAGGGTCGACTTACCGGCACCGTTGGGGCCGATGATGCCGACGATGGCACCGGGCGGAATCGAGATGTTCAGGTTCTCGAACAGCAGCTTGTCGCCGAACGACTTGGTCACGTCCTTCAGCTCGATCACCTTGTCACCCAGGCGTGGGCCGGGCGGAATGTAGATCTCCTGGGTCTCGTTGCGCTGCTGGAACTCGCGGGAGTTCATCTCTTCGAACGCCTTCAGTCGCGCCTTGGATTTGGTCTGACGGCCCTTGGCACCCTGGCGAACCCACTCCAGCTCCGATTTCATCGCCTTGATATGAGCAGCTTCGGACTTGGCTTCCTGCTCCAGACGCTGCTCCTTCTGCTCCAGCCAGCTGGAGTAGTTACCCTCCCAGGGGATACCGCGCCCGCGGTCCAGCTCCAGAATCCAGCCGGCAGCGTTGTCGAGGAAGTAACGGTCGTGGGTGATCGCCACCACGGTTCCGGGGTACTCCTGCAGGAAGCGCTCGATCCAGGCGATCGACTCGGCGTCCAGGTGGTTGGTCGGTTCGTCCAGCAGTAGCATATCCGGGTGATCGAGCAGTAGGCGGCACAGTGCCACGCGGCGGCGCTCACCACCGGACAGGTGCTCGACTTTGGCGTCCCAGGGCGGCAGACGCATGGCATCGGCGGCGCGCTCCAGCGCCTGGTCCAGGTTGTGACCGTCTTTCGCGGTGATCAGGTTCTCCAGTTCCGCCTGTTTCTTCGCCAGTTCGTCGAAGTCGGCATCCGGGTCGGCGTAGGCGGCATAGACCTGGTCCAGCTCGGCCAACGCGTTCTTCACGTCGGCCACCGCCTCTTCGATGATCTCGCGTACGGTCTTGGAGTTGTCGAGCTCCGGCTCCTGCGGCAGGTAGCCGACCTTCATGTTCGGCATCGGCCGTGCTTCGCCGATGTAGTCCTTGTCGACGCCGGCCATGATCCGCAGCAGGGTAGATTTACCCGCACCGTTCAGACCCAGCACACCGATCTTGGCGCCGGGAAAGAAGGACAGGGAGATATCTTTGAGAATTTCGCGCTTCGGCGGTACCACCTTGCCGACGCGGTTCATCGTGTATACGTACTGGGCCATCCAGACGAACCTCTGGTTTTGATATCGGTGAAATAAAACGGATAGGTGAATTCTACCCGTACGGAAAAGTGAAAGCCATTTGCGCCCGGTCAATCCCTGAGCTGGCGAAGGCACGGACCGCTTTCTATATTCAGGTTGGATAGTGCAGGGGGGCGCGATGCTCCAGCTGCATAACCTGATAACAACAGCTAAATAGGGGGTGATCTTATGGCCAAGAATCTGACCCGTTTCGGCAGTCTGTTCGACGATACGTTTTTCGACGATCTGTTTCGGCCGCTGGCTGTGCGCGGCAGTGGCGAGAAGGTGCCGGCTATCGATGTCCACGAAACCGATACCGAGTACAAGGTATCCGTCGACCTGCCGGGCGTGAAGAAAGAGGATATCCAGGTCAGCCTGGAAAACGGCATCCTCAGCGTTAAGGCGGAAACCCGCCGCGAAGAGAAAGAGGAGAAAGAGGGCAAGCTGATCCGTCAGGAGAGGCATATCGGCCAGTTCCTGCGTCAACTCAGTGTCGGTGCCGATGTGGATCCGGCTGCAGTGAAGGCCAGCTTCAATGATGGCGTTTTGGCGTTGACCCTGCCCAAGCGCGCTAAAGAGGCGCCCGAAGGCGTCAATATCTCCGTCGAATAGGGTTACAGAAACCATGCGGCGAGGCTCCCTCGCCGCATGAATTTCCCTCCTACCCGACTGACAGCTTTTCACGTGCCACGCGGTTAGTTTTTCGACTATAATGCTCGCCTTTTCACGGCCGTTCAGGTCAGTAGGCCGCATCAGGTCTGCTGCCGGTGCCGACGACGTTGCTCAATCAGGGGACAGTAATGTTTAGCAAAGATATGTCTATCGCCAGCTTCGACTCGGATCTCTGGTCTGCCATGCAGTCCGAAGTGACCCGCCAGGAGGAGCACATCGAGCTGATCGCTTCCGAGAACTACACCAGCCCGCGTGTTATGGAAGCCCAGGGCTCCGCGCTGACCAACAAGTATGCGGAAGGCTATCCCGGCAAGCGTTACTACGGCGGCTGTGAATATGTCGATATCGTCGAAGAGCTGGCCATCGAACGTGCTAAAGAACTGTTCGGCGCCACTTTTGCCAACGTCCAGCCGCACTCCGGCTCCCAGGCCAACGCCGCTGTCTACATGGCCCTGTGCCAGCCGGGCGACACCGTTCTGGGCATGAGCCTGGCCCACGGTGGCCACCTGACCCACGGCGCTGCGGTATCTTTCTCCGGCCGTATCTACAATGCCGTTCAGTACGGCCTGAACCCGGAAACCGGCGAGATCGATTACGCCGAGGTCGAGCGTCTGGCGCTTGAGCACAAGCCGAAGATGATCGTGGCCGGTTTCTCCGCCTACTCCCGCATCATCGACTGGGCCAAGTTCCGCGAGATCGCCGACAAGGTGGGTGCTTACCTGTTCGTCGATATGGCGCACGTTGCCGGTCTCGTCGCGGCCGGACAGTACCCGTCACCGATGCAGTATGCCGATGTCGTTACCACCACTACGCACAAGACCCTGGGCGGTCCGCGCGGTGGTCTGATCCTGTCTGCACGCGCTGATGAAGAGCTGCAGAAGAAGCTGAACTTCGCCGTGTTCCCGGAATCCCAGGGCGGCCCGCTGATGCACATCATCGCGGCCAAGGCTGTGTGCTTTAAAGAGGCACTGGAGCCGGAGTGGAAGGAGTACCAGGCTCAGGTGGTGAAAAACGCCAAGGCGATGGTCAAGGTGTTCCAGGATCGCGGTTTTGACATCGTGTCCGGTGGTACCGACGATCACCTGTTCCTGGTCGATCTGGTCAGCAAGGACGTTACCGGTAAGGATGCGGACGCCGCACTGGGCCGCGCTTACATCACCGTGAACAAGAACGCGGTGCCGAACGATCCGCGCTCTCCGTTCGTGACCTCCGGTCTGCGTATCGGAACCCCGGCGGTTACCCGTCGCGGCTTCAAGGAAGCGGAAGTGACCGAACTGACCGGCTGGATCTGCGATGTCCTCGATGATATCAACAACGAGGACTGCATCGCGGCGGTCAAGGCCAAGGTGCTGGATATCTGCGCACGCTTCCCGGTGTACAAGTAACCGGAGCCTGCGAGGAGGCTGGAAACTTGTTCCCGGCCTCCCTAGAATAGCGAGGCGGCTTAACGGCCGCCTTTTTGTATCAGGGATGTACTTATCCCGCGAGCGCATGGATGCGTAGGAGCGGGGTTATATTGTATAAACGCTCTTTCTTTTCGGCTCGCGCCAAGGCGTGACCGACGCTCTTTATTCGAGGCTGAGGATGCATTGTCCCTTCTGTGGCGCTGGTGATACCAAGGTTGTCGACTCGCGATTGGTCGCCGAGGGGCAGCAGGTGCGTCGGCGGCGTGAGTGCGTCAAATGCCACGAACGTTTTACCACCTTCGAGGAAGCCGAGCTGGTGATGCCGCGGGTGATCAAGACCGACGGTACCCGGCAGCCGTTCGACGAGGCTAAGCTGCGCGCCGGTATCCTGCGCGCGCTGGAAAAGCGTCCGGTCAGTGTTGAAGCGGTAGAAGCCTGCCTGACCCGTATCAAACTGAAACTGCGCGCCACCGGCGAGCGAGAACTGCCCTCGCGTGAAATGGGCGAGGTGGTGATGGCGGAGTTGCGCAAGCTCGACCAGGTCGCCTATGTGCGTTTCGCCTCTGTTTACCGCAGCTTCCAGGATATCAATGAGTTCAGGGAGGAGATCGAGCGCCTCTCCGCCAACTCCGAACAGCCTGCCGACAAGGGGCAGAGCTGAATCATGTCCGCTTTCTCCAGTCTCGATCATCAGTTTATGGGCCGTGCTATCGTGTTGGCACGGCGCGGCCTCTATACCACCGATCCCAACCCCCGCGTCGGCTGCGTGCTGGTACGTGACGGCGAGATCGTCGGCGAGGGCTACCATATCCGGGCAGGAGAGGGGCATGCCGAGGTCAATGCGCTGCGCGTGGCCGGCGACAACGCCCGCGGTGCGACCGCCTATGTCACGCTCGAGCCCTGCAGCCACTTCGGCCGCACGCCGCCCTGTGCCGATACTCTGATCGAGGCCGGTATTAGGCGCATGGTCTGCGCCATGGTTGACCCCAATCCGGCGGTTGCCGGAAAGGGGTTGGACAAGCTGCGCGCGGCCGGTATCGAGGTCGCCAGCGGGCTGATGGAGCGCGAGGCGCGGGCACTGAATCCAGGTTTCATCAAACGGATGGAGCGGGGGTTGCCGCTGGTGCGGATCAAGCTGGCCAGCAGCGTCGACGGTCGTACGGCGATGGCCAGCGGCGAGTCCCAGTGGATCACCGGTCCCCAGGCTCGCAGCGATGTGCAACGTCTGCGCGCGCGCAGCTCGGCCATCGTCACCGGTATCGATTCGCTGCTGATCGATGACTCGTCGTTGACCGTGCGCGCAGATGAGCTGGGGTTGGAGCAGGCCGAACAGATCGCCGCTCGCCAGCCATTGCGTGTCGTGCTCGATACCGATCTGCGCATGCCTGTTGATGCCAAAATACTCTGCCAGCCGGGGCGTACACTCGTTGTTACCCGGAGTCGGGATGAGGAAAAGGCAGGGGCCCTGCAGGGTGCTGGCGCCGAGGTGATGGTGCAGGCAGGCGAGGGCAGGATCGACCTTCATACCCTGCTTGCGCATCTGGCCAAGCAGGAACAGTGCAACGAGTTGCTGGTCGAGTGCGGTGCCACCCTGGCCGGGGCATTCGTCAGTACCGGTCTGGTGGACGAGCTGATCCAGTATATGGCGCCTAAACTTTTGGGTAGCAGCGCGCGGCCGCTGCTGGAGCTGCCTCTGGAGCGTATGGCGCAACAGGTGCCACTGGCGCTGGCCGATATTCGTCATCTCGGCGCCGACTTGCGCCTGGATTGGCATGTGCTTGAAACCGACGGGAATCAGGAGCACTGATGTTTACGGGCATAATCGAAGCCATAGGCGAGATCGCCGATATCCGCATGGTGGATGGCGACATGCGGCTGCAGGTACGCACCGGTGATCTGGACCTGTCCGATGTAAAACTGGGCGACAGTATCGCCACCAACGGCGTCTGTCTGACCGCCGTGGCGCTGCCGGGTGACGGCTTTGTCGCCGACGTCTCCTGCGAGACGCTGACCCATACCCGCTTTCCGTCGCTGAAGGTGGGTGAGCGGGTCAATCTGGAGAAGGCGATGATGCCGACCAGCCGTTTCGGCGGTCATATCGTCACCGGCCACGTGGATGGTCTGGGCAAGGTGATCGATCGGCGCGACGATGCTCGCTCGGTCCGCCTGTGGATCCAGGCACCCAAGTCACTGCTGCGCTACATCGCGGCCAAGGGCTCGATCACCGTGGATGGCGTCAGCCTGACCGTGAACAGCCTGGAGGGTGACCGCTTCGGGCTCAATATCGTGCCGCATACGGCACAGGAAACCATTATCGATACGTACCGCGCCGGGCGGGAGGTCCATCTGGAGGTGGATATCATCGCCCGTTACCTGGAGCGTCTGATGGCGCCGGCGAGCGATGCCGACAACGCCACTGACGCCGGGAGCGGACTGACACTGGAAACACTGGCAGCGGCCGGTTTCATGCGCCGTTGAGCCGTGGGAGATGAACAGATGCAGATGAACACAACCGAAGAGATCATCGAGGATATCCGTCAGGGCAAGATGGTGATCCTGATGGATGACGAAGATCGTGAGAACGAGGGCGATCTGATCATCGCCGCCGAGATGGTGCGCCCTGAAGATATCAACTTCATGGCTACCCACGCCCGTGGTCTGATCTGCCTGACCCTGACCCGTAAGCGCTGCGAGCAGCTCAAGCTGCCGCTGATGGTGCAGAGTAACGGCGCCGCGTTCTCGACCAACTTCACCCTGTCGATCGAGGCGGCGACCGGCGTCACTACCGGTATCTCGGCGGCGGACCGCGCCCATACCGTACGCACCGCAGTACGCGCCGATGCCAAACCCGAAGATATCGTCCAGCCGGGTCATATCTTTCCGCTGATGGCACAGCCGGGCGGCGTACTGAGCCGCGCCGGTCACACCGAGGCGGGCTGCGATCTGGCCCGCCTGGCCGGTCTGAGCCCTGCAGCGGTGATCGTCGAGGTGATGAACGAAGATGGCACTATGGCGCGCCGTGCAGATCTGGAGAAGTTTGCCGCCAAGCACGGCCTGAAGATCGGTACCATCGCCGACCTGATCCACTACCGCGCCCTGAACGAGCACACCGTCGAGCGTGAGGATGAGGGGGTGTTGCAGACGGAGTATGGTGACTTCAACTACGCCGTCTACCGCGACGATATCCAGAACTGCACCCATTTGGCGCTGTACAAGGGCGAAATCAAGCGTGACGAGCCGACCCTGGTGCGTGTGCATATCCGCAGTGAAGTGCTGCGTGACGTGGTCGGTGTGGTGCCTGGCGAAGAGAAGAAGTGGACCATGCGCCGTGCGCTGGAGCGTGTGGCCGAGGAGGGCAAGGGCGTGGTGCTGCTGATCGATTCCGGCGTGCGGATCGACCTGGGCGATGCAATACGCAGCCTCACCAGCAATAGCTCTACCCGCTCCAAAGTGCGGGTCAGCGCTTCCGGTGCCTACCTGCAGGTGGGTACCGGGTCTCAGATTCTGCGGGAGCTGGGTGTGGGCAAGATGCGCCTGCTCAGCTCACCGATGAAGTTCAACGCGATCTCGGGCTTTGATCTCGAGGTCGAGGAATATATTGCCTGCGAACAGTAGAACAGGACTTACTCATGTCAGTAAAAGTGTATGAAGGCGACTTCGTCAGCGCCGATGGCAAGTACGCGATCATCGTCGGTCGCTTCAACTCCTTCGTGGTGGAAAGCCTGCTCGAAGGCGCACTGGACGCGCTCAAGCGTCACGGTGTGAAGGATGAAAACGTCCGCGTGGTACGCTGCCCCGGCGCTTTCGAAATCCCGCTGGTGGCCCAGCGCGTTGCGGCACAGAAGCAGGACGATGCGATTATCGCCCTGGGTGCAGTGATCCGTGGTGGTACCCCGCATTTCGAATATGTCTCCGCCGAGAGCTCCAAGGGCGTTGCCCAGGTCTCCATGGAGTACGGTATACCCGTAGCCAACGGTATCCTCACCGTCAACAGCATCGAGCAGGCGATCGAGCGTTCCGGTACCAAGGCAGGCAACAAAGGAGCTGAAGCCGCCCTCTCGGCGATCGAGATGGTCAGCCTTCTGCGTCAGCTCGAGGTCTGAACATGAGCGACACTCCGAGCCCGAAAAAGAACCGCAAGCCCTCGCTGACCGAACAGCGTCGCAGTGCCCGCCAGATGGCCTTGCAGGCGCTGTATCAGTGGCAGATGGCCGGTCAGCCGGTGAATGAGATCGAAGCCCAGTTTCGTGTCAACAACGACATGAGCGGTGTCGACGTCAAACTGTTCAGCCAGCTGCTGCGCGGTGTGGTCGAGGTACGCTCCGAGCTGGATCTGTGCTTCTCGCCCTTTCTGGACCGCACCATCGACGAGCTGGATCCGGTTGAGGTCAGTGTGCTGCGTATCGGCAGCTTCGAGCTGATGCACCGCATGGAGGTGCCGTACAGAGTGGCGATCAACGAGAGTGTTGAGCTGGCCAAGGTGTTCGGTGCCACCGATAGCCACCGTTACGTCAACGGGGTGCTGGACAAGGTTGCACAGAAAGTGCGCGCGGCCGAGGTGTCGGCGCGACGCTAGGTCGTGGCCGGAGGCGGTATCCCGTGGGCGAGTTCGAGCTGATCCGGCGCTATTTTGCCAGTGTTGCGCAATCGCGGCCTGATGTGGCGCTTGGCATCGGTGACGATTGTGCGCTGCTGGTGCCACAGGTTGACGGTGCGCAGCTGGCGGTGTCGATCGATACCCTGGTGGAGGGTACGCACTTTCTACCCGGTACCCGGGCCGATTACCTGGCGCAGCGGCTGCTCGGCGCGGCGGTCAGCGATCTGGCGGCGATGGCCGCCCGTCCCGCCTGGTTTACACTGGCGCTGACGCTGCCCGAGGCCTCACCCGAGTGGCTGGAGTCCTTCTCCAAAGCCTTGGCCGAGCGTGCGCAAGAGCTTGATATCGCGCTGGTTGGTGGCGACACCACCCGCGGGCCGTTGACGCTGAGCGTACAGGTGCATGGCTGGGTCGAACCCGATCGGGCGGTGAAACGCTCGGGGGCCCGGGAGGGTGACCTGATCCTGGTCAGCGGCACCCTCGGCGACAGTCGCGCTGGCTTGCAGACTCTGCTCGATGAGGAGCCGGAGCAGGCGTCGAACGCTTATCTGCGCCGACGATTCTATTGTCCTCAGCCGCGCATCGCGCTGGCCCGGGCGCTGGCGCCCTGGCTGCACAGTGGTATCGATATCTCTGACGGCCTGGTGGCCGATCTCGGCCATATCGCGCACAGCAGCGGTTTGGGTGCCTGCGTCGAGCTGGAGACACTGCCGCTGTCGGATCAACTGCTCGCCTACGCCGGTGTTGAACAGGCGCAGCGCTGGGCGCTCAGCGGCGGCGAGGATTTTGAACTGTGTTTGACCGCGGCACCCGAGCAGTTGCAGTACTGCCTGCGTGAAGCTGCAGCGCTGGGCATCCGCCTGAGCTGCATCGGCCGTATGCATGAGGGCCAGGGGGTACAGCTGTTGTTGCATGGCGAACCCTGCACGGCAGGCCCGGCCGGGTACGATCATTTTGGAGATGCACGATGAATCGGGTACCGTCGTCGGTCTGGCGCAATCCGGTGCACTTTTTGGCTTTCGGTTTCGGCAGTGGTGCCGCCCCCTGGGCACCGGGCACCTTTGGCACCCTGGCTGCGGTACCGCTCTGGTATCTGCTGGCCCAGCTGCCGCTGGCGACCTATCTGGCGCTGGTGCTGGCCGCCTTTGCCCTGGGTTGCTGGTTGTGTCAGCGCACCGCTGACGATATCGGCGTGCATGACCACGGCGGTATCGTCTGGGACGAGTTCGTTGGCTACTGGATCACGATGATCGCCGCTCCGGTAACGCCGTTATGGGCGCTGATCGGCTTCGTGCTGTTCCGCATCTTCGATATTGTGAAACCCTGGCCGATCCGTTGGGCCGATCGGCACGTAAAGGGAGGGTTGGGGATCATGTTGGATGACCTGATCGCCGGGGTGTTTGCCGCGCTCTGCCTGCAGGGGCTTAGGCTGTTGATATAGTTTAAGGGCGCAACTTGTTACAGTTCCAACTAGGGTATGGATTATAATACCGCCCCGCGCTGTGGCGCGGAGCGGGCGGACCGAATGACTGGGCCGCCATAACGAGGTAGATAGTGTGACCGTTCAGTATGTTGCCGATTCCAAACTGCCGACTCCCTGGGGAGTATTCACCATGGTCGGGTTTGAGGATAAAACCAGCGGCAAGGAGCATGTGGCTCTGGTATTTGGCGATGTCGATACCGAGGAGCCGGTGCTTGGCCGTATCCACTCCGAGTGCCTGACCGGCGACGCGCTGTTCAGCCTGCGCTGCGACTGCGGTTTCCAGCTCCAGGAGGCGTTGAAGCGGATCGCCGAAGAGGGGCGGGGCGTGTTGCTCTATCTGCGTCAGGAGGGCCGCGGCATCGGTCTGCTCAACAAGATTCGCGCCTACCATCTGCAGGACCAGGGCGCCGATACCGTGGAAGCCAACGAGCGTCTGGGCTTTGCCGCCGACATGCGTGATTACAGCATGTGCCTGCCGATGCTGCGCCATCTGGGCATACGCTCACTGCGGCTGATGACCAACAACCCGCGCAAGGTCAAGGCGCTGGAGCAGTACGGGATCAAGGTGGCTGGCCGTGAGCCGCTGCAGGTGGGCAAGAACAGCCACAACGAGCATTACCTGCAGACCAAGATGGGCAAGCTCGGCCATATGATGACCGAGGTACATTTCCAGGACGATAGCGAAAGTTAAACCGGCGAGTTAAGCGTTGGCTTAAGCGCTCAGTCGCTGCTCTATCGCGCGACGGATGCCATCGGCGTCCAATCCGCACTCCTTTAGCTGCTCTGCCCGCGAGGCGTGCTCGATCCAGCGATCAGGGACGCCGAGCAGCAGCAGCGGCGTATTCACTGTCTGCTGCTGCAGATACTCCGCCACCGCCGAGCCGGCGCCACCCATCAGGGCATGATCCTCCAGCGTCACCAGCAACTCATGGTCGGCGGCCAGGCGCTCGATCAGCTCGCTGTCCAGCGGTTTGACGAAGCGCATGTCGACCAGGGTCAGATCCAGCGCGTCGGCCACCGTTTGCGCGTTCGGCAACAGCGGACCGAAGTTGAGGATGGCGGCTCGGCTGCCCTCGCGCAGTACGCGGGCCCTGCCCGGTTCCAGGGCCGGTTGTGTCGGATCGATGGCGATACCGGTGCCGGATCCGCGCGGATAGCGTACCGCGGCCGGTCCCGGATGGTCATAGCCGGTCTTCAACATTTGATACAGCTCCTGCTCGTCGGCCGGCGTCATCAGCAGTATACCGGGCAGGCAGCGCATGAAGGCGAGATCGTATAGACCGGCGTGGGTGGCGCCATCCTCGCCGACCAAACCGGCACGATCTACTGTCAGCAGCACGTCCAGATCCTGAATTGCAATATCGTGTACCAGCTGGTCGTAGGCGCGCTGCAGGAAGGTGGAGTAGATCGCCAACACCGGCTTCATCCCCTGGCAGGCGAAACCGGCCGCCAGTGTTGCCGCGTGCTGTTCGGCGATGGCGACGTCGAAGTAGCGCTCGGGATACTGCTCGGAGAACGCGATCAGATCGGAACCTTCGCGCATCGCCGGGGTGATGCCGACCAGGCGATCATCCGCTGCCGCGGTGTCGCAGAGCCAGCGGCCGAAGATATTGCAGAATTTCTCTTGCTTGGGCTTCGGCGGTGCGCCCATGGGTTCGATCTTGGTTATCGCGTGGTAGCCGACCGGATCGGACTCGGCCGGTTCGAAGCCCTTGCCCTTCTGCGTGATCAGGTGCAGAAACTGTGGACCGGGGCTGTTCAACGCATGCTCAAGAGCCGGCAGCAGCTGATCAAAATCGTGGCCGTCCACCGGGCCGTGGTAGTCGAAGGTCAATGCGCCGAACAGGGCGCCGGTGGTGGCGCCGTCGAAACCGGGGCCGTCGAGAGTAGGCCTGGCCAGGCCCGGCTTGAGCTGGTCGGCGATATAGGTGGCCAATCCTCCCACGTTGGGTGAGATCGACATGTCGTTGTCGTTCAGGATCACCAGCATGTCGGCCCGGGTGTGGGCCGCGTGGCTCAGCGCCTCGAACGCCATACCGGCGGTCATTGCCCCGTCACCGATCACCGCGACCGCCTTGCGCTTGTCGCCGCGCAGGCGACTGGCCAGGGCCATGCCCAGTGCCGCGCTGATCGAGGTACTGGAATGACCGGTGCCGAAACAGTCGTACGGGTTTTCAGCCCGGCGCGGGAAGGGGGCCAGGCCGCCGCGCTGACGCATGCTCAGCATCTGCTCGCGGCGTCCGGTCAGAATCTTGTGTGGATAACACTGATGGCCCACATCCCAGACCAGATGGTCGCGCGGTGTGTCGAGCAGGTAGTGCAGGGCGATGGTTAACTCCACCACACCAAGACCGGCACCGAAATGGCCGCCGGTGACGCCGATACTGTAGAGCAGCCAGCCACGCAGCTCCTCCGCCAGCTGCGGTAGCTGCGCGGCGCTCAGTTGGCGCAGGTCGGACGGGGATCCGATCCGGTCCAGCAGTGGGGTCTGCGGACGCTGAGTGGGGAGTTGGCTGTGCATCAGTGGTCGCGGGTAACGATAAAGTGGGCCAGGGAAGCAAGCGGGGCGGCGGCGACGCCGAATGGCTTCAGCGCCTCGAGTGCGGCTTCGTATAGCTGGTTCAGTTTCGTGCGCGCACCGTCGACCCCGAGCAGGGCCGGATAGGTCGGTTTGTTCTGCGCCTCGTCGGAACCCTGCGGTTTGCCCAGGGTCAGGGTTGTGCCCTCGATATCGAGCAGGTCGTCCTGCACCTGGAAGGCCAGGCCGATGGCGTCGCCATAGCGCTGCAGGGCGTCGAGCAGTTCGCTGTCCTGGCAGCCGGCGGCCGTCGCGCCGAGCATGACCGATGCGGTGATCAGGCGGCCGGTCTTATGCGCGTGCATCGCCTGCAGCTGGGACAGGGTCAAACGGTCGCCGACATGCGCGAGATCGAACGCCTGGCCCATCACCATGCCGTGGGAACCGCTGGCTCGGGCCAGAATGCGGATCAGCTGCAGTGCGCGGTTCGGGTCGATATCGCCGCCGGCAGTGCTGAGCAGCTCGAACGCGAAGCACTGCAGGGCATCACCGGCGAGGATCGCGGTCGCCTCATCGAAGGCAATATGGCAGGTGGGATGGCCACGGCGCAGCTCGTCGTCATCCATCGCCGGCAGGTCGTCGTGCACCAGTGAATAGCAGTGGATCGCTTCGATGGCGGCCGCCGCACGGTCCGCTTGCTCGGCCGTGCCGCCGCAGAGCAAACAGCTCATATACACCAGGGCCGGACGTATGCGTTTTCCGCCGCTGAGCAGGGCGTAGCGCATGGCGTCGATCAACCGGGGTTCGATGCAGCTTTCAGGGATCAGGTAGAGCTCGAGGTTGCGTTCAACGCGGGTCGCCCACTGCGCCAGTTGCTGTTGCAGCTCCACGATCAGCCGTCCTGCTCTTCAGCGAACGGGCGGGCCTTGAACTCACCCTGCTGCTCGATCAACACCTGCACCTTCTGCTCGGTCTGGTCGAGGATGCTCTGGCATTCGCGGGTCAGCTTGACCCCCTGCTCAAAGGCTTTCAGTGCCTCTTCGATCGGCAGGTCGCCCTGCTCCATGCGTTCGACAACCGCTTCGAGCTGTGCCAGGGATTGTTCAAAATCGGGTGTCTTCGCAGTGCGGGCCATAGTCGGTTCGGGGGCTTGTTTAACAGGGCTGTCAACTTAACCAACTGCTCGCCGGGGGTCAATCGATATGCTTAATCGGATAGCCGTACGAAAGCAGGTTAGACCAAAGATCGCCTATGTTCAGTACGTGTACAGTGCAGCAAATCTGGTATCATCGCCTACATCTGTTTGAACCTGGTCCATCAGTCAAGGATTAAGGAGTATTTTAGTGGATCTGGCGACACTCGTAGGCTTGATCGGTGCATTGGGTATCATTATCTCCGCCATGGTGCTGGGCGGAGATTTCGGGATTTTTGTCAACGTTCCCTCCATGTTGATCGTGTTCGGCGGCAGCTTGATGGTGGTACTGATCAAGTTCACGCTGCCGCAGTTCCTCTCCGCAGGCAAGGTGGCGGCCAAGGCGTTCATGTTCAAGTCGGTGTCACCGGAAGAGATCATCGCCGAGACCGTCGAGTTGGCCGATGCCGCGCGCAAGGGCGGCCTGCTGTCGCTGGAGGAAAAGGAGGTATCGACGCCGTTTATGCAGCGGGGGATTCAGCTGCTGGTGGATGGCCATGATCCTGAGGTGGTCAAATCCTTGCTGCACAAGGAAGCGAACCTGACCAACGAGCGTCACGAGTTTGGCGCCAAGATATTCAAGGCGATTGGCGATGTGGGCCCGGCGATGGGGATGATCGGTACCCTGGTCGGTCTGGTGCAGATGCTGTCCAACATGTCCGACCCCAAATCGATCGGCCCGGCGATGGCCGTAGCGCTGCTGACCACCCTCTATGGCGCGATGCTGGCGACCTGCGTGGCGCTACCGATCTCCGACAAGCTTGATAACCGCAAGGATGAGGAAGCGCTCAACCAGGCACTGATCATCGATGGTCTGTTGGCGATCCAGGCGGGCCAGAACCCGCGAGTGATTGAACAGATGCTGCGTAACTACCTGCCCGAAAAAGTGCGTGAGAAGGCTGAGGCCTGAGAGAGTTAAATGAGCGACGAGCAGCAGAAATGTAAATGCCCGCCGCCGGGCGCCCCGGCATGGATGGCGACCTTCTCTGACCTGATGTCGCTGTTGATGTGTTTCTTCGTGCTGCTGCTCTCGTTTTCCGAGATGGACGTACTGAAGTTCAAACAGCTGGCCGGCTCCATGCGTGAAGCCTTCGGTGTGCAGAACCAGATCAAGGTGGAGGATATCCCCAAGGGTACCTCCATCATCGCTCAGGAGTTCAGCCCCGGGCGGCCCGAGCCGACGCCGCTGAACGAGGTGCGGCAGATGACGATCAATAACGACATGAACACCCTCGATGTGCGCTCGGAGGAGGGTGAATCCAGCGTTCAGGATAAGCTGCAGGGGATCGAGCAGATGATCCGCATGCAGGAGGAACAGGCCAAACGGGAGGCGGTGCAGTTTGCCGAGGTGCTGGCGCAGGAGATAGGCGACGGCGCTGTCGAGGTAGAGACCGACGGCACTAAACTGATCATCCGCGTCAAGGAAAAGGGCTCCTTCGATTCCGGCTCCGCTGAACTTAAGTTTGCCTATATTCCGGTGATCGCCAAGATTCGCGATGTGCTGATCGACATCAGCGGTCGCGTGGCGATCGAGGGGCATACCGATAACATCCCCTACTCTGGCAATCGCTTCAGTTCCAACTGGGATCTGTCCGCGGCCCGCGCGCTGGCGGTGGCCGAGGAGCTGTTCTCGGATGCACGCATCGATCAGTCCCGGTTTCAGGTCAGCGGTTATGCCGACAGCAAGCCGCTGGTGCCGAACAATACCGCGGACAATCGAGCCCGTAACCGTCGTGTCGAGATCGTGATCCAGAAGGGCAGTGACAAGGAGGTGCTGGAGCGTCTGCAGTCACGACCGGATGGGGATACTGAAGGACAGGGGTTGAGGCCCGGTGAGATCTTCTAATCGCCGTTGAACAGGGCAACAAAAAACCGCCGCTGCAGTGCAGGGGCGGTTTTTTGTTATTGGTGCAGCTGAATTACTTGGAGTTATCCAGCATGTACTGGATGACACTCTTCAGCTCATCGTCGGAACAGTCCATGCAGGTGCCCATCGGCGGCATGGCGTTGAGGCCGGACTTGGCAGAAGCCAGCAGGCCATCGATGCCTTTCTCGGCACGCGGAGCCCAAGCGGCAGCGTCACCTACAATCGGTGCGCCGGCAATGCCTGCTGCGTGGCATACGGAACACTTGGTGTTGTACAGCTCTTCGCCGGTACGTTCTGCCATGGCAGCAGCCGGGGCCAGCAGGGCAGCAGCAGCTGCCAGAATCATCACTTTTTTCATTTTGTATTTCCTTTGACAGTGCAATCGACGGAGAGTCCGCCAAACCAGAAGCAGGGCTTAAGTTTAGGTACGCCCCCTGATCGAGTAAATAGCGCTAAAGTGGTGAATAGTGCCTGAATGAACAGAAATTGATCTGGGACTGTCTCGGGAGTCGGGTTCAGCGGCTGTGCAAACTCATGGCGTAGGTGGCCTGGCTGTGCAGATTGCGATCATGCTGGCGCTGGCGCATATGTTCCTGATACTGCGCCAGGGCTTGCTCGACCAGATCCGCAGGGGCCTGCAGGTGACGCAGGTCGTCGGCGGAGTATCCGCGTTTGAGCAAGCGGTGAAGCTCTTCTGTGGTGTGATGTTCAATATTCATTCTATTTTTCCTCTCTTATTCAGCAAGCATTTAACGTTCCCAAGGTGTCAACTTTGTTGCAGCCATATGTGAATCTGATGACACAAGGGACGGCACGCTGATCAAATTTTCCCCGGTTCTTAGCGGTTTTGACTTTGAAAACGGTCAGATAGCTGACTATTTTTTTACGTTAGCGGCATCTGAAAACGCTTTTGTTTTGCCGTGAATTTGTTCATATTCGGCGCTGGCGGATCAAATTTTACGGGAGCCGCGCAGCCTACAGATTCCGCCCGGTGCGGACGTCGAATTTTCAGGGATCCTGTTGGAGAATCAGAAGCAATGAAAGCTGCTATTTCGAGTGTCACAACCCTTGCCTTGGCACTGTCGCTGGCAACTGCCAACGCGGCAAGCGCCGAGGAGCTGCATGTCTATAACTGGTCCGATTACATTGCCGAAGACACCGTTGCCAACTTTGAGCAGCAAACTGGTATCAAGGTGGTGTATGACGTCTACGACTCCAACGAGGTGGCCGAGGCCAAGTTGCTGGCCGGTCGCAGCGGCTACGATCTGGTTTTCCCGACGGCTCGTCCGTTTGCTGACCGCCATATCAAGGCCGGCCTGTACCAGAAACTCGACAAGTCGGCACTGACCAACTACGACAATCTGGACAAGGTGATTCTCAACTCCCTGACCGATATAGACCCCGAAAACCAGTACTTGGTTCCCTACATGTGGGGCACCACTGGAATCGGTATCAATGTGGACAAGGTCAAGGAGATCCTCGGTGACGACATGCCGCTGGATACCTGGCGCCTGGTGTTCGATCCGGAGATCGTCTCAAAGCTGTCCGCCTGTGGTGTCTCGCTGATGGATGACTCCACCGAGGTGTTGACCGCGGCGCGTGCTTACCTGGGCAAACCGGTGGATGACTTCAGTACCGAGGCGATCAATGAAGCCGCCGACGTGGTCAACAACGTGCGCCAGTACGTGCGCTATTTCCACAGCTCGCAGTACATCAACGACCTGGCCAATGGCGATACCTGTGTTGCCCACGGCTACTCCGGTGACGTGCTTCAGGCCCGCGACCGCGCCGATGAAGCCGGCAATGGCGTCAATGTCGCCTATGTCGTGCCGTCCGAGGGCGCAGTGGTGTGGACCGACGTCATGGTGATTCCGGCCGACGCGCCGAACCCCGCCGCGGCACACAAGTTCATCAACTACCTGCTCGATCCGGCGGTGATCGCCCCGATCACCAACTATGTGGCCTATGCTAACGCCAACGCTGCGGCAACGGAGTTGGTGGATGAGGAGATCCGTAACGATGCCGGTATCTACCCGCCGAAGGAGACACAGGAGAAGCTGGTGGTATTGAAGACCCCGAGCGAGCGTCAGATACGTGTCATGAACCGTGCCTGGACCCGGATCAAGACCGGCCAGTAACACGGTATCCAGTGTGAATTAATCGACCCCAGCCCCCGGATCTCCGGGGGCTTTTATGTACAGGATGTAGGGTCTGTTTTTATAAGTGTTCCACGTGCGTTGCGTTCCCCTAGTGCCTGAAACGAGAGCCGTTTGATACATGTCCAGTTTGCGTCAACTCAAACCCGAGGAGCCTTGGCAGGCACCTGAGGGCGAACCGATCATCCGCATCGAAAATGTCAGCAAGCGTTTCGGTGAGCTCTACGCTGTCGACGGTATCAGCCTCGATATCCACAGCGGAGAATTTTTCTCGCTACTCGGACCCTCCGGCTGCGGCAAGACCACGCTGTTGCGCATGCTCGCCGGGTTTGAGCTTCCCACCGAGGGCAAGATCTACATCGATGGCCAGGACGTGACCAACGTGCCGCCCTATGAGCGGCCGGTCAACATGATGTTCCAGTCCTATGCGCTGTTTCCCCATATGAGCGTGGCCGACAACATCGCCTTCGGCCTGAAGCAGGAGGGGATGGCCAAGGCACGGCGCCAGGAGCGGGTGCGGGAGATGCTGTCGCTGGTGCAGATCGACAAGCTTGCCTCACGCAAGCCGCACCAGCTCTCCGGCGGCCAGCGCCAGCGCGTGGCGCTGGCGCGCGCGCTGGCCAAGCATCCGAAGATCCTGCTGCTTGATGAGCCGCTCGGTGCGCTGGACAAGAAACTGCGCGAGCAGACCCAGTTCGAGCTGGTCAACATTCAGGAGCGTCTGGGGATCACCTTCATCATCGTCACCCACGACCAGGAGGAGGCGATGACCATGTCGAGCCGTATCGCGCTGCTGCGTGATGGCCGGGTCGAGCAGGTGGACCCGCCGCGTCGCCTCTACGAGTACCCCAGCTCCCGCTACGCGGCGGACTTCATCGGTTCGATCAACCTGATCGACGGCCATGTGCTGAGCCAGGAGGAGAACCGGGTAGTGATCCGCAGCGAGGAGGCGGGCGGCGATCTGGAGGTTATCCACAGCCAGCCGCTGCTCGCCGGCACCCCGGTGACGCTGGCGGTACGGCCGGAGAAGGTACGTCTGGAAAGCGGCGACGCCCAGCTGGCCAACCGCGTCAGCGGAGTGATCAAGGAGATCGCTTACCTTGGCGATGTATCGATCTACCATGTGGAGCTGGCCACCGGTAAACGTATCCAGTTTACCCAGTCCAATGTCCAGGCGCTGGCGGAGCAACCGCTGAACTGGGAGGACGAAGTGGTACTGGGTTGGCCGGCCAACAGCTGCGGGGTACTGACGCAATGAAGGGACTGCCCTTGTCGCCTACGCGCGGACGCGGGTTGATCATCGGTGTGCCCTGGTTCTGGCTCGGCCTGTTTTTCCTGCTGCCGTTTCTGTTCGTACTCAAGATCAGCCTGTCGGAGCCGGTACTGGCGCAGCCGCCCTACCTGGATCTGATCCGCGAGGTTGAGGATGGGTTGGTGTCGATCTCGCTTAACTTCGGCAACTACCTGCTACTGTGGGAAGATCCGCTGTACCGCAGTGCCCTGTTCGGCTCGCTGAAGATCTCGGCGATCTCGACCCTGTTCTGCCTGTTGCTCGGCTATCCGATGGCCTATGCCATCGCCCGCGCGCCCAGCCATTGGCGACTGCCGCTGCTGATGCTGATCATCCTGCCGTTCTGGACCTCGTTCCTGATTCGCGTCTACGCCTGGATCGGCATCCTCAAGGGCAACGGCCTGTTGAACAACTTTCTGATCTGGAGCGGGCTGATCGACCAGCCGCTGGAGATCCTGCACACCCCGCTGGCGGTCTACATCGGCATTGTCTACAGCTACCTGCCGTTCGTTGTGCTGCCGCTGTACGCGACCCTGGTGCGGCTCGATCTGACCCTGCTGGAAGCGGCCGCCGATCTGGGCTGTCGACCCTGGAAACAGTTTCTGACCATCACCTTGCCGCTGTCACTGCCCGGGGTCATCGCCGGCGGGATGCTGGTATTCATTCCGGTGGTGGGCGAATTCGTGATTCCGGATCTGCTCGGTGGCCCCGATACGCTGATGATCGGCAAGCTGATGTGGACCGAGTTCTTCAGCAACAAGGACTGGCCACTGGCCTCGTCGTTGGCCGCCGTGCTGCTGGTGGTGCTGATCATCCCGTTCGTGGCCCTGCGCCACTTCGAACAGCGTGAGGAGACGATATGAGACGTCGCTTTCCTCTGCTGATGACCGCGCTGCTGTTCGGTTACGCCTTTCTCTACGGGCCGATCCTGAGTTTGATCGTCTACTCCTTCAACGAGAGCCGTCTGGTTACCGTCTGGGCCGGGTTCAGCACCAAGTGGTACGGCGAGCTGCTGCAAAACCAGCAACTGCTCGACGCCGCCTGGCTCAGTATCAAGGTGGCCGCCACCACCGCGTGCGGCGCGGTGGTGCTGGGAACGCTGGCGGCGCTGGCGCTGGTGCGTTTCCGTCGCTTTCGCGGCCGTGGCACGCTGCAGGTGATGGTGACGGCGCCGCTGGTGATGCCGGAGGTGATCATCGGCCTGTCGCTGCTGCTGCTGTTCGTGGCGATGCAGGACAGCATCGGTTGGCCCGACGGGCGTGGTCAGCTCACCATCACACTGGCCCACACCACCTTTGCCATGGCCTATGTCACGGTGATCGTGCAAAGTCGACTGGCGCATATGGACCAGTCGCTGGAGGAGGCGGCGCTGGATCTCGGTGCACGGCCGTTGAAGGTGTTCTTTACCATCACCCTGCCGCTGATCGCGCCGGCGCTGGCGGCGGGTTGGCTGCTGGCGTTTACCCTGTCGCTGGACGACCTGGTGGTAGCCAGCTTCGTTTCCGGGCCCGGCGCCACGACGCTGCCGATGGTGGTCTACTCCAGCGTGCGCCTGGGGGTCAGCCCGGAGATCAACGCCTTGGCCACGATCATCGTGCTGTTCGTCAGCCTGGCGGTGGCCATCGCCGGTGTCCTGCTTTATCGCCAGGAGAAGCGCGCCCTGCGCGAGCAGAACCAGGGCTAAAGCCGATACCGGTCGCCGTCAGGCCAGCAGATAGTCATCCGGAATATCGAACAGCTGGCTGACCTCGAGGGTGCTGATCTTGGGGTAGGGGATCTCAGGGACCGTGCCCGGCAGTTGGCTGAGCAGGGCGGCGCCGGTATCGATATAGACACCGTTTCCGCGCTTCTGCACATGGGGCAGGATCACATGACCGTGCACCGTCATGTCGATGCCATCCACCCAGTGCTTGAACTGCGGATTGCTGACCGGCCGGGCCCAGATCATCTCCTCGCGCAGCGCCTGGTCTGTCGCCAACCTCAGTTTCAGATCGAGCCAATCATCGACCGGTACGGTGCTGTGGCTGATGCCGACCCGGCGGCCATCTTTCAGCTCCAGTTCGATCACCCAGGGCATCCTCTCGGCCAGTTGTTCAGCATAGGTCCTGAGTTCGGGATGGTTCCAGAAAAAGTGCTTCGGCCCATTTTCCATCCAGGCCTTACCGCCGTATCGCATCCAGTCGGACGTATTGATGCTGTCCGGGTCGGCCAGCCAGTTGAACAATATCTGCTCATGGTTGCCTCTAACCGCATAGAACCAGGGTTCGCGCGTCAGCATCAGGCAGGCCTCGGAGTTGGGGCCGCGATCGATCAGGTCGCCCACGGAAAACAGCCGGTCGACGGCCGTATCGAAACAGATGGCGTCCAGCTCTGCTTGCAGCGGCTCGAGCCAGCCATGGATGTCACCGACTACGAAATCGCGGCCGCGGGTATTCGCCTCAACAGTCAGCATGGGGTAGGACACAGCGTATGGCCTTTCGCGTTACGTGATACATATCTACAGCATACGACATCATCATCAGCTATGTGAGAGCGCCCGGACTTCAGGTTGCTATCCTGCGGCCGAACCCGCTAGATTGCATAGAGCCGGGTTTGGGCCTCAGAGGGGAGGATTAGCGATGCCGACATCCAGAGCTGCACTCAAGCTCCTGCTGTTGCAGATCCGCGATGGTGAGCAGGTGCGGCATGAGGAGCACCAGAGCTTCGCCAACTACTGTCAGGTCGCGCCTGAACAGATCGATATCCTCAACGTGTTCGATACACCGAGTTTTACCGCCGACGCGGCCGACGGGTACGACGCGTTGCTGGTCGGTGGTGCCAGTGAGGCCAACGTGCTCGAACCACAGCGTTACCCCTTTGTCAGCGATGCCCAGCGGCTGATTCTGAACAGCCTGCAGCAGGATCTGCCGGTATTTGCCTCCTGCTTTGGCTTCCAGCTCGCGGTGCTGGCGCTCGGTGGCGAGATTCTGCATCGCGACCAGGGCTTCGAGATGGGCACCCTGCCGATTTCATTGACGCCTGCGGCGATCGACGACCCGCTGTTCAGCAATGTGCCCAACCCCTTTATGGCGGTATCGGTGCACCGCCAGTACACCGATCGCCTGCCCGAGCGGTGCGAGGTGCTAGCCTACACCGAGCAGTGCATCCACGCCTTTCGCGTGCGTGGCCGCCGCTTCTGGGCGTTCCAGTTCCACCCGGAAGTGGACAAGCGGATTCTGGTCGAGCGCCTGACCTACTACAAGGCGCACTACACCGATGGCGACGATCATCTGCAGGCGGTATTGGATAATGCGGTGGAAACGCCCTACTCCAACCACCTGATGACCGCCTTTGTCGATCGGGTACTGATAGCCGGGTAGGGTTGCGACTAGGTTACGAATATCTGGATCTCTTCCGATAAAAGATACTCGTCACAGTTTTTACCCTCTCCTCCACGATCAACTACTAGAAACTCTTGGTTTGATGCGAGCGCCAGTACCGGGTGATGCCAGACATTACGACGATAGTTGACGCCCTGGTGTCCATTGGTCTGGAAAAGCTGTAAGTCGGCAGCAGTTAGGGTATCTCCGGCTGGCGCGACCAGGACCAAAAAAGGCGATCGGCACAGCGGGATAAAGGCTTGGCTGGCCAGGGGATGGCGCTCCATCAAGCGGACGGTCAACGGTCTCTTCACAGGCTGTGTTCTGAAGATGCTAATCAGTGGTCGACCGCCGGACTCAGATACGTCAACGTGTGCCAAGTCGTGGAAGCGCTCGGTGGTCCCGCCATTGATCGCGAAGTGTCGGCTGCCAGAGGTCTCGATTACCTCCCCGAAGGGGGCGAAGTTTTCCCTAGTCAGTGGTTGGGGATACAGGGTTCGCATCTTGTTTCTATTATTTGGCAGTCGCTACGGGGGCGATTAGCCCCAATAGACGTAGACGGCTAACACCGCCATCCGGAAAGATATTGAGCCGGACGTGGGTGACAGGGCCGATATCGTTCAGTTCAGCTTCAAAGCGATGTTCCGCATCCATGGTCAGTTTCTGCGCGGGTAGTAACTCTTGCCAATAGAGACTCTGGGCTTCGATCTGCTCATCGGTACCGCCGTTGACATAAGCGGCAAGTATGCTGCAGCTGTCGGGGAAATTGCCCTTGAAATGGTGAGTATCGACGATCACTTGCTGAATCAGGCCAGGGTGTCCCAAGGCAACGATAACCCAGTCGAATCCGGGCGTACGCCGCCGGGCCGTTTCCCAGCCGTCGCCCATATTGGCGCCTCTGCCGGGGTTTAGGATATTCCCCATATGGCCATAGTGCTGGTCGCTGCATGCCAGAGCGCGTCCACCGTTCAGGGCCGAGGCCAGGTCGATGGGCTGCTGCTTGGGATGCGTGGACCAGTCGCGATAAGGTATTCCGTATACCCGCAGTCTGGCGATGCCGCCGTCGGGGTATATATTGAGCCGCAAGTGAGACCAGACGCCGCTGTTCTCAAGCTCGTGCAGATGCTGACTGTTACCCTGCAAAGACAGGGAAGGCAGAATTTCGGTCCAGCAGGTGTTGGTATCGGGATCTCCATCGGGGCAGTAGCAGGCTTCAACTGAGGCGGAAGGTGGATAGTTGCCGGTGAAATAGCGAGTGTCGATATCGATTGCCCGGATCGTGCCGGCAACACCTAAGCGGATCACCGCGTGATCGTGACCGGCACCGCGTTTGCGGCGAGATTCCCAGCCGTCCATCCATTTGCCATTGTCATCATAGACCCCCTCTTTCCAGACCGGCTCGGTAGGCTGCAACATCCGGTTTACATCGGCAAACCAGTCATCGGTTACGGCGATAGCGCGTGCACCCAGGCGTGCGTCAGCGAGATTTACCCATGTTAGAGGATCGAAAGAAGGTGAAGCGGTGAAATGTGTCATGGAGTGAAAATACCTGAATCTACTTCTGGATAAACAAAGGGTTGGCACTAAAGCACGGCATTGATGAAGGTCTGTAATTCGGGCGTTTGTGGATTGGCGAATACCGCCTTGGCCTCGCCGGATTCCCACACTTTGCCCTGGTGCATGAAGATCACTCGGTCTCCTATATCACGGGCAAAATTCATCTCGTGGGTGACGAGGATCAACGTCATCCCTTCTGTTGCCAATGTTTCCAATACTTTCAGCACCTCTCCAACCAACTCAGGATCGAGCGCCGACGTGATCTCGTCGCATAGCAATACCTTAGGTCTCATCGCCAGGGAGCGAGCGATGGCTACCCGCTGCTGTTGGCCACCAGACAGCTCGCCAGGGAAACTGTCGAACTTGTCCTGCAAACCGACTTTCTGCAACACTTCGCGCGCAGTTTCAGCCGCCTCTTCTGCCGACAACTTACGGACCAGCTTGGGCGCCAGCGTGATGTTCTGGCCCACCGTTAAATGGGGAAACAGGTTGAAGTGCTGAAACACCATGCCGACACTTTTGCTGAGCTTGCGAATCTGGCTATCGTCATCGGTCACCTCCATTTGGTCGACAATGATGCCGCCTTCGCTATACGTCTCCAGACCGTTTATACAGCGCAGCAGGGTGCTTTTGCCGGAGCCGCTGCGACCGATGATGGAGACCACTTCGCCAGCATCGATTCGCAAGTCGATCCCCTTAAGCACATGGTTATCGCCGTAGTACTTGTGAACATTGTCAATGTTAACCAGAGGCATGAAGTTTTCTCTCCAACATACGACTCGCTACCGACAGCGGGTAACAGAGCAGGAAATAGATAAGTGCGACAAAACCGAATACTTTGAAAGGCTCGAAGGTTGCGTTGTTGAGCATGGTGCCGGCCTTGGTCAGCTCTACAAAACCGATGATCGATGCCAGTGCCGTGCCCTTGACGATTTGCACTGAGAAGCCCACCGTTGGCGCGATGGCGATCCGAAGCGCCTGCGGCAAAATGATGTGGTACATGACCTCGACGTAGTTCAAGCCCAGGCAGCGGGAGGCTTCCCACTGGCCTTTCGGAATCGATTCGATGCATCCGCGCCAAATCTCGGTCAGATAGGCGCTACTGAATAATGTCAGGGCCAAAGCCGCGGCGGTCCAGGGTGATACATCGATACCGAAGAGCGAAATTCCGAAAAACACCAGGAAGAGCTGCATCAGCAGGGGGGTGCCCTGAAACAGTTCGACGTATAGTCGGGTCATCTGCACGAGTACCACGCGACCGCTGATTTGCATAAAGGTCAACAACAACCCGACTAAAGCGCCCCCGGCAAAAGCGATCAGTGAAAGCGCAACGGTCCAACGGGCGGCCAATAGCAAGTTACGGAGAATATCCCAGTCAGTGAATGCGCTCATTTGCGGGCCCTCAGGTTGGGAAAGGCATAGTAGTGCACTACCTTGAACAGCTGACGCATCAGCACGGCTAACGCCAGATAGAGCAGCGCTACCACCAGGTAAACTTCGAAGCTAAGGAAGTTGCGTGACTGGATGAAGTTAGCGGCGAAGGTTAATTCTTGAACGGAGATCTGCGACAGTACTGCAGAGCCCAGCATAACGATGATGCACTGGCTGGTCAGGGCCGGGTAGATCGTTTGCAAAGCCGGTGGCAACACGACGCGTATAAACGTCTGCACGCGGCTCAAACCCAGTGTGCGAGCAGCTTCCAACTGTCCTTTCGGCGTTGCCTCGATACCAGCTCGAATGATTTCAGTGCTATAGGCGCCCAGATTGATCACCATGGCCAGCAGGCCTGCCTCCCAGGCAGTCAACTTGATGCCAATGCTGGGCAGTCCAAAGAAGATAAAGAACAGTTGGACGATAAAGGGCGTGTTGCGGATCAACTCCACATACGCTCCGACCAGGTGCTTCAGAAGCTTGTTGCGCCCGGCTCTGGCCGCGGCACCCAGGGTGCCGAGCAGGCACCCCAGGATAGTGGTGATCAGGGTCAGAGCAATAGTCCATAACAACCCGTCTACGATGAGGTTTGTATAGGGCCATAGCTCTGAAAACTGAAAGTTGTAATCCATGCCGATCATCCGCCTGCTATTTGAGGTCAGTCGGCAGCTTGGCCTTGAACCACTTCAACGATAAGCCATCGAGCTTGTCTGAGGCTAAACCTGCAGTGATCAGCTCGTTAACTTTTTCCAGCAGCTCCGCTTCACCTTTGCGTACACCGATGAAGCAAGGGGAATTCTTGATTACGAACTTCGAGGTCAGCTCCCGGTTATTGCTTCTCTCGGCGATAGTGGCTGCGACCAGGTTACCCGTCGCGATCAGATCAACCTGACCCGAGAGATAGGCAGAGATAGTGGTGTTGTTATCTTCAAAGCGATGTATAACGGCACTTTCAGGCGCCAGCTTAGAGATCTCCAGATCCTCGACAGACCCTCGAGTCACGCCAAGCGTTTTGCCGGCCAGATCTGTGGCGGAGTTAACATTGGCAGCAGATTCACCAAACACCCCGAGGAAAAATGGGGCATAGGCTCGGGAGAAATCGACCACCTTTTCCCGCTCTGGATTCTTACCCATGCTGGAGATCACCAAGTCGACCTTGCGGGTTTGCAGGTAAGGGATCCGGTTAGCACTGGTGACCGGGACCAGCTCCAGTTTCAGCCCCAGGCTGTCAGCCAGGTAGTGGGCCACATCGATATCGTACCCCATCGGTTGCAGATCAGGCCCGACAGATCCGAAGGGGGGGAAATCCTGAGGCACAGCGACGACCAACACCCCACGCTGGGTAATATCATCGAGCTGATTTGCACTGACATGCAGTGTAGAAAAACACAAGCAGAATAGGCTGAGCCATCGTGCGGCTGCTTTAAACAGATGAGGCATTTGCAGGTCCTCCAGGTTTCATTGAAATTCTATATTGAGACTTTTGTTTCACACGTGCGTGTGTTTGCAACATAAGTGCCAGTAATGGGTTGTTGTTGAATATCAGTGACCTATCCTGATCCTAAAAGCGTTATTCGCGGGCAATGGCGGGGTTGAGTGCACCGAAGCGGTGCCTGGAGCTAGGGAGTGATCTGTAAGCGGGCAAAACAGAGGCGGTGAAGGTGAAGTAATTGCGCTCAGGTGAAATCGAGCTCGTTCATCTCCCTATAGGCATCGCTGATCGATAGGATTCGAGACTGTCCGGTAACCGCCATCTGGTGTAGCAGAGTATTGCAGATCAAGGTGGAGACGCTCATGGCCGCACTGTAGCCGTCGAAGCCGGAAACACTTTCCAACGGGCATTCGACCCACCACTTGACCCGATCGGCGACTTTTCGAAGCGACGCATCGGTGATCAGCAGTACGGGTATCTTTCGCTGAATCATATGATTCAGGGCCTTATCGAAGAGTTTTGGACGGCGCCGCAACGCGATGAAAATCACGATGTCATCGGCCCCCATCCCCTCCAGCTCCTCTGCAAGGGTCTGGCCAGGCAGCGGCGCCAGATCGACGTCGGTTCGCACCTGTATCAACTGCTGCCTGATATGCAGCGCTATGGGGTAGCTGTTGCGAAAGCCGACTACTTTAATCCTGCGTGCAGCAGCCAATGCCTCGGCCATCTCGCTCACGCTTGCTTCCGACAAGGAGGCTTGGAGTATCTTGAGATTATTGATCTCACGTTCGAAATGGGGAGCGAAGGTACGTTTAGAGGGCTTTCCTTCTACGACGGGAACCCCTTGTTGGCGCTGGCGACGTGACTCCACGCGTCCTTCCCGAAAAGAGGAAAAACCCAGGTGCTTGAACATGCGGCTCACGGTTGCCTTAGAGACACCGCAGAGGCGAGCTAACTCGGCGCTGTTAAAAATGGCCAGGTCACTCGGGCGGTCCAGAATGAAGTCCGCCAGCTTTCGCTCCTGTGGGGTGAGTTGCGCATATTTGTCCCGAATAATTTCCTCAATGGCTTTCATTGGTCTCCTTACGGACGATGGTTCGACGAAGCGGCTAGGATTTTTCCAAAATAGCACTCTTAACGCTACCTAAAACCATACTTGGCGGGTCTAGGGCGTGCAATCATCCAACCAATGAACGCGTGGTAGCGTTTGGTAACGCATTTCCTTCGTGCGGTTTTGGGCAATGCGGTGGAAACACCCTACTCCAACCACCTGATGACCGCCTTTGTCGATCGCGTACTGCTGGCGGGCCGATCGCGCCGCTTGCCGCGCTACGCGCTGGCGGCAGGCTGAGAGTCCAGCGCGGCCCTGATCAGGCTTTTCTCCTGCTCTTCGATCTGCCTTAACGAATCGCTGACATGGCGCACATGCGCCATCGCCGCCTTTTTCGCCCAGCGAGCCTGGCGGCTGATCACTGCGTGGTAGATCTGCCGGTGGTGACGGTCGATCTGCTGCTTGAACGCTGTGCGGTGGGCCAGATTCAGCACCGCTGCCTGTACCGAGTCCAGCATCAGGCTTTTCAGGCTGTTGAGCACGTGCAGTAAAACCGGATTGTGCGAGGCCTCGGCGATACTGCGGTGAAATGCGTGGTCCAGGTCGGCGTTGGTCAAGGGATCGGCCGCCTCCATCGCCTCGAACGCCTTGCGGATCCGGTACTGATCCTGCTCGGTGGCGCGTTCTGCGGCCAGCGCGGCGGCCTGTCCCTCCAACTGCTCCCGCACCTCGAACAGGTCGTACAGGGTGCGACTGTGGCCGACATAGAGCTGCATCAACGGCGTACTCTCATCCACCGTTGGCACCACGCAGGCAACGAAGGAGCCTTTGCCGTGACGGGTTTCGATCATGCCCCGGCCATGCAGCTCATGCAGGGCTTCACGCACGATGGCTCTGGAGACGCCAAGGCGACTGGAGAGTTGCCGCTCGGATGGGATCTTGCTTTCGGGCGCCAGGCTGCCATCGAGAATCATCTGCTCGAGATGAGTGGCGATCGACTGGGCGGTGGAGAGTGGCTGCTTATTGGTCATCTCTGCGACTGGTTGGACCAGTTGTTCTTATTCTGTTGGTAGGCGGCTCTATATTAGCCGTGTCTGAATAAATATCGGCTATTAGGCGTTAAGCGTCCATGGATGCAGACAAAAAACTGGTCGGACCAGTAGTGAAATGACTGGACGCAAAATTTTCTGTGGATAAATCTTCCAGCGCACAGGGCCCAGCGCAGCGCTAGAGCGGTGACGGCCGGGCCTTTGCTTCATCGTTTTACGTTCCCGATCCACATCTAAAAATAAGAACTCTGGAGAGCATTGATGAATAACCAAGATCTATTCACCGATACGCAGGTAGCTGATTCAGGGCGTCAGCCAAGGCGCCGCTTCCTGAAATCCATCGCCCTGGCCGGTGCTGTCGTCGCCGGTACGTCGATGATGGCGGCGGGCCCCGCCCAAGCGGCGCAGACCTGGAAGATCCAGTCGGTCTGGGATGCCGGAACGGTGGGCTACAGCCTGTTTGAGGAGTGGTGCAACGAGATGGAGCAGAAGACCAACGGCGAGTTGATCTTCAAACCCTTCCCGGCCAAGTCTGTCGCAGCGGATAACAACGCGCTGTTTGATGCCGTGCGCAATGGCGTGCTGCAGGGGATGAACCCGTTCACGCTGTACTGGTCCGGCAAGATTCCGGCATCCGTTTTCCTCTCCTCCTATCCCGCCGGTCCCGACCAGCCGCAGCAGTGGGACACCATGTTCTACTCGCTGGGGATGCTGGAAAAGACCCGTGAGATTTACAAGAAGTTCGGCCTGTTCTACGTCGGCCCGATCCAGCACGATGCCAACATCATCCACTCCAAGAAACCGGTGAACAGTCTGGATGATCTGAAGGGGATGAAGATCCGCCTGCCCGGCGGCATGGTCGCCGAGGTGTTCCAGCAGTTTGGTGTGTCCACCGTCAGTCTGCCCGGTTCCGATATCTTCCCGGCACTGGAGAAGGGCACCATCGATGCGGCCGACTATGTGGGGCCGGCGGTAAACCACGAGCTTGGTTTCTCCCAGGTGACCGATTACATCCTGTTTGGCCCGCCGGGGGTGATGTCGATCTACCAGCCGGTTGACCTGATGGACCTCACCGTCAACTTGCGAGCCTGGAACAAGCTGGATCCGAAGCTGCAGAAAATCGTCGAGGAGCAGGTGCAGAACTACTCCCAGCGCCACTACCTGACAATCCAGAAGCGCAACATCGAGGCAATGGAGAAGTTCAAGGCCGAGGGTGACACCGTTTCCCGCCTCAGCCAGGAGGACCTGATGCGCTTCCGTAAGGCGGCGATCCCGGTCTGGTACAGGTGGGCCAACAAGGATGCGGATGCGCGCGCCATCTTCGACCTGCAGCTCAAGTACATGATGAACGACACGGTTGGCTACATCACGGAGGAGGATATCAAGGGCATGGAGTGATCCGCCCCCTGTCCTAATCCATGGGGGAGTTTCCGCTCCCCCTCTGATCTTTCTGTGTAGTCATGAGGTAGCTGATCATGTCAGATCTCGAAGGCTTTGGCTTTGTCATGCCGCACTGGTTCTACTGGGGCTGGCTGGCGGTAATGCCACTGATTTTAATGGCGCTGAGCAAGCGTGCGGAGAAGCGCCAGGGACAACTAGCCGGGTCGTACCCGATCATGGGTGAAGTGCAGGCGGATGAAGATCCAATCATCCACCACCATTTCCAAGGCAACGCGTTTACCCGGTTAATTGACTGGATCAGCGATAAATCCGGTGTGTTCGTCGCGCTGTGGACCATCAATGCGGTTTGCTTCTACTTCTACGAAGTGATCATGCGGTACTTCTTCAACATGCCGACCATCTGGGTGCACGAAGCGAGCTACCTGCTGCTGGGCATGCAGTACCTCCTGGCGGGGGCCCATACCCTGCTGCACGGAGGCCATGTGCGGGTGGACGTGATGTACAACCTGCTGCCGGAGCGCGGGCGAGTGGGGATGGATATCTTCACCTCCATGTTCTTCTTTATTTTCACACTGGCGCTGGCCGGCACCTCGTGGACCTTCTTCCAGGATGCATACGGCATGCATGAGACCACGGTTGAAACCTGGGGTATCCAGTATTGGCCGGTGAAGGGGATGATGCTGTTCGGCTCTATCCTGATCCTGCTCGCCGGCATCTCGAAACTGATTAAAGATATCGCGCTGTTCGTGCGCATGGGCGAGGAGGGCGCAGAATGACCGCTACAGCAATCCATACCGCGGATCGCAGGGGAAACAACAACCTGATCGGCAAGCTCGGCACCTGGCTGATGATCATTGCAACGGTCGGATTGGGTTTCATCATCCTGATCGAAACCATCAACATCGCGTTCTACGACCCCTATGGCGACGAGTACTTTCTGTTTCGCCTGGCCGGCGTCCTCGGCAATGTGGATATAGGTCCGTTGACCTACCTGATGTTCGGCTCCCTGCTGGTCGCGCTGATGATGGGCCTGCCGCTGGCCTTCGTCACCGGTGGTCTCGGCGTGATGTTTATCTACCTGGTCGGCGATGCGCTGATGCTGAACATCATCCCCGGCCGTATCTTCCCGATGATGACCAACTCCGATCTGGCGGCGATACCACTGTTCATCTTCATGGCCTCTATGCTGGAGCGTGCAGGGCTGATCGAGGAGATGTTCAACGTGGTGTACAAGTGGATGGGTGGGCTGAGCGGCGGTCTGGCCACCGCCACCATCATCGCGTCCACCATTCTGGCCGCGATGGTCGGTGTCATCGGCGCCGCTGTGGTGACCATGGGCATTATCGCGCTGCCGGCGATGCTCAAGCGGAACTACGATCATCAGATCGCGCTGGGGTCGATCATGGCGGGGGGAACCCTCGGAATTCTGATACCACCGTCGATCCTGGCGATCCTCTATGCCGTGGTGGCTCAGCAGTCGGTAGGTGAACTCTACCTAGGCTCCGTGATACCGGGTCTGTTGCTCTCCGGCATGTATATCGCCTATGTCCTGGTGCGTACCTGGCTCAATCCGCAGCTGGGGCCGCCGGTACCGGTCGACGAGCGTATCTCCTTTGGCGCCAAGCTGGGACTGCTTAAGGACCTGATCGCACCGATCATCCTGGTGATGCTGGTGTTGGGGTTGCTGTTCGGCGGTATTGCGACGCCGGTAGAGGCTGCAGGCATAGGCTCCTTCGGCGCGGTTCTGGTGGCGTGGAAGCATGGCTCCTTTTCGGTACAGGCGCTGAAGGAGGCGTCGGTCACCACCGCCAAGGCCTCGGCCATGGTGCTGTGGATCATGTTTGGCGCCTCGGTGTTCGTCGGCTTCTACATCCTGCAGGGCGGTCAGGCGTTTATCACTGAAACCATTCTTGGTACCGGTCTGCCCGCCTACGGCATCCTGTTCCTGCTGATGGTATTGCTGGTGATACTGGGCATGTTCCTGGACTGGGTCGGCATCCTGCTGCTGGCGGTACCGATCTTCATCCCCATCGTACAGGCGCTGGAGTTCAACGGATTGTTCGGTTTGCCGCCGGTACCGGGTGACGACGTGGTGCTCTGGTTCGGTGTGCTCTACCTGGTCAACATGCAGATGTCATTCCTCAGCCCGCCGTTCGGCTATGCTTTGTTTTACATCCGCGGCGTTTGTCCACCGGAGATCTCCATGGCGACGATTTTCCGCTCCTCGCTGGTGTTCCTGGCGCTGCAGGCGACGGGGCTGATGCTCTGCATCCTGTTCCCGGGGTTGATCACCTGGCTGCCGAGCCTGGTGTACGGCTGACGGACGGGGCTATGAACCGCGCGGTGGGATGTGGTTGTCGCCGTCCCGCCGCAGCCAAGCTAACTACTCGAGAGACGAGATCCGGTCATGACTAATCGAATCCAGGTGGGTGGCCTGCAGGTAGATGCCGCCCTGCATCAACTGATCGAGGCGGAAATAGCACCAGGAACGGGTATTGATCCAGAGACCTTCTGGCGCGAGTTTGAAGCCATTGTGCGGGATCTTGGGCCTATCAATCGTGAACTGTTACAGAAGCGCGATGAGCTGCAGGCAAAGCTGGACGAGTGGCATCGCCAGCACAAGCACCAGCCCTTCGATGTGACGCGTTATAGGCAGTTCCTGAGCGAGATCGGCTACCTGTTTCCGGAGGGAGAGCCGTTTCGCATTGAGACGCAGAATGTGGACGAGGAGATCGCCCGCATCGCCGGTCCGCAATTGGTGGTGCCCTGCAGCAACGCCCGTTTCGCACTGAACGCGGCCAACGCGCGCTGGGGCAGTCTGTATGATGCGCTCTACGGCACCGACGTGATCGATGACAGCGCAGGGGCGGCGGCAGGGGCAGAGTTCAATCTGCAGCGTGGCCGCCGCGTCATCGCCAGGGCCACCGAGTTTCTCGATCAAGCGGTACCGCTGGCACAGGGCTCCCATGCCCAGGTCACAGAGTATCGGCTGCAGTTCGGCGCCTCTGGCACGGCGCTGCTGCTGAAACTGGCGGATGGTCGCGATACCTGCTTGAAGGATCCGGAGCAGTTTGTCGGCTATCGGGAAGAAGGGGCGATAGTCGGCGTTTTACTTCGCAACCACGGTCTGCATATCGAGCTGCAGATCGACCCCACCCATCCGATCGGCAAGCTGTCGGCGGGTGGTGTACGCGATGTGCTGATGGAAGCGGCGATGAGCACCATCATCGACTGCGAGGACTCCGTCGCTGCGGTCGATGCCGCGGACAAGGTCAATGTCTACCGCAACTGGCTGGGGCTGATGAAGGGCACGCTGGAGGACAGCTTCATCAAGGGAGGTCGGGAGATGACCCGCCGGCTGCACGCCGACCGCACCTATAACACACCGGCCGGTGGCAGCCTGATCCTGCATGGCCGCAGTCTGCTGCTGGTGCGCAATGTGGGCCATCTGATGACTACCGATGCGGTACTGGATGCCGCCGGCATGGAGGTGCCCGAAGGGTTCCTCGATGCCATGGTCACCAGCCTCTGTGCCATGCATGACCTGTTGCGCTTGGGGCGCCACCGCAACAGTCGCCGTGGCAGCATCTACATCGTCAAGCCGAAGATGCATGGCCCGGAGGAGGCCGCATTCACCGACCGGCTGTTCAGCCGCGTCGAGGATGCGCTGGGGCTGGCGCGTAATACGCTGAAAGTCGGCGTCATGGATGAGGAGCGCCGCACCTCGGCCAATCTGATGGAGTCGATCCGTGCCGTGCGTAAGCGGCTGATGTTCATCAATACCGGTTTCCTCGACCGTACCGGTGACGAGATTCACTCCTGCATGGAAGCTGGGCCGGTACTGCCGAAAGAGGCGATCAAGGCACAGCCCTGGATCAAGGCCTACGAGGATCGCAACGTATCGATCGGCTTGGCATGCGGGCTGGAGGGCGTGGCCCAGATCGGCAAGGGGATGTGGCCGATGCCGGACGAGATGCACAAGATGATGAGTGCCAAACTGGCCCATCCTCAGGCCGGTGCCAACTGTGCCTGGGTGCCCTCGCCAACGGCGGCAACGCTGCACGCCACCCACTATCACCAGGTGGATGTGCAGGCCCGCCAGCGTGAACTGTCCAGCCGCCAGAGGGCGCCGCTGGAGCAGTTGCTGACACCGCCCCTGCTCGGTGATACCCACCTCACGCCGGAGAAGATCCAGGCCGAGCTCGACAACAACGCTCAGGGGATCCTCGGCTACGTGGTGCGCTGGGTCGGACAGGGGATCGGCTGCTCCAAGGTGCCGGATATCCACAACGTGGGGTTGATGGAGGACCGCGCCACCCTGCGCATCTCCAGCCAGCACCTGGCCAACTGGCTGCAGCACGGCATCTGTACCGACGATCAGGTGATGGACACGCTCAAGCGGATGGCGGAAGTGGTGGATAAACAGAACGCCGGTGACCCGGCCTATGAAGCGATGGCACCCAACTTCACCGCCAGCATTCCGTTTCAGGCCGCCTGCGACCTGATCTTCAAGGGTTGCGAACAACCCAACGGCTATACCGAGCCGCTGTTGCATGCCCATCGGCGGGCGCAGAAGCGGAAAACCACGCCTAAAGGGCAATAGGCATTCAACTGATGCAGGGGGCAGCATGTTAACGATTACACGACTGGATATCAGCGATGCGCGAATCCTGATCGAGGGGGCCGCGGCAAAAGCGACGGAGATAGGAGTGCCGATGTGCATCGCCATCGTCGACGAGTCCGGCAACCTGATCGCGTTCGAGCGCATGGATGGCGGTAAGGTGACCAGTGTCACCATCGCCCAGGACAAAGCGTTCACGGCAGCAGCGGCGCGCAAGGCGACCCACGACTACAACGCCGTCTGTGTGCCGGGCAATCTGGCGTTCGGCATCCATACTGAAGTGGGTGGCCGGATCAGTACCGTGGGTGGCGGCCTGCCGGTCAGCGTCGATGGCGAGGTGGTCGGCGGTATCGGCCTCAGTTCCGGCACGCCACAACAGGATATGGCCTGTGCCCAGGCTGGTATCGATCATTTTCTTGCGGCTCGGGCCAGGGCCTGAGCCAGGACGGGAGCGGCGATGAGTCAGGCAGAAACGACAGGAATCAAGCGCAACCGGCAGGCGTTGGCCGAGCGGTTCCGCGCCTTTATCGATCCGGAATATGTGATCAGCGACGACGAGACGTTGAAACCTTACGAGTGCGACGGCCTGTCGGTGTACTGCGAGATGCCGATGCTGGTGGTGCTGCCGGAGACGGTGGAGCAGGTGCAGAAGGTGCTGCAGATCTGTCATGCCGAAGGCGTGCCGGTCGTGGCAAGGGGCGCCGGCACCGGGCTCTGTGCCGGCGCGATGCCACACCCCGAGGGGGTGGTGCTGTCGCTGGCCAAGTTCAACCGTATCCTGGAGATCGATCCCCTGGCCCGTGCCGCACGGGTACAGCCGGGTGTGCGCAACCTGGCGATCAGCGAGGCGGCAAACGCCCACGGTCTCTACTACGGCCCGGATCCCTCGTCGCAAATCGCCTGCACCATCGGCGGCAATGTGGCGGAAAACTCCGGTGGCGTACACTGCCTGAAGTACGGACTTACCGTACACAACCTGCTCGGCGTCGAGCTGCTCACCGTCGAGGGCGAGCGGCTGAGCATCGGCAGCGAGGGGCTGGACAACTGCGGGGCTGACCTGCTGGCACTGTTGACCGGCTCCGAGGGGTTGCTCGGCATCGTCACCGAGATCCGGGTCAAGCTGCTGCCGACACCGGAGGTGGCACAGGTGGTGATGGCCGGCTTCGACTCGGTACAGACCGCCGGCGATGCGGTCGGGTCGATCATTGCCGAGGGGATCATCCCCGGGGGACTGGAGATGATGGACAGCCACGCCATCGTTGCCGCCGAGGCCTATGCCAAGGCGGGTTACCCGGTGGATGCCCAGGCGCTGCTGCTGTGCGAAGTGGATGGCACCGAAGAGGAGGTGCACGAGCATATCGATGCGGTGGAGGCCCTGTTCCGGCGCCTGGGTGCGACCTCGGTGCGCACCTCGCACAGCGAGGAGGAGCGGGCGCGGCTGTGGAAGGGACGCAAATCCGCCTTTCCCGCCGTCGGGCGTATCTCCCCGGACTACTACTGCATGGATGGCACCATCCCGCGCAGTCAGCTGGCTCACGTACTGACCGAGATGGATCGTATGTCCCAGGCCTATGGCCTGCGCGTGGCCAACGTGTTCCACGCCGGCGACGGTAATCTGCACCCGCTGATCCTGTTCGATGCCAACCGACCGGGTGAGCTGGAGAGAACCGAAGAGTTCGGCGCCAAAATACTTGAACTGTGCGTCGAGGTCGGCGGCTGCATCACCGGCGAACACGGTGTCGGGGTGGAGAAGATCCGCCAGATGCCAAAGCAGTTTAACGAGCAGGAGCTGGCGCAGTTTCACCGCATCAAAGCGGTATTCGATCCGGATGCGACGCTGAATCCCGGCAAGGGGGTGCCGACACTGCGCCAGTGTCAGGAGTACCGCTCCCTGGATATGAACATCGAACCCAACGCGGGTGCTGCGGCTCAGCACAACGGGAGGTGCAGCCATGAGTGATATCAGCAGCCAACTGCAGGAGCAGATCCTGACCGCGGCAGCGGAGAAACAGCCGTTGCAGATCGTCGGCGGCGGCACTAAAGCCTTTATGGGCCGGCAGATCGAGCCCGGACAGGAGATCCTGTCGCTGGCCGGGCACTCCGGCATTGTCAGCTACCACCCGGTGGAGCTGGTGCTGACCGCCCGTGCCGGTACCCCGCTGATCGAGCTTGAAGCGGCTTTGAACGAGCACAATCAGATGCTGTCGTTCGAACCGCCGGTGTTCGGTGAAACCGCCACTCTGGGCGGTACCCTGGCGTGTAACCTGTCCGGCCCCGGCCGTCCTTGGTGGGGCTCGGTACGCGACCAGGTGCTGGGTATAAAGATGATCAACGGCCTCGGAGAGCACCTGCGCTTCGGTGGCCAGGTGATGAAGAACGTCGCCGGCTACGATGTGTCGCGGCTGCAGGCCGGCGCCCTTGGTACCTTGGGTGTGCTCACCGAAGTAAGCCTGAAGGTGCTGCCCAAACCCTCGGACAGCCGCACCCTGGTATTTGAGGCCGGGGCCGACGAGGCGCTGTCGATCATGAATCGCCGGGCCGCCGAGCCCAAGCCGCTGAGCGGTGCCTGCTGGCTCGACGGCAAACTCTATCTGCGCCTGAGCGGCGCCCACTCGGCGGTGGCGTCGACGGCCGGTTACTGGGGCGGCAAGCCGCTGGAGTACGCCGAAGATTTCTGGCAGCAACTGCGCGATCAGCAACTGCCGTTCTTTAACGCCGCCAGCGAGCAGCCGCTCTGGCGTTTCTCGGTCAATCCTACAGCACGTATACCCAGGCTCGATGGCCGCTGGCTGATCGACTGGGGGGGCGCGCAGCGCTGGTACCTGGGTCAGGAAGGGCAGGGTCCGGCGGATAAGGCTGAGATGGAACGCCTGGCCGCCGCGGCCGGTGGTCAGGTCAGTCTGTTCCGCGGCGGTGACCGTAGCGCCGAGGTGATGCATAGTCAGCCCGAGGCGATGCAGCGGTTGCAACAGCGGCTGAAGCAGGCGTTCGATCCGGACGGCCTGTTCAACCGCGGACGTTTATATAGCTGGATGTAGTGGGTGGCCCGAGATGAAAACTGAAATACTGCAACACTATCAGGCGACACCCGAGGGTCAGGAGGCGGAGGCGATACTGCGTACCTGCGTGCACTGCGGGTTCTGCACCGCCACCTGCCCCACTTATCAGGAACTTAACGATGAGCGTGACGGACCCCGCGGGCGTATCTACCTGATCAAGCAGCTGCTGGAGACCGACCAGGTCAGCGACAAAACCCGGACCCATCTGGACCGCTGCCTGACCTGCCGCAGCTGTGAGACCACCTGCCCATCGGGGGTGGAGTACGGTCGGCTGGTCGACATCGGCCGCGGCTTGATCGAACAGAAACTGCAGCGGCCGCCGTCGGAACGGCTGATGCGCTGGGGATTGCGCAAGATCCTGCCCTATCCTGCAAGGTTTGGCGCCCTGCTCAGGGCAGGGCAGACCTTCCGCCCGCTGCTGCCTGACGCGCTGAAGCGAAAGCTGCCGCCCAAGCGACAGGCGTCGCCCTGGCCCCAGCAGCGCCATGACCGGGTGATGCTGGCGCTGGCCGGCTGTGCGCAATCCTCGGCGGCGCCCAATACCAATGCTGCTACGGCACGGGTACTCGACCGCCTGGGCATCACCCTGGTGGAGGCGCCTGAGGCAGGCTGTTGCGGTGCGGTCAGTTACCACCTGTCGGCACATGAGGAGGGGTTGGATTTCATGCGCAGCAATATCGACGCCTGGTGGCCCGCGGTCGAAGCGGGTTGTGAAGCGATCGTCATGACCGCGTCCGGCTGCGGTGCCATGGTGCAGGAGTATGGCCACCTGCTGTGCCACGATCCCGCCTATGCTGACAAGGCGGCACGGATCAGCGCGTTGACCAAGGATATCGGCGAGATCCTGCTGGCGGAGGACCTGAGTCGGTTAAAGACCAAGGCCGAGGGCAAGATTGCCGTACACTGCCCCTGCACCCTGCAACATGCCATGAAACAGGGCGGGGTAGTGGAGCAGGTGCTGAAAAAGGCCGGTTTCGAACTGGCGCAGACACGGGATAACCACCTTTGCTGTGGCTCTGCCGGCACCTACTCGATCCTGCAGCCGCAGATGAGCCAGCGTCTGCTGGAGAACAAGCTGAACGCCCTGACCGGCGACCATCCGGACCGCATCGTCACCTCCAATATCGGCTGCCAGCTGCATCTGGAGACCCGGGCGGAAGTGCCGGTGCAGCACTGGATCGAGCTGCTCGATGCACCCTAGTTCAATGGCTCAATGGCTATGGGTCGACTCGAAGATCTTGTCGGCGTTACCCTCGATAAAGCCCTGAAACAGCTTGCCGGGTGACTCCTCGTAGCGCAGTGCGAACTCGTAGAAGCAGCTCGGTACGCGGTGGGTCTCGCCCTCGGCAAAGGTCACCGCGATACGGTCGGCCAGCGTCGACGATTGCTCCAGCAGCAGCTTGGGCGAGCCCTTGATCTCACCGCCCACGTCGTTGAGCGCGTAGCCCTTCTCCTTCAGCAGGTGGTTGACCGCTTTCAGGTTGGGCAGCGTCTCCAGGTGATTGACGCTGACCGTGAAATGGTTGGCCCGCAAGCCCAGTACCGACAGCCAGGCCGCGTATTCGCTCTCGTCGCGCAGGGCGCGGTAGGCTTCGTGGGTGGGCATGGCCCAGAGTCGGCCACGCCAGAAGATATCAGGGCTGGATGCGGCATCACGGGGGATCTGTGCGATATAGGTGTGCAGTATCGCCTGTACCTTGTCGGAGAGCTTGTCGATCTCCAGTTCGCTGAGGAAAATTTTCGGAGCCGTCTCATCCTGCTCATGCATGTAGGCGCGTGCATGTAACTTCTTGCTTTCGAAGCGATACTGACCGTAAGCGCGGTAACCGAGCTGTTCCAGCAGCGGTTGTAACCGCTTCAACTCGACCGGGCTGTCGGCCAGGGTGCGAAACGCCACGTGGTCGTTGATCAGCTGCTCGCCCCGTTCGACGAACAGCTGCTGGATCGCCTCCGCCTGTGGTGTGATATCCACATAGTCGTGCCAGAGCCGGTCGAAAAACTGGTGATGGTTCATGCCTCACCTCCTCCCATTGCTACAACACATGCGTACTGTCATGGGAAATTCATCTTTGCCTCTGTGTATGAGCGTAGAGCGAGTGGGGGAATCTGTCGAAACTGAGGTGCCATTAGGGGGCTACGCACTCTCCGCACAGCATTGCCGTATTTTGCCGGCCGGGGACATTTCTAATGTACAGATGCGCTGCCTATTACCATACTGACCCGGATACTGTACGTAATCACCCATCCATGGGGCTGCTCGATCCGGGCGTGCAGGCACCATCGCAGTAGACAGTACGGGTTCGGCGTCAAGGCCGGGAACCCACACCGGTGAGTAGCCTCAAGGAACGGGGTGAACCCTGCATGGACCTTTTTGTGACCTTCTTCGCAGGCCTTGGCCTGTTTTTCATCGGACTGCGTGGCTTCGCTAACGCATTCAATAACAACAACAGCCGTTTTTTTCACTCGTTGGTCAAGCTCGCGTGTCGTCGCAAGGAGCTGTCTGCTCTGATCGGTACCGTCGCCGGTGCCATTACCCAAAGCGGTGTTGCTGTCGCCTTTGTTATCGTTTCCATGGCGTCTACCGGGACGATTCAGGTGCGTCGTGCTGTGCCATTGATCGGTTGGGCTAACGTGGGGACGACCGGGTTGGTGCTGGTTGCCGCATTCGATATCCATCTATTGATCTACCTGATGCTTGGTGTTGTCGGCCTGGGCTACTACCTGAAACTCTACGACAAGGAGCGGTTCCGCTTTCCGCTTGGCGTATTGCTTGGACTGGGCCTGTTGCTGCTGGGCCTGGCGATCCTGAAAGGGGGCGCGGGTAGGCTCAATGAAGTGGCGTTGGTGAGCGATTTTCTGTCTGACGCGGACACGTCGTTACTGCTGCTGTTTCTGGCGGCAACCCTATTCGGCACTGTTGCTCAGTCGTCGGCAACTGCGGCTGCCATTGCCGTGACCTGTATCGCGTCCGGTCTGTTTACCATGGATCAGGCGCTGGTTGTGGTATTTGGCGCCAATCTGGGAAGCGCATTCTGCGTTTACTTTCTTGGGCGTGGCTTGACCGGTTCCGCCATGCAGATGGTGTTGATGCAGGTGTGGTCCAAAGCGTTGTCGGTACTGATTCTTTTGCCGGTACTGGTGTTCGAGTTATACACCGATTATCCGGGAATCAAGGCGTTCACCGCCCTGTTAGTCGAGGATCCAGGCCTGCAACTGACCTGGGCCTCGCTGTTGATCCAGGTTGTTGGTGCATTGACGCTGAGTTACATGGGTGGGCTCCTGATGGATCTCGCCGAGATCGTTGCGCCTCAAGATAGAACCCAGACGATGTCCCGACCCAAGTACCTTTTTGATCAGGCGCTGAACGATCCGGAATCGGCGCTTGGCCTTGTCGGTAAAGAGCAATCGCGCCTGGTTGGGCGGTTGCCACTCTACTTCGACGGACTACGCGCAGACGCGACTGGTGATGTGCTGGAGGTTAAGCTGCTGCATCCCGCCAGTATCAGCCTGGCGGCACACTGCCGACGCTTTATCTCTGAGCTGACAGGGCGAACACAATCGGCACCCTTGCTTGAGCGTGTGGCCGCTATGCAGTCACGCAACGAGTTGCTGGTGCATATGCTCGAGGGGTGTCGTGAACTGCAAGTGATTCTGGGCTTTGCGTTCAGGGAGACGGCCGCCAAACGGATGCGCGATAGCATGACTGAAGGGCTGCATGCGTTACTGCTGACGCTGGAGGACAGTTTGAGCGATTCGGCCGATGACTGTGAGATCCTGCTGTTGATGAGCAGCGATCGTTCGGGGCTTATGGAGAGGCTTCGCGGTGAGTTGTTGGAGTCAGAGACGTCGTTGAGCATCGAAAGTCGTCGGCAGTTGTTCGCCGCCACGACACTGTTTGAACGACTGGTTTGGCAGATTCATAACTTTGCACAGTTACTGGCACGCAGCAGTTTACAAGGGGAGCTGGAGTCAGAGGCGTTGCCGTCACTAAACTCCCCAGCCTGACGAAAAACGCCGGTACCGCTAGCATGCTAGTAATTCGGTACCGGCGGGAAGTGCTCGCCCAGCTAAAAGTACGCGGGTGCCCGAATTACTTCGGCGTAGCTTCCACGTCGATCTGCAGGTTGATCTCGTCACTGATCGCCGGCAGGCCGTAGTTCATGCCGAACTCGCTACGCTTGACCGTACCGGTAGCGGTAAAGCCAGCCAGCGGCTGCTTGTTGAACGGATGCGGACCTACCTTGTTGACCACCAGGTCCAGGGTAACCGGCTTGGTCACGCCGAGCAGGGTCAGGTCGCCCTCGAGCTTGGCAGTGTTGTCACCGGTCTTGGTGATCTTGGTGCTCTCGAAGGTCATCTCCGGAAACTCGGCCGCGTTGAAGAAATCGGGCGAGGCCAGGTGTTCGTTACGCTTGCCGTGAAAGGTGTTCACAGATTCGGTATCGATACTGATATTCACGCTGGAGTTTTCGATGTTGTCGGCATCGAATGACAGGTCGCCTTCGAACTTGTCGAAACGGCCGAACATGTTGGAGAAGCCCAGGTGGTTAACGTTGAATACCACCGCGGAGTGAGCCATGTCCAGTGCGTAGGGTTCCGGAGCTGCCTGAGCGATTCCGGTGGTAGACAGGCTTGCAGCCAGCAGGCCAGCGCCAAACAGTGCTTTTACATTCATCTTCCTATCCTCTGATTGAGACTGGTCGAAGCCAGTTGGTTTAAAGGGTTAACAGGTTATCGGTATCAGTATCCCGAACCGCTCGGTTCGAGCATCATCCAGGCGGTGCCGACCGCTACGGCGCAAATTGCCACGGCGCTGCCGGTGACCAGCACCGCACGCAGAGGCTGGTTCTCCATCTGGCGTCCAATACGGTCCACCAGCAGCAGCGGGGTCAGCAACAGCAGTGCCCAGCCATTGGCCTTGGTGTAAAACAGCATCTGTGTGCCCAGTGCCAACAGTGCGGTCAGTGCGCTCAACTGCGCGGTGGCATTGAGCGGGAAGCGCAGGGTCGGCCAGTTCCACAGCAGGAAGCCGCCGGTCGCCGCCATCAGCGCGAAGCAGGTCTGGGCCATGGAGGCAGAGGCGCCGATCAATGCGATTGCACCGGTACCGGCGCTGGCCAACAGCAGCAGGATGCCGCCATCCAGGCTGTCACGTCGGGCCAGGCAGCGGTGCTGCGCCAGCAGTGTCGCGGCGAACAGCATCGGCAACAGTATCCAGCCGGCAATATCGATACGGTCGAAACGTCCGTAAAGAAGCCAGCCGATGCCGGCAAGCGCCAGCACCGCCATGGCAGTTTGCTGCACACGGGCCTTCAGATCGAGGCTGTCGATCAGCAGACCCAGCAGCAGTGCCCCCGCTACCAGATAGGGGAGTTTCTGGGACGAGGAGCGAGGGGGAAACACCGGCGCCTGGATCAGCGCCTGACAGATCAGGAAACTTACCGCAATGGCCGCCGCGGCCAGACGAGCACCGAATACCGGACCAAGCACGAGGCGCAGCAGGCCGGTCAGGCCCAAGCTTAATAACAGTGGCAGTACCGCGCTTTGGATTAGGGGATTATCCAGTATGGATGTCACGTTCTCTCCTCACCTGATCTGATCCTGGACCTATTAGGCCCGATAAATGTAATAAAAGTTTTTCGAAGTCGGATCATTTTGTCGCAATCTGTATCAAGCCACGCAATGGGCATAGATTGATACAATTGACATTCGCACTCCTGCCCGGTGATCGGATAAGCTGATGCAGTAGTACTACCGGTTAGCACGATCATGAACAACACACCCCATATTCTCGTTGTCGACGACCACCAGGAGATCCGCGATCTGGTGGCCAACTACCTCGAGCAGTTCGACTTCCGCGTCACCACCGCCCGTGACGGCCAGGAGATGAAAAAGATCCTCGAGGTCAGCGCTATCGACCTGATCGTGCTGGACCTGATGATGCCGGGCGAGGATGGTCTGAGCCTCTGCCGTCAGCTGCGCGAATCGAGCCAGATCCCGATCATCATGGTTACCGCGATGGCGGAGCAGACCGACCGCGTGGTGGGACTGGAGATGGGCGCCGACGACTACCTGACCAAGCCGTTTTTCCCCCGTGAGCTGCTGGCGCGGATCAAGGCGGTGCTGCGCCGTGCCGAGGCCTTGCCGCGTCAGCGTGATGCGCTGGAGGTGGAAAAACTCAGTTTCGACCGCTGGGTCCTGGATGTGGCACGGCGGGAGCTGGTCGGCGAGGATGGTGTCGCAGTGCCGCTGAGCACCGCCGAGTTCAAGCTGCTGTCCACTTTTCTGGCCCACCCGCACCGGGTGTTGAGCCGGGAACAGCTGCTCGACCTGACCAGCGGGCGGCAGGCGGATGTGTTCGATCGCAGTATCGATAACCAGGTCAGCCGGTTGCGACGCAAGATCGAACGCGACAGCACCAATCCGGAGTTGATCAAAACCGTGTGGGGCGGCGGCTATATGCTCACCGTGGATGTCCAGTGATGCTGCGCTATCTGCGCCAGAGCCTGCCGGGACGGGTCATCGGCCTGCTGATCCTGATCCTGGGCATCGTCAACGCCACCACCGTGTATGTCTTTTTCGAGGAGCGCAGCCGGGCGGTGCGCCTCAGTCAGTTGGAGGATCTGATCTCGCGCAGCGCGGGGATGGACCGCCTGCTCGACGAAACACCGCCGGAGTTGCGTACCGAGGCGCTTGGGGCGGTCACCAGCGAGCGGTTCCGGTTCGATATCGGTGCAACCGCCACCGCCGACCCCTACAACCGCACCGGTGCCGAGCACCCGCTCTATCAGCGTCTGGTAGCGCTGTCCGGTAACGATGCCGCGCATGTGCAGCTGTCGATCAGCCCACGCTACTACTGGTGCTACAGCTGGGTGCAGAATCTGCTCAAGCCCAACCTGCTGTTCGATCCGGGCGATGCCGCACTGCCGATCGCCAGCCTGTCGATTCAGCGTCCGGACGGCCAGTGGCTGAACGCGACGTTGCGCTCGCCTAGCAGCCTGCCGACCTGGATCGTGCCATTGCTGGTGGCGTTGGGGCTGTTTGCATTGACCGTTTGTGTCGTGGTGGTGATCGTGCGTCAGGTGTCGGCGCCACTGGGTTGTCTCAGCCGGGCTGCCGACCGTATCGGCCGCGGTGAGCTGAGCGAGGCAATTCCGGAGCAGGGCTCCGAGGATGTGGTGCGTACCACCCGCGCCTTCAACCGCATGCAGGACCGGCTCGAACGCTTTGTTACCGACCGCACGCGGATGATGGCGGCGATCTCCCACGACCTGCGCACACCGTTGACCATGCTGCGGTTGCACGCCGAGTTCATTCAGCCCGAGAAAAGCCGCGACAAGATTCTGTGCATTCTCAACCAGATGCAGGAGATGCTTGAGGCGACGCTGGCCTTTACCCGCGAGGAATCGGTGCAGGAGGAGCGGCGTGCCGTGGATCTGGCAGCGCTGATCGGCAGTATCTGTGAAGACCTGCGTGATCTGGGTCATCCGATCGACTATGACGAGTCCCAGCGCGTGCCCTACCTGTGCCGCTCCGGCTCCATCCGCCGCGCGCTGACCAACCTGATCGAGAACGCGTGCAAATATGGCCAGCAGGCGGAGGTCGAGCTCAGCGTCCGCGACGATCGGTTGCTGATCGCGGTGCGCGACCGTGGACCTGGCATCCCGGAGGCGGACCAGCTGCGGGTGTTCGATCCCTTTGTGCGCCTCGAGACCTCACGCAGCCGGGAGACCGGCGGTATCGGCCTGGGCCTCTCCATCGCCCGCACCATCGCCCACTCCCACGGCGGAGAGATCCGCCTGGCCAACCGCCCCGAGGGCGGCCTGGAGGTGGTACTGGAGCTGCCCACCCACTGACCCTGCATTCAACGGGAACAGTGGATGGGACCTGCTGTAGCGCTCAGTAACTCTTGTAGGGCAGGAACTTGCCCGACATTACCATATTGACCCGGTCGCCCTTGGGATCGGGCTCGCGCTGGATATCCAGCGAGAAGTCGATGGCGCTCATGATGCCGTCACCGAACTCCTCGTGGATCAGCTCCTTGATCGAGCCGCCGTAGACGCTGACGATCTCGTACAGGCGGTAGAGCAGGGGGTCGGTGGGGATGCCGCCGGTGCCTTTGGAGGGTACGATCTGCAGCCAGGCCACCGCTTCGTCGGTGAGCTCGAACATCCGACCGACGATCTCCGCCTGCTCCTTGTTCAGGGTCATCTGGCCGAGACAGGCGGCGGTGGTCCACTCCTTGGAGAGGCCAACTTCCGTGGCCACATCCTTCCATTTGATCCCCTTGCTGACCTTGGCGGAGAGGATCATCTGAGTCACTTCATCGCGATTGCTGATCATCATGTAGTCCTTCTTGGTTCGTTTAGGGTTTGGTTCACATTAGCGGGTTGGCGAGCAGGTAGATCAGCGCGCAGGCCAGCAGGGCTGACACCCCCTGCCAGAACAACACCGGGTTGCGTTCGATCAGCGGCGGCCGGGTCTTGTTCAGGTACTCCCGGTTGGGATGGCGCAGATCGTAGATAAACTCCGATAGGTCGTCATAGCGCTTCTCCGGGCTTGGATGGGTCGCCCGTTTCAGTGCTTCGTCCACCCAGGCCGGTATCTCGCGCTCGTCATCCAGTATCGAGTCATACCTGAGTTTCTGCTGCGCCTTGGCGGTACGGCACTTGGCCACCTGGGTGCCATAGGGGAAACGGCCGCTGAGCATCTGGTAACAGATCACGCCGAGCGAGAACTGGTCCGAGCGCTCGCTGCCGGGAAAGCCGAGAAAGTACTCCGGTGCCGTGAACAGTGCGGTACCGAGTACCTGTTCCTGGCGGCTGACCACTGTCGCTTCGGCGATGCCGGCGACCCGGGTGGCACCGAAATCGATGATCTTCACCGTGCCGTTGCGGTCGATCATGATGTTGTCCGGACGCAGGTCCTGATGCAGCATCTCCATGCGGTGGAAAGCGCGCAGACCGCGGGCGATCTGTTCGACGATCGACCGCACGGTCTCGATATCGGGGCGCGGGTTGTCGATCAACCATTGGCGCAGGGTCTGGCCCTCAATGTACTCCATCGCCGTGTACAGGTAGTGGCGATTGCGGCCGGGCGACTCCGCCTTCAGCACGTGGGCGCTGTTGATGCGCCGCGCTATCCACTCCTCCAGCAGGAAACGCTCCAGGTAGTCCGGGTCGTCGGCCAGGTCGATGGCCGGGGTTTTCAGCGCCACCGGGTCGCCACTGGCCATATCCACAGCCAGGAACACATGGCTGCGGCTGGTGGCGTGCAGTTCGCGGACGATCTCGTAACCATCGAACTGCATGCGCGGTTCCAGCATCGGCGGCAGCGGCAGCTGCTCGATCTGCAACTGCAGCTCGGCGTGTTCCGTCCCGGGCACCTGGTCGACACGGACGATCTGCAGGGTCAGGTTGTCACCGCTGCCCCGTTCCAGCGCGTGCTTGGCGATCTGTCGGGCGGCGTTGTCGAGGGATGTCGGGTGCTCACGCAGGGTGTTGAGCAGAAACTGGGTGTCGCTGTGTTCGTAGATGCCGTCGGTGGCGAGGATAAAGGTATCCCCGGGCTTGACCGACAGGGCCTGGTAGTCGATCTCGAGCTGATCGTCGATACCGAGCGCCCGGCTCAGGTAGCTCTCCTGCTGGGAGACCCAGAGCCGATGATCCTTGGTCAGCTGTTCCAGCGCATGCTCGTGTACACGGTAGATGCGCGAGTCGCCGACATGAAAAATGTGCGCGGTGGCGGCTTTGATCACCATTGCGCTGAGAGTACAGACGTAGCCTTTATCCTTATCGTAACGGTAGTCGCTGCGCCGGGTCTGGGAGTGCAGCCAGGAGTTGGTGGCCGCTATCACCCGCTCGGCGGCAGTGCGCACGGTCCAGGCTTCCGAGGTACAGAAGTAATCGTCGAGAAAGGATTTGACCGCGGCGGCGCTGGCGATCTGGCTGACGCTGCTCGAGCTGATGCCATCCGCTATCGCCAGGGCTGCGCCCTTGAGACTCAGTTGCGGCTCTTTTGGGATCAGCGCACCGTGAAAATCCTGATTCAGCTCTTTTCGGCCCTTGTCCGAATACTGGCCAACGCTGAGCTTGAGGTGACTGGTCATATACTCAGATGCCGAAAAAAGCCCCAGCCACCCGCAGGTGACCAGGGTTTGGAAGGAAGGTTATACGGTTGCCGGCTTGGACGGAGCGGAGGTCGGAATCTCGCGCTTGGAACCGGTACGCACGTGAGTGGTGTACAGGGTCAGGCCGGTGAACGCCAGGCCGCCGACCAGGTTGCCCAGAGCGGTCGGGATCTCGTTCCAGATGAAGTAGTCGGCGATGGAGAAGTTACCGCCCATGATCATGCTGAACGGGAACAGGAACATGTTGACCACGGAGTGCTCGAAGCCCATGAAGAAGAACAGCATGATCGGCATCCACATGGCGATCACCTTGCCGCTGACATGGGTGGAGATCATCGCACCGACTACGCCGAGGGAGACCATCCAGTTACACAGCATGCCGCGGATGAAGATGGTGAACCAACCCTCTACGCCATAAGCAGCGTAACCAACCGTACGGGATTCGCCGATCTTGGCGACTTTCTCGGCGATGGCGCCGCCGTCGGTGTTGTAACCCATGGTGAAGATGAACGACATCATCACCGCCACGGTGAAGGCTCCGGCGAAGTTACCGACGAATACCAGCCCCCAGTTGCGCAGAATCTGACCCGGGGTGACACCGGGGCGCTTGTCGAGCCAGGCCAGCGGGGTGAGCATAAACACACCGGTCAGCAGGTCGAAGCCCATCAGGTAAAGCATGCAGAAACCGACCGGGAACAGGATCGCGCCGATCAGGAACACGCCGGTTTGTACTGCGACAGTGACGGCAAACACTGCTGCCAGAGCCAGGATGGCACCGGCCATATAGCCACGGATCAGGGTGTCGCGGGTGGACATGTAGATCTTGGATTCACCGGCATCCACCATCTTGGTTACAAATTCTGCGGGAATTAAGTAAGCCATATTTTTGCCTCGTTCGACGTTAAGGGATCACACACAAAGGGTTCTAACCGACTGAGAGCAACAAAAAAATGGCGTCCACACATGCCCCGCCTTTTGCAGGTGCAGTGATGGACGCCATTATCCAAAATTCTCAGCTTGTCAGATTTGAGCCAGCTTCAGCTCAAATACTGAATCGGATATAGCAGTCAGCGTGCCAAAACCTGTTTTTTGTGAAAATCCCAAATAAAGTCAAAGTGTTACATTATCATTCTGGTTTTGTTGTCAGTCTGTGCCTAGATCAAAAATGGTGCGCAGCCGGTCAGGGCTGCGCAGTTAAGGTTCATTTTATATGGTTATTAAGCGGGCGTTACGGCTGGGGCAGGGCGGTTTTGAGGTCAACGCCAGGGCCGTGCGCCAGGCGGATAGGTGCTGACATCAATCGCCGCTGCAGCGCAGCCGCCAGCAACCCCAGCGCGATGCCACCGCCGATCGCCAGGCCGTCGATCAGCGGCGAGTGCCCCTCCAGCCCCAGCATCGGCATCAGCACCTCGGGTACCAGGCGGTGCAACAGATAGATCGCGAAGGCCGCCTGCGCCAGCCGCATCAGCGGTCGCAGGCTCCAGTCGGGCAGCGGAATGCTCGGTACCAGACAGAGCAGCGCGAGTATGCCGAGCAGGCTCATGTACTTGATCCAGCCGCCATACCAGTTGCCGCCCAGATATGCGGCCAGCGGCATGATTGCGCAGCCGAGGACGATCACCAGCCAACGCTGGCGGCGCGTCTGCGCCGCACTAATGCACCAGCCGAGGGCGAACAGGTAGAGTACCCAGGGCACGGTGAACAGCGCCCGTCCGTTCATCGGCCAGAGCTGCGGAATAGTGATCCGCAGTAGTAGTGCCAGTGCCAGCAGTCCGAGGCCGAAGGTGAAGGGGGACAGCTTGGCCAGTTGTCGGCGCAGCGGCGGTATCAGGAAGGGCAGGACCACCAGCAGCGTGATCTGCACATAGGCTTCCACGAACCAGTACAGGAACGGCAGCATCTCATGGGTCGAGGGCTTGGTCAGCGCGAAGTTTCCCATCAGTAGCGCCGATACCCAGGGGACCTCGCCCCAGGCCAGGCTATAGCCTGCCAGCACGATGTAATAGGGAATGAGTACACCGAGCAGCGGGGCAAAATAGGTCCCCCAGTTGCCGGCGCAGAGCGCCTTCCAGCGGAACGATGAGACGCTCATCCCCATCAGCATCACCATCGCCGCCGCGCCGCCATATACCGGCCAGTGGGTCTGGTGTGTGACGACCACCGCCAGGATTGCCAGTACTCGCGTCACCAGATCGGTAGGCAAGCGGTTGCGCTGACCGGGGCGGGCGTTCTCCAGTTCGGCGATCGGCATCCGTTCCCAGCCCGTCGGTACGCCGCCGAGCCGTTCCTCCAGGGCCAGAGTCAGCTCCACATGGCACAGGGAGTCTCCGCCGAGGCTGGAAAAGCTGTCGTCGGGACGCACGGCACGCGGTGCAAAGCTGGCGCGAAAGGCGGTCAGTACACCGCCGCTGGCTGTTTTCTGTCCCTGTTGTGCGCGCAGTGCCGGATAATCGATCTTGCCGTTGGCGCGCCGGGGCAGTGCGCGGAGCGGATGAACACGCACATGTTGGGCGCCGATTCCGGCCAGTTGCGCTGCCTTAGCTTGGACCTCCTCCGCTGCCGGGGCCGCACCCGCCATGCCGATATGGATCTGCCGGTCGTCCCCCCAGACCGCGACCTCCGGGGCGAAGTGGGCCAGGGCGCGCTCCAACGCGTCATGACCGATGCGCAGGCCCGCGATCTTGGACATGCGCGACAGGCGGCCGGTGATACGGTAGATCCCGGCGCGATCGCGCCGGGCCAGGTCGCCGGTAGCCAGTTCATCGAGTTCAGCGCCATGGGCCAACTCCCGGTATCCCTCGGCATAGCCCATCATCACATTGGGCCCGCGGTAGATCAGTTCGCCCTCTGCTTCCGCGGTTTTAATCTCGGTTCCCTGTGCGTCACGCAGAGCCAGCGCGCCACCGGGGATGGCGATGCCGATCGCGTCGGGCTTATCCAATGCCATTTCCGGGGGCAGCCAGGCGATACGCGCGGTGGCCTCGGTCTGACCATACATGACCACGAAGCGCCCCTCATGACGCGCCATCAGCTTGGCCCAGTGCACCACCTTGGCCGGCTCCATGGCACCGCCGGCCACGGTCATGAAACGCAGGCTGGCAGGCAGATGATCGGCCAGGCCTGCGCTTTCCAGCAGGGTGAAGTGGTGTGGTACGCCCGCCAGATTGGTGACGCCACTGCGCGCCAGGGCCTGGTTGAATCCGGCGCTGAGCACCGACTCCCCGTGCAGCCAGAGCGATGCGCCCTGGAGCAGATGAGAGTGCAGCACCGACAGGCCATAGGAGTAGTGCAGCGGCAGTATCAGCGCGGCGCGGTCATCCGCCTGGATATCGAGGTACTCGGCGATAGATCCGGCATTGGCCTCCAGCGCCTGACGCGAGAGTCGTACGCCACGCCCCTGGCCGGTACTGCCGGAGGTCTGCAGCAGTAGCGCCAGCTCAGGGTGAGGCTCGGCGGCTTGCCAGTCGTGCCGCTCCGGCTCCCAGCGACCGTTGCGACGGTAGAAGCTCAGGGCTGGACGAAAGCGTTGGCTGAGCGAGCGCATCGTATCCGGGGTATCGACCGGCACCGGCATCACGGCATGGCCTGCGGCCAGGGTGCCGACATAGGCGGCAATTGCCTGAGGGTCGGAGGCCGCCTCGATCGCGATCAACTGCGGGGTATCGTATTGGTCGAGGGAAGCCGCAAAGCGGGCAGCTTGTTCGGCCAGCTCGGCATAGCTGAGCAGGATACCGCTGGCATCCAGTAAACAGGGTTGAGCCCCGAGAGCTCGGAAACGATCCAGGTCGAACAGCATGGTGGATGTACTACAAAAAATGGGTGATTAGAGGTAGATGACAATATTAAGACAAATGAGAATTAATCGTGAATAGAAATTTTCAACTTACCCACCGTGCAAGTTGAAAACACTTGGTGTGCACCAAGATGGCGCGCGGTCCTTGTCGATGGCCGGAAATGAAGCGCAGCTCGACTAGTGCGGCAAGCCGTTGCTCTTGCCCTTCAGCTGCTCGATGTCGGCGATCAGCTTCTGCGCGACCGCTGCCAGCGAGCGGTTTTGCGCCATTGAGGTTTGCTGCAGCAGCCGGTAGGCCTGCTCTTCGGTCAGCCCGCGGAACTGCATCAGCAGCCCCTTGGCACGTTCCAGCGTCTTGCGATCCGACAGCGCCTGTCGGGCGGCCGTGAGTTCGTCGTGCATCTGTTTCAGCCCCTCAGCCTGTTGCCTGACCAGGCCGTAGAGCGAGTGCACCCAGTCGCTGCTGGTGGCGCCCGAGCTGCCAGCTTCCGTCGGCGCCGGGGCCTGTTCCGGCGCGAGCAGCATGGTCAGCGGCGAGGCACCGGGCTCATGCAGGGAGGCGATCAGCTCCAGGCTGTCGTGATGTTTTTTCAGCTCCTTGTTCGCCTCGCGCACGCGCTGCTGACTCAATTGCAGCAGGGCATCGGCCAGTTGCCGCTCCAGTTGTTGCATCCTGTCGATCCGCCGGGTGGCCGCGTCATACCAGACCTCGCTGATCTCGGACGGCAGTCCGGTACCGGGTTGGACACGGGCGATCAGCAGACGCAAGCGTAGAAACTCCAAGGTCTCTTCGTGGTTTTCCAGTTCACGCCAACCGTCTATTGGAGCGGCTTGCGCAAACTCCTCGAAGGTGTGGAAGCTTTGCTGCTGGCTGTCGACCAGGTCAGACAACCGGTGCAGCAGCGCTTGATCGAACTCACCCGCGGCGAAGCCGATCACCGCCCAGGCCCGCTCCTGTCCTGCGTACTCCTTGCCCTGCATGAAATTGAACATGGCCACCAGCGCGCGGGTGATCTCGGGATCGTCGGAGATGTCGGCGGCTTCGAAGATCACCGACAGCAGGGCGGTTATCAGGCGATTGAAGGCTTGGGTACTCTCGGTGGCAGTCAGCGCCCGTTGGCCGATCTGCTCACGCAGGGCTTGAAGGCCGTCCAATCCATGCAGCGCATAGGCGATATTGTTGAACAGGCGTGCACTGCCGACCCGGGTCCAGCTTTCGATATCCAGTTGCTCAAGTCGGCACCTGAAGCCTTGTTCGGCGTGCAGAGCCGTTGGGATCTGCTGCAGGCGCTGGCGAGCGAAACGCACGCCTTTAGAGGCAAGAAACACGTTGGATAACCCGCGCTCGCGCTGCAGCTCATGGATCAGGTTGCTGACCTGGGTCACCAGTTCGCAACTGGCCATCAACTGGCGCAGCAGGGCGATCTCCGAGCGCTTGGAGGCGAGGAAGAAGGTTTCGGTTGCCAGGGCGTTGCCGGTCATCGACTGATCCATATAGAGTCACAAGTCCGTTGAGTGCAGCAAATCCTATACCAGTGTTGGTATGGCGCTGGCGAGGCTGCGGCGGTGGATGTTACTGTGTGGCCCCACCGAGCCTACGGAGAGAGTGCGATGAAAGAGTTTATGTACGCCTTGGCCTTGTGTTTGTTGATGGCGTCGGGTTGGAGCATCTCCAAAGCACCGAGTGAGCGCGCGATAAAAGCCGCGCCCGATGCGGCCACCGCCGCTCAACTCGAGCAGGAGCGCGGACAGATCCGCGCCATCGCCGGCGGTGCCCTGGTCTTGGCACTGGTGTGTGGGGTGGTGGGCTGGCGCTCCAAAAGCCGTGAGGATGCAGATAGGAAAAAGCTCGATTGATCAAATCGGGCCGCGCTACCTGCAGTAATAGGTACAGGCTTTCTGGCCCGCTTGGTAAAGCATCTGCTCCTTGATAAACATCATGTCGCTGTACTTCCCGAACCGCTAGGCTGGGCGCACTCGTTTTCGCTCAGGAGGTTGCAGTGGAACTGGTGTGTCCCGCCGGGAGTTTTCCCGCCCTGAAGGCGGCCGTGGATAACGGTGCCGACGCCGTCTACTTCGGCTTTCGCGATAAAACCAACGCGCGTCAGTTTGCCGGTCTCAACTTCGACCGCCGCAAAGCGGAGAAGGGGATCGACTACGCCCGCAGCCGAGGCGTCAAGGTGCTCTGTGCTATCAACACCTATCCCCAGCCCGAGGGCTGGTCCAGCTGGCAGGCGGCAGTGGATATGGCCGCCGACCTGGGTGTCGATGCGCTGATCGCTGCCGATATGGGAGTATTGGGCTATGCCGCCGAACGCCATTCCGCGCTGCGTCTGCACTTGTCGGTACAGGGGTCGGCCACCAATTACGAGGCGCTGAACTACTACCGTGACCAGTTCGGCATCCAGCGTGCTGTGCTGCCCCGGGTGCTGTCACTGGCGCAGGTGGAACATCTGGCCGCGCACACCCCGGTGGAGCTGGAGGTATTCGCCTTCGGCAGCCTTTGTATCATGGTCGAGGGGCGCTGTTATCTATCCTCCTACCTGACCGACGAATCCCCCAACACCTGCGGCGCCTGCTCGCCGGCCAAGGCCGTGCGCTGGCAGGAGACCGCGCGCGGGCTGGAGTCACGCCTGAACGAGGTGCTGATTGACCGCTATGCCGATGGCGAAAAGGCCGGTTATCCCACCCTGTGCAAGGGGCGTTTCGAGGTGGAGGGCAACGTCTACCACGCCATGGAAGAACCGACCAGCCTCAACACTCTGGACCTGATCCCGGAGCTGAAACGGATCGGTATCCAGGCGGTCAAGATCGAGGGTCGGCAGCGCAGCCCCGCCTACGTGTCCCAGGTCACCCGGATCTGGCGCGAGGCGCTCGACAACGCCGCAACGCAGGGTGCCTTCAAGGTACAACCGCAGTGGGACCGCGGGCTGGAGGCGCTGTCCGAGGGCAGCACCACCACTATCGGTGCCTATCATCGCAGCTGGCAGTAGGGGGATAGATGGACAAGGCATTGAAACTGACCCTGGGGCCGCTGCTCTACTTCTGGCCCAAGCAGGATGTGTATAACTTCTACGCCGAGATGGCGGAGCAACCGCTGGATACCGTCTACCTGGGCGAGACGGTTTGTTCCAAGCGGCGTCAGCTCAAGCTCGACGACTGGATCGAGATCGGCCGTGACCTGCGCGCCTGCGGCAAGCAGGTGGTGCTCTCCAGCCTGGCGCTGCTGGAGGCAGAGTCGGAACTGAAGATGCTGCGCCGCATCTGCGCCAACGGCGAATTCCAGGTCGAGGCCAACGATATGGCCGCGGTGCAGTTGCTGAGCAGCCAAGGGGTGGAGTTCGTCACCGGCCCGTCGATCAATATCTACAACCTGGGTACGCTCAAGCGACTCTACAACAGCGGCATGCGCCGCTGGGTGATGCCGGTGGAGCTGTCGGCGCAGACGCTGGAGCAGCTGCTGCAGCAGGTCGCGCAGGATGGCTCTCTGCCCGAGTTGGAGACCGAGGTGTTCGCTTACGGCTGCCTGCCGCTGGCCTATGCCGCCCGCTGCTTCACCGCCCGCTACCGCAACCTGCCCAAGGACAACTGCAACTTCTGTTGTATCGAGTACCCGGACGGCATCCCGGTGCGCTCGCAGGAGGGGCGCGAGTTGTTCACGATGAACGGCATTCAGACCCTGTCCGGGGAGCACTACAATCTGGAGCACGAGCTGGATGCCATGCAGGTCATGGGCGTGGACAGGGTGCGGTTGAGCCCGCAGCGGCAGCGGATGGCAGCTGTAATCAAGCGTTTCAGTCAGCGCCTGAAGGGTGAACAGAAAGATACCATCCCACTGCTCAGCGCCGGTCAATGCAACGGCTACTGGTACGGGTTACCGGGCATGGACAGGGTGTAGCGATCCGACAGGCGACAGGTTTTCCGGCAGTAGATGAAGCCTGCTCCCGATACTGATAAGCTGGCGACTTCGCTGGTTTAAACGATCGTTTACCTCTGTTCTGAACGGGAAGAAGTGCGCATGACGGTGCGGTGGTCGCTGTTGTATCCCTCGGTAAAGAAGATGCAGGTACGTGTCATTGGCACGGCTTTTCTGCTGGGTTGCCTGTTTGTCCCCGAGGTGCACAGCGCCCCCCAGGTGGCGGCTGATTCGACAGCGCAGCAGTACCGGCTTCTGGCCCGTATCGACCGGTTGGAGGCGGAAGAGAAGGGCGATTCGGTGATCGCGTTCCGCTCCGAACTATTGGAGGCGGCATCATCGGATCCGGCTATCGCGGCGATGCTGGAGGAGACGCGGCATCAATTCGAGACGCGTCGGCAAGCGTTGCAGCAGGTGCAGCAGCAGTTGCGCGACCGGATACAGCAGGCGGCAGCGGCCATCGACGAGCAGCAGCAACAGCTGAGTAGCAACCGAAATCGGATAGCGCTGATCAGCGACAAGTTAAAAAGTCTGCACGCGGCGATAGAAAAGGGGCTGATCGGGCAAAACTATGTCGACGCCCTGCGCAGTGAGGTTGAGCAACTGGAAGCGCTCTGCGGTGAAATGGAGGACGGTATCGCGCAGGCCAAGTGGAGCGTTGCCGAATACCAGCTCGAGCAATCGCGCCTGGAGTTGGACCGGCGCCGAGTGGCGCAGGCCGAATTGGAGGCGCTGACGGCGAAGTTACTGAAGTCAGCACCGAATCAGATGGCGTCTCCAGACTCCCGAGCAGCGGCTCAGGCAGATGAGACACCAGATTCGAGCGGAAGCTCATCCCTGCAGACGTCGCAGAGCGTGCAAACCACGCTGGAATAGCGGCGGCATCTCGCTCCAGTCCACACTATCCAGAAGATTCTTTACCGCCAGTCCCAGCTCGGTATCGCCCTCGATCAGCAGGCGGCGCTGGAAGAACAGAGTGTCCGGATCCTCCTCCAGCGTCGCCAGGCGGAGAAACTCGCCTGAGTCGCCGCGGATCCAGGCATCTGGACTCTTTTTAGAACCGCTGGCCGGCTCCACCTTTAACTGGCCATCGCGATAGCCAAACGCCAGACGCAGCCCCAGATCCCTAACCTCCAGCCCCAGTTGGCGCTGCTCCATAAAGTCGAACTCCTCATCCTCCAGCTGCTGCCGGAATAACCGGTTCAATAACCTTTCCAACAGCTGTCGTTTGAGCCGAAACGGGATATGTGGCTCGGTCCTGCTGAACAGGCTACGCAGATTGGGAGACAGGCTGGGCAACAGGCGAAAGGGAAGCGGGGGGCGGGGGAGAAAGATCATACGGAAGCTCCTGATACTGTTGCCTGATACTAGGCGAAAATTTTTTTCCGGCCCTTGATGTCAGTCAAGGTGTGGGCGCGGCACTGCTGCCGATAATGATCTATATGTTGTGGTGTAAGAATTAAATAGGCACTACATGTAGTGATTGGCGGATAGCGAGGCGGCAATGGATAGATACGCGAACGTGGAGGTGAGAAGCACAGTCGACGAGTACCTGGAGCGCAGCGACTGGCGGGTCAACGCCAACGCCAACCAGGGCTATTCGCTGGGCGGGCTGATCCTGAATGTGTCTGGTAAGGTGATCGCCAACTACTGGCTGAACGAGGTCTACACCCCGTTGATCGGCATGGCGCATCGCGAAGGGGACCTGCATATCCACGATCTGGACATGCTATCCGGATACTGCGCCGGCTGGTCGCTGCGCACCCTGCTGTTCGAGGGACTCAACGGCATTCCGGGGCGGCTGGAGAGCGGTGCGCCCAAGCATCTATCCAGCGCCGTGGGGCAGATCGTCAACTTCCTCGGCACGCTGCAGAATGAGTGGGCCGGAGCCCAGGCCTTCAGCTCCTTCGATACCTACCTGGCGCCGTTCATCCGCAAGGACAACCTGGCCTACGAGCAGGTACTGCAGTGCATGCAGGAGCTGATCTACAACCTCAACGTACCCTCGCGTTGGGGCACCCAGACCCCGTTTACCAACCTGACCTTCGACTGGCACTGCCCGGACGATCTGAAGCAGCAGATACCGGTCATTGCCGGCGAGGAGATGCCGTTCAGCTACGGCGAACTGCAGGCCGAGATGGACATGATCAACCGCGCCTATCTGGAGGTGATGGACGCGGGTGATGCCAAGGGGCGGGTGTTCACCTTCCCGATCCCGACCTACAACATCACCAAGGATTTTGACTGGGACAGCGCCAACGCCGAGCTGCTGTTTCGGCTCACGGCCAAGTACGGACTGCCCTATTTCCAGAACTTCATCTGCTCCGACCTGGAGCCGAACATGGTGCGCTCCATGTGTTGCCGCCTGCAGTTGGACCTGCGCGAGTTGCTCAAACGCGGCAACGGCCTGTTTGGCTCCGCCGAACAGACCGGCTCCATAGGCGTGGTTACGATCAACTGCGCGCGGCTGGGCTACCTTTACAACGGCGACTGGCAGGGGCTTTACGAGCACCTGGACCACCTGCTGATACTGGCCAAGGAGTCACTGGAACTGAAACGGCGCCGTATCCAGCAGTTGATGGACGAGGGGTTGTTCCCCTACACCAAGCGCTACCTGGGCACCCTGCGCAATCACTTCTCCACCATCGGCGTGAACGGCATCAACGAGATGCTGCGCAACTTCAGCGATGACCACATCGATATCTCGTGTGACGAGGGGCAGGCGCAAGCGTTGAGGCTGCTGAACCATATCAACGAACGCCTGACCCAGTTCCAGGAGCAGACCGGCCACCTGTACAACCTGGAGGCGACACCGGCGGAGGGCACCACCTACCGTTTCGCCCGCGAGGATCGCAAGCGCTGGCCCGATATCCTCCAGGCCGGCACCCGCGAGCACCCCTACTACACCAACTCCAGCCAACTGCCGGTGGGGTATACCGACGATCCCTTCCTGGCGCTGGAGAAGCAGGATGCGCTGCAGACCCGCTATACCGGCGGCACTGTGCTGCACCTGTACATGCGTGAGCGGATCTCCAGCGTGCGCGCCTGCAAGCAGATGGTGAAGCAGGCATTGAGCAACTTCGCGCTGCCCTATATCACCATCACCCCGACCTTCTCCATCTGTCCACACCACGGCTACCTGGCCGGGGAGCATGAATACTGTCCGCGCTGCGACGAAGAGCGACTGCAGCAGAAACTCACACAGAATCAACAAGCACCCGCCTGCACCTGACGGGGCGGCACTAAAACCAAAGCAAAACCAGGTTAAAGCAAGGCCAAACCACACTAGGGCCAAACGAAACTAAGGCCAAACCAAATTAAGGCCAAACCAAATTAAGGAGAGTCATCATGAACGCAGCCAAACTACTGAAACCGGAAGAGCGTCAGCGTTGCGAAGTCTGGACCCGGGTGATGGGTTACCACCGGCCGGTATCCCAGTTCAACGCCGGCAAACGCTCGGAACACCGGGAGCGTCGCCACTTCGTCGAGAAAGGCTGATGGCAATGCGGCTGCGCACACCGAAGGAGCTGCGGGTCAGCGGCATGACACCGCTGACCACAATTGACTTCCCGGACCACCTGGCCTGCGTACTCTATACCCAGGGCTGTCCGCTGCGCTGCCGCTACTGTCACAACCCCCAGCTGATCCCCTTTGGCGATCAGCTGGCGTCCCTATCCTGGCTGGAAATTGAAGAGTTCCTGCACAGGCGACAGGGTCTGCTCGAAGCCGTCGTGTTCAGCGGTGGAGAGCCAACCCTGCAGCCCGCCCTGGCCGCGGCGATGGCCGTGGTCAGGGAGCTGGGTTTCAAGGTCGGGCTGCACACTGCCGGGGTCAGCCCCGAGCGCTTGGCGCAGCTGCTGCCGCTGGCCGACTGGGTCGGCCTCGATGTCAAAGCCCCATTCCACCGTTATCCACAGGTCACCGGTCGCAACCACCAGGCGCAGCAGAACCGCAACAGCCTGGCACTGTTGCTGGCGTCGGATGTCCGCTTCGAATGCCGCACCACCGTGGACTGGCGCCTGTTTACGCCGGACGAACTGCACGACCTGGCCCGCCAGTTGGCCGAGCTTGGCGTACAACGTTACGCGGTGCAGATCAACCAGGCCCGCAACTGCCTCGATCCCGAGCTGGAGCAGACGGTCACTCTATCGACCGAACAGCTGAGGGTTCTGAAACAGAAGTTGGCTGCGCTGTTCCCGGTATTTGATTGGCGGGAGTAGGGTCGCGCCCTGCGAACTCATTTGGCTGGCGTGAGCCACCCCAATATCAATCCTGCTCTCCACTACTGACAGAGTCTGACAGTGGCTCCCTCTAGACTTCGTACCTGTGCATATCGCACGGAACATTCGTAGAGGAACCACTATGAGCAAGTGTATCGAAACCGTAACTTTTAAACTAAATGCAGGGAGTGACCTGTCCGCTTTTATCGACGCAAACGGGAAAGTGAACGCCTGGGCGCGCGAGCAGCCGGGATTTTTGACCCGTGACCTGTCCCAACTGGAGGATGATACCTGGCTGGATGTTGTCTACTGGGCCACGATGAGCGACGCTAAGCGGGCCGGTGAGACCTTTATGAGCGCGCTGGGCGATAGCGCATTCATGTCGATGATCGATCCGGCCTCGGTCAAGATGTCCCACGGCGAACTGCGCGTCGCCATTCAATCGGAATGATATGAGTAAAGCGGAGCGTCTGTTCAATCTCTATACCCTGCTGCGTGCCCGGCGGACCGCAATAACGGCAGACGCCATTGCGTCCGCGCTGGAGGTCAGCGTACGCACCGTGTACCGGGATGTGCAGGCGCTCACGCTGTCCGGCGTACCGATCGAGGGCGAGCCGGGCGTCGGCTATCTTCTGCGCCCAGGCTATGAGCTGCCGCCGTTGATGTTCAACGCCGAGGAGGTGCTTTCGCTGATGGTGGGTATCCGCATGGTGCGCGCGTTTACCGATCCCGATCTTGCCAGGGCGGCGCAACAGGCGGAACAGAAGATAACCTCAGTGCTGACGGAGCCGCTCAAGGCGCGTGCCGAAAACCAGCCCTACCGTATACCGGTGCTTGCCCAGGACGATGCGCTCAGAGAGGTGCATCGCACTCTGCGCGTTGCCTGCGAAGCGCAGCGAAAGGTGCATGCGATCTATGTTGATGAGCAGCAGAAAAGGACGGAACGGATGTTATGGCCGCTGGGGATAATCGGTTGGACAGGTCGCTGGACCCTGCTTGCCTGGTGTGAAACAAGGCGAGATTATCGCAACTTCCGTTTCGACCGCTTTGAGGCACTGACGTGTCTGGACGCGCGATTCACACCTACTCCGGATATCAGCATTCGCCATTTCTTCGAGACGGTGATCGGTGTTCCCGACAAGGGTTGACGACAGAGTCTCTAACCAAGGCGATCCGGGGAAAAACGGCGGCCTTCGTTGTTACTGATAACCAATGAAGGCCGCTCAATCCGGAGTCTATAAGGCGGCATGTTCAGGCTGAAGCAAGCGGGCAAGCCAGCTGTTCCGGGCCTGCACGAAAGCGATCAGCGCCTGTGGATAATCGGGATCGACCGCCTGCCTGACTGACTCTCTCTGCCGCAGCGACTGCCGCCAGTGTTGGACGTTGGGCAGGCCGTCGAAGATCCCGAGATCGGTCCTTGACTCGAACACATCGAAGTAGCGGAAGATCGGCCCATACACCGCATCAACCAGACCGAACGCCGTGCCGGTGAAATAGGGTGCGGCGATGACCGGCTCAAGCCGCAGAAAACGCTCCCTCAATGCCTGCCGTGCTGCGTCGAAGTCCACTTCATAACCCGCGTTGTAGAGCCGGGCGATCAGATTCAGGACGGCGGAGCCGAACTCGATCCAGGCCCTGTGTTGCGCTCGTTGCAGCGGTTCCTCCGGCAATAGCGGCTTCTCGGTGATCTCGTCCAGGTATTCGCAGATCACGGCGGATTCGAACAGCGTGTGCCGATGGTCGATCTGCAGCAAGGGTACCTTGCCGGTGGGCGACAGCTCCCGGAACCACTCGGGTTTAGCTGCCAGGTCGATATCGGTGCGGGTATAGGGCACACCCTTCTCGATCAGGGTGATGACCGAGCGCTGCACGTAGGGGCAAAGCTTGTGGCTGACCAGGTGAAGATGGCGGGCGTTTATTTCGATACTCATGACGATACCTCCTGCTGTTCTGACAGGGGCAGTATTGGTCTTGCGTTAATCATCGTAAATTGCGAATTTATTCAAAGTAAATTTGCATAAATGCAAATTAAGGACTGGGGGTTGACGGTGGACTGGAATGGGTTGAAGAGTTTTCTGGCGATTGCCGAGTCGGGCTCGCTATCCGGCGCGGCGCGGGATCTGGGGGTTAACCACTCCACCATGTTCCGGCGGTTGCAGTCCTACGAGGCCGAGCTGGGTGGGCGTCTGTTCGACAAGATCGATAACCGTTATGTGTTGACGCAGCTGGGCGAGGAGCTGCTCGACCGTGGCCGGCAGATCGCCTCCCAATTCGAGGAGATCGAGCGTCGTATTGTCGGCAAGGATGTGCTGCCAAGGGGGCGGGTCAGAATCACCGCCCCCTACAACATCGCCAACCGTTTTTTGCCACGCGCACTGGCAGCCTTGCGCGCTACCTATCCCCAGATCCTGATCGAGGTGCTGTCCAGTAATCTGGAAGTGAACATGAACAGCCGGATCGCCGATATCGCGATACGGGTCACCGCCAACCCGCCGGAGCATCTGATCGGGCGCAAACTGGTCTCCATCCCCTGGGGCATATTCGCGTCGCCTTCCTATCTGGAGGGTCGGGAAACGCCCTTCTCTCTGGATGCTCTTGCCGAGCATCGGCTGATTGGCGGTACGGGACAGATGTTGAATCTGCCTGCATTCAGCTGGCTTGAGCAGCACTACCCGGTGCAGATCGCCACCCGCTGCGATGAGCTGACGGCGATGTCCCATTTTGCCGAGCAGGGGCAGGGACTGGCGTTTCTGCCGATGGATCAGGCGCGGGAGGGGATCGTCTGTCTGGGCGAATTCCTGCCCGGCAAGAGCAGTGATCTCTGGCTTTTGACCCATCCGGATCTGCGGCGCACCGAGCGTATCCGCTTGGTCATGGAGCATCTGACCGGTTACTTCCGCCAGATCGCATATTGAGCGGGTTCGGTCGATCTCATGCCTTTAAGTCGACTATTGGCTTGGTAGAGGTCGGCAAGGATCTATTTCAACCAGAACGCGATCAGCGTGAACAGCGCGATCATGAACCAGACCAGCGACATCAACTGCCAGAACAGCAGCGCGTTGGGGTGCTTCTGCTCCGCCTCGCGCGGAACCAGGAACTCCGGGTTGGGCTGGGTCAGGTCCTGCATCATCCGGTCGATGCAGTCATAGCGCTGGCTGGGGTCGATGGCCAGCGCCTTCTCCAGCGCGCGGTCGAACCAGACCGGGATGATCGGGTTGTGGCGGTCGGCCGGGATATAGGCGAGCTTCTGCAGCTGCTGCGGCTTGTCGCAGTTCTCCAGCCCGTTGCCGTAGGGCAGGTGGTGGGTGAACAGCTCGTAGGTGATCGCGGCCAGTGAGAACATATCGCCGCGGATACCGGTATTCTGGCCCAGACGGAACACCGGGTCGGAGTAGTTCAGCGTGCCCAGCACCCGGTCGCGCTTGAGCGGGACGAAGATCTCGTTGATCCCGGCCACGAACACCGAGCCGAAATCGACGATTACCGCGCTGTTGTCGGGGCGGACCATGATATTGCTCGGCTTCAGGTCCTGGTGCAGCGTCTCACGCTGGTGGAACGCCTTCAGGCCATCGGCGATCTGCTTGATCAGCTCGATCGCCAGCGCCGGTTTCGGTATCGGGTTCTGTTTCATCCAGCGGTCCAGTGATACCCCCTCCACCGGTTCCATCAGGTAGTAGAGGAAGGTCTTCGGGCGGTGGGCGATATGGATACGCACCACGTGATCGTTGCTGATGCGGCTACCGACCCACTCCTCCATGATGAAGCGTTCGATATAGGCGGCGTCATCCTCGAAGTTGCGCGACGGCGTCTTCATCACCCAGCGCTCGCCGCTCTCGATCTCCTGTACCTGGTACAGCTGGCTGCGGCTGCTGGCGTACAGCTCCTCTTCGATCAGGTAGCCGTCGATCTTCATCCCCGGTTCCAGCTCCGGCGGGAAGGGCAGCGCGGTGAGCTGTTCGGTGAGCTGGTCCAGTGAGGCGTCGTGCAGTTGATCGACGCGGACCAACTGACAGCTCAGGTTATCCCGGCTACCGGCCCGGTAGGCGGCGTTGACCAGTGCCTCGCAACAGCTCTTCAGCTCGCCGCTGCTGCTGGCCAGGCGCAGCAGCGTTTCCGGATCCAGCGAGTCATGCACGCCATCGGTGGTGAGCAGAAACAGGTCGCCCGGTTCGATCTCCAGCGGCCGGTAGTCGATCTCCAGGTGGGTATCCATGCCCATGGCGCGGGACAGGCAGCCCTCACGCTTGTTGAGCTGGGTGACATGATCCTCGGTCAGCTGGTCGAGACGACCGTCCCGAATCAGGTAGATACGGCTATCGCCGATATGGAACAGGTGCGCGGTGCGCGACTTGATCACCAGCAGCGACAGCGTACAGACGTAGCCGCGGGTGCTGGAGAGGTACTCATGGCTGCGTGAGTAGAGGGTGCGGTTGATCGAGGTGAGCACCTTCTGCGCGGACTTGCCCACGGTCCAGATATCGGGGGTGTCGAAATAGTCGCTGAGAAACTCGCGCACACAGATTTCCGCCGCCTCGCCACCCGCTTCGGCGGTGCTGACGCCATCGGCGATCACCGCCACCGCGCCCTTGGTGGTCAGCAGGTTGCCCTCGGGCTGAACGAAGCCGAGGCAGTCCTCGTTTCGCTCCTTGCGCCCCTTGTCGCTGCACTGTCCGACGGACAGCTGGATCTCATCCCGTAGATACATCGCCTGCAGGTTCAGGTTGCTCATCCGGCCATCCTCCTATTCTCCCCAAACACGACCGGGTGACACCGTTACCGATGCCACCCGGACCCTGCCTGTGTTGAGACCTATTCCACGCTGATCAGCTCGACCGTACCGTCCGGCAGCACCTCGGCCATCTGGCCGCTGGGCTCGTCCATGAACTGCACCAGCAGGAACACCAGGCCCGCGGAAGCACCGATCACCATGAAGAAGGTGGAGTAGTCGACGAAGCTCAACACGGTCAGGTAGCACACCGCACCGACATTGCCGTAAGCCCCGGCCATACCGGCAATCTGCCCGGTCATGCGGCGCTTGATCAGCGGCACCACGGCGAATACCGCACCCTCACCGGCTTGGACGAAGAAGGAGCAGGCCATGGTGGCGACTACTGCCGCGGGGATCCACCAGCCGCCGTCGATCCGGCTCAGCACGAAGTAGCCTACAGCCAGACCCAGGATCAGTACGCTGAGGGTCTTGCGACGACCGATACGGTCGCTCAGGTGACCGCCGGTGGGACGGGCGACCAGGTTCATGAAGGCGAAGCCGGAGGCGAGCAGACCCGCCTTGACCGGATCCAGACCCTCGAAGGTCTCCAGGAAGAACAGCGGCAGCATGGAAACCACCGCCAGCTCGGAGCCGAAGGTAACGAAGTAGGCCACGTCGAGTACCGCCACCTGCTTGAACTTGTAGCGCTGGATCTCCGGCACACCCTCTTTCAGGTGCTCCTCGTTGACGTGGTAGATCGCCCGCAGCTGGAACAGGAACAGCCCGACCAACACGGCATAGATTGCCTTGGTGCCGAACTCATCGAGCAGGCCCAGGTTGGTCGGCGACAGTTTCCAGGTCAGCACCGCCAGCGCGGCGTACATCGGCAGGTTCATCAGGATGTAGAAGACGAAGTCGCCCTTGCTGGTCACCTCCAGGCCGCCATGTTTCTTCGGCTTGAAGTAGGTGGAGCCCTTCGGGGTGTTGCGTGCCACGCGGTAGAACACGAAGCCGTACAGGATCGCCATTACACCGGCAGTGGCCAGTGCGTAACGCCAGCCGTTGTCACCGCCGTAGAGCAGCGCGAGGGTGGGCAGGGTCATGGCGCCGGCGGCGGAACCGAAGTTACCCCAGCCGCCGTATACCCCCTCGGCCACACCGACCTGCTTGGCCGGGAACCACTCGCCGACCAAGCGGATACCGATCACGAACCCGGCGCCGATGAAGCCGCTCAGGAAACGCATGATCGCCAGCTGCTCATAGGTCTGCGCCGCCGCAAAACCGAGGCAGATAAAGCCGCCGATCACCAGCAGCATGCTGTACACCACCCGCGGGCCGTACTTATCCACCAGCGTACCGATGACGATACGCGCCGGGATCGTTAGCGCCACGTTAAGAATCAACAGCGCCTTGATCTCGGGGCCGCTCAGATCGAACGCCTCCTTGATATACGCCATCATCGGCGCATGGCTGAACCACACCACAAAGGTGAGGAAAAACGCGAACCAGGTAACGTGGAGGGTCTTGATCTTGGGATCGCCAAAATCGAGCAACCTCAGATTGTTGGTAGACATTTGACTGCTCCTGAACTGTTGGCAGCTTTAAAAAACGGGTCGAGTCATGAGTGACACAGCGCCGATGCAAAGACTCCGTCGCCACGGCAGGATCCAGTCAGGTGTGTTCCGGGCTCATGGAGTATGCGTTGAGGCCAAAATAGGCCCTTCGGGGTAGGCGAATGTTGATGCAGGTCAACTGGGATTTAGGGTGTTTGCGGAGTGAAATGGGCGTCTACCACTTATGAGGTATGGGGTTGGTGTGTGTTTAATTATTTGATTTTAAATTGGTAATAGGTTGATTGGTGATAAGGGGAACGTGGATAAGTTAGAGGTTGAGGAATAGGGGGTATCTGGTGGGGTGAGCGCGACGGTGGGCCAATTGAGTGCCAGAGTTGCATGCTTAAGTAGACTGGAGAAAGCGGAGGTGCTGTACCAGACTGTTGTAGATCACGCGCAAACGCGCAGTAGACGTGGTTGGATAGATAAATTCGGCGTTATGACCATGAAACCATCCTGTCCAATTTGCCATAAAAACTTCGGTTTATTCACCGGCCCGCAGTTAGAGTCTTGGTATCGCAGTCCGCTGACGCACTGCCGATGCCCTTTCTGCCAGGCTCCTCTGCAAATTGAGCGGAGCCAGCGTTTTACCTTCTTTGTCTGGCGACTGATAGCGTTTCTAAGCCTTGGAGTCATAGGTGCTAAATGGATGCTTTGGAAATACTTTTCATACGAGACTGCATTAGCCTTATTCGGACTGGTGACCGTACTGATACTTGGATTCTTCGCTATACGCTTTTCACAGGGGATTAGGTACGTTCCACGGCTTTAGCACCTTGATTAATGCAGTCCGCATGCATAAAGGACAGCTTGATCAAACCGGATGATATGCAGTCCAAAATCCTCCAGACCCCCGACTTAAATCCTGTATCTCATTCAGCATCTACTTGAGGCTCCCTCAAAGAAGGTTCCTAACCAATTCGTAGCCGCATCGAAAGTGGCGAAAGCATCAGACCTGTACCAGACTGTATTCTATTCCGTGCCGTAGGGATATGGGTGTGCATATATCGACAGGGATTCGGGAGTTGGTTGATGTCGCGAAGCTTTCTATCTTCTTCTGCATTTATCTATCTGCTTGTGTGTTTATGCACAGGCATCTATACCCCTATGCTGTTGAGTCGATAGGTTTGCTAGGAGTAGGTAGCGTAAATGGGCTTGCAGTATATAAAAGTGTTATACGGCATGTAGCCTAGTAAGTACCTATAAAGCATAAGGTATATAAAACTGTTAGGTGTAAATGAGCATGGATGAAATATTCGGAATATTGACTGAATACACGCTGGCATTAAAAGCAGGGCTTGATAGCACGAGTCAAGCTAATGAGCGGCCATTAATCACGCGCCATCTAGTTGCGGCTGCTGAAATTTATGCATTGCTTCATAGCACGGGGAACTTAGAATCAGTGCAAGAGCTAGTTAAATCAGAGGTTCGCGCACATGGCTGGTCTTTTATATCGGGTCAGACCGGCGACACAATAGCCAAAAAATGGGTAGAGTTCACAAATGCAGTCGGTGTGCGGCAATAAAACACGTAACAAACCTCAGCAATCGCTCCCGTTGGTCGCAGGGACAGCTAAAACGCTTCGCTTATTTGTTTGCCCTTGTGCCGGCGCTATACGGAAATCCGAATGAAGCCACGTGATCTGCTGTTATTGAACGTAGTCGAATATGTTGAGCCTCAACTCGAAACCATTGGATTCAGGTTCTCGTCTAGGGGTATCGCATTCAAGCGTGCCTCCAGCATAGGTAATCAAGAGATTAGTTTTTCTTTGAGTAAGTGGGACAGTGAAGATGACTGTGATTTCTGGACTATGTGGAGTGCCACTTCTTTAAAGTACAAAAAATGGTATCAAAAGGAATGGGGCCGTACCCCGGCTAATATTGCTCTCGGTGGTGATTGCGATTGGAATTTGCCTGGGTGGCCACGAGCAGTTGCAGATCATTTTCACTTGTCAAATCACTCTAATGATGAATCAGAAATGGCGATGTTGATGGATGCGATAATTAATATTGGGATTCCTTATCTCGATAGTATATCTGATTGGGAAGGAGCCGCTCACCACCTTGTTCAACAGTCATTACTCTTCAGTAAAGCCGCCGACTTTCTTATGATTTCAGGAAAAATGGCTGCGGCGGAAGAAGTATTGCTGAGTGGTCTGTCGGTGTATCAGAGCGAGGGAAAAGTAGATCAACTCGGTGAGCTTGCAGAGATTCAGATTCGGCTTAAAAGGTATTTTTGAGTAAAAATACGAATAGCAAGGTGCTCAAAATTGTTCGCTTAATAAATGGAGTCAGAGGGATAAATGGGGTCAGAGTATATTTTCTAACGGCCCGTCATATCGCGAGTTTTTAGGCGAAGCATTTTAGTTTTGGCATAGCGCGCCAACATTGTTCCTATAGAAATTCACCCGCCCCCGAAAGGGCAGGTGAACTACTGAGCAGCCTTTACAGGTCCCAGTCTGACCAGATCATTCAGTACCGCATCAAGACCGCCATATACCGAGATCCTGTCGATACGTGAGGTGACCCGTTCCAGCGCCTCCAGCTCTTTCAGGCGCAGCAGGGTGGGGTTGTTTTCCATCATCTTGGCGGTGTTATGCAGTGATCGCATCGCCTGAGTCTCCTCACGGCGTTTGATCAGGTTCGCTTCCGACTCTTTTTGAGCCTCCACGACCTGGTTCAGGATCTGCTTCATATCACCGGGCAGGATGATATCTTTCACGCCAATGCTGATCATCTCGATGCCGTATTCGGTCAGCTTGCTGCGAATATCGTCGGAAAGCGCCGCGTTCAGGCTGTCCTTGTCCTCAAGCAGGGCGTCCAGCGTCTTCGTACCTACCGCTTCTCGCAGACGAAGCTGGAGTTCGCGATAGATGAAGTTGGCGTAGTCGTTCAACTTCAGTGCAACGGTTTCAGGGTCGGTCACCCTGTAGCTGCCGCTCAGGTTGATGCGCAGACTTACCCTGTCTTTGGTCAGGATCTCCTGGCCGCTCACTTCGATCGCCTGCAGGCGCAGGTCCAGTAGTTTGACGACAACGGAACGGTTGTACTTCCAGAAGCCGTAGTTGCCGGGCTGGAGCAGCTTTTCCAGCTTGCCGTTTACCGACAGTAGACCGGTGTGTTCATCCGGTACCTCGACATAGTGCATGGCCGCAACGGCACTGCGGCTTTTGCCCACTTTCATGTTCTGAGCGAGCATGCCGACAAGCTTGGTGTCTATGGCGAACGCTTCACTGATATCGACGATATCCACCCGCACCTTCTCGACCCCTTTCCAGACCGCCAGGAAAGCGCCGGGCGCCAGAGTATCGGTCAGATGACCGTCCCGGTAGAACAGGCCCACCTGAGTGTCGCTCAGCTCGAAGTGGTCGACATGGGGCTCCAGTAACTGCGCATGAGTATGGAGCAGGAATTTGGCTTTGGTGCTCTCGAACACCACATTACTGATGTCATGCGTTTCAACACGCACCTTGCCGGCCATACGCGTCATACGGTGGCGGCCCGGTTCCAGAACTTTGACCAGTCGGTTGCGGCGAAAAAGCAATGCGCGCTCGTTATCGGCAATATCAACTGTCTTCCATAGGATCATTTCTCATCTCCTTTTTTGTTGTTTCACCTGTATCCGTCTTCACCTCGAACCCGAGGAAAAGTGGGCGAGGCCCACCCGAAAGGGCAGGGGCTGTCGGCTTGAACAGGGCAGGTTATACAGCCAGTGGTCCTTCGGCCTTTACCTCGACAAGGTGCGTTACCGCGTCGCTTGTTCCAGGTGTCTGCGTCCGGGCTTGGATGCACAGCATGCGATGTTGCCCACTGGCAGCGACTGCACATTCAGCGCTCGGGTCTGCAGCGAAGCTGAGCCTCCATACCGGCAGGCGAGGACTCCGACAGCAAGCCCAAGCCATGGGCCTCTGATAGATTTCGTACAAGGTTCTTAGCCTTGCGGGGACTCGAACCCCAGGCTCTCGCCTTTCCCAATGAGTCGTTTACACGACGAGGTTACTTTGGCAGGAATCGAACCTGCGCCCGGCCGATGTTTGATCGGCTGCTCTACCCGACTGAGCTACAAAGCAGGTGTTCAGGACCTTCACAGATCGGTACACAAGGCGCCAACGGCGGTTGTGCCAGGCGGGTGTACGGAACCCGCTCCGCTAATCTGAAAAAAGCACCCCCAAACGCTTTTACGATCGCCCGTACCTGACGGGTGATCTGTATCTTTAATTGGTTTGGCATGAGTAGGTTCTTAAACACTTATACGCCAAACCCGTTTGCTCTCCTGTTGAGCCGTTACTTTTACGCCCGCCAGCTGTTTGATCACCTCGATATTGGTCAGCAGGTGCTGACTGGGCGTCAGGGTTCTGAACTGACCGCCGTTGCCGCAGACCATCGGCAGCAGTAACTGATCCGCCAGATACTCACCGACCGGTACGCCGCTATCCAGGTAGCTTTTCAACCTCTGAATCGCACGGCCCGCGACGCGCTCCGCCGTTACCTGCTTCTCACCCACCACCTCGACCACTTCGGTCACCTGTTCGCTGGCGACCTGCAGCGACAGGATGTTGCCCGGCCCGGCCGAGTCCACCAGTCGCTGTTGCAGCTCATGGCTCGCCCAGTAGCACCTCTTCTGCACCTGTCCCAACTCGCGCTCCGTCACGTGTTTTGGGATGTGGGCCGAGGTGGCGACCGCCTGCCGGCTTAGTACCTCGCCACGTTCGGTCAGCGCCAGTGCTTGCAGCTCCTGTACAGGCTCGACGAGTATCCTCCAGGCGCCGCCGCCCGAGGGGTAAAAGCCGAACCGCTCCAGCGCCACCTCGGCCTGGTATCCCATCCGTCTGATGGCGGGCAGGAAGCAGCGCTCGATAAAGTCGTAGCTGGGGGCGAAGCCGTTATGGGTACCACCCTCCAGGTACAGCTCGCTGCTGCGCTCGGCGAAGAACAGCGGCAGCAAAACGGTCTGCAGTACCAGCGTGGTGCTACCCGCCGAGCCGATGGCAAAGCGGTACTCCCCGGCCTCAACCTTCCCTGGTTTAAATATCACCTCCGTTGAACCCGGTTTAGCGCCTGATACCTCGGCACCACATACTGTCTGTGCGGCTCGCAGGCAGGTCAGGTGCTGCCTGAGCAGCCCCGGTTTTGCCCGGCCGACGCGGATATTCTTTATCTGCACCGGCTGGCCCAGCTGCATCGCCAGCGTCAGTGAAGTGCGGAAGATCTGTCCTCCGCCTTCGCCCTGTGATCCATCGACAACAACCATTGTTCTATCCTTTTACACACACCACCTGTTTCAGGGTGTAGACCACTTCCACCAGGTCCTTCTGTGCTTCCATCACCTTTTCGATCGGCTTGTAAGCAGAGGGTGTTTCATCGATAACACCTTCATCCTTTCGGCACTCCACGTCGGCGGTTGCCTGGCGGTGCTCTTCCAGCGATACCAGCTTCTTGGCCTGGGTTCGGGACATCACTCGCCCGGCGCCGTGGCTGCAGCTGCAGAAGCTCTCTTCGTTACCCAGGCCGCGGACGATGAACGACTTCGCGCCCATGCTTCCCGGGATTATCCCCAGCTCGCCCTCGCGTGCCCGCACCGCGCCCTTACGGGTTACCAGTACATCCTTCCCGTAGTGGTGCTCTCGGGAGATGTAGTTATGGTGGCAGTTGACCGCTTCCAGCCGTGCTTCGAACTCAAAACCCAGCGCATCCCTTACCGCCTGGATCACGCGGGCCATCATCACTTCGCGGTTTACGCGGGCGAAGTGCTGTGCCCACTCCACCGCTTCGACATACTGGTCGAAGTGGTCGGTACCCTCCGGCAGGTAGGCCAGATCGGTATCCGGCAGATGGATATGCCAGCGTTCCATATCCTTTTTCGCCATCTCGATGAAATGGGTACCGATACGGTTACCCACACCGCGCGATCCGCTATGCAGCATCAACCAGACACTTCCATGCTCATCCAGGCACATTTCGATAAAGTGGTTGCCTGTACCAAGCGTACCCAGGTGGTTGATGTTGTTGGTGTTCTTCAATACCGGGTGCTTATCCTTCAGCAGGTCGAACTGTGCGGACAGCGGCGCCCAGGCGCGCATCACATCATCCGGCAGATCGTACCAGGCGCCCTTATCGCGACCGCCGCGAGCACGGGCGGAGCGTCCATGCGGCACCGCACGCTCGATAGCCGAGCGCACCGCCGCCAGGTTATCCGGCAGCTGAGCGGCCGTGATGCTGGTACGCACTGCCATCATTCCGCAGCCGATATCGACACCCACCGCCGCCGGAATCACCGCGCCAAGGGTGGGGACCACACTACCGATGGTTGCGCCCTTACCGAGGTGGACATCCGGCATCGCTGCCACCCAGCGGTGGATAAACGGCATGCGCGAGATGTTTTTCAGTTGCTCCCTGGCCTCAGCTTCGAATGGGACACCGACGGTCCAGGATTTGATCGGAACACCGCCGTCCTGCATCACTTCATATGCTTGCCGAGTCATTGTGCTATTCCCTTATTCATTTCGTTGTTCGTTTGTCGACTTGACTATAGCGAGGAAGGTGCCAACTTTTATAAAAGGGCTTGAAATGATTTTCATGTATCGGATTTATAAGGATTTATATATTTGTGTATCTCTTTTTGGATAGGCTGGGTATTTACTGGGCTGCAAAAAAATCTATCAAAAAAGATAGGTAGATATTATAGTCGATAGCCATGAAGACAGTGGCGATCAGCATTCTGGGCACGACCATGGACCGGCGCGGCAAGGGCGACAAGCGCTGGGACAAGTGGCGTCCGACCGTTTCCATGTTCCAGCACGACGATTTGCTGATCGATCGCCTAGAGCTGCTGTTCGACAACCACTCCCAGGGGCTGGCGAACCAGGTGACCGAGGATATCGCGCGGGTCTCGCCGGAGACTGAGGTGGTCCACCACCGGGTCAATTTCCAGGATCCCTGGGACTTCGAAACGGTGTATGGCGAGCTGCTCGACTTTGCCCGCGGCTATCCGTTCAAGCGCAGCCGCGAGCAGTACCTCATCCACATCACCACCGGCACCCACGTTGCCCAGATCTGCCTTTATTTACTGACCGAAGCCGGCTATCTGCCTGGCCGACTGCTACAGACCTCGCCGGCCCGCAGCGATAGCAACCTGCCGGGCGAATACCAGATCATCGATCTCGACCTATCCAAGTACGACCAGATCGCCTCGCGCTTCCAGAAGGAGCATCAGGAGGGCACCACCTATCTGAAGGGCGGCATCGAGACCAACAATCCGGCGTTCAACCGCATGATCGAGCAGCTGGAGAAGGTCTCGATCCGTTCCAGCGAACCGATCCTGATCACCGGTCCCACCGGTGCCGGCAAGTCGCAGCTGGCGCAGCGGGTGTACGAGCTGCGCAGGCAGCGTGGCAAGCTGGAGGGGCGTCTGGTCGCCGTGAACTGCGCCACGTTGAGAGGTGAAAATGCCATGTCGGCGCTGTTCGGGCATAAGAAGGGCGCCTTTACCGGCGCCACCTCCGACCGTCCGGGCCTGTTGATGGAGGCCAACAAAGGACTGCTGTTCCTTGATGAGATCGGCGAGTTGGGTCTGGATGAGCAGGCGATGCTGCTCAGGGCGATCGAGGACAAGTGCTTTATGCCCTTCGGTTCCGACAAGGAGGTCAGCAGCGACTTCCAGCTGATTGCCGGCACCAACCGCGACCTCGCCCAGCTCGCCCGCGAAGGCGGCTTTCGTGCCGACCTGATGGCGCGCATCGACCTTTGGACCTATCAGTTGCCCTCGCTGAAGGATCGGATCGAAGACCTGGAGCCCAATATCGACTACGAGCTGGAGGTGTTCTCCGGCCGTTCCGGATATCTGGTGAACTTCAACAAGGCCGCCCGCGAGCGCTACCTGGCCTTCAGCCGCTCCGCCGACGCCACCTGGTCGGCCAACTTTCGTGATCTCAATGCCAGCATCACCCGCATGGGTACCCTCGCTGATGGCGGGCGTATCACTGTCGAGGTGGTAGATGAGGAGGTCGGACGCCTAAAGCGTAAATGGAATGCAACGTCGTCCACCGAGCAGAACGCGGGCGAACTGATCGAGCAGGTGTTGGGGCAGGGCAGTGCGGACAGTATCGATTACTATGACCAACTCAAGCTTGCGGCACTGATAGAGGTGTGTCGCCACTCCAGCTCCATGGCGGAGGCAGGTAGGAAACTGTTCAACGTGAGCCGGGAAAGCAAGAGATCCAGCAACGACTCGCACCGGGTCAAGCAACTGCTGGCGAAGTATGGGATACGGTTCGAGGAGCTTTAGAACTCCTAGGATACTGGCAAAGGCGATGGGGCTGTACCAGACTGTTCCCCATTATACGCGGTAGTTTTGCCGCTGCGGCAGCAGTGATCGAGATCAGGGACTGATAGGTGGAAGCTCTCTTTCGGCGTTATTCAGCCTCTCTGATTCACTTCGTCGTATGGGTTCCGCTGGCACTTGCGGTCGGATGGGTGCGGTTTTTCCACGGATATTGATTTCAAAGGAACTGAATGTATGCATGCAAAATTAGGTGTGTGGGCACTACTGCTAACGCTTACCCTGACCGGCTGTGCCAATCTGAAAGAGGTCAGAGAGTACGCCGGCGAATCCGCCAAGTTCTCCGCCTATACCGAGTTGACCGAACGTTTCCGCGATACCTACTACCGCGAACAGCCCTACCTGACCGGTGAAGCAGAGCGGCTGGCGCAGGTAAACGATATCAAGCGCAAGGCGGCCTATGACGACCTGCTGACGATCCACCAACGGGTGGCGCTGTACATGCAGACCCTCGCCAGGCTGTCGGGTGAAGATACCTTCGACCTCTCGGGAAACCTCGATTCTCTCGCCGGTGGTATCAAGGAGCACCCTGATCTGGGGATCGACAAGCAGCAGGTCGATGCCATCGCCGATCTTGCCAATGTGGTGACGAGATGGGCGACCGCCTCGCAACAGCAGCGCGCGGTGCGCGAGATGATCAAAGCGGGCGATGCGCCGTTGCAGACAACCTTGCAGGGTATGAAGAGGCTTGTGCGTTATTACCGGGCAAGCCATGAAAACGAGAAGAGAACGGTGTTGGGTTTCTTTGAGGTAGAACTGCCCTACGTCGAAGACCCGGAACACCGGCTCCTGGCCACCCTGGCGCGTGCGCACCTGCAGGCGAAAGAGGCCGAGTACCAGGCCGTTCAGCCCCAGTACGAGGCGGCGGCACAGGGTATCGAACGCATCGCCGAGGGGCACCGGAAACTGCTGGAGAATATCGACGATCTGACGAGTCAGGCGGTGAGAGACAGCATCAAGCGGTTCGCCAAGGATATCAAAGCGATCAGAAAGGATATCCAATCCATTGAAGGCTGAGACTGGTAACGAAAGGAGGCAACAGGATGGCGCTGGCAAATGAAATGGAAGTTGAGGCTTTTGCCCAATGTCTGACCGAATGTGCCGATGCAATTCATGAGCGTATCAAGGCGGCGATAAAAAACCGCGAGATTGAACGGGATCAAGCGCAGTCGATGTTTCAGGAGGAGAGCCTGCTGCGTCAGCGCGCCAACGGGTTATACATCGACGCCGCCAATTCTGTCGTGGCGGGGCTGACAGAGCCGCAAGACGCTCTGCTCGCTGCAATCGATAACGCCAACGACCGGATTCAGCAGATAAAAGAGATCGCCGGTTTTATCGACCTGGTGACCGATCTTGCGGTATTGGCAGCAGCGGTCAGCGCGGCAAAACCCGCGCCGATACTGGCGGCACTGAAGGAAGTGAAAGAAGACGTCGACGCCGTGAACAGTCAGCATTCCTGATCCTCCGCTGTGGTGTTTCACCAGAAGCCCAGCGCTGGGCAATAGGAGGTAACCGGTATGAATGCCAAGGTTGAAGCGTTTTTGAGTAAAGCCGACAAATGGCAGCAGGAGCTCGAGAGGCTCAGAGCCATTGTGCTCGATTGCCGGCTGGATGAAGGACTCAAATGGGGTAAACCCTGCTATTCGGTTGAGGACAGGAACGTCGTCTTGATCCATGGGTTCAAGGATTACTGTGCGTTGCTGTTTATGAAAGGCGCCTTGCTGAAGGATGCCGAGGGGCTGCTGGTGGCGCAGACAGAGAATGTGCAGTCGGCACGTCAGATCCGCTTCACCAGCGTTGCAGAAATAGAGGCGATGGCACCCACCTTGAAGCGCTATATCGATGAAGCGATTGAGGTGGAAAGGTCCGGACGGAAGGTGGCGTTCAAGCAGACTGACGAGTTCGATGTTCCGGAGGAGTTGCAGGAGAGGTTTGACCGAGACCCCGCCTTCAAGTCGGCGTTTGAAGCCTTAACACCGGGACGGCAGAGGGGCTATCTGCTCTATTTTTCCACCGCCAAGCAGTCGAAAACACGCGAGATGCGGATCGAGAGGTCCAGGCAGAAGATTATCGAGGGCAAGGGCCCGAGCGATCGCTGATCAAGCCGCATTCTGGACGGCACGGGTGTGGTGTGACTGAGGTGTTATCCCAGCCCCTCCTGCACCGCCCAGACCGCCACCTCGACTCGCGACTTCAACCCCAGCTTCTTCAGCAGGTGTTTCACGTGCACCTTCACCGTACCCTCGGTGATGCTCAGTTTGCGGGCGATGATCTTGTTCGACATGCCGCCGGCGATCAGCTTGATGATCTGCTTCTCGCGCGGGGTCAGGGTGTCGATATCCGGGCCCTTGCGGCTACGGTTGTTCTGCAGTGCCTGGGCCAGCAGGGTGGTGAGACGGTCGCTGATCACCATTTTGCCGAGCGCGGCCTGGTTCAGGTTGGCGAGCAGATCTTCCGGCTCCATATCCTTGAGCAGGTAGCCGTCGGCACCGGCCTTCAGCGCGGCGACCACATCCTCTTCGTTGTCGGACACGGTGAACACCACCACCCGCGATCCGACACCGGCTTCACGCAGCATCTTCAGGCACTCGATGCCGTTGATCTCCGGCATGTTCAGGTCCAGCAGGATCAGGTCCGGCTCCAGAGCGTCGGCCTTGGCGACCCCCTCCTCGGCGCTACTGGCCTCACCGACCACCTCCAGTTCGTCGTCAAGGGCGATCAGCTGCTTGACCCCGGTGCGCAGCAGGGGATGGTCGTCGATCAGCAGGATGGAGGCGGGGGCGGTGTTGCTCATCTCGGTCATGGGGCTGCTCGCTTCTTGGTTTGCAACAAAGTTAAGACTGCTTGGGTTTAAATGTCATCAAAACACAGGTACCGCTGGGCTCACGGTTATCCACACTCAGATCGCCGCTCAGGGTATGGGTACGGTCGCGCATAATCAGCAGGCCGTAGTGACCCTGGTTCTCCAGCGAGGGCGGCAGACCGACGCCGTTATCCTCCACCCGCACCTCTACCCGTTCGCCGGACTGAGTAACCTGAACCGTTACCTCGCTGGCCTGGCTGTGCTTGACCACGTTGGCCAGGGCCTCGCGCACCAGTTGCAGCACGTGGATCTCCTCGTTGGCGGTCAGGCTCTGATGGTGCAGGCTGTATTTCAGCGGGATGTCGAAACCGAGGCGGTCGGAGAACTCCTTGACCGTGGACTCCAGCGCCGGTTGCAGGCCGGGTTGGTCCAGGGTCAGGCGGAAGGTGGTGAGCAGCTCGCGCAACTGGCGGTAGGCGTTGTTCAGCCCCTCCTTGAGCTCGGCGACCACATCGTCAATCTGCTCTTCGTCACGTTTCTGTTTGCGCAGGATCTGCAGGCGACCCACCTGCATCTTCAGGTAGGAGAGCGACTGTGCCAGGGAGTCGTGCAGTTCGCGGGCGATCACAGCGCGTTCCTCCATCAGCGACATGTGCTGCTCCTGGCTGGCCTTCAACTCCAGCGACAGCACGATGGCCAGGTTTTCCACCAGTGTGCGGAGCAACGCTGTCTGCTCCTGACCCAAGGGTTGCGTGGGCAGGAAGTTGACTTTGAACTCGCCGAAATAGGCTTCCCGGGTTTGGATCGGCAGTGTGATCGAGTCGTGTAGACGGTTATCCGGCTCCGGCACTATGCAGTCGTTGCAGTCGGAGTTTTTGCAGTCGGCCGGCCGCTCCAGCAGTTGGGTAGTCAACTGACGATAGCTCAGGCGGTGGTGCGGATCGCACAGCGTGACCTCGATCGGCCCGACGGCCAGAACATCCTCCAGCTCCTTCATGATCGGCATCAGGCGGCGGCAGATATCCTCGTTGCGGTTGAAACGTCGGGTGGCGTTGTAGAGCAGTTGCAGACTCTTGTTGGATTCGCGCAGCTCGGCGGTTTTTCTCTGCACCCGGTTTTCCAGGTCGGCGTAGATCTTCGACAACTCCTCGGCCATATGGTTGAAGGTGGTGCCCAGCAGGCCCAGTTCGTCGTCGCTACGGTAGTGCACACGGGTGTCGAGCTTACCCTGGCCGGCATCGCGGGCCACGTTGAGCAGCTGGGCCAGGGGCTCGACCACGTTGGACTTGATGTCGTACATGGCGATGAAGATGATCATCACGGTCATGAACAGGCTGATCCCCTGGATCAGGCTGAGCAGCTTGATCTTCGATTCGGTGCTCTCCTCAAGCAGATGCACCATCTGGTCGATGCGGGGGACGAAATTCTCCAGTTGGCGCAGATAGGCCGAGTGGTCGGGGCTGTCGGTGAGGATCGCCGCCTTCAGCGCGGGCTGGAAGTTGTCGCGCCATTCGTCGACCAGCGTGGTGTAGGCCAGTCGCAACTGTTGCTGGTCATCCTTGGGCAGCACATTGGTCAGGATCGGGTCGTTGATACGGCGGTCGAACTCGCCAATAGAGGTGAGCACCTTGTCGCGGCTGGTCTCGCTGCCCTCGCTGGCGTGCTGCTGGGTCTCGGCGATGATGCGGTAGGACATCATGCGCAGCGAGCCGGCCAGGTTGATTCCGGCGGCATCGCCCTGAGTGCTTTCCGCCACGATGACCGAGCTGATCATACTGATCAGCGCCATCAGGCTGATGGCGAACATCGCCGTGCCCAGTCGGGTAATGATCGATTGCCTGAGGATCTTCATCGTTGCACTCCGTCGAGCCGCGCGGGGTTACTCACAAAGAATCGCGTAACGGCTAGCGTTTTTTCCACACCTTGCGTCAGACGTGGAAAATATAAGTTAAAACAGTCTGTTACAAAGAAAAGAAGTGGTACCACCTTAGTGGTATGGGCTGAAATGGTTAACTTTTTCAGCCAGTTATACGTTGATGCGCGTCAATATCCGGGGATCGGTCCGGGTTTAGGTTTGGCTCAAATCGTCAGACCCGAATCGTATCACGATGACCCAGACTACTCAGAAACAGATCTCCGCATTGGTCATGAGCACCCTGGTGTTCGCGGCCTGCTTTGCGACCTGGACGCTGATCTCGGTTATCGGTCTGCAAATAAAACATGAATTGCAGCTCAGTGAAACCGAGTTTGGTGTACTGGTGGCGACGCCGATCCTCAGCGGTGCCTTGGCGCGCCTTCCACTGGGTTTGCTGGCCGAGCGGCTGGGCGGTCATGCGTTGCTGGCCGTGCTAGTGCTGCTGGTCAGCGTGCCGCTCTACCTGTTTTCCCAGGCGCACAGCTACTGGCAGTATCTGGCACTGGGGTTATGCATCGGTCTGGTGGGTGGCAGTTTCGCCATCGGTATCCACTATGTTTCCTCCTGGGCCTCGCGCGACAACCAGGGGCTGGCGATGGGGATCTTCGGTGCCGGCAACCTGGGCGCGGCGCTGACCAACCTGATCGCGCCGCTGATCATCATCGCCTACGGCTGGCGCATGGCCCCAATCGCCTACGCTTTCGTGCTGGTGCTGCTGGCGCTGCTGTTCTGGCTGCTGACCCAGGATGATCCGATGCATCAGTCCCGCAGTCGCCGCGCGGAGCCCTCACTGACCGAGATGCTGATGCCGTTACTGGACCCACGGGTGTGGCGCTTCGGTCTGTACTACTTCTTCGTGTTCGGCGGCTACGTGGCGCTGGCGCTCTGGCTGCCTGACTACTACGTCCACCATTACGGTCTGGACCTGAAAAACGCCTCTTTCCTGACCCTGCTGTTTACCGTACCCGGCGCCCTGACCCGGGTGATCGGCGGCTGGTGCGCCGACCGCCTTGGTGCGCGGCGGGTCAACTGGAGCGTGTTCTGGGTCTGCCTGGTCTGTCTTTTCTTCCTCTCCTACCCACCCACCACCATGACCATTCATGGCATCGACGGCGACATCACGTTCCTGCTCGAGATGCCGGTCTGGCTGTTTACTGTGCTGATCATGGTGATGGGTGTGGCGATGGGGTTCGGAAAAGCCGGGGTGTTCCGCACCGTCTACGACTACTACCCGGATCGCATGGGTACGGTCGGCGGCGCTGTGGGGTTGCTCGGTGCGATCGGCGGATTCGTACTGCCGATCAGTTTTGGTCTGGTAACGGACCTGTTCGGCGTACGCAGCTCCTGTTTCATGCTGCTCTACGGCCTGTTGGCGCTGTGCATGATCACCATGTACTACGGCATCTCGGTCCAGGAGAAGCAGAACCGGTTGCAGGAGGCGATACGCACCAACTTTTTGAAGGAGAACCTGGATGCCTGACCAGAGCGGCAACCGTCCGCTTCCCCGACCGGCCGATACGCGGCTTCGGGGCGGGTTCGACGTCAAGATCAGTCGGGCGTCAGGCGCCCGCTGCTTCAGCCTGGAGTGTGAGTCATGTCCGATATAGTGAATTGGGATGTCGAGAACACCAAGTTCTGGGAGGACGAAGGCAAAAAAGTGGCGAACCGCAACCTGTGGATCTCGATCCCCAGCCTGTTGTGCGGCTTCGCTGTCTGGTTGTACTGGGGCATCATCACCGTGCAGATGTTGAACCTGGGCTTCCCCTTCGCCAAAGCAGAACTCTTTACCCTGGCCGGCATCGCCGGTTTGACGGGGGCAACGCTGCGTATTCCGAGCAGCTTTTTTATCCGCATTGCCGGCGGACGCAATACCATCTTCTTCACCACGGCGCTGCTGATGGTGCCCGCCATCGGCACCGGTATGGCGCTGCAGGACAAGGACACGCCGTTGTGGATCTTCCAGCTGCTGGCGTTCCTGTCCGGTATCGGCGGCGGTAACTTCGCCTCCTCCATGTCCAACATCAGCTTCTTCTTCCCGAAACGCCAGCAGGGGCTGGCGCTGGGTCTGAACGCGGGGCTGGGCAACGCCGGGGTGACCACCATGCAGATCCTGGTGCCGCTGGTGATGACCTTCGGTATCTTCGGCGGCACGCCGATGATCCTGGAGAACACCTCCGGCACGCTGATCGGCAAGATTCCGGCAGGCTCCGAAACCTATATCCACAACGCCGGTTACGTCTGGCTGCTGATCCTGGTGCCGCTGGCGGTGATGAGCTGGTTCGGCATGAACAACATCAAGACCGACGCCGTGTCGCCCGATGTGGGCAGTGCCACCGGCGCCATGGGCAAGGTGGCGGGGCTGCTGCTGATCGGCTTCTGCACCGCCGCCGCCGGTCTCTACATCATCCTGCCGGCGCCGACCGGCCTGGGCGCGCCGGACTGGGCCAAGTGGCCGGTGATCGCCGGTATCCTGTTCATGACCGTGGTGCTGATGAAGATGGTGCCGGGCGATATCAAGCCCAACCTGCAGCGCCAGTTCAAGATCTTCAGCAACAAACACACCTGGATCATGAGCGTGATCTACACCATGACCTTCGGTAGCTTCATCGGCTACTCCGCCGGTTTCGCACTGGCGATCAAGGTGGTGTTCGGCTATCAGCACCTGATGGTCGATGGCGTGCTGACCCACAACACGGTTAACGCCGCCGGTCCGTCGGCACTGATGTACGCCTGGATGGGGCCGTTCATCGGCGCCCTGATTCGCCCGGTAGGTGGTTGGATCGCCGATAAGGTGGGCGGTGCCAAGGTGACCCAGATCGTCGCCGTCATCATGATCGCGAGCGCCCTGGGGGTGGCCTACTTCCTCAAGCAGGCCTATCAGTCCGCCACGCCGGAGGAGTTCTTCCTGCCCTTCCTGATCCTGTTCCTGGTGCTGTTCGCCGCCACCGGTATCGGTAACGGCTCCACCTTCCGCACCATCGCCATGGTGTTCGACAAGGAGCAGGCCGGTCCTGCTCTGGGCTGGACCTCGGCGGTGGCCGCCTACGGCGCCTTCGTCATCCCACAGGTGTTCGGCGAGCAGATCAAGCTGGCGACACCAGAGAACGCCCTGTACGGCTTTGCCGTCTTCTATCTGGTCTGCCTGGTGCTGAACTGGTGGTACTACCTGGGGCCGAAGGCGGAGTACAAGAATCCGTAATCGATGTGACTCGAGTTACTGAGCAGATTGCGGGGCCAGACGCCCCGCTTTTTTGTACAGGGATGTACTTATCCCGCGAGCGCATGGATGCGCAAGAGCGGGATTTGCAGGATGCGTAAGATGTAGTTATCTAACGGGCTGATACCGGCAACCGTTAAACGCCGCGAACTCGCTGATCGCCTCATCCAGCCGCGGGGCGAAGTCCACCTTATCCACAGTCGGGTCCTCGATATGCAGGCTCAGCACCTCAAACCGCTGCTCGGCGCGGTGCGCCTTGCAGTCGATACGGCCGACAAAGCGGTCTCCCATCAGGATCGGCAGGCAGAAATAGCCGTATACCCGCTTGGCCGCCGGCAGGTAGCACTCCAGTCGGTAGTCGAAGCCGAACAGTCCGCTCAGGCGTTCACGATGGATCAGCGCATTGTCGAACGGCGACAGCAGCTTTACACGGTCGGTCTTCGGGGCCGCGGAGGTGGTGTCCAGAGCTCCGGCGTCGACATAGCAGTCGGGTAGCGCGGGATCTTCAACCTTGACGAGTGTGCCGCTTTCGATGCGCTCGGTCAGTACGTCACGCATTGCGGCCTTCAAAGGCTTGCCGGTCTTCAGGTGCAGCAGCTGTTTCCAGGTAACCAGACCGTGGGCGCGCACTGTGCTCTCCAGCAGATAGGACGCGTACTCATGCGGTGTGGGCTCACGCAGATCCAGGTCGGCAGGCAGGATACGTTCGGCCAGGTCATAGATCTTCTCCATGCCGTTGCGCTCGCGCACCATCAAATCGCCCTGCATGAACAGCTTGTCCAGTGCCCGCCGCCCCGGCCCCCAGTTCCACCAACTGCCCTGCTTGCTGCGGCCGGTGTCGACAGAGCGTACGCTCAGTGGACCTTCCTCACGCACTCGGTCGAGGATCTCCCGCATCATCCGGGTATCGATATTCGTGAAATAGGGGTGCTCGCCGGTGCGGATCGCATTCATCCGCGGCAGCGCAAAACGGTAGTCACGCATCGGCAGGTAGGAGGCGGCGTGAAACCAGTATTCGAAGATCTGCCGCTCGGCGAGCAGTCGGTTCAAGTGACTCGGCTGGTAATCCGGTACCCGGGCCCAGAGGGTGTGGTGATGCGCGCGCTCCACCACCGACAGGGCATCGATCTGCACATAGCCCAGGTGTTCGATCGCCTGGCGGGTCCCATGCAGGCCGCTACCAAAGGGTTGTGCCTGGGTGAGTCCTTGTCTGGTCAGCGCTAATTGTCGCCAATGCAGATGAGCCATCATCTTGGTCCTTAACCTGAGCGGTTCATGGTAGAAGATCGGGCTGTTCCCGAACAGCTTCGTGACTGATAGTCCTCATGCCTGAGCAGCCCAAGCAGGGGGAGTGGAGGGCATTCAGAAGTGTGTATTGATCGGGATACCTATAAAGACCTGCAGGGTAAAAATCGAATCCCTCTTCACCTTATCTGTCACATATAAACACTTTAAAAAACATATCATTAGATGTGATTCGGGTTGGTATCACTTTAGTGGTATATGCCATTTTGCACGCCTAGCGCCCCTTTTCCAGCGTTGACCCAGATCAACATCGGTTGGCCGCCGCTGCCGTACTTTCACTCCCACACAGTAAACCGCAGGACGCACTGCAACGAGGTAGTGCGCCCCCGCGAGCAGACCAGCAAAGGCCGGTTAGCGCCGGGGTTACCCGACAGGCCGGAAAATCCAGAGGGATACATCGCCGTGATGAATCCTGTCCTGAGCAAGAGGTTTCAGGAGACCTAATATGAGCCATTTGCTTGATCGACTCAGATATCTGAAGAAGAAGCCGCAGAGCTTCGCCGGCAACCACGGCCAGACCACGGACGAGAACCGTGACTGGGAGGATGGTTACCGCCAGCGCTGGCAGCACGACAAGATCGTGCGTTCCACCCACGGTGTGAACTGCACCGGTTCCTGCAGCTGGAAGATCTACGTCAAGAACGGTCTGATCACCTGGGAGACCCAGCAGACCGACTACCCGCGTACCCGGCCCGACCTGCCCAACCACGAGCCGCGCGGCTGCCCCCGTGGTGCCAGCTACTCCTGGTATATCTACAGCGCCAACCGGCTGAAGTACCCGACCATCCGCAAGCGCCTGCTGCAGCTGTGGCGCGAAGCGCGGCTGACACACCAGGACCCGGTGGAAGCCTGGGCCTGCATCGTTGAGAATCCGGACAAGGCCAGATCCTACAAGTCGGTACGCGGCCAGGGCGGTTTCGTGCGTTCGAACTGGGACGAGGTCAACGAGATCATCGCCGCGTCCAACACTTACACCATCAAGCAGTACGGCCCCGACCGTGTGATCGGCTTCTCGCCGATCCCGGCCATGTCGATGGTCTCCTATGCCGCCGGCGCCCGTTACCTGTCGCTGATCGGCGGTGCCTGCCTGAGCTTCTACGACTGGTACTGCGACCTGCCGCCGGCGTCGCCGATGACCTGGGGCGAGCAGACCGACGTGCCGGAATCGGCCGACTGGTACAACTCCAACTACATCATCGCCTGGGGCTCCAACGTACCCCAGACCCGTACCCCGGATGCCCACTTCTTCACCGAGGTGCGCTACAAGGGCACCAAGACTGTGGCGGTAACGCCGGACTACTCCGAGGTCGCCAAGCTGTGCGACCAGTGGCTGAATCCGAAGCAGGGCACCGACGCGGCGATGGCGATGGCGATGGGCCACGTGATCCTGAAGGAGTTCTACGTCGACAAGCCCAGCGCCTACTTCAACGACTACGCGCGCAAGTACAGCGACATGCCGTTCCTGGTGCAGCTGGACAAGCGTGACGACGGCTCCTATGCCGCCGGTCGCTTTATCCGCGCCGCCGACTTCGATGCCAACCTGGGCCAGGACAACAACCCGGACTGGAAAACCGTCGCCTTCGACACCAGCAGCAATCAGTTTGTGGTGCCCAACGGCTCCATCGGCTTCCGCTGGGGCGAGCAGGGCAAGTGGAACATCGAGGAGAAGGAGGGCGGCGAGGGTCGTGGCACCCAGCTGGCGCTGAGCCTGATCGACAACCACGACGAGGTGGTATCGGTGGGCTTCCCTTACTTCGGTGGGGTGGAGAACGAGTACTTCACCAACAACGTGTTCAGCGATGTGATTCATCACAACCTGCCGGCCAAGCGGGTCAAACTGGCCGATGGCAGCGAGTCGCTGCTGGTCACCGTGGGTGACCTGATGCTGGCCAACTACGGTGTCGACCGCGGCCTGGGCGGCGATTTCGTGGCCAAGAGCTTCGATGACAACGCGCCTTACACCCCGGCCTGGCAGGAGCAGATCACCGGTGTCGACCGCAACGTGGTGATCAACATCGCCCGCGAGTTCGCCGATACCGCGGACAAGACCAAGGGTCGCTCTATGATCATCGTCGGTGCCGGTATGAACCACTGGTACCACATGGACATGAACTATCGTGGCCTGATCAACCTGCTGGTGATGTGCGGCTGCATCGGCCAGACCGGTGGCGGCTGGGCGCACTATGTGGGGCAGGAGAAGCTGCGTCCGCAGTGCGGCTGGTTGCCGCTGGCGTTCGGTCTCGACTGGCAGCGTCCACCGCGGCACATGAACGGCACCTCCTTCTTCTATAACCACTCCAACCAGTGGCGCTACGAGAAGCTTGAGGTGAGTGAGATCCTCTCCCCGCTGGCCGACAGGTCCAAGTACAGCGGTAGCCTGATCGACTTCAACGTGCGCTCCGAGCGCATGGGCTGGCTGCCGTCGGCACCGCAACTGAACACCAACCCGCTGCATCTGACCAAGGCGGCGCAGGCCGCCGGCAAGACGCCGCAGGAGTATGCGGTCGAGCAGCTTAAGAGCGGCAAGCTTGGCTTCGCGGCCGAGGATCCGGACAACCCGCAGAACTTCCCGCGCAACATGTTCATCTGGCGCTCCAACCTGCTCGGCTCCTCCGGCAAGGGCCATGAGTACATGCTCAAGTACCTGCTCGGCACCAACCACTCGGTGCTGGGCAAGGACCTGGGTGAAGAGGGCGGTCACAAGCCGGAAGAGGTGAAGTGGCACGATCAGGGCGCCGAAGGCAAGGTCGACCTGCTGGTGACACTGGACTTCCGCATGTCCACCACCTGCCTCTACTCCGACATCGTGTTGCCCACCGCCACCTGGTACGAGAAGGACGACCTCAACACCTCGGATATGCACCCGTTCATCCACCCGCTCTCCGCGGCCACCGACCCGGCCTGGGAAGCGCGTTCCGACTGGGATATCTACAAGGGGATCGCACAGAAGTTCTCCGAGGTCTGCGTCGGTCACCTGGGCGTGGAGCAGGATCTGGTCACCGTGCCGCTGCTGCACGACACCGCCGGCGAGCTGGCCCAGCCCTATGATGTGAAAGACTGGAAAAAAGGCGAGTGCGACCCGGTACCGGGCAAGACCATGCCGAACCTGGCCCTGGTCGAGCGTGACTACCCCAACACCTATGCCCGCTTCACCTCGGTCGGTCCGCTGCTGGAATCCGCCGGTAACGGCGGCAAGGGGATCAACTGGGACACCAAGAAAGAGGTTGAGCTGCTCAAGCAACTGAACTGGACCCACACCCAACCGGGTGCCAGCGAGGGCCGCGCCAAGCTGGAGACCGCCATCGATGCTGCCGAGATGATCCTGGCGCTGGCGCCGGAGACCAACGGTCAGGTGGCGGTGAAGGCCTGGGAAGCGCTGGGCAAGGCCACCGGCCTCGACCACACCCACCTGGCGCTGCCGAAGGAGGAGGAGAAGATCCGCTTCCGCGACGTGCAGGCGCAGCCGCGCAAGATCATCTCCTCGCCGACCTGGTCTGGCCTGGAAGATGAGCACGTCTCCTACAATGCCGGCTACACCAACGTGCATGAGCTGATCCCCTGGCGCACCCTGACCGGTCGTCAGCAGTACTACCAGGATCACCAGTGGATGCGTGACTTCGGCGAGAGCCTACTGGTGTACCGGCCGCCGATCAACACCAAGTCGGTCAAACCGATGCTGAACCACAAGTCCAACGGCAACCCGGAGATCGCGCTGAACTGGATCACCCCGCACCAGAAGTGGGGCATCCACTCCACCTACAGCGACAACCTGATCATGCTGACGCTGTCGCGCGGCGGTCCGATCATCTGGATGTCCGAGGTGGATGCGGCCAAGGTCGGCATCGAGGACAACGACTGGGTTGAGATCTTCAACACCAACGGCGCCATCGCTGCCCGTGTCGTGGTCTCCCAGCGGGTCAACGAGGGGATGACGCTGATGTACCACGCCCAGGAGCGCATCGTGAACGTACCGGGCGCGGAAACCTCCGGCACCCGCGGCGGTATTCACAACTCGGTGACCCGCGCCTGCCCGAAACCGACCCACATGATCGGTGGCTACGCGCAGCAGTCCTACGGCTTTAACTACTACGGCACCGTCGGTTCCAACCGTGACGAGTTCGTCATCGTACGCAAGATGAAGAACATCGACTGGCTGGATGGCGAGAACAACGACTATGTACAGGATCCTGTTCAGGAGGCCGCACAATGAAAATCCGTTCTCAAGTCGGCATGGTGTTGAACCTCGACAAGTGTATCGGCTGCCACACCTGCTCGATCACCTGCAAGAACGTCTGGACCTCCCGCGAGGGGATGGAGTACGCCTGGTTCAACAACGTCGAGACCAAGCCCGGTATCGGCTACCCGAAAGAGTGGGAGAACCAGGACAAGTGGAACGGCGGCTGGCGTCGCAAGGCCGACGGCAGCATCGAACCGCGCATCGGCGGCAAGTGGCGGGTACTGGCGAACATCTTCGCCAACCCGGACCTGCCGGAGATCGACGACTACTACGAGCCGTTCGACTTTGACTACCAGCACCTGCACAACGCTCCCGAGGGCAAGCACCAGCCGGTGGCGCGGCCACGTTCGCTGATCACCGGCCAGCGCATGAAGAAGATCGAGTGGGGCCCGAACTGGGAGGAGATCCTCGGTACCGAGTTCAAGAAACGCTCGAAAGACCGGAACTTCGACAACGTACAGAAGGATATCTACGGCCAGTTCGAGAACACCTTCATGATGTACCTGCCGCGCCTGTGCGAGCACTGCCTGAACCCGGCCTGTGTCGCCAGTTGCCCCTCCGGCGCGATCTACAAGCGCGACGAGGATGGCATCGTGCTGATCGACCAGGACAAGTGCCGCGGCTGGCGCATGTGCGTGTCCGGCTGCCCGTACAAGAAGATCTACTACAACTGGAAGACCGGTAAATCCGAGAAGTGCATCTTCTGCTACCCGCGTATCGAGTCCGGCATGCCCACCGTCTGCTCTGAGACCTGCGTCGGCCGTATCCGCTACCTCGGCGTGATGCTCTACGATGCCGACCGCATCGCCGAAGTGGCCGCCTCCGGCAACGAGCAGGACCTGTACCAGAAGCAGTTGGAGATCTTCCTTGACCCGCATGACCCGGCGGTGATCGAGCAGGCCCGTCGCGACGGTGTTACCGACAGCGTGATCAAGGCGGCGCAGAACTCACCGGTGTACAAGCTGGCGATGGACTGGAAGCTGGCACTGCCGCTGCACCCGGAATACCGCACCCTGCCGATGGTCTGGTACGTGCCGCCGCTGAGCCCGATCCAGTCCGCCGCCGACGCCGGCAAGATCGGCATGAATGGCGCGATTCCGGATGTGGACAGCCTGAGGATCCCGGTCAAGTACTTGGCCAACCTGCTCACCGCCGGTGACGAGAAGCCGGTGGTCGCCGCGCTGAAGAAGCTGCTGGCGATGCGCGCCTACAAGCGTGACGAACAGGTCGAAGGCAAGATCAACCTGCAGGTACTGGAAGACGCCGGTCTCACCGAGCATCAGGCCAAGGAGATGTACCGCTACTTGGCGATCGCCAACTACGAGGACCGCTTCGTCATTCCGACCAGCCACCGCGAGCTGGCCAAGGAAGCCTTCCCCGAACGCAACGGTTGCGGATTCAGTTTCGGCAACGGCTGCGCCGGTGGCGAGAGCGAGTTCAACCTGTTCGGCGCCAAGAAGCAGAACGTCACCATGGTCGAGAAGATCGGCAGCGTGCAGCAGGTGGATCCGAAGCTGCTGCGCGATACGGAGGTGGAAGATGCGTAGCCTGAATGTGATCTCGGCCCTGCTGGGCTATCCGGAGCGCGAGCTGGTCGAGGCCCGCGTGGCGCTGATCGACGCGGTGCGTGCCGACACGCACCTGCCGCAACCGCTGTACGACAAGCTGGTGCGGTTCATCGACCGGCTGAGCAAAACCGATCTGCTCGACGCCCAGGAGAACTATGTGGCGCTGTTCGATCGTGGCCGTTCGCTGTCGCTGCTGCTGTTCGAGCACGTGCACGGCGAGAGCCGCGACCGCGGCCAGGCGATGGTGGACCTGATGGCGATCTACGAGCGCGAAGGGTTCCAGATCAACGTCCGTGAGCTACCGGACTACCTGCCGCTGTTCCTCGAGTTCCTGGCCCAACGGCCGGAATCCGAGGCACGCAAGTGGCTGGCCGACGTGGCGCATATTCTGGTGCTGCTGGAGGAGCGGCTGCGCCAGCGCGACAGCGACTACGCGGTGCTGTTCGAGTCCCTGTTGGGGCTGGCCGGCATCGAAATCGAACAGGAGCGTGAGGAGCTGCGCGACAAGGTGGCCGCCGAGGCACGCGACGATACGCCCGAGGCGCTGGATCAGGTGTGGGAGGAGGAAATGGTGCGCTTCACCGAGAACAGTGCCCAGGAGTGCGGCGACGGCGTGATCGCCCAGCGCCGCCGGGAGCTGGACCAGGTGCGACCGCTGCATCTTCAGGGTGCCCAGCCGGTCTGTAGCGAAACTGCGGGTTCATTCTGAGTCCGGGGAGAAGAGAAAATGTCTTATCTGAACGATCTGTTATTTGGCGTTTACCCTTACATCGCCGGCGCGATCTTCCTGATCGCCAGCTGGATCCGCTACGACCGCGAGCAGTACACCTGGCGCGCAAGCTCCAGCCAGATGCTGAACTCGAAAGGGTTCCGCCGCGCCAGCAACCTGTTCCATGTCGGCGTGCTGGTGATCTTCTTCGGTCATCTGGTCGGCCTGCTGACGCCGCATGCCCTGTATGCGCCGTTCATCTCCGCCGGCAACAAGCAGCTGATGGCGATCATCGTCGGCGGTTTGGCGGGGATCTCCTGCTGGATCGGTGCCCTGTTGCTGCTCAAGCGTCGTCTGACCGATCCGCGTGTGCGTGCCACCGGCACCAAGGCGGACCTGTTCATCATTGCGCTGCTGTTCGTCCAGGTCAGTCTCGGCCTGCTGACCATCCCGTTCGCGATGCAGCATCTGGATGGCGGCGTGATGATCGATCTGGCGCACTGGGCTCAGGGGCTGGTTACCTTCCAGGCCGATGCCGCGAGCCATCTGGCCGAGGTGGGGCTGGTGTACAAACTGCACATCTTTATCGGCCTGACCATGTTCGTGGTGTTCCCCTTCACCCGCATGGTGCATATCTGGAGCGTACCGGTGAAGTACTTCGCCCGTAACTATCAGATTGTGCGCCAGCGCTAAGCCGGTTTACCCGAACGTTGGACCCTTCCCGAGACGTTTGGGTAAGGGGGGCGTAAGCCCCCCGATCTAACCCCAGCAGAATATGAGGTACCCGCTATGCAGATGATCGAGCTGACCATGGTGAACGAGGATCGGCCCGAGTTCGATGCGGTGATCGTCAACGGCAAAAGCCTGGACGAGCAGCGTATCGCGCAGGAGATTCAGTACTACCCGGCGGAGTCGCTGCAAGCCTCCCGGGCCCAGGCGGTGCAGGCGCTGGTGATCCGCGAGCTGCTGATGCAGCGGGCGGAGGCGCTGGGGCTGGAGGTGGCGAAGACGGAAGATGGCGACCTTGATGAAGAGGCGTTGATCCTGCAGTTGATCGAGCGGGAGGTCGATCTGCCTCAGGCCACCGACGAGGTGTGTTACCACTACTTTGAAGCTAATCGCGACAAATTCTGTACCCAGCCGCTGGTGGCGGTATCCCATATCCTGCTGGCGGCGGCGCCGGACGATCTGGAGCAACGCGCCAAGCGCAAGGTGCAGGCGGAGGTGCTGATCGAAGCGTTGCAGCGCGATCCCGAGCTGTTTGCCGAGATCGCCCGCCAGCACTCCGACTGCCCGTCGAAGGAGCTCGGTGGCGAACTGGGCCAGATCGACAAGGGCCAGACCGTGGACGAGTTCGAGCGCCAGATCTTTACCCTGCCGGAGGGGCTGGCGGCGAGGCCGCTGGAGAGCCGTTACGGATTTCATGTCACCCGCATCGACAAGCGTGTCGAGGGTGAGCCGTTGCCCTACGAGGCGGTGGAACGCCGCATCCGTGCCTACCTGATCGAGCGCAACTACCGCCGGGCCGTAAACCAGTATATCCAGCTGCTGGTTGCCGATGCCGAGATCGAGGGGATAGCCGTGCAGGGGGCCGACTCCCTGCTGGTGCAGTAGAACAAAGCGGAGGAGGTCGCGATGTTGACCGACCTGTTAGGCAACAATCGGGACTGGGCTGCACGCATCGAGCGGGAGCAGCCCGGTTTCTTCAAGCAGTTGGCGGCGCAGCAGAGTCCGGAGTACCTGTGGATCGGTTGCTCCGACAGCCGGGTGCCGGCCAATGAGATCGTCGGCATGCTGCCGGGCGAGCTGTTCGTGCACCGCAATGTCGCCAACCTGGTGCTGCATACCGATCTGAACTGCCTGTCGGTGATCCAGTTCGCCGTACAGATACTGAAGGTGAAGCACATCATTGTCTGCGGTCATTACGGCTGCGGCGGCGTGCGCGCCGCGCTGAGCAACCAGGATTACGGCCTGATCGGCAACTGGCTGCGCCATATTAAAGATATAGGGTTTCACTGCCGCGAGATACTCGATGCCGAACCGGACGAGGAGCGCCGGATCAACCGACTGTGCGAGCTGAACGTGCTGCAGCAGGTGGAGAACGTCTGCCACACCAGCATCGTGCAGAAGGCCTGGCGTCGCGGTCAGCCGCTGGCGGTACACGGCTGGATCTACAGCATCGAAGACGGCCTGATCAAGGACCTGAAAGTGGATATCGACTGTGTCGCCAATATGCCGGCGATCTACTCGCTGCAACGGGAAGCATTGAGCATCTGACGCACACCGCCCTCTTCTTGCGCCAGATCAATTAATCACTCCATAGCGGCCCGAACTACCTCCATAGAGGAATAGGTGGGCCTGAGCCGGGTAGCAATAATTTTCCTACCTGTAGCGGAGGAACAGAGCGATGACTGAAGCAGACAGCGGCCTGATCGATGGCCTGGGTAGAAAGATCGACTACATCCGCCTGTCGGTAACCGACCGCTGCGACTTCCGCTGTGTCTACTGCATGGCCGAGGATGTGCAGTTTCTACCCCGTGCCCGCATCCTGTCGCTGGAAGAGCTGGAGACCCTGGCCCGCTCCTTCGTCGAGATGGGGGTCAGGCGGATCCGCCTGACCGGCGGTGAGCCGCTGATGCGCCGGGGGATTGTCGACCTGGTGGCGCGCCTGGCATCGCTGCCGGGACTGGACGAGGTGGTGATGACCACCAACGGCTCGCAACTCTATCGCCTGGCCAGGCCACTGAAGGAAGCGGGCCTGAAGCGACTCAATATCAGCCTGGACAGCCTGAAACCGGAGCGCTTCGCGGCGATGACCCGGCGCAGCAAACTGTGCCAGGTGCTCGCCGGTATCGACGCGGCCGTGGCCGCCGGTTTCGAGCGCATCAAGTTGAACAGCGTCATCATGCAGGGCCACAACGATGACGAGATCCATCCGCTGTTGGCCTTTGCCCAGTCACGCGGCATCGATATCAGTTATATCGAAGAGATGCCGCTGGGCCGGGTCTACAGCCACGACCGCCGTCAGGCCTACTGCTCCAGCGATGATGTGAAACGGGAGATTGAAACCCGCTATCAACTGATGCCCTGCACCGACCGCACCGGTGGTCCCTCCCGCTATTACCGTATTGCCGGGTTGCCGGGCAGGGTCGGCTTCATCTCTCCACACAGCCATAACTTCTGCGACAGCTGCAACCGCCTGCGGGTGACTGCCGAGGGACGCCTGCTGCTCTGCCTGGGACAGGAACACTCGGTGGACCTGCGCGACATTCTGCGCCGTTATCCCGGCGAGAAAAATCGGATCGAGAAGAGGGTGCGAGAGGCGATACGCCACAAACCATCAGGACACAGCTTTGCCGATCGCGATGCGCCCCAGGTATTGCGTTTCATGAACATGACAGGTGGATAGAGCCATGGGATGGAGAGCGACTCATGTTGAGCTTCAAACGCACTGGACCAAGCAGGTGCGACAGCACCTACTGCTGTCGGCGCTGGACGAGCGCCAGTTCAGCGAGCTGATGGCATCAGCCCGGCTGATCGACCTGCAACCACGGGAGAGCCTGTTTCAGCAGGGCGATGCCGCCGAGCGGGTGTTCATCGTACTGACGGGACGTATCAAGTTCTTCCGTATCTCCGCCAGCGGACGGGAGATCGTGATCAGTGTACTGGGGCGAAACGATCCGGTGGCCGAAGCGGCCATGTTCATGTCTGAGCAGCACTACCCGGCCAATGCCAGTGCCATTGAGGCGAGCTGCCTGCTGGCCCTTAATGCTCATGTCTATCAGCACCTGCTGCGGCAGTCGGTGGACAGCTGTTTCGGCGTCATGGCCGCGATGGCCGCACGCCTGCAGCGCAGCATGGCGGAGATCGAAACGCTGACCCAGCAGGACGCGGCGCACCGCGTGGCCCGCTTTATCCTCGACCTGGTGGATAAGGGGGAGAGCGGACGGGTGGTGGTTGAGCTGCCGGTCTCCAAGCAACTGATCGCGGCACGGCTGGCGATGCAGCCGGAAACCTTCTCGCGGGTGATCGCGGCACTGAAACACAAGGGCCTGCTGCAGGTGAATGGCGGCATGCTGACCATACCCAGCGTGGCTGGCTTAAGGCAGTGGGCGGTATGACGAAGCGTCGGGATCTGCCGCTGGTCTACGCCTGCTCCGGCTGCTCCGATGTGGCGCAGTTGGCCAACGATGTGGCCGTACGGCTGGATCATCAGGGTAAGGCGGAGATGTCCTGCATCTCCGGCGTCGGCGGCGGGGTGCAGGCGCTGGTCCGGGTCGCCCGCTCGGGTCGGCCGATCATCGCCATCGACGGATGCCCGCTGCATTGTACGGCTGCCTGTCTGGCCAACTGTGAGATCGAGCCGGATGAGCATGTGCGCTTGTACGAGCAGGGCTACAAGAAACGTATTGGGCGTAAAGCCGACGCCGACGAGGTAGCGAAGGTCGCTGCCCATGTTGAAGCTCTGATCGAGATCCTGAATCTGGATCAGTACTGCTGAATAGATTTTTGAGGATAGCAGTGATGGGACATGCAAAAGAGAACGCGGTGTTCGTGCCGCTCAATATCGCGGTACTGACGGTGTCGGACACCCGCACCCGGGACACCGACAGCTCGGGTGATACCCTGCACGCGGCGCTGGAGGAGACCGGACATCGCCTGGCCGATCGCCAGATCCGGCCCGACGATATCTACCAGCTGCGGGCGCAGGTGTCGCAGTGGATCGCCGATGCCGCTGTCCAGGTGATCCTGGTTACCGGCGGCACCGGCTTCACGCCGCGTGACAATACACCGGAAGCGCTGTTGCCGCTGTTCGATAAACAGATCGAGGGCTACGGAGAGCTGTTCCGTCAGCTCTCCTACGAGGAGATCGGCACCTCCACCATCCAGTCCCGCGCCGTAGCCGGGGTGGCCAATCGCACGGTGATCTTCGCCATGCCCGGCTCGCCCAAGGCCTGCCGTACCGCCTGGGAGCGGGTGATCCGCGAACAGCTCGATGCGCGTCACCGTCCCTGCAACTTCGTCGAGATGGTGCTGCCCGATGCGGTTAGCGCCTGCGGGCCGCGATCATGAGCGGTTGCGGCTGCGATAGCGGCGAGCTGATGCCGCTGAGCCAGGCGCTCGAACGCCTGCTGGCCGATGTCCGGCCGCTGGTCGAGACCGAGTCGGTTGGCGTTGAACAGGCGCGGTGCCGGGTACTGGCGCAGGATCTGCTGTCCTCCATTGCCGTGCCACCGGCGGACAACAGCGCCATGGACGGATATGCCGTCAACACCGCGGGCCTGCCGGAGGATCTGCGGCTGCCAGTCAGCCAGCGTATACCCGCCGGTGCCCAGGGGCAGCCGCTGCAGCCCGGTACGGCGGCGCGCATCTTCACCGGCTCGGAGATTCCGCCCGGTGCCGATGCGGTGATCATGCAGGAGCAGTGCGAACAGCAGGGTGAATATGTGCAGCTCAACCGCCGGCCTCAGACCGGCGATCATATCCGCCCTGCCGGCCAGGATATCCGTCCCGGCCAGTGTGCGGTGCCGGCCGGGACGCGGCTCGATGCCCGTCATCTGGGGGTAATCGCGTCGGTGGGTATCGATCGTGTGCCGGTATACCGTCGCCTCAGGGTGGCGGTGCTGAACACAGGTGACGAACTGCTGATGCCGGGGCAGCCGAACCAGCCGGGTAAGATCTACAACTCCAATTACTTCACCCTCAAGGGCCTGCTGGAGCCGCTCGGCGTCGACGTGATCTTCTCCGGTGTGGTCGAAGACAGCTTGGCGACCACCCGCGATGCGCTGGCGCTGGCGGCACAGCAGAGCGACCTGATCCTGAGCAGTGGCGGCGTCTCGGTGGGCGAGGAGGACCACGTCAAGGCGGCGGTGCAGAGTTTGGGCGAGCTTGGCCTTTGGCGCATGGCAATCAAACCCGGCAAGCCGCTGGCCTATGGTCGCGTCGGTACGACGCCGTTCATCGGTCTGCCCGGTAATCCGGCGGCGGTGCTGGTCACCTTCCTGATGCTGGCCCGGCCCTATTTGCTGAAAATGCAGGGCTGCACGGCACTGCAACCGAGCTGCTTCCAGCTGCCGGCCGGATTTGGCCGCGAACGGGCCATTCCACGCGACGAGTTTATCCGCGCCCGGCTGGTGCAGGGCGAGGCGGGGCTGCAGGCGGCACCGCTGGATAACCAGAGCTCCGGCGTACTCAGCTCGGCGATTCGGGCCGGGGGGCTGCTGCTGATCCCCGCCGGCGAGCGTGTGGCGCCGGGGCAGCTGTTGAACTTCTATCCCTTCCACGGCGTACTGGACTGACAGGATGAGCGGAGTAAGTGAAACCGGTATGACGGCGCTTGCCGCGGTGATCCTGGCCGGCGGGCAGGGGCGGCGCATGGGCGGATGTGACAAGGGGCTGGTGCCGTTTCGCCAGGTGCCGATGGTGAGCTGGAGCCTGGTGGCGGCACAGGCGGAGGTGACGCAGGTGCTGATCAGCTGCAACCGCAACCCGCTGGAGTACGCCCGCCTCGGGGTGCCGCTGGTACAGGATCGCCAGGCCGGCTTCAATGGACCGCTAAGCGGTATTCAGGCGGCGATGGCGGCTCTGGAACCGGAGATCGGTCATCTGCTGGTGCTGCCCTGCGATACGCCGCTGATCAGCGGCGATCTGGTGCGTAGCCTGATCGACGTCGCCCGACGCAACCCCGCGCATATCGTGCATCTGCGGAGCGAGGGGCAACCGCACTACCTGCACGCGGTGATCCCCTGCCGCTATCGCGACAGCCTGGATCTCTGGCTCGAATCAGGGCAACAGGCGGTGGGGCGCTGGTATGCCCAGCACCCGGTCATGCGGCTGGCGGTGGATGAGCAGGCCCATCGCCTGCTCAATCTGAACAGCCCGGAGCAGCTCCGGGCCAGTGCTTAAGATAGGCGAGGGACCGGGTTTTACCCCTGACGCTCGATAAACATCGCGGTGACGCTGTCCATGGTGTTGATATGGTTGATAAACCAGGGTACGACGCTGTCGGCCAGGTAATTCTGCAAGGACGCTGCCGGCATACCCTCTCGCCACTCTTCGATCACCGCGTTGAACTCCTCCAGTACACGCTCATGCTCGCCCTTGTGCACCGGGTAGGCGGGAAATCCGGTACGCTCCATCTCCGCCTGCTCATGCGCGAAATGGTCGCGGTTATGCTCATAGAACTGATCCAGTAGCGCAGTGACTGCTGTACGGTCCTGGCTGGCACCGCTGGCCAGTTGATCGAGCGCTGCATTGAGAAGGTTGATCAGTGCGCCGGCCTCGGCATGATCCTCGTTCATAAAATCGAGTTCGACCTGGGGCAGGGTATCGGTGGAGAGAAGCGTCATTCGGGTACCTGCAGATTGGCTTGGGTGAGTGTACCCGAACTCTAGCCGATCGTTTCGCCACGCTGATTGACCGATATCAAGTGCCATCCTGTTCCGCGACCGGTGCGCGCCGCGGCGCCTCTGCGCGCGAAAACTTAACCTGGATCAATAATTGGATCGGTCGGGCCTAGCTGTACCACTTCCGAGATATGGTCGCCCTGTAGGTGCTGTGGGAATGTGAACTCAGCCCTATGGGGCCGACCTTTCCACAACAAGAGGATCGATACCATGGCTATACCCAAGTCTCTCGTTGCAGCCGATATCATGTCCCGCGATCTGCTTACCGCAAAGGCTCACTGGTCGTTGCAGACGCTGATCGAGTTCTTTATCAAACATAAGATCACCGGCGCTCCGGTACTGTCCGATAAACAGGAGCTGATCGGTGTGGTCAGCTTGTCCGATCTGCTCAAGTTCGATGCCATCACCGCACACACACCCAGCGAAAATCCGATGGCGCAGTACTACTACTCGTCTCTGGACGGGGCCAGCATCGATGAACTCGGTATCAAGGAGTCGAACCCGCACCTGAGCCATCTGGTCAGTGAGATCATGACACCTGCGATCATCTCGACGCCCTCCTCGACGCCAGTCACCGAACTGGCCGCGATCCTGTGCGATAAGGCGATCCACCGCATCTTCATCACCGACGGCAAGAGGCTGTGCGGTGTGGTGTCCACGCTGGATATTCTCAAGCATTTGAGCGAGCTGACGCAGCCAGAGTGTGAGCTGTGCTGATACTGAAGTACTTTGCCAGCCTGCGCGAGCAGCTGGCCCGGGATGAGGAGCATATTGCGCTGCCGGCCCAAGTCACCACGCTGGCCGAGCTGATCGAGCATCTGGGCACAGAGCGCGATGAGTGCTGGTTGAGGGCTCTAACCGCGACGCCGGTAGTCACTGCGGTCAATCAGGAGGTGTGTGGCCCTGAGCAGAGGATCTGCGACGGTGATGAGATCGCATTCTTTCCGCCGGTAACCGGGGGGTAGCGGAAAAGTCAGCGCAAAACAGCTGGAGCCGCAGTTTTGTGCCAGACTGACTAGCGAAGTGCTAACCCCCTGGCCGGGATCACGCTATCGGGAGGTCGCCCGGTCTGAAACAGTATGAGGAGCCAGATCATGAGTTCCCATTCACAGCTAGTCGCTACCGATATCATGTCCCGCGACCTGCTCACGGCGGAGGAGCATTGGTCGTTGCAGACGCTGATCGATTTCTTTATCCGTTACCGTATTACCGGTGCCCCGGTGCTGTGCGACAACAAGGAGCTGGTCGGCGTGGTCAGCCTGACCGATATCCTGACCTTCGATGGCAAGTCTGAACACAGTCCCGGTGAGAATCCGATGTCGGATTACTACTACAGTGCGCTGGAGGGAACCAGTGTCGATGACCTGGGGCTCAAGGAGGGCAACCCGCATCTGAGCCATAGGGTCAGCGAGATCATGACCCCGTCGATTATCTCCGCACCGACGTCGACACCGGTGATGAAACTGGCGGAAATCCTGTGTGAAAAGGGGATTCACCGTATCTTCATTACCGAGGGTAAAAGCCTGTGCGGTGTCGTGACCACGCTCGATATCCTCAGGTACCTGACCGAGCTGGCGGCCCAGGTGCAACCGGCGCCGATGCTGTCCGGGAGCCGCTCTGACGCCTCCTGAGAAAATTGTCGGGGTGTAACAACTTTTTTCTGATTGCGGGCTAAAGTTGTTGTATTGGTCGTCAAACCAAGGGAACAGGGAGCACAGGATGCGCATCAATAAGCCGGTTACCGCACAGGAACGACGTTTTGAACCCGAACAGAAACTGATCTCGACCACCGATGCCAAGGGCGTGATCGTGCACTGCAATCAGGCGTTTATCGAGGTCAGCGGCTTTTCCAGGGAGGAGCTGATCGGTAAGCCGCATAATCTGGTGCGCCACCCGGATATGCCGCCGCAGGCGTTCAGCATCATGTGGGAACATCTGAAGGCGGGCAAGCCCTGGATGGGGCTGGTGAAAAACCGCTGCAAGAACGGTGACTACTACTGGGTGAACGCCTATGTCACGCCGATCACCGAGCGTGGCAAGATCGTTGGCTACGAATCGGTGCGGGTGTGTCCGCAGCGGGCCGACGTAGAGCGGGCACAGCGAGTCTACGACCGCCTGAACCGGGGTAAGGCCGCGCTGTCGTTCAGGCTGCCCATGCCACATTGGTTGATTCTGGGCGCAGCGCTGCTGGCGGCAATGATTCTTGCGCTCAATACACTCTATCTTCCCGCGCTTGTCCTGATGGCGCTCGGTGCAGTCGCAGCGCTGGGGCTTCAGCAGCTGTCGATTACACGCGCACTGGCCGGCACCCTGGCGCTGGTTGCGAAATCCTTCCGCCACCCGGTTGCGGTGGCGACCTATACCGACAACCAGGGGGGAATAGGCGAGCTCCAGGTGGCGATACTCAGTGAGCTGGCCCACCTGGAAACGGCGCTGACCAGAATCGAGGACGCCGCCAAAAGCGTGGCGCAGGAGGCACGGTCCGCCCAGGCGCTGTCGCAGTCTTCGTATGAAGCGCTTGGCCGCCAGCAGGACGACACCGAGCAGGTCGCCGCCGCGGTGCATCAGATGACCGCCACGATCAATGAGGTGTCCGGTCATGTGCAGGAGACCGCACACCAGGCAGAGAGTGCCAACCAGGTGGCGCGCTCGGGCAACGACTTTGCACTGACGGCGAGGGCGTCGATCGACCAGCTGCGCCGCACCGTGGATGATATCGCCCAAGCGATTGGTGACCTGGTTCAGCAGACGCACCTGATCGCCAATGCGGCCGGCATCATCGAACAGATTGCCGAGCAGACCAATCTGCTGGCGCTGAATGCGGCGATCGAAGCCGCCCGCGCCGGGGAGCATGGCCGGGGGTTCGCCGTAGTTGCCGACGAAGTGCGGCAGTTGGCGCAGCGTACCCAGAACTCCACCTCCGAGATCCACCAGATCCTGTCGACGCTGCGCAGAAGCGTCGACAGCTCCGTAGCGGTGGCCAGCGAAGGGCAGAGCCGGGCCCAGGAGGGGCTGAGTAATGTCGAGGAGACGACGCAGATCCTCACCCAGATCTCGGGGATGATGGCCAATATCGCCAATATGTCGCTGCAGATGGCGACGGCGGTAGAGGAGCAGGCCCATGTGTCCGAAGAGATCGGCCGGCAGATCACCAGCATCGCCGATATCTCGGCGCACAGCCTGCAGGAGACCTCGGAGTCATCCAGCATGATGAAGAAACTGCGCGGTGTAGCGGGTCAGATGAATGAGCTGGTGGTCGGCTTCAGACATTAACGCGAGGCTGAAACCAAGTAACACAAACCCCGTTATGGACGGCCATAACGGGGTTTTTTAGCGGTGTAGGCTTAGCTGTTTGTCCATCCATCCAGGTTGTAGTCGCTCATGCACCGGATCGACAGCTTGCGCATTTTCGCCATCTCGCCGGTGGCGCGGGCGGCGCCCAGGCACTGAACGCGGATCGCGTCGGCGGCGCCGGCATAGTTCAACTCGTACAGGTGGTGACGGCCACCGAACTCGCTGCCGATGGCGTCCCACATCAGCTTCATGATCTTGATCCGGTCCAGATGCGTAATATCGCCTGAGCCGCGACAATAGCGCGCCAGGTTTGCATTCAGCTCCGGATTCTTCAGGTCCAGGTTGCTTCCCGGCAGGTAGATCAAGCCGCTGGCCGCAGTGGTTTTGATGATGTGGAAGATCTTGTCATAGGCCATCGGCGCAAAGGTGCGGTAGTTGAACGCCGATTCCGTCGGTGGCAGGTAAGCGCCACTCTTCCACTCTTCGGCGGCCAGGCACATGTGATCGGTGATCGACCAGAACAGGTTGCGCCAAGCCACCACTTCGCCGAGTTCCGCCGATACGTTGCGAAACGCCAGAGTGCCGGTGCACTCCAGCACCTGCTCCAACAGACCGGCGAGGAAATCCAGCTTCACCGCAAAACGGGTGCACGCCTGCAGCGGGTAGAGGCGGCCGAAACCGGCGGCGAAGCCCCACTGCATCAGCTTCTGCTTGTCGCGGTAGATCAGCACATCCTCCCAGGGGATAAAAACATCCTCCAGGATCAGAATCGCGTCGTTCTCGTCGAAGCGCGACGACAGCGGGTAATCGAACGGGGAGGCAGTAGCGGTGGCGTTCTTCTCATAGGAGACGCGGGAGATCAGCTTGACCCCGTCGGCGTTCATTGGGGTGATGAATAGCAGGGCGAAGTCCGGATCGTCACCGATCTCCTGTACTGCGGTCTGGCCGATGAAGTTGTAGTGGGTCAGCGCCGAGTTGGTCGCCACCACCTTGGCGCCATTGACGAAGATACCGGCGTCGGTCTCGCGGGTGACATGGACATAAACATCCTTGACCTCGTCGCTGGGCTTATCGCGGTCGATCGGCGGGTTGACGATGGCGTGGTTCAGGTAGAGGCAGTGCTCCTGGATCCGCTGGTACCAGGTGCGGGCATTGCCGGCGAAATCACCGTAGAACTCCGGGTTGGCGCCGAGCACGTCGCCGAACGCGGCCTTGTAATCCGCGGTGCGGCCCATCCAGCCGTAGCTCATGCGTGCCCATTCGGCAATCGCATCGCGTTGCTCCAGCAGCTCTTCGCGTGAGCGGGCGTAGCGGAAGAACTTGTGCGTGTAACCGCCGCTGCCGGTGTCGGTCTGCCAACACAGCTTATGGTGGGTCTCCGGTGCGTGCAGGGCGTCGTACAGCTTGGCCACGCTGTCGCAGGCGTTCTGGAACGCGGGGTGGGAGGTCACATCCTCGACCAGCTCGCCGCCGTAGTAGACCTTGCGACCGTCGCGCAGGCTGGCGCGGAACTCATCACCGTTGAACGGGCGGCCTCTCTCGCGGATATGGGATTCGGGCTTCATCGTGTTCTCCGTTGTTATTGCTATAACCTGACGGAGAACAGCTTAAGGCGATCGGACCCGGAGCTCTGTCCCCAACAATTGGGGACAAACAGGAGCAAAAAAAGGCGGAGCTCAGCTGCAGAGGGCGAACAGCTGGCCGCGGCTGGAGATGCCCAGCTTATCGTAGGCGCGCTTGCGATAGGTGATCACGCTGCTGACGGCGATATCCAGCTCGGCGGCGATCGCTTCGTTCTTCTTGCCGCGCAGCACCGCGCGGCACACCTGCTGTTCCCGCTCGGACAGGAACGCCAGCGGACCCTCCTGCAACAACTGCTCGTTGAGCTGAAAATGTTTGCTGACCATGGCGGCGATCAGTCGGGTCGCCTGATGGGTGAACGCCGGGTCGTCAAAGCGGGCGTCCAGTTTCTCTGCGCGGCGGTAAAGGTTGATGTAGAAGTTGCCATTGCCGGTGCCGCGGATGATCGCCAGCTTGTCCAGAAACCCCGGGGTTTTGAAAAACGCCTCGCGGTAACGCCGGTTCATGTCGGTGGTCAGGTCGTCGAGGCGGGCGACCTGTGTCTCGCCGGCCTGCACCGTGCGCAGGGTGTCGAAATTTGGGTCCTGCAGATAATGGCGCTCGCTGACGTAGCGCTCGGCCAGTTCGCGGGCCGATTCATCCTCGGCGAAATCCTTGTACAGCAGCGTCGACACCTTCTGACCGTCGCGGCAGAAGAACACCATGCACTGCTCGGTGCCGAAGGCATCGTGCAACCAACTCAGGAACGGCTCGTAAAACTCCGTGGTGCCGAGCTGGTCGAGCGCTTCGATCAGGGCCGGGGAGGGCAGTGGCGGTGTCAATGCGGTCGTCATAATTGTGGTCTGGGTATCATCGAGTGCCCCCAAACTGCCTCCTGATGTAAGGCTGTCATTCGTCGCCCTAAGTGTACCCGCTATGACCGGCTTGTCAGCATCGAAGACCTGTCAGCTGTGCCGGTGGGTCAGCCCCCGCGTCTGACAGTCGCGCGATTAGCGACCATACTGATAGCTGATTGTCCGCACTGAGCGGTTTCACGACCACCCAGCGAACAAGGCAGAACATGGTATGTCTCACTTTCTGCAGGCCTGGCAGCAGGCCGCACTGACCAGCATCGGCTTCTTCTGGATGGCGTTTTGGGCGTTTGCCCTGGGGTATCTGATCTCGAGCCTGATTCAGGTACTGGTGACCCGTGAGCGCATGCAGCGGATGATGGGCGAATCGGGGCCGACCAGTGTGGCACTGGGCACCTTCTTCGGCTTTATCTCCAGCTCCTGCAGCTTTGCCGCGCTGTCGACCACACGGGCGCTGTTTCAGAAGGGCGCGGGCTTGGTACCGGCGCTGGCGTTCATGTTGGCGTCGACCAATCTGGTCATTGAGCTGGGGGTGGTGATCGCCCTGTTTTTGAGCTGGCAGTTTGTCGTTGGCGAGTATCTCGGTGGGTTGTTGCTGATTGGACTGGCCTGGTTGTTCATCCGCCTGACCCGCCCCGGCGAGCTGATTCGCCAGGCGCGTCAGCGCGGCGACGACGCGCAGGATCAGCATAACCATGAGCATGATAGCTGGTATACGCAGCTGTTATCGCGCGCGGGCTGGGAGGCGATTGCGGCCAAGTATGTCATGGAGTGGCAGATGGTGTGGCGGGATGTACTGATCGGTTTTACCGTCGCTGGCATCATCGCCGCATTCGTGCCCGACGCCTTTTTCCAGATGCTGTTCATCGGCGCGGGAGGTGCGCCGGGCGAGCAGTCGTTTGTCGAGGTGCTGGCGCAGGTGGTGGCGGGACCGGTGGCGGCGTTTTTCACCTTCATCGGCTCCATGGGCAACATCCCTCTGGCAGCTGTGCTGTTCGACCACGGAGTCAGTTTTGCCGGTGTCATGGCGTTTATCTTCTCCGATCTGGTGGTGCTGCCGGTGCTGCGGATCAATGCGCGTTACTACGGCTGGAAGATGGCGCTCTACATCCTGCTGCTTCTGCTGACCTGTCTGATCTGTGCGGCTCTGCTGCTGCATTACGGCTTTTGGGCATTGGATCTGCTGCCGCAGCGCCAGGACGCCGGGCTGCGCACGCTGGATCTGTTTCAGCTGAACTACGGCTTGGTGTTGAACCTGCTGTTCCTGAGCGTCAGCGCAATTCTGGGCTGGCTCTGGTGGCAACACTCTGCCAAGTCCGACCATGAGCATGGCCATGATCATGCGCATCACTCTAATGGCTCTGATGGGGCGTTGGGACAGAGGGTGCTGCGGGTGTTGTCTTGGCTGGCCATGCTCTGGCTGGGTGCCGGGTTGGCAACGACACTCATACCCTGAGTCGGCTGTGATGAGGTCGATGCCAATCGCTAACATCGAATGACGAGAGCGAGAGAAGATGACTAGCAGTTCGCGTTATCGACAACCGGTCGTGACCCATCGAGCCGATGGCAGTTGGCGTCGGGTCGGGTTTGAGCTGGAGTTCTCCGGGATCGGTCTGGAGCGGGCGGTTTCGGCCGTTTGCCAGGCACTGAAGGCGACACCCGGAGCGGGCACCGCCGCAGAGCGGAGAATCGATGTCCCCGGGCTCGGCACATTTCAGGTTGAGGTGGACTGGGACTTTCTCAAACGGGTTGCCGCCGAGCAGGCCGGTGCGGAGGGACCGGACTGGGCGCAACCGCTGAGCCAGGCCGCCGAGGTACTGGTGCCGGTCGAGGTGGTCTGTCCACCGATCTCCATCGCCGAGCTGGAGCGGTTGGACCCGCTGGTGAAGACCTTGCGCGAGGCCGGTGCCCAGGGTACCGAAGAGTCGCTGGTGGCGGCCTATGGCGTGCATATCAACCCCGAGCTTCCGGCGCTTGATGCGGCCACGCTCAGCGCCTATCTGCGCGCTTTTTGTCTGTTGCAGTGGTGGTTGGTGGAGCGTCATGAGGTCAATCTGGCACGCAAGATCAGCCCCTATATCGATCTCTATCCAGAGTCCTACACACTTGAGGTACTGGACATGGAGGCGCTGGACATGGAGCGGATCTTCGATCTCTATCTGCAGCACAATGCCACCCGAAACCGTGCACTGGACCTGCTGCCTCTGCTGGCCCATATCGACGAGCAGCGGGTCCGGGCGGTGGTCGATGATCCCCGTATCAAGTCCCGTCCGACCTTTCACTACCGGTTACCCAACTGCCACATCGAGCGGCCGGACTGGGCCCTGTCGAGCAGCTGGAATACCTGGTGGATCGTCGAGCAGCTGGCGCAGGATGATGAGGCGTTGAATACGCTGTCCGCCGAGTATCGGGCGGCACATCGGCCCCTGTTGGGGGTGAGCCGACGACAATGGATCGAGAGGATGCAGCAGTGGCTGACAAGCCAAGGGTGGGTATAACCGGTAACGCCCGGCGCTGGTCGCCGGGATGGTGGTGCGCGGCGTTGGCCGTGCGGCTCTGCGGCGGAATCCCGCAGCGCATCAGCGTGCGCCACCCGGTGCTGGAAGGACTGCCCGATGGCCTGATCATCGGCGGTGGCGATGATATCAGCCCGGAGCACTATGGGGGCGATCTGGAGGCCAAGGTCAAGCTGGATCCGCAACGCGATCAACTCGAGATCGACTGGATCCGCAAGGCGCTGGCGAACGGAATTCCACTGCTCGGTATCTGTCGAGGCGCGCAACTGATCAATGTGGTGCTCGGCGGTGCCCTGCATCAGGATATCCGTCATCTGCGCCAACTGACCTACAACCGACCCGGACTGCTACCCACCAAACAGGTGCGGGTCGCCAACGACAGCCATCTGGCGGAGGTGTGCGGCACCAACCGGCTGCGGGTGAACAGCCTGCACCATCAGGCGATCAAGGTGGCTGGTGAGGGGCTGGCCGTGGTCGGCTGGGATCTGGACCAATTGACACAGGCGGTGGAGCACATCCGGCGTGAGCCGATTATCGGCGTGCAGTGGCATCCGGAATACCTGATCTACCTACCCTCTCAACTGGCGCTGTTCCGCTGGCTGGTACGGCGCAGCCGACCCTCTGCACCTGATGCGGGGGAGAACCCATGAAGCCGTTGCTTGATCAGGCCGTACGTCATTCGATACTGGCGCTGGTCGCGCTGGCAACTCCGTCGTTGATCAGCGCCTGGCCAGGGTTGGCTTGCCGGCTGTCGGTCTCAGTGCAATGCGCAGCAGCCTTGTGTGCAGCGCTTGGCGTGGGAGGTTGCGAAGGTCTGTTCCCGAAAGCCGGGGATGAGGCGAGTGGCTATGCGGCCAAATGCAAGTAAAGCCTCAGCTGATTGAAAGTCCCGGCCAGGAAACCGCTTGCCTGTCAGGATAAAATTGGTCTGGAGCCTTAGCCTTCTGCCAGTTTTACCAGCTTTTCCGGCACGAGATCTCGGTGCACCTTCACGGGGATGTCGGTAGCTCTGCGACCGTAGGGGTTAATGGAGGTGTAGCGGTTTGAACTCTCCATCCGACGGCGCTTTTCCGTGTTGGATCGACGGTCGATCACCGATGCCCGGCGCTCATCACCCTCGTAGCGCGCGAATTTATAGGCTTTCCACCACTCCTCGGCGTGCTGCAGGGTGGATAGATGGGGGCTTATCTGGTGGTCAACTTCATTCAGCCAGTAATAAACGATCCGGCCGTCCAGCAGGTCCTTGATCAGATACATAGCGACGTGTCCTCCCTGTTATCGCTGCATCGGGGTATAGAGCCGTTCCTTTAGCTCTGGGCTTTACCCTACCACTAATGGGGTGTCTCAGGGGGCTATCTTAACCCGAAAATTTGGCTAAGTTTTTTGAGGCGTCGCAAGAAACAGGTGTTCGGATGGAGTATTACAAGCCGGCAGTCTGTGAAGCCGAGCTCAGGCGGCTTCAGGAGCGCCGATTGACCCGCAGGGTGGAAGCGTAGGTGGTCATGTAGTAGAGGAGGCGCTTTTCCGCCGTGAGTTCCAGCAGCTTTTCAGCAGCGAGATCTATATCCACTTTGATCGGCTGGTCGGTCACTCTTCGACCATAGGGATTGATAGAGGCGAACCGGTGGGAGTTATCCATCCGTTGTCGTTTCTCGAAATCGGTGCGCCGATCAATGATCGACTTGCGTCTTTCGTAACCCCTGTATCGCTCGAACATGAGCGCTTTCCACCACTCTTCGGCGTCCTGGAAAGTACATAGCTCGGGGCTGACTTCGCAGCCAGTTTCATCCAGCCAGTAGAATACGATGCGGCAGTCAATCAGATCTTTGACCAGATACATAGGGATCTGCCCTTCTTAATAGCGCAGCATAAGAGCAGAGAGTCGTCCCTTAAGCCTGGCGCCTAATTCCATAACGCGCGCTTCGTGCGTCCTGAAAGTCCAGTCTCAATATAGTTGCTGTGGGGCGATTGTGAGAACTGGTTGTCACGAGTGTGCGAAGGCTGGCGCATTTGGTGAAGGAGGTCGGAGGGGCGAGCAGAGGACTTTGCGCCGATCGTGGTCGGGAGCGGTGAGGTAGTCTTCGTCTATCCGGAGACACTTGGGTGGAATTTGAGGGTGTTTGGATGATTCAGGCAACAAAAAAGCCTGTAAAACAGGCTTTTTTGCATCGTATTTTGGTGGAGGTGGCGGGTTTCGAACCCGCGTCCGCCAATCCTCTGCCTCGAGATCTACATGCTTAGGCTTCTCTATTTAATTAACCCGTCACGACCCGAGAGCCAGGGTGTTATGGGCGAGCCTTTTTAGTTTTAACCGTTCAGCTTAAGGCGAAGCATCCGGGCGATTCTGTCTCATATGACACCGCGAACCTCTGAGTTACAGACACCTTAGAGTGCGGCGCTAGCTGACTTAAGCAGCTAGAGCGTAGTTATCGTCGTTTGCAACTATAACTAGTGTGATGAGGGATTTACGAGAATCATCACGTTCTCGGCATGCACCAAAGGGTTCGTAATCAGCGTCGAAGCCAAGTCACCCCCGGATAAGAGCGCGAAGTTTACGCCATTGGTAGACAACATGAAAGGGGATTGGTTCTCCCTTCCCTAGGCGTTGTGTACCGCCATGGCGCGCTGCTTTTCGCGGTTGGCGTCTTTTTCCTTCTCGGCGGCGCGCTTGTCATGCAGTTTCTTGCCTTTCACCAGCGCGATTTCACATTTGACGCGGCCGTTTTTCCAATACAGTGCCAATGCGACGCAGGTGTAGCCCTTAGCTTCGACAGCGCCGATCAGTTTGTTCAATTCGTTGCGGTTGAGCAGTAGCTTGCGATCGCGTCGTGGGTCGGCAACGACATGCGTGCAGGCAGTGATCAGTGGGGTGAAGTGTGCACCTACCAGCCAAGCTTCGCCGTTTTTGAATACGACATAGGAGTCGACCAGTTGAGCACGCCCCTCGCGCAGGCTCTTGACCTCCCATCCGGTCAGGGACAGGCCAGCCTCGAACTTGGTGTCGATAGTATATTCGTGCTTCGCGCGCTTGTTGAGGCAGATGGTGTTTCCGCCCGGAGTCTTTTTCGTCTTTGCCATGGGGCGCGATTATACGGCCGGGTTGGGAGCAAAGAAAGCGGGTGGGATATGGAATAATCGTTCCCTAAATTGACCTGGGCAGTCAGTCAACGGTTGCGGCGGCTGTCTGAAACATGAACAATTGCGCGCCTAACGCGAAACCAAAGAGAAAAATATGCCAAGAACGCACTCTATTCATGGCGCCTGGGCCAACCGTTGGATCTTCATTCTGGCGGCGACCGGCTCCGCTGTAGGATTGGGCAATATCTGGAAGTTTCCCTATATCGCGGGTGAAAACGGGGGCGGCGCCTTCGTGCTGGTTTACCTGGTCTGCATCCTGCTGGTCGGTATCCCGATCATGATGTCGGAGGTGCTGATCGGGCGGCGCGGTCGCCAGAGTCCGATCAACTCCATGCGCGAAACCGCCTATGAGGCGGGGCATCATGGCCGCTGGGCCGGTGTCGGCTGGATGGGCGCGCTGGCGGGCTTCTTTATCTTCTCTTTCTATTCCGTGGTCGCCGGCTGGGTGCTCTACTACATCGCCGGTATGGGGGTGGGCCAGTTCGTTGACCTGGGCAGTGAGCAGGCGGGGCAGATATTCAACGGTCTGCTGGCCGACCCTGAAACGCTGCTGATCTGGCATACGCTGTTCGTCGTTATCGTGATGATGGTGATCGCCGGTGGCGTCAACAAGGGACTGGAACGGGCGACCCGCGTACTGATGCCGATGCTGTTCGTGCTGCTGTTCATACTCCTGGCCTATTCGATGAACAGCGGCCACTTCGGCGCTGGCTGGGATTTCCTGTTCCATTTCGACCCGTCGGAACTGTCCTGGGACGCCGTGCTGATTGCGCTTGGCCATGCCTTCTTCACCCTGTCGCTGGGGATGGGCTCGATCATGGCCTACGGCTCCTACATGGGTAAGGGCGACTCGATCGGCGGCACGGTGTTGACTATTGCGGCACTGGATACGCTGGTGGCGCTGGTGGCCGGCTTGGCGATCTTCCCGATCGTATTTGCCAACCAGCTTGACCCCGGCGCCGGCCCCGGCCTGATGTTCATTACCCTGCCGGTGGCCTTCAGCCAGATGGCGGGCGGTCAGGTGTTTGGCTTCCTGTTCTTCCTGATGGTGGGTTTCGCCGCCTGGACCTCGGCGATCTCGCTGATGGAACCCGGCGCCGCCTGGCTGGTGGAGACGTTGGGCATGAGCCGGCTGAGGGCATCGCTGCTGCTGGGTGTGGTGGTCTGGGCACTGGGCGTGCTGGCGCTGAGCTCATTCAACATCACCGCCGATCTGAAGCTGTTCGGCCTGACTGCATTCGACTTCCTCGATTTCATTACCGCGAATGTCATGTTGCCACTGGGCGGGCTGCTTATCGCCCTCTTCGCCGGCTGGTACCTGACCCGGGAGATGACCGAGGATGAGCTGTCCCTGCGCTCGACGCTGATCTATCATGCTTGGCGTTTGGTGATCCGCTACGTGTCGCCGGCGGCGGTGGCGGTGATATTTGCGCTCAACCTGTATCAAAAGCTTGCTGGATAGCATGAGATAGGAGCAGTTATGGCTCAGGTGAATCGCAGCGCACTGGTGTTGCACACCGCCGAAGAGATGTTCGATCTGGTCAATGACGTGCGTCGATATCCGGAGTTCCTGCCCTGGTGCGCGTCCACCGAGGTGGTGCGCGAAGAGGGCGATACGCTGGAGGCGACCCTGCATCTGGCCAAGGGTGGGTTGAAGTACAGCTTCACCACCCGTAACAAGCTGACACGGCCCGAACGCATGGAGATCGGTCTGGTCAAGGGGCCGTTCCAGTCGCTGACCGGGATCTGGACCTTCACGCCGCTCAGCGAAGAGGCGAGCAAGGTCGAGCTGAATATGCATTTCGAGTTTTCCGGTAAACTGACCGGCGTGGCGATGAGCAAGGTGTTCAATTCGGTGGCGACGACGCTGGTGGATGCCTTCGTTACCCGCGCAGACAAGATTTACGGCTGAGGTCCGCATGATTACGGTTGAAGTGGCATACGCACTACCGCACGAGCAGAAGATTGTCGCAGTGCAGGTGGAGCAGGGCTGTACCGCCTATGAGGCGGTGATCAAATCCCGCATCGCAGAGGTTTTCTCTCAGATCGATCCGGACAACGACCCGATGGGAGTGTTCGGCAAGGCGATCAGGGATCCGAAGAAAGAGGTGCTCAAAGCCGGTGACCGGGTAGAGATCTACCGACCGTTGATCGCCGACCCGAAAGAAGCACGGGCCAAGCGTGCGGCCAAGTTGAAAGCACAGAAGGGTCAGGATGCGCAGGCCGAGTAGGCTTGGCCCGCGCTACATGAGTTGTGATCTGTCGGGCTGGAGATCAGCTGCCGGGACGGAAATCGCCGGTGAGGCGGACCAGTTTGCCATCCTCGAAGTAGAGCGAAACGCGCTCCTGCACCCGCGGCTCGCCACCGGGCTTGAAGCTGTACAGATAGTCCCAGCGATCGGGGCTGAAGGTGTCGGTGATCAGCGGGGTTCCCATGATGTAGCGGACCTGGCTTTCGGTCATGCCCGGGCGCAACTGATCGATCATCTCCTGGGTGACGACATTGCCTTGCGGAATATCGATTTTATAGACCCCGGGGAAATCCGAGCAGGCGCTGACCAAGACGGCCAGTGCTACACTAATAAAAACCTTTCGCATCTGTAAATGACTTCCGTTTTCGCCGCTAAAAAAAGATAATGAAGTCTAACATTGCCATTTGTTAACCGTATAGCGATTAGAGACAAGAATATGGCCCTCGAAAATCAGGAGCTGCGTAAGGCGGGACTCAAGATCACCCTGCCGCGTGTAAAGATCTACCAGATCCTGGAACGTGCTGGCGAAGGTGAGCATTTTTCAGCTGAAGACATCTACAAGATGCTAATGGAAACCGGTGAAGACGTGGGCTTGGCCACGGTTTACCGCGTGCTGACACAGTTTGAAGCTGCCGGTCTTGTTTCCCGTCACCACTTCGAAGGTGGCCACTCGGTATTCGAGCTGGCGCGCGATGAGCATCACGATCATGTGGTCTGCGTGAAGTGCGGCAAGGTGCGCGAGTTTGTTGATCCGGACCTGACCATCCGTCTGGACGAGATCGCCGACGAGCTTGGCTTTACCGTGACCGACCGTACGCTGTATCTGTACGGGGTCTGTCGCGATGGTTGCGAAGATCAGTAAGCAACCCGCGCACCCACATAAAAAACCGATCCCAGCGGATCGGTTTTTTATTGCCTGTGCCATTGGGCTCTAAGCCGATTTCAACATCTCGCGGGCGTGCTCGAGTGAGGTGTCGGTAATGTCGATGCCGCCGAGCATACGTGCCACCTCATGCACCCGTTTCTCCTGCGACAGGTGATCGATGCGGGTGCGTGTCAGCTCGCCTTTCGAGTCCTTGCTGACGAACAGGTGCTGATGGCCCTGGGAAGCAACCTGCGGCTGGTGGGTGACACAGAGGATCTGTGCCCGTTCGCCCAACTGGCGCAACAGGCGGCCGACCACCTCGGCGATCGCACCGCCGATACCCACATCCACCTCGTCAAAGATCAGTGTCGGTGTGCTCGAGGTCTGTGCCGTGACCACCTGGATCGCCAGGCTGATCCGCGACAGCTCGCCACCTGAGGCGACCTTGGCCAGCGCGCGGGCTGGCTGGCCCTTGTTGGCGCTGATCAGGAACTCCACCTCCTCCAGGCCGTTGGCGTTGTAGCGGCTGGAGTCGTAAGGGGTCAGGCAGACGGCGAAGTGTGCCGCCAGCATGCCCAGGCTGTGCAGCTGGCTGTCCACCGCCTTGCTCAGCTTGTCCGCCGCCTGCTGGCGGGCCAGGCTCAGTTGACCGGCGACAGCTAGATACTCCTCATGGGCGATGCGAACATCCTTCTCCAGCTGCTCCAGTTCATCGTCGCTGCGGTGCAGGCCGTTCAGCTCCGTCTGCAAGGCGGCGTGGAAGGAGGGCAGCTCCTCGGCGTTGATGCGGTGTTTGCGGGCGATGTCGTAGATGCTGCTCAGACGCTCCTCGACCTCCTGCTGCCGCTCGGGGTTGATCTCGACGCCATCCAGGTAGCTGCGGATCTCGCGACTGGACTCCTCGATCTGGATATGGGCGCTGGCCAACATTTCGGCCGCTTGCTGCAGTGCCGGTGCCTGGGAGCCGAGGCTGTCGAGCAGGTGCTGGCAGTGGCTGAGCAGGCTCAGGCAGTTCTCGCCTTCACCATCGCTATCCGAGGTCAGGCTCAGCAGCTGGTGGCCGGTACCGAGAATCTCGCCGGCGTTGGCCAGTACCCGCTGCTCCTCCTCCAGCTCAGCCAGCTCGCCCGGTTGCAGGTTGAGCTGATCCAGCTCTTCGATCTGGTAGCTGAGCAGTTGCACCCGGGCGCTGTGCTCCTCGTTCTGCTCGGTGAGCTGGGTCAGTTCCGTATCCAGCCGGCGCCAGCGGTGGTAAGCCCGCCGCACCTGCTCGGCGATCTCTTCCTGCCCGGCGTACTCATCGAGCAGGGTGCGGTGGTGATCCTTCTTCAGCAGGCGCTGGTGCTCATGCTGGCCATGAATATCGACCAGCAGCTGGCCCAGCTCTCTGATTTGGGTCAGCGGGGTGGGGCGGCCGTTGATGAAACTGCGCGAGCGACCGTCGGCACTGAGTACCCGGCGCAGCTGGCACTCGCCGTCCGCCTCCAGCTCCTGTTCGGCCAGCCAGGCGCGCGCTTCGGCCAGCGTGCTGACGTCGAAGCAGGCGCTGATCTCGGCTTTATCTTCCCCTTCGCGGACCGAATCGCTCTGTGCCCGGTCGCCCAGGGCCAGGCCCAGTGCGTCCAGCATGATCGATTTACCGGCGCCGGTCTCGCCGCTGACCACGGTCATGCCGTCCTTCAGCTCGAGGTCCAGTTGATCAACAATGGCGTAATTGCGAATGCTCAGTAGCGTCAGCATGGGTGCTCTGCCCTGGTTATCCATACAGTAGTTTGCTGTATAAGCCATTTACCGCCGGCCTGCAATCCCCCGAATGAAAATTCCCGCACGAAACACCCTTGAATCGCCATCGACCAACCCCATATAGGGTGCCAGTAGAAGTTGCAAACCTTGTGGAGAACCCCCGATGGCAGACGAACAGCAGAAGCAGACTGAAACTCCGGCAGCGGAACAGCAGAACGTTGATCAGACAGTGGTTGAGCCCAGTGCTGAAGACGTTGAGGTCGCGGCCGATGGTGCCGTCGACGTTGAAGCGCTGAAGGAGCAGCTGGCGCTGGCCGAAGCGGAGATCGATGACCTGCAGAAACAGCTGGCCGAACTGCAGCCGCGGGCACAGGCCGAGATCCAGAACATGCGTCGCCGTGCCGAACAGGATGTGGAGAAAGCACGCAAGTTTGCGTTGGAGAAGTTTACCGGCGAGCTGCTGCCGGTGGTGGATTCGCTGGAGCGTGCCATCGAGTCGTGCCAGGCCGAGGACGAGGCCACCAAGGCACTGAAAGAGGGTGTGGAGATGACCCTCAAGCTGCTGTTGGACGGCATGGGCAAGTTCAATGTGGAAACGGTAGATCCGCAGGGGCAGGCATTCAACCCGGAGCACCATCAGGCGATGTCGATGGTCGAGGTGCCGGATGCCGAGCCCAACACCGTCGTGGCCGTGATGCAGAAAGGTTATCTGCTCAACGGTCGGCTGGTTCGTCCGGCCATGGTGATGGTGGCAAAAGGGTAAAAGCGTAACGGGGTGGCTTGAAAAGCATCAAGCCAGACCCATATAGAGAATCAACAGTTAAGACCGTGTGTGTTCTCCGCAATGACGGAGAAACGATAAAGAACATTGGAGCAAAACATGGGCAAGATCATCGGTATCGACCTGGGAACCACCAACTCCTGCGTGGCCATCCTTGAAGGCGACAAGACCAAGGTAATCGAGAACGCAGAGGGCGATCGCACCACCCCGTCCATCATCGCCTACACCAACGATGGCGAGACGCTGGTCGGCCAGCCGGCCAAGCGCCAGGCGGTCACCAACCCGGACAACACCCTGTTCGCGATCAAGCGCCTGATCGGCCGTCGCTTCAAGGACGACGTGGTCCAGAAAGATATCAAGATGGTGCCGTACAAGATCATCGAGGCGGATAACGGTGATGCCTGGGTCCAGGTCAAGGACAAGAAGATGGCGGCACCGCAGATCTCTGCCGAAGTGCTGAAAAAGATGAAGAAGACCGCCGAGGACTACCTGGGCGAGCCGGTAACCGAAGCGGTTATCACCGTGCCGGCCTACTTCAACGACTCTCAGCGTCAGGCGACCAAAGACGCGGGCAAGATCGCCGGTCTCGACGTCAAGCGTATTATCAACGAGCCGACCGCCGCTGCACTGGCATACGGTATGGACAAGTCCAAGGGTGACAAGACCATCGCCGTATACGACCTGGGTGGTGGTACCTTCGATATCTCCATCATCGAGATCGCCGATGTGGACGGTGAGCACCAGTTCGAAGTACTGGCCACCAACGGTGACACCTTCCTCGGTGGTGAGGACTTCGACCTGAAACTGATCAACTACCTGGCCGACGAGTTCAAGAAAGAGAGCGGTATCGACCTGCACAGCGACCCGCTGGCACTGCAGCGTCTGAAGGATGCGGCCGAGAAGGCCAAGGTTGAGCTGTCCTCTGCCCAGTCCACCGACGTCAACCTGCCCTACATCACCGCTGATGCTACCGGTCCCAAGCACCTGAACGTCAAGGTCAGCCGTGCCAAGCTGGAATCGCTGGTCGAAGAGCTGGTGCAGCGCTCGCTGGAACCCTGCCGCATTGCGCTGAAAGATGCCGGTCTGTCCGGCTCCGAAATCGACGAGGTGATCCTGGTCGGCGGTCAGACCCGCATGCCGATGGTGCAGAAAGCGGTTTCCGAGTTCTTCGGCAAGGAGCCGCGTAAGGACGTAAACCCGGATGAGGCGGTGGCGATCGGCGCTGCGATTCAGGGTGCCGTACTGTCCGGCGACGTGAAAGACGTACTGCTGCTCGACGTGACCCCGCTGACCCTGGGTATCGAGACCATGGGTGGCGTGGCAACATCGCTGATCGAGAAGAACACCACCATCCCGACCAAGAAGTCGCAGGTGTTCTCGACCGCTGACGACAATCAGACCGCGGTCACCATCCACGTGGTACAGGGTGAGCGTAAGCAGGCGAGCCAGAACAAGTCGCTGGGCCGTTTCGACCTGGCCGATATTCCGCCGGCGCCGCGCGGTGTGCCGCAGATCGAGGTGACCTTCGATATCGACGCCAACGGTATCCTCAACGTGTCCGCCAAGGACAAGGCGACCGGCAAGCACCAGTCGATCGTGATCAAGGCCTCTTCCGGTCTGTCCGACGACGAGATCGATCAGATGGTGCAGGATGCCGAAGCGCATGCCGAAGAGGACAAGAAGTTCGAGGAGCTGACGGTTGCACGCAACCAGGGCGATGCGATGGTACACACCGCGCACAAGACCCTGAAGGATGCCGGCGACAAGGCGACTGCCGAGGAGAAGGAGAAGATCGAAGCGGCGATCTCCGCTCTGGAGGAGGCGCTGAAAGGCTCCGACAAGGGCGATATCGAAACCAAGACCGAGACCCTGACCGAAGCACTCTCTACGCTGGCGCAGAAGATGTACGCCGAAGCGGCCGAGCAGGAGGGCGCAGCGGAGGGTGCTGATGCCACTGCCAAGGACACGGCGGATGACGTGGTCGACGCCGAGTTCGAAGAGGTCAAGGACGACAAGAAGTAAGCGTTCGCTACCTCTAAGAACTGTAAAATGAGTGGCAACGCGGGTTCGGGGGCTCCCTGACCCGCGTTGTCGTGTCCGGCTCCCGCGGAGTCATCTGACCAGACCAGATTCGGATCATGTCGAAACAGGACTACTACGAACTACTGGACGTGCCTCGTGATGCGTCCGACCGGGATATCAAGAAAGCCTATCGCCGCCTGGCGATGAAGTACCACCCTGACCGCAACCCGGACAACAAGGAAGCGGAAGACAAGTTCAAGGAGATCAGCGAGGCCTACGAGGTACTCTCTGACTCCCAGAAACGCGCGGCCTACGATCAGTTCGGCCACGAAGGCGTCAGCGGCCAGGGCGGCTTTGGCGGTGGCGGCTTCGAGGGCAACTTCTCCGACATCTTTGGCGATGTGTTCGGCGATATCTTCGGTGGCGGCGGCGGTGGCCGTCGCCGCTCCAGCGTGCAGCGCGGTGCCGACCTGCGCTACAACCTGGACCTGAGCCTGGAAGAGGCGGTGCGCGGTTGCGAGAAGACGCTGAAGGTACCGACGCTGGTGGCCTGTAGCGTGTGTGACGGCTCCGGCGCCAAGCCCGGCACCAGTGCCCGGACCTGCGGCACCTGTGGTGGTGTCGGCCAGGTGCGGATGCAGCAGGGCTTCTTCTCCGTGCAGCAGACCTGCCCCACCTGTCGTGGCGAAGGCAAGGTGATCTCCGATCCCTGCAACAAGTGCCATGGCCATGGTCGGGTCGAAGAGACCAAGACCCTGCAGGTCAAGATCCCGGCCGGTGTCGATACCGGCGACCGTATCCGCCTCAGCGGTGAGGGCGAAGCGGGCAGCCACGGCGGTCCGGCGGGGGATCTGTATGTGCAGGTCAATGTATTGCGCCATCCGATCTTCGAACGTGACGGCAAGCACCTGTACTGCGAGGTGCCGATCAGCTTTATCGATGCGGCGCTCGGTGGTGAACTGGATGTGCCGACTCTCGATGGGCGGGTTAAACTGAAAATACCGGCCGAAACTCAGACCGGTAAGCTGTTCCGCCTGCGCGGCAAGGGGATTACCCCGGTTCGCGGTGGTGGAGTGGGTGACCTGATGGTCAAGGTGACGGTGGAGACACCGGTCAACCTGAACAGTCGCCAGAAAGAGCTGCTGCAAGAGTTCCAGGATGCGATGGACGCGGGTAACCACAAGCACAGTCCGAAGAAGCACGGCTTTTTCGATTCCGTGAAAAAGTTCTTCGAGGATATGACCTGATCCCATGGCCAGTCTTCGCAGAGAGGGTATTAGCATGTACGAGATGGCATTGTCGGTCGATGACCTCTGGCTGAAGATCCGCGATGAAGCCCAGAGCCTGGTGGGGCATGAGCCGCTGTTGGCGAGCTTCTTCCATGCCACGATCATCGGGCATAGCGACCTGCGCGGCGCGCTGTCGTTTCTGCTGGCCAGCAAGCTGGCGGACGAGGTGGTGTCGGCGGTGGCCCTGCGCGAGATCATCGAGCAGGCGTACGGCGCCGAGCGCGAGCTGATCGAAGCCGCCTGTGCCGATATCCAGGCGGTCTGCACCCGTGACCCGGCGGTAGACCGTTACTCCACCGTACTGCTCTACCTGAAGGGGTTTCAGGCGTTGCAGGCGTATCGCGTGGCGAACTGGATGTGGCAGCAGGGGCGGCGTCCGCTGGCGCTCTATATCCAGAGCCGTGTCAGTACCATCTTTCAGGTCGATATCCACCCAGCGGCACGTATCGGTTTCGGGGTCATGTTCGACCACGCCACTGGTATCGTGGTCGGCGAAACCTGCGTGATCGAGAACGACGTCTCCATCCTGCAGTCGGTGACCCTGGGCGGTACCGGTAAGGAGAGCGGCGATCGCCATCCGAAGATTCGCCAGGGGGTCATGATCGGTGCCGGCTCCAAGATACTCGGCAATATCGAGGTGGGCGAATGTGCTCGCGTCGGTGCCGGTAGTGTGGTGCTGGAACCGGTTCCGCCTCACACCACCGTGGTCGGTGTACCGGCACGGGTGGTCGGTTGTGCCGGCTGTGAAACCCCGGCGCTGGATATGGATCAGACCATTCACAGTACAGATGAGGAGCTCGCGGCGGACAAGCAGGCCGCGAGTCGATGCAGCAGAAAGCAGGCTTGATCGAACCTGCACAAGCGATCACCAAACAGGATAAACGCATGACAAGAATTGCAGTGACGGGCGCGGCCGGTCGCATGGGCAAGACGCTAATCGAAGCGATCGGCATGACCGAAGGCGCGCAGCTCGCCGCCGCCATCGTGGAGCCGGGCAGCAGTCTGATCGGTGCCGACGCCGGTGAGCTGGCCGGGGTTGGCAAGCTGGGTGTTCAGGTTGCCGGCTCGCTGGAGGCGGTCAAGGATGATTTCGATCTGCTGATCGATTTCACTGCACCGGAAGTCACCATGGCCAATGTCGAGTTCTGCGCCGCCAACGGCAAGCAGGTCGTGATCGGAACTACCGGGCTCGATGACAGTCAGAAACAAAAGCTGGCCAGTGCTGCTGAGCGTATCGCCATCGTGTTTGCGCCCAATATGAGCGTGGGCGTGAACCTCTGCTTCAAGCTGCTGGAGATCGCCGCCAAGGCGCTGGGCGAGGATAGCGGCTACGACATCGAGGTGATCGAGGCGCATCACCGCCACAAGGTGGACTCGCCCTCAGGCACCGCGCTGCGCATGGGCGAGGTGGTCGCCAATGCGCTGGGTCGCGATCTCAAGGAGTGCGCCGTATACGGTCGGGAAGGCCAGGTCGGGCCGCGCAAGCCGCGCGAAATCGGTTTCGAAACCATCCGTGCCGGCGATGTGGTTGGTGATCATACCGTGCTGTTCGCCACCGAGGGCGAACGGATCGAAATCACCCACAAGGCCTCAAGCCGCATGACCTTTGCCAAGGGCGCGGTACGTGCATCGCTCTGGCTGGGTTCGCGCAGCACCGGCCTGTACGATATGCAGGATGTGCTGAATCTGCGCTAAGCGCGCAGTCGGTAAAGACTTTATCCGAACCGGCTGGCTATTTGCCGGTTCATGACACCGTTGTGTGTTGTTCCCTTAGCCCGCTTCGTGCGGGCGTTTTAATTCTCAGCTTTTATTCAGTCTCAAGGCTGTCGTGGTCAAGTAGGCTGTCGCGGTTATGCACACGGTTGCGGCCGGCCTCCTTGGCCGCGTAGAGGCGCCGGTCCGCCCGTCGCAGCAAGCTGTGCAGATTGTCCGCGCTGGAACCCAGGTGGGCGATACCGATACTGACGGTAATCCTTGTCTCCTGCTCGCCCAAATCCATAATTTCGCTGGCAACGGACTGGCGCAGACGTTCGGCTACCGACAGGGATTCTGCAGCGTTGGCATCGGGCAGCAGTACCAGAAACTCCTCACCACCAAAGCGACCACAGAGATCGCCGGGGCGCACCTCCCGCTGCAGGATCTCGGCAAACCGGCGCAGTACCCGATCCCCGGCCGGGTGACCGAAGGTGTCGTTGATCCGTTTGAAATGGTCCAGGTCCAGCATCAGTAACGCCAGCGGCGCGTGCTCAAATAGCGCGCGCTCGATAAGCCGCTCCGCCTGCTCGCTAAAATGGCGCCTGTTGCTGAGCCCGGTCAGGGCGTCGGTGGTGGCGATGACCCTCAGGTCCAGGTTGGCCTGCTTGAGCCGGCTCAACGCATCCTCGGCACGGGCTTTCTCCTGCCTTAGCTGAGTGAAGATCTCCTCCAGGCTGTACACCGAAATAAACGAACCGCTGGCAAGATAGGCATGCACGACCCCGTAGCTGAGCAGGAAAAAGCCGGCCGCAAAGATGGTATGGGCCAGCCACCATTGATGATCCCAGGCCTTGGCTAGAATCAGGAAGGCGAGTGAGGACTGGGCAAAGGTAGTGACCGCAATCAGGTAGATCCGCAGCAGTGGAGAGTTTGAGCGTCGTATCAGCAGGCTAAGAATGGCGGTCAGCATCAATGTCAGGGCCGCCGACTCCAGCAGGATTCTTGGCCAGCTCATCGTGCTGTAGGGGGAGAGCGCGAGCGCGGCAACCAGCAGATCGATCAGCAGAAACAGCAGGATCCCTTTTATCCAGAAACCGGACCTGGCCCTTTGCGCCTCGGAGTCGTTGCTATGTCCTCGCAGTACAAGGGCGATCAGCAGGCAGGCCATCAGGACCAGGCGTGCAGCCGGGCCGTAGAGCAGAAACAGCGCCATATTGTGGTCCGCGAGGCGGGTCAGCAGGCCGTGCGGCAGGTAGACCAGCGAAAAGCCCAGAAAGCCGAGGGTCAGCCAGCGCAGGAAGGGTTCGCCGGAAACCAGGTAGCAGCGCCAGGTAATATAGGCGACGAACGTGCTGATCACTATCGAGAGCAGGATCGCCGCTTCGTGGATCAGGAAGCTTTTGAACGGCGGGGCTTCGGCGGCGAAAAGGTGCAGATAGAGGATTGCGATGCTGGGTAGCAACGCAAACAGTAGTTCCAGTGCCCCGCGGTAGATACGTACTGCTGTGTGAATACTGCCGTTTGTCTGCATCTCGGTTATCGGCCGCAAAGCCGCCGTATCGTGAAGGGGCTAAAGAGTCCATCCAATATACAGGGTTTTTATAACCGACAGCAAAGGACAACAGCTTGTGCGTCACACCTCGTTACGATAGAGATTGACCAGGGTGCAGGGGTCTTGCTCGAGATAACCCTTGCTGCCGTGTTGGCGCATCAGTTCGGCGCCCAACCCGGCCATGGGTACGGCACTGCCCATCGCCTTGGCCAGCGTATTGGCCATGTCCAGATCCTTGAGCAGGGTTCTGACGTGCCATTTGATCTCGTCGAACTCCCGGTTTGCCATCCGCGGCCCGGTTAGCTGCAGCGGGATGGAGTCGGCAAAACCGCCCTTGAGCGCGGTGGGTATCTGCGCGGCATCGACACCGGCTCTTTCCGCCAGTGCCATCACCTCGGCCATCACCAGCACGTTGCAGGAGACCAGCATCTGGTTGCAGATCTTGGTAACCTGGCCGGCGCCCACCGGGCCCATATGGGTAACGCGCTGCGACAGCGGTGCCAATACCGGCAACACCTGCTCCAGCACCGCCGCATCGCCGCCGGCCATGATCGCCAGGCTGCCCTGCTCGGCACCGGCGACACCGCCCGAGACCGGCGCGTCGATCCAGTCGATACCCTTGTCGGCCTTCAGTCGCGCGGCCATATCCCGTGTCGTGGCGGGGTCGATACTGGAGAAATCGACCAGGATCTGTCCGGAGCGGCCGTGCTCGGCGACGCCGCCAGGCCCAAATACGATCTGCTCGACCGCCGCAGTATCGGTGACACAGATCATCAGCAGGTCGCTGCTGTGGATAAGTTGCTCCAGGCTTGCAGCAATCTGGGCGCCGAAGGCTTGCAGTGGCGCGGCTTTATCCGTTGAACGGTTCCACACCTGCAGCGGGAAACCGGCCTGCAACAGGCGTTTGCTCATCGGAACCCCCATCAGTCCCATACCGATAAAGCCGATCTGAATACTGGTCATCGCGATCTCCTGTAGTGACTGAGAGTAGTTGCTGCGAGCGGGCTGGGGCGGCGATCTTGACGTTGTCGAGCTGCGCGGCTCCGCTTGGGTTCGGCGCAAGACTATAACGGTAAAGCGGGCGGGGCGACAGGCACGGCGGCCTGCCGCTTCACTCTAGTTACGGGGATGCAGCCAGGTTGGCAGCAGCGAATAGGGGTCCACCGATACGCTGTCATCGTAGCTCACGCTGGCCTTTTTCAGTCGTTCCTGAAAGCGTCCGCTTTTAAACTCGTCGAACACCTCACCGCAACCGCCGACAAACTCCCCGCCCACAAACACCTGGGGGATGGTGACGTAGCCGGTGTGCGCGTTCAGCGCGGCACGGATGGTGCCGCCCAGGTTGTTCTGCTGGTACTGGGCACTGTCCAGATCGACAGAACGAAAGGGGATCTTGCAGCGGCCAAACAACTTGCGAAGTGACCAGCAGAACTCGCACCACTCCAGCGCGAACAGCACCACCGGCTGCGAGTGGTCGGTGAGTACGTCGTGCAGAAACTGCTCGGCTTCCGGGGTTGCTTTGACCGGCGAGGCTGTGGGCGCAGGTGGTGGTGATGAGGGCTTGTCGAAGCGATAGCCGGGGGTGGAGCGGGAGATCTCGATCTCCGCTTCGGTCATCTCCGTTTCGATCTCGGCGAATAGCGGGGTACTCAGGTAGCGCTCGCCGGTATCCGGCAGCATGCAGAGTATGTTGCTGCCCGGTGCACAGCTCTGGGCCAGCTGCAGGCCTCCGGCCAGGGTCGCGCCCGAGGTGATTCCGCAGAAGATCCCCTCCTGCCGCGCCAGGTTCAACGACGCCTGCAACGCATCGCTGCCCTTGATCGGCAGGATCTCGTCGATCAGGCCGGCGTTGACCGCGTCCTCGGTCAACTTGGAGATGAAGTCTGGAGTCCAACCCTGCATCAAGTGGGGCCGGAAACTGGGGTGGCTTGATGCAGGCATGCCGTTGTCGGCTCGCGCTTGGGGCAGGTGACTGCCGAGAAGGGGCGAGTTGTCCGGTTCACAGACCACGACCTTGGTTTGCGGGCTGCGCTCTTTCAATACCCGGGCCACCCCTTTCAGCGTACCGCCGGTGCCGAACCCGGTAACCCAATAATCCAGCTGGATATCGGAAAAGTCGTCGAGGATCTCCGGCGCCGTGGTGCGGGAGTGAAACTCCGCATTGGCTTCATTCTCGAACTGGCGGCAAAGGAACCAGCCATGGGCCTGCGCCAGCTCCACCGCTTTGGCCAACATGCCGCTGCCCTTTTCGGCGGCCGGGGTCAGCACCACCTTGGCACCGAGGAAACGCATCATGCGACGGCGTTCGACGCTGAAGTTCTCCGCCATGGTGACCACCAGAGGATAGCCCTTCTGGGCACAGACCATCGCCAGCCCGATGCCGGTGTTGCCGCTGGTGGCTTCGATAACCGTCTGCCCAGGCTTCAGCAGCCCCTTTTTCTCGGCATCCTCGATCACGCCCAGGGCAAGACGATCCTTGACCGAGCCCATCGGGTTGAATGCCTCAAGCTTGACGAAGAGGTTGACGCCGGAGGGCCCTAATTTGTTGATTCGGACGGTGGGGGTATGGCCCACCGTTTCGAGAATGGAGTTGTATCGCCTGCCCATGCCGCGCCCTCCCATGGTAAGTGTGAAATGTCGAGATTGCTCTGGGTTAAGTGTGTTGCCGTTCGCGTTAAGCTTAGTCCAGTGTTTGGCTTTTCCCCTGTCATCTGTGTGTCATCGATAGGTTGCTAGACTTTGCGCCCTTTTCACACTCGGTACCCTCAGCATGGATGAGCCTGCCGTGCCCAGGCGCGTTGTGACGGTATTTCTTATTTTCCTGCGTCTGGGGTTGAGTTCCTTTGGCGGGCCCGTGGCCCACCTGGGTTATTTCCGTGACGCCTTCGTGCTCCGTCGTCGCTGGCTGACCGATAGTCAGTACGCGGATCTGGTCGCCCTATGTCAGCTCTTGCCGGGGCCGGCCAGCAGCCAGGTGGGCATGGCGATCGGCCTGGCGCGCGCCGGCTACCCGGGACTGCTCGCGGCCTGGCTGGGCTTTACCCTGCCCTCTGCCTTACTGCTGATCCTGGCCGCGATCGGTCTGGCGCAGTATCAGTCTGTGTGGCTGATGGGCCTGGTGGCGGGGCTTAAACTGGTGGCAGTGGTTGTGGTCGCCCAGGCGGTAGTCGGCATGCGCCGGGCACTGGTCACCGGTCCGCGCCTGATCCTCATCATGCTGTGCAGTACAGCGACGACGTTGATCATCGGTGGGGTGTGGAGCCAGTTGCTGGTGATCCTGCTTGGCGCGTTGGCGGGGCGATTGTGGATTCTGCCAACGGGTACGGCGGCGCAGTATGAGGCGGAGGGGGCCGTGGTTCGGTGGCTCAGTCCCCGCCATGCGCGCTGCTGGCTGCTGGCGTTCGTCGGTGGGCTGTTCCTGCTACCGCTGCTGTCGCAGCTGTACCCGCAGGGCTGGTTGCATCTCATGGACGGGCTGTTTCGCTCCGGCGCGCTGGTGTTCGGTGGCGGTCATGTGGTGTTACCGTTGCTGCAGAACGAAGTCGTGGCCAGTGGGCTGGTGGAGGAGAGTCGATTCCTGGCCGGCTACGGCCTGGCCCAGGCGGTGCCGGGGCCGCTGTTCACTCTGGCGTCTTTCCTTGGCGCCGCCTTTGCCGATCCGACTCTGGGCTGGCCGGCGGCGCTGGGTTTTGGGCTGCTGGCTACTCTGGCGATTTTTCTGCCTGCATTTCTGCTGTTGGTGGGCGTGCTGCCGTTCTGGCACCGGTTGGGTCAGCATCCGCATATGCGCACGACGCTGTCCGGTATCAATGCCGCCGTGGTTGGCCTGTTGCTGGCCGCGCTCTGGGATCCGGTGATCCTCAGTGCCGTGCAGGGGCCCGCAGATCTGGCGCTGCTGCCGATACTGGCGCTGATGGGTTGGCGCCGCCTGCCGGTCGGACTGATCGTCGCGGCGGGCGGTGCAGGTGGCACATTGCTGACGCTGTTGTGTTAGCGCCTACAACGCGGCTACGCAGCCGTCACTGCGTGGGTCGGCTGCCCCTTCGATCACTCCGTTCCGGCGCAGTACCAAGGCACCGGCATGGCCCATGGTGTCGCTGAACGCCTCGTCCAGCAGCTCCACTTTGTGGCCCGCATCTCGCAGCTGCTGCACCAACTTCGGATCAAAGCGGTTTTCCAGTTTCAGCGTGGTACTGGTATCACCCCAGGTGCGGCCAAGCAACCAGCGCGGAGCGGTGACCGCTTGCTGTAGCGGCTGGCCGAGCATCGCGTAACGGCTGAACACCGCGGCCTGGGTCTGCGGCTGACCCTCGCCGCCCATGGTGCCGTAGCTCATGACACGGCCATCGTCGAACTGTGCAAGAGCCGGGTTCAGGGTATGGAACGGCTTGCGCCCCGGCTCCAGCGCCTGTAGAGCGTTGGGATCCAGGGAGAAGCTGATACCACGGTTCTGCCAGTTGATGCCGGTTTCCCGGAGTACGACCCCTGAGCCGAACTCCCAGTAGATGCTCTGGATAAAGCTGACTGCGCGCCCTTCTCTGTCGATGCAGCCCATCCAGATGGTATCGCCAGGGCTGGCTGGATCCGGCCAGGGCAGGGCGGTCGCCGGATCGATCTCCGATGCCAGCTTTTTCAGTCGCGTTGGCGTCAGGAATGATTGCGGATCAGCGGGCAGGCGGTCGGGATCGGTGACGTAGCGGTCACGTACCCGGAAGGCACGTTTGGTCGACTCGATCAGGCCGTGGAGATGGTCGAATTCCTCAGACTCTATTACACCGAGCTGATCGAAGATGCCGAGGATCATCAGAGAGGCCAGCCCTTGAGTTGGGGGCGGCAGGTTAAAGATCTTTGCGCCGCGAACCTCAACCTCCAGCGGTTTGACGCGGCTGGCACTGTAACTGGCCAGGTCGGCGGCGGTGAGCGGGCTGCCCAGACGCATCAGTTCATCGCCCATTGCGCGGCCCAGCTCGCCACGATAGAAATCATCCAGTCCGGCACGGCTCAGCTGCTCCAGTGTATTGGCCAGTGTCGTCTGCCTGAGCAACGAACCGGGCGCCGGCACAGCGCCGCCTGGCATGAAAATCTCGGCGAACCCCGGCTGATCGTTCAGCTGAGCCAGCTTGGCCGAGGTCAACGCAGACTGGCTTTCGGTCACCACAATTCCGTTGCGGGCGTGGCCGGTGGCGCTTTCCAGCAGTCGGCTCAGCGGCAGGGTTTGTCCCCAGACGGCGGCAACCTGCAGTGCTTCGGCCCAGCCGCCGATGGTACCGGCGCTGGTCAGTGCAGCAGTGGGGCCGCGGCTCGGAATCGCTTCCAGTCCGGCGTAAAAGTCACGTGTCGCATTTGTGGCGGCACGACCGCAGGCATCGATCGCCACCGGCGCCTTGCCCGGCTCATGGATCAGCCAGAAGCCATCTCCGCCGATAGAGTTCATATGAGGGTAAACCACGGCGATAGTCGCGGCGGCAGCCACCATCGCCTCCACCGCGTTTCCACCCTCACGCAAGATCTCGCGGCCGGCTTGAGCCGCCAGATGGTGTGGCGCCACCATCATGCCCTGAGTGCCATAAACCGTTTTCAGCATTGTTATTCTCCTTAGCCGCTGAATAGACCATAGAACATGCGCAGGGATGTGATCGCCAGGAATAGGGCGAACAGCTGGCGCAGAAGTTTGGCATTGATCGCGTGGGCGATGCGGGCGCCGACCGGGGCCATCTTCATGGTCGCCGGGATGATCAGGAACAGGCCGATCAGGTTGACGTAGCCAAGTGACAGTGGGGGGCGGGCATCGACGCCGATGCCGTTGATCACAAAGCCGATCGCCCCCGGCAGGCTGATCACCAGGCCGAGAGCAGCGCCAGTGCCTACGGCGGTGTGTATTGGGGTCTTGAACGCACTGAGAATCGGCACGCTGAGCGTGCCGCCACCTATCCCCATCAGCGTGGAGATGAAACCGATCACGCTGCCGATCAGGCCGGTGCCTGCTGCACCGGGCAGGCTGTCGGCGAGGCTGAAGCCATCCTTTTTGAATGCCATGTTCAGTGCCACCAGCAGGGCAATCGTCGCGAACACGGCCGACAATATCTTACCGCTGAAGTAACCGCTGGCGACGGCGCCGATGATCACGCCAATGATCACTCCCGGCACCAGCTTCTTCAGCAGCTCGGGATTCAGGCTGCCCTTCTTAAAGTGTGCCCGCGACGAGATGATTGAGGTGGGGATGATCGTGGCCAGCGAGGTACCCACCGCCACATGCATCCGTACCGATTCGTCGATACCGAGCAGGGTAAATAGGTGATAGAGCACCGGTACTATGACGATACCGCCGCCGACACCAAGCAGACCTGCCAACAATCCTGCGATGACGCCGGTGGCGACCAGGGCCAGGGCCAGACCGATCAGCCAGCCGGTCGAGTAATCAGTGATAAGTTCCATCCCATATACCTTGTTATCTGTCGTTAATTATCTGTAGTTGAATATCTGTAGTTACCAGCCGATCACTTCAGGCAGCCAGGTGACCAGTGAGGGGAACTGGAACAGTACCACCACAGCCAGGAACTGAAGCAAGACGAAAGGTACAGCGCCCACATAGATATCTCGCGTGGATACCCCAGGTGGTGCGACGCCCTTGAGGAAAAACAGCGCCCAGCCAAACGGCGGCGTCAGGAAGGACATCTGCAGGTTCATCGCCACCAGTATCGAAAGCCAGACCATGTCGGTGCCGTAATTGATGAATACGGGCAGGAACATGGGTAAAGCGATGTAGGAGATCTCGATCCACTCGAGGAAAAAACCGAGCACAAACAGCAGCGCCATCAGGAACAGCAGGGCGCCCATTTCACCACCGGGCAGCATATCGAATAGATGATGGACCATCTGATCGCCACCCAGGCCGCGGAAAGATAACGAGAATGGCTGGGCACAGAGCAGGATAAAGAACACCATGGCGGAGATGGTCAGAGTGCCGTGCAACGACTCCTGGACCAGCTTCCAGTTCAGTCGGCGGAAGGCTAATGCGATGAACAGGGCGCCCAGTGCACCCATTGAGGCAGCCTCCGTTGGCGCCGCTATACCGCCAACGATGGAGCCGAGTACCGCGACCACCAGCAACAGGGGCGGAAGCACATCTTTTAACAGATCCCTGGCCAACTGGCGGCCACTGGTCTGCGCTCGCTCTTCAGCCGGGATTGCAGGCATCCATTCGGGCTTCAGCTTGCCGAGTATCAGCAGGTAGACCACATAGATAACGGCCAGCACCAATCCGGGAATAAACGCTGCAGCGAACAGGGTGCCGACCGATTCGCCGACGATATCGGAGAGCAGGATAAGTACCAGGCTGGGCGGAATGATCTGCCCCAGGGTGCCTGACGCGCAGATCGTGCCGCAGGCGATACTGGGCGCATAGCCGCGACGCAGCAGGGATGGCAGGGTCAACAGTCCCACTGTAACAACCGTAGCACCGACGATACCGGTGGAGGCGCCCATTAATACACCAACCAGGATGATCGCCAGCCCCATGCCGCCGCTGACACCGCCCATCGCTTTACCGATGGTCTCCAGCATGTTTTCGGCAACTTTGGATTTCTCCAGCATCACGCCCATAAATACGAACAGCGGTACCGCCATCAGCGTGTAGTTGGTAACCACGCCGAACAGCCTGGCGGGCATCAGGTTGAACAGCATCGGGCCGAAACCGATATATCCGGCCACGAAGCCGGAGACTGCCAGCGCGATCGCCACCGGGATGCCGATCATCATCAGGCCGAGGAAGCCTCCGATCATGCTGATGATCAGCCACTCATTGCCACTCATGCGGCCTCCTCAACAACAGCGGGAGATTCGGGGGGAAGTTTGCCGCACAGTACCAGCAGAGAGCGTATTGTCTCGGCCAGTCCCTGCAGTGCCAGCAGTCCAAAGCCAAGAGGGATAAAGGCTTTGAGCAGGTAACGCATCGGCAGTCCGCCGGGGTCGGGAGAGCCTTCGTTCAGCATGTAGGATTGCTGTACATAGGCGATCGACAGGTAGGTGATCACAACCGCCACCGACAGCGTCAGCAAGGCCGCGATCAGGTCGATAAAGGCTCGCAGACGCCAGTTGAAACGTTCATACAAGAAGTCAACGCGTACATCGGCGCGGTGCTTCATGGTATAGGAGAGCCCGATCAGTGCGATCGGTGAGATAAGGTGCCATTCCAACTCCTGCAGTGCCACAGGTCCTATTGAGAACAGGTAGCGAAGAATGACATCGGTGGCCACCAGCAGGACCAGGGCCAGCACAATCAAACGTGCCAGCCCGCCCATCTGTTCGACCAACCATTCAATGCAGTTAATCGCTGATTTCATTCGATGGCCATTACAGCAGATTCAGGAAAGGTTTTTCGCTGAGCGCAGCCCAGGAGTCGTGCTTCTTGCGGAAGTCCATGAACGACTTGTGCACCTTGGCGGTGGTCGGGTCGGCGGCGGCCATGGTCTCCAGTGTGTCGGCGGTCACCTCTTTCAGACGTTTGACGATGGAGTCGGGCAGCGACTGCGCTATAACGCCCTCGTTCTCCACCAGGTCTGTCATCGCGTCGGCGTTGACCGCTTCACACCAGACAAAGCTCTCGGTAACGCATGCCTGGGCCGCCGTCATGATGATCAACTGCAGATCCTTCGGCAAACCGTCCCACACCTTCTTGTTGATCAGCAGTTCGGTGACGTTGGTCGGTTCTCCCCAGCCGGTGGTGTAGTAGTATTTGGCGGCTTTATGCAGGCCCAGACGGCGATCCTGGAACGGGCCGACGAACTCGGCAGCGTCGATCACGCCACGCTCCAGAGCGGGGAAAATCTCGCCACCGGGCAGCAGCACCGGATTAACGCCCAGCTCTTTGTAGACTTTACCCGCCAGTCCCGGAATGCGCATCTTCAGCCCCTTAAGGTCATCGACGCTTTCCAGCGGGTTGCGGAACCAGCCGGTCATCTGCACACCGGTATTGCCCATCGGGAAGGCGATCAAGCCGTAGTCGGCGTAGATCTCGTGCCACAGCTCCAGGCCGCCGCCATGGTAAAGCCAAGCGTTCATGCCCTGGGTGCTCATGCCAAATGGAACCGTTGTGAAATATTGGGCTGCCGGGATCTTGCCGGCCCAGAAGTAGGCGTTGGCAGCATTCATCTCGACGGTACCGGCGGCAACAGCGTTAAAACCCTCCATTGCAGGAATCAGCTCGCCAGCTGCGAAGTGCTGGATGTTGACGCGGCCACCGGACATCGCCTTGACCTTATCGCAGAAATCCATCGGGCTACCGGGACCCTGAACGTAGAACGGAGCGCCGGGCGGGTAGGCGTTGGTCATCTTGAAATTGAAGCTCTCCTTATCGGCTGCACGGGCGATAGCCGGCGCGCCAAGGGTCGCGCCTACCGCGGTTGAAGCCAGAGCTGCGGTGATGAAGTTACGGCGTTTCATGCTCATGTCGGATGCTCCTGAATGGTCACAAGGTGTGGCGCGTACGTGGTTTGCAAACCTGATGTTTACAAATGTAAGCGCCTCTGTGTCCGCTTAGAGCAGATGTCGTGCCAGATGCTTAAATTGTATTTAACTTTATGAAAGTTAAAGGATAATTTGAACTGTTTATGGCCGCTTATGAAAAAGATTCCGGTTCAAAATAAGGCAGTGTTCAAGGGTGGGAGAAAAACATATGGGAGTATTGGGCGGTAAGCGGTGGCAATTGTAAACGGATGAATCACTATTCAGTTTGCGGTGAACACAAATGGTTTCGCAACTGCGTTATGGGTGCCGGATGTTTTCAACGCACCAGCAGCGTCTCTGCGCACCAAACCTGTGCGGAATTAATAGTCATTGCCGGGTCGGGTTAGAGGCGGGCTCCGCCACGGCGATGCTTAACCCGTTTTAGCAGTGCATTGCACTCCACCGAGATCACCTCCGGGCGACCGAAGATATGCGCTTTGGCAAAGGCGTCGAAGGTGTCGTAGCTGTCGGTCAGGGTATGGATATGCAGGCTGCGCAGGTCGGTCATGATGTAGAGGCTGACCACCTCTGGCAGCGCGGCGAGTTCCTCGGCCACCTGCTCGATCGACTGCGGGTTGACCTTGAGGTCGATGAAGGTGGATATCGTCTTGCCCACTTTCTCGGGGTTCACCACCGCAGTGAACTGCTCGATTATCCCCTCTTCGACCAGCGCCTGCACACGGGCGCGGGCGTAGGCACGCGAGACATTGAGTTGGCGGGCGATATCGGCAAATGAGGTGCGGGCATCCTTGATCAGGATATTGAGCAGTGCGGTATCCAGCTTGTTCATCTTGTCCCGTTGAACTCCGAACGTGGGGCTTGAGTATAACCCCAAGGCGCCGGGTGATTTCATCCTTTTGTCGCGCCGATATGCGATAACGTCGGGGCTGAAGTCGAAGGATCGACGGTTGTGCTGTTGCAACATCCGTCGTTGCAGCGTTATATGTAAGGTTATTCGATCAACCAACGCAGAACCCTAAGCATAAGGCGATGCGGTATGTTCAAACTCTGCTTTTTCGTGCCTGATTCCCACCTCGAAGTGGTCAAACAGGCGATCTTCGATGCCGGCGCCGGGCGGATCGGCGACTACGACCGCTGCTGCTGGCAGACCCTCGGCACGGGGCAGTTCCGTCCGCTTGACGGTGCCAATCCTCACCTTGGACAGGTTGGTGAGGTAGAGCGGGTTGAGGAGTGGAAGGTGGAGCTGGTCTGCGAGGACGACAGGATACAGTCCACGCTGATGGCACTGCGTAAGGCGCATCCGTATGAAGAGGTGGCGTACGATCTCTGGCGTCTGATCGACCCCGACAAGCTTTGAGCAAACCTACGCAAGTCAATCCATGACAGGGAGTGGACAGTGACCCAGTTGCTGGTGCGTTACTCAAGAATCCTCGAAATCATCGGCGATATCGTCAAGGTGCATGTGCCGACGCCCGAGGGCGATGAGGTATCGGAGATCGGCTACGGCGATCTGGCGTTGATCGAAAACACCCTGGACCCGGATCAGCCGCCGTACATGGCCCAGGTGATCCGGATCGACCGCGATGAGGTGTCGTTGCAGCTATTCTCCGGCACCAAGGGGCTGTCGACCCGGGCTGGCGTGCGCTTTCTCGGTCACCCGATGCAGGTGACCTTTTCGCCAAACATTCTTGGCCGCAGTTTCTCCGGTGCCGGTCGCCCCATCGACGGTGGTCCGTCGCTCAGCGAAGAGGCGAAGATCGAGATCGACGGGCCCACCGTCAATCCGGTGCGTCGTGTTCTGGCATCGCGCATGATCCGCACCGACGTGCCGATGATCGACATCTTCAACTGCCTGGTGGAGAGCCAGAAGATCCCGATCTTCTCCGTCGCCGGTGAACCCTACAACCGGCTGCTGGCGCAGATCGGCGCCCACGCCGATGCCGATATCGTGGTATTCGGTGGCATGGGGCTGATCTTCGACGACTACCACTTCTTTCGTCAGGCGTTCGAGGAGGCCGGGGTACTGGCACGCACAGTGATGTTCGTGCACCAGGGCTCCGATCCGGTGGTTGAAGGGCTGCTGGTACCGGATATGGCGCTGGCCGTGGCCGAGCGCTTCGCCGTGGAGGAGGGCAAGCGGGTACTGGTGCTGCTGACCGACATGACCGCCTATGCCGATGCGCTGAAGGAGGTGGGGATCTCCATGGAGCATGTGCCGTCGAACCGCGGTTACATCGGCGATCTTTACTCCCAGCTGGCGCGGCGCTACGAGAAGGCGTGCGACTACAAGGGCGCTGGCTCGGTGACCATCCTGTCGGTGACCACCATGCCGGGCGACGATGTTACCCATCCGGTGCCGGACAACACCGGCTATATCACCGAGGGGCAGTTCTACCTGCACGAGGGCGTCATCGATCCCTTCGGCTCGCTGTCGCGGCTGAAACAGCACGTGATCGGCAAGGTGACCCGCGAGGACCACAGCCAGATCATGAACACCATGGTGCGCTTCTATGCTGCGGCCCGCGATGCCGAGCAGAAGCAGGCGATGTCCTTCGACCTGACCGAATATGATGAGCGGCTGCTCAGGTTCGGTCAGCTGTTTCATGACCGCTTTATGGATATCCGCGTCTCCATGCCGCTGGAGCAGGCGCTGGACCTGTGCTGGCAGACGTTGGCCGAATGCTTTGAGCCGCGCGAGCTGCTGATGAAGGAGAGTCTGGTCAGCAAATACTTCCCGAAACAGCGCGCCAGTGTGGATTTTGGTACAGGGGCGTAAGCGATGGCCAAGCTGGCGCTGAATAAAAGCTCCCTGCATCGTGAATCGCGTCGCCTGAAGGCGTTTCGTCAGTTCGTGCCGGCGCTGGATTTGAAACGCAAGCAGATTCTGGCGGCGCGCCAGCAGAGCCGGCGACTGATTGCGGAGCAGCAGCGCGAACTGGCCGGTATCAGCGCGCAGGTGGGTGAGCAACTGCCGATGCTGGCGCAGAGTGGTCTCGACCTGCATGAGCTGGTACAGGTGGTTGGGGTCAGTGTCGAGCAGGTTAACCTGGTCGGCATCAAGCTCCCCCTGTTGCAGCGTATCGATATCGACCGCCATCAACACTCCCGCCTGGCGTTGCCGGCCTGGGTCGATCGGGCGCTGGACCTTGCCGAACGCCGCCTGCAGTTGGAGCTGGCCCTTCAGGTCGAGCAGGAGCGTCTGGCACGTCTCGAGGCGGCCCTGCGCAAGACCACCCAGCGACTCAATCTGTTCGACAAGGTGCTGATCCCGCGTGCTGAGCGTCATATCCGGCGTATCCGTATAGCGCTGTCCGACGCGGAGCGGGCCGGCGTGGTGCGGGCGAAGATCGCCAAAGGCAAGCGGTTGAGGGCGGCATCGTGAGTATTCGACGTCTGCTAAAAGCCTCCCTGGTGGGCATGCTGCAGGAGAAGGCATCGGCGCTGGATGCCCTGCAGTCACTGGGGCTGCTGCACATTATCCCGCTGGCGTCCGGGCCTCAGACCGAGTGGGTCGACGACTCCGGTGTCAGCCCCGAGCGCCTGCGTCTGGCGCTGCACTACCTGGCCTGCTGCCCAAATAAGCGGCGCCAGGTGACCGAGACCGATCGCTTCGACCTTGCTGCCGTGGTGCATGTGGTACTGGATAAGCGACATCGGCGGATGCGGCTGGAGGAGCAGCGCGATGCACTGGTGAAACGGATCAATGATCTGCGTCCCTGGGGCAGTTTCGAGCTGCCGGGGGAGGAGGGGCTCTACGGACAGCGACTCTGGTTCTACCTGGTGCCCAACTACCGCATGAAAGAGGTGGAGCGCAATGGCCTGGCCTGGAGCGCGGTATACCGGGACAACCGCCATACCTATGTGGCGGTAATCGCCAAGGAGGAGCCGCGACCGAACCAGATGCCGGTGCCGCGCACCCATACCGGCTCCATCCCGCTGGCAACGCTGGAACGTCAGCTGCACGATATCGAGATCGAGCTGGAGCTGCTGGATGGCGAGCGCGAGGCAGACACCCGCTGGCTCTACCTGTTACAGCGCTCGCTGGCGGGCAACGCCGACGCGGCGGAGCGGGCCGAGGTCAGTGCCTCGACGCTGGAGCGTGATGGCGTGTTTGCGGTTCAGGGTTGGATCGATGCCGGTAAAACACGGGAGCTGAGTGGGTTTGCCGAGCGCCAGGGGCTGGCGCTGTTACTGAGCGAACCGCAAGCGGATGAACTGCCACCGACGCTGCTGGAGAATCCAGCGACCCTGGCTGGCGGCGAGGAGGTGGTGCGCTTTTACCAGATGCCCGGTTATCACGCCTGGGATCCATCTCGGGTGGTGTTCTTCTCCTTTGCTACCTTCTTTGCACTGATTCTGTCCGACGCCGGCTACGCCCTGCTGCTGGGGGCGGTGATGCTGTTCTATTGGCGTCGCATGGAGGAGACGTCCACCGGGCAGCGGTTGCGCGTGCTCGGTGCCACCTTGACCCTGTTCTCCCTGGTCTATGGCGTGCTGGTGGGCAGTTACTTCGGCGCCGGGCCGCCAATGGCTGCGCTTGAGGCTGTACAGCTGCTGGATGTGAATGACTTCAACAGCATGATGAACCTGTCGATCTTTATCGGTGCCGGCCACCTGCTGCTTGCCAACGGCATCAATGCCTGGCGCCTGCGCGGTCGTCTGCCGGCCTTTGCCAGTGCCGGATGGATGCTGGTTATTCTGGCGGCGCTGGTGCTATGGCAGCGTGGCCAGTCGCCCGGCATCCTGATCCTGGGCGCACTCGGACTGCTGCTGGTCTTTGCCTGCTCCAGTGAGCGCCGTGGCACCGATCTGCGCAGTTGGCTGCTGCGGGCGATGGATGGTCTGCTGGCGCTGACCGGGCTCTCCTCCATGTTTGGCGACGTACTTAGTTACCTGCGCCTGTTTGCCCTCGGGCTGGCCAGCGCCTCGCTGGCGCTGACCTTCAATCAGCTGGCGCAGGATGTGGCCGCGGCACTGCCCGGCATGGGCGTGTTGCTTGAGGTGCTGATCCTGGTGGTCGGTCACCTGCTCAACTTCGTGCTCGCGGTGGTCAGTGGCGTGATCCACGGCCTGCGTCTGAACCTGATCGAATTCTACAACTGGAGCCTTTCTGACGAAGGCTATGCGTTTCAACCCTTTGCCAAGCGGGAGGTTAACCCTTGGACAACCTGATCATTGCCCTCGGATGGGCTGGCCTCTACGGACCGATGGCGCTGGGCGCGATCGGCAGCATCATCGGCTGTGCGCTGGCCGGGCAGGCCGCCTGTGGCGCGCTGCTGGAAACGGAAACCGGTCACGGCCGCTATGTGGGGATCGCGGCGATGCCCTCGTCGCAGACGATCTATGGCATCGTGGTGATGTTCTCGCTGAACAGGCCGGTGAACATCGATAACGCACCGGGCCTGTTCGCAGTTGGTATGTTGGCCGGGCTGGCACTGCTGTTTAGTGCCTGGCGCCAGGGGCAGTGCTGTGCCTCGGCGATCAACGTGTCCAAGATCAAGCCGGAGATCTTCGGTATGTCGGTGGCACCGGCGGCTATAGTCGAGGGTTTCGCCGTATTCGCGTTCATTTTTGCACTGGTGATCAGTGCCGGAATACCGGCCTGATGGAGGCGGTATGAACAATTTCGAGAAATCCCATGCCGCCTCCGGCGTCGAAGCGCTGATCGAGCGCCTGCGTTTGCAGGGGGTCGAAAAGGGGCAGCAGGAAGCGGAGAAACTGATCGAGGAGGCGCAGCGCCGCGCCGACTGGTTGGTGGAGCAGGCGGAGCAGGAAGCGAAGCAGGTTCGTGATCAGGCGCGCATCGAAGCGGAACGCCTGCGTAAGGGCGGCGAGGATGCACTGCGTATTGCCGCTCGCGATGTGCAGCTGCAGCTGAGAGAGGCGTTGGCGAGGGTATTTGCCGACCGGGTGCGGATCCTGGTCAGCGAGCAGCTCGATGATGCTCAGTTCATGCAGGCGCTGTTGCGTGAGCTGGTGTGCAGGGTGCGCGACCGCGTGGACCTGGAGGGCAAGAGGTTGGAGGTGTTGCTGCCGGAACAGTTTGTCGGTATCGATGAGCTAAGACGCAACCCCCATGCCTATCGTGAAGGCAAGCTCAGTAACTTTGTGCAGCAACTGCTGGCCGAGCAGCTGCGTGAAGGGCTCAGTTTTGATATTGGCGAGCATAAGGGCCTGGTGTTGCGATTCGAGGGTGAGGATGCCGAACTGGATCTCAGCGACAAGGCGTTGGCCGAACTGTTGTTGAAGCATCTACAGCCAAGGTTCAGGGCGTTGCTGGAGGGTGTTATTCGTTGAGTTATTACACGCTGGTGCCGGCGCTGCCGACTCTGGCGCCACTGGCCAAACTGCAGGAACTGCCCTGCTCGACGCTGAAGCTGGAGCAGCGCCTGAACATGCTTAGCGAAGCGGACCGGGACCAACTGGCGCGTGCCCTGCACCTGTGCCAGCGTGAGCGTATCGGCGACGAAACACTGTCCGACGCTGACGAGATTGCGCTCTGGCACAGTGAACTGGAGGCGATCGCCGATCCGGCACTGAGCGCGGTGATCGCCGATTACCTGGAGTCACGCACGCTGGTGGCGGCGTTGCGCTACCGCCTGGCGGGACAGCAGGATGGCGCCAGTTTCAAGGGTTTTGGCCCCTGTGTCTGGTTGATCCGGCGGGACTGGCAGCTGCCGCTGTTTGGTCTCGAACGACGTTTCCCCTGGCTGATACAGGCCCGTGACGCGCTGGAGTCGGGACAGAGCCGCGCGCTCGAGTTGCTGTTGCTGGAGCGGTTCTGGAGTCGACTCTGGCGCATGGAACAGGAGCGGGCGTTCAGTTTTGCCGCGGTTGCCGCCTATCGCCTGCGTTGGGCGCTGGCGGAGTATCGCCTGCGCTGGAGTGCCGAGCAGGCACAGGAGTATTTCGACCTTTGGCTCAGCGGAACGCTGCAGAGTCTGGAACTGGTGCAGAACAAGCGGGAATGGACAGGGAGTGAAGCATGAGCGACAGGGCTCAACCGGTTAAGGTCACCGCCCGCGTCAGTGCGGTGCATGACGACATCGTTACCATCAGGCTGCTGAAAAATGGCGAAGGGGAGTTTTACCCGGTCACCAAGAACGAGGTGGTCCTGATCTGTCCGCAACGGGCTCAGGCTGACTTTGCCGAAAAGCTCCAGGCCGAGGTGCTCAGGGTGCGTTACGGCGAGGCCGATGTGCAGGTATTTGAGAACACCCGCGGCGTCGCGGTGGGCGATGCCGTGGAGCAGAGCGGACAGATGCTGTCGGTGGCACTGGGACCCGGCCTGCTGGGCCAGGTGTATGACGGGCTGCAGAATCCGCTGGAGCTGATCGCCGGCCAGCACGGCTTCTTTCTGCCCCGCGGCCTGGCGGTGGACGGCATCGATAACCAGCAGCGCTGGTCTTTCGTGCCCAAGGTCAAGATCGGCGCCAAGGTAAAGGCCGGTGACCTGCTCGGTACCGTACAGGAGGGGCGCTTCGAACACCGCATCCTGGCGCCGTTCAATATGCGTGGCAAAGCCGAAGTAAGCTGGGTTCAGGAGGGCAGTTTCAGTGTCACCACGCCGGTACTGCGCCTCAGCGGCGAAGATGGTCGCGAACGCGAGGTATCTATGCAGCAGCACTGGCCAGTGCGTATTCCGGTCAACCGCGACCTGTTGCGTGAAGGCTACAGCGAGCGTTTGTTTCCAAGCCAGCCGCTGCTGACCAGTATCCGCCTGATCGACACCTTCTTTCCGGTGGCGCGCGGTGGTACCGCCTGTATACCGGGCCCCTTCGGTGCCGGCAAAACGGTGTTGCAGAGCCTGATCTCGCGCTACTCCGATGTGGATATCGTGGTCATCGTCGCCTGCGGTGAACGCGCCGGTGAGGTGGTGGAGACGATCACCGAATTTCCCAATACGCCGGATCCGCGCGGCGGTACGCTGATGGATCGCACGGTGATAATCTGCAACACCTCGTCGATGCCGGTGGCGGCACGTGAAGCGTCGATCTACACCGGTATCACCATCAGCGAGTATTACCGCCAGATGGGCTACAACGTGCTGTTGATCGCCGACTCCACCTCGCGCTGGGCACAGGCGATGCGGGAAACCTCCGGGCGTCTGGAGGAGATTCCGGGCGAGGAGGCGTTCCCCGCCTACCTGGAATCCTCGATCAGGGCCCTGTATGAGCGTGCCGGCGTGGTGCGCACCAACGACGGTCGCGAGGGCAGCCTGACCCTGATCGGTACCGTATCGCCGGCCGGCGGCAACTTTGAGGAGCCGGTGACCCAGGCCACGTTGCGCACGGTGAAGACCTTCCTCGGTCTGAGCGCCGATCGTGCCTACAAACGCGCTTACCCGGCGGTGGATCCGCTGATCTCCTGGTCACGTTACCTGGATCAGCTCGGCGACTGGTTCGAGCAGGAGCTGGAACCGGGCTGGACCGATCGGGTACGCGACCTGCTCAAGTTGCTCAAGCAGGGGGAGGCAGTGCAGCAGATGATGGAGGTAACCGGCGAGGAGGGGGTGACGCTGGAGGATTACCTGACCTGGCAGAAGGCCCAGTGTCTGGATCAGGTCTATCTGCAGCAGGATGCCTTCGACCCGGTGGATGTGTCGACGCCGATCCAGCGGCAACGGGAGCTGCTGGCGCTGCTGGTCACTTGTCTGAGCCAGCTACCGCCACTGCGCGACAAGGCCGAGGCGCGGGATTACTTCGTCTCGCTGACCGGCCTGCTGCGCAACCTCAACTACAGTCGCCAGGATAGCCCCGATTATCGCGGCTACCTGGAGCAGATCGAACAGCTGCGCAAGGGGGCATGATCAGCGTCCCCGGCTCAGCTCTGTGGCGGAATCTCGAGCGCCGTCGCGATCTGCTCGGCCCGGCGAGAGACCCACTCCGGGTCGATCGGTCCCCAGTCGCGGATGAGGTAATGGCCCTGGTTGTTGCGCTCTCCCGAGCTTTGCACGAACTCGCAGTCGATGCCGATATCACTCAGGGTTTTCAACGTGTCCTGCAGCGTTCGTCGCGGCATGCCGGTGGCTTTTTGCAGGCTCGGCAGGCTATGCTCCTGCTGACTGATCAGCCAGGCAAGAAAGAGTTTGCGTTGAAATGCGAGTGCCGCTTTGCTGGTGTTCAATCTGCTCTCCGGTTAGATGTGGCGGTCAGCGTTGATGGTATCCGCAAGTGCGGTCGAATTCAGCAGCCACGCGGCCGATTGATTCGCTTAACCGGTGCAAACCGGGCAAGGTCGGTAGCCGCGTCGTTGAAACGGTTGTTTTTGAGAGGCTTCTAGTCTACAACATCCATTCGTCCGACAGACGCCATATAAAAAATAACGAGACTGCTGGCGCAGGCGCATAGCTAGCCCACAGCAGGACAGATCTATACAAGGATGCTGTATGCATATAGGGACTTTAGGGTTTCCCGCAGACCAGCTGAAAAAGCTGGATAAGATTCTTGCCCTGTCCAAAAGTACAACGTACACGCTTGCCGAGTTTGACAGCTCCTCGTTGCCGGACCTGATGCTGCTCTTCGGCGAAGCGCAACTGGATGCAGCTCCGATCGCCGAGTTGCCGGCGGACTTCCATGGCCGGCTGGTCGTGGTTAGCCGCGAGCCCCCGGCGCGGGAAGGCCTGCACCATATCAAGCTGCCATTTATCTCATCCAGGGTGATCAGGACGCTGGAGAGCTTCGAGCCCTATCGGTCTGAGGTGGACGAGCCCACCGATGAGGTGTCGGCTGAGGCCGACCTGGCTCCCGCACCAGAGAGCAGTGTTGAACTGGCGCCGCCAGCGGTTGAGGATGAGTCTGCCGACCAAGCCGACCAAGCCGACCAAGCCGACCAAGCCGACCAAGCCGACCAAGCCGACCAAGCCGACCAAGCCGACGCGGTGGACGATAGTGATGTTGAACCTGAGCAGTCGGAAAACCGCTTCAGCAAGTACGATGCGCAGATAGAAGCACTGCGCCTGCAGCAGGCCAGTTTGGAAACCGCTTCCGAGCGTCCCTACTCTGTGCTGGTCGTGGACGACAGTCCGCCGATGCAGCAGGCGCTGGCAAAGGAGCTGCAGCTGTTGGAGTACCCGGTCGAGATCAGCTTTGCCGACGATGGCGAGTCGGCACTTTCTCAAGTCGCTCAAACCACATTCGACTTCATTTTCCTCGATATCATGATGCCCGGCATCGATGGTTTCGAAACCTGTACTCGTATGCGAGCGATTCCTGCATTGAAGAAGACACCGATCATCATGCTCTCATCCAAGAGTTCACCGCTCGATGAGGTGAAAGGGATTATGGCGGGGTCCTCCACTTACTTGACCAAACCGATCCAGCCTGACGAGTTCCGCAAGGTTATCAAGCGCGTAACGCGTTGGGTCAGCGAGTTCAAAAAAGCTTAGTACTACCCATTTTATTGGAGCTTTGGATATCAACATGGCCGTAAACAAAATTCTTGTCGTCGAAGATGATCCGGTACAGCAGCAGCGTTTGCGTGACATCCTGAAAAGCACTGGAGCCCAGGTCCTGGCCGGCTCCAATGGTCAGGAGGGGGTCGCGCTGGCGGAAAAGGAGTCCCCGGACCTGATCTTTATGGATATCGTCATGCCCGGTATGGATGGCTTTTCCGCCTGTCGTCAGATCACCAACAATGCCAAGACCAAGGGCATCCCGGTGGTCATCGTGTCGAGCAAGCATCAGGAAGCGGATAAGGTCTGGGCGCAGCTGCAGGGCGCCAGTGCGGTGATCGCCAAGCCCTACACCGATCAGGAGATCCTCGATCAGGTGATTAGGTACAGCTGAGCCAGGAGGGCAGGTTATGGTCGAACAGACCGGGGTTGCGCTAGCTGGAGCCGAGCTTGACGCCGAGGGTAGCGAAGTTGGTGAAGTGCGCCATGGCTTTCAACTGGGCACGCATCGGTTGATGCTCGCGGCGGGAACCTTCGCCGAACTGGCGAGTAAAACCCATATCTGTGTCCTGCCGGACACCCCGGCCTGGTTCTCGGGATTCATCAATCACCGCGGCCACACGGTTCCGGTCTATGATCTGAACCTGTTGCTGGGGCAGGGTGCCACGGACCTGTCCCGGCAGTACTGGATACTGTTGATCGACAGGCAGCCGTCGACGTTGGGCATCATCCTGCGGCAGATTCCCGTCGCGTTACGCGATCCGGAGCCGATCGCTCCGGACCACAATGAAACCCTCCCCGAAGCGTTGGCTGGCTGCCACACCGGCCAGTATCGGGTACAGCAGCAGTGCTGGGGTGAGTTGGATCACCACGCCTTGATCCGCCACCTGAAACGTACTTTCCGAGAGGCTGCTATGCCGACTGCGCATAACAGTAACAAGAATAACGAACTGTCTTGAGGTAGAGCACATGCCATTCTTTGGTGGAATTCAGCATATCCGGGTGGGCATCAAGTTCGCCATAGCGGGGCTGCTTATGATCATCGGTGTCGCCGCCATCTCGGGCGCCTTTTACCAAACCATCAGGATTGTCGAAGAGTCTCAGAAGACGCGAGAGCAGACGCGGTTGTTGGCTGAAAACGTCGGTCGGCTGGATGCGTTGCTCGAAAACCTCGACTCCACCATCGCCAAGACCGAGATGGCCTACATGTCCACGGTGTTCGACGAGTTTTTGACCTCGTCGGTGAGTTATGCCAACGCACTGAAAGCGTCGCTGAGCAAGCTGCGTGGTGAGCAGGATCGACAGAGCTTCAGCAGTGCGCTGGATACCACAGGTTTCTGGCAGGCGATCAGCGCGTTGGAGCAGATGCAGCGAGACCCGGCTTCAAGATCGGTGGTCAAGATGCGAGAGGTCCGCCATCAGCTGAAATCGATGTTGGATGATCTGGAGATACGCAACCTGCGCTTGCGCGATCTGGTACGCAACTATGAACGCCAGGATCTTCAGGCGGAAAATGCGGCGCTATCCGAAACCATCAAGCTCACCTTTGTCTCCCTGATCCTGCTCAGCTTCGCGCTAGCGGTGGCGTTGGCGATCACCAAGTACGGTGTACTCGACCCGGTACGTCGCATCCAGAGCACGGTGGAGGCTGTGCGTGGCGGTGATACCGAGGCCCGTACCCGACTGGAAAACCGTGACGAGCTGGGGCAGATGGCGACGGTATTGGATACTCTGCTGGATGAGAAGGAGTTGGCGCTGTCGGAGCAGGCGGCCGAGAACAAGAAGCTCAACGAGTCGATTATCGCACTGATCCAGAGCGTGTTCCGGATCAGTCAGCGCGATCTGACCATACGTGTGCCGGTGGCGGAGGATATTACCGGTGCGGTCGCCGACTCCATCAACCAGCTGACCGATTCCATCGAAGGCGTACTGCGTGAGGTCAGCGCGGTCTCCTATGAGGTCAACGATACCTCGGTGCAGGTTAAGGCCCAGTCCGACGCCGTACTGCTGCACGCGAGCAAGGAGCAGGAGGAGATCACCGAGACGCTGCAGGGTCTGGACTCTGCGATTCAGGCGATGCAGCTGATCGCCAAGCTGGCGGCGGTCTCCAACAGCGCCTCCAAGCGGGCGATCAATACCACGGAAACGGCGAAAGAGTCGGTTTCGGCGACCATCGGCAGTATCAACAAGATCCGTCAGACGATCCATGAGGCGGAGAAGCGTATCAAGCGCCTGGGCGAACGTTCCCAAGAGATCGGCGGTATCATCGGCTTGATCAACAACATCTCCGAACGTACCCATATCCTGTCGCTGAACGCCAGTATGCACGCGGCGTCGGCCGGTGAGGCCGGACGTGGTCTGATGGTGGTGGTAGACGAGGTACAGCGTCTGGCGGAAAACTCCCGCGAAGCCACCGCTGAGATCGAGAGTTTGATCAATAACATCCAGATGGAGACGGCCGACACCATCCACGTTATCAACTCGGTTATCGAGGATGTGGTCTCCGGTACGCGCCTGGCGGAACAGGCCGGTGAGCGTATGGAGGAAACGCGGGAAACCACCCAGTCGCTGGTTGACTCGGTCATGCGCATCGCGCGCAGCGCGACAAGTCAGGCGAAGCTGGCGCAGGGGCTGCGTGAGCGTGCCGGTAACATCAACGAGTTTACCCGTGCCACCAACAGCGAAATGCTCGCTCAGCGGCAGTTGTCCGAACGCCTGGTAAGTGCGGCGGATGAGCTGAAGCGTTCCATCGGGGTGTTCACCCTGCAGGCAGTTGAAGAGCCTGAGGTAGCAGAACTGGTTGAAGCGGTGTAACGGGCGGGTGTGCGACATGGAACTGACTGAGGTAGAGAGCGCCGCCGACCTGCCCGCTGTGGTCGAGGCGCTGCGCGCTGTTCTAAGCCTGACGCTAGAGGCTCTGCCGGTTGCATCCGTGGCTGAACGGCTGCAGGAGGCGGCTGATCTGGCGCTGGAGCATGAGCTTCAGGGTGTCGGCGAAGCGCTGGCGTTGATCACCGAACTGGTGTCGCTGGAGGAGACGCAGGATCGGCTGTCGTCGCAACAGTCGGCAAGTCTGACGCAGGCGCTGTCGGCTCTGCTACAACCCCAGCGGGAGAGCGAAAAGCGTTCTGAATCGTTCCGGCAGGCGGTGCAGGATCAGGGCTGGAGTGAGCCGCTGGCCGATGAGGATCTGGAGCTGCTGCCGGGACTGCTAAGCGAGGACTGGGCGCGCATCGATGGGCTATGCGATCAGCAGTCCGACGATGCCAGACAGTCTGGTGCGGAGTCTGAAACTGAAGCCGACGATGATGCGATCGCCGCCGTCGCCGAATCGCTGCTGGAGCGCAGCGAAACGCTGGCCGAACAGGACCAGCAGGCGTTGGCCGACCTGTTTGCACTCAGTGCCGAAGCGATTGAAGGTAGTGGCTCGCTAAGCGCTGAGCCGGTGCCAGCACTGCTTGCGGCGTTGGATGCGCTGGAGCAACCCAGTCTCGATACGGCACTCCAGGTGCTCGACCTGCTGGCGCTGTCGGATTGGGAACAGCCGCTGGATGGGGATGATGTGGCTGATCTGCGCGAGTTGCTGGCGGAGTACTTCGCTAGGGACGAAAGTGCACTCGACGAGAGCTTGGATACTGAACCTGAACCCGAACTTGAGCCTGAACCCGACCAGCAATCTGAACCCGAGTTGGTCGTTCAGTCGGCGGAGGTTTTGGCGGAGCGGGCGAGCGCAGAGGATCTCAGTTTCTGTGCGGTCGACATGGCACTACTGGAGCAGCCGGGACCGCGTATCGACGCCGCGATCCTGGCGATGCTGGCCGGCTCCCTGCAGGCACTCGAGGATCAGTGGCAGACTGCGGTCGGCGATGACGCGGCGGCTCAGCTGATCGAGGATGGTCTCGATGCGCTGGCGCCGTTGGCAAGAGCATCCAGCACTGTCAACCTTACCGGGGTGGAACTGCTGCTTAAGGGTCTGGTGGTCAATCTCAGGGCGCTGAACGCGCATCCGGAGCGGTTCTTCAGCTATACGCGGCAGCATATTGCCCGCACGCTGCAGGCGTTGCACCGCCATCTGGACGACCTGTCCGATCGTGGCGCTCGTGAAGCGCTGGTGGACTGCCTCAGTGATGAAGCCCTGCCGGTGCCGGCTGATATTCAGCAGGCCGGTTACATCTCCGGTCTGCTGGCGCTGGCCGGCATTCAAGCCGCGGACGAGATAGAGCTGCAGACCGCACGACCGGAGGATGCCGATCTCGCCATCGGCGAGGGGGTCGATGAACAGCTGCTGGAGATGCTTTATACCGAACTGCCGCACCTGGTGGAGGAGTTTCAGCAGCAGCTGCAATCGGTGATTCAGCAGCGTCTCGCTTCCAGCCTGCTGGCGGCCCAGCGGGCGGCGCATACCATCAAGGGACTGGCCAATATGGCCGGTATCCGCGGTGTCGCCAATCTGACCCATCATCTGGAGGATATTCTCGAGCAGCTGACCGATGCCGGGCTGTTCCCGGGCGAACAGCTGGCCGAGGATCTGAACGATGCCGCCGATTGCCTGGCGATGATGAGTGAAGCGGTGACCGAAGGCGGCGTGCCGCCAGAGGCGGCGCAGACGCAGCTGCAGCAGTTGATGAACTGGTTCTACCGCCTGCGTACTGAGGGGGTGGAGTGTGCCGGCCAGGCGCTCAGTGACGAGGAGCGAGCGCGGCGTCGCGAGCAGGCCGAAAGCGCGGCGGCGGAGGCCGGACCGGAGGCGCCGGTGGCTGCACCCGCAGCGGTGCCGGAAACGAAGGAGAGCAACCAGATCAGGGTGCCGGTAACCATTCTGGACAACCTGTTTCGTATTGCCGGTGAGGCGAGCACGCTCGGTACCCAGCTCGACGCCACGCTGACACAGATGAGGGCGTTGTCGCGCAGCAACCGCGAACGTCAGCGACTGTTGCAGCGGGTGCTGTTCGAGCTCGAACAGCAGTTGCAGGACCACTTCACCTTGACGCCCGCCTTGCAGCAGGGGGAGAGCGATTTCGATCCGCTGGAGATGGACCGCTATCACGCCATGCATACCACCCTGTCGCAGCTGCAGGAGGCGGTGGCGGACGTGCGTGAAGTGGATCTGGAATCCGAGCGCCAGTTGCGCCAGCTGTCGGAGCTGCAGGTGGCGCAGGGACAGTTGCAGAAAGAGTCGTTGGAGAACGTGCTTGGTACCCGGCTGGTGCCGGCACGAACGCTCGCTTCACGCATGCAGCGTATCATGCGTCAGGCCTGTCGAGCCGCGGACAAGCAGGGGCAGTTAGTGATCGAGGGCGAAGAGGTGATGGTCGACAGCCAGATCCTCAATCAGCTGGCGGATCCGCTGATGCATATGATTCGCAACGCGGTCGATCATGGCCTGGAAACGCCGCACTTGCGTTTCGAAGCGGGCAAGCCGGAAACCGGTACGCTGACGATCCGCTTCGTTCAGGCCGAGGGGGTGGTGCAGGTCCTGTGTGAGGATGATGGTGCCGGTATCGATCTGCAGCGGGTACGCGAGATCGCCGAGCGCCGTGGCCTGGTCGAACCCGAGGCGATGTTGAGCGATGCCGAAACCCAGCGCCTGATTTTGGTACCGGGTTTCTCGACGCGCGAAGAGATCAGCCAGCTGTCCGGACGCGGGATCGGCATGGATGTGGTCTATCAGCAGGTCAGCCGTATGCGGGGGACGCTCAATATCCATTCGCAGCAGGGCCAGGGTACCCGTTTTGAGTTGTCGATGCCGTCGTCCTCGCTGCTGCTGCATACGCTGCTGGTCAAAAGTGCCGGTCAGCGCATCTTTGCCCTGTCCAGCCACTCCATCGAGCAGACTCTGCTGTCGCTGGACGGGCAGTGTCGTCAGCGTGACGAGGGGGTGTTCTTCGAACTCGGCGGCGTCGAGTACCCCGCCTTTACGCTGGAGGGACTTGCGGGCGAGCGTGCGCCCGACTACAGCCAGATGAGGGTTCATCCGGTGTTGCTGGTCAACCTGGATCAGGGCGATAAGGCGGTCGTCTTCGTGCGTGAGATCCTGGCTCACCGTGAGCTGGTGTTCAAGCGCCTGGGCGACCAGGTGCCCGATATCCCCGGAATTCCGGGCCTGACGATATTGGCAAACGGTGAGGTGGCGCCAATCATCGATCTGCAGGCGCGGGTGCGCCATTGTCACTCGCAGCTCAATCATGAGCTGGAGCAGGGTGAAGCCGATCATGTCGCGGGGCTTCCACGGTTGCTGGTGGTTGATGACTCGCTCAGTGCCCGTAGAACGCTGGCCACCCTGCTCAGCGACAGCGGCTACGAGGTCGAGACCGCCATCGACGGTCTCGATGCACTCGATAAGGTTCGCCGTAATCCACCGGACCTGGTGGTGACCGACCTGGAGATGCCGCGCATGAACGGTATAGAACTGACCGCAATGCTGCGCAATAGCCAGGACTTCGGGGCTATCCCGGTGGTCATGATCACGTCGCGCTCGACCAGCAAGCATCGTGATGAAGCAGCGGCCGCAGGGGTATCGGACTACCTGATCAAACCCTGGACCGAGAGTGGGGTGCTGGAACTGGTCGAGCGGCTGCTTTTCTGAGTTCGGCGCGCGGTCAGTCGTGTACTCGCGCGCTGTGGAAGGCGTTGCTGTCGATCTCGATGTGGCGCAACGGGAACCGCTGCTGCTTGCGGTCTGCAAAGTAGAGGCGCAACACCTGGCGGATGGTCTCGAAGGCGAGACTGTCCCAGGGGATCTCGGCTTCGTCGAACAGGCACACCTCGAGTGATTCCTCGCTTGGCCCGAAGCTCGGAACCGGCATCTCGGCCAGGTAGATCAGTTGGACCTGGTTGACGTGGACGATCGAGGTCAGCGTATACAGCGACTGTATCTCCACCTCGGCGCAGGCCTCCTCCAGCGTTTCGCGCCGCGCGGCGTCTTCGGTCGATTCACCGTTTTCCATAAACCCGGCTGGCAGGGTCCAATACCCGAGGCGGGGCTCGATGGCGCGTCGGCAGAGCAGCACCCTGTCGCCGTGAACCGGCAGGCAGCCGGCGATGATGCGGGGATTCTGATAGTGGATAGTGCCACAGGCGGTACAGACGTGGCGTGGGCGGTTGTCGCCCTCGGGCACACGCTTCTCGACGTCGGCGCCGCATTGGTTGCAGAATTTCATCGTATATCCACTCTGTAAAAACTCCATTTTAGAAGCGCAGGCTGTGCTGCTCAACCGCGCTGGCGTAACGCGCGGTCGCGTGATGCTGGTGGGCGGGGTATGATTAACCCATAAGGAGATGGAGGCGAGTATGCTTGAGCAGTTAACTAAGCGGCTTGCCCAGCACCGCCCCTGGCGGTTGCGCACGCGGGGACGGGAGGCGGGAGTGCTGGTGGCGCTGACCGATAGGGCGGAGCCGGAGGTGGTGCTGACGCTGAGATCGAAACAGCTGTCGACCCATCAGGGGCAGATCGCTTTCCCCGGCGGCAAGCGCGACCCGGAGGATGCCAATCTGTTGGCAACGGCGTTGCGCGAAGCGCAGGAGGAGGTGGGGCTGGACACGGCACAGGTACGGATCATCGGATCCCTGGGCCAACTGGTATCCAAACATCAGCTGCAGGTGACACCCTGGGTTGGGATAATCCCGCCCCATCTGCCGTTGACGCCCAATCCGGAAGAGGTCGACTCGATCTTCCGCATCCCGCTGAGCTTTTTTATGCAGCAGGAGATGCTGCGCCTCGATGAGATCGCGTTTCTTGGAAAAACGCACTATGTCCCGGCCTGGGAGTATGAGGGCGAGGTTATCTGGGGTTTGACCGCCTATATACTGGTTGAGCTGCTGAATATCGGGTTCGATGCCGGGTTGCCGATGAGGCCGCGCCCGGAACATCAGGAACACGCATTATGAGTGAAGTGAGCCGTACGCCGGCAGTTAGAAGTCCCTGTGTTGGCGTCTGCGTGCTGGATGAGGATGATCTCTGCACCGCCTGCTGCCGCAGTGGGCTGGAGATCGCTGATTGGGGCGCCATGAGCGACGCTGAGAAGCGCGCCGTCTGGGCCCTGATCAGGCGTCGCGAACAGGGCGAGCGCGGCATCTGAGTGCTTTGACCTGAGGATCAGCGCCGTTTGCGCTTGGGTTGGCCGCGCTGGATACGTACCGTCTTCACCTTGTTGTCGCTGATCTGCAGGGTCTCGAAGTGGTAATCCTTGACCCGCAGGCAGACATTGGCATCGGGCAGTGACTCCAGTGTCTCGGTGATCAGACCGTTCAGGGTCTTCGGGCCGTCGGTTGGCAGATCCCACTTCAGGCTCTTGTTGATCTCACGCACATAGGCGCTGCCGTCGATAAAGTAGCTGCCATCCTCCTGCGGGTGTATCTCCTGATTGATGCCGGTACTGTCGGCGGACATCTCACCGACGATCTCCTCCAGGATATCCTCCAGCGTCACGATTCCTTCCACGTCACCGTACTCGTCGACGACGATACCGATGCGCCGGTTCTGCTTCTGAAAATGCAGCAGCTGCGTCTGCAGCGGCGTGCTTTCGGGGATGAAGTAGGCTTCACGCACCACCTGCATGATCGCTGCCTTGGTCACCTTGCCCTGCTGGATCAGCTGCGCCAGGTTGCGCATATGCAGGATGCCGATCACCTGGTTGATATCACCCTGGTAAACCGGCAGACGGGTGTGCTTGGTGGCGGAGAGCTGCTGCAGGATCTGATCCATCTCCTGGTCCAGATCGATCCCCTCCACCTCGCTGCGCGGAATCATGATGTCGTTGACGGTGACGTCACCGAGCTCCAGTACGCCAAGCAGCATCGACTGGTTGCGCTGCGGGATCAGTGCGCCCGCTTCATGTACCAGCGTGCGCAGCTCCTCCGTGCTCAGGTTCTCATTATTGTTGCCGGACAGGCGGATGCCGAACAGGCGCAGAAAGCCGTTGGTGATGCCGTTGACGATCCAGACCAGCGGGTAGAGCAGGAACAGCATCGGGCGCAGGATAAAAGCAGCGGGGAAGGCGATCTTCTCCGGATGCAGCGCGGCGACCGTCTTCGGCGATACCTCGGCGAAGATCAGGATCACCAGGGTCAGACCGAAGGTGGCCACCACCAGGCCGGCATCGCCCCAGATGCGGACACAGACGATGGTGGCGATGGCCGAGGCGAGGATGTTGACGAAGTTGTTACCGATCAGGATCAGGCCGATCAGCCGGTCGGGACGTTCCAGCAGGCTGCTGGCCTGGCGCGCGCCGCGATGGTTGTTTTTGACCATGTGCCGCAGCCGATACCGGTTCAGCGACATCATGCCGGTTTCAGAACTGGAGAAGAACGCAGAGCAGATGATGAGCAGCAGTAAAATGATCAGCAGTGAGCTTATCGACGCGTCTTCCAAAGTGGTGAAACCTCAACCAGAAAAAGGGACTCCATTGTCTGGTCCGAGTTAGGGCCTGTCAAGGCGCGGGCGGGTGGCCGTTGAACACCAGTTCGAGGACGATTTTGGAGCCAAAAAACGCCAGCATCAGCAGCAGGAAACCACCCAGGGTCCAGCGCACGGCGGTCTGGCTGCGCCAGCCAAGTAGAACGCGTCCCGCGAGCAGGATCGCATAGACCAGCCAGGCGGTGATGGAGAGCAGGGTTTTGTGTACCAGATGTTGCGCAAACAGATCTTCGACGAAGATGAATCCGGTAATCAGCGATACCGTCAACAGCGCGAAGCCGCACCAGAGCATCTCGAACAGTAGCCGCTCCATGACCTGCAGCGGCGGCAGCGAGGCCACCAGGCCACGAGTCTGGTGGTGCTTGAGCGATAGCTCCTGACGTGAGAGTAACAGCGCCTGCAAGGCCGCCAGGGTGAAGATACTGTAGGCGAGCAGCGAAAGCAGAATATGGGCAACGAGGCCGCCGGAGTAGAGGCGGTGGTCGCCGGTGTCAGGGCCGAAGGCGGCCAGGGCGGCGGTGATGGCGGCCATCGGGAAGGCGCCGATGAACAGATTGTCCAGCTTTTGGCGCAGGCTGCTGACCAGCAGGATGCCGACCACCACCCAGGCGATGAAGGAGCCGACCGGGAAGGTGCCCAGGTCTATCCCCTCGGGATAGTGCAGCACCTTATATACTGCATAGCCATGCATTGCGAACGCGCCCAGACCGAGCGCCCGGATCAGGTTGCGTTGCCCGCTATCGGGCGCTGCCAGGCGCTGCCACTGCAGCCAGGTGGCGCCGGCATAGCCGATGATCGCGATCAGCGTGGCAATGAGCAGCATTCAATTCCTCCTTAAATCAGCGCAGTAGTTTGTCATAAATGCCAGAACTGGGGAATACGAAGGGGTTGGACAATAATGCGCTAAAACGCTTTAGCGGGTGCCGTACCTCGGGGTGCTTCTGTATAATGCGCGGTCTTAGCATTACTGGCGCCGGCAGAAGGCTTATTGGTGCCCAAGGCAGAGGTTTTCCATGTTCGATAATCTGACAGAACGGCTAACGCAGACGCTGCGCAGCGTCACCGGTCAGGCAAAACTGACCGAAGAGAATATCAAGGACACGCTGCGTGAAGTGCGCATGGCGCTGCTTGAGGCCGATGTGGCGCTGCCGGTGGTCAAGGAGTTCATCAACGGCGTCAAGGAGCGCGCGGTCGGTCAGGAGGTGGCCAGGAGCCTGAGTCCGGGACAGGTCTTCGTCAAGATCGTCAACGAAGAGCTGGTCAAGGTGATGGGCGAGGCCAATGAGGAGCTCGACCTCTCCGCGCAGCCGCCGGCCGTGATCATGATGGCGGGCCTGCAGGGTGCCGGTAAAACCACCTCCGTCGGCAAGCTGGCGCGTTTCCTGAAAGAGCGCAAGAAGAAAAAAGTGCTGGTGGTGTCGGCGGATATCTACCGTCCGGCGGCGATCCGTCAGTTGGAAACGCTGGCCGGCGAAGTGGGGGTTGAGTTCTTCCCCTCAACGGCGGATCAGGATCCGGTGGCTATCGCCAATGGCGCGATCGCTCATGCCCGCATTCAGCACCACGACGTGGTGATCCTCGATACCGCCGGCCGACTGCATGTCGACAGCGACATGATGGACGAGATCAAGCGCCTCAATGCCGCGGTCAAGCCGGTGGAAACCCTGTTCGTGGTCGACTCCATGACCGGTCAGGACGCCGCCAATACCGCGCGTGCCTTCAACGAGGTGCTGCCGCTGACCGGTGTGATCCTGACCAAGACCGATGGTGATGCCCGTGGCGGTGCTGCGCTGTCGGTGCGTCATATCACCGGCAAGCCGATCAAGTTCCTCGGTATCGGCGAGAAGAGCGATGCCCTGGAGCCCTTCCATCCGGATCGTGTCGCCTCGCGTATTCTCGGCATGGGCGACGTGCTGTCGCTGATCGAGGAGGCTGAGCGCAAGATCGATAAGGAGAAGGCGGAGAAGTTCGCCAAGAAGGTCTCCAAGGGCAAGGGTTTCGATCTCGAGGATTTCCGCGAGCAGCTGCAGCAGATGAACAACATGGGCGGCATGATGTCGATGCTGGAAAAGCTGCCCGGTATGGGGCAGATGGCCCAGGCGGCTCAGAGTGCTCAGGCCGAGAAGGGTATGAAGCAGATGGAGGTGATCATCAACTCGATGACACCCAAGGAACGTCGCAATCCCGATATCATTACCGGCTCGCGTAAACGCCGCATTGCGATGGGTTCCGGCACCCAGATTCAGGATGTTAACCGCCTGCTGAAGCAGCATAAGCAGATGTCCAAGATGATGAAGAAGTTTGGCTCCAAGGGCGGTATGGCGAAACTGGCGCGCGGCATGAAAGGGATGCTGCCACCGGGCATGGGCGGAGGCGGCGGTTTCCCGCGTATGTAAACCGTGCCGTTGTTGGCTACTATTTGTTCGAAACAGCTTTTATCGGGCGGTGGATTCGCGTAGAATTGCCGCCCTGATTTTTGTCAGTTGCATTCGTGTGGCTGGCAGGATGGCCCTTTGGGCCGGGCGCTCTAGCCTGGCTCCGAGGTAACTAAAACGATGGGCGATCTTAAAACCCATCCCGCGAAATAAAGGGGTCCAGCGCATGGTCACTATTCGTTTGTCTCGTGGTGGCGCTAAAAAGCGTCCGTTCTATCACATTACTGTTGCCGATTCACGCTGTGCGCGTGATAGCCGCTTTATTGAGCGGGTCGGTTTCTTCAACCCGGTCGCTCGCGGTCAGGAAGAGAAGCTGCGCGTCAACCTGGAGCGTGTTGAATACTGGATCGGCAAAGGCGCACAGCCGTCTGAGCGTGTTGCTCAGCTGATCAAAGACGCACGTAAAGCACAGTAAGTAGTAAAGGTTGACGGGCAGGCCAGTTGGGATGAGTGAATACCGCGAAGAGGACGTGGTCGTCCTTGGACGCTTCACCTCCACCTACGGTGTACAGGGTTGGATCAAGGTCTACTCCTACACCGACCCAATGGAGAACATCCTGACCTACACGCCATGGCTGGTTCGCCAGAACGACGTCTGGACCCCGATAAAACGGGTCGACGGCAAGAAGCATGGCAAGGGCCTGATTGCCCGGCTGGACGGTATAGACGCTCCGGAGAAGGCGAGAACCTTCAATAACGTGGAAATAGCGGTACCAAGACAGGTGCTGCCGGATCTGCAACCGGGCGAGTACTACTGGAGCCAGTTGGAAAACCTGTTGGTATATACCGAATCCGGCGTGTTGCTGGGACGGGTGGATCATCTGATGGAAACCGGCGCGAACGACGTGCTGGTGGTCAAGGGCACCGACGAGAGCATCGATCGCGAAGAGCGTTTGCTGCCCTGGTTGCCGGATCAGGTGATCAAAGAGATTGATCTGGATTCAGGCACTATGCGGGTCGATTGGGACCCGGAGTTCTGAGTCGTGTGGTTCGGGATCGTATCCCTGTTCCCGGAGATGTTCGAGGCGGTTACTCGCTACGGCGTCACCGGGCGGGCAGTGCGCAGTGAACTAATCAGTGTCCAGTGCTGGAATCCGCGTGACTTCACGCATGACCGGCACCGTACCGTGGACGATCGCCCCTATGGCGGCGGACCCGGGATGCTGATGAAGGTTCAGCCGTTGCGCGATGCGATCCAGGCAGCGAAAGCTGCGGCGGGCGAGGGCGCCCGGGTGATCTACCTCTCCCCGCAGGGGCGCAGGCTGGATCAGGCCGGAGTTGCCGAGCTGGCGCAGGCGCAAAAACTGATCCTGGTAGCGGGTCGCTACGAAGGGATAGATGAGCGTCTGATCCAGTCCGACGTCGATGAGGAGTGGTCACTGGGTGACTTCGTGCTCAGCGGCGGCGAGCTGCCCGCGATGGTACTGGTCGATGCGGTATCGCGTTTGGTGCCCGGTGTGCTTGGGCATAGCGATTCAGCGGTCGAAGACTCTTTTTACGAAGGGTTGCTCGATTGCCCGCACTACACCAGACCCGAAGCACTGGATGGTATGCAGGTACCGGATGTTCTGCTCAGCGGTAACCATGAGCAGATTCGGCGCTGGCGCCTCAAGCAGCAGCTGGGGCGTACCTGGGCGCGGCGACCGGACCTGTTGCAACAGATCGAACTGGACCCGGAGCAGCAGACGCTGTTAAGCGAATATATCCGCGAGGCCAAAGGGCAGGCGGGTGAAAATTAGGAGCGAGCGATGAGCAGCAAAAACCTGATCATTCAGCAGATCGAAGCTGAACAGACCAAGAAAGAAGTTCCGGCGTTTGCACCGGGCGATACCGTAGTCATCCAGGTGCGCGTAGTAGAGGGCAACCGTAGCCGTCTGCAGGCGTTCGAAGGCGTTGTAATCGGCAAGCGTAACCGCGGCCTGAACTCTGCCTTCACCGTACGTAAGATCTCCCACGGTGTGGGCGTTGAGCGTACCTTCCAGACCTACAGCCCGACGGTTGAAGGTATTGAAGTCAAGCGTCGCGGTGACGTGCGCCAGGCTAAGCTGTACTACCTGCGTGAGCGTAGCGGTAAGTCTGCACGTATCAAAGAGAAGCTGGGCTGATCCGTCAGTTACGCAAGCTTCTGAGAAGGGCGGCCCTAGGGTCGCCCTTTTTGTTATGTGCAGGATGTACGCTACCCCGCGCGGAGCGGAGCGATGCAGAATTGGCTTGCTGACCTGTCGCAAGTCTTTAACTCGCCATTTTCAGTAACTGACTTTAGAATCATCCGGAGCTTGAACAACAACAAGAGGGAGTGGCGGATGCGTAAGCTGGCCATCGGGTTCTTCTTACTGGTCTTGCTGCCGGCGCTGGTGGTTGCAGGCGGTTACGGATTCTATTGGTATCAGGTAAAAGGATACGCCGATCATTTGGTCGAGCAGGCCGCACCCTTTGCCAGGGTCGAATATGGTGCTATCTACGTCGATCCGCGCGGAGAGGTGGGGCTGGATCAGGTCAGTATTACGCTGAACCAGGATGGCACTCGCATACCGCTCGAGTCGATCCGTCTGCGCTCTCAGGATCCGCTGTTCTTTCTCGATCCCCAGGGGCGGATCGAGTCTGGCGATCTGCCGCTGCAGTTGGGTCTGGTGCTAAAGCAGGCGCAGATCGGTCTGTCCAGCAAGTTGATCAAAACGCTGGAGGAGCAGGTGGTGCAGGCGGAAGCGCTATCGCCCGCCAGTGACGTGAATCCGGATGCGCTCGGTTGCGGCGATCTGCAGCGAATCGATGTAGCGGCGCTGAACGAGATGGGCTACAAGAGCCTGGCCATCGACCTGGTGCTGGGGATGGCGATCGAGCCGCACAACCGCCGTATCCGCTTCAACGCGGACGCGGATCTGGCGGGGTTTGGTCAGAGCAGTACCAATATCGAACTCTCGGTAACCGGTGACAGCTTTGCGCCGGCACAGATGTTGGCGGCCAATCCACGCCTGCGTCGACTTGAGGTGAGCTATCAGGACGCCGGCTACAATGCGCGACGCAATAAGTTCTGTGCCAAGGCGGCAGGTGTGGATGTGGATACCTACCTGGCTGAGCATGAGCGGCTGATGCGCGACTGGTTGCTGGCGCAGGGGGTGGATCTGCCGGAGCTGATCTGGGATCTCTACAGCGGCATGAATCGTCCGCGTGGTCGCGCAACGCTGACCATGGAGCCCCCGGGCGGTCTCGGAGCCGAGGTGGTGGCGGGTCTGGGCGCGCCGACCCAGCTGATCGATCGTCTTAACATAAGCCTGGCGCTGAATGACAAGCCTCTGGTGCTTGATTCCATCAACTGGAATGAGGTGTTGGTTGAGCCCCGGCAATCGAAGGCCGTCCTGCCGGCGAAGATGGCTCGGCAGCCGGAAGTCGTGGAGCAAGGCGATACAGCCGCTGAGCCGGCCAGCGTGGAGTTGCAGCAGGGTATCGAGCCGGAGGCGGAGACATCCGATCTGGAGGATGTGCTGCGCGGCCTGCCCAAGCGTGACCCTAAGCCGGAACCGAAAAAGTATCGCGCAATCTCCGTAACCCAGCTGGCTGATGCCAAGGGGCTGCCGGTGCGGGTGCGTACCGATCTGGGTAACCGTTTCGAGGGCAAGGTAGTCGATGCCCGCAACGGCACCCTTAAGATCGAGCAGAGGGTCGATAAAGGGCTGATTATCTATCCGCTTGAGTTCGACCAGATCAGCTCGGTCGAGGTGTATCGTTGAGCGAAGATCGAAGACGGCGGGCCAAACTGCCCGCCGCTGAAGATTGGGCCTTGATCGAACAATACCTTGACCATCTCTGGTTGGAGCGTGGTCTAAGCGACAATACCCGCGCCTCCTATGCGCGTGACCTGAACCATTTCGGCTGCTGGCTGAACAGCGTCAAGCTGCATCTGCCGGACCTTGATCGCCGTGACCTGCAGCGCCATCTGCAATGGCGGGTAGAGCAGCAGCTGCGGCCGACCTCGACCTCTCGTCTGCTGTCGACTCTGCGCGGGTTCTACCGCTACCTGCTGCGTGAGCACTTGATCGCTACCGATCCGACACTCAATATCGACAGTCCGCGCCGCGGTCGACCGCTGCCGAAGACACTGACCGAAGCGGATGTCGAGGCGCTGCTGGCGGCGCCCGATACCGCTACCGCGCTTGGGTTGCGTGACCGCACCATGTTGGAGCTGCTGTACGCCTGCGGCCTACGGGTATCCGAACTGGTGGAGCTGCGGCTCGAGGAGCTGAATCGCCGTATCGGCGTACTGCGCATTGTCGGCAAGGGCGATAAGGAGCGGATGTTGCCGGTAGGCGATGAGGCCTTGTCCTGGCTGTCGCGCTATCTGCGTGATGGGCGCTCGGAACTCGGGGCCGATAGTCGCGTCGAACATATATTCCTGAGCCGCCTGGGCCAGCCGATGACGCGACAGACCTTCTGGCACAGGATCAAGCGTTATGCCATCGAGGTCGGGATCGACAAGCCGATCTCGCCCCATGTGTTAAGGCATGCGTTCGCCACCCATCTGCTGAACCATGGCGCTGACCTGCGTGTGGTGCAGATGCTGCTGGGACACTCCAGCCTGTCGACGACGCAGATCTATACGCATGTGGCGACCGCGCGGCTGCAGGCGCTGCATCGGGATCACCATCCGCGGGGATGATGAAGCGAAGGGCCGGCAGCGGATTGCCGGCTCAAGTGGTACACTGGCGAACTTGTCGAATATGTTTCGTTGAATCTGTTCTATCGCATCTGGGTGTTTCGGAGGTAGTTATGCGTGCTCTCACGGCCGCTGTATTGATGGTATGTATGGTTCAGGGCGCGGTTGCTGCGGATAAGGTGCAGCAGCGTCTGGTTGAGCGGATCCAGTCCTTCGATAGCCGGTTGAGCGTGGAGAGCGTATCTCCAGCGCCGCTGCCCGGGTTGTATGAGGTGGTGCTGAGCAGTGGCGAGGTGCTCTACACCGATGAGCGGGGGGAATATATTCTCGCCGGCGAGCTGTACCAGGTGCAGGGGGCAGGCAAGCTTGTCAGTCTGACCGAAGAGCGCATGAAGGCGGTTCGTATGCAGGCGCTGGCGGCCATTCCCGCCGAGCAGCGGGTGGTGTTCCCGGCCAAGGGTGAGCGCAAGGCTCATCTGCAGGTGTTTACCGATGTGGACTGTGGCTACTGCCGCAAGCTGCATAGCGAGGTCGCCAAGCTGAATGAGATGGGAATACAGGTGGATTATCTGGCCTTCCCCCGTGCCGGTGCCGGCTCGGCGGCGGAGGCCAAGATGTCGGCGATCTGGTGTGCGCAGGGCGATGAGCGCAGGGAGCTGATGACACGGGCCAAAAACGGTGAAAATCTGGCACCGGTCAAGTGTGAGAATCCGGTGATGGAGCAGTTTGCCCTCGGTCAGCAACTCGGTGTTACCGGTACGCCGGCGCTGGTGCTCGATGATGGGCGGTTGCTGCCGGGCTATCTGCCCGCCGAGCAGCTGGCCAGGGTCCTGGGGCTCTGAAGCGTATGGGGCTCTGATCCGCGGTTTTAGCAGTAGCGAGTAATTGGGCGGTGATGCGCGGTGTGCATCACCGCCTTTTTTGTCTGCGCATGAACTAATCTCGCTGGCACATGGATGTGCTGGGTCGCGGTTTGCTATAAAATAAGGCCCATTTTTCGCCCGCGAGAGGCTTGCTCTCTCCTTCCCCTTGATCCATCCGTATTGACGGTCGATCTGAAGAGAGGGCTAACGGGTTGTTTTGACGAGCAAAGCGAGGTGTTGTTTGAAACCGGTTAAAGTTGGAATCTGTGGTCTGGGCACCGTCGGTGGCGGTACCTTCAATGTACTGGTGCGTAACGCAGAGGAGATTGCGCGTCGTGCCGGCCGTCGTATTGTCGTCGAGCAGATCGGCGCGCGGCGTGATAACCCGGGCTGCGATACCACGGGTATTCAGATTACCAACGATATTTTTGCCGTCGCCACCAACCCTGAGATCGATATCATAGTGGAGCTGATCGGCGGCTACGATACTGCGCGCGATCTGGTAATGACCGCGATCGAAAACGGCAAGCATGTGGTCACCGCCAACAAGGCGCTGATCGCCGTGCACGGTAACGAGATCTTCGCTGCCGCCCAGGAGAAGAACGTCATGGTCGCGTTCGAGGCCTCGGTGGCTGGCGGTATTCCGATCATCAAGGCGATCCGCGAAGGCCTGGCGGCAAACAAGATCGACTGGCTGGCCGGCATCATCAACGGCACCGGCAACTTCATCATGACCGAGATGCGCGACAAGGGCCGTGCGTTCGATGATGTGCTGGCCGAAGCCCAGGAGCTGGGCTACGCAGAAGCCGACCCCACCTTCGATGTGGAGGGGATCGACGCCGCGCACAAGCTGACCATCCTGGCCTCTATTGCATACGGTATCCCGCTGCAGTTCGACAAGGCCTACACCGAGGGGATCAGCAAGATCACCACCGAGGATGTGAAATATGCTGAGGAACTCGGTTTCCGTATCAAGCATCTGGGTATCAGCCGCCGTACCTCTGTCGGTATCGAGCTGCGTGTGCACCCGACGCTGATTCCGCAGTCCGCGCTGCTGGCCAACGTTAACGGCGTGATGAATGCGGTGCTGGTGGATGCCGATGCGGTCGGCCAGACCCTGTATTACGGACCGGGTGCCGGCGCTGAGCCGACCGCGTCCGCGGTCGTGGCCGATATCGTCGATGTCGTGCGCACGCTGACCGCCGATCGTGATAACCGCGTACCGCATCTGGCGTTCCAGCCTAGTCAGCTGTCCGATATGCCGATTCTGCCGGTAGACGATATCGAGACCGGCTACTACCTGCGCCTGCAGGCGGTGGAGCGCCCCGGCGTGATGGCGCACGTGACCCGCATCCTCGGTGACAAGGGGATCAACATCGAAGCGATTATTCAGAAGCAGACCACCGAAGCGCAGGTGCCGGTGATCATGCTGACGCAGCGCGTCGCCGAACGGGTCATGAACGAGGCGATCCGCGAGATCGAAGCGCTGCCGGATATCCTTGGCGATGTGGTGCGTATCCGGGTTGAGTTGCTGGCTGACTGAAGGACAAGATGACAATGAAATATATCTCTACCCGCGGCCAGGCGCCGGCGCTTGAGTTTGCAGACGTACTGCTGGCCGGTTTGGCCAGCGATGGCGGTCTCTATGTGCCTGAGCAGCTGCCGACCTTCTCGCAGGAGGAGATCGCCTCCTGGGCTGGTCTCTCCTATGCCGAGCTGGCGTTCAAGGTGATCAAGCCATTTGTCGATACCTGCATCGACGATGCCGATCTGAAGCGGATGATCGACGAGACCTATGCCGGGTTTAACCACTCGGCGGTGGCGCCACTGAAGGAACTGGGTACCAATGAGTGGGTGCTGGAGCTGTTTCACGGCCCGACCCTGGCGTTCAAGGATTTTGCCCTGCAGCTGCTCGGTCGCTTGATGGATCACGTGCTGGCCCAGCGTGGCGAGCGTCTGGTGATCATGGGCGCCACCTCCGGCGATACCGGTTCCGCCGCCATCGAGGGCTGCCGTCACTCCGAGCATCTGGATATCTTCATCCTGCATCCGCACAACCGGGTGTCCGAAGTGCAGCGCCGCCAGATGACCACCATCCTGGCGGACAACGTGTTCAACATCGCGCTGGAAGGCAACTTTGACGACTGCCAGCAGATGGTCAAGGACAGCTTCGCCGATCAGGCGTTCCTGAAGGGCTTGAAACTGGGGGCGGTGAACTCGATCAACTGGGCGCGCATCATGGCCCAGATCGTCTACTACTTCTCTGCCGCGCTGGCCGTTGGCGGTCCGCACCGTCCGGTGGCGTTCTCGGTGCCGACCGGCAACTTCGGCGATATCTTCGCCGGTTACCTGGCCAAGCAGATGGGTCTGCCGATCAGCCAACTGGTGGTGGCGACCAACCGCAACGACATCCTGCACCGGGTGATCTCCGGCAACGATATGTCCAAGGGCGAGCTGGTGCACACTCTGTCGCCGTCGATGGATATCATGGTCAGCTCCAACTTCGAGCGTCTGCTGTTTGATGTCTACGGCCGCGACGGCGGGGCGATCAGCGAGCTGATGGACCGTTTCAAGAAGGAGCCGGTGCAGTTGGATTCGGCGCGCTGGGAGAAGGTGCGCGAGCTGTTCGACAGTGCCTGCGCCGACGATGAAACCACCTGCAACACTATTGCTCAGGTGTACGCCGATACCGGCTACCTGCTCGATCCGCACACCGCCATCGGCGTCAAGGCCGCGCGCGAGTGCTGGCGCGACAAGTCGGTGCCGATGATCACCCTGGCCACGGCGCATCCGGTCAAGTTCCCGGAACCGGTGGTCAAGGCGGGACTGGAATCGCCGCAGTTGCCGGAACATCTGCATGACCTGTTCGAGCGCGAGGAGCGGGTCGAGGTGCTCGACAACGATATCGCCGCCGTCCAGGCGTTCATCGCCTCGCACGTACACCGCGACTGATCCACGTGAGCCCGGCCTGGCGGCCGGGCTCTCATCTCTGTAACCGTCTATCGTCGGCGCCACGCCCAGGATGATGCGATGGCTAGTTTTTTTAATCTGTCCAAGCTGTTCTGGTTCTTTGCGCGCCCCGATCACCTGCTGGTGTGGATGCTGCTGCTCGGCCTGTTCAGCCTCTGGGTGGGCTGGCGCCGTCTAGGCCTGGGTCTGCTGATCGCCGATCTTCTGCTACTGCTCTGTATCATGCTGATGCCGCTGGGCGATGCACTGATGATGCCGCTCGAGGCCCGCTTCCCGCAGCCGGAGCAGAACCTCAGGGTCGACGGCATCGTCGTGCTCGGTGGTGGCGAGCTGGCGGAGGAGAGCGCCTTCTGGCAGCAGCCGCAGGTGAACCAGTCTGGTGAGCGGCTGCTGCTGATTCCGTTGCTGGCACAGCGTTATCCACAGGCACGGATCATCTTCACCGGCGGCAGCGGTTCGGTGCTGCGCCCCGAGTTCAAGGGCGGCGATGTGGCCAGGGCGTACCTGGACGGCGTCGGCCTGTCGGACCGGGTGTCGATCGAGCGGGAGTCGCGCAACACCTACGAAAATGCGCTCAATACCCTCGAACTGCTCGGTGGCGTCCCCAAGGGTAACTGGCTGTTGGTGACATCGGCCTTTCATATGCCGCGTTCGGTCGGCGTTTTCCGCCGTCAGGGCTGGGAATTGACCCCTTATCCAGTGGATTACCACGCCCTGAGCGCCGATGGTTACCGCTTGCAACCGGGGCTGTGGAAAAACCTGAGCGAAATCGAGATCGCCCTGCGTGAGTGGATCGGCCTGTTCGCCTACTACAGCAGCGGAAAAACCAGCCAGCTCTTCCCTGCGCCGTTCGCGGCCGCGAAGGCCGAGACACCATGAGCCAAGTACCCCTGATCGAACGTCGCCCGATGCCCGAACGCCTGCCCGTCGGGCTGGCCTCCCTGCACCCGGTACTGGCCCGAATCTACGCCTGTCGCGGTATCGACAGCCTGGAGCAGTTGGGGCGTCAGCTCAAGGAGCTGCTGCCGGATTCACAGATGCGCGGCATGGAGGCGGCGGTGCAGCGCCTGGTGGGGGCACTGGAGCGGAGGGAGCGGATCCTGATCGTCGGCGACTTCGACTGCGACGGGGCCACCAGCACGGCGCTGGCAGTGCTGGCGCTGCGCCAATTCGGCGCCGCCGAGGTGGAGTATCTGGTGCCGAACCGCTTCGAGTACGGCTACGGCCTCAGTCCGGAGATCGTTGAGGTGGCGGCAACCCAGACGCCACAGCTGATCATTACCGTGGATAACGGCATCTCCAGCATCGAAGGGGTGGCGCGGGCCAGCCAGTTGGGGATTGACGTGCTGGTGACCGATCACCATCTGCCGGGCGCGCAGCTGCCGGCTGCCTGCGCCATCGTTAATCCGAACCAGCCCGGCTGCGAATTCATGGCCAAGTCCACCTGCGGCGTTGGCGTTATTTTTTATGTCATGATCGCTCTGCGCCGGGTGTTGACGGAGCGGGGCTGGTTCGAGGCGCGCGATATACCTCCCCCCAACCTGGCCAGCCTGCTGGATCTGGTGGCGCTAGGTACGGTGGCCGATGTGGTGGCGCTGGAGCGCAATAACCGCACCCTGGTCTATCAGGGGCTGCAGCGGATCCGCGCCGGTCAGGCCCGGCCCGGCCTGTTGGCGCTGATCGAGGTCGCTGGCCGTCGCCGCGAACAACTCAGTTCCACCGATCTCGGCTTCGCTCTGGCCCCGCGCCTGAATGCGGCGGGACGGTTGGAGGATATGTCGATCGGCATCGAGTGTCTGCTCAGCGAGGATTACGACTATGCGTTGGATCTGGCCCGTACGCTGGACGATCTGAACCGCGAGCGCCGTGGTATCGAACAGGAGATGCAGCAGCAGGCGCTGGTGCTGCTCGATCGGCTGCAGCTCGATGACGCAGCGCTGCCCTATGGCCTGTGCCTGTTCGATCCCAGCTGGCACCAGGGGGTGATCGGCATCCTGGCGTCGCGCATCAAGGAGCGGGTACACCGTCCGGTGATCGCATTTGCGCCGGGCGAGGAGGGTGATATCAAGGGCTCGGCGCGCTCGATCAGCGGTTTCCATGTCCGCGATGGCCTGGATGCGATCGCGGCGCGCCATCCCGGTCTGATCAAGAAGTTTGGCGGTCACGCCATGGCGGCGGGACTGTCGCTCAGCGGCGAAAACCTGGAGGCTTTTTGCCAAGCCTTCGATGCCGAGGTGCGGCGCCAGTTGGACGAGCAGGCGCTGACTCAGCGGGTGCTGACCGACGGTGCGCTCAGTGCCGACCAATTCACCCTGGAACTGGCCGAGCGGATCCGCGAGGCTGGGCCCTGGGGGCACCAGTTTCCGGAGCCACGCTTCGATGGCCGTTTCCGCTTGATCCAGCAGCGTATCGTTGGTCATCGCCACCTCAAGGTGGTATTGATGGAGCCGAGCTCCGGTATGGCGCTGGATGGCATCGCGTTTAATATCGACACGCGTTGCTGGCCGGATCAGGCGGTAACCGAGGTCGAGGTGGTCTACCGTCTCGATATCAACGAGTTTCGTGGCCAGCGCAATCTGCAATTGATGATTGAGCAGTTGCTGCCGCTTTAGAAAAACCTAGAGGAGAACAACCGATGCATGAACTGAACCTGGATGAATTGAGCGCACTGCTGGCCGTTTTCGCCCGTGCCGGTGTGCAGGACGGGGGCGACACCGAGGGCCAGTTGCTGGCGCGTATCCGTCAGCTACATGCCGAGCGTGAAGAGATGGAATCGATGGATTTCGATGACTGTCTGGGTGGGGCCTGCAAGCTGTAATGTACTACGTAGGAGCCCATGTCAGCGCCTCGGGAGGGGTCGAGAACGCGCCGCTGAATGCGGCGGCGATCGGCGCCAACGCCTTTGCGCTGTTTACCAAGAATCAACGCCGCTGGGACGCCAAACCGCTGACGGCGCAGAGCATCGACGCGTTCAAGCGCAATTGCGACGAGCACGGCTTTGCGCCCGAGCAGATCCTGCCGCACGACAGCTACCTGATCAATCTGGGTCATCCCGAGGCTGAGGCGCTGCAGAAATCGCGGGATGCCTTTATCGACGAGATGCAGCGCTGCGAGCAGCTGGGGCTGGTCTATCTGAATTTCCATCCCGGCAGTCACCTGCGCAAGATCGACGTAAGCGGCTGTCTGAGGTTGATCGCCGAGTCGATCAACCTGGCGCTGGATAAAACCCGCGGGGTGACCGCGGTGATCGAAAATACCGCCGGTCAGGGCTCTAATCTGGGCTGCCGCTTCGAACAGATCGCCGAGATTATCGACCGGGTCGAGGACAAGTCGCGAGTGGGGGTGTGTCTTGATACCTGCCACACCTTTGCCTCCGGCTACGATCTGCGTACCGCCGACGCCTGCGAGCAGACCTTTGCCGAGTTCTCACGGGTGGTCGGCTTCAACTACCTCTGCGGCATGCATATCAACGACTCGAAAGCCGCGCTGGGCAGTCGGGTGGATCGCCACCACAGCCTGGGCCAGGGCGAGATCGGCTGGGCGGTGTTCCGCTACATTATGCAGGATCCCCGGTTCGAAGGGGTGCCGCTGGTGCTGGAAACCATCGACGAGACGATCTGGGCTGACGAGATTCAGCAGCTGCGCCGCTTCTCCCAGGGCGAGGTTGAGATCGCCTGACCTGTCACCGCTCTGTCACGGAATCGCCATAACATACGCCAATAAACGGCTGTTTTGTAAGGTGATTTAGATGGGGGTCGAACCTCAGTTCGCACAGGCGATCGAGAGTGAGCTGGATGAGCTCGAACTGCTGACCGGGATTATCCAGCAGGAGTGTCTCTATCCGGTATTTCAACCGATAGTGGATCTCAATACCGGTGAGTGTCTGGGTCATGAGGCGCTGATCAGGGGGCCGAGCGGCACCCCGCTGCACGCGCCCTACCGGTTGTTCAACGCCGCGATCCGCCACCATCTGCTGCACCGGTTGGAGCTGCTGTGTCGGCGCCGCTCGATCGAATGTTTTGCCGCCCAGTCATTGAGTGGCAAACTGTTTCTGAACGTATCCGCTTCCCTGCTCAGCAGTCCCGATTATCAGCATGGCTTTACCATCGAGCTGCTGCAGGCGCTGGGTATCCCGCAGGAGAATATCGTCATTGAGCTCTCCGAGCAGCACCCGTTCGACAATCATGGCCTGACCCGTTCGGCGGTGGAACACTACCGCCAGATGGGCTTTCGCATCGCCATCGATGATCTGGGTAGCGGCTATTCGGGGCTGAAACTCTGGGCCGAGCTGCAGCCGGACTACGTCAAGATCGATATGCACTTCATACGCATGATCGACCGCGATTCGGTCAAGCGCGAGTTCGTGCGCTCGATCTGCAACATCGGCCGCACCCTGCACTGCAATATCATCGCCGAGGGGATCGAGACGCTGGAAGAGCTGCATACCCTGCAGGAGATGGGGGTACGCTACGGTCAGGGATTCCTGCTCGGGCGGCCGTTGCAAGACCCGGTCATGGGGCTTGATCCGCTGACCATACGCCACGGCTATCTGCAGAGTCGTGGTGGCGAGCGAGGCTCGGCGGAGTCGGATATCGCGCGGGCACTGGTGCGCAGCATACCCTCGGTATCGCCGGAGGATCGTCTGCTGGAGGTCAGCGAGATCCTGAGGGCACTGCCCGACGTGGGCTCGGTACCGGTGCTGGTGGATGGCGAGCCGGTTGGCGTGGTGCGGCGCAGCGACCTGCTCGAGCTGTTTTCCGCCCAGTATGGCCGTGCGCTGTACGAGCAGAAACCGGTTTCCCGGCTGATGCGGGAGGATGCGCTGGTGGTGCCCTCCGATATGCCGCTGGAGCGGGTATCGCAGATGATCACCGAGCAGGATGCAGCGGAGTTGATCCATCAGGAGCTGATTATCGTGCAGGATGGCTGTTACCTTGGCATGGCCAGCTTGCGCGACCTGCTTAAGCGGATTACCGAGTTGAAGATCCGCAACGCTCGCTACTCCAATCCGCTGACGTTGCTGCCGGGCAATGTGCCGATCAACCGCGAGATCGATGCCCTGCTCAACCATGCCACCGATTTTCATATCGCCTATTTCGATCTTAACCACTTCAAACCCTTCAACGACTGCTATGGTTATTCTCGGGGTGACCAGGTGATCCGTCTGCTGGGGATGCTGCTGAGCAACAACACCTCCAGCGACGTGGATTTTGTCGGCCATGTCGGCGGCGACGATTTCGTGGTGCTGTTTCGCAGCCGGCAGTGGCGCAGCAGCTGCGAACAGGTGGTCGAGCAGTTTCGCCAGCGCGTGCGCGAGCTGTACCGGGCGCATGACCTGGAGTCCGGGGGGATCTGGAGTATCGATCGCAAGGGTGAACGCTGTTTCCAACCACTGCTCTCGCTCGCCGTCGGGGTGGTGCATCCGGACCCCTATAAGTGCTCCAGCTACCACGAAGTCGCCGAGCTGGCGGCCGAGGCCAAGAAATACGCCAAGCACCAGGGGGGGGATGCGATATATCTCTCGCCCCAGCGTCATCTGAGCCAGCTGTGGCGTTCGGGCGTCCAGATCAGCGCCTGAACGCCGGGGGATTTTCTTCGTCCGCTTGCGGTATAGTGTCTGCAGTACGCAGGACAGGATTGGAGAGATGCAGAACAGCTGGCGACCCACATTTGGCCCCGAAGACTGCCATATCGAGGACGATGTGCCGGTGTTCGACGGCTATTTCAAAATGTACCGGCTGAAGCTCCGCCACCGCCGATTTAAGGGTGGTGAAATCGAGATTCAGCGGGAGCTGTTTCGGCGCGGCAATGCGGTGTGCGTATTGCTGTACGACCCACACCGAGATGCGGTGGTGATGGTGGAGCAGTTTCGCGTTGGTGCGCTCGATGCGTCGCAGGGTCCCTGGTTGCTGGAGCTGGTCGCCGGCATCTCCGAGCCGGGCGAGTCGGCCGTCGACGTGGCGGTGCGCGAAAGCGACGAAGAGGCGGGCTTGGCGATCAGCGGTGTGCACCCGATCTCACGCTTCCTGCCCAGCCCGGGTGCCTGCGATGAGTGGATCGACCTGATGTTCGCCTGCGTCGATGCTGCACAGGCGCAGGGGGTGCACGGCTTGCCAGATGAGGGCGAAGATATCAAAGTACAGGTGATCGACGCCGAGGCCGCTTTTGAACTTGTGCGCAATGGACGGATCAATAGCGGACCGGCGATCATCGGATTACAGTGGCTGGAATTGAACCGAGCCCGTATCCGTGGAGAGACGCGCAGTGAGGCGCTCAGTGAGGAGATAGTTTCGACAAAATGAAACGCAAGTATGTACCCGACCTAAAACGGCAGATGTCGGTTTGCGAGGCGAACTACGCGCGCATACTGAAGCTGTTGCCGGACCTTGATACTCGGGATCAGCGCGAGTATCAGGTTGCCTGGCACGGCCGCAGCGCCGTGCTGCGCCTTCAGGTCGAGGAGCGTTTCCGCTACACCAGCACCCTGCTGGTCAGCCAGCAGCTTGAGAGCGATTCGCGCTGGCTGGACGCCCCCCAACTGTTGGTGCGCCTGTATCATGACGCCGGTCTGGCCGAGGTGATCTGCATCCGTCAGCGGCGCCAGCTGTCCGGCCGCTACCCCTACCCCAACCCCCATATGCACCAGCCCGACGAGAAGGTGCAGCTGAACGAATTCCTTGGTGAATGCCTGAGTCAGTGTCTCAGTCACGGTCATATGATGGAGCCGGTTTTCGTTGGTTGAACCTGTGTTACAAACGCGCTCGCGCTACCTGCTACAGATCAGTGACTGCCACCTGATGCCGGAACCGGAGCAGCGGTTTCGTGGCCTGAATACCGACAGCACGCTGCAGGCGGTGGTGGCCGATGCCCTGGCGCAGGGGATCGAGTTCGATCAGCTGCTGCTCAGCGGCGATCTGGTCCATCATGGTGGCGCCGATGCGTATCGGCGACTGCTCGACATGGTCGCACCGCTGTCGGGCGAACGGCACTGGATCCCGGGCAACCACGATGAGCCTGCGGCGATGCGCGCGGCCAGTGATCTGCCGCTGGGGCGTGAATGTGTCGTCTGTGGTGACTGGCGGCTGCTGCTGCTCGATTCCACCGCCAACCCCGATGGCCGGGGCAGTGGATCGCTCAGTGAGGAGCAGCTGGGCTGGCTCGAGCAGGCGCTGGAGACCAGTGCTGAACACCCGGTGCTGATTCTGTTGCATCACAATCCGCTGGCCACTGGGAGTCTGTGGCAGGACCAGATCATGCTCGGCAACGCGGCCGAGTTCGCTCGCGTCGTCTCGGCTTACTCACAGGTGAATGCGATCCTGTGCGGCCACCTGCATCAGCATCAAGCGCTGTGGCTGGGTGATATCCCGGTCTGGTCGGCGCCGGCCAGCAGTATTCAGTTCAAGCCCGGTCAGGACGACTTCCTGCTTGAGGACGACCCGCTGCAGTCGCGCCCCGGTTACTGTATCTATCGACTGGACGCCGATGGCGGGATCAGCGTGCAGGTGCGTCGGGTAAACGTGTAAGGCAGTTGCGCCTGGCGCCAGCCTTGGGTAACGTCTGCCCCAGATCAAGTTGCTCCCCCGTTACGAGGTATCCGTTTAGCCGATGACCGATCCTGTGTATATCTATGTCCACGGCTTCAACAGTTCGCCCTCCTCCTGGAAGGCGCAGTTGCTGGAGCGGGCACTGCAGGCACAGGGGCTGGCAGGTCATTTCCACTGTCCGGAGCTGTCGCACTGGCCGGCTCGGGCGATCGAGCAGCTGCAGCAGCTGATCGAACAGCTTAAGGCCCAGGGGCAAAATCCGCTGCTGATTGGCAGTTCTCTGGGCGGCTACTACAGCCACTATCTGGTGGAGCAGGCGGTGTGCCGGGGCGAGGCGCTGAAAGCGGTGCTGGTCAATCCTGCCGTCTACCCCTACCGGCTGCTGGAGGATTGGCTGGGCGAAAACCAGAACCTGTATACCGCGGAGCGCTACCAGCTGACCCATCGTCATCTGCAGCAGCTGCTGGCGCTGGACTGTGCCAAGCCTGCCGATCCCGGGCGCTATCTGCTGTTGGTACAGACCGGTGACGAAACCCTGGATTACCGCGAGGCGGTGGATAAGTTCTCCCAGGTGACTCAGTTCGTTCAGCCCGGGGGCAGTCACGGTTTCGACCGGTTTGAACACTTGATACCCGCTATTCAGGCGTTTGCTCAGGGGCGCATAGAGCTGCCCGAGCCGGCAGAGCTGCCGGCAAGCGCCAACTGACAACAGGAAAAGAGACGGATGTCGAAGCAATATAACGCCGAAGCGATTGAGGTACTCAGCGGTCTGGACCCGGTGCGTCGTCGCCCTGGCATGTACACCGAAACCGATCGTCCTAACCACCTTGCCCAGGAGGTGATCGACAACTCCGTGGATGAGGCGCTGGCTGGCCATGCACGGCAGATCGAGGTGGTGCTGCATGAAGACGGTTCGCTGTCGGTCAGCGATGACGGCCGCGGCATGCCGGTGGATATCCACCCCGAGGAGGGGGTCAGCGGGGTTGAGCTGATCCTGACCCGGCTGCACGCCGGCGGCAAGTTCAACAACGACAACTATACCTACTCCGGCGGTTTGCACGGGGTCGGCGTGTCGGTGGTCAATGCGCTGTCGAAGCTGCTCAACGTGGAGATCAAGCGCGATGGTCAGGTCTACCGTATCGGTTTCGCCGATGGTGACAAGGTGTCCGATCTGGAGGTGGTCGGCAGCTGCGGCAAGCGCAATACCGGCACCACACTGCGTTTCCTGCCCGATCCCAAGTATTTCGATACGCCCAAGTTCAGCATCAGTCGACTCAAGCACAACCTGCGCGCCAAGGCGGTGCTCTGCCCCGGCCTGCGGGTGATCTTCACCGACGGCTCCGGTGGCAAGAAGGAGACCGAGGAGTGGTACTACGAGGACGGCCTGGTTGCCTACCTCAAGGGCAACACCCAGGTCTACGAGACGCTGCCGGCGGAGCCGTTCACCGGCCACCTGCAGGGCGAGGAGGATGCAGTCGAGTGGGCGGTGCAGTGGCTGGCGGAGGGCGGTGAGCAGACCTGTGAGAGCTACGTCAACCTGATCCCCACCGCCCAGGGCGGTACCCATGTCAACGGCCTGCGCTCGGGCTTGCTCGATGCGATGCGTGAATTCTGCGAGATCCGCAACCTGTTGCCACGCGGCGTCAAGCTGAGCCCAGAGGATATCTGGGATCGCTGCTGCTACATCCTGTCGGCCAAGATGCGTGATCCGCAGTTCGCCGGCCAGACCAAGGAGCGGCTGTCGTCACGGCAGATCGCCGCGTTCATCTCCGGTACGGTCAAGGATGCCTTCTCACTCTGGCTCAACCGCCATGTGGAGGAGGGGGAGAAGATCGCCGACCTGGTGATCGCCAATGCCCAGCGCCGCATGCGCTCCAACAAGAAGGTGGTGCGCAAGAAGGTGACCCAGGGCCCGGCACTGCCCGGCAAGCTGGCGGACTGCTCCGGCGGCGATATGAGCCAGTCCGAGCTGTTCCTGGTCGAGGGGGATTCCGCCGGCGGCTCGGCCAAGCAGGCGCGCTCGCGCGAGTTCCAGGCGATCATGCCGCTGCGCGGCAAGATCCTGAATACCTGGGAGGTGGAGTCCGGTGAGATCCTGGCGTCCCAGGAGATTCATGACATCTCGGTGGCGATCGGCGTCGATCCCGGTTCGGTGGATCTGAACGGGTTGCGTTACAACCGTATCTGCATCCTCGCCGATGCCGACTCCGACGGTCTGCATATTGCCACTCTGCTCTGCGCCCTGTTCGTGCGGCATTTCCGTCCGCTGGTGGCGGCCGGCCATGTCTATGTGGCGATGCCGCCGCTGTACCGCATCGATGCGGGCAAGGAGGTCTACTACGCCCTGGATGATGACGAGAAGCAGGGTATTGTCGAACGTATCCGCGCCGAGCGGCGCAACGCCCGGATCAACGTGCAGCGCTTCAAGGGTCTCGGTGAGATGAATCCTATGCAGTTGCGCGAAACCACCATGGCGCCGGATACCCGCCGTCTGGTACAGCTGACCCTGGCCGAAGGCGACGACACCATGGAGATCATGGATATGCTGCTGGCGAAGAAACGCTCCGGCGATCGTAAGCAGTGGCTGGAGAGCAAGGGCAATCTGGCCGAGGTGATCTAGCACCAGGCTGCCGCCCCTTCGACAACAGGGGCGGCAGCTCTCCTCTCTGCCTGCGCTTCATGCGGGCGTCGATCACTCTCCATTTGCACGATGACTATCCACTGGGAGGTATAGGCTTTCGCTTGGCCCGCGTTTAGGGTTCAGTCCTCAGGCCGGGAACGATACTTGGCCGCTGCTGAACGCCTGAACATGGGACTTGGATGTGAGCGTTTCGATCTCTCTGATTTTGCTGTTGTCGTCGGCCTGGTTTGATGCCAAGGGGTTTCATTATGCCACCCAGGCCTGGCATCCCGGCGGTCAGGTGGCGTGGAAGCAGGGAGTGCTTTCGCTGCTGTTCTTCGTTGTCGGTGTCTCGATCTACCTGCTGTCGGTGCGTTTCCTTACTCTCGCTGGGGTGTCGTCGTCGACGGTGCAGACGCTGCTATGGTTTATGGCCACCATCCTGGGTGTGGCGCTGCTGAGTGGCGAAATTCAGCGCTGGTCGGCGCTGCAGTACGCCGCGCTGGCGGCGACTATCGTTGGATTAGCGGTTTTGATGGCGACGGGGGAGCACTGACACGCTTGCTCAACAGGACAGCCTGAGTCACGTTCAGCGGCTATAGTAAAGGAGTGGGCCTGGAGCCCCAGGCCTGGACCCAGGACAGGGAGGGCAGATCACCATGCCCGTGCTGGCTAGAGTACTCCAAAGGGCGTGCCTCGCTCTTTTTTTATCGCTTTCGTCCATCGGCGGGGCGGGCGCCGCCCCTTTGCCGCTGCCACCTGATACCTTGCCGCTGCAACAGGGCGAACCCATTCCCGATTGGGCGGCACTGGGTGCCCTGTATGGCGCCAGCGCTTCGGCCTACCTCTGGCATAGCGCTGATGGCGAAGCCGATCAGGCGTTAATTGACGCACTGTTGCGCACCATCGACGAGGCGGTGGCGCAGGGGCTGTCGGCGGCACGTTACCATGACCGCCGATTGGTCAATGAGCCTGGAGTGGCGCGGCGCGATCTTTTGCTCAGCGATGCGCTGTTACGGCTGATTACCGATATGGGGCAGGGGCAGCCGGAGGCTGGGCTGCAGCAGCGGCTTTGGCATCTGTCGCGCCCGGAGATCGATGCCGTGGCGATGGCGCAACGGGCGCTTGCAGAGCGCAACCCGGTCGGGGTCGTGATGGAACTGGCACCGCGAACCCAGGAGTACAAAGCGCTGACCGAACTCTATCAGCATTATCTGCTGATCAGTCGCGAGCAGCCGTTGCCGGCGCTGCCGAACAACCTGATACTGCAACCGGGTGAGCAGTCCGAGGTGGTGCCGCTGCTGCGGCGCTATCTGGTGCGCCAGGGGGATGCCGACCCCGACCCCATCGCCATGGCGACGGCGCCTGATCTCTACGACCAGCCTCTGGTGGCGGCGTTGCAACGATTTCAGATGCGGCATGGGCTTGAGGTTGACGGTGTGCTTGGGCCGAAAACCCTGGCCGAGCTCAATCGGCCGATGAGTGAGCGTCTGGAGCAGATTCGCGTCAACCTCGAGCGCTGGCGCTGGATGCCACGTGAGCTTGGTGCCCGCTACATATTGGTCAGCCCGGCCGGCTATTTCCTGGAGCTGGTCGAGGCGGGGCAGGTGGTGTTCTATACCCGTACTATCACCGGGCGGCCACGCAGGCCCACTCCCTCCTTTCGATCCGAACTCAACCGGCTGACGGTCAACCCGGACTGGACCGTACCGCGTCGAATCATGCGCGAGGATCTGCTGCCCAAGATTCGGGAGGATATGGGCTGGCTGGAGCAGAATCGTGTGCGGGTACAGCATTTCGATGAGGGGCGATGGCGCAATGTGGCGGCAGAACAGGTGGACTGGGTTAATCCGGGGCATATCCGCCTGATTCAGGCCCCAGGGCCGAATAATGCGCTGGGGCGGATGAAGTTCGGTATGAATAACCCATTTTCGATCTACCTGCACGACACTCCGTCGCAATCCCTGTTCGAAAAGCCGCTGCGCCCGTTCAGCTCGGGTTGCGTGCGGGTGCAGGGCATCGAGAGCCTGGTGCAGTACCTGCTGCTCGATCAGCCGCAGATGCTAGACTGGCTGACCGAAGCCTTGGCTCAGGAGGAGACTCGCATCCGTTCCCTGCCGGAACCGATACCGGTGTTTATGGTCTACCTCTCGGTCTGGATTGATGATCAGGGGCAGGCTCAGTTCCGTCCCGATATCTATGGCCTTGATACCCAGATCCTGGCGCGCATCCAGCACTATAGTGCTGTTGAATACACCGATATAGTCGTTAACAATTGATTACTAACTGGTCAATTGTCTCGCTCTTGGGTAGGATGTATTCGACGAGTGAACATCAACAGTACCGGATCGATTGAACCGACACCCAGAGGTAGTAACGAGTGCCGTTCAAAAGCAATACGAGGTCAGCCGCCCCTCTCTCCCGTCGCGGCTTTCTTAAAGGTCTGGCAGTTACCGCTGCCGGGCTTCATATCCCCAAAACCCTGGCCGCAATGCCGCGGGAGCATGAACGCAGTATCGCGCTGCATAACCTGCACACCGGTGAAAAGGCGAAGCTGACTTACTGGGAGCAGGGCAAGTACCTGGATGACAGTCTGGATGAGTTGAACTACCTGTTGCGTGATTATCGCACCGGAGATGTACACCCGATCGATCCGACGCTGATCGACATGTTGCATCTTTTGCGTATGCGCGCAGGGCGTACGGCGCCGTTCGAGATTATCTCCGGCTATCGCTCCCCCAAGACCAACGCCATGCTCAGTGCCAAGAGTAACGGTGTCGCCAAGCGCAGCCTGCATATGGACGGGCAGGCGCTGGATATCCGCCTGCCGGGCCAGGATCTGCACAAGCTGCACCAGAGTGCTGTTGATCTCAAGATCGGCGGTGTCGGCCTGTATACCAAGTCCAATTTTGTCCACATCGACACCGGTCGGGTGCGCTACTGGGGCAGCTGATCCGCGCTCACTGCTCTAGCGGAACTGACTGACCAGTGCATTCAGCGCTTTGCTGGTCTCCCCCAGGGTGCCGGCAAAGCGCTGGTTGTTTTCCGCTTCCGCCGCCGACTGGCGGGAGAGTTCCGCCGACGCCTGGATCACCGCCGCGATCTCCGATGTGACCGCCGACTGCTGTTCGGTGGCGGATGCAATCATCGCGCTCATATCATTGATATTGGCAATCGCCGAACGAATTCTGTCCATCGCTTCACCGGCTTCCTCGGCACGCTGCACCGTGGACTGTACCGAGTCCTGCTGGATATTCATACGCTCGGTTGCCGATTTGGAGGCCTTGTCCAGTTTCTCGGTGATGCGGCGGATCTGCTCCGCCGAGCTGGCGGTGCTGGCGGCCAGATTGCGCACCTCGTCGGCGACCACGGCAAACCCGCGTCCGGCATCGCCGGCGCGTGCTGCTTCGATCGCCGCGTTCAGCGCCAGCAGGTTGGTCTGTTCGGCAAAGCCCTCGATCACGGTCAGTACATTGCTGATCGCCAAGGCATCGGCGCGCAGCTCCTCCAGGGCTTCGGCGGTGTCGCGTGCTTCGCTACTGAGTAGGGTGATGCTCTGGCGGGTCTGCGCCAGGGCGTCAGAGCCCAGGTTTGCCAGTTCATGGGCATCATGAGTGGCGGTGCTGGTGCGTGCAGCGTTACCGGCCACCTCATGGAAGGAGCCATTGAGTTGCTCCATCTGTGTCGCGGCGTTCTCGGTCTGCAGCTGCTGGGCCGAGACGATCTGCTCCAGACTCTGGGAGCTGCTCACCGCTTCACCCTGCAGCTGATTCAGGCGACTGGTCTCCTGATGAATCTGCTCGATCAAGCGCTGGAAGTAGCTTTGCAGCTGATGCACCGCCTGTTTCAGACTCTGTACTTCACTGAAGCGACTGTTCAGCTCGAAGGTGCCGTTCAGGTCACCGTTGGCCAGCTTGTCGATATAGCGGCTGCTCAGGGTAAGCAAGGCGGCCAGGCGATTCTGCAACACCGTCATGCTGGCGCCGGTCAGGATGATCAGCGCCATGCAGACACCCAATACCCAGTAGACGAGATTGAGTATCTTCTCGAAGCGGGCGTTGATGATACTTTCCATCTGCGCCAGTGCGGTTTCCAACAGCTCGAGCTGAGTCAGCGCATTGTGACGGCTGGTGCTTTTCAACTGGGCGAATTTGCTCGCGTTCTCCATCTCCTTCGGGTAGCGCCCCTGCAGGGAGCGCAGCGCGGAGGTCAGCTCCTCCGCCTTGTCGGCGGCTTCGGCCTGATTCTCGGTCGACCAGCCCATCAAGGCGGCCATTTCGTCCACCTCCTGCTTTTCGATGACGCCGAGGTTGGGCAGTTGCGATAATATGTCGCTACCGCTTTTGAGTTCATTGAGGTAGAGATTCAGTGTTTTTTCGGTATCGGTGTCCGGGAGCTTGAAGTAGCTTTCCCGCGTCAGGGTGAGTCGGTGCAGGCTGCGCTGGACCGCTGCCAGGCTGTACAGGTAGTCGAGACGCAGCGTGACGCTGGCGCTGCCGGCCTCGTCGACATAGTCGCGCAATGAGGACAGGGTGTCGGACTGCTCTCGCTCGTTGATGATCAGCAGCGCTTCCGGATCGGCCAGTTTGCCTGCTTCACGCAGTTCGCCCAGCACCTCGTCCTTGATGTGCAGCAGGCGGGATTCGACATCGGCGCGCACCTGCTCCGGCATCCAGGCACTGCCGGTGCCACTTTCGGTCATGCTACTCAGGTTCTCATCGAGCAGGCTGAGCAGCGTTGCATCGCCGCTGTCCAGGTAGGCGGTGATCGGCTGCTCTACCTGCTGCTGTACCTGTTTGCGGTATTCGCTGTAGTGCAGGGTCTGGCTGAAGGCGGCACTAAGCTGATCCAGCGCCCAGGTCAGGGCTGCGGCCATCAGTAGAACGATCACGATAAGTGCGGCACTGGCGCCGCGTGCGAGATGGGATATTTTCATCACCGGGTCCCTGGATACAACTGCGGATGTGATAGGGTAGCGACTGCTAGATGCGCGCAGTGTATGAATAAAATGTGACAGCAGGGTGACAAAAGGCTCGATGGGCGAGATAGGCCGATCGCCGCGTGGACAATTCCAAGCCTATAAACTAAAATACCGCCGGTTTTGCCCGCAGGGTCCGCGGGACTTATTACTAAAGACGCAGAATTCATTTCTAAGCGAGGTAACCTTTCGGTTTCACCTCGCTTTTTTGCACGTATATACGATGTCGGAACTCTGTGCTCTTTCCAGATTCGACGATAATTTTAAGCGCACGCGCGGGAGGTTCAATTGACGCGACCAGCCATTCTAGCCCTTGAAGATGGCAGCATATTCAGGGGGGTTGCGATTGGCGCCGATGGTGAGTCCAGTGGTGAGGTGGTGTTCAACACCTCGATGACCGGATATCAGGAGATTTTAACCGACCCCTCCTACTGCCGGCAGATCGTCACCCTTACTTACCCTCATATCGGTAACGTGGGCGTCAACGTCGAAGACGAAGAGTCGCGTCAGACCTGGGTTGCCGGTCTGGTGATTCGCGACCTGCCGCTGCTGGCCAGCAACTTCCGCAGTGAAAAGTCACTGGATCAGTACCTCCGGGATAACGGTATTGTCGGCATTGCTGATATCGATACCCGTCGCCTGACCCGTATCCTGCGCGAGAAGGGTGCGCAGAACGGCTGCATCATGGCCGGTGAGATCGATGAGGATAAGGCACTGGCTGCGGCGCGTGCCTTCCCGGGCCTCAAGGGGATGGACCTGGCGAAAGTTGTCAGCGCCACCGAGGCTTATGACTGGCGCTCCACCACCTGGACACTGGGTGTGGGCCATGAAGATCGCTCCGAAGCAGAGCTGCCCTACCACGTGGTCGCATTCGATTACGGCGTCAAGTCCAATATCCTGCGTATGCTGGTCGAGCGTGGCTGCCGCCTGACTGTGGTGCCGGCGCAGACTCCGGCGTCCGAGGTGCTGGCACTGAATCCGGATGGCGTGTTCCTGTCCAATGGCCCCGGCGATCCAGAACCCTGCGACTACGCGATCAAGGCGATCGGCGAGATTCTTGAGACCGGCGTGCCGGTGTTCGGCATCTGTCTGGGGCATCAGTTGTTGGCGCTCGCCTCTGGCGCGCGTACGGTGAAGATGAAGTTCGGTCACCATGGTGCCAACCACCCGGTACAGGATCTGGATAGTCAGCATGTCATGATCACCAGCCAGAACCACGGCTTTGCGGTGGATGAGGCGACCCTGCCGGAGACGCTACGCGCGACGCATAAGTCGCTGTTTGACGGCTCGCTGCAGGGGATCGAACGCACCGATCGCCCGGCGTTCAGTTTCCAGGGTCACCCGGAAGCGAGCCCCGGCCCGCACGATGTGGCACCTTTGTTCGATCGTTTTATCGAGCTGATGCGAGCCCGTGCCTGAGCGCTTACCTGAGCGTAAGTTGCCAGGCAGTCCACGAACAGAAACAGATACGACCGGTTAAATCAGATGCCAAAACGTACGGACATTCAAAGTATTCTTATCCTCGGCGCGGGCCCCATCGTCATCGGCCAGGCCTGCGAGTTTGACTATTCCGGTGCGCAGGCGTGTAAGGCGCTGCGTGAAGAGGGTTACCGCGTCATCCTGGTTAACTCCAACCCGGCCACCATCATGACCGATCCGGCGATGGCGGATGCTACCTATATCGAGCCGATCAACTGGAAAACCGTTGCCAAGATCATCGAGAAGGAGCGTCCGGATGCGCTGCTGCCGACCATGGGTGGTCAGACCGCGCTGAACTGTGCGCTGGATCTGGATCGCGAGGGTGTGCTGGCCGAGTTCGGCGTCGAGATGATCGGTGCAACCCAGGACGCCATCGACAAGGCGGAAGATCGTGAGCGTTTTGACAAGGCGATGAAAAACATCGGCCTGGAGTGTCCACGTGCGGCGATCGCGCACAGCATGGAGGAGGCGCTGCAGGTGCTGGACTCCATCGGCTTCCCGGCGATCATCCGCCCCTCTTTCACCATGGGTGGCTCCGGTGGCGGTATCGCCTACAACCGCGAAGAGTTTATCGAGATCTGCGAACGCGGTCTGGACCTGTCACCGACCAACGAACTGCTGATCGACGAATCGCTGATCGGCTGGAAAGAGTACGAGATGGAGGTCGTTCGCGACAAGAACGACAACTGCATCATCGTCTGCTCGATCGAAAACTTCGACGCCATGGGTGTGCATACCGGTGATTCCATCACCGTGGCGCCGGCGCAGACGCTGACCGACAAAGAGTACCAGCTGATGCGGGACGCCTCGATCGCTGTACTGCGCGAGATCGGTGTCGAAACCGGTGGCTCCAACGTCCAGTTCGGTGTTGATCCGCAGACCGGTCGCATGGTCGTCATCGAGATGAACCCGCGCGTATCGCGCTCCTCGGCGTTGGCCTCCAAGGCTACCGGCTTCCCGATCGCCAAGGTCGCGGCCAAGTTGGCGGTGGGCTACACCCTTGATGAACTGCAGAACGACATCACCGGCGGCCGTACTCCGGCCTCGTTCGAGCCGGCGATCGACTACGTCGTGACCAAGATTCCGCGTTTCACCTTCGAGAAGTTCCCCCAGGCCAACGATCGTCTGACCACCCAGATGAAGTCGGTGGGCGAGGTGATGGCGATCGGTCGTACCCAGCAGGAGTCGCTGCAGAAAGCGCTGCGCGGTCTGGAAGTGGGCTCAGTCGGTTTCGATCCGATCGTTGACCTGAATGCAGAAGACGCACGTACCGATATCGTTCGCGAGCTGACCCAGCCGGGTGCTCAGCGTATCTGGTACATCGGCGATGCCTTCCGTCTCGGTATGAGCATCGACGAGATCTACAAGCTCAGCGGTGTCGATCCCTGGTTCCTGGTGCAGATCGAGGATCTGCTCAAGGATGAACAGCGTGTCGCCAAGACTGCGCTGAACGAGCTGGATCGTGACCAGATCTACCGCCTCAAGCGCAAGGGCTTCTCCGATGCGCGCCTGGCGCAGCTGCTCGGTATGTCCGAGAAACAGTTCCGCAAGCATCGTCAGAGCATGGGGGTGCGCCCGGTATTCAAGCGCGTCGATACCTGTGCTGCCGAGTTTGCCACCGATACGGCCTACATGTACTCCACCTATGAGGAGGAGTGCGAAGCCAATCCATCCGATCGCGAGAAGATCATGGTTATCGGCGGTGGCCCGAACCGTATCGGTCAGGGTATCGAGTTTGACTACTGCTGCGTACATGCAGCGCTGGCTGCACGGGAAGATGGCTACGAGACCATTATGGTCAACTGTAACCCGGAAACCGTGTCCACCGACTACGACACCTCAGATCGTCTGTTCTTCGAGCCGATTACGCTGGAAGATGTGCTGGAGATCGTCAATGTCGAGAAGCCCAAGGGTGTGATCGTCCAGTATGGCGGCCAAACCCCGCTGAAACTGGCGGTGGCATTGGAGGCTGCGGGCGTGCCGATCATCGGGACTTCGCCGGAAGCGATCGACCGCGCCGAAGACCGCGAACAGTTCCAGCAGATGATCAAGCGTCTGGGGCTGAAACAGCCGGAAAACGCCACAGTGCGCAGCCTGGAAGAGGCGGTGATCGAGGCGGAGAAGATCGGTTATCCGCTGGTGGTGCGTCCCTCCTACGTCCTCGGTGGCCGCGCCATGGAGATCGTGTACAAGGAAGATGAGCTGCGCCGCTACATGAACACTGCGGTTCAGGTTTCCAACGATGCCCCGGTGCTGTTGGATCACTTCCTTAATGCTGCCATCGAAGTCGACATCGACGCGGTCAGCGACGGTAAGACCGTGGTGATCGGGGCGATCATGCAGCATATCGAACAGGCCGGCGTGCACTCCGGTGACTCCGCTTGCTCGCTGCCGCCCTACAACCTGGCGGCGGATGTTCAGGACGATATGCGCGAGATGGTGCGCAAGATGGCGCTGGAACTCGGTGTTGTCGGTCTGATGAATGTGCAGCTGGCCTACCAGGATGGCGAAGTCTACGTCATCGAGGTCAATCCGCGTGCATCGCGTACCGTGCCTTTCGTGTCCAAGTGCATCGGTGTATCGCTGGCCAAGATCGCGGCGCTGGTAATGACCGGCAAGAGTCTCGAGGAGCTCGGTTTCACCGAGGAGATCGTGCCGAAGTACTTCAACGTCAAGGAAGCGGTGTTCCCGTTCAACAAGTTTCCTGGCGTGGACCCCATTCTCGGCCCTGAGATGAAGTCCACCGGCGAGGTGATGGGTACCGGTGCCAGCTTCGGTGAAGCCTTCATGAAGGCGCAGCTTGGCGCCGGCGAGAAGTTGCCGAGCAAGGGCAAGGCCTTTATCTCCGTGCGTGATGTGGATAAGGCAGGCGTTGTCGACGTGGCTCGTGATCTGGTAGAACTGGGCTTTAGCCTTGTGGCGACTGTCGGTACTTCGGCGCTGCTTGAACAGGCCGGTCTGGCTGTCGAGCGCGTGAACAAGGTTGCGGAAGGTCGCCCCAATATCGTCGATATGTTGAAGAACGGCGAGATCGCGTACGTCATCAATACCACTGAGGGACGTAAAGCGATTGCAGATTCTGCGGAGATTCGTCGTTCTGCGCTGCAGCACAAGGTGCCTTACACCACCACTCTGGCTGGTGCGGCGGCAACGGCCGAGGCACTGAAGTATGGTGAAGAGAAAACCGTACGGCGTCTGCAGGATCTGCATGCAGGAGTAGCGGAATGAAGCGAGTACCCATGACCGTCGCCGGCGAAAAGAAGCTGCGCGATGAGCTGAATCATTTGAAGACCATCGATCGTCCGCGCGTGATCGGCGCGATCGCCGAGGCCCGAGAGCACGGCGACCTGAAAGAGAATGCCGAGTATCACGCGGCGCGTGAGCAGCAGGGTTTTATCGAGGGGCGGATACGTGAAATCGAGCACAAGCTGTCGCTGGTGCAGGTGATCGACGTAACTGCCATCGATCATACCGGCAAGGTGATTTTTGGTACCACGGTGGAGCTGATCAACCTGGATACCGAAGCCACGGTGCGTTACCAGATCGTCGGTGACGACGAGGCCGACATCAAGGCGGGCAAGATCTCCGTCAACTCTCCGATCGCCCGTGCGCTGATCGGTAAGGAGGAGGGAGATATCGCCGCGGTAGAGACACCGGCCGGTTGCACCGAGTATGAGATTGCCGAAGTGCTGCACATCTGATCGACAGCATGTGCAGATGCCGTTAAAAAAACCGCCTTGGGGCGGTTTTTTTATGCTGTCGTGCCGGGAGCGTTAACGCAGCAGATTGGACAGCTTCGGGTTCGGTGACTGGGACGCCCGGTAGAGCAGGGCAATATTGCCGATCTCTTGCACCAGGGTGGCTTCGACGATGTCGCACAGTTCACGGATCAGCGCTTTCTTTGCATCGCGATCGCCGACGGCGAACTTGACCTTGATCAGTTCGTGGTCTTCGAGGGCGCGATCGACCTCCAGCTGGATGTTTTCGGTGAGGCCGTTGCCGGCGACCATGACGATCGGATTAAGGTTGTGTCCCAGGGTACGGAACTGCTTCTTTTGCTCGGGGGTCAAGCTCATACTAAAATACGGTGCCTCATTGAAAGGGGTTTCCCCGTATGGGGTGTAGTGCAATTTTAACCGAGTTGCTGCCGATAGAGTAGCAATCGGTCGGCGGGGTCGGATTTACCCCGTGGTAAAATCGAAAAGCAGCGACCGGTGGCTGAAGGAACATTTTGCCGGCCAGTACGTCAAACATTGCGAAGAGTCCGGATAGCGTACGCGCCAGCTTAAAACGGCGCGAAACCGATCAGATAGATAATCTTCCCTAGCTCGGATCGGCTATTGTCGATCTCATTGCCGCATGGGAGGGGCCGCTGGTTGGCGTTGAGTTTATCCGGGACAATTTTGCCGAACAGGCGGCGCTGCAAAAATTCGGGTTGCTTTAGTGGAGAGTCCGGGGCCTTGTAATCTCCGATAAGGCCCCCAATATGAGTGATGGCGTGTCTATCGATCAGCCCGCCGCCATCTGCTGGTGTAGTGGGTGTTGGATCTGGGGCGTGAGCACACAAGCCAGCCCGGTGCGGTATCGGGTCAAAGTTTTCCGGGGCAAGGGATTTGGGTGCCTGCTTGCGCGACAACGGTGCGACAGGCGCGAAACTAGAGTATTGATTTGATAGTGTTTCGACGCGTAAAGCCCATGCTTCGCGCGCTTGCGAGAAGTTTATCAGCTCGGCAAGCGCCGCAAGGGCAGATAACCTATTGACCGGGCTGAGCGCGCATGCTCAGCTTGATCGTAATAGACGAACTCAGAATACCGCCGTCGGGTGCATCTGCCCGGCCGGTGTCGAGGATTAAGAGAGAACCGAGGGTAGTTCATTGAACGATATGGCAAAAAACCTGGTGCTTTGGCTGGTGATCGCGGCAGTATTGTTGACCGTGTTCAACAACTTCAGCACCGAGACCGATTCCCGCCGCATTACCTACTCCGATTTTGTTGCGGAGGTGCAGGCGGATCGCGTCGCCAAAGTAACGATCGATGGCTACACCATTGTCGGTCAGCGCACCAATGGCGATCGCTTCGAAACCATACGCCCGGCAGCGGAAGATCCGAAGCTGATCGATGATCTGATCCAGCACGACGTCGTTATCGAGGGTAAGCAGCCGGAGCGTCAGAGCATCTGGACCCAGCTGCTGGTTGCCTCCTTCCCGATTCTGGTGATTATCGCCGTGTTCATGTTCTTCATGCGCCAGATGCAGGGCGGCGGCGGCGGCAAGGGCGGTCCGATGTCGTTCGGCAAGTCCAAGGCTCGCATGATGAGCGAGGACCAGGTTAAGACCACTTTTGACGATGTGGCCGGTGTCGAAGAGGCCAAGGAGGAAGTGGCTGAACTGGTCGATTATCTGCGTGATCCGGGCAAGTTTCAGCGCCTGGGCGGTCATATCCCCCGCGGCGTGCTGATGGCCGGTTCGCCGGGTACCGGTAAGACCCTGCTGGCCAAAGCGATTGCCGGTGAGGCCAAGGTGCCGTTTTTCAGTATTTCCGGTTCCGATTTCGTCGAGATGTTTGTCGGTGTCGGTGCCTCGCGTGTGCGTGACATGTTCGAGCAGGCGAAGAAGCATGCCCCCTGTATCATCTTCATCGATGAGATCGACGCGGTCGGCCGTCACCGTGGCGCCGGTATGGGCGGCGGTAACGACGAGCGTGAACAGACGTTGAACCAGCTGTTGGTGGAGATGGATGGCTTCGAGGGTACCGAAGGGATCATCGTCATCGCTGCGACCAACCGTCCCGACGTGCTCGACCAGGCGCTTCTGCGCCCGGGACGATTCGACCGTCAGGTCCATGTCGGTCTGCCCGATATCCGCGGTCGTGAACAGATTCTCAAGGTGCACATGCGCAAGGTGCCGCTGGGTGATGATGTCAAACCCGAACTGATTGCGCGCGGTACGCCGGGCTTCTCCGGCGCCGACCTTGCCAACCTGGTCAATGAGGCGGCGCTGTTTGCGGCGCGTGAAAGCCGGCGCACCGTGAGCATGGAGCAGTTCGAGAAAGCCAAGGACAAGATCATGATGGGCGCCGAGCGCAAGTCTATGGTGATGTCCTATAAGGAGCGCCTGAATACCGCCAACCACGAAGCGGGGCATGCGATCGTTGGCCGTCTGATGCCGGATCATGACCCGGTTTACAAGGTGTCAATCATTCCGCGAGGCCGGGCGCTGGGTGTTACCATGTTCCTGCCGGAGGAGGATCGCTACAGTCATAACCGTCAAACGATCATCTCTCAAATCTGCTCGCTATACGGCGGTCGTATCGCCGAAGAGCTGACCCTGGGTAAGGATGGTGTTACCACCGGGGCGTCCAACGATATTCAGAAGGCCACGATGCTGGCCCGAAATATGGTGACCAAGTGGGGTCTGAGCGATGAGCTGGGGCCGCTGCTGTACGGGGATGAGGATGACGATCCGTTCGGTCGCGGTATGGGGCAGGCGGCGAAGTCGATGTCCGAACAGACCCAGCAGCGTATCGATGCCGAGGTGCGCCGCATCATCGATGAGTGTTACAAGACAGCCTACCAGCTGCTGGTCGACAATCGGGATATTCTCGATGCCATGGCCGAGGCGCTGATGAAGTATGAGACCATCGGCTCCGCCCAGCTGGATCAGTTGATGAAACGCCAGGAAGTGTCGCCGCCGGAGGGCTGGGTCGAGGCGCAGGAACGGGCCGATCGCGCCGAGCGGGATATCGAAGAAGCGCGCCAGGCAAAGGATGAGCCGGGCGATACCGGTTCATCAGCTCAGTCCGATGCTGATGATGCCTCGGGAGATGCGCCGGATACGGATCGGACACCGGGTGGCGACGATCTGCAAGATTCCGATTCCGAAGGTCCCAAGCCGAGCTAAGGCCGTGGCGCCGGGCGCTTGTGTCAGGTCCGGCGACAAAGTGAGTCAATACTCTAATCAGATTTGGAAGCCAGCTTAGCGCTGGCTTCTGTGTTTATCCGTAACCGCGGCCAATTGGCAGGAGCTGCAAGCGATGACCCAATTGAAGTGCGCTTCCCGCACGCTGGACCTGGGCAGGGTCCAGGTGATGGGGATCCTCAACGTAACCCCCGATTCCTTCTCCGATGGTGGGCACCTGTATCGAGCCTCCAAACTCTCCGTTGAGCAGGCTCTGGTGCATGCTGCGGCGATGTTGTCTGAGGGTGCCAGTATGATCGATGTGGGCGGCGAGTCTACGCGCCCCGGCGCGGCTCCGGTCAGCGTGCAGGAGGAGCTCGATCGGGTGATACCGGTGATAGAGCGGATCAACGCAGAGCTGGACGTGGTGATATCGGTGGACACCAGTGCCCCGGAGGTGATCCGCGAGGCGGCTGCTGCGGGCGCGGGGCTGATCAATGACGTTCGCGCTCTCGCGCGTGAGGGGGCGCTTGAGGCGGTGGCGCAGACCGACCTGCCGGTGTGCCTGATGCATATGCAGGGTGCCAGTCCGGCGACGATGCAGCTGGCACCCAGTTACCAGGATATTCTGGCTGAGGTGAAAGATTTTCTGCAGCAGCAAGTGGAGCGCTGTGCGGTGGCGGGCATTGCACGCGAGCGGCTGGTGCTCGATCCCGGATTCGGTTTCGGTAAAACGCTGGAGCACAACCTGACTCTGTTGCGGCGTATGGATGAGCTCAATGCGCTGGGTCTGCCGCTTTTGGTGGGTACCTCGCGCAAGTCGATGATCGGGCAGGCGCTGGGGCGCGAAGTCGATAACCGCCTAGCCGGCAGTCTGGCTACCGCTGCCTTGGCGGTGGAGCGTGGCGGGCGTATTATCCGCGTCCATGATGTTGCCGCTACCGTCGACGTGGTACGCATGACCGAAGCCGTTTTGAACGGTTGTGAGCAGGAGTAGGTATGAGCAGACGCTATTTTGGTACCGACGGTATCCGGGGACGGGTGGGACAGTTCCCGATTACACCCGATTTTATGATCAAGCTCGGCTGGGCAGCGGGTTGTGTATTTGCGCGCTCCGGCCAGAGCCGAATCGTGATCGGCAAGGATACCCGTATCTCCGGTTACATGTTCGAGTCCGCGCTGGAAGCCGGTTTATCGGCCTCCGGTGTCGATGTATTGCTGACCGGGCCGATGCCGACACCTGCGGTGGCCTACCTGACCCGCACCTTCAGGGCGAGTGCCGGTATCGTGATCAGCGCCTCGCATAACCCTTTCGACGACAACGGTATCAAGTTTTTCTCCGCACAGGGCACCAAACTGCCCGATGAGGTGGAGCAGGCGATCGAAGCGCAGATGGATCTGCAGATGTCGACGGCTTCGTCGGACAGGTTGGGTAAAGCGCGTCGTATCGACGATGCGGCCGGGCGCTACATCGAGTTCTGCAAGTCCACCGGTGGCGGTAATCTCAATCTGCGCGGACTGAAGATTGTCATCGATTGCGCCAATGGCGCTACCTACCATGTCTCGCCCAAGGTGTTCGCCGAGCTGGGGGCCGAAGTGGTCGAGATCGCGTCCTCGCCGGACGGACTGAATATCAATGAAGGCTGCGGCGCGACCTCGCCGAAAACCTTGCAGAAAATCGTTGTCGCCGAAGGCGCTGATCTGGGCATAGCACTGGATGGCGATGGCGATCGACTGATTCTGGTCGATCATACCGGGGCGGTGGTCGATGGTGACGAGATCCTGTTTATCATTGCCAACGCGATGCGCGAGCAGGGTGTGTTCGAGGGTGGCGTCGTGGGCACGCTGATGTCCAACTTCGGTCTTGAACAGGCGTTCAAGCGGTTGAATATCCCCTTTGTACGCGCGGCTGTCGGCGATCGCTACGTCATGGAGCAACTGGCGCAGCATAACTGGCTGCTCGGCGGTGAGAGCTCGGGGCATGTGGTGTGTCGGCACCTGATCTCCACGGGGGATGGTACCGTGTCTGCGGTTCAGGTGCTGAAGGCGATGGCGGATAGCGGTAGATCGTTGAGCGAGCTGAAGCAGGGGATGAGCAAACTGCCGCAGGTGATGATCAATGTGCGTCTGGCGCAGCGGGTATCGCTGGCGGGGAATGCCGATCTGGAGAAGGCGGTTGCGGCAGCGGAAGCGCGGCTGGCTGATAGTGGTCGTGTGCTGCTGCGGCCCTCGGGTACCGAACCCGTGGTGCGGGTTATGGTCGAGGGTGAGGACGCGGCGCTGGTCGATACCGTGTGCCGGGAACTTGCTGAAAAGGTGGAAAATATTCTGTCAGCGCTTGTAAGTTGAAAGTCGCTCAGTTAAGATTTGCGCCTCTTTCGTAAGGGGGTCCCGATGCGCAGGGCGCTGGTAGCTGGAAACTGGAAGATGAACGGGCGCGTCGCTCAAAATGACGAGCTTGTCACCACCGTTCTGGCAGGCCTGGAACAGCAGGCGCTGACGGAGCGGGTGGATGTGATGGTGTTCCCACCGTCGATCTACATTACCCAGGTAGAGGCCGCAGTTCGAGAGAGTGATCTCTCTGTCGGTGCGCAAAACCTGTGCGAATTCGGAGATGGCGCCTATACCGGTGAACTGTCTGCGGGAATGCTGGCGGATGTCGGTTGCTCCGCGGTGCTCATAGGGCACTCAGAACGGCGCGCCATGTTCGGCGATAGAGAACAGCGAGTCGCAGCGAAGGTGAAGGCGGCACTGTCTGCTGGTCTGACCCCCGTGCTCTGTCTGGGTGAGTCGCTGGAGCAGCGTGATGCCGGGGAAACCCTGGCTGTGGTGTCTGGTCAGTTCAGAAGCGCTGTCGCAGGCTTGGAGCTGTCCGAGATCGTGCAGCTGGTTCTGGCTTATGAGCCGGTTTGGGCGATCGGTACCGGGCGTACGGCGACTCCGGAGCAGGCGCAAGAGGTTCACGCTCATCTGCGTGTTTTGCTGGCCGAACAGGGTCAGAATGTGGCGGATGTGGTGAGAGTGCTGTACGGCGGCAGTGTAAACGCGGATAATGCCGCTGCCCTGTTCGCGCAGCAGGATATAGATGGCGGGCTGATTGGTGGCGCGTCGTTGAAAGCAAAAGATTTCCTGGCTATCTGCCATGCGGCAGCGGTCAGTCGAGACGGTTGATAAGATGGAATCACTGGTTCTGATAGTGCATGTGTTGCTGGCAATCGCGATCATCTCGCTGGTATTGCTGCAACAGGGTAAGGGCGCAGAGGCAGGTGCATCCTTCGGTGGAGGGGCCTCCCAGACCGTCTTCGGTAGTCGCGGTACTAGTAGCTTCCTCGGGCGGGTGACCGCGGTGTTGGCTGCAGGTTTGTTCGTGACAAGCTTTGCGTTGGCGGTTTACGCCAAGCAGAAAGCATCGAGTGTAAATGATGCTGGTATTCCGGCGGTGGAAGTGATTGAATCTGCCGCCGAAGCGCAGGGTCAGGATAGTCTGCCGGCGCTTGAAGAGTCTCAGCCTGCTGATGGCGATGTGCCGAGCGGTAGTGACGTACCGGCCGCGAATCAGCAGTAAAAAGTTTAGCCCAAGTGGTGGAATTGGTAGACACGCTATCTTGAGGGGGTAGTGTCCCTAGGACGTGCCGGTTCGAGTCCGGCCTTGGGCACCAAGTTGTAAAATCGACAGGTACTGTATATAATACGGCACCTGTTTCTGATGCGGGGTGGAGCAGTCTGGTAGCTCGTCGGGCTCATAACCCGAAGGTCGTTGGTTCAAATCCAGCCCCCGCTACCACGTTTAGAAAGTGAGCTGATAGCTCGTCAGAATCGCTTTCACGAACACGGAGCGAAGATCATCGAATGATGATCTTGCGCTTTCCGATTGAGGTTTAGATTGAGCCCCTTTTCAGGGGCTTTTTCGTAGCTAAACAACAGGCGTTGGTGCCTCGTCAGAAATGGGTCCTCGAGCGACCCATTTTTCGTTTCAGGTACCGGTCAAGGTGGGGTTGTCAGTGTCAGCCAAGCTGAAACATCTGCAAGAATTGTTCGAGCCGGCCATCGTTGGTCTGGGGCTTGAGCTGTGGGGCGTCGAATTTCATTCGGCAGGGAACAAAAGTCTGTTGCGCATCTATATCGATGGCCCTGATGGCGTCACCGTTGATGATTGTGCGCGAGTGAGTCACCAGGTGAGCGGCATTCTGGATGTCGAAGATCCGATCAGCGAGCAGTATACGCTGGAGGTCTCCTCGCCCGGTATGGATCGCCCACTCTACACATTGAAGCAGTTTGAGGCTTATAGGGGCCACAGAGTGCAGATCAAGTTGCGCGTTCCGTTCGAAGGGCGACGTAACTTCAAAGGCTTATTGAATGGGGTCGAAGGCGACGAGGTGCTGTTGATCGTTGACGATGAAGAGTATCTGCTGCCGATCGATTATATCGATCGCGCCAACGTGATCCCCCAGATTTAACAACGGTTCGAGGTTTTGGGCGAGGCAATGGTATGAACAAAGAGATTCTACTGGTTGCAGAAGCTGTTTCTAACGAGAAGGACGTGTCCAAAGGGGTAATCTTCGAAGCGATCGAAGTGGCCCTGGCGACGGCGACCAAGAAACGCTACGACGAAGAGGCGGATATCCGCGTGGTGATCGATCGGGCGACCGGCGACTACGAAACCTTCCGTCGCTGGCTGGTGGTCAGCAATGAAGAGGTGCCGGCACTGGGTACCGAGCTGACGCTGGAAGAGGCACTTGAGATCGATCCGAACCTGAAACCCGGTGATACCTGGGAAGAGAAGGTCGAGTCGGTGAAGTTTGGGCGTATCGCTGCGCAGACCGCCAAGCAGGTGATTGTGCAGAAGGTTCGCGAAGCCGAGCGCGCCAAGGTGGTGGAGCTGTATCGCGACCGCCAGGGCGAGCTGATTGCCGGTACCGTCAAGAAGGTGACACGCGACAATATTATTGTGGACCTGGGCAACAACGCCGAGGCGCTGCTGCCGCGCGAGTTTCTGATTCCGCGTGAGAGCTTCCGTATGGGTGATCGCGTACGTGCGGTACTGCAGGAGGTGCGTGCCGAGGGCCGCGGGCCTCAGCTGATTTTGAGCCGCACCTCGTCGGAGATGCTGATCGAGCTGTTCCGTATCGAAGTGCCGGAGATTGCCGAAGAGGTGATCGAGATCCGTGCTGCCGCACGTGATCCCGGCGCGCGTGCCAAGATCGCGGTCAAGACCAACGACGGTCGTATTGACCCGATTGGTGCCTGCGTCGGTATGCGTGGTTCACGTGTCCAGGCGGTGTCCAACGAACTGGGTGGCGAACGCGTTGATATCGTGCTGTGGGACGATAACCCGGCTCAGTTGGTCATCAACGCCATGGCGCCGGCCGAAGTGGCATCTATCGTGATCGACGAAGATACCCACTCCATGGATGTCGCGGTGGCGGAAGACGCACTGGCGATGGCGATCGGTCGCAGTGGCCAGAACGTACGCCTGGCCTCGGAACTGACCGGTTGGGAACTCAATGTGATGAGCGAGGCCGATGCCGCAGCCAAGCAGCAGTCGGAGATCGGTTCGATCCTTGAGCTGTTCATGAAGCATCTGGATGTGGATGAGGAACTGGCCGAGATTCTGGTCGATGAAGGCTTCACCTCTCTGGAAGAGGTTGCTTATGTTCCGGTCGACGAGATGCTTGAGATAGAAGGCTTCGACGAAGATATCGTTGACGCGCTGCGCGCCCGTGCCAAAGATGCCCTGTTGAACCTGGCGATCGCCAGCGAGGAGCAGCTGGGTGAGGCGGAGCCGGCCGAAGATCTGCTGAACATGGACGGTATGGACAAGCACCTGGCCTATCAGCTGGCCGCTGCCGGTATCGTCACGATGGAAGATCTGGCGGAACAAGGCGTTGAAGATCTGCTCGAGATCGAGGGTATGAATGAAGCGAAGGCGGCTGAGTTGATCATGACCGCACGCGCACCCTGGTTTGCAGAGCAACAGTAACCCCCAACGGAGGAGGAGAGACCATTTATGGCAGAAGTCACGGTTAAACAACTTGCCGATGTGGTTGGTGTATCCGTTGAGCGTTTGCTGAAGCAGATGCAGGAAGCGGGCATTGATGACAAAAACGACGTTTCGATGGTGTCTGAACACGAGCGTCAGGCACTGCTGACCTACCTAAAGCGCAGCCACGGTGAAGAAACCGAGTCGGGTGAGCCGAAGAAGATCACCCTGAAACGTAAGACCACTTCCCAGTTGAAGGTGGCCGGTGCCTCGGGCAAGCGCAAAACAGTCAACATCGAGGTACGTAAGAAACGCACCTACGTTAAACGCACCGAGCTTGAAGAGCCGAAGGACGAAGAGGTCGTAGCGGCTGAGGCCGACGCGGCGGCAGAAGCTGCGGCTGCAGTAGAAGCCCCGGTGGAACCCGCCGCACAGGCTGAGCGTGCAACTGCACAGGTTGCTGCTGAAGCCGAACCTGTGGCGGCAGCGAGCGTAGAGAACGTGGTAGCCGAAGCCAAGGCCGCGGCGCCGGCTCAGCCGGAGCCTGCGGTTGCAGAACCTGCAGCGGTTGCCCCAGCGCCTGCCGAGCCGAAGCGTGACGAGAGTCCGCGACGCAAGGATAAGGAGCGTAGCAAGGGCAAGCACTTTGCCAGCGACGATCAGCCGCGCAAAGGCAAAGGGCGAGGCTTCGACGACGATTCGCGTGGCGCGCGTCGTGGCGGCAAGGCGGGTAAGCGAGGCTCCAGAGGCCGTGCCCAGCCAAACGTACACGGCTTCGAGAAGCCGACCGCGCCGGTGGTGCATGAGGTCAGTATCCCGGAGAGCATCACCGTAGCTGAGCTGGCCAAGAAGATGTCGATCAAGGCCGCGGAAGTGATCAAGGTGATGTTCAAGATGGGCGCCATGGCGACCATCAACCAGGTGATCGATCAGGATACCGCGATCCTCGTGGTCGAGGAGATGGGTCATGTGGCCAAGCCGATGCAGGAGAACGCGATCGAGGATGCATTGATCGAGAGCGTACAGGCCCAGCAGGGCGAGGAGCAGCCGCGTGCGCCGGTGGTAACCGTGATGGGCCACGTCGACCACGGTAAGACCTCACTGCTTGACCATATCCGTCGTACCCGCGTGGCGGCCGGAGAATCCGGTGGTATCACCCAGCATATCGGTGCCTACCATGTGGAAACCGACAACGGCATGATCACCTTCCTGGATACCCCGGGACACGCAGCGTTTACTGCTATGCGTGCTCGTGGTGCCCAGCTGACCGATATCGTGATCCTGGTCGTGGCCGCCGATGACGGTGTCATGCCGCAGACCGAAGAGGCGGTTCAGCATGCCAAGGCGGCTGGCGTGCCGCTGGTCGTGGCGGTGAACAAGATCGATAAGCCGGAAGCCGATCCCGACCGGGTCAAGAGCGAGCTGTCCCAGCTCGATGTTATCTCCGAAGAGTGGGGTGGCGACGTACAGTTTGCCCATGTCTCGGCGAAAACCGGTGACGGTATCGACGACCTGCTCGACAAGGTATTGCTACAGGCGGAAGTGCTTGAGCTCAAGGCGGTGCCTGACGCGCCGGCGCAGGGTGTGGTGGTCGAGTCCCGTCTCGACAAGGGACGCGGTCCCGTATCCACCATTCTGGTGCAGAACGGCACCCTGAAGAAGGGCGATATCGTGCTGGCCGGCCTGCACTACGGTCGCGTACGGGCGATGCTGGACGAGTCCGGCTCGCAGATCGAAACGGCGGGTCCCGCCATACCGGTCGAGATTCAAGGCCTGGATGGTACGCCGGATGCCGGTGACGAGTTCACCGTGGTCTCCAGCGAGAAGAAAGCGCGCGAAGTGGCACTGTTCCGTCAGGGCAAATACCGCGATATCAAACTGGCGCGCCAGCAGAAAGCCAAGCTGGAGAACCTGTTCTCCAACATGCAGGCTGGCGAGGTCAAATCGCTGAACATCGTCTTGAAGGCCGATGTGCGCGGTTCTCTGGAGGCGCTGTCCCAGGCGCTGCAGGATCTCTCCACCGACGAGGTCAAGGTCACCATCGTCTCCAGTGGTGTGGGCGGTATCGGTGAGACCGATGCCAACCTGGCGCTGGCGTCCTCCGCGATCCTGATCGGCTTCAACGTGCGTGCCGATGCCCAGGCGCGTGCCATCGTCGAGCGTGAAGAGCTGGAACTGCGTTACTACAGCGTCATCTACGACATCATCGACGACGTCAAGCAGGCGATGTCGGGTCTGTTGTCGCCGGAGTACCGCGAGGATATCGTCGGTATCGCCGAGGTGCGCGACGTGTTCCGCTCGCCGAAACTCGGTGCGATCGCCGGCTGTATGGTCATCGAGGGTACGGTATACCGCAACAAGCGGATTCGTGTCCTGCGTGACAACGTGGTGATCTATGAAGGTGAACTGGAGTCTCTGCGCCGCTTCAAGGATGCAGTAGCCGAAGTGCGCCAGGGTATGGAGTGCGGTATCGGCGTCAAGAACTACAATGACGTCAAGGTCGGTGACCAGATCGAGGTCTACGACACCGTCGAAGTCCAGCGCACCCTGTAATTAGCCTTACCTGCAGGTGGGAAAGAGAGCCGTATGGCACGAGAGTTCAAACGTACCGACCGGGTGGCGGACCAGATCCAGCGTGATCTGGCCGTCCTGATCCAGCGCGAGATCAAAGATCCGCGCCTGGGTATGGTCACCATCAGCCATGCCAAGGTCAGCAAGGACCTTGGCTATGCCGATGTATATGTCACGGTGATGCCGTTCGGCGAACAGGATGAGGCTGAGGCGATCAAGGCATCGCTTAAGGTGCTCAACTCCGCTGCCGGTTTCCTGCGTTCGGAGCTGGCCCGCGGCATCAAGCTGCGCATCATGCCGCAGCTGCGTTTCCATTTCGATGAGAGCGTGGAGCGCGGACGTCGCCTGCACAGCCTGATCGAAAGCGCTTACCAGCAGGAAAAAACGCGCCCGCAGAACGACTCGGACAGCGAGGACTAGGCATGGCGCGCAAACCAAAAGGACGCCGCATAGACGGCGTTTTTTTGCTTGATAAGCCCGGCGGTATCTCCTCCAACGCCGCGCTGCAGAGAGTCAAGCGGCTCTATGGTGCGGCCAAGGCGGGGCATACCGGCGCGCTCGATCCGCTGGCAACCGGTATGTTGCCGATCTGCCTGGGCGAGGCGACCAAGTATTCGCAGTTTCTGCTCGATTCGGACAAGCGTTATCGCACCACCGCCAAGTTGGGTGTGCGCACCGACAGCAGCGATGCCGATGGCGAGGTGGTCGAAACCAGGCCGGTACCGGCTGATCTGACCCGGTCACAGATCGAGGCGTTGCTCGAGCAGCACTTCAGTGGCGAAATCGAGCAGGTGCCTTCAGTCTTTTCGGCGCTCAAACTCAACGGTCAGCCGCTGTACAAGCTGGCGCGCAAGGGGATCGAGGTCGAGGTCAAGCCGCGACAGGTGCGGATCCACGAGATCAAACTGCTCGATCTGCGTGCGGATGAGCTGGATCTCGAGGTGTACTGCTCCAAGGGCACCTACATCCGCAGCATCGTCGAGGACCTTGGTATGCTGCTCGGCTGCGGCGCCCATGTCAGCATGTTGCGCCGGATCGAGACCGGTCCCTACCGGGAAGCGATGATGATGACGCTGGACAGCTTACAGGCTCTGGCAGAACCCCGCGAGGGGGATGATCAGGAGTGCATACAAGCGCGTCTGGATCAGGTATTATTGCCGCCTTGGACCGCAGTGGTCAGCCTACCGGCACTGGAGCTCAGTGAGGATCAGGCAAGGGCGCTGCAGTGCGGTCAGGGTTGCTCGGCAATATTCGAGCAGCGTGGCCAGGTCAGACTGTTTATCGCCGGCAGCGAAACCTTTATCGGTGTCGGCGAGGTGTCGGATGACGGGTTGCTGAAGCCGAAACGGCTGATGAGCACGGCACCGACCGAGTGAATTGTTCCGGAACGCCGGGGCATCGACGCTGGACTGAAAATATGCTCGGTCCAGCGCGTCTTGAAACCAGCGGCGGATACAGTCCGCTGCGTGCATATTATAAGGAGCAGAATAATGTCTCTGAGCGTTGAACAGAAAGCGCAGATCGTTGCTGATTTTGGTCGTGGTGAAGGCGATACCGGTTCTCCGGAAGTGCAGGTTGCACTGCTGACCGCCAACATCCAGGGTCTGCAGGGCCACTTCCAGGCACACAAGCAGGACCACCACTCTCGTCGTGGTCTGATTCGGATGGTAAACCAGCGTCGTAAGCTGCTGGACTACCTGAAGAAGAAAGATGCTGACCGTTACCTCGAGCTGATCGGGCGTCTGGGTCTGCGTCGCTAAGACTGCGTTACCAGGGGCCATACACTGTATGGCCCCTGTTTTATGTACAGGAAGTGCCATATGCCGCAAAGGACAGGAGACCGATAGCGGCGATCCGACATCTGTTCGTCAGATGTTGCAACAACCGGTATCCCGGGGTGTTATCGATCATCGAGCCCGTACTCACTTGTGTATCCCGTGCTTATGGCCAGGGGTTATGCAACTGAGTACAGGCTTTACAGAAGGCATGGTTGAGCACTCGCGAGTTACCCATTCATACAACTCCAAGGAGTAAACCGTGCAAGCTATTACTAAAACATTCCAGTACGGCAAACACAGCGTAACCCTCGAAACCGGCAAGGTCGCCCGTCAGGCCACCGGTGCCGTCATGGTCACCATGGGCGGAGTGCAGGTGCTCTGTACCGTCGTCGGCGCCAAGGAAACCAAAGAGGGACAGGATTTCTTCCCGCTGTCCGTGCACTATCAGGAGAAGTACTACGCCGTCGGCCGTATTCCGGGTGGCTTCTTCAAGCGTGAAGCGCGTCCGTCCGAGAAGGAGACGCTGACCTCGCGTCTGATCGACCGTCCGATCCGTCCGCTGTTCCCGAAAGGCTTCATGAACGAAGTCCAGGTTATCTGTACCGTTATGTCCGCGGACAAGGTCAACGATCCGGATATCGCGGCGATGATCGGTACCTCGGCGGCGCTGGCTATCTCCGGTCTGCCGTTCATGGGCCCGATCGGCGGTGCCCGTGTCGGCTTTACCGAAGCTGATGGTTACATCCTGAACCCGACCTACGAAGAGCTGGCCACTTCCGAGCTGGATATGGTTGTGGCAGGTACCGGCGATGCGGTACTGATGGTTGAATCCGAAGCCAAAGAGCTGACCGAAGACGAGATGCTCGGTGCCGTGCTGTTCGCGCATCAGGAGATGCAGGTGGTGGTCAACGCCATCAATGAGCTGGTCGCCGAAGCGGGCAAGCCGAAGTGGGATTGGCAGCCGGCAGCGAAAAATGAAGCGCTGATCGCTCAGGTCCGTGAGCTGGTCGGTGCCGGTATCGCCTCTGCTTACCAGATCGCCGACAAGATGCAGCGTCAGAACACCCTGTCCGAACTGCGCAGCCAGGCGGTTGAAAGCCTGTCCGGCAGTGAAGAGGGGCAGCCGAGCGCTAAAGAGGTTGCCGGTATCTTCAGTTCGCTGGAGAAAGAGATCGTGCGCAACCGCATCATCGATGGCGAGCCACGTATCGACGGCCGCGACACCAAGACCGTGCGTCCGATCAGCGTCGAAATCGACCTGCTCAAAGGGGTGCACGGTTCTGCGCTGTTCACCCGTGGTGAAACCCAGTCGATCGCGACCTGTACCCTCGGTACCAGCCGCGATCAGCAGATCATCGATGCGCTGGAAGGCGAACGCAAAGATCCGTTCATGCTGCACTACAACTTCCCTCCCTACTCCGTAGGTGAAGCGGGTCGTATGGGCGGCGCCGGTCGTCGCGAGATCGGCCACGGTCGTCTGGCCCGTCGCGGTGTCGCTGCGGTGCTGCCGACCCAGGAAGAGTTCCCGTACACCATCCGTATCGTGTCCGAGATCACCGAGTCCAACGGCTCCAGCTCCATGGCTTCTGTCTGTGGTGCCTCCCTGTCGATGATGGACGCCGGTGTGCCGCTTAAGGCGCCGGTAGCCGGTATCGCCATGGGTCTGGTGAAAGAGAATGACCGTTTCGCGGTACTGACCGACATCCTCGGTGATGAGGATCACCTCGGCGATATGGACTTCAAGGTAGCCGGTACCGAAGCGGGCGTGACTGCCCTGCAGATGGATATCAAGATCACCGGTATCACCGAAGAGATCATGGAGATCGCGCTGGAGCAGGCCTGCGAAGCACGTAAGCACATCCTCAAAGAGATGGCGCTGGTGATCGGTTACTCGCGTCCCGAGCTGCCGGACAATGCACCGGCGATGCAGCTGATCAAGATCAACCCGGAGAAGATCCGTGACCTGATCGGCAAGGGCGGCGCTACCATCCGTGCGCTGACCGAAGAGACCGGTGCCATGATCGACATCGAAGACGACGGTACCGTGCGCATCTACGCCGACGACAAGGCCAAGGGCAAGGCAGCACTGGATCGCGTCATGGCGATCACCGCCGAAGCCGAGGTGGGCAAGATCTACGAAGGCAAGGTGGTGCGTATCGAAGACTTCGGCGCCTTCGTCAACATCCTGCCTGGCAAGGATGGTCTGGTACATATCTCCCAGATCGCCAAGGAACGTGTCAACAAGGTCACCGATTTCGTCAATATGGATGACGTGGTCAAGGTCAAGGTACTGGATGTGGACGTGCGCGGCCGCATCAAGCTGTCGATGAAAGACATGGAAGAGGACGAGTCAGTCTCCAACTGAGACTGACCGCTCATGAAAAAGCCCTCGCATGAGGGCTTTTTTGTGTCTGCTGCTCGGCTAAACGGCTTGGTAAAACCGCCGGCCAGAGCAGCCTAGGTGCGCTGCTCTTCGCGGATTACGCAGTAGATGCGGAAGCCGTAGATGGTAACCAGTACGCTGAGGAAATCGAACAGGACCGAGCTCAGCGCGACCAGGAACGTCTGATCGCCGAGGGCGCGGGTCAGGCTGATGTTGGCCAGGAACAGTCCACCCATCAGTAGCGCCAGGCCTTGGAACAGCACCCAGAAATACTCGGGCGTAATCTCCCAGCTGTTGCGCATCGCATCGATAGGGCTGCGACGCTCGAGCACGCAGGCGTAGTCGGCGACGGCGAAACGTACGCCAAAGTACACCCCGGGGATGATCAGCAACATCAGGCCCAGCGATACCGCCAATGCGTTGAGTACGTAGGTCAGCAGCAGGCGGCCCCAGCAGCCAAAGCTGCTCAGTACCGCCGTCAGCGGGTGAACGGTTCGATCGTCGACGACCGATTGCAGGTAGATGATGGTGCCGCCAAGGTAAAGCGGCAGCAGCAGCAGTCGGATCAGCGATGCCAGCCCGGTGTTGATCTGCAGGTCCGGATCGCTGGTGTCGCTCAGATCACCCAGCAACAGGTAGTTGGCGAAGGCGAGCAGGATCAGGAACGGCAGCTGTATCGCTGCCAGCGCCAGAAGATGCTGACGAAAGAAGAACAGCGTCTGACGCAGATAATCGAAGGCCATAACTCTCCCGGTTAATGAACGCTAACGTGCTTGGCTTAAGTGTATGAGTTTAAAGTGACCATTATCGGCATGGCAGCGTATCCGCGCAAACCGGCCCTGTGCCTTGCGCTCCAGCGGGATATGCAGGTTGACCACGAAACAAGCGCTGCCGCCGGGCGCCAACAGGCGGCGGGTCTGCTCCAGGAAGCGGTCGGTCAGATCCCCTTCGATGCCGAAGCCGGCGTGGAATGGCGGATTGCACAGAATGGTATCGAAGCCGGGCGCAAGCTCACGGCCGGCGTCGCTGGCGATGGTCTCACCCCGCAGGCCGCGATGAGCCAGATTTTCACGGCAGGCATAGAGCGCCGCGGCGTTATTGTCGGTGCAGGTCAGCTTAGTGCTGGCATCGCAGGCGTTCAGTGCCAGGTAACCGAAGCCGCAGCCCAGATCGAGCACGCGCCCGCACAGCGGCAACGGCTGGCCAAGCATCGCCGGTAACTGCTCGAGCAGAAAGGCGCTACCGCGATCGACCTTGTTCCAGCCATACAGGCCAGGCTTGGTCAGGTAGGGCGCGCCCGTATCCAACTCAAGCGGTCGCAACCGGCAATACTCCTGGTCGTCCAGGGCTTCGCCCGCATGATTGCCCCTGGTCAGCACGGCACGCCAGGCTGAGCCCTGTTTGCGCTCCTCACGGCTGCCGCCGAGTCGTTGCTGCGCCTTGCGGCTATAGGTCTTGATCCCTTCGCTCTTGTCGCCGAGCAGAATCAGCTCGCCGTCCTGCTGCAGCAGGCGGGCGGCCTGGTTGATCAGATAATGCACCACCGGCTTCTCCTTGGAGACGCGGTAGATGATCCGCTGCAGAGAGCCGTCCGCGCGGGTGCTGAGGTCAAAGTCACTGAACTGGGCTTGCCAGCCTCGTGCCCTGAGTGCCTGAATCAGGTCGAAGCGGTTGCCGACCACCGGCAGCCCGGATCGTGCCGGGCACAGATCGGCAGGGATATTCTCGTCGACCAGCCAGAGTGCGTGTTCGCTACTCTGGCGCAGATCCTGAAGCAGCAGGTTGAGTACGGGATCGATCATGGTCAGATACTGTTGATCTCGTCGTCAGTCAGGGCACGGTACTCGCCGGGAAACAGTTCCTCGTCGAGGACGATATCGCCGATGCTTTCCCGATGTAGGCTGGTCACACGGTTGCCGAGGGCAGCAAACATCCGCTTGACCTGATGGTAGCGCCCCTCGTGCAGTACCACGCGCGCCTCGGTATCGCTCAGCAGCGTCAGCTCCGCGGGCTTGGTTGGAAAGGGCTCGCTGTTAAGCTTGATCCCTTTGGCGAACCTGTCCATCGCATCCGCCGGAATCGGGTCCGCCGTGGTTACCAAGTAGACCTTGCCGGTCTTGTGTCGAGGCGAGGTGACCTTATGCGCCCATTTGCCATCGTCGGTGATCAGCACCAGACCGGTGGTGTCGATATCCAGGCGGCCGGCGATATGCATCTCCTCTGCCCGCGGCAGTTCCAACAGCGACAGGACTGTAGGGTGGGTAGGGTCGTCGTTGGCGCAGACCACGCCCTCGGGCTTGTACAGCATCAGGTAGCGCGGTTCTGGCTTATCCATCTCCAGACCGTCGAGTTCGACGCTGTCGCCATCCTGTATATGACGGGCCGGGTTACGCTCGGGGTCGCCGTTGACGCGCACCTCGTCGGCGTGCAGCAGGCGTTTGACCTCCTTGCGGGAGAAGCCGGTCGCCTTGGCGAGATATTTATCCAGTCGCATAGCGGTCATCGATTCTTGAAAAGCGGCTAGTATAGCGAAGAGCGTGCTGATTTCTTAGATCTTGACCATATTGATAGGGTAAAATGTTGCCCCTTTCATCCCGGACGAGGCCATTGTGAAGCTGTTTGTTGAAAACCTGACCCATGTCGATTTCTCCTTTATCGATCCGCAGCGCGGGTTGCTGGGCGAGTCCTGGGCGGTCAATCTGATTCTGGACGGCTCGCTGGATCAGCAGGGGATGATCTGTGATTTCGGCACGGTCAAAAAGCGGGTCAAGCAGTGGCTGGACAGTACAGTGGACCACTGTCTGGTGGTTGCCACCGGGCTGGATACTCTCTACTACCAGTGTAGTGGGGGCATTACCCACTTGAGCTGGCGTTACCCCGAGGGTGACCTGCTCAGCTGCAGTGCGCCGGATCAGGCGATCGCACTGGTTGAACTGGATCGCATCGACGAGCAGGGGCTGGCCGGTTGGTGTCGAGAGCAGTTGCTGTCACTCTTTCCCGAGCAGGTCAGCGGGGTGCAGCTGGAGTTCGTTGCGGAGCGGATCGACGGTGCCTTCTACCACTACAGCCATGGACTGCAGCAGCATGCCGGCAACTGCCAGCGCATCGCTCATGGCCACCGCTCCCCTATCCAGCTGTTGCGCAACGGTCAGCGCGATAGCGAACTGGAAGCGCAGTGGGCGGAGACCCTGCGCGATATCTACATCGGCAGCCACGACCATCTTCAGCAACAGGGCGATACTCACCGCTACGTCTACGATGCGCCCCAGGGCCATTTCGAACTGAGCCTGCCGGCCCGGTGCTGCTACGATATCGACACCGAGTCGACGGTGGAGCGCATCGCCCAGCATCTGGCGCAGCGGATCAAGCAGGCCTATCCACAGGACGCTATCGAGGTACGGGCGTTTGAAGGTATTGGCAAGGGCGCCATCGCCACCGCCTGAGGCTCAGTCGGGCTTGCCGATACCGCGATGGCCAATACCAGTTTGGCCAATACCCGGTTGAGAATAATCGCATACCCCTTGTGGAAAGATCTGCTTCAGCCGATCCCGGTACGCAGACATATCGACAGGCGCATAGTCACCGCGTGCCAGCGCGTTATCCACGTCGATCAATTTACACTTGAACAGATCGCCCCTCAGCTCCTCGCCGGCCTGGCTGCGTGAGGTGCCGTAGATCGGGTAAGCCCGCATGCATGGCCCTGGAGGCTTGCCATTCCAGTCTCCGTCCCATGCCCCGGAGCCCGATGCGATCAGACTGCCGTCGCGGCGATAGCATCTGTCGTCAGCCTGTTGCGGGCGCTGTCCCTGCTGCAGCCACTGGGTAAGCAGGCGCAGCGCCTCATCGATCGGCGCATGCGGCTTTTCGGTGACCCAGATCAGCTGTTGCTGCTCTTGCCCGGCGCCCCGCAGTCGCAGGCGGCTGCTGAATGCGGAACTCAGATGGTGCATGTCCAACTCCGGTTCCAGATAGTGGCGCAGGTCGATGATCGGGATATCGAGTCTGCCGCTGAACACCAGGCCGGAGCGGAAGGCGGCTTCGATCGCCTCGGGGCTGGCCTCGCTACGTTGCGCCGGTGTCCGGCCACCATCGGGTGACAGCTGCATATTGTGGTGGCTCCAGGGGCTGAAGTCGAACAGGCTGCTGCCATTGATGCGCCAGTAACGTTCGTCACGCATCTCGCCCGGCGGTTTCCAGCCGCCGATGTTGGCATTCAAGTGGAGGAAGGTTGCCGGGCTTATCTCGCCCGCCCGCAATGCCCGCAGGCCGTACTGGACACCAACGTTGTCCCAGGTCTGCAAGGCGTAGTCGTCGGCGCCGCTACCGAAGATGTGGCGCAGATCCTCCCAATAGGTCCAGTCGATACGCTTCTGCAGACGTTTTGAAAAACGCGGGGAAAAGTGGATAAAGCGGGGGTTGTTGACCAGGGCGGTCAGGCCACGCCAGCCGCGGACGCACTCGCTGGTGCCCAACGGAAAACGGGGCAGGCCACCGTGTATCAGCATCGCCAACTCATAGACCCAGCTGCGCTCATCCTCGACGTTGTTCAGCGCGTTGAGGCCCTCGATTCGCTGCCGTTGGGGCCAGCTCCAGTGGTCGCGCGCCAAGCGGTCGAAATAGTACTCCAACAGCTCACAATCGAAGACATAGATCGTTTGCGTCAACATATCGGGATAGGCGTACAGCGCCACTCCCGCATCGAGCAGATGACTGCCGTTCTGTCCGATCAGGTACTGTTGAATGGCGCCACCGGAGCCGCCTATGCCGAGGGTATAGCGGGGCTTGCCGTAGCGGGCGATGAATTGACGCTTAACCCTAAGGGCGGTCTCCTCTGCCAGCCAGATGTTGTAGTGGTTGGAGGTGTGATTGCCGGTGGAACTGGCGATCGCGTAGCCCTGGCGCAGCTGGTCGATACGCCGCTCGGCCATATCGTCCATCCGCATCCGTCCCTGACGAAAGCCTATGCCGACGCCGCCCTTGAACTGGTAGACAAGATCGCCGTTCCAGTAGCGCATATCCGGCGATAGCGGGGTGTCTTCTGGGCCTTTTAACGTGGTGATGGTGTAGATGAAGCGATTGATGGTGCCACTCTCCACGCGAACGATGAAATCGAGACTCTGACCGTTCAGGTTCAGCTGGGCGATATCGTCCTGTGCCTGGCTGAGAGGGTAGAAGCGGTTCGTGCCAGTACGGTTGTACAGGTAGTCAATACGGGTCGGGTAGAGACAATCCTTGCTGTAGCCGATAGGGCGCTGATCCTGATCTTGCTCTGCGGCTGGTTTGTATACCGGAATTCCGTAGCCGTTGTGATTGTCGACCAGCGGCTGGCCCAAGCCGGAGTGTTCGCCATCGCAGGCGAAGGGGTAACGCAAGGGGCCACTGTACAGTGGTTGGTCGGGCCCCACCGTGCCCGGCTCTATCGGGTAGCGGTAGGGATCCTCTGGCCGGATCCAGTCCGCCGGATGGGGGCCTTGGTAGGGTGGGTATTGCACGGCAGGTCGCGGCGGCGCATCGAGAACTTTGGGCATGTGGCCATAGCGTTGCTGAATGGAGCCTTCGCTCGGCAGTAGCAGCCAGGTCGAACCGGCGATTACCAGTAGCAGGCCCGATAGCAAAGCTGGACGGTATAGTTTCATCACCACTCCTCGGGCCTGGTGACGGGCCCGGATGCTGTCCTGATATTTCAAGCTTAGCTGAGCGGCGGTGAAAGCAACGAAAACGGGCGGCACTTGGGCCGCCCGTGTTGGAGAGAGTCACTACGGGGTGGGGTGATACCGGATTAGTCGCGCTCGATCGCCAGCGCGGTACCCATACCACCACCGATACACAGGGTGGCCAGGCCTTTCTTGGCGTCGCGCTTGATCATCTCGTGCACCAGGGAGACCAGGATGCGGCAGCCGGAGGCGCCGATCGGATGGCCCAGGGCGATCGCACCACCGTTGACGTTGACCATCTCGGTGTTCCAACCCAGATCCTTGTTTACCGACATCGCCTGAGCGGCGAACGCCTCGTTGGCTTCGACCAGATCCAGATCGCTGATCGACCAGCCGGCTTTCTTCAGCGCGGTGGTGGTGGCGCAAATCGGGCCGGTACCCATGATCGCCGGATCGACGCCGGCGGAGGCGTAGGCCTTGATCCGTGCCAGTACCGGCAGTCCAAGTTCCGCAGCCTTCTCGGCCGAACAGAGGATTACCGCAGCCGCGCCATCGTTGATGGTGGAGCTGTTGCCCGCAGTAACGGTGCCGTCCTTCTTGAACGCCGGACGCAGTTTGGCAAGGGCTTCGGCGGTGCAGCCGAAACGTGGCTGTTCGTCGGTATCGAAGACAATCGGATCACCCTTGCGTTGGGGGATGCTGACCGGAATGATCTCATCCTTGAAGCGGCCGGAGGTTACGGCAGCTTCGGCCTTGTTCTGAGACGCGGCGGCGAAAGCGTCCTGCTCTTCGCGGCTGAAACCGTACTTCTCGACGATGTTCTCGGTGGTGATGCCCATATGGTAGTTGTTGAAAGCGTCCCACAGGCCATCGTTGACCATGGTGTCGACCATCTTCCAGTCACCCATGCGAGCGCCATTGCGGGAGTTGGGTAGCACGTGGGGCGACTGGGACATGCTCTCCTGACCGCCGGCGATGATGATCTCGGCATCGCCGCAGCGGATAGCCTGAGTGGCGAGCTGCAACGCCTTGAGACCTGATCCGCAGACCTTGTTGATGGTCATTGCCGGTGTTTCCTGCGCCAGGCCGCCGTTAATACTGGCTTGGCGCGCCGGGTTCTGGCCGCACCCAGCGGTGAGGACCTGGCCGAGAATTACTTCATCGACAGCGGAGGGGGCGATGCCCGATTTTTCCAGCAGGGCCTTGATGACCGTGGCGCCCAGATCGGATGCCTTGAGTGAAGCCAGTGATCCGTTGAAGGTGCCAACGGCCGTACGGCCGGCAGCCACGATAACGACGTCGCGCATAGGTGTGCCTCTCTTAACTCAACATTATCTTGTTGTGAATCCTGCGGTCCATGCTAAAGCGATCTGATGACCGTGTGATTGCATGAGTAGCGGATAGCGAGCCAGGAACAGTCCGACCTCGATAAATAGGCGGCTGTCAGACTTTTTGAGTCTGCTGTAAGGCTTGTCGGGCTGTCAAGCGACCAAGGGTGAGACTATAGAGGTATATTTGTGAGATATATTCAGGCGCGCCGAAACTGCGCGCCTGAACTGTCATAGATCGACTTCAATATTGTCGATCAAGCGGGCGGCGCCGAGATAGGCAGCGGCGATGATCACCAGCTCCCTGTCGGCGGCGGTGGCGGCAAGCATGTCGGAGCGGCGCAGGATATGGATGTAGTCGCGCATGAATCCATTGCGCTCCAGATGCTGCTGAGCATGCTCGATCAGTCGCTCATGGTTGGTGTCACCTCCCTTCAGGGCGGCGCGCAGGTCACAGAGAGCGGCGTAGAGCGCAGGTGCAATCGCCAGCTCATCTTCAGTCAGGTAACCGTTACGCGAGCTCAGCGCCAAGCCGTTGGCCGCACGTTCGGTGCTGACGCCGATCAGTTCCACCGGCATCGACAGGTCATCGACCATGCGGCGGATGACATGCAGTTGCTGATAATCCTTGCAGCCAAACACAGCGACATCGGGCTGAATCAGATTGAACAGTTTATTGACGATGGTGGTCACGCCACGAAAGTGCCCGGGTCGGCTGGCGCCACAGTATAGGTCCGAAATGCCCGGTACCTCGACGAAGGTCTGGCCCGCGCGGCCCTGTGGATAAACTTCAGCTTCGGTGGGTGCAAACAGCAGGTTACACCCGAACGCCTCCAGCTGTGCCTGATCCTCTGCCAGGGTGCGTGGATAGCGCTCAAGATCTTCGTTCGGGCCAAACTGCAGCGGGTTGACGAAGATCGATGCGACCACGAAGTCGGCATTGGCAACCGCGGTCTCGACCAGGCGCAGGTGGCCCTGATGCAGATTGCCCATGGTCGGCACCAGCGCGATACGCTTGCCGCTGGCGCGCTCGGCGTTGAGGCGTGAGCGAAGCTCGGCGATGGTGGTAAGAGTCTGCAGCTTGTTATTCGAATCCATGCTCTTTACTCGGGAAACTGGAGTTTCTGACCTGTTCGGCATAGAGACGGATCGCCGCCTCGATGCTGTCGCTTTCCGCCATGAAGTCCTTGACGAACCTCGGTCGACGTCCGGGGGTAATACCCAGCATATCCTGTAGTACCAGCACCTGGGCATCGGTATGGACGCCGGCACCGATGCCGATGACCGGAATGCCCGCATTCAGGGTGATCTCCTGAGCCAGTACCGAGGGTACACACTCGAGTAGCAGCATGCTGGCGCCGGCTTCTTCGAGCATGCGCGCATCCTCGATCATCTTCAGCGCCGACTCGCGGCTGCGACCCTGAACCCGGTAGCCGCCCAGCTTATTTACTGCCTGAGGTGTCAGTCCCAGGTGGGCGCAGACCGGGACGCCGCGTTCGCATAGCAGGTTGATGCTATCGCACAACCAGCGGCCACCCTCAAGTTTGATGATATGGGCACCCGCTTGCATCAGCGCCGCCGATGAACTCATCGCCTGCTCCGCAGTGGCGTAGCTCATGAACGGCAGGTCGGCCATGATCATGGCGCCCCGATTACCGCGGGCAACGCAGGCGGTATGGTAGGCCATATCCTCCAGGGTTACCGGCAACGTGCTGTCGTGACCCTGCAGTACCATGCCGAGTGAATCCCCGACCAGGATCATCTCGACGCCTGCGCTACTGACAAGGTGCGCAAAGGTGGCATCGTAGGCGGTCAGCACAGCGAACTTTTCGCCGGCGGCCTTACGTTCGGTCAGGGTGTGCAGGGTGATATTACTCATGCAAGCTTCCGGGTTGGCGTCAGACAGGGCGGATTATAGCGGTAACCGTTCAAGAGTGCCCATGGGGCAAAGGGCTAATAGGCTATCCAGCGCGCCGCCGCCGGGCAGTGTCAGCTCGGGGGCTATCTCGGCCAGAGGCCAGAGCACGAAACCGCGCTCCCGCATATAGGGGTGGGGGACGTGTAGACGTGCGGTGTCGATCAGATCATTACCGTACAGCAGCAGGTCGAGGTCGAGGGTGCGGGGCCCCCAGTGGCGTTCGCGTACCCGCCGGTGATGCTGCTCGATCGCCTGCAGTTGATCGAGCAGAGCTTCCGCTTCCAGGCTGGTGTACAGCTCGGCAACGGCGTTGATGAAATCGGGCTGATCCTGAGGGCCGACCGGGTCCGAGCGGTACAGTGATGAGCGCGTGCCGAGGCGACAGCCGTCAAGTTTGGCGAGCTCGTCAAAGGCGCTTAAGACCTGCTGTTGCGGATCGTCCAGGTTGCTGCCCAGGCCGATAAAGCAACGTACGGTTTCAGTCATTATCGGCGCTCTGGTTGCTGCTCCTGCGACGGCGGCGACGCTTTTTCGGGGCGGGTGAGCCCTCACTGCCACGGCCGGCTCCTCGCTGCATGGTGTTGCGCTGCTGCTCGTCGGCGTTCTGGAAATCGGTCCACCACTGGCTCAGGCCATCAAGTGCTTCGCCGCTGCTCTCGCGCAGCAACAGCAGGTCGTAGGCGGCGCGGAAGCGCGGGTGGGTCAGCAGCTGGTCGGCACGGCCGCGACGCGGCAGGCGCTGTTGCAGTTCCCAGATCTCTCGGACAGGTGCAGAGAAGCGGCGCGGGATCGCGGTGGAGCGTACCTGCTCCGCCAGCACCTCATTGGCGGCCTGGTGCAGGCACTGCAGCGGTGGCAGGTCGCGTTGGTCCAGCAGCTCCTGCAGGCGACGCTGCATCGGATACCAGAGCAGTGCGGCAAACAGGAAGGCGGGGGTGACGCTCTTGCCCTGGGCCAGGCGACGGTCTGTGTTGGCCAGCGCTTGGTAGACCAGTGCCTCGACCGGGTACTCCTCCGAATCGAGCATGGCGTCGGTCTGTGGAAACAGGGTGCGGAACAGATCGAAGCGTTTGAGCTGACGCAGGGATGCTTCGCCATGGCCGCTCTGCAGCAGTTTCAGTGCTTCGTCGAACAGACGCGCCGGGGCGATGCGGGTCAGCATCTGACCCAGTTTATGAATCGGTTGTGCAGTGCCCGGTTCGATCTCGAAACCGAGCTTGGCGGCAAAGCGCGCCGCGCGAAGCATGCGCACCGGATCTTCCCGGTAGCGCGCTTCGGGATCGCCGATCATGCGGATCTGGCGTTTTTTCAGATCGGCATAGCCGTTGGCGAAATCATGGATGCTGTGGTCGCGGACGCAGTAGTAGAGCGCGTTGATGGTAAAGTCTCGGCGCAGGGCGTCCTCTTCGATGGTGCCATACACATTGTCACGCAGAATCATGCCCGACTCGGCCTGGCGGCCATGTTCGCCGTCGTTGTCATCACTGTCATGGCCGGCGCGAAAAGTGGCTACTTCGATCAGTTCCCGGCCGAATCGTACGTGCAGCAGCTTGAAACGGCGTCCGATCAGGCGCGAGCGGCGGAACAGTTCTTCCGCTTCTTCCGGATGGGCGGAGGTCGCGACATCGAAGTCTTTCGGTTGCAGGCCCATCAGCAGATCGCGGATACAGCCGCCGACCAGGTAGGCGTCATAACCCTCATCCTGCAGTCGATAGACCACTTTCATGGCGTTGTCGTCGAGCCTCTGACGGGGAATGCGGTGGTCATCCTCCGGGATAACGCGTTTCTCGCCCAACGGCAGCTCCTCGGAGTCGATCGGCGTGGGTTGCAGACTCTGCTGTGACGCTGAGGGGCGTGCAATGGTGCGCTGGACATAAAGGAAGCCCAGCAAAGGTATGGCGATAACCAGTAACAGAATAGATAACGATGTGAGCATCAGTGCAGGGTCGCTGTCTCGATAATAGGACAATTAAGGTGGCGCATCATAGCATCTACCCGGGGTTATCTGTAGTCCGGTGCAGTATGCCTGAGGCAGTTGCGACATATGCTGTTGAAGCGTTCAGGCAGATTCGAGAACGAAGCGGGGAAAGCAGGGATAAGTAGAGGGGTGTAGATGAAAAGCTTGATGCGAGAGGTTAGGGGGGGGTGCTGATCACAAAGTATGGGCATCTCAAGCTGCGCGATCGGATTATTATTTTTATTACCGACATGGCTGCTAGGTCGCCGACTCTGTGACCAGCCAAGCCTCATTTTTATTTTTATTCGAGGCGGGACACCTTTCCGTTGCGACTATTTTTATTTTTATTGCTGTCGCAGCTTCTAAGGCCGTCGTTGTTGTTGTTCTGGTCTCCTATAGAGCATTAGGCGTGCCAGTTTTTGTAAAAAACTTTAAAAACAGTATGTTAAGAAAAACTAACGCTATAAGTGCTATTTTTTCACCTATTCTGTTACCTGCTACTGTTACCGCGTGACACGTTTATTGCACTGCAGCATGGGTAGATAGGTAACACTTTGGAACTGTTACCCCTCGACCTACGTGTTACTTCCTTGGGCGTCTTGGGATGCCCAGCTTCTGGCGTCTCTCCCACAGGCACTTGCGGCTTACGCCCAGGGTGCGTGCCAGCTCCGTTTCGCTCATCTGCTCCTGGTTCTCGAGCACGAAACGCTGGAAGTAATCATCCAGTGACAGATCGGTCTTGCTGTTACGGTTGTCCGCACTATCGGTCGCGGCCACTTTCAGGTTCTGCTCGTAGCAGGACTCCAGTGAGCTGAGCGAGATATGGTCCGTGTCCAGCCCCAGTAGTTCGGGCGAGATCTGCTCGCTATCGGCAAGGATTACCGCCCGCTCAATCGCATTTTCCAGCTCACGCACGTTGCCGGGCCAGGCGTAGCTCAGCATCACCTCGCGGGCCCTGGGGCTGAAGCTTAGCGTACCGGCATCCAGCTTGCGGGCGCTGTGGTCAAGGAAACGTTGTGCCAGTTCGATGATATCCTCTCCACGCTCACGCAGCGGTGGCATGCGCAGTTCCATCACATAGAGACGGTAGTAGAGGTCCTCGCGGAAGTCGCCGCTCTTGGCCAGATTCTTCAGGTCCCGATGGGTGGCCGCGATCAGCCGTACATTGACTCGGCGGGGTTGTACGGCGCCGACACGACGAATTTCGCCCTCCTGCAGGAAGCGCAGCAGTCGGGCCTGGGCTTCCAGCGGCAGCTCACCGATCTCGTCGAGGAACAGGGTGCCGCCGTCGGCGGCTTCGATCAGGCCACTGCGGCTGCTGTTGGCGCCGGTAAATGCCCCCTTCTCATGGCCGAACAGCTCCGACTCGATCAGGGTGTCGGGAATCGCGGCGCAGTTGACGCTGATCATCGTGCGCCCGGCGCGCTCGCTCTGCTCATGGATCGCCCGGGCGGCAAGCTCCTTACCTGTTCCCGATTCGCCAAGAATCAGCACGGTTGCATCGGTACGTGCCACCTTGCTGATGCGCTTGAACAGCTCCTGCATCGGCTGGCAGCGGCCGATGATCTCGGTCTGCTCATCCGCCTGACTCTGTTTCGACGCTTTGTCGGTGGGAGATGCTGCCGTGCTCCGGTTCAGCGCATTGGCTACGGTCGCCAGCATCTCGTCGTGATCGAAGGGTTTGGCAATGTAGTCGATGGCGCCCAGTTTCATGGCATCTACGGCTGAGCGCAGGCTGGCGTAACTGGTCATGATCAATACCGGCACCGGGCGGGCAAGGTCGATCAGATCGGTCCCCGGGGCGCCGGGTAATCGAAGATCGCTGATGATGAGATCGAAGTCCGGCAGTTGAAACCGCTCGGTCGCCTCTGTAACCGAGGCCACGTCGCAGACCTCATACTCGTGCTTTTCTAGTAAGCGCTTGAGTGCTGAGCGGATGATCGACTCATCCTCAACAATCAGAATTCGGCTCATATGGCTTGGACCCTGTATAGCTTGATCGGTACTCAATCGGGGGAAGAACCGTTGTACCGGGGTAAGGTTATGACCACCTGAGTGCCATTATTCTGCTTTTTATCGGCGGGGCTGAAGAGTTCGATACTACCATAGTGTTCGGTAATAATATTATAGACTAAAGGCAGACCGAGCCCGGTACCCTTGCCGGGCTCCTTCGTGGTGAAGAAGGGCTCAAACAAGTGCTCGATATGCTCGGGTGCGATTCCGCTGCCCTCATCGGTAATACTCAATAAGATCCGGTTGCCCTCGCTACTCGCGTCTATCCGTATTTCACCCTGATCCGGCGAGGCGTCGCTGGCATTGTTCAATAGATTGATGAACACCTGCAACATCTGTTGCGGGTCGGCATAACTATATAAATCGGTCGCGACGCTGTTGGTAAAGCGTTGCTGGCGAACCCGGCTGTCGAGCTGTACCAGGCGGATGGCATCGGCGATACATTCATGCAGTGAAACGCGCTCGCGCAGCATGGAGTTCTGCTGGCGGCCGGTATGGGCGAACCTGACCAGCGACTGTACGATTCGACTGATCCTTTCCGTCTGTTCGACGATCTGCTCGCCGGTTTCAAGCACCTCCGGCGTATCGGTTTCCAGTTTCAGATTCTGCGCCAGGCAGGCGATGCCGGTCACCGGGTTACCGATCTCGTGAGCAACCCCGGCGGCAAAGCGGCCGATCGAGGCCAGGCGCTCCTGATGGGCCAGGTTGCGCGAGATCATCTGATATTCGGTTTCATCTTCGACCAGCAGTACCATCCCCTCCGCTGAGGCATGGCCCAGCGAGGCCTTGTGCAGGCTGAACCAACGCGGAAAACCGTTGATATCGACCTGTACTGCGGGTTCGTGGTGGGCGTCGCCACTGGCAAACTCGTCCAGCAACCGGTCCCAGGGCGGTGGCAGGCTGATCAGTCGCAGTCCGATACAGCTCTCGTCATCAATGCCGGTATAGCGGGCCAGCTCGCTGTTCCAAAACTGTATGCGGCGCTCCTCGTTCAGGGTGCAGGCGCCGATGGGGAGGCGCTGCAGGGTGACGCGGTGGTAGCGGCGTAACTGGTCGAGCTCGGCGGCCAGGCCCGAGAGCCGGGCGTCATAGTGTTCCAGCTGCTGCTCCAGCAGATGTACCTCCCTGGCGCGAAAGCCGGCGGAGGGCGCCGCCGACCGGGGCTGTAGAATCGCCGCGGCCTCGACCGGGCCAAGCAGGCCGGAGAGGTTGTGTTCCAGTTGATTGCGCAGGCGCAGCATGTCGATGGGGCGAAGGTTGCCCAACGGCAGATTCAGCTCGACGCGCGCCCGATTGACCTCGCGGTTGGCGCTGTCGACCCCTATGCGGGGCTCCAGCTGGGCGACAAGGTCACTGGCCTGGCCTGCCGCGGGCAGGGCCAGGCCCAGGGGACGCTGCAGGCTATTCAACACACAGGCCTCGGCGCTCTGGCGTTCGCTGGAACTGCCGGGGAACAGCAGTGAGCCTATCACCATCAGTACCAGGTTCAGCAGCACGGAAAGGAGCACGAAAAGGTACCAGTGCTGATCGCTGCTGATCGGTATGTCGATCTGCAGTATCTCCCGGTGCAGGGGCAGGGTGATGGCGAACAGCCAGATGCCGAAGCCGCCAGTCAGCCCGAGCAGAAAACCTCGGCGGCTGGCGCCAGGCCAATACAGCGTGGCCAGCAGCCCGGGCAGAAACTGCAGAAATGCCGCGAAGCCCAGAGAACCGAGTTGCTGCAGCGAGAAGCTCTCGCCGAAAGTGATGAAAAACAGATAGCAGGCGAAAATCAGCAGAATGATCAGAAAGCGGCGGAGCCAGAGCAGCCAGGTGTAGAAACGGGTCTGTTCCGGACGCCGAACCAGTGGCAGCACCAGGTGATTTTGCAGCATCGATGCCAGTGCGACGACGGCCACGATGATCAAGCCGCTGGCGGCGGACAGGCCGCCGATCAGTGCGACCAGGGTCAGCCAGGGTTGATTCAGGGTATGGCCGAGATTGAGTACCACGAACTCCGAGTTGGTGGTCATGCCGCCGCTGGCATGGGCGGCCCAGAGGATCGGTGGCACGCAGAGCGCCATCAACAGCAGGAACAGCGGCATCACCCAGGTGGCTTTGTACAGGCTTTCGTAGGAGACGTTTTCGGTAAACGCCAGGTGGAACATGTGCGGCATCACCACGGCGCTGGTGAAGAAGGCCAGGATCAGCACCTGCCAACCGCCGGGGGTGGTCGGTTTCTGCATCTGCTGCAGCGCCAGGGGATTGGCATCTAGCCAGCTCTGCAACCCTTCATGACCCTCGAAAAAACCGAAGTAGGCAAAGAGGGCGACGGTGACCAGCGCCAACAGTTTGATAATCGATTCGATGGCAACGGCGACCACCAGGCCGCTGTGGCTGTTGCGCAGAGAGGCGCGGCGCGCCCCGAACAGTATCGCGAACAGTGCGATGATGGTGCAGAAGCCCGCCGCGATCTGGGCCCGGTCGACCTGTTGGTTGAGCAGGTAGATCGAGTCGGACACCGCCTGGATCTGGATCGACAGCAGGGGCAGGCAGGCCACCAGCAGCGCCAGAGCGGTCAGGGTGCCGACCCCGCCGCTGCGAAAACGAAACGCGAACAGGTCGGCCAGGGAGGAGAGCTGATAGGTGCGTGTTATGCGCAGGATCGGGATTAGAATCACCGGTGCCAGCATGAAGGCGGCTGCAGCGCCGATGTAGGAGCCGAGGTAGAGCAGGCCCGATTCGGCGGCCACTCCGAAAGCGCCGTAAAAGGTCCAGGCGCTGGCATAGACACCCAATGACAGCGCGTGCAGCAGCGGGTGGCGAACCAGCTTGGGCGGCAACAGGCCGCGTTCGGTCAGGTAGGCTGCACCGAATAGACAGAGTAGATAGGTGAAGCAGATCAGCAGCAGTTGGGGCAGTTCAAAGTTCATGGCGATGCCACTGTTCAATCAGTGCGACCAGCATACACAGCCCCAGCCAGATCAGAAAGGGGCGGTACCAGGGGCCACCGCTGAACAGCCAGAGGTCGAGCAGGTAGGGCGCGAGCAGGGCGGTGAGCAGGGCGAACAGCAGAAGCAGACGATGACTAACCATGCGCGTGTCCCGCCGGTGCGCAGAGGCTCAGTTGCTTGGGAATGCGATCGATCTGCCAGTGGGCGATGGCCCAGGCGAGAATCTCCTCCGCCAAGCCTTCGTACAGCTCGGCGGGTGGTTGCTGACCGAGCAGTTGCAGTGCGCCGAGCAACTGGCTTGAGATCATCGTTTCGTCCAGATCCAGGGGGCGGGCAAAGGTCTGTTTGCTCAACTTCTGTCCCTGAGCGTTGGTCAGCACCGGCAGGTGTGCGTAACTCGGTCGCTTGTAGCCGAGGTGTTGCTGCAGGACCAGCTGCCGCGGTGTCTCGTCGATCAGATCGGCGCCGCGTGTGACCTGGGTGATGCCCTGTTCGGCATCGTCGACCACGACGGCGAGCTGGTAGGCAAAAAAATCGTCCCGGCGGAAGATGACAAAATCGCCGGGAGCGTCCGACCCGGTGTATATTCGCCGGCCCTGGATCCGATCGTCGAATTGAAACTCGGAATCGCAGACCACGGCACGCATGGCGCAGAGCGCGGAGCGGTTTGGCGGATGGCGGCGGCAGTGGCCGTCGTAGTGCTGTAGCGCGTTCCGCTCGCTGAGCTGTTTGCGGCTGCACTGGCAAGGGTAGGCGAGGCCTTCCCGCTGCAGCTGCTCAAGCACCGCACGATACAGTTCCAGGCGCTGGCTCTGGTAGCTGACGGTGCCGTCCCAGTGCAGGCGGAAACGCTCCAGGGCGTAGAGAATCTGATCACTGGCGCCGGCGACCTCACGTGGCGGATCCAGGTCCTCGATACGCAGTAGCCAGCGGCCCTGTTGGGCGCGAATATCCAGATAGCTGGCCAGCGCCGCCAGGAGTGAACCAGAGTGGAGTGGGCCTGTGGGCGAGGGGGCGAAGCGACCGATACCGCTCAAGAGTGCCGGGTCCTGACTGTCAAGGCATGGGCCGGGTGCCTGGGCTGCGGCGGTCGCCGCAGGCCCAGAGTACAGCGGCTTAGCCGCCGAGTTGTTTCTCTTTGATCTCGGCCAGCGTCTTACAGTCGATACACAGCGTGGCGGTGGGGCGTGCTTCCAGTCGGCGGATGCCGATCTCAACGCCGCAGGCATCGCAGTAGCCGTAATCGTCCTCGTCGATGCGCTCCATCGCTTCTTCGATTTTGCGGATCAGTTTGCGCTCGCGATCCCGGGTGCGCAGTTCGAGGCTGAACTCCTCCTCCTGGCTGGCACGGTCGCTGGGGTCGGCGAAGTTGGACGCTTCCTCTTTGAGGTGCGTAATGGTGCTGTCGACCTCTTCCATCAGCTGGCGCTTCCAGTCCAGCAGGATGGCGCGGAAGTGATCTTTCTGCGCATCGTTCATGTACTCCTCACCCTTATTAATCGGGTAGGGCTCGAAGTGCGTGAACTGTTTTTCGTTGGTAGTTGGCATTGGCGCAGCCTCACATCTAGGGCCGGCGGCGCGGGACTTTCCCGGTACCGGGCCTCGATCCTTAAATAGCTACCGCAAAAAGCGCGGTATCTCAAAAGCCGGTGAAATTACCAGAAGCCTTCTCTTTAGGCTAGACCTGATCAAACGTTTTGCGCACTTTCCTTACTATGCAGCAACACAGTGTAGCGTTACTGCACAGGGACGGTGCAGGTTTGACGGGGTATAATCCGGCGTTAATTCTATTTGGGGATGCTAGACGGTGAGTGTGGATAACTGGAGCGCCCGGGCGCGGGCGATCGATTCGTTCAAGGTGATGGATCTGCTCAAGCGGGCACGGGAGCTCGATGACCGGGGCTTCGACGTGGTCCATATGGAAGCGGGTGAGCCCGATTTCAAGACCGCGCCGGCAGTACAGGCTGCCGCTATGCGTGCGCTGGAGAATGGCTTGATCCAGTATACCCCCGCCGGCGGCATCGCCCGGCTGCGTGAGCGGATCGCGCAGTTCTATGGCGAGCGTTACGGTATCGAGATCGGTCCCGAGCGCGTGCTGGTGACACCGGGAGCCTCCGGTGGTTTGCTGCTGGCTTTCGCGCTGCTGGCCGAACAGGGGCGAAGCTTCATGATGGCGGATCCCGGCTATCCCTGTAATCCCCAGTTCCTGCGTTTGCTGGAGGCGCGCGCCCAGCGGGTGCGGGTGGATGAGTCTACCAACTTCCAGTTGACCGCCGAGCTGGTGCGTGAACACTGGCAGCCGGAAACCGCCGGCGTATTGCTGGCATCACCGGCCAATCCCACCGGGGCGGTGGTCGCGCCCGAAGAGATGGCGGCTATTGCCGCGGTGGTGCGTGAGCTTGGCGGAGAGCTGATCGTCGATGAGCTGTATCACGGGCTGACCTATGGCTTCGATGCCGAAAGCGTGTTGTCGATCGACGACCGCGCCCTGGTCATGAACAGTTTCTCCAAGTATTTCGGTATGACCGGCTGGCGACTGGGTTGGCTGGTCGGCCCTGCCGATGCGGTGGCGGAGATGGAGAAGATCGCTCAGAACCTGTTTATCTCGCCGCCGACCCTGTCGCAGTATGCGGCCCTGGCCGCGTTCGAGCCGGAGTCGATTGCGCTGTTCGAGGCACGCCGGGCCGAATTCGGCCAGCGTCGCGACCTGCTGGTATCGGGGCTGCGCGAGCTGGGCTTCGGTATCCACCGTCCGCCGCAGGGGGCATTCTACGTTTACGCCGATGCCAGCCATCTGACCGACAACAGTTACGACTGGTGCTGGTCGCTGCTGGAAGAGGACAAGGTCGCTGCCACGCCGGGTGCCGACTTCTCGCGCTTCGACGCCCAGCGTTATGTGCGTTTCTCCTATACCACCGGTCTGGACAGGATCGAGCTGGCGCTGGAGCGTCTGGCCAAGCGCGGTCAGCGTTAAAGTTCGATCATGACCCTGCCCTCGTCCACCTCGCAGCGGATCGCCGCCAGCAGTTCGCCGGGGCAGGGGCCGGCAATGCACTCACCCTGCTCGATGGTGAACAGGGCACCGTGGGTGGCGCACTGGATATACTGTTTTTCGTAGTCGAGGAACTGGTCCGGTTGCCACTCCAGGCGGATGCCGCGGTGGGGACAGTTGTTACGGTAGACGTAGACCCTGTCGCCACGGCGTATCGCCAGCAGGGCGTGGTGGTCGATGTCGAAGCCCCGGCCTTCGCCGTCGGGCAGATCGTTAAGCAGGCAGAGCAGTTGTTGCATCGATTCGGGTCGCTGTTGGTTTAACACACGGGCTGCCTATAATAACGCTTTGATTTTCGGCTGGAGAGTTTATTTGCCCGCAACACGCCTGTCCCCAAACATGGTTCGGCTGCTGCTGCTCCTGGCGCTGCTCCTGGTATCCCTGTTCAGCCTCAATTACGGTGCGCTCGATCTCACTCCTCAGGCTTGGCTGGATCCCTACAGCGACCAGGGACAGGTGCTCTATCAGTTGCGTCTGCCCCGTCTGCTGCTGGGCCTGTTTGCCGGGGCGCTGCTGGCAACCACCGGTGCTGCGGCACAGGCGCTGTTTCGCAACCCGCTGGCAGATCCCTCGCTGATCGGTGTGTCGGCCGGCGCGTCTCTGGCGGTGGTAGCGTTGATGGTGCTGGCCGGCAACTGGTTGCTCGCCTATCGGCTGGACGCGCTGGTGTTGCCGCTGGCCGCTTTCGCCGGCGGGCTGGTCTCGACGCTGCTGGTGGTTCGGCTGGCCCGCACGCTGTCCGGTATCTCGGTAACCACGTTGCTGCTCACCGGTATGGCGGTCAATGCGATCGCCATCTCCGGTATCGGTGCGCTGAAATACCTGTCCGATAGCCAGACCCTGCGCCAGGCCAGCTTCTGGCTGTTGGGCAATCTCAGTGCCGATGGCTGGATGCCGGTGCTGGTGCTGATCCTGGTGGCGATTCCGGTGCTGATGCTGTTGGCCCGCAAGGGGCATGAGCTGAATCTGCTGCTACTGGGTGTCTCCCAGGCACAACTGCTCGGTGTCGATGTGCAGAGTTTGCAGCGCCGTCTGGTCGTGTTGTGCGCGCTCGGTGTCGGTGCTGTGGTGGCGTTTGGCGGTCTGATCAGCTTTGTCGGCCTGATCGTGCCGCATCTGATCCGCCTACTCTGTGGTCCGGATAATCGCCACCTGTTACTGCTCTCGGCCCTGCTGGGCGCGCTGTTCATGGTCTTGGCCGACCTGCTCTCACGCATGCTGGTCAGCCCCGCAGAACTTCCGGTGGGGATACTGACCGCGCTGATCGGCGGCCCCTTCTTCCTCTCTCTGCTGGTCTATCGGCTGCGCACAGGGGGTATCGATGCTTGAAGCCTTGGGGCTGGCCCATGATCGTACTGCATCACGTCGCCTGCTGCCGTTCGACCTGCGTCTGACCGGTGGTGAACTCTGCGGTGTAATCGGTCCCAACGGCGCCGGCAAGTCGACACTGGTCGCTTTGCTCAGTGGTTTGCTGACACCCAGCGCGGGCGCGCTGAGACTGAAGGGGCGTGAACTGGCGCATGTGCCGCTGAAGGAGCGGGCGCGGCATCTGACAGTGATGATGCAGCGGCAGCCGCTTGACTTCGCTTTCAGTGTACGGGACGTCATCGCCATGGGTGGCTATCCACTGGATCTGCCGCTACCGGCGCTGGAACAGCGTATCGACAGCCTGGCTACGGCTATGGACCTGCAGCATCTGCTTCAGCGCAACTATTTGAGCTTGTCCGGCGGTGAGGCGCAGCGGGTCCAGTTGGCACGAGTGTTGGTGCAGCGAGGCTGCGAGCCATCAGTGATTCTGCTTGATGAGCCGTTGTCGGCCCTTGATCTGCGCCATCAGCACCAGGCACTGGCGCTGTTCAGAACCCTGGCTCGACAGGAGGGGCATGCCGTTCTTCTGGTGTTGCATGACCTCAATCTGGCCGCCCGTTACACCGACAGCCTGTTGCTGATAGGCAATGGGGCCGTTCTTGAACAGGGCCCCACAGACAAGGTGATGCAGCCAGGGAGGCTGAGCGAGCTGTTCTCGGTGCCGATCGAGCGTTACCAGACGCGGGATGGTCTGGGGCTGTTTACCAGCATTGCCGGCAGCGAGTTATAGACGTCAGTCGTGCTAGTCCGCCATCAACTTCTGCGCCCTCAGCTGTGACAGCAGTTGTTCGATCGCCTCGTCATTGTGGGTGTCGACTTCCAAAGTCAGCAGCTGCTCTTCGGCAGTGATCGGATGCAGAATCTCGAGCTGATGTCGCATCACCTCGATATCGGCATCTGACGGATCGCTGCCCTCCTGGGTGCGGCGCTTGAGACGTGCTTCGATAAGGTTCTGGTCGCAATGACAACTGATGATCCGCATTGATATCTTCTCCTGCTCCGCCAACTGACGGAACAGCGTGCGTCCGCGGCGGCGGATAAAGGTGGCATCGACGACGACACTGATACCGGCTCTGAGCATCAGCCGCGTGTTGTCCAGCAGCCGATTGAAGGTACGCAGGTTCATGTCGGAGCCATAGAGTTCCAGCTTTTCACTGCGCGACGCGCTACGGTAGATCCGCTTGCGCTCTACATCGGAACGGATGCGGATGGCTCCCATGGCTTCGAACAGCCGCTTGCTCAGGTAGCTCTTGCCACTGCCGCTGACGCCATGCATCAGCAGCAGGAAGGGTGGTTTCGGGGTGCAGTAGCGCTTGGTCAGCTGCAGGTAGTGGCGAAAGGTTTTGACGTCCGGCTTGTCGCCGAGCATGGCGACCTTGGCGCGCACCATGGAGCGGTAGGCCTTGTAGAAATTGAGCAATATCAGGCCTTCATAATCGCCACTGAGCTCCAGGTAAAGGTTCAACAGGCGATTGGCCCAACGGAACTGTCCGTTGGCTTCCAGGTCCATGAGCAGGAACGCCAGGTCGCAGATGGTGTCTATCCAGCGGAACTGAAGGTTGAACTCGATGCAGTCGAACAGGCGCAGCTGGTTATGGTAAAGCGTCACGTTACCCAGGTGCAGATCGCCATGGCACTCGCGGACACGACCGGTACGCTTGCGCGAGACCATGATTTCGCGCAGCGACTCGAAGCGTTCGCGGGTGTGAGCCTCCAGCTGATCCAGCAGCGCCACATCCTCGGGATCCAGCAGCTCCCGGTTGATATGGTGGTAGTTATCGAATACCACCCCGGCGATGGTTTCGGGCTCGCCCCAGGGGCTGTCGGGGGCGACGAACGGAATACGTTTGTGGAAGTGGGCGATCTGCGCGGCCAGCAGGTCGATCCACTCGGCCTGGAACTGATGGCGCTCGAGCAGCTGGTCAAGACGCTGGCCCGATTCGAACTGGCGCATGCGCACGGCGTATTCGATCGGGGCCGAGTCGTCGCCCAGACGGGGCGCGTTTTCGCTGCCGCTGATCGGGATCACCGCTTCGTAGATGTCCGGCGCCAGGCGCTGGTTCAGGCGCAGCTCCTCCTCGCAGCAGTAGCGGCGCTTGTCGAGCGTGGTGAAGTCAAGAAAGCCGAAATCGACCGGCTTCTTGATCTTGTACGCATAGTCGCCGGTGAGCAGCAGCCAGGAGATGTGCGTCTCGATCACCTCGATCTTGGAGACGGGGTGCGGATACTGCTCCGGCAGGCGCAAGCGTTCGATCAGTTCTGGTACCATGGGCGCGCATTCTGTCAATAAAGCTCCGGATTATACTGAACCGATGAGTAAAAAGAGAAATAGCCGTAAGAACAGCCGTAGTCGCAAGGCCTCCAGATCCTGGATCAGGGCGCTGTTGGGGCCGTTGTTGAAGCTACTGCTGGTACTGACGGTGATCGCGGCCGTGGGGCTGATCTACCTTGATGCCCAGGTCCGCGACAAGTTCGAGGGTAAACGCTGGGCGCTACCGGCCAAGGTCTATGCGCGTCCGCTTGAACTCTATCCCGGACAGCAGCTGAGCGCTGAGGATTTTCGCCTTGAACTTAAGGGGCTCGGTTACCGTACGGTGTCGGCTGTCAGTCATCCGGGCAGTGCGCACTGGAGCGCCGGGCGTGTGCAACTGGTGACCCGTGGCTTCCCCTTCCCTGACGGCGCTGAACCGTCGCGCAAAATGACGCTGGATTTCGGTCGGGCCGGTCTGGAGCGAATTCGTGACGAAAGTGGGCGCTCACTCTCACTGGTGCGGATGGAGCCTATCCTGATCGGTGGCATCTATCCTCAGGACAATGAAGATCGCGATCTTATCCGTCTTGAGGACGCACCGGCGATGCTGCCGGCGGCGCTGATCGCGGTGGAGGATCGCAACTACTACAGTCATCACGGTATCTCCTTGAAGGGGATCGCCCGTGCCATGTGGGTCAATTTCCGCGCCGGTCAGTTCGTGCAGGGGGGCAGTACGCTGACCCAGCAGCTGATCAAAAACTTCTACCTGACCGACGAGCGCACGCTGGCGCGTAAGCTGCTCGAGATGCCGATGGCGGTATTGCTCGACCTGCACTACAGCAAGGAGGAGATCCTTGAGGCCTATCTGAACGAGGTCTACCTGGGTCAGTCCGGCGCGCGTGCCATTCACGGCTTCGGTATGGGTAGCCAGTACTATTTTGGTCGGCCGGTGGCCGAGCTGGATGTGGCGCAGGTGGCGCTGCTCGCCGGTCTGGTCAAGGGCCCCTCCTATTACGACCCGCGTCGACATCCGCAACGGGCGCTGAGTCGCCGCAATCTGGTGTTGCGGCTGCTGCGTGACCAGAACCGGATCAGCGACGAGGAGTACGAGCTGGCCAAAGCGGAGCCGCTGGGCGTGGTCGAGCAGCGCAGTCTGCAGAAGGGGGCCTATCCCGCGTATCTGGATCTGGTCAAGCGGCAGCTGCGTCAGGAGTACCGCGAAGAGGATCTGAGCAGCGAGGGACTGCGGGTGTTTACCGCGCTGGACCCGCTGGTGCAGGCGCGCGCGGAGCGGGCGCAGGAAACCACGCTGGAGCAGCTTGAGAAGCGTTACGGCAAGTCCGCCGAGGGGCTGGAAGCCAGCATGGTGGTCACCGACCCGCAGACCGGTGAGATCCTCACCGTGATCGGGGGGCGGGACTCCCGCTACGAAGGGTTCAACCGGGCGCTCGACGCGTTGCGGCCGATAGGTTCGCTGGTCAAGCCGGCGATCTACCTGACCGCTTTGGAGCAGGGCTATACCCTGGCCAGCCGGCTGCAGGACGAGGCGTTCAAACTGGAGTTGCCCAATGGTGATATCTGGGCGCCGGATAACTTCGATCATCGCAGCCATGGCGAGGTGCCGCTGCACTACTCGCTGTCGCACTCGTTCAATCAGTCCACCGCACGTTTGGGATTGACCATCGGCGTCGACAAGGTGATCGACATGCTCGAGCGGCTTGGCGTGGAGCGTGAGCTGAAACCCTATCCTTCGCTGCTGCTAGGCGCCCAGGCATTGTCGCCACTGGAGGTGGCGAGTGTTTACCAGACGCTGGCCGCCAACGGTTTCCGCGTGCCGCTGCGGGCGATTCGTGCGGTTACCGATGCCGAGGGGCAGGAGTTGTCGCGTTATCCGTTCGCACTGCGCCAGCAGGTGGAACCGGCGCTGGTACACCTGATCCAATATGCGATGCAGGAGGTGGCGCGCGAGGGGACGGCGCAATACGCCTACTCGCAACTGCCGCAGAACCTGAATATCGCCGGTAAGACCGGTACCTCCAACGATCAGCGGGACAGCTGGTTTGCGGGGTTTACCGGCAACCGCCTTGCAGTGGTTTGGGTCGGGCGCGATGATAACGCCAAGTTGCCGTTCACCGGCTCCGGCGGCGCGCTCAGGGTATGGACCGATTACATGCGCCGGGAACACCCGGAACCCTTCTATGCCACTCGGCCGGAGGGGGTCGAGTATGTGTGGATCGATGATGCCACCGGGCTGCTGTCGGACCAGCGTTGTGAAGGCTCACGCCAACTGCCGTTCATCAACGGCACCGTCCCCCGGGACAGTGTGGATTGCGGACAGTTGCGGCGTCGGAATAACCCGTTGGACTGGTTTCGCGGCTGGTTTCAGTAATTGATGCAGATGAATGTAGGCAGGGATATGAAAAAGATTGCGATCGTGTTGGGGGCCGCGCTGTTGGCCGGCTGTGTTGGGCCCAATCCCTACGTCACGCCGGTGGAGGATCGCAGTAACCGGCAAGCCACCACGCCGCCTCCACCTGGCAGCCTGGAGAGCGTGGATCCGAGTCCGGGTGTCAGTGTGCAGCCGATCGAGGATGTGCCGGTATTCCGTCCCCAGCGCGAGGCGCTGCCGGAAAGCGAAACGCTCAACGTCGCGCCTACCGATATTCCGGTCAGCGAACCGCGCAATGCGGCGGTTGTTGCGTTGCTGGACTCGGCGAGCCAAAACACCCAGGGCGGTGATCTGCGTGCGGCGCAGAGCAGCCTGGAGCGGGCGTTGCGTATCGCGCCTCGCGATCCCCAGGTGTACTACCAGTTGGCGGATGTGCAGCGCCGGCTCGGCCAGTTCATGCAGGCTGAGCAGGTGGCGTTGAAAGGGGTCAATGTGGCCAATGGTCAGCCCGCAGAGCTGCGCCGCCTGTGGAGTCTGATCGCGCTGATCCGCAGCGATGCCGGGAACAGCGCGGGTGCCAGGGCAGCCCAGCAGGAAGCCAGTCGTTACTGAGCGGCTGGCCGAGCAGGGATCAGCGAACGGTGCAGGGCGGCAGTGAATGTCGCTAGCGACAGTGCACTCAGGACGCGGAACAGGGCTGGTTCCTGCCATGCAATCCCCCAGTTCGGTGCTACCGGGCTGGTTATCGTGAGGGTTAACGCCAGCAGTGCCGTGGCTGCGACGGCCAAGGGCTGCTTCAGCAGCACGCTGCCGACGGCGCAGGCGGCGACCATGGCCGCACCCAGCGCTTGCAGGTACTCTTCGCCATAGCCCAGTTGTCGACTGAGTTCGAAGGCGGCAAACAACGCCAACAGCCAGCGTCCCCAACCCGCACCCGCCCAGAACCAGCGACGCCCCAGGGCATACACGGCCGTGGCCATCAGTGGCAGTGAAATGTAGACCGCCAGATTCAGTGCCATCCGCCGCAGCACGCCCAGGTCACTGCCGGCGTCAGCGGGCAGGTACTGCGCGGGAATCGCCACCAGGATAAATAGCGCGCTCAGAGCCCAGGCGCTGAGCAGTGCGCGCTCATCCGTGCAGGCCTGGCGCTGACGCCAGGCCCAGAAGGCGCTGGCGCCGCTGCTCAGCAGCAGGGCCAGATCAGCGGCAATAGTCAGTGGCGCCACCATCAGAGCGTCGCGAACGCTTTGTCGGCCGCGGCCAGGGTGGCATCCAGATCGGCTTCACTGTGGGCGTCGGAGATAAAGCCGGCCTCAAATGCCGAGGGTGCCAGGTAGACTCCCTGGTCAAGCATGGCATGGAAAAAGCGGCCGAAACGCTCGGTATCGCAGGCGGTCGCATCGGCAAAGCCGCGAATCTCTGTGGCCTCGGTGAAGAACAGGCCGAACATGCCGCCGACACAGGTGGTGGTGAACGGTATGTTGTGGCGTGCCGCGACCACCTCCAGTCCCTGGGTCAGGTATTCCGCCTTGGCCGAGAGCGATTCATGTACGTCCCCTTCGCTGAGGGCGTTCAGCATCGCCAGCCCGGCGGCCATCGCCAGTGGGTTGCCGGAGAGGGTGCCAGCCTGGTAGACCGGGCCCAGTGGTGCGATCTTCGACATGATCTCTTTTTTGCCGCCAAAGGCTCCCACCGGCAGACCGCCGCCGATCACCTTGCCCAGGGTGGTCAGGTCGGGCTTGATGTTGTAGTGCGCCTGCGCGCCGCCGAGGGCGACGCGGAAACCGGTCATCACCTCGTCGAAGATCAGCACCGTTCCATATTGGTCGCAGATCTCGCGCAGCCCCTCGAGGAAACCGGGCACGGGCGGGATGCAGTTCATGTTGCCGGCCACCGGCTCGACGATGATGCAGGCGATCTGCTCGCCGACCTCGGCAAAGGCCTGGCGCACGTTGTCCAGGTTGTTGTACTCCAGGGTCAGGGTGTGCTCGGCCAACGCGGCGGGCACCCCCGGCGAGTTGGGTTCGCCCAGGGTCAAGGCGCCGGAGCCTGCCTTGACCAGCAGCGAGTCGGAGTGGCCGTGGTAGCAGCCTTCGAATTTGACGATCTTGTCGCGACCGGTGTAACCGCGTGCCAGGCGGATGGCGCTCATGGTGGCTTCGGTGCCGGAGCTGACCATACGCACCATCTCGATCGATGGCATCAGCTCACATACCTTGTCGGCCATGACCGTCTCGATGGCGGTGGGAGCGCCGAAGCCGAGGCCGTTGTCCAGCGCACTGCGTACGGCATCCATTACCGGCTGATAGCAGTGGCCGAGGATCATTGGGCCCCAGGAGCCGACATAGTCGATGTAGCGCTTGTCGTCCTCGTCGAACAGGTAGGCGCCTTCGCCACGCTTGAAAAATATCGGCGTGCCGCCTACCCCTTTGAATGCGCGCACCGGCGAGTTGACGCCGCCGGGGATATGGGTCTGGGCGGCTTTAAATAGCGATTCGGAAGCAGACATGGGGCATCGTCCTGTGTCATTAAGTACAAATTGAATTATGCGGAAAACAATTGGCCGAACGCCCGCGCGCGCGCTTCGATATCGTCCTGCGCGAACAGGGCATGGATCACTGCAATCATGTCGGCGCCGGCCTGAATTACCTGGCTGGCATTATCCATACTGAGCCCGCCAATCGCCACTATCGGACAGTGGAGGCGGCTGCGGGCGTCCTGCAGTAGGCTGAGCGGGGCGGGGATGGCGTCGGGCTTGGTGCTCGATGGGAAGAACGCACCGAAAGCGACATAGTCGGCACCGCCCTGTTCCGCGGCAAGCGCCAGGTCCAGTTGGTCGTGGCAGGTGATACCGATGATCGCCTTGGCGCCCAGCCGCTCACGAGCCGCCGCCAGCGAACCGTCCGTCTGGCCAAGGTGGACGCCGTCGGCGCCGCTGGCCAGGGCCAGTTCCACGTCGTCATTGATCAACAGGGGAGCCAGATGGGCGCGGCAAAGTTGTGCCAGTGCCTGAGCCTGGCGCAGGCGTTTGCTGGCGTCATCGGACTTGTCCCGGTACTGCACGATGCGGGCACCGCCACGCAGTGCGGCCGCAACCGAGTCCAGCAGTTGTTGGTCGTCCGGCATCAGTCCGGCATCGGTAATGGCATAGAGTCCGCTAAGGGTGGTTTTGATCATAGGGCCTGTTTGTGGTTGTAGTACTCTTCGATCTGGCTACGACGGATCACGCCCAGCGGCGTGCCCTGGTTGCTGATCACCAGCAGCACACTGACATCGTGTGCGACCATCGATTCCCAGGCCTCGTGCAGTGTGGCGCGGGAGTATATGGGTATCGCTTCCTGACGGCCGGCGGGGATCTGCATCAGCTCGATACACAGATCATCCTGCTCGGCAGGGTGCTTATCGAGCCAGCGTGCCAGGTCGCCCATCGGCAGCAGCGCATTGGTCTCGCCCTGCTCGATCAGGAACCAGCGCGGAGACGCCTTGAGCAGCTGGTTGGCTTCTGCCACGGTGACCAGGGCATGGGTGCTGACAAGGTCGCGCTCCAGCAGGCTTCCCACCGCGGCGCGGGACAGCGCCTGTGCCAGCGGTGCCTGGCTGGCATCCAGGCCCTGGGCTTCGAGAATGGCCTGAAAGGCAGAGGGGCGTTTGAACAGGGATCTCAGGGTCAGGTTGCTGACAACGATGGCGATCATACCGGGCAGAATGATCGCCGAGTTATCGGTCAGTTCCAGTAGCGCGATCAGCGCCGCCAGCGGCGCGTTGAGTATCGCGCCCATCATCGCGCCCATGCCGACGGTGGTGAACAGGTCGATCGGCATGTTGAAACCCAGATATTGCGCAAATCCGGCCAGCAGGGCGCCGGCGAGCGCGCCGATCACCAGCGATGGGCCGATTATGCCGCCGGGGATGCCCAGGCCGATGACGAAGGGGGTCAGCAGGGTCTTGCAGATCAGCAGTAACAGCAGTAGGTCGAGCACGGCTGGGCCGTCGAACAGCTGCTCGATACTGTCGTAGCCGGTGCCCATGACCTCCGGCACCGCCACCGAGACGACGCCGGCCAGTACACCGGCGATCATGAAGCGTACCGCAAGCGGCGTGCGGCGCAGTCTCACCGTGCGCTGCAGGGTATAGATGAATGCCGCCGCGACCAGGCCAACGGCCAGGCCCAGGATCAGCAGAAGTGGCAGTTCGGGCAGGATTTCGGTCGACAGTGCGGGGAGCCTGAGTTCGGCGGCGTGGCCGATCACCAGCTGTACCAGAACATCGGCGACCACAGCGGCGACGATCACCGGAATAAAGCCGAGGATACTATACTCCAACAGTATCACCTCCATGGCGAAGATAACGCCCGCCAGGGGGGTGTTGAAGACTGCTGCGATAGACGCGGCGCTGCCGCAGCCGATGAGTATGCGCAGGGTGTTGTTGGGCAGTTTCAGCCACTGCCCGATCAGGCTACCGCAGCTGCCACCAAGGTAAACCGCGGGGCCTTCGCGACCGACGCTGTGGCCACTGCCAAGTGCGATGGCGCCACCGACGAACTGGGTCAGCAGGTCGGCCAACGACAGGCGGCCCTGATGATAATTCAGCCGCTCCAGCAGGTGGGGTATCCCCACCGAGCGGGATAGCCTGGGGATTGTGAGCAGGAGTATCAACAGGATCAGGCTGCCGGCGACCGGAAAGCAGAAACGCTGCCAGGCGGTCAGTGACTCGAAATCTTCGCTGATGCCGCTGGGCAGCAGCCAGTGTTGCGGCAGTTCAATGGCCAGGCGAAACAGCAGTATGACAAGGCCCGTACACAGACCTGCGATAATGCCGAGCATGACCAGCTGTGGCAGGGCCTCAAAATGGGATAACCGTTGCCGGAAATGTTCAAGCGACGGCATGCGGTGTGGTCTCTATGCGCATTCGATAGTCAATAAACGGCTGTGTGAGTATGATATCGCCTCTTCGGAGCATTGAAACCTGAGTGTATCGGGTTGGCGTCGTATTCGAATCGGCGGTGTAAGAGTAACAGTTCTGCATAAGTTATGAGAGGTTAGCGTGATCAAGGTAGGTATCGTTGGAGGAACCGGCTTCACCGGCGTGGAGCTGCTGCGTATTCTGGCCAACCATCCGCAGGTGCGGGTCGAGGTGATCACCTCCCGCTCCGAAGAGGGTATCCGCGTCGCCGATATGTTTCCGAACCTGCGCGGTCATTACGATCTTGCGTTCACCGTACCGGATGTCGAGCGCTTGGCGCAGTGTGACGTGGTATTTTTTGCCACCCCCCACGGTGTGGCCATGTCAATGGCGCCGGAGCTGGTGGCACGCGGTGTGCGCCTTATCGATCTGGGCGCCGATTTCCGGATCAAGGACGTACCGTTGTGGGAAAAATGGTACAAGCTCGAGCACACCTGTCCGGATCTGGTCGAGAAAGCGGTCTACGGTCTGCCCGAGGTGAATCGCGAGGCGATTGCCGGTGCGCAGCTGGTAGCTTGCGCCGGGTGCTATCCGACAGCCGCTCAACTGGGCTTCCTGCCGTTGCTGGAGAAGGGGCTGGTCGATCATCGCCGGCTGATCGCCGATTGCAAATCCGGCGTTAGCGGTGCCGGGCGTGGTGCCAGTGTCGGCTCGCTGCTGTGCGAAGCCAGCGAAAGCATGAAGGCCTACGGTGTGCCGGGCCATCGTCATCTGCCGGAGATTCGCCAGGGTCTGACGCTAGCGGCCGGACGTCAGGTCGGGTTGACCTTTGTACCCCATTTGACACCGATGATCCGCGGCATTCATGCCACCCTCTACTCGGTGTTGAAGGATCCGGTCGACCCGGGTCTGCAGCAGCTGTTCGAGGAGCGATTCGCCAACGAGCCGTTCGTCGATGTGATGCCGGCGGGTAGCCATCCGGAGACCCGTAGCGTGAAGGGCTCCAACGTCTGCCGCATCAGCGTTCACCGTCCGCAGCAGGACGACACAGTGGTCGTGCTCTCGGTGATCGATAACCTGGTTAAGGGTGCCTCAGGGCAGGCGGTGCAGGTGATGAATATCATGTTCGGTTTAGCCGAAGATGAGGGACTGAAGATCGTCGGTTTGATGCCGTAATACTTGACTAAAACAGTGGGTATAAGCGAGAATCCACCCTCAACCGGAGGGTTTGCAGCAATATGAGCGATAACGTACAGGATACGCTGGTCTTTACTGAAGCGGCGGCGGCCAAAGTCAGATCTCTGATCGAAGAGGAGCAGAACGATAACCTCAAGCTACGGGTGTACATCACTGGCGGTGGCTGTGCGGGGTTTTCGTACGGCTTTACCTTCGACGAAGCTAAAGCTGATGATGACACCGAAGTGGTCAGGGATGGCGTGACGTTGGTCGTGGATCCGATGAGCTTCCAGTACCTGGCGGGATCGATTGTGGATTACAGAGAGGGTCTGCAGGGCTCACAGTTTGTCGTCAACAATCCCAATGCTACGACAACCTGCGGCTGCGGTTCCTCCTTCTCGATCTGATCTCGATCCGATGCTTAGGCCATGCACTGACAACTGGGGTGCATGGTCCTCCATCCTCACTCCGTTATTGGGCTTTTCTTTGATCCTGGTGTCTTGGCTGAGCTGATCAGGCGGGGTAGATTGCGCCTAGAATTCGCTCGCCGCTGGCGCCGGTAACCTCGGGGAGGTTACCGCATTGGTGGCGGTCGGTGCGCCATGCCAGCCAGGCAAAAGCTGCTGCCTCGACCCAGTCAGGATCCAGTTTCAGCTCTGCGGTGGAGGTAATGCGAGAGTCGGGCAGCAAGCGGGCGATCCGTGTGAGCAGATAGCTGTTGCGTGCCCCACCGCCGCAGACGAACAGGGTAGGGCGGGTCAAAGACAGCTGTTGCACCGCCTCGGCGATGGTCTGCGCTGTCAGCTCGCTAAGGGTTGCCTGAATATCTACAGCTGAAGGCGTTTGCGGCAAATGGTCCAGGTGGGACTCAACCCAGCTCCAGTTGAACAGTTCGCGGCCGGTGCTCTTCGGTGCGCATTGGCTGAAGAAAGGGGTGGTTAACATCGACTCCAGCAGGGCAGGTATCAGCTCTCCGTCTGACGCCCAGTCGCCGTTGGTATCGTAAGCCTGGCCGAGCTCGCGGAAGATCCACTCATCCATTAAAGCATTGCCTGGGCCAGTGTCGAAGCCGGTAACAGCTCTGTCGGTATCGGCTGCAAGACAGGTCAGATTTGCCATGCCGCCGATATTGACGATGACCCGGTCCTCATCCGAAGAGCGAAACAGCCAGCGGTGAAAGGCGGGCACCAGCGGTGCGCCCTGGCCGCCTGCCGCGACATCGCGACGGCGGAAATCGGCAATCGTGGTGATGCCTGTCTGCTCGGCGATGCGGCTCGGATCGCCGATCTGCAGTGTAAAACCCTGCTCCGGACGATGACGGATGGTCTGGCCATGAGTGCCAATGGCGCTAATCCGGCTGGCTGGGATCCCACTCAGTTTGATCAGTTCGTTGGCTGATTCGGCGAATAGTTCGCCCAGTTCTCGATCGAGGCGCCCCAGGTCATCGACGCCATAATCCGTGGCGCCGGCCAGCTCCAGTATTCTCTGCTTCAGTGCGGGCTCGATCGGCGTGGAGTGGCAGGCGAGCAGTTCGAACTCCGGTTCAAACCTTGCCAGCACCGCATCGACCGCGTCGACGCTGGTGCCGGACATCAAGCCCAGATAGATCGACATGGATCAGTTGTCGTTCAGCGCGATACCGGTAGTACCGCCATCCAGCATCGCCATCAGACGGGATGCCTGCTGTTTGAAGGCTGCTTGCTCAGATTTGGGAACCGGTTCGGCATGCGGGAGCTTCACCGTCATGGGGTTTTTGTGCACGCCGTTGACGCGGAACTCGTAGTGCAGATGGGGGCCGGATGCCAAGCCGGACATGCCAACATAACCGATGGTCTGTCCCTGTTTGACGCGGGAGCCTGTCGACAGGCCGGATTTATAACCACTCATATGGCCATAGAGCGTAGTGATATTACCGCCATGCTGAATGATGATCGCACGCCCATAGCCACCTTTGGTGCCGCGCCAGATAATCTTGCCATCGCCCGACGCTTTGATTGGCGTTCCGGTTGCAGCAGCATAGTCGACGCCACGATGGGGGCGTTTGGTACCCAGTACGGGGTGGAGTCGGGATGGATTGAAGCCTGAACTGATGCGTCGGAAATCCACTGGCGAGCGCAGAAACGCCTTGCGCATGCTGTGACCGCCTGGCGTGAAGTAATTGCTGTTGCCGTTGCTGTCGGTGTAGCGCACGGCCGCGAAGGTTTCGCCCTGGTTGACGAACTCGACGGCCAGGATGTCACCTTCGCCAATCTTCTCGTCATCGAGGTACTTCTCCTCGTACAGGACGCGGAAACGGTCGTGTTCGCGAATATCCAGCGCGAAGTCGATATCCCAGCCCAGGATCTGAGCCATCTGCATGATCATGTTGTCGGATAGGCCTGCACGTGCCGCATCGACAAAAAGCGAACTGTTGATCGTGCCGCTGACGATATGCGTCTTGATATCCGGTGTACGGCTTACGATCTGGGTGTCGTAACCAGCCTCGGTGCGCACGATCTCGACACTGTTGAGCCTGTCCTGAGCGAATCGCAGTTTCTGTAGCTCACCCTCCTGAATCAGGAAGGAGAGTGTCTGTCCCGGATAAAGACGCGACAGTACCTGGTTTTCACTGGTTGCCTGGCTGATCTGGTAGACGTCACGTGCCGACAGGCCCGCACGCTTGAATATTGACGTTAGGTTGTCGCCACTGCGGACGTCATAATCGATCCAGTTTTCGACTATGGGGGGAAGAGTCGCCTCTTCTACGTTGGTGCTGGTGAGCTCGGGTGTGCTCGTGTCCGTCAGATTCGGTGGCTGATCGAGCAGGTTGCTCTCAGTATATTCCGCAGTATCGTTTTGCGATGGCGTTAGGCTGGCTTGCGCATTCTGGCTGGTCTTGGCTTTGGCCGGTATCAGCGTGATGGTGCTGCGGGTTGCTTCTACCTCTTCCGAAGGCAGGAGTAACAGGGTGGTACCAAGAATAAGAGTACAGATGCTGGCCGCTGCCAGGTGTACCTTTGGTAGACTGTGAATCAAAGAGGAAACTTTCCGTAACACAATATCACCCCGGTGTAGACAGGCAAAAATGGCAATTTAATACAGCCCTATATGACCGCCGATTATATATAAGTTCCTAACTGTTTTGTCCGCCGTTTGGATGATTTCTTGAGCTTTTAGGCGTCTTTGTTTGTCTGGGTCAACGGCGGGCGCTAAAATGCGCGCCTTGTTTCGCTACAACAGACGGTTTAGATAGAAGGCAGCTATGAGCAAGCTAGGTCTGATAGAAGATTTAAAGGCACGTGGGTTGATCGCGCAGACTACCAGCGAAGAGGAGCTGGTGAAGCATCTGGATGCGGGCTGTGTGACCCTCTATTGCGGCTTCGATCCAACAGCGGACAGCCTTCATCTCGGACATCTTGTACCGCTGCTGATGCTGAAACGTTTTCAGGACTATGGTCATCGACCCATAGCACTGGTCGGCGGTGCCACGGGTTTGATAGGTGACCCCAGTTTCAAGGCGCAGGAGCGTCAGCTGAATTCCGCCGAGGTGGTACAGGAGTGGAGTAGCTGTCTAAAACATCAGATCAGCCAGTTTATCGAGTTCAACGATGATGGCGGGGCGATCCTGGCCAACAACTACGACTGGACGGCTAGTGTCGATGTGCTCAGTTTCCTGCGTGATATCGGTAAACACTTCACCGTCAACAAAATGATCTCCAAAGAATCGGTGAAGCAGCGTATCGATCGCGACGGCGAGGGTATCTCCTTCACTGAATTCACCTATCAGATCCTGCAGTCCTACGACTACCAGAAGCTCAACGAGATGTATGACTGCACTCTGCAGATCGGTGGTTCCGATCAATGGGGTAATATCACCGGTGGTATCGAACTGGTGCGCCGTATGAACGGCAAGTCCGTGCATGCACTGACTTTGCCGCTGATTACCAAGTCCGATGGCACGAAGTTCGGTAAGACCGAAGGTGGCGCAGTGTGGCTGGATCCGAAAAAGACCTCGCCCTATGCCTTCTACCAGTTCTGGTTGCAGACGCCAGATGCCGATGTTTATCGCTTCCTGAAGTTCTTTACCTTCCTGAGTGTCGATCAGATCGATCAGATCGAACGTCAGGACAAGGAGCGTGAGGGGCGTCCTGAGGCTCAGCGAATTCTGGCGGAAGAGGTGACGCGCCTCGTTCACAGCGAAGAGGCGCTGGTGGCGGCTCGCCGAATCACTGAAGCGCTGTTCTCGGGCGATCACTCGTCCCTCGATGCTAATGACTATGCGCAGCTGCAGTTGGACGGTCTGCCCGCGTCGGCGGTACCTGCAGAGCTTGCCGAGCTTCCGCTGACGACTCTTTTGACTGAGGCCGGCGTTGCGACCTCGGGCAAGCAGGTTAAGGATGCGCTGCAACGAAGTGCGGTGTTCATCAATGATCAGGTCTGCTCTCTCGACCAGAACATGAGTGCGGTTTCCCTGTTTACCAAGGATAATGCGCGCTTCGGGCGTTATTTTCTGGTGAAACTGGGTAAGAAGAAGCATCACCTTTTCTACCTGGTACCCTAAGCCCGGGTGTTGAAAGATAGGGTGCTTGAAGAGTTTTTGAAAATTTTTTACAGCACCCTGTTGACTCCCTTGGGGAGGTCTGTAGAATGCGCCTCCTCGCTTGAGCTGAACGCCTTCAGAGGTTGATCGGGGTCAAGTGAGGCGGTCTCCAAGATGTTGAATTCATTGTGTATTTTTTTGAATTTGATACGAAGAGGTCGCGGTGAAAAAGCGAAAATAAACGCTTGACACCGAACGCTGAGGCGGTAAGATATGCGCCTCGCTTGAGACGACGGATTCGGTAGTAAGCAAGTCGCTCAGCACGCTCTTTAACAA
>NZ_BMIJ01000006.1 GCF_014641945.1 Marinobacterium zhoushanense
CGGTACCCTGGTGATCGATACTCAGGACTCCGACGTCTACCTGGATGCCGACAGCCTGACCGCGACCATCACCGCTACCAGCGGCGGTAACTTCGAGGACCTGCAGGTGGGCACCGCCAGTGCCACCGCGCAGATCGCCGACACCATCGACACCTCAACCGTGACCCTGACCGCCACTGCGTCGGTCAATACCGGTGACACGATCACCTACACGGCAACCGTGAGCGCAGCGCCGCTGACCACGGCTCTGGTGTTGACGATCGTTGACGAGAACAGCGTCGAGCTGGGTACCATCACCATCAACCCGGGTGAAACGTCCGGTACACTGGATGTGGCAGCCCCTGAGACCGCTGATACCAGCTACGATGCATCGATCAGTAATGCGACTGGCGGTGAGTACGAAGATCTGGATACCAGCGATACAGCGTCTACCGTAGTTTCCGAGGTACCGGTGAGCTCGGCTCTGCTGATCACCAACACCAACGTCAACGTTCAGGAGGTGCGAGTCACCATCGCCTCTGAAACGGGCTCCAACAGCACCGGAGTGGTCGAACCGACAGAGGTGCAGGGCCAGGAAGGTAGTACGCTGGAGTTCACTGATGAAGTTGAGTTTGTCGCCGGTGAAACCTACACCGTGACCATGGAGCATGTCAGCGGCGATCCGGTAATCCTGACCGACCTGTCGGTCACTGATTCAAGCGGAAACGTGCTCGAGATCTTCCACGGCAACGCCAAGCTGGAAACCGGTGATACTGGATCGAACACCAACTTCGACGGCTACATCTTCAACGTGACCATCGGTGATAACTTCGCCAGCGATCCGACCGATTACTCAGTGAGTGAGGCGATCGGTTACGAAGTGTTGAACGGGGTGCTGTCGCTCGATACCGAGTCCAACACCAGTGACTTCGTGCTCGACTTCTCTGAACTCTCGCTCAACGGTGGTGAGAACCTGTTTGGGGATAGCGTCGAGACAGTCGATATCTCGGGTAAAGGCACAGGTGAAGATAACGTCATCTACCTCTCCGCTACCGATGTATTGGAGCTGGGTGAAGCAGGTGACAACATCCTCAACCTGATCGGTGACGTGGGTGACGTAGTGAACCTGGTAGACCAGGACGGTGCAGGTGCCGGTACTTGGTCACAGACTGCTTCGGATGGGACAACTACCACCTACACCTACAGTGATGGTGTAACCGACTATGCAACGGTAGTGGTTGAGAACGATCTGAGCACCGTTCTCAATACCAACAGTCTCGATAACAGCTGATCCTAGAGTCCTGAGTAAAAGCCCAGACCAACGTCTGGGCTTTTTTTATGGGCCGGGCTAGGCCGGTACCGACCTGACGAGTGCTAATCTGGTGCGCGTATTGGGACGCTGTAAGCCAATAGGACTCTGCAAAACGGCTGATACCCCAGAACAGACACTCTCAGGCTGTGGGGACTGTATCAGCTTCCTTGTACTAATCTTGATCCATCGCAAAAGTAACTGCGCTTTAGTGCAAGCGGCGCCTGATCGTGCTGCTCAACCAGCTTTTTTGAGCTGTAATTATATTATGAGTAGCTAATGAACGAGGAGGTTCGTGATGGCTGGTGCAATTGGACGAGTGTTCGCGATCCGTGGTCAGGTGGTGGTAACCGCTACCGATGGTTCGGAGCGTGTGCTGCTGTTGGGTGATCGAGTAGTGGACAGTGAACTGATCCGCACCGGCCCTGATAGCCAGGTCGATATACAGCTCGAGGAGGGCGCTGTCGTCCATCTGGATAGTGACGCCCAGTGGCTGGTGGGTGGCGACCAAGAGGGCGTTGAGGTATTGGAGCGCAGCGACCAGGCGGCATTTGAGGTCGGTGCGATCCAGGCGGCAATACTGGCCGGTGAGGATCCAACTGCTGTGGCGGAAGCACCTGCGGCGGGTGCTGAGACTGGCGCAACCAACGAGGGTGCGGACTTCGTTGTATTGGATCGTGTGGCTGGAGAGGTAAGGCCGGAAGCGGGTTATGATACGCGCGGGATCGGCTTCTCTATCGAGCAGCCGCAGAGCGAAGAGGCGATTCTGGTTGCCGGGACAATCCCCGTGCCAAGCGAAGAACCCGAACCGTCTCAACCACCGGAACCGCCTCAACCACCGGAGCCTCCCAGTCCGTTAATTGCAGACTATCGTGGGTATGCGGCGGGTCAGGGCAGCGACAACAACCCTCATGGGACAGGCGGTACCTACGCCGACGCCAATGGACTCAAGGACAGCGGCGCGGATAACGCCTGGGCGATCTACAACGAGGGCAGCGGATACTACTCGGTTGGTCGTGTCGGTAATCCCCAGAGTGCAACCGATGAGCATGTCGATCCGAACGAGGCGCTTGCCTTTAAACTCAGCACGCCGATGACCGAGGTCTATTTCCACTTCGATGGCGATGTCGGGGGCAGTCAGTGGTCAATCTACTCGGAGGCTGGAGAGCGTATTACGCTGGCCAACAACGAAAAATCTTTTGCACTGGAGCAGTTTGTTGACGAGAGCGGAGTAGGGCACTTTTACCTCAATGACGCTCAGGGCGAGCCGCTCCAGTTCCAGTACATCGCCTTCGATGGCGGCGATGACGCGCAGTTCAGCGTCAAACCGCTGGAGTTCGATGCGGTGCAAAGTGGCGAATATTCTGGCAGCAGCGAGGTATTCATGGTTCAGAGCGCCGAAGCACCAGTGACCGATCCGAATGGGCACGACAGTGTCGGCGTGGATCTGTCCGATGTTCTGGATGGTGCCTCTTCCAATGATCTGACGGCACTGACCGGCTATATCCATGTGGCGGAGGACGGTGACAACGGCGGGCTGCTGTTATCACTTAATCATCAGGGTGCGGGTATCGCGGCAGGTATCGATCAGGTGATTGCCGTCGACAATATGTCCCTGAGTGATCTGGGTTTGGATATGGGGATGGATCAGACCGATATCCTGTCGTCACTGCTGGATAACGGCATCATCTACGTTGATTGATTGCAGGAATTCGTATCAGCGGGGTTATTGCTCGACGCGCCTGCGCAGGTCGGTCCATAACCCCAGCTTTCCTGAGCTACCGACCCGCTTACCGGTCCCACGCTCCTTCGCCAACCACAGACCGTCACCGTTGAAGCTGTATACCGGCACCAGATCCTTGCGCTTGTTGGCGGGCAGGATCTCCGGGTTCAGGTTATCCAGTACCAGCGGGATGGAGCGGGGCTGCGGGAAGTAAGTCAGCACCATATGGGCCTGGTTCCAGTTCAGCGCCTTGACGTACATGATGCGCATGCGGTCGTCGGGGATGCCGAGTTCGATGAGCGAGAAATATTTCGCGATGGCGTAATCCTCGCAGTCGCCGCCGAAGGTGGTCAGTTTCTCGAACGGTGTCGCCCAGTAGTCCTCTACTTTCCAATGCACGATGTCGGTGTAGTAGGGGACCAGATTGAAGAAGTCGTTGACCTCTTTGACCTTCTCCATCTCGGTCATGTTCTGATTGGTCTCGATCAGCTTCTTCAGCGCGTTCAGTCTAAGTACGGCTTGCGTACCGAACTTGGCCTCGACGCGGCTGAGCAGCGCCGGGCTGAAATCGACCAGACTTTTGGCGCTGGCGGTCAGCGGTAAAAGGCTGAGCAGGACGCCAAGGCCAAGGCCGCAGAGGCGTCTGCGGCCTTGCCTCAGAAGGCTGAACACTGATCTTTTCATCGGCTTGCCGCGGTCAATCCAATCTCGCGTACGGCTCGGTAGTCGGCTTCGCTTTCCACCGACTCCGCGAGGATACTGACATTGAGCAGTTCGCCCAGCTCCTTCATCGCCTCTACCAGGCGACGTTTCTCGGCATCGCTGCCGATATTCTCGGTGTAGATCCGCGCCAGACGGATATAGTCGAGACGGAACTGTTTGACATCGTCCATCGATATGAACCGGCTCTCGAAACGCTTGAGGATGATCCGTGCGCCATTGCGGTGGATGAAGTCGATGAAGCTGGCGAACGACTTCAGATCGCGGGTGGCGCCATAGGCGGTGACGCTGAACACCAGATGCCTGGCGGCATCCTTGTTCTCCTGCAGCAGGGTATAGAGTTCCGAGCGGAATTCGTTGCTGGACAGGGCGGTAAAGGAGACGTTGACCGCGATATCGTGCTTGAGCTGCTCGTTGCGGATCCGCTCGATCACCTGTCGCACTATGTGCAGGTCGAATTCGAGGATACGACCGAGAGTCTCGGCTACCGAGATGAAGGTACCGATCGGCAGCGTCTCGCCCTTCTCATCCAGCACCCTGGACATCGCCTCCTCAAGCACCAGTTTGTCCAGTTCGCCATCGGCAAGGCTATACGCCTTGATTCCGTAGTCGATCTCGACCCGCTTGTGGTCGACGATCTCGCCGACCAGACGCTTCCACTCATCCATGCTGCGAGTGTTGGCGCTGTACTGGGTGATGGCGAAACTGTTCTGGCCGATCAGACGGGCCTTCTCATAGGCTTCGGTGGCCGCCGAGACCAGCTCGGCCGTGGTGCCCTGCGGGTCGAAAGCGACGCCGCCGATATGGGCCACATTCTCCTTGTCGTAAGCGGCCCCGAGGACCGCAAGGCGTTTCAGAATTGCCTGACAGAGCTGCTCGGCTACGCTCTGGTTCGGACAGTCTGCAATCAGGATAAATTCGGAGCCAACGATACGGTAGAGGAAGTCGCCGGCGACACCTTGTTCTTTGAGTGCTGTACGGGTCTCCGCGACGAACTGCTTGATGAAGGTGTCGACCTTGTCGGAGCTGATCGCCGCCGCCAGTTTGCCCAGCTCATCGATGCGGATGATGAACAGGTAGCCCTGCTGACGGGACATGAAACGCTCTTTCATGTCGGTCTCGAAGGTGGCGCGGGTTTCCAGTCCGGTCAACTCGTCGATCCGCAGGCGCTTGCCGGTTTCCTCCAGACGATTGTTCAGGTTGGTGATCACCTTCTCGATCTTGCCTGACATCAGGTTCATTGAGTGGGCCACGTTACGGATCTCCGTGGTCCAGGGCAGCTTGTCGATGGTGGCGAATTGACCGTCAGCGATACTCAGCGCCAGTTTCTCGATGCGGCCCAGCGGACTCAACACGAAGCGAATAAGAACAAACAGCAGCGCAACGAAAACAATCAAGCTGATTGCCGCGAATATCAACGACTCCTTGGCCTGCTGCCATAGCTTCAGATAGCCCAGCCCCGGATGGATGGTGACGAAAACCTTGCCGCCGACGACCCAGCCGCCATCGATCTCCGAGTCCGCTGTGACCGTGTCCATGTGCAGCAGTTCGGAAAACCACTCCGGTACCTCTTCAAAGGTTTTCGGGTTGGTTCGGCGTACCAACTCCTTGCCGTCCATATTTTCGAGCAGAATCTCGAGGTAGTAACCGCGGTCGAAGATGGTGTTGACCATGGTTGCCAGGATGGTGTCATCCTCGTCAAGAATATAGGGGCTCAGCGACAGGCCCAGCGAGGTGGCGGTGTCCTGCGCGTGGATTTCGGACTCCACCTGCAGGTAGTCGCGGATATTGGTCAGGCTGGTGTAAAAGTTGATTGCGAAGATGGCCAGGAACATGGCCGAGATCAAGAGCATCAGCTGCTTGGACAGCGTCATCGAAAGACTCCCTTTTCAAAAACGGCCCAACAGCCGACCCGATTCTGCTCTGGTATAGCAGGCAAGTGAAACGCTACAGCATATGGATGACGGAGTGTTTCCCGTGCTGCATGCATAATGCGGTCAGTTTAGGCGGAAACCGTCAATGAAGGAAAGTAGCGTGCACGCAAACAAAAAGCCGGCATAGAGGCTTGCCGGCTGTTTGTTTTTCCTGAACTGGCGTCAGTCGTCATCATCTTCGTCGTCATCTTCATCCATGACACGGGTGATCTTGCGGTATATTTCGACCCGATCGCCGTCAGTAAGCTTGGTGTCCAGCTTGCTCAGTTTGCCGAACACGCCTACTTTCTGGGTCTTGAGGTTGATCTCGGGAAAGCGCTGCAGAATGCCGGATTCGATGATGGCGCTCTCGATCGTCGAGTCATCGCTGACGTTCAGATCGATCCACTCCTGTTTCTGCTTGCCGGCGTAGGCGATTGCGACCTTCATACCGCACCCTCCACCGATGGCTGGCTCCCGGTCTGCGCGATACGCGTGTTTTCCCGTGCCGCAATCATCCGGTCCACCACCCGCTTACCAGCCAGCATCAGGCCCAGACAGATAAAACCTCCGGGCGGCAGGATCAGCAGCAGGGTGCCACCGTAATCGGGAAAAACCTCCAGCTCGATCAGCGATGCCCATTGCCCCAGTAGCAGGGATGCGTCGGCAAACAGGGTACCGGCGCCGAAAAACTCGCGCATGGCGCCGAGCAGTACCAGCACCCAGGTAAAACCCAGGCCCATGGCGAAACCGTCGAGCATCGACGGAAGCACCAGATTTTTCGACGCGAAGCTTTCGACACGGCCGAGAATGGCGCAGTTGGTCACGATCAGCGGAATGAACAGCCCCAACACCTTGTACAGCTCGTGCATCCAGGCATTGAGGAACATATCGACCATGGTCACCATCGCGGCAATCAGAACGATAAATACCGGGATACGCACCTGTGGCGTGATAATGCCCCTGAGCATAGACACCAGCAGGTTAGAGAACACCATCACCACCAGCGTGGCCAGTCCCATACCGAGGCCGTTACTGGCCGTAGTGGTCACCGCCATCAGCGGGCAGAGTGCCAACATCTGGCTCAGAACGACGTTGTTGTGCCAGAGCCCCTCGCCCCAGATCTCTTTGTAGGATGGACCGCTCATGGCTGCTCCTCCTGATTGGCTGCACTTTTCTCTACACCCTGATCGGCAACGGCGGTCTGCAGTTTCACCTTCTGTTGCTCGTACACCTTTAAACCCTCATGCACCGCGCCGACGTAGGCCCTTGGCGTAATCGTCGCACCGGTAAACTGGTCGAAGCGGCCGCCGTCCTTTTTCACCGCCCACTCCTTTTCCGGGATATTGCTCAGGGAGAAGCCGTTGAAACCTTCGACCCAGTCGTGCTTGGCGATTTCGATCTTGTCCCCGAGCCCCGGTGTTTCGGCATGGGTAATGGTGCGTACGCCGGTCAGCTCACCGTTCGCGTTGACGCCGATAATCAGCACGATTTTGCCGCTATAGCCGTTATGGGTGATCACCTCATAGGCGGCACCGGTCAGCTCGCCATCCCTGCTGGCCAGGAAAACTGTGGGGTCACCGCCGAACGGGTTACCCTCCAGCTGTGTTGTGTCCTCCAGCGGATTGTTGTCGTACATCTCGGCCGGCAGCACCTGACTGAGCATGGCGCTGCGATCCTCTTCGAGACGCGCCTTGATATCGTCCCGGGTACCGTGCTCGCCCATCATCAGAATGATGCTGACGATCATCGCAATACCGCCAAGCAACCCCGCCTGATAGCCGATGCCGCGGGTATAACTGGGGACCAGCGGCGTTGTCGTCATACCGTTACTCATCAACTTACTCCTTCGACTTCAGCGGCTTGCCGCTATAGCTGTAGCCATAGATACGGGGGCGGAAGTAGCGGTCGATAATGGGCGTCAGCGCGTTCATGAACAGTACTGCGAAGCCGATCGCCTCAGGGAAGGAGCCCCAGCTGCGGATGATGAAGGCGACACAGGCGATACCGGCACCAAATACCAGTTGCCCTTTATGGGTCGTGGGCGAGGTCACCATATCGGTGGCGATAAAGAATGCACCCAGCATCGCGGCACCGGTCAGAAGGTGGAAGCTGGGCGGCTCGAAGCGATCGGGGTGCACCAGGCTGAAGATGAATGCCAGCAGTGCCAGTGTGCCGAGCACCGATACCGGTATATGCCAACTGATCACCCGCTTATAGAGCAGGAACAGTCCTCCCAGCAGGATCAGCAGGGCCGAGGTTTCCCCCATGCTGCCGCGCATAGTGCCGATGAAGGCATCGGCAACGTTGAATGCCAGGGGTATAGATTCTGTTACCGGTATGTTCATGGTCAGCGCCGTCTTGACATGACCCAGAGCCGAGGCACCGGTCATCGCATCCGGGATCGGCGAGAGCCCCGCGGTGATCAGCAGGCTATCGACGAAGCCAGGTGCGGCGGCGCTGGTGATCGGTGTCGGATCGATCCAGGTGGTCATCTCCACCGGGAAGGAGATCAGCAGGCCGACACGGGCCAGCATCGCGGGGTTGAACAGGTTCTGGCCCAATCCGCCGTACAGGTGCTTGCCGATCACCACCGCGAACAGGGTGCCGACGACAGCGATCCACCAGGGCGCCCAGGGCGGCAGGGTCATAGCGATCAGCCAGCCGGTCAGCAGCGCCGAACCATCCAGGCAGGGCTTCAAGGATCGCCCGGCCAGCGTAAGACAGGCCGCTTCGCTACCCAGCGCTGTTATCAGGCAGAGCAGGAACAGGTTGATCGCGGGCCAACCGAACAGGTAGAGCCCATAGAGGGTTGCCGGGAGTAGGGCCACGCAGACCAGGAGCATGGTGCGTTGCACCGAGCTGCGGTTGTGCGCGTGGGGGGAGGAGATCAACTGAATCATGATCCGCTTTCCTCGTTGACTGGGGCGTCTGCTGCTGCCTGCGCTTGGGCAGCCAGCGCCTGTTTGGCTTGCTCTTGCTCTGCTTTCAGGGCTTTAGCGCGCTCTTTCGCCTCTTTGGCGGCCTTGGCCTTGGCGGCTTTTTCCGCTTTTGCCGCAGCCTTTTCCGCTTCCTCGCGCTCTTTACGCGCCTTGCGCGCTTCGGCCAGCGACTTGGTCAGCTCACCCTTGCGGCTCTGCTCACGCTGGCTGCTCAGCTCCCCCTTAGCGAACTGGAAGTAGTGCACCAGCGGTATATGCGAGGGGCAGACATAGGCACAGGAGCCGCACAGAATGCAGTCGCGCAGACCGAACTCCTTGGCGCCGTCGAAGTCATCGCTCTTGGCATGGCGGGCCATCTCCAGCGGCACCAGGCCCATGGGACAGGCGGATACGCAGCTGCCGCAGCGGATACAGGGGGAGGGTTCGGTCTTGCTGATCTCCGGGTTGGCCAGGGCCAGGATGCCGCTGGCACCCTTGGTCACCGGCACCTCGGTGGTTTGCAGGATCTGCCCCATCATCGGTCCGCCCATGACCACACGGGCCGGGGCTTGGCTGAGGCCGCCGCACTGCTCGAGCATCCAGCTCACCGGGGTGCCCAACAACACTTCAACGTTCTGCGGCTGTTCGATGCACTGGCCGGAAACGGTGACGATGCGCGAGATCAGAGGGCGATGCTCATACAGCGCCTGATGTACGGCAAAGGCGGTGGCGACGTTATGCACCAGCGCGCCCACATCGGAGCTACGCCCGCCCGCCGGCACCTCGCGGCCCATGATCGCCTGGATCAGCTGCTTGGCCGAACCCATGGGGTAACGGGTCGGGATAGGCTGTACCAGCACATCGTCAAAGGCGGCCGCGGCCTGTGTCATCGCCGCGATCGCCTCCGGCTTGTTGTCCTCGATGCCGGCCACGATCCTTTTCGCGCCGATGGCACGCTGGATCAGGCGGGCACCGGAGATGATCCCCTCGGCGCGCTCGCGCATCAGCATGTCGTCGCAGGTTAGATAGGGCTCGCATTCGCTGCCGTTGAGGATCAGCGTATCGATTTTCTGCCGCGCCCCAGACTTAAGCTTCAGTGCGGCGGGGAAGGTGGCACCACCCAAACCGACGATACCGGCCTGGTCGACCCGGTCGGCGATCTCAGCCGGCGTCAAGCTCATCGGGTCAAACTGCTCGCCCGGCTGCAGGCACTCATCAAGCCCGTCGCTCTCGATGGTGATGGCGGCGGTGGTCAACAGTGAGGGGTGGGGCGCAACCACCTCTCCGATCGCGGTTACCCGGCCGGAGGTCGGCGCATGCAGCGACGCGCACACATCCTCACCGGTGGAGGTGGCGATCAGCTGCCCCTTTTTGACCCTGTCGCCGACCTTGACCACAGGCTCGGCCGGTTTGCCAGCATGCTGACGCAGGGGCAGGTGCAATAGCGGCGGAATACCCAGTGTTCGTACTGGCTGGCAGGTGCTCTGCTCCTTGCGCTCTTCGGCATGAACACCGCCACGAATTTTGAGTTTATTGAACATAGTTTTTGCCACTCATGCCGCTACGGGTTTGGGCCACTGCCAAGTATCCAGGGTCTCCTGTTCCGGGCGCATGGATATACAGTCTTCGGGACAGGCGTCTGCACACTTCTCGCAACCGGTGCAGGCATCGGCAAACACGGCGTGGATCTGTTTGGTGGAGCCCAGGATGGCGTCGGTAGGACAGACCCGGTAACAGCGGCAGCAGCCGGTGCACAGCGATTCCTCGATGACGGCGATCATCGGTTCGCTGGCCATGCCGGAAAGATCCGCACTGACACCGAGCTTTTCCGCCAGCGCCTGTGCCAGGGCCCGCCCCCCCGGGGGACAGCAGGTGACGGAGGCCTCACCGCCGACCATCGCTTCGGCAGCACCACCGCAACCGGCAAAACCGCACTGGCCACAGTGTGTGCCGGGCAGCATCGCCTCCACCTCTTTAACGATCGGGTTCTCCTCAACGGCGAACACCTTGTCGGCATATCCAAGCATCAGACCCAAAGCCAGGCCGAGCAGTGTAAGAACAGCAACAGCAGTAATCATGATGTGACGCTCCTTGACCCGCGACGCCTCAAACGAGACCGCCGAACCCCATGAAAATCATCGACAGCAGACCCGCTGTCACCAGACCCACCGGCGTACCGGCGAATGTGGCCGGGACATCGGACAGTGCCAGTCGCTCGCGCAGACCGGCGAAGATGATCAGCACCATCGAGAAGCCGATTGACGCGCCGAAGCCGTAGACCACGCTTTCGATAAAGTTCAGTCCCTCCTGCACGTTGAGCAGCGCGACGCCCAGCACGGCACAGTTGGTGGTGATCAATGGCAGGAATATGCCCAGTGTCTGGTGCAGCAGAGGACTGCTCTTTTTCACCATCATCTCGGTGAACTGCACCACCGCCGCGACGACGAGGATGAAGGAGATGATGCGCAGGAACTGAAGCCCCAAAGGCTCGAGCAGGTAATACTCCATCAACCAACTGCTGACGCAGGAGAGGGTCAGCACGAAGGTAGTGGCCAGCCCCATGCCGGTGGCGGTGCTGAACTTATTGGAGACCCCCATCAACGGACAGAGCCCGAGGAATTTGACCAGCACCACATTGTTCACGAGAACGGTGCCGATGAGCAGGGTGATTAATTCCATGGTGCGCAAACCTCCGGAAATGCCGCAACTGGATGTCTGAGCAGGGAGTTGCACCATCCATGCCATGGGTAAGTTATTGATATTTAAAGTTGTTGTTCGGCAGTCGGCTGTTTGAATGATGACATTGTTGGCTTTGTTACAGATCGGTGCGGGCGTGCACCCTTATGTGTCATCAAAACGACATTCACCCCTTAAAAAGTGAGGATTTATCTCTATATAAGGCTGACGCTGTCGATGGCGCAGTAATTGCAATCCCCAAGCCATACCCGTCACCTGAGGAGCTGACATCATGGCGAAAGAGATACAGCCGGGCATTAACGATGAAACTCCTGTCATCGATAAGGGAGAGCTGCTGGAAGGGCTGTCCGCGAGTGTGTTTTTTCAGGCAGTGGAGCATTCGCCCGTTGCAATCTCGATAACCGATCTGCACGCCAATATCCTGTACAGCAACCGTGCGTTTACCAAGGAGACTGGTTACGCCGCGTCCGAGGTCTTGGGCCGTAACGAGTCCGTACTGTCCAATCGCAATACGCCCCGCCTGGTCTATGACGCGCTCTGGGGACGCCTGAAGCAACAGAAACCCTGGTCCGGTGTGCTGGTGAATCGGCGCAAGGATGGCAAGCGCTATCTGGCCGAGCTGATGGTGGCGCCGGTGCTGGACGATGAGAACAAGCCGATCCACTACCTCGGCATGCACCGCGATGTGACCGAACTCTACTCGCTGGAGCAGCGGGTGCAGAACCAGAAAGCGATGATCGAAAAGGCGGTCAATGCTGCCAATGTGGCGATGGTGCTGCTCGATGAGGAGGAGCAGATCGTCCTCGACAACTTGGCCTACAAGACATTGGCCACCGATATGTCGCCGCAGGACCCCTGCCACGTGATTCTGCGCGCCCTGCGCGACGAGATGGGCGAGCGCTTTAACACCATTCAGGAGCGGGGGCTTGGATTCACCGATTACGAGATCCGGCTCGACATCGGTAGAAATCGCGCGCCGCGCTGGTTCTCCGTGGACGGCAGCATGATCGAGATCGGCGATGAGACCGCCGACTCCTTCTTTGCCCAGCCTGAGCGTCACTACCTGATGCTGGTGATCAACGATGTTACCGAGCTTCGCCGTCGCCAGCATGGGGAGCGGATGAACGCGCTGAAGTTGTTGATTGCCGAAGAGGAGGCGCTGCAGAGTATGCGCGAGGCGCTCAACGGCGCACTGTACCAGTTCCAGCGCCCGCTCAATCTGATGAACGCGGCGGTGCGCATGCTGGAGCAGCGCCAGGGTGACGAGCATGCGCTAACGGAACAGGTTATCTCGGCGTTGAAAGAGGCGATTGCCGCCGGTAACGAAGCGCACGAGACACTCGAAAATGCGGTGCCGAAGGAGCATCCGGGGGTCAAGAGCGCGATCAACATGAACGAGCTGCTGCGCAATGTGCTGGAACTCTGCACTGCCGACCTGCTCAAGCATGGCGTTCTGGTGGACTGGCATCCGCCGCTGCACATGCCTGCCATGATCGGCTATGACAGCCGCCTGCATAGCCTGTTCAAGCAGCTGATCGACAATGCAATCGAAGCGATGGCGGGCGCTAAAGGCCCTCGCCGCGAACTCAGTATCGTGGCCCGTATTGAAGGCGGAGAGGTGGTGGTGACCATCTCGGATACCGGTCCGGGTATCTCGCAAGAGCATCGCACCCGCGTTTTCGAACCCTTTTTCAGCACCAAGCCACACACCTACCAGGGCGCGGCGTATGGCATGGGGCTGACCATCGTGCAGGAGATCGTCGCCGAACATCTGGGTACCGTGTATATCGACCCCCAATACCAGGAAGGTTGTCGTGTTTGCGTGCATCTGCCGCTGAATGCTGAGCGAGGTTGAGGAGGTGATGATGAATTCTCCGGGAATATTTACCCCGCGTAACCGCTCCGAACTGCTCGATCGTCAGCTCAGTGTGCTCGGTATCGTCTGCCGTACGCTGACCCGTTCGCTTGATCTTAATGCCAGTCTCGATGAGCTGCTCAAGGTGCTGCACATGGAGGGCGGCATGAAGCACGGGCTGGTGGCATTAATGGATCCGGAGCTGGGAGAGCTCTGCGTCAGTGCCGTACACAGCAGTTCCGAGATGGTCCAGCAGGCCAAAAACGCAGTGCGCTATCGCCGTGGTGAGGGGATCATCGGCTCGATTCTGCAGAGCGGGCATCCGGTGGTACTGAGAAAACTGTCATCGGAACCGAAATTTCTCGACCGTCTGGCACTGTATGACTGGGAGTCGCCGTTTATCGGCGTGCCGCTGAAGGACCAGAGCGGCGAGGTGATCGGTGTGTTGAGTGCGCAACCGGCGTCGGAACTGGAGGAGTTCCTCTCCGACGAGTCGCGCTTCATGGAGATGGTGGCGAACCTGGTCGTGCAGGCGGTGCGCCTGCTGGCTCAGGTGCAGACCCAGCAGCGCAATATCACCGACGAACGCGACGAGCTGCGTCGTGCCGTGCGCGGCAAGTTCGGCTTCGACAACCTGATGGTCGGCCATACCACGGGAATGAAGCAGGTGTTCGATCAGATCCGGCGCGTGGCCAAGTGGGACACCACGGTGCTGATCCGCGGTGAGTCGGGCACCGGTAAGGAGCTGGTCGCCTCTGCCATCCACTACAACTCACCCAAGGCCCACAACAGCTTCGTAAAGCTGAACTGTGCGGCGCTGCCGGAAAATCTGCTCGAATCTGAACTGTTCGGTCACGAAAAAGGCGCTTTTACCGGCGCCGTGAAGATGCGCCAGGGGCGTTTCGAACAGGCTGATGGCGGTACCCTGTTCCTTGACGAGATCGGCGAGATCTCGCCCCTGTTCCAGGCCAAACTGCTGCGCGTGCTGCAGGAGGGGGAGTTCGAACGGGTCGGCGGCAACAAGACCATCCGGGTCAATGTGCGCATAGTGGCTGCCACCAACCGAAATCTGGAACAGGAGGTGCGTGAAGGTAACTTCCGCGAGGATCTTTACTACCGCCTCAACATCATGCCGATCAATCTGCCGGCGCTGCGCGAGCGTAAGGCGGATATCCCCGAGCTGTGCGGCTTCCTGCTCGACAAACTGTCGAAGAACCAGGGGCGCAAACTCAGCATCACCGATGCGGCGATCCGCATACTGATGGGGCATGGCTGGCCAGGCAACGTGCGCGAGCTGGAAAACGTGCTGGAGCGGGCGGCGATCATGACCGAGGATGGCGAGATCGATCCATCGGCGCTGTCCCTGCAGGGTCTGGATATGCCGCGCCCGAGCGCGCCGGCCAGCTCCTTCTCGGCGGCACCGGTATCGATGCCGGCCGATCCGGGGCACACGCTGGACGATCCAGAGCTGGATGAGCGCGAGCGGGTGATCGCCGCACTGGAGCAGGCCGGCTGGGTGCAGGCCAAGGCGGCGCGCTTGCTCAACATGACGCCGCGACAGATCGCCTATCGGATCCAGACCATGAATATTGATGTAAAGAAGATTTGAGTCCCACGCTTTCCCTCGGTGTCATTTTCCGGCCGGGTCGCAATGGGCTCTCCATGCGATCCGGCCAACCCCAAGTTCATGTTTTGTCGGCAGATTAGGGCTAATCCGCTGCCTGCACTTGACACTCCCGCTTACTCCGCGCTTAAACTATACCCATAAAATCAGACTGTTATAGCATCTTCGAGAATGCAAATACGGCTCTGTATGGTCCCGCCGTGTACTCCTCTGTCCGGCAGGCGACGATCTCAAGATGAGAAGAATAAGGAAGAACAGGGATGACCCGCTCGCCTATTGATGAGAATAACGTTCTGCTGGCCTCGCAACCGATATATGACGGTAGCGACAGTATTGCGGGTGTCGAACTGCTCTACCGCAACGACCTGGGCCAGCGAGCGGATGAGGTGGGCGAGGTTCGCGCCACCAGCGAGCTCCTGTTCAACTTCTGCGCTGGCATCACCCGGCAGACCGACCATTACCAGCAGCCCGCGTATATCAACGTGTCGGCGGACTTCCTGCTGTCCAAGGCGTTTTTCCCGATCGATCCCGCCCGTGTCGTCATTGAGTTGGTCGAGACCATCAAACCCGATCGACGATTGATCGAAGCGGTGGCCGATTGGCACAGTCGCGGCTTTCGTTTCGCGCTCGATGACTTCGGTTTTCAGGAGGCCTGGTTGCCACTGCTGGACTACGCCTCGGTGGTCAAGGTCGATGTGTTGAACACCGGGTTTCAGGACGCTATCGATTACCGGGAGCAACTCCATCGTCCGGGGCTGAGCTGGTTGGCGGAAAAGGTCGAGGATCAGCGTACGCTGGCCGCCTATCGCGAAGCCGGTTTTGACCTGTATCAGGGCTATTTCCTGGCCCGTCCCGTTCATATCTATGGCAGGAAACCGACCGCCAATGTGGTGCAACTGACCCGGGTGATCCGCGAGCTTTATGCCGAAGAGCCGGAGCCGGGGCGTATCGTCGACCTCATTGCGGCGGATCCCAGTCTTTCGGTTAGCCTGCTCAAGGTGGTCAACAGCCCATTGTACCGGGCGGCGCGTCCGATCAACTCGCTGCAGCAGGTGGTGATCTGGCTCGGCATGGATAATCTGCGGCGCTGGGCGATCATCATCGAGGCGATCAAGCTGAGCTCCACGGACAAGGCGCGCATGGTGCTGATCCGGGCGGAATACTGCCGCACGCTTGCCATGCGCAGCACCAATGAGATGCTGGATCCCTCGCATGCCTTCCTTGTTGGCCTGTTGTCCGGTGTCGGTGTGCTGCTATCGGTGGACCCGGAGCTATTCCTGCAGGAGATACATGTCGACGACGAGATCGAACGCGCGGTGCTTGAGCACAGTGGACCGCTCGGGGCGCTATTGTCGCAAACACTGACGATAGAGAAGGCAATCTCGCTGAAGCTGAAGCCGGAGCTGGAGGCGCTGCCGATTCAGGATCTCGTCGAGTATGGCCGTGTCACGTTGCAGGTTCAGCAGATGCTGTCCGAGTTCCTCTAGCCCCGGAGCCGGCCGGTATCCGCACGAATCCACCCCGAGTCGCGTGTCGTAGTTATGACAATTGCTCGGCATCTGTCCCACACAATACAAGCCATCAGCTCCAATTATTTCGATTAATCCTTTAAAAACATATGGATAGTGTGTGGCCTAAGGATTGCACTTAACTCTGCAAGCAGGTGATCTGCATCTGATAACCGGCCGCGAGGCCTGCAGAGGAGTGAAACCGATGGAGTTGACAGTCCTAAACGATACACCGAGCGAAAGCGCTGGCGGTTGCTCAACCAGCTCATGCGGAAGCAGCAACGATCAACTCAGCCATCTGCCCGACGAGATCAAGCAAAAGGTGCACAACCACCCCTGCTACTCGGAGGAGGCTCACCACTACTTCGCCCGTATGCACGTCGCGGTCGCACCGGCTTGTAACATCCAGTGCCACTATTGCAACCGTAAGTATGACTGTGCCAACGAGTCGCGTCCGGGCGTGGTGTCCGAACTGCTGACCCCGGATCAGGCGGTAAAGAAAACCAAGGCGGTCGCGGCCAATATCCCGCAGATGACCGTGCTCGGTATCGCCGGCCCCGGCGACCCACTGGCCAACCTGGACCGTACCTTCGAGACCTTCCGTCGCCTCAGCGAGGAAGCACCGGATATCAAACTGTGCGTGTCGACCAACGGTCTGGCGCTGCCGGCGGCGGTCGAGGAGCTGTCCAAGCACAACATCGACCACGTCACCATCACTATCAACTGCGTCGATCCGGAGATCGGGGCACAGATCTATCCCTGGATCTACTGGAACAACCGCCGTATCCACGGTAAGAAGGGCGCCCAGATCCTGATCGAGCAGCAGCAGAAAGGGCTCGAGATGCTGGTCGCCAAGGGGATCCTGGTCAAGGTCAACTCGGTGATGATCCCCGGCGTTAACGATCAGCACCTGAAAGAGGTGAGCCGCATCGTCAAGCAGAAGGGTGCCTTCCTGCACAACGTGATGCCGCTGATCGCCGAAGCCGAGCATGGCACCTTCTACGGCGTCATGGGGCAGCGTGGTCCGAGCAATGAAGAGCTGATGGAGCTGCAGGACGAGTGCTCCGGCGACATGAACATGATGCGCCACTGCCGCCAGTGTCGTGCCGATGCGGTGGGTCTGCTCGGCGAGGACCGCGGTGACGAGTTCACCATGGACAAGATCGAGCAGATGGATATCGACTACGAAGCGGCGATGGTCAAGCGCGCGGTGATCCATCAGGGCATCGCCGAAGAGCTGGCCGAGAAGGAGAAGAAGCGCGCAGCCCTGGCTGCGGTCAAGGTGCCCAGCGGTCCGGCGGCGGAAAACAAACACTTCCGTCCGGTTCTGATGGCGGTAGCGACCAGTGGTGGCGGCATGATCAACCAGCACTTCGGTCACGCCACCGAGTTCCTGATCTACGAGGCTTCCTCCAACGGCGTGCGCTTCATCAGCCATCGCAAGGTCGACCAGTACTGCATCGGTAACGATACCTGCGGCGAGAAGGAGAGTGCGCTCTCCGGCAGTATCCGCGCCCTGGCCGGTTGCGAGGTCGTGCTCTGCTCCAAAATCGGCTTCGAGCCCTGGGGCCTGCTGGAGGAGGCGGGTATCCAGCCCAATGGCGAGCACGCCATGGAACCGATCGAAGAGGCGGTGATGTCGGTGTACGAAGAGATGATCGCCACCGGCCGGCTGGATCAATCGAAAGGTGAAAGCAGTCAGATGAGTGCCTGAGGAGGTGCGTTATGTCCCTGAGCATTATTGAAAGCTGCGTAAACTGCTGGGCCTGTTATGACGTCTGCCCCAGCGAGGCGATCTACGAGGCGGCGCCTCACTTCCTCATCGATGCCAAGAAGTGCACCGAGTGTGAAGGGGATTACGCCGACCCTCAGTGCGCCAGTATCTGTCCGATCGAAGGTGCAATCCTGGATGCAGCCGGCGAGTCGATCAACCCGCCGGGCTCTCTGACCGGGATTCCGCCGGAGATGATGGAGAAGGCGATGGCCGAGATCCAGGCACGCTAAGGGTGTAGCTAAGGGTGTAGGGCGAGGAGGTTCCATGGCGCAGGTGGTGTTCTACGAAAAGCCCGGTTGTATCAACAACCGTAAGCAGAAACAGCTGCTCGAACAGGCCGGACATCAGCTTGATGTACGTAATCTGCTCGTCAGCGCGTGGACACCGCAAAGCCTGCGTCCCTTCCTCGGTTCCGAGCCCGCAGGCTGGATCAACAAGAGTCACCCTGATCTCAAGGCGGGCAAACTGGCGCTCGATCTTGATGATCCTGATGCGGTGCTGGCACAACTCTGTGCCGATCCGCTACTTATTCGACGTCCGCTGATGCAGTTCGGCGGGCACTGTCTGCAGGGTTTCGATGCTGAGCAGGTTGACCGCATGATCGGCCTGACCCAGCTCCCCGAAGGGGATATCGAAACCTGCCCCAAGAGCCATACCCAAGTCCCGTGCGCGGCGGAGGGGGTGAATTAATGGCACTGGCGGCACTGCAGACATTGAGCCGGTTCGAGCGATTGATGGCGGTCGCGGCGGGTGGAGAAACCGACCGTCATCTCGCTCACCTTATTCTGGGCCCCCGGCTGGGCCTGGGTTGTCTGCCCCTGAACCTGGGGCTGCAACCGGAGCGTTTCGCGGCGTTGGTTGAGCAGCACTTTCCCGCGCTGTGCGATAGCGACGCCGCGGAGTGTCTGCTGCCCAACCCCGGTGAGGCGCACCTGCTTCAAACCCGCTCTGCCATGCGTGATGAGCTGTGCTCGATGCGTGATGACGAGCGTGAAGAGCTGGTTGCACTGCTGGACGACTATCGAGCGGCAGGAGTAGCACCCGAGCTGTCGCTGATCGTCGCGACCGGCTGTCTCGGTGGCGATCATCTGTGGCGCGACCTGGGCTTTCCCGACCGTGCCAGCTTGAGCGAACTGATGCAGAGCGCGTATCCGGGGCTGAAAACGCTCAACGACCGCGATATGAAGTGGAAACGCTTCTTCTACAAACAGTTGTGCGAGCGTGGCGGCGGCTATGTCTGCCGTGCGCCGAGCTGTGATCAGTGCAGCGCCTACAGCGACTGCTTCGGTCCCGAGGAGTAAGCGTATGACTGGGCTGCACTCTGGCGTGACCGGTGAGGCGATGGAACTGCTCGGCGCCTACCATCGCCTGAGTAAGCACCGCCTCGATGGCTACGCACCGGGGCCGGAAACTCTGGACTGGGACGATCAGCCCAATGTATTCCGCCGCTTCGATGGCGCGCCGCGTATCGCGTTGCCGGTGGTGGACGACCGCGCCGATTCGGTGCCGGTGGAGGTGCTGTTCAGCGTCGAACTGGCGCCACAGCCGCTGAATCTGGCGTCACTGTCCCGTTTTTTGCGCTACGCCGGCGGATTGACCGCCTGGAAGGTGCTGGGGCCCGATCGCTGGTCTCTGCGAGCCAACCCCTCCAGCGGCAACCTGCATCCGACCGAACTCTATCTGCTGCTGCCCAGGACCGAGGCGTGGGACGCCGGGGTGTACCACTACGATGTACTGTCGCACTGCCTGGAGCAGCGTGTGGCGCTGCCGAGCGAAGCGGTGCCGGGCATCAGTCTGATCCTGACCTCGGTGCTGCAGCGCGAGGCGTGGAAGTATGGCGAACGGGGGTTGCGCTACTGCCTGCTCGATACCGGCCATATGCTGGCCCAGTGCCAGGCTTCGGCGGCGATGCTGGGTTGGGCTGCGCAATTGGAGAGCATCGATCATCAGGCCCTGTGTCGATTGACCGGTATTCGCCGCGACGAGTACCACGGCGTGGAGGCGGAGTACCCGGAACTGCTGATCCGGATCGGTCAGGCCACTACCAACTACCAGAAATTGGCCGAGCAGTGCGAACAGATGCCCGGCTGGAGCGGTACGCCGAGCAAGCTCGGCCCACGCTCGCCCTACGACTGGCCTGAGTGTCGCACCATGGCGCAAGCGTTCACCGCGACACCGAGTGCTCAGCTCGCGACTCGCGCTGAGGCAGAGGCGACCGACTCCAGCTGGTTCGGTGAGCGGCAGGCCGCCGAGGTGATCCTGAACCGGCGCAGTGCCCAGGGCTACAACCACGAGCGGGTGCTGTCCCAGTCCGAGTTCAGCGCGCTGTTGCAGCCACTGCTCGCGGGGCAGAGCCGGATGCAGTTAAACCCGGCCCAGCTGCACCTGCTGCTGTTCGTACACGGCGTAGAGGGCGTGCAACCGGGGATCTATCTGCTGCCGCGTTCGGAACAGGGTGAAATCCTGATGCACAGCGCGATCACGCGCTGGCCCGAGTGGCAGCCGGTCCGGCTGGTGAGTGGCGTGCAACTGATGCAGCTGAAAACCGCGAATACCCGCAAGGCGGCGGCCCAGCTGTGCTGTAACCAGATGATCGCGGCGGCGAGCGCCTGCACGTTGATGATGCTGGCGGAGTATCAGACGCCGCTGGAACAGCAGGGACTGGCCGGATACCAGCAGCTCTACCACGAGGCCGGTGTGCTGGGTCAGGCGCTCTACCTGAGTGCCACTGCCCTGGGCTTGAGCGGTACCGGCATCGGTTGTTTCTTCGACGATGCCGTGCATGAACTGCTCGGCATCGAGGGCGAGACGATGCAGGTGGTGTATGGATTCGCACTGGGTGAAGGGAAGCAGGATTCGCGGGTAACCGGTCTGTCCGGTTATCACCATCTTCGTGAGGTGGCAGATGTTGGAATCTCTACAGATCTCCATCGCTGAGGTTGAATCGCTTCTGGACCGGGGCGAGGTACTGGTGCTGGACCTGCGCCAGGAGCTGGATTACGACCAGGCTCACCTGCCGCAGGCATTGCACCTGAATGATCGCAACATGACGTCGCTGCTGATGCGCACGCCGCGTGAGCGCACCGTGGTGATCTACTGCTACCAGGGCAGCAGCAGTATCGAGATGGCCAGAATGTTCAGAGAGTTCGGCTTCGAACAGAGCTACAGCCTGGCCGGGGGCTTCGCCGCCTGGATAGCGTTGAGTGGAGAAGGAGAAAGTAGCTTGAGTGTAAGCAGCGTGAACAACAGTGTCGATCAGCCCGGCGATCACGGCCTCACTCAGTTGATGGTCGCGGCCCATCGCGGCGACAGCCTGGAGGTGGCACAACTGATCGCCCGTGGTGCCGATGTGAACCGGCGCAACGATGACGGTAACAACGCACTCTGGTTCGCCTGCCGTGCCGACAGCCCCGACACCGTGCGCGAACTGATCCGCCAGGGCGTCAACGTCGACAACCAGAACCTGAACGCGGCTACCCCGCTGATCTGGTCCAGTGCTGCGGGCAAGCGCGAGATGGTCGAGATGCTGCTGGCCGCCGGAGCCGACACCGAATTGAGAACGCTGGACGACTTTTCCGCACTGGATGTCGCCAGCAGCCGCCAAATCATGAAACTGCTGATGGCCACAACCCGCATTGCGGTTGGCCAGTAACCAGAGGACAGGCTATGACCACCGAAGAGAAGATCCGCAAGCAACTGGCTGAGAACGCCGTACTGCTCTACATGAAGGGCACGCCGGATGAACCTAAGTGCGGTTTCTCCCGCAATGCGGTCGAGGCGTTGAAGGGGCTCGGCAACAGCTACGCCTTCGTCAACGTGCTGGAAGCGCCGTTCATCCGCGAGAAGCTGCCGAGTATCTCCAACTGGCCGACCTACCCGCAGCTGTTCATCAACGGTGAACTGATCGGCGGCAGCGACGTCATCGTGGCGATGGTCGAAGACGGCAGCCTGAAGCCGATGCTGGACGCCGTTGGAGGTGCCTGATGCTGACCAGTGACGTGGAAGCGATCGTGCAATCGGCGCTGCCGGATGCACAGATCGATGTCAGCGGTGAAGAGTGCAGTTTCACCCTGGCGATCATCAGCGACACCTTCGAGGGGCAGAACCTGATGCAACGCCAGAAGGGGATCCTCACCCTGTTCGAACAACAACTCAAGAGCGGTCAGCTGCATGCGCTGACGATCAAAGCCTATACGCCGGCGCAGTTTGCCGAATTGCAAGACACCTATCTGGTACAGCTCGAATGCTGATACCGATATAAACCATCGAGGTGATAGCGATGAAACAGGTTAGCGCACACGAAAATCCGATCCAGGCACTGGATCAGTTTGAACACCTGGCCCATGAGTCCCAAAGCGGTCTCGGCCGTGGGCTGGCTCGCATCGCCATGCTGCTGGCCGCCGGGCGCTATTGCCGCCATCGCCATCTGTCGATCGGGCGCCAGTCCACCTTTCAGCGTAAATTGATGGATCAGGAGAGTCACCATGAGTACTGATGAAAACATGTTCGACGACGAGTTCGTGGAAGCGACCAACAAACTGATCGAGATCGCCAACGAGATGGGCGGCAAATACGGCGATCACAAGATGGGCGTGGCTTTCATCTACGCTGCGGCACGCTTCAACGCCTACATCGCCGCAGGTAGCGTAACCAAGGCCGAGGAGCTGGTCGACAAGCGTGACAAGGCGGTGGAGTATTTCACCGATCGCTTCCGTCAGCTTTTCGACGGCAACCTGGCCGACTATATCGCCAACTTCGACCTGTACATGGGAGAAGCTGCCGAAGAGGCGTCAGCCGGAACGGCTCACTGATTGGCATTCTGGCGTGCAGCAGTGTCGGCCTGGTTATACCACGAGGTCGATCTGCTGCAGCGTACCCACCGACCCGTTTTCGCCTACGTACAGACCGCTTGAGCGGATCTGGCCACGTAACTCGTTGCCTTCGGTGTAGAGTGTAAAGGGTGTGCTGACCGAACCCAGGTAGATCGCACCGACATCCTTGTCTTTCAGGCTCGCATACTGATCCGCGCCTTCGGCACCCTGTATCCAGATCTTCAGCTGAGCGTAGACGCTGTCACCCTCGTCGATAAAACCGTTGCCGTCTTCGTCGTAAGTCGCGAGGTCGGCGAAGCCGTTGCCGCTCAGCGCGCCGAACAGTTCGCGGCCGTCGGTTGCCTTGCCGTCGCCGTTTTTGTCCAGCATCAGCAGGCCGCTGTTGGAGGAGAGGGCGTTGATGCGATCCAGCTCGCCGTCGGCATCGATATCGAAGCTGAGCTGTTCGGCGCTAAGCTCGGCGGCGCTGCCATTGAAGTTGATCACCAGCGGGTCTTTCATCTGCACACCGGCGCTGATCACCAGGCTCTCGCGTTCAGTGTGGCTGTACTCCATCTGCAACTGCAGTTTGATATCGATGCTTTTCCCGTCTGTGGTGGTCAGCTTGCCGACAGCGGAGAAACGGCTGGATTCCGATATAGACTCCTCCCGGCTCCACTCATAGCGCATACCGGTCTGGCCCGGGGCGGATGAGGGCGGGGGAGAGTTGTTCGGCTGCTCAGCCGTCACCGCGTCGGTATCGGCGGTCAGTTGTCGGGCATCGAACAGCTCGACCTCACGGTTGCTGAGTATGCTGACGATGGCGGCCAGCAGGCGGATACGCGGCTCGGTGGTATCGATATCCTCGTCGGACTGTTCCGTTTCCACCGCGTTCGGCTTCGATACCGGCTGTGACGCAGGGCGCTCGATGCGGGCGGTAAGCGCCGAGGCCTCAAGCCGCAGATCCGCTTGAGTGTTATCACGGGTGACGCTGCCCGCTGCACGGACATTACCCTGGGCATCGGTTTCAAACCGCTGCAGGGATTCTCGCTCGTGTACCTGATGTTGGCGGTGGTGAGCGGCGCTCATGCCGATCTGGCTGCTGCTGATGATCATGGTTATTGACAGTTGAAGAACAGAGTCGAAGTTGTCGGCAGGGCTGGTTAATTATTAAGCAGGAAAGAGGGGCTTTTTATCGGCGGTAGGGCTGGCCACAAGGGGAGGGATGGCCAGCCCAATTACGCTAAAGCTTAGGCGAGTTCTTCGAGCGGGCCGAAGAATTCGTAACGGATCTGCTCCTTGGGCACGTTAAGCGCGTTCAGGCTTTGGTAGCAGCTCTGCATGAACGGCTTGGGTCCGAGGAAGTAGACATCCGGGCTCTTCTCCAGCGGCAACAGCGACGCCAGACGCTGCTGGTCGAAAAAGCCTGCGGCTACCTCCTGGTCATGGGGCAGGGGCTCACTGTAGCAGTAGCTGACATGCAGGTTGTCGTACTCCGCCTTCAGCTTGTCGACCAGGCCCTTGAACGCATGGCAGGCGCTGTTCAGGGCGCCGTGGATGAAATGCACCTCGCGGCCCTTTTCCAGTGCCGGGCGCAGCATGCTGATGGTCGGCGTTACGCCGACGCCGCCGGAAAGCAGCACCAGCGGACGGTCGCTGTCGTTGAGCACGAAGTCGCCGCAGGGCGGGGTCAGCCGGACCCGATCACCCGGGTTCAGCGTGTCGTGCAGGTAGTTGGATACCCGGCCGCCGGCCTCGCGCTTGACGCTGATCCGGTAGTAGGGGGTGTTCGGGCTGTCGGACAGGGAGTAGTTGCGACGGGTGGTTTCGCCGTCGATCTCCAGCACCAGGCTGGTGTATTGCCCCGGCAGGAACTCGGCGACCGGCTGGCCGTCGCTGGGCTCGAAGTAGAAGGAGGTGATCACCTCGCTTTCGCGCTCCTTACGCACCAGGCGGAACTCGCGTTCGCCACGCCAGCCACCCGGCTTCTGCTCGTTGGCCTGGTACACGCTCTCTTCGGCGCCGATCAGGATATCCGCCAGCTGCTGGTAGGCCTCGCCCCAGGCATTCAATACCTCATCGGTGGCCACATCGCCGAACACCTCCTTGATCGCGGCCAACAGGCACTCGCCGACAATCGGGTAGTGCTCCGGCAGGATGTTCAGCGAGGCGTGCTTGTGCACGATCAGGGACACGGCATCGCCGAGCAGCTCCAGACGATCCAGGTTGCTGGCATAGGCGACAACCGCATTGGCCAGCGCCTGACGCTGGGTCCCCTTCTCCTGATGGGCCTGGTTGAAGTACGCCTTCACCTGCGGGTAGCGACTGAACATCAGCGGGTAAAACACCTCGGTGATATCGCGTGCGTGCTCTTTAACGGCAGGCAGGGTGGCAGCGATGATTTCGCGGCTCTGGCTCGACAGCATAACTAGCTCCTCTGGGTGTCCTCCCCGATATGGGGTAGTTGTTGTTTGCGTCGTCATATGCGGATATCGTGCCAGGCATCAAAAAAGCTTGATAATAGATGCATCTTTATAAATGCATTGTTAAATTGACCTCGGTTAAGTGTTGTTAAAATAACAAGCAGGTTGTTGAAATGACTGTTTTTTCCATGGCGGACTCGATGATCTCGGTGGTCGCGGATCTGTCTAGCCAGATGGCACCGGAGACACGCTTCGAGCGTCTGTTGGAGGCGCTGCTGAAAGCCTTCCCCGGCGATGCCGCGGCGCTGCTGCGGCTGAAGGATTCGGTACTGCTCCCCCTCGCCATCCGTGGGCTGTCCGATGACACCGCAGGCCGCGCTTTTGTGGTCGAGGAGCATCCCCGCTTCGCGCATATCCTGATGAGCCGGGAGCCGGTACGTTTCCCGGCCGACTCCGCGCTGCCCGATCCCTATGACGGACTGATCGATGCGGTGGAGGAGCCGCTGCATATTCACGACTGTCTGGGTGTGGCGCTCTATATCGACGAGCTGCCCTGGGGCGTGCTGACACTGGATGCGCTGGCACCGGGTGCATTCGATGGGATCGATCCGCTTGAGTTGAGAGCCTTCGTGCGGTTGACCGAGGCCTCCATCCGCGTTTCCGAACTGATTCACTCCCTGCAGAAACGCTTTAACCGTGAGCACGAGGTGGCGCAGGTGCTGATTGCTGACCTGGGGCGCACCGACATTATCGGCGACAGCCCGTCGATCAAGGCGATGCTACGCGAGCTGGATGTGGTGGCGGCCTCTGACCTGTCGGTGATGATTACCGGCGAAACCGGTGTCGGCAAGGAGTTGGTCGCCCGCCATCTGCATGCAGCATCGGCGCGTGCCGATGCCCCGCTGGTGTACGTGAACTGCGCGGCGCTGCCGGAAAACCTGGTCGAGAGCGAGCTGTTCGGCCATACCCGTGGCGCCTTTTCCGGCGCGGCCGGTGCCCGGACCGGAAAGTTCGAGCTGGCGCAGGGCGGGACCCTGTTTCTCGACGAGATCGGCGAGATGCCTCTGGCGATGCAACCCAAGCTCCTGCGCGCGCTGCAGAGTGGCGAGGTGCAGCGGGTCGGCAGCGACCAGTTCCATCAGGTGGATGTGCGCATCATTGCGGCGACCAACCGCGATCTGGCGCAGGAGGTGGCACAGGGGCGCTTCCGCGCCGATCTCTACCACCGTCTCAGCGTCTACCCGATCCAGGTGCCGCCGCTGCGTGAGCGTGGCCGCGATATCCTACGCCTGGCCGGTCACTTTCTCGAGTTGAACCGGCGCCGCCTGGGGTTGCACGCCCTGAGGCTGGATAACAGCGCCCGTGAAGCGTTGCTGTGCTATGACTGGCCCGGTAACGTGCGCGAGCTAGAGCACCTGTTGAGCCGCGCCGTATTGCGTTTGAAAGCCGATTCCGGCGCTGGTGGGAGGGTGTTGAGCCTTACCGCCGATCTGCTCGACCTGCCCCAGGAGCGTGCCATTGAGGCGGCCCCCTCCAACACGGATGACAACTTCACCTTCGTGACCGAGACTAGGACTCTGCGCGAGGCGACCGACAGCTTTCAGCGCGATCTGGTGATCGACTGCCTGGCCAAGTGTGGTTGCAATCGTGCCGCTGCCGCTCGGGAGCTGGGACTGGATCCGGGAAATTTCAATCGCCTGCTGAAGCGTTTGCAGATCGACGTAGCGGAGGTTAAAAGCGGTGCCTGAGCAGACCAACAAGCGGGTGTACGACAAACTGCTGGTGCTGCTCGGCGTTGGCGACAACACCACCGGCCATAGCGAAAAACTGATCTCAGGCCTTGGAGCGTTGCTGGGTATGCTGGGCGTCTACTGGATATCGAGCTGGTATCTGGGCCCGGACGGAAGCCGGTTGATCTTGGCGTCCATGGGAGCCTCGGCGGTGTTGCTGTTCGCCGTACCGCATGGTGCCCTGTCACAGCCCTGGCCGCTGGTGGGCGGGCACCTGATATCCGCCTTTATCGGCGTCAGCTGCCAGGCGCTGTTACCGGATCACCCGCTGACGCCGGCGTTGGCGGTGGGCCTGTCGGTGGCTACCATGCACTACCTGCGCTGCATAAACCCGCCAGCCGGTGCCACCGCCTTGGCCGCCGTGATCGGTGGCGATGCGATCCATGAGCTGGGTTACGCGTTTCTGCTGACCCCGGTGCTGCTCAACCTGATCGGCCTGCTGACCGTCGCCCTGCTGTTTAATAGCCTGTTCTACTGGCGTCGCTATCCCGCGGCACTGGCACGTCGCCCTGCACATCCGACGGTAGCGCCGATGCATCGTCAAAGCAGTATGCTGACCCATGAAGATCTGGCGGCGGCGATGGAGCAGATCAACTCCTATGTGGACGTGACCTCAGAAGAGTTGGCGGAGCTGTTCGACCTGGCGTTGGAGCACGCCGCCCAGTCGCAGCATAACCCGCAACAGCTGGTTATCGGCGCGCACTACAGCAACGGCCAGCTCGGCTCGCAGTGGGCGGTGCGCCAGATCCTCGACGGACCGGACAGCATGACGTCGGAGCGCGACCGGCTGGTGTTCAAGACCGTGGCCGGTGCCGGCAGCTACGCCACCGGCGCCTGCACCCTGCGCGAGTTCCGAGACTGGGCCAGATTCCCGGTCGAGTACACCGGCGAGCGCTGGGTCCGTGTCCGGAACTAGTAAGGTAGCACCCGACAAGGCTGCAGAGAGTCTGCTGTCAGCTTTGTTTCCTCCTTGCCATTAGCGTCAAGCTGAACCACTTTTAATCCGTGATCAGTATCCGGCCCAGTATGGGGTAGGCCACGAAACATGGACATGCGCAAACAGCGTGTGGCAAAGAGGAGAGCCCAGCATGCCCGAAGCACCTTACCAACTCTCGATCAGCCGCTATATCGCGGCCTCGCCAGAGACGGTCTGGCAGGTGATGACCCAGCGTCTGCAGGAGTGGTGGTGTCCGAAACCCTGGCGGGTGCAGATCGACGCCATCGAGTGGCGCCCGGGAGGAGCGTTCAATACCACTATGCTGGGGCCGGACGGGGAGCGATTTTCCGGTAAGGGGGTATTGCTTGAAGTGACCCCAGGCGAACGCTTTGTATTTACCGACGCCCTCGATAGCCAGTGGAACCCGCAACAAGCCTTTATGGTTGGCTGTTTCGAGATCCAGTCTGAAGGAGAGGGCACACGTTACACTGCCAGTTCGCGTCACTGGTGCCGAGAAGATATGGAAAAGCACCAGTCGATGGGTTTTACCGAAGGGTGGACAGCGGTAGCGGAGCAACTGGCTGCAATGGCAGAAAGCACAACCTAATCAGAACGTTGTCGCCATCTTGAGACTTGGGCTATAGTCAGACTCGGCGGGTAATTGGAGTACCCGCCGCGTAATCCGAATTTACAGTCCACCCGAGCCATTCAGGTGACGCAGCCGGATGATCAGGATGATGAGGCGCGAAAATTCTCTTTTCCCCGCTCCGCAATTCTATGGTTTCCAATTTTATTCTTTGCAGAGTAACAGACTGATTCAATGTCGTGCTGATGTTTCGTTCAGACGTGTCTGTACCCTCTGGGCTGATCGGGGTCGAGAGAACATACCCCTTAATTCGTGCGATCTGGCGACAGGCGTTAAAGAATCGTTTGTTTATCAATGTGTTAACGGTATTGGGGGATTGCACAGTGGAATTAAGGGGTATACCCCCTAATAATTATTATGGGGCCGCAGGCCCCATTAACAGGCTGTTAAGCACTCTATATATGGATATCGAATCAGTTTCTCTAATTCTGGACGGGTACTTTCATTCGCTTAGACGGATGAGTGGTAACTGTTCCGATTTCTGGTCATATACGATTCCTATCGAAGGAAATATTGAAAGTAGTCTAGCTGCACATCTCAATCGTACGAACACCGATACGTCTGTTTCGAATAGGAGTTCTATTGGGTATGCTGATATCGAGGTTCTATTGAAGCGATGTCTGAAGGAACAGTTGAAGGTCGGCGAGGACGGTTTATTCGATATGTTTGTATGGGATATTGTCGAATACATTCAGATGAGCTACCGAGATCTGTACCCAGAGGTTGATCCTCTGGAAACGGGTGAAGCTGTAGTCTTCGACGCTAACTCTAAGTTTCATGGTAAACATCTTTATATAGTTGTTCCAGTCAAAGACAAGGCGTTGGTTATGGGGTTGGGAAAACGTGCTTAACAAAGTTATCAAATTGACCTCAATACGCTACGCTTCTTTCGGCAATTTATAACGGCGTTAATTGAATATGATAGATCAAGCCAAAATCAAAGAAATATTGCCCATCTTCCTCGAGTTAAAAGATTCAGGAGATGCTCATATTTGCAAGGCGATAGAAGAGTTAGGTATTGAAAGGGAAACAGCAGAGCGGATCTCAGCGTTTTTCCCTAGTGCCTTTTGTCGCGTCGCGTTGGCAGATCATTTACAAGTGGAATTTCCTGATTCGTACATGATTAATGGGTCAGATAAACTTTATCCTTACAAAGAAGAGCCGATTTATGCGATGGGTATAGAACTGGCGTCTATTATTTATCACCATGAGCAAGAGCTAAGTGGTATATTTAACAGCATTGTGACCAGGAGCGCGGAGTGTGACGCTATAAATCGAGCATTAAATGCAGGTGAAGGCATATCAGGTTCGAAGCTTTCTCCGATACGTTACTTCGGTTATAAAACCATTGGTAAAAGGCGTAATGTGTTTTCCAGATTATTCAGTTAACAAGGCACAGCAGTCGCTCCCGTTGGTCGCAGGGGCGTCCAAAAGGCTGCGCTTTTTTGGCCGCCCCTGTATGCGGCGTTATAAATAAAGTTAAGGAACGCAGGTGCCGGACATCAATTGGAATGAGCTAAAGCACGCTTACGGAGACGCCGGAGATATTCCAGCTCTTCTTAAACAACTTGAGTTGTTTTCAGCTGAGGCGTCATATGATCAAGAGCCTTGGTTCTCGCTTTGGAGTTCTCTATGCCACCAGGACGATACCTATTCTGCTTCCCTTGTAGCTATCCCTGAGATCGTTGCCACACTAGAAAAAGCTCCTGAGAAAGCAACTTTAAGCTTCTTCCTACTCCCGGCATCCATTGAATTTTTGCGACACAAAAAGGGAATGACTGTTCCCATAGATCTAGATACCTGGTATCACAATGCAATATCAAAACTAGCAACTATGGCTCTTCAGGTAGCCACTCAACACCCTAACTCAGAGCTTACTAGAGCGGCACTTGCTTTGATCGCAGTGGCCGTTGGGCAGTATGAGCATGCTGAGTTAATTATCGAAATTTCGCAAACTGAGGCCGGTGAGGTACTAGAGTGGTATCAAACACGTTGATTTCTAAAAAACTGATGTACGCCGCTGTCGCAGATGGGACCTTCACTTCGCGGGCGCTACGCTTCGGCCCCATTGGCAGGCGTTATGTGGTTTAAGGAGTACCGATATGCCCTTCAGTGAATCAGAAAAAGCTGCACTACTCGAAGTAAAGGGTGTTGGACCTACGGTAGTTAAGCGTTTTGAGGAAATAGGTATAGATTCCTTTGCTGAGTTGGTGAACTATGAGCCGCAAGAAATTGCTGAACGAGTGGCGTCTATGCTTAGAACTACTTGTTGGAAGAATAGTCCTCAGGCCTTGTCGGCGGTCAAGTCTGCAATAGAAAGGGCGAGGCAAGGTTTTTAGATGTAGATCTCAAGCGGCTTCAGCTCCGCCCCAAAGCCAGGCGTTATTTTTAAGGAAATGTTATGCCAGATATCTTTTTAGTATTATTTTTTGTTTCAATTTTGCCAATTTTGCTTGCGGTCGCAGGGGGTTATTTTAGAGTTTCTGAACTTGGTAAATTTGATAATCATCGCCCTAGAGAGCAGCAGGCGGTGCTTACCGGTGCAGGCGCGCGGGTGGTCGCAGCACAAAAAAACGCTTGGGAGGCTTTGATTTTCTTTGCGGCAGTTACATTAATCGCGGTCGCGTCGCCAGTGGACTTGGATAAGTTATCTGCACCAGCCTATCTCTTTTTGGCATCGAGAGTGGTTCACCCAATAATGTACGCAGCTGATCTGGCAGCTTTGCGCAGCATAGTATTTGCGGTCGGGTGGTTTGCTTGTATCTATATTTTCTTGATCGCCTACAGCGCTTACGGGTCATAGCCAGGCAGTGTTTGGAAGCGCCTGCAGCGACCCCAAGCTGCGGCGCTACTGCGACTTCGATTACACACTGGTAAAAAGTGCTTCGGGAGCCGCTAATCATTGAGCATCTTTTGATGCTGCCGCCCCGCATTTAGGCCGCTATTCGAAAACTTTATATAGCCATCATACGGCCCGCGTATAGCCCTAGTTGTAATTTCGATTGGTCCCCTTGTGCCGATCGACTAATGTGCCTTCTGTTCGCTTAAAAGCCTCATAACAAAAACTTGGGAACAGAACCGAAATGATGAAGAAAACAGTTTCAGTACTGGCCGGTGCCGTACTCAGCCTCGGCATGATGAGTGCGCAGGCTGCCACGCTGAAGATGGCTTACGACGCCGATCCCGTTTCACTCGATCCGCAGGAGCAGCTGTCCGGCGGTACCCTCCAGCTCTCCCACATGGTGTTCGATCCACTGATTCGCTGGACCAAGGATCTGGATTTTGAGCCGCGTCTGGCGGAAAGCTGGGAGTGGGTCGACGATCTGACCATGCGTTTTCATCTGCGCCAGGGCGTCAAGTTCCATAGCGGTAATGAGATGACCGCGCAGGACGTGGCCTTTACCTTCAACCGCCTGAAAAACTCCGCCGACTTCAAGGCGATCTTCGAGCCGTTTGCCGAGCTGAAGGTTGTCGATGACCACACCGTCGATCTGGTGTCGAAATCGCCCTATCCGCTGATCCTGAACGCGGCGACCTACATCTTCCCGATGGACAGCAAGTTCTACACCGGCGAGGATGAGAGCGGCAAGCCGAAGGATGCGATCGTCAAGGGCGGCAACTCCTTCGCGTCCAAGAATGAATCGGGTACCGGTGCCTATACCGTGGCCTATCGCCAGCAGGGGGTGAAGGTCGAGTTCAAGCGCAACCCGAACTACTGGGACAGCAACTCGCCGGGCAACGTCGATGATATCGTACTGACGCCGATCAAGGAGGCGCCGACCCGTGTGGCTGCGTTGCTGTCCGGAGATGTGGACTTCATCGCGCCGGTGCCGCCGACCGACCTGGACCAGATCCGCAACAGCGACCGTACCGATCTGGTCACCATGAGCGGCACCCGCATCATCACCTTCCAGCTCAACCAGAACCGTGTCGAGGCGTTCAAGGATCAGCGTGTGCGCCAAGCCGTGGTCTATGCGATCAACCAGCAGGGGATCGTCGACAAGATCATGAAGGGGTTCGCCACTCCGGCCGGTCAGCTGAGTCCGAAAGGTTACCTCGGTTATGACGAAAGCCTGACCCCGCGCTACGACCTGGAGAAGGCCAAGCAGCTGATGAAGGAGGCCGGTTATGAGAAGGGCTTCAGCGTCACCATGATGGCACCGAACAACCGTTACGTGAACGATGCCAAGATCGCACAGGCGGTGGCATCGATGCTGGCACGCATCAACATCAAGGTGGATCTGAAGACGGTACCGAAAGCGCAGTACTGGCCGGCGTTCGATGCCCGTGAAGCGGATATCATGATGATCGGCTGGCATGCGGATACCGAGGATTCCAACAACTTCTACGAGTTCCTGACCATGTGTCCGAACGCGGATACCGGTGCTGGCCAGTACAACTCCGGAAACTACTGCAACCCGGAGTTGGACAAGCTGGTACAGGCTGCTAACGTCGAGACCGACAGCGCCAAGCGTGCCGAGATCATGCAATCCATCGAACGTGGCCTTTATGAAGACGCGGCCTTCGTACCGCTGCACTGGCAGGATCTGGCCTGGGGGGCCAGCAAGAAGGTTGATATCGCGCCCGTGCTCAACGTGATGAACTTCCCCTACCTCGGGGACCTGGTCATCAAGGAGTGATACTCCGGGGTGCCGGCGGGGAGCTGTCGGCATCCTCCACGCCGTACAAGGGGGAGCCTGTCGGCGCCCCTATTTTCCAACAGACGGTATGTGGCAGGGCAGCCATATGCCTCGAGGTTGAAAAACCATGATTGCTTTTCTGATCAAACGCCTCGTTCAGGCGATTATCGTGATGTTCATCATCAGCCTGGTCAGCTTCTCGATTCAGGATAATCTGGGCGATCCGCTACGCGAACTGGTGGGCCAGTCGGTATCGGAGGAGGAGCGCCAGGTGCTGCGTGAGAAAATGGGCCTGAACGATCCTTTCCTGGTGCAGTATGGCCGCTTCGCCGTTAAAGCCCTGCACGGCGACCTGGGCACCTCCTATTTCTTCAAGGAACCGGCGCTGCAGGTGATTCTGCACAAGCTGCCGGCCACGATCGAACTGGTTTTTGGTGCGACGCTGATTATCGTGTTGCTGTCGGTTCCCCTGGGTGTGTACTCGGCGATCAAGCCCAACAGCCTGTTTTCTCGGGCGGTGATGGGGTTCAGTATTGTCGGCATCTCAGTGCCGGTGTTCCTCACTGCCATTGGCCTGATCTACTTCTTTTCGATCTATCTCGGCTGGATGCCATCCTTCGGCCGAGGCGAGACCGAGCCGGTGCTTGGTCCCTGGGAAACCGGATTTCTGACCGTCGATGGTCTGCAGCACCTGATACTGCCGTGCATCTCGTTGGCGTCGATCATGCTGCCGCTGTTCATCCGTCTGATCCGTGCCGAGATGATGGAAGTGTTGCAGTCCGAGTATGTCAAGTTCGCCTGGGCCAAGGGCCTGGCGCCGCGCCGTATCTATTTCCTGCATGCGCTGAAGAACACCATGTTGCCGGTGATCACGGTGGGTGGCGTGCAGATCGGCACCATGGTGGCCTACACCATCCTGACCGAGACCGTATTCCAGTGGCCCGGCATGGGCTTCCTGTTCTTGGAGGCGGTCAACCGTGTCGATACCCCGTTGATCGTGGCTTATCTGATCGTGGTCGGCGCCATCTTCGTGGTGACCAATACCCTTGTCGACCTGATCTACGGTCTGGTGAACCCGACCGTCAAACTGACAGGTAAGAAGTGATGACTGAACAAGTAGATATACTCGAGGCCCGTCCCAGCGCCTGGCAGCGCCTGCGTGACAGCCACCTCTGGCACAGCTTCGTCACCGACCGTGTCGCCCAGCTTAGCCTGCTGGTATTTGTGGCTTTTGCCCTGATGGCGCTGCTGGCCCCGCTGCTGGCGCCGTTCAACCCCTATGACCCGGCTCAGATCGACATTCTGAACTCCGAATTGCCGCCAAGCTGGGAGGAGGGGGGCGACCCGGCCTTCTGGCTGGGTACCGACGCCCAGGGTCGTGATCTCTGGTCCACCATTCTGTACGGCACCCGGATCTCGCTGACCATCGGGCTTTGCGCCGTGGCCCTGCAGGCAGCGCTGGGTATCGTGATCGGTCTGCTGGCCGGTTACTTCGGCGGTCGTATCGACAGCCTGCTGATGCGCTTTGCCGATGTGCAGCTGTCATTCTCGACCATGATGGTGGCGATCGTGGTGCTGGCCGTGTTCCAGGCCACCTTCGGTACCGAGCTGTATCAGCGCCTGGCGATGCTAATGCTGATCCTGGTGATCGGCATCGCCGAGTGGCCGCAGTACGCGCGTACCATCCGCGCCTCGGTGCTGGCGGAAAAGAGGAAGGAGTATGTGGACGCCGCCCGTGTTATCGGCCTGCGCCCGGCACGGATCATGTTCCGGCATATACTGCCTAATACGCTGTCGCCGATTCTGGTCATCTCCACCGTGCAGGTGGCCAACGCGATCATCTCTGAGGCGTCGCTGTCATTCCTCGGCCTGGGTATGCCGGTATCACAGCCCTCGCTCGGCTCGCTGATCTCCAGCGGTTTCGAGTACATCTTCTCGGGCGCCTGGTGGATTACGGTGATTCCCGGCGGCGTACTGATCGCGCTGGTGCTGGTGATGAACCTGCTCGGCGATTGGCTGCGCGATGTCCTTAACCCGAAGCTGTACAAGGGGTAAGACGATGGCACTGTTGGAAGTTAACAATCTTGAAGTCCGTTTTGGCCTGCGCAGTGGCGAGGTCAGCGCACTGCGCGATATCAATTTCACCCTTGAGCGCGGCGAGCGCCTGGGCATCGTTGGCGAGTCCGGTGCCGGCAAGTCGGTGCTCGGGTTCTCGATCCTGAACCTGTTGTCGCGCCCCGGTTATATCGCCGGCGGTGAGATCCTGTTTGAAGGGCGCAACCTGGCGGCGATGTCGGCCAGGGAACTGCGCTCGATCCGCGGCAATCGCATCTCGATGATCTTCCAGGATCCGATGATGACGCTGAACCCGGTGCTGACCATCGGCCAGCAGATGGTCGAGTGCCTGCGCGCGCACCGTAAGATCAGCCAGCAGGATGCCAAGCGCATCGCGCTGCAGAAGCTCAAGCAGGTGTACATCCCGTCACCGGAGAAGCGCTTTGACCAGTACCCGCATGAGCTGTCCGGCGGTATGCGTCAGCGCATCGTCATCGCCATCGGTCTGCTGATGGACCCGGATATCATAATCGCCGACGAGCCGACCACGGCACTCGACGTGACCATTCAGGCCGAGATCATGGACCTGATGCTGGAGCTGTGTGAGCGCAACAACGTGGCGCTGATTCTGATCACCCACGATCTAGGCGTGGTGTCGCAGGTGACCAAGCAGGCGATGGTGATGTATGCCGGTCGCATTATCGAGCAGGGCCCGACGCGGGAGATCATCAACGATGCCCAGCACCCCTACACCCAGGGACTGATGAACGCGCTGCCGCAGATGGCGATTCCGGGCCAGCGCCTGAACCAGATCCGCGGCTCCATGCCGCCGTTGCAGAAGATCCCGGCCGGCTGTGCGTTCAACCCCCGTTGCGAGTATGTGATGGAGGTATGCCGGAGCCAGTTGCCGGAGTTCACCAGCTCCGGCGGTTGTCGCGTGGCCTGCCATCTGGTGGCGAAGATGAAACTCGAGGAAGCCGCTGCACAGCGTGTCGAGGAGGCGAACTAAGATGACAACGACTGTACCGACAACTGTGACAACGGCGGCCGAATCCCTGGTACAGATCGAGAATCTGTATAAGCGCTTCTCGATCTCCGGTGATTTTCTCGAGCAGTTGAAACTGCGCGGCGGCAAGCTGGTGCGTGAGCAGGAGCATGTGCACGCGATCAACGGCGTGACGCTGGACGTGCGCAAGGGCGAGGCCCTGTGCGTGGTCGGCGAGTCCGGCTGCGGCAAGTCCACCGTGGCGCGTACCGTGATGGGGCTGCTGAGCCCGAGTGGCGGTTCGATCGGCTACCAGGGCAAACGTATCGACAACCTGAGCGATCGTCAGCTGATCCCGTACCGACGCAAGATGCAGATGATCTTCCAGAACCCCTATGCGTCGCTGAACCCGCGCATGACCATCGCCCAAACGCTGGAGGAGCCGGTGCGTTTCCACAACCCGAAGGCGTCCGCCGCCGAGGTGCGCGACAAGGTGTATGAGGTGATGCAGTCGGTGGGTATCGACCCGAGCTGGGGCAAGCGCTATGCCCACGAGTTTTCCGGCGGTCAGCGTCAGCGTATCAGTATCGCCCGAGCACTGGCGGTGGATCCGGAGTTTATCGTTGCCGACGAGCCGATCTCGGCGCTGGACGTGTCGATCCAGGCCCAGGTGCTGAACCTGATGATGGACGCGCAGGAGAAGCGCAATCTGACCTACCTGTTCATCACCCACGATCTGGCCGTGGTCGAGCATTTCGGCACCCGTGTGGCGGTGATGTACCTCGGCAGTCTGTGTGAGCTGGCACCGACCAAGACCCTGTTTCCCAGCCCGCGCCACCCCTATACCCAGGCGCTGCTGTCGGCGATTCCGCGGCTGGAAACCGGCCGTCCCGGGCATATCAAGCTGAAGGGCGAGGTGCCGACGCCGGTGAATCTGCCCTCGGGCTGTGTGTTTCACGGACGCTGTCCCCACGCTGATGAGCGCTGCAAGCGGGAGATCCCGCAGCTGATCGCCACCGACGAGGGCGGTCAGGTCGCCTGCCACGCGGTTGAAGAGGGGCGGATCTGAGATGAGCCATATACAGGTCAGCGCCGCGTTCGATAGCGGCAATATCGAGGTCGTCGATGCCAGCAGGGCGGAGGATATCCAGCTGCGTATACGCATCGACAACGGCTCGGCGTTTTTCCAATGGTTCCACTACCGGGTACTGGGAGCAGGTGGCCAGCCGCTGCGGATGCGGTTGATCAATGCCGGCGAGGCGTCCTACCCGGGCGGCTGGGCTGGCTACCGGGCGGTAGCCTCCTATGACCGTGAGCACTGGTTCCGGGTGTCGACCCACTACGCAGACGGCGAGCTGGTGATCGAACATCAGCCGGAACACGACAGCGTCTACTATGCTTATTTCGCTCCGTACAGCCACGAGCGGCACCTGGATCTGATCGCCCGTGCCGGGCTGTCGGACATGGTGGGTATCGAGCGCCTCGGCCAGACTCTTGATGGACGCGATATGGAGCTGCTGCGGATTGGCGAGGCGGCTCCGGGGCGCTGCGTGATCTGGGTTACGGCGCGTCAGCATCCGGGCGAAACCATGGCGGAATGGTGTGCCGAGGGGCTGTTGACGCGGCTGCTCGACCGCCACGATGCCCAGGCCCGCCTGCTGCTGGAGCAAGCGGTGATCTATATGGTGCCGAATATGAATCCGGACGGCTCTGTGCGGGGCCATCTGCGTACCAACGCCATCGGGGCCAACCTGAACCGGGAGTGGGAGACACCGAGCCTGGAGCGTAGCCCGGAGGTGTATTGCGTGCGCCAGCGGATGGAGCAGACCGGCGTCGATCTCTATCTCGATCTGCATGGCGATGAGGTGCTGCCGTGCAACTTTATCTCGGGACAGGCCGGTGCGCCCTGGGTTGAGGCAAATATACTGGAGCAGGAGGTGCAGTTCGGACGCGATCTGCAGGCGGTGAACGCGGACTTTCAGCTTGAGCGCGGCTACCCGCCGGGCAAGTTCGGCGCCGAGACGATGACCATTGCCGCGTTTTGGGTCGGGCGCCGCTTCAGCTGTCCGGCGATGACGCTGGAGATGCCGTTTATCGATTTCGACCTGCGGCCGGATCCGCTGCAGGGCTGGTCGCCGGAACGTTCGCAGCGTCTGGGCGCGTCGCTGATCGATCCGATACTGGCCTGGCTTGGCCGCTCGCTTGATAGGTCGTAGGGGGCTGCATGGAGTTGCGCTGGTTGGATGACTTTATTGCGCTCGCAAGGACGCGACATTTTTCCCGCGCGGCGGATGAACGTAACTGCACCCAACCAACCCTGAGCCGGCGTATCAAGCTGCTTGAGGACGAGATGGGTGTGACGTTGATCGACCGTAATACCCTGCCGCTGTCACTGACGCCGGCCGGCGAGGTGTTTCTGGCCGGCGCCGAACAGATGAGCCGGATCGCCCGCGAGACCAAGTCCCGCTGCGGCGAGATCCGTGAGAAGCAGCTCAACCGACTGGTCTTCGCCACCACGCAGACGCTGTATCTCTGTTTCTACAACGCCTGGGTTGAGCCGTTCTCCTCCGAGCAAGGCATCGATATCGAATTGAACCTGAAATCCACTGCCTGGGTGGGGCCCGATTTCGTCAGTGCCCTGGCGCAGGGCGAGTGCGATCTGGCACTCTGTTACTGGCACCCGGCGGTGGACTTTTTGCGTGCGCTTGATGACGATCGCTTCGAGTCGATTACGGTCGCCGACGAGGTGTTGGTGCCGGTGACGGCGCTCGACGAGCAGGGGCATCCGCTGCACCAGTTGCCGGGCAGGGCGCGCAAACCCTTGCCCTACATCGGCTACCATGAAGGTTCCTTCGCTAGGCCAGTGATTCAGCAGTTTATCCAGCAGCAGCTGGAGCCGCCGCAACTGGTTACCATGAACGAGAACTTCCATGCCGTTAGCGTCAAGGCGATGGTCAAGGAGGGGTTCGGTCTGGGCTGGATACCCAAGCGGTTGATCGGTGACAGTCTGCGCTACAACCAGTTGGCGCTGGCCGGCGATGAGCGCTGGCATATCCCGATGCAGATACGGCTCTACCGGCTGCGTCACAATCACAATAGCAGCCTCGATGCGCTCTGGTCGCTGATAGCGGATCAGGTCGCGGAAGGGGTCACCACAGCCCTCTAGTTTGCCCAGGATGATTCAATGCAGGCTCTGTTTTTCAAGCATATCGAGACACTGACGGCGCGTACCGAAAGCGCGCTGGCGACACTGGGGTTTGACGCGTTGCTGCTGGGTTCCGGTGCGGCACCAAAACGCTTTCTCGACGACACTTACTATCCGTTCCGCACCCAGCCCGACTTCGTGCAGTGGCTGCCACAGCTGAACCAGCACCCGGGGTCCTGGCTGTTGCTGCAACCGGGGTGCAAGCCGAAGCTGTACCTGTACAGCCCCACCGACTTCTGGCATCAGACACCGGAGCTGCCGACCGGGGACTGGACGACGGCCTTTGAGATCGAGGCGTTCAGCGATGCGCAGCAGCTGCGTTCTGCATTCGCCTCCCTGTCACGGGTGGCGCTGGTGAATGCCGAGCGTCCCGACTTCGCGGCAGAAGGGTGGCAACACAACCCGCAGCCGCTGCTGGACGCGCTGCACTTCGACCGTGCGATCAAGACCGAGTGGGAGCTGCACTGCCTGCGCGAGGCCAACCGCATCGCGGTGCGTGGCCACGTCGCCGCCGAGCAGGCGTTTCGTGCCGGCGCTAGCGAGTACTGGATCCACCAGGACTATCTCGCGGCCATTGAGCATAACGAGCGGGACCTGCCCTATGACAATATCGTCGCCCTGAATGAACATGCGGCGGTGCTGCACTACCAGTTCCAGCAGCGCCAGGCACCGAGCGTGCCGCGTACGCTGCTACTCGACGCCGGTGCCTCGTACCAGGGCTATGCCGCCGATATTACCCGCACCCACGCCTTCGATCCGGACTCCGAATTCGGACAGCTGATCGCGGCGCTGGATGAGGCGCAGAAGGGGATACTGACGACGGTGAAGGCGGGCGTCGACTTTGTCGATCTGCACCTGGAGATGCATGCGAGGCTGGCACAGGTGCTCACCGACAGCAGGCTGGTCAATGCCAGTGTCGAGGCCCAGCTGGCGCAGGGCATTACCCGCACCTTCTTCCCCCATGGCCTCGGTCATCTGCTCGGCATCCAGGTGCACGACGTGGGTGGCTGGCAGAGTGACTCGGCTGGCACTCTGCGCGAACCGCCAGCCGAGCACCCCTTCCTGCGTTTGACCCGGACTTTGGAGCCGGGCTTCGTGGTGACCATCGAGCCCGGCCTCTACTTCATTCCCTCGCTTTTGGCCGGGCTGCGCGCTTCAGCGGCAGGTAATACATTCGATTGGAACCGGGTTGAGCAGCTGCAGCCCTATGGCGGAATCCGTATCGAGGACAACGTGGCGATTACCGCAGAGGGCCACGAAAACCTGACGCGGGACGCGTTTGCGCTCGTTGCGGGGTAACGCGTTAGGCGGCGACAGCTGAGTCGACGATCTCGGTAACCACCCTAGGGGGGCAGTAGTCGCCAACTGCCCCTGATACCAAAGGGTGCCATACTGCCTAGGTTTGTAGGTGTTGGGTTAAGAGTGCCGATATGGTGGCGGGTGACTTCACCTTTCTGGATGCCTTCCTTGTCCTGTTCTCGCTGGTCGTGGCGGCGGTCATGCTGCGTCGTCGCGTGCGCGATGCGCCGTTCTGGCGGGCCACGGTGACGCCGTTGGCGTCGATCATCGGCAGCGGCTTTCTGGTGGTGGCGCCGCTGCTGGCCCATATCGGCGGTGTCTTTGCCTCTCTGGATATCCTGATTATCGTGCTGCTATCGCTGTGGCTGGGATCGGCGATTCGCTTCAATATACTGCACGATGGGACACGTTCTGTACCGGAGGTGCGCTCGGTACGGTTGATGGAGCATCTGTCCGATCTGGCACTGGCGGCGGCGTACGTGGTCTCTGTTGCGTTCTATATCCGCCTGTTGTGTGGCTTCGTACTCACCGGTCTCGGGGTGTTCACGGTTTTTAACGCCGATGTACTTGCCACTCTGCTGCTGGTGTTCATTGGCATCTACGGCTTGCGCCGTGGCTTGAGCGGGCTGGAGCGACTCGAGGAGTACTCCGTTACGATCAAGCTGGCGATTATCGCTTCGCTGATACTGGGACTGATCGCCCATGACTCCGACAGCGGTTACAGTCTGGCAGGGCTGGAGTCCCAAGCCACCGATCCCTGGGAGCGATTGCGGATGTTGGGCGGGATGCTGCTGATCGTGCAGGGCTTCGAGACGTCCAAATATCTTGAGGGCTCGTATACCCCCGTCATGCGGGCACGCTCCATGTGGCTGGCGCAGATTGTGGCAGGTACAATCTATATCGTCTTCGTAGTGTTGGCGCTGCCGTTGATGGCACATTTCGCACAGGCGTCGCCCAGCGAAACCGCCATCATTGATCTGTCCCGCCATATTACGCTGATACTGCCGTTGATGCTGGTGGTGGCGGCCGCCATGAGCCAGTTCAGTGCGGCGATTGCCGATACCATCGGGGCCGGTGGTGTGGTCGAACAGGAGAGTCGTCAGCGAGTATCGGCCAAGCCCAGTTATCTGGTGATTACGCTGCTGGCCGCCACATTGATCTGGTTTACCAATATCTTCGAGGTGGTGGCGCTCGCGTCCAGGGCGTTCGCGTTCTACTACTGCCTGCAAGCGATTCAGGCGGCGCGGCTCGCCGCGGCCACCGCCTCTGGGCGCCGCCGGCGGTGGTTGATCGCGTCATATCTGGTGTTGGCGTTGTTGATGATCACCATTGTGCTGTTTGCAAAGCCGGTGGAGGACTGAGTACTCAGCCCTCCCGAACCTATTCTGGGTTGCTTTACTCCTCGCCTTCTTCGCACCCTTCGACCTCATTCAGGCAGATATCGCCAAGTTCGGTAAAGGTGGCGTTGTCATCGGCGGTGATGGCGCCCACCTCAATCTTGGCCAGGGTGTCATCAGCCAACGTGTTCAGATATTCCGTCGGTACAGTCACGCTCATCTGGCTGGCGGGCAACCGGATCGAGAACTTCAAACCGGATCCATCCTCGGCTTCGAGTACAACCTCCCAAATGGCTATGACGACGTTTACTGGGTGCACGGGCAGAACACCGTCGTCCACCAGTGCGCTCAACTGCGCGAAGGAGCCGCAGTTGCCCAGATCATCGCCGCTGCTCCAGCTGATCAGGCCGCCTGAGTAATCGAGATTGGTCGGGGCGGCGGGAAGGGCGTAGCTCAGCTCGGTTTCGCCTTCCAGCTTTTCGCCTTCATCGCCTTTACCGATGAAGGTATAGGTTCCAGCTTGCCAGCGCTCGAGAAACTCCTCCAGTGAGACGATCTCGTCGTCGGGGTCAGCCTCTGGATCGGGCCAGCACAGCGGCTCCGAACTTTCGGCAAAGGTTTCCGTCAACTTCTGCTCAGCCAGGGCACCCTTGGCGATATCTTCAAAAACTTTCGCACCATCCGGGTTTTCCAGGCGGACGGAGTTCAGATCCTCACCGTCGATGAGGAAGTGAAAGCCGATATCGCCATCGCTGGCATTAATTTCGATCAGCGTTTTGCACTCGCCGAAGTCACCGCAGGGCGCGGTGGCTGATACTTGGGTCGAGATGCCGAGGCATAGAGCTGTTACCGCGGCGGGGGGTAACAGTTGGGTAGGGAAAATGGCCATGGGTGTATCCCCCATTTTCTATTGGCCATAAAAGTATAGTTCGCGGCAGTCCGTGCCCGTCTCAGCGGTTGGGGATCAAGTGCGTGAGGTGCAGCAGCTTTTTCGGATTTCGAACGATGTAGATCTCCTCGATCCGACCATCCCTGAACGCGAAACCGGTGGCCTGCAGCAGGCAGTCCTGCTCCAGTGTCAGCCAGCCCGGAGCACCGTTGATCAGCACGCGGCGGGCCCAAATCGGCTGGTTGATGCCACCGCTTTTACGCGCGATGCCGGCAAAGAAGCGATTGATACGGTCGAGGCCGAAGATCGGACGGCGTGCCGAGATCCGGCGACCACCGCCATCGGTACGTAGAATGGCGTTGTCGGCCAGTAGCTGACTCAATACCTCGGTGTCGCCACTGCGGGAGGCGTGGAAGAACGCTTCGGACAACCGTTCACTGTCACGCTTCTCGACCTGAAAACGGGAGCGCTCCAAGCGGATATTGTCGCGGGCACGTTTGGCCAACTGGCGGCAGGCGGCGTTGCTGCGCGACAACGTAGTCGAGATCTCGTCGAACTCCAGCTCGAACACGTCGTGCAGCAGAAACACCGCACGCTCCAGCGGTGACAGCCGCTCCAGCGCCAGCATCAGGGCAATGGAGGCGTCTCGGGACAGCTCCTCCTCCACCGAGATATCCTCCTGCAGCTCGATCAGCGGTTCCGGCAGCCAGGGACCGATATAGGTTTCCCGTTGATGCCTGGCCGACTTCAGCCGGTCGAGACAGATCCGGCTGACCACGGTGGTGAGGTAGGCACGGGTATTATCGATATCCTGTTGCTCAGTGGAGTGCCAGCGCAGATAGGCATCCTGCACCACATCTTCCGCTTCGGCGACCGAGCCAAGCATGCGATAAGCCAGACCGCCGAGAAATCGGCGGTGGCTTTCGAACTCGGCAGCTGAATCCGGCTGTCGGGTTTCAGCACTCATGCAGTGGCGGTCTCCTTCTCGATAGGTGCGGTGACGGGATGGGCAAAGCGGAAGCCCACCGCAAGCCTGTTCCATACATTGATGGCACCGATCAGCAGGGTCAAGTTGACCAGCTCCTTATCGCTGAACTGCTGCTTGGCCTGTTGATAATCCTCGTCCGGTGCCTGGCTATCGGCCAGCAGGGTGAGGGACTCGGTCCAGGCAAGTGCGGCGCGCTCACGCTCGGAGTAGAGCGACGACTCGCGCCAGGCGGGGAGCAGATAGAGCCGCTCCTCGGTTTCACCGGCTTTACGCGCATCGCGGGTGTGCATATGGAGACAGTAGGCGCAGCCATTGATCTGCGAGGCGCGGTTTTTCACCAGCTCGATCAGACTGTACTCCAGTCCGCTGTGGCGAACATAGGTCTCCAGGTTGACCATGGCAGCTATCGCTTCAGGGGCAGCCTGGTTGGGATCTAAACGTTGCATAGTTGCTTTCTCCGTTTTGGGGCTCCTGTAGGGGCTCCTGTTAGGTTTGCCTGTATGACGAGCCGCCAACGGGAGATGTGACATGCAGTGACAACTTTTTTGAGTTTTTTTGCGAAGTGCTCATCCTGCTAGTGCTGGCTGCGCCAGATCCAGGCTCTCCAGCAAGCAGTTCTCCAGGACTTTCACAGCAGCAGACGGCGCCGAATCCAGGCGGTGCAGCACCAGTTTCAGAGAGGGCAGCGACGGCAGGCCGTAGCGCTTATCGAGCATTTGCAGATCGCTTGGCATCCCAACCGCCGTGCGCACGGTAAGCCCAAGACCCGCCTGGGTGGCAGCCCAGATACCTGCCAGGCTGCGACTGGTGATGCTGATGCGCCAGGGAATACCGGCCCTGTCCAGCGCATCGAGCGCAGCCTGGCGCACCAGACAGGGCGCCTCGAACAGGATCAGGGGCAGGGGGCGTAGCCGGAAATCCTCGCTATCGCCCCCGCCGATCCACTGCATTGGATAGGAGCGCAGGGGCAGGGTATTGGGCAGTGGGTGGCCATCATCCCAGGCCAGGGCAAGATCCAGCTGCCCCTGGCGGACGCTATTGACCAGCTCGGCGTTGCGCGCAATCTGTACCTCGATCTGGATACCTGGGTAGGCGCGTTTAAATCGGCCCAGTGTCTGCGTCAGCAGCTGCTCACCGAAATCCTCCTGCAATCCCAGGCGTACCTGGCCCTGCAGATTCACCTGATGCAACGCCATCACCGCTTCGTCGTTGGTGGAAAGGAGTTGGCGTGCATAGGAGAGCAGCAGCTCGCCGGCAGGCAACAGCTCCAGATTGCGGCCGGCACGCCGCAGTATGGGTTGGCCGATCTGCTCCTCCAGCTTTTTCAGATGGGCGCTGACTGCGGAGGTGGAGCGGTTCAATGTCTGCGCGGCGCTGGCAAAACTGCCCAACTCAATGCCGGTCATGAAGCTGCGCAGGGCTTCAAGATCGAGTGTCATCTTGCGCATGTTTAAATCCTGAAATAGTGGATTGTATGTTCAATATGTTTTGATTTTTTAAACTATGGTCGGTCGTTACTCTGTGCCTGTCAATCACAGCTTGAACAGGAAAAGGGAGAGACTAACCATGCCATTCACCCGAATAGCGCTGCGCGAAGGAAAACCGGATCACTACATTCAGGGCGTATCCGATGCGCTGCATCGCGCGCTGGTCGATTGCTTCGAGGTGCCGCCGGCGGATCGCTTTCAACTGATCGAGGAGCTGCCGGCAGGCCGGCTGGTGTGCGACCGTCACTATATGGCGGCAGACGGTAGAACCGCGAACACGATTATCTTTCAGATCACGGCGGGGCGTGAACGCAGCGAGAAGACACGCAATACGTTCTTCGCTCGCCTGGTGGAGGAGCTGCAGGCGAGCGTTGGAATAAGTGCAGCCGATGTGATGGTGATCATCACCACCAATCGGCTCGGTGAGTGGTCGTTCAGCGGCGGTGTCTCGGCAGGAGCGCAAGCATGATCTCGATGCAGTACCGCTTCGTATTGCCCGCCGACTACGACATGCAGATCATTCGTCAGCGGATCAGCGACAAGGGGCATCTGCTGGATAACTTTCCGGGGCTGATGTTCAAGGCATACCTGTTTGCTGACACCCTGAACGCTGAATCGCCTGCGCCATTCAAGCTCTATGCGCCTTTCTATCTTTGGGAGAATACGTTGGGTATGAAGCGTTTTCTCTGCAGTTCTGGCTTTGAAGGGGTTCAGCGCTCCTTCGGGCGTCCACAGCTGATGAGCTGGATTCCGTTGGCCCAGACCGTGCTGCCTTCCGTACGGCAGGCCCGTTATGCGAGCAGGGCGCTAGTGAAGCTGAAACCGCTTGCCTCTTTGGAGACGCTGGAAGCGGAAGAGGAGAAATATGTGCAGGCGCAGATCACACGGAATAATGCTTTGGCGTGCATATCCGCGCTTGATCCTCATAATTGGACCCTGATGAGGTTCTCGCTCTACGCACAATCGAACCCGTTGGTTGACGGCGTCGATATCGAATTCTATCAGGTCGGCTATGTGGCGGGGCCGAGCTGACCGGTTGGTGCAGCGTCTCCTCTGAGCCGCTGTCCCAATGGTCAGCTTTTCGCTGGGTTTGCTGGCCGTTCATCCAGGATTCCGGCTACCATTGGGGCGCTATCCTCCACTGAATATGGACGCTCATCACCATGAAATCGCTGGGTCTGCTGCTTTCTGCCGTTTTTCTCGCACTGCCATTACTGTCCGGATGCAGTGACGACAGTGACAAAAGCGAAGTGAGCGGACCGCCGCCGTTACGTCCGGTAAAAACGCTCGTTGTGCAGGCGCCACAGCAGGGCCGTTGGCGCGAACTTCCGGGCGTGGTGAAGGCGTCACGTGAGGTGGAGCTGGCGTTTAGGGTCAGCGGCAAGCTCGAACAGCTGCCGGTAAAAGAGGGCGATAGGGTCCAGGAGAAGCAACTGCTGGCGCAGCTCGATGCCACCGATTTCAACATTCAGCTCAATGCCCGCCTGGCCGAATACGATCAGGCGCTGGCCGACTTTGAACGCGGCCAAACGCTGGTCCAGAAAAACCTGATCGCGCGAGCCGATTTCGATAAGTTGAAAGCCCAGTATGAGTCGGCCAAGGCGGCGCTGGAGTCCGCCCGGCAAAATGTGGAATACACCTCGCTACGGGCGCCTTTCGCCGGTCGGGTCGCGAAACGCAATGTGGAGAGTTTCGAGGAGCTCGCCGCCGGTCAGCCGGTGCTGGTACTGCAGGATACCAACGGTGTCAGCATCAGCGTGGATGTACCGGAAAGCATCATGATCCGGGTCCGTGAGGATGCTGTACCGGAGCTGACTGCCAGTTTCGATCAAATACCGGATCAGCAATTCCCGCTGTCGCTGCTGGAGGTGTCGACCCAGGCCGACAAGAGTAGCAACACCTACAAGGTCACCTTCGCGATGCACGCTACCGAGGGTTACAACCTGCTGCCCGGCATGTCGGCCACCGTACGTGGCCAGGCCGACCCACGCGTTGCCGTGGCAGACCTCCTCTATCTGCCCGCCCAGGCGGTGCTGGAGGATGACGACGGACATTTCGTTTACCTGGTCGATCAAACCCAGCCGGGACAGGGCAGCGTCGAGCGCCGGGCAGTGGAGGTCGGTAGTTTGACCTCGCTCGGGCTGGAGGTGATATCCGGTCTTGCCGTTGGTGACCGCGTGGTGGTGGCCGGCATGAGCAAGATGCACGCCGGCCTTGAGGTCAAGCTGATGTCGGAGGTGGGCCAGTGAATATCACAGCCGGTGCGATCGGCAATAGCCGTCTCACCTGGGTGCTTGTGCTGTGTATCGTGCTTGCGGGTATCGATACCTTTTTGAAGATGCCACGTGCTTACGATCCCGGCTTCATCATCCGCGCTGCCCAGATCACCACCCAATTTCCGGGCGCCAGTCCGGAACGTGTCGAACAGCTGATAACCTCCCCCATCGAGGATGTGGTGAAAGAGATACCGGAGCTGGATTTCGTGAAAAGCGAATCGCGTACCGGCGTGTCCATCGTCACCGTCAATATCAGCGAAAGTTACAAGGATATGCGGCCGATCTGGGATGAGCTGCGGCGTAAGGTCGACGATATCCGCTCCGATATGCCGGATGGCGTGGTCGGCCCCAGCGTCAACGACGAATTCGGCGATGTGTTCGGTATCGTGATGTCGATCACCGGCGAGGGTTTCAGTTACGCCGAGGTGGAGAGGGTGGCGGAACAGGTCAGGGATCGCCTGCTGCGGATACCGGATGCGGCGAAGGTGGAGATCTACGGCGACCAGGAGGAGCGGATCTTCGTTGAGTTCGACAACGCCCGTCTGTCGGAACTGGGTATATCGCCCAATCAGCTGTCCCAGGCCTTGGCCACGCGCAATATTGTCATACCGGGTGGCTCCTTCGCCCTGGGCAATGAACGGATTGCGCTGGAGCCGAGCGGCAATTTCGAAACCGTGGAGGATATCCGTAAAACCATACTGAGTATTCCCGGCAGCGAGAACCTGCTTTACCTCGACGACATCGCCGAGGTGTCCCGCGGCTACGTGGACCCCGCTCAGGCGCTGGTGCACTCCAGCGGAACACCGGCGCTGGCGCTCGGTATCGCCATGCGCGAAGGGGGGAACAATATTCTGTTGGGCGAGCAGGTGCGGGCGGCGCTGGATGAGCTGCAACCGAACTACCCCTACGGTATCGAGTTTGACCTGGTCAATTTCGTTCCTGATGAGGTGGACCAGAAGGTGCGGGATTTTGTCGTCAACCTGCTGCAGGCGGTGGCGATCGTCACGCTGGTGATGCTGATCAGTTTGGGGCTGCGTACCGGGCTGGTTGTTGCGTCGCTGATCCCGCTGGCAATGCTGTTGGCGATCATCGTCATGTCGGTGCTGGGGATCGGGCTGGATCAGATCTCGTTGGCAGCACTGATCATCGCACTGGGGATGCTGGTGGATAATGGCATCGTGATGTCGGAGAGCATCATGGTGCAGATGGAGACGGGTAAACGTGCGCTGGCGGCGGCGGTGGACTCTGCTGCCGAGTTGAAGATCCCACTGCTGACCGCCTCGCTGACGACGGCGGCGGCGTTTCTACCGATCTACCTGGCCGAGTCCAACGTGGGCGAGTTCACCGCGTCTCTGTTCAAGGTGGTGACGATTACACTGTTGAGCTCCTGGGTGATTTCATTGACCGTCATTCCGATGCTGTGCGTCCATTTCATGAAGGTGGCGCCGCGCAGCGAAGCCTTCGATAGCGGCCTATATGGGATCTATCGACGGGCGCTGCTGGCGCTGTTGCGGCATCGCTTCATCACCCTGGCCGTGACGCTGGTGGTGTTTGCCGTGGCGATGCTGGGGTTCCGCTATCTCCCCAACCTGTTTTTCCCGCCGTCGGACCGGCTCTATTTCAAGGTGGAGCTGGAGCTGCCGGAAGGAACCGCCATCGAGCGTACGGAGCAGGTGGTATCCGAACTTGAGCGCTATATGCAGCGGGAATGGGTGGTGAGTGATTCCCGCGCCAGCGGGGTAACCAACTGGGTCAGCTATGTCGGTAACGCCGGGCCCAAGTTCATCCTCTCCCACAACCCCAAACCCTCGAATCCGAGCTATGCGCTGATGATCGTCAATGTCAGTGATCTGGCGCTGGTCGATCCGGCGATGGACGGCGTCAGGGCCTATGCCTTCGAGCATTTTCCCGATCTGCGGCTGAAAACGCGCAGGATTGAGAACGGTCCCTCGGTAGAAAATCCGGTGGAGGTGCGCCTGTCGGGGCAGGATAGCGCGTCGCTGTTCAACGCTGTAAAGGCGCTGAAGGTGCGTATGGCGGAGATCGGCGGTCTGGATGCGATCAGCGACGACTGGGGCCAGCGGATCAAAAAGCTGGAGATACGTATCGACCAGCCGCGAGCGTTGCGGGCCGGGGTCACCAGTCAGGATATCGCCATTTCGCTGCAGGCGGGGTTGAGCGGTCTGGAGATGACCGAGTATCGGGAAGGGGAGGACTCGATACCGGTCATCCTGCGCTCTCACGCCTCGAATCAGCAGGATATCGGCAAGGTGGAGGGGTTGTCGGTGTTTGTGCAATCCACCGGTCAGTCCGTTCCGCTGACACAGGTGGCCAATCTGGCGGTGGTATGGGAAGCCGCACGCATATTCCGCCGTGACGGGGTGCGTACGGTAACTCTGGGGGCACAACTGCAACCCGGCGTCACCGCTGCGGAAAAGTTCGCGCAGCTTAAACCCTGGCTCGATCAGCAGAAGGACAGCTGGGGCACCCGCGTACGTTACGAGTTCGGCGGCGAGAGCGAGTCATCGGCCAAGGCCAACCAGTCGATCATCGACAAGCTGCCCGTTGCGGCACTGATCATCGTGCTGGTACTGGTGGCCCAGTTCAACTCGATTCGCAAATCGTTCATTATCCTGACTACCGTTCCGCTCGGGCTGATTGGTGTGGTGGCGGGGCTGTTGCTGGGGCACTCATTCTTCGGCTTTATGACCTTTCTTGGCATCATCTCGCTGGCCGGTATCGTGATCAATAACGCCATCGTGTTGCTGGAGCGGATCAAGATCGAACTGGATAGCGGAGTAGAGCCGCAGGTGGCGATCGTCTCGGCGGCCATGCAGCGGGCCCGACCCATACTGTTGACCACGTCGACCACCGTACTGGGGCTGTTGCCCCTCTACTTGGGTGGGGGCGAGATGTGGGAGCCGATGACGATTGCGATCATGGCTGGTTTGCTGTTCTCAACCCTGCTGACACTGGGGGTGGTACCGGTGCTCTATGCGTTAATCTACGGTATACGCTATTCGAAGGCAGGATGAGAGACGGGTGGCAGCTGGTCTCGAATTACTACCGATCTCGATGAAACTTATACAAATGAAGCTGGGAAAGAAAAATGGATCAGGATTATCAGTCTGGCGTCATCGCACCGCAGAACCGGGATGCGCTGTTTCTCTGTTTTAACGGCAACCACGAACCGGGAAGCGAACAGCAGGTGCGGGCATTTCTGGGTGGGTTGCCGCAAAAAGTCGAGGCGCTCAGGGCACGCCTGCCGGAAACGGATCTTCACCTGACTGCCGCCATCGGCTCCGCCTATTGGGACCGTATCTGCCCAGAGGAGAGGCCAGCGCTGTTGCGGCCCTTCCCCGCGCTGGAAAAGGGGGCGCGTGTCGCGCCCTCGACACCGATCGATCTGCTGTTCATTGTGCGGGCTGATCAATACGACGCGTGCTTCGAACTGTCGCGCGAGATCGAACAGGCGCTTCAGGGTGCCGTGACGTTGGTGGACGAGGTGCACGGCTTCCGTTATCTCGACTCACGAGACCTGACCGGCTTTGTCGATGGCACGGAAAATCCCGAGGGCGATGACCGGCTTGACGTGGCGCTGGTCGGTGATGAAGACCCTCAGTTTGCCGGTGGTAGCTACCTGCACCTGCAGCGCTACGAGCATGACCTGTCGGCCTGGAACCGTCAGTCGCTGAAGGAGCAGGAGGATACCTATGGCCGCACCAAGGCCGACAATATCGAGTATCCCAGCGCCGAGAAATCCCCCCATGCCCATACCAAGCGTACCTCGCTGAAAAGGCCCGACGGCAGCTCCATCGAGATCCTGCGCCAGAGCATGCCCTATGGCGACGCGGCCCGTAAGGGGCTGATGTTCGTCAGTCTGTGCCGTACGCCGGAGAATTTCGAACTGATGCTCAAGAGCATGGTGGAGGGGGACGAAGAGGGCAGGGCCGACCGTATTCTCCAGTTCACCCGCGCAGTGTCAGGGGCTGCGTTCTTTGTTCCCGCCAACAGTTGGTTACAGCGTCTGGGCTAAACCAGCCAGCAGCGAAATACAGGGCCTCGCCGGTGAGGCCCGCGTAACCTACGGCAGAGTGCCGGCTAGTTCACTATAGTTTGGACAGGTGAGCAGTCTGCGGTAGTCCGCTCGTGACGATCGGCTAAATCCAGCAGGCTGCAGGAGTTAGTTCTCAGGAGGTTTCACCATGACACTGACACCTTCGACGATGATTGCATTGGGCCATGAGGCAACCGAGTTCAACCTGCTAGAACCCAAAACCGGACGCTATCTCTCCAGTGCGGATCTACCCGGACCAGAGGGGATGCTGGTGGTGTTTATCTGTAACCACTGTCCCTTTGTGCGGCATATCGAACCGGGATTGATTCAGCTGGGACGGGACTACGCAGGCAAGGGGATCGCCATGGTTGCGATCAGCAGCAATGACGCTGCAACCCATCCTGAAGATGGTCCGGAGAAGATGGCGGAGAAAGATTACCCTTTCCCCTACCTGTACGACGAAAGCCAGCAGGTGGCCAAGGCGTATGACGCCGCCTGCACACCGGATATCTTCCTGTTTAATGGCGAACGCGAACTGGTTTATCGCGGCCAGTTCGACGACTCCCGGCCTAACAACGATCTCCCGGTGACGGGAAAGGATCTGCGCGCGGCGATGGATGCGCTGCTGGCCGGTAAGAAGCCGTCGACCGAGCAGAAGCCGAGCATCGGTTGCAATATCAAGTGGCGGGCATACCACCGGGCGCAGTGATTGCGCCTGGTTGGCAGGTCAGCGTTCGGACGATAGCGCCCAGAGGTTGATTCCACCTTCGATCGCGTAGCGGTCGATCTCGGCCAGCTCCTCGGCACTGAAGTGCGGGTTGTCCAGTGCGGCCAGGCTGTCGAGCAGTTGCTCGGGTCGGCTGACGCCGACCAGCGCCGAGGTCACCCGGCTGTCGCGCAGCACCCAGGCGATCGCCATCTGGGCCAGGCTCTGACCCCGGCGACGGGCGATCTCGTTCAGCGCGCGGATACGATTCAGGTTGTCCTCGGACAGGTGGGAACTCTGCAGCGACTTCTTCTGCGCGGCGCGGCTGTCTTGCGGAATCCCGTCAAGGTACTTGTTCGTCAGCAGACCCTGCGCCAGCGGGGAGAACACGATGCTGCCGGTGCCGACGTCCTCCAGCGTATCGAGCAGGCCATCCTCTTCGACCCAGCGGTTCAACATCGAGTAGCTTGGCTGATGGATCAGGCAGGGGGTACCCAGCTCACGCAGTATCTCCACCGCTTCACGCGTGCGCTGCGAATTGTAGGAGGAGATGCCGACATAGAGCGCCTTGCCCTGGCGCACGGCGCTGTCCAGTGCGCCCATGGTCTCCTCCAGCGGCGTATCCGGATCGAAACGGTGGGAGTAGAAGATATCGACATACTCCAGCCCCATCCGTTTCAGGCTCTGGTCCAGGCTGGCCAGCAGATACTTGCGGCTGCCCCACTCGCCGTAGGGGCCAGGCCACATGTCGTAACCGGCCTTGGTGGAGATGATCAACTCGTCTCGGTAACCGGCAAAATCCGTTCTGAGAATCCTTCCGAACAGCGTTTCCGCCGATCCGGGTGGCGGGCCGTAGTTGTTGGCCAGATCGAAGTGGGTGATACCGTTGTCGAACGCGGTGCGGCAGATCGCACGCGCCGTGTCGGGGCGGCTGTCCTCGCCGAAGTTGTGCCACAGACCGAGGGATAGAGCGGGCAGTTTCAAGCCACTACGGCCGCAGCGGTTGTAGCGCATCTTCTCGTAGCGTGCTGTCGATGGGGTGTAGGGCATGTTCGGGTTCTTAGTTCTGTGTAGATGACTCGCCGGTGCGTGCCTTCAGATAGGCGTTGTAGTCCGGTATCCGGCGCTGATAAGCCCCCGTCAGGTAGCGGGAGGCGAAGATGAAGTCGGCCGAGGCCTCGTTGCAGGCGACCGGGATGTTCCAGACCGCGGCAAGGCGCAGAAGCGCCTTGACGTCCGGGTCGTGCGGCTGGGCATCAAGCGGATCCCAGAAGAAGATCAGCAGGTCGATCTCGCCTTCGGCGATCCGGGCGCCCAACTGCTGATCGCCGCCCATCGGGCCGCTGAGCAGGGACGCAACCGGCAGTCCGAGCTGCTTGCTCAGTCGGTTGCCGGTGGTACCGGTGGCGTAGAGCCGATGCTTGGCCAGCTCCGCCTTGTGCCGGTCGGCCCAGGCGAGCAGGTCGGGTTTGCGGTTGTCGTGCGCGACCAGTGCGATCCGTTTCTCGCCGGGCATCGCGACCTCTGTGGTATGCATCGGCTCAAGCCTCCGGTTACGGGCCTTTTATTGTCCCTTGATCTCTTTCAGACCATTGTAGACCGCCTTGTCGCCCAGCTCCTCGGCGATGCGCAGCAGGCGGTTGTACTTGGCCACACGATCGGAACGGCACAACGAGCCGGTCTTGATCTGGCCGGCGGCGGTGCCCACCGCCAGGTCGGCGATGGTGGTGTCCTCGGTCTCGCCGGAGCGGTGCGAGATCACCGCGGTGTAGCCGGCCTCCTTGGCCATGCGGATCGCATCCAGAGTTTCGGACAGGGAGCCGATCTGGTTGAACTTGATCAGGATGGAGTTGGCGATCCCCTTGTCGATCCCTTCCTTCAGGATCTTGGTGTTGGTCACGAACAGGTCGTCGCCGACCAGCTGCACCTTGTCGCCGATCTTCTTGGTCAGGTAGGCCCAGCCGGCCCAATCGGACTCATCCAGGCCGTCCTCGATAGAGACGATCGGGTAGTTTTCGGTCAGCTCGGCGAGGAAATCGCTGAAGCCCTCGGCATCGAACACCTTGCCTTCGCCGGACAGGTCGTACTGACCATTCTTGTAGAACTCGGAGGCGGCGCAGTCCAGCGCCAGGGTCACATCCCTGCCCAGCTCGTAGCCGGCGGCACTGACCGCTTCCTTGATCACCACGAGGGCCTCCTCGTTGGAGCCCAGGTTCGGCGCGAAACCGCCCTCGTCGCCGACCGCAGTGTTCAGGCCGCGGGCCTTGAGTACCGCCTTCAGCGCATGGAAAATCTCGGCGCCACAGCGCAAAGCATCGGCGAAGTTGTCCACGCCCACCGGCTGCACCATGAACTCCTGGATGTCGACGTTGTTGTCGGCGTGCTCGCCGCCGTTGAGGATGTTCATCATCGGCACCGGCATGGAGTACTGACCGGCGGTGCCGTTCAGCTCGGCGATATGCGCGTAGAGCGGAATGCCTTTCTCGGTCGCCGCCGCCTTGGCCGCAGCCAGTGACACCGCGAGGATGGCGTTGGCGCCAAGCTTGGACTTGTTGTCGCTACCGTCCAGCGCCAGCATGCGGTTATCCAGTTCGCGCTGATTGGATGCATCCATACCGATCAGGGCGGCACGGATCACGCCGTTGATATTGTTAACGGCGGTCTGTACACCCTTGCCCAGATAGCGCGACTTGTCGCCGTCACGCAGCTCCAGCGCCTCGCGCGAGCCGGTGGAGGCGCCGGAGGGAGCACAGGCGCTGCCGACAACGCCTGATGCCAGGATCACGTCGGCTTCGACGGTGGGATTGCCGCGGGAGTCGAGTACTTCGCGGGCCTTGATATTAGCGATACGGATCATAGCGCGTCGAGTTCCTCATGGTTGTACTGTCGTTCGCCCGCTCCTGCATGGAGAGGGGTGTCCTGCAGCATCTCCTGCTGCTCGGCATATTCGGCACGGATATTAAAACCCTGTGGCCAGTCGCTGCAGAGCGTTTCGTTGGCACAAGCGTGAGAAGCGGGGTGCATAGGTTCCTCCGTTATTCTTGTTAGCGTATTTGGTCGCCCACGCGGACGATCTTCAGGGTGTTGGTGCCGCCCTGGGCATTGAGATAATCGCCCTTGGTGATCAGTACCAGATCGCCTTTGCTAACTACCTCGCGTCGAACCAGCTCATCCACTGCCAGTTGATTGATCTCGGCGGCAGGCAGGTTGGCGGTGTCGAAGGGGACCGTTTTCACGCCGCGGTAGAGTGCGACGCGATACTGGGTATCCGGATGGCGTGAGTAGGCGAAGATCGGTTGCGGTGAGCGGATGCGTGACATCAGCAGCGGTGTGGCGCCGGTCTCGGTCATGCAGATGATCGCCTTGACCCCCTCTAGATGGTTGGCCGCGTACATCGCCGACAGCGCAATCGACTCGTCGATATGTCTAAAGGACTCGCTCAGGCGGTGTTTCGATTTATGTGCCTGCGGATGTTTTTCGGCGCCGATGATCACCCGCGCCATCGCTTCCACGGTCTCGATCGGGTAGGCGCCGGCGGCGGTTTCCGCCGACAGCATCACCGCGTCGGTGCCGTCGAGCACGGCGTTGGCCACGTCGAATACTTCGGCACGGGTCGGCATCGGTTGGGTGATCATCGACTCCATCATCTGGGTGGCGGTGATCACCAGTCGGTTCAGGGTGCGGGCGCGGCTGATGATATGCTTCTGCACCCCGATCAGCTCGGCATCGCCGATCTCGACGCCGAGATCGCCGCGCGCCACCATTACCGCTTCCGATGCGAGGATGATCTCATCCAGCACCTTGGGATCCTGCACGGTTTCCGCGCGCTCGATCTTGGCCACCAGCCCCGCCTTGCCGCCCGCGGCCCGCAGTAGCTCGCGCGCCTGGTTCATGTCGGCGGCGCTGCGGGGGAAAGAGACGGCGAGGTAGTCCACGCCGATCTCGGCCGCGGTCTTGATATCGGCGAAATCCTTCTCGGTCAGCGCTCCGGCCGAGAGTCCGCCGCCCTTGCGGTTGATCCCCTTGTTGTTGGAGAGCGGGCCGCCGATCAGGACCTCGCACTGAATACGGCTGCCTTCGACAGCGACCACTTCGAGTTCGACGCGGCCATCGTCGAGCAGCAGGATGTCGCCCGGATTACTGTCGCTGACCAGCTCTTCGTAGTCGATACCGACGCAGGTGGCATCGCCTGCGTTCTTGTCCAGTGCAGCGTCAAGGTCGAAGCGCTGCCCCTTGGTCAGCTGTACCTTGGTCTCCGCGAAGCGAGCGATGCGGATCTTTGGGCCCTGCAGGTCGCCCAGTACGGCGACGTAGCGACCATGCTTGGCGCCAAACTCGCGCACCAGCGAAGCCCGGCGCTGGTGATCCTGCGGACTGCCGTGGGAAAAGTTCAGACGCACCACGTTGACGCCGGCCTTGACCAGCGCCTCTATCGCTTCAGGCGTGTCGGTGGCGGGTCCCAGTGTTGCGACTATCTTGGTCCTGCGTTGCATCGTCTCAGGCCTCTGCTTGCATCAGTGCCAGCGTGTTGTCCAGCATTCGGTTGGAGAAACCCCACTCGTTGTCATACCAGCTCATCACCTTGACCAGGCGGCCGTTCACGCGGGTCTGGCTTGCATCGAAGATGGAGGAGTGGGGGTTGTGGTTGAAGTCCACCGATACCAGCGGCAGTTTGTTGACCTCCAGTACGCCCTTGAGCGCACCCTTGGCCGCCTCCTCGATCACCGCGTTGACCTCTTCGACGCTGGTGTCGCGTCCGGCTTCGAAGGTCAGATCCACCAGCGATACGTTGATGGTCGGTACGCGCACTGCCATGCCGTCCAGGCGGCCGTTCAGTTCCGGCAGCACCAGGCCCACGGCAGCGGCGGCGCCGGTCTTGGTCGGGATCATCGAGTGCGCGGCGGCGCGGGCACGGTACAGGTCCGAGTGGTAGACATCCGACAGCTTCTGGTCGTTGGTGTAGGAGTGGATGGTGGTCATCAAACCGTTATTGATGCCGATGGCGTCATGCAGCGGCTTGGCGATCGGTGCCAGGCAGTTGGTGGTGCAGGAGGCGTTGGAGATGATCTGGTGCTCGGCGGTCAGTACGTTCTGGTTGATACCGTAAACGATGGTGGCGTCTGCGCCATTGGCCGGAGCGGAGATGATCACCTTGCGGGCGCCGGCTTCCAGGTGAGCGGCGGCTTTTTCCCGTGCGGTGAACAGGCCGGTGCACTCATACACCACATCGACCTCAAGCGCTTTCCACGGCAGCTTGGCCGGGTCGCGCTCGGCGATGATGCGGATACTGTCGCCGTTGACGATCAGGTTGTCGCCATCCACCGAAACTTCGCCGTTGAAGCGACCGTGCACGGTGTCGAAACGGGTCAGGTGAGCGTTGATCTCGGCATCGCCGAGGTCGTTGATCGCGACGATCTGGATCTGTTCACGTTTGCCGGATTCATACAGCGCGCGCAGTACATTGCGACCAATGCGTCCATAACCGTTGATTGCGACTCGAATGCTCATCAGATACCTCGATTGTTATTGGGGTGTGAGATCTTTAGGTAGTAAAATTACATATTTTATCGCCTTATTTTGATCTCAAGTCAAATTTATATTTGTTTTATTACGTAATGTTTTCATTGTTTCTCGCTATGCGTAACTAATGGCAGGCATTGCGGGGACAGGTTGCCCGGTCCATGTGAGCACGGAGTTTGGCATCTGTTGGGCGGGGGAGGCGCTCGCTCTTCCGGTCATGGAAAGTGAGTGGAGGAGGTAAGTTTCTTACATATTTGTTATTCTGCGGTACAAGAGCCTCTTCGATGTTGTGAAAACTACTAGTAATTAGGTAGTAGTGGCGAGTCGCCAGTTACCACGGAGCGGAGAGGGGCGGTATGTCAGTTTTGTTGAGGTGTGGTCGATCGGATGAATTCATTCAATATATTGCAGCAGATTACGTCAGCCCTGGAGTCTTTGAATCGCTCCGAGCGCAAGGTGGCCGATGTGATCTTGTCCGATCCTCAGGCGGCGACCCGCTCCTCGATCGCCACCCTGGCCAAGGCGGCACAGGTCAGTGAGCCGACCGTCAACCGTTTCTGCAAGCGCTTCAATACGGCGGGCTTTCCCGATTTCAAGCTGAACCTGGCGCAGGCGCTTGCCAGCGGCGTACCCTATGTCAATCGCAATGTGGAAGCGGACGACACCGCCGACAGCTATTCGCCGAAAATCTTTGAAGCGACCATCGCCAGCCTGGCCTACGCGAAGGAGAAGATCAGCCCTGCGGTCGTAAACCGGGCCGTCGATCAGCTGATTCAGGCCAAGCAGATACTGTTCTTCGGTCTCGGGGCCTCGGGGCCGGTGGCCCAGGATGCGCAGCACAAGTTCTTCCGCTTCAATATTCCCGTCGCGGCCTATGATGATGTGCTGATGCAGCGGATGGTGGCGGCAGCCTCAGGTACCGGCGATGTCATCGTCATCATCTCCTACACCGGACGTACCCGTGAACTGGTGGATATTGCCGAGCTGGCGCGCGCTAGCGGCGCCACGGTTATCGGTATCACCGCACCGAACTCGCCGCTGGCCAGGCACTGTACGGTCGTGCTCGATGTCGAGGCGCCGGAGGATACCGATGTGTACATGCCGATGACCTCCCGTATCGTACACCTGACCGTCATCGATATCCTGGCTACCGGGGTCACCTTGCGCCGTGGTCCGGACTTTCTGCGTCACTTGAAGGCGATCAAGGACAGCTTGAAAGAGACTCGCTACCCGGCTGAGCCGCGGGTATAGCGGTAGCCTGGTATCTCCAGCGTAAGGGAAGGGCTCAGTCGGAGCCTTTTTCCTCACGCAGCAGCTGTTCTTTCAGAACACTGTTTTCCTGCTTCAATTTCTGCTCGCTGACGCGCAATTCGAATGCTTTCTTATACTCCTGATCCAGGCGCTGGTTGAGTTCATCCAGACCTTTGCGCTGCTGTTCATTCTCACGCTCCAGTTGTTCAATCCGGCGCTGCAATGCGATCAGTTGTGAAAGATCTGCCGCCTGGTGGTCCCGTTTTGACTCTTCGAGGTTTTCAAGCGTGGGGTGTAGCTCGCTGAACAGATGGCTGTAGAGTGCCTTCAGGTCGGACTCTTCACGCTCCGAGTAGCGGACGCCGTTGGCGACGACACTGTGTGCAGCTGCTGCGCCGATAGAGCCGGCGAGCAAGCGCTCCAGCATGCGGTGGAACTCCATCAATTCGATAACGGTAATTTGCTTTCTGTTACCCGTCTGGAGGTTTTCGCGCAGCAGGTTGAGTGTGCTTCTGACTTTGTTTGGATGTAGGTAACGGGTCAGTACCGATTGGGCTTCGGTGATTTTGGGTTCCAGGTCGATATAAGCAGTCATGCCGGTGGGACGTGCGCGTGTATGCACAGGATTGCCGCGCATACATTCGAGCAGTTCATCCGTTAGCCTTCGCTCGGTTTTGTCGGAGTGGAAGAGTCGGCTGAACAGCCAATAGGCCACGATATTGAATATTAATGACCAGAATACGCTGTGGCTGAGCGGAGAAAATATCTCCATACCAAACAGGTGTTGGGGGCGGAGCAGGGCGATGCCGAAAGGTCCATCCGTCAGAATCTGAGCGCTGAGCCAGCCTTCGGCAACCCATGCGGGCAGCACCAGGGTGTAGAACCAGAGTGCGAAGCCGCAGGCCAGTCCCCAGAAAGCGCCGTGACTGTTACCGCCTCTCCAGAACAGACCGATTAACATGGCCGGAGCACACTGCAGAACGGCGGCGAATGAGATTACCCCCATGGCGACCAAAATGTATGACTGGCCCAGCGCAAGGGCGGTCAGGTAGGCACCGCCCAGAATCAGTGCAACCATGGCCCAGCGCAGTTGCAGCCCCCAGCTACGCAAGGCTTCGAGCACAGGAAGGCGTTCGCAGAGGGGGAGTATCAGGTGATTGGAAGCCATGGTGGCCAGCGTCATCGTGGTGATAAGGATCATGCCGGTGGCAGCGGCGTATCCCCCTAGAAACGACAAAAGGGTCAGGGTTTGGCTGTCCGCCAGTTGCGGAATCATCAGCATGAATCGGTCGCCGTGTTCGGCGGGAATACCCAGCAATAGGCCTGCGCCGGTGATCGGGATAACGAACAGGCTGATCAGCAGGGTGTAGAGGGGCATGGCCCATATCAGAGTCCGCAGGTGGCTGCTGTCGCTGTTTTCGACCACCGCGACATGGAACTGTCTGGGGAGGCAGAAAAAGCCGGCAAACCCCAGCAGGATCAGCGTTATCCAGTCGACCGGGGCGTGTTCGCCGGTACCGGGGCTGAGAACCGTGGTGTTACCGCTCTGTCTGAGCTGCTGAAAGATATCGCCGGGACCATCAAACAGGTGGAAGGTGATAAAGCCACCGATGATCAGCATGGCGCCGAGCTTGACCACACACTCCACCGCCAGGGCGGCGATCATGCCCTGGTGTCTTTCGGTGGGGTCGAGCCTGCGGACGCCGAACAGGATGGTAAACAGGATCATCAGAACGGTGACCAGCAGGCCCGCCATATTCCACTCGGCCTCTCCTCCCTGGCCGGGGGCAATGACACTCAGCGAATCGGTCACCGCCTTGATCTGCAGTGCGATATAGGGCAGCAGGCCAAAAAGCGCAATCAGCGTAACCAGCGCTGCGATCGACTGTGAATGACGGTAGCGGGTGGCGATAAAGTCGGCGATGCTGGTGATGCGGTACACCTCCTTGGCGCGCACTATCCGTATCGATATCACGCCAACCAGCGATGAGCCCAACATGGTACCCAGGTAGATAGCCATAAACTGCAGGCCCGATGCGGCGGCAAACCCGACACTGCCGTAGTAGGTCCAGGAGGTAAAGATAACCGCTTGTGAAAGCACATAGGGCCAGCGGGAGGTAAAACGAAAACGGCCGGTCGCGATTCGGTGCTCTACCCACTGGGCCAGTGCGAACAGCACGCCCATGTAGATTAGCACCAGCAGTAGTACGGTCAGCGGAGAAAACATCGCCAGGTAACTCCCGGCTTGGAACAGGGTTTACTAACAGTATTGGCAGTAGAGGGGAGGGCTGCAACCGGACGGAAAAAACAAAGCCCTGCATAAGGCAGGGCTCTGTCTACATAATCAATGGTGGTGAGGGGTGGATTGTACCCCTTCGGGCCGTTGTGCTGCGCTGCAGCTCAACGTCGTCTCGCGCTGTTGGCGCTCGGCTCGAACCACCTTCGGCGGTTCTCATCCACCCGGAGATTCAGGTGGAAAAAACAAAGCCCTGCACAAGGCAGGGCTCTGTCTACATTATCAATGGTGGTGAGGGGTGGATTCGAACCACCGAAGCTCGCGCGTCAGATTTACAGTCTGATCCCTTTGGCCACTCGGGAACCTCACCAGAGGGCGCGTATGTTAGAGCTATGGCGTGTGCTTGTAAAGCGTCCATCGACGATATTAACCGGCTTTTTTGACGTGCATGGGATGTGTGAAAAATGGTGCTGGAATGAAAAAAAATCTTCTGTATCCTGCACCGCCGTTGGAGCCCTGCAATTGCGCGGTTTTGTTGAGTTTGGAGTGGTCGCCTACCTCCACTTGCGATGAAATTCAACTCTTGAAATAAACCGGATGCTCACTATATTTAGTGCTCTTAAATAGAAGTCGTACTAGATGTTGTGCTTTGGTGGTTTTTTGACCACTGGTATACAAAGGCGTGGCATCGAATATAACGACCAATAATTATCGGCTGAAGGACCGGCTCGAAACTGGTCCTTCGGTTGTTATCCACGCTTTCGACTGAGGGATGGGCATGCAGCAAGATCTGATGGTAACCAAACGCGACGGGCGGCGGGAATCGATCGATCTCGAGAAGATTCACCGGGTCATCATCTGGGCCGCAGATGGGCTGGAAAATGTTTCGGTTTCACAGGTTGAGCTTAAGGCCCACCTGCAGTTCTACGATGGTATCAAGACCTCCGATATCCACGAGACGCTGATCAAGTCAGCGGCTGACCTTATCTCTGAAGAGGCGCCCGATTATCAATATCTGGCTGCGCGTCTGGCGATCTTCCATCTGCGCAAGCGTGCGTTCGGCAGCTTCGAGCCGCCGCACTTGTACGATCACGTGGTCAAGCTTGTCGAGGATAAGCGCTACGATCAGCACCTGCTGACCGATTACTCGCGCGAGGAGCTCGATGAGCTCAACGCCTACCTCGATCACAGCCGCGACATGAACTTCAGTTACGCGGCAGTGAAGCAGCTCGAAGGCAAGTATCTGGTGCAGAACCGCGTCTCCGGTGAGGTGTATGAAAGTCCGCAGCTGCTCTACATGCTGGTGTCGGCCTGCCTGTTCTCCGGTTACCCGAAAGAGAAGCGCCTGGACTATGTGAAGCGTTTCTACGACGCGACCTCGCTGTTCAAACTGTCACTGCCGACGCCGATCATGGCCGGCGTGCGCACGCCGACGCGTCAGTTCAGCTCCTGCGTACTGATCGAGACTGATGACAGTCTGGACTCCATCAATGCCACCGCGGCGGCGATCGTGAAGTACGTTTCCCAGCGTGCCGGTATCGGTATCAATGCCGGTCGCATTCGTGCCCTGGGTAGCCCGATCCGTAACGGTGAAGCTTTCCACACCGGTTGTATCCCGTTCTACAAGCACTTCCAGACCGCGGTGAAGTCCTGCTCCCAGGGTGGGGTGCGCGGTGGTGCGGCAACGCTGTTCTACCCGATCTGGCATCTGGAGGTGGAATCCCTGCTGGTGCTGAAGAACAACCGCGGTGTCGAGGAAAACCGTGTACGCCATATCGACTACGGCGTGCAGATCAACAAGCTGATGTACACGCGCCTGATCAAGGGCGAAAGCATCACCCTGTTCAGCCCGCACGATGTGCCGGGCCTGTACGACGCCTTCTTCGCCGATCAGGATGAGTTCGAGCGTCTCTACGTCAAGTACGAGCAGGATCCGAGCATCCGCAAGAAGACTATGAAGGCGGTCGAGCTGTTCGGTCTGCTGGCCTCCGAGCGTGCCTCTACCGGCCGTATCTATGTGCAGAACGTGGATCACTGCAACACCCACAGCCCGTTCGATCCGGAAGTGGCGCCGGTCAAGCAGTCCAACCTCTGTCTCGAGATTGCGCTGCCGACCAAGCCGCTGAAGGATGTCAACGATCCGGACGGCGAGATTGCCCTGTGCACGTTGTCGGCGTTTAACCTCGGTGCGCTGGAGAACCTGGACGAGCTGGAGAACCTGTCTGACCTGATCGTGCGCGCGCTTGATAGTCTGCTCGATTATCAGGACTACCCGGTACCGGCGGCCTACAATGCCACCATGGGACGTCGCACCTTGGGGGTTGGCGTGACCAACTTCGCCTACTACCTGGCCAAGCACGGTGTGCGTTACTCCGATGGCTCCGCCAATGGCCTGGTGCACAAAACCTTCGAGGCGATTCAGTACTATCTGCTGAAGGCGTCCAACCAGCTGGCCAAGGAGATGGGTGCCTGTCCGAAGTTCAACGAAACCACCTATGCTCAGGGCTTGCTGCCGATCGACACCTATAAGCGCGATGTCGATGATTTCTGTGAAGAGCCGCTGCACTACTTCTGGGAGACTCTGCGCGAGGATATCCGCGAGTTCGGTCTGCGCAACAGCACGCTGACCGCGCTGATGCCGTGCGAAACCTCATCCCAGATCACCAACTCGACCAACGGTATCGAGCCGCCGCGTGGCTTTGTCTCGGTCAAGTCGAGCAAGGATGGCGTTATGAAGCAGGTGGTACCGGACTTCCTGCAGTTGAAAGACAACTACGAGCTGCTCTGGTCGATTCCGAACAACGAAGGGTACCTGCAGCTGGTCGGTATCATGCAGAAGTTCGTCGATCAGTCGATCTCGGCTAACACCAACTACGACCCGAGCAAGTTCCCGGGCGACAAGGTGCCGATGAAGCAGCTGCTCAAAGACCTGCTGACCGCCTACAAGTACGGCGTGAAGACGCTTTACTACCATAACACCCGCGACGGTGCGAAAGACTCGCACGATGACATGGGGTGTGAAGGCGGTGCCTGCAAGCTCTGATCGTTTTGTCAGACGGAACTAACCGGCCCTCCCGCTCTTGAGCGGGAGGGCGCTCCCCGCTTTGCATTCAGGAAGGATTGAATGGCCTACTCTACCTTCAGCCCGAGCGATCATGACGCGACTCGTGAGCCGATGTTCTTTGGTCGTAGCGTTAACGTAGCGCGTTACGACAAGCAGAAATACCCGATTTTCGAGAAGCTGATCGAGAAGCAGCTCTCCTTCTTCTGGCGTCCGGAAGAGGTCGATCTGAGTACCGATCGTAAAGACTTCCAGAAGATGCCGGAGCATGAGCAGCACATCTTCCTGAGCAACCTGAAGTACCAGACGTTGCTCGACTCGGTGCAGGGGCGCTCGCCCAATGTAGCGTTCCTGCCGATCGTTTCGCTGCCGGAGCTGGAGACCTGGTTCGAGACCTGGGCGTTCAGCGAGACGATCCACAGTCGCTCCTACACCCACATTATCCGTAACATCGTCACCGAGCCGTCGGCAGTGTTCGACCAGATCGTGACCAACCCGGAGATCGTTCGCCGTGCCGAATCGGTGACCCGTCTCTACGACGAGTTCATCGAGCTGGTTCAGGTGTATACGGTGCATGGGCCTGGTGTGCATCGTATCGGTGGCAAGGATCTCGATGCCACGCTGTACAACCTCAAGCGCACCCTCTACCTGACGCTGGTATCGGTGAATGTGCTGGAGGCGATCCGCTTCTACGTCAGCTTTGCCTGCTCCTTCGCCTTTGCCGAACGTGCCATCATGGAGGGCAATGCCAAGATCATTCGTCTGATCGCACGTGACGAAGCGCTGCACCTGACCGGTACCCAGCATATGCTGAACCTGATGAAGTCGGGTACCGACGACCCCGATTTCAAGCAGATCGCCGAGGAGTGCAAGCCGCAGGTGTACAAGATCTTCGAAGAGGCGGCGCAGCAGGAGAAGGACTGGGCGGAATACCTGTTCAGTGAAGGTTCCATGATCGGTTTGAATGCGCGCATTTTGGGCGATTATGTCGAGTACATCACCAATGTGCGGATGAAGGCGCTGGGGCTGGAGGATATCTTCCCGTCGCGTCAGAACCCCTTGCCGTGGATGAACGCCTGGCTTGTCAGCGACAACGTTCAGGTTGCGCCGCAGGAGTCCGAGATCAGCTCCTATCTGGTGGGCCAGATCGATAACGACGTCGATTCGGAAGATTTCGACGGCTTCGACCTATAGGAAGGGTGTGGTGGATGTCCGGTATTCCCCGTATCAAGGTTAATAATTTCCACACCTTCTACTATCAGTATGAGTTCTCGCTGCTGGACGCGCTTGAGGCGCAGGAGATACCTGCGCCCTATAACTGCCGTGGCGGTTATTGCGGCTGTTGCAAGGTGCGTTTGATCGATGGAGAGGTGGAGCCGGTTCAGGACAGCTTGGTAGATCTGGATGATGACGAGATACTGACCTGCTGTTGTCGACCCAAAGGCCATATTGAAATCGAATTGCCCGACCCTTGAGTCGGGCTTTTTCATATCGGCTCTGTCTGCCGGATTAGTATCGAATAAACGAAAGAAATCCCTGTCGGGGTATTGACTTCTTCACAGCGGGGTCAGTGCTTCGGCCGGGCTGTGCACAAATCGTTTCCAGTACTGCCCGCATTCGGTAAGAACGCTCTAACTCATTGATATTTATATTCTATATCTTGCCTGGTGGAATAAGCGTCAATTGCTGAAAAGCCAGTAAATACGCGCGCTGGCGCGGTTGTTCCAGAAACTACCCACTGTTTTATCAACAGAATCTGTGAGTATTGTCGGCTCCTCGTCGGGGCATTATTTTCAACGCCGGGGATGATATTGGTGCGCGTGATCTGGGCGCGAAAGGGCGTGCTGACGGGCATGGTTCGGGCCGGATCCGGAGTCGTAGGCATGATGCTCCGCGATGGGGATGCCGGTGTTCAAGATTGGCGCACTCAAGCGCCTGCGCCAGACAGCTTATCCACCGCGAGTGCGAGAGCGAAAAAAAGATCTACGTCAATACTTGATTTCAAAATAATTTTTTTGCCTTTCACATACAAAACAAGCAGTTAAAGAGCTCTGGTCAGGAAGACGACACTTTGTGTCGGGCCTAGGAATCATGCCGTTTAGCGGCTGTTTTCATCGCGTTGTTCACAGTTTTATCAACAGAAAATGGGTATAACCCGGGGCGCTGTGTAACCGCTTAATCGTTGTATTCTGTCTTATCCTTGAACTCGCATAGGTCTTCAATGATGCAGGCGCCGCAGCGGGGCTTTCTGGCGGTACAGACATAGCGGCCGTGCAGAATCAGCCAGTGGTGGGCATCCTGGAGGAACTCTTTGGGTACGAAGCGGAGCAGCTTCTTCTCCACCTCCAGTACCGTTTTGCCCGGGGCTATACGGGTGCGGTTGGAGACGCGATATATGTGGGTATCCACCGCCATGGTGGGATGGCCAAACGCCGTATTGAGCACCACGTTGGCGGTCTTGCGGCCGACCCCCGGCAATTTCTCCAACGCCTCCCGGGTTTCGGGTACTTCGCCGCCATGAAGGTCGATCAGTATCTGGCAGGTCTTGATGACGTTCTCTGCCTTGCTGTTGAACAGGCCGATCGTCTTGATGTACGACTTCAGTCCGTCGACCCCCAGCGCCAGAATCGCCTCTGGCGTGTTGGCGATGGGGAAGAGTTTGGCCGTAGCCTTATTGACCCCGACATCGGTGGCCTGGGCTGAGAGTATGACGGCAATCAGCAGCTCAAATGGGGAGTCGTAGGCCAGCTCGGTGGTGGGGTGGGGGTTCTGTTCGCGTAGTCGAGAGAAGATCTGATAGCGTTTGTCGGCATTCATGCGGTATTTCGATTGTCGGATGGCGGCAGTGAATTAATCGAGAGTGGTCTGGTTACGGCCGTTCTGTTTCGAGCGGTAGAGCGCATCATCCGCGCGCTTTAACCAGTTTTCGTAATGCGCATCGTCGATCTGGCTTTCGGCGATGCCCAGGCTGAGGGTGAAACGTATGGTTTCGTCGCCGTAATAGATCTTGCTCTCCTGAGCTGCGCGGCGTAGGCGTTCCGCCAGTACCTCGGCATGAGAGTCGGAGGTGTCCGGCAGTAGAATGCCGAACTCTTCGCCGCCGTAGCGTCCTGCGCTGTCGGTAGAGCGTATATGTTCGCTGATCAGACGTGCCAGTGAACGGATCACCTGGTCGCCAGCTTGATGGCCATAGGTATCGTTGATCTGCTTGAAGTGATCGATATCGAGCATGATCAGGCTGCTGGAACGACTGCTGCGCAGGAAGCGGTCATATTCATGCTGCAGGCACTCCTCCCAGTAACCCCGGTTATGCAGGCCGGTGAGTCGATCTGTCCTACTCAGGCGTGCCAGCTCCTGATTGGCGGCTTGGAGGTCCTTATGGCTCACGGCGGCATCGGTCATATCGTAGATCAGAATGCCGATCTGACGTACCTCGCCGTCGGGCGAGGTAAGCGGTATCAGGGTCACGTTCTGATACATCTGTGCCGCCTTGCCGGTAAAGGGGCGGTTAGGCTTGAAGTTGAACAGCCAGGGACGCTCCTGCCAAGTGATGAACGCGCGATTTCGCAGGTGGAAGACGGTGTCCAGCTTACGTTTGAACCAGCTGGAGGGTAGATCTGGAAACAGCTCGAACAGGTTACGCTCACGCACCTCAGAGTCGGAAAGACCCGAATAGTTGGCCATGAAGGTATTCCATAGATGGACGCGATACCGCTCATCCAGCACGATCAGTCCCACGTCCAGGTTCTGTAGCAGCCCTATATGCCAGTGAAACTCATCAATGCTGAGCGTCTTTTCATGGTGTGGGTTGTGCTCCGTCACAGGTATCTCGCCCTCTCGTTCAGTGCGTCGATGGAGTCTTCGGTAAACAGCAGCAACAGGTTGCAGCTGATATTGAACCCCTCGATTCTGTAACCGACCTCGATGGTCAGTGTGCGTTTCCAGCGTCGGAGCGCTTCCGGCTCAGGTAGGTGGTAGTGCTGCCCCAAAATAACCGGGGTGCCCTGGCTGAAGTCGATATCGATCTGTCGACCCAGCTCCCCCAGGTAGGCGCTGATCAGAACGTTGGCCACATCCAGCAACATCTCGTGCTGTCGTGCTGCAGTCAGCTCGTCATCGCTGCCCAATAGGCGGGCCATATCTTCCAGGCTGTGCTGGTCGAATATGAGCAGCGCTTCGCCGGATATGTCGGGGCCAATAAAGCCCTGGCACAGCGTCGCGCTGGTGTTGGTCTCTAAACGCAGCTGCTCAAGCAGGACCGCTATATCGTCCGCAGTGTTGATTCTTGCTTTGGGAACCGGGAGCTGAACGAAAACACCAAGCAGTTCGGAGAGCAGGGCGCCGGCGCGTCCCATCGCCACATTGGAGAGTTCCTGATAAAGCTCTTCCAGGGTGGCCTGTCTGTTTGCGTTATCGACTGCAAGCTTCGAACGGTGCTCCAGTTCGTCGGCAAGGCCATATTCGCCCAGGGCGTCGCGCAGGATTTTGGCGTCTATGGGTTTGTTGATGAAGCCGAGGGCACCAAGCGCCATTACCCGTTCGCGTGCTTCGCTTTGAATATCGCCGGAAACGACCACGACCAGGGTCTGCAGGTCTTGGGAGCGGATGCGCTCAAGTACCTGATAGCCGTCAAGGATCGGCATGTTCAGGTCGAGAAACAGCAGGTGGCCTTTGCCGGCACGAACCGCTTCCAGGGCTTCCAGGCCGTGGCTCGCCTCGGTGATGGTGACATTCCATTCAGACAACGCGCGTACCATCTGCTTGCGTGCAAACGCGGAGTCGTCGCAGATCAGAACGGGAATAGGCGCACTCACCATAGCTCCTTGATGGGTGTGGCTGATATTGGACTTGTAGTTTTTATCGCTATGCTCGGCTTCCGCCACTCGCCGCCAATGGCCTGCCGGAAGAAGCCAAGTATTTGAATATAAATGACCCCTTTGGTCAAGTAATAACCAGATAGGATTCAGCCAGTTACCCTTACACGTTTAGTGCCGCTACTCTCGGGCTTGGGTGCAGTGCTGCGTTTGGCTTCGGCACGTGCGTCGATCACGTTCTTGAGTGCTATCAACAGTCCGAGGCCGACAAACGCCCCCGGTGGCAAAATGGCAAACAGGAACCCCTCGTAGTGATCCGCAAGCACGATCATCCAGTCACGGGCGCCCTCGCCGAACAGCAGATGCATGTTGGAGAATATGGCGCCTGTGCCGAGTATTTCGCGAAGGGCGCCCAGTACCACCAGAACACTGGTGAACCCGACACCCATCATCAGGCCGTCGAGAACCGATGCCGATACGGGATTCTTGGCGGCAAAGGCATCTGCCCGTCCCATGATCACGCAATTGGTCACGATCAGCGGGATGAAGATGCCGAGGATCAGATAGAGCTCGTAGGTCAGTGCCTGCATCAGCAGTTCGATCGCCGTAACGAATGATGCGATGATCATAACGAATATCGGCAGGCGAACCGTTTCCGGTACCAGGCGGCGGAACAGGGATACTGTCAGGTTGGAGCTGCTCAGTACCAGAGTGCTCGCCAAACCCAGTCCCAGTGCGTTGACCACGGAGCTGGTAACTGCCAACAGGGGGCATAGGCCTAGCAGCTGTACCAGGGCCGGATTGTTGTGCCAGAGGCCGTTGAGGGTGATTTTACGATAATCGACACTCATGCTGTTGCTCCTGTTATTCGTCGCCCTGTTTGGCTACGGGGGTGAGCAGTTGCGCCTTGTGGGCACGGAAATAGTGAATTGCGCGTCCAGCAGCGTTAACCACGGCCCTTGGCGTAATCGTGGCGCCGGTGAACTGATCGAAGCGTCCGCCGTCTTTCTTCACCGCCCAGCTACTGTCGTTTGCCCCGTCCATCGTCTGGCCGATAAAGCCATCGAGCCAGTTGGATTTGGAGGGTTCTATCTTGTCGCCCAGTCCTGGCGTTTCCTTATGGCTGGTGACGCGGATGCCGGCCAGGCTTTCGTCGCGGTTAATGCCGACAAGCAGGTGGATGTCGCCGCTGTAACCGTCCGGTGCGGTAACCTGTAGGATGATGCCATGCACCTCGTTATCCACTATTGCCTGCCAGGCGTGGTGTGTCTGCTCCAGTCCGAGTTCCGGCGTGGGTTCGATATCCAATCGGTGCTCATGGAGTCGGTCATCAAGTGATCGGGGTAGAATCTCGTACAGGGCTTTGGCTTCCGCCTCGGCAATGTTGGCTTCGATTCTCTCCTTGGTGGCAACTTGGGTGGCAGCGATAACTCCTGCCGTCACAATCGCAAAAATGCCGATTCCGAGGGTGCTGCGACGAACAGCGCTCAACATCTCTGCCATTACTGATTCTTCCCTTTCATGCCCCGGTTGGCGCGTGTATGACCAAAGCTGCGCGGTTGGGTGTACTGGTCGATAAACGGCGCGCAGAGGTTCATTAACAGCACGGCGAAAGCGACGGCATCCGGGTAGTTGCCCCAGGTGCGGATCACGTAGATCAGCACGCCGAGCAGGGCTCCGAACACCATCTTGCCTTTGTTGCTGGTCGCCGAGGTGACCGGATCGGTGGCGATAAAGAAGGCGCCCAGCATGGTTGCGCCGACACTCAGGTGCACCACCGGGTTGACGTAGTTGTCCGGGTCAAAGCCGTAAAATGCGCTGGCGGTCAGGAACAGCGCGATCAGCATCGACAGTGGGGCATGCCAGGTGAATATCTTGCGTGAAAGCAGGAAAATACCACCCATGAACCAGGCTGCACTGACGGCGTACCAGGCGCCAACGCCGCTAGACAGAACATCGGACTGGCGCCAGAGCTCCTCGGTGGTCAGACCGCCGCGATGCTTCAAGACATCAAGTGGGGTGGCGCCGGTGAAACTGTCGTAAAAGACGGCGTCGACACTGCCGAAGATCGCCTGCAGGGTGTCGATGAACCCGGCAATCTCCCAGCCGCCGCCATGTTGTGTCATCGGCGAGGTCCAGCGCGTCATCTCAACCGGAAAAGAGACCAGCAGCAGGGCGTAAGCCACCATCGCCGGATTAAACGGGTTGTTGCCGAGGCCGCCATAGAGGTGCTTGGCGATCACGATGGCGAAGAAGATGCCGGTTGCGGTGACCCACCAAGCGGAGAAGGGGGGGATGGCCACAGCCAGCAGTATTGCGGTCACCAGTGCACTGCCGTCGCTGAGGAAAAAGCCCAGCGGGCGTTTGCGCAGTTTGAGTGCGGCCGCTTCAAACGCCAGTGCCAGAGAACAGGCCAGGGCGATCTGAATCAGCGTGCCCCAGCCGAAAAAGAAGGTCATCGCCAGGATGCCGGGCAGGGTGGCGATCAGCACCAGGCGCATCACATTGGCGGTGCTGTTGGCCTTAGAAACATGGGGCGAACTTAAGCGAATAAGCGCCATCGATCACAGATCCTTGGATAATAGGTTATTCATACTGACTCAGTGTGAGGTTCAGTTCGTCGGCTTTGGCGCGGGCGCTGGTCAGTTCCTGCTCGATCTGGCTGCGCTCGTCATCGTTGTCCGCCTTGCTCAACGAACGCTCACCCTTGGTAACCGCCGCCCGGGCCATTGCCGCGTCGATGCGCAGCTGCTTGAGGTCGATACCGGATTTAGCAGCGCGCTCGATCAGCGCCTGCTCGGCCTTGTCGAACTCCGCTGTCGCCTGTTCGAAGCGCTGTTTCAGCTCATTGACCTCGGTTTTCATGCGGGCTATTTCCGCTTCATCCTCGCAGCCGTCCAGAGCTGATTCGGCCTTCTTCAGCTTGGTGCGCATGATCGACACCTGCTGTTTCAGGGCTTTGATGTCGACCTCGGCCGGTTTCTCCTCAGTGGGCGCTGGCGATGGGCTGGCGGGCTTGTTTGCCGCCTGTTCGTAAGCCTGCTGGGCCTCTTCCGCCTTGTTCTCCAGCGTGACCAGGGTGGCGCGCAGCTTGTCGACGCCATCCAGTCCTTTATCTTCGGCGTTCTTCAATGCGTCCTGGGCCTTTTTGAGCTTGGTACGCGCCACTGCAGCGGCGACTTTGAGCTGCTTGAGGTCGTCGCCGCTGCCCTCTTCGGTTGCAGGAGCTCCTGCCGCCAGTGCTTTTTCAGCCGCTTCCGCCTTGCTGCGGGCGTCGTTCAGGGCTGCTTCCAGCTCTGCCAGGTTATCCGCATTGGTACCGACGGCTTCGTCGTAGGCTTTCTGTGCTTTTTTCAGTTTGGTGCGTGCGACCGCTGCAGCTGTTTTAAGCTGCTTGGCATCGGGCTCGGCAGCAGCGGCTGGCTGCGGACTGGCGTCGCTCTGTGTCGCGGCTTTCTGCTGCTGGGCTTTGGCGGCCTCTTCGGCTCTTGCCTTGCGGCGTGCCTCTTTCTCCGCCACCTCGCGTTCGAGTCGTGCCTGGCGCGCCTCGAACCGCTGGCGGGCGTGGTCGGCTTTCTGCTGGTCGCGCTGCTCGGTACGGATCTCCGACTTGGCGTAGCGGTAGTACTGCACCAGCGGGATGTTGCTGGGGCAGACATAGGCGCAGGCGCCGCACTCGATGCAATCGAACAGGTTGTGATGCTTGGCCTTGTCGAACTCTCGCCCCTTGGCAAACCAATACAGCTGCTGCGGCAACAGTTCCGCGGGGCAGGCCTGTTCACACATGCCACAGCGGATGCAGGCCTGCGCCGGCGGAGCGAGCGGCATCTCCTGAGCGGTGGCCGCGATCAGGCAGTTGGTGGTCTTGATTACCGGAATCTGATCGTTTTCGACCGTTACGCCCATCATCGGGCCGCCCATCACCAGTTTGGACAGCGCCTCCGGGCGCAGGTCGCAAGCTTCGAGCAGGGTGCTGAACGGGGTGCCGATCAGGGTTTCCAGGTTGCGCGGATGGAGCACGGCATCGCCGGTAACGGTGACGATGCGGGATATCAACGGCTCACCATAATGTACCGCGCGGTAAACCGCGGCAGTGGTACCGACGTTCTGACAGACGATACCGATATCGGCCGGAATGCGGCCGCTGGGAACCTCGAGATCGGTCAGCAGCTTGATCAGCTGGCGTTCGCCACCGGAGGGGTACTTGGTCGGGACGACCACGATATCGATATTCAGCTCGGTATCCTTGAGCACCGCCTCCAGTGCGTGGATGGCATTGGGCTTGTTGTCCTCGATGCCGATCAGCACGTGGCTGGGGCGCAGCAGGTGGGCGATGATCTCGATACCGCCGAGTACCTCGTGCGCGCGTTCCCGCATCAGCATATCGTCGGCAGTGATGTAGGGCTCACACTCCGCCGCGTTGATGATCAGCGTGTTGACGATATGGTCTTCGCTCAAATGGAGCTTGACGTCGGTAGGGAAGCCAGCGCCGCCCATGCCGGCAATACCGCAGTTGCGGATATGCTCGATCAGGTCCTGCCGTCTCAGCTGCCGGTAATCGTCCAGCCCCTGATGCTCGATCCAGCGATCTTCGCCGTCGGACTCGATCACTATGCACTCTTCGCTCAGGCCCGATGCGTGCGGAATAGGGTAGGCGGCCACATCCACCACCTTGCCCGAGGTCGGTGCATGGATAGCGGCGCTGATGCGACTGATCGGTTCGGCGATCAGCTGTCCCTTGAGCACCTGGTCGCCAATCTTGACCAATGGGTCGGCCGGACCGCCTATATGCTGCTGCATCGGTACCACCAGCGTCTTGGGTAGTGGTGCTTTGCCAATCGCGGCGCGGGTCGAGCGCTTCTTGTTGCCGGGCGGGTGGATGCCACCGTGGAATGAGAACACCTTGGACATCAGGGCGCCTCCGAAGCGGCTACGCCGCGTCCCCGGTCGGTGGCAATCAGCTGCATGGGGCTTGGTGGCTCAGGCCATTTCCAGGTATTGGGTGTCGTTTCGATCGGGATCATGTCAATACAGTCAACCGGGCAGGGCTCGACGCAAAGGTCGCAGCCGGTACATTCACTGATGATTACGGTGTGCATCTGCTTGGCAGCGCCGAGGATCGCATCCACCGGGCAGGCCTGGATGCACTTGGTGCAGCCGATGCACTCATCCTCACGGATATAGGCGACAGAGCGCGGCTTCTCCTCGCCATGCTCGGCGTCCAGCGGTACCGCTTCGACGTCGAGCAGGTCGGCCAGCGCATCGATGGTGGTCTGGCCGCCTGGAGGACATTTGTTGATCGCATCGCCGCCGGCAATCGCCTCAGCGTAGGGGCGGCAACCCGGATAGCCGCACTGGCCGCATTGGGTTTGCGGCAGGATGGCGTCGATCTGATCGACGATCGGGTTGCCTTCAACCTTGAAGCGCACGGAGGCGTAGCCGAGCACGATGCCAAATATGGCAGCGAGCAGGAATAGAACGATAACGGCTGTCAGTACGGTGCTCATCTCAACTCCTGTCTCAGAACCGTACCAGGCCGGTGAAACCCATGAACGCCAGTGACATCAGCCCGGCGGTAACCATGCCGATGGCCGCGCCCTTGAACGGCACCGGCACGTCGGCCACGGCGACACGCTCGCGAATGGCGGAAAACAACACCAGTGCAAGCGAGAAGCCGACAGCGGCGCCGAAGCCGTAGCCGATCGACTGGATGAAGTCATTCTGCTTTTTGATATTGAGCAGTGCGACACCCAATACGGCGCAGTTGGTGGTGATCAGCGGCAGGAAGATGCCCAGCAGTTTGTACAGCAGAGGACTGGTCTTGTGCACCACCATCTCGGTGAACTGCACCACCACGGCGATCACCAGAATGAACGAGATGGTCTGCAGGTAGGTCAGGTCGAATGGCTTGAGCAGGTAGGTGTAGACCAGATAGCTGCACACCGACGACAGCGTCAGCACGAAGGTGGTTGCCAGCGACATACCCATCGCCGTTTCCAGTTTGTTGGACACGCCCATAAAGGGGCAGAGTCCGAGAAACTGGACCAGCACAAAGTTGTTGACCAGCACCGTGCTGATCAGGATGAGTAGGAAATCGGTCATAACGCCTGTCGTAACCTCAGGCCGCATCCAGTGCGACCGCTTATTGGGAAACCTGCGATTTTACCCAATTTGATGCAACAGGCTAAGCCCGGAACTCGTAAAGATCCGGGCTTAGCCTTGTCGCGGCGCGGTTTGGGTATCCCGCGTATAGCTGTCGCTGATCAGATCAGCTTGGCGGCGGCCAGCGTCTTGACGATGCTGTCGACCTGCGAGCCCAGGCTTTGATCGGCATCCAGTACCAGGTCGGCGCCGGCGGAGTATGCAACGCTAAGCGCACCCTCTGCCTTGACGTCGGTCAGCACGATAAAGCCCTGATCTTTCAGCAGCGTACTGACCGCTGCGGCAGATTCGGCTTTGCCCGGCAGGGAGGTCTCGGCGACTACCAGCGGCATGCGGCCGCGGTCGAACAGGCGCTTCTCCAGCGTATAGAGCAGCGCGGTGCTGTTGTCGCTGGCTTCGATGCTGACGATAGCCGGGTGCTGGCCGAAGCGGCGTGCACGCTCTTCGGTGCCGATGGCCGGCGCCACGTAGATCGAGTCATCGGCACCGGCGAAATCACCAGCGATGATCATGCCGGCGGCAACGGTGGCGTTGCTGAGGCGATCGACGATGATGAACGAGCCGGTGCCGGCGTGTTCACGGTAGTCATCGGCGACCAGCTCACGCTCGACATCGATTTCGACGCGGGCGATCTCGTTCAGCCCCAGGGTGGCCGCCGGCGACTGCTCCAGCGTGTTGACGTCGATACGGTGGCGGATCGCGGTGACGGTGCCGGCGCTGCGAGATGCGGCCAGTTTGATGTCGTAGGTGCGGCCCGGCACCAGCTCCTGCTCTGCCATCCATACCAGGTGGGCATCGAAGCGGCGGGTGATCTCAGGTTTGTGGTGCTTGTGGACGATGATGTCGCCGCGGGAGATATCGATCTCATCCTCCAGCGTCAGCGTGACTGACATCGGCGGAAAGGCTTCCTGCAGCTCGCCGTCGAAAGTGACGATCGATTTGACCTTGCTGGATTTGCCGGAGGGCAGCACGGTGATCTCATCGCCCGGGCGCACGATGCCCGAGGTCAGGGTGCCGCAGTAACCGCGGAAGTTCAGGTTCGGACGGTTCACGTACTGGACCGGGAAACGCAGGGCTTCGATGTTGATGTCGTTGGCGATCTCGATGTTCTCGAGCAGCGCCATCAGCGGCTCGCCGGCGTACCAGGGGGTGCTCTCGGAGACGTTGACCACGTTGTCGCCCTTCAGTGCCGAGATCGGCACGAAGCGGATGTCCGGCAGGTTGAGCTGCTCGGCGAACTGGATGTAATCCTGTTTGATCTCTTCGAAGCGCTCTTCGCTGAAGTCCACCAGGTCCATCTTGTTGATAGCGACGATGGTGTGCTTGATCCCCAGCAGTGACACGATGAAGCTGTGGCGACGGGTTTGTACCTGTACACCGTGACGGGCGTCGATCAGGATGATCGCCAGATCACAGGTGGACGCGCCGGTGGCCATGTTGCGGGTGTACTGCTCATGTCCCGGGGTGTCGGCGATGATGAACTTGCGCTTGGCAGTGGAGAAGTAGCGGTAGGCAACGTCGATGGTAATGCCCTGCTCGCGCTCAGCTTGCAGGCCGTCGACCAGCAGTGCCAGGTCCAGCTCCTCGCCAGTGGTACCCACTTTCTTGCTGTCGGACTGGATTGCTGCCAGCTGATCTTCGTAGATCATTTTGGAATCGTGCAGCAGACGGCCGATCAGGGTGGATTTGCCGTCGTCCACGCTACCGCAGGTCAAAAAGCGCAGCAGCTCCTTGTTCTCGTGCTGGTGCAGGTACGCTTCGATATCGTCGGCGATCAGTTCGGATTGGTGGCTCATATCTATACTCGTTCGAAATCGTTGTCAGGCAAAAAAGCCGGGCGAAATTCTGTATTGAAAGAAAGCTGGCTTCGATCAACCCTCGCGAGGAGGGGATCAGAAGTAACCTTCGATCTTCTTCTGCTCCATGGAGCCGGCGCTGTCGTGGTCGATGGCGCGGCCCTGACGCTCCGACGTGGTGGTCAGCAGCATCTCCTGGATGATCTCCGGCAGCGTGTCGGCTTCCGACTCCACGGCACCGGTCAGCGGGTAGCAACCCAGGGTGCGGAAGCGGATCGGCTTCATCATCGGAACTTCGCCGTCGTTCAGTGGCATGCGCTCGTCATCGACCATGATCAGCATGCCGTCGCGCTCCACCACGGGGCGCACTGCGGAGTAGTACAGCGGCACAATGGGGATGCTCTCCAGATAGATGTACTGCCAGATATCCAGCTCGGTCCAGTTGGAGAGCGGGAAGACACGGATGCTCTCGCCCTTGTCGATGCGGGTGTTGAAGATGTTCCACAGTTCTGGGCGCTGGTTCTTGGGATCCCAGCGGTGGTTCTTGTCGCGGAAGGAGAATACGCGCTCCTTGGCGCGGGATTTTTCCTCATCACGACGGGCGCCGCCGAAGGCCGCGTCGAACTTATATTTGTTCAATGCCTGCTTCAGTGACTGGGTCTTCATCACGTCGGTGTGCTTGGAGGAACCGTGGGTGAACGGCCCGATCCCCATGTCGACACCCTCCTGGTTGATGTGGACGATCAGGTCCATGCCCGCTTCCTGGGCCATCTTGTCGCGGAACTGGATCATCTCCTTGAACTTCCAGGTGGTGTCCACGTGCATCAGCGGGAAGGGCGGGGTGCCCGGGTAGAACGCCTTGCGTGCAAGGTGCAACATCACCGAGGAGTCCTTGCCGATGGAGTAAAGCATTACCGGGTTATCAAACTCCGCCGCCACTTCGCGGATGATGTGGATGCTTTCTGCTTCCAACTGCTTCAGATGGGTCAAACGGTGTTCCGGTAACTGGTTCATCATTCGGTTCTTCAAGCTGATAGGTTTGTGAAACTGTCTTGGTGCGTGATACGCAATAGACGTTACGCCGCCAATTTTGCGATGAGATTATCGCTGAGTTTATTTAAAATCAAAAAGAATAAATGGAAATTCTTAAATTCCATTTTTGCATAAGCGCTTCGTCAGCGGTCTGAGAGCGCATAGTGCGAATTCGTATAACAAAATTCTTATTAATTATTTTGTGTTATATAGCGAGACCGTTAATATTGCCGCCTGACTATATTTATCCAGGACAGGGTTGAGCTCATGGAGTTCGCGTACATAGTAGCAGGAATGGTTGTCGGTGTGGTGGTTGGCTTGACCGGTATCGGTGGCGGCGCGCTGATGACGCCGATTCTGATCGTGGTGTTCGGCATTCCGCCGTTTGTCGCCGTCAGTACTGACCTGCTGTATGCGGCGGTTACCAAGTGCGGTGGCATCTGGTCCTATGCGCGCAAGCAGTTGGTGCAGTGGCGCATTGTGGGTTTTCTGCTCATGGGCTCGCTGCCGGGTAGCCTGCTGACGCTCAGCTATCTGGAGGGTCTCGATGGCCTGGAGCAGATCGAATATCTGATGAATCTGACACTGGGTTTCTCGCTGGTGTTGACCTCGATCGCTGTTTTTCTGCGCTCCCGTATTCGTGATTTTGCTGAATCGATCCAGGATAATGGCCTGGCATCGAGTTTGCGCAAGTGGCGTCCGGCCATTACAGTGGCGACCGGATTTGCCTTGGGTGGCATGGTGACGCTGTCGTCAGTGGGTGCCGGTGCGTTGGGCACGGCGTTACTGATCGTGCTCTATCCGCGTATGACCATGCCCGCGATTGTAGGTACCGATCTGGTGCATGCCGTGGTGCTTACGTCGGTAGCGGGCGCCGGGCACTACCAGATGGGCGGGGTGGATCTGCAGTTACTGGCGTTCCTGTTGATCGGCTCGCTGCCGGGGGTGTTTGTCGGCAGCCATATCGGGGCGCGGTTGTCACCGCGGCTAATGCAGCCAATTATGGGCTCCTTGTTGATGGCGATCGGACTTCGCTTCGTGCTGTCGGCCTGAGCCTGACTTGAAATAAGCCTGTTAATCAAAGAAAGAACCTTAAGAGTTCCGGGGGAACACCCGGTTGAAGGTAGCCAATAATGTACATTTATAACGAAGTCGATCAGAAGATCGTCGACGAACGGGTTGCACAGTTCCGTGACCAGACCCGGCGTTTCCTGGCCGGTGAGCTGTCGGACGACGAGTTCCTGGCCCTGCGTCTGATGAATGGCCTGTATATCCAGCGTCATGCGCCGATGTTGCGCGTCGCTATCCCCTACGGTCTGATCTCTTCCGTTCAGCTGCGCAAGCTCGCCCACATCGCGCGCACCTACGACAAGGGCTACGGTCACTTCACGACCCGTACCAACATCCAGTTCAACTGGCCGAAGTTGGAACAGGTGCCCGATATCCTGGCTGAGCTGGCGCAGGTGCAGATGCACGCGATCCAGACCTCCGGTAACTGTATCCGCAACACCACCACGGACCCGTTCGCCGGCGTGACACCGGATGAGCTGGAAGATCCGCGTCCCTGGTGCGAGATCATCCGTCAGTGGTCGACACTGCATCCGGAGTTCGCCTATCTGCCGCGTAAGTTCAAGATCGCCGTGACCGGCAGTCCGCGTGACCGTGCCGCCTCCCAGGTGCACGATATCGGTCTGCATCTGGTGCAGAACGATGCCGGCGAAGTGGGCTTCGAAGTGCTGGTCGGCGGCGGCCTGGGCCGTACCCCGGTGATCGGCAAACAGATCCGCCCGTTCCTGGCCAAGCAGGATCTGCTCTCTTACCTGGAAGCGATCCTGCGCGTGTACAACCTGAAAGGGCGCCGCGACAACAAGTACAAGGCCCGTATCAAGATCCTGGTTGAGGCGATGGGGATCGATGCCTTCCGCGACGAGGTCGATGCGGAGTGGGAGCAGATCCGCAGCAGCGAGCTGACGCTGACCGACGCCGAGATCGCGCGTGTGAAGGGCTTCTTCCAGCCGTTCGAATACGATGCTTCCGCAGCCGCTGATACCAGCCTGCAGCAGAAGCTGGCGAACGACGAGGCGTTCCGCGTCTGGTACGAGCGCAATACCCATGAGCACAAGGTTGTGGGTTACCGCAGTGTGGTCGTGTCGCTGAAGCCGCAGTTGGAGCCGGCGGGCGATATCACCGACCTGCAACTGGAGGTGGTTGCTGATCTGGCTGAGCAGTACTCGTTCGGCGAGGCGCGCTCCACCCACGAGCAGAACCTGGTACTGGCCGATGTGAAAAACGCAGATCTGTACGCGGTCTGGCAGCAGTTGGCCGAGCACAACATGGCGCGGCCGAATATCGGTACGCTGACCGACATGATCGTCTGCCCCGGTTTTGATTTCTGCGCCCTGGCCAACGCCAAGACGCTGAATATCGCGGAACAGATCAACCGCACGTTTGATGATCTGGACTACCTCTACGATCTGGGCGAGATCCGACTGAACATGTCGGGCTGTATCAATGCCTGCGGTCATCACCATATCGGCAATATCGGTATCCTGGGTGTCGATAAGAAGGGTGAGGACTGGTACCAGATCACGATCGGCGGTTCCGATCGTGAAGATGCGTCCCTCGGCAAGGTGCTCGGCAAGTCGGTAGCCGCCGACAATGTGGCCGATACGCTGAAAAAGATTCTTGAGACCTACGTCGAGCAGCGCACCGACGAAGAGAGCTTCCTCGATTGTGTGCGCCGTGTGGGTGTCGACCCGTTCAAGGAGAAAGTTTATGCCGCTGCTCATTGATCGACAGATAGTAAGCGACGACAGCTGGCAGCTGGTCGAAGAGGCGGATGCGCTACCGCAGAGTGGTGATCTGTTACTGCCGTTGGCGCTGTACCTGGAGCAGGGCGCTACGCTGGGCGAGCGCCGCGTGGCGGTCAAGGTCAACGGCGACGATGATCTGGCGCCGGTGCTGGACGCCTTGGATCGCTTCCCTATGATCGCCATCGAGTTCCCGATCTTTCGTGATGGGCGCGGGTTCTCGCTGGCCCGTAAGCTGCGCCGCGCCGGTTACCAGGGCGAGTTGCGAGCAGTGGGCAATCCGGCGCGGGATCAGCTTGGCTACATGGAACGCTGCGGTTTCAACGCCTTCCAGTTTGCCGATGAGGCGTTCTCCGAGGAGTTCCTCAACGCCTTCGGCGAGATCAGCGTACGGTACCAGGGCAGCTCGGACGATCCGCGCCCGGTCTACCTGCAGAATTAATTCAGGGGAGAGAGTGTTATGAGTATCGATCTGGCCGCTGCCAACGCCGCGCTGGAAGGCAAGTCACCCCAGGAGATCATCAAGTGGGCTCTGGAGCAGTCGCAGAACCCGCTGGTGACCACCAATTTTCGCCCCTACGAGGCGGTGATCCTGCATATGGTTACGCAGGTCAAACCGGACGTTAAGGTGCTCTGGGTGGATTCCGGCTACAACACCTCGGCTACCTACCGCTTTGCGGAGAAGGTGATCAAGGATCTGAACCTGAATATTGTCACTTACATTCCGCAGATGACCGCTGCACGCCGTAACGTGCTAATGAAGGGGATTCCGGAGGTGGACGATCCTCTGCATGAGGAGTTCACCCGCCAGGTGAAGCTGGAGCCGTTCCAGCGCGCCTTGGCCGAACTGAAGCCGGACCTCTGGTTCAATGCTATCCGCAAGGATCAGACCGAGTTCCGTCAGTCGTTGGACGTGGTTACCGCCAGTAAAGATGGTGTGATCAAGGTGGCGCCGCTGTTCCATTGGAGTGAAGCGCAGATGGACGCTTACCTCGAGCAGCACGGTCTGCCCAACGAGACCGACTACTTCGATCCGACCAAGGCGCTGGAAACTCGCGAGTGCGGGTTGCATACGCAGCTCTGATCGGTATTGGCGTATAGCCTGAGACCAAGCCGGACGGTACGCCGTCCGGCTTTTTTACATCTGTGTTTTTGTCATCCTGTCCGACGATAAGGGCGGGCATGAACGGTTTGGAGCCTCACGTTGTCGTACCGACTGGGGTAGAATCCGACCAATCCATAAAAAGAGTCTGAACTCTTGGTAGCAGGGAGCGATAGCGATGAAGAAACTGGCGATACCCGCGCTGATACTGGCGCTGCTCGTAGTCGTGGGAGGCTGGCTCTGGCAGTCTGGATGGTTAGGTGGGGGCAGCAAAGGCTATACCGCCTATGTGCCTGCCGATACCGTGCTCTACTTCGGTGGGACGACCAATCCCGAGGTGAGCAAGCGAATGTCGGACTATCCGATCGGTGCGCTCGATCCCGCTCAATTGGCGGAGTTGTTCGACAGAATGGAGCAGCGTGCGGGTGATGACGCTCCGGGAATGGAGTTGCTGCGCGCCTTCCTGCTTGATTTCAGTGCCCATTCCGCCACATACGGGGAGCTGTTTGCTCATTACGGCTTTGATCTGGATGCGGAGCAGGCGATCTACATGCATGGTCTGTATCCGGTCATGCGTATGCCGATCGCCGACACGGCGGCATTCGAAGCCTTCTGGGCGGGGCTGTCCGAGGAATCGGGCGTGTCTCCGGTGGAAGAGGTGCGCGAGGGTGTAAATCTCCAGCGCTGGCCGCTCGGCCGGATCGGTGGTCAGGGCTCCATAGAGCTGGTTGTAGCGATGCAGGAGTCGCTGGCCACGATCACGCTGTTCTCATCGACCGATAGCGAGCTGTCCCAACTGGAGCGCATCGGACTGCGTCAGCCCGAGTCCAGCTTGGCCGATAGCGGTGAGCTGCCGGCGCTGATCGAGGCTCAGGGATTCAGCAATGATTTCGCCGGTTTTATCCATATTCAGCGCTTGGCCGAGGGCCTGTTAGGGGCCAAGGCTAACGGCTTATCTCGCGATATCGACGCGTTGGCCAGTTCTCTGGGGGAGACCAGCCCGATCGGTCGCGATCTGTCGCCGGTGTGTCGCAATGAATTTGCCGGCCTGGCCAGCGGCGTGCCGCGCATGCTGTTTGGCTACCAGAGCGTTGGTGTCGAGGGTGACACTGTCGGTATAAAGGCGCGTTCGCTACTCGAGATCAGCTCTGCCGAGGTGGTCGGCCCGTTGATGGATCTGCGTGGGCATCTGCCGGGGCAGATAGACGGTGAGCAGATGTTGGGTCTGGCGTTGGCCACCAATATGGATACGCTGGTGCCGACGCTGACCAAACTGTGGCGTGAGGCGGGTAAGCTCAGCTTCAGCTGTCCGCAGTTGCAACAGGCGCAGAGGCAGATGATGGCGACCAGCCCAGCCCCCCTGGGGGTGGTAACGGGAATGGCGCAGGGCATCAAGGGTGTCGCGCTGTCGCTCTACGATATTCGCTTCTCCGAAGCCAGTGGCCTGCCGGAGTCGGTGGATCTGCTGCTCAGTCTCGCAACCGAGAACCCGGAGCTGCTGCTGTCGCTGTTCAACACCACGGTGGTGCCGCAGTCCGGTGGTCGAGTGGCGGAGCTGCCACTCAATGGCGACCTGACCGAGGTCGACCTCGGCTTCCTCTCGCCCGGGCTCAAGGCAACGCTGGGGCTGGAAGGGCAGCACCTGGTGGTGTATTCCGGTGAGCAGGGGGCGAGGGCCGCGAAGGCGCTGGCCGGCGAACCTCTGGACAGTAACGGTCTGATGGCCGTGAGCATCGACTATTCCCGCATCGGTCAGTGGTTCTCGACTTTGCCTAACGCGCTGTTGAGCCAGGTTGCCGGCGCCACCGATGAGTTTTGTCTGATGCAGGCGAGGGTTCGCAAGGCGATGATCAGCCAGCCGATGCGGATGCGCTATCGTGCGGATATGGAGTCGGGCGGTCTGTCGGCGCAAACCGATCTGGAGATGCTGCCGGTTAACCATGCGGTACCGGAGGCCGATGAGTTGATAGGGCGTTATGAACTGCGTGATCTGAACCAGAACTGCGGTCAGCCGCCGATGATCGGGCATGAGGAGATCAACGCCGATGGCACCGGTTTCTACACCGAGTACGACGCGACCGGCCAGTGCGAGACCCTGCGTTACAACTACCGTTGGACCAAGGTGGGTGACCAGCTCAGATTCGATGTGCAGGGTGGTGAATATCGTGACGCTTGTAATCAGGAGTGGGGTGCGATGGATGCACATGCGGCGCAGTGCGAGATTCTCGCCTCCGACGGCGGATTCGATTGCATCTACACTGATGATGAGGGCGAGGGGCTATACCGCTACCGACGCGTGAACTGACAGGGAGCAGGGCGGGGATACCCAGGCCAGGGAGCAGGCCGAAGCATACAGCAGTCGACAATCGGGAGTACAACTGGTGGATTACCTGCCGCTGTTTTTTGATCTGAAAACGCGTACCGCATTGCTTATCGGTGGCGGCGATGTTGCCCTGCGTAAGGCGCGCCTGCTGGTGCGTGCCGGTGCGCACGTCAGGGTCGTCTCGCGCGAGGTTCATGCCGAGCTCGATGAGTTGGTCGAATTGCACGGTGGTCAAGTGATCATCGGCGAATACCATCCGGCACTGATGGATGAGGCTGCACTGGTGGTTGCGGCCACTGACGACCAGGCGCTGAACGAGCGGGTGCATTATGACGCGGTGGCGCGGTCGCTACCGGTGAATGTGGTCGATAATCCCGCGCTATGCACCTTCGTCTTTCCGGCGATCGTCGACCGCTCGCCGATCGTGATCGGTGTCAGCTCCGGCGGTCAGTCGCCGGTACTGGCGCGGTTACTGCGTGCCAAGCTTGAAACGCTTATCCCGACGGGCTACAGCCGTCTGGGCCGACTGGTCGGCGGCTTCCGCGATCGCGTGAAAGCGCGTTTCACGAGCGTTAATGAGCGGCGCAAGTTCTGGGAGCAGGTGCTGCAGGGCGAGGTGGCCGAGCGAGTGTTTGCCGGGCGCGACGAGGAAGCCGCGCAGCTGCTGGAGCGAGCGCTGGCGAGTGCTGACTCCGGCTCCAGCGTTGGTGAAGTTTATCTGGTCGGAGCCGGTCCCGGTGATCCAGAGTTACTGACCTTCAAGGCGCTGCGCCTGATGCAGCAGGCCGATGTGGTGATCTACGATCGCCTGGTGTCACCGCAGGTGCTGGATCTGTGTCGGCGCGATGCCGATCTGATCTACGTGGGCAAGGAGCGTGACAACCATAGTGTGCCTCAGCAGGGGATCAACGAACTGTTGGTGCAGCATGCCCGTCAGGGGCGGCGTGTGGTGCGTCTCAAAGGCGGGGATCCATTCATCTTCGGTCGCGGCGGTGAAGAGATAGAGGAGCTGCAGGCGGCGGGGATACCCTTCCAGGTGGTGCCGGGAATTACCGCCGCCAGCGCCTGCTCCACCTATGCCGGTATACCCCTGACGCACCGGGAGTACGCCCAGTCGGTCAGGTTCGTCACTGGACAGCTAAAGAACCGGACCTCCGATCTGAACTTCGATGAACTGGTGCATCCCAATCAGACGATCGTGTTCTACATGGGGCTGCACACGTTGGAGCGGCTCTGTGCTGGTCTGATTGAGCATGGCAAGCCGGTCGCTACACCGGTAGCCATTGTCTCTCAAGGTACGTCGGCACATCAGCGAGTACTGACCGGTACCCTGGAGAGCATCGTCGAGCTTCAGCGTGAAGCGCAGCTGCCAGCGCCTGCGATCGTGATCGTAGGTGAAGTGGTGAAACTGCGGTCGCGTTTGGCGTGGTTTGGCGAAAGCGAGAGGGGGCAGGCGAACGCCTGATCCCCCCGATTGCGGTTAGTGTAGCAGGCTGCCGATCACCAGGCTGCCGATAAAACCGACGGTGAAGGCGATCAGCAGGTAGAAGGAGTATCGGGCGAAGGAGCCAAAGGTTACCGCTTCCACCTTGCTCATCGCGACGATGCCGGCGGCCGATCCGATAACCAGCAGGGAACCACCCACACCCACCGAGTAGGTTAGTGACAGCCACTGGCCGTGGGTCATGATGATGTCGGCTTTGAGCAGAGCGGCGGTCAGCGGCACGTTGTCGACCAGCGACGAGAGCAGGCCCATGACGTAGTTGGCGCCGGTGGTGGGCAGCATGTCGTAGACTCCAACCAGCGAGTGCAGCACGCCGATCTCCTTGAGCATCCCAACCAGCAGTAGAATCCCGAGGAAGAACAGCAGGGTGTCGTACTCGATGACACGGATGTAGTCGAGCAGGCTTTCACGCTCGTCATCCTTGTAGCCGATGCGACCGATCAGGAACATGATCGACAGCCCGAACAGGAAGGTCAGTACCGGCGGTACACCGGCAACGACGTTGAGGATGATGGTGCCGATGATAGTGGAGAGGAAGATAGCCGCAATCACCTTGCCGACCCGGTCATCCCGCCGCTCGGTGGGGATGATCTCCACTTCGCCCTTGAGCGGTCGCGCCAACAGCGCTGCCAGCAGCATGACGCTGACGAGGGCGGGCAGGGAGAGGAACAGCAGGTCTTCAATAGCGACTTTATCGGCCATGAAGATCATCAGGGTGGTGACGTCGCCCGTGATCAGGGCCACGCCGCCGGAGTTGACCGCAAACACCACCATCACGGCGAAACGCAGGGTCTTGCGCGCCTCCATCCTTAGCGACAGCACCAGGGCTATCGACACAAGTGTCGCGGTGATGTTGTCGGACAGGGAGGAGAACAGAAAAGCAAAGCCGGCTACCATGAACATCAACTTGCGTTCGCCGACTCTGCGTGGCAGCACCTTGTAGATCAACGTTTCGATCAGGCCCTGGTGGTTGAGGAAGGCGACAAAAGTCATCGCCGCCATCAGGAACAGCCAGAGACTGGCGATCTCCAACAGGTTTTCATCGAGCTTTTCGAGTATCGTTTCCTGCGTTTGTCCCGCTTCAGGGAAGAGGAATATCAGCAGCCAGGACAGGGTGCCGAAGAATAGGGTGGTTTTGGCTTTGTTGACGTGTATGACGTCCTCAAGCACGATCGACAGGAACGCCACTCCCGCGATCAGGATTAGAAGGGTATGCATTCGAGATGCTCCGGTAAGTGAGTACGCAGGCAATGTAAACGGCGGGGCGACCATGCGAGGCGATGGGGTAAAACGTGGGCTGGGTACTGGCGAGCAGACCCAGAGGATCGTTTCCCGAGCGAGGCAGGGGGTCAGTCCGTTGGACTGCGTAGGATTGGCGCCAATTCTACCCCCTGCCCCCCTTAATCGAAAGTCTAAACTCCGTACTTAATTGGTACTGTTTTTAGCCATGCGTTTCAGTAACCGGCACTTATGATTCGGTTATCGGCGTTATGCTGCGCATGGTCCGGTCATGTGCGACGCTGCTGATCGCGTTCGCTTACCGTGTGTACTCGACAGCTTCGCACCGCAGTCGGGTGTAATAGTCGTAAAATAAACGACCCGCCTCACGGCTGTGTATGGGGTGTGCTGAGTAGAGGGTCAGGCTGTCTTCACGCAGTTCACCCGCCGCAGGCGACAAGCCCAGTATGCAGCGGTGAGGGGTATCTCCTGGCTGGCTTATCAGGTGTAACCTGCTGCGCAGCTGCAGCCCGTGCTGAGCAAGGCTTGGTGTCAGCTGTAAGGCGGCATCGGTGGGTAGTAACAGATAGGCACGCCCCGCCGGGAGCAGAAGCCGGCGAACGGCAGCGAGCAGCGCGGTCAAGGATAGTTGGGTGTCGTGTCGAGCCTGTCTCAGCCGCTCGCAGCTATTGAGTGTGGAGTCGCTGAAGAATGGCGGGTTGCATAGGATGGCGTCGTAGCCCTGGGTGGGCTCGAAAGTGAGTATGTCGCCCTCGAACAGTTGCAGCCGTGTGCTGAAGGGGCTGGCGTCGAAGTTGGCTTTGGCTTGCGCGGCGGCCTGGGGTTCGAGTTCGATCGCATCCACCTGCGCCTGTGTGGCGCGCTGGGCGGCGAACAGGGCGAGAAGGCCGCTACCGGTGCCGATATCCAATATACGTCGGGCCTGCTCGACAGGTGCCCAGGCCCCCAGAGCGCAAGCATCGGTCGTTACCTTCATTGCCGCGCCCTGCTGCTCGATACGGAACTGCTGGCACTGGAAATAGGAGTTGCGTTGACGTCTGGACATGTGTGGTATGGAGCCTCGATAGAACATGGCGCATCGCCTCGGATGCTGGCACACTCGCGACCATGCAGCATTGGTATGTCTATATTGTGCGTTGCGCGGACGGGAGTTTCTATACCGGCGTAACCACCGATCTTCAGCGTCGAGAGCGTGAACACAACGGCTGTGGCCGACTTGGTGCGCGCTATACGCGTGCTCGGCGTCCGGTTCAGCTGGTCTGGGCAGAGGTGCAGGAAGGGCGCTCGGCGGCGTTAAAGCGGGAGTATGAGATCAAGCGATTACGTCGCGTGGAGAAGCTGAAACTGGTGGAAACGGGACGTGAAATCATGCCCGAGATTAAGCGTTGAATGGGGCAGCGCAGAGCCGTTGTTGGGCATGAAAATCTTTCAGGGCGAAGGCGGGGTATTTTCCGGGCAGGAGTGGAGTGCTTGTCTATACTGGCAATGTATCAACACACGACAGGTGTGGTGAGCAGCAGGCATCCATTACCTCCATGCCTTAGCATGGTCCTTAGCCGGAATAGTTCCGGCAGATAAGGGGGTATCCTCGGCGGGGATACCCCCATTTTATTGCCGGTCGATCTTACGCGCGTTTCTGGTACTGACGCTTGCCGCCGTTACCCTGGCGACGAGGTGCGCTGCTGCGGTTCTCGGTCCAGGGGCGGATATCGAGACGCTGTCCACAGATACGGGCGCGCTTCAGTGTCTGTAGCGCATCTGACGACAGGCCGCGTGGCAGGTCGACAGTACTGAACTCGTCGCTGATGTTGATGCGGCCGATATTGTTGCTTTCAAGTCCCGCCTCATTGGCGATGGCGCCGACGATGTTGCCGGGCTTGACACCGTGCTGATAGCCCACACCAATCCAGAAACGTTCCATACCCTCAGCCGGCGGTCCGTTCCGCACCGGCTTGCGGCCGTTGCCTTGGCTATTGTCACGCGGTTCGCGCGGTTCACGGCGCGGACGGGAGGCGTTGGGGTCGGGTTCGTTTTCATTGAGCAGGAACGGCTGATCGGCGTAGAGCAGAGACAGAGCGGCAGCGCAGACGGCGGCCGGTTCCATCGCATCCTCACCTTCGGTCAGCGAGGAGATCAGGGTGGAGAACTGCTCGACCTTGCTGCCCTCGGCTGCGGCTTTGACGCGCGCCTTCAGACGCTCGATGCGCAGGGCGTTGATCTGTTTGGCCGTCGGCAGCACCAACTGTTCCAGCGGCTGACGGGTGGTGCGTTCGATCTGGCTCAGCAGGCGCTGTTCGCGCGGCGCCACGAACAGGATCGCATCGCCTTCGCGGCCGGCACGTCCGGTACGGCCGATGCGGTGGATATATGACTCGGCATCGTAGGGGATGTCGTAGTTGATGACGTGACTGATACGCTCAACGTCCAGGCCGCGAGCGACCACATCGGTGGCGATCACAATATCCAGCTCGCCGCGCTTGAGCTTTTCCACGATCCGCTCACGCTGCTGCTGGGCGATATCGCCATGCAGAGCTGCAGCGGGGAAGCCAGCGGAGGTCAGCTGTTCGGCCAGCTCCTCTGTCGCAGTCTTGGTACGCACGAAGATCAGGCTGGCATCATGCTCCTGCTGCTCCAGCAGTCGGGTCAGGGCGGCCATCTTGCTCATACCGCGAACGGTCCATACGCGCTGGCGAATGGTGCTGGCGGTAGCGGTCTGGGCAGCAATCTTGATCACGGCCGGTTCGCGCAGATAGTTGTCGGCGATATGGCGGATCGCTGTCGGCATGGTGGCCGAAAACAGGGCGATCTGACGCTGCGGCGGGGTGTGCTGGAGGATCCACTCGACATCGTCGATGAAGCCCATGCGCAGCATCTCGTCCGCTTCGTCCAGCACCAGTGTCTGCAGCTTGTCCAGCTCCAGGGTGCCACGGCGTACGTGGTCCATGATCCGGCCCGGCGTTCCGATGATGACCTGAACGCCACGGCGCAGCGCGCGCAGCTGGCTGTCATAACCCTGGCCGCCGTAGATGGACAGAGTGCGCAGACCGGTCAGGTGACGGGCGTATTTTTCGCAGGCTTCTGCGACCTGTAGCGCCAGTTCACGGGTGGGCGCCAGGATCAGCAGTTGCGGGTACTGTTTGCTGGTGTCGATGCGCTGCAGCAGCGGCAGTGCGAATGCAGCGGTTTTACCGGTACCGGTCTGGGCCTGGCCCAGGATGTCGCGGCCTTCCAGCAGGGGCGGAATAGCGCCGGCCTGGATCGGGGAGGGGGTCTCGTAACCGACTTCGGTCAGAGCTTGAAGAATAGGAGTGGAGAGTCCCAAATCACCAAAAGAGGTGGGAGCGTCGGAGTTTGACATGCTTTGATTGTATACCTGAGTCAAGATGAGGCGTTGCTGCAGGAACAATCAGGCAGCGTTGCCAGTAGGAAAGGCGCACATACTACGCATGCAGGACGTTAATGTCCATGCCGGTTTGGATAATTGTACAAAAAATGTTCAATCATCCTGTGTGTGCCGGTACGGAATTGCCCGTTTAAGGCACCTGCATGCCGCGCTCGACGAAGGGAAGCCCTGCCATGCGATCCATCCACCGCGCCGCCGCCGGAAAATCACTGAGTTCGACCATCTGCCACTCATGGCGGCAGGCCCAGGGGTAGATCGCAAAGTCCGCTATGCTGAGTTCGTCGACAACGAAGTCTCGCTCTTCCAGACGCTTATCCAGCACTCCCCACAGGCGCTGTGCATCCTTGTTATAACGCTCGATGGCGTAGGGGATCTTCTCTGGTGCAAAGCGGTTGAAGTGATGAGCCTGTCCCAGGTAGGGCCCAAAGCTGCCCATCTGCCACATCAGCCACTGCAGTACTTCGTAGCGGGCAGTTGGCTCGTCGGGCATGAATTGCCCGCATTTCTCGGCCAGGTAGATCAGGATCGCACCGCTCTCGAACAGGCTGATCGGTTTCCCCTCCGGGCCCTCTTCGTCGATGATGGCCGGTATCTTGTTGTTTGGCGAGATGGTCAGAAACTCCGGTTCGAACTGTTCTCTGTTCTTGATATCGACCGGGTGAACGTTGTAATGCAGGCGGCAGGCTTCGAGCATGATCGAAATCTTGCGGCCGTTGGGAGTACTCCAGGTGTACAGGTCGATCATTTTGGACTCCTCTGCACTATTCAGTAACCGCGGCACGGGTGGCGAAGTGATTATAGATGCCGATCAACTCCTGCTCGCTGAAGCGGATGATCAGCAGTTGCTGGCCGGGCTGAATCATATCCGGATCCCGGCCAAGTAGCCCCTGGCGGTAGTTATACACCAGGGTCTCTTTCACCTTGCGGTCGAGGATATGGCCAAGGAACGAGCTAGAGCTGTCCGCGAGCCGTTCGTCAGCGTCTTCGGGAATGGTGGCACTCAGCGTGCGGCTCTGCTGGCCCAGCCTGATCCCCTTGGCGAAGGTTTCGGTTAAGCCTCGCTGCATGATGCCCCAGAGTCCTTGGCGATCGTAATGGTCGACCGCGTGGATATAGAACACATCGCTGGGGTTGCGGTTGGGATCGTTGAGCAGCTCCTTCAGGCGTAACCGGTTCAGTTCGGGCATCTCGATCTTGGATATATCCGAGGTGGTGCCGATCAGTCCGAGATCGACGCCGAAGCTTGTCGCGGTGCTGGCACTGTCGGCAGGAGCGCTTTCGATGCTGGCTGCATTGGATGCAGCAGCGGGCAGCGTGATCAGCTGTTCACTGGTGACAAAATTGTCCGCAGAGGCGATGTCGATCGCCTCTTTGGCGCTATCGTCGGTCAGCGAGGCGATATGCTCCTTGGCTGCCGTCATCGTGGCAGAGTCGATCGGCTGCTCTAGCTGCGCCTCCTGATTGGGTTGGTCGGAGGACCAGAATAGGTAAACTGCGGCGGCAAGGATGCCGATGATCAAGATAGCGGCAATTTTCTGCATGATAATATCCGCGATAGTCCCCGGCCGGTGGGCAATTACGCCGCCCTATACCGAACTTGTTGTTGTGATTTCACCTTAATCGACTATTGCGTTGAGGGAAAGCTGCCCGTTGATCGGGCAGAGTCTGGATGCCGGGGGTTGGCTGGCGTTATGCTTTGCTTATGTACCACGATGTTGCAAGACGGAGGACCATATCCATGAACCAAGAGGACGAGTTCTTCGAGATGATGGAAGCCGACGGCGTGCGCCCGATCAAGTCGGAGAGTCGGGTGCATGTGCAGAGATCGGCTCGACCTAGACGTGATCCCCGCCATCGGGCCCGTCGCCTTGCCGCCATGGGCGGTGAGCCTCAGGGGGCGGCCTTGACCCCTGAGCACCTGCTGGATCCGCTCGATCCGATCGAATGGAAGCGTGATGGGGTGCAAGAGGGGGTGTACCGGAATCTGCGCTTGGGGCGCTATACCGTTGATGCGCGGTTGGACCTGATCAACCGCCCACTGGTCGAGTGTGTCGATGAGGTGGTCGACTTTGTACAACAGTGCGTGGGCCTGGGTATCCGTACGGTACTGATACACTACGGCCGCTCGCGTCACACCCAGTCGCATGCCAACTTGGTGAAGAGCAGCTTAAATCTCTGGTTGCCGGCGATGGAGGAGGTGATGGCGTTTCACTGCGCCCTGCCTCAACACGGCGGTACCGGTGCGATCTATGTGATGCTGCGCAAAAATGAACTCCAAAGACAACAAAATCAGGAGCGCCACCTGCACCACGGACGCTGAGTTTCGGCCTGGATTGGAGCGTTACCGGATTGCGTCGTAAGGAAAAAAACGCTTTACTGTCAGCGGTTAAGAGTATGTCAGCAGTAGGGCTGGCCATCAGGACCCCTATATCGGCGAGAGCAATAGTACGATGGAACCCCCTTTCCAAGAGGATGGTTGGCGCAGTCTAGATGCGTTGATGTTGGCCGCTGCGGTGGTCATTGTGGCGCTGACCGTCTATGCCTTCATCCAACTCACATCACTATGGATCCCTGTGCTGGGCGCGGTGGCACTGTTGCTGCAGGGACTTGGCTATATGCGTCTGAACGTCCAGCGCCGGCTGCTGCACGCACGCCTGCGCGAGCTGGAACACTCGTTGATCGGTCAGCATGTGACCGATACCGAGACCGGTGCCGCACTGCCAGGCTGGTTTTCCCGGGTGCTGGAAACCGAGTGCCGCCGGGCGGTACGCGACTTTACGCCGTTGACGTTGATGCAGCTGGAGATTCGCTGTGGCGATCCTGCTGTAAAAGCCGCGTCGCGGGTGCGCCTGGCGTCGATGCTGACCGCAGAGATCTCCCGTCCGGGCGATCTGGTCGGGCTGGGCGAGCTGGGCGACCTGCAGCTGCTGCTTCCTGCGACCAATGAGAACGCGGAAGCGCTGGCTAAACGCTGTATCGAGCATGCCGTCAAACTGATGGCTGGGGACGAGGTTGAGGTGCGGCTGGCGGGCTGCACTCTGCAACCCAAGTCTGATCTGACACCGGATAAGGTGCTGCAGCAGTTGAGCCTTCGCTTGGACGAGGTTAGGGCCGAGCCTGCGGGGAGCGTCAGCTACCGCGCAGAACCCACCAGCGTGGAAACGTTGAACTCCGCCTACTCCCTATGATACCCACTGAGCTTGCTGCGCTTAATGCGCAGCTGAGCACCCGCCGTCATCGCGCCCTGATCTGGGTGGCCGCTGAGCGGGATCAGTGTGATCTTATCGCCGCCGAACTCGCGTCCCGACTGTCGTCCACCCTCGGCGACGGGGTTGTGCTCAGTAACCGAGCGTGCGGCTACGCCAACTCGGTCATGCCAACCGCCCGCGCCAGCCAGTTGCTTGGCCAGACTCGGCCCTGGGCGATCTACGACGCGTTCAGCGGCTTTAACCCCAACAGTTTCGCTCAGCTGGCCGGTACCATCGCAGCCGGTGGCTGGCTGGTACTGCTCTCACCCGAAGCTGGTGACTGGCCCCGTTACGATGATCCCGAATACCAGAAGTTGAAGGTGGAACCCTGGACAGCTCAGATGCTCGAGCCGCGTTATCTGCGCCGCCTGGTTCGGTTGCTGGAGAGCGATAAAGGCGTGCTTAGACTGCGGCCAGACAGCCGGGATTTGCCGAGCTGGCCGCCAGTGCCAGGGCGGGAAGCGCCAGTCCAGCCGCCGTATATGAGCATCGATCAGCAACAGGTTGTCGAGCAGCTGGTCACGCGGGTGCAGCGGGGGCGTTGTGCGGTTGTGGTCTGTGCCGATCGGGGACGGGGCAAGTCTGCAGCTGTAGGTTTGGCACTGACCCGCATTTCTCAACAGCGCCGCTTGCGGGTATTGCTGAGTGCGCCGTCACGGCAGGCGCTGTCCGCCGTGTTCGAACGCATCGAGAGCGAGCTGGGCGCATTGGTCTGGCAGGGCGAGTATGCCGTTATCGGTCAGCTGGAGCTCAGCTATATGACCCCCGCTGAGGCGCTGAAGCGATTGCCGCCTGCGGACCTGCTGGTGATCGACGAAGCGGCGGCCGTGGCGACGCCGGTATTACGCGGGCTGAGCACGCATTATCATCGCCTGATCTTTGCCACGACTCAGCACGGTTACGAGGGTAACGGTCGAGGTTTTACCCTGCGCTTTCTTGATGAGCTGAAGCGGCTGGTGCCCCGAGTGCAGGAGCTGCAGATGCAGGCGCCGATCCGTTGGGCAGCGGACGATCCGCTGGAACAACAGGTGTCACGACTGCTACTGCTTGATGCGGAGCCGGTTGAGCCCGTCTTCAGTGGCGATCAGCGATTAACAATCTCCAGGATTCCGCGTGAACAGCTGTCCGCTGATGAGCCGTTGTTGCGGCAGCTGTTCGGTCTGCTGATTCTGGCCCACTACCGCACGACACCGGGTGATCTGCGGGTGTTGCTGGACAGCCCTAACCTTCAGGTGAACCTGTTACGGCGGGGGGCAGGACTGGTCGGCTGTGCACTGGTGGCGCGGGAGGGGGAGCTCTCGGAAGAGCTCGCGCAGGGCGTCTGGGAGGGACATCGGCGTCCTACCGGGCACCTGTTGCCACAGGCGCTGATCGCGCACGAAGGTGAGCTCGCCGTGGCCTCCTGGCGCGCCTGGCGCGTACTGCGGATCGCCATCCATCCCCAGTTGCAGCAGCAGGGGATGGGGCGGCAGTTACTGAATGCGATTGTCGAACAGGCCAGGGAGGAGGGCGTCGATTATCTGGGTGCCAGCTTCGCGGCCACGACAGCGTTACTCCGCTATTGGAGCGTCTGTGACTTTTGGCCGGTCCGTGTCGGTGATCAGCTCGACCCGGTGTCCGGTTCGCATTCGGTGATGGTGTTGAACCCCCTGTCGGATCGCTGTCAGCTGTGGTTTCGAGGTATGCGTGAGCGCTATGCCCGGCGCCTGCGTTACCGTCTGAGTGGCGCCTTATCGAGTCTGCCAGTCGAGCTGATGCCGGCACTCTTTGCCGCTTTGCCCAGGCTCGAACCGACCAGTGAGGAGCGCGCGCGTCTGCATGGCTTTGCCGAACACCAGCGCTCGCTGGAAAGCACGTTGGTGGAGCTGGATCTGCTGCTGTTGGCTACGGTGCAGGACTGGCACCGACTCGGCCTGAGCGTGGATGACCAAGCGCTGCTGGTGGCGCGGGTCTGGCACCAGCAGCCCCCTGTGGCGGTTGAACGTCCCTCGGGGCGTCATGCTCAGCTGAAGCGGCTGAGAGAGCTGACTTCTAGCCTGTTGGACGCCTGGGATTCGGTTAGGAAAACCGAGGGCTAAAACCTATTCCAGAATCCGGACCCGCGCTCCGACTTCGAGCAGTCCGGGTTTGGTAACCATCAGGTTATGGCCAAAGCAGACGCGGCCGTCTTCGCTTCGATGGATACGGGCAAGCGTGCGCAGAGGTTCCGAGCGAGGGTCTTTCTCGCCACTGTGCGGATCGCGGGTGATCAGTACACAGCGCTCGCAGGGTTTCACCAGCTCCAGCTCCACGTCGCCGATGGCGATCCGTTTCCAGTCATCTTCGGCCCAGGCGGGTGCGCCTTTTACAACCAGATTGGGCCGGAATCGGCGCATCTCGGTATCTGTTGGACCCTCATCCCGTATCGCTTGCAACGAAGCCTCGCTGGTCAGCAGGATCGGGTAGCCGTCGCTAAACAGTACCGGGCGTTTCGGCGCGCGGCCGGCAACCCTGTAGCTGTCGGGGTCGTTATAGATCAGATGCACCGGCTGCTGCAGATAGTCGCTGAGCCAGCTGTCGAGTGATTCCGGGCAGCGTTTGCCGGCCAGAATATCGTTCCATACCGCGACCTGTTGGCGTTGGTCGCGAATCTCATGATAGTGCAGGTAGATGGGTAGCTTACCCGGCGCACTCAGGATCAAGCCGTCATGCACCAGAGTCGACACCAGGCGCAGGAGTTTGGGCTCCTCCCGTGCAGTGATGAATTTGCCCTCAGGATCGCAGATTATGAAACGACGATCCATCGCCAGGCCGCGACTCTCGGCCCAGGCGGTGGGTAGGCAGATCGGGGCTCCTGACTTGATCGGGTAGATATAGAGGCCGGTGACCTGAGGGGTACTCATCTTTTGCTCCTTACGCCTCACTGTCGGAACTGGCCGAGAGGCGGCAGATGACCATCAATCCTGTCACCATCTTGCCCTGTTCCTGGCGCAACGGGAAGCGCTCGCAGCTGAGTACCTTGAGCCCTGCCTCCATGGCCCGCTGGTACACATGATCCTCGCTATGCTGGTAGCGACCGCTGCTGCACAGTCGCAGTTCGCCCGGGCTGGCCTCGACGCTGAACGCGAACAGGCCTTCAGCACCCAGGGCTGAAGCGACGGCGCGCATCACCGGCTGGAGATCGCCAATATAGATCAGCACATCGGTGGCGCAGATAAGCTGCAGAGCGGACTGGCGGGCAAGCCAGGAGAGCAGTTCCTCATGGCTGAGCTGGTCGTAACCGCCCTGGCGCCGGGCTTGCTCGAGCATGCCGGCGGACAGGTCGCAACCGTGCAGCTGCTCGATAGCGAACCGCTGGCGTAGTGCTCGGCCCAACAGGCCACTGCCGCAACCCAGGTCGGCAACCCGCCCTAACCGCGGTGGCAGGAGTTGCAGCAGGCGTTCGACCAAGAGTTCCGGCGCCCGGTAGCCCAGTCTGCCGACCAGCTGCTGCTCGAAGCTCTCGGCGTGGCTATCGTATAGATCGCGGACATACGCGGCTGGCGCACCGGCTTCGATATGGCCCTCGGCGGCATCGATCATATGGCGCGCGCCGGCATGCTCCGGATGGCGCCTGAGTAGCTCGCGGTAGAGCAGCTGCGCAGCGGTTCCTTCGCCCTCTTCGGCCATGTAGTCGGCCAAAGCCTGTAATTCACTCGCGTCGAGCGCTTCGCTCTCGCGCAGCAGTTGCTCTTCCCGTCCGCACAGAACCAGCAGCAAAGCCCTCTCGCTCAGGGCTTCCGGTGCCATGTCAGCAATGGATGATACTGAATCGAGCCGCTTGAGGGCGGTATCGATTTCGCCACGCTTACGCGCGGCGCGGGCCAGAGGGTACTGCGCGTCCGGCAGTTCGTTCAACAAAGGGAAATTGGCAACGGCATCTTCGATCGACTGCCAGCGCTCCAGACTCTCCAGCAGGTTAAGCCGGTTGAGGTGGAACGCCTGTTCGTCCGGCATCAGCGCTAGTGCCTGTTCAATCGCCTGCAGGGCCTCTTCGATGCGCTCCCGTTGCTGCAGTGCCAGGGAGAGATTACTCAGTGCCTGAGCCCTGTATTTCGGGGCTACGGGCAGTGCAGCAGCGATCTTGAGTTCCTTGCACGCCAGCAGGGGCTTGCCGGCATGGAGCTTGATCACGCCGAGCAGGTGCCGAGCGTTAAAGTCATTTGGGCTTTGCGCCAGCAGTTGCTGGCAGATCGCTTGGGCGCTGGTGAAGGCTTGCTGCTGCATCAGCATCAGTGCCTGATGTAACGGATTGGCTTCTGACATGGTGACTGAAACAATTGTGCTGTTTACGTGGCTGGTGCGGATATTACAGCGCATGGACGTACGGCTTCCAGTCGGCAGTCGCTCCGTCGGGTGTATACTGCGGGCTGAAATGGAGGCGATATGGAACTGGATAGCGAACAGCTGGTCGATTTGGTGCGTATGAAAATGCCGTTTGGCAAGTATAAGGGCCGGGTGCTGCTCGATCTGCCGGAGCCTTATCTGGTCTGGTTTTCCGGTAAGGGGTTCCCTGCCGGAAAACTGGGTGAGCGCCTGGCGTTATTGTATGAGATCAAGCTGAACGGGCTGGAATCGATCGTCGAGCCGTTAAGGCACAAGCGTTAATACGGTTTGGTTTGTGTTCAGGTAGTGGTGATTAGGCTGACTGTCAAAGTTGGAAAGGGAGCAATGATGAAAAAAATAGTACTGGGAGCGCTGATCGCGTTTTCGTTGCCGGTTCTCGCGGCGAAACCCGAGTGGGTCGAGGATAAGCAGCAGGGCAAGAAGGGTAAGCCTGAGCAGGTAGTGACGCACAATGCCTCGTCACATGACGAGCGTGATAAGGGCAAGTCAAAAGAGCGGCATGACGACAAAGATGACGGCCGTTCTCTGGAGCACTATCAGCGGCTGTCCAGTGACGATCGGGACCGCTTGCTCAGAGGTGTGCTTGTCGATTACTACGGTGTCGAATACGAAAGCGAAGCCAAGCGCTACAAGTCGCTGCCGCCCGGACTGCGCAAGAAGCTGCAGCGGGGGGGCGAGCTGCCGCCGGGCTGGCAGGATAAACTGGTGAGGGGCGAGGTGATCGATCCTGAAGTGTACCGCCATGCCGAACACCTGCCCTCCGATCTGCTCAACCGACTGACTGGACGCCAGGATGGCATCGAGTTACTGCGGGTGGGCGATAGGATCGTGCGCGTTATGGAGGGTAGAGGCACTGTTGTCGATGTGATCGACCTTACGGATCGCGCGCTGGGACTGTTTGATTAAGGGAGAGCTTCGCTGGTGACACCGGCCATCAAAGCGTTGGAAAAAGCCCGCATCGCATTCAGCCTGCATGAGTACGAACACGATCCTGCGGCGCCGGCCTATGGCTTGGAGGCGGCTGAAAAGCTGGGCCGGCCGGTGGCGCAGGTATTCAAGACGCTGTTGGTGGCGCTTGAGGGCGATGCTAAGCGGCTGGCCGTCGGCATAGTGCCTGTCGCCGGTCAGCTCGACCTGAAAGCGATGGCCAGCGCGCTGAAGGTGAAAAAGGTGGTGATGGCTCAGCCTGCGGATGCTGAGCGTGCCACCGGCTATATCGTTGGCGGCATCAGTCCCCTGGGGCAGAAAAAACGCCTGCCGATGGTGCTCGATGCCAGTGCGGCAACACAGCAGACCATCTTGATCAGTGGGGGGCGGCGCGGACTGGATATTGAGCTGGCACCGGCGGATCTCTGCCGAATTACCGGCGCCCAACAGGCTGCGGTATCTCGCGGTTAGGTTGTGATCACGGGCAGTGTTTCCGGCTGCCCGTTCCCTAACCCTATATCAGCGAGCATTTCGCTCGTATCTTTCACTAACACTGGATTCCCTAGCCCTGAGTACCAGTGCGATCCGCCGGAGTTTGGGTTTCACTCTTGGCACGACGACGGCGAACCTTGAACCTCGATGGCTCCAGGTCATGTTTACCCAGTAACTTGTACAGATCGGTGCGGTTACGCTCTGCAATTCTGGCCGCGTGGGTCACGTTGCCTTCGGTAATCTGCAGCAACTTGATCAGGTAGCGGCGTTCGAACTCAGCCCTGGCTTCGTTGAAGGAGGGGATCACCCGCTGCTGATTATCCATCGCATCGGCAATCAGTGACTCCGATATCACCGGTGAGGTGCTGTTTGCTACCGCCTGTGAGACGACTTTTTTCAGTTGCGCCACGTTGCCGGGCCAGGCCGACAGGCCAAGAAGGTGTATCGCACCTGGTGATAAATTACGGACACGACGGTTCTGTTTGCTGGCTTCTTTGGCGAGGAAGTGACGGGCCAGCAGCGGGATATCCTCGGCTCGCTCCTGGAGCGACGGGATCTCCAGGTTAACCAGGTTGAGCAGGTAGTAGAGCGACTCGTTCAGCTCGCCATTGAGCATTGCGTGTTCCAGGTTGCGCTGGGAGCTGGCGATGATACGCACATCGATCGGCTCGTCATGCTCACTGCCAACAGCCCGGACCCGTCCTGTTTTCAGGGTCGCCAGCAGCTTGGACTGCAGGGCTAGTGGAAGATCACAGATGTCCCGCAGCATCAGGGTACCGCCCTGAGTGCGCGACAGCAGTCCCTGCTGATCGGTGTTGGCACCGCTGAATGCACCGCGGCTATGCCCGAACAGCTCAGATTCCAGCATCTGTTCCGGCAGATCGCTGCAGTTGAGGACCTCAAACGGTTTGTCCGAACGGCGACTGGCGAGGTGGACCGCCCTGGCCAGCAACTCCTTGCCACTTCCGCTGGGGCCGTTGATGATCAAGTTGACGTCCGACACTGCGACCCGGCGCGCCTGGTCAAGCAGATTCTCCATGATCGGGTTGCGGGCGACGATTTCCGAGCGCCAGCGCTGATCGCGACGTTGGTTCGCGGCGTCGAGGGCTGCTCTTACGGTGTCGAGCAGATGGGCTCGATCGAAAGGTGGCGTGAGGATGCCAAAGGCGCCTTGCGCAGTCGCTTCGAGTGCTTCCGGCAGTACCTGCTGGTTTACGATCAGTATGCGGGTGATCCCCGGATAGTCGTGTTGAATCAGTTCGCTCAGCGTTAAACCGTCGCGTGCGCTGGTACGCAGGTCGCACAGCGCAAGCTCAATTTTGCGGGATTCGAGCATCTGCAATGCTTCGTCGCCGGAACAGGCTGTGCGCACGCGGTAACCGGCGCCGACAAGGTATTCATTGAGCAGATCGAGTTGCTCAATGTTCTGATCGACTAGAAGAATTTGGGGGCTGGCGGTCATCTTATTTGCTCCTGGCACGGCTCAACAAATGCGGTGCGACGATGAACACGGGTTCAATTCCGTTGAGTCATTACTGCCTGAATATAAAAGCAGAGTCTCTTTGGCGACACTATTGATCAATTGTAACAGGTGTTTGAATGATATCGAAGAGCGGACGGTGCAAAACGCCCACCCGCGTAGAGTCCCGTGTGACCGTTGACCGTTTGCCTGGTCACTCGAGTCGAAAACCGATCTTCAATACAACCTGGTAATGCGCAATTGCGCCATCTTTGATATGGCCTCGCATCTCTTTGACCTCCCACCAATCCAGGTGTTCGTGGCGTGTACTGGCTTCGGCGATAGCGCCGCGAATTGCATCATCGTAGCTGCTGGTGGAGGAGCCTGCGATTTCGATGAGCTGATAGTTATGTCCGGGCATGTCGATCTCCTTCTCGGGTCGGAATGTGTCGCTTACCTGATACTGAATGATAGCAGTGCTCCGGGGATTTGCCGTTTGTGCCTCGGCTATCGAAATCGGGTATGGCTTGAGTCTGGCGACAGTCGCGAATAAGATCGCGGAAAGCTCGCAGGGATGGCCCGGATGTACCGTTTCTTTCACGTTCTCTTCTTCTCCGCCCTGATCGGTGGATGTCAGCTGCGACCTCAACTGCCCGACGATGCCATCTATCAGCGAGGACTGATTTCCCTCGACGGGGGGGATATCCTGTTTCAGCCATGCGGGCGTACCCAATGGCAACAGATGGCTGAGATCCCTGACCTGCTCAGGCAGGAGTATCTGCGATTCAGTGCCGGGCGCGAGGGACTGCCGGTATACATCGAGGGCTGGGGCGCTGACGGGACTGACGGCTGGCGAGTGTTGGAGCCGCGAGTCATAGGCGGTGACTTATCCAGCTGTGACGAGCGTTTCGCCGGTGTGAGCCTGTATGCAGCGGGCCTGGAGCCACCCTGGTCGGTGATGCTTGGCGAGGATAGTCTGGTGTTCAACGAGCCTCAGCGACTGCGCACACTGGTGTTCGACAAACCTGAGCGAATGCGCGAAGGCGAGATCTGGCGCTGGTATCAGCGACTAAGCGACAGAAAGAGCGGGCTGGATATCGCGCTCGAGGTTGTCGTACGGCCCTGTCGGGATGGCCAGGGTAACTGGTATGCACTCAGTGCGCAGCTCGACCTGGAGGGGAGCGTGTTTAATGGCTGTGCACGCTATGGCGATCTGCCAAGGCTGGCACTGGCATCGCATTATCGGACTGCGGCAGGGGCGTACCTGCGAGATCTTCATCTGCTGATGCAGGCGGATGGCGACGTGCGGCTTGTTGCGGATAACCATGACGGCCAGCCGTTGCAGCCTCGCGCCGGACGCTGGAGATTTTTGAGCTCCGACAGGGTATTGCTGGAGTTGGAGCGTCCCGGTGCCGCAGGCAAATTCGATACCCAGCTCTGGCAGGTGCGGGGCGATGGTGCACTGGTTCTGCTCAATGATGATCCCGCCCTGGGACGCGGGCTTGAGCTTCAGCCGACTGGACGTATTCTGCAGTGGCCAGAAGGTCGCGCCCCCTTGCCTTGAGCGCTAGTCCCGCAACAGCAGGGTTTTGGCTTCGTTGATACGTGACGCCAGCCAGGTGCTGCCGCCTCGGTCCGGATGGTTGCGTTGGATAAGGCGGCGGTGCGCGTCGATGATCGCCTCCCGGTCCGCACCGGGCTCCAGCCCGAGGATTGCCAGAGCCTCCTCCCGGGTCATCGAGGGCCGATCTCCGGAGTTGCTTTCATCGCTGGAATCTGAGGCGCCGGGGTCGTCGGCGCGCCAGTCCGCGCCGAAGCGCTTGTCGAGGTAGGTTTCGAGCAGGCGGGCGGAATCCCGGTCGCTGCTCCGGCACTCGCGCAGCAGCTGTAGAAACTCCTCTTTGCTCAGGCTGCTCAGTTGACGCCCGCGAAGCGAGCCTTCGAGCACTTCCCCCTCCATGCTGCCAGAGTCGTGGGCCAGACTCATGGCGATCATGCGGCTGCGAACATGGGAGTGGCCGCCGCTGCTGGACTGGCGCCTTCTGTAGGACTGGGCTCCGCGCTGCACCCAGGGCAGCAGGCGCAGAAATAGCGGCAGGATGCGCTGTGCCAGCGGCAGGAGCAGGGCTATCAGCGCACCTAGCCAGTGCAGGCGGCCGGTAATGGCAAGGAACAGTAACCCCAGCAGGATCAGCAGAAAGGCGAGTTTGGCACCGGCTCGCGTACGCTCCTGCGGCGGTTGACGTCTGAGCCATAGCCAGCCACAGCCGGCGATCAATGCGAACAGCACTAACCCAATTGGGTTCACGGTCGCTCCTTATCGGTCTGTCGGATGAGGTGTTACTTGCGCAGCTGTTGGGTCAGCGCGAGCAGTTCCCGGTTGCCCTTGCCAGCGTAACGCTCGAGTGCCTTCAGGCCTCCAGTGGCATAGACAGCTGCCGCGCCGAGCAGTTCTCGTAAGCGGTTGGCGCTATTGATGTTGAACCGAGCAAAGGCGCCTCCGGAGAGACGTGCCAACTGCTCGAACAGCAAGCGGCCATTGGGGTCATTGCCCTCATGGAAACTGAAGATCGGTGTACCGTGCAATCCGAGTTCGCCGGCCATTTCACACAGCGGATCGATCGATTCTTCGCAGCAATCGCCGACCAGCACAATCGCATTGATCGGATGCAGGGTGTTCTCCCGCAGGGCGTGCTCCAGCACCCGACCGATTTGAGTGTGTCCGCCGAGACAGCTGACCGCATTCATCTGGTCGAGCAGGGCGGAGGCGTTGTCGAACCAGCTGGTGTAATGGAACTCGCGATAGCCGCGATAGTAGCAGAGCTGCACCAGCAACTGGCCGCTCGCCGCGCTGGCGAGAAACATCTCGCTTTGCAGTCGGCAGGCGTGATCCCAGGTTGGGCTGCGGCTGGCGGTAGCATCCATCGCGAACAGCAGTCGACCGCGATTGGTATCGCGTACTGCCAGGTCTTTTGCCTGGTTGATAAAGGCCTCGATCTCCGTGGAGTTTGAGGCCGGTTTCAGTGATTTTCCCATGCTCTGCGCCCGCTATCCTGTCACCTTTTTACAGGTTTCAGTGTAGACCTTGGGTGTTGTTGGGCACAGTTTATCAGGCGATTTCCGCCTCGGCTGTAGTCTCTGTACCGATGTAGCGCTGGCGCTTGCGCGCCTTCACATACTCGGTATCAACCAGTACAAGTCCGTCGACACAGTAGTTGAAGTCGGCATCAACACCGAAATCGAGGAAGCGGACACCGCCCGGCTCGCAGAGCTCGCTGTACTGCTTGTACAGCGTAGGTACCGATACCCCGAGAAACTCCAGCTGCTCCTTCAATACCGCAAAGTCGGCCGCGTAATCATCGCCCTGGAACAGCCTGTACATCTCGGCACGGGTGTCGTCGTCCAGCGTATAGGGATTGTTGGAGCTACCCAGTTCGGCCTGATCGGGAAAATAGTGTCGGTAGAACCAGACCAGCAGATCGCGAGCCCGTTTCGGGTAACTGTTGCTCATGCTCACCGGGCCGAACAGATAACGGATCTGTGGACGGCTGCGCAGGTAAGCGCCGATACCATACCAGAGATAGTCAAGGCTGCGGCGACCCCAGTAGCGTGGTTGCACGAAACTGCGGCCGAGCTCGATGCCCTGTTCAAAATAGGGTGTCATCTCGGTGCTGTAGTTGAACAGGCTGGCACTGTAAAGCTGCTCGGACAGGGCGGAGCGGTCAAGGCGCGAAACCTCCGCCAGCCGGTACGCGCCGGCGATTTCCAGGTCGTCCTCATCCCAGAGAATCAGATGGCGATAGTGTCGGTCATACTTGTCGAGGTCGCGTCGGCCTCCCGTGCCTTCGCCAACACAACGAAAGGCGATCTCACGCAGTCGGCCTATCTCGGCCATTACCGCTGAATCACTGCGATAATCGAACAGGTAGATCTTCTTGCCATCCGATGTTTCGCCCAGCAACTCGGCGTCGCGTAGCTCTTGTTTAAGTATCTGGCGGTTTTGGGGGTGTGCAATCGTCTTTTCGGTTTTGAATAGCGGGGGTTTGTTGCGCGCGATACGGTACAGGTGTTTCTTCAGCAGTTTGGCCTTGATCTTGGCCGCAACCGGCAAAGTGTCGATCTGGCTGAAGGCGATTGGCTCGCCTATACGGATCGGCAGGTTCTTCGAGCGCTTGTTGAACATCTCGTGCGCCAGCAGAAGTGACGACATCGATTTGTTCAGCGTCGACAAGCCGTAGAACAGGGCCGAGTTCTTGCCGCCGACAAAAACCGGCAGGATAGGCGCGTTGCTCTTGCGTGCAAACATCAGGAAGCCGCTGTTCCAGGGGCCATCCTTGATGCCGGTAAATCCGGCGCGGGAGACCTCGCCGGCGGGGAAGACGATGACCGCCTCGTCATTGCGCAGAGAATCCACGATGCGGGCGATGTCACGCTTGCGCGTGCCCTTGCCCAGATTGTCGACCGGCAGGAACAGCTCCTGCAGAGGATCGAAGTGCATCAGCACATCGTTGGCGATGATGCGCACATCGCGGCGTACCTCGCCGACCAATTTCAGTAGCGCCAGCCCGTCCAGGGCGCCGAGCGGGTGGTTGGCAACAATGACGACCCGGCCGCTGGAGGGGATGTTGATCCGCTCCTTGCTGTTGACGCTGTAACTGAAGTTGAAGTAGTCGAGTACCCGGTCGATGAATTCGAAGCCGGTCACGTCCCGGTTCTCTTCCAGAAACCGGTTGATTTCGCGCTCGCGCACCAGGCGGCGAAGACAGAAGAGGGTGGAGCGGCGAACCGGGGTGGGCTTGGCGGCAAACCCCGGATACTTGCTGAGGAGTACCTGTTCGACGTTAATCTGCATCTTGTGTCCCGACAGTGTTACATGACGGCGACCAAGATAAGACGAACAGGTGACGGCGAATTGACGTTAGTGTGACGCTTGGATGACGCCTTAGTCGTCCTGCATCAGTCGTCCTTCATCGCGTCTTCCCACATATCCCTGTCTTCGGCGCGGCGGCCGCGACTCTGTCTGCGGTCCTTCTTGCCCGGTTCGAAGCGGATCTCCTCACGACGGTCCGGCTGCTGGCGCCGGTCCTCGTGCGAACGGCGGTTGCGACCGTTCCACTCCTGATTCTCTGACATCGCATTGTCCTTGTCTGGCTTTTATTTAATCCTAGGATAGCGCAGCTGGTTGCGCAGATGTAGCAGGCAGCGCTCATGTTCGCTTAAGTGCTTCTCCTTCGAAACACACGCCACTCCAGCCGGTGCGCATGAAGTTGCGGATATTGCCGTGGTCGGACCCTTGCGGGGTTGCCAGCACGTCGCGGTAGTAACGGCCGAAGCAGTGCAGGGTCTGCTGCTCGCTGAGCCCCATTAATTGACCAAAGGCCAGGATTTTACAGGAGCCGCCGTTTTCGCCGGCGGCGTTAACCTGCTCTCCATTGCGAAAGGCACAAGGGGTGTAGTCGAAGTGGGTTTCGATGACGGCGATGCTGTCTTCGAAATCCAGAGAGTTATCGCTGCCGATACGGGCCGCAAACTGTTCAGGGGTCATCGGTGCTCGTCCAAAGTCTCGGGTGTAAAGAGGTCAGGTGTACCGACGCCCAGTTCGAGCAGTCGGTGTACCAGTGCTGTAATCGGTGTGTCGATGTTCAGTTGCTGGCCGCGTCGGAGCACCGCGCCGCTGATGCCGTCCAGCTCCAGTGCGCGTCCCTTTTCCCGGTCGACCAGCATTGAGGTCTTGATCGCATCGAACTGGCTGATCAGCGTGAACATCTCCTGCACATCCGTAATGCTCAGCTCGACATCATCGGCGGTGGCGACGGAGGCGGTTTCCTGCATCATCCGGTACACGCTGTTGCCGAGAGTCGGGTCGGAGGTCAGGCGGCGGGTATCGAGCCCGGTCAGTGCGGACAGCGGGTTGACGCCGTTGTTGATCAGCAGTTTGCGCCAAAGTTCGCGCCTGATGTCCGAGCTGAGCTGGGTCGGGATGGCAGCAGCGTTGAAACAGGTTTCGATGCTGCGTGCCAGCGGCAGGCTGGTTGCTGTCTGCTTGCTGTTCGGCCAGGGGCCGAAGATCACCTGCGCGGGGCCGGTCGCCTCGATGATGCCCGGTTCGAGGATGTGCCCGCCAATACGTACCGCCAAGCCACCAAAAGTGCGCCGATCGCCGAGCATCTTGGCGATGCTGGGCTCGTTATCGACGCCGTTCTGCAGCGACAGTATCGGCGTGTCGCTGGTGGCCAGCCACTCCTTCAATTGAGCCAGAACCGAGCAGGTGGCGCCGGCCTTCAGCGTCAATAGAATGAGATCGAACTGCTCGGGAGAGTGTTCGCGGGGCAGGCTCTGAATATCAGTGGCGAGAACGGGGGCGTGGAAGCTGAAATTGGGGTGGCGAATCTGCAGCCCATTTTGACGCATCGCGTGCAGGTGTTCGCCTCTGGCAACGAAGACACAATCATGTCCCGCTTGGATCAGTCGGGCACCGTAGAAGCAGCCGATTCCGCCGGCGCCAAGAATCAAAAAACGCATGACTCAATTCCTACTCAGATCGAATGGCACCATTGTCTGGTGCCCCGATCTTTCTGCCCACCCCCAGTATGGAACTATCAGTTTCCATTAATTGGATGGAGGCTGGGCTTTCCTACTTGATGCGCATGCCAGGCTGAGCACCTGTATGCGGCTCCAGAATCCACAGATCCTGGCCGCCGGGGCCTGCCGCCAGCACCATGCCTTCGGAGACGCCGAACTTCATCTTGCGCGGTGCCAGGTTGGCCACCATGACGGTCAGCTTGCCCTCCAGATCTTCGGGTTTGTAGGCGGACTTGATGCCGGCAAACACATTGCGGGTTTCGCCGCCCAGGTCCAGTGTCAGCCGCAGCAGCTTGTCGGCTCCGTCGACATGCTCCGCCTTGGCGATGCGTACCACGCGCAGATCCACCTTGGCAAAGTCGGCGAACTCGATGGTATCGGCGATCGGCTCCATCTTGCCAGCGGCCTTATCGGTCGGGGCAGGAGCAGCTGCTGCGGTGGCCTGAAGATTCTGCTTGGAGTCTTCGATAACCTTTTCGATCGCCTCCGGTTCGACACGCTGCATCAGCGGCTTGAACTTGTTGATCTTGTGGTTGAGCAGCGGCTTCTCAACCTCACTCCAGGCGAAGCCGTCAATATTGAGGAAGGCGGCGGCGTCTTCGGCAACCTGGGGCAGTACCGGCGCCAGGTAGCTGACGATGACACGGAACAGGTTGATGCCTAGTGTGCAGCATGCCTGCACCTCGGTCGCGCGGTTCTCGTCCTTGGCCAGGACCCAGGGCTCGGCGGTATCGATATACTGATTGGCCTTGTCGGCGATCTGCATGATCTCACGCATGGCGCGGGCGTACTCGCGCTTCTCGTAGGCCTCGGCGATGCTGCGACCTGCCGCTACTGCCTCGTGGTAGAGCGCGGCGGAGGTCAGCTCGGAATCGAGCATGCCGTCGAACTTTTTCTGAATGAAGCCGGCGCAACGGCTGGCGATGTTGACCACCTTGTTGACCAGGTCGGCGTTTACACGCAGGCGGAAGTCATCCAGGCTCAGGTCGATATCGTCGATGCCGGAGCCGAGCTTGGCGGCGAAGTAGTAGCGCAGGTATTCCGGGCGCAGATGGTTGAGGTAGGTCTCTGCCATGATGAAGGTGCCGCGTGACTTCGACATCTTCTGGCCGTTGACAGTGAGGAAGCCGTGGCAGAAGACCCCGGTCGGAGTGCGGAACTTCGCGCCGTGCAGCATCGCTGGCCAGAACAGGGTGTGGAAGTAGGCGATATCCTTGCCGATGAAGTGGTATAGCTCGGCATCGGACCCCTGTTCGAAGTATTCGTCGAAGTTGACGCCGTTCTTGTCGCACCAGTTCTTGAAGCTGGCCATATAGCCGATCGGTGCATCCAACCAGACATAGAAATACTTGCCCGGTGCATCGGGGATTTCGAAGCCCCAGTAGGGCGCATCGCGCGAGATATCCCACTGCTGTAGGCCCGATTCGAACCACTCATTGAGCTTGTGCTTCATCTGTGCCTGGACGTGGCCATCAACCCAGTCGCGCAGGAATTGCTCAAAATCCTCCAGCTTGAAGAAGAAGTGCTCCGAGTCCTTCTCCACCGGGGTGGCACCGGAGATCGCCGAGTAGGCGTTCTTCAGCTCTGTTGGCTGGTAGGTAGCACCACAGACTTCGCAGGAGTCACCGTACTGATCTGCCGCGCCGCATTTCGGGCATTCGCCCTTGATGAAACGGTCCGGCAGGAACATATTCTTCTCAGGATCGTATGCCTGGGTGATGGTGCGGCGTGCGATATGACCGGCATCGCGTAAGCGCTGATAGATCAGCGTCGCGAAGTGGCGGTTTTCCTCCGAATGGGTAGAGTAGTAGTTATCGAAGCCGACCATGAAACCGGCGAAGTCACGCTGATGCTCAGTGCTGACCCGGTCGATCAGTTGTTGCGGCTCAAGGCCTAGCTGATTGGCTTTGAGCATGATGGGGGTACCGTGAGCGTCATCGGCGCAAACGTAGGTGCACTGGTGGCCGCGCTGTTTCTGGAATCGTACCCAGATGTCGGTCTGTATATATTCGACAAGATGGCCCAGATGGATGGGGCCGTTGGCGTAGGGCAGTGCACTGGTGACGAGAATCTTGCGCTTGCTGTCGGTCATCGGTAGCTCAAATCTGGTTCGTTAAAGATTCAGGCGGCCGATTCTACGCCGAAATTCGGCTGTTATGAAGGCGAAAGGCTTTGTTCAAAGCCGGTGCTTGGTAAGAATGGCGATAATTTCGTTATCAATAATCAGGGATGTGTAATGGGCGGATTGATCATATGTAATCTGACTGGCGAGCAGGGAGACAAACTCGATTTTGCCGAGCTGCAACCGGAGTATCGGGTTGGCCAGGAGGCGCTGTTTGCAGCGCTCGATCAGGGTGGGATTGAGGCGGTTGTCGTCAGGAGTAGGGGGGACGATCCCGAGGCTCATCTCTGCTTGCGTCAACTGGCTGCGCGCTGGCCCTGGGTGATCAGAATACAGCAGACGATGGATGCGACGGCGCGTTATCAAGCAGAGGGGGGGGACGTGGCAGATGCATCGCTACCCTATAACGCCGATGCGTCGCGGGTCGAGTATATTATCGAGCGGACCCGACCCATGATTGCCCGGCTCCGCAACCCAGCACTCGAAGCGTTATTTGCCGAGCTGGGTGAGCTGCCGCCCTTGCCGGAGCAGCTCTCCGGCCTGAATCAAATGATCGATGAACAGGCCAACGAAAGCACCGCCTCTGTTGCACCTCTCTTCCGTGGTTGCATGCCCTATCTGAAACAGTTGATGGAGTTGCTGAACAATCCGCTGTTTGGCAGCAGTCGCCACCTGTTCAGTATCAATGAGGCGGTACGCGTGGTTGGGCTCAGGACGCTGCGTGATCTGGGCATCATGGCACATATCATCAATACGTTTCCGCAGCCTGAGGGCTGGAGCAGCTTCTCTTTCGAGCAGCTGTTGAGCCGCAATCTGGTTTGTGCGCATCTATCCGAGCGCATAGCGCACAGTGTCGGCTCCGATCGTATCGCTCTGTCCGCAGCCCTGGCGGCGGGGCTCCTGCATGACTTCGGCATGAGGGTGTTGGTTCGTCTGGATCAGCAGCGATACTTCCGGGTGATGGAGAAGGCTGCAGCACTCAAGCAGCCTGTATATGCTGTCGAGAAGCTCGATTACAAACTGACACATGGTGAGCTCGGCGCGTCTATGCTTCGCCGTTGGGGCGTGTCGCCTCGTATCGTCCGTGCCGTGCTCTACCATCATGTGCCCAAGGCCGCCGGCGACAACACATTCACCACTCTGACCGCTGCACATGTCGCCGACGCCATGCTGCCGCCACTGTTCAATGCCATGGAGTGCCCTCTGGGTGGTCGTCTTTCGTTGAGTTATCTTGACGCTATTGGCGAGATGGATAGGGTCAGTGTCTGGGAGCGCCTCGCGAATGATCATGGCAAGCAGTTGCAGGCACACTGGTAACCATCTTAGTGCCTGATGCGTTGGAGTTGGACCTGGCCGGGGCGCCTGATAGAATCGCGCCCTGTTTTGCCAACCCCGCCGAGGAAGTCGATGCCGTTGCCCCAGGTCGATCCGACCCAGTATGAGACTCAGCTATCCCGCAAACATGAGCGGATCGAGCGCGATTTCGCCGAGTTCGATCTACCGGCGATAGACCTCTATCGCTCTCCGTCGACGCACTATCGGATGCGCGCCGAGTTCCGGGTCTGGCACGACGGAGACGATCTCTACTACGTCATGTTCGAGCCCGGGGACAACCGGTCGCCGCTGCGCATCGATACCTGCCCCATGGTGTCCGAACGGATCCACAGCGTGATGTTCGAGCTGCTCGATGCCATCCGCCCCGACCCCCGGCTACGTTTCCGGCTGTTTCAGGTCGATTTTCTCAGCACCCTGTCGGGTGAGCTGCTGGTCAGTTTGCTTTACCACCGGCCTATCGGTGAGGAGTGGATCGAGGCGGTCCGGCCGCTGCGCGAGACATTCGGCATCGATATCGTGGGGCGGTCGCGCAAGAACAAAATCGTACTGGAGCGCGATTATGTGATCGAGCAACTGGAGATCGACGGTCGCAACTACAGTTACAAACAGACCGAGAACAGCTTTACTCAGCCCAATGCCGAAGTGTGTCGGCAGATGATCCATTGGGCGCTCGATGCCAGCCGAGAGGCCGGCGGCGATCTGGTGGAATTCTACTGCGGCAACGGCAACTTTACCCTGCCGCTGGCGCAAAATTTCCGCCGCGTGGTGGCCACCGAGATCTCCAAGGAGTCGGTGCGTTCGGCGCGATTCAATATCGAGCAGAACGGAATCGACAATATCGACGTGCTGCGCATGCCGTCGGAGGATCTGTCCCTGGTGCTCAAGGGGCAGAAAGAGACGCGCAAGGTAAACGGCCTGGCGCTGGACGAGTGTGAATTCACCACGGTGCTGGTGGACCCGCCCCGTGCCGGTCTCGATGACGAAACCGTGTCTCAGGTGGTCGAATATCAGCACATACTCTATATCTCATGTAATCCGGAAACGCTGCGGGAGAACCTGCGCGAGATCACCAAGACCCACAGGATCGAGCGTTTTGCGATCTTCGATCAGTTTCCCTATACCGAGCATCTGGAGTGCGGTGTCTACTTGACCCGTGTCTGATCGGTAGCGCTGTGGAGGGCGTATGGCGTCAAGGCAAGAGGAACACCTGAGACACTATCGCCCGCTCTGGCGGATCGCCGGTTTTCTGCCCTTCATCGGTGTCGCCTTTCTCAATGCGATGCTGGACCTTGGGCATAAGATCCTGATTCAAAACACCCTGTTCAAGTCCTACGACGGTCCCGAACAGGTGCTGCTGACGGCGGTGGTCAACGCCCTGATCCTGCTGCCGTTCATCATGCTGTTCACGCCCGCCGGGTTCCTCTCCGACCGTTTTGCCAAGCCGAAGGTGATGCGGGTGTCGGCTGCCGTGGCAGTGGGGCTGACCTTCGTCATTACACTCTGCTACTACCAGGGCTGGTTCATGCCTGCCTTCGCCATGACCTTCCTATTGGCGATGCAAAGTGCGCTCTACTCACCGGCCAAATACGGCTATATCCGTGAACTGGTGGGCAGCGATAACCTCAGCGGTGCCAACGGCTGGGTTCAGGCGGCGACGATCATCGCCATCCTGGGGGCAATCGTGCTGTTTTCACTGCTGTTCGAGATACGGCTCGAGCAAACGGTGCTGATCGAGCATACCCCCGAGCAGATTTTGCGCCAGGTAGCGCCATTGGGGTGGTTGCTGGTGGCGCTGGCACTCATCGAGTGGTTGCTGGCGCTGCGGCTTGGCACAGGCATTTCTCAGCCTGAGCTCAGGCTGGATAGACGCGAATACCTGAGCGGGCGCCTGCTCAAGCGCAACCTGTCGCGTATCTATCGCCACCGCCCCATCCTCTGGTCGGTGGTGGGATTGGCACTGTTCTGGTCGATCAGCCAGGTGATGGTGGCGGTATATCCGGCCTATGTAAAAACCCATCTCGGGGAGCTGAACACCTTCCTGATCCAGGGCGCCATGGCACTGGCCGGCGTCGGCATTTTGTGCGGCTCGATCTTCGCGGCGTCGGCCTCTCGTCACCATATCAATACCGGTCTGGTGCCGGCGGGTGCACTCATCGTCACCCTGGGGCTGGCGTTGCTGCCGGTGAGTCAGTCGCTGGGGCATGCGGCCATCCTGTTTTTTGCCGTCGGTGTCGGCGGGGCGATGACCATTGTGCCGTTGAATGCACTGATTCAGTTTCACGCCCCCGAGGGCGAAAGTGGATCTGTGCTGGCCGGTAACAACTTTCTGCAGAACGTGGCGATGTTCAGCTGTCTGTTGGGCACCGTGGCCAGTGCGTTCGCCGAGGTTCCGGCGCGTGTTTTGCTAATTGTACTGGCGCTGAGTGCCGGCGCCGGGGCGGTGCTGGCGATTGTGCGCCTGCCCGAGGCGCTGCTCCGGCTGCTGGTGCGGATCCTGATGCGGAATCGCTATCGGCTCGAGGTACTGGGGTTCGAGCACATGCCGGCCGATGGCAAGGGTGTGCTGCTGCTGGGCAACCATATCAGCTGGCTCGATTGGGCTATCGTACAACTGGCCTGTCCTCGCCATGTTCATTTCGTCATGGAGCGTTCGCTCTACGAGCGCCGCTATTTGAAGTGGTTGCTCGATCTTTACCGTGTCATCCCGATCTCGCCGGCCAGCAGTCGCGATGCGATGGGCAGGGTTGCCGCCTTGCTACAGCAGGGCGAGGTGGTATGCCTGTTTCCCGAGGGGGCAATCAGCTACAGCGGTCAGTTAGCGCCCTTTAAGCAGGGCTTCGAGCGCATCGCGCGGGAGGTCGATGCTGACAACGTCGAGATTCTGCCGTTCTACCTGCGTGGGTTGTGGGGCAGCCGTTTTTCCCGCTCCAACGCGCGCTTGAAAGGAGCGCGCAGGGCGGGCTGGAAACGCGATGTGATCGTCGCCTTCGGTGAGCCTATGGCGATGACCGCCACTGCAGTGGATGTGCGTCAGGCGGTGTCGATTCTGTCGATCAAGGCCTGGGAGGCTTATACCGATACCCTGCCCACCCTGCCTCGTGCCTTCGTGCGTACCGCCCGAGAAGCGCCCTCCGACTGGGCGCTGGCCGATCTTCAGGGGCCCGCGCTCAGCCATCTGCGGGTGTTGACGGCCTGCGCACTGCTGCGCCGGCGCTTGAAACGCTGTAAGGGCGAGCGGGTGGGCGTGCTGTTGCCGTCGGCGCCGGGTGGGGTGATCGGTACGCTGGCGCTGATGATGAGCGGGCGCACATTGGTACCGCTGAACTACACCGCGCCGGTGTCGGTGCTCGAGACCTGCTGTAAGCGCGCCGGTGTCGAGACGATCGTGACTTCGCGGCAGTTCATCGAGCGTCTTGAACAGCGGGGTATCGATATGAAACCGCTGCTTGCCGGGCTGTCGGTAATCGAACTGGAGTCGTTAAAGCAGGGGGTCGGGCAGTTGGAGAGTATGCTGACCCTGCTGCAGGTGCGCCTGACGCCGGTGGCTCTGCTTGAGCGTTGGCTCGGTGGCGGCCGCCAGTTGGATGATACGGCGGCGATACTGTTCTCCTCCGGCAGTGAGGGGGCGCCGAAAGGTGTCATGCTCAGTCATCGCAATATTATGGCCAACCTCAAACAGATCGCCGATGTGTTCAATATCCGCGACGACGATTGCGTGCTCGGCACCTTGCCCCTGTTTCACGCCTTCGGCTTGACCGCGACCACAATGATGCCGCTGATCGAGGGGGTGCCGCTGGTCTGTCATCCGGACCCGACCGATGCGGTCAATGTGGGTAAGGCGGCAGCCCGGTGGCGGGCGACTCTGTTATGCGGGACCAGCACGTTTTTACGCTTGTACACTCGCCAGAGCCGGCTGCTGCCTGCGATGTTCGACTCCTTGCGGCTGGTGGTTGCCGGTGCTGAAAAACTGTCGCCGCTGGTGCGGGAGCAGTTCGAGAGCCGCTTTCATAAAACGGTGCTGGAGGGGTACGGGTGTACCGAAACCACGCCGGTTGCCAGCGTGAATCTGCCCGATTATCTCGATACCAGCTACTGGACTCTGCAGGTAGGTAACAAACCTGGAACCGTCGGAATGGCATTGCCCGGCTCCTGGTTCAGTGTCGTTGATCCCGAGAGCTATGAGCCGCTTCCGGTGGGTGAGAGTGGAATGGTGCTGATCGGTGGTACTCAGCTCATGCAAGGCTATCTGGACGATCCGGAACGTACTCGGCGGGTGATTATCGAGCGTGACGGCGTGCGTTGGTATGTCAGTGGCGACAAGGGGTATCTCGATGCCGATGGTTTCCTTACGCTGGTTGATCGCTACTCCCGCTTTATCAAGGTGGGTGGTGAGATGATCTCGCTCGGCGCGGTCGAGGAGCACGCCCAGCGGATATTGGGAGGCGAGGTGGAGCTGATGGCCACTTCTGTGCCGGATGAGCGAAAGGGTGAGCAGGTGGTGTTGCTTGTGGGCTCGGATGAGAGTGGTGCGCCGGACACGTGTGACAGCGACCTCCGTCAGCGTTTGGTCGAGGCGGGAATGCCGGCCCTGATGCTGCCGGCACGAATATTTTCCGTGCCCAAGCTGCCCTGTCTCGGCAGTGGCAAGCCCGATCTTAAAGGCGCCAGGCAGACGGCACTGGACTTGGTGGGTGTGGATTCGTCACAATAGCTGACTTAAATAGTCGGATTTGCGTAAACGAGGGGTAAATTGATGTCGGAGCTTGATCGATCCCAGATTCAGGGGCATATCGAAAGTTGGGTAGACCCCCTGCTTGAACAGTCGCTGGGTAGCGTCGGCGCAGTCAAGTCGGTGGGCATCGAAGGTAAGCGGGTCAGCGTGGTGATCGAGTTGCCCTATGCCTGCGCCCATGAACATGACGCGCTGAAGCGCGCACTGTCTGCCAGGGTGGCCGAAACCGGTGCCGATGCTGAGGTCGAGGTTCAGATCACCCAGAATATCGCGGCGCATAGCGGGCAGCACAAGCTGCCGGGGCTTGAGGGCGTACGCAATATCATCGCCGTCGCCTCCGGCAAGGGCGGGGTCGGCAAATCAACCACGACCACCAACCTGGCTCTAGCGCTGAAGGCGCAGGGCGCCCGCGTTGGCGTGCTCGATGCCGATATCTATGGCCCCAGCCAGGGGATGATGCTGGGAGTACCATCCGGGACCCGTCCACAGACCGCCGAGGAGAAATACTTCCTGCCGGTGGAGAGTCTTGGCGTGCAGGTGATGTCGATGAGCTTCCTGGTCGACGACAATACGCCGATGGTGTGGCGCGGCCCGATGGTCAGTGGTGCGCTGCAGCAGCTGTTGAACCAGACCCGCTGGGAGGATCTCGATTATCTGCTGATCGACATGCCCCCGGGCACCGGCGATATTCAGCTGACCCTGTCGCAGCGTGTGCCGGTTTCGGGTGCCGTGATTGTCACCACGCCGCAGGATATCGCGCTGCTGGATGCCTGCAAGGGGATCGAGATGTTCCGCAAGGTGGATATCCCGGTGCTGGGTGTGATCGAAAACATGAGCACCCATATCTGCAGCAACTGCGGTCACGAAGAGGCGATCTTCGGCAGCGGTGGTGGTGACAAGCTGGCCAATGAGTATCAGTGCGAGCTGCTCGGCCAGATGCCGCTGGCGTTGGCGATTCGCGAGCAGGCGGACAGCGGCCAGCCCAGCGTGGTGGCGGATCCGGACGGGCCTCACGCCCAGCGCTACCTGGAGATCGCGGCGAAGCTGTCGGCACGGTTGGCTCAGCGAGCAAGCCAGTCGAGTCGGATCCCCAATATCTCAATCTTCGGCGACTGATACCGCCGCTGTTTGATCCCAGCTTCACCGGGTTTCCAGTAGCGAGGAATCGCCGCTGAAAACCCGGTGAAGCTGGCGTTATCCCATCGAAGCACTGTAGAATGGCGCCTCTTTATCTCCGAGCAGACAGGGGCTGGAACAGGTTTTTATGGGTATCAAGTCAGACAGCTGGATTCGCCGAATGGTGGCCGAACAGAAGATGATCGAGCCATTCGAGCCGTCACAGGTGCGTCGTGTCAACGACCAACCGATCGTATCCTACGGCACCTCTAGCTATGGCTACGATGTGCGCTGCGCTGATGAATTCAAGATATTCACCAACATCAACTCCTCCATCGTCGATCCGAAAAATTTTGACGATGGCAGTTTTGTCGATGTGAAATCCGATGTCTGTATCATTCCGCCCAACTCCTTTGCCCTGGCGCGTACCGTTGAGTATTTCCGAATTCCACGTGATGTGTTGACGATCTGCCTGGGCAAGAGCACCTATGCCCGTTGTGGCATCATCGTCAACGTCACGCCGCTTGAGCCCGAATGGGAGGGGCATGTCACGCTGGAGTTTTCCAACACCACACCGCTGCCGGCCAAGATCTACGCCCATGAAGGGGTGGCGCAGATGCTGTTCCTCGGTGCTGACGAAGTGTGTGAAACCTCTTACCGCGACCGCGGTGGCAAATACCAGGGTCAGACCGGTGTTGTCGTGCCCAGGACCTGAGAGCAGATCATCCGTAATTCATGAATATTAGCCTCAAGCAGATAGAAGATTTCTGGCATCAGGTAGAGCGTACGCTCGATCAATTGCTTGCCAGCCAGGGCGATACGCAGTTCGAGGCGGATTCGCTGCTGGCCGCTTATCGGCTGTCGCTGCAGAAGATTGATCGCAACCTGACTTTCCATTTCGAACGCGAGTCCGACGGCGGTCCGGTGGAGATGATCTTCGGTTGCGATGGCTACCCGGAGTCGATCCATGCCGTACTCAGTGTGGTCGGTGCGGCACCGGAACTGAGCGGAATCAATTTCCGCGCCTTCAACGAGCGCTATGATCCGGTACCCGCGTTCGTCAACATGGGCGAGGAGCTCTGCGAGATTGACGAGTTCTGGTGTTCGCTGCGCGAGTTGAACGGTAAGTTGCAGCTGGCGATCTATCTGGTCGATGCGCCGAAGATTCTGGAGATGGATCCGCGTGTCGAGGCGGCGATGATCCTGCTCGACGCGCTGATTGGTGAGTATGAGCTGATGACCCGCGTCTGGTCACTGGACTGGTACGAGTTGCCGATCGATCCGGTCGATTTCGGGCTGATGCCATTATCCCACCTGCGTCACGCCTTTGACCAGATGAAAGCACGCGTGGCCCCTGTCGGTATCACCATCCACTGAGCGCTGTCCTCGGGATTTATCTTTTTTTGCGTCCGCGTAGTTGGGCAAGCTCCGAGATGGCGGTTAGTATTAAGTCTGATTTCGCATCTATTGGGAGAGCCTGATATGAGCCGTCGTTTGGCTGATCTGTTGGATCGTGTGCGCAAGGAGTATGTGCAGACGATGCTGGACCATGGCGAGGTTGAGCCCTACCTGACCGCGCACCGTGTCTGCAATACTCGCCTTTGGCTGTCCGGCCCCGAGCTCGCCGCACTGATCTCTGAAGACCCCAAGCTGCTGTCCGCACGTGCCAGTGACCTGATCGATGATGACCGCGAGCGCGCCAACCCGTGCGTTGGGGCGATCGTGACCAGCAATATCGTCGCCGCTGCATTGGAGGGGCTGCTGGCCGTGGCCGTTAATCGAGAATGGTTGGCGGTGGATTCCGACGGTCGGGTGCTGGTGGATGCGCATGAACTTGATTCGGTGCCCTCGGTTACCGGTGTCGACTACTCGGATGCGGGCGAGTTTACCCCGGCGCGTGGCCGCAGTCGGTTAAGCGATATGTTCCATGCTGCGGAGCAGACGTATCTGGAACGCCTGCAGGAGGGGCCGCACGATGCCTACCAGCTGGCACTGATGGTCTCCTCGGATCACTCCATCTTCACGCCGGACGATCTGGCGCCCTTGCTGTTGGAAAACCCGCTGCTGCTGGGATTGCGGGCCGATGATCTGGTGGATGAGGAGCTGTTCGATGGCGACCCGCCCGCCGGCATCATCGTCAGCGCGCATCTTGCGGAGATGCTGGTGCAGCAGTTGCTGGAGCGGGCTATCGAAATGGGGGCCATCGGTCATGACAGTGAGGGGCAGCCCATACTGTCAGAGACCGAGGATGATAATCCGACGGTGCACTGACGCGCCGGATTTCACCTGAGAGGTGAGCTGGAGCTTTTTAGGGCTCCAGCCAGCTGTCCAGTGCCAGGATATCTTCCGGACTCAGGCTGCCGACTACCTGTTTGAACTGAAACAGGGTGCTGACGTGGTCGTAACGGGCATTGGCGTAGTTCAATCTGGCCTGATACAGCGCGTTTTCCGCATCGAGTACATCGACCACGTTGCGCGTACCTACCGAGAACCCCTCCTCAGTGGCCTGCAGTGCCGTTTCCCTGGACGTGATGCTCTGGGCGCGGGCCTTGACGCTCTCTACGCTGGTGTTGAGGTCGCGTAGCAGTGAGCGGGTCTGCTCGATCAGGTTACGCCGCTGGTCCTCAAGGCTGAACAGGGCGGCCTGGTTGCGCAGGTCGGCCTCGCTGATGCTGGAGCTCAGTGAACCGCCGGTATAAAGCGGTACGGATAGCGACAGTGCAATGCTGTTGTTATCGTTCCAGTCGCCACGTTGAGTGCTTTCTCCGTTTTGCATCTCCAGCGTCACCTTGGGCAGTCGTTCGGCTCTGGCGGCTTGGAGAGTGCGGCGGGTGGCGTCCTGATTGTACTGGCTGACGCGAAAATCCAGGTTGTCCTGCAGCGCGCGTTCAAGCCAGGATTCGGGAGAGTTCGGGCTGACCGACTGAATCGGGTATTCGCTTTTGAGCGGCGAAACCTGTTCGATCCCGCTACCGCCCAGACGTTCAACCGCCTCGAAGCTATTGCGCAGGGCGCCCTGGGCATCGATCAGCTGTACTGCCGCATCATCATAGGACGCCTGGGCGTCGAGCACATCGGTGATGGCGATCAGGCCGACGTCGAATTGGGCATTTACCTGGTCCAGGCGGCGTTTCAGCGCACGCTCCTGGGCCTGTGCCAGGTCCAGCGCGCTCTGCGCCCGCAGTACATTGAGATAGATGTCGACAGTGCGCTGGATCAGTGACTGCTGCGCCAGTGCAAATTCGGTTTGCGCCTTTTCGTCGAGTACCTGGCCGCGCCGGAAGTTGAACCAGCTGCTGGCATCGAATACCGGCTGGCTTAGTGCCAGGCTGTAGCCGTGGCTGTTTCCGTCGAAAGTGCGGGTGTCGGTGCGGGTCGTATCGGCGCTGAGGCCGACCTGTGGCAGCAGTGCGGCACGTGACTGCGGTAGCGCTTCGCGGTCAGCGTTGTAGGTAGCTTCTGCCGTCTTTAGCTGCGGATCGTTCGCCAGTGCGCGCAGGTAAAGATCGTGCAGGGCTCCGGCTTGGCTCGAGCTCGACCCGAGAGCGGTCAGTAGTGTGGTGGTCAGTAACCATCTTCTCGATCTCAACACTTCTCTATTGCGCATTGTCTGTTCCCTGAGTTTCGTTGCGTACCGTTTTTGCCTGGCGCAGACGGCGGTCGCTCAGCAGCATTAAGTCATCGCTGCTGCCGCTGGTTTCCAATAGGTTGGCGATACCTGCGCTGGCACTAAATTTGTCCAGACCCGGCAGTTTACGCATTTCCTGTTCTATTTCGATCAGGCGCTTTTGTAGCGGCGGTGGATCCTGACGATAAGGCATTAATACGACAAATTCATCTCCGCCGAAGCGAAAAACCCTATCCTCCGGTCGGCAGATCTGGCTCAACTTCTGAGCAAAGGTGCGAAGTACGTCATCGCCAAAGGTTGTGCCTTTGAGCTGATTGATCGATGACAGGCCGTTGATATCGAGCATCGCCATTTCGCAGTTCTGACCGTATTGCTGATAGTGCTCCTCGAACGCCTCCAGAGTGGCGTCGAAGGCGGCGCGACCGGACAGTCCTGTGAGCTCATCGAGCGGATGATCGAGAGGAGTGGGTAACTCCTTGCCGGGCTCCCTCCCGTTCATTGCCAGATGGCAGGCGAGCAGGTCTGCCGAGATTGCCAGCAATCTGGCTGAGAGCGCCAGACTGGCGGTGTCGGGCTTGCCCCATGCGCAGAGAATGCCGACGGCCTGACCGCCGGTTAGTTCCACCCGTTGCATCAATGTTACCGCAGGCGGGTCGTTCCGGAATAACCTGTCCTGTGGGTACAGTTCGGCGGGATTGAACAGGATCAATTGCTCGTTTCCGCCACCGTACAGCTCGGCTGCGGCACTGTCGGTTAGGGAAAGTTGCTCTGGGGAGTTGAGCTTGCCTGCGTGCCAGTGCCCGAGCAGTTCGTCCGTGCTCGCCGATTTGTGCTTGATGGCGGCGCAGTGGCTCCAGTTCAGCGCAGGGCCAAGAATGGACGCGGTCGTTAACCAGGGATCGCCGCCCTCCGCCAGTGCGGGGAGAAGGCTGCGAATCAGTCGCTTCTCGCTGTCGTCGCGGATACAAGAGGTGCCGATGAGCAGGCGCTGATGCTTGGCGTGGAGTAATTCGAACAGGTAGCCGTCGAGCAGCATTGGACCTGGCTCGCCGGCGATCGCGTGATCGATCAAGCGTTGGCGATTATCGTCCGACAGTGAGGCGAAGGATCGGTTGTGCCATTCGGCGGTGTCATCTCTGACAAGTGCGACGGGATGTTCGGCCGTTTTGAACAGTTCGGTGATGATGCGGGTTTTCAACACCGGGGCTCCATTGCAGCGGGTGGGACAGCGGGAGAGGGCTCCCGCTGTCTGGACATCAGCTGTTGAGTGCCTTCGCGATACGTCCAATCGCGTCTTTAAGCACATCCATGCTGGTGGCGAATGACAGGCGCAAGTTGCCCGGTGCGCCGAAGGCGGAGCCCGGTACCAGTGCGACGCCCGCTTCGGTCAGCAGGTACTCGGCGAGCGCGATATCATCGGCAAACTCTGGACGGGCGTCGATCACTTTCTGGAAGCTGGGGAACGCATAGAAAGTACCATCCGCCGGAATGCACTCGACCCCTTCGATCTCGTTCAGTGCCGATACGACGTAATCGTGACGCTCCTTGAACGCCTTGACCATCTCCTTGACGCACTCCTGATCCCCCTCGAGGGCGGCCTGTGAGGCGACCTGGGAGATTGAGGTCGGGTTCGAGGTGCTCTGCGACTGGACCTTTTTCATGGCGCCAATCAGCTTGGCGGGACCAGCGGCATAGCCGATGCGCCATCCGGTCATCGAGTAGGCCTTGGAGACGCCGTTGAGCACGATGGTGCGCTCGTAGAGATCCGGGCAGGCGTTGAGGATGTTGCAGAACGGCTTGTCGCCGAACAGGATGTGTTCGTACATGTCATCCGTGGCGATCAGCACATCCGGGTGGCGACGCAGGACTTCGCCCAGTGCCGCCAGCTCTTCCAGGGTGTAGGCAACGCCGGTCGGGTTGGACGGGCTGTTCAGGACTACCAGGCGGGTACGCGGCGTAATCGCTGCTTCCAGCTGCTGTGGGCTGATCTTGAAGCGCTGCTCCTGAGTGGTGGTGACAATGACCGGCTTGCCGTCTGAGACCAGCACCATATCCGGGTAGGAAACCCAGTAGGGTGCAGGAATGATGACCTCGTCGCCCGGGTTGATCAGCGCCAGTGACAGGTTGAAGAAGCTCTGTTTGCCGCCACAGGAAACCAGGATCTGGTTCGCTTCATACTTCAGGCCGTTATCGCGCTCGAACTTGGCGATGATCGCCTTCTTCAGCGCCGGAGTACCATCAACGGCGGTGTACTTGGTGAAACCGCTATTGATCGCGTCGATGGCGGCCTGTTTGATATGAGCCGGAGTGTCGAAGTCCGGTTCGCCGGCGCCAAGACCGATAATGTTCTGTCCCGCGGCGCGCAGTTCAGCGGCACGGTTGGTGACCGCCAGTGTCGGCGAGGGTTTGATGCTGTTTACGCGGTTGGAGAGTTGCACGTCCAAGCCTAGGTTCCTCTTGCTATCAGTGCCCGAAATCGTCATGAAGTGTAACTCGCAGAGCATACAGGATTAAGGATCCACTCTAAATCCCTGTTGTCGTAAAAAACGGATCAACAGGTGACTTTAGTGAATTAAGTTGCCGATAAGAAATCCGCGCGTGCTCGTTATTGGTCACCGGGAAGCGAATGCTTTGCACAGGCGTTACGCGTTATACTTCCGGGTTCGCTTGAATGCAGGATAGATGGATGAAAGAGAGATTCAAGGTCAGCTCTCCGTTTGAGCCGGCGGGTGACCAGCCGAAAGCGATCGCGCAGCTGGTCGATGGTCTGGAGTCGGGACTGGCGGCGCAGACGCTGCTTGGTGTGACCGGCTCGGGCAAAACGTTCACCATGGCCCACGTTATTGCCGCTGTGCAGCGGCCGACCATCATCCTTGCCCACAACAAAACGCTGGCCGCACAGCTTTATGGAGAGTTCCGCGAGTTCTTTCCGGACAACTCGGTGGAGTATTTCGTCTCCTATTACGACTACTACCAGCCCGAAGCCTATGTGCCATCGTCCGATACGTTTATCGAGAAGGATGCTTCGATCAATGATCATATCGAGCAGATGCGGCTGTCGGCGACCAAGGCGCTGATGGAGCGGGAGGATGCGATTATCGTCGCCACCGTCTCCTCGATCTACGGTTTGGGCGACCCGAAATCCTATCTGTCGATGATGTTGCACCTCGACCGCGGTGACGAGATCGACCAGCGCGCTCTGCTGCGCAGGCTCGCGGAGCTGCAGTACACCCGCAATGATGTCGAGTTGCATCGTGGTACCTATCGGGTGCGTGGCGATGTCATCGACGTGTTTCCGGCGGAATCGGAGAAGGAAGCGATCCGTATCGAACTGTTTGACGCGGAGATCGAGCAGATCAGCTATTTCGATCCGTTGACCGGTGAAGTGCTGCAGAAGGTGCCGCGCGCCACCATCTATCCGAAGACTCATTACGTAACACCACGGGAGGTGCTGCTGGAGGCGGTAGACCATATCAAGGAGGAGTTGCGCGAGCGTCTCAAGCAGATGCGCGACAACAACAAGCTGGTCGAGGCGCAGCGTCTGGAGCAGCGCACCCTGTACGATATCGAGATGATACTGGAACTCGGCTACTGCTCGGGTATCGAGAACTACTCACGCTACCTGTCCGGCCGCGGGCCGGGCGAGCCGCCGCCGACCCTGTTTGAATACCTGCCCGACAACGCGCTGGTGATCATCGACGAATCCCATGTCACCATTCCGCAGCTCGGTGCCATGTACCGGGGGGATCGCTCGCGTAAGGAGACGCTGGTTGAATACGGCTTCCGCCTTCCCTCGGCGCTGGATAACCGACCGCTGAAGTTCGAGGAGTGGGAACGACTGGCACCTCAGATGGTGTTTGTCTCGGCGACGCCGAGCAAGTACGAAGCGGCGCATGCCGAACAGGTGGTTGAGCAGGTGGTTCGACCGACCGGCCTGGTCGATCCGGTGGTCGAGGTGCGCCCGGCATCGACGCAGGTAGACGATCTGCTTTCCGAGATTCGCCTTGTCGCAGCGCGCAACGAACGCGTGGTAGTGACCGTCCTGACCAAGCGGATGGCGGAGGACCTGACCGAGTTTCTAGCCGAACACGATGTCCGGGTGCGTTACCTGCACTCCGACATTGACACCGTCGAGCGGGTCGAGATCATCCGTGATCTGCGCATCGGCGAGTTCGATGTACTGGTGGGGATCAACCTGCTGCGTGAGGGGATCGACATGCCGGAGGTGGCACTGGTGGCGATACTCGATGCCGACAAGGAGGGTTTCCTGCGCTCCGAAACCTCAATGATTCAGACCATCGGTCGTGCCGCGCGTAACGTGAACGGACGTGCGATTCTCTATGCTGATCGCATGACCGGTTCCATGGAGCGTGCGATCGGCGAGACCGAGCGCCGTCGTGACAAGCAGGTCGCCTTCAACGAGGCGCACGGCATTACGCCGCGCGGCATTGTCAAATCGATAGCCGATATCATGGAAGGCGCGAACATTCCCGGCCGTAAGGGCGGGCGGAGTGGGCGTAAGGTCGCCGAGCCTGAAACCAGTTATCGGGTGGATGAGGGCAAGCTGAGCGCTCAGGAGCTGGCGCGGACTATCAATCAACTGGAAGACCGAATGTACGAGGCGGCGCGTAATCTGGAGTTTGAAAAAGCGGCTCAGTTGCGCGATGAACTGGAGCGTTTAAAACACGCGTCGATGCCTTAATCGCCGCATCCGGGCTTGTATTGCACTGGCGTTGTGTTAAAAAGTGGTTTCATTGCGACTAAAGTCGCAAAATACGGACAGGACTCATTTGGGGGGCCCAGAGTGGGCTAGAGAAATGTCCGAAAAGATCCCGCCAAGGAGCGGGCGAATTATTATAAAGTTGTCACAAGGGAACATCCATGTCCTATCTGAAGCTCGGGTTCAAACAGAATCTGCTACTCGTGGTTATTCTCACGATTCTCGGTTTCGCGGCTCTCGTTACACTTTCGATAACCTCTCTCAATAAACAGAGCACGGCGGCCGAACAGGTCGATCTGCTCGGGCGCTGGGTTATCGATCTGAGTAATCTCAAATCCGAGGTTTCCAACGTTTCGCGCCTGGATGGCGAGCGCGCGGTCGGTGCGCTTGCATCCTTGCAGGAGCAGCAGGCGGGGGTGCTCAACACGCTGGTTGAGCAAGGAATGGATAAGGCTGAGACCTTGCAGGCAACTCTGGATAGCTGGGTCGATGCCAAGAAGCGGCTGCTGGAAACAACCAAAGCGATCGGTACCTCCAATGAAGAGGGGCAGCGTGCGGCGGTGAACCAGGAGATGGACGCATTTGAGCGGACGCTATTCTCCTTTATGCGTCAGCCGTTCAGGGTACTGAAGGAGAGCGTCTCCCAGGTAATCGAACAGCGTACCCCGGAAAGTTTCGCCGCCTACAAGGAAGCCGCAGCAGGTTTGAGAACCAGTTTGGTCGAGCTCGATTTTCTCGAAACCTTTGATGAACCGCTGACCAAAATCGAAACGGAAATGGATAAGTTGATCGTGTTGCTGGAGCAGCAGAATGCGGTCGCATCGGAGTCCGAGCAATACCTGGTCAGCCTGAATGAAGAGGTGGCCAGCGATCTGGAATTTGTGCTCGCTGAACTCGCAACTGCGCGCAACGGCGCCAACGAAGCCAGCGGCAAGGCACGGATGACCATCCTGATTGCCGGTGCTGTCGTATCATTGATTATCTTTATTCTGCTGATGAACACCTGGCGAAAGTCGACCCGCGCGCTCACTGCCACGCTGGATTCCCTGGAAAAGGTGGCGGCGGGTGATCTGCAGCTGCGCCTGCCGGTAAGCGAAGGGCGCCAGGATGAGTTCGATCGATTGGGCGCTGCTGTCAATAATCTGACCGAACAGCTGGGTGGCGTGCTTAACGGTGTCAAAGGCAGCAGCGAACAGCTGCAGCGTATGTCCTCAGAGCTCAGTCAGACTCTGAAGGTTCAGATCACCGAAAGCGAGCAGACAGAATCGGAAACCAGCTCGGTAGCGGCGGCCGCGGAAGAGATCAGCCAGACCGTAATGGAGATGGCGAACGCCTCGGAGGAGACCAACAGGCTGTCCAATCAGGCTCAGGATGCGACCGAGAAGGGCGGGGCGGTGATTACCGGTGCGCTGGGCTCGCTGGAGCGGATCTCCGAACTGTTTGCCCGTATTCATGATCAGCTGAATGACCTCAATGCGGCTTCTGGGCGTGTTGACGGTGTCACCGACATGATCAACGGATTGGCTGAGCAGACCAACCTGCTGGCGTTGAACGCGGCGATCGAAGCGGCACGCGCCGGTGAGGCGGGGCGTGGTTTCTCTGTTGTGGCGGATGAAGTTCGGGCACTGGCGGAGAAGACCGTGTCGGCGACCTCCAGCATCAACGAGATCAACAACAATATGCAGGTCCAGATGAAGCAGATTCTGGCAGCGATGGAGAATGGACAGAACCAGGTTAGCGACAGTCGTAGTCAGGGTGGCGAGGCGATTCAGGAGATGAGTCACATCCGCTCACTCTTTGGCGAGGTCAGCGATCGCAATCAGCAGCAAGCGGCGAGCATCGAGCAGATCTCCGCTACCGCGCAGTCGATTGCCCACAGCATGAATGCAGTACTGGATAACGTATCCCGTGGCTCCGAACGTAGTCGTGAGATCGGCAGCTTCTCGTCGGATGTAGTCGGGCATGCACGCGGACTGCAGGAGATGGTTTCCCGTTTCCGCTGCTAGTTGGCAGACGGTAGAGTAACCAAGAGGGCGGCTTAGCAATAAGCCGCCCTCTTGGTTTGGGGCTGACTTCAAGCTACCTACGTAAAAATACGTAGAGGTGTTTGCGTGTTGTTTCGGAGTGGTACCGCGTAATTACGGGTTGGTTTGCGCGCTATTGCGAATAGGTCTGGCCAGTTGACCTTTGCGATACTGAAAATCGCTTTATCAGTGTCTAAGCTGATTTGGTGAACCCCAATATAAAAGGACATAAGAACAATGTTGAAACTGACGTTTGCCCGTAAGTTGATTGCGGCTGCAGCTGTAGCTGCTGCTGTTATCGCGCCGGCCCAGGCCGCAGAGAAAACCTATCGCCTGAAATTGGCCGAGACCTGGCCGACCAACTTCGGCGTGTTCAGCCACCCCGCTCGCGAAATGGCGCAGTTGGCCGAACAGATGTCCAACGGTCGCCTGAAGATTGAGATTGATACAGCCAACAAGCACAAGTCCGCATTCGGCGTGTTTGATATGGTCCGCGCCGGTCAGTACGACATGGGCCACTCCGCGTCCTACTACTGGAAGGGCAAGGTACCCAATACCCTGTTCTTCACCACCATGCCGTTTGGCATGACCGCAACCGAGCAGTATGGCTGGTTCTACTTCGGTGGCGGTATGGACCTGATGCAAAAGGTGTATGAACCCTTTGGCCTGATCTCGGTACCCGGCGGCAACACCGGTATGCAGATGGGTGGTTGGTTCCGCAAGGAGATCAACTCGGTTGAGGACCTCAACGGGCTGAAAATGCGTATTCCGGGTTTCGCCGGTGAGGTACTGGCCAAGCTGGGCGCAAGCCCGACCAACATCGCACCGGGTGAGCTCTACACCTCGCTGGAGCGCGGCACCATCGACGCGCTGGAGTGGGTCGGCCCGTCCATGGACCTGCGTATGGGCTTCCACAAGATTGCGCCTTACTACTACACCGGTTGGCATGAACCAGGTACTGAGCTGCAGTTCCTGATCAACAAGAAGAAGTTCGACAGCCTGCCGGAAGATCTGCAGAAGATCCTGATGACCGCGATGAAGGTGTCTGCCTACAACATGACCATCGAATCGCACCATGCGTCGGCTGAGAACTGGTTTAACATGAAGACTGAGTTCCCCGACGTACAAGTAAAGAACTTCCCGCCTGAAGTTATCGCTGCGCTGAAGAAAGCCAACGATGAACTGCTGGTAGAAGCCGCGGCAGCCGATCCTCTGGCCAAGGAGATCATCGACTCCCAGACCGGGTATCAGAAACTGATCCGCGTCTGGACCGATATCGGCGAGCGCGCCTATCTCAACAGCATGGCTGAGGAGTAAACTCTGCCCTGCGGGAGCCCAGCCTCGGCTGCGGCTCCCACGCCTCGTTGAAACTCACCCCTCGGGCCATGAGGTCGCTGACCATGTTTCTGTTACGTCTTGAACAGACGATTGATCGGTTTTCCGATCTGCTTGGCAAGATCGCCGCCATCCTCTTTGTGCTGATGCTGTTCAACGTATTCTACGACGTTGTATCCCGCTACCTGTTCAACGCCGTCTCTATCGGCATGCAGGAGATGGAGTGGCATCTGTTCGCTGCCATGTTCATGCTTGGCATCCCCTTTACCTTGCGCGCCGGTGGGCATGTGCGGGTTGATGTGATCTATGAAGGTCTCGCCCTGCGTAAGAAAGCCTGGATCGATCTGGTGTGTACGCTGGTATTTTTGATCCCCTTCTGCCTGCTGGTGGCGTGGTATGGTGTCGACTTCGCGCGCGAGTCGTTCCAGCTTGGTGAGGGTTCTGGTGATCCGGGTGGATTGCCCTATCGCTGGGTCATCAAATCGGTGATCCCGTTCGCTATGTTTTTCAACTTCATCAGCGGTATTGGGCTGATGCTGCGTTCGATCAATATCCTGGCGGGTCGTCACCAGGATGATGACTATACGCCGGTTCAACATTAAGCAGACGGGGTCCAGATAATGATCGGTATTATCATGTTTTTTGCCGCCCTGCTGATGTTGCTGGTCGGCTTTCCGGTTGCGTACACCTTCGGTGGTGTGGCGCTGATCTTCGGTGTCTTTGCTGAAGGTCCCGATATATTCGCTTTCATGCCGTTCCGCATTCAGAGCATCATGGAAAACGTGACGCTGATGGCGGTCCCGCTGTTTATCTTCATGGGTATTGTGCTGCAGCGTACCCGTCTGGCCGAGCAGCTGCTCGAGTCGATGGGTCAGCTGTTTGGCGGGGTGCGTGGCGGTCTGGCGATCTCCACCGTGCTCGTAGGTGCGCTGCTTGCGGCGTCTACCGGTGTGGTTGGAGCCTCCGTCGTCGCGATGGGCTTGATCTCGCTGCCGGTGATGATGAAGTACAACTACGACAAACGACTTGCCTGCGGCACCATCTGTGCCTCCGGTACGCTGGGGCAGATCATCCCGCCATCGATTATCCTGATCATTCTGGGTGATGTGCTGGGTATTCCGGTTGGAGACCTGTTCAAAGCTGCCGTTATTCCGGGTGCGGTTTTGGTGGGTGCTTATCTGATCTACATTCTGGTGATCGCCTGGGCCAAGCCGGAGATGGCGCCGACAATACCGCGTGACGACTCGCTTAACCGCAAGCAGTTCTACATCAAGGCGATCTCGTCTATCGTACCGCCGCTGGCACTGGTACTTGTGGTACTGGGTTCGATCTTCGCCGGTATCGCCACGCCGACGGAATCCGCGGCTCTGGGTGGTGTCGGTGCGCTGGTGCTGGCGATTCTTTACCGTCAGTTCAGTGTCAAGATGGTGATGGAAGCGTCGGTCGAAACGGTCAAGGTCACCGCGATGGTGTTTGCCATCCTGCTCGGTGCGACCGCCTTCTCCATGGCGTTCAGCTACACCGGCGGCGATTATATCGTCGAAGAGGTGTTGTCCAATCTGCCGGGCGGTGCAACCGGCTTCCTGATCCTGTCAATGATCGCTATTCTGATCCTTGGTTTCTTCATCGATTTCGTCGAGATCGCGTTCATCATCGTGCCGATTCTGGCGCCGGTGGCGGATCTGCTCGGCATTGCGCCGCTCTGGTTCGCGATACTGATTGCAATGAACCTGCAGACCAGCTTCCTGACCCCGCCCTTCGGTTTCTCGCTGTTCTACCTCAAGGGTGTGGCACCGCGGGAAGTCACAACCATGGATATCTACAAAGGGGTCATGCCGTTCATCCTGATCCAGATTATCATCGTGATATCAATCATGGTTTTGCCGAGCTGGTACGGTCTGGTATAAACAGACAGTTCAACAGGCACGGAAAAGCCGGGTGTGGGAAACCACAGCCGGCTTCTCTGTTTCTGGTCTAAAGGAATATCTAACCCCATGACGCTTAAAATAAAAATAATGTTGCTTGCGATCCTGCCGATGGTGCTGGTGACCTCATTCACCACCTGGCTGGGAAGTAAGGGTGTGCGGCTGCTATCGGAGCAGGAGATCGAAATATTCGAGCAGAGCCTGCTGGAGTCGAAGCGGCGCGAGCTGCGCCACTACGTCGATATCGCACAGACGCTGATTCGGCAGGTGATCGTCGAGTCTGGCGAGGACAGGGACAAGGCCCAGGCCGAGGTGAAACAGATCCTTCACGATATGACTTTTGGTGACGATGGCTACTTCTTTGCCTACGACGCTGAGGGCGTCAACCTGGTGCACCCCATCCAGCCCGAACTTGTGGGGCAGAACCTGATCGATATTCAGGACCGCAATGGTGTCTATGTCATCCGTGAGTTAATGCAGGCGGCTTCCGAGGGCGGGGGCTACCGGCACTACCTGTGGCAGAAACCCTCGCGCGAAGAGATCGAGGAGAAGATCAGCTACGTGGTGAGGATTCCCGAATGGGGCTGGATGATTGGGACCGGGCTGTATATCGACGATATCAGTGCCGAGGTCAACAAGATCCGCAGTGAGGTGAGCCGCAATATTCGCGAGAACTCCTTTACCGTCAGCGTTATCGTGCTGGGTACTATGCTGTTGATCGTGCTGGTCGGGGTGGCGATCAACCTGCATGAAAGCCGCCTGGCCGATGTGCGCCTGCGCTCGTTGGCGCAGCGTTCGATACTGTTTCACGTCAATGAGCGGCGACGCTTTTCCCGGGAGTTGCATGATGGCATCAACCAGCTGATGGTGTCGGTGCTGTATCGTATGGAACTGGCGCAGCGTCGCTTGTCTGCAGGCGACAGTAAGGGTTTGGAGGACTTGGATGCCGGGCGCCAGGTCCTCAATGAAGCGATTCAGGAGGTGCGACGTATCTCCCACGATCTGCGTCCGAGTATCCTCGACGATCTTGGCCTGGAGTCGGCACTGGGCAATCTGCTAGAACAGTTCTCCGAGCGTACCGGGGTGCGGATCAAGCGTGAAATCAGTTTGCCCGAGAAGCGATTGCCCGAGGATATCGAGATGACGCTATATCGATTGATCCAGGAAGCGCTGACCAATGTGGAGCGTCACGCCGATGCCAGCGAGATGATGCTTAGCCTAGACCATCAACGAAATGTGGTCAGGCTGGATCTGCGCGATAATGGTAGAGGCTTTGAGCCCTCTTCGAACAAGCATGTGCTGGGTATCGGCCTGCGCAATATGCGTGAGCGAGTAGAGTTGCTCGGCGGTCAGTACCGGCTCGATACTGATCTGGGTGAGGGGACTCGGATTCGGGTTCGGCTACCGGTCAAGTCGGCGCAGGCATGAGGAGAGACGATGAGCGACACCCCGATAAAAGTGATATTGGTAGACGATCATCCGCTGGTGCTGGATGGCATCCGCGCAAGGTTGGAGGATGAGCCCGGAATCAGCGTGGTCGGCGAAGCCTGTAATGGGCAGCAGGCGGTGGACAAGGCACGCGAACTGAAGCCTGACGTGATGCTGATGGATGTGTCGATGCCGGTAATGAACGGTTTTGAAGCGACACGAGAACTTCGTCAGAGCTGCCCCGAGGTGCGGGTTTTGATCCTGAGCATGCATGATAATCGCGAGTATATCCTGCAGCTGATCCAGTCTGGCGCCTCAGGTTACATCCTCAAAGACGTGTCCTCGGAGGAGATGGTTAAGGCGATCGAGACCGTGCATCAAGGGGGGACCTATTTCAGCTCCGGTGCGTCGCAGACCCTGTTCAGTCGTTTCGACGAACCTGTAAGCGCGGCGCAGGACAGCGGTGTATTGACCCGGCGAGAGCTGACGGTGCTGAAACTGTTGGCCGAAGGGCGCAATAATAAGGAGATTGCGCGGGAGTTGGATATATCGGTGCGTACCGTCGAAACCCACCGCCAGAACATCAAGTCGAAACTCAACATTCAGACGGCGGCGGGATTGGTGCGTTATGCCATCGAGCACAACCTGGTTCAGATATCCTGATCGCTGACTACGGCCGGTAGCAGATCGTGATGACTGGCGGCTTCCCTCAAGCGTCCGTCCTGTTTGATCTGCTCGACGAACTGGTTAACCCTCCCCAGCCACTCAGGTTGCTCCTTGGCCACAGCGTAGGCGTAGCGGAAGGGGCGTGGCGAGTTGAGTTCGTCGGGTTCGATCAGTTTGGCCCAGTCATAGAAACGCAGCACCTTGCGGGAGTAAGGGAAGTCGGTGATGAAAATATCGGCACGGCCTGATAGCACCGACTGCTCGCGCTCGCGTGGATCGCGCACCACCAGCATCTTCGCCCGTTTGAGATGCTCGCGCATGTAGCCCTCCATATAGGTTCCCTCCTGAACGCACACCACGCCGCCAGCCTGATCGATGTCGGCCCAGCTGCTCAGGCCCTGATGTGTGCGGGTGGTGACGCCATACATGTGGCTAGCCAGGTAGGGCTTGCTATAGTCGATACGCTCTGCCCGTGCCGGGGTAATGGCAATGGAGAACATGCCGATATCGCATCTGTCCTGCTCGATATCGTCCATGAAACGGCCAAAGTGGGTTTCGATGAAGCTCAGTTTAACCCCCAGATCCTCTGCGAAAGCATGCGCGAGTTCGATATCAATACCCTCAAGTTCGCCTGTTTTCGGGTGTCGTGCACTGATTGAAAAATATTCAGGCCATATGCATACGCGCAGATTGCCGCTCGCTTCGATCCGTTGCAGGCGGTCATCGGCGTGTCCGAAAGATGGCAGTGTCATTGTCAGTAAAAGCGTGAACAGGGTAAGAAAACTCTGACCTGAAGCAATTGGCCGTATGCTCATGGTGCGCTCCTTATTCGATACCGTATATGATGCCGACTATAAGCAGTTTGAGGTTTTCTTCCATTGATCTGGAATCGTTTATTAGTCGTTCCTGTGATCGGGATTGTACTGAGCGCCTGTTTCATAGCGGTTTTTATCGTGTTTGAGGCGATCGGTGAGTCACGCGCCCGAGTCAGTATCGAGTCCGAGTCGGCGGTACTCGCGCAGACCCTGGAAAGTGGTTTGGTGCGCAGTATCCAGGACACCCAGGGGCGCATGAACAGTATGCGAGCGCAGCTTGAGTACACCACTGAACTGCTGTTTGAGCCTGTCGAACTGCAACGTCGCCTTGCGCTGCTTATAGAGATGAGCCCCCAACTGCGTGAGCTTGCGGTGGTTTCTGCCGAAGGTCTGGTGTTGGGAAGTTCACAGCCGGGAGCGATTGGAAGGACCGTAGCGGGCTTGAGCTGCCTTGCGCAGGCGGACACGCATCTGCCGATGGTATTCGGCCGGGCACTGCAGGGCCGTTTTCTGACCGAGACATTCGCGCCTGCCGGAATCTATCAACTGCCGATCTGTATGCCCTATAAGCTCGAAGGGAGTCTGGTGGCGTGGATCGTTGCCGTGTGGAATCCGGATGCGGTAAGCGCCCAGTTTCAGCCATTGATTGAACAGTTGCCTATAAGCTTGCGTCTGGCCAACTACGACGGCAGTTTGATGGTGTCCGAACCCTCTATCGGCGAGCTTCCAGGATACAGTCTGGCCGAGCAGGAGCCGTTCAAGTCCCGGTTGGCCGAGCGGGAGTGGGGCAGCGTCGAACTCGAAAAAGTCGGACGCAGTTACCTGCTGAACTACCGAGCCACGTCGATGTTTCCGGTCGTCCTGACGCTGGAGTACGACCTGAACCAAGGGTTGGCGCACTGGCATCGGCTGGTTTCCCGCCTGCAGTGGCTGGTTATTGGCATTGTGACGCTGATCCTGTTGGCGTCCGGATTCATATTTCGCCTATCGCAGCGGCAAAAGAGCATGGCTGACCGTCTTCAGTTGTTGGGCACCGCTATCAGTACCACGGCGAACGCGGTCATCATTACCGATGCCAGCGGCGTGGTGCAGTGGGTCAACCGCGCCTTTACCTCGTTGACCGGTTACGGACCCGAGCAGGTGGTAGGACGAACTCCGGCAATACTTAATTCAGGCGAGCATCCCAAGGCTTTTTTCAACGATCTCTGGCAGACAATCACCAGCGGTCAGGTCTGGCGTGGCGAAGTGGTCAACCGCACGCGCAGCGGTAGCCGACTGATTGTCGATCAAACCATCACCCCGATTCGTAGCGATAACAATCTTATCGATCATTATGTGGCTGTTCACGAAGATGTAACCGCACGCCGCGAGGCGGAGCAGCGTGCGCTGTTCCTCGCATTCCATGATCAGCTGACGGAGTTGCCCAACCGGCGCCGCCTGGCGGAGAAATTGGCCGAAGCGCTGCAGGCGCCAGATGAACGGAAGGTGGGCCTGCTATATATCGATCTGGATCATTTCAAGACGGTCAATGACACCCTGGGACACAGCATGGGCGATGAGCTGCTGGTGATCACCGTGCGGCGCCTGCTCAATGCGGTGACTGAGGATATCTGCCTGGCGCGTCTCGGGGGCGATGAGTTCGCCATGTTGATCACCAAAGAGGTCAATACCCGCTGGCTGGAGGAGCTTGCCTCGCGCCTGGTCAAGGTGCTGGCTCAGCCGGTGGAGCTGAACGGCACTCGATTCCAGCTATCCGCGAGTATTGGTCTTGCTGTTGGTGTCAGCGGCGACACCGAGCCGGCTACCCTGCTGAGGCAGGCTGATCTGGCGATGTACAAGGCCAAGCATGATGGCCGCAACCTGTACCGTTTCTTCGATGTGAAGATGGACTACCTGATGCGTCGACGGGTAGACCTTGAACAGGGGTTGCGGGCGGCGATGGCGGGTGAAGGCGAGCTCTCCATGCGTTACCAACCGATCTTTGATGCCAATACGCTCAAACCGCTCGGCGTTGAAGTGCTGATGCGCTGGCAAAACGGATCGGGCGAGTGGATATCGCCAGCCGAATTCGTTCCGGTGGCGGAAGAGAGTGGCATGATTGTCCAACTCGGTGCCTGGCAGATGGATGAGGTGATCGCCCAACTGGCGACCTGGGACGGTCAGGGGCTGGAAGTGGGGTACCTGAGCCTCAACGTATCGGCGGTGCAGTTGGCACGGGACGATATCGCCGGGCGCCTGCTGCGTGCGTTAGCCCGCCATCACATCGGTACCGACCGTATCGTGGTCGAGATCACTGAAACCACGCTGATGAGCAAATCGCCGTTGGTCAAGAACAACCTCGCCGCGCTCGAAGCGGCCGGCGTATTCGTCTCTGTCGATGACTTCGGTACCGGCTATTCATCGATGAGCTACCTGAAGGAGCTGCAGGCGGACTACCTTAAGATCGACCGTAGCTTTGTCATCGGTATTGGCAAGAATCGCAGCGATGAAGAGATCATCAACGCCATGGTCGCGCTTGCTCGCAGCCTGCAGATGCGGGTGGTCGCCGAAGGTGTCGATGACGCAGCGCAATTACGTTTCCTGCAAAGTGCCGGCTGTGATCTGATCCAGGGCTTCCTGCTCAGCAAACCGCTGACCGTTGAGGAGGTCGGCGCACTGTTCGATAGCGCCCGCCGGGGGCTAACCGTCCTGGCAGGGCATGGCTGATCAAAAAATAATCTAAAGCGTTGAAAAGAAATAGAAAAAGCCTAAAAAAATGTTTTTGCGAGGGCTTGCCAAAGTCCGGGGCATCTATATAATACGCACCACGTTTGACGGCAAGGGTTCTTGCTCAAACATTTAGGACTATAGCTCAGTTGGTTAGAGCACCACCTTGACATGGTGGGGGTCGCTGGTTCGAGTCCAGTTAGTCCTACCAGAATTCTTAAAGAAAACAGCCGCTTACGGGTAATGCCGAGCGGCTGTTTTTGTTTTGTAGTATTCCAATCGTTTTCCAGAGTTTTTCAATCATCCTCTTCGCTTGTTCGATTCTGTCAGGGTCTGGGGCCTTATGCCGCTCAGGCGATAAAAAAGGGCTACCCAAGGTAGCCCGAAAAAACCAACGTCTATCGCGTTGGGACTAGAGACTGAGCGCTGACACGAGAAACGTCAGTCCCAAAGTACGCTAGGCACCGCGCTAGCGGATCAACTCGCTGTGCAGGGCGTATCGCTGCTGGAACGCAGCAAGTGCCCGGGTTGCATTGACCTTTAGATCCATGAATATCTCGAAGGCGTCGATCCCCTGATAGATGAACAGGTCGAACCCGGACATCAGCGCCAAGCCGTGGCGGTGGGCTTCGGTCAGGAATTCGGTATCCAATGGGGTGTAGACGGCATCGAAGGCCCACTTTTGGCCGCCGAACAGTTCGGGTGGCAGCGGGTTGCCGGGGGTTTTGTAGTGCCCGACCGGTGTGCAGTTGACCAGACCATCGGCAAGACGCGCGGCATCAGCCAGAGCGCCTGCTCCCACCACGTCGGCGCTGAAGCCTGCCGCGTTGATGGCGTCGGCCAGTGATTGTGCGGCGGCCGCGTTGCGATCGAACACGATCACCTCGCTGGCACCTACCTCGAACAGGCCGAAAGCGACCGCGCGGCCGACACCGCCAGCGCCAATCAACAGTACTGTGCCCGCCGGTAAATCGCCGAGGCGGGAGCGATAGCCACGGATGAAGCCGGTGTAGTCGGTATTGGCGGCCAGAACCCCGTCACTCAGCAGCAGGGTATTGGTCGACCCCACGAGCTCCGCCTCAGGCCGGGTCTGGCTAACCAGATCGAGCGCGACCTGTTTGAATGGATAGGTCACGTTACAGCCGCGATAACCCTCGGCACGCAGCTGTTGCAGAGTTTCGGCAAACGCGGCTGGGCTGTTGTCCTTAGGCTCATGCAGTCGATAATCGATGGCGTAGCCGGTCAGCTCACCGAGCAGCTTATGCAGAGATGGGGAGCTGGATTTGGCGATCGACCGGCCGATAAGTCCCAGTTTGATCATGTGGTTACCTTCGATGCGGATGCCCGCCGGTTGGCGCTGCCCGCAGTAGAGTGTGGTTTCTGGATCATGCCGCGGCATCCTTGGACTTACCCGGGTGAGCGGAGTCGTCCGGTCGAGGTGGGCGCTTGAAGCAGCGTTTCAACTGCGTCCACAGCGGCGTCTGGCTGACAAACACCAGGGTGATGATCGAGAACAGCACGATCGACAGCGGGCTGGAGAACAGCTGGCCGAAGAACTCGCCCAGGTCGCCGCGCTCGGAGATGATCGCCCGGCGCCAGTTCTCATCCACCAGCCGGCTCAGGATCACCCCGAGGATCACCGGCCCTACCTGGTAGCCGTACAGCTTCATGAAGTAGCCCAGCACACCGAAACCGAGCATCCACCAGATATCCGCTACCGAGTTGTTGATCGCGTAGGCGCCGACGATCGACAGCAGGAAGATCAGCGGGATCAGGATCCCTTTCGGGCACTCGACGATGCGGGCGAACAGCTTGATCCCGGTGAGGCCGAAGATCAGTACGAAGATGTTGGCCAGGGTCAGGTTGCCGACGGTGAACCAGAACATCTCCGGGCGCTCGGTGAGCAGCAGCGGGCCCGGGTTCAGGCCGTGGATGAACAGCGCGCCGATGAACACCGCGGTCACCGCATCACCGGGGATACCCAGCGTCAGCATCGGGATATAGGCCCCGCCGACGGCGGCGTTGTTGGCCGATTCCGGGGCGATCAGCCCCTCCTTGGCGCCCTTGCCGAACGGCACCTTCGGATTCTTGGTCACCCGCTTGGCATGGTCATAGGCCATCAGTGCGGCGATATCGCCGCCGGTGCCGGGCAGGGCGCCGATGATGGTGCCGAGCACCGAGGACTGGGTGCTCAGCGACAGGTATTTGCGCACATCGGCCCAGGCCGGAATGATGCGGTCCAGTTTCTGCTTCAGTGCCACCTTGTCCAGGTGGTGCAGCTGCATCAGCGCTTCGGACAGGCCGAACATGCCGATCATCACCGCCACCGGATTGATGCCGTTCCACAGCTCGACCGCGCCGAAGGTGAAACGCTCCTCGGCGGTCAGCGGATCCAGGCCCACGGTGCCGACCAGCATGCCGAAGGCACCGGCGAAGATACCCTTGGTCAGGCTCTCGCCGGACAGGGAGCCGACCAGCATGATCCCCATAATGCCGAGCATCATGTAATCGCGGGGCTGGAAGGTCAGCGCGAACTCGCTGATATGGGGCGCGGCGATGGCCAGGATGAAGATGCCGATAAAGCCGCCGACCACGGACATCACCGTGGACAGGCCGATGGCGCGCCCCGCCTCGCCCTTCTGCGCCATGGGGAAGCCGTCCAGCGCGGTGGCGATGGCCGAGGGCGCGCCGGGGATGTTGAGCAGGATCGCGGTGCGCGAACCGCCGTAGACGCCGCCCATGTAGACGCCGACCATCAGACACAGGGCGTTGTTGATATCCCAGGCGAAGGTGAACGAGATCAGGATCGACACCGCCATGGTAACGGAGAGGCCGGGGATGGCGCCGACATAGATGCCGAGGAAGGTGCCCAGCGCGGTCAGGAACAGCAACTGGGGCGAGACCCAGGCCATGGAAAAATATTGCAGAGCCTCAAGCATGATCACTGCGCTCCCGTGTTAAACAGATCGGACAGGTAGGCCAGGATCTCGCGTTCCGGCACGATCCCTTCCGGCAGCACCACCTTGAACACCAGGCGGAAGACGACATAGATCAGCACCAGCACCATCAGCGATAGCAGCGTCGTGCGGATCACGCCGCCGCGATGCAGAAACTTGATGGTCAGGAACAGGAAGGCCAGCGCGGTGGGGATGAAGCCCAGGGTATCGAGCACCACCGCGAACAGCAGGATGACCGCGATCATCACCGCCACCACCGGCGGCAGGATCTCCTTGAAGAAGTGGCCCTGCACTTCTGAGGGCAGACGCAGGTTCTGCACGCAGGCGATACAGGCCGTGATCACCATCAGTGCCGTGGCGGCCAGCGGAAAGGCGCCGGGCGAGCTCAGGGATTCGAAGCCGGCGATGCTGTAGGCCTGCCAGAACAGAAACACGCTCAGCACCACCATCAGGAAGCCGAACAGGGTTTCACCGGGTTTGGTATAGCTATGCTGGGAATGAGGCATGGTGATGGATTCACTCTAGTTATAGTCGGTTGGCCGGTGGTCAACCGGTGGAGCCGGGCGGGCTGCCCGGCTCCCGGTTTGGATTACTCGGGGCGCTTGATGCCGAACTCCTCCGGAGAGTGTTTGGCAAAGCCGGCGTCATAGACGATCCAGGAGGAGACAGAGCGGTAACTGTCGAGGAACTTGGCCGCTTCATCACCGGAGATGTTCATGATGGTGAAGCCGCGCTTGTCCATCAGGTCCTTGAAGTCGGGGTTCTGCGCCGCTTCATGATAGGCCGCCGTCAGCTTCTCGACCGCCTCGGCCGGGGTATCTTTTTTGACGAAGACGCCGAAGAACGGACCCCAGGGCAGGTACTTGTTGAAGCCGGGGATTTCTTCAGTGATCGGTGCGGTATCCGGCAGCAGCGGGCTGGACTGGGTATCGACCAGGCCGATCACCTTCATGCGGCCGGCCTTGATGTGCTCGATGGCGGCGCCAAGTACCGCGGGCATGATATCGATTGCGCCGCCCTGCAGTGCAGTCAGGGCCGGGCCGTCACCGTCATAGGGGACGCCGGTGAAGTCGATATGGGTTTCCGCCTCCAGCATCGCCAGCACGATGGAGGTCAATCCGCCAGGGCCGGTGGAGCCGGTTTTAATTTCACCTGGGTGCTTCTTGGTGTACTCGACCAGCTCTTTCATGGTGTTGAACGGGGCATCGTTGCGTGCCACGAAGATCGGCGTGCCGCGGGCCAGTACGTTGATTGGGATCATGTCGCCGTAATCGATGTCGGCCAGCCCCAGCACCTTGTACATCTGCGGGTTCTCGGCACCCATCAGCAGGGTGTAGCCGTCGGCCTTCATCGCGTTGACGTATTTGGTGGCAATGGCGCCGACGCCGCCGGTCTTGTTGGTCATGATGACGTCGCGGCCGAGGATATCTTCCGCATGAGGGGTTACCGAGCGCATAACGGTATCGGTTGATCCGCCAGCGCCCCATTGGATGATGCCCTGCAGATCTTTTTCGGGGTATTGAGCCTGGGCGGTACCGGCGAGCAGACCGGCAAAGGTGACCCCAGCAAGAGTCTTGATCAATGCTTTTTTCATGCCTGTTATCCTTTGTTGTTATTGGACGATAGCTGTCTTGTCTGTTGCGTATTGGCGCGCAGGGAAAGACGTGCTGCGTCTCTCCATCTGGACTTGGATCGTCCAGTTACGCCCTGTGATTAAATTTTGCGCTGATGGAGGTAAACGTCAAATACCAATACTTGGTAGATCTATAACATAATGTTAATTTTAGTGGAGGCAGTAGGGCTCCATCGATTTGCCGGGCTTGCGCTAGATAGTGGTTTCAATGGAGGAAGAGTCATGCCAAAACGACAGTTGACCCTGCGTCAGATCGAGATGATCCGCGCAATCAAGGTGGCGGGCTCCATCGCCGGGGCGGCGCGCTTACTGAACGTCTCACAGCCCGGCGTAAGCCGAACCATGAAGCACGTGGAATCGATACTGGAGATCAAGCTGTTTACCCGCATAGGCGGCAAATACACGCCAAGTCCGGAAGCGAGCGGCATCTTCGCCCAGCTGAATGATCTGTATAAAAAGCTCAGCGACCTGAACCGCTCGATCGAACAGTTGGAGCGTGGACGGGAGGTCGAACTTGTATTCGGCTCGGTACCGAGCCTGGCTCTGACGATGGTACCCCGTGCAATCGGTCGCTTGCGCGGGCGTTACCCGGATCTGCATCTCAATGTCGAGACACTGAAACTTGAGGAGGCGATCGACTATCTGCTACTTGGGCGTGGTGAGTTCGTCTGTATGAGCTACAGCTTCGACCACCCGGCGATCGACTTCCTGCCGCTGGCCGAGGGTGAATTGCGTTGTGTGGTGCACCGCGACCATCCATTGGCTTCCCACACTGTCGTGAGTGCCGAGGAGATCGCGCAGTACCCATTGATCGGCGTCGACCCTGTCGATCCCTATGGCCAGATACTGAACAGCGTGTTCAGTCGGACCAATGTCGAATACGACCTGACTTTTCGCGTGCGCTTCGGATCAATGGTGATCTCATTGGTCAGACAGGGGCTGGGTGTGGCCGTACTTGACAGTTTTTCGTTGGCTGGACTCGGGGCGGAAAGCAGTGATCTTCGGGTCATTCAGCTTGAGGATCCAGTGCGCTTCAGTACCTACGTTGCACTGCGAAACGATGTTGAGCTCTCGAGTTTTGCCGAATCATTGATAGACGCTATGAAAGATGAGATGCGCCAGCACATGGCGGCTGAACAAAGGGTATAAGCCCCCTTGCTACGCCGGTTATGGGCAGAGCATTCGTTACGTTACGCGGCTGTTGATCTGTAGTTTATGTATATACATAGATGGTGGCCGAATATCTCTCTGTTACGTTAGCGCCTTACCCCACCGCACTGAGGTGCCGGCTATCCACCCCGTCCTTCATTATACTTAATAGAGCTGAAGTCTCCTGTTGAGAGGAGTGCAGTCATCATAGTGCGGCGATGCGCCCGCTTTAGCCGCCCATATACACGGAATAATGCGCGAACACTTGCGCTCTGGTTATGTTGTGATATACAAATGTATATACAAATTATTTTGAAAGCTTGAGTGTGGTTGACGTCGCCGAATGGATCTGGATAAACGCCAACCGGTGAGTCGGGCCTGTCGTCGATATGTCACCAAGACAGGTGAACTCCACACCGTTCGGGATAGCGCAGCCGTGCTGCCTGGTCTAATTAGTTGTCAAGTGAGGTCATAACAATGAAAGACAACCGTCACGATTCCAGCCGCGTCATCAAGGCACCGACCGGTGGCGAGAAAACCTGTAAGAGCTGGCTGACCGAAGCGGCGATGCGCATGCTGATGAACAACCTGCACCCGGATGTGGCTGAGCGACCGGAGGATCTGGTGGTCTACGGCGGCATAGGTCGCGCGGCGCGCAACTGGGCCTGCTACGACAAGATCATCGAGGTGTTACAACGGCTGGAGGATGACGAATCACTATTGATCCAGTCCGGCAAGCCGGTGGGCGTATTCAAGACCCATCCGGACGCACCGCGCGTGCTGATCGCCAACTCCAACCTGGTGCCGCACTGGGCGACTTGGGAACACTTCAACGAGCTGGATAAGCAGGGCCTGATGATGTACGGCCAGATGACGGCCGGCTCCTGGGTCTATATCGGCTCGCAGGGCATCGTGCAGGGCACCTACGAGACCTTTGCCGCGATGGCCAAGAAGCACTTCAACGGCGAAGCGAACGGACGCTGGATCCTGACCGGCGGCCTTGGCGGCATGGGAGGTGCCCAGCCGCTGGCGGCGACCATGGCCGGTTACTCCTGTATCGCCGTGGAGTGTGACGAAACCCGCATCGACTTCCGTCTGCGCACCCGTTACGTCGATCACAAGGCCCATACGCTGGATGAGGCGCTGGAGATCATCGAGGCGGCTAAGGCGCGGGGCAAAGCGGTGTCCGTCGGCCTGCTCGGCAATTGCGCCGATATCCTGCCGGAGATCGTCGAGCGTGGCATCGTGCCGGACGTGGTCACCGACCAGACCAGTGCCCATGACCCGCTGAACGGCTATCTGCCCAAGGGCTGGAGCCTGGAGTACGCCGCCGAGATGCGGCAGAAGGATGAAGCGGCCGTGGTCGATGCCGCCAAGGAGTCGATGGCGATCCACGTGCGCGCCATGCTCGCGCTGCAGCAACGCGGTGCGGCCACCACCGACTACGGTAACAACATCCGCCAGATGGCGTTCGAGAAGGGCGTGAAAAACGCGTTCGACTTTCCGGGCTTCGTGCCGGCCTATATCCGCCCGCTGTTCTGCGAGGGGATAGGCCCGTTCCGCTGGGTGGCCCTGTCCGGCGATCCGGAGGATATCTACAAGACCGACCAGAAGGTGAAGGAGCTGATTCCGGACGATCCGCATCTGCACAACTGGCTGGAGATGGCGCGCGAGCGCATCGCCTTCCAGGGGCTGCCGGCACGTATCTGTTGGGTCGGCCTTAAGGACCGCGCCCGCCTGGCGCTGGCGTTCAACGAGATGGTGAAGAACGGCGAACTGAAGGCGCCGGTGGTGATCGGTCGCGACCACCTGGATTCCGGCTCCGTGGCGAGCCCCAACCGTGAGACCGAGGCGATGCAGGACGGTTCGGATGCGGTGTCCGACTGGCCGCTGCTGAACGCACTGCTCAATACCGCCGGCGGTGCGACCTGGGTCTCGATCCACCATGGCGGTGGTGTCGGCATGGGCTTCAGCCAGCACGCCGGTGTCGTCATCGTTGCCGACGGCAGCGATGCGGCGGCGAAGCGCCTGGGACGCGTGCTGTGGAACGACCCGGGTACCGGCGTTATGCGTCACGCCGATGCCGGTTACGATATTGCGATCAACTGCGCGAAAGAGCAGGGCCTCGACCTGCCGATGCTGGGGGGTAAATAATGAATGCACTGATTATCCGTCCCGGTGAGATGACCCTGGCGCAGCTGCGCCAAGTGAACAATGTGCCGGTGACGCTTGAGCTCGATCCGTCCTGCCACGAGGCGATTTACGCCAGCAGTGCGGCGGTTACGCGCGTCATCGAAGAGAACCGCGTGGTGTACGGTATCAACACCGGCTTCGGTCTGCTCGCCAACACCCGCATCGCACCGCAGGACCTGGAGCTGCTGCAGCGCAGTATCGTGCTGTCACACGCCGCCGGTATCGGTGCGCTGATGAGCGAGTCCAGCGTGCGCCTGATGATGGTGCTGAAGATCAACTCGCTGGCGCGCGGTTTCTCAGGTATCCGCTTGTCGGTTATCGAGGCGCTGATTCAGCTGGTCAACGCCGAGGTCTACCCCTGTGTACCCGAGAAGGGATCGGTGGGCGCCTCCGGCGACTTGGCGCCGCTGGCGCATATGAGCACGGTACTGCTCGGCGAGGGCGAGGTGATCTATAGGGGCGAGCGTCTGTCCGGTGCCGAGGGGTTGCGCATCGCCGGACTCGAGCCGATCACGCTGGCGCCGAAAGAGGGGCTGGCACTGCTGAACGGCACTCAGGCCTCCACCGCCTTTGCTCTGCAGGGGCTGTTTGCCGCCGAGGATCTCTATGCTGCAGCTACCGTTGCCGGGGCGATTTCGGTGGAAGCAGCGCTGGGCAGTCGGCGCCCGTTCGATGCTCGCGTACACGCCGTACGCGGCCAAAAGGGGCAGATCGACGCGGCGGCTGCCTATCGTCAGCTTCTGGGCGAGCGCTCCGAGATCGGTGATTCCCATGCCACCTGCGAGAAGGTGCAGGACCCGTACTCGCTGCGTTGCCAGCCCCAGGTGATGGGGGCCTGCCTGCAGCAGATCCGCCAGGCGGCCGAGGTGCTGCTGGTGGAGGCTAATGCGGTCTCCGACAATCCGCTGGTGTTCGCCGACGAGAACGACTTCATCTCCGGCGGTAACTTCCACGCCGAGCCGGTGGCGATGGTCGCCGACAACCTGGCGCTGGCGATCGCCGAGATCGGTGCGCTGTCTGAGCGTCGTATGGCGCTGCTGATCGACTCCAGCCTGAGCAAGCTTCCGCCTTTCCTGGTCAACAACGGCGGCGTCAACTCCGGATTCATGATCGCCCAGGTCACGGCGGCGGCACTGGCGTCGGAAAACAAGACGCTGGCCCATCCCGCGTCGGTGGACAGCATGCCCACCTCCGCTAACCAGGAGGACCACGTGTCGATGGCCACTTTCGCCGCGCGCCGTCTGCGTGACATGGCGGATAACAGCGCCGGTGTGCTGGCAGTCGAGCTGCTCGCCGGTTGCCAGGGACTGGATTTCCGTGCGCCGCTGAAGGCCGCCGCGGGTGTCGAAGCCTGCAAGGCCGAACTGCGTGCCGTGGTGCCGTTCTACGACAAGGACCGTTACTTCGCCCCTGATATCGAGAAAGCTAAACAGCTGATACAGGCTGCGGTGCTTAACTCATACATACCGGAGGGTATGCTGGCCAGCCTATAGCCAGGCGGAATGAAGTCGATGGGATAGAGTAGGGAAGCTGCGCTCAGCGCTCAAGCGTAGTGATTGAGCGCAGCTTGTAGCGTGGGCCGGGATGTGTCAGGCAGGCAAAACTGATCAGACGGCCATCAGACCAGGTACGCCGGCCCACCAGAATGCAGGGGGTGCCGGCATCAATCTCCAGCAGTTCCTGCGCACGAAGATCAGGCATTACCGCTTCCACGATATGCTCGATGCTGGAGATCGGACAACTTTTCACCAGGTATTCGTTAGGTGTGGCCTGGGTGAAGTCCTGGTCAATATAGCCCGGCACGGCGCTTGCGGCGACGAAACGATCTTCGAGCTGGATCGGCAGGTCATCCTCCATATGCACGATTACCGAATGGTAGACCCGGGTGCCGATCGGCATCCCCATCTGCATCGCCACGGTCTCGTTGGCTGCCGTGGCTTCGAGCTTGATCACGCGGCAGCTGTAGGCGTGGCCACGTTGACGCACCTCTTCGGCGATATTGCGAATCTCCGCCAGCGGTGACTCCGCCTTGGCATCGGCGATGAAAGTACCCAGGCCCGGGTAGCGCACCAGCCGGTTCTCCTGCACCAGATCGCGAATCGCCTTGTTCACCGTCATCCGGCTGACGCCGAACTGTTCGGCTAACTGATGCTCGGTAGGGATGCGGCTGCCGGGGGTATATTTCTGCTGTTTGATACCGTCGAGGATGTAGCTTTTTATCTGCTGATAACGGGGTTTGCTGTTCACTCGAGGCCTCGATCCATGCAGCTTGTCATGCCTCGATTGTATATATCTATATCGGATCGCTCAATGACAGAGAAATAGCGCTAATCGAATGAATTAACTGGCACACTCATGTTGGCCAGGATGGAATGTGCGGTGCCGTTTGACTAATTGTATATGCATCTTGTATATGCATGCTGTATATGGATGGATTGGTCGCTGTGGTAAGAGGGGCATCGCCCTGGGCTAGCCCCCGTGTTCTGCTAGTGGTCACCTCGCGGATTTTGGTGGGCACAGCCCCCAGAGCACACCACCTACCACAGTAATTATGGCTCCTGACAGGGTCCAGCCCATCCCCATGCCAAGCATCCCGGCCAGCTCTATACACATCCCAACGATCGCGATTATCCAGGCAATATAGATCATCGGTCATCTCCTTATTAGGTCAGTGCATATAGCCTAGCAAATAGAAACGTGATCAGCCGTCGAGGTCATAATCCGGGGGACTGAAGCTCCTTGTTCTCTGTCGGATGATAACGACGTTCTGTGGACTTTATGCTTGTGTAGCCAATAACTTAGGTTAGATCGAGGCTGTCATAAATGTCCTGATTGCATTAATTGCATTAATTCCGAATTATGTTATAACTCTCAGCTACAGCTCTTTGGACTTCGGACGATGAAAACGCTCACCACGGGTGAAATTGCCAAGTTGTGCGATGTGAACTTGCGAACGGTGATTCGCTGGATCGATCGTGGCGCGCTTAAGGGCTTCAAGCTGCCGGGGCGGGGCAACAACCGGGTGATGGTTGAGGATTTCATCGCCTTCCTCAATGAAAACGGTATGCCTATACCGCCGGAGCTGGCCAGCGAAGATAATCGCCGGGTTCTGGTTATCGACGACGAACCTGCCATTACCCGTGTTATTCGCCGTATTCTGCGCGCCGAAGGCTACGAGGTCAGCGTTGCCAACGACGGTTTTCAGGGTGGCACCAAGTTGCTTCAGGAGCTGCCGGCACTGGTCACGTTGGATCTGAGCATGCCCGGAATGGACGGGTTCGAAGTACTCGAATTTATTCGCAAAACGCCGGAAGTGGCGCATACGCGGGTTGCTGTGATCTCGGCGCTGGGCGACAAAGAGTTGCAGCGGGCAAGAGAGGCCGGCGCTGACCTGGTGTTGAGCAAACCGTTTAACAACGAGCAGTTGATCGGTGTTGTTAAAGAGCTGATTGGGTAAAACCCAGAACTCCTTTTCAGTGGCTGTCCAGCTGCTGCCAACGCAAGTAACAGACACTCACCTCTATCCCCCGGTCCATGCAGTACTCGAGCCAGCGTCGCTGGTGGTCCTGCAGACGGTCTCCCGGGCCCTTGACTTCGATCAGCCGATAACCCGGCGTCGTTTTACCGTCGACGCCCCGGGGAAAGAACTGAATCAGATCCGGTAAACCGGATCGATGTGCCGGAATGTCCTCCAGCAGGCGTCGGAAAAAAAGCTCCAGATGCCGGGCGGGAATGCACTCAAGCGCCAGTGAGACCAGCTCCTCACCGAGTAGCTGCCAGTTGATGAACGGACAGGCGGTACCCACTTTGTTCCGCCTGCGCTCGAGTATGCTCTCTTTGTATTCACCTGTGGCCAGACTGCTCAATGCTTCCTCGAACAGCGAGTGGCGACGGTTGACAAAGTCGTTGCTGTTCAGATCGGCCGGGGCGGCCTGGAAGGGGTTGAAGAAGGCACCAGGCAGTGGGGCGTATAACGCAGGCCAGCAGAGCAGGGCAAAAAGGCCGTTGATCAGGCCATTCTCGACAAAAAAGACCGGGGCATCGGCGCGGTTGAGGTGTCGTGCGACGCTCGCCTCTACCGGTCCAGGGCTCGCCAGGTCGAGATTGAGGCGAGGCAGTGTCGGGCGCCGGAGGTGGGTCTTGGACTGCAGGCCGAGGGCTCGGCTCATGCGGCGCTCAATTCGCGCCAGTGCTTCACGCTCGCTCGGACGCTCACTCTGTTCCAGGGCATCGAGCAGGGCCGAGTAGCTATCTAGGCAGGGGTGACTGTGTTCGAGCACGCGAAACGCACGTTGCTGCGCTTCCGGATGTCGGCTTTGGTTATAGAGGCTCAGTGCCAGGTCGTATTCGCCTGCCCGCTCTGCACTGCGGCCAAGTTCGAACATCAGCCGGGAACAGCGTCTCTCCAGCCAGCTGCTGTTCAGTGCAAGCTGGGGCAGCTGCTCGACAATTTCCGTTAACGGCTGCTCCATCTCCAGCGCCTCGCGGGCTGCGTGAAGGCTTAAATAAGTGTCGACCTCTTCACGGCTGCAGAATGCTCGCGAGTGTTTCGAGAAGGCCACCGGTTCGAAGCGATTGTAGCCGAGTTCAGTCAGAACGAAGGCGCTGAGGTCCTGCGTCAGATTGCCGAAGAACATCAGTTGCAGACGGTTGAACAGCGCCGAGCAGTTCAGTTGCAGCAACTGATCGTCCAGTCCCGGCGCCCATTCGGCTAACCGGCGGGAAAGCGTGCCGTGGCTGGCCTGCAACTGTTCGGCGATAGTCGCCTTGGTCATGGATGTGGAGAGGTGTACCAGGTCGCGGTCCAGCGTCTTGATCATCTCGTCGCGGGTCAGCAGACGGCACAGGCTCTCGCAGTCCAGCTCCGGATCAGACTCGACCCAGCCCTGCTCGATGAGCGGAGCGAGGGCATCAACGGTGGAGCCTACCTCGTCGTAGATAAGTCGACTAACGCGAAACTGCTCGCCCCGTCGCATCAGCATGCGTACCAGCAGCGCCTGCGATGGTGTGGGCAGTGCCAGCAGTTGGCCTATCTGTTCCCGCTCCCATGCGTGCAGCAGGTCAGCGTGGTGATCGCGGACCCACGCCACCAGGGTGTGGAAGTTGCGCAGGTAATAGAGCGGATCGCTCAGGTCGGCACTGCTCAGCGTTGACGTCAGCTCTAAATCCGGCATGCTCAGGTACGGACCTACTGCAGCAGGAGTTCGATCTGAGCCCGGCGCTCTGTCGCGATCTGCTCCAGCGGTGTCACCAGGCCCTGATTCAGCGCGCTATGGGCGGCAGATTGCGGCATTTTGGCGGCGATCAGCGCGATGGCACGGCGGGCAATCTGCTGCGCGCGGCTGGCGTTCTGCATCAGGTTGCGGATCGCCAGCTCCGCGGTTACCTGTGCCTCTTTGGGGTGCCAGCAGTCGTAGTCAGTCACCATTGCCAGCGAGGTGTAGGCGATCTGGGCCTCACGGGCCAGACGGGCCTCGGGCATGTTGGTCATGCCGATCACGCTGGCACCGAAGGAGCGGTAGAGGTTGGACTCTGCCAGGGTGGAGAACTGCGGTCCCTCCATACACAGATAGGCGCCGCCGCGATGCAGTTTGACGCCTTCCGCTGGCGGCAGGTTATCGACCGCCTGGGCGAGCAGGTCGCCCAGCGCCGAACAGGTGGGCTGCGCAAGCGAGACATGGGCGACCACGCCGTTGCCGAAAAAACTGTTGGGGCGTTGTCGGGTCATATCGATGTATTGGTCCGGCAGCACCATATCCAGCGGCGCGATCTCCTCCCTTAGCGAGCCGACCGCCGAGAAGGAGAGCAGATACCGAACCCCAAGCTGTTTCATGGCGTAGATGTTGGCCTGGTAGGGGACTTCGCCCGGCAGCAGCGCGTGGTTACGGCCATGACGGGCAAGAAAGGCGACCGGAACACCGCCGACCTCCCCGGTGAGGATGCTGTCCGATGGTCTGCCCCAAGGGGTATCCAGCTGCAGCTCCTCGGCATTCTGCAGCGCTTCCATCCGATACAGGCCGCTGCCGCCGATGATGCCGATAGTCGCCTTAGCCATGAATCTGTCTCCCTCTATCATCTGTAGGACTGGCTGAGAGTCGCCTGAATATCTCATTCCTTACACTAAACTCAATTTCAAGTGTAAGGAACGACGATTGTGAGTTACAAAGTCGAGGAAAGATCGGATCTGTGGTGGCTGGATGCTTAAGGATAAAGGGAGTGGCCTGGCGCTGGTCGGTGGCGGACATGCCCACCTGTTCGTGCTCGAGGCGATGGCACAGGGTCGTCTGAGGATCCCGCACACGGTGCTGATCTCGCCATCGCGGTGGCAATACTACTCGGGGATGCTGCCCGGTCTCATGGCCGGTCACTACAGGGTGGAGCAGTGCCGCATCGACCTTGAGCAGTTGGCGACGCGCGCCGGTGTGCGCTTTATCGAGCAGGCGGTGGTGAGCCTTGATGCAGAGGTCCAGAGCTTGTGTCTGTCGGGCGGTGGGCATCTCAAGTATGCGTTGGCCTCACTGGATGTCGGTAGCGAGACCGAGCTGGGTGATCTGGTCGGCTTTCAGGGCCGGTTGATCGGTGTAAAACCCCTCGATAAGTTTCACGCCGACTGGCTCTCGTTTAAAGATACGCTGCAGAGGCGCGGTTACGGGCAACTGGTGGTGGCCGGAGCAGGTGCCGCGGGAGTGGAGCTGGCGATGGCTGCAGCATACGCGTTGGCGGCTCCGGGCCACGGCGCACGGGTAACACTGGTCGCCTCGGAGCATGGGGTGTTGCCCGGATTCGCATCGGGTGTGCGCAAAGCGGTCATGCGAGAACTGACAGGGCTCGGTGTCGAGATCTACACCGGCGGTGCAGCAGCGCAGGGAAACCTGATTCAGGTCGGTCGGAGCACGGAGCTGCACTGCGACGCTCTGATCGCCGCCACCGGCGCCAAGGCGCCATACTGGTTGCGCAGCAGCGCGCTGAGGCTGGATTCAGAGGGATTCATTGAGGTGGACGCTAACCACCGTAGCCTGTCTCACCCCAACCTTTTCGCCGTTGGTGATATTGCATCCCGCCCCGGCAGCCCACTGATGCGCTCCGGCGTGCACTCGGTAAGGGCCGGGCCCGTACTGGCACATAATCTGGGCGTGCTGATGAATGGAGGTCGGCTGCAGCCCTTCCACCCGCGAGCATGGGTGCTTTATCTGATCTCTTGCGGTGCTCGGCGGGCTGTGGCCAGTTGGGGGCCTTTTGCGTTCGCCGGCGATTGGGTCTGGCGTTGGAAAGACCGTATCGATCGAGGTTTCATCGCACGTTTCAGTTCTGGCGGGGAAAATAGCGCATTGCTGTAAGGAATGTCCGTGTCGGGCGACTAAAGTTAGAGAGTTCGGCGTAGAAACTGTCTGGAGAAAACTAACATGCATGCAACGCTACCGTTGTTGGAAGCCACCGATTTTCCTCCCATTGTCCGTGGGGCTAGCGATACGCTGCAGGTCAATCTGGGATACAGGTGTAACCAGCGCTGCGTGCATTGTCACGTCAATGCCGGCCCCAACCGTACCGAGCTGATGGCAGCGGAGACCGTGGATCTGGTGATCGAGGTGCTCATGCGGCGTGCTATCAAAACTCTGGATCTCACCGGGGGCGCGCCGGAGTTGAATCCGGAGTTCCGCCGTCTGGTCAGCGCTGCGCGTAAGCTGGGTGTCAGGGTGATCGACCGCTGTAACCTGACCATCCTGTTCGAACCGGGGCAGGAGGGGCTGGCCGAGTTCCTGGCGACGGAGCAGGTAGAGGTGGTGGCATCGCTGCCCTGCTATTCGCTGGACAATGTGGATCGGCAGCGTGGCAAGGGAGTATTCGATAAAAGCATCCAGGGGCTGCAAAAGCTCAACGCGCTCGGCTATGGCCAGACGGCAGGCGGATTGCAGCTGAATCTGGTTTATAACCCCCAGGGACCTTCATTGCCACCGGAGCAGGGCCGGTTGCAGGTGGATTACAAACGTGAACTGTTCGAGCATTTCGGCATCGTCTTCAACGACCTGTACACCTTGGCCAATATGCCGATTCAGCGTTTTGGCTCCATGCTGATCTCCAAGGGGCAGTTTGAGCCCTATATGGCGCTGCTCAAGGCCAACCATCTGGAGGCGAACCTGGCCAATGTCATGTGCCGCTCGCTGATCAGCGTGGATTGGCAGGGCGATCTATACGACTGCGACTTCAATCAGCAGCTCGGGCTGCACCTGGGTGGTAAGACGAAGCCGCACCTGCGCGATCTGCTACGTCAGGACTACGCGGGGCAGCCGATCTGCGTTGCCGACCACTGCTACGGCTGCACGGCAGGGCAGGGCTCCTCCTGCGGCGGGGCCCTCTGACAGGAGTTGGCAGTGAAAAGAAAACTGTTGCTATTGGCGCTGATCCTGTTGGCCATGACGGCATTTTTTCTCGCCGACGGGCATCGTTTGCTGACGCTGGACTCACTGAAGTCGAGTCTGGATACCTTCCACCAGCTGCGGGACGAACAACCGCAGCTGGTCTCCGGCATTTTTTTTCTTATATACGTGGCGGTAACCGCACTCTCGCTACCGGGGGCTGCAGTGATGACGCTGGCCGGCGGTGCGCTGTTTGGGCTGCTTTGGGGGGTAGTGCTGATCTCCTTCGCCAGCAGCATCGGCGCTACGCTGGCATTTCTGGTGTCGCGCTATCTGCTGCATGACTGGGTGCAGAGCCGCTTTGGTGGCCGGCTGGCGCCGATCAATCGTGGCATAGAGCGGGATGGGGCGTTCTACCTGTTCACCTTGCGGTTGGTGCCGGTGTTCCCGTTCTTTTTGATCAACCTGCTGATGGGGCTGACGCCCATCCGTACATCCACATTTTACTGGGTATCGCAGGTGGGGATGCTGGCAGGTACCGTGGTCTACGTAAATGCCGGTACCCATCTCGGCCAACTGGAAAGACTCGCCGACATCCTGTCGCTCGATCTGCTCATCTCTTTCGCCATCCTCGGCCTGTTTCCACTGCTGGCGCGCAAGACTGTTGGTCTGGTGCAGCGTCGCCGGATCTATGCCAATTGGAGCAAGCCCGAGTCCTTCGACCGCAATCTGATCGTGATCGGCGCAGGTGCCGGGGGGCTGGTGTCGGCCTATATCGCGGCGGCAGTGAGGGCGAGGGTGACGTTGATTGAGACGGGGCGGATGGGGGGTGATTGCCTTAACTACGGTTGTGTACCGAGCAAGGCGCTGATCCGTAGCGCACGACTGGCGGAGGATATGCGTAGCGCCGAGCGTTTGGGGTTGGAAAGCGCCGAACCTAAGTTCTCTTTCAAACGGGTGATGCAGCGTGTGCATGATGTGATCGCTGCGGTGGAGCCTCATGACAGCAGCGAGCGTTATACAAAGCTTGGTGTCGAGGTGGTCAAGGGCTACGCCCGGCTCATCGATCCCTGGACCGTGGAGGTTGCACTTAACGAAGGTGGCACCCGGCGCCTGACGGCGCGAACTATCATACTGGCAACCGGTGCCCGCGCCAGTGTGCCGAATCTGCCCGGCATTGAACAATCGGGTTATGTCACCAGCGATACCTTGTGGCAGCGCTTTGCCGAGCTGGAAGAAGCCCCCGAGCGCTTGGTGGTATTGGGCGGTGGGCCGGTCGGCTGTGAACTCGCACAGGCGTTCGCCCGGCTTGGATCGAAGGTAACCCAGGTGCAGCGGGGCGTGCGGGTACTACCGCGAGAGGATGTCGATGTGTCGGCGCTGGCCGCCGATGCGCTGGCCAGATCCGGGGTCGAGCTGTTGACCGGCTGCACTGCACTGCGCTGCGAGGCTGACGAGGACACCCGCTACCTGGTGGTGAGCGACAATGGGTTCGAGCGACAGATCCCGTTCGACCAGTTGATCTGTGCGGTGGGACGCAGCGCTCGGCTATCCGGATATGGTCTGGAGGAACTGGGTATCGATACTCATAAAACCATTTTGACCAACGGCTTTCTTCAAACCACCTTTCCCAATATCTATGCGGTGGGCGATGTGGCGGGTCCTTATCAGTTTACCCATGTCGCTGCCCACCAGGCCTGGTATGCGGCGGTCAACGGCCTGTTCGGCAGTCTGAAGCGCTTTACGGTCGATTACCGGGTGATCCCCCGGACCACTTTTATCGATCCCGAGGTGGCCTGCGTCGGGATGACTGAGCGCGAGGCAACCGAAAAGGGCGTTCTCTATGAAGTTAGCTGTTTTCAATTGGACGAACTCGACCGTGCGCTGACCGAAAGTGCCACCGCGGGTTTCGTCAAGGTGCTCACCCCGCCCAGCCGGGATCGGATTCTCGGCGTGACCATTGTCGGCGAGCATGCCGGGGATCTGCTCGCCGAGTTCGTGCTGGCGATGAAGCAGGGTCTGGGGCTGAACAAGATCCTCGGTACTATCCACGCCTATCCCACCTGGGCCGAGGCGAATAAATATGCCGCCGGTGAGTGGAAAAAGGCGCACGCGCCGCAATGGCTGTTGGGCTGGCTTGAGCGTTATCACGCCTGGCGCAGGGGTGGTGGAAGATGAAACTGTCGATCATCGTGCCGGTGCTCAATGAAACGGAGAACCTGCCCGGGCTTCTGGAACACCTGGGACAATGGCGTGAGAGAGGCTGTGAGGTGTTGGTCGTCGATGGTGGCAGCGAAGACGGTTCCCAGGGGCAGGTCATCGGCGCGGAATTTCCCCTCATAGAGGCCCCCAGGGGGCGCGCATCGCAGATGAACGCGGGGGCTGCGCATGCCAGCGGCGATCTGCTGCTGTTTCTGCATGCCGATAGCCGTCTGCCCGGTGATGGATTGGCCCAGTTACAGCGGGCTGAACATACCTGGCCCGATATCTGGGGGCGCTTCGATGTGCGTATCGAGGGCAAGCCGCTGATGCTCAAACTGATCGCCCGGCTGATGAACCTGCGTTCCCGCCTGAGTGGCATCGCCACCGGCGATCAGGCGATATTCGTCGGCCGTACACTGTTTGAGGCGGTGGGCGGTTTCCCCGATCAACCGCTTATGGAGGATATTGAGCTATCGCGTAAACTGCGCAGTCGCCAACCTCCCGCCTGTCTACCAGGCCCGGTTGCCACTTCCGGCCGCCGTTGGGAGCGCTATGGTCTGTGGCGTACGGTTCTGCTGATGTGGCGTCTGCGCTGGGCCTATTGGCGAGGCGCACCTGCGGAACAGCTGGCGGAGAGATACCAGTGAACACGCGTATCGTGATTCTGGCCAAGGCGCCACTGCCGGGATTGGCAAAAACACGGCTGATCCCCGCGCTGGGTGAGCAGGGAGCAGCGCGACTGGCCGAACGGATGTTGCGCCATACGTTGAGCGAGGCGGTTGCGGCGGATCTGGGCCCGGTTGAACTGTGTGTTGCGCCAGATGCCGATCTATCATGCTGGCGCGATCTGCCGGCCGACTTCGTACTGACCGATCAGGGCGGTGGGGATCTGGGCCAGCGCATGAGTGCTATCGCTGAGCGGGTCACGCCTGAGCAGCCGGTGCTATTGATAGGTACCGACTGCCCGGATTTGACGAGGGATCGGTTGCGCACGGCGGCCTGTGCCCTGTCCTGTGTCGATGCGGTGATGGTCCCCGCCAGCGACGGTGGCTATGTTCTGCTGGGTCTTAAACGCTTCGATCACCGGCTGTTCAACCCGATCCCTTGGAGTACAGGACAGGTGGCTGATTTGACCCGGCAGCGCATCGAGGCACTGGGCTGGCGTCTGCAGGAACTCGACACCCTACACGATATCGATGACCCGGAAGACTTGGCTCACCTGCCTGAGTTTCTGAATCATCAACTAAACTGATCCTCTGACTGCGGCAAAAAATGCCAAAAAAACGGCAAATATCCCTTGGGGGGAATGGCCCCTGCGGTCCCCCTTCACTACAATGCGCCTTTTTTTAAATTCAGCCCGGATCGACCATGCTCAAGACACCTTACTATCTGATCGATAAAGCCAGTCTCAAGCGCAATATGGAGAAGATCGCGTATGTGCGCGAGCGCTCCGGTGCCAAGGCGTTGCTGGCGCTGAAATGCTTCGCCACCTGGTCTGTGTTCGACCTGATGCAGGAGTATATGGATGGCACGACCTCCTCTTCACTGTTTGAGGTAAAGCTCGGGCGTGAGAAGTTCGCCGGCGAGACCCATGCCTACAGCGTGGCCTACTCCGATGAGGAGATCGACGAGGTGATCGCCAACTGCGACAAGATCATCTTCAACTCCATCGGACAGTTGCAGCGGTTCAGTGAGCAGTCCGAGAGCGTGATCCGGGGGTTGCGCGTCAATCCGCAGGTCAGCACCTCCGAATTCATCATCGCCGACCCGGCGCGCCCGTTCAGTCGCCTGGGCGAGTGGGACCCGGCCAAGATTGAAACCGTGATCGACAAGATCTCCGGCTTTATGTTCCACAACAACTGTGAGAATGACAGCTTTGAGCGCTTTGACGAGATGCTCTGCCAGATCGAGGAGCGGTTCGGTCACCTGATCGCCCAGGTGGATTGGGTCAGCCTCGGCGGCGGCATTCACTTTACCGGCGAAGGCTACCCGGTCGATCAATTCTGCGACCGCCTGCGCAGCTTCTCGGAACAGTACGGCGTGCAGGTGTACCTGGAGCCGGGCGAAGCGGCGATCACCAAGAGCACCTCGCTGGAGGTGACAGTGCTGGATACGCTGTATAACGGCAAGCACCTGGCGGTGGTCGACAGCTCTATCGAGGCGCATATGCTCGACCTGCTGATCTACCGCGAAACCGCCAAGATGGAACCTTGTGAGGGGCCGCACACCTATATGATATGCGGCAAGTCCTGTCTCGCCGGCGATATCTTCGGTGAGTTCCAGTTCGACAACGAGTTGTCGGTGGGTGACCGTTTATCGTTCAAGGATGCCGCCGGTTACACGATGGTCAAGAAAAACTGGTTTAACGGTGTGCAGATGCCGTCAATCGCCATTCGGGAGCTGGATGGCAGCATCAGGCTGGTCAGAGCCTTTGGTTATGACGATTTTGTCGGTAACCTCTCCTGACAACACTTTTTGTATATTCGACGTTGAGGAAAGTGATGAAGAAGAATGTTCTGATTATCGGCGCAGGGGGTGTGGCACAGGTTGTCGCGCATAAATGCGCCCAACACAACGATACACTGGGCAATATCGCGATCGCTTCGCGCACGCTTTCCAAGTGTGAAGATATTGTTTCCAGTGTCCTAGAAAAAGGCAGTATGAAAGTGCAGGGCAGTATCAAGGCCTTCGCTCTTGATGCCATGGATGTTCCCGCTACCGTAGAGCTGATTCAGCAGACCGAGTCGCAGATCGTCATCAACGTAGGTACCGCTTTCCTCAATATGTCGGTGATGAGCGCCTGTATCGAAGCCAAGGTTGCCTACCTCGATACCGCGATTCACGAAGAGCCGAACAAGATCTGCGAAACGCCGCCCTGGTATGCCAACTACGAGTGGAAGCGTCGCGACGAATTTAAACAGAACGGGCTTACCGCGATCCTGGGCGTCGGTTTCGACCCGGGTGTGGTCAACGCCTATGCGCGGTTGGGTTGCGATATGCTGGACTCCGTAGACTCCGTCGATATCGTCGACGTGAATGCCGGAGATCACGGCCGTTACTTCGCCACCAACTTCGATCCGGAGATTAATTTCCGCGAATTTACCGGTACTGTCTACTCCTGGCAGAACAGCCAGTGGCAGTCCAACAAGATGTTCGAAGTCAGCCGCACCGACGATCTGCCGGTAGTGGGTGAACGCACCACCTACCTGAGCGGCCATGACGAGGTCCACTCACTGTCGCAGAATCTGGGTGTCCCCGATGTGCGTTTCTGGATGGGCTTCGGCGAGCACTACATCAACGTCTTCACCGTGCTGCAGAACCTGGGCCTGCTCTCCGAACAGCCCGTGACCACCGCCGAAGGGCTGGAAGTGGTGCCGCTGAAAGTGGTCAAGGCCGTACTGCCCGACCCCTCCTCGCTGGCGCCGAACTACACCGGCAAGACCTGCATCGGTGACTTCGTCAAGGGTAAGAAGGACGGCAAGGAGAAAGAGCTCTTCATCTACAACGTGGCCGATCACAAGGATGCCTACAACGAAGTGGGCAGTCAGGGTATCTCCTACACCGCCGGTGTACCGCCGGTCGCCGCCGCCATTCTGGTTGCCACCGGCGAATGGGATCCCAAGACCATGGTCAACGTCGAAGAGCTGGACCCGCGTCCGTTCATCAACCTGCTCAACACCATGGGTCTGCCGACCCGGATCAAGGATGATGAGGGCGACCGTCCGGTCTCCTTCTAAATCCACTTCAGCCGCCCTGTCCAAGAGCAGGGCGGCTGTACCTGCCCGCCAATACCGCCTCCCCATTCAGTTTCTCGCCACATTCAAGACAGATCAGCTGAGCCACAGCGCATAAGCGTTCATCCCGAGCCAGCGATAGCGGCCAGTGTAGATAGATCGCATTTGCCGAGATAGCACTCATGGACCATGCTTTAACCTTAACGACATGACATCCGTTTAAGGTTCCGCTTTTTACATGGCCGTAGAAAATATGAAGCCAGACCCAACCTATCAGCATGGCAGCGTCGAAGAAGCCGATAAGACGTTGAACATTATTCTTGATGTGATCGTGGAGGGAACCTGGGACTGGAATGGGCAGACCGGCGAAGTGCTTCGCAGCCCAGGCTGGTACCGCATGTTGGGGTACGAAGTGGGGGCCTTCAAAAAGGATGTTTTTACCTGGGAGAACGTTATTCATCCTGACGACTATGAGCGGGTCATGGAGAATTTTGAGCTCTACATCACAGGTAAAATCGATACCTACTGTATCGACTACCGTTGCCTGAAGGCGGATGGTGACTATCTATGGATTACGGATCGGGCCAGAGTTGTCGAGCAAAACCCGGATGGCACGGTGTCGAGAATGATCGGCGCGCATCATAATATCCACGATACGAGGGTGGCTCAAATTGAACTGATAAAAAAGAATGAGCTTCTGGAGGAGGGAAACCTTACGCTCGAGAAAATCATAAGTAAAAAGGCCGAGGAGCTTGAAAAACGGAATATAGAGTTAAATGAAAAAATAGCCGAGATAGAGAGTATATCCAATACAGACGCTCTAACAGGTATAGCTAATCGGAATAAGTTCGAAGTTGAGCTGAGTAAAGAGATATCCCGTTCGGAAAGATATGGTCATCCGCTGTCGTTGGCTATTTTCGATGTCGATTATTTTAAGCATATAAATGACACCTATGGCCATCGGACTGGCGACGAGGTGTTAAAGAAACTTGCCGATTTTGTTCGTCACAATATTCGCGATATGGACATCTTTGCGCGCTGGGGTGGAGAGGAGTTTGTCATTATCTTCCCAAGTATTCATCTTGAGGATGCGGTGCACGCCACTGAAAAATTGAGGGCGCAAATTAGTCAGTACGAGATTAAGACCGGGCTATTTATAACCTGCAGCTTCGGTGTGACAGAATGCGGTAAAGGGGAGAGTGTCGAGGCACTGTTCACTAGAATCGATAACGCATTATACGTAGCGAAGAAGTCCGGTAGAAACAGGGTCGAAAGGCTGGTGAATGATCAGATTATATCCTGATCGTCGTTTAGTTCTGCGAACACCGGCATGACTATCAACCCAGTAAAAGGGTTTAAAGGTTTAAGAGGTTAACCGGGATGAACGCACCCATTATGCCTGGCTTATGAAGTCTGCTGTCGTCGCCGTCATATTCGATCATGGAAAAGTGCTGGTGATCAAGCGTGCCGAACAGGTTTTGGGCGCAGGTTTTTGGTCGCCGCCAGCGGGAAAAGTGGAATCCAACGAGGATCAGGTCGAAGCGGTAATACGTGAGGTAGCTGAGGAGGTTGGCTTGACCGTTCGGCCACTGAGATGTGTCTGGCAGTGTGAAGCGGACGGAGTTGGCACCGGGTATCAGCTTTACTGGTGGTTGGCCGAAGTGGTTTCGGGTGAGCTGTACCTGGCATCGAGTGAGGTGGCCGAGGTGCAATGGCTGGAGCCTGAGGCGTTTTCAGGGTTAAGTCCAACCTTTCCCAAGGGGCGTCAGTTCTTTGATTTGATCTTGCCATCACTGCCGGAGTGGGAACGTGTTCGATCACTGCATCGCTGAGCTGGCCACCTGGTTTATGGCCGCCCGGGTTAAGGGCGGCCGGTATTCTGCTCAGGCCGCTACATCTTGCCCATGTACGCAGCAGTGGCTGATCTGTTCGATATGGCGGTGATCGGTACCGCAGCATCCTCCCAGAATACTGAACTGGGGAAAGCTCTCCCTTAGTCCCTGATAGAGGCGACCGAGCTCATGCGGATCGCCATCATCCAGCGTTTCACACTGGTCCAATTCGGCGTGACTCAGGCGCGAGGCGTTGGCTCGAACCCCCTTGACTCTCTGGACCCAGGACTCGCCCTTGTTCAGCGCATCGCGGAAGTGGTCAGGATGGGCGCAATTGATCATGTAGTAGAGTGGTGCTCGGTCCGTTAAGTCGTCTACGCGGTTTATCGCTGCGCTGAGTGCCTCGCCACTTGGCAGATGTCCGTCGGTTTCGGTAGTGAAAGAGATGACAACCGGGATACCGACAGATTTCGCTGCGAGGGCGATACCTATCGCCTCATCGCTATAGGTCATGGTCAGGCCGGTGACCATATCGGCGCCGGCTTGCGTCAGGCTCTCGATCTGCGTCAGGTGATAAAAGCCGCTTTCTGCCGGTGTCATCCGGGTATCGGCGACATAACCATCACCACGCGGTCCGATACAGCCACTGATGACAATTGGGCTCTCCGGCTGTTCGTAAGCCAGCCGTAAGCGCTTCATCATCTCGATCGCCTGTCGATTGACCCGCGTGATTGCCGCGGTGTCATACCCCAGCTTCTCCGCCCAGTCGCCCTGCGCGCGCCAGGTGGGGCTTTCCAGAATAAACCCGGTTCGAGAATGGACGGCGATCGGCAGGTATTTTTCGTAGTAATCGATCAGGGCCTGCTGTCCCCTTTCATTGTCCAGCAGGGTGAACGCAGCAAAGTAGGGCAGTTCGAACCCGTCATGGAATATTAGCGTGGTTTCGATGCCGCCATCAGTCAGAAAGAGCTTGCTCTGTAATAGCTCGGTGCGGTTCGTGTTCATCTCGGTCTCTACCTATACTTGTTGTTGTCGTTCGGTGTGTATTGGGAAGCTTAAGTGCGTTGGGGCCGAAAAGCAGTGGACCGGCGGTATTGAAATCGGCGTTATTTTTTATGTTTAAAATCAAATTGGTATGGGTTTTATTTCGAGCGGGGCCGGATGTGCGTTCGCATCTTGGTGGTTAGCTAAACCTGGAGTGCAGTTAAGGACTGGATAGATGCCGGCAAGAAGCAACAGTAGCCGGGACAGGCTGCTCGACACCGCAGAATCGTTGATACTGCGCAAGGGGTTCGCTGGTACCTCGATCGAGGATATTCTCGAACAGGCCGCGATCACCAAGGGGGGCTTTTTCTACCACTTCAAAGGCAAGGCCGAGCTGGCCAAGGTACTGGTCCAGCGCTACCTATCCGATGACAAGCAGATCTTTAGTGCGCTGTTCGCTGATGCCCGACAGCTGACCGAAGACCCGCTGCACCAACTGCTGATATTCCTGAAGCTCTTCGCCGAGACCATGAACGAGTTGGAACAGACCCATCCCGGATGCCTGGTGGCGAGCTTTACCTATGAAACCCAACAGTTCGACGATGAGGTTCGTGCGCTGATTGAGGAGGGGGTATTGAGCTGGCGTAAGCTGATCAAGGATCAGCTTACGGAGATCGAAAAGGTATATCAGCCGCGCCAGGCGATAGAGCTAGAAAGCCTGGCGGATATGTTCACCTCGGTCGTTGAGGGCGGGATCATTCTTTCGCGCATCTTTCACGATAATGCGGTGCTGCGTGACCAGATCCTCGTTTACCGGGAACACCTGCGCCTGATCTACGAAGGCAATCTGCGTCAGGCCGAATAATCTTCAACCTCAGACCGCTACGGTCGGGGTCGGCTCAAACGGTTCGAAGTCGACCTGCCGGTGCCGCTCCAGATACTCCAGAATTGCACTGTCGCTGTGCTGTTGCAGCTGAGGAATGCCCTGGTTGCCGAACATGCGGTTGAACTCGATCATGTAGGGTACCGAGCCGACCATGGCTACATCGAAACCGCCGTGGTTGATATCCAGACTCGTGGCGACGTGCTCTACCAACTCCATCGCCTCTTTCGGCACCAGTGAAACCTCCACCTGGCCACCCTGGCTGATGTTGTTGTAGAACCCCTTTTCCGCCTGCAGGCGCCAATAACCGCCAATGACCTTGCCGCCGACCCAGACGATGCGCAGATCGCGGTCGATCGGCAGGTACTCCTGTACATAGAGCACCTCGGAACGCTGGCAGTACTCCTGCCACTGGACAGGGTTGTCGATCAGAAATACGCCGTTGCCCATGCTGCTCTTGGGTACCTTGGCCACGAAGGGGTAGTACATGCGGTCCAGCAGTCGGTCCGCCTCGGTGGGCGTATTGGCTGAGATCTCCGTGTAGGGGTGGTTGCCGGGGATCACGGTCATGAAGGCGCGGGTCATCTCGATCTTGTCGTGCCCGATCATGTAAGTGGCCAGGCTCGGAAAGATTCTCTTTTTCAGCCCATGTACCAGTGCGTTGATCTGCCAGTATTCCGGAAAGAGTATCCAGTCGGCGTCTCTGATCTCATCCAGGTGCGCGAACATTCGTTCGGGTTTGATATAGCGCACGTTGGGCAGGTGCAGGGTACGCAGAGCGTCGAAAGAGATGATGTTCATGTGGCGGCGGTCAGTTTAGAAACATGCCGCGATATTAAGGCCAGTTCGGGTTGGCGCAAAGCAATATTTGCGCCGTTTTGCATAATTTTTAATCAACGTCAGACGAGGGATTTTGACTGTTGATCCCGGCTTAATTCCGATCAGCTTTTACCGGTGGCGACTGGGCTGACCGGCAGGTGGAGAGAGGATGCCCTGCGCAGGTAGAGATTGTTGCTCACCAGCGCCAAGATCACCAACGCGGCGCCGAACAGTTCAGCATTGCTGAACTCCCGGCCTTGGGCGATGCCGATGCTGAAGGCAGTGATCGGCACGAAGTTGATAAACAACACGCCGTTGACAGGACCGATCTTTCGTATACCGCTATTCCAGCTCAATACTGCGACTACACCGCCGGCAATGATCAGGTAGGCAAAGGTCCAGTGTAGTGAGGTCAGTGTAGTCAGCTCCGGTGACCGTATACTGCCGTTCATGCCAAGGAGTACTGTAATTGCCGCGATGGAGGCAGTGCCCAGCACCGCGGTGAGACTGGTGTAGCGCAGGGGCGACCAGTCTGGAAACTTCTGTGCTCCCAATGTATAGCCGACCCAGCATAGAGCGCCGGCCAAGAACAGCAGATCCCAGAGTGCGGCGTCACCGGCAAAGGCGGCTGCTGGATTTCCGCCGGTGATGACCAAGAAAACGCCGACAAAAGCTGTCGCCACAGTTGCCAACGTAAACCGGTGCGGCTTGCTGCCCTTTAGAATCCAGGTAAGCAATACCGCAATCATCGGTTGCAGGGCCATGATTACAGCAGCGTGCTCGGGTCTGGTATGTGCCAGTCCATTGAATACCAGCAAGTTGAAACCGGCGAATCCCAGTGTGCCAAGCAGGAACAGATCCCTGAAATTGCCCTGTAAACGAAGGGCGGACAAACCTTCGCTACGCAGCAGGATCACCAACAATATTAACGACGTGCCGGCAAAGCGCAGCAGTGTCATGTGGTAGGCGTCCATGGCGGCCAATGCCGTCATCGAAACGTCGAACATCCCGCCCCAGAAAACCGTAGCGATCAGCAGTAAGCCGATTGCCGGTAGAAGGTCGTTTCGATACATCCTGACTCTCCTGGATCTTAAGACGACAGCATATCTTTTTCCTCTTTCGATATAATCGGCGATATCGGAAAATTATTATTTCTAAATTATTCGTAATCAGGTGATGGGTATGGTTTCACTGGATGATATGGCGATATTTGCGGCCGTGGTGGAGGACAACGGTTTTTCGGCTGCGGCGCATTCGCTGGGAATTTCGACGCCGGTGGTCAGTAAACGGGTCTCGGCACTGGAAGCGCAGTTGGGTGCCCGTTTGCTTAACCGTACCACCAGAAGACTGAGCCTGACGGAGGCGGGCAGTGTGTTTTACCGTCACTGTAGCCGTATCGTTTCGGAAGCCAAGGAAGCCGAAGCGGCGGTGACCTATCTCAATGAGGTTCCGCGTGGGTTACTCAGGGTTACTGCGCCGGTAACCATCGGATCCCAGCAAGTGACTCACGCGCTGATCGGTTTCATGGCGCGCTATCCCGAGGTGCAGGTGGAGCTGGATCTCAGTGACCGGCCGGTGGATTTGGCGGAAGAGGGGTACGACGTCGCGATCCGGATAACCCGCAATCCGCCATCGCTTCTAGCGGCCCGACTGCTGACTACAACGAGGCGTGTCGTCTGCGCGTCACCGGAGTATTGGCAAAGGCACGGGCGACCACGGGTTCCGTCGGACTTGGCCGATCACGATTGTATTATCTATCTGCCCAACCCTGACTATAACCAATGGGGCTTTGAGGGACCCAATGGCGCGCAGTCCGTTGCTGTAGGGGGGAGACTGAAGGTCAATAATACCTCCGCAATGCTGGAGGCCGCAGCCGGAGGCCTGGGGGTGGTAATGCTGACCTCCTTTCTTGTCGATCGGGCCATTACCAGTGGACAACTTGAGCAGGTGTTGCACGACTATCAGTCGACCTCTCCCGGGATCTATGCGCTGTATCTACCCAACCGTTACCTGTCGAGCAAGGCGCGGGTCTTTATTGATTATTTGGTTGAGTGGTATGAGCAACATAGCGTCAACGGTTGATCCGTTCGCTGATCCAGCGCTCCGCTTCGACCAGGCTGTCGACGACAACCGTTGCCGGACCGAAATCGTGACTCTCGGCCAGTGGATTGCGGATCGCGACGACCCTGAGTCCCGCTTCATGGGCGGCCTGAACACCGACTTCGGTATCTTCCACCGCCACACAGTGTTGCGGATCCAGCTGCATCAGGTCCAGCGCTTTGCGATAGCCGTCAGGATGGGGTTTGTTGCGTGCCACGTCATCGCCGGTCACCACCTGCTCGAACAGGGCATGCCAGCCGTGTCCGCTGAGGGAGGCGTTGACGCAGTTGCGCTGGGAACCGCTGACCAGGGCGAGACGGCACTGTTGTGCCAGATGGTTCAGAATTCGACTGGCTTCCGGCATCTGCGGAAACCAGTGCTCGGTCAGAAAACGTTCGTTGGCTGCGATCTTGGCATTGATCAACGCTTCGGGGTCGGCATCTAATCCGTACATCCGCACGATATCGGCGGCGTTCTGCTCCATTGGCACCCCCAGCATCCGCTGCCAGTACTCGCTTTCACTGATCTGGACCCCATATGGGGCGACGACTTCGCGCCAGAGTTGCATGTGGGTGGCTTCGGAGTCGACCAAGGTGCCGTCATGGTCAAAGAGTATTGCGTGTAAGGGCATGGGAATATCCACTGAGTCGAGCGAGAGTGTAGTCTACCAGAACTCGAATACCTGACTGCCTATCCAAGGTCATAGATTAACCGAATATCTGTCTGCACAGGATGATAAGGATGATCCATCATTATTCTATCGCCGTTAACGATACCGCCCGGGTAGCGGGCGTATTGGCCAGCCTCTTTGGCGGGGTCGTGTCCAGGTTTGGCCCTTATCCGAATTCGTGGATCGTATGGATGGGTGATCAGCAGGGGACGGCAATCGAGCTGTACCCCAGGGGCACGGAAATGGTTCCGGATCGGAGCGGGGGGCAGGCGCAGTTTATACATAACGACACGACCAGTGGTTACTGCGCCACCCATGCGGCTATCTCCATAGCCCGCTCGCGTCAGGAGATCATTCAGCTTGCCGAAGAGCAGGGGTGGCAGGCGCGTGAGTTGCCACGTGGAGGGTTCAGCGTAATTGAGTTCTGGATCGAGAATCAGGTGATGATCGAGTTGCTGACGCCGGATATGGCCGCCGATTATTTAGCCGTCACGGCCAAGTACTGCCGAGATGTGAATATGGATAAATTGAAATAATCTCCCCATCCGGTTTGTATAGTGTCTCTATTGGCCAACTATAAAACTGGACGGGGTATTAGCGTTTAATGGATAGTGTGGCGATAACCATGTAATCAGCTCGGATACATACGGCAATCCCGTAGCGAGCCGTTTAGTTGCGTCTTGGAGTAAGACTATGATCGATCATGCGGATGAAGATGTGTACAAAACACTGTTGGAATCTACCAAGGCGATCCCCTGGAAAATCAATTGGGAAACTAAAGCGTTTGAATATATCGGCCCACAAATAGAGGATCTGCTCGGCTGGAGTCGTGAGAGCTGGGCTACGGCACAGGATTGGATCGATCGGATCCACGAGGCCGAACGCGAACGAACGGCACATAATTGCATCGCATTAAGTGAAGATGGCGTCGATCATGAAGCGGACTACCGGGCTTTGACTGCCGAAGGCGATTACGTCTGGGTCCGTGACGTGGTGCATGTGATCCGAGATAAGGGTGTCACCAAGGCGTTGGTTGGCTTCATCTTTGATATCTCCGAACGCAAGGCGATGGAGGAGGAGCTGCGACAGGCCAACAAGAAGTTGGAGATGTTGTCTTTTCAGGATGGCCTGACCGGTGTCGCCAACCGCCGTCTGTATGATGAAACTCTGGATCGCGAGTGGGCGCGGGCCATGCGCAATGGATCGACTATTTCGCTGATTGTGATCGATATAGATCACTTCAAGGATTACAACGATCAGTGCGGGCACTTGCAGGGTGACGAATGTCTGAAACTGGTCGCCGGAGCCCTACAGGAAATAGTTTCACGTTCTACAGACTTCTTCGCCCGTTACGGGGGAGAGGAGTTTGTCCTGCTGTTGCCTGATACCGGTCGGGAGGCGGCACGGGACATAGCCGAGCGTTGTCGTAGAAAGGTGCTCGATCTTTCTATTCCTCACCCTGCATCCAGTGTGGGACAAGTGCTGACGATAAGCGCCGGAGTATCCAGCCTGGTGCCGGGTGAGGCTAACAGTCGCTCCGATCTTTTCAGGATTGCCGACCGTATGCTGTATCAGGCCAAGCGAAACGGGCGTAACCGCTTTGCCTGCAGTTGGTCGCAGTCCTTGGTCTCTCCAAAATTGCTGGAAGGTTGAACGTGGCCAAGCGTGGTGCCGACAGCGCTCGATAGCCCAACGATTGTTTGAGCGCTATTATCCGATTCGGATATTGGATTAGGAGCTGTTATGCGTAAACGGATTATCGGTGCTTTCTTCAGCGGACTGTTGATTCTGGCCGGAGGATCTTATCTGGCTGGCTGCGCCACTATCGAAGGTGCGGGCAAGGATCTCAAGAAAGCCGGCGAAGCGATCAGCGACGCTGCTCGCGACGCGTCGAACTAACACACGTCTTTGATAGTGTTTTCACGGGGAGCGCCAGGCTCTCCGTACCTTTCTCCTGGCTAGACTCTCCAGCTCTAGGATCCGGCGAGCTTGATTCGGGATCGATATTTCATATATAGTTTGAATTCAAACTATTTTAATTAAATCTATTTTTCTTCAAGAAAAGGTGACCGTGTCCAACTCAACTGCTCATCCAGGATCTGCCCGTGCTCGCTTTGGCTACCGGTTCGTAACCCTGGCCCGCCGCTGGCGCCGTTTTATCGATATCAGATTGGCAGAGGCAGGTCTGACCGATGCGACCTGGGTGCCTTTGATGCATCTGGAGCAATCCGGCGATGGGATCAGTCAAAAGCTGCTCGCTGAACGGGCAGGGATCGACACCTCAACGCTGGTGCGCTTGATCGATATCTTGGAGCGTAAAGGGCTGTTGGAGAGGCGCACCGATGCGGAAGATCGCCGAGCGCGCAAGATCTACCTAACCTCAGCGGGAAAGCAACAGGTCGAGGCGATTCGGCAAACGCTGGAAGAGGCAGAAGCGGAGGCGCTGAATGATCTTGACGACGAACAGCTGGAACAGATGTTGTGCTGGATAGAAGCAATTGAAGGCCGTCTTAGCAAGAGGCTTGCTGAGGAGCGGGGCGCATGATCGGCATCAGCTGGCTGTCGAGACTGGGCTTCGATACTGTCCGATTTGGCTTTGTATTACGCACCGGGCTGGCGGTGTGCTTGGCGATTGCTCTGGCCTGGTCCGTCGGGTTAGAACATCCGCAATGGGCGGGGATGACGGTATGGGCAGCCTCCCTGCCGACACGTGGCCAACTGCTGGCAAAGAGTGGTGCGCGTCTTGTCGGCACGCTGCTGGGATCGATGGTCGGCATCCTGCTGGTCTTTCTGGCGGCAGGACAGGTCGCCTGGTTGGCGTTGGGGTTGTCGCTCTGGATCGCCCTGTGTGTGTTTGCAGCGCATCTGGTACGCAGTTTCGTCTCCTATGGCTGTATGCTGGCTGGATACTCGGCGGCGCTGGTGGCGCTGGTTGATACTGCGCATCACGATCAGATTTTAACGCTTGGTCTCGATCGTATGCTGACCGCCGTCGTCGGGGTGCTGGTTGCGATTGCGATCAGCTGGTTTTTTGCTCAGCGTGCCGGCGGCAGCGAAGAGCGTCCGGAGCTGAGGGCTATTACGGCTGGCGTCTTGCGCCTGCTGTCGGCAAGACTGGTATCGGGTCCGGAGGCCTCGACTGCGGAGAGTGACCGGCTGATTGCACGGCTCGCGGCGCTGGATGCGTCGTTGGAGATGCGCGGGATAGCTTCGGCTCGTTCGCGACAGCAGGTGCGGCGCGTGCGGCTTCTGTTACTGGTATTGGTGTCGATACTGATCTGGAGTCGCAAGGCGAAAAGCCGCGAGCTCGGCGAAGCGCTCGTAGCCGCGTTAGGAGACGCGGTGAGGGCGATCGAGTTGGCCGATTTCGAGTGCTCGAAACGAGCGTTAAGCCGTGCGATCGATCTATGTGAACAGGAGTCAAACCTGGCCCGACTGCACTATAACCTGTCCCGCCTGCTGGCGCTTGCGGCGGCGCTTGAGGATAGATGGGGCAAGGAACCGGGTGACAAGCTCGACAGCAGCCTGACGCTACACCGCGACTGGATCGGTGCTCGGCAATCCGGTATTCGGGCGCTGACGCTGATGCTAAGCGTTGGCACCGTTTGGCTGCTGTCCGGTTCGCAGATTGGCGCCTTCATGTTATTGGGCACGGCGGTGATGACCTCTCTGTTTTCCACCTTCGACAGCCCAGCGTCGACCATGCGATCAGTTTTTCTAGGGCAGGTGTTGGGGGCCAGTGCGGCGCTGATCTGCCGCTGGTTGATCTGGCCTGAGGTTCAGAATGAATTGGTCCTGGTGCTGTCGATCTTCCCTTTCGTCATGCTGGGTGTGCTGGTCTTCGCGCACCGTAGGCTGGTGCTTGCCGGCATGGATTACAACATGGTGCTGTTGCTGCTATTGCAGCCCCACCTGCCACTTACCGGTAGTTTGGAATATGGCTTGTCGATGGCGGCGGCAGTTGTCTCCGCGCCATTGATTGCAATGCTGGGGTATTGGCTGATCTATCCGATCAACGCCGAACGTCGTATCGATACTATGCGCCTAATGATGCTGCATGAACTGAACGATATGGCGGTAAAGCCGGCAAACGGCGCGAGCCGGGAGCGGTGGCGGATCCGTTTGTATCACCGCCTGCTGCACTTGGTACGTTGGTCGAACCTGGTTGGCGACCGGCGGTTTCCGGCGGCAGAATGGGGTGTCACGTTGCTGCGCCTGGAGATGGTCACTGAGATGCTGCAGTCGCTGTTGGCAAAGCCTCAGGCCCTGTCGGTTGGGACCCAGCGCGCGGCACGCCATGCGCTGCTGCGGATCGCGCAGCTGGGGCGAGATCCTTTAGCCGTGCTTAGAGCGCTTAGGCTTGTCAGCCGTCGATTGGGCCGCGAGCGGGGTGAGCAGGATGAGGCGCCGTTGGCGTTGGCGATGCAGGCATTGGAAGACAACCTGTCTCTCTTTACCCGCAAGCTCAGGTAAGCGTCTCGTCGTCAGCTGTCATAAAGCTGACATAGGGGGAAATTGTCAGGTTTGTGATAGTGTGATTCTGCAATTAAATGGTGCTATCTGTTCGCATTTATCGCGAATATCGATGATGTTGTCGGTTGTTGGTGCGGGGTTTTCTCTGGTCCGAATATTGCTCTCATAGAGCGCAACTCAAATAACCGGGAATCAAAGGAGACCACTATGTCTGTAGCCGATATCAAGGCGTTCGCAGATGCAGCCAAGGCTGATGCCAGCCTGGGTGAGTCGCTCAAGGCCTGTCTGAAAATGAAAGAGCTGTTCGCGCTGGCGCGTGAAAATGGGTTCAATTTCATCGAAGATGAGCTCTATCCACCTAATGAGCCTCAGTTTACCGAAGATCAGCTGTCCGAGCGGCTGGCCAAAGCGTTGTTACGGGCCTGATATTCTCGCCAGTCGCTGAAGCAGCCTGGTGCGGACGTTAATTGGCGTCCGCACCCGGTGATTTATTCCCGCCAGAACGGTTTACTGCCCTCATGAACGGCGTCGGCACGGCTGATACCGATATCCTTCAGCATCCAGGGAGACAGGGCCATCAGCTGATCGCGCTGACGGTGACGCTGTCGCCACTCACCGATTCGCTTCAAGAGTCTCTTCAACCGCGTGTTGAATCCGACAGTTTGCGATTGCACGGCGTCGGCAGGCGCAACGGTTTTAACTGAGCTGTTCATTTCGATCACTCCTGCTTGGTTTAGGCTTACAGGCTAGGGAGTGCGCGATTGTTGATCCAATCGTTTGTATGGAATGGGGCGTTCAGGAATTGTGATGGGCGCTGCTCAAATGGCTATGCTTTAATCTTGGGGGCAGGCTTAGAATTATGAATAGCCCTACCGGGCTGGCGAGGACGGCAAGATGGAACTCTATCACCTCAAAACCTTTGTCAAAGTGGCGGATGAGGGCAACCTGACCCGCGCCTCCCAGGCGTTATTTACCAGTCAGCCGGCGATCAGTGCTCAGATCAAGGCGCTTGAGGAGGAGCAGGGCGTACAGCTGTTCTCGCGCACCCCGAAGGGGATGCTGTTGACCCAGTCCGGCCGTCAGCTGTACGAACAGGCGAGACTGACACTGAACGCTGCAGAGCAGCTTAAATTAAATGCCTCCCGTTTACGTGAAGAGTTGGTCGGTGAGTTGCGGGTCGGCATGCACACCGATTACGAGTATCTGCGGGTCGGCGATATGTACCAGATGATCTCGTCCCGCCACCCGCAACTGGTGACCCATTTTCTGCAGAGCAGCAGTGCCAGGATTCTCCACGAACTGCGCCACGATGAGCTGGACGCCGGATTCATGTTTGGCCCCTGTCGGGCGTCCGACATGGCGGTGACTCCTCTTGGTGAGGTCGGAATGCGGATTATAGCGCCCAGTGCATGGTCGACAGAGGTGGCCGGCGCCTCTCTGGCCGATCTTGCTCGTCTGCCTTGGGTTTATACCACGCCCGGCTGCCCCTTCTACCTTTTGTTTGAAGCCCTGTTCGAAGCGGGCAACCCGCTACCAAGACAGATCGTCTGGTGCGATAACGAGGATGCGATACGCACGCTGTTGCGTGCCGGTGTGGGCCTGTCGGTGGTGCGGGTGGATGACGCCGAACGTGCGGTCGATGAGGGTTACGGTGTGTGTTGGGACGGTGCCGTGCCATCGCTGGCGATCAACCTGGTAATGCTGAAGCAACGAGCGCAGGAGCCTGCCCTGGTGGCGCTTAAAGAGAGCGTTTGCGCCCTGTGGGGCGTTGACGAGAGTCAGAGCGCCGTACAGAGCGAACATCAAACCGCGCAGCTGACGGGCTAGTCAATAATACTTGCCAGCAATCGTTTGCCTTCGGTGTCCAGCTGATGCTCGTGTTCATGAAGGTAGAGGGTCGTGTCCCGGAGCGCCCAGACTTTGTTACGCTCAGGCAAGTCTTTCAGCGTTTTTAGCGCGGCGTTGATCTCACCCGAGCTCAACTGCTGTTTGAACTCGAGATCCTTAAGTCTGTCGCGTGTCCGATCCGACAGATCGAAGTCGGACAACAGCCGCTGGTAGCCTTCCGAGTTGCCCTGTTCGATAAACATACGTGCAAGTCGGACAAGAGCGCTATCCAGTGCCGAGCTCATCTCGGCGGACGCCGCGCGCGTTAACAGCGTGTCGAGCAGTGTGTCTGCCGCCTCTGTTTCCGATAGATCACGGTAGAGTTCCACCGTTCTCAGGTTCTGGCTGAAGTCAAGGGGGGAGAAGGGGGCACGCGTAGCACGCACCGCTGCCAGGTCCAGCAGAGATTTCCGGCGGCTGGATGTGGCGGCCCCAGGCTGTATAACGGCGTAGATCTTGGCCAGCTTCTGTAGATCGCCAATACTGACCTCCTGTTCCGAGAGGGTTTCGACTTCGTCATAGGCACGGTCGGCAAACCGCTTCGCATCCGCGTATCGTGCTTCACCATTGAGTGTGTCGGCACTGTTGAGCCAACCACTGAGCCGGACTTTAGGCAACTTGATGACATTGATCCGGTTGAACGCTTCATCGACCCGGCCGCTTAGCGCATAGACATCCGCTATGTGGGCGTCAACAAAGGTTGTGTAGTGCCGGTCGCCCTTTTCGATGGCGCGGTCCCTGTCGCGCTCGATCAGCTCGATTGCCAGATCGAACTGTTGCTGGCGCTTCAGGTCGGACACCAGCAGTACATTGCTGAAATAGTTGTAGCGCTCGGTGGTCACCGCATAGTCCACGAGATCCCTCATGATGCGATTGGCGGTCGAAGTATCGCCCAGTAGTCGATACTCCCGGGCGATCTCGGCGTAACTCTTCATGTAAAAGCCAGCGTTTTTATCACGGTAGGGTGCGAGTATCGGGGGCAGCTCCTTCAGCACCTCTATTGCGCGTTGGTCTTCACCGAGTGCTCTGGCACCCTTCACCTCATCCATGCCGAGCCAGAAACCGTAGGAGGGCATATCGGAGGCAAGCCGGGCTCTCAGTTGATCGGCGTACGCCCAATCCCCCAGCGCCATTGCAGCCTGCCCCAGCGTCTGTAATGCACTGGCTGGATCCAGTGATGCGGAGGTATCCACCTCTTTGGCGTATCTGGTACAGGTGGGCATAAGCGCGGTAGCCTGCTCCGTGCGATCGCTTTCCAGATAGTAGTGAACAATGTGAGCGCAGGCGTTGGTTTTATAGTGGGGGTAGTTGAGGGTGTTGATGATCTCCAGGGCCTTTTCCGGCTTCTCCAGTTTGGCGTAGGTGAGTGCCAGAGAGCTGGTCATTCCCGGCATCTCGCGATCGCCATAATCCTCCTCCAGATCACGGGCGATCTCATAGGCGGCGGCGATAGCACTGTACTGGTCGATTGGGCGGTCCGGTTCCGAAAAGCAGCCCGTCAGTAACAGCGGCAGAATCCAGATAGAACGAGTGCGTGGATGAAGTTTCATGCCTGTGTGCCTCCTGCTTCAGGTGGCCCTAGACAGCTGCTGGGCCGGATGTGCTGCCGCCGTCATTGGCAGCTGCATCGATGGTAACCGAGGAGCAGGGATAAGTTAAATAGTGCCAGGGACGCAGGATGATGGTGCACAATCTGTGCAGGAGTTGTCTGGACGTGTCAGAATGCGCTCTTTAAACACTCATAACTTGAGTGGTTATTGAGGAGGGTTGAGTGAAGCGTCGAAGGTTCCCACCGTTTTCCCCGCCCCTGTCACCGCTGTCGGAGCTCGGGGTGGTGCAAGGGTTCTATTCTGCCGATGAAAGTCAGCATCTCTACGAACGTTTGCTGCATGAGAATGCCTGGCCCGACAATCACTACTGCGTGGACGGGCGTGTGTTCGAGCTGCCACGACAGCAGACTTGGCACGCCGATCCCGGTATCCGCTACAGCTACAGCAACAACCTGCTACAAACCCGTGACTGGACTCCGCTGCTCAGTGATATCCGCGCCAAGATTGAGCGCCACCTGAATGTGCAATTCAACTCGGTGCTGGTGAACCTCTACCGCAATGGCCAGGACTACGTGGGCTGGCACGCTGACGATGAGCGTGAGCTGGGTGAAAGTCCTGTGATCGCATCCTTGACCCTGGGCGCGACACGTACCTTCGCCTGGCAGCACAAAGATAGTCAGGAGGAGGGCCGAATGGCGCTGGAGAGCGGTACGCTGCTGGTGATGAAACCTGGGTTTCAGCATCACTGGTTCCACAGCATTCCGCGCGATCCGAAGGTAAAAGAGGGCCGGATCAATCTGACCTTTCGCAAAGTGATCCCGCTGAAGTAGCGGAGCTAACGCTCAATCGGGATCAGTCCAAGTCGAGAGTCGAACTGCATGTCGCGCAACTGGTCGATAAACCATTTCAGCCCCTTGCCCCGGTTGCTGGAGTGCCAGGCGGCCGAGATGCTTTGCGGCGGTCGGCTTTCCGCCAGCTTCAAGACCTGCAAGCTGCCTGTTTGAAGCGCTGACTGCATCAGGTTCAGCGGCAGGTAGCCAACCCCTAACCCTCTTGATTGCACATCGATCTTGCGCTGAAGCGAGTCGACCACAATACGGCTGCGGCCATCCAGCAGCCCAGAGGAGCGCACCGGCAGGTATCGGGAGCTATCGGCAACCACCACAGTAGGGTATTGACGGATCAGCTCCATCGAGAGCGGTTGTGGCATGCGAGTAAGTGGGTGGTCGGTGGCGACCGCGAACTCGAACACCAGCTCGCCCAGTGGCAGGGTAGAGAAGCCCTGGCCGGGCGGGTCGCCAGCGGCGCCGATAACCAGATCACAGCGTTGTGCATTGAGCGCGTCCCAGCTGCCAGCCAATACCTCTTCGGCTACTCTGACTTCAGTGTGGGGCTGGACCTGTTGAAAGCGCTCGATCAAGTCATAGATAGCATCAAACCCCAGTGCAGAGTCCACTGCGATGCGCAGCTCCGCTTCCCAGCCGGCCGCTGCCTGCCGGGCCAATACAGTAAGCTCTTCACTGGCGATGAGAATCTGTCGTCCCTGTTCCAGAACCAATCGACCCACGGCGGTCAGTTCCGCTTTACGCCGGCTGCGGTCAAAAAGCTGTACCCCGAGATCCTCCTCCAGTTTGCCGATGGTGTAGGAGATGGCCGATGGCACTCGGTAGAGCTCCTCCGCTGCCGCAGCGAAACTTTTGCGCCGGTCGATGGCGTCGAGAATGCGCAGTGCATCCAGGGTTAGAGGTGTGTTCATAATTCAATTAATTTGAACTGAAAGCTCAAATATCACCGTTATTTTTTTATCTGTCCAGTGACTATAGTGGGCTCAATGAACAAACACATTGAATTAAACGAGGTGGACAGCGATGAACAACACAGCGATCAATAAACTGCTTTCAACCAACGACAGCCTGGCTTCTCTGGCCCTGCGTATCCCCACCGGGATTATCTTCGCCGCCCACGGTGCACAGAAGCTGTTTGGCGCCTTCGGCGGCTACGGCCTTGAGGGCACCGGACAGTGGATGGCCTCCATCGGCCTGGAACCCGGGTACCTGATGGCGTTGGGCGCCGGTAGCGCCGAGTTCTTCGGTGGTATCCTGTTGCTGCTTGGCCTGCTGGTGCGTCCGGCTGCTGCCGTGCTGGCGATTACCATGCTGGTGGCGATCCTGGCGGTACATATCGGTAACGGACTGTTCATGTCGAATGGAGGCTATGAGTTTGGTCTGTCACTGCTGGCGGTATCCGTCGCACTGGCGATCCAGGGCGGTGGCGCACTGTCGATCGATCGTAAGCTGGCTAAAGTGGGTGCCTGACCGGTACCCACTTAACAGGTCCCAGAGGAGAGCGGAGATGATCAAGCTAAGACCGGCAGAGGAGAGGGGGCAGTTCCGCATCGACTGGCTCGACAGCCGTCATACCTTCTCCTTCGGCCACTATTACGACCCTCGCCATATGGGCGTATCCAGCCTGAGGGTGATCAATGACGACCGGGTAGTCCCTGGTGCGGGGTTCGAGACCCATCCCCACCGGGATATGGAGATCATCAGCTACATCCTCGACGGCAGTATCGAACACCGGGATACTATGGGCAACCGGACCCGCCTGCGTGCCGGCGAGGTGCAGGTGATGAGCGCGGGCACCGGCATCATGCACAGCGAGTTCAATCCGGAGCCGGAGACACATTTGCACTTCCTGCAGATCTGGATCCGTCCGGAGCAGCCGGGCCTGCAGCCCAGTTATGCGCAGAAGGATTTCAGCGATGCGAAGGGGGTAACCCTCATCGTCTCACCGGATGGGGCAAACGGGTCGCTTAAGCTGCATCAGGACGCCCGGATCTATCAACTCAGGCTGTCTGGCGAGCGTATCGAACTGCCGCTTCAAACCACTCGGCTGCACTACCTTCAGGTTGCGCGGGGCGCTCTGGCGCTTAACGGCAGGGTGTTGCAAGAGGGGGATGGCGTGATCATCGAGAAGGAATCGCTTCTTGATATCGCGGCTGATAACAGTGTCGAGGCATTGCTGTTCGACCTGGCCGCCTGACGATTGTAACGACATGGTAGATCCGTGGCCCGGTTTGATCACCGTTGGCCACGGCTGCGAGGGTTTACGGCGGGCAGTGCGGGTTCGGGTCAGATCGACATCAATGCCAGTACGTTGTCGAGCATCCGGTTGGAGAATCCCCACTCGTTATCGTACCAGGCCATCACCTTGACCAGATCGCCGTTGACCCGTGTATGGCTGATATCGAAGATCGATGATGCCGGGTTGTGGTTGAAGTCCACCGATACCAGCGGCAGATCGTTGATCTCCAATATTCCCTTCATCGGACCTGCTGCAGCGTCGCGCATGATGCGGTTGACCTCTTCGACGCTGGTCAGCCGCTCCGCCCGAAACGTCAGATCTACCAGCGATACGTTGATGGTTGGCACCCGCACCGCCATCCCGTCCAGTTTGCCGTCGAGCTCCGGCAGTACCAAGCCGACTGCGGCGGCGGCTCCGGTCTTGGTCGGGATCATCGATTGAGTGGCCGCTCGTGCACGATAGGGGTCACTGTGGTAAAGGTCGCTAAGGTTCTGGTCATTGGTATAGGCATGGATGGTGGTCATCAAACCCCTGTCGATGCCGATGCCGTCGTTGAGCGCCTTGGCGACGGGGGCCAGGCAGTTGGTGGTGCAGGAGGCGTTGGAGACGATCCGGTGCTCGGGCTTCAATACGTTGTCATTGATGCCGAAAACCACTGTGGCATCAACGCCTTGCCCTGGTGCCGATAGCAGTACTTTTTTCGCGCCTGCCTCAAGATGAGCAGCCGCCTTATCACGGCTGGTAAAGTGCCCGGTGCATTCGCACACCACATCGACATCGAGTTCGGCCCAGGGGAGTCGCGTGGGGTTAGATTCGCTGAGGTTTTCGATCCGTTGTCCTCCCACCACCAGCTTACCGTTGTCGATCCGAACATCGGTTCCGAACCGGCCGTGTACCGAGTCATATTTCAGTAAGTGCGCGTTGATTTTTATGTCGCCCAGATCGTTGATCGCTATCACCTCTATGCGGTCCTGATATCCGCCTTCATGAAGGGCGCGTACGATGTTGCGGCCTATCCGTCCCATTCCGTTGATCGCTATGCGAATCTTGGCCATATAAAACTCCTTCCGTCACGCTGATGTACTGAACGACCGGCGAATTTTCCGGTACTATTCATCTCTTTATCATCCAGCCCAGTGGGTTCGCGCAATTCGGTACCGAGGGCTTTCTAATCTTCATTGCTCTATATCAGTAAAGCGTCTCTGGCGCCGATCGCCAGTTTCACACCGCACAGTGTGTTGCAAGCACGATGGAAGCGCGGCTGCCAAATCAACTAGCCGATAGGTGCTGACAGCTTTGATCAGCTCCTCCGTCCGCTAAAACTGTTGGCGACTGGATTATATGGAGACGTTGGCATACAAGGAGTCGAAAGGGGTGGTCCTCTCCAATCATCTCAAGGCGGATCTGCTACTGATCCTGACCACAATACTGGCCGGCGCCGGCTGGATATTTTCCAAGGAGGCGCTGGTCGGCTTTGCGCCGTTGCTGTTCATGTGTATGCGTTTTACCAGTGCCGGACTGCTGTTGGGCTGCCTTCGTTTCGGCTCGCTGCGGGCGCTGTCGGCGGAACAGTGGCGTGCAAGTCTGCGTGTCGGAGTTTTCTTCGGTATAGCCATCGCCTTCTGGATCGTGGGTCTGCACCTGGCCAGTCATATCGGTGTCGGTGCTTTCCTGACCAGCCTGGGGGTGGTGATGGTGCCGTTGGTGGGGTTGCTGTTCGGTGAGCGGCCGAACCGCTATGTGTTCTACTCGCTGCCTTTCGTCGCCATCGGCATGGCCTGCCTGTCACTGGATGCCGAATTCGTGATTGGCTGGGGTGAGATCTTTTTCCTCGTGGCAGCGCTGTTCTTCTCGTTGACCTTCATTCTCAACAGCCGTGCCTCCGCCCGAATCCCGGCGGTGCCGTTGACTGCAATTCAGTTGGTGATAGCCGGCGTGATCACCTTCCTGCTATCGAGCCTGATTGAGAGTTGGAGCTTCGATCAGCCACTGGAGATATGGGGCTGGTTTCTGGCCAGCGTACTGCTTGCCACCAGCCTCAGGTTTTCGATTCAGACCCGAGCCCAAGGGCTGGCACCGGCCAGTCACGCAGCCATCATTATGACCCTGGAGCCGGTGTGGGCGGCATTGATGGCGGTATGGTGGTTGGGAGAGAGGATGAGTCTGCTACAGGTGCTGGGCTGTTCACTGATCTTCCTGGCCATGCTGGTCAACCGCTGGCCAGCAGTACGCTACTGGCTACGCCTTACGCGAGACGAGAAAAGCTGAGCGCGTTAGAATCTGGCCGCACTGCGGTGCCGGAGCCCGTGAGAACAAACTGAATTTGTAAAAAGACCCCTCTCCTGGCGGAGAGGGGTAGGCAAAGTGCAAACAACTCCAACGGCCGGAGCTGCAAGATGGGATGCGATAGGTGAAGAGAGACACCTGTCGCGTCCTGATCCTTCAGGACACCTTAAGCATAGCGCGTATGCTGCAATGCACAATAGCAATTAGCTTGTTTTTTAAACAATTTGGTTATAAAAATGGCCATATTTACTGCATTGCAGCAAGATCGGTTTTGCGCGTCCGCTAAATCTCGGATCCAAAAGCAAAAATTCACTTTCGTGATCAGTCTTCGGTTTTCATCTGCCTGCTCTGGCGGAACGGGTGGGCCGGATACGTGCCGATAATGCGTACCGTTTTGGCGAAAAAGTGCAGCTCCTGCAGGGCATACTGCATCGCCTGCTCATGTGGATGCGCTTCGACATCAAGATGGAAACTCGACACCTGCATGGTGTCGGACTCCATATAACTCTCCAGCTTGACCATGTTGATGCCGTTGGTGGCGAAGCCGCCCAGCGCCTTGTACAGGGCGGCCGGCATGTTGCGCACGGCAAACATAATGGTCGTCATGTAGCGCTCATCAGCGTCCAGGGGCGGCATATGGCTATCTTTCGCCAGGATGATAAAGCGCGTGGTGTTGCCGCTTTTGTCCTGGAAATTTTCCTGCAGGATCTCCAGACCGTACAGTTCGGCGGCGAGGCTGGAGGCGATCACCGCATGGCTCTGATTCGGATTTTCCGCCAGCTCGGCTGCGGATCCCGCGGTATCCAGCGCCGCGATCGGGCTCAGCCCCAGCGCCTTGATATTGCCATCACACTGCGCCAGCGCTTGGGGGTGGGATGAGATGGTTTTCAAATCTTCGATGCGGGTACCGGGCAGCGCCAGCAGGCAGTGATTCACCGGTTCGAAGTGCTCGCCGATGATGTGCAGCTGGGTTTTCGGCATCAGTCGATAGATCTCTTCAACGCGACCGGCGGTCGAGTTTTCCAGCGGGATCATCGCCAGCCGGGCCTCGCCATTGTCGACCATAAACATCGCATCAAAAAAGTTCTCGCAAGCCTGGGTCTCCATGTCCGGGAAGACTCGGGTACAGGAGAGGTGGGAGTAGGCTCCGGGGTATCCCTGATAGGCGATGATGTTGTTGGTGTCGGTCATTGCGCTTGATATTCCATCGATAGGCGTTGTACGAAGCGGTCGATTATGGCACAGGCATTGGGGCGGAAAAACAAGGATAAGCGCTGCCGACAGGGTAAGTTAGCTGCTCTGGGCCGTTGTACCGAGCCTTAGACGGGAAAAACAGACAGCATCTGCGGTAAACTGCGCTGAACAGAATAGAGGAGAGCTCATGACCCCGGAACGTGAACAGCGCTTACTGGAGATATTGCGGCGACGCCAGCCCGATCTGACACTGATTACCGACAAGGTGCACAAACCGCGCAATATCGCCGCCCTGGTCCGCAACTGTGATGCCGTCGGTATTCCGCGCATGCATGTGGTCAAGCCTGATCACGAGTATCGCCGTTACCGTGGCACCTCCCGTGGCAGTGATCGTTGGGTCGACTCCGTGCTGCATGACACCTTGGACAGCGCAATCGCGACGGTCAGGGAGCTGGGTATGAAGATCTACGCGGCGCACCTGTCGGACAGCGCTGTCGATTTCCGTGACGTGGACTATACCCAGCCTTGCGCCATCTTGATGGGCGCTGAGAAAGAGGGGATCAGCGAGTTGGCCGCTCGGGAGGCCGATGCGCACATCACGGTGCCGATGATGGGCATGGTGGAGTCGCTCAACGTCTCAACGGCGGCGGGTATTATCCTGATTGAAGCTCAGCGCCAGCGCCAACTCGCCGGTCTGTACGAGCTGGACCGCATGCCGGTGCGCGAAACCGCCCGTCACATGTTCGAATCCCGCTATCCGAAGATCGCGGCGCACTGCTTGACCGCCGGTTTGCCCTATCCTGAATATGATGACCTGGGGGAGTTGCTCGATCCTGCCGCGTGCCAAAGGTTACTGGCGAAGCGGGCCTGAGTCCGTCCATGACTGTCTACCACAGACTGTCGGCCACAGAAAAGTGAGAGGTGGATGTGCTGTCGTTCCGGCCACTGATATTGATGGCGCTCTATCTGGCAGTGGTATTGATGCTCGCGCTGGAGGGGGCTGCCTACACGCGTAACTGGTCGTTGATGCGCCTCCACGAGGAGGGTACCGATAGGTTGCTGGGCAATATCAGCCTGTTACGCAGCGCGCTGGATCAGTATCGCTATCTCCCCTTCGTGTTGACCCAGAGCCGAGAGGTCCGTGGTTTGTTGCGCAGTCCCGGCGCAGAGAGCAGTGAGCCGGTTAACCGCTACCTTGAACAGATCAACCTGGTGTCCGGTTCAAGTGCGCTGATGGTGTTCGATCTGGACGGTCTGCTGAGGTCCTCAAGCAACTGGCGGGATCAACGAATGTTATTGGGCGGCTCGCAGGCCGAGATGGAGTATTTTCGCCAGGCGATCGCCGGCAACGAGGGGCGCCAATTTGTGCATGAGGGGGTTCCTCCAAGGCAGGCGCTGTACATGTCGGCGCCGATCTACGATGAGCAGCGTCTGATCGGGGTGGCGGCGATGCGGGTGGAACTGGACAAGCTGCGCGAACAGCTGCCGATCGACTACCCCTTCATCATCAATGATATCGACGGTGAGCGTCTGTTCAGCGTGATGATGCCCGATCGACTGCCCGAGGCAAAATCGGAGTCTCTGAGCGATGGCGCAAAGATCCAGCTGTTGACCCTCAATGGCATCGTCTATCTAGCCCAGAGTGTGGTGCTGGACGATCTCGACTGGCGTGTCAGTGTGCTGAGCGATGCCCGCATCGTTCAGCAACAGCAGCGGATTGCCGCCGGTGCGATCGGTGGTGGCGGTTTCGCGTTGGCGCTGTTGTTCCTGTACCTGAGGGAGTCGCGCCAGAAAAAGGCGCTGCAATTGGATCAGGCGCGTGAGCGTGCTCTGAGTCAGGAGCGCCAACGCGATATGATCAGTACCGCCCAAGTGGGGCTGATCAATGTGGACCGGAGCGGACTGATCCAGTTCATCAACCCGATGGCGATGCAGCAGTTCGGCGTGTCGCTGGAGCTGATGCGCAACCGTACGGTAGAGGAGCTGCTCAGCGGTGGCAGCAGCGAGTTGCTGCGTGAGACATTGTCTAATCTCGGCACCGATCGATTCCAACCGCTGACAGGTGCCGAGATGGTCGGGCGCCGTGCCGATGGTACGCTGTTCCCGATGATGGTGTCGGTACGGGGTATGACCGATCATCCGGAGCTGGGCTATCTGGTCACCGTTATCGACATCAGCCGGCGCAAGCGGTTGGAACAGGCGCTGCGTGAAGCCAATGAATCGCTGGAACACAAGGTGATCGAGCGCACCCGGGCGCTGGAGGAGGCGCAGGCGGAGCTGGTACAGGCGGGCAAACTGGCAGCCTTGGGCCGGATGTCGGCGTCGGTGGTGCATGAGTTGAACCAGCCGTTGACCGCGTTGCGAACCTACCTGGCGATCTGTCGGCGACAGCTCGACAATCCGGAACAGCAGCGCGAAAATCTGCGCCAGCTCGAAAGCCTGATCGACCGTATGGCGCTGATCACTGGACAGCTGAAGACATTCGCCTACCGCAAACCGGAGCAGGTCGGACCGGTACCGGTAGCGCAGTCGATCGACCAGGTGCTGGCGATGTTTCGTGGCCGCTTCAGCGAGATGCAGTTGCAGCTTGACTATACGCCGCCGGCCTCCGGGCTCCATCTCTCCGGTGACCAGGCACGTTTTGAACAGGTGCTGATCAACCTGATCAAGAACGCCTGTGACGCCATGCAGCCCAGGCCTGGACCCAATCGCTTGATTTTGCACGTTGCCTCAGATGAGCAGAATGTCTATCTCTCGGTGGCGGACAACGGGCCGGGTATCGCGGAGGAGCATCGCGCCCAGCTGTTCGAGCCCTTTTTTACCACCAAGGAGGTGGGCAGCGGTCTCGGCCTGGGGCTGGCAATCGTACAGTCGATCGTTCGCGATCTCGGTGGCGATATACTTGCCACCAACCGCGCAGAGGGTGGCGCCTGCTTCGAACTGCGTCTGAAACGCTTTGATAGCTCGTCAGCCGGCGAGCAACAACCGACCGGTAATGGACAAGAGGTGATATGAAACCCGAACTGCCGATCCAGGCCGTCAACGAGTGCCGCTGTGTGATGTTGGTGGACGATGAAGCGATGGTACGGGAGGCCACCGAGCAGTGGCTGTCGATCTGCGGCTTCCATGTCGTCAGCCTCTCCAGTGCCGAGCAGGCGCTGGCTCAGTTGAACGAGGGCTGGCCAGGAGTGTTGCTTACCGATGTGCGTATGCCGGGCATGGATGGGCTGGCGCTGATGCGTGAGGTGCAGCAGACGCTGCCCGGATTGCCGGTGATTCTGTTGACCGCCCACGGCGACGTGGATATGGCGATAGGTGCCATGCACGAGGGCGCTTACGATTTTATCGAGAAGCCCTACGTTCCCGACCGGCTGGCGGAAACCCTGCAAAGAGCCTGCGACAAGCGACGGCTGACCCTGGAGAACCGGCGTCTGCAGCTGGATCTGGCGAGTCGCTCGGGGCTCGCGGGCAAGCTGATCGGAATCTCCCCGGCGATTTCGAGAGTGCGCGACGAGATCCTGCTGCTAGGTCAGCTCAATACCAACGTCATCATTTACGGTGAGACGGGTACCGGCAAAGAGCTGGTGGCCCAGTGCCTGCATGAATTCAGCCCTCGATCCGGCAAACCCTTCGTGCCGATCAACTGCGGTGCGATTCCGGAAAACCTTATCGAGAGCGAGCTGTTCGGCCATGAGGTGGGTGCATTTACCGGTGCCAGTAAACGCCGTATCGGCAAGTTTGAGTATGCCAGCGGCGGCACGCTGTTTCTGGATGAGATCGAGAGCATGCCGGTAAATCTGCAGGTCAAGTTGTTGCGTGCCCTGCAGGAGGGGGTGATCGAGCGGTTGGGCTCCAATCAATCGATTCCGGTCAACCTGCGTGTGGTGGCGGCTGCCAAAGTGGATCTGCGCGAGGAGGAGGGGTTCCGTGAGGACCTGTTCTATCGTCTCTGCGTGTCGGAACTGCACCTCGCCCCGTTGCGGGATCGGCTTGATGATGTGCCGCTGCTGTTCGCGCACTATGTCGCCCAGGCCGCGACAGACCACCAGCGCGAGCCGAGGCCGCTGAGCGATCACGATATCTGCGCACTCCAGTCCTACGCCTGGCCCGGCAATGTGCGGGAGCTGAAAAACGTGGCAATACGTTTTGCGCTTGATCACCGCTCTTCGGCTGCGGAGTTGCTCTCTCGCGGCCAGGTGCCGCTGGTCACGCCCAGAATCAACCAGCGCCACCTGCCGTTGGCGGTGCAGGTGGATGAGTTCGAGGCCCAGGTGATCCGGCTCAGTCTCAAAACGCACCGGGGCAACATCAAGGCGGTGATGGAGGAGCTGGATCTGCCGCGACGTACCCTGAATCAGAAAATGCTGCGCTACGGTATCAACCGTAGCGAGTTTGTTCCCGACGAGTCCCCATGAGCAATTTTTTGCTTATTGCGGCCTCGAATAATAAGCAAAATATTGCCTATCGCCACTGGATACCTCTTCCCTGAATCTAAAATATTCTTTTTTTTCATTAGGATAGGATTTTTTCTGGAGCCTGGTCCATCCTTTGCTATACCTGATGTACTCCGTTAACGGGGCCTGCTTCCGGCGCGACCTTACCCCATCGTCGCGACCGCGGGAGGCAGAGGTGCGATATAAACACAAAAAAGGATGCAGGAATGACAATCAACAAACGCAACTTCATCAAGAGTATGGGCATGGCGCTGGCGGTGGGTGTTGCCGCTTCCAGTATGAGCCTGGTTCAGGCTGCTGAAGAGAAGCGCTCCTATATTCTGGCTACGGCGTCCACTGGCGGCACCTACTATCCGGTAGGTGTAGCAGTTGCCACGCTGGCCAAGGTCAAGCTGGAACCCACCATCGGCCTGTCGCTGTCCGCGATCAACTCTGCAGGCTCCGGTGAGAACATCAAGTTGTTGCGCGAGAACGAAGCGCAGTTTGCGATCCTGCAAGGGCTTTACGGTGCCTGGGCGTGGCACGGGGAGGGCGAACTGAAAGATTCTGGCCCTCAGACCGGTCTGCGTTCAGTCACTATGTTGTGGCAGAACGTCGAACAGTTCGTGGTCCGTTCCTCCTATGCCAAGACCGGTACCATCGATGATCTGAAGGGTTTTGAAGACATCAAATTCTCTATCGGGCCGAAGAATTCGGGTACAGAGGGCTCCGGCCGCACCATCCTCGGCAACCTGGGCATCGACCCGGATAAGTTCAACCTGGCCTACATGGGCTACGGCCCCTCCGCCGATGCTATGCAGAACGGGACAATCGATGGCATGAACATCCCCTCCGGTGTGCCGACCTCGGCGATCACCCGCGCCTACGCGGCCATGGGCGGCGATATCACGGTACTGGACTTTACCGACAAGCAGATGGCGCAGGCCAACGGTCACTATGACCTCTGGACCCGCTACGTGATTCCGGCCAACACCTATCCTGGCCAGACCAAGGAGATCAACACCATCGCACAGCCTAACTTCCTCGCGGTACGTGAAGACGTGTCGGAGGAGGATGTCTACCAGTTGACCAAAACCATCTATGAGAACCTGCCGTTCCTGAACGGTATTCATGCCGCCACCAAGGCGATGGCGTTGGAGAAAGCGATCGCAGGTCTGCCGGTACCCCTGCATTCGGGTGCCGCGCGTTTCTACCGGGAAATGGGTCTCACGATCAAGAACTGATCGCCTTCCTGTCTGTCGTCGACCGGCTTCCGCCTGAAGGAAGCCGGTCAGAGCTCGCAATGACCAATCGAGGGTAGATCCAATGACGGCAACGCCAATGGATGATCAGCAAACGGCAGAGCGCCTGAAGAGCCTGGAGCTGGCGCAACGCGACGAAAGATCGCTGGTCGGCCGCTTTATCTACTGGGCCGGCGTGCTTTTCGCGCTGGTGCATATCTATTTCAACACCCTGGGGACAATGTCCGAGCTTTGGGTCTCGGCCATCCATTTCAGTGGCTTCGCGCTGATCACCGCGCTGATGGTGCCGATGCGTTCGACCACCGGGGCGGGCAGCGCCAAATTGGTGCTGGCGATCGATCTTCTGATCGGTCTGGTGGCGGTCGCCACTACCCTCTATCTGATGCTGTTTGAGGATGCGTTATACCAGCGCGGTGTCCACTTCATCGCGTCGGACTGGGTCGTGGCCGTGGTCGCGATTTTAATCGCGCTGGAGATGACCCGGCGTACCACCGGCTGGTTCATCCCGTCGCTGATTCTGGTGGCGCTGACCTATGTATTTTGGTGGGGCCAGTATGTGCCGGGTATGTTCCAGTTCCCGGGCTTGAGCCTGGAGACGGTGCTGTTTCGCAGCTACTTCTCCTCAGAGGGGATGTTCGGCGCCATCGCCCAGATCTCCTGGACCTACGTGTTCATGTTCATTCTGTTTGGCGCTTTCCTGGTCAAATCCGGCGCCGGCGATTTTATCATCGAGCTGTCACGCTGCGTTGCAGGGCGATTTGTGGGTGGTCCTGGCCTGGTCGCGGTGTTCGGTTCCGGCCTGATGGGATCGGTGTCCGGCTCCTCTGTGGCCAATACCGTGTCGACCGGTGTAATCACCATCCCGATGATGCAGAAAGCGGGCTTCCCGGCGCGGTTCGCAGCCGGTGTGGAAGCGGCTGCCTCCACCGGTGGGCAGTTGATGCCGCCGGTGATGGGCGCGGGAGCGTTCATCATGGCCTCCTACACCCAGATCCCCTATGTCACCATCATCGGCATCGCCGCACTGCCGGCACTGCTCTACTTCCTGTCGGTCGGTTTCTATGTCCGGGTCGAGGCCAAGCGCAGCCATGCTTCCGCGGTGGAGATGCACGCACGCCCGTTCAAGGAGGTGATGAAGGAGGGGTGGCACTGTTTGCTGCCGATCATCGTGCTGGTAGCGCTGCTGATATACGGCTTCACGCCGACCTATGCGGCGGGAATCTCGATTATCTCCGTGGTCGTCGCCTCCTGGCTGTCACCAAGGAAAATGGGGCTGCGCGACGTACTGGATGCCTTGGCTCAGGGATCGCGGAATATGGCCACCACGGCGATGCTGCTGATTGCGGTCGGTATTGTCGTCAACGTGGTATCGATGACCGGTATCGGCAACACCTTCTCACTGATGGTGACCAACTGGGCCAGTGGCAGTCTGCTGATCACCATCCTGTTGGTGGCACTGGCCTCACTGATCCTGGGCATGGGCTTGCCTGTAACCGCGGCCTACATCGTGCTTGCCACGCTGTCGGCGCCGGCGCTGTACAACCTGATGGCGGAGCGGGAACTGATCGATCTGATCGTGTCCGGGCAGTTGCCGGAAGCGGCGCGGACCATCTTTATGCTGATTGATCCCAATGCATTGACCGCTCTGGCGCAGCCGATGCCTGCGGCCGATGCGGCCGCGCTGGTGGCCCAGGTACCGTCCGACTTCAAGGGGCAGTTGCTGCAGCAGGCGCTGGATCCGACCCTGCTGTCAATGCTGCTGCTGTCAGCGCACATGATCATCTTCTGGCTGTCGCAGGATTCCAACGTGACGCCGCCAGTCTGTCTGACTGCCTTTGCTGCTGCGGCGATCGCGCGTACACCGCCGATGGCCACCGGCTTTACCGCCTGGAAGCTATCCAAGGGGCTCTATGTGGTGCCGTTGCTGTTTGCCTACACACCGTTCATCGGCGGCAGCTGGAGCGAGGTGCTGACCATCTTCACCTTCGGTATCCTCGGTATGTATGCCTTTGTCGGCTTCATGGAGGGATATCTGGAAGGGAGGCTGAATATCGCCTTGCGACTGCTCAGCGGTATTTGTGCGCTGGGGTTGCTCTGGCCCCACGGCCAGCTGCTCTATGATCTGATTGCGGCGGTGGTATTTGTCGGGCTGTTCATCTACAGTCGGCGCTTCGATACGACGGCTATGCAGACTCAATCCGGGTAAGGTTCCAACACGCACCGTAAACGGCGGCACTCTCCAGCTTGACTGAGGGGTGACCGCCGTTTTTTTGATCTGGTCGTTGCACGGTTAATCAGCGTACATTGATCTCGACACGACGGTTTCTTGGTTCTCGGGTGTTATCCGGGGTGTCGATCAGTAGCTCCGTTTCACCCTTGGCAAAGGTTTTGATGGTTTGTAGCTCAATACCCAATTTGACCAGGTCCCGCTTCACCGCTTCCGCGCGGTCTTTGGACAAGCGCAAATTGAGATCGGCTGGACCACTGGTATCGGTATGTCCGGTGACCAGCACTTCCGGGGCGCTACGCTCAAGTACTGCACTGTAGATCTGCTTGGCGAGTTCGCGCGATTCCGGTGTCAATTCATCGGTGGCAAACTTGAAGTACACCATCGAATAGAGTGGTGCCGCGGGTACCGCATCGTATGCCTCACCAAAGGTGGCGCGAAGCTCCTCCTCATTGCCGGTATAGGTCCTGACTTGGTCACCGTTCAAGCTCATGGCGCTGTAGTCGCCCTCCAGTTGATACTGCTCACCGGAGTTTAGCGTTACCGTGACCACCCCGACACGGCCATCTTCCGGCATCACCATATACACCTCGCCTGCCGGACAGAAAGGGGGCGGTGTGGTCGAAAGCACCAGTGACTCAACCGCTGTTTGTGGTCGCAGGTCCGACACCGGCTTAGAGGGACCTAAGGTATTAACCGTGCCGCTGTACAGGGTACAACCTGAAACGCTTAACATGACGAACAACGGGGCCAGAGACCTTCCCTGTCTGATCATGCAGAGATCACTCCTGTGTCGGGGGAACCTTGACCGAGAATTCGGTTCCACGTACGGCGAGGATCGCCGCCGGGGTTTTTACCTTCATGGCGCCTGGATTCTTTTCGGTCAGCTTGCCTGCTATTGCGGACAGGGTTCCCTGCTTCAGCGACATGCCGAAGTCGCCGTCATGGGTTTTTCGATCGAAATTGAAGCTATCCAACGCGATACGGGAGTTTGGACCTATTGCGACCCTTGAGTCATCCAGGAATAGCAGTCCGACCGATCCTTCGGCGCCGGTACGTATGCTGTCCTGACCATAGACCTCCTGGCCTGGAGTTACAGCGATCACTTGCCCTGAGCGCTCGATAAACGCGCTACCCTTGAGAGTTTTGATATGACCGATACTCTCGTCACCGGCATGGGCGATGAGGCTGGAAAGTGATAATGCAATAATAGGGATACATGTTTTAAGGCAGCTGGACATTGTACGATCCTTTTGATTTTATCGCCGTAAATCGTGGATTATCCGGCGCGCTTAACGAGGACTGCCTCCCGATATGGGCCTCGCATAGGCGTTAAGATTTAACTCTTAGTTAACCATAGCGCAAGCATCTATTTTATATATGTGTTAATTTCATGATTAATCCTGAAATGTTGCACGCTATTACTACACACATATTATCGGAGTAGCAAAATAGTCAATTGTTTTCCAGCATGGCATTCAGGTAACTTGAGCCTGCATTCATGCAGTCAAATACATGAAGTCCCAGCTCTTGAGCGAGATCAGTACACAAACGTATACCCCGACAGCTATTCCCCTTGCTATCCAGTAACGGCGAGTAGGTGGCGATGCCTAATTGCCGGTTAACTACCGACATGACGCCGCCGCTGACACCGCTCTTGGCCGGTACTCCGACTCGATAGGCCCACTGTCCCGAATAGTCGTACATGCCGCAGGTGAACATGATCGACAGCATATCCTTGACCCTGTCGATGTCGAATACTTCAGTCTGAGTGACCGGATTTTTTCCCAGGTTGGAGAGCGTTGCGGCGATAGTCGCCAGATCTCGGCAGTTAACCAGGATCGAACACTGCTTGAAGTAGATATCCAGTGCCGCTTCAACCTGATCCGGCACCATGCCGAAATTCAGCAGCAGGTAGGCGATCGCCCGGTTGCGGTGTCCGGTACGGGACTCTGAGCGATATACATCCTCGTCGAACTCAAGCTGTCTCCCGGCTGCCGCACTAAACCGACTCATTATCTCGTGAAAGGTGTTGTCGCCATATTTTTGGTACAGCATCGCGGTGACAGTAATCGCTCCGGCATTGACCATCGGATTGAAGGGGCGGTTGCTAAGTTTTTCCAGCTCAATTGAGTTGAACGCATCGCCGCTGGGTTCGACACCTACATACTTGGCAACTTCGTCTTCGCCAAAGGCTTCCAGGGCCATACCGTAGGTGAGGGGCTTAGAGATCGATTGAATGGTGAAGCAGACGTCGGCAGTGCCGGCTTCTACGATGCTTCCGTTCGAGGTCACGAATGCCGCTCCGAAGTGGGCAGGATCGGCTTTGCTCAGTTCGGGGATATAGGTCGCGATTTCCCCCTCGAAGTTTGACGCATGCTTGGAGTGTAGATGGTCGATCAATTCCTGGAGCCAGACCTGTTCCTTCATCAGGCACCTCATTCAGTCAGCCTGTGGGCGAAAAACTGAAAGTGGGGAACGCACAAAATATGCCATTTTCTGACTGTTTGATCAGTTCGTAGCGGTGCGAGATAAGTATTTATTAATATTGATGTAATAATTAAAGCTTATGTCAAATGTGTTGGTAAATGGATGCATAAAATAAATCTGTTGCACAGGCTTGGTGCTAAATGCTGCTAAATGGTGCATATATAATCTATATATCTTTTATATCTTTCTAGCGAACAAATGAGTGCGGGTGTATTAACAGTACTGGTCGGAAATCTATTTACATGATTAGATGAGGTAATATTCGAAACTGTCTGCTATCGGCACCTCCTGACCACCAAGGATGAGGTATAGCGTTTTGATCAGGCTGAAAATAGGTAATACGCATTCGGTCTTGTCACCCTTTCTCAAGGGCTGGATATTGCCTGTCGGGCTATTACTGTTATTGCTGTTTCACCTTCTGGGGTTCATTCCCATGCAGGCGGCACTTCGGGGATTTTGTTTCGATCTCTATCAGATGTTGATTCCGCGAGAGCGCGTTTCAGGCCCCGCTATCATCGTCGACATCGATGAGGCGAGCTTGAAGCAGTTCGGGCAATGGCCCTGGCCACGCAGTCGACTGGCTGAGCTGATCGAGCGGGTGGGGGAGGCTAATCCGGCGGCGATTGGCATCGATATCATCATGCCGGAACCGGATCGTGTCTCGCCCTGCAGTGTCGGAACGCTGATCCCGGGAATACGCGAGGGCTTGCTTGAAGAACTTTGTAGTTTGCCGAGCAATGACGAACGACTCGCGCAGGTTCTGCAGCGATACCCCACGGTACTCGGTGTGGCGGGTATCGATGAGCGCCATCCCTTCTCTTTGGTGGCAACGCCGGTTCAGATACGGGGAGAGGATCCGTTGCCCTCCGTGCGTCGATACCAGGGCGCGCTGACCAGTATCGATATGCTACAGAACGCAGTGGCTGGACACTCCATACTAAGCGCCGATATAGAGCGAGGCGTCGTACGGCGAGTGCCGATGGTGGCCGCGGTCGGAAATCAGATGTTGCCCTCGTTGTCATTGGAGATGTTGCGCCTGGCGATCGGAGCGCCAGTCTTTTCTGTTACAGCGGATAACAACGGCGTGATTGGGGTCGGAGTCGGAGAGTTGGATATCCCGACCCAGGCCGACGGCTCAATTTGGGTCCATTACAGTGAGCATGATCCGGCACGTTTTGTCTCTGCGACCCGTGTTCTGGAGGGTGATTTTGATCCCTCACTGTTTGAGCGGAAGCTGGTACTGATCGGGTTTACCGGTTTGGGGCTCGTCGACTTTCCGAGCACGGCGTTAGGGGAGCGTGTTCCTGGAGTCGAGATCCATGCCCAGGTACTTGAAACGGTCTTCGACGCCAGTACGTTGCTGCGCCCGCAATGGGCACCGTTGGTCGAGGGGGGGCTGATGCTGATTCTCGGCATCACGGTTATCTACCTGTTGCCAAGATTGAGAATGTGGTTCCAACTGCCGCTGGTGGTGCTTCTGGTTTGCTTGCTCGCGGCTGCAGGCTTGGTGCTTTACAGCCGTTACCAGGTGCTGATCGATATCGCGTCACCCTATCTGCTGTTTGCGGTTTTGTATGTCGCACTGCTGGCAGACGCGATGATGAGAGGAGAGGGTAAGATTGAGGGGCTTGAGGAGGACTTGCGCGAGCAACGTGAGGCCGCGCTGCGTATTCAGGGGGAGATGGAGGCGGCGAAGCGGTTTCAGATGAGTATCGTGCCTGACCCCGGTCAGGTATTTCGCGCGGAACCGCGTCTCGATCTGGCGGCCATGATGGAGCCGGCGAAGATGGTCGGGGGCGACCTTTACGACTGTTTCATGCTTGATGCGAATAGGGTGTTTTTCATTATTGGCGACGTCTGCGGCAAAGGGGTGCATGCGGCGTTGTTCATGGTCATCAGTAAAACACTGTGCAAAAGCATTGCACTGCGCAGTGATCCGGATATCGAACTGGGGGAACTGGTCAGTCAGGCGAACAGGGAGATCGCGCGGGATAATCCGGAGTTGCTCTTTGTAACCGCTTTTATCGGTATTCTGGATCTGCGCAGTGGCGAGTTGATCTACGTGAATGCTGGCCATGAACCACCGCTTCTTGTGGCTCCGGGCTGTCGTGTCGGTACGCTTATCCATAGTAGCGGCCCACCGATCGCTATTATGGACGACTACCGATATGAAACCTTCCATCACCGTCTGTCGACTGACGAGTTTTTGTGTATTTTCACCGATGGAATTACCGAGGCGGCTGATCTGGATCAGGCCCTGTTCGGACGCGATCGTCTGGAGCGTGTAGTGGAGTCGCTCGGTGAAGAGCAGGATTCCAGTGGCTTGATGCAAAAGGTGGAGCAGGAGGTTCGTAGCTTCATGGGCGATGCAGATCCGGCGGATGACTTAACGATCATGGTGATACGTTGGCACGGTGTTGGCTAGCCTCTAAGTCGGCAACTACGCTAGTTACTATCTAAACGGAGTCAAAGGACGAGGTGTTGAATGAATATCGATGGAGAAGAGCTTGAGAGTGGTGTGTTGAAAATCAATCTGTCCGGCCGAATGGATATCGAGGGGGTCCAACAGATTGAGGCACGTTTCGGCGAGCTGACAGGCGGTGAGCATAGTGGTGTGATCGTGGACATGGCCGAGGTGCCCTATATGTCATCGATCGGCATACGCTCACTGTTGATCAATGCCAAGGCGGTGAGTCGCCGGGGTGGCAAGTATGTCGTACTGAATCCACAGCCCGACGTAAAGAGCGTTTTGGAGATATCGGGCATCGATAAGATCATGGACGTGTGTATGGACTATGGACTGGCACTCGGCAAAGTTTCCCAATAACAGGTTTCCCAATCAACAGGGGTATGGGGTTTGGAGCTGACAGAACTTAAAGACGAAAGTCCGTTGCTTACAATCACCAATGCAACGTCGGAGATCCCCAGAATGAGCCGTTGGCTTGGTGAGGTGCTGCGTCACTATCAGGTACCGCAAGAAATGCTGTTCAAGTTTGACTTGTGTGCCAACGAAGCGGTTACCAACATCATCTTCTATGCCTATCCGGAAGAGGATGGACGCCAGATACATCTGGCGCTTGGGGTGGGGCCCGATGAAGTGACGCTGCTGATCGAGGATGATGGGATACCGTTCAATCCGGTCAATGCAAAGCCGCATAAAAAGCCGCAATCGCTTGACGATGCTAAAATCGGCGGGCTTGGCATCGATCTGATTAAACACTACATGGATCGATACGAGTACGAGCGGAGCGACAACAAAAACCGGTTGAAGCTAACCAGTGTCATCCCCTCAAGCTGATATCGGTTAGATGGCGTCGTACAAGGCTGGGTGGCGTCTGTTCAGCGTGCTTGCGACGCGCTATGCTAGCCGCACGGTCATGAGAGCATGGCCGGCGTCGCTCGGACGGTTCCGGGCGCTTACGTGACAAGAGGTTATTATGGCCGATAATGCTGGCACTCCCCCCGTACGCCGTTTTTCCCGTATCGATCGTCTTCCCCCCTATGTGTTCAATATCACCGCCGAGCTGAAGATGGCCGCGCGTCGGCGTGGCGAAGACATCATCGACTTCAGCATGGGCAACCCGGACGGTCCAACACCTCCGCATATCGTTGAAAAACTGTGTACCGTGGCACAGCGTGAAGATACCCACGGCTACTCCACGTCGCGCGGCATTCCGCGTCTGCGCCGGGCGATCTCGCACTGGTATAAGGACCGCTACGATGTAGAGATCGACCCCGAAGAGGAGGCGATCGTCACCATCGGTTCCAAGGAGGGGTTGGCACATCTGATGCTGGCAACCTGCGACCACGGGGACACGGTGTTGGTACCCAATCCGAGTTACCCGATCCATATCTACGGTGCGGTGATCGCCGGCGCTCAGGTACGTTCCGTACCGCTGATTCCCGGTGTGGACTTTTTTGTCGAGCTGGAGCGGGCGATTCGCGAAGCGATTCCGAAGCCGAAGATGATGATTCTGGGCTTCCCCTCGAACCCGACCGCACAGTGCGTAGAACTGGATTTCTTCGAACGCGTGGTTGCCCTGGCCAAGCAGTACGGCATCATCGTCGTCCATGACCTGGCCTACGCCGACATCGTCTATGATGGCTGGAAGGCGCCATCGATCATGCAGGTGCCGGGGGCGAAGGATGTGGCGGTGGAGTTCTTCACCCTGTCCAAGAGCTACAACATGGCGGGCTGGCGCATCGGTTTCATGGTTGGCAACAAGGAGCTAGTGCACGCGTTGGCGCGGATCAAGAGCTACCACGACTATGGCACCTTTACCCCGCTGCAGGTGGCGGCCATCGCCGCGCTTGAGGGTGATCAGCAGTGTGTGCGCGATATCGCCGAACAGTACCGCCAGCGTCGCAATGCGCTGGCCAAAGGGTTGCACGAGGCTGGCTGGATGGTCGATATCCCGAAAGCCTCCATGTACATATGGGCCAAGATCCCCGAACCCTATCGTGAGATGGGCTCGCTGGAGTTCTCCAAGAAACTGCTCGCCGACGCCAAGGTGTGTGTCTCGCCCGGTATCGGTTTTGGTGACTATGGAAACGACTACGTGCGCTTCGCGCTGATCGAAAACCAGGATCGCATCCGCCAGGCGGTGCGTGGCATCAAGGCGATGTTCCGTAAGGATGGCCTGATCGAGGTACCGTCCAAGCAGCGATAACCTGGGTTAATTTCTGGCGGTGGCTGTATACGGCCACCGCTATCTCCCCTCCGCCGGATCGTAGAATCGGCCCAACAGCTCGGCTACCGCCGGAAACGCCTCCCTCAGAATATCCGGTCGCTCGAAGTGGTACTCGCTGGTTACGGCGAAGAATTCGGCCGGTGAGGTTGCCGCATACGGGTCGATCCGGGTTTCAACTCCGCTATCCAGCTGCTGGTTTAACCGCTCAAAGGCGCGGCTGAACGTCCGAGTCCAGTCATGTGCAACCATCCCCTTGGTTAATGGCGGAAAACCGTTGAATGAGCCGTTGCGTGCATCCAGCACATGGGCGATCTCATGGATCACCACATTATGCCCATCCGTCAGCAGGCCGGAGTGCAAGATGTCGGGCCAGGAGAGCACCAGGGTGCCATGTTCCCAGGTTTCGCCGCTCAGCGGCTCATAACGCTCATGCACGACGCCAAACTCATCCAGCTCCTGGTGGTGAACCATAAATGCATCCGGATAGATCCCCACCTCGCGAATGTCGTCCAGCCAGTGGTAGCCCAGATCAAGCACGGGTAAACAGGCGAGAGCCGCAACCCTGAGCACCATGTTCAGCTCCAGTTGTAGTTCGTCACCGCCGAAGAAGCGTTTTTCGGCCAGAAAACGTTCGCTGAGCCCCTTTAATCTCTGCTGCGCAGATGCCTCCAGTTGCTTAAGCAGAGGGGTAGACGCGATCAACATGCACCACTGCTCGTCATCGATGGTAACGATCGGCTGGTGGGCGGCGCTCAGATAAGCAAACAGCTTTTCGAACATAGTGCGATTCCAGTAGCGCATATGCGCACAGTTTAACCGAATACTGTCGCAGTCTTTTGCTAGGCTTGTGAAGCAGAGCCGCAAGGGCAGCATTCTGGCTCGAGTCGAGCTATCATGTGCGCCCCGTTTTACCCCTAGCCACAGATGGAGTTCAGGTTTTGTCTCACGAGCAGTTTACCCCCGGTCAGCGCTGGATCAGTAATACGGAAGCGGATCTGGGGTTAGGCATAGTCATTGAGTGTGCCAATCGTCGTGTCGAGATCGCATTTCCCGCGGTGATGGAGCAGCGAACCTACGCGATCGATAATGCACCGTTAAGCCGTGTGATCTATGAACCCGGTGAGCAGGTCAACAACCATCACGGTGACACGCTTGAGGTGCTCGAGCGATTCGAGAATCGTGGCTGCTTCATCTACCGCTGCAGCGATGCCGAAGGGGGCGAGGTGGTCCTGACCGAGCCTGAACTGGATAGCGCCGTTCACTTTGCACGCCCGGAACAACGTTTGCTGGCCGGCCAGATCGATCGCAACGGCCTGTTTAAACTGCGTGTGCGTACCCTTGAGCATCATCACCGGCTGATGAGTTCACCGGTGTACGGACTGCTCGGTGCGCGGGTACAACTGCTGCCACATCAGTTCCATATTGCGGTGGAACTCTCATCACGGCAGCACCCGCGTGCATTGCTGGCTGATGAGGTGGGGTTGGGCAAGACCATCGAAGCGGGCCTGGTGATGCACCAGCGCCTGATCAGTGGTCGTGCCAGCCGGGTGTTGGTGGTTGTGCCCGATAACCTGGTGCACCAATGGCTGGTGGAACTGCTGCGCCGCTTCAACCTGATGTTCACGCTGCTGGACGAAGAGCGCTGCATGGCGTTGCTGGAGTCTGATAGCGGTAACCCGTTCGAGTCCAGCCAGCTGGTACTCTGTCCGCTGTCCCTGCTAACCCAGCGCGATGCCCGGCTTAAGCAGGCGCTGTTGGCGAGCTGGGACCTGCTGGTGGTGGATGAAGCGCATCATCTGGGTTGGACACCCACGGCGGTCAGCCACGGTTACCGCTGTATCGAGGCGCTGTCCGAGAAAATACCGGGCGTGTTGCTGCTGACGGCCACGCCTGAACAACTGGGCCCCGAAGGACACTTTGCGCGCCTGCGCCTGCTTGACCCCGAGCGTTATCACGATCTGGAAAGCTTCGTTGCCGAGAGTGATCGTTTTCACCATCTCAGCCACGCCATCGAGCCGCTGCTGGAGGAGGGCGGAGCCGACCTGTTGGCCGCCGATAGCCGCGTGCAGCACGAGATTGCCGGCTGGCTCGGGGATGAGGCACTGGGCAACTGGCTGGCGTTGCCGCGGGATAAGCGAGAACAGGGACTGTCGGTACTGATCGCGTCGCTGATCGACCGCCATGGCACCGGCCGCGTGCTGTTCCGTAACACCCGTGACAGCGTCAGCGGTTTCCGCTCCCGGCAGCTCGACGCGGTTCCGCTGCCGATGCCGGCGGTGTACGAGGAGGCGGCGTTGACCGCGCGGATGGAGCAGATGCTGCATCCGGAGCTGCTGTTGGGGCCTGAATGGGTCGAGTTCGATCCGCGAGTGGAGTGGCTGGTGGAGTGGTTGCGCGAGAACCGCAAGGATAAGGCGCTGGTGATCTGCGCCCATGCGGAGACTGCGATCGCGCTGGAGGAGTATCTTAACCTGCGTCAGGGGCTGCGCACCGCGGCGTTCCATGAGGGGATGTCGCTGATCAATCGCGACCGTGCCGCCGCCTATTTTTCCGATCTGGAGCTGGGTGCCCAGGTTTTGATCTGTTCTGAGATTGGCTCAGAGGGGCGCAACTTCCAGTTTGCCAATCACCTGGTCCTGTTTGATCTGCCGCTGAGCCCTGACCTGCTGGAGCAGCGTATCGGTCGCCTCGACCGTATCGGGCAGCGTTTCGATATCCAGATCCATGTTCCCTATTATCAGGACAGTGCTGTAGGCGTGCTGCTGGATTGGTATGACAGTGGTCTGGAGGCGTTCAGCCGTGTCTGCGCCAGCGGAGAGGCGATCTATCATCAGGTCGCCGACGAGCTGTATGAATGCCTGAACGATCCGCAGAACAGCCAGGCGCTCCAGCAACTGATCGCCGATACCAGCAGCGCCCGTATTGAGCTTGAGGACCGGCTGGCCACAGGTCGCGACCGGCTACTGGAGCTGGGCAGCTGCGATCAGGAGCGCGCCGAGGCACTAACAGCCGCGGTGATCGACGCTGAGTCGGGAGAGGAGCTGCAGGCCTACGCCGAGAAACTGTTCGAGCGATTCGGCGTTGATACCCAGCCTCATGGTGAGGATGGCCTGGTACTGCAGATGGGCGAACACATGCTGTGTCAGCTGCCAGGCCTTGAGGACGAGGGGCTGACGCTGACCTTCAATCGCGAGCGGGCGTTGTCGCGAGAGGATATTGAGTACATGAGCTGGGAGCACCCGTTGCTGGCCGGCACCATGGAGCTGATCCTGCGCGGCGAATATGGCAATAATTCCTTGGTGACGCTGAAACTGCCGCCGCTGCCGCCGGGTACCCTGTTGCTGGAAGCGATCTTCCAGCTGCACACCACGGCACCGCGGGCACTGCAGTTGCAGCGCTATCTGCCCAAGGGACTGGTGCGGGTGCTGGTCGGTCCCAATGGCCAGGATCTGGCGGGGCCGCTGGGGCATGAGCCGCTGAACAAGCTGGCGGAGACGGTATCGCGTACCGCCGGGCAAAATATGGTGCGGCTGGCTCGTGAGCAGATCGTTACCCAGCTCAAGCAGGCCGACGTTCTGGCGCAGAAGCAGCTTGCACCGATGGTCGAGCAGGCACTGGAGCGGATGCACGCCGAGCAGGGCGCCGAATACCAGCGACTGGAAGCGTTGGCGGCGGTAAATCCCGGCATCCATCCACAGGAGCTCGAAGCGCTTGCTGGGCGCAGGGAACAGATGGCGGACGCCCTGTCCCGTGCTGAGCTCAAGCTTGATGCAGTACGGGTGATTCTGGTGCGAGAGTAAGCGGAGTATTGATCCGGGTCCTGATAAAATAGTCGGACCCGGTTATTATTCCTTTAATTGTTTTCCCCTGTGGCGGTGAAACTTTGGGCGGCTCAGGTGCTCCAACAGGTAAGATTCGGTTAGGTTCAGCGTGGTTCGGAGAGTAGGTTTGAGCAATCTGATCAGACACTATTGCCGTAAGGTTGGCATGACTCTGCTGCTGGTATTGATGCTGCTGAGCCAGTCGCTGACGCTACAGGCATCATCGCTGATGTCGGCATCCGAATTCATGACCGATCTGCATACGGGCGTACATTGCGGGCAGCTGGCCGAGTGCGACCAGGTCCTGGATGTAAGTCTGTCCGATTGCTGTGACGATGAACTGGAACACCCTTGCGGGGCGGGGCAGTGCTCGCTTGCTTCAGCATGCCCGCCTATGCAGTTATCGCTCGACGTCGCGCCGCTCTCAGTTCGACCCGACAGCCGTATCAATATGCCGATGAGTGCTGCCCTGTCACGCCCTTATACTCCTCCGAAAATTCGCTGATCGACGCCATCCTTTTTGTATCTATCGGTTCGTTCATTTTTGGAGAGATCATCATGACTCTTAGCGCTCGTCACTATTCCGGCACCGCTCTGCTCTGCGCAACACTGTTTCTGTCGGCCTGCTCGGAGAGTTCGGCCACCGATACCAAGTCTCCTGTTGCCGATGCACAAAGCCAAAATATTGAGTTGGACGTGTACAAAAGCCCGACCTGTGGCTGTTGCACCAGCTGGGTGGAGCATGCTCAGACCCATGGCTTCGCGTCCTCGATCCACCACCCCGATAACCTCAATGGGGTTAAGGACGAATACGGCATCCCGGCCAACATGCGCTCCTGCCATACCTCGGTCTCGAAAGAGGGGTATGTGTTTGAAGGCCACGTGCCTGCCAAGCTGGTGAAGCGTTTCCTCACCGCGCCGCCTGAAGGCGCGCTTGGACTGGCGGTACCGGGCATGCCGGCCGGCAGCCCAGGTATGGAGATGGGTGACCGCTTCCAGGCCTATCCGGTGGTACTGCTGAACAAGGATGGCAGCTTCCAACTGTATGAAAAGATCGACGAGCAGGATCAGCAGTACTGAGCCTCAAGCCCGCTCCTTTATGAGGCGGGCTCCAATCGCAATTGTCACCCGCCAGTCGTTATACTGATTGAACTGGCGGCTCGACCAAGGAGGTGGTGACACGATGCTGAAGATTGAAGGCATAGACCATATCGTGCTGCGCACCGCGCAGCTCGAGGCGATGCTCGCGTTCTATATCGACGTGCTTGGCTGCACGCTGGAGCGGGATACCGGCCCTGACACCGGCTTGGTGCAGCTGCGTGCCGGCGACGCCCTGATCGATATCGTTCGCGTTGACAGTGAACTCGGCCGAATGGGTGGAGGGCCGCCGAGCCGGACCGAGAACAACCTGGATCATCTATGCCTGCGTTTGGCGCCAATCAGCGAGCAGCAACTGCACGATGCGCTGGCGCAGGCGGGCGTGGAGATGAGTGCGTTCGAGGTACGTTATGGCGCCGAGGGGTTCGGCCCATCGGTGTATATTCAGGATCCGGATGGCAATACGGTTGAATTAAGATCGGCCTTGGCTAAAAATTAGTCGCTCAGTCACTCTCGTTTCTGCCTCGGATCAACCTGTCATGTCACTGCATCTGTTACTGATCTTCATCCCGGCCTGTTTCGCGCTGAACCTGTCACCCGGGCCCAATAACCTGCTGGCGATGAGCAATGCCCAGCGCTATGGTCTGCGCAACGCGGTGCTTGCCGGGGCGGGACGCCTCATCGCCTTTGCCCTGATGATCGTGCTGGCGGCTTCGGGGCTGGCGGTGGTGCTGCACACCTCGGAATTGATCTTTACCCTGATCAAGGTGGTCGGTGCGCTCTACCTGTTCTGGATGGCCTACAAGCTCTGGATTGCCGGTGTTACACCGGAGGAGGTGGCGTTGGATGCCAAGCGCAAGAGCCTGCTGGGCATGGCGCGGCAGGAGTTCCTGCTGGCGTCGGGTAATCCGAAGGCGATCCTGATATTCACCGCGTTTCTGCCACAGTTCGTCGATCCCGCCGGGGATATGGCGGTGCAGTTTGCCATAGTGGGCGCGCTGTTCCTGCTGCTGGAGTGGGTTGCGATCGCGCTTTACGGAGCGGCCGGGCTCTACCTGAAGCAATGGTTTAGCAGGCCTCGTGGACAGCGGATCTTTAACCGTAGTTGTGCCCTGTTGTTGGCCGGTGCTGGTGGTGGGTTGCTGGCGTCCCAGCGTTGAAGCATTGCCGCACATAAAAAGGGTCGGACGTGCCGACCCTTTTAATTTGTACCAACCCTTTTCGTTGTACAGAATCCTTAGGCTTACATCTTCCCGGTGGAGAAGAAGTAGGTCTCGCCGGAGCTGTCGTCGACGCCATCGTTGTCGGTGACGGCGTAGCCGATACCACGGTTGTCGATAGTGAAGCCTTCGATCTTGTCGACCACGTAGCCATTGTCCGCTTTCAGGTCGGGGATGAAGTCCCGCACCTGCTGTTTGTGCACCACCGGTAGCTTGCTGCCCAGTGGCGCCGGCTTCAGCTCGCTCTTGGCGACCTTGTACAGTCGCTTGATGCGGGCGTTCTCGCCGATCTGGTTATCGCGCTCGATGATGTAGACAGCGTCACCATAGGCACTGATCTCGGACAGGCCCACCCAGCCCTGTTCAGGCGTTTCGATCGGGTAGCGCACCGCCCCCCACTTATCCTGCTTCAGGTTGTAGCAGACCAGCTTGACGCTGTGTTTAGGATCGTCCTTCCACTCGCGCTGAATGGCGATCCAGAGCTCGTCGCCGATCAGGGCAACGCCCTCCGCACCGAAGCGGGTTTCGTTGTTCAGCAGCTCCGCCGGGAACGGTAACGTGCGGTCGATTTCGCCATTGGCGTCGACATGGTAGATCGCGTGCGGGATCTCCTTGTCGGTACGGCCCTCGGAGGCCAGCCAGAATCCACCCTTGCCATCGGACGCAATCCCCTCCAGGTCCAGCGCCTTGGCCGCTTTGCCGTCGCGGGTTACGTTGATAGCGCTGATAATACGGGCAGGCTGGACCGAGGCATCGATGGTGAAGATACGCGGCTGGGAGTTGTAGAAGCTGTCGTTGACCGCGTAGAGCAGCGCCGGTTTCTGTGGGTCGGCAGTGAGGCCGGACAGTGCGCCCCAGCCCAGCGGTCGACCTTCGCTATCGACGGAAGAGACGATCTGAGGATAAAGCGGTGCTTCGTCGTCCAAACGGTAGAGATTTACGTGCGCGCGGACTCCGCCATCCTCGACCAGATCCTTTTCGTTGGCGCTGACCAGCAGGTTGCGTGCCGGGATGGCCACCGCCGACTCAGGCGCGATGCCGGAGGGCAGCAGCTGCACGAACTGAGGTGCGGCTCCGGTATCGCGATAGACACCGATCACCGAGCCGCGCTCGGAGAGCAGGAAGATATAGGTCTCGCCATTGAAGCGGGCAACCTCCAGTCCTTCTGGTTCGGCCCCTTTCTTGCCAGAGCGCTTGTCGGGATAGTGGCCGGCCATGGCCACCTGGTGCTCGAAAGTGGCGCCGGATTCGAACAGTACGCGGCCATCCTTGTGGAAGATGGTGAAGCCGCGCGCGCCACCCCTGTAGTCGCCCTCGTTGGCGATGACGAAACGCTCATTGTCCAGCCATTTGACCGCATCCGGCTCGCGCAGGACGCCGTTCTGGCTACCGGTGAAGAGCAGGGCGCCATCCTTCTCGGTGTCGATACCGTCCAGATCCACCGTGCCGGCGGAGAAGTGGTTGATGATCCTGCCGCTTTCGGCATCGACGATCACCAGGTGGTTATTCTCCTGCAGCGTCAGTGCGAGCTCGTTGTTGTCGTTGAACGCGACAAACTCAGGCTCCGGATCTTCCGGCGCGATCCTGGCCAGTCCGGAGACATCGACACGGCGCAGCTTGTCGCACTGCACCTGTCCGTTGACGATCGGCAGAATACTCAGGTAACCCGCGGGTGCTTGGGGCAGTAAGCCGTCATTGAGCTCTTCATCCCGCTCGTTTTCGACCGCCACGGCAACAAACTGCCCATCCCTGGAGATGGCGACCGAGTCCGGCTGCCCTCCCAGATCGCAGCGGCTCATGACCTGGCGGCTGTCCAGGTCGATGGCAGCAAGGTAACCTGACGGGGCGACGTAGCTCTCCGACGTATTGACGCCTGCAACGACCAGGTTGTTATAAGCCGAGACGGAGGTCGGCTCTCCATTCAGGGCGATAAAACCGCCTGCTTTTGGATCGTAGCTATCCCGGATGTCGATAAAACCGACACCACCGCGGGGGCTGTCGGAGTAGATCAGGGTATTGCCGTCACCAGAGGCGGTGATGATCTCGGCAGAGGTTTCATGCTTCATATCGCCGCCGATGGGCAGGTTGTCGGCGGTAGCAAAGGTTGCTATCCGGTCGAAGCTTGCAGCGAGGCTACTGCTCGCGACGCCGGCGATCGCTATCGCCAGCAGGGTGTGGCAGAGGTTGTGTCTGATCATCTGAGGTGAACTCCATGTCGTGGGATGGGCAAACGCAATACCCTAAACAGGAACGATGACGGACTGGTGACTGAAGTTGGACTAACCTCTAACCTGTTGGCCAAAAATAAAACGCTAGTTTAGTTCAAGCAAGGGAGTGTCCAATGTACCCGTGGAACTGGTGGTTCTCACCCAAGCTCTATTTCCCGCTCAGTGGCGATTCGATACAGCGCATTGCGCCCGAAACCCATTGGTTGTTCGGCACGATAAAACCGGAGGCAGGCAACGGCAAAATTGAACAGGAGGTGTTTGAAAATGTCGCCTCCTACGGTAAACAGATCGGCTGGCTGACCGAGCTGGTTCTCGGTCTTGCGGAAAGAGATACGCTCGATAAGAGCGGTAAGGTTGCGGCTCTGCAGGCGATGAAAAAGCTGGAATCCTTGCAGCAGCAGATCGAGAAAGTGAAGACCGTGGAGTCGGCTCAGTTTGAGCAGCGGGTGACAGCGTGGTTGAGTACGCTGAAAGCCCAAGACCCGGATCGCTTTGCACAAGTTGGCCGTACGCTGTCCGATATCCTGTCGGGCGAGTGAGTGCGAGAAGGACGCGGATCTATTGAAAAAGGAGTTTAATCGATGTCGGCACAACTGATTCTGGGCCCGCTGTTGGGGCTGGAGTCCGATACTTTGTATACCGTCTGCCTGGTCACCTCATCCAATGTGGAACAGGTCGTTCTGAGACTGAGGCCTGACTCCGGTCGAACGGAGACGGTCACGGCGATGATGGTGGAGGATAACGAGGCCGGGCGCTTCTGGCGGGCCGAAAAGTCTCTGGATACTCCTGAGCAGGGTGAGTTCATCGCCTATCAACTGCTAGTGGACGACACAGCGCTGTCTGACCCATTCGGCCATCAACACTGGACCTTCTATCAACCGGGGCGCGAGGAGAAACCCAAGCTCGCTTATGCCTCCTGTAACGGCTTCTCCGATGAGGCGCTACGCACCTCGACCAGTTCGCCCTACCGTATGTGGCATGAGATGGCCAAGGCTCATGACCAGGAACCGTTTTCGCTACTGATGATGGGCGGTGACCAGGTCTATGCGGACTCGATCTGGTCACGGGTGAAGACGCTGGCCGATTGGCACGAGCAGGATCTTGAGACCCGTATGGCGACCGAACCCGATGACCTGATGCGCAGTCAGATCTCCGAGTTTTACGCCAATCTCTATGTGGAGCGCTGGCGGCAGGACGCGGTGGCCCGGATGATGGCCAGTATTCCGTCGGTGATGATGTGGGACGACCACGACATCTTCGATGGCTGGGGCAGTTACCCGGAGGATCTGCAGAACTGCCCAGTGTTTCACGCGATCTACGACGGCGCGGCACGCTTTTTCAGACTCTACCAACTGCGTAATGCGCCTCAGAATCGATCATTGCTGGCGCCGGAAAGGGGCCATCATGCGTTCGGTTTCCGTTTTCGGCGCTACCATATTCTGGCGCTCGACAACCGCGCCGAACGCGCGATCAAGCAGGTGATGAGTCGTCAGCAGTGGGAGGACTTGCTGGCCTGGCTTGATCAGCGCGACAGCAATGGCGACCTGCTGGTGCTCTCGGCGGTACCAGTTGTATATCGCGACTTCTCACAGGTTGAGGCCTATTTCGATATGACCTCGAAGATGGAGGAGCTGACCGACGACCTCAAGGACCATTGGCGAGCCAAGACCCATGAAGGTGAGCGGGCGCGACTGATTATGCGCCTGCTGGCCAATGCCCGAAAACGCCAGGCAGGACGCACGCTGATCCTGTCCGGCGACGTTCATATCGGCTGTCTGGGGGTGATCAGAGATCGGCAGCACCAGACCCTGATCCACCAAGTGGTCTCCTCGGGGATCGTGCATCCGGCACCGAGCCGTATCCAGTGGATCGGTATCAGCGCGGTGACCAACGACGATACCGAGTACCCGAGCGAGGATGAACAGATCGCCATCGATATGTTACGGCCGCATGGTGCAGACAAATACCTGCGTACCCGCAACTTCGCCACCCTGCAGGAAGGAACGGATCGTAAACTCTGGATCAACTGGATCTGTGAAAACGGTGAAGCGCCCTGTTACCCCCTGCAGTAAAGGTTGTTTATCCAGTAGTGGTCCGGGTTAATTATACCGGGCCGCTTACGTCTATCGCTTTGCCTACTTTTCGCCTTTTTGTTGACCTTCTTATCAAGTTTAAAAAACAGCAGCGCGTAGCATGAGTCGGCTAATCGAAAAACTGTATACATTCACTCCGTTTCAGTTAAATCGTTAAAAAATGGTGTAATTCTTCTCCAACTCTATGTTAAAAACCTATGTCTTAAACACCTGTTCTTATTGAATCCTTGCCTGGAGCAGGTCGATTATTAGCGTCTAAAAGTAGACCAATAAAAATTAGCGACCATTAATATACGAATAATAAGGAGCGCGGGTGACAAGGGAGTTTCGATTTTCACCACGGGTGCTAACCGGTTCACTTTTACTGACAATGTCGCTGCTGTTAACCGGATGCGGTGACGAACCACCGGCCACCAACAGCTCAAGCACGTCGACAGGGCTTCAACTATTAAATCAGAACTGGAACGACCAGCAGCGGGAAACCGCCTGGTACACCAGCTTTGGCTCCCGCATCATGCCGCTCTCCTGGTTTTTGGTGTTAGAAGACGCGGATGGTCAGGCGCTTTTCAGTCGTCCGGATAACCTGCGCCGTTTCGGCTTCGCGTTGGCAGGAAGCTCACCGGCGAATCCATACAACCTTCCCATCGGGCTGGCCAGCACACCTCCACATCAGGGCGAGCGCTGGGTGGGGCTTGGCTGTGCCGCCTGTCACTCGGGGCAGATCTATTACCGGGGCAAGAGTCTGCATATCGATGGCGGACAGTCGCTGGTCGATTTCCAGCTGCTCGAGAGAGAGGTGATTGCCGCGCTGGACGCCACCCTGCGGGATTACGGCAAGTTTACGCGCTTTGCCCAGGCGCTGGGGGCAGGACCGGATATCCGGCAGTCGCTGCAGACGCGCACCGAGCGGTTGAAGAAAATGGCCGCACTCAACGATACCCACTACGCCTACGGGCGCGGCCGGTTGGATGCCTTTGGCCAGATCTTCAACGCGGTGGCGGCGGATTTCCTTGAACTTCCCGAAAACCGTCGTGAACCCGATGCTCCGGTCAGTTACCCGGTGTTGTGGGACGCCGCGCACCTGGATCTGGTGCAGTGGAACGGCTCCGCACCCAACGCAGGGCCCGGACCGCTGGTGCAGAACGCGACCACGGCACTGGCGGTGTTCGGCGATCTGAACATTCACAGCGATGGCATTGGCTACGATTCCGGCGTCGAGCTGGAGAACCTGGGGACGATCCAGGATCTTTGGTACCACCTGAAAGCCCCGGCTTGGCCGGAACAGCAACTGGGCGTAATAGATCGAGCCTTAGCGGAGCAGGGCAGCGCCATCTATCAGACCCAGTGCCTGTCCTGCCATATGATCTCCGATCAGAGCAAGGCCAAGCGTGAGTTGAAGGCGACGCTGGTGTCCGTGGACAAGGTCGGTACCGACCGCACCATGGCTGACAACTTCGTCAATGCCAAGGCCAAGAGCGGCGCGTTTGAGGGCAAGAAGCTGCTCTATGTCGCCGGTAACAGGCTGGGGGAGGAGGCTTACAGCATCGAGCTGGTGCTGCACGCGACGCTTGGCGCACTGTTGCAGCAGCCCTGGCAGTCGATCAAAGCCGGTCTTCACAGCTTCCACAAGGTGTACAGCGCACCGCTGGACGAGCGTCCCTACGCCTACAAGGCGCGGCCGCTCTCCGGTATCTGGGCCAGCGCGCCTTACCTGCACAACGGTTCGGTACCCTCGCTGGCAGCGCTGCTCTCCACCGAGCGTCCAAGTCGTTTTGCCGTGGGCAGGGTCGAGTACGATCCGCGCGCGGTGGGGCTGGGTAAGCAGGTGCTCGACGCAGCACAGGTCAGCCAGTTCGACACCACCGAGCCGGGGAATGGTAACGCTGGCCATCTATACGGCACGGGGCTTTCCGACACCGATAAACGTGCACTGATTGAGTATCTGAAAACGCTTTAACACTACAACGACAACTTGCCAAGCAGAGGAACCAAAATGAGCAAGGGAATCGCGTCGCGCTTGATCTGGCGGCTGCTGATATTGATCGTACTGCTGGTAATGGCCGCCATAGGGGTGTTTGCCTACTTCGTCCACTCCTCAGAGGCGCGGATGCCAAGATTCGAACCGGTGGATGAATACCGCTATCTGAATAGCGGCTGGAAAACCTCAGCCCGCGAGACCTATTACCATACCCCTCAGGGCGCCGTGCTGCCGCAGGGCGCGGGAGATGCGGCGTTGCGTTACAGCTGGTTTCTCAACCTTGAGCAGCCGCTGTCGGAGGGGCGCTTTGCCGACCCCCGGTTCCTGCTCCGCTTCAAGTTCCTGAGCGATCCCAGCCACCCGGATGAACTGCCGGTCGGCTTTACCAAGCGCTACTCTGCATCTTTGGGCGAAGCGCTGCTTGATATCAGTTGTGCCGCCTGCCATACCGGCGAGCTGCACTACAACAAGGAGGGGAAGCGTTACGGTTTGCGCATCGATGGCGGTCAGGCGATGCACGCGTTTACCGATCTCGCTCGTGGCAGCTTCGGCCCCACGCTGATCAGCGCGCTGGCGGAAACCTGGGCCAACCCGCTCAAGTTCAACCGCTTTGCCAACCGGGTACTGACCGACGGCGGCAGCAAGGTAAAGTTGCACCGGCAGCTGGGCGATACGCTGGAGGCGTTTCTCAGTATCCAGCAGAACAACCCCCTGGCTCATCTCTACCCGACCCGCGAAGGGTTCGGCCGTACCGACGCCTTGGGCCGTATTGCCAACACCGTGTTCGGTGAGCACCTGACCGATGCCAATCTGCAAAAATCTTCGGCACCCGTGAGCTACCCCTATCTGTGGAACATCTGGAAGTTCAACTGGGTGCAGTACAACGGCTCGGTGGCCCAGCCGCTGGCGCGTAACGTGGGCGAGGCGCTGGGGGTAGGGGCCGATATCCAGTTGGTCAGCACCGAGGGTGCGCCATTGCCGGCCGATCAGCGCTTCCGCACCTCGGTGAATATTCCGGGGCTGGAGCGGATCGAGCGCGCCCTGCAGCAGCTGCCGCCGCCGATCTGGCCGGAGGATATCTTCGGCGCCATCGATACGGTCAAGGCTGCCAAGGGGGAGCAACTGTTTCAGAGCCACTGTGTAGAGTGCCATGGACCACATAGGTCGAGCCGTGCCCGTCAATTGGCGGAGGCTCCGCTCAAGGCAGGTCCCGGGGACCATTGGCTGATCGAGGTGATCGGGATTGACCATATCGGTACCGATCCCACCGAGGCGCAGAGCTTCCTGTCGCGCACCTACGACCTGTCCGCAACCGGTATCGACCAGACCCAGGTCAAGGAGCTGATCGATCCACTGCTACAGAAGAGGTTGGCCCGTGACATGCTGATGCGCCTGCAGGAGCTGGCGATCGATCAGAGCTTGAGCGAGGAGGCTCGTGTCGCCTTCAGCGCCCTGGCGGATCAGTTCCCGGCGCCGGATACCCTGGCGGAGCAGGGCTTCGAACCCTCCCCAGTGCCCAGCATCAAGCAGGCGCTCAACTATTTCGATCTGCAGCCAGATGTGGAACTGTCGGCCACGTATGAGGCCTACCCCCAGCTGAGCTGCGACACCCAGTGTCAGGTCAATGCGCTCTGGTACGACATGGATTACGCCCAGCAAGCCTTTACCAAGTTGCTGGCCTCGATCGATCCGGCCAATATCACCGAAGGGCTTGGCCTGAACCTGATCGACCTGCTGTTGAAACAGCGTTACTACCGCGACAACAACCTGACCGAGGCGCAGCAGGCCTGTCTGGAAGGGTTCGGTGCTCTTGATCTGCCGCAGCAGATCATCGGCTATAAACCGCGCCCGCTGGCCGGTGTCTGGGCGACGCCGCCGTTCCTGCACAACGGTTCGGTGCCGAGTATCCACCAGATGCTGCTGCCTGCGGCCAAGCGCGATACGAGCTTCTTTGTCGGCCCGCGTGATTACGACCCGGTTCATCTCGGTTACACCACCGGCCAGCCGCCCGGTGGTGAGTTCGACGGATTCTGGTTCAACACCGCTTTGACCGGTAACCACAACACCGGCCACAGTTTCGAGGCGACGCCGAAACAGTGGCAGGCGTACCGGAACGATCCGGCTGCCAATCCCTTGGCCAAAGGGGTTATCGGCCCGGAGCTAAGTAACGACGAGCGTTTTGCGCTGTTGGAGTATCTCAAAATCCACCGTGACAACCCGCCGGGCTACCAGTATCCGGGAGCGCCCGCCTGCCTGGGCGGGCAGGGCTGAATGAGGAGCGAAGGTTATGCATGACAGCAATCCGAACTACCGCCAGGATTTCGCCGACGTGCAAGCGGAGGAAGCGGTCTGGATCGCGCAGCGTCGGAAGGCCGCCAGCATCGACCCGGATCAGCCGATCACCGGTCTGGCCTTCTCCGGTGGCGGTATACGCTCGGCCTGTTTCCAGCTCGGTATTCTTCAGGGCCTGTCGGAGAGCGGCTGGCTCAATCGGGTGGATTACCTGTCATCGGTATCCGGTGGCGGCTATATGGCTGGCTGCTATCAGTGGCTCAAGCACAAGGGGCAGGGTGCGGCCGAGCTGTTCAGTGCGCCGGTGCTCAACTGGTTGCGTGCCAACGCAGCCTATCTGGTGGCGGGCAAGGGGGTCAGCGCCGCGACGCTGGCTGGCGGTATTCTGGCGTCCTCACTGTTCAGTCTGATGGTGCTGCTGCCGATCCTGCTGGCCGGGTTTTGGCTGATGGGGCTGCCCCATAGCCGTTTTCTCTGGCCGCAACACTGGCATCTACCGGGCGGTGAGGTGATTCACGGCCACAGCGGCTACCTGCTGATGATGTTCGCCTCCATCGGCTGCTTCGCGCTCTATCTCTTGACGATTCCGACCATGGCCCTGTGGCGTGCGGGTACCCATGGCGATTTGAAGCGCAGCTTTGCGCCGCGCAGGTTCATGGGCCGTTCACTCGGCACGGCGATCACCCTGGGGCTGCTGGGCAGCCTGCCGATGGTCGCCCAGCTTGACGATGCCTTGCTGGCGCTGGCCGCCTCCGAGTCATGGGCGGGGCTGGGTAAACACCTTGACTATGCGCTGCCGTTCATTACCGGCGCTTGGGCGATGGCCAATGCCCGCATGAAGCCGAGACTGGCGCTGTTCGGCCTAACCCTCGTGCTCTATGGATTGGCGGCCCTTGCCTACCATCTGGTGTTCCACCTGATGCTGGTCGATCATCCGCTGTTCTGGTCCATCTTGGGTATTTCCGTGCTGCTGGCGACCTTGGCGAGCGTTAACCGCACCTCGATGCACGGCTACTATCTGGCTCAACTGGCGCAAGCCTTTTTCTATACCGCTGAGCCAGTGCACGGAAAGCGCGAAGCGGACGATATGCCGCTGGCCGAGATCGGCCCAGACAAGGGGGCGCCACTGCCACTGATCAACACCACGCTGTCGACGGTCAACTCCAAACGGGCCCTGGCGCGTTCGCGACTGGGCGACAGTTTTACCCTGAGCCCGCTGTTCAGTGGTAATCCTGTCACCGGCTTTGCCCGCACGTCGCAGTTCCAGTCCGGACGCCTCAGTCTGGGCGAGGCGATTACCACCAGCGGTGCTGCAGTGGACCCGGGTACCGCGCAAACTGCAAACCGTGCACTGAGCGTATTGCTCACGCTGATCAATTTCCGCCTTGGCTTCTGGGTGCAGCATCCGCGCCGTGCCGGAGAGCAGTTTACCCGCATGCCGTTCTGGCTGATCTTCCGGGAGCTGTTTGGCAAGGGACTTAGCGAAACCGCTTCCAGCCTCCATCTGTCGGACGGTGGCCATTTCGAGAATCTCGGTGTCTACGAATTGCTGCGCCGCGAGTGTCCTTTGATCATCTCCAGCGATGCCGGCGCTGATCCGCAGATAGCGCTGAGTGATCTTGGCCTGTTGTTGCAGCGCGCCCACGCCGATTTCGGGTGCGATATAGAACTCGACACCAAACTGCTGGCGTCGGATGAGAGCGGCCTGCATGAGGGGTGCTATGCACTGGGGCAGATCCGCTATGCATCCGGCAAAACCGGGCGTTTGCTGTTCGTTAAATCGGTGCTGACCAAGGCGTCCTCGGCGCAGGTGATCTGCTTTTCCAAGCTGGATACCCGTTTCCCCAATGATGGCTTGATTAACCAGTTCTTCGATGAGCGCCATCTGGATGCCTATCGCGAACTGGGGCGACAGAATATCCTGATGGCACTCGGGGCGTTGGAGCGCGAGCCGGTCGGGGAGCACGGTCAGCAGGAACGGATCGAGGTGATCGCGGTGTAAGAGGCTAGCCTCCGATATATGAAAAGCGCTCATTCAGACTTCGAATGCAGGCGCTATCATAGCCAGTGAGCCGCTGAGAGCAGATAGTGGCTCAGGAGATAGAGATGCACTACTTCGCCTACGGATCCAACATGTCGATCGCACGGCTGCGCAACCGCGTACCCAGCGCCAAGCGGTTGGGACGCTACCGTTTGGAGTCTCACGACCTGCGTTTTCATAAATGCGGCGGTGATGGCTCCGGCAAGTGCGATGCCTTCTACACCGGTAACCGGGAACATCAGGTGATCGGTGTTCTTTACCACATAGACCCGCTTGAAAAACCGGCTCTGGATCGGGCCGAGGGGCTAGGTGTTGGCTACGGCGAGAAGCAGGTGGTTGTGGTCGGTCCGGCAGGTGAGCTGATAGAAGCCAATACCTACTGGGCGATGATGACCGATCCGCAGATGAAACCCTTCACCTGGTACTTGAACCACGTGCTGGTCGGGGCCCATGAAGTGGCATTGCCCGCGCCATACGTCGACAGAATACGACTGATCGAAAGCGTAGAGGACCCTGACAGGGAACGAGACGCCTTGGAGCGGGCGATCCATGGCTATACGGTCGGACTACAAGCGGACGGTCTAATCCGGTAGCGGGATAAACTCTACCTCATCACCGACTACTTTCGGGAAGCGGCCGTTGCGCCAATCCTCCTTGGCCTGTTCGATCCGTTCCTTGCGGCTGGACACGAAATTCCACTCGATATAACGCTTGCTGAACGACTCGCCACCGACCAGGGCCAGGCGGGTATCGTGTGTGGCCTCGACTACAACCCCGGGAACATCGGAGAAGCAGGCCATCGCATGTTCGGGAATCTGGGACCCGTCTGTCTTCAATCCGCCTTTCGCTACATAGATGGCGCGCTCCTCTGCTGCGGGCAGTTCCAGGCGCTGCCCAGCTTTCAGATCCGCCTCCAGATAGAGCGTTTCGGAGAATACCTTCACCGGCGAGGTGACACCGTAAGCACTGCCCATCATCACCCGTACCGGAAACCCTGCCACCTCCACCGTCGGTATAGCACTGCTTGGATAGTGGTAGAACGCGGGCTCGATCTCCTCCTGAGCCTCGGGTAGCGCCAGCCATAGCTGTAAGCCGTGCTGGCTGTGAACAGTATTGCGAATCTCCTCGCGCTCGCGTTCGGAGTGCGTAATACCTTTGCCGGCAACCATCAAATTGATATCGCCGGGTCGGATCGGCTGATAGTTGCCCAAGCAATCGCGGTGCAACATCTCGCCGTCAAACAGATAGGTCACGGTGGCGATTCCGATATGAGGATGGGGGCGAACATTGACGCCGTCCCCAGCGTCAAACTGCGCCGGTCCCATATGATCGAAAAAGATCCACGGACCAACCATCTTGCGTTGCCTTGTGGGTAGTACACGGCGTACAGAAAATCCGCCTAGATCTTTCTCTCTTGGCTCTAAGATCAGCTCCACGGCTCCTCCTGTCTGCAGCGTGTCGCACTCCAGTTCGCACTGGTAAGTAAGATTGCTCATGCTGCCTCCCCGGGTCGAGTTGTATAGGTATAACGGTCGGTTAGCTACAGAATAGTATAGCGGTCGGCGCCAAGCGGCACTGGCGCCCAAGCGGAGTGCGCCGGTTTATCGCGCGACCAAGGCGGCACTGAGCAGCTTTACTCTGGCATTGCGTTATCAGTTGGAGGGATCCTCTGTCGCCCCTGTACGAGGTGGTTCCGCCATTGGTCAATACGGCGATGACGCAGGGGCGTGGCGAGGGGACAAGATCCCCCAAGACGCTGGCGCAGGAAACGCCAAGGGACATTTCAGCCGGGCAGCATCGGGTCTTGGTCGGAAAGGCCAGGTTGATCTACCTGATACACCGGCTTCTCCTTTCAGTTGCACGCGGGCTACTGAAGAATACCTGACTGGTTTCTCAGCGCTGCTTCTCCCGGGGCCTCGTATTTACCTGACGATGAACACCGACAACTTCGAGTGCGAGGCTACGTGGCTGCCGTGGGAGCCGAATAGATGATCGGAAAAGCCGGGCAAGTGCGACGCCATCACCACCAGGTCCACGCCCAACTTTTCCTCTGCATGCTCCAATACGAGATCCAGATCGGCAGCTGGATCGTGAGAGATTAGCGGGTGTGCCTGTACTTCGATGTTGTGGGCGGCACCCTGTTCGGCGGCAAAGCGCTGAACCTTTTCGGCAAACTCGTTCGGCGTATGGGCTACCTCACTGGGTGCGGAGGCGGATACGCTAACGTAATGGACCCTGGCGCCATAATGTCGGGCAAGATCCGCTGCCACTTTCAATGCCTTATCCAGTTGGTCAATGTGGGGCAGGCTGACCGGAACCATAATGTCTGAATACATGGTATTGTCCCTGTTCTGCTTAGTTATAGCGGGATATCAGTATCCGCTCTGTTCATTTTATTTTAGTCATATTATGTCGTTGCCAAGGAGGGAGTCGTAAATTCCGGCTAAGCTCCGGCTGCACCAGGGTTGGCTAGTTAAGGGTATTTAAGAGGTGGCGGGTGTCAAATTTTAAAGATCACGTGGACAGTATCGCGCGGGCCGCCATCGCCTGTGGTGCTTTGCAGTCAATCCCGACCGAAGCTCAGGTCTTGGAGCAGGGCGGGCTTAAGTATCTGGTCCGCGTGCTGGATAACCTCAAGCGCAAGGATGAGGCGAGGGCGCGGCTAGAGCGGGCGGGCAGCCATAATACCAACCCCTTTCTACCCTATGAAGAGGCGCTGTATGTCGGAGATGTTGGCGACTACCACCGCTGCCTGCTGAACAAGTTCAATGTGGTGAAGCAGCACCTGTTGATCGTGACTCGCGAATTCGAAGCCCAGTCCGACTTGATCAACCGACGTGATTTTGCTGCCCTGGCTGAGGTGATGGCGCAACTGCCGGGCTTGGCGTTTTATAACGGCGGCGAGACCGCCGGGGCCAGTCAGCCGCATAAACACCTGCAACTGGTGCCATTGCCGATGCAGCCCTTTGCCGAAACGCCATTTTCGCAACAGTTGCGGTCTATTCGGGGTGATAAGCCTCAGCGCTACGAGGGGTTGGCCTTTAATCACGCCGTTTTGCAGCTGCCTGCGGGGCTCTTCGATGATCTGTCCATGGCGGGCAATCGATTGCTCGAATACTACAGGGTCTTACGTGAGGCACTGGCATTGGGGCGTGACTCGCCCTACAACCTACTGCTGACGCCGGATTGGATGCTGATGGTGCCAAGAACGGCGGAGATGTGGCAGGGGATCTCGTTCAACGCGCTGGCGTTTTGCGGGGCGATTCTGGTGCGGGATGAGGAGCAGCTAACGCAACTGCGTGAGGGCGGGATCATGCAGGCGCTTGTCTCGATCAGCTGACAAGCGCCTGCGGGTTTCTATGGCTTACTGGCGTGCCTTGCGCACCGCGGCCGCCAAGGAGCGGGTTAACTCCGCCACTGCTTTGGTGCCTTCGGTAGGTGTCGCCGCGTTCTCGATGCAGTCGGTCAATGCAGACCCCACCACCACCGCGTCAGCGAACTGAGCGATACGCTCCGCCTGTTCCGGAGTGCGGATACCGAAACCGACACCGATCGGGATATCGGTGTGTGCGCGGATCGCATTGACCTCCGCTTCTACCTTTTCCGGTGTCGGCGCGGCGGCGCCGGTGACGCCCGTGCTGGAGACGTAGTAGAGGAAGCCGGAGGTGTTCTGCAGCACCAGCGGCAGGCGCTTGGCGTCGGTGGTCGGCGTCGCCAGGCGAATAAAATTGATGTTGTATTCGCGTGCCGGCAGGCAGAGCTCGTCGTCATGCTCCGGCGGCAGGTCGACCACGATCAGACCGTCGACACCCGCTTCCGAGGCTTGCTTCAGGAACCTGTCCACACCCATGCAGTAGATCGGGTTGTAGTAGCCCATAAGCACCAGCGGGGTGTCGTTGTCGCGCTCGCGCAGGGCGCGCACCATGGCCAGGGTTTTCTGCATATCCTGCCCGGCGGTCAATGCACGCAGGGAGGATTTCTGGATCGATGGGCCGTCCGCCATCGGATCGGTGAACGGCATGCCCAGTTCGATCACGTCGGCACCCGCTTCCGACAGCGCCAGCAGGGTGTTCAGGCCGGTGTCGTAATCCGGGTCGCCGGCACTGATAAAGGTGACGAGTCCGGCACGGTTGGCCGCTTTCAGCTCGGCGAAGCGGCGCTCGATACGGGTCTGGTTAGCACTCATCTTTTAACTCCTCAGTCTGCCAGCTCATCGGCCAGGTATGCGGTTACAGTGGCCATATCCTTGTCGCCGCGACCGCTCAGGTTGATCACCATAATGTGATCTTTGGGCAGGGTCGGGGCCAGTTGCATGGCGTAGGCAATGGCGTGGGACGATTCCAGCGCCGGGATGATACCCTCCAGGCGGCAGGTCAGTTTGAACGCATCCAAGGCTTCGTCGTCGGTGATGGCGACATATTCGCCACGGCCGATATCGTGCAACCAGGCGTGCTCGGGACCGATGCCGGGGTAGTCGAGACCGGCGGAGATGGAGTGTGCATCCTGGATCTGGCCGTCTTCAGACTGCAGCAGGAATGTACGGTTGCCGTGCAGTACGCCTGGCGTGCCGCCCTTGAGGCTGGCGGCGTGCTTGCCGCTGTCGATGCCGTGACCGGCGGCTTCAACGCCGATCAGGCGCACGGAGGCATCCTTGATGAACGGGTGGAACAGGCCCATGGCGTTTGAACCGCCGCCGATACAGGCGACCAGAGAGTCCGGCAGGCGTCCCTCTTTCCGCTGCAGCTGTTCGCGTACCTCATTACCGATCACGCACTGGAAGTCACGCACCATCTCTGGGTAGGGGTGGGGACCGGCCACGGTACCGATAATGTAGAAGGTGGACTCCACGTTGGTGACCCAGTCGCGCAGCGCTTCGTTCATCGCATCTTTCAGCGTGCCGGTGCCGCTGACAACCGGAATAACCTTGGCACCGAGTAGCTTCATGCGCTGCACGTTGGGCTGCTGGCGGTCGATATCGGTGGTACCCATGTAGACCACACACTCCAGACCGAAGCGGGCGGCTACAGTGGCGGTGGCCACGCCGTGCATGCCGGCGCCGGTCTCGGCGATGATCCGCTTTTTGCCCATGCGCTTGGCGAGCAGGATCTGGCCCAGGCAGTTGTTGATCTTGTGCGCGCCGGTATGGTTCAGGTCTTCGCGCTTGAAGTAGATCTTGGCGCCGCCCAGATGTTCGGTCAGGCGCTCGGCGAAGTAGAGCGGGCTCTCGCGACCGACGTAATCCTTCTGCAGTGCCTCCAGCTCGGCGTAGAAGCTGGGGTCGTGCTTCGCCTTCTCATATTCGGCCTGCAGGTCGAGAATCAGCGGCATCAGGGTCTCGGCGACAAAGCGTCCGCCGAAGGTGCCGAAGAAACCGTTCAGGTCCGGGCCGATCTCGGGTGTTTTTTGGGTCTGGGTGCTCATGGCAAGGCTCCATAGCGGTAACTTTATGGGTTCTAGGTTAGTTGAGATTAAGGCGTGTGAAAATCGATTATTTTACGTTAATCTGTGAGAAAAGCTGACAGGTTTGATATCCCATGAGTGACACATTACCCTCGTTAAATGCATTGCGTGCGTTTAATGAAACGGCGCGGGAGTTAAGTGTAACCCGTGCTGCACAGAATCTGCATGTCACACATGGCGCGGTAAGCAGACAGCTTCGCCAGCTTGAGGAGCAGCTGGGCGTAACGTTGTTCAAGCGCGAAGGGCGAGGTCTGGTGCTGACCGCCGAAGGGGATCAGTTACGTGCCTCTACCTCACAGGCGTTCGAACAACTCGCTCAGGCCTGCGATCAGTTGAAGCGCCGTGCCGCCGACGCTCCCATCGTGCTCAGTTGTTCTGGCAGCTTTCTTGCGCGTTGGTTCATACCCCGGCTGGACAAGCTGCAGCGGCAGTGTCCGGAGCTGAAGCTGCATTTGACCGCCAGTGAGGAGGCGCAATGGCCGCTGGGGCCCGGGGTGGACGTGGCATTGCGTTTCGCCGAGCCGCCCTGGCCCGGCGATGCCCAGGTGATCGATCTGGCACCGGAGCTGATGGGGCCGGTGATGAAGCCTGAACTGCTGCAGGGACTGAGTGCGGAGGATCCCGAATCCTTGTACGCCTTGCCGCTGCTGCATACCCAGTCGCGCGCCCAGGCCTGGCCGCTCTGGTTTGCGGCTAAGGGGTTGGAGGTTACGCGGATCAGGCGTGACCAGGCGTTTGAGCACCTGAACTACATGCTGGAAGCGGCACTGGTGGGACTCGGTGTAGCGATAGCGCCGGCCTATCTGGTGGAGGAGGATCTGCGTGCCGGGCGTCTGGTGGCTCCCTGGGGGTTTATCGAGACGCCGGCACGCGTCGGGCTGTGGCTACCGGCAGGCGAAAATCGGCCACTGATCCACCGGCTGATCGAATGGTTGCAGCAGGAACTGTCGGGCGATACGCAAAGAAGCTATCGCTAGTTGGTACCCGGCGCGCTGGGTCGTACAATGGCGCCCCCCGCCCCAAGAAAGCGCAGGCCCCTGGGCTGTTAGGGGGGGGGCACAACCGATGGATGGATAACGATGGGCCTTTGGATACCGTTTACGATCTTTGCCGCGTTCATGCAGTCCTGGCGCAATGCGTTCCAGAACCGGTTGAGCAAAGAGGTGAACACCGCCGGTGTGACGCTCGCCCGCTTCCTTTGGGCCAGTCCCTTGGCCGCGATCTATCTGGTGCTGCTCTACTGGTTCAAGCCGGTGGCGGTGCCGAGCTTCAATACGCCGTTCGTGCTGACCATTCTGGCGGCGTCGGTGTCGCAGATCTTTGCCACCGCGCTGATGGTGATGCTGTTTCGGCTGCGCAACTATGCTATCGGGGTGGGGCTGGCCAAGAGTGAAGCGGTCATCGCTGCTGTGCTTGGGGCGTTTTTCTTCAGTGCCCCGTTAACGCTGCTGGCCTGGATCGGCGTACTGATCGGTGCGCTGGCGGTATGGTTGATGAGCAATACCCATGCCGTTCGCGAGCTACCGCTGAAAACCGTGGTAACCGGATTGGGCAGCGGGCTGTGTTTCGCGCTGACCACGCTCTGGGTGCGCGAGGCGGCCCTGATGCTGGAACTGAGTTTCCCGCACAGCGCCGCCTGGGTGCTGCTCTGGGTGATATCGACCCAGACGCTGGTGTTACTCGCCTGGCTGGCGATCCGTGACCGCCCGACCATTGCGGCGCTTTGGCAACGGCCCAAGGCGGTGATGCTGACCAGCCTGTTCAGCTGTTTGGGCTCTATCGGCTGGTTTACCGCCATGAGCCTGGAGACGGTCGCGATGGTCAAGACCCTCGGTCAGGTGGAGGTGCTGTTCACACTGGCGATTTCAGCCCGCTGGTTCCGCGAGAAACTGGGTACGCGCGACCTGTGGGGCCTCGCCTTTATTGTGCTCGGCGCCATCTGCGTGATTGTCGCCTGAGGCCGCATTTGGGGCCGACCTCATCCAATGCGCATAAGCGAGCACGGGTTCCCGGTCGGAGGTTAATCGCTGGCGGGGTGCTGGTTTGACGTTAAATGCATATGCAACTATGTTCAAGCTATCGGCGGGAGGATATGGAGATCCAGGCTCACCGAACCTGCGCTTTAGCGGGCGCTCTTCTCAACCATATACATGCATATGCATTATTTAGGTGTCCATCATGAAAGCTTCTGTGAGAAACTATTCCGGCAGCCCTTTCATTGCCCTTCTGTTTGCGTTGGCCGCGCTATTTATGACCCAAACGGCCATGGCAGATGGCGGTGTGGCGATGGAAAATATCAACCGGATACACAACCCGAGTCTGTCGACAATGGAGCTGCCTGCAGTCACCACCCCGGTTCGGCGTGAAGCCGCGCGGGATGTGGCGGAGGAAAACATCGCCGCCATGTTCGATCCGCGCATCAGAAGCGAGCGGATGAGATCCACATCCACCCCGTTTTCAGCGCCGAGAGACGCCTCGCGGGATGTTGCCCTGGATAATCTTCGCCGCATTTTTAAGGTCGGTAATATGTAATAGATCGTGTACAGGCGCTAAGAAACCAGCACGCTACAGGCGCTTTCGGCAGCCTATTTCATCGCCGCGATACAACGACTGAAGGCAACCAGCTGTTCACTCTTGTGTTCGCCAAGATGCTGCCTGAATTGCGCTTGGGCGTGCTGCCAGGGCTCCAACGCCTGCTGATAGAGCGCCTCGCCTTCCCGCGTCAGTCGCAGCACCCGTTCGCGCTTGTCCTCGCCCTCTGCCGCCTGCACATAACCGTCACGGATCAACGGTTGCAGTCCCCGGGAAACGGAAGCTTGTTCCAGCACCAACACCTCTCCCAAGCGTGAGGCATTGCAACTGCCCAGCAGATGCAGAGCCCGTAACAGGGAAAACTGCGTGATCCGCAGCCCCAGCGGTGCCAGCGATTCGTTGTAGAGTTGGCTGACCACTCTGTCCGCACTACGGAGGCAGTGGGCCAGGCAGATTTCATCGAGTTCCGTTAACATGGCTCCAGTATGCATGCATATGCATATTAGTCAATCGGGCCATGCGTCTCCTTCAGTCTGCCATCCGCACCCGACGCACTCGGAAGCGTTCAAGGAAGCGGCGATGGCGGTATTCGGCTTGCCGCTCAACTGCTAAATGCAGAATGTGGCAGCTAACCCGATTAACTCCTCGATCTGGTGCGAGTACCGCTAGGCAGATGCCGATGGAGTGCGACATATCCCGATTGTTCCGGCTTTGGTGGTGTCAATACTGGCGTCGAGAATCGCTGTTCGACAACTCTCGAGCAGCGTCCGGATCAGCGCCTCATCGTTGAGGGCGCGGGCGATGGCGACGCCGCCGATCATCATCACCACGTGCTGTAAGGCACGAGCATAGCCTGAGTCGTCCTGCTCCTGGCGAACAACATCGACCAGTCCGCGGAACACCCTGGTCCATATATCCCTCACCTGTTCATCACGCTGGGCAATATCGCTGACCAGAAACGCCAGCGGGCAGTGCAGGCCGTCGCCACTGACATGCTCGCCACTGAGGTACGCATTGACCACTCGCTCCAGATGCTGGTCAGTTTCTGCATTGGGGCCCAGCCGTGTGTCACGGGCATTGCGTGCTGCCGTCAGGATCGCTTCGCCGTACAGTTCGCTCTTGGATGTGAAGTGCGCATAAAAGGCGCCGCGGGTCATGCCCGCTGCGCTCATCACCTGATCGATACTGACCTGATCGAACCCCTGCTGGGCAAACAGGCGCGCGGCGGTCATCAGGATACGCTGGCGACTGCGCTCCTTGTGATCCGGGCTCCAGCTCATGGTGTTCATCCTCCCGCTGTGGGTGCATTCGGCTACAAAATATGTTCTTGAACATATTGTGAAAGCTGTAAGGATACTGCGGACAAACTGAATCGGAAAGGGAGATCAGCTATGGCAACTCTGCATATTCTGGGGCCGGGTTTCAGCAGCTTCGTGCGAAGCGTCATGCTCTGCTGCGAGGAGAAGGGTGTCGACTATGCCATCGGCTTTGAGCCGAATGGACAGAGTATTGATTTCAAGAGTGATGAACATCTCAAGCTGCACCCCTATGGCAAGGTGCCGGCACTGATCCACGGTGATCGGGTGATCTTTGAGACTGCGGTGATCTGCCGTTATATCGATGCCGCGTTCGACGGGCCCGCACTGCAGCCTGACGACCTTTGGGGGCGGATCCAGGTCGACCAGACTGCTGCCGAGATCGGGCTGTATATCGATCAGGCGCTGGTGCGCAAGCTGTTGCTGGAGTTTGCCTTTCCCAAGGGAGAAAACGGCACTGTGCGCATGGATGCGGTAGAACAGGCCTTGCCTGAAGCCTATAGGGCGCTGGCACGGGTAGAGCTGCTGTTGGGGAATCGCCAGTTCATCGCGGGCGATCGCTACACCCTGGCCGACGCTCTGCTGACGCCGATGCTCGATTATCTCAGCGGCTTGCCGATGGGAGCGGACCTGATACCGGTCTCTGGAACGCTCGATCAGTATTTGCAGAGGATGCGAGCAAGGCCGTCGGGCGTCAAGGTGCTTCGATCGCGCCGTTGAACAGTATTTGAAGTCGGTTTCAGAATGCGGCGGCAAAGTTTAACGCCGCCGCGTTCTGGCCATCATCGAGACCTGATAAGCTGGGCGTTTTTGTGTCCGGCGAGATGGGAAGATGACGGAACTTTTGTGGTGGCAATACGCGCTAATAGGCCTGTCCTTTATCTGGAGCGGCTTTGTGCGCTCGGGTCTGGGCTTTGGCGGTGCAGTACTCTCGCTGCCGTTTCTGCTTCTGATCCTCAACGAACCGCTGGTATTCCTGCCGGTTATCTCTATTCATCTGCTGATTTTCTCGTCGTGGATAGCCTGGCGTGGCTATCGTGCGCAGCGGGGACAGTCGGGCGAGGGCAGTATCGACTGGCATTACCTCCTCCATTCAATGAAGATCATGATCGTGCCGAAACTGGTCGGCGTACTCGGCTTGCTGACGCTGCCGGGCGAGATCATGAGCAGTATCATCTTCGTGATCGTCATTGCCTACGCTGTTGGCTATGTGCTGAATAGACCTTTCCGCAGCAATAAACCCTGGGTCGATAATCTGTTTCTCGCCATGGGCGGCTACGTCAGCGGCACCTCGCTTATCGGCGCGCCATTGATCGTCGCGGTCTACGCCAACCACGTTGCCAAACAACAGTTGCGCGATACGCTATTCGTGCTCTGGTTCATCCTGGTGGCGATAAAGATGACTTCGTTCATCATCGCCGGCGTAGATCTGCAACTGATCCATCAGCTCTGGTTGCTGCCCTGTGCCTTCGTCGGCCATCTGATCGGAGAGTGTTTCCACCGTTATGTGGTCAGCAAGGAGACACCGTTGTTTTTCAGGGTGTTGGGCGGGGTATTGATCGTTGTCAGCGTGCTGGGTATCGCGCGGCAGTTTTCGACCCTGTTTGCCAGCTGAACTGGAGTCATTTTTCCGCGAGGGTACGCAGCAGGTATTGCGCAATATTACGTGCCTGCTGCTCGCTTAGTTGAGAGAAGGCAGGCATGTCAGGCATCTGTGACTTGCCATGAAGGATCAGTTGGGTCACCTGTTTCTCGGTCAACTGAGTCGTTCGGTTGGCCGGAATCCCCTCCAGAAACGAGCCAGTGCCGCTCTCTTTGTGACAGCCCGCACAGTGGTAGTTGAAAAGCTCCTTTCCGTCCGTCGTGTTGGCATCGAGCTCCTGGTCGCATCCTGCAATAGCTAGCGCCATTAGCGACAGCGCGAGTAATCGACCTGCTTGCATCTACCTAACCCCACAGTCAGTTAACTCCGAACAAGTATATGTCTAATATCTATTTAGTGACAAATGTGACTTAAGCGAAACTTTTGACCAACGTCAGTTTTTACAGATCCGCTTAAGGTTAATGCTCGCGCGAGGTTGGCTCAGTTGAAGGGAGGGAAGATAGCAACAGACGGCGGGGCTACGAGCGGCCGGGATCTGGTATCCTTGCACCGGGAACAGGGTAAAAGGATAGAAGGATACCATGTCGCTGGAGCTCAAATGCCCGCCGGTACTGCTGGCGGCTATCTTGGCGTTGCTAATCTGGGGCAGCGCCCGTCTGCTGCCTCTGCCGCTGGAGGCGGATCGGCTGGTTGCGCTGGTCTGGCTTAAATATGGATTGAGCTTTACCGCCCTGCTGATCGGCGTATTGGCGGTAGTGCAGTTTCGCCGGGCGAGGACCACCGTCCACCCTCACAAACCGGAGAAGGCGAACACGCTGGTCAACAGCGGGCTCTATCGCTATTCCCGTAACCCGATGTATCTGGCACTGCTGTTGTTGCTGACAGCCTATACGCTGCATGAACCCAGTTGGCTGGCGCCGCTTTGGCTGATTCTTTTCGTCCTCTATATGAACTGCTTCCAGATCCGGCCCGAGGAGAGAGTGCTGAAAGGTCTGTTCGGCGAGGAGTATGAGCGCTATCTCCGCCGTGTGCGTCGCTGGATCTGAGGAGGACAGGTGCTGAAATCCCCTCGCTATCTGCAGTGGTTGGCACTGTTCTCCGGTCTGCTGTTATTGGCCGGTATGGTAACGCCGCTGCTGACGCTGACCCGGTTCTGGATCTTCGATGAACAGATCTCGATCCTGACCGGTATCGCCAAACTTTGGATGCAGGGGCAGTATCTGCTTTTCCTGCTGATATTCGGTTTTAGCGTGATTCTGCCGCTGGCCAAGCTGGGGTTGCTGGTACGGTTACTTTCGCTAAACGGTGCTGCGAATGGCCATACCCAAAAAATCCTGCACCTGATGCACGAATACGGCCGCTGGGCGATGCTGGATGTGATGGTGGTCGCGATGCTGATCGTTACCGTCAAACTGGGTGTGATTGTCAGCGTCCAGGTACACTACGGCCTGTATATTTTTGCCGCGGGGGTGTTGTTGACCATGCTGGTGACCCGACAAACCGTGCGCTGGCTCGAGTCGGGTATGGCAACTGACGCCCGGGATCGATGAGTGGAAGCGGGAACGGCTGTTCCCGCTTGAAGCTTCTGCATCAGAGCGACAGCAGTTCACGCAGCTTAACCAGCATGCGGGCACCGATGCCGCGCACTTTCAGCAGCTCATCCAGGCTGGCGTATGGGCGTTCGGCGATGATCGCTTCGGCCAGGCGCGGGGAGAGTCCTCGGACCTTGCTCAGTGCCTTGGCACTGGCGGTATTGATGGATACCGCTTCATCGATCTTGTCGGTCTTTTTCTTGGCCGCTTTGGTAGCGGGTTTTTTCTCGGCCTTGTCTGCGCGCTTGGCGTCGCTATTCGTTTTCGGCGCTTTCAGCACCTCCTCTTTTTCGGTGACAACCGCGGCTTCCGCGTCTGCCTTGTGCTCGCGTTCTACTGGCGTTTGATCCGCATCGTTAGCGCTGGATTCATATGCGATGAACTCCGCAGTCGGCTGGGAATTAACCACCGCCGCCGGCATCGGCATCTGCGCTTCACGTACCAGTGACGGCAGTTGGCGATAGTCGCGGGTGATGTAACCGGCCGGAGTCCATTCACGCAGCATCAACGCCGGCGCCCACTCGCCCACTGGCGGCTGGTTGATCTCCAGGTTAAAGCTGCAATCCTGCCATGCACACTGACCATCTAGTGTGCCGAGCTCAGTACTGGCCATAGGAAATCCGACAAAGGCGCCGCCCTGATAGGGGGCGTTAAGTGCCCAGAGTTCGAGACTCAGTGCGCCAGAGCGGTTGTCGGCGTCACGCCTGTTGGCGATCGCGTCAATGCGGATAGAGACGCTGGTATCGTGCAGCTGGCAGTCGACTCGACCCTGGATGCTGGGTTGCAGGAACAGCTGACGGTTGGCGAATACGGCGCAGTCATGTACCTGGATGTTGCCGTCAGCGGTTTCGCCAACCAATGCGAGTGCCATGGTGTAGTCGTTATCACCGGCCGGTGGCAGTGCCAGCGTCTGATCCTGGTAGAAACCGGTGAACAGACTCTGGCTTAGTGCCAACGCTGCAACGCGGGTGCCTTGGAGGGCCTGGGGGTTGACCTGGTCAGGGCAGGCCCAGAGCTGAAGCGACAGCCGCTGGCATTCGATCCGCTGCAGATCTTCGATCTGCAGCTCGGCGCCGAGCTGGGCGGTGTCACCCTCTATACGGTACTCGACATTGCCGTTAAAGCGGATGGCAGGGGTGTTCATGGCATTGTTACCTGTGTAGCGGCTAAGGAGAGGGCGCCAGTATAGGGCCGCTTTATGACAGGTAAAGGTCTAATCGGTCAAAATCGGCAATAAATTAAAGTTGGGCGCTGATATCTGCAAGATGTTGTTATATGCGCGACATTAGATGCACTTTTTTGGTGCTGTCATCGTGATTGGCCCCAGGTTTCATAAGCCATGATTACACATGCTTGAATACTGGTTCTAACAGAGTGAGTTGAAAACTTGTGAAGTTTCAAAATCGACGGTGTATATAATCAATAATTAATAATGATAATTTGAAATCTGTGTTGTAGTAATGCATTTGTGGTTATGAATGTCGTATAGAGATATTTGACGATTCGTTGAGTATAGGTAGTTCAGAGGCTTCTATTTAGTCCAGGGTAATATCCGGAGACTTGCCCGAGTCGCCCTAAATCGGGATCATTCCCTCCCGAAAGAAGCCAGTCTAACGGAGCTCCCAGTGCCGCTTTCCCCCCGTGATGCCTATCAGCTAGCTCTGCAGCAAGGTTTTGTAGAGGACCCGGCCCAGGGCCTGGCCGTCGAGCATCTGCACGCCTGCCATGAGGCGCTGCACGTTAGCAGCCGCAATAGAGTGCGTGGCATCTATCTTTGGGGACCGGTGGGGCGTGGTAAAACCTGGTTGATGGACCGCTTCCACGAGGGGCTTTCGGTGCCCGTTCGGCGTCAGCACTTTCACCATTTCATGCGCTGGGTGCACAAACGTTTGTTCGAGCTGACCGGTCAGAGCGACCCGTTGTCGACCCTGGCAAAGGAGCTGGCGACGGAGCTTCGTGTGTTGTGTCTGGATGAGTTGTTCATCAATGATATCGGCGATGCAATGATTCTCGGCCCGTTGTTCCGTCAGCTGTTTGACAGCGGATTGGTGCTGGTGTTGACCTCGAATCAGCCGCCGCAGGATCTTTACTCCCACGGCCACCATCGTGATCGCTTGCTGCCCGCGATCGATGCGATCCAGAAACATATGGATATCGTCGATGTGCGCGGCCCGGAAGATCACCGCCTGCATCCCGGGGCACAGACGCAGCGTTACTGGATACGGGACACCGCCCGGCCTGAACAGATGGCGGAGCTGTTCGCACGTCTGGCCGGAGAGCGCGGGCATACTCAGCCGTTAACGATCGGGGAGCGCCGTATCGAGGTGTTAAGCCAGAACGCACATGTGCTCTGGTGCAGTTACGACCAACTCTGCGAAGCACCGCTCTGGGCCAATGACTATATCGAGCTGTGTGACCGTTTCGATCACATCTTGCTGAGCGATCTGCCGCCGCTGGCCAGTGAACAGCAGCTGTCGGGGATCGCCAGGGGGACAGAGGATGCCGCCGAACGCGTCGATACCGGCGATCGCGAGATGCCACCGCTGTCACGTCGCGATAATGGTGTGCGCCGCTTCATCGCCCTGGTCGATGAGTGTTACGACCGGGGGGTGCCCCTCTATCTGGAAGCGGCGGTCGCGATGGATTCGCTCTATCCCCAGGGTTACCTGGAATTTGCCTTCAGGCGCACGCTAAGCCGGCTGAAGGAGATGCAGCTGAGCCGCTTCGGGTTGCAACCGGCCGGCTGAACCGGCGCTATTCCGTTTCCGGCAGGGTGAGCGCCAGAGCGGCGCCGCCGAGGCAGAGGCAGGATAGCAGCAGAATGATGCCACTGAGCTGCAGAAAGCCACTTAAGGCTCCGATCAGCCCCATCAGCAGCAGGATAAACCCGATAACCGTGTTGCTGACCGAGACATAATCGGTGCGCTTATTACCCTCGGCGAGATCGATGACATAGGTTTTACGGCCTATCCGCACACCATGATGGGCCACACTGAGGATAAAGTAGACTAGGGGCAATACCCAGGCGATGCTCAGCCACTCCTGTGCCAGGCGATCTACGGTGAACACGGCGAAGCCAAGTAGCGAGGTGAGCAGCGCCGAAACAATCAGTACCTGCCGACTGGAAACATCCGCGAACTGGCCCCAGAACGGGCCGGACAGTAGGCCTGCTGTGCCACTGGCCAGAATGAACAGTCCCAGGAGGTAAGTGGGTGACCCCAGGTGTTGCTGCGCCAGCACAACATAATAGGGCGCTGTTAGCGCCGAACAGAGCATCAGTGCACGGGTAATCACGAATCGCCGGAACGGCTTGTCGGTACGCAGGATATCCAGCCGTTTCAACGCTTCCGTAAAACCGTTGACGCCACCCGAGGTTTCGCCTGGAAACTCCTTCACCTGCATGTAAACCAGCGCTGCTATCAGCCACAGGGTACCGGCACCCGCAAGCAACAGGCCGTAATGCTCGGGGCTGAACGCCTGGCCACCGTTGATCAATAACAGCGCGCCCAGGCTTAGCGTGATCAGTCCCGCGGCGGACGAGGACCAGCCGGAAAGCCGACCTCGCTGTTTCTTCGGGATGGTTTTGCCGATCACATCCTTGGATGCCACGGAGCAAAGCCCCCGAGACAGGCTGAACAGTGTCAGCAGGGCGATAATCGACCACCCGGCTACTGTCCCTTCCAATTGCCAGGCCACCAGCGCGATGCCGAGTGTTGCCAGTGCCTGAAGCACGCTGCCGACGACCCAGACCGTTTTGCGTACGGGCATCCGGCGCACATAACTGGCAATCACCAGCTGTGGCAGCATCGAACCCGATTCACGTATCGGCACCAGAAGACCGAGCAGATAGAGTGGCGCGGCGATACTCTCCATAATCCAGGGCAACACGATCTTGGGATTGGACACCGCATCCCCGAGCTGGGTCAGGAACTGGCTGAACAGCGTCAGCATAAAATTGCCGGGAACCTCACGGCAGGCGGCCTCGTCGATCGCCTTGCAGGCGCGGGCGTCCTCCTCGTTGATCAGTTTCTGGTACAGATTGTGTGTCAGTGATTCCCGTCGTTTCATATTCCGGCCCGCTAGCGAACAAATAGACGATTTCGCCAGTCTCTCATAGCGGCTAATTGGTAATACAGGCTATAGCTAATAAACTCTCTTTAAAACAGGGTGTTGGCTTGCGGTGAACGATGAGCGGAAAGGGCACGATCCATATTGTGGCGAACGGGTATTCCGGGCAGGGTCTCGCAGCGCAGATTACGGAGAAGGTGCAAGCGCGTTGCCGGGCACAGGGCGTGCCGACGGAACTTCACCTAAGTCGCAACAAGCGGCAGATCAGTACCAGCATCAGGGAGGCCTGCGAGGCGGCAGGTCGAGATCAAGGACGTGTGCTGGTGGTGGGCGGTGACGGCACCATCAGGGCCGTGAGTGAAGCGCTCTGCGCTACCGACATTCCGATGGCGGTTATACCTACCGGAACCTTCAATTTCTTTGCACGCAATCTGGGGATTCCGACCGCTTTCGAACCGGCGCTGAGGTTGGCGCTGGAGGGCGAACCCAGGCGAGTGGATCTGGGTCGTGTCAATGATCGTCTGTTTAACAACAACGCCAGTTTTGGCCTCTATTCGAGGATGATTCGGGCGCGGGAGCAACACGCCAGGCGTTTCGGACGACACCGGGTGGTCGCGATTCTCTCTACGATTGTGACGCTGATGCGGCGTTATCGCTCGCTCGATCTGACGCTGAGTACCGGGGATCTTACGCGAGAACTAAGGAGCCCCATGGTGTTCGTCGGCATCAATTCGCTGCAGATGCGCGGGGTGGACCTGGAGATAGGTCCCTCTATCGATACTCTCAATCTCGGTGTAGTGGTGATGAAGCCGGTAAGCCACTGGGCCATGCTCAGGCTAAGCTTGCGGGGGCTGATGCGCAGGCTGCGGGATGAAGCCTGCCTGGAGTACTTCTGCGCCGAGCAGCTGGAGATAAACACCAACCGTAAACGGCTGAACGTGGTGCTTGACGGTGAACGGGTGAGAATCAAAACGCCACTGAGATTCAGCATCGAAAGTGGCGCGCTGTGGGTGGTGGCGCCACCTGAGGGGCAGGGTTGATGCGCATCGTTCATCTCTCCGACCCCCATTTTGGTACCGAACAGGCGCCGGTGTGCGATGCGCTGCTGGAGCGTGTCTCGGAGCTGGTTCCCGATCTGGTGATGCTCTCAGGTGATATCACCCAACGCGCCACGGCGTCGCAGTTCGACAGCGCACGGCGATTCGTGGACAGGCTTCCTACGGCGCCGGCACTGTTGGTGCCGGGTAATCATGATATTCCGCTCTGGGATATCGGCCGTCGCATATTCTCCCCCTATGGCCGCTTTCGCGAGCGTTTCGCGCTGCCGCCATTTGCCTGGACCGGCCAGGATGTACAGGTGCTGGCGCTGAATTCGGCACCGCGCTGGCGTCACCGCAATGGCGAACTTGAGCTGGGGCGCTTATCGCAGCAGCTGAGCGAATTAACCCGTATGCCGGCGCGTCACCGCATCGCATTGTTTCACCACCCGGTGGATTGCCGCCGGCATCAGGACCGCCACAATATTATCCGTGGTGCCGAAGCGATATGCCGTATCCTGACTGACCATGGAGTCGATCTGGTGGTGGGCGGACATATCCACGATCCACTGATGCGAACCTCCGAACACCTCTACCCATCCTTGCCGTCATCCCTTGTATTCCTGCTGGCTGGAACCTGTGTGTCATCGCGAACCCGGGTGGGTGCCCCCAACTCCTTTAACCTGATCGACATCCGCCAACCGGGAGCGGAGATGCTGATCGAGCGTTGGGATATGGAGCGAAACCTGGGCGAATTCCACCCTGTGCAGCTGTGCCAGTTTCTGAAAGCGGAGACGGGATGGGTACTGGGCGAAGCGCAGCGACCGGATCATCCGGACCGACACGCGCTACCGGTCTCCTGAGCGGGTAATAATTTTTCGCCGGTCGATGCAATTCCGTTACCCACGTCTATAGTGTTTGTATACCCGAGAGGTGGTGTACGTCTCGTGAACCTGCAACTGTAACGTCCGCTTTACACTTCCCGGTAGTTCGAGGATACGGAGCCCGTCGTAACGGGCAAGAAGGGCGATGATGAATGACACATTGCCAACCCAGCCGGATCCGCAGGAGGAGGAACTTGCCAAAATCCTAGTACAGCGGGGACTCCTCAGCGAAGCCGACTTGAGTCGGATCAATCAGATGCAGCGTGGACAAACGGGTCCGGCGCCGCTTACCACTCTGCTGGTTAAATTGGGCCTGGTATCCGAGCGGGATATCGCCTCTCTGCTGTCTGAAGCGCTGCAGCTGCCCCTTGTATCCAAAGACCAGTTTCCCAAGGACCGGACACCGGACGAGCGGTTATCGCTCCGCTTCCTGCGTGAATATCAATTGCTGCCCCTGGAGCAGGAGGGGGATCGCCTGCCGGTGGCGATGGCCAATCCACTCGATCGCTATGCCTGTGAGGCGCTATCGCTGGCGCTCGACGTGGCGGTAGAGCCACGCGTCGCTTTGGGTTCGGATATTCTGCAGGCGCTGGATCAGCTCTATGGCGAGGGGCAGAGCCAGATGGGCGATATCCTCGCCGATGTGACACCGGGCGAGGAGCAGGAGGAGAGCGTCGAGGAGCTGCTGGACCTGGCCAGCGGCGCGCCGGTCATCCGCCTGGTTAACCTGATCATCCAACGTGCTGTGGAGGCGCGTGCTTCCGATATCCATATCGAGCCGTTCGAGAGCCGGCTCAAGGTGCGTTATCGTGTCGATGGCGTGCTGCAGGAGGGCGAGGCTCCGCCGGTGCAGCTGTCGCCGGCAGTCATCTCCCGCATCAAGATCATGGCACGACTCAATATTGCAGAGCGGCGATTACCTCAGGATGGGCGTATCGAACTGAGGGTTCAGGGCAAGGATCTGGATATTCGTGTCTCGACCGTGCCCACCATGCACGGCGAAAGCGTGGTGCTCAGGCTACTGAACCGTGAGAGTATCTCGTTCGATTTCCAGTCGCTGGGCTTCACCGATGCCTGCCGGGCTCAGCTCAACAATCTGCTGGCGATCCCCAACGGCATGATCCTGGTGACAGGTCCGACCGGTAGCGGTAAGACAACCACGCTTTACACCGCGCTTCACCAACTGAACACACCGCAACGCAAACTGATCACCGTCGAAGATCCGGTGGAGTACCAGCTCGAGGGGATCAACCAGATCCAGGTAAAGTCGTCCATCGGGCTAAGCTTCGCCAATGCCCTGCGCTCTATCGTGCGTCAGGACCCGGATGTGATCATGGTCGGTGAGATGCGCGATCTGGAAACCGCCCGCATCAGCATCCAGTCGGCACTGACCGGCCACCTGGTGCTCTCCACCCTGCATACCAACGACGCCGCCTCCAGTATCACCCGCATGCTGGAGATGGGGGTCGAGGACTACCTGCTGACCTCCACGCTGAATGCAGTGATCGCCCAGCGCCTGGTGCGCTTACTCTGTCCCCACTGCCGCGAGTCCTACGAACCCTTGCCCGAACTGGTGCGCGAAACCGGATTGCAGCGCTACGCCAGTGACGAGCCGATCCGTCTGTGGCGGGCGCCCGGTTGTAATCAGTGCCAGGGCACCGGCTTTTATGGCCGCCTGGTGATCCATGAACTCCTGCTGATGGACGATGAGATCCGCCGTCTTGCGCTCGATCACGCCGATGCCGGTCGTATACATGATGCCGCGCGCGCCAGTGGTATGCGCAGCATGTATGAAGATGGCTGTGCCAAGGCGTTGCAGGGACTGACCAACCTCGAAGAAGTCATTCGCGTGACTCAGGAGTGATGGTCTATGCCCCAGTTTATCTACCGCGCCGTTACCCAGGAGGGAGAAGAGCTCAAGGGGGAACTTGAGGCTCGTGACAGCCAAGGGGTGGTGCGTCAACTGCAGGGCAAGGGATTGATCCCTTTGCTGGTGGAGCCCGCCGGTGCGAAGTCAGACCTTGCCTCCTTCCTGAAGCTGGAGCCGGGGGGCAAGAGCAAACAGCAGCGGGTGTTGCAGTTCACTCAGGATCTGGCCGAACTGATGCGTGCAGGGCTCTCGTTGGATCGTGCCTTACAGATCATCTCCAAGGTTAACGAAGACCCGGAGCAGCGCGCGCTGCTCAAGAGAATAGAGGAGGGGGTACAGCGGGGACGCTCCCTGTCGCACGCGCTTAAAGAGCAGGATGGCCTGTTCTCTCCGTTTTACGTCAGCATGATTCACGCCGCCGAAACCGCCGGCAGCCTGGCCGAGGGGCTACGGGATATGGCGTTTTATCTGGAGCGCAGCCGAGCCCTGCGCGAGAAAGTACTGTCGGCTCTGCTCTATCCGATGATCCTGCTGTTTGTCGCGATTCTCTCCCTGGTGGTGATACTTACCTATGTTATTCCCCAATTTGAACAACTCTTTGCCGATATGGGCGAAGCCCTGCCGCTGCCCACCCGTGTGGTGATGGCGGTGGCCGATTTCGTGCGTCTGTTCGGACCGTGGATTCTGATCGCGCTGGTTGTGGCGGGACTGATGTTTCGCCAGCGCTTGAAGCAGGCCGAGGTGCGCTTACGTTGGGACGGGATGATTCTGCATCTGCCGCTGGTTGGCGGTCTGATCCAGCGCATGGAGACAGCACGTTTCAGTCGTAGCCTGGGCACGCTTTTGCATGGCGGTGTGCCGATGGTGAACGCCCTGCAAATTGCTCGCGGTACCCTGGTCAACCAGCATTTGGCATCCCTCGTCGCTCAGGTGACTGACGGCGTACGCGAAGGGCGTCGGCTCGGTGAGCCGTTGCAGGCCACCGGTGAGTTTCCGCCGCTGGCGATCCAGATGATTCAGGTGGGTGAAGAGACGGGACAGCTGGATGAGATGCTATTGAAGGTGGCGGAGCTATACGACCGCGAGGTGGGGCTGAATATCCAGCGGATGCTTACGATTCTGGAACCCCTGCTGATCGTCGGCCTCGGCCTGCTGATCGCGGGAATCATCATGTCGATCCTGGTGGCGATCATGTCGATTAACGAGCTGCCGCTTTAAGGCCCGCTCCGATGCCAAGAGTAGAGGGTGAGTATATGCAACACGAGAAAGTACAGAGGCGGCCAATACTTGGTTTCACGCTGCTCGAGCTGCTAGTGGTACTGGTGATTTTAGGTTTGCTGGCAAGTCTCGTCGGTCCCCAGGTGCTGCGCCATGTGGGTACGTCCAAGACCAAGACCGCCGCACTGCAGATTCAGGAACTCGGCGCGGCGCTGGACCTTTATCGGTTGGAGGTTGGGCGTTACCCCAGCACTCAGGAGGGGCTGGAAGCGTTGATACGCCAGCCATCAGGCGCCACCAACTGGAATGGTCCCTACCTGAGCAAGAACGTAATCCGTCAGGATCCCTGGGGTAACGACTATAACTACCGTGCTCCTGGTGAGCATGGCGAGTACGACCTCTATTCCCTTGGCGCCGATGGTCGGGAGGGGGGCGAGGGTGAAAACAGCGACGTATCGAACTGGGAGTGATAGCAGGCAACGCGGGATGACACTGCTGGAGCTGCTGGTGGTGCTGGTGATCGCCTCGCTGATGCTGGCACTGGTGGCGCCCAATATCGGCAACGTACTGCCCGGCAGCGAGTTGAAGGCCTTTGCCCGACAGAGCGCGGCGCTGCTAAGAGAGTTGAGGAGTGAAGCGGTAAGCCTCAGCCGGGTGCGGTCGTTGGTTCCAGACGACGAGTTGCAGGCATATCGTTCGGGCAATCAAGTACTTGTCTCCTGGCCTGAGGGTATAGAGGTGGTGATGCGTGAAGACGAGGAGTTCGACTTTCTGCGTTCGCCCTATAGCACTGAGCCAGCATTGCTGTTTTTTCCTGACGGCAGCAGCGGTGGGGGTGAACTCCGTATAACCAGGGAGGGCGCAACTGCTTATGTGATAGCAGTCGATGCATTGAGCGGGAGGGTGAGTATTCGTGGTCAGTAAACATCCTGTTCAACGCGGATTCACCCTTTTGGAGGTGCTGGTGGCCTTTGTGCTGCTGGCGATGATGCTGGGTGTTGTACTGAATCTGAACTCGCTGGCATTGGATACCACGAGAAGAGCTGCGCTCAAACAAGAAGCGCTGATGTTGGCGCAGTCGCAGATGGATCGCGTATTGGCCAACCCGAGATTAGAACAGGGACGTGAAACCGGGCGTTTTGAGGATGAACGGTTCGAGTGGGAGGTGCGGGTCAGGCAATTTGATTTCCCCGACTGGGAGCCGAGTGAGAATGAGACCCCGGTAGAGCCGTACGAGATAGAGGTCAGCGTGTTTTGGGGCCGCGACCAGTCGTTGACGTTGAACACACTCAGGCTGGTTACGCGGTTATGAAAAAGAGACGGAGCCAGGGTTTTACGCTGATAGAGCTACTGATAGCGCTGGTACTGACCGGCCTGGTCATGATGCTGCTGTTCAGCAGTTTGAGGATCGGCTCGCGCAGCTGGGATGCGGTGGACCGTCAGCAACAGCTATCGGAACAGTACCAGTTGCAGATGCTGCTGCGTCGGCTAGTTACTCAGGCCAGAAATGACCGGGTCAGCGATGCTAATGGAGTGATTCAGGTGGCTTTTAGGGGTGAGCGTCATCAGCTGGTGTTCATCGCGCCGCGGGAGCTGAGTGGCTCGGGCGACAATTTACTTTGGTATCGGCTCTACTTGGCCGAGGCAACTACTGAGAGGCCACAGGCGTTGATGTTGGAAACCAAGACGTACAGCAATACGGGGCTCGTCGATTGGGACCTGCTGTTCGATCCGTCCCCCCAGTTTGACGAACAGGGAGAGGAGATCAGCCCACCAAAACAGTATGAGTTACGTATTGTGGGAGAGGGCAGTTTGGAGTTTCGCTATCTGTCGTATGACGAAAGTCAGTTCGAACAGGAGACTGAACTCTGGGTTGAAGAGCCCAGGTTGCCAAACTTAGTGACCATAAAACTGGAAAATGACGCGTTAGCCCAGGAAGCCCGGGGGCTTGGTGATGGAGTAAGGATAGAGCCCCTGTCTGCTGCCTGGAATGAGCTGAGTGTTGCTCTTCAGGAGTACACCTATGGCGTACGGACGGATTGAGCGAGGCATTGGCTCGGCGCTCTCCTCTCAGCGGGGAGTGGTGCTGATTACGGTGCTTTGGGTGCTGATTCTGCTGAGCCTGATAGCCGGGAACCTGTCGCTTGCCGGCCGAGGCTTTGCAAGGCAAACGCAGAATATCGAGCAGAGCACGATTGCAACCCAAGCGGCGAATGGCGGGTTGGTGTGGGCATTATGGAGCCTGCAGCAGGACGAGCAGAACAGCTGGCTCGCGGATGGATCCGCGCATCGGATGAAGTTGGGGGAGGTGTGGGTGAACGTTGAGCTGTATGACGAAAGCGGCAAGCTCGATCTGAACGCTGCGCCGACGGAGTTGCTCGATGCTTTGCTGAAGCCAGTAGTCGAGGAGGATGGCCGCAGAGCCGCCTTGGTGGCGGCGATCGAGGATTGGCGGGATGAGGACGATCTCATTCGGCTCAACGGTGCTGAGGAGGAGGAATACCTGGCTGCGGGCCGCAAACAAGGGCCCGCCAATCGTTCGTTCGAGTCGGTTCGGGAGCTGTTGAGCGTACTGGGTATGGATCTGGAGATCTATCGGCAGGTGAGCTCAAACCTGACTGTTAGGAGCGGAGTACGCTCGATCAATCCCGTGGTCGCGTCGTTCGAGGTGCTGATGACGCTGCCCAATGCGAGTGAGGGCGTTGTTCAGGGTTATATCGATGATCGACGCAGTGCATGGAGCAACCGGCTACCGATGCCGGAGTTGCCGTTCGACGGCGCCCCCTACGTATCGGATACGCGCAGTGGGATATTTTTCACGGCCATAAGCAGCGCGACGATTGAGCCCTATACGCGGATACGAAATATCTACGAAATTACGCGCAGGGGCCAGGTTCCGAGTGTCGAGCTGGCTCCACCGCTGTTAGATGGAGATATGAGTCAGCCCGGTTCAGGAGAGTCTAGTGATGAAAAGTGAACCGTTTATGCGGATGAATAGCGGATGGCGTAGCCTGGTAGCCACCGTTAAAAGCTTCTGGCTCTGGTGGTCCGGTGAGCTGTCCGTACTCATGCCTGCGCAACTGAGTCGGAAGATGGAGGGCCGTGAGCGCATTCTGCATTTCTCATCCGGCAGTTTTGAAACCAAAGAGGGGGGGCAACTGCTGCGCATCCCGCTGGACCGCGCCGGATCCGATCCGACTTTAGCCACCTGGCGCACCCTGGACGCAGGCAAGATTGGACTGTTGGTCACCATCGATCCGAAAGATCTGTTACACAAGGTGATTTCCCTGCCGGCGGCTACGGAGAGTCGGCTGGATTCTGTTATCGGATTCGAGCTGGATCGTCACACCCCATTCAATGCCTCCCAGGCCAGTTTCGGCTACCGAATCGTTAAACATGATCGCACCGCCCAGCGTCTTGAGGTAGAGCTTTTCGTTCTGCCCAACACGGTTCTTGAGCGTATTAATGGGGCTCTGGAGGAAAGTGGCTTGCGGCCTTCGGCAATTCTGCCGGCAGTCTCTGTTGGTGATAACCGCGCGAGAAGCTCGCTCAACCTGTTGCCCGAGCATCAGCAGCCTAAGGCGCAGAGGCGAGCGCTGCTGCGCAGTCGCCCGGTGATCGTGGTCCTGCTTGTTTCTCTGGTGATCGCAGTACTGTTCTATCAGCGCGAGGAGCGTCTGGCCGAGCTGCAAGAGATGGCTGGGCCAAGGCAGGCGGTTGCAGAACAGGCTCAGACCGTACGTGAAGCGATCGAAGCACTGGAGTCGGGTGGCCGTTATCTATACGAACGCAAGACTGCGAGGCCAGCTACCCTGATCCTGCTCGATGAGCTAACCACCCTGCTACCCGATGATACCTGGTTAAGTCGCTTCGAACTCGAGGGTGATGAATTAAGGGTCCAGGGCGAGTCGACCAGCGCCTCAGGATTAATAGGTCTACTTGAGCAATCGCCGTTGTTCGAGCAGGTCAGTTTTACCTCACCGGTCACGATCAATCCTCGCTCGCAGAAAGAGAGATTCAGCCTTATGGCTAAGGTAGTCGGGGAGGAAACACCATGAAAAAGATGAATCCTCGGCAGAGCAGAATACTTGCGATTGCATTACTCATCGCCGTCGTGCTGCTGGTCGTACGTGTGTTCCTGGTTCCGCTCTGGGTGAGTTGGCAAGACTACGGCGCACGCATCAAGGCGCTGGAGAACAGATTGGTCGTTTACGAACGTCTGAGTGAGGGGCTGGAGGCCAGTCAAGCGAGGCTGATGGAGTTGCAAGCCAACCTGCCATCGGCGGACTGGTATTTGAATGAGTCGACGCCGGCGCTGGCGGCGGCCGGATTGCAGCAGCTTCTGCACCGCCAGGTCGGGTCGTCGGGCGGACAGGTGATCAGTACTCAGATTCTAAACAGCAATGAGGACTCACCTCTGCAGGCAGTATCCATTCAGGTGCATCTACGCGGCGAGTTGCGCGATCTGGTGGAGTTGCTTTACGCCCTGGAGTCGGGACGCCCAGTGTTACTGGTCGATAACCTGAGAATTCTATCGAATCCAAGACGGCAGGCTCGAAGCGCTAGACAAAACGAGTTGCGTGAGCGATTAGCGGCGATTCCCGCTCTCGATATGCGATTCGATCTCACCGGCTATGCAGGCAGGGAGTGAAGCGATGAACGTTTTCAAGTATTTGATCGCAGCCTGTCTCCTTACCCTGACGTGCAGCCTGGGGGCGGCAGAGGGTGACGAAGTGCCAACCCCTTCTGCAGACCAGAAAGCGGCTGCGCCAGTTCAAAAACTTGAACTGCCGGAGATGCCGCCCCGAGAAGCTTTCGAGGGCATCCTACAGCGGCCCCTGTTTGCCAGTGATCGCCGCCCCACCTCCACCGAAGAGGGGCGAGCCGCCATCTCAGCACGTGAGCTCAGGGAAACCTGGCGCCTCACCGGCATCATCATGGTCGGAAGTGACACCAAGGCGCTGTTGCAAGAGCGAGATGGTGAGCGGCATATGGTATTGAGCGTCGGCATGCCCTTGGACGACAGCTGGCTGCTGGAGGAGATCAGGGCTGATGCAGTCGTCATGGATTCGGGGGAGGAGCAAGTTCGCCTGGAACTGATTGAGCCCAGAGATAGAGCACCGGCCGAGCCGGAACAGAGTACTGCAGCAGAGGGGCAAAACGGCGACGGTGAAACTCGCCCGTTGGACCAGGGCGCCCAAGAGGCCGCCGAACGTCTGCGGCAGGACATTCAGACAACAAAGGATGAGCGCAATGAATAAGCACTTCAGAAGCCTGTGGCTTGCAGGCTGCATATTAGGCCTGAGTGCCTGCGCACTACAGAACTCACAAAATCCCAATGCGCTGGACAGCCTGCGACCGGGTGAATCGCCGACCCAGGCGACAATACCGGTGGGTGAAACTCTGGCCAATCAAAGGCGTTTGCGCCAGAGCTTGAGTGAGAACAGCTTTGCTTCGGAGGAGCTGCCAGCCACTAGTACCAAGATGGACGATGTCGAGCTTTACGGCGGTAACGGGGTTTTCCTGAATCTGGGCAGAAGTGCCGATGTACAGCCCATAGAAGGGGATATCACCTTCAACTTCCAGGACGCTGAAATCGGCGAGATCGTAAAGACTATCCTGGGCGACATCCTGCAAGTGAACTATATCCTCGATGACCGGGTCCGGGGGGCTGCCAATATGCAGACAACCCGTCCAATTACCCGCGATGCGCTGATACCGACGCTGGAAAAGCTGCTGCAGGTGAATGGAGCGGCGTTGGTGGACCAGGGCGACTTCTATGAAGTGGTTCCAATCGATAGCATCAACGGCGGGACCGTGAGTCTGAAGGCTAACCTAAGCGCCGATCGTGGTTATCAGCTGCTGGTGATACCTCTGCGTTACATCGGCGCTCAGGAGATGGTGAAGATACTGGAGCCGATGAAGCCCCAACAGGGGTTGCTGGAAGCGGACGAGCGACGCAATCTCATCACTTTAGCCGGCACTCAGGCCGAACTGATCAACCTGCGCGAAACGATCAAGGTGTTTGATGTGGACCAACTGCAGGGGATGTCGGTTGGGTTGTTCCGCTTACAGTCAGTGGACCCTGAACAACTGATGAGCGAACTGGAGGTGATCTTCGGCGATTCCGCTGAGGGACCACTCGCGGGAGTCGTGCGTTTCCTGCCGATCGAGCGGCTAAACGCGTTGCTGGTGCTCACGGCGCAGAAAAAGTACCTCACCGATGCCAGAGCCTGGATACGTCGTCTAGATCGTACCGAGGGCGCTCAGGGACTGGGCATGTATGTCTATTACGTGCAGAACGGACGAGCCGAAAGCATGGCGGAGATGTTAAGCAGTCTGTTCGAGGGGCAAAGACGCAGTCGCCAGGAAACTGAAGCCAATCAACCTGCCCAACCAAGCCAACCTGCAGCTGATGCTACAGAGGGACAGGGGGGGGGCGGCGTAATATCACGCAGTGAGGCCAGTCAGTCAGCTCCGGCAAACCTGGATGTGGGTGATGTCGATATCATCGCCGATAACGAGAACAATGCACTGCTGATCATGGCGTCGCCCACGGATTACGATAAGGTCTACCGCGCTATCCAGAAGCTGGATGTCTTGCCACTTCAGGTGCTGGTTGAGGCCACGATTGTTGAGGTATCACTGCAGGATGAGCTGCAGTATGGCCTGAACTGGTTCTTCAAGAGTCATCTGGGTAATTCGAGTAAGGGTATTGGAACGATTGGCAGTAGTCCGATTCAAACCGCGGCGGGCTTATCCGCAGATGCGGCCAGTGCGACTTTCGAGGTATTCAAGGCGGGACAAACACGGGCTCTGCTCAACCTGCTCGCTTCGGACTCGCGCTTGAATGTGGTGTCCTCACCCTCGCTGATGGTGTTGGACAACCATACGGCCGAGATCCGCGTCGGTGATCAGGTACCCATACGCACCTCATCCACCACCAACACCGCCAGTGATGATCTCAACACCACCAGTACTATTCAGTATCGGGATACCGGGGTGCTGCTGGAGGTCACTCCCAGGGTGAATGCCGGTGGCATGGTGGTACTCGATATCACTCAGGAGGTCAACGATGTGGCGGAAGACACCACCAGCTCCGATATCGACTCGCCGACTATTATCCAGCGGCGGATCAATACCAGTGTTGCCGTGCAGAGCGGTGAAACGCTGGTGCTGGGCGGACTGATCAAGGAGAACAAAACCAATGGTGGAGAGGGGGTGCCTTTCCTGCGTCATATGCCGGTAGTGGGCTGGGCCTTTGGCAGTCGGGGTAAAAGTGTGAATCGTACAGAGTTGGTGGTAATGATAACGCCGACGGCGGTCACCGATACTGCCGACGCCAGAGAAGTTACACGAGAGTATCGAAATAAACTGAGAGGTTTGGAATTGCCAAACCGTCCGTTGGACTCAAATGACAAACCGGTAAATTGATACAGTTGTTTGAAACGATTGAAAAAGTGACGGCGGAATGCGATCCCGCAGGCATCCATCGATAGCGCATCGATCCGCAGGAGGCGAGTTCGGTGCGCAAGCTGCTAAAGTTGGCGTAAACCATGCGTTACGCTGTTGATACAGCCGTTTATTGAAAAAATGATATTAGTTATCAATGGATTAGCTATCTCTTATCAGGTTGTAATCTAAAATGATTACAGTTTTAAGCCCTTCATCCTTTCCCTGTTTTATAAAACTCCTTTAAAAACAAATGACTAGCTAATGGGCATGCTCTTTGCGTGAAAAAGGGCACCCAACGGCTTTGGCGTTTGCATGCGCGTGACCAATTCCGGCTTGCCGGAGGCCTCTGGAGTCGGAGAGTCCAGGGTTTCTGCTCCTCGTATGCGAAATCCGTCATCCGTGTGTGTTCGGGATAGGCGTGCAGGACGCAGAATGAATCATCTGGATCGCTATCCCCCAATTCGATACCGGTCGGTTACAGGAGATCCTTGAGCCAAAGCCATGTGACCGGTTATCGGAGCACGCCCGGAGGCAAAACAAAATGGTTTCTCTCACAGCAGGGAAACCGAGGGAGGTGGGACATGAGAACGTCCTTATCTTTTCTAAAGGCGCCGTTCTTTCGAACGATGTCGTTCATAATGGGGGCTGTCTTTGCCGCGGGCCTTGTAATCATGTACACGGCATCCGCTGTGCATGATGACGGGCTGTTCGAGCTCGATGCAAATACGGTCGATATTGGTGCAGATCCAGGTGACGACTGGGACAGCATTTATGAAAATCATGATGGAGATGCGATTACTGTAGTGTTAAACCCCGCAAACTTTGCGAGTACGTTTAGCGACGACAACAATGCAGCTACTGATGGAATCGATAGAACCGTGTGGGCAGAAGGTTCTAAAGATTACAACCTGATGGCAGACAACGCCTGTACTTCTAAAAAGAATGTCGGGCCAAACTTCGACCTCGAATATACCTACACTTCTTTCTATGACATGGGAGGGGATTTGTGGGTTGCATTTGGTGCGGATCGAGACGCAGTCAACGGTACCAAGGGATTTGGCGTCTGGTTGGCACAGGAGGAGATGTTCTGTGACCCCGTTACCGGTGACTGGACTGGTGAGCGCACCATCGGTGACCTGTTGTTGGTGGCCGATTACAGTAACGGCGGGTTTGTGGCTACGATCAGAGGCTACCTCTGGGATCCGACGGCCGATAACAACCTGAACCTTATTTTCGACTCCAATACCGCAGACTGTACCTTACCCTCTGATGGCCATCACACCGCTAGCCCCTTTGCCTGTATGACGGTTAACGGGCCGAGAGGGGCCGAGACCGGAAATATCACCACTCCCTGGCGGGGTGACTTGATACCAGGCCAGTTTGCTGAAGGCGCAGCCAACATTACTCAGATTTTTGAGTTGTATGGCGGTGGAGAAGAACCCTGTTTTAATACCGTACTGACGGAATACAGAGCTTCTATCGAGAAGACCTCCGCTCTGCATGATTTCAGTGTTGAGAACGTAAACACCTGCGGCAAGATCATCATCGAGAAATCGACAGATCCCGATGGTGCAACTGATGACTTCAGCTTCGATGTGGAAGACTCAGAAAATGTCGACATCGTGACTCCGTTCATGCTGAAAGATGGCCAGAGCGAACACATCACCGATGTTCCTCCAGGAACCTATGCAGCGTATGAAACTGATCCGTCTCCTGTATGGGCACTGGATAATATCATCTGTCAGGATGATTATGATGAAGATGCGGTTCCGCCAGCTGGGGTGGATGGTGATTCATCAACAAACGGTGCAGCGACAATTGTGTTGTCTCGTAACGAGACCGTACATTGTCTGTTCGAGAACGTGAAGCAAGGCAAGATCATAGTCGATAAGGTCACGGTTCCTGCAGGCGACCCTCAAGAGTTTGTCTTTACGCCAAGCTACAACGGCGGAGCGACTTTCAACCTGGCGGATGCTACGACACCGAATGACTCGGGCTACCTGATGCCGGGCACCTACAGTGTCGCTGAAACAGTTCCTGAGGGTTGGGATCTGACCAGTGCAACCTGTGATGATGGCAGCTCGCCGGCTTCTATCGGTTTGGCTGCGGGTGAGGTGGTTACCTGTACCTTCACTAACACCAAGCGCGGTAAGATCATTGTCGACAAGGTGACTGATCCGAGTGGAGATCCGACACCGTTCACGTTCACACCGAGCTACAACGGTGGTGCTACCTTCCAACTGGCCGATGCCACAACGCCGAATGACTCCGGGTATCTTGTACCGGGCAGCTACAGCGTGACTGAAACCGTGCCGGCCGGATGGGATCTGACCAGTGCAACCTGTGACGATGGCAGTGCTCCTTCAGCTATCGGCTTGGATCCGGGTGAAATTGTGACCTGTACTTTCAACAACAGGGCACGAGCAAATATCCGTATCCTGAAGCTTTATACGGTTGCCGCACTGTTTGATGGTGATGTTGAGAACTTCGACTTCAGCTTCACACCAAGTGGCGAAGCCGCACAGTTGTTCGATCTCGATGCTACGGGTCAATCGCTTGACGGCGCTATTGTTCCTCCGACTTGTACGGGTGGCGCGTCTGACGACGATTGTGAAGTGTTTGCCAACGTGATTCCGGGTGTAGCCCACACTATTGCAGAGGTGGATCCGACCTTCCCGATCACCTTCTCTGAATATCAGTGTTCAGGTTCGAATTATGTGGCAGGCGGCAATGTTCGCGAAGTCGTTATCACGCCAGATCCGGGTGAAACAGTTACCTGTATCTACGTCAATACCAGACTGCAGCGTCCGGGTAATATCCTGATCCGTAAAGTGCTTGAGGGGCCGACAGGTACCGTTGCTTCGTTCGACTATGAACGGCTTGGCGGAACAGGTCCTAGTGCCACCGGTGGTACTGGCGCCAAGGTTATCCTGCCGTTCAGCCTGATGGCGGCTGCGGGTGATGATATCAATGTGGTATGTCCTGATACGACTGTTGATACCAGTCTGATCGATGCCTGCCATTACATCGATACAGTGGATGAAGGGACTTACAATATCCAAGAGATACTCGCTAATCTCGGTGCTCAAGTCTTCTTCAAGAGTCTGAGCTGCTATGAAGTCCAGGTACCGGATGAGTCGAACAACACTCAATCCTCCGTTGCTGCTGGCTCTAATGTAGCGAACATCTCGATTGAGGATGGTGAGACTGTCGTTTGTACTTATGTCAATGAGTACGTTCCGGGCGATGAAGGCTGTACTCCGGGCTTCTGGAAACAGGATCATCACCTCGGTCACTGGCTACCAACTGGCTATCTGCCGGATATGCTACTGGTTGATGTCTTTGACTTTACCGGCGCCCACAGCAAGGTTGCTGCGCTGTCAGGGTACACTATGCTTGAAGCCCTGAGCTTCCAAGGTGGTAATGATCCTGGTGGTAAAGCCGAGATCCTCTTGCGGGCCGCTGTGGCTGCCGTACTGAATGCGTCTCACCCGGATGTGGACTATGCGTACGGCTCAGCTGGAGACGTCATTGCAGCAGTGAACAACGCATTGAGCAGTGATCCTGATGTAATGCTGGCACTGGCCACTGATCTCGACAATGCCAATAACGGTGTGTTTATTGACAATGAGGGATCAGACTCCTGCCCGCTGTCTGGACAGTTGTTCCTGACAAATTAATGGGTGTGCTTTAGGAACGAAGCATTAAAAAGGGCGATGCCGCTGGCATCGCCCTTTTTTACGCGCTCCTTCGCGCTCCCTAATGTACCCTGATCAATCCTGCCCCTGCCTGGGCGTTATCCTGATATTCCCTGTGTTCCGTTATTTATTGCGGCCGTTACCCTTACCTGTACTAGAGCTGCCGCCCCCCGCCATTGCGATATTGACGTTGGCCGATGCAGTTGACTTGCCGTCACTGATTGTGTAGCTGAACGAATCACCATTCTTGAAGTTCTTGGCAGGTGTAAAGGTTACCGTCCCGTTGGCGTTGATCTTCACTGAACCCTTAGCGGCCTGGCTAACGCCGGTGATGGTCAAGGTATCGCCATCCGGGTCGTTATCGTTGGCCAGCACTGCAATCGTTACTGCACTATTGCCGTCACTCGAAGCGCTATCATCGACGGCAACGGGTGCCTGGTTGGTGCTCGTCGTCGCGGCGGTCACATTAACGCTCACGGTTGCGCTGTCGCTGCCGCCCTTGCCATCGGTCACCGTGTAACTGAAGCTCTCGATACCGGTAAAGCCAGTGGCTGGGGTGAAGGTAATGCTACCATTGCTATTAATCTTTGCCGTGCTGTTCACGCCGCTCACAGAGGAGATCGACAGAGCATCGCCATCCGCATCAGTGTCATTGGCCAGCACATTAATGGTCACTGCCGTATTTTCGCTTGTTGACGCACTGTCATTGTTGGCCACAGGCGCGGAATTGACGGTGCTTGGGTTATCGACAACGTAGGTCACAGTACCCGTTGCGCTATGGCTGGCATTGGCGGCCGCAATCGACAGGCTATAGAAACCATCCAGCGCGCTGCTGCTTGAGGTAACCGTGAGTTTGGCGCTGGCACTCTGACCCGGTGCCAGGTTTAACGACGTAGCGCTGAAGCTTGTCGCCCAACCACTCGGCTTGCTGGTGCTCAGTCCAAAACTGCTGCTACTGCATCCGTTGCTGTCGTTGTTGGTCAATGTAAGTGTGTAAGTTACGGCAGTGCCTGCCGCTACCCAGGGGCCCTGCGCAGGGCTAAGTGCCAGACTGGGTTGCGCCGGCACGCAGCCGACGGTGCCAGCTTGTACATTCTGAACACTTAGAGTAAGACCGCTGCTGTCACTGTTAATGGTGGTAATGCTCAAGCCTGAGGCTGGATCGGTGAAACGATCGCCCGGGACCAATGCACCATCCGTCAGATTGCCATAGGCGTCCGGGTTCATGTCCAGCAGATAGCTCTTGCCGGAGTACGATTCGTATCCAAAATGGATCAGCGCCCCGTCAGTCAGGTTTCCGCCGTAGCTGCTCAAAAGGCTATCGAACCCCGTCGGTTGACGAAACTCAGCATAGTAGTAGGCAGGGTCACCCCACATATTGCCGATGCCCCCATCGCCCTTATATATCTTCAATGCTTTGGGCAGGCTTCCGCTTTTCTCGAACGGTGAAATTTTATAGGTACCGTCTGAGGATACGGTCAGGATATCGCTGCCGCTTAACCAACCCAGACGCTCCTTCTGATGAGCGTTGAAGTGGGCGAAGGCGTTACCCATCTGGTCGGCAATGTCACCGTACTCTTTCGTGGTGCAGCTACCGCCGATTGAGCTGCTGCCACAGTTGATGGAGCTGGAATGGTTGAGTCCCAGATTATGGCCTAGCTCGTGAGCGATCGAGCCAGCTCCGGGCGAGCCGTTCAGATGCGCACGGGATGGCAGAGACGTCAAAGAACCGGCGCCTGACCAGGTGCATGAGTTGTTAGGGAATATAAAGATGTAGCGAGTGTATTGGGACAGGTTATTCTGTCTGCTCGCTGCGTTTAAAGCCGCATCTTGCCAGGCTTCGCTGTCACAGTTAGTGCCGGAATAGGGAATAGTGTACCAACCTAATACATCGGTATTGAACCAGGTCTGCTGATATGAGCCTTCCTGATAGAACTGATCCACTTTGGTCATGGTGTTCTGGATGCTTGCAACGGTCCACGGCTTGTTATTAGGGTCGTCCTGGAAGTTCACCAGAAATACCGCCGCTCGCTGCTCACCTTTGGTTGGCGTCAAATCGGACGCAGTGCCCGATAAGCCATTAAGGCTGTCAGCTGAGGAACCGTCACCTCCCAAGTATGCCCATACAATCGCATCTTCATCCGTACCGAGTGCGACCGCGCCATCACTGCCATATTCATTGTCTGAATTAGGAATCAGTACACCTCGGATTGCGACACTCTTACTGTTGCCGGGCGCATTGAGTGCTTCTGAGGAGTGGACCTCGAAGGTTTCACCAAAGGGAGTCTTTAGAAAACTGCGCAGTTTTACTGACTCATCCTTGTAGTGATAGTAAGTCTGATGCAGGTCGCCTTCCACTTCTAACTGCTGTTCCAGTGTCTGAACAACTTCAGCTGGCATGCCACGCTGCTTATCCTCCGGAATAGCGACGCGCAGCACTTCGGCCGGGTTGCTCTGCATCAGCTCAAGCAGGAACACGCGACGCTCTTCCGCTTTCGCGACCAGCTGTTCAAGTGCCTGGGATTTCTCGCTCCCCTGGGCCTTTTCCCAGCGCTTCTGCAGAGCGATCAACGCTTGAGTATGGTCATAGGCCTGCTGCCGTGCCTGGGCTACGTCCACGGCCGCATTCGCCGTACCATGGGCATGGTTTTCGGCGGAGAAGGCGGGGAGGGCGGTACAGCTCAGAGCTGTGGCAATGCCGGCAACTGCCAGCGATTGTACGAATGCGGGTCGGAACAGGCGCATTAGGTCTCTCCTGATACATAAAATTCAGCAAAGATCCTCTAGCGGCGAACCGTAGTGTCTCTACTTCGGCAGTCCGGCGATCCTCTCTATGTAAACATATGGTTACAAAACAGAGAGGACCCGTAACTTTGCGACGCCCGATTACTCGGGTTTAGCCATTTCGGTAGAGGATCGACACAAGTTAGTCAGTTGTATCTATGTCATTTACATAGGCAGTCTTCTGATTCTCACAACACTGAGCGAGTGGCGAAGCTTCAATCTTCTGACACAGTGAAGTCTTAAAAGTTAAGTTGTTATAATTATGGAATACAGATGTGACCGTATATTTGGCGTTTTGTTCGTTTCCATTAACAACTCAAATGTGAGGCGAATGTTAGCAAGGATGAGGTGTAAGGTTAAGAGCCTTGGGTGACTGGATGAATTGGCCGATGTGTCAACTTAATGATATTTATGCATCATTGAATTAACAGTAGGCTATATAATCCAGCTTAACTGTTAATCTAATGAAACAAAAAAGTCGGTTTTTAAGGGGGATTATTGGTTTTGTTTGTGTTTGACTACATCTTTTATAAGATTATGTTAAGCATATGCAACACTTCATATTTTATATGTTTCATCTGGTTTATTATTATATTTTTTCATAACCTAATGATTTTTAATTACTTGCTGTCTATCAAGGGCCCCGATGGGCGCTAGTTCCCTTGATTTTGCTACCGGCAGAACTCGAACCAGGAATCGGATGGAGTAGGGGCCTTTGAGTGTGGAGGCATTAAGGCGCCATCTTGCGGGACTCCCATAATTTCCTTTTGCATAAAATTCAAATTTGTACCATTTATGTAACAGTCTATATGTTTTCTATATATCTTGTTTGTTAAATTTACTTAACAGTTTACATATTGTTGACCATTGACTGTATTGAATAGTAAACACTTTATCCTGATCTTAAATAAATTGTCCATTTTTATTGAATTGTTTACGCCTGATCGGTATAAATATTTACACCTCGTGCATGCAGTAGTTTACAGATTCGCTGGAATGCACTATTCCGAACCACAAATTGATACGAATCTGTAACTGCCTACGTAGATGAAGCGCGCAAATTCTACACTTTATCAAATGGCAGTGACGGGATCGTAAGGATAGTGATACAGGACGGTTCAGGAGACGTATCGCCAGGGAGTCTGTAAGGCAAACGGTTAAGGACAACATCTGTTATGTACTACCGGATGCAGGTAAATGCCTTAGGGGCCCCTGCACCCTAAACACTCTTAACCAGGAAAGATCCTCTCCGGATAAAGGCAAAGCCCGGGTAACCGGGCGACGCAAAGTTACGGGTCCCCCTCTGTAAAGCAGCTTTTACGGTAGGGGGGATCGCCGGACCGCCAAAGGAGAGTTACCTCAATACGGGCAGGCCGCCAGAGGATCTTTTGATAGATATTCAGGAGAGCCTCGATGCGCCTTTCTGTGTCTCCATACGGCCGCTTGCTGGCCGCATTGGGTCTAGCTACATCTCTATCTTTGACAGCTCTTTCGGCTGTTTCTGCTACTCACGGGCATACACATACAGCGCCGGCCCAGGCTGTGGATGCTGCCCAGGCACGTCAGCAGGCAACCGACCTGACCCAGGCGTTGGTGGCGCTGCAGAAGCAGTGGGCCAACGCCAAGGGTGCCGAGAAGTCGCGTGCACTGGAAAATCTGATTCATGCCGCACAAGAGCGCAGAGCCGCCCTTGTCGATTTAGCCATGACTCATCCTGAAGAGGTGCTTCGTGCCGCCATTCCCGATAAGAGGCAACTTGGGATGCCGCAAGAGGTTGTTAGCTTGTTGGAGCAACAGGTTGAGATAACCGGTGAGTCCGACGTGTTCTACGAGGATTACGCAGATGGGTCACATAAATTACGCCGCTTTGTTAAAACACCGTTTGGTGAGCGCTTTGAGCTGAGTTCCAGCCTTTCGGAAGGTAGCTTGCAGAGCGGTGAGTCTCTCTCAGTAGATGGTGTGTTGCTGCCGACTGAGGACGCGACAGATTCTGATGGTGTTATGGTGGCGAAGGCAGAGTCAATCGTGACTGCCGAGTGCTGTACGCAGGAGTCCACCACCACTAGCCCTCCACCAGCCGGACGTTACACCTTCGGTGAACAGAAAGTTCTGGTCATGCTGGTCAACTTTGAGGACAACACAACTCAGCCCTGGACCACAGAGCAGGTACGGGATGTCGTGTTTGGCACCGTTAACGATTTCTATCTTGAAAACTCCAGCAATCGTACCTGGTTGACCGGAGATGTTACCGGATGGTTGACGCTGCCGATAAGCAGCACCGTTTGCGACTATTATGGTCTCGATTCAGCGGCTGCTTCAGCAGCCAGTGCGGCGGGTATCGACACCTCTGCATATCAGCGTATTGTGTACGCTTTTCCGAAAAATGCTTGTGGCTGGGCCGGTCTCGGCACCATTGGAAGCGGCACCTATTCACGCGCCTGGCTGAACGGTTATGTAACACCCTATGTTGCCGGACACGAACTGGGACACAATCTGGGTCTGGGCCACTCGGGTGGCTTGGAGTGCGGAAGTGATGTTATCGAGGGAGCAGGATCCTGTACTGGCGTCGCGTACGGTAACAGACTCGACATCATGGGGTCGCCCAACACCGGCCATTTCAACGCCTTTCAAAAGGAGCGACTAGGGTGGCTGGATCAAGGGTTAACCACTGTCAGCAGTGGCGGTACCTACACGCTTGAGCCCTACAGCCTCGACAGCAGCACGACTAAAGCGCTTAAGGTGCTGCAAGGTACTGATGCCAGCACCGGAGAACAGACCTGGTATTACATCGAGTTCCGCCAGCCCATTGGGTTCGATAGCTTTATTACGACATCTACCAGCCGCTACCCGGTAGATGCTGCAAACGTCATGAACGGAGTGGTTATCAACCGCGGAAACCTCTCAGATTACAATAGCAGCCGGTTGCTGGATATGACGCCTGGGTCCGACGCGAATATCAATTTCGACTTTAATGACTCGGCACTGGAAGTGGGAGAGCGATTCTACGATGCCAACTCGGGGGTCGAAATCGCAACGAATTGGGTTAATGGCGATCAGATCAACGTTTCCATCACCACCGCGCCGATGGAATGTGTACCTGCAGCACCGACGCTTAGCCTGACGCCTAAAACCAGTGAATGGGTACCAGCTGGAACCCAGGTGGAGTTTGTCGTCAATATCGTCAATAACGATAGCCAGGCATGCCCGGCGACGACCTACCAACTGAGCAGCACCGTACCCTCAGGCTGGACGCAGAGCTACGGTAGTCAGACTGCCTCACTGGCGCCGGGTGAGACCGCCAGCAGCAGCCTGTATGTAACCTCGTCGGCGACTGCAGCCGATGGTTTTTATGATATTCCGGTCACTGTTTCCGGCGGTAGCAACCAGGTGACCGATTCAATGACCTACGTTGTAGACACCCCGGTAGTCAACAGCGCGCCTGTCGCCCAGAACGACAGCGCCAGTACCGACTACGAAAAGGCGGTTATCATCGACGTGCTGAACAACGATTCGGATCCTGACGGTGACGCCTTGGCAGTGACCCTGGTGAGTAATCTCAACGGCAGCGCACTGATAAATTCAGATGGTACGATCAGCTTTACACCCGCAAAAGGTTTTAGTGGAACCGAGACGTTCAACTACTCGATCTCCGATGGCCAGGGCGGCAGCGCCAGCGCTACGGTCAGCGTCGATGTTGCAGCAGCACCGGTCACCAATAGCGCGCCTGTCGCTCAGAATGACACGGCCAGCACCGACTACGAACAGGCGGTTATCATCAATGTATTGGGCAACGATTCGGATCCTGATGGTGACGCTCTGACTGTAACGCAGGTGAACAATCTCAACGGCAGCGCGCTGATCAATGCCAACGGTACGATCACCTATACACCGGCTAAGGGTTTTAGTGGCACCGTGACGTTCAGCTACTCGATCTCCGATGGCCAGGGTGGCAGTGCCAGTGCTACGGTCAATGTCGATGTTGCAGCAGCGCCGGTCACCAATAGCGCGCCGGTAGCGCAGCCCGATAGTGCAGCAACCGATAAACAGAGCCCGGTAACGATCGCGGTACTTGCCAACGACAGCGATGCCGATGGCGATACGTTGCAACTGATCTCGGCAACGCAGGGTAGTAAGGGGAGTGTCGCACTCAACGATGACGGGACGCTGACCTATTATCCGGCCAAGAACTTCAGGGATGGTGACAGCTTTACCTATGCCATCAGCGATGGCAGCCTGATCTCCAGCACAACTGTAACCATCTTGGTGAGCAGCGGCGCTACCGACACAACCGGGGGCGGTGGTAAAGGGGGCGGTAACGGTAAGGGACCCAGCAAATAAGCGAACAAATCAAAATAAGTGAGCAGGGGCGTCAGGATGGCACCCCTTTCTGCTTTCAGTTCGCCGCCTGGCTGTGTTCCGTATCCAAATACGCCTCTATAGACTGTTTGAACACATCAAAGGGTTGTGCTCCGAACAGATATCGTTCCACCCTTACCTGCTCGAGGTTGGCTGAGTTCTTCGGGCCGATAAAGAAGAAAGGTGTTCCCCTGACCCCCGCCGTTACGCCCAGATCGAAATCGGCTCGTATCTGATCGGCATAGGCGTTTCGTTCCATGCATTCCATGAAGCGCACCGTATCGAGGTCCAGCGATGCGGCAAAGCTTTCATAATCTTCCATTCTGGTACGTCTTTGGTTCTGAAACAGAAGGTCATGCATGGGCCAATACTTATCTTGACCACCCGCACACTGGGCCGCCATTGCAGCCCTTGCGGCCAGCGGATGCAGCTTCTGGATCGGGAACTCCTTCAATATGATCTTGAGCTTTCCGCTCTCAACATACTCCTTTACCAGCCTCGGATAGGTTTGCTCGAAATGCCGACGGCAGAAGGGGCAGTGGTAGTCGGTAAACTCAAACAGGACTACCGGTGCCTCAGGATCACCCAGATAAGGGGAGTTGGCGGTGCTCATTTGCATGGGAAGAGGCGGGGTCTCGGGAGGTGTCTTCGCAACCCTGTCCTTAGGCTCCTCGGATGCGGAGCCACTTAACAGCTGTTTGATCTCAAGTAGTTCCTGCTTCATAGCCTGCTGTTCATCGTGAAGCCTTTCCACTTCCGTCTTGAGCGTTGCTAACTCGCTATCGGTATCGGCCTTAACCACGGCCGGTAGGCTTAAACACAGTGATAGCACTACACCGAAAAAACTGCCGGCCTTACGTAACCCTTTTAAGCTACATCTGCTGTCCATCGTGAGCCCCCTTGCTTCGTTTCAGTCAGTCAAAGCCTGCTAACCTAAGAGTAGTCTTTGATGTTATTTTGACTAGATTTGCGTGGAAGTCACAGAAAAGCGGCGGCCTGTTCGGCCGCCGCTCACTCCTGGTTTAGGATTAGATTCCCCTAAGCTGTTATGGTGTAATACATGCCGCTCCAGCAGTAGGGATGTTGGTCACGGTACAGGTTATATTTTCACCCGGTTGCAACTGATCGATCGTGATGCTATCGGTATCATCAAACGAGTTTGTGCTACCTAGGCTATTGTTACAACGCCAGTAGGCGTTGTAGTCTCCAAGTCCATCCAAAGCCTTGTCAGCCCCATCCGCCGCCTCCTCGGCCAATACAACGGGTCCATACACTGTGTTGATTCCACTTCCAGATTCAATTGTGGAGATGGTTATGGGGCCAATAGATCCACCATTAGCCTTAGCCAGTGCCTCCTCATCAAACCCGTCGCCGCCGTCATCGACCAGCAGATCCCACGTTGATCCATCAGCCACTTTCTTGATGATCGTGACGGTTGGTTTACGGACGTTGGTGATGGTACAGCTGTTCGACCCACCGGCTGCCAATGGAACGGAGCCACAAGCACCACTGGCAGTCGCCGTATAGGCAGAGTTGGCGAGTTCTCCTGTCCAGTAAGTTCCGGCTGAGAGATCGCTTTTGGTTGTCGTGGTGCCATCGCCACCGGTTGCTGTTTTCAAAAGCGAGCCACCCGCGTTAGTTTCCCTGATCTCAAGGGTAAAGCTTCCAGAATCGACGGCACAATTGTTGACCACCGCCTTGGTAACTGTGACGTCACCCAACTTGGTATTGGTGAAGGTACAGGTAATGGTTTTACCCGAATTCGCCGCCAGATTGGCTGCTGAGATGGTGGCCGTTTCTGTCGCCTCGTTCACTGTTGCCAGCTGACCAGAGGTGGCTGTTTGACAGATCGCCGAGGTGAACTCCCAGCCACCAGGCAAGGTTTCATTGATGGTCACGTCAGTGGTAACGTCACTTACGGTGTAGTTAGCGGATACATCCTTGTTAGCATCACCATCGCCTGTTGGTGTCAGAGTATCATTACCGACACCGTTGGTACCAACGAAGTCGAACCCGGTTTGGCCATCACCACCGACGGTGATCTTCTCGTATTTGATGATCGGGTTCTTGGCGTTGTAGAAGGTGCAGTCCAGACTCTCGCCCGCCGCGATAGTGAAGTTGACCGTTCTTGTCGATTCATCGACATCGTCGTCCCCACCTAGATCATCATCATCGAGGGTCAGTCCGGTACAGGTAATATCGGTAAGCCGATATCCCGGGGATGGATCAGACTCGGTTACGGCATAGGTACCAGGGTCAACAAGCGTAATAACATTAACCCCGTCATCCTTGAGATTGAAATTGGCGACCGACTGACCATTGTCTCTTTCGATGCTGGTCGAGAAGGTAAAGTCGGTTGTTGTGTCGCCATCCGGGTCGGTTTGCTTGCGGATCGTGACGGTGGCGCAATTGGATAAAGTGAAATCTCCAGGGCCAACCAGGTCCTTCATCTGTGCCGTACCCGAGCTACCGGAACTACGGCTGACACCGAAGACCGTACCAAAGCTTGTGCACTGTCCTTCTGGGAATACGCCAGCGCCAGTAAGATCAATACCGGCCTCGCCGAACTCGCTGTCAGCGAGGTTATCTGTCCCATCCGGAGCAATGTCGTCTGGTATCGTACCCGCAATTCCTCGGTTTACCTCGGCCTCGGCGAAACCTAAGCTCGTCAGGTCTCTGGCATCACCCCAGCATGGCGGGGAGTCGGAATCGATATCACACGGGCTTGCCGCATCCGTAAAGAATGCTGTTCCCGTGTTGTTGCCGTTCTGATCATCATCGGTTGCAAAGTCTGCGTCTATCCACCGACGCATGGTGATCGTAGGAGGTATATTGCCGCCCTCGAAGTCGTAGACGAACAACACGTCACCCACTACCCGATTCACAAGATCCGAATTGGCGCAGCCAACCTCCCCTTGGTTGAATTCGAACCCCACATGCGCCGATGCCGACGTGGAGTTCTGTGGAATTCGGACCCAGGCCAGGTTCAGATAGGTACTGCCACCAACATTCTTGGTGGAGAGATAGATACGCTTGAGGTCATCCTTGTTCGGTGCCTTACCGTCTTTCAGCTTGGGACAGTTATCGTCCTGCTTGACGCCGCCGGCAAAGGCGGTGTCGGAGGTCGTCACCTGGGCGTCCTCTATCCCCTTAAAGTCCCAGCCTTGCATTACCGACTCGGCTTCGCGATAGGGAGCTGCTGGCGGCGGCGTCCAATCGGGGTCGGCGCCGGAGGCAAAGCCATTCCAGTCGAAGAGAGCACCTACAGCGAGATCCCCATCGTCATCCTCAAACCCAGAGGCTGTACCTACCGGACCTGTTGCCAACGCGGCGGTTGAAGAGAGTGCCAGCAAACACACCAGCGATACACTTCGCGTCAAAAAGGCCATCTCTCTAAAGAACGGCCTCTTAAATCGAGACGTAACAATTTTCATTTTCCACCTCCATGATCACGACGGTTTTCAATCGCTAGCCGCCATGCTCGGAACGGTCCCGCACTGGTCGTTATCGACTGTGCGCAGTCCCTAAGTGGTTATTTGGCTCTCCCTGTAACCGGTAGCTTCGACAGATCCTCTTTGCTCTTGTGCGCTGGTGTAGCCAGAGGTACTTCCACACCTCTTGTCGCGACCAGAGCAGAAACCACCTTCGAGAGAACGCAAGAAATGCTGATGATTGTTACTGCACCCCGGCGCTCCCCTTCAGCTTCGGGCATGAATGAACCCGCTCCGAAACTTGCTAGTCTCAATAGAAGCAAGAGCTGGACCATCGCTGTAACTGGTTGATTGTTATGTGGTTTTTGAGATCGTTTTCAGACGGTGAAGCGAGACTCGTAAATCAAGGCTTACAGATATAAAGTGGAATGTACCTAACCTATTGAAAAATATTACGTTTTTATTAATTGGGTTTGTTCGTGTTCAGTAACAGAGTTTTTACACGCTCATCGGAAATGCCATCTTGCCCGCACCTCACGCCGTTAGCAGGGTGCAACCACGCAGGAGGCTAGCTGGTCAGATTGAAGGGCCGGGGAACTTAACACCGGTACCTGTAATGATCCTGAACCATCCAATCAGCGTGACCTTGTGCTTGATACAAACCCGATACAGAGTTGGCTGCGGGCAGAGGAGATGTCTAGTACTGGGCTTTGGTTATCTCTGTTAGGTGTTAAGCGGATCTATAAAACCAACTTGTGCAGTTATAAAGCGATTCGTTAGGGAATCCATTTAATAGAGGTGATACTGATTCTTTAATGTTACAAAGAGCGCATTAAATATTCATGCTGTTAATTTTATGAAACGTTTTTACTGTTAAATTTTTCTGTTTTGTTTATTTTTTGTTACAACTAATGTTTTTCTATAGATCAGGTGTAAGCAAATTATTACACCCCGATACTTAATAGAATAGCCGGATAATTCACATCGTATTATTATGAGAGCCGTCCAACTCATCCCATAGGACAATGGGGGAGCGGGCATGTATCGCTTCGATGGTAGGGAAGCTCGGTTTGTAACGCTTCCAGGATTTCGGTGGGAGGCTGCCGGTGAGCGCATGTATACCGGCCTCCGGAGCGGGAGCTGTCGCAATCTCGGCAACAGACTCGTTTGGCTCAAGGTTCTCACGTCCTGTATCGGATTCCTTAGTAGTCACGCGGCGTTTGAGAAGAACACGCCTGTTCGGTCGGATCATACGGCTGTGCTCCATTTACTGCGAGAAGAATGCAGCATACGGGCCATACGTGAGGTAGCTACCGTAATTCAAAGACTTAAGGCAAAATAGTGCAGGGGCATGCACCGCCCGAAAAGTCAAAAATGTAATGACGGGTGAACAGCCATAAACAGGCCGCTAGCCGTCAGCCGTGGTGGGTACCGTACGAGGATGACTGATTACGGCCATCCAGATGGTGTTTCTCCATCATCCGGTAGAGTGTCACACGTGAGACGCCAAGGGCCTTCGCGGCACGTGAGACATTGTGATCGTAGCGATTCAGAGTCTGAGATATCGCCTGCTTTTCGGCGACAGAGCGCGCTTCGTCCAGCGTACGCAAGGGTTCCTGACTGACCAGGTCATCCGAGAGCTTCAGGTCTTGTGCAGTGATCAAGCGGTTGTCGCTCATGATCATACCGCGACGGACCCGGTTGATGAGCTCGCGCACGTTGCCTGGCCAGGCGTAGCTGTTGATCGCCTCGATTGCGTCATCGGTAAATCCGCGGAGCTGACCGTTATGGTCACTGGCGAACTTCTTGAAGAAGAATCTTGCCAGCAGTTCCTTGTCCTCACCCCTATCCCTGAGCGGCGGCAGGTCTATATTGAGCACGCTGAGACGATAGAACAGATCTTCACGGAAACGCCCTTGCTCGACCGCTTTTTCGAGGTCGATATTGGTGGCCGCGATGACGCGAACATCAATGTACATCGGGGTGTTGTTACCCAGCCGTTCAATGGTGCCCTCCTGCAGGAATCGCAGCATATGGGCCTGGAGGTTCAGGTCCAGGTCACCGATCTCGTCGAGAAACAGCGAGCCCTGAGCGGCGGCTTCGATCCTGCCCAGCCGCCGTTGTGCCGCGCCTGTAAACGCGCCTTTCTCGTAACCGAACAGTTCGGAGTGGATCAGACTGTCTGGCAGGGCGCCACAATTGACGGCAACGAAGGGGTAGGGGCTGCGCTTTGAACGCTGATGAATGGCACGGGCGATCAACTCCTTGCCAGTACCGCTCTCGCCAGTGATTAGAACGGCAGCATCTGTTTTGGCCACCTTGCGGATCTGGTCGAAGATATCCAGCATCTCGCGGCTGGTACCAACCATCTGGAACTCGTCATCCATGCCAACCGAGTCACTTTCCAGGTTCTGAAGGTGGAAAATGCCGTAGGCGTGGCCTAAAACGGTTGCCAGGTTGTCGATGTTGTCGTTGAGCGGTAGCGAGAAGTAGTCGTAGAAGTTCTCGAATAGAACCCGTCGCAGCTCGATATCGCGTAACTGTTCAGGTTGTATGATCGCTATCCAGGCAATCTGGTTGTGCTGTTGGAAGAAGCTGATCAACTGAGACCGGAGTAACGGGTCCGACCAGTCAAAGTGTGCGATACCCACATAAAAGCTTCTCTCCAGCAACGCTTTTTCAGCCTGCTCGAAGCTGGTTTCCTGATGTAACACCCAACCCGGTATTGCGTCCAGTTCGTTTATATTATCTGTGTCAGGAGACAGATCTATAAGGATAGCGTCCCTTATCCCCGGTGTTCTGGGATTTTCTCTGACTCTAATGGTATCCACGGCTTGATGCCCAATATAGTGACAGTGTTATTTAAAAAGTTAATTTCCACTGACTGGTGGAAAGTATAGTTAACGTTCTATTTAGTCGACAGGATAAGTTTACACGCAGGATTGGCTTAAATTGCGCAAATTTCATGTGCTGGCTGTCCCAGTTCTGAGACCGCAAAGATACGTAGTTGTGTCTATAGTGAACGGTATCGAACATAGAGTTTGGCGCCGAACATGTACTGTAACTATTTTGGCTTGCGTGAATCGCCGTTTTCGATAGCCCCCAACCCCCGATACCTGTTCATGAGCGAACAGCATCAGGAGGCGCTTGCGCATCTTTTATATGGCATCAAGATCGACGGTGGTTTTGTCCTGCTTACCGGTGAGGTGGGAACCGGTAAGACCACCGTTGCACGTCAGTTGCTTGAACAGCTGCCAGAGCATACCGATGTAGCTGTCATTCTGAATCCGAGGCAAAGTGTCATCGAGCTTCTGCAGTCGATCTGCGATGAGCTGCAGTTGCCGCCTGTGAAGAGTAGCAGCGTGAAAGAGCTGGTAGACCGAATCCAGCGGGAGCTGCTGCGTCGATATGCGGAGGGGCATAACACTGTATTGCTGATCGATGAGGCGCAGCAGCTGTCGGTTGATCTGCTGGAACAGATTCGTCTGTTGACCAATCTGGAAACCAGCGAGCACAAACTGTTGAATATCGTCCTGCTTGGGCAACCGGAGCTGCTTGAGCTGCTGGCACGGGAAGAGCTGCGCCAACTCTCCCAGCGGATCACCGCTCGTTATCACCTGGGACCGCTGTCGATGAAAGAGCTGCCATTGTATATCCGACACCGCCTGTCGGTGGCTGGCCTGAACCGACCGATATTTTCAGAACCGGTACTCAAGCAACTCTATCATCTGTCTGGAGGATTACCGCGCCTTATCAACCTGATCAGCGATCGTGCGCTGCTCGGTGCGTATGTGCAAAAGCAGAATGAGGTCAGCCCCGCAACGCTTAAGCAGGCGGCCAAGGAGGTGCTGGGTGATCAGGTGCCGCTGCCGATGCCGGCGCGGACCAGCAAACGTATGATACTTACCGCCGCGCTGCTTGCCGGTTTGCTGGCATGGGGTACAGGCTTTCTACTGTCGGTCATATACAACGATGGCGCTGGCGCTTGGTTCGAGCGCGTAACCTCTGCTTTTAATTCGCCGGTTCAGGCGGATACTTCGCAACCGGTAGAGGTTCGCAAGGTAGATCGGCCTGTCGTTGCTCAACCGCAGCAGCAACCGGCGGAGCAGGGAGGTCAGGAGAGTACGCTTACCCCAGCAGCAGTAGCCCCCCCGATGGCAGTAGCTGAATCTGATCTGGCTTTGATAGAAAAAAGGGTACTGGCGGCGCCCGAGTCGGTACCGCTTAATGCTGCAGCACCGAGTGAGAAGCCAAGGATACCGAGCTGGCAGTGGCAGGCTCAGGAGGATCGGGATCTCGCGGAGGTGCTGGCTTATCGTCGGTTGTTCAAGGCATGGGGGATCGATTACGACCCGCGGCAACAACCGGTGGTGTGTGATTATGCCGAGTCTCAAGGACTCGCCTGCTTGAGCCTGGATGGCTCAACCGCTTTACTGAAGAAACTCGATCGGCCGGCAGTAACAGAACTGAAACAGGATGGGATCGGGTATCAAGTACTGGTGTTGTCGCTCAATGAACGAGAGGCGCAGATATATTCGGACGGTGCAGAGTTCATTGTTCGGCGTAGCCAGCTGGACGCGGCTTGGCAGGGGCGCTTCACACTCCTCTGGCGCCCGCCACCGGATTACAGTACACCGCTCTGGCCCGGTGCCAGTGGTGATTCGGTGGCTTGGCTCGAACTTCATCTGGCGCGAGCCGAGGGCAAGGTGCTGACGCAGCCGCAGCGCAAACACTACGATGCTACTATGGTGGAGCGGGTACGTAGCTTTCAGCGCAGTAAAGGACTGGATATCGATGGTGTGGCAGGGCCGCGTACATTGATCTTGCTGAACGGCACCACGGAAGATGACCTGCCAAGGCTAAATGGGCCTAGGAGCTGAGCATGTCCTATATCCTGCAGGCGCTGAAAGAGTCTGAAGCTAAGCGTGGGGCGAATACCTCGCCAGAGGTTGAGATCCAAGCACCAGGCTCGGATATCGTGGCCGGTTCAGCTGTGAATAAGCGGATTTCGCTCGGTTGGTGGCTTGGGGGCGCCGTTTTGGTGTCCTTGGTTGCCGGAGTAGTGCTGATTAAGCTACTGCCAGATGCGTTGGAAGCAGAGGACGTTGGGCCGCAGTCGATACCCGCCAAGCAGGAACAAGCAGAACAGCGTACGGTAATCGATACCGATAAATCAGAACTGGTTGGTGTCAGACTGGTACTTGATGCACCAGAGGAGCGAACGCCGCCTGTTGCGCAGGCAGATGCCGAGCCTCCGAGCTCAACGAAAGCCGCCGGGCCGGCTAAAGATTTCATAAGAGCCCCTGTGCAACCAGGAACGGAACCCGTAGCGGATCAGATTCAGCCTGATCCCTATGCGGATCTCCCCTATCAACGACAACTGCCCGCAGAGATCCAGCGGGAACTCCCAGAGCTCAGATTCAGTGTGCATATCTATGCGGAGTCGCGCGAGAGTAGGCTAGTGAAGTTGGGGGATCGAATGATGAAAGAGGGGCAGGGGGTGGCACCCGAACTCCGTATTGAAGCGATCATACCCAAGGGGGTAGTGATGCGCTATCGCGAGCAACTATTCAAAGTGCCGACGCGTTGATCTCACAGGGTCAGACGTGAATATCGATGTTCTGGCCGACCGGGCTGGAAGGGTCAACTGGACGGGTGGAGGCGCTCTCGACCAGCTCAACCGCCAACGCGCCGTTGGTTTCCATCTGATCCTTAACCATCGAATTGATCTTCGCGGCGTGCGCCTGCTGAGTCATCGCCTGGTTCATCAAGGTGTCGATAGAGGAGATATCCATCTGTAGAGACTCCGATAGCCGGTTAATCTGTCGCCAGTGTACGACGTTTGTTGTTTGATTACTAGGCGGCCAATTGTCTAAAAGGCTGTTTTAGTCTGCGGCAGATAAACAAAAGGGAGTGAAACTAGGCTTCACTCCCTTGTAAGTGGTTAGGGTCTTGCGACCGCTAGAACCTCTTAGATCTTTACGATGTTCTCGGCCTGAGGACCTTTCTGGCCCTGAGACACGGTGAACTGTACGCGATCGCCTTCGGCCAGGGTCTTGAAGCCTGAACCGCTGATAGCGCTGAAGTGAGCGAAAACGTCCGGGCCGTTTTCCTGCTCGATGAAGCCGAAGCCTTTAGTTTCGTTGAACCATTTTACAGTGCCGGTAGTGGTAGACATTGTCATTTCCTGAATATCAAAATTTTTAGGGTGCCTTCTCGAGATGTCCGTAGACTTCGATGGGGCGATGGTGCTTTGAAGTGGTGCCGTACTTATGAATACAGGACGAACTACTACAGGCAGGGCGTCGAAATGGTTTGCATAAATATGAGACTTACTTACTAGCTGCGATCAGTCTACAGGGCCCCTTGCAGGAGTCAACAAATACTTTTTATTTTTTATGGGCCCTGGCTGTGGCGACCTTACCAGACTGTTTTGATCAGGCCGCCGTCGACTGCCAACGAGACGCCGGTGATATAGCTGGCTGCGTCGGATAGCAGGAATGCACAGGCTTTGCCCACCTCCTCGGCATCGCCAAAACGCCGCATCGGCAGCTGTGCGGCCATCTGCGCGTTGTGCTCATCCAGGCTGATCCCCTTCTTCTGCGCTTGTGCGGTGTTAGTGCCGCGCAGCCGGTCGGTATCGATCTTGCCGGGGATCAGTGTGTTCAGGCGAATATTCTCGGAGCCCAACTGCTGGGACAGTGACTTGACCAGCGCAGTAACGCCGGAACGCATCACATTGGACAGAATCAGAATATCGATCGGCTCCTTCACCGATGATGAAGTGATGGCGACAATCGAGCCTCCGCCGGAGGCGCGCATGCTGGGCAGTACCGCGCGGATCATGCGAACGGAGCTGAGCAGCGTCAGTTCGAACGCACTTTGCCAGTCGGCATCGTCGAAGCTGTCGAACTGACCTGTGGGCGGCCCGCCGGCGTTGACCAGCAACCCTTTCACCGGTCCTAGTTCAGTCAGCGTATCCTCGGCCCAACGCGCAATGCTCTGAGCATCGCTGGCGTCGAAGCTGTAGGCTTTGACCTTGGCGCCGGTCTCCTGGCGAATCTTCTCGGCTGCGGCCTCGATGGCCTCCTTGTCGCGGCTCGCCATCGATACGATCGCGCCTTCTCGAGCACACTCCAATGCGGTTGCGTAGCCCATCCCTTTGCTGGCTGCTGCGACCATGACCACCTGGTCTTTCAGATTAAGATCCATGTTGCTCCTCGTTTTGACTGTTGCGCTCGTACTCCTCGACCAGAATACGGGCTTCGAGAAAATCCTCGTTACTGACCTGAACCTGGGCGAGATTGAATGTGCCCACCTCGCCGAGCGCACCCTGCAGGTAGTGTCCTGCCACATGAGCATCGATCCCCTGCGCGCGCAGCATCCCGGCCACGATGTGGGCTTCGGCGATATCTTGTGCGTGATAGACGATCAGCATGCTGGCCTCGTCGGCGTTATCTTATGACTACAGTTTAAACGACGATAAGGCCTATCTCCTCAATGGGCGATTCTGGCGGCTCGGGCGTTATGAAGTTTCTGATAGCTCTCGATCAGCTTCAGGTGCCGATCCAGCCCTTCCAGTTTCATGCTGGTTTCGGTCAGACCATAAAACTTAACATCGCCATTGAGCGAGTCGACCACGTTGTTCATACGCTCCTCGCCGAACATTCTGGTCAGGTTGGGCAGATAGTCTTCGAGCTCGAGTTCGTCATCCAGCGCGATGTCGAGTACCACGTTGACCGCCTGATAGAACAGACCCCGATCGACGGTGTTGTCGTTATATTGCAGATAGTCCGAGACCAGGTCCTTGGCTTCTTCAAACTGCTGCAGCGCCAGATAGATCAGGATCTTGAGTTCGCCTACGCAGAGCTTGCCCCACACAGTGTTCTCATCGAACTCGATCCCGATCAGGGTCGAGATGACCGTGTAGTTGTCCTCCTCGCTCTCCTCTAAACGCATGACCAGATCTTCCAGCTCGTCGTCGTCGAGGGAGTGGATGTTCAAGATATCGGCTCTGAAGGCGAGGGCCTTGTTGGTGTTGTCCCAGATCAGATCCTCTACCGGATAGATCTCGGAATAGCCGGGCACCAGTATGCGGCACGCGACCGCGCCCAGCTCCTCAAATACCGCGATATATACCTCTTTGCCCAGATCACGCAGTATGCCGAGCAGGGTGTCATTCTCCTGCTTGTTGCTGCCGGAGAAATCCCATTCGCAGAACTCGTAATCCTGTCTGGCACTGAAGAACTTCCATGAAATCACACCGGTGGAATCGATGAAGTGTTCGACGAAGTTGTTCGGCTCGGTGACCGCGAGGCTGTTGAAGGTCGGCGGTGGGACGTCGTTGAGGCCCTCGAAACTGCGTCCCTGCAACAGCTCGGTCAGGCTGCGCTCCAAGGCGACCTCAAAGCTCGGGTGCGCACCGAACGAGGCGAATACGCCTCCGGTTCTCGGGTTCATCAGGGTCACGCACATTACCGGGTATTGCCCACCCAGGGAGGCATCCTTGACCACCACCGGGAAGCCCTGCTCCTCCAGACCCCTGATCCCCTCGAGGATGCGGGGATACTTCTCCAGTACATGCTGAGGCACATCGGGCAGTACGATCTCCTGCTCGATGATCTGCTTCTTGATCGCGCGCTCGAAGATCTCTGACAGACACTGTACCTGGGCTTCGTAGATATTGTTGCCGGCACTCATGCCGTTGCTGACGAACAGGTTCTCGATCAGGTTCGATGGGAAATAGACCACCTCGTTGTCGGACTGGCGCACGTAGGGCAGGGCGCAGATACCGCGCTCGACGTTACCCGAGTTGGTGTCGATCAGGTTGGAGGCGCGCAGCTCATTGTCCGGGTCGTAGATCTCCAGACACCAGTCGTCCAGCAGTCCCTCCGGCAAAGCGTCATCAGGACCAGGCTTGAACCACTTTTCATTGGGGTAGTGAACAAACTCGCTATTGGCGATCTCTTCACCCCAGTAGTGGTCGTTGTAGAAGAAGTTGCAGTTTGCCCGCTCGATGAACTCGCCCAGCGCCGAACACAGCGCACTCTCCTTGGTCGCCCCCTTGCCGTTGGTAAAGCACATGGGGGAGGCCGCATCACGTATATGCAGTGACCAGACGTTGGGCACGATGTTGCGCCAGGAGGCGACCTCGATCTTCATGCCAAGCTCGGCCAGGATCCCGGTCATGTTGGCGATCGTCTGCTCCAGCGGCAGGTCCTTGCCGAGGATATAGGTACTGGAGTCCTCTTTAGACGGGTCCATGTAGATCAGCGATGACTCTTCATCCAGGTTGTCCACCGACTCGATCTTGAACTCGGGCCCCTGCTGCACCACCTTTTTCACCGTGCAGCGATCGATCGACCGTAGGATCCCCTGACGATCCTTATCGGAGATATATTCCGGCAGCTCGACCTGGATCTGGAAAATCTGGTTGTAGCGGTTTTCCGGGTCGACGATATTGTTCTGCGACAGACGGATATCCTTGGTCGGGATATCGCGTGCCAGGCAGTAGACCCGCACAAAGTAGGCCGCACAGAGCGCCGACGAGGCGAGAAAGTAGTCGAACGGGCTCGGTGCCGAGCCGTCGCCCTTGTAGCGAATCGGCTGGTCTGCGGTAACCGTGAAGTCGTCAAACTTCGCTTCGAGCCGAAGGTTGTCTAGAAAATTTACTTTGATTTCCATCGGAATGATCGTTTTAAGTCAGTCGGTCTGCATGGCATGCAGGGCGTGGGGAAAGGGCGTCATGTTAACACGGCCGTAGGTGTTAATCCGAAGAAAAGCTGTCATTGTCGGATGCTCGATGGCTGCTTCCCTGATGCAAGTGCGCTGCTTACGAACAGATCAGGATCCTGAGGTGGCTGTTTTCGCCGCGGCGAGTCTCCTTTCGGATCGGTGCAACGCTGTTTGGCGTTCGTTGTTGGTGTCCATGTGTATTCTTACGTTTACAGACACGGGCAGGCTGTACGAAGTCCATGGCTAGGTCTTATCTTCATAATTAACTATATGAGTTTTAAGCAAAAATAATACGGGCTACCGGTTTTTCTAATCGAAAGATGGCAGGAAAATATCTATCTCTGTGTAACGTTTATTAACGCTTTGGCACGATCTATAAGGATGGTTCAAAGTCGGCTATGGAAAAGTAACGGGAAATCAATCAATTGAGTGCCTAGCCAATTGGCATGGAATGGCCTCTGCATGGTTCCTGCCAGAATTCCGGGTTTGGAATGTTCGACTAAAGCATATGCGAGGCTGGTTCAATGCGTATCTTTGTAAGATCAGAGCTGACGAAATGCTTGGCCAAAGGTTTTTTAAGAGTTGTGGTAAGGTGTGTCAGTATTCTGCTGACGTTAATGGTTCCAGTGGCATCCATGGCAAACCTCGTTGTCCAATCATTCGATAAGGTCCCCGAAGGCGCATATCAGGACTATTCGGAGGAAGGAATTTTTTCTACTGGATTCGATCTCGATATTCGTGAAATACCTCAGCTGACGGGAAATAATGCGGTTAGGCCGTTAGACGCATTTTCTCCACTCGTAATAGTGGCACCAGGCTGTCCACCCAGTAATAACTTTCCTGATCAACAATTATTCACTCTAATTGCCGCATCTCTGGTAAAAAATGAGGAGGTTAATGGTGAACTTATACTTGTCGGAACCCAGCCGGATGGAGGACAGGTTTTGTTTAATATACCTTCAGATGGATTCCCTGTCGGCGATAGGCTGAACTTCGGCCTTCCTCCCGAATTTCAAGGCATTCAACTACTCGAAATATACGGGTTCGAACAGACGCCAGCGGTGTTTGTAGATGATCTGGTGTTGGAGTGCGCAGGCGATGTTGTGCCCGACTCTGATGGTGACAGCATAGAGGATGCTGTTGACAACTGTGTGACAGTCTATAACCCAAGGCAGACTGATTTGGATAGCGACGGTCTCGGCGATCTGTGCGATCCAGATGATGATAATGACGCTATCGATGATGGTGAAGACAACTGCCGTTACCTGTTTAATCCTGACCAAACCGACATGAACGGCGATGGTTTTGGTGATGCCTGTGTCGACCCCAGCATGCAGAAACTCTATGCAATATCATCAATGTTGGATTTCTATGTAATTAACCAGTCCAATGGCTTGGCAACTTATATCGGTGATTTGGGTCAAGATGTGAACAGCATTATAACTCTGTCTACTGATCCGACCGATGGTAAAATAGTAACCTTTGGAAGGCGAACTTACGAATTCATTGAGATCAATATATCGAGCGGCGAAGGCAGTGTATTGACGACCGTACCACCCAACGTGAATCTGCACCAAATCGCGTTCGATATATACGGCACTCTTTATGGTATCGATGGCCATTTGGATGACATCGCCATATATGACCTAAGTTCAGGTGATAAAACACTTATAAACAGCGTACCCTTTCCATTCACGAACGGCGCTACGTTTGGTCGGGATGACGTGCTATACGTGATCGACGGTGATACTAAGGATTTAGTGGTTGTAGATAAGGTAGATGGTACATCAACACCTTTATTCAACATGGGGAGGACGGTATGGCTGGGTCTGGCATTTGACCAGCTTGATAACCTCTATACGACCCAGCGTCCGAGTGGTGTTTCCTATCTCTACCAGATCGATCTGGATACCCAACAGACGATTCCTGTGGGGCAGATTACGGGTTTTGTGAAAGCGATGGATAGCATCACGGCACTTGCTTTTGAGCTACCTGAGGCTAATGAGAACAGAACTCCTGTTGCTGATGCTGGGGCAGACCAGACGCTTGAGTGTACCGGCGAATCAACCCTTGTACTGCTCGATGGCTCCAACTCCTACGACCTGGACGGCGATGCGCTTACCTTTTTGTGGAGCACTGGCGCTACCAGCGCCGTAACCAGCGCTAGTTACCCTGTCGGCATTCAGGGCTTCGAACTCACGGTCAGTGATGGCTTGGCAAGTGATACCGACAGTCTGCTGGTAACAATTTCCGATACGACTGCGCCCAGTGTAAACGCCGGCGCTGATATTACCCTGGAGGCCACATCAGCGACTGGGGTTGATTACGATCTTCAGCCGATCGTTAATGATCTCTGTGACACGGCTCCGGTGATCGCCATTGAACCGTCACTTACGACCTATCCGCTAGGGACTACGCTGGTCACCATTACGGCAAGCGATAATCTATCCAATAGCGCGAGCGATGAGGTGGTGGTGACAGTGGAAGATACGACATCGCCGCTACTATCTGTACCACCGGATGTGACCGTGGAGGGGAATGCCAATGGTGCGTTTGTCGATATAGGTGTGGCGGTGGGGGATGATCTGGTTGATGGAACGCCATGTTGTAGCCCTGTGAACGACGCACCGGCCGATGGCGTCTTTCCCTTGGGGGTCACCGAGGTGGTCTGGGAGGCGCAGGATGCTGCCGCCAATAAGGCCGCTGGCGTCCAGATCATTACTGTCGTGAAGAAGCTCGCAGATCCCTCCGAGCCGGGAAGTTTGGAGGTAAATCCGACGTTGGATATACGCGCAAGTGGTGTTATTGGAGGCCCCTTTAATCCCGAATCGCAAACGTTCGACCTGATAAACCCCGGCGCTAGCGCGGTTGAATATACCGTCTCCAGCGATGTCGACTGGCTCGTGGTTGGGACGCAATCCGGGACGGTGGCGGCTCAGAGTGGCGACTTGGTCGATGTAAGACTCAAAAACAAGGCTAACTTGCTTACTCAGGGGAGGTATACGGGCACGATTACCTTCACCGATGTAACGGAACCTGCGAATCCCGTTGAGACCGTGATTCAATGGATTCTGACAGTAAAAAGGAAATAATCGACAGGATTTTCATCGGCTAGACCGCCTGTCCAGCCGCGACGCCTGATGCCCAGGCCCACTGGAAGTTGTGGCCGCCCAGATGGCCGGTCACGTCCAGGCACTCGCCGATAAAGTAGAGTCCGGGCACCTGTTTCGCCTCCATCGTTTTCGACGACAGTTCATCGGTCAGGATGCCGCCGATTGTTACCTCGGCGGTGCGGTAGCCCTCGGTACCGCTGGGTTTGATACGCCAGTGGTGCAGTTGTTCGGCTATCTGCTCCAACACCTTGTTGCCCAGGTCGGCCATATGGCCGGAAAACTGCCAGTGTTCGCACAGCGCCTGCACCACGCGCTTGCTCATCAGGGTTGCGAGTACCGTCTGCAGATCGGCGCGGGGGCGTGCTTCGCGCTGTTGCTTGAACCACTCCAGCATATCCAGCTCCGGGAACAGGTCGATCTCGATCTCATCGCCCGGCTGCCAATAGGAGGATATCTGCAGGATAGCGGGTCCGCTCAAGCCCCGATGAGTAAACAGAAGCGCCTCCCTGAAACGCTGGCCACGGCAACTGACGCTGACCGGGTGGGAGATACCCGACAGCGGTTTGATGTACTCAAGGTCGGCCGGTTGCAGAGTGAAGGGAACCAGTGCCGCGCGGGTTTCACTTACCTGGAGGCCAAACTGACGGGCCACGTCATAGGCGAATCCAGTGGCGCCACCGTTGGGAATCGACAGGCCGCCGGTGGCGATCACCAGTGAGTGACACTCCAGTTCACCGGAGCTGGTGACCAGGCGAAAGCCATCATCCTGGCGTTCGATCTTTTCGACATGAGTACTTTGGCGCAACTCGACGCCGGCCCATTCGCATTCGGTCAGCAACAGCTGCAGTATCTCCCGGCTCGACTCGTTGCAGAACAGCTGGCCCAGTGTCTTTTCATGGAACTCGATTCCGTGGCGCTCCACCAGCTCTATAAACTGCGCCGCGGGATAGCGGCTCAGCGCCGATTTACAGAAATGGGGGTTAGCGGAGAGGAAATTGGCCGCACCGTTGTGGATGTTGGTGAAGTTACAGCGCCCACCACCGGACATCAGGATCTTGCGCCCGAGTTTGTTGGTGTGCTCGATCACCAGCACTGAGCGGTTACGGTAGCCCGCCGTCGCTGCACACATCAGGCCCGAGGCGCCACCGCCAATTATCACTACGTCGTATCGGACCAAGGCCGGTTCTCATTCATTACTGGGTTGGGCCGGCGATTCTACCATGTCGGACAGAGACTCTCTCCTCGGATCGTTCAACAGAACGCTGGCCTGATCAGTACGCTGGCCACCTCAGTTCGATAAGTTGCTAGAATGTAGGGCTGTTTACGGGCCGCGACGTGATGCGGCGGCCGCACCTATTATCGAATCAGCGATGCCTTTACCTCGATGCAGAGCTTTGTGAAACAGAACCCGGAACCAGGATCCGACCGCCTGCTACGTGAAGCAGAGGGGCTGTCTCTGCTTGAGCAGGCGTTGGCCAGTGCCGGTGTCACCGAGTTGCAGATACCGGTGCGGGTCTGTGCTGACAGGGATCGACTTGAACTGGAGCACATCGACCGGCATCCGGCGAGCCGGGAGCAGATGCTCAGGTTGGGTGTCGGTCTGGCTCGGCTACATAGTCAGCCGGGGCAGGTTTATGGCCTGGACCGGGACAACTACATCGGGCTGTCGCCTCAGCGCAACGGCTGGAGCGACAACTGGGGCCTGTTCTTTGCCGACTGCCGTTTGGCGTTCCAGGTCGAGCGCATCACGCGTGAGGATATTCGCAGGCGTTATCGGGCAACGCTGGCCAGGTGCCGCGAGGCGCTGATCGAGTTTCTCAACGACCAGGTTGAAGCGCCGGCGCTGGTTCACGGCGATCTCTGGTCCGGCAATGTGTTGTTCGACCGCCAGGGGGTATGGCTGATCGACCCGGCGGTTTACTATGCCGATCCGGAGGTGGATCTGGCGATGAGCGAAATGTTCGGTGGCTTCAGTGCCGATTTCTATAACGCCTATCAGGAGTTGCGGCCGCTGTCACAGGACTATCCACTCAAACGCCGGCTCTATAACCTCTATCACTATCTGAACCACTACAACCTCTTTGGCAGCAGCTATCTGCCGGGGTGCGAAGACGGAATGGCTGCGCTCGATGAAACTCTACATCGCTGAAAAACCCAGTTTGGCCAGGGCTATCGCGGCGGTACTGCCGGGGCCGCAGAAACGGGAGGAGGGGTACATCCGCTGCGGCAATGGCGATCTGGTCAGCTGGTGTGTCGGCCATCTGCTCGAGCAGGCGGAGCCGGAAGCCTATGATCCCGCCTACAAGCAGTGGCGCTTCGAACATCTGCCGATCATCCCGGACCGGTGGCAGCTCAAGCCCAGGCCCAAGGTGCGCAGCCAACTGACGGCGCTGCGTAAACTGACCCGCGAAGCGGATCAGCTGGTTCATGCCGGCGATCCGGACCGCGAAGGACAGCTGCTGGTGGATGAGGTGATCGAGTACCTTGGCGTGCCCGACAGCAAAAGGCGGGCGACGCAGCGCCTACTGATCTCCGATCTTAACCCCTCCGCGGTGAAACGCGCGCTGGAGCGGCTCAAGCCCAACAGCGAATTCATACCCCTGTCGGTATCGGCGCTGGCCCGCTCGCGGGCGGATTGGCTCTACGGCATCAACCTGACCCGTGCGCTGACCCTGCAGGGAAGGCGGGTAGGGTTCGATGGCCTGCTTTCGGTGGGCCGGGTACAGACCCCGGTTCTGGGGCTGGTGGTCGAGCGCGACCGGGCGATCGAGGCGTTCGTCAGCAAGCCCTTCTACGAGGTGCTGGCCCATCTGCTGACGGAGCAGGGGCAGCGCTTCAGTGCAAGCTGGCAGCCCAGTGAAGCCTGTGCCCGCTGGCAGGATGAGGAGGGCCGGGTGCTCAGCCGCGAGCTGGCGCAGAACGTGGCCAACCGGATCAGCGGCAAGGAGGCGGTGGTCGAAGAAGCCGGTCGCAAACCAGCACAGCAGCCGGCACCCTTGCCTTACAACCTGTCGTCGCTGCAGATCGATGCGTCCAAGGCTTACGGGATGAGTGCCCAGGCGGTGCTCGATGCCTGCCAGGCGCTGTATGAGAAGCATCGGCTGATCACCTATCCCCGCTCCGATTGCCGCTATCTGCCGAAGGAGCATCACGGAGAGGCGGGAGCGGTGATCGGCGCGATCAAGCAGACGGCGTCTACCCTTGCGCAGGCCGCGTCCGGCGCCGATATCGGCATAAAGGGCCGCGCCTGGAACGATTCCAAGGTGGAGGCGCATCATGCCATTATTCCCACCGCCAAGAGTGCGCGGGAGGGCTCACTGAGCGGTCACGAGGCGAAGGTGTATGAGCTGATCGCCCGGCAGTACCTGATGCAGTTCTACCCCGCCTGGCGCTACAACGACACCGAGCTGAAGCTGCGTATCGAGGGCGGACTGTTTATCGCCCGGGCCCGTCAGACCGAGGATCCGGGTTGGCGGACACTGCTTGGTAAAACTGCGGATGGAGCGTCGGAGCTGCCGTTACTGGCGGTTGGAGACAGCCTGAGCTGTGAGCGTGGCGAAGTGTTGGAGAAGCAGACCCAGCCGCCTAAGGCGTTTACCGATGCCAGCCTGCTGGCCGCGATGACCGGCATCGCCCGCTTTGTCGGCGATCCGGCACTGCGCAAGGTGCTCAGAGAGACCGATGGCCTGGGAACCGAAGCGACCCGGGCCGGCATCATCGAGCTGCTGGTCACCCGTGGTTACCTGCAGCGCCAGGGTAAGAGCATCCACTCATCGCCGGCGGGCAGGGGATTGATCGATGCACTGCCGGAGCAGGTGCAAAAACCGGATCTGACCGCACACTGGGAGTCGTCGCTCGATGCCATGGCGCGTCGAGAGGGGCGCTACGAGCAGTTTATGACGGCGCTTCAAAGCTCGCTTACCGAGTTGATCGGGCAGCTCGGTGCCGCCGCGCCGGAGAGCCTGCGTGGTGTCGACGCGCCAAAACGGCGACGCGCTGGTGGCGCGCGTCGTCGAACGGCGGGACGAGCGGGTCAGGCTGCCGCAGCAGGAAAACAGGGTGGAAACGGCCGAAAAACAGCGCCGCGACGCAGACGCAAACAGAGCGTAGCGGAAAACGGCTAAACCCACTGCGGCTTCAACTGACGCTGGCGCAGTCGGTGATCCACGGGTGCGCCTGAAGTCGCTCCGTCATATGGTCGAGAAAGGCACGTACTCTGGGTGTCAGATTCCGTCTGCTGGTATAGATGGCGTTGATCTCGGTCGGCGCCATCGGGAACTCTTGCAGTATCTCCACCAGTTTTCCCTGCTCGACCAGCTCATCCACAATCACGTGTGCCATGCGGATTATGCCAACGCCTTGCAGCCCCATCTCACGAGCAAAACTGATGCTGTTGGTGCGCAACTGACCACCAAAGCTGACCGGCTCGCCGTCGTTCCAGTTGGTGAATCGCCAGCTATCGAAGGGTTTGACCAGCGTGATGCAGTGATGCTCGGCGAGATCGTCAGGGGTACCGGGAGTGCCGTGCTTGCTCAGGTACGCGGGGCTGGCATAGACAGCCCGGTTCAGCGTTGCGACCTTGCGCGCGATCATCGACGAATCGGGCAGGGGGCCCACCCTCAGTGCCAGATCCATCCCCTCCTCGATCAGATCCACGGCGCGGGTGCTGAGCTCTACGTCGACCTCGACGCCGGGGTACCGCTCCATAAAACTGGCGATGACACCGCTCATCAGGTACATGCCGAGTTCGGTGGGCATGGTCATCCTCAATCGGCCGCGCAGTTCATTGGAGTCGGCCGCGATCTGGTCGCGGATCAGTTGCAGTTCGTCGATCAGGTCGTGACAGCGCTCGAACAGTTCGCGACCCTCCGGCGTCAGCTTCAGCTTGCGTGTCGTACGCTGGATCAATCGAGTGCCTAGGCTGTCCTCGAGTTGTGCGATACGGCGACTGATTGTCGATTTCTGCACGTTGAGCGTTTCGGCAGCGAAGGTGAAGCTGCCGGTTTCCACCACGCGGATGAACAGGCTGAGGTCATTCAGATTCATCGTTACCGATCTTCCCGTACAGATGGACAAAACAACGGTTCGTCAAAATTTCTACGCGACAATCCGGATGCATCAGGTGGTGGGCTGGCTAACGCGTGCGAACTGCAGTAGAGCGTCGATCATGGCGTTAAGGCCGTTACCCCTGGTTGGGCTAAGGTGGCGCTGCAGATCCAGTTGGGCGATCTTACCCGGCAGATCCAGTGCCAGTACCTCGTTGGGCGTAAGGCCGTTGACCGATTCCAGCAGCAGCGCGAGCAGGGCCCGGAGAATACGACCTTCAGCGTCGGCGCGACATGCCAGGCGGCCGCAGTCATCCAGCGTATTGATCAGCCAGACGCGAGATTCGCAACCATGCAGGCGGTACTCGTCTCGTCGCCACTCCTGTGGCAGGTCGGGCAGGCTCGACCCCAGCGCCATCAGCGCCTGGTAACGTTCGTTCCACCCCTTCGCCTGATGCACCCTGTCCAGCTGCGCCTGGTCGGCGGTAATCGCCTGCGGCAGGCTGATCTGGCTGTGCTGGCTGCGAATCAGCTGATCCAGTGCCTGCGCCAGTTTCTCCACTTCGTCCAGCGTATTGTAGAAGGCAAAGGAGGCGCGCACGCTGCCCGGTATTCCCAAAGCACTCATCAACGGCATGGCACAATGGTGTCCGGCGCGCACCGCGATCCCCTGCTGGTCGAGCCAGAGTGCTATGTCCTGGGGGTGCAGACCGTCGATCAGGAAGGAGATCAGGCTTACCCTGTCGTGACCGGCGTTGAGCGGGCGAAAGCCGGGCAGGGTGGCGCAGCACGCCAAGGCATGCTGCAGCAACTGCTGCTCATGCCGTTCAAACGACTCTCTGTCTTGGATGCGCAGGTAGTCGATGGCGGCGCCCAGGCCGATAACGCCGCTGATATCCGGGGTTCCGGCTTCGAAGCGAAATGGCAGACCGGCGAAACGGGTACCGGCAAAACTCACGTGCTCGATCATCTCGCCGCCGCCTTGCCAAGGGGGCATGGATTCGAGCAGTGCCCGGCGTGCCCAAAGTGCGCCTATCCCGGTGGGGCCAAAGAGCTTGTGGCCGGAAAAGGCGTAGAAGTCACAGTTAAGTCTTGCCAGGTCGATATCGAAGTGGGGCAGTGCCTGTGCACCGTCGACCAGCGTCGGCACACCGGCTGCGCGCGCCAGTGCGCACATCTGTTCGATCGGGAACACCGAGCCCAGGGCATTGGAAGTATGGGTCAGTGCGGCGAGCTGCGGCTGACGACTTAGCAAGCGTTTAAACAGCTCAAGATCGATCTCGCCGTCGGCGCAGGGAAGTACATCGATCTCGGCACCGCATATCTCTGCCACCATTTGCCAGGGCACGATGTTGGCGTGGTGGGAACACTCCATCAGCAGTATGCGATCGCCGGCCTTGAGCCGGGGGCGCAGGTAGCTCTGCGCGACCAGGTTTATCGCCTCGGTCGTGCCCCGGGTCCAGATCAGCTCATCGGTGGAGGTGGCGCCGATCCATTCTGCCAGGTTGCGGCGTACCTGTTCAAAGGCTGTGGTGGCCTGTGCCGACAGGGCATGGGCTGCCCGGTGAACGTTGGCATTGTAGCGCTTGTAGTACTGACTGATGGCCTCGATCACCACGCGAGGCTTCTGCGTGGTCGCGGCATTATCGAGGTAGACCAGTGGCTGCCCGTTGACGCGCGACGAGAGGATCGGAAACTCCCGTCTGACGCGTGACGGATCAAACTCGGTCGGCATCGTGCTCGGCCTTGGTCAGCTTGCTTCTCCAGCGGGCATAGAGCATTGCGCTGGTGAAAAGTGTGACCAGCAGCAGGGACTCGATCAGCCCCAACCACCGGGTGTTGGGTACCAGGGCCGCCACCACCGCTTCGAGGAAATAGAGCAGCAGCACGAAGCAGAGCCAGGCATGACCGCGCGGGTTGCCTGATATGATGGTGGGCAGAAATGCGAGCAGCGGCAGAAGGTGGACCAGCCAGATGACCCAGGGGTGGTCTGACTGAGCGGGTGACAGCAGCAGATACCAGAGGCTGAACAGCACCAGCAGTCCAGCATAGCTGCCCAGGGTCAGCCGCCGGGTGAATCGGGTTTTACAGGCGAGAGACATGGTGTCTGGCATTCCTTAAGCTGTGGGTCTCAGTGTACGGGCGATCCGGCCCAGGCGGCGGCCCTGTGCCTGGCACAGCTCCAGTTCTGTCGCGCTGATATCCTGTAGCCCTTCGGACCCGGATACATGGGTCGGGCCGTAGGGGGTACCGCCGGCGTCGGTGCTGTTCAGGCCATCCTCGCTAAACGGCAGGCCCACCAGAACGCAGCCGTGGTGCAGCAGCGGCAGCATCATGCTCAACAGTGTGCTCTCCTGGCCGCCGTGCATCGACGCGCTGGAGGAGAAAACACAGGCGGGTTTGTCGATCAGAGCACCGGACAACCAGAGGCTGCTGGTGGAGTCGATAAAGTACTTCAGGGGCGCCGCCATATTGCCGAAGCGGGTTGGGCTGCCCAGGGCGAGGCCGGAACAGTTGGCCAACTCCTGTTCGGTACAGTAGGGCGCCCCCTGCTCAGGCACTGCGGGTGCTACCGCCTCGCAGGTGGCGGAGATGGGCGGTACCGTGCGTAGCATGGCACGCATCCCGCTCTCTTCGATACCGCGTGCGATGTGACGGGCCAGGGAGCGGGTAGCGCCATGACGGCTATAGTACAGAACGAGGACGTACGGGTCGCTCACTCCAGGATCTCCAGCACCGACTCAGGCGGACGGCCGATACGTGCACGCGCGCCGTTGATGACGATCGGACGCTCGATCAGTTTCGGGTATTGGGTCATCGCCGCGATCACGGCAGCATCATCCAGCGATGCATCGTCCAGGCCCGCCTCCTTGTACTCGGCCTCTTTGGTACGCAGCAGGTCGCGTGCCCCAATGCCGAGCTTGCTCAGCAGTTCGTTAATCTCTGCTGCGGAGGGAACATCTTTCAAATATTCGCGAATTTCGGGTTCGATGCCCCGGTCCTGAAGTAGTTGCAGGGTTTCGCGCGATTTCGAGCAGCGAGGGTTATGGTAGATGATGATCGCCATGGGAACTCCGTCGAGGCACTTTCATTGCTTGATTTGGCGCCCTATTGTATAGGCTTGTCAGATGGTTACAAAGCTGCGAGCCCCCGCGCGCCGTTATGACATACCGCTATGAAGAGCGAAGAGGATTAGGAATGATCAAACGCCCGTTACCAGTAGCGCTACTGTTCCTGCGTGATCTGGTGCGCCAGTACAAAGCCAACCAAGGCATACTCAACGCTGCCGCGCTGACCTATACCACTTTGTTCGCAGTCGTGCCGCTGATGACCGTCTCCTACGCGATGCTGGCGGCTATACCCTCATTTCAGGGGGTGGGGGAGATGATCCAGGGGTGGGTATTCGACAACTTCGTGCCCGCCACCGGCGCCGTAGTGCAGGAGCATCTTGCAGGGTTTACCAGTCAGGCGCGCAAGCTGACGGCGGTCGGTATCCTGTTCCTGCTGATCACATCGATCATGATGATGAAAAATATCGAGGCAGCGCTAAACCGGATCTGGCGGGTCAGTGAGCCGCGCAAGGGGATGTCCAGTTTCCTACTTTATTGGGCAGTACTGAGTCTGGGGCCGCTGTTGATCGGTTTCGGCTTGCTGCTGACCTCCTACGTGGCATCGCTGCCGTTGTTCACCGATGCCACGGCCATGGTTGGTCAGGCCCAGCTATTGGCGCTCTTTCCACCGCTGTTGTCGACGTTGGCATTTACGCTGCTGTATGCCGCCGTGCCGAACTGCCGGGTGCCGTTGAAGAACGCATTGATCGGCGGTGTGGCGGCGGCGCTCATGTTTGAACTGGCCAAACGCGGCTTTGCGCTGTTCGTGACCCAATTCCCCTCCTATGAGCTGATCTACGGAGCGTTCGCCGCTGTACCACTGTTTCTGGTCTGGATCTTTATCTGCTGGACCATCGCTCTGCTCGGCGCAGAGCTATCACGGGCATTGACTATCTATCACGCGGGTAACCGGAAACGTCGCGAACCCCATTTTTATACCCTGCTTTCGGTACTTGAACGACTTTGGCGGGCGCAGCAGCGTGGTGAGCCGCTGGAGGACAGTCGGCTTTTGCATGACGTTCCGGCATTGGATCAAGGGCGTTGGGATGACTATGCCCAGCTGTTGATGACGGCGGGGCTGGTTCGCAGGACCGAACATGGCCATTATCTGCTGAGTCGGGACCTGTCGACCTTTACCCTGGCTCAACTCCAGGCACTGTTGCCTTGGCCGTTGCCATCCGGATTAAGCCAGGCAGATAGCGAATGGAAACAGTGGGTCGGTGAGCGTCTGGATGAGCTCAGTCAGCGGCGCCAGGATACGTTGAATCTGTCGTTGAGCGCACTGTTTAGCGGTTCGGTAATACAAAAACAGGAGGATTGAATGGCCGAGATCTGTACTCATCTGGTGGTGAGTGGTCGGGTACAGGGTGTCTGGTTCCGCCGCTTTACCCAGGAACATGCCCAGTCCAACGGCGTAACTGGATGGGTGCGGAATCTTGCCGATGGCCGTGTGGAGGCGATGCTGTGTGGCGATGAGCGCGCCGTACGTCACGTAGAGGCTTGGTTGAACCGAGGCCCTGACTCAGCAAGAGTAACCTCGGTAGAGGCAACCGATGTGTCGCCGGAGCAGTTCGAAAGCTTTGAAATCAGGGCGGATGCCTGATCGATAAAGGCGGTCAGTCCGGGTGACTTGAGTAGCCATGGCGGCTACCAGGGCGGAAAATCCAGACTACACTGAGGGGACAGCTTCCTACCGCCGAACACGCCGCCGGAGGTACGTGGATCCGGTACAGCAATGGAGCATAAGGATATATGCAGCTGAAAACCAGAACAGCAGCCTGGGGTGTACTGTCGGTCGTCGCGCTCTTCCTGACCGGAATGATCGCGTTCTGGGCGCTCGACTATAGCCAAAGAAAGGACATACAGGTTAGCCAGACAGCCGAGCGGGCGGTCGCCGCGGGCTATGCCATTTCTCGCCAGATCAACTCCATTTACTCCGATCTTATTTTCCTGGGTCAAGGGTCCCAATTTCGCGAGCAGCAGGCAAATCCTGACCTCAACAGCTCCGAGTTGGAGCAGGTCTGGCGTCGTTACCTCGGTGATCGTCCCTATCTTCAACAGCTGCGTTACCTGGATGAACAGGGTCGGGAGCGGGTGCGGGTCCATCGAGTGCATGGCGCTGAGGTGCTGGTAGTGCCCGCATCTGAATTGCAGGACAAATCTGATCGATACTATTTTCGCCAGGCACAGTCTCTGGTGCCCGGGCAGCTCTACCTTTCGCCGCTTGATCTCAATATTGAGCAGGGGGTGATCGAGAGACCTTTTAGGCCAATGGTGCGTTTCGTACTGCGGCTTGCCAGCGCCGAAGCGCTTGATGGCGATGGGATGCTGGTGCTCAATGTCGATGCGAACTATCTGCTTGGGCCGCTACTGGAGATGGAGTTGGCACCGGGTGAATTGCTCCTGGCCGATAACGCGGGGCGGCTGCTGATCGATAGCAGTGGTCTGCCCTACTGGCAAAGCGGGTACGAAATGCCCCGTGGTCAGCTATCGAGCTCGCTGTTTGAGACCGCACCTCAGCAAGATCTCTATATCAGTATCAGTCAGGCCGCAGGGGAAGTGTCGGCCAGGGTGCGATTAAGTGCTCAGCCCATCAATGGTAGCAGTCAGGCCACCTTGGCCGTGCATGCCCCCTCGATGCCCTGGTTCGTGATCATGCGCGACAGCATATCACTGTTCCCCCGGGAGCAATCGTTACTGCAGCTGCTGTGGTCACTGGTGTTGCTGGTGTCCCTGCTGTTGTTCTGTATCCAGTTGTTGCGACGGTCGTTTCAGGTCGAGCGTGCGTTGATGAGCAGTCGCCGGTTCGAGCAAGAGGCGAACGTGCGCGCCAAAGAGAATGAGTCGTTGATCGCTCAGCTTGGCGAGGGCGTGCTGCTGTTCGATCAGGAACAGCGCCTGGTCAGAGGCAACAATGCCGCCCGTCGCTTGTTGGATTGCCGCCTGGAGGAAGCGGAGGACGCCTTTGCCGTCCATAGGGTCTTGCCTGAGCTGTGCCGATACGGACACCTACGGGCTGGGCCAGCGGAGCTGATTGTGGATTCAGAGCCGCCGAGGTTGCTGCACGCCTGCGTATCCCATCTTCTGATCGGGGGCCAGCCTCATCACCTGATCGTACTCTCGGAATCCGGCCGGCTCGATACGCACGGCCGTCAGGAGTTCGAGCTGGGCATGATCCTGAATGCATCGGAGGAGATGATTCTCCTGGTGCAGGCTGACCTTACCATCAGGTTCATAAACTCACGGGCAAAGGATCTATTGGGCATTGCAAATGCCGGGGATACGTCGATCGGGTTTAAAGATCTGGGTTTCCATCTGGATGATGATCTGCGCGTTCTGATGGCCGGACTCGGTCAGGATGGAGCCCGGGCCGAGGGTAGCGGGGAGTTGGTTCGAGGCGGAAAGGCTCGGACGATCAACTATGTGCTGCATCGTATCTGTCATTACCAGGGGGTGATTCATTATGCGATGACGGTTCGCGATATCACTCAGTACCTTGAAACGGAAGAGCAGCTGAATCGGCTCGGGGAGAAGGATCTGCTGCGGGTCATGGCCAGCCGTGTTCAGTTGGCACGGGAGTTCGAGTCGCTGATGGCGCCGGATAAGCGGTTGGCGTTGATGGTGATCGATATCGACCGCTTGCGCATGATCAACAATAGCCTTGGATATCGCGCCGGTGATACCGCCATCCGGCAGTTCAGCAGACGCTTGGTTGAGGCAGCACCCAATGCTCTGGTCGCCAGGCTAAGCGCGGATAGTTTTGTGCTGGTCTGTGAAGGCAATGAAGCCTTGGTATTTGAGCAGATCGAAACCATCAGGGCTCATATGGTGGAACCGATGGAGCTGGCCGGGCAGCTGATCAAAATCAGTTTCTCTACGGGTATTGCCTACTGGCCGGAGCATTCGCGCCAGTTTGAGCCGCTGTTGCAGGCGGCTCTGGTTGCCCTGAACAACATCAAGGGGATGCGTGGCCAGGTGTCCGTGTTCGAACCGCATTTTGCCGATAGCAACCGCGAGCAGCTGAATCTCGAAGAGTACCTGAAGCGTGCGATCGAAGAAGCAAGATTTGAACTCTGGTATCAGCCGGTCGTCAACGCGGTCAGCGGGCGGATCGAGCAGTTCGAGGCGCTCATGCGACTGCGCGACGAGCAGGGCGAGCTGATCAGTCCGGATCGCTTTATCCCACTGCTGGAGGAGAGCGGCTGGATCATGTTGCTGGAGCCCTGGTTGCTAAGATCAGCCATCTCCGCGGCGTCGCTGCTGGCGCGGCGTGTTCCGGGAGGCTCCTGCGTGGCGATCAATATCTGCGGTCAGCAACTGCTGGATAACGGCTTCATTGAACGGCTGTTGAGGATTCTGGACGAGTCCGCCTGTGAGCCGAGCTGGATATCCCTTGAGGTCACTGAACGACAGTTCCTGGAACATCCCGAACGGGTTATTCAGGTGCTGCAGGCGTTACGTGAAATGGGTATACGGGTTGCCGTCGATGATTTCGGCACCGGCTATTCGTCGCTGGCCTACGTTAAGCGCCTTCCGGTAGAGCACCTTAAGATCGACCGCGAGTTTATTCGCGAGCTGCCTCATTCAGAGCCGGACAAGGCGATCGTCAACTCCGTCGGTCGCATGTCTGAGGGGTTGGGGATGCATGTCATCGCTGAGGGTGTGGAGACCCAGGAGCAGATGGAGTGGCTCAAGGCGCACAAGGTGTTTCTGTATCAGGGCTATCTTTTTGCTCGACCGGCGCCGCTGGAATCCTGGCTGTCGGATGAGGCGCTGGGGTTGGTGCTGAGGCCGTTGAGGGAGGAGCGCGACGATGAGATCGCGCCCCTCTCATCGATCAGCTGAGCTGGCTGAGCAGGAAGGATACCGCTTCGCTGGCGTCAATGTCGCGGGATTCGGCGTCACGTCGAGCCTTATATTCGAGCGTCTGCTGACCAAGCCCGCGGTCGGAGATCACCAGGCGGTGTGGAATGCCGATCAGCTCCATGTCGGCGAATTTGACGCCTGGGCGCTCCTTGCGGTCATCCAACAGCACGTCGACTCCAGCTTCGGTCAGCGCGGCGTATAGCTCATCCGCCTTGGCCCGAACTGCTTCCGACTTGTCGTAGTTCAGCGGTACCAGCGCGACAGTGAACGGAGCCAGGCTCTGGGGCCAGAGAATGCCCTTGTCATCGTAGTTCTGTTCAATGGCGGCAGCGACGACGCGGGTGATGCCGATGCCGTAGCAGCCCATCTCCATGGTGATCGCCTTGCCATTCTCGTCGAGGACGGTGGCACCCATTGCGGTGGAGTATTTGTTGCCGAGCTGGAACACGTGACCGACTTCGATACCGCGCTTGATCACCAGCTTGCCATTGCCGCAGGGGCTGGCGTCACCCTCGACGACGTTGCGCAGGTCGGCAACTTCCGGGGTCGGCAGGTCGCGTTCCCAGTTGATGCCGAAGTAGTGCTTGTCTTCGATGTTAGCGCCGGCGCCGAAGTCGCTCAGGGTTGCCACGCTGCGATCGATGATGCAGGGGATCGGCAGGTTGACTGGGCCCAGAGAGCCGGGGCCGGCACCGATCACGGCGCGGATCTCCTCTTCAGTGGCCATGCGCAGAGGCGAGGCCACCTGAGGCAGTTTTTCCGCCTTGATCTCATTCAGTTCATGATCGCCACGGACGAGCAGGGCAACGAAATCGGCTTCGATCTCATCGCTGGCTGCGACGATCAATGTCTTGGTGGTTTTCTCGATCGCGATACCGTGCTGCTCCACCAGCTGTGCGATGGTTTTGGCATTGGGGGTATCGACCAGCCACATCTCCTGGGACGGTGCACCGCGCTCGCCTACCGGCAGCGCTTCTGCGAGCTCGACGTTAGCCGCATAGTCACTGCTGTCGGAGAAGGCGATATCGTCCTCGCCGGAAGCGGCCAGCACGTGGAACTCGTGGGAGGAGCTGCCACCAATCGAGCCGGTATCGGCGAGAACGGGACGGAAATCCAGACCTATGCGCTCAAAGATCTTGATGTACGCGTTGTACATCTTGTCGTAGGTTTCCTGCAGCGAGTCGCGGCTGGTATGGAAGGAGTAGGCGTCCTTCATGATGAACTCGCGTGAACGCATAACGCCGAAACGGGGGCGGATCTCGTCGCGGAACTTGGTCTGAATCTGGTAGAAGTTGGCCGGCAACTGCTTGTAGCTCTGGATCTCGTTGCGGATCAGGTCGGTAATAACCTCTTCGTGGGTGGGCCCGACGCAGAACTCGCGCTGATGGCGGTCGTTCACACGCAGTAGTTCCGGGCCGTATTGTTCCCAGCGGCCGGACTCCTGCCAGAGCTCGGCGGGCTGGATAGCCGGCATCAACACTTCCTGGGCACCGGCGGCGTCCATCTCTTCGCGGACGATCCGCTCCACCTTACGCAGCGAGCGCAGGCCCATCGGCAACCAGGTGTAGAGCCCGGCGGCGACTTTGCGGATCATGCCTGCGCGCAGCATGAGCTGGTGACTGATGACCTCGGCGTCGGCCGGGGTCTCTTTAAGGGTGGCGATCAGATATTGACTTGCTCGCATGGCTCCGCTTGTCCCAAATGAAAAATGGCACCCATTTTATGGGGCGCGCAGCTCAGCCACAAGTCGAACCGTAGTGATAGTCATTAATCGGCTCGTCGCTGAATCGCGATTGCGGGTCGCGGGGGCGTGAGTCGATAAACTCGATAAGCTCGTCGAGCTCGTTTTCATTGAAGACCGGTATGCCGCCTCTGATCAGTTCGTTCGCGGTGATGCCGGGAGCGTTGGACTCCGTGCCGGTGAAGTTGCCGTCGTAGGTGGTCCGGTTGCCGCACGAAGGGCTGCGCGCTTTCATCAACGCGCAGCAGACGTTGTACTCCTGGGCGATATCCATCGCCATTTCGGCTCCGGCCAAGAACTGCGGCGTAAAGTCTCGTCCATCTCGTGTGGTAACCAGGATCGGAAATCGGTTTTGAATTTCGGCGGGTGGGCGGGGTGTCGGCAGTCCACCGAGCACCTCCGGGCAGACCGAGATAAGGCGGCCTTCACTTTTCCAGCGGGCAATTTTTGGATGGTTGATCAAGCTGTGTCCGCCATCGTAGCGGACCGGTGCGCCCAAAAGGCAGGCACTTACCAGTATCTTGTCCATGAGTCTGTTCTTCCGGTTTGTTTTATTGTTCTTATTCTGCCGGGCAAATTTTAAGCCCTGATTGCAACCGGATACAAATCGACTTTGGTCCTGCTGTGATCGGCGTCAAGCATGAGTGCTCAATTTTCAGGCAGGGCGAGGGTCTACCATGAATGTGGCTTCGCCGGTGGCAACCAGTTTTTCACCCACATGTACATCGGTACGGCAGGTAACCCGTTTACGTCTTACATTGATATCGGTGACCGTCACTGTTGCCCGGGCGGTGTCACCGATGCGTACCGGTGCTTTGAACTTGATCTGTTGATCCAGATATATGCATCCGGGACCTGGCAGGCGTGTGCCCGCGACGGCGGAGATCAGTGCGGCGCTGAACATGCCGTGAGCGATACGGCCGCCAAAGGCCGTTTGCTTCGCGTACTCTTCATTTATATGTACAGGGTTGTTGTCGCCGGAGATCTCCGCAAACATGTTGACGTCCGATTCCGAAATGACTTTGGCAAAGGATTCGCTCATGCCGATCTCGAGGTCTTCGAGGTAGTAGCCGTGCTGGTCGTGCATTATAAGTACTCAGTTAGGTAATAGTGAAATTCTCTACCGCTATCCTTAATGGAGCGTGTAATAGGATGCGAAGGATAGTGCCAAAATGTTGCAATGCAATATTCGTCGGATTTTAGCGCAACGGGCCTGGATGGCGAAGGGGGAGGCATGACGGACGCAGCGGTCATAGAACTGCGCGGTTTTGCAATAAGCCGCAACGACACTTTGTTGCTCGAGCCTACCGACATGGTAATCGCGACCGGGGAACGGCTGCTGATTACTGGGCCTTCCGGTTGTGGCAAGTCAACCTTTTTGAAAAGGCTTTGTGCACTGGAGCCCGGTAACGAGGAGCAGGTTTGGTTGCGGGGTGAACAGGCTGCACGCTGGGAGATGCCTAAGCTTAGAAAAACGATGGCCTATCTGCCACAAACGCCGGTGATGTTGGAGGGAAGTGTGCGCGACAACCTGTGTTTAGGCTTGTCGTTACGGGTTTATAAGGGGATGCAGTTCAGTGACGACCGCCTTCGTGACGCCCTGGCCAGCGTAAATCTTGATATCGATCTGGAATCTAACGCTACACGGCTGTCGCCCGGGCAGAAAGCCCGCGTAGCGCTGTTACAAAGGCTGATGCTGACTCCCGACGTGCTGTTGTGTGATGAACCGATCGCGTCGCTTGACCAGGAGAACGCTCAGCTGGTTGTCAGGGTGTTGGCCGAGGCGGGGGCGGCAGGCATGACGCAAATTATTGTCAGTCACCAGGGGTTGCCGGACCTGTACGGGCGCCAATACCGCTTGAACCAAGCGCGGCTGGAGCTGGTTGAATGAGCGTTATCGAGATCGGTTGGGGGCAGTTACTGCTGTCGTTGCTGTTTATTCTGCTGGCTGCGGCTGCTTCGCTCTACTATCAGCTCAGGATGGAGCGAGACCTGCTGGTTGGGACAGTGCGCACGTTTCTGCAGCTGGCCCTGGTCGGCTACGTGTTGCAGTTTATTTTCGATCTCGAACATCCGCTGTTGATCCTGCTGCTCTATCTCTGGATGCTGTTTTGGGCGGCACAGGCGATACACAGCCGGGTCGACGAGTCGGAGGTGGCGATTATGGGGCCTACTTTCGTGTCGATGGCGGTCACTTTTACGTTGATCACATCGATGGTAACCAGCCTGGTGATCCAGGTTGAGCCCTGGTACCGACCGCAATATTTTATACCTCTCGGCGGCATGATTGCCGGTAACGCGATGACCGCGATCTCGCTGTCGCTGGAGCGGTTGCTGAGCAGTCTGAGACAGCAGCGGGCCGAAGTTGAGCTGATCCTCAGTTTGGGTGGGAGCTGGCAGGAGGCCTCTCAGCGACTGCGTCGGGACTCGATCAAGGCGGGTATGATTCCGTCGGTCAACGCGATGATGACGGTGGGCCTGGTCTCATTACCGGGCATGATGAGTGGGCAGATCCTGGCCGGCGTCGATCCTGAACAAGCGATTCGTTACCAGATACTGGTGATGTTGATGCTGGTAGGCGCAACGGCGTTGGGCACGCTGATCGTTGTGAACCTGATTCTGCGCCGTTGCTTTACCCGTTTCGATCAACTCCGGCTCTAAGACGTTTCCGGATATTGTGTTATCAAACCCGGAAATGGGGTATCTTAGCCGCCTCTAAATTCACTGGACACCGATACGACTGACGATGATTATCAAACCGAAAATCCGAGGCTTTATCTGTACCACTACTCATCCGGCCGGTTGCGAAGCGAACGTGCGCGAGCAGATCGAGTACACCCAGGCTCAGGGGCCGCTGGAAAATGGTCCTAAAAAGGTACTGGTGATCGGGGCCTCCAGTGGCTACGGCCTGTCATCACGTATCGCCGCTGCTTTCGGTAGCGGCGCGGCGACCATCGGCGTGTTCTTCGAAAAGCCGGCCAGCGAGAAAAAACCGGGTACTGCGGGTTGGTATAACGCTGCCGCGTTCCAGCGTCTTGCGCATGAGGCGGGGCTTTATGCGAAGAGCCTGAACGGCGATGCGTTCTCTCACGAGGCGAAGCAGAAAACCGTTGATCTGATCAAGGCGGATCTGGGTCAGGTTGACCTGGTGGTCTACTCGCTGGCGTCTCCGGTGCGCAAAATGCCGGACAGCGGCGAAGTTGTACGCTCTTCGCTGAAGCCTATCGGCGAGCCTTACCGCTCCACGGCGATCGACACCAACAAGGACTGCATCATCGAGGCGGAAGTCGAGCCGGCGACCCATCAAGAGGTGGCCGATACCGTGACCGTTATGGGCGGTGAAGATTGGGAGCTGTGGATTCAGGCGCTGAAAGAGGCGGATGTGCTGGCTCCTGGTTGTAAAACCGTCGCGTATAGCTATATCGGCACGGAAATCACCTGGCCGATCTATTGGCATGGTGCCCTGGGCAAGGCAAAACAGGATCTGGATCGTGCTGCCAGCGAGCTGAATACCGCACTGTCAGCAGAGGGTGGTCAGGCCAATGTGGCGGTTCTGAAATCTGTTGTCACGCAGGCCAGCTCGGCAATACCGGTGATGCCGTTGTACCTGTCGATGGTATTCAAGGTAATGCGTGAAAAAGGCCTGCATGAAGGTTGTATGGAGCAGGTCTATCGTCTTTTCAGCACAGGGCTGTACGGCGAAAGTGCAGTGCTTGACGAAGGCAACCGTTACCGTATGGACGACTGGGAGCTGCGTGATGACGTGCAGAAACCCTGTCAGGAGCTTTGGCCCAAGGTGACGACCGAAAACCTGTTCGAAGTGACCGACTATCAGCTATACAAGGATGAGTTCCTGAAGCTGTTCGGTTTTGGCATCGATGGTATCGATTACGATGCCGATGTCGATCCCGTGGTCGAATTTGACGTGATCGATATCTGATATCGAATCCGTATGGAAAGGGCGCCTCAGGGCGCCTTTTCTATTTGCTTGTCTCTCAGCGAGGCGGGCAGATCGGATGGCGAAATTATCGCTGCTGTGCAATAATTGAACGACCGTTTGACTAGAGCCGAAAGGAGTTGGCTATGAATATCAGGACGATGCTCGCCTATATCTTTTTTCCAATAGTCGGAGTTCTTTCCGGCTGTGTCGGAACCTCCTCATCAACCGCCCAGATCTCCGTTCCGCCCGGAAGGGTCATTGCCAGTGCTGAGCAGCTGGAGGGTGAATGGGTGGTGTCATCAATCGGAGCGCGAGAGGTGCAGGGGCAATATTCACCCCGTATCGCTTTTGGTAAACAGCAGCGAGTTGGTGGCATGGCCGGTTGCAATCGTTTTCTCGGCGATTATGCGCTGGGCCGGGAAGGTCAGTTGTTGTTTGGTGAGATGCGGGTTACACGCCGAATTTGCGCTGAGCCGATCATGTTTCAGGAGGCACTGTTGCTCAATCGCTTGCGCGGTGTGAGAAGCGGCAGGTTGACGGCGGATGGTGAGCTGTTGCTCTACTTCGAAGAGGGTGCTCTGCCGATACGCATGCGCCCCGATAACACGCAGGCGATTAGCGACTCCGTCAAGAGTGGGCCCTATCACGGTTGATCTGCCCTGGCGCGAAAACGGAACGGGCCCTGCGGCTGGTCGTGACTGGTGTAGTTTAAGTACACTACGCCGGCTCACCCAATTCGCCATCCGGAGAGGCGTCGTTGTTATGAAGTATCGCAGTGTTCAAGGTGCAGACAAGAGTTACAGTCATCAGCGGGAGGATCGTATCGGGGTGCTGTTGACCAACCTTGGTACCCCTGATGAGCCGACTCCGAAGGCGTTGCGCCGCTACCTGAAGCAGTTTCTCTGGGATCCAAGGGTTGTGGAGCTGCCACGGCCACTTTGGTGGCTGATTCTTAACGGTATCATACTCAACACCAGGCCTCGGCGCTCGGCGGAAGCCTATCGTCAGGTCTGGACGGAGCGTGGATCCCCACTGCTCCTGCATACCCATGCTCAGGCTGAGGCGTTGGCCGAACGATTTTCTGAGGCTGAGGGATTGCCGGTCGTGATCGAGTTCGCGATGCGCTATGGAAACCCGTCGATAGAAACGGTCATTCAGCGCATGCAGGAACAGGGTGTCAGGCGTTTGCTGGTGTTGCCGCTTTATCCGCAATACAGCGCCGCAACGACGGCATCGACCTTTGACGCGCTGGCGGCGGACTTCACCCAGCGGCGCTGGTTGCCGGATTTGCGCTTCGTTTCCCACTACCACGACTTTCCGGCCTATATCGAGGCGATGGCGGTGTCGATAGAACAGTACTGGCAGCAGCATGGGCGGCCGGACCGCCTGCTGCTCTCGTACCACGGCGTACCTGAACGTTATCTGCATTCCGGGGATCCGTACTATTGCGAGTGCAAGGCAACGTCGAGGCTCTTGGCCGATCGGCTGGGGGAGGATGAAGTGTTTTGCATGACAACCTTTCAGTCCCGGTTTGGTCGCGAGGAGTGGTTGAAACCCTACACCGATGAAACCTTGAAAGCCTTGCCTGCCTCTGGCGTCAAATCGGTTCAGGTTTATTGCCCGGGGTTTGCTGCCGATTGCCTGGAAACGATCGAGGAGATTGGTGTCGAGAATCGCGACTACTTCTTGAGCGCAGGTGGAGAGCGCTATGGCTATATCCCGGCGCTCAATGACCGGGTGGAGCACATCGATGCTCTGGAACAGCTGGTCCGATCACAGATTGCGGACTGGTTGAGCCTGGGGAAAAAGGACTCGGCTCGGCGTCAAGTGCGTGCACAGGCAGCTGGTGCTGAGTACTGATTGGCCAGATGGGAGCCAAATCATCGCGATCGCAACAAAATGAATAGAACGGCATTGCCGAGATGCGCCGCATGTGCAAAATAAAGGGGTAGGCATCGGTGATTCTGCCGACGGCTCGCAGCCCTTAACCCTGCAAAGGAGGCCGCATCATGAGCAATACCACTCCCCATCCAAAATTTATGGAAGCCATGCGTAAACTCTCAGCCATGACTGAGGAGGAGCGGCTATCAGAAGAGAATAAGGAGCTTTTCGAGCAGGCGATGAAATACGCCCCCCTGGATATTCAACCGGCGCTGATTGCGATCCAGAAGAAGTATGAGGTGTCGGTGCACTGACCGGTATCTCAGCCGTTTCGAAGAATTTAATCTTTGTGACCGCAGACACGCCCCGCATATGCGGGGCGTGTGCGTTATGCATTCATGTTCCTTTTTCCGGTCAGGCCACGCTTGAGCGGCCGTGCTCCGGATGGGTGGCGATGAAATGCTGGAGTACTGCTCTTAGTACTCTCTCTCTTTCGGTGTTGCCGGCGTGTCGTGCCTCGGCGATATCATCAAGGATAATATCCCTGATCTTTTGCTCGCCGTTATGGGTGACCAGATAGTGACCGAGTGCCATCGCAATCATGGTATCCATATGCTCATGCTCAGCGATGGCCGCAATCTCCTCTTCGGTCAGGTCAGACATCGCCAGACACTCTTCATAGGTCAGCATCTTCGGGCCTCCTTCGCGCGCTGAGCGCTTTAATTATTTAGGGTTATAGGTTGCTCTGCGACTTTTAGTCTAGGCCATGCCGAACACGATGCCATGGGTTGGGATGGATCATTTTTCAACGAATTCCTGATCCTGAAATTGAACTTCATGATGAAGGCGTGCCCAAAAAGTCGGAGAAACGCGCAATATACTGAAAAATTGGGCTTTTAATGCTGCGTTTGTACTGCGGGCGCTTTCGTTTCTCCGTGAGTGCTTCAGCACTCTCTGTTGATCTGGGTCACGGCTGCCGGTCTGGATCGTGGCGGAAGGGTAGGCCTTCCGACAGCAGGGCGATCTCGTCGCGCATCAATGTGCTCTCCTCCTTGAGGAAGTTACGCAGGGCAGGATGAAAGCCTTTTTCGCGCAGCCAGTGGACGGACCAGGTTTCGATCGGTTCAAATCCGCGTTGAATCTTGTGCTCCCCCTGGGCTCCGGGATCAAAGCGTTTCAACCCGTTTTTGATACAGTAATCGATGCCTTGGTAGTAGCAGGTTTCGAAATGGAGGCTGTCGAACTCGTCGAGGCAACCCCAGTAGCGACCGTACAGGCAGTCGCTGCTCTTTAACGATAGTGCGCAAGCTACCTCCCGTCCGTCGACCAGTGCCAGAACCAATACCAGATGTTCCGGCAGGTTTTCCAAAAGCTGGTCGAAGAAGGCGCGCGTCAGATATCCCTGCATCCCCCGTTTGCGGTAGGTGCGTTGGTAGAAGCGGTAAAACGTGTCCAAATGCTGTGGCGTGATCGCGTCACCCTCAAGGGTGATCAGCTCGATACCCTGATTCTGCACCTTCTCCCGCTCCTTGCGCACGTTCTTGCGCTTACGCGAGGTGAAGTGGCTGAGGTAATGATCAAAGGATTGGTAGTCTCGGTTGAACCAGTGGTACTGGGTACCCAGGCGCGTCATAAGTCCCGCCTCGGCAAAGGCGGATTTGACGCCGGGCTCTACAAACAGGGCATGCCACCCTGATGCATCGAAACGGTCGGCGACCTGCATAACCGTCTGGCTGAGCAATGTAGTCAGTTCGGCCAGGGGGAGCTCTGATCCGAATCGTGGGCCCGACGCAGGCGTGAAAGGGATGGCGGTCAGTAGCTTGGGGTAGTAGTTGAGACCATGGCGAGCCCATGCATCGGCCCAGGACCAGTCGAATACGTACTCGCCCCAGGAGTGGCTTTTCAGGTAGAGCGGCATCACACCGGCCAGCTGCGACTGCTGCCAGATGCTGATGTGCAGGGGTTGCCAGCCGGTCTCCGGACTGACGCTGCCCGAGCGTTCCAGAGCTGCAAGAAATTCATGACGCAGAAAGGGATAGTCCGTGCCGCATAGTCTGTTCCACTGCTGGTGCGGAATCTCCTCGATGGTGCTGTGAAGCTTTATCTCCGGCATCTCGTGTCAGCTACCTTGGCCTATACTCTTTAGGCAGTTAGTCTTTACCCTGGCTGATCTGTTTTCAGCGCATCTCGTATTTTTGATTTGCGATCAGGAGCATTATGGACGAATTGGAACTGGAATTTGAGCTTGACCCAAGGCTGGTAGCGGATACCTATGATTTGGGTGCATTTCCGCTGTGTCAGCTGCTGCTTATGAACGATGCCAACTATCCCTGGTTCATTCTTGTGCCGCGCCGCGCCGGAGTTACGGAAATCTACCACCTCCCGCAGGAGGAGCGCGAACAGTTGATGCGCGAATCCAGCTTCCTGGCTGAGAATCTGGCAGACCTGTTCCAGGCACGCAAAATGAACATCGCGGCATTGGGCAATATGGTGCCTCAACTGCATCTGCATCATGTAGTGCGACACGAAGCCGACCCGGCCTGGCCGCAGCCGGTATGGGGTAAAGTGCCCGCCAAACCGTACAGCGACGAGGAACTGGCAAAAATACGTGAGCGCCTGTGCCGCCTACTCAGCGATGAGCTGACTTTCTGCCCAACTGCCTGATTTGCGATTCAGGCCCTGTCAGGGCTGGCTAAATCGAGTATAATTTTCGCCTTTAAATGCAGGGGGTGCCCTGTTCGTTCCGATACCGGGGGTGGTTTTGCCGCTTCCGGGCAGCGGGATGATGGGGCAGTCATGCCCGCTTCGGACCCCGCTGCGCCCACGATTATGCGCCTGTGATACGGGCGCGCAGATGTTTAGGAACAGGATAGAGATACTATGCGCAGCCATTATTGCGGCGATCTTCGAAAAGAGCATATCGGTGAAGACATTGTCCTGGCGGGATGGGTCCATCGCCGCCGTGACCACGGTGGTGTGATCTTTCTTGATGTTCGCGACCGTGAAGGGATCGCTCAGGTGGTGTTCGATCCGGATCGTGAGGAGAGCTTCAAGCTGGCTGACAGCGTCCGTAACGAATACGTTATCGAGATTCACGGCACCGTAAGAGCCCGCCCTGCAGGCACCGAAAACCCGGAGATGCTGACCGGTGCGATCGAGGTGCTGGGTAAGGAGTTGCGGATCCTGAACCGTGCGGAAACGCCGCCGTTCCAGCTCGACGAACATCAGCAGGTGGGTGAGGATGTGCGTCTGCGTCATCGTTACATCGATCTGCGCCGTCCGGAGATCCAGCACAAGCTGCGGTTCCGCTCCAAGGTGACCCATGCCGTGCGCAACTACCTGGAAGAGAACGGTTTTCTCGATATCGAAACGCCGATCCTGACCCGTGCGACACCGGAGGGCGCGCGCGATTATCTGGTGCCGAGCCGCACCCATGAGGGTTGCTTCTTCGCCCTGCCGCAGTCGCCGCAGCTGTTCAAGCAGTTGCTGATGGTGTCCGGTTTCGACCGCTATTATCAGGTCGCCAAGTGTTTCCGTGACGAAGACCTGCGTGCCGATCGTCAGCCTGAATTTACCCAGATCGACATCGAAACCTCCTTCCTCGGTGAGCAGGAGATCATGGCGCTGGCCGAAGGGATGGTAAGCAAGCTGTTCAAGGAGTTGCTGGATATCGAGCTGGGCGAGTTCCCGACCATGCCGTACTCCGAAGCGATGCAGCGCTACGGTTCGGATAAGCCGGACCTGCGTATCCCGCTGGAGCTGGTCGACGTCAACGATCTGGTTGCTGATGTGGACTTCAAGGTGTTTGCCGGCCCCGCCAAGGATCCCAAAGGCCGTGTCGCGGCGCTGAAAGTGCCGGGCGGTGCCGAACTGACGCGCAAGATCATCGATGACTACACCAAGTTCGTCGGCATCTATGGCGCCAAAGGCCTGGCCTGGATCAAGGTCAATGCGCTGGAAAACGGTGCCGAAGGCCTGCAGTCTCCGATCGTCAAGTTCCTCGGTGAAGAGGTGGCGCTGAAGATCATGGAGCGCCTGGGTGCGCAGAACGGCGATATCGTGTTCTTCGGTGCCGACAAGGCCAAGATCGTCAACGAAGCGCTGGGTGCGCTGCGTATCAAGGTTGGCGAGGATATGAACCTGCACGAGAAGAATTGGGCGCCGCTGTGGGTGGTCGACTTCCCGATGTTCGAAGAGTTGGACGATGGCAGCCTGACCGCGTTGCACCACCCGTTCACCGCGCCTAACTGCTCGCCGGAGCAGCTGATCGAACAGCCGGAAGGCAAGCTGTCCCGCGCTTACGATATGGTACTCAACGGCACCGAACTCGGCGGTGGCTCTGTCCGTATCCACGACCAGGGCATGCAGCGTGCGGTATTCAAGGTGCTGGGCATCAGTGATGAGGAAGCGGAAGAGAAGTTCGGCTTCCTGCTCAACGCGCTGAAATACGGTGCGCCGCCGCACGGTGGTCTGGCCTTCGGTCTCGATCGTCTGATCATGCTGATGACCGGCTCAAGCTCCATTCGTGAGGTTATCGCCTTCCCGAAAACGCAGAGCGCCGCCTGTCTGCTCACCGATGCGCCGGGAGAGGTGGGTGCTACGCAACTGCGCGAGCTGAATATCAAGCTGCGCAAGACCCCCTGATCTCAGGGGGATACTGGAAGAGACAAGTATTACCAGAGGCCGCTTGCGGCCTCTTCAGATTTAAGACTGAGGACGTGTTATGGCAGGTCATTCTAAATGGGCCAACATCAAACACCGTAAGGCTGCGCAGGATGCCAAGCGCGGCAAGATCTTCACCAAGCTGATTCGAGAGTTGACCGTCGCGGCGAAAGAGGGTGGCGGTAGTCCGGAGGACAACCCGCGTCTACGCGCGGCAGTCGACAAGGCGCTCGGCGCCAATATGAAACGCGATACCATCGACAAGGCGATTCAACGCGGCGCCGGTGGTGCCGACGGTGAGAACTACGACGAGCTGACCTATGAAGGTTACGGCAGCAACGGCGTGGCGATCCTGGTCGAGTGCCTGACCGATAACGTCAATCGTACGGTGTCTCAGGTGCGTGCCGCATTCAACAAGTTTGGCGGCAACCTGGGCACCAACGGGTCGGTCTCCTACCTGTTCGACAAGAAGGGCCAGCTCAGCTACGAGGACGGGGTCGACGAAGACGCGCTGATGGAAGCCGCACTCGAGGCTGGTGCGGACGATGTGGTGACCAACGATGATGGCTCCATCGATGTTTTCTGCGCCTGGCAGGAATTCATGGATGTGAAGCAGGCGTTGATCGATGCAGGCTTCGAACCGGCATTGGCTGAAGTCGGCATGATTCCGCAGACCTCGGTGGATCTCGACGTGGATTCCGGGCGCAAGGTGATGAAGCTGATCGATGCGCTGGAGGATCTGGATGATTCCCAGAACGTGTATCACAACGCCGACATCCCCGAAGAGGCGATGGAAGACTGATTGGCTATTACGCGGCATACCGTATATCCATCGACATAAGCCGGGGCCTGTGCCCCGGCTTTTTGTTATCATCGCGCTAATTTCGCAAAAGAGCGCAATATGCTGATATTGGGAATAGATCCGGGGTCCAGAATAACCGGATACGGTGTGATAAACGTGAACGGCCCGCGCAATGAATACGTGGCCAGCGGCTGTATCCGTATCTCGGGTGACGTGCTCGCCGAGCGTTTGCAGCAGGTTTACGCCGGTGTCTCGGAGATTATTGAGCGCTACTCTCCTCAGGAGATGGCGATCGAGCAGGTGTTCATGGCGCGCAATGCCGATTCTGCACTCAAACTGGGGCAGGCGCGGGGAGTAGCCGTGGTGGCGGGTGCCAATGCCGGTTTGCCAGTGGCCGAGTATGCCGCACGCAAGGTGAAACAGTCGGTGGTGGGCAACGGCGGCGCAGACAAGACCCAGGTTCAGATTATGGTTGCGCATCTGCTTAAACTGCCAGGCCTGCCGCAGGCGGATGCCGCCGATGCTCTGGCGATCGCACTTTGTCATGCCCACAGTCGCAACCAGCAGATTGCCATGGCGGGAAGTCGCAAAGTGGTGCGGGGGCGTTGGCAGTGAGCTATTTGGAGTTTATCTATATCGCCGATCTGCTCGGGGTCGCCGTCTTTGCCGTGACCGGTGCAATAGCGGCTCCCGGCAAGCGTATCGATATTCTGGGGGTGATTGTACTGGGGATCGTCACCTCACTTGGCGGTGGCACGATTCGTGATATCTCCCTCGACCTTCACCCCTTGGTTTGGGTGGGCGATACAACCTATCTCTGGGTCGCGATCTCGAGTTCCGTTATCGCGTTTTTTGCCTCGCGGCGCATTCAGTCTCCGCGCAGAACGCTGCTGTTTCTCGATGCATTGGGTTTGGCACTATTCAGTATATTGGGTCTGCAAAAGGCCTTGGCAGCGGGAGCGCCGGCTGAAGTGGCCGTGATGATGGCGGTCATTACCGGCGTGGCCGGTGGTATGATCCGTGATCTATTAACCGGGCAAATACCCCTGGTGCTGCAGCGTAACGGTGAGCTTTATGCCACCTGCGCACTGATGGGGGCGCTGGCGTACATTTTCGTATATGGTCGCCTGGGTGAGCCCAGTCCCTGGCTGGATATCAGCGCTATGGCGATTATTTTCATCTCGCGCATGGCTTCGCTCGTGGCCGGGCTGCAACTGCCCGAGTTCATTGTGCGCGGGCATCGTCTCGAATCGCCGGCAGAGGCGCGTAACTTGGAGAATACAGAGCAGTGATAGGGCGTTTGACGGGTGAGGTGCTGGAAAAGCAGCCGCCTCAGTTGCTACTGGATGTGAACGGCGTCGGCTATGAGCTGGAAGCCTCTATGAACACCTTTTACAAGCTTCCCGCCCAGGGTGAACGGGTTACGCTGCACACCCATATGGTGGTGCGCGAGGATGCTCAGTTGCTGTACGCGTTTATCGACTTTCAGGAGCGGGTGCTGTTTCGTGCGTTGATCAAGACCAACGGGGTAGGCCCCAAGCTGGCGCTGGCTATCCTCTCCGGTATCAGCAGCGAAGAGTTTATTCGCTGTGTGCACAATGAAGACAGTGCCACCCTTGTGCGTATTCCGGGTGTCGGCAAAAAGACCGCGGAACGCCTGATCGTGGAGATGAAGGACAAGCTCGACAGGCTCGAGATACCCACCATAACCGAGTTTCGCTTGGGTGCACCCGGCGCTGCGTCGTTGGCGGCATTGCCGGATAACCGTGCGGAGGCTGAAAGCGCGCTGGTGGCGTTGGGTTATAAGCCGGTGCAGGCCACGCGAGCCGTCGAACAGGCCGCGTCCTCGCTTGGTGAAGATGCGGCGGTTGAGGAGTTGATCCGGCAGTCGCTGAAGTCGATGGTCGGTGGCTGAGAAGGGTGCCCAGTGCATGAAGATTGAAGCGGATCGATTTATCAGTCCGGTGGCAGCGCCGGCGGAAGAGGTGCAGGATCGGGCGGTGCGGCCGAAGCTGCTGGCCGACTATCACGGGCAGCCGCGGGTGCGGGAGCAGATGGAGATCTTCATTCATGCCGCTCGCAATCGCGGCGAAGCCCTCGATCATACCCTGATCTTTGGGCCGCCCGGTCTGGGGAAGACAACGCTGGCCAATATTATTGCCAACGAAATGGGCTCGCAGATCAAGACCACGTCTGGCCCTGTGCTGGAGAAGGCCGGTGATGTTGCAGCGCTGCTGACCAATCTTGAGCCCAACGATGTGCTGTTTATCGACGAGATTCATCGCCTGAGTCCCAACGTGGAGGAGGTGCTGTATCCAGCGATGGAGGATTATCAACTCGATATCATGATCGGTGAGGGGCCTGCAGCCCGCTCGATCAAGATCGATCTACCTCCCTTCACGCTGGTAGGGGCAACGACGCGTGCGGGCCTGTTGACTTCACCGCTGCGTGACCGCTTCGGCATCGTGCAGCGTCTCGAGTTCTATAACGTGGAAGACCTGACGCGAATCGTGATGCGCACGGCAGAACTATCCGAGACGCCGATCGAGGAGGCTGGAGCGCTGGAGGTGGCCTGTCGGTCGCGGGGTACGCCTCGAATCGCCAACCGGCTACTGCGCCGCGCCCGCGACTATGCGGAGGTGAGGGGAAAGGGGCATATTACCCGGGAGATCGCGGACCTGGCGCTGAATATGCTCAACGTGGATCAGCGCGGCTTCGATCATATGGATCGGCGTCTGCTGCTGGCGATGATCGAAAAATTCGGTGGTGGCCCCGTAGGGGTCGATAACCTGGCGGCGGCGATCAGCGAGGAGCGCGATACCATCGAGGATGTGTTGGAGCCGTTCCTGATTCAGCAGGGCTTTATCATGCGCACGCCGCGAGGCCGCGTCGTTACCGATCACGCCTACCTGCATTTCGGTATTGAAAAGCCTGAGCGCGGTCAATAGAACGAGTTCTGTTTCAGGCGTTGAACGTAAACTCTGACCAATATCAAGGCGCCATTTAGGGTGCCTGCTAGTATCGGCTTTAAAAGCAGTGTTGGCAGGCACAACCGTGAACCGATCCGATCTTAACAACTTGCGTCGCTCGCTGGATCAACTGCGCTCGGAGCTGGACGCGGACCTCCGGGCTATCCGCCCAGCGGCTGATTGCGGCAACCTGGCACGGGATGCTGCCGATGAGTTGAGCCACCAGATTGAACATGATCTCCAGCGTGTCGATAGTGCCATAGAACGCATCGAGACCGGCCTCTATGGTTATTGTGTCGGCTGTGGCGAGGAGATCGAATTGAATCAGTTGCGAGCTGACCCCGCGACCAGTTTTTGTCTCTCCTGTAACAGTCGAGTTCAGCGCAGAGCCTCCCATCAATAAAGGGCTTGGGCCCTGCTTGTATAAAATTTCCCGCCTGCTATTGTGTGCCTTCATTCACCATACTGGGTCTGTTGATGGCGTTTGATTGGCCGTTGCGCGTCTATATCGAAGACACCGACTTCGGTGGCATCGTCTATTACGTGAACTACCTGAAATTCATGGAGCGAGCCCGGACCGAGATGTTGCGCCAGTATGGCTACTCTCAGCATCGGTTGGCGGCTGATCACTGTTTGTTCGTTGTGCACAGTGTCGATTGCCGTTATCTGAAGCCAGCTCGCCTCGATGATGAACTTATTGTGCGTAGCGCTATCGAACAGGCTGGTGCTGCGAGTCTCGTCTTTAAGCAGAAGATCATCGACCGCCACACGGAGCAGACGCTTTGTGAGGGGCAGGTGCGGGTCGCCTGCGTTAACAGTCAGACTTTCAAGCCAAGACGCTGGCCGCGTGAGCTGGTGATGGCGCTGAACACGCCGGATTGATCGATCGTATTTAGGAGTAGTAAGTGGAAGACAAGCTGTCTATCTGGGGACTGGTGGTCAATGCGAGCTTTGTGGTTCAGCTGGTGATGCTGATGCTGCTGCTGGCCTCATTCCTTTCCTGGGTGATGATTTTCCAACGCCGACAGGTTCTGCGCAGGGCGCAAAGCACGCTGCGTGATTTCGAAGATCGCTTCTGGTCCGGTATCGACCTGAGTCACCTCTATCGTGAGGTGACGACAGCGCCTGATCAGGCTTGCGGCGCAGAGAATATTTTTCGCTCCGGGCTCAAGGAGTTCACACGTTTGACCAAGCAGCCGGGAGTCGATCCCGACGTGGTAATGAACGGTGTGCAACGCAGCATGCGAGTATCATTAATGCGTGAAGAGGAGCGCCTGGAACGCCACTTGCCGTTCTTGGCCACAGTGGGTTCGACCAGTCCCTACATAGGTCTGTTCGGTACCGTATGGGGCATCATGAACGCTTTTCGCGGGCTCGCTAACGTGCACCAGGCGACCCTGGCGTCGGTTGCGCCCGGCATCTCTGAAGCTCTGGTGGCAACGGCCATGGGGCTGTTCGCGGCGATTCCGGCTGTTATCGCCTACAACCGGTTCTCGGCCAAGTCCGAGTGGTTGCTCAACAGCTATGAAACCTTCGCCGATGAGTTTGCCAGCATTCTCTACCGGCGTGTGCACGCGGCCTGAGGCTAGATAGATGACCGGGATCGGGCGCACACGAAAAAAGCGTAAACTCAACGCCGAAATCAATGTCGTTCCCTATATCGACGTCACCATGGTGCTGTTGATCATCTTCATGGTCACGGCGCCGATGCTGACGCAGGGGATAGACGTGGACCTGCCGCAGACCTCCGCGGAGCAAGTCAGTACCGAAGATGATGAGCCGCTTATCGTTTCAGTCGATAGAGATGGTGCCTATTACATCAATGTCGGTGGTGAAGATGAGACCGTTGCTATAACAGCACAAGAGGTCGCGGCGCGTGTTGGCAAGGTAATCAGCGTAAAACCAGACAAGCTGTTGCTGGTTAGAGGCGATAAAAACGTCAACTACGACGCCGTGATCCAGCTCATGGTACTGCTCAAGGATGCCGGTGCCTCCAGTGTCGGGCTGGTAACGGAGTAACGCGGTGGATATTCGCAGTTATGGGCTGCCGACGCTGTTTGCCACGCTGCTGCATGTTGTAGTGCTTGGTGCTCTGCTCAACCACTGGATAGGCGATACGGAGCCTGAGCGGCGTTCGGTGCCGCATATTCAGGCCCGCATGATCGATCTCGAGTCCTTCAGTCAGCAGGTGGCGCCGCCGGCTCCAGCACCCGTGCCCGATAAGCAGGAGCTGGAGCAGAAGGCAGCTCAGCAGAAGGCCGATCAGGAGAAGGCCGATCAGGAGAAGGCGCGGCGCGAGGCAGAGGCCAAGCGGCAGCAGGAGATTCAGAAGAAAAAAGCTGCTGAAGAGGCGCAGAAGCAGAAGCAGGTCGCCGAGCAGAAACGTAAAGCGGAAGCCGAGGTTAAGCGCAAACAGGCGGAACTTGAGGCGAAAAAGAAAGCCGAAGCTCTGGCTAAGCGCAAGGCTGAAGAGGAGGCCAAACGTCAGGCGCAGGCCAAGCGTGACGCTCAGGAGAAGGCGAAAGCGGAAGCGGCAGCCAAGGCCAAGGCTCAGGCTGCGGCAGAAGCGAAAGCCCGTGCCGAAGCCGAAGCGGCTGCTGCCGCGCAGGCGAAAGCGGAGCAGGCGCGCCGGGCTGCGCAACAGGCCGCTCAGCAGCGGGCCGAATCGGTCGTCGGGGATATCCAGGGCTATATCCAGGCATTGATTCAACGTAACTGGCTGGTACCTAAAACGGCCCGTAACGGCATGGAAGCAGTGGTTGCCATCCGTCTGCTGGGTAATGGCGAAGTGGACCAGGCGAGCATTTACAAAAGTAGCGGCGATGCGGCCTTTGATCAGTCTGCGTTGCAGGCGGTATACAGGACAGAGCGTTTTGAGCGGGTGGCGGAAGTGGATCCGATCCTGTTTGAAAGACGCTTGCGGGCAATACACATAGTGTTCAGGCCGGAGGGACTGAGGTGGTAAACATGAGACAGTTACTGACAATGATCTGCCTACTGTTGCTGACAGTGGGTGCGCGGGCCGAGTTGGTGGTCGAGGTTACCCAGGGTGTCGAAGCGCCGACGCCGGTGGCGGTGGTGCCCTTTGGCTGGAACGGAGGTCAGGCACTGCCTGAGGATGTGGCCGAGATCATTGGCCAGGATCTCTCCCGCAGCGGTTTTTTCAAGTCGCTGCCGCGTACCAGCATGCTCAGTTTCCCGACCCGTCAATCCGAAGTGTTCTTTCGTGACTGGCGAGTGACCGGGGCGGATTACCTGTTGGTTGGTCGTATGTTGCCGGGCGAGGGCGGCAGGGTCTCGATCGAATTCGAGCTGCACAACGTGCTCAAGGAGCAGCGTGTGCTCGGGCAGCGTGTCGAGAGCGATCTCACTCATCTGCGTGATGCCGCACACTATATTGCGGATCAGGTGTTCGAGGCGCTGACGGGGCTGAAAGGCGCTTTCTCGACCCGTATCGTCTACGTCACCGCCGAGCAGCTGGGCAATCAAAATGCGCGTTATCGCCTGCAACTGGCGGACTGGGATGGAGCGCGTCCGCGTACGATTCTGGAATCCAGGGAGCCTATCATGTCACCGGCCTGGTCCCGTGATGGGCGTAAGCTGGCCTATGTCTCGTTCGAATCCGGGCGTCCCGCGATCTATGTGCAGTACCTGTCTACCGGCAAACGCGAGCGCATCCAGTCCTTTCCGGGGCTGAACGGTGCTCCAGCCTGGTCGCCGGACGGGAACAGTATGGCACTGGTGCTGTCCAAGGACGGCAACCCTGAAATCTACGTCCTCGATCTGGTCTCGCGACAATTGCAGCGGATTACGCGGCATTACAGCATCGATACAGAACCAACCTGGTCTCCGGATGGCAAGTCGATCATCTTTACCTCTGATCGAGGCGGCCAGCCGCAGATCTACAAACTTGATCTGGGTAATCGTAACCTCGAGCGCCTGACCTACGAAGGGAACTATAACGCACGTGGGCGCTTGACCCAGGATGGTCGTTTCCTGGCGATGGTGCATCGTCCACAGGGCGCGGATTTCACCATAGCGGTACAGGACCTGAAAACCGGTCGCCTCGATATCCTGACCCAGGCGGGTCTGGAGGAGTCTCCCAGTATCGCGCCGAACGGCAGCATCATCATCTATGCCTCTCAGGAAGGCGGGCGCGGTGTGCTGGCGGCGGTATCCCTTGATGGTCAGGTGCGTTTCAGAATGCCCAATCGAGGAGGGGATGTGCGCGAGCCGGCATGGAGCCCCTATTTAAATTAATTAATATGTACAGTGTTTCCGCAAGGAGACGAATTCGTGCGGCAGATGAATGGCACAATCTTTATTATTCGGCGCCTCTTGCAAAGCGCTGAGCCGCAGATTAGCGTAATCACCAATTTGTGTGGTCGTAAACCTTAGCCTTAAAATCAGGAGAGTTAGATGCGAGCGTTGAACGTAATGAAAGCAGCCGCCCTCGGTGCAGCCGTAATCTGGGCGGCCGGTTGTAGCACCACTAGTACGACCACTGATGCAGATGGTGCCGGTATGTCCGGTCAGGGTGGTGCCGGGGCTGATGCCTATGGTGCTCAGGGTTCTGGTGTCAGCGGTACCGATATGGCTGATCTGAATCAGTTGCGTACCGTATTCTATTTCGACTTTGACCAGTCCGTTGTCAAGCAGGATGGTTTCGCTGACCTTGAGGCCCATGCCCGTTACCTGGCAGCCCATCCGTCAGCCTCTATTCGCCTGGAAGGTCACGCCGATGAGCGTGGTACCCGTGAATACAACATCGCCTTGGGCGAGCGTCGTGCTCAGTCCGTAGAGCGTCTGCTGGTTGTCAACGGCGCTACCGCATCTCAGATCGAAACCATCAGTTACGGTGAAGAGAAACCGGCTGTTATGGGTCAGGGTGATGCGTCTTGGTCGCAGAACCGTCGTGTTGAGTTGAAATACGTTTCTCGCTAATGATTGAAAAGATTACTCCGGCGGCTTCGCTGCTGTGCCTGGCGCTTGCGTCAGGCACAGTGGCAGCCGCCACAGTAACCCAGATTCCGGTTACAGAGGTTCAGACGGGAGCGGGGCAGAGCGGCGGATACCCGCCATCGGCGTCGGCCCAGAGCGAGCTTCTGATGTTGGTTCAGCAGCTCCAGGAAGAGGTGCGTCAGCTGCGCGGTGCAGTGGAGACCCAACAGCACAAGCTGGAGCGGATAGAGCGGGAGCAGCGCGATCGTTACCGCGATATGGATCGCCGTATCAGTGCGCTGATTCAGGCCGCCGCCGAAAGCGACCCTCTGTTAGGTTCTACCGCGGAAGCGCCCGCTGCCCAGGCTGGCCAGCAACCGCTTGAGTCGGCGGTGCCGTCCGCGCAAACCGAAGTCTCGGACTCTGGGCCGGCTGCGGCGGCTACATCTGCTTCGGTTACTCAGCAGGGCGATCAAGAAGCCTATCAGCGTGCTTTCCAGCTCGTTCGAGAGCGAAAGTTTGCTGAGTCCCGCGCTGCATTCGAGACATTCATTCAGCAATACCCCGCCAGTCGTAACGCGGCTAACGCCCATTATTGGGTAGGTGAGATCGACTTGGCGCAGCAGTCGCTTGAGTCGGCCAAGGCAGCCTTCAAGCGGGTCATCGATCAGTTCCCCCAGCATGCCAAGGTGCCCGATGCGCTGTATAAGTTGGGCGTGGTGGAGGATCGATTGGGTAATAGCGAAGCCGCGCAGCAGGCTTTCCAGCGCTTGATTCAGCTATATCCGCAGAGTTCCGCTGCTGGGCTTGCTCGCAACTACTCTTCACGTTAATACAGGTTTTTCAATGACAGATCCGCAGAAACGCGCCGTCGTGCTTTTGTCCGGAGGTCTCGATTCGGCAACCGCTTTGGCAATCGCTCTCTCGCGTGGTTACAGTTGCCATGTTTTGAGTTTCGACTACGGTCAGCGTTCGCAGACCGAGCTCAATGCTGCGCGCAATATCGCACAATCCATGGGCGTGGCCGAGCATCGGGTATTAAGACTTAATCTTGAGGACTTTGGTGGCTCCGCGCTGACCGACAAGTCTATCGAGGTGCCCGAAGGCGAAACGGAGGGGATACCGATCACCTACGTTCCTGCGCGCAATACGGTTTTTCTTTCCCTGGCGCTGGGTTGGGCGGAGGTGCTCCATGCCGAGGCGATCTTTATCGGCGTGAATGCCGTTGATTATTCGGGTTATCCCGATTGTCGGCCCGAGTTCATTGCGGCGTTCGAGAAGATGGCCAATCTGGCCACTCGTAACGGCGTCAGTGGCGAGCCGTTTCATATCGAAACCCCGCTTATCGATCTGACCAAGGCCGAGATCATCAAGGCTGGCCTGGAGTTGGGTGTGGACTACAGCAAGACGCTGTCATGCTACCAGGCCGATGATCAGGGCAGGGCCTGCGGTCACTGTGATAGCTGCCGGCTGCGGGCCAGAGGGTTCGCCGATGCCGGTGTCGTGGATCCCACGGTCTATATTCCAGAGTGATTTAGGGGTTGCCTTTCCCGGCGGTCTGCGTAAAATGCGCAGCCCTACGGCGGGTCGTTAGCTCAGTTGGTAGAGCAGTTGGCTTTTAACCAATTGGTCATAGGTTCGAATCCTATACGACCCACCACTTTCCTGCCTTTATACAGGCCGTTCGCCTGTAGCCTGCAGCGGGTCGTTAGCTCAGTTGGTAGAGCAGTTGGCTTTTAACCAATTGGTCATAGGTTCGAATCCTATACGACCCACCAATTTCTCAAAATCCTTCCCTTCAATTTGCTGACGCGAAAACAAGCAGCGCGGTGAATCCTTATAAGACAGGCCTGTCTAATATTTTGTTGTGATATACTTTGCGGCCTTTTTCCACTGCCGCTCGGTTATACCAGTTAAGCGAAGAATGAACCTATGCTGACGAAACCTGAACTTGATGATCGAATCCTCGTCCAGGAGCATTTTGCTCAGGAACATCTGCCTTCTGCCCTGAATCCTGTGCAGGTGGAGGAGTACACGCAGCGCATTCAAGCGCTGCTAAAGGAGAAGGATGCTTGTCTCGTGGCGCACTACTACACCGATCCATTGGTGCAGGAGTTGGCAGAGAAAACGGGTGGCCTGGTAGCAGACTCGCTGGAGATGGCGCGTTTCGGTGCCCGCAGTCCTGCCAGTACTCTGATCGTAGCGGGTGTTCGCTTCATGGGTGAGACGGCCAAGATTCTGAGTCCCGAAAAGCGGATCCTCATGCCGACCCTGGAAGCGACCTGCTCATTGGATCTGGGTTGTCCCATTGACGAATTCTCTGCCTTTTGTGATGCGCATCCCGATCATGAAGTCGTGGTCTATGCCAATACCTCAGCGGCGGTGAAGGCACGGGCGGACTGGGTGGTAACCTCCAGTATCGCCCTGCAGGTGGTCGAGCATCTGGCAGACCAGGGGAAGAAGATAATCTGGGCGCCGGATAAGCATCTGGGAGCTTATGTGCAGAAACAGACCGATGCCGAGATGCTGCTCTGGGACGGTGCGTGTATTGTGCACGAAGAGTTTAAGGCCAAGGGGCTCAAAGAGCTGAAGCAGGTCTACCCCGATGCGGGCATTCTGGTGCACCCGGAATCGCCGGAGTCGGTAATAGAACTGGCTGATGCTGTCGGTTCTACGTCACAGTTGATCAAGGCTGCGCAGGAGCTGCCGCACCCGATGTTTATCGTTGCTACCGATCGTGGCATCTTTTACAAAATGCAGCAGGCAGCACCGAACAAAACCTTCATTGAGGCGCCGACTGGCGGTAGCGGAGCAACCTGTCGAAGCTGCGCGCACTGCCCCTGGATGGCGATGAATGGGCTGGAGAATATCCTGCAGGCGCTGGAGAGCGGGCCGGATGAGATTCTGGTGGAGCCGGGTCTGATCGAACGGGCGCGGATCCCGTTGCAACGGATGCTGGATTTCCAGGCGCGCTGAGTAGTCGCTTCTCGGATTGCCGCCTCCCAATAATCAGGCCCGCTTTTCAGCGGGCCTGATTATTGGCGTGCTCAGGACAGATCCTCTTTCATCTGCTGGCGCAGAGCCTTGATCTCCTCCTCCTTCTGGTCCAGCCTGGACTTGTCTATATGGCCCAGACCAGGCTCACGGCGGGCAAACTCGACCTGTCTCAGCGCCAGGTCCATCTGTCCGGTGAGCATGAAATACTCGATGCGCGCCAGGTGCACGGCATTGATCTGTCCGTTAAGTCCTTCGGTTTCTGCCAGTTGGTACCAGAAATCGACATCATTCGGATAGTCGGATGTCAATCTGCGAAACGCCTCGGCTGCACGCTGATATTGTCCGACCAGGCGAGCCGAAAGCGCGTAGCGGTAGCGCACCGGCATGCTATCGGGGTACAGCGCAACCAGCTCCTCAGCTAATGCCAATGCGTCCTGGTTCTTGCCTCTGGCCTGGAGCAGGTCGAGTTCGCTCAGTCGGACGTAGGGGTGCTGGCGCCACTCTTTTGGCAGGGTGCTGAGCGCCTCTTCAGCCTGCGATAGCTTATTCAGTGCGGTTGCTGTCAGCAGGCGACCGTATTGGTTCAGTGGGCGGTTTTCCTGCTTCGCGTCCGCGCTGAACTGCGCGTGCAGTTGCTCCAGGTTTTGGGAGTAGTGAACGCGCAGGCGCTGGCGCACCAGGTCGTAGAGAAAACTTGTGTGCAGGTTGTGCGGGCGAGGTAGGCTCGATGCCCGGTTCAACGAGTCGGCAATGCGCGACTCCGTCACCGGGTGTGTCAGCAGAAACTCGGGTGCACGTTGGCCGGCGAAGCGATAGTTTTTCTGTAAACGGGAGAACATACCAGGCATCGCGTAAGGGTCGTAGCCGCTGGCCACCAGCGTCTGCATGCCGATGCGATCGGCTTCCTGCTCGTTGCGACGACTAAATGCCAATTGAGAGGCGATAGAGCCGGCCAGTGTCGTGCTTATTGCGGCAGTGCCCGCCTGGCTGTCGGCGGAGGCGACGAGAATGCTGGCAAGCAATCCTGCGAGCACCAGGGGCCGATTGCGGCGGCTCTCCTCCAGCTGTTGGGCGTAGTGACGTTGGCTGAGATGCGCGAGTTCGTGCGCAATGACCGAGGCGGTTTCGGCCTCCGACTCGGCGGCAGTGATCAGCCCGCCGTTAATACCGATAACGCCGCCGGGAACCGCAAAGGCATTCAGGTTGGCATTATCGAGCACCACCAGCTCCAAACGTCTGTCGGTCAGTTGACTGTTGGGGACTATGGCCCAGAGTAGGTCGTGCAGATACTGCTTGACGATAGGGTCGTTCAGCAGTTTGGCCTGCCCGCGCAGCGTACGGACCCAGCTACGACCCAGTCGATACTCCTGTTCGAGGCTGATGGTGCTTGAAGTGGAGTCGGTCAGAACCGGCAGCGAAGGCTCGGCGACAGCTGTTTGAAATGGCTGTGCCAGAATCAGGGCCAAGGATAATGATATCAGGGGCTTCGATGCCGATCTTTGCCATCTGGCAGCATTAAAATGGCGTCGAATCTGGTATAAAGTGCGTCGCATACAGCTCTTCATCGATCGGAGGTATTAAGTTTGGTGCAGCCAATTCCCGCAGATTCGGATGTTACCCAGGTGCTTGATGCCAGTGGACTCAACTGTCCGTTACCGCTACTCAAGGCCAAGCAGGCGCTTAATAAGATGGCGCCGGGTGAGGTGCTGAAAGTTATCGCAACCGATGCCGGATCTGTCAGGGATTTTCGCGTCTACGTTGAGCATAGCGACCATGAAATGCTCAATTCGTTCACCGAAGGTGAACAGTACATCTATATCATAAAGCGCGGACCATCTGCTCAGGTAGGGGGCAATAAGCCGAATGCGTAAGATTCTGAACAAATGGATAGATCGCTATTTTTCCGATGAGGAAGCACTGTTTCTGTTCCTGATCCTGGTCGCCAGCCTTGCGGTAGTGATTTTTTTGGGTGCACCGCTGGCGCCGGTATTTGCCAGCTTGATACTCGCCTTTCTGATGCAGGGGCTGGTGAACTGGCTGCATGATCGCGGGATGCCTCATCTGCCCTCGGTGATCCTGGTATTCCTCTTCTTTATCGGGTTTGTATCGGCGTTTCTGCTTTTCGTCATGCCGATCGCCTGGCGTCAGCTGGTCAACCTGTTCAACGAGCTGCCCAGGATGGTGGGGCAGGTGCAGAACCTGCTGCTGCTACTGCCGGAAAAGTATCCTAATCTGGTCTCGGCAGATCAGATCAGGCAGTTGATCGGAGTAGCGGCGACCGAACTCAGCCGTCTGGGTCAGTGGGTGGTAACCTTCTCTTTGAATTCGTTGACCGGCATCGCAGCTCTGGCGATCTATCTGGTGCTGGTGCCGATTCTGGTGTTTTTCTTTCTCAAGGATGCGGACTCAATGCTGGCCTCTTTTTCCGCATTTCTGCCCGATAAACGCCAGATGATGACCCGTATCTGGCATGAGATGGATGTACAGATCGCCAACTACGTGCGCGGCAAAGCGATTGAGATATTGATTGTCGGCGGCGTCACCTGGATAACCTTCGTGCTGCTGGGTATCAACTATGCGGCGCTGCTGGCGCTGATGGTGGGGCTGTCGGTATTGATTCCCTATATCGGTGCGGCGCTGGTGACATTGCCGATCGCGCTTATCGCATTCTTTCAGTGGGGCTGGGGGTCGGAGTTCATGTGGTTGATGATCGCCTATGCGGTGATCCAGGCGCTCGATGGCAATGTGCTGGTGCCGCTGCTGTTTTCCGAGGCGGTCAACCTGCACCCGGTGTCGATCATCGTGTCGGTGCTGATATTCGGAAGCCTTTGGGGGTTCTGGGGACTGTTCTTTGCCATTCCGCTGGCAACCCTGGTCAAGGCGATCTTCAACGCTTGGCCGAAAGAGGCCGATACATCGCAAGTCGAGCACAACCCCGGTTAAGGGGTTGTGCTTGCGTCGGGGGGGTAGGTTATTCGGGTAGAACCTGTGCGGTGTGCTCTTTGGTTTTTACCTTCTTGATCACCTCGGTGATCATGCCGTTTTCGTCAATCAGGAAGGTGGTGCGTACCGTTCCCATGTACTCCTTGCCGTAGTTCTTCTTCAGCTGCCAGGTGCCATACAGCTCATGCACCGCGTTGTCGGTGTCGGCGATCAACGGAAAGGGCAGTGAGTACTTGGCGATAAAGTTCTGGTGTTTTTTTTCGTTATCGGTGCTGACGCCGATCACTTGGTAACCGGCGGCTTGCAGACGATCGTAATTGTCGCGTAGATCGCAGGCTTGGGCGGTACATCCCGGCGTGTTATCGCGGGGATAGAAGTAGAGCACGACCTTCTTACCGCGGAATTGACCCAGGCTGATGGGGTCACCGTTTTGGTCTTTGGCGTTAAAATCCGGGGCGGGCTGTCCTGCTTCTAGCATGGTGTTAACTCCTTGAGGGATAGACGGTTGTGAAAAGTGGCGCGACCCACTACGCTAGCGAGCGCTAATTCGTTTAAAATGCCAGCCTTTTACGATATCAAAAGCCTGTCGGATCTCAATCGGTCGTGCGGTTGTTCCTTCGGCATGGCGACAGTACCATACTCGGGCTCAAGTTGATGGAGAGAGAGATGATTCGCGGCAGTATTGTAGCGCTCGTGACCCCTATGCATGCTAACGGTGATGTCGATTGGGACGCGCTGGACAAACTGGTCGACCTCCATCTGGAGAAGGGTACGGCAGCTATTGGTGCCGTGGGTACCACTGGCGAGTCGGCCACGCTGGATTATGACGAGCATCTGGAAGTCATCAAGCGCACGGTTGACCGTGTTGCCGGTCGAGTACCTGTCGTGGCAGGAACCGGAGCGAATTCGACGCGTGAGGCGATCGAGATGACCCGTCGCGCGAAAAGCGTCGGAGCCGATTACAGCCTGCTGGTAACCCCCTATTACAACCGTCCGACCCAGGAAGGGATGTATCAGCACTTCAAAGCGATCGCTGATGCGGTCGATATCCCACAGATCCTGTATAACGTTCCCAGCCGCACCGGTTGCGATATGAAGCCGGAAACCGTCTTCCGTCTGGCCGATCATCCCAATATCGTGGGTATCAAAGAGGCGACCGGGGATCTGGTGCGTGCCCGTGAACTGATCGAGAAACTGCCGGCAGATTTTGCCGTCTACTCCGGTGACGATGCGACCGCTATCGAACTGATCCTGCTTGGCGGCCAGGGCAATATTTCGGTGACGGCCAACGTTGCGCCAGCCGCAATGGCGGAACTCTGCAGGCTGGGCTTGGAGGGTAAGGCCGAAGAGGCGCGTGCGCTTCAGCAGAAACTGATGCCGCTGCATACCAAGCTGTTCGTTGAGCCTAATCCCATCCCTGTGAAGTGGGCAATGTGCGAAATGGGGCTGATCGAGACCGGCATTCGCCTGCCGTTGACCGTGCTGGCTGAGCAGTATCATGAGGAAGTTCGTAACGCGCTGCGTGAAAGCGGCGTCATCTGACAGGCAGGGATATGAGCAAACAGGTATCACACACTTTACTGGCGGTAGGACTCGCCGCTGCGCTGAGTGGCTGCGGTGCGCTTAAGGATAACGCCATTTATGGCGATAACGGACTGGTGCGCGATCGTGGGCAGGATTATGAGCGTGCCGGGGCCAGTGAGCGCTTGACGCTGCCGCCGGGAATGCGTGCGCGGCAGACTCAAGATCAGCTGGTAGTCCCAAGCGTCGGTGCCACTGCCAGTGCTCGTCAGGGTGATTTTACCGTACCCAGGCCGGAGTTCTTTTATGTTGAGGCCGGTACCGATAAGGTCAATCTGAAGCGTGAAGATGGTGAGCGGATCCTCGTTGTCGACGAGCCAATTGCGGACGTGTGGGTCAAGTTGCAGGAGTTTTGGGCCTTCAACGATATCGACCTGGCGCTCGTCGATCCGCGTCAGGGGGTCATGGAAACCGATTGGATTACCGTTGAAGGCGACAACTACGGTTTTGTCGACGGCTGGATCAAGCGGTTGACCTTCCAGGATATCGAGGGTGATAGCCGAAACAAGCTGCGCATCTCCCTACGTCCGGATCAGGACAACTACGAACGTACGTCGATCCGCATGCAGCATGTGAAATATCCGTTGGCGCAGGAGGTCAGCTCTGTCGATTGGGAAAACCAGTCGCAGGACGTGGCATACAAGGCCGACATGATGTTCGAGATGCTGCGTTACCTGAGCAAGTCGTCGGAGCCCGATGCTCAGAGCTTGCTGGCGATGCAGAACAAAGCGCAGGAGCAAAGTTCGCAATTGGGGCGGGACTCGCGCGGTCATCCGGTACTCCGTTTGTCTGCCCCCATCGACCAGGCTTGGGATCAGCTGGCAAGTGCTTTGGATGAGGCGAACATCGATGTCGGTACTCGAGATCAGCAGGCCGGCTTGATCTACCTGACCTATACCACCTCCACGCCGGTGGACGATACCGAGCGAATGGGCTTCTTCGAGTGGCTGCACTCCGACCGCGAGGAGATCAGACTGGATACCGGTTCTCTTGGCGCGGCGATGGGCTTCGGCGACGGTGCGGATAAGCAGGATACAATCAGCTACAGCTCGAAGACATCGGAAGATATTGCGGCTTCCGACGGGGAGTTGGCTGCTACAGACCTGGCCGATCCCAACAACCTGGCCAATCGCAAAGGCTATAAGATCTGGCTGGGTGGTAAGGTTATCTATGTCTTCGGAGACGGCGACAGCGGCGTCTATAATAGCGAGACCAATGCCTACGAGCATACCGGGCGTTACCAGCTTAAGCTGAACCGTACCCGCAACGGTGTATTCCTGTCGGTGTTGACCGATCAGGGGCTGGCTGCACCGGATCTGGTTGCGGAGGAGATCCTCTGGACCCTTAAAGACCACCTGCCGCAGGGTGATAGTTGAGCCTGATTGGTTCGTTTGATCCCTGAAGTTCAGGGTTTTTGGAGAAATTGATGGAAAAGCGTGAAGAGCTTTACAGCGGTAAGGCTAAATCGGTATTCAGCACCGACGATCCGAATCTGATGGTGCTGGAATTTCGTAACGATACTTCGGCATTTGATGGCAAGAAGGTGGAACAGCTTGATCGCAAGGGGATGGTGAACAACAAGTTCAACGCCTTTGTCATGGAAAAGCTGGAGCAGGCGGGGATTCCTACCCATTTCGTGCGTCTGCTCTCCGATACCGAAAGCCTGGTAAAGCGTCTGGAGATGATTCCGGTCGAGTGTGTGGTACGCAACGTTGCTGCCGGTTCGATCTGCCGCCGATACGGCGTGCAGGAGGGGATGGATCTACACCCGCCGACCTTTGAGTTCTTCCTCAAGAACGACGCCCTGAGTGATCCGATGGTAAATGAATACCATATAGAGTCCTTTGGCTGGGCGACCAAGGAGCAGGTGGCACGTGCAAAAGAACTGACCTTTGCGGTGAACGATGTGCTCAAGAAGCTGTTTGACGATGCGGGTATGCTGCTGGTCGATTATAAGCTTGAGTTCGGCATGTGCGACGGTGCGCTGGTCCTGGGCGATGAGTTCTCTCCCGACGGCTGCCGTATATGGGACAAGGAAACCCGCAAGAAACTCGATAAGGACCGTTTCCGTCAAGGCTTGGGTGGTGTCATCGAAGCCTACGAAGAGGTGGGTCAGCGGTTAGGGATCGATTTCGGTTGATCAGCCATCATTGATCAGTCGTTGAAACTCTGAAAAGCCCCGACATTGTTCGGGGCTTTTTTATATCTGATGTTTTTTTGGCGTTATAAATATCTGATCAAATTAATATATGCAAAATAATCTACTGCTGAATTCTGCAAGTATGGAATAATGGCTTATTCGGTATCATCTTTGGATCGCAAACCTCCGGGCCCTGGTCTAGCCTTAGGAGGTGGAACTCTAAGCCCCGATGGAGAGAGGCAGATGTCTGAACGGCGCACAGAACAGAAAAATAAGATTCTGAACCAACTTGTAGAGATGATCACCGCTCGAGTCCCGGAGCGGGATCAGCAACCCGTCATCGATTTCATGCAGCAATATTATCGCGTCTCTCCGCTGGAAGAGCTGGCCGAGCGCAGTCTCGATAATCTCTATGGCGCGACGCTCTCATGTTGGGAGCACCTCCAGCAGTGGGATGGCGGCAATCAGAAGGTGCATGTGTTCAATCCGGATCTGGAGCGTCATGGCTGGCATTGTGGTCACACCGTAATTCAGATTTTGCACCGGGATATGCCGTTCCTGGTCGACTCCGTGCGCATGGAGCTGAACCGGCGCGGGCTGTCGATCCATATTGTTCACAGCGGCGTAATCAGCGTCGAGCGCACTGAGAGCAGCGCACAGGTTTTGGCTGATCCGAAAAAAGGTACTCGTGAAGCGCTGATCTATATCGAAGTGGACCGTCACAGCAATGCTGAAGAGCTAAAGGGGGTCGAGCAGGGCATCGCCGAAGTTCTGGAGCAGGTACGGGCTGCAGTGGCTGATTTTGACGCCATGCGTAAGCGCATCGATGTACTGCGCAAAGAGGTGTCGAAACTGCGCACACCTGACAAGGAGACCTGTGTCGAAGCCGGCGAGTTCCTCGGTTGGCTGTTGCAGAACAGATTCACTTTCCTCGGTTATGAGGAGGTCGTATTCGATCGAAGCGAAGAGGAGCTGAAGGTCGTTTACGTTGAAGAAAACACACTTGGCATATGCCGCTTGAGAAACAGGCAGTCGGTGGTCCCTCGCTCTCAAGAGCACTGTTTTTTGCTGACGCCGCAGCCGCTGATGTTTGCCAAAGACGATCAGCGGTCGCGAGTGCACCGGCCGGCCTACGGCGATCTTGTGGTGGTCAAGCGCTTCGACAAAGAGGGTAATGTTATCGGGGAATGCCGGTTCCTCGGACTATACACCTCACCGGTCTATGCTGAGCCGCCGCAGAACATCCCGGTCCTGCGTCGACGTGTGGAGTATGTGTTGGAAAAGGCCGGTTTTACACCGGGTGGTAACAGCGCTAAATCCCTGGTGCAGATACTCGGCGACCTGCCCCGCGATGAACTGCTGTTATCGACTCGAGCGGAGTTGTTCAACAACGCCATGGGCGTATTCAATCTGCAGGAGCGGCGTAAGGTGCGCCTGCTGGTACGCCGTGATGCCTGTGGCAAGTTTTACTCCATGCTCTATTACGTACCGAGGGATATCTTCAACACCGCACTGCGAACCCAGGTGCAGGAGTTGCTGGTCAACCGCCTTGATGCGCTCGATTCCGAGTTCAATACCTATTACAGCGAATCAATTCTGACCCGTGTCTATTTCGTGCTGCCGGTGGACCCGGATAAAGAGACCAGTTTTGACTTGAAAGAGCTTGAAGCGGAGGTGGCCGAGCTGTCGCGCTCCTGGTCCGATGAGTTGCACCATGCGCTGGTGGATGCCTCCGGGGAGGAGCGGGGCAATCACCTGGCCAACCGCTACCGCGTCGCATTTCCATCGGCGTATCGGGAACACTTTACACCGAGTAATGCGGTTTTCGACGTGGAGCATATCGAGAAGCTCGACCAGGGGCAGCGTATCAGCATGAGTTTCTACCGGCAGCTGGAACAGTCACGCGAGCTGCTCAGGTTCAAGCTGTTCAATCGAGCCGACCCGCTGGTGCTCTCAGACATCATCCCGCTCCTGGAAAACCTGGGCATGCGCGTGGTTGGCGAACATCCCTATATGGTGCGACGTCGTGATGGCGAGCGGTTTTGGATCCATGATTTCACGCTTTACTACAACAGTTCGGAGACGGTGGATCTGGAAGAGGTAAAGCAGATCTTCCAGGATGCGTTCTTCAATATCTGGAGCGGCCGTGCCGAGAATGACGAGTTCAACCGGCTGGTCATCGGCGGCCGGTTGAACTGGCGTGAGGTAACGATGCTGCGCGCTTACGCGCGTTATAATCAGCAGATACGTTTCGGTTTCAGCCAGCCCTATATCGCAGATACGCTGTCGCGCCATCTGTATATCACGCGCCTCCTGGTCGCGTTGTTCCGCGCGCGTTTCGAACCGGAACGGCAGAGCAGCTCCAAGGTTCAGGCGCTGGCCGAGCGCATCGCCGGCAGCATTGTCGATGCTCTGGACAAGGTCGATAATCTCAACGACGACAAGATCCTGCGCCGCTACCTGGAGCTGATCCGGGCCACCTTGAGAACCAACTATTTCCAGCCAACCGCGGAGGGGGAGGCGAAGGACTATTTTGTCTTCAAGCTCAATCCCCACGAAATCGGCGATATCCCCCTGCCCAGACCGATGTTCGAGATCTTTGTGTATTCGGCCAGAGTGGAGGGCGTCCATCTACGGGGCGGCAGGGTTGCGCGTGGCGGCCTGCGCTGGTCGGATCGTCGAGAGGATTACCGCACCGAAGTGCTTGGGCTGGTGAAGGCGCAGCAGGTGAAGAACGCGGTGATTGTGCCGGTGGGCGCCAAGGGCGGTTTTGTCGCCAAGCAGTTACCGGTCAACGGTAGTCGCGAGGAGGTGCTGGAGGAGGGGATCAACTGTTACAAGATCTTCATTCGCGGCCTGCTAGATGTGACCGACAATTATGTTGAGGGCGCCGTGGTACCGCCGCCCGAGCTGGTGCGTCACGATGAAGACGACCCCTACCTGGTTGTCGCCGCTGACAAGGGAACCGCAACCTTTTCCGATATCGCCAACTCCATCGCCGACGAATTTGGTTTTTGGCTGGGCGATGCTTTTGCCTCGGGCGGTTCTCAGGGCTACGACCACAAGAAGATGGGGATCACGGCGCGCGGGGCCTGGGAGTCAGTCAAGCTACACTTCCGTGAGCTGGGAATCGATACCCAGGCTCAGGCGTTTACGGTGGTGGGTATCGGCGATATGGCCGGTGATGTATTTGGTAACGGTATGCTGATGTCCGAGCATATTGAGCTCGTTGCCGCGTTTAACCATCTACATATTTTCATCGATCCTCAGCCGGATGCGGCCGCAAGCTTCGGTGAACGCAAGCGTTTGTTCGAGCTGCCACGTTCGAGCTGGGCCGATTACGACGAATCGTTGATTTCGACCGGAGGCGGTGTCTTCTCTCGCGCTGCAAAGTGGATCGAGATCACGCCGCAGATGAAGGCACGCTTCGATATCACGGCGGATCGCTTGGCGCCGAGCGACCTGATCTCGGCACTGCTCAAGTCGCGTGTCGATCTGATCTGGAACGGCGGTATCGGTACCTACGTAAAAGCAAGCTTTGAATCGCATGCTGACGTGGGCGACAAGGCAAACGATAGCCTGCGCATCGACGGCAGGGACTTGCGCTGCCAGGTGTTGGGTGAGGGGGGCAACCTCGGCTTCACTCAGCTCGGACGCATCGAGTTTTCGCTCAATGGCGGTGCTTGTAACACTGACTTTATCGACAATGCTGGTGGCGTTGACTGCTCAGACCATGAGGTCAATATCAAGATCCTGCTCAACGAAGTGGTCGAGAACGGTGATTTGACCGTCAAGCAGCGCAATATCTTCCTGCGCGAGATGACGGAAGAGGTGGCACGACTGGTGCTGCAAAACAACTACAGCCAAACGTTGGCCATCAGCCTGGCCCAGGACAACGTCCGTCGCGCGGTGGATGATTACCGACGTCTGATCAATGAACTGGAAAACAGCGGTCGGTTGGTGCGCTCACTTGAGTTCATCCCTGCGGATGACGCCATCGTCGAACGTAAGGAACGTGGGGAGTCCCTGACCCGGCCGGAGCTGTCGGTCCTCATCTCCTATGTGAAGGCGCAGCTTAAGGAGGTGCTGACCGCCAGTTGGCTCGCTGACAACGTCTATATCGTACGCGAGATACTGGGAGCCTTCCCTCAGGCTCTGGTGGAGCGTTACGGTGAGCAGGTCGACCGCCACCGCCTGCGTGCCGAGATTCTGGCTACCCAGGTTGCCAACGGCATGATCAACCGTATGGGGATCACCTTCCCGCTACGGATGCATCAGGCAACGGGGCGGGAGATAGCAGATATCGCCGCATCCTACATCGCCGCCCGTGATATCTTCGGCATGGATCCGCTCTGGGCGCAGATGGAGCAGCTCGACAACAGGGTGCCTGCGAAGATGCTCCAGGGGATGATGGCTGATCTGCAGCGTTTGGTGCGTCGGGCCGCGAACTGGATCCTGAACACCTACCGTCAACAGATCGACCCAGAGTCGCTGGTCAGCCAGTTCCGGCCAGGTGTCGAGAGCATGTCGCTGACCCTGGCCGAGCGTCTGACAGGCGAGCCGCTGGCGGCTTGGCAGGCGCGCTACGATGAGCTGGAGCAGGAAGGGGTGCCGCCGAAGCTGGCCGTACAGGCCGCTTCGTTCGACAGCCTCTATACCCTGCTCGGTATTATCGCCACCGAGCATCAAACCGGTGAGCCGCTGGAGCGGGTGGCTGATGTCTACTTTATGCTCGGTGACCGCCTGGATCTTTACCGGGTCGATCGCCAGATCAAGGCGATGAAGCAGGATACTCACTGGAAGTCCCTTGCGCGTGATGGGTTTCGTGAGGAGCTCAATACCCAGCAGCGCGCCATTACCCACTCCGTGTTGACGCGTTCCTGCGGTGTTGAAACAGAGGAAGCGGGCGAGATACCGCCCAGTCAGGTCTGCGTAGAGCGCTGGCTCAATACCAATGAAGTCATGCTGGCGCGATGGAATCAGGTGTTGTCAGACCTGGGCTCGGTCAGTGAGCCTGACAGTGCCGTATTTGCCGTCGCGATCCGCGAGCTGGTGGAGCTGGCGCATGGCAGCTGAGTTTGGCATGGATTCTGGCTGCAAGAGGTCGAGCCGGTCTGACTGATCCGCTAAAGTACAGGGGGAGGGCCAAGACCTTCCCCTTTTTTTGCCATGGAGTTTCTGCATGCGTGCTGTATTTCTCGATACCGAGAGTCTGGATGACCTGGATCTGACGCCGGTCCGTAATTGCGTGGATGAACTTGTCTGTTACTCGGGTACGCTGCCCGAGCAGGTCGCCGAGCGTATCGAAGGGTTCGAGCTGGTGATCGTCAACAAGGTGCAATTGAGTGCGGAGCTGATCCGGACTGCCGATCAGCTGAAGCTGATATGCGTCGTTGCGACCGGAGTCAATAATGTGGACCTGGCGGCGGCGAGTGCTCGCAACATACCGGTCTGCAATGCTCAGGGGTACGGGGTGACCTCTGTGGCGCAACATGTGCTGACCCAGATACTGGCGTTACATACCCATCTGCTCGACTACGACCGCGCTGTGCGCAACGGCGATTGGGGGCGGGCGACCCAGTTTTGTCTGCTCGATTATCCAATTCTCGAGTTGGCGGGACGCACCTTGGGCATTGTCGGCTTTGGTGCGCTGGGCCAGGCGGTCGCGCGTCTGGCCGAGGCGCTGGGGATGAACGTGATCGTGTCAGCCCGACCGGGAAGCGATCAGGTGCCGGCGGGACGAGTCGCATTTACGCACCTACTGGAGCGAGCCGATGTCATCAGCCTGCACTGCCCGTTGAGCGATGATACCCGTGATCTTATCGATGCCGATGCGCTGGCGAAGATGAAACCGGGCGCTTTTCTGGTCAATGCAGCCCGTGGCGGCATTGTCAACGAGGCGGCATTGGCTGACGCGCTGCGCTCAGGTCAGCTGGGTGGCGCCGCGGTTGATGTGCTCACCGAGGAGCCTCCGCGCAACGGCAATGTGCTATTGGCTGAAGATATTCCCAATCTGATCCTGACACCGCACTGTGCCTGGGGTAGCGTCCGCGCGCGCAATCGTATCATCGAACAGACCGAGGAGAATATTCGCGCCTTCAAGGCGGGGCGGCAAGAGCGCTGCGTCAATCTCTGAGTGACGAAGGTGCGGTGATGGCGTGAGCCCCTAGAACGGGCAGCTGGATTCAAACTCCAGACGTTGCCCGCTCGATGGCTGGGTCAACGCCAGGCGATCCGCATGCAGCAGCAGACGGGGGCTGAGATCACGGATCGGCTCCGGGGCGTAGAAAGCATCACCGATGATCGGGTGACCGATCGCCATCATATGCACCCTGAGCTGGTGAGAGCGTCCGGTCACCGGAAACAGCAGTATGCGGCTACCCTGTGCGCAGGTTCCGACCGCCTGCCAACGGGTCAGTGCCGGCTTGCCCTGTTCATGGTCGACGATCTGCAGCGGCCGCCGCTCCCAATCACAACGCAGTGGCAGATCAACCTCGCCCGTTTTTGGCTCTGGCTGGCCGCTGACAATCGCCTGATAGCGCTTATCAGTTTCACGCTCTTGAAACTGCATGCTGAGCGCGCGGTGGGACTGGGCATTCAGCGCCAGAACCATAAGCCCGGAGGTTGCGTAATCCAGCCGATGCACGATGCGGGCTGTCGGGTGCGTCCGCTGTACGCGACGCCATAGGCAGTCCTGCTTATCGGCACCCCGGCCGGGTACCGACAGCAAACTGGCCGGCTTGCTGACGACGACCAGATCCCGGTCCTCGTAGATCAGCTCGGGGGTATCCGCATCGGTATTCAGCATTCGAACAACGCCATCGACTCGACATGGGCGGTGTGCGGGAACATATCCATCACCGCGAAGCGGGTCATGCGATAGCCCGATTCGATCAGCAGCTGTGCATCCCGAACCAGCGATGCCGGGTTACAGGCAATATAGAGCACCGCACGCGCGCCATACTGGCGCAACTGGCGTACGCACTCCTCGGCGCCGGCACGCGGAGGATCGAGCACGATCAGGTCGAACCCTTGGCCGCTGGCCTGTTGGTACCAGGAGGTATCGCGAATATCCTGGCTCAGATCGCTTTTAAACACGCTCACATTGGCCAGACCGTTGCGACTGGCGTTATCGCGGGTACGCGTCACCATCTCGGCCGAACCCTCGATGCCAATCACTTCGCCGGCGTGCTGCGCCAAGGGCAGGGTGAAGTTGCCCAGGCCACAAAACAGATCAAGCACGCGCTCTGTGGCGGTCGGGGCGAGCCACTGAATGGCGCGTGCCACCATCTGCCGGTTTATTTCGGCGTTGACCTGCAGAAAATCACCCGGAACAAACTGCAGCTCGGGTCCTGCTTCGATTGGTCTGTAACTCGGCTCCGCTGCGCCCGTGGCTATTGCCTGTAGTTGATTGTCGTTGCCCTGCAGGTAGAGCTTGAAACCCTGCTCTTCGCAGAGCTGCTGCAAGGCTGAGATGCACTCGTCGTTGAGCCGGCGGGTGAGCCGCAGGGTAAGCGAGCCCGACTGGTCGCCGCAGCTGATATCGAGATGGGTGACGTGCTTGATATTGCCCGCGTCGCTTAGCAAGGGGCGAATGTCGCTCAGCAAAGCATTGATCGAGGGCTCCAGCACCGGGCAGTTGTCGATATCGATCAGTTTGTTGCTGCTCTGGCGGCGGAAGCCGATCAGAAGCTCGCCATCGCTGCGCTGGTTCACGCCGATGCGGGCACTGCGCCTGTAGCCCAGATCGGACGACCGGAGTGCCGGTTCGACGATTTCGGGTGTGACATTGGCAAAACGCTGCAACTGATCCAACACCAGCCGCTCCTTGTGCTGGATCTGCGCCTCGGGTGTCAAATGTTGCAACTGGCATCCACCGCAGCGGCCATAGTAGGCGCAGGGGGGCGTCTGGCGTTCGCTGCTCGCCTGCAGCACCTCCAGTGTCTCCGCCTCATCGAAACGTTTGTGGCGAGTGGTCACCCGTGCGCGTACCCGCTCCCCAGGCAGTGCACCGCTGATGAACAGTGTCTTGCCATCCACACGTGCAACGCCGCGCCCGTCCAGACTGAGGTTGTGGACTTCGGCGTCAAGCTGAGTCGGTGTGGTTGCGGCACTCTGGCGTGCTGGACCACCGAATCGAATACGTTTTCGGCTCATCGAAGGAATCCCGGAAAAGAGCAGGGCATTCTAAGGTTGGAGCTCAGAGTTGTCACCTGCTGAGCGGCCGTCTTGGCACTGTTGTAGAATAGGCGAAACAGGTCCGTGTCGGGCCACAGGTTTCTGATGGAGGAGCAGCTGTATGGCTCAGGAACACCCATTTGCACAGTATGTGCGTATTCTTGGCAAGGGGAAGAAGGGGAGTCGGTCGCTGACGCGTGATGAGGCGCGGGATGCGATGGGGATGATTCTCGATCAGCAGATCCGTCCCGAGCAGTTGGGCGCGTTTCTGATGTTGCTGCGGGTAAAAGAGGAGGCTCCAGAGGAACTCGCCGGTTTTGCCGATGCGGTGCGCGCGCGCTACCAACCGCCCAAGGGGATCGGCGCTGCCATCGATTGGGCGACCTACGCGGGCAAGAAGCGCCATCTGCCCTGGTTTATGTTGGCGGCTCTGTTGTTGGCCGAGCAGGGCGCGCCCGTGTTTATGCACGGTGCCCGCGGTCATACGGCCGGGCGCCTGTATAGCGAAGATATGCTCAGTATGTTTGGTATCGAGCCCTGTCTGGATTGGGCGTCGGTGGACGCTGCCCTTCAGGACAGGGGCTTCGCGTTCATGTCGATCGATCAGCTCTGCCCACCGCTGGGTGAGATCATCCAGTTGCGCAATATCCTCGGGTTGCGCTCCCCGGTACATACCCTGTGTCGCATGCTGAATCCGCTGGATGCGGAGGTCACCATTGACGGAGTTTTTCACCCACCCTATGCGCCCATGCATCAACAAACGGCATTGTTGCTGGGTACCCACCAGGCTGTGACGGTGCGGGGGGATGGTGGTGAGGCGGAAGTAAAGCCGGACAGTGACTGCGAGCTGCACTGGATCCTGAACGGGGAGTTGAGTACCGGAGTCTGGCCGCGGTTATACCCCCAGCGTCTGGTCAAGGACGAGCAGCTTGATCCACAGGATCTGCTGCGCCTGTGGCGAGGCGAAATTGAACATCCCTACGGTGAAGGCGCGGTTATCTCAACACTGGCCATGGTGTTGCGCTTACTGGCACCGGACCAGCCGGCCGATACCGACCGGTTGATCGAGCAGGCGCGCGAGCGTTGGGCCCGTCGAGATCGCTGCCGCTTCTAATCCCGGCGTAGCCGGTCCGAAACAGCAATCGGGGAGGGGTAGCGGAAGATCACCACATAGGTTGACAGCAGGAAGCTGAGTATCGCTGTGGCCTGAATCACATGCGAGGCTTCCGTGCCGATCAGCCCGCCGGCAAAGGCCAGATAGGCGATCAGCAATGAGAATTCGCTGATCTGGCCCAGGCGGAAACCTATCTCCCAGCCGGTGTCGGCCGATTCACTGATCCCTTGCAACAGGTAGCGGAACACGACCGGCTTCAGGGCCAGTACGGCTGCCGTCAGCGCAAGCGCGGGTAGCAGGATGTCGTCTATCAGGGTCAGATTAAAGCTGGCGCCGACCGAGAAGAAAAACAAGATCAAGAAGAAATCGCGTAGCGGCTTGAGACTGGTAGCGATGTACTGGGAGATGGGGCTTGTAGCCAGTGCAACGCCGGCGATAAATGCCCCCATCTCGGCCGACAGTCCGACATATACCGCAGCCTCGGCGAGCCCGAGGCACCAGCCGATCGCAGAAAGAAAGATATACTCATGAAAGCGGTCGAAGCGCTGTAGTAGCGGCAGTAATACCCAGCGCACGAAACCCCAGGCGAACAGCGCAAGTAGCGGCAGTGCCAGCATCGAACGGGCAAAGCTCATGCCGGTGCCCATCTCGGAGCCCCCCTCGCCGCCGCTGTTCAATAGCAGCAGAACCAGTATGGCGACCACGTCCTGGAGCAGCAACAGCCCGACGACCAGCTCACCGGTATGGCGGTGATGCAGCACGGTAGTGGGGAGCAGCTTGATACCGATAATGGTGCTGGAGAACATCAGTGCGGCACCGATCACCAGCGATTCGATTTGGCTGAAGCCGAACAGTACGCCGGCGCCATAGCCTATCCCCATGAACGCGATCGAACTGGCCACGGCGACCAGCGTGGCTTTGCGCAACATATGCAGCAGATGCGCTGGCTGCATGTCGAGTCCGAGGAGAAACAGCAGGAAGATGATGCCGACGTGGGCGATATCGGCCAGCAGGTTGGTATCGGATACCGCCTTGATGCCCCATGGACCGAGCGCGGCGCCCAGGACGATATAAGCGACTAGCAGCGGTTGTCGGGTATAGAGTGCGATAGAGGCGAGGATCGCGGCGCCACTGAAAATCAAGAAAAAGGAAAAGACAACCGAATGTTCCACCATGCTCAGCACTCCTTACTGCAGGAGTGACAGTCTACCAGAGACCGGAGCCGGGCTGCATCGGTTGTTATAATACCTTATCAATTTACTCGGGTTTGATAAACGTGTATGCTGTTGGCTGTTCGAAATGTACTGATAGGTTTTTGTGAACTATGGATATCAACGTTACTCAAGGCGCTGAATCATACCTGGCTGAGCTGCTGGCCAAGCAGGAGGTTGAGGGGATCGCAGTACGGCTGTTTGTTACCCAGCCCGGTACGCCCTATGCCGAAACCTGTCTGGCGTATTGCCGTCCTGATGAGGTCAATCCGGAAGACGAGATCATGGATATGGAACAGCTGCGCTTCTATATAGAGCGTACCAGTATTCCCTATCTTGAGGAGGCCACAATCGACTTTGCCCAGGATCGAATGGGCGGGCAGTTGACGATCAAGGCGCCGAACGCCAAGACGCCGAAGGTGTCTGCGGATAGCCCGATCGATGAGCAGATTAACTATATTCTCTACTCCGATATCAACCCCGGGTTGGCCGCCCACGGCGGTGAGGTGAAGTTGGTCGAATTGGTCGATGCAGAGGCTGGCAAAATCGCGGTATTGAAGTTTGGCGGCGGCTGTCAGGGCTGCAGTGCGGTGGATCTGACGCTTAAAGATGGCGTCGAGCGCACGTTGCTTGAGCGCGTGCCGGGTCTTGCTGGCGTACGTGATGTGACCGACCATACCGAAACCACCAACGCCTACTACAAGTAATCCGATTCGCATCGGGCGGAGCGCCAGTTCCGCCTGCTGCCAGTTTTGACTGTCGCCAGCGCCTAGGGGCCTGGCTCAATCCCTTCGCGCCAGCCGCCTTCGGCGTTAGATGAAATTCTTTCCTGCAAGACCGTTAATCAGGTTTTGAGGTTTGTGAGCCTCCAGCATAGCTGTTATAACTTCAATTACGTCTCACTCTCACCCGCCGAACGACGCAAATTGGACCTGACCGGTTGCAATAATCCAATCGGCCCCCATAGATGGACCAATTCCAGATTTTTTTGCATTGGCCCCAAGGCTGGTGCGCTGCAAAGAGGCACTCATCATGGATCAATATGAAGCAAACGAAGCGGTGACCGTAGAGCTTCCGGTATTGCCACTGCGCGATGTGGTGGTCTACCCGAACATGGTCATCCCGCTCTTTGTCGGTAGGGAAAAGTCTATTCAGGCACTTGAGCTGGCGATGGAGAGCGATAAGCAGATCCTGCTGTTGGCTCAGCGCAGCGCATCCGAGGATGAGCCCTCTTTCGATGACCTGTTTAAGACAGGAACGGTCGCCACGGTACTGCAGATGCTCAAACTGCCAGACGGCACGGTCAAGGTGCTTGTCGAGGGCGACGAGCGCGCGCGCGTAGTGGAGATGCTGGATCAGGAAGATCACTACTCCGCTACGGTCGAGGTGCTGCATACCGACAACATTGGCGAATCTGAAACCGATGTTTACAAGCGTACGGCGCTGGATCAATTCGAGCGTTATATCCAGGTCAACAAAAAGATCCCGTCCGAAGTGCTGTCTTCACTGCAGAATATCGATGATGTGAGCCGCCTGGCCGATACCATTGCGGCGCATATGGCACTGAAACTGGACGAGAAACAGAGTCTGCTGGAGATGCTCAGCGCGCGTCAGCGCCTGGAGCACCTGATGTCGCTGATGGAGGCGGAGATCGATCTGGTCGAGGTCGAGAAACGTATCCGCGGTCGGGTCAAGAAGCAGATGGAGAAGAGTCAGCGCGAGTACTATCTGAATGAGCAGATGAAGGCGATTCAGAAAGAGCTCGGTGATATGGACGAATCCGGCGGCAGCGACCTGGATGAGCTGCAGCGCAAGATCGAAGCAGCTGGTATGCCGAAGGAGGCGCTGGACAAATCTCTGGCCGAGTTCAACAAACTGAAGATGATGTCGCCGATGAGTGCCGAAGCCACGGTTGTGCGCGGCTACATCGACTGGATGCTGCAGATTCCCTGGACCAAGAAAACCAAGGTCCGCATGGATATGAAACGGGCGGAAAAAATTCTCAATGAAGACCATTACGGTCTGGAAGAGGTCAAGCAGCGCATTATCGAGTATCTGGCAGTGCAGAAGCGGGTCAAGAAGCTGCGTGGACCGATTCTTTGCCTGGTTGGGCCTCCGGGCGTAGGTAAGACCTCTCTCGGCCGCTCCATTGCCCGTGCGACCAATCGCAAGTATGTCCGTATGGCGCTGGGTGGTGTACGCGACGAAGCCGAGATCCGTGGCCATCGTAGGACCTATATCGGTTCCATGCCGGGCAAACTGATTCAGAAGATGTCCAAGATCGGTGTCAAAAACCCGCTGTTCCTGCTCGACGAGATCGACAAGATGGGCATGGATCATCGCGGTGACCCGGCGTCGGCGCTACTGGAGGTGCTCGATCCGGAGCAAAACAGCACCTTCAACGATCACTATCTGGAGGTCGACTACGATCTGTCCGACGTGCTGTTTGTCTGCACCTCCAACTCGATGAACATTCCGGGCCCGCTGCTTGACCGTATGGAGATCATCCGGATACCGGGCTATACCGAAGATGAAAAACTCAATATTGCTATTAAATATCTGATTCCAAAACAGATTAAACAGAACGGCCTGCGCGCGAAAGAGCTTGAGATCGACGATTCTGCGGTGATCGGCATGATTCGTTACTACACCCGTGAAGCGGGTGTGCGCGGTCTCGAGCGTGAGATTGCCAAGGTCTGCCGCAAGGTGATCAAGGAGATTACTTTGGGCGGCGAAGCGAAGAGTCAGCGGGTTACCGGCGATGATCTCGAGCACTACTGCGGTGTACGCAAGTACAACTATGGTATGGCCGAGGAGCAGGATCTGGTCGGCCATGTTACCGGCTTGGCCTGGACTCAGGTCGGGGGCGATATCCTCACCATCGAAGCCGCTGTGGTGCCGGGTAAAGGTCGGCTTACCCATACCGGCTCTTTGGGCGATGTGATGAAAGAGTCGATTCAGGCAGCGATGACCGTGGTCAGAAGTCGGGCTCGTGCGCTGGGTATCCGCTCAGACTTTCACGAGAAGCACGATCTGCATATCCATGTGCCGGAAGGGGCAACACCGAAAGATGGCCCCAGTGCGGGTATCGGCATGTGCACGGCACTCGTTTCTGCACTGACCCAGATTCCGGTTCGTTCTGAAGTCGCGATGACCGGTGAGATCACTTTGCGCGGACAGGTTTTGCCCATCGGCGGGCTCAAGGAAAAGCTGCTGGCGGCGCACAGGGGCGGCATAAAAACCGTGATAATCCCTGACGAAAATCAACGCGATCTTAAGGAGATTCCGGACAATATCAAAGCCGATCTCGACATAAAGCCGGTTAAATGGATAGATGAGGTGCTTGATGTTGCGCTCTCCTTTCAGCCCAAGCCTTTGACCGAAGAGGAGGATAAAGTGGTTGCGGGGGAGCCCAAGAACGGCAAGAATGAGTCCGGTCAATTGAGCACTCATTAGCCACAGGCCGCGGAATAAAAGGGCTTGGGCCAGTTGACACCTGTTTTGGGCAGTTGGTATAAAGTGCCTGACTACATGCTGGGTAAGACTTTCAGTTATAGCAAAATAACGACTCGATACATAAAAGGGGAACAATGTGAACAAGTCTGAACTGATCGACGCAATTGCCGATTCAGCCGATATTCCTAAGGCCGCTGCTGGTCGTGCGCTGGATGCTGCACTGGAAGCTGTAACCGGAGCACTTCAGAAAGGCGAATCCGTTGCGCTGGTAGGTTTCGGTACCTTTTCAGTGAAGGAGCGTGCGGCGCGCACTGGCCGTAATCCGCAGACCGGAAATCCGATCGAAATCGCGGCGGCTACTCTGCCGACTTTCAAGCCTGGTAAGGCTCTGAAGGACGCTGTTAACAAGTAACAGTCCGTTCCGTTTACTGATCAGGTTCGGGAGCGGTAGTTCAGCTGGTTAGAATACCTGCCTGTCACGCAGGGGGTCGCGGGTTCGAGTCCCGTCCGTTCCGCCAGATAGAAAAAAGCGCATTCAACCCGAATGCGCTTTTTTGTTGAACCTGTTCCGGGTATTTTGATCAACTCAGAGCAACAGACCAAAACAGGGTTACTGCAGACAATGCTTCAAACCATCAGGGAAAACTCTCAGGGCATAATCGCAAAGGTGATCGTGGGCCTGATCGCGCTGACGTTCGCGCTTTGGGGCGTTGAATCGCTGGTTAGTTTGACAAACAAGGAGCCGGCACCGGCTGAGGTCAACGGCGAAGATATCACTAACCAAGAGCTGTTCCAGGGTATGGAACTGCAGCGGCGTCAGCTGTTGGCCCAGATGGGAGAGAATGCGGATCCATCAGCCATCGACGAGAATATGCTGCGCCAAATGGTCATCGAAGGGCTGATTTCGCGCAAGGTGATGCTGCAGTCGGCGAATGAGATGGGTTTCCATCTGTCCGATCAGATGGTCGATCAGATCATCGTTTCGACCCCCCAGTTTCAGCTCGATGGCAAGTTCGACCGCGATCAGTATGAGGCTGTGCTGCGCAGTGCCGGCTTTACTCCGCTGATGTACCGCGATCTGATCCGCAAGGAAAAGTTGATTCAGCAGGCCCAGGCGGGCTACATGCTGTCGGAATTTACCACCGGTGAGGAGCTCGAGCGGCTGATCTCGCTGGATCGCCAGGTGCGTGATCTGGCTTATGTGACATTGGAAGCGGATCCTGCCGAGATCAATATCGATGAGCAGGAGCTGCAGGCCGCGTACGATAAACAGGCGGCGTCGCTGGTCACTGAAGAGCGGGTGGCGGTCGACTATGTTTTGCTTGACCGGACCGCGCTGGCTAAGCCGGATGAGGTAAGTGAGTCCGAGATCAAGGCTGCCTATGAGCAAATGATCGCTGGCTTCAAATCGGAGGAGCAGCGCTCCGCCCGTCATATTCTGATCGATATCAATAGCGAGCGAGATGCCGATGCCGCGTTGGCTCGTGCACAAGAGCTTCGCCAGGAGATCGAGGCTGGAGCCGACTTTGCTGAAGCGGCCAAACGTGAGTCGGCGGATCTTGGTTCGGCTCAAGAGGGTGGTGAACTTGGATTCAACGGTCGCGGTGTGTTTGTCGAGCCGTTCGAAGATGCGCTGTTCGATCTCAAGCCGGGAGAGGTGTCTGAACCGGTTCGTACGGAGTTCGGTTATCACCTGATCAAGCTGGAGGCGATCAAGGCGACAGAGGCGCCGACGCTGGCCGAGGCCGAAAGCGATCTGCGCGATCAGGTCGCGCAGGATAAGGCTGAGCTGGATTATGTGGCGGCGCTTGAGCGGCTGTCGGATCTGGCGTTCTCGTCAAACGACCTCCAGCCCGTTTCCGAGGAGTTGGGATTGCGAATCCGCTCCACCGAGCTGTTCTCGCGTGCCGGTGGCTCGGATCTTGTCAGCAGCTCGCAGAAGGCGATTGATGCCGCATTTACCGATCAGGTGCTCAACGACCAGCTCAACAGCGATCCGATCGAGTTGGACTCCGGTCGCACACTGGTGCTCCACCTGAGAGAGCATCAAAAGCCGCGGCAGCTGGGCTTTGACGAGGTGCGTGAGCGTATCGAATCTCAACTGCGGGCGGAGAAGGCCGCCGCACAGCTCGCCGAGCAGGCGGATAGCTGGTTGCTGGCGCTGAGAGAAGGCAAAACACTCGCTGAGCTGGATGCCGACAAGGCATGGGAAGAGGCTGAAGCTGTCGATCGTGGTGATCAGTCGGTACCTGCTGCTGTACTGCGTGAAGCCTTCGCCATGGCGCGTCCGGAAGGCGAGGCGCCTCGCTATTCCAGCGTGGCTCTGCGTAACGGTTCGCGGGTGATAGTCGCTCTCAAGGGCGTCACCGACGGCTCAACCGAACTGAGCGATGAGGAGCGCAAGGCGCTGTCGACTATGATCGCGAACCAGCGCGGCCAGCAGATCTATCAAATGCACTCTGAGGAACTGCGTCAGCGCGCAGAGGTCGAGATCAACTGATTAGTGGATTGATTGCGTGTTAAGACAAAAAGCCGGCTTTAATGCCGGCTTTTTACATTGTGTTCAGCGCCGAAAGCCGCTGAGAGCAGCTCTCTCGTATAGCTGTGCTGCGGCGTGAAGAAGACTGCATCGGCGGGGCCGCTTTCGACCACCTTGCCGTGGTGCATCACCATCACGCGATGACTCAGGGCGCGCACAACCGATAGGTCGTGGCTGATAAACAGGTAGCTCAGGCGATAGCGTCGTTGCAGTTCGAGTAGAAGTTCGACGATCTGTTTCTGTACGGTACGGTCCAGCGCTGAGGTGGGTTCATCCAGGACTATCAGCTCCGGCTTCAGGATCAGTGCGCGGGCGATGGCGATGCGTTGTCTCTGACCGCCTGAAAACTCGTGCGGGTAGCGCTGGCGCACCTCGGGGTCCAGGCCTACATCCCGCAATACCTGGATGACCCTGGCCTCAACCTCGTCCGGATCGTCTATCCCCTGTACCTCAAGCCCCTCGGCCACTATCTCGGCGATCGACATGCGGGGGCTGAGGCTGCCATAAGGATCCTGGAACACGATCTGCATCTGCCGGCGCAGCGGCTTTATTCCGGCCTGATTGAGCTGTTCGATCGTCTGGTCCTTGAACCGAATCTGGCCTTGGGATGCGGTCAGGCGCAGCAGTGCCATTGCCAGGGTCGTTTTACCCGACCCCGACTCGCCGACTATGCCTAGCGTCTCACCACGATGAAGTTCGAGCGATACACCGTCCACGGCTTTGAAGTGGTCGACGGTGCGCTTGAACAGGCCGCGTTTGATCGGAAACCAGACCCGCAGATGATCGGTGCGAAGCAGCGGTGCCGGGGTCGCATTCAGCGGTTGCGGCCGCCCTCTGGGTTCGGCGTCGAGCAGCTTGCGGGTGTAGGGGTGGGTGGGGGCGTCGAATAGCTCGCGACAGCCCTGTTGCTCTACGATCTCCCCCTGATACATGACGCATACCTGATCGGCGTAGCGACGCACGATATTGAGATCATGGGTGATCAGCAGCACCGACATGCCCAGCTTTTGCTGCAACTCCTTGAGCAGTTCCAGAATCTGTTGCTGGATGGTCACGTCCAGCGCCGTGGTGGGCTCATCGGCGATCAACAACTCGGGTTCGTTGGCCAGTGCCATGGCGATCATGACGCGCTGGCGTTGTCCGCCCGAAAGCTCGTGAGGGTAATGATTCAGGCGCTCCTCGGCGTTATCGATACCGACAAGCTGCAATAGCTCCAGGGCGCGGACACGGGCTTGAGGACCCTTCAGACCCCGGTGCAGGCGTAGTGTTTCGGTAATCTGGCGTTCTATCCTGTGCAGCGGATTGAGTGAGGTCATCGGCTCCTGAAAGATCATGCCGACTCGGTTGCCGCGTATCTGGCGCAGGCGGGACTCACTGGCCTGAAGCAGATCCTCACCCTGATAGAGTACGCGACCGCTCGGATAGTTGGCCTGGTGGGCAGGGAGCAGCTTGAGCAGGGATAGCGCCGTGACCGACTTGCCCGAACCCGATTCGCCCACCAGTGCCAGGGTTTTGCCACGCTCCAGTGAGAAGCTGACGTTTTTGACCACGGGAGCGTTTTGCGCAGGGTTGCCGAAGCCGACCGACAGCTCTTCAATAGTGAACAGGGTCTGGGTCATAGCATCTTCCTTGGATCGAAGGCATCGCGTACCGCTTCGCCGATGAAGATCAGCAGGGTCAGCATCAGTGAGAGTGCAACGAATGCGGTGATACCAAGCCAGGGGGCGTGCAGGTTCTCTTTGCCCTGTGCAACCAGCTCTCCCAGTGAGGGGGAACCCGGCGGTAGACCGAAGCCGAGGAAGTCCAGTGCGGTCAGTGTAACGATGGCGCTGTTAAAGATGAACGGCATGAAGGTCAGGGTCGCGACCATGGCGTTGGGTAGTACGTGCCGATACATGATCAGCCGGTTGCCCAGGCCCAGTGCACGAGCGGCCCTTACATACTCCAGATTACGCCCGCGCAGGAACTCGGCGCGTACCACGTCGACCAGATTCATCCAGGAGAACAGCAGCATGATGCCCAGCAGCCACCAGAAGTTGGGCTCGACCAGACTGGCCAGGATGATCAGCAGGAACAGCACTGGCAGGCCCGACCATATCTCGATAAAGCGTTGAAACAGCAGATCGATCTTGCCGCCGTAATAGCCTTGCGTGGCGCCGGCCATAACGCCGATTACCGAGCTGATCAGTGTCAGTACCAGGGCAAAAAGTACCGAGATGCGGAACCCGTAGATCACCCGCGCGAGCACGTCGCGACCCTGGTCGTCGGTGCCAAGCCAATTTTCCGCCGAGGGCGGGGAGGGGGCCGGTACCGGCAGGTCGTAGTTGATGGTGTCGTAGCTGAAGCGGATTGGTGGCCACAGCATCCAGCCCCCGGCTTCGCTGATCAGCTCCTGGATATACGGGTCCTTATAGTCGGCCGGGGTATCGAATTCGCCACCAAAGGTGAGTTCCGAGTAGTTCATCCACATCGGGGTGTAGAGTTCATTTTCGAACTCGACCAGTAGCGGTTTGTCATTGGCGATCAGCTCGGCGACGAGGCTGAGCATGAACAGGGCAAGAAAGATCCAGAGCGACCAGTATCCGCGACGGTTGCGTTTGAATGCATTCAGTCGCCGCTTCTGGATGGGTGTCAATGTCATCCCGTTATACCTCCCGACTCTCGAAATCGATACGTGGATCGACGAAGGTGTAGGTGAGGTCGGAGATCAGCTTCATGATCAGGCCGATCAGGGTGAATATATAGAGGGTGCCGAAGATGACAGGGTAATCTCGGTTGATCACCGCTTCGTAGCCGAGCAGGCCAAGGCCGTCGAGCGAGAAGATCACTTCGATCAGCATGGAGCCGGTAAAGAAGATGCCGATCAGCGCTGCCGGCATCCCGGCGATGATCAGCAGCATGGCGTTGCGGAACACGTGACCGTAGAGTACGCCGGATTCACTGAGGCCCTTGGCGCGTGCGGTCAGTACATACTGCTTGTGGATCTCATCGAGAAAGGCGTTCTTGGTCAGCATGGTCAGGGTGGCGAAGCTGCCGACCACCGAAGCAAAAACCGGCAGGCTGATATGCCAGAAATAGTCACCGATCTGCTCACCCAGGCTCATCTCGTCGAAACCGGGAGAGGTCAGCCCGCGTAGCGGGAACCACTCCAGGTAGGTGCCACCGGCGAACACCACGATCAGCAGAATGGCGAACAGGAAGTTGGGTATCGCGTAGCCGATGATGACCATGCTGCTGGTCCAGACGTCGAAGGTGGAGCCATCGCGCACCGCTTTTCGTATGCCCAGCGGTACCGAGATCAGGTAGGTTAATAGGGTGGTCCAGAGGCCTATCGAGATGGAGACCGGCATCTTTTCGATGATCAGCTCCACCACGGTTTTATCGCTGAAGAAGCTGCGCCCGAAGTCGAAGCTCAGGTAGTCCTTAAGCATCTTGAAGAAACGCTCATGGGCCGGTTTGTCGAAGCCGTACATCTGCTCGATCTGCGCGATAAGTTCCGGGCGTAAGCCCTGCGCGCCGCGATAGCCGCTGCCGTTGCTACTATCCGGGGCGGCTGCGGTATCCGACTGAGGGCCGGCGCCGATGCGGCTGGTGGCGCCGACGCCAATTCCCTGCAGATGGGCAATGGTCTGCTCGACCGGTCCGCCTGGAGCTAGTTGGATGACTACGAAGTTGAGTAGCAGTATGCCGAACAGGGTCGGGATCATCAGCAGCAGACGCCGCAGTATATAGGCGGCCATTAGCGCTTGATCCACCAGGTGTCAAAACCGAGGCTGTATCGGGGGCGCTGTTCCGGCATGGCAAACTTGTTCCAGTACGCGACGCGGTAGGCGCTGATATGGAATTGCGGGATCACGTAGTGGCTCCACTGCAGTACGCGGTCAAGGGCGCGGCAGCGCAGCACCAGCTGTTCCCGGTCGGGTGCCTGGATGATCTGCTCGATCAGGTAGTCGACAGCTGGGTTCTTGATACCGATCAGGTTGCGGCTGCCGGGTTGATCGGCGGTACTGGAATGCCAATATTCGCGCTGCTCGTTTCCGGGTGAGTTGGATTGACCAAAACTACTGACGACCATGTCGAAGTCGAACTGGCGGATACGGTTGATGTATTGGGATACGTCCACGATACGGATGCGGGCGGATATACCCATGCGCTCCAAGTTGCGGATAAACGGGGCGACGACACGTTCGAACTCCTTTTGCACCAACAGAATTTCAAAGTCGAATGTTTCGCCGGTACTGTTTTTCAGCACCCCGTTGTCGAGTTCCCAGCCGGCCTCGCGCAACAGGCGGAGGGCTTTGCGTAGCTGGCTTCGCACCTGGCCGTCGCCGTTGGTCTCCGGTGCGCGGTAGACCTGGGTGAATACCTCCGGTGGCACCTGGTCACGGATCGGCTCGAGTATCTTCAGCTCCTCGGGGGTCGGCAGTTCCGTTGCGGCCATCTCGGAGTTGGAGAAGAAGCTGTGGCTGCGGGTGTATGCGCCGTAAAACAGATTTTGGTTGGTCCACTCGAAGTCGAAGGCGTAGGCCAGAGCTTCACGAACTCGCGCATCGCTGAATTGGGCGCGGCGGGTGTTCATGACAAATGCCTGCATGCCGGTGGGGTTCTCGTTGGGGATCAGCTCTTTAATGATACGGCCATCGTCGAAGGGGGCGCCGGTGTAGCCTGTGGCCCACTGCTTGGAGCTGGTTTCCTGGCGGAAGTCATACTCACCAGCCTTGAACGCTTCCAGCGCCACTGTGGCATCGCGATAATAGTCGTAGCTGATAACGTCAAAGTTGTTGCGGCCTCTGTTGGCAGGCAGGTTAGCGCCCCAGTAGTTGGGGTTGCGCTTGAACGTTACCGTGCGCCCGGCATCAAAGCTGGCAATAACATAGGGCCCGGAACCGACAGGGATATCCAGGCCGGGTTTGGTGAAATCGCGCCCTTCCCAATAGTGCTTGGGCAGGATCGGCACCTCGCCAACGATCAATGGCAGCTCCCGGTTCTCGCTATCGCTGAATTCGAAGCGAACCCGCGTTTCGCTCAGTGCGCTGATTTTGCTGATACCGGCATAGTAAGCACGATAGAAGGGACTTCCCTGCTCGCGAAGCAGTTTGAAGGTATAGACGACGTCCTCGGCCCGTACCGGTTTACCGTCGCTGAAGCGGGCCTCTTCATGCAGCTCAAACTCTATCCAGCTACGGCTTTCCGGAACGTAGATCGCCTTTGCCAGCAGGCCGTATTCGGAGAAGGGTTCATCTTGAGATTTGGTGGTCAGGCTGTCGTAGATCAGGCCAATATCGTCTGCGACAGTCCCCTTGACGATAAAGGGGTTGAAGCTATCGAAGGTGCCGAATGCCCACTGCTTGACCGTGCCGGTCTTGGGGGCATCAGGGTTGACGTAGTCGAAGTGGGTAAAGTCGGCAGGGTACTTCAAATCACCATGCATGGCGATACCATGAGAGGCGGGTGGCATATCGTCGGCGAGTGAGGCCGTGGAAAAGGCCAGGGTCAGTGAGATAACCAGCGTGCGAAAGGCGGAGCGAAATTCACGATGAGGCACTGCATACTCCCTGTAATATCAGCTGTTTGCAGTTGGGTTCTTACTGATCAGGTGAGACAGTCGTTTGGTGCTCCGGTTCAAAATTATGGGCCAGCTGTTCAAGCCTGCGGTGGCGTTCGGCGCGCTTGATCCCTGCCTCACGCAGCGACAGGTCGGTTGCCATCAGCTGTGAGTGCAGTTGCATGTCCTGCCCGGCGAGTCCGCGTATCAGGTCCTGATCGATCCAACGCTGGATGCGTCGAAACAGATACCATTTGAACGCCACCGCGAGCACGACCGAAACGGCGATGATAAACAGACTGAGCTGGTCCATTGGTTCAACCCGGATCACGACTCTCTGGATAAAGTATCAGATCTTGTCCGGGGCGCAGGCTGCGGACATCACTGATGCTGTTCCAGTCTGCCAGTTGCTCGGTGCTTACGCCATAGCGTTGTGCGATTTTCCAAAGGTTATCGCCACTGCTGACGCGGTGTACCTGAGGCTTGCCTTGCTCGGCTTGCTGGACGGCAACGGTCGTGGAGGTGGCGCCTGGTGAGGGAATCAGCAGTGTCTTGCCGGCGCGGATGCGATTTGAGCTGAGCTTGTTGCTTGTGCGTATAACCGCGACGCTGGTCTTGAACTGTGCGGCGATCCCGGACAGGGTGTCGCCGGATCTAATCTGGTATCGAGCCCAGCGTACGCGTTCAGACGCCGGTAGATTGTTCAGGCCCTCGCGCAGCCGCGCGGCATTGGCGACCGGTACCAGCAGGCGGTGGGGGCCTTCAGGATCGGTAGCCCAGCGGCTGAATCCAGGATTGAGCCGCTTGATCTCGTCTAGCTCAACGCCGGACAGGCTGGCGGCTTTGGCGAGATCGAGCTGGCCATCAATATCGACGACAGCGAAATAGGGGGTATTATCCAGTTTGGGCAGCTCGATGCCGAGCTGATCGGCATTCTTGACCAGCCTAGCTACTGCGATCAGCTTGGGGATGTAGCGGCGTGTTTCCCGGGGCAGCGACAGATGCCAGTAGTCGGTTGCTTTGCCGGCGCTGGCGTTACGCTTGACGGCGCGGGAGACGCAGCCCTCACCGCAGTTGTATGCTGCCAGCGCCAGCAACCAGTCACCGTCGAAGCGCTCGTTGAGATATTCCAGGTAGTCGAGAGCGGCCTCGGTTGACTGCAGGATATCCCGGCGTCCGTCATACCACCAGTTGCTCTTCAGGCCGAACAGTGCAGCAGTGCTGGGTATGAATTGCCAGGCCCCGACGGCATGGCTGGGAGAAACCGCTTGCGGGTTGTAGCCGCTTTCGATGAAGGGTAGTAGAGCGAGTTCGGCAGGGAGGTTGCGATCGAGTACCTGGTTCAATACGAAATAGTAGTAACTCGCAGCCCGCTCGGAAGCCTGTGCCATGTAGCGGCTATGCTTCAGGTACCATTTCAGCTGATCGTCGACACGCTGTTGGTCGATCTGAGATTCCAATCTCAGATTCTGCCGTGTCAGTGACCAAAGGTCTTGAGGTGGATTGTCTGCGGGAGGTGCCGTTGCCTGAATCTTGCGGTGGCTCTGGCGCCACTGCGCAACGCTCTCGGCCTGGGCGAGATCATCTCCGGTCGCGGTAAGGCTTTGCGATTGGGTTTTGGTCGTTGCTGTTTGACAACCCGCCAGTATCAGACCACAAACAAGTGTGGCCACTGCCTTGTATATGCCTGGCTTCAAACCCCAATCCCCTGAAATGTAAAATAATCTGCCGCATTTTATGGGTGTGTCACTTTTGCGTCAAACTTAAGCCGGGGATGGGGTGTTGTCTGAATCAATTGATCGCTAAATAAGGCTCAGAACCGGTTCTTCCATTCACGCAGAGTCGCCAGTACCTTGACAGGGTCCGACTGGGCAGTGCCGGTTTGGGTCTGGGCGGCAGCAATTACACTCTGTTGTGCTGTGCGCATAAAGGGGTTGATCTGTTTTTCACTGCCGATGGTTGAGGGTAGCGTGGGCAGGTCGCGCTCCCGCATCTTTTGGCACTGCTCGATGCTGTCGTCAATCGCCGAGTTATCCGGTTCCACAGCTTTGGCGAACATCAGGTTCGATAGCGAGTACTCATGCGTGCAGTAGACGAGGGTGGATTCGGGTAGCGAGGCGAAATAGTTCATCGCATCGTGCATCTGCGCCGCAGTGCCTTCAAACAGTCGCCCGCAACCGGCCAAAAACAGGGTGTCGCCACAGAAGAGTTGGGGCTGATCCAGGGACTGGAAGTAGCTGATATGGTCAAGGGTATGACCCGGGACGGCTCTGACCTCGAGGGAGTGACCGAGCAGCTCGATATGCATTTTGTCATGCAGTGGCTGAGTGATACCGCCGAACGGTGAGTTCTCAGGGCCGTATACGGGAATGTCTCGCTGTGCAGTGAGCTCGGCGACACCTCCCGTATGATCCGGGTGGTGATGGGTGATCAGGATTGCCGCTAACGACAGTGCGTGATGCGCAAGGTAGCGTTCAACCGGCGCTGCATCGCCGGGGTCAACTACGGCGACCAGACCTGGCTGGTCGCCCTGCAGAGCCCAAATATAGTTGTCACGAAATGCTGGAATGGGCGTTACGCTGTACATGCTCGCTGCCTCTTGCTGATAAAACTGGTCTTGCCAGGTTGGTGTTCTATTATCTGCCAGAATTCGGTCCCGGTGTTTAAGAGCCGGCCCGGACGCTATAGACTTGTATACGCTCAGGGTACTTTATAATGACAGATGTTGTTAATCGTGTGTTTGCTAAGCCAGAGTGGATATGACCTTCCATCAAGCCCTCAATATCAATCAGTTGACCCCGGCAATCATGCAATGGTTCGATTCGCCGTTGGGCGGAGAGTTGATAGAGGTAGAGCAGCAATTGCTGGAGCAGGTATTGCCTACGCTGTTTGGCTACCATCTGCTACAGATAGGGGTTGATAGCCGCAGGCCCATGTTCGCTGCGAGCCCGGTACCCCACCGAATCCTGCTCGGACCCAGTCTGGAGTTGGGGATGGAAAAGCGCTCTATCGTGGCATCGAACAGTGAGCTGCCGGTGCAGAGTGACTCCATGGATGTCGTGCTGCTGCACCATGCGCTCGACTTTGCCGAGAACCCGCATCAGGTGCTACGCGAAGCGGCTAGGGTGCTAAGGCCTGGCGGACATATGGTGATTCTGGGGTTCAACCCGGCGAGCCTCTGGGGCATCGCCCGCTACCTGCGCAGACGCAAACAGGTTCCCTGGTCCGCTCATTTCATCCGCCACGGTCGCCTGCAGGATTGGCTGGGGCTGCTGGAGTTGACCGAGGTGCGAACGCTGTCCGGCTTGTACATGCCGCCCTTCGAAAGCCTTCGGCGTCGGCAGCGCTCTGCCTGGTTGCGCGCGCTGGCCCAGCGGGCGCCCGCCCACTCCGGTGCGGCGCTGCTTGTCGTAGCGCGCAAGGATGTGCCGGGTATGACGCCGCTGCGCACTCCCTGGCGTCGTAAATTGATCAGTTTGCCGGTAATCGAGCCAAAACCCACGGCGCGTGGTCATATGCGAGAGCAGCGCCGTAAGCTTTGTAAATAAAGGGAACGTAACGTTTTGAAAGCGGTTGAAATATTTACCGACGGTGCCTGTAAGGGGAATCCCGGGCCTGGCGGTTGGGGTGCTATCCTGCGTAGCGGTACGCATGAAAAGGAGCTGTATGGCGGTGAACCGCACACCACCAATAACCGGATGGAGATGACGGCCGCGATAGAGGCGCTGTCGGCACTTAACCAGCCATGCAAAGTGATACTGACTACCGACTCGGAATATCTGCGCAAGGGAATCACCGAGTGGCTGGCGGGCTGGAAGCGCAAGGGGTGGAAGACCGCTTCGCGCCAGCCGGTCAAAAATGCCGATCTTTGGCAGTTGCTGGATCAGTTGGTGTCGAAGCACCAAATCAGCTGGGAGTGGGTCAAGGGCCATAGCGGCCACCCTGAGAATGAGCGCGCCGATCAGTTGGCGAACAGGGGCGTAGAGGAGTTTGGTAAGCGATGAGTACACGGCAGATCGTGATGGATACGGAGACCACGGGTCTCGAGCCGGAGGAAGGGCACAATATTATCGAGATCGGCTGTGTCGAGATGGAGAAACGACGGGTCACCGGTAATACCTACCACCAGTACATTCGACCCGATCGCGAGGTGGATGCCGAGGCGATGGCGGTGCATGGGATCAGCAACGAGTTTTTGGCTGACAAACCCTCATTTGCCGATGTCGTCGACCAGTTTCTGGACTTTGTTCGGGGTGCTGAGCTTATCATCCACAACGCGGCGTTCGACGTAGGCTTCCTCGACAAGGAGTTAGAGCGTAACGGCTATACCGAGCGGATGGCCGATATCTGCACGATAACCGATTCGCTTGCTCTGGCCCGTCGCAAACATCCAGGCGCGAAAAACAATCTCGATGCCCTGTGTCGACGTTACGAGATCGATAACTCCCATCGAGAGCTGCACGGCGCTTTGCTCGACTCGGAGATTCTGGCAGATGTCTACCTGGCGCTGACCGGTGGTCAGACGTCGCTACAGTTGGGCCAGGAGGGCAGTGGCGGCGACGAGGGTGGTGGCGAGCCTCTGCGTCGAGTAGAAGGCGCAGATGATCTGGCGGTGGTGCGAGCCAGTGCCGACGAGCAGGCGGAGCATGAGGCGTTCCTGAATCTGCTGGATAAGAAGGTGGGCGGTAGCTGTGTGTGGCGTAGTACTACTGCAGAGTAAAGTGGTCTGAATAGCATAAAAAAACGCGGGATAGCCCGCGTTTTTTTATGAGCGCTGGAGTCTTTAGTGTAGCTCTACCAGCACCATGGTGAAGGCGACCACACTCATGACCACCGTATAGGGCAGAGCCATCCATACCATGCGACCATAGGACAGACGGATCAATGGTGCCAGTGCCGATGTGAGCAGGAACAGGAATGCGGCTTGCCCGTTGGGGGTCGCCACACTGGGAATGTTGGTGCCGGTGTTGATCGCAATCGCCAGACTGTCAAAATGCTCGCGGCTGATACTGCCGCTCTTGTAAACATCGACAACTTCGTTGATATACACCGTCGCAACGAACACGTTGTCGCTGATTGCTGAAAGTACGCCGTTGGCAATAAAGAACAAGCCGGGTTGCTTCGCTTCCTCCATCGCCAGAACCGCATGGATGATCGGCTGGAAAAGATGCTGTTCGTGGATGACGGATACGATGGTAAAGAACACCACAAGCAGGGCGGTGAACGGCAGTGCCTCTTCGAAGGCATGACCGATCTGATGCTCTTCCGTGATGCCATTAAACGCCGTCAGCAGGACGATAACGGTCAAGCCGATAAGTCCAACTTCGGCCAGATGGAAGGCCAGAGCCAGGACCAGGAAAATAGCCACGAGGATCTGCACGATGAGAATCGCATGGTCGCGCTTGGTCTGCTTTTTATCCTGCTGCAATGCATATTCGAGCAGGATGTTACGGACCGAACGGGGCAGGCGAGCACCGTAGCCAAAAATCCTTGTCTTCTCCAATAGCACGCAAGTGACGAGGCCTGCCGCGAGGACCGGCATGGTCACCGGTGCCATCAGTTTGAAAAATTCCACGAAATCCCAGCCTGCTTTCTGGGCGATCAGCAGATTCTGCGGTTCACCGACCAGCGTGCAGACGCCGCCGAGTGCGGTGCCGACAGCTCCGTGCATCAGCAGGCTGCGGAGGAAGGCGCGAAATGTCTCGAGGTCGCTGCGTTTATCCTCCTGAACTTCGCCATCGTCGGAGTGGTCATGCTCGACCAGTTCCATCTGCTTTCCTGAAGCAACCTTATGGTAGACGGCATAGAATCCCACCCCCACGCTGATCAGCACCGCCGTGACGGTCAGTGCGTCGAGGAAGGCGGATAGAAACGCTGCTGAAAGGGAAAACAGCAGGGCCAGGGTTGATTTTGACTTCACTTTTAGCAGGATGCGGGTGAATACCCAAAGCAGCATGCTTTTCATGAAGTAGATCCCTGCTACCATGAACATCAATAGCAGGATCACCTCAAGGTTGCCTGCGACTTCATGATAAACGGATTCCGGTGATGCTAAACCTATCAGCACTGCTTCAATGGCCAATAATCCACCCGGCTGCAAGGGGTAGCACTTCAGTGCCAGCGCCAGGGTGAATATGAACTCGAAGATCAGCAGCCAACCTGTGACTGCGGGTCCAGCCACGTAAAGCAGAATGGGGTTTAGGATCAGAAATCCGACAACTGCCTGTTTGTACCACGTTGGCGAGTTGCCTAGAAAATTGCGCGTGAACGCCTGTGTCAGGGTTTGGCTCATCAGGTATGGGTTCCTTAGCTTTATCTGAAATGCTCTGCATGAGGATCTTGTAATTGCTTTAGTTGGCCTCATGAACTTTGCGAGCAGCCCTGGCTGGAAATATCTCACGTCTGAGGGGTGAGTATCCTTCGCGGGGCGACGTCAGAGCGGTGCTTCACGTCAGATAATGGTGAAGTTTCTACTGGCGTCTGTGTCAGAGCGGCCCAATCCTAGCAGCAGATTGCAGATCGCGGAAGTCGCAGCTTGTCGCGGGGCGATATAGGAGGTGTAGTGAAATATCTGGTAAGCCATCAAGGAAAGTTGCTGTCAGATCGACTTTCTGAACCGCTGTTCGGCGAACGGCCGATCAGCGAAGCGGGATGTGAGGCACTGTATCAGGTGGTGGAGGGGGTGAGTCTGCTGGTTGCCAACTCCGACCTGCATGGGCTGTTACCCCTGGATCTGCGAAGCAAATTGGCGCAAGCCGATGAGGCCGGATTTGGTCTGCTTGCACGGGCCGCTCAAATCGCCGTTTGGCATGATCGGCACCGTTACTGCGGTCACTGTGGTTCGGCGGTTGAGGTGGATGCGGTCGAGTTGGCTAAGGTCTGTCACTCCTGTGGGCTGAGCGTATATCCCAGAATTTCGCCTTGCATCATTGTGCTGGTGGTCGACGGCGATCGTTGTCTTCTCGCGCACAATCCACGCTTCCCGCGCGGCCGATTCAGCACCCTGGCTGGTTTCATCGAGGCGGGCGAGAGCGCTGAGGCCGCGGTGGCAAGGGAGATACGCGAAGAGGTCGGTGTCGAGGTGAACAATATACGTTATGTCACCAGCCAGGCCTGGCCTTTTCCCCATTCACTGATGCTTGGTTTCTTCGCGGACTACGCCGGTGGCGAGTTGAAGCCCGATGGCGTTGAGATCACCGAAGCAGGATGGTTTTCGCGCGAAGAGCTGCCGGATCTGCCGCCGCGCTTTGCGATCTCTCGACTGTTGATCGAACGCTTCATCGCCGGACGCCATTGAAACCTGATGTTCTCGGCTGTTGCGCGTGTTATCGCTTGTGGCCGCTGAACAGCTTACTGAGACGGGTCGCCAGCATGACGTTGCCCTCTGCGCGCAGCTGGCCTTTCATAAACGCACTCATGCCATCCTGTTCGCCAGTCACGACGCGGATCAGGGTTGCTTCGTTCAGATGCAGGGTTATATCAGGATCCTGGTGCTCGCCGGCTATCCCTTCGCACTGCCGGTCGGCGATAGAGATGTAGAAAGGAGTGGCGTCGCTGACCTGGAACTGAAAAGTCGCCTTTAGGTCTCCCGCGTGTTCGGGATTGAAGCGGGACGGCAGCTTTTCGATGATCTGCTCTACAGTGATGACGGTGCTCATGAATGGGGGAAACCCTGCTCTAAAACGGTGTTTTAATCGGATGTTATGTTACAGTACGCGCCCCCGCAGCGCTAATACCGGGTGCTGCGTGACAGGAGAGAATTGTGACCGAATTTCTTGCTGATTATGGCCTGTTTTTGGCCAAGACATTGACCGTTATTATCGGCATTTTGCTTGTTCTTTCGGGTGTGGGGTCTCTGGTGGCAAGGCGCCGGGAGGCACGTGAGGGGCATGTCGAAGTCAAAAATCTAAATCAGCATCTCGAAGAGATGCAGCAGGATATAGAAGATGAGGTTTTTGACGAACAGCGTTTAAAACAGCTCCATAAAGAGCAGAAGAAGGCGGACAAGCGCGAGGCAAAAGAGCGCAAGAAAGCGTTAAAGAAAGGCGAGGAGCCTGCAGCCGAGCGTAAGCGCATCTTCGTGCTTGATTTCGACGGCGACCTGCATGCGTCTCAGGTCGACTGGCTGCGCGAGGAGATCAGCGCGGTGTTGACACTGGCGCGCAAGGAGGACGAGGTGGTGGTGCGCCTCGAAAGCGGCGGTGGCCTGGTTCACGGGTATGGCCTTGCAGCCTCGCAGCTCGAGCGCATTCGTAAACGTGAAATACCGCTGACAATCTGCGTTGATAAGGTCGCGGCCAGCGGTGGCTATATGATGGCATGTATCGGCAACAAGCTGATCGCGGCTCCCTTTGCTCTGGTCGGCTCCATTGGTGTCGTCGCGCAACTGCCGAACTTCCACCGGTTGCTGAAAAAACATGACGTTGACTACGAGATCTTCACCGCCGGTGAGTATAAGCGCACGTTGACGCTGTTTGGTGAGAACACCGACCATGGGCGGAAGAAGTTTATCGAGGAGCTGGAGGACACTCACGGCCTGTTCAAGGAGTTCGTGCGTGAGTACCGTCCGGCACTGGACCTGGACAAGATCGCTACCGGTGAGGTGTGGTTCGGGCGTCGTGCGCTGGATATGGGGCTTGTTGATGGCCTGGGTACGAGCGATGACTACCTGTTCGAAGCGTGCGAAAACGCCGATGTCTATCATGTTCGATATGAGTTGAAAAAGGGGTTGCAGGAGCGCTTGAGCGAGCTGTCGGTTCAGGTGGCCGATCGCACGGTTAACCGCTTTGCCCAGCGGCTGTATAACAGCCGTTTCTGGTCTCGTTGAGGCTGTCTGGAGTATCGGGAGTGGTGCAGTATGGCCACCGATAAAAGGGCTGGGACTGAAGTGAGGGGAAAAATGCAGGAATCGGATACTGCGACACGGATCGTGCTGGCGGCCGAGGAGTTGTTCGCCGAGCAGGGATTCATAGAAACCACGATGCGTCAGATCACCGCACGCGCGGACGTCAATCTGGCTGCCGTCAATTACCATTACGGTTCTAAAAACGGGCTGATCGAAGCAGTCGCGCAACGCTTTCTTGAGCCGCTGTGCGAGCAGCTCGAGCAGCGGCTGGCCGAGCGGGAGATCGATGGCCATCAATTTCCCAGCGTTGAAGAACTGCTTGAGATCCTGATGCGGGCGCTGTTGGTGGTGAAGGAGGTCAATCCGCACGCGTTGTCGCTGTTTATGCGCTTGCTGGACCTGGCCTATGCGCCGGGTCAGGATGGGCTGCGGGCTTTTCTGCTCGACGGTTACGGTGACCGGTTTCGACCCTTGATCGAGCTGGTACGGCGTAATGCGGCCCCGGTCGAGGAGGATGAGTTTTTCTGGCGCATGCATTTTCTGCTTGGCGCCATGATATTCACCCTGTCCAACTACGCCACACTCAGTGCTTTCTCCGGTCAGGAAGCGGAGGCCTCGGCCGATATCGAGCGTACCCTGCACCGTATGATTCCGGTAATCGGTGCGGGCTTTCAGGCGCGTGGCGAGTCGACCTGGTTCTGCAAGGTGTGACCGTGAAACGGCTCAAGATCTCTCTGTCCCGACAGCAGATGTACCTGTTGGAGCGGGATGAGGAGCTGGGCTCCTGGCCCGTATCCACTGCTGCCAACGGGCCTGGAGAGATCAACGGCAGCGGCTGTACGCCGCGCGGTGCACACTACATCCGTGCCTGTATAGGTACAGGTGAACCAGAAAATGCGGTGTTCATAGGTCGCCGTGCTACCGGCGAAATCTACTCGCCCGAACTTGCCAAAGCCCATCCTGAGCGGGACTGGATACTGACTCGCATCCTATGGCTTTGTGGGCGGGAGCCGGGGATTAACCGGCTGGGCAACTGCGATTCCCAGCGCCGCTATATCTATATCCATGGAACTCCCGACAGCGAACCGATGGGGATACCGCGCTCGCATGGCTGTATCCGCATGCGCAATCGCGACCTGATCGAACTGTTCGAACTGGTTTCTCCCGGCACGCCTGTCGATATTCACGAGTGAGGACATTATGACGATCGGAGCCCTGATGCTGGACCTGGAGGGGCTGGCCCTGACCGCCGAGGAGGAGCTGTTGCTGGCTCAACCGGATGTTGGTGGGCTGATTCTATTTGCCCGTAACTACACATCTCCCGAACAGCTACGTGCGCTGATGAAGCAGGTTCGCTCGGTGCGGCCAGACCTGTTGGTTGCGATCGATCAGGAGGGCGGGCGAGTGCAGCGGATCCGTACCGGCGCCACGGTGTTGCCGCCGATGGCGTCGCTCGGCAAGCTTTGGCAGCTGAATGCTCAACAGGCGCTGGATGATGCCCGCGAGCTGGGATGGCTGATGGCGGCCGAGCTGCGGCAGTTTGATATCGACTTCAGTTTCGCGCCGGTGCTCGATATCGATTGGACGCGCAGTGGCGTGATCGGTGATCGTGCCTTTGCCGACTCCGTCGACGCGGTAGCCCAATTGGCGGCCTGTTTCATGGCAGGGATGCATGAAGCGGGTATGGCGGCTACTGGTAAGCATTTTCCCGGGCACGGTTGGGTTCAGGCCGACTCCCACCTGGAGATTCCGGTGGATGAGCGTCCGCTGGAACAGCTGGAAACACTGGATATGCAGCCTTTCGCCAGGCTGATCCAGGAGGGGTTGGATGCGATCATGCCGGCCCATGTGATCTATTCGCAGCTTGATACAGACCCCGCCGGTTTCTCCACGTACTGGCTTCGCGATCAGTTGCGGGGGCGCCTTGATTTTGACGGTGTGATCTTCAGCGACGATCTGACCATGGAGGGTGCCAGTGTTGCCGGCGGGTATCCGGCGCGAGCGGAGAAGGCGCTGCAAGCGGGGTGCGATATGGTGCTTGTCTGCAACCATCGGGCAGGGGCACGGGAGGTGCTGAACTATTTGCAGGGCGCCAAAACGGCCGCATCGCCTCGTCTGGAGCGGATGCGGGCCAAGCCTGGCATCGCGTACGATCAAACCAGGCTGCAGCGCGCGCGTACTATCGCCGAGCGGTTGCGCGGGGGGATGTCTGCGTGAACGAGCAAGCGCTATTCGACTGGCTTGACCCCTTGATCGCCTATCTTCCTTCACTTCAGGACTATCGTTGGCAGTTGGCGGTGTTGCTGGTGACGCTGGGCTCACTGTTAGTGGCACTGATTATCGACCGAATCCTCTGTCAGCTGGTCAGTACGCTGGCGCGCACCTCGCCGGTGTGGGATGACCTGCTGATCGACGCCCTGCGACGCCCTCTGATTCTGCTGATCCTGATGCTCGCACTGACGCTGTCGTTACAGCTGTCTGCACCGCACCTTCAAATGGTTGAGGGTGAGCTGCCCAAGCGAGTGCGCGAGGTGGGATTCATCCTGCTGTTGAGTTGGGCGCTGATCCGGTTTGTGGTGCGTGCCGAAGAAGCAGTATTGCGCCGCGATACCAGCATCGATCGCACCACCGCGGATGCCATCTGCAAGCTGGTTAAATTGATTATCGTAGTGCTGACCGGGTTGGTGCTGATGCAATACCTGGGCTATAGCATCTCGGGTATTCTGGCGTTCGGTGGTATCGGGGGCTTGGCCGTGGGTTTCGCGGCGAAGGATCTGCTGGCTAACTTCTTTGGTGGCTTGATGATCTATCTCGATCGCCCGTTCAAGGTGGGTGACTGGGTACGCTCTCCCGATAAGCAGATCGAAGGGGTGGTGGAGAAGATAGGTTGGCGGTTGACGGTTATCCGTACCTTCGATAAGCGGCCACTGTATATCCCCAATGCGACCTTCGCCAGTATCTCGGTGGAGAACCCTTCGCGCATGACCAACCGTAGAATCTATGAGTACGTCGGCGTACGGTATGACGATGCCGGTGTGGTCAAGCAGGTGGTGGATCGGATTCGCGACATGCTGGTCGCGCATCCGGAGATCGATGAGAACAGCACGCTGTTCACCCAGCTGAACCGCTTTGGTCCGTCGTCTCTGGATATCATGATCTACTGTTTTACCCATACCACCGATTGGGGGCGTTACCTGGAGATCCGAGAGGACGTGATGCTGCGAATCATCGATATCGTCGATGAGTTGGGTGCGGAGATCGCCTTCCCGACCACTACGGTGCATCTGCAGGGGCAGGTGCCGGGTCTGGTTGAATCGGCTTGATTGGCTGGGATTAAGCATAAAGGAAATCCCGTGTGACATCGCGAACTGAAAGCCGTAATCGTGCACGTTGGTTGAAATCCTGTGCCGCTGCCCAGCGGCACTGGTTGCTGCTCTCGGTTGTCGCTGGCCTGGGGGGAGGGCTGGCGATGGTGCTGCAAGCCGACCAGTTGGCTGTCATTATCTCCGGTATTGTTGCCGGCGGCGACGGTATCGAGGAGTACCGAACCGCCTTCGTTCTGCTACTCTCGGCCGTCCTGTTGCGTGCGCTGATGGGGTATCTGCGTGAGTGGGGCGGGCTATGTGCCTCGCTCGGTGTGCGCCGGCGCTTAAGGGCTGAGCTCTTGGCCAAGCTGGATCGGCTTGGGCCGGGGTACTGCCATGCCCGCCAGACCGGCGATCTGAGCACTCTGCTGCTTGAGCAGGTTGAGGCTCTGGACGGCTATTTTGCGCGTTATCTGCCGCAGATGTGGCTGTCGTTGGGGCTGCCCTTGCTGATCCTGCTGTTTATCCTGCCGCAAAACTGGGCGGTGGCGCTGATCTTCCTGATCACCGCACCCCTGGTGCCACTCTTCATGGCGCTGGTGGGGATAAAGGCGGCCGCGGCAAACCGGCGTAACTTTCAAGCGTTGGCCAACCTGTCGGCGTATTTTCTCGATCTGGTCCAAGGGTTGGCGACGCTCAAATTGTTCCAGCGCAGTCGAGGTGAGGCGAGAGTGTTGGGGCAGGTGTCGGAGGCATTCCGTGTGCGCACCATGGAGGTGTTGCGACTGGCTTTTCTGTCATCGGCAGTGCTGGAGTTCTTCGCCTCGGTGTCGATCGCGTTAACCGCAGTGTATCTGGGCTTCAGTTTTCTCGGTGAGCTGAAATTCGGCTCATGGCAAGGCTCCATCACTCTCTATCAGGCGCTGTTTATCCTGCTGTTGGCACCGGAGTTTTATTTGCCGTTGCGCGAGTTGGGTACTCATTACCATGCCAAGCAGGAGGCGATGGCGGCCAGCGAACGTTTGCAGTCATTGCTGGATGAGGTGGAGCATACTGTCGACGGGGGGCGCCTTAGGCTGGAGTCCGGACCAGTCGAGATCGAGTTTCGAGATCTCAGTCTGACCTACCCGGGTCGCGAGCAACCCGTTCTCAACGGCTTGAATCTACAGCTGGCTGCGGGGGAGCGGGTCGCGATCCGGGGCCCCAGTGGTGCGGGTAAATCCTCGTTAATGAATCTCCTGCTCGGTTTTTATCCTGTCACAGGCGGTGAGTTGCTGGTCAATCGGCAACCCTTGGCCCAACTGGAACGTGACGCTTGGCTGCAGACGATTGCCTGGGTCAGCCAGCAGACGACTCTGTTTGCCGGCACCTTGCGCGATAATTTGAAGCTGGCGCGGGCGGATGCCGATGACAGGGAGCTGATGCAGGCCTGTGTCGATGCCCACGTGGTCGAGTTTCTCGACCGTCTTCCGGCTGGACTCGATACCGAGGTCGGTGAGGCGGGTCATGGGCTGTCCGGTGGTCAGATCCAGCGCATCGCGTTGGCTCGAGCGTTCCTGAAGGATGCGCCGCTGTTACTGCTGGACGAGCCTACGGCGAATCTGGATGCGCAAAGCGAAACCCTGGTGCTGGATGCCCTGGCACGGCTCAGCCAGGGGCGAACCGTGTTGATTCTGACCCATCGCGAGGCGGCACAGCTCAATGCCCATCGAGTGCTTGAGCTGGCCGACGGTCGTCTTATCGAGATTGAGCGTGGGAGGTCGTCATGAAGCTGCTCTGGCCCTATATACGGCAGATGCGTGCGCATATCGGCTGGGTAGCGCTTGGATCTTTGTTGGGCTTGGTCACGCTATTGTCCAGCATCGGCTTGCTGACGCTCTCGGGTTGGTTTATCACCGCTACCTCATTGGCAGGCGTTGCCGTCAGCTTCAACTTTTTCACGCCCGGCGCCGGGGTCAGGGGCTTCGCCATTCTGCGCACGCTGGGCCGTTACGGCGAGCGTCTGGCAACCCATGAAGCGACGTTCAGGTTGATCGCGCGCCTGCGGACCTGGTTTTATCAGCACATGGAGCCTCAGCGGCCGGCGCGGCTGAATGCGATAGGTTCCGCCGAACTGCTGAGCCGGCTGATAGCCGATATCGGTGCCCTGGATAATCTCTATCTGCGTATCCTGTCACCATCCCTGATTGCGCTGTGCGTGGTAGCACTTGTCTGCGGCTTCATCTCCTTGTTCAGTGGATCCCTGGCGCTGATTGCGCTTTGTGGCTACCTGACGGCGGGATTGCTGGTACCGATGCTTGGTCATTGGCTAGGGGGCGAGCGGGGCGCGGAGCAGGCCCGGAGTCAGGCCCGGCTGCGCACTCGTTTGGTTACCCTGATTCAGGGCATGGCGGATCTGCGCATCTATGGTGGTATGGCGCGCGCGCAAGCGCAGATCGACCAGGCCCAGCATGCATATCTTGAGACCCAGGCCCAGATGGGGCGAACCAGTGCGCTGGTCAACAGCCTGATGCTGCTGATTGCCGGTGGCACGCTGATTGCCGTGTTGATTGAAGGGGTAAGCCTGGTGCAGACCCAGCAGTTGCAGGCGATCGAGCTGGTCTTTTTGCTGTTCTGTGTTGTGGCTGCCTTCGAGGCGGTGATGCCGCTGCCGCTGGCCTATCAATATCTCGGTAAAACTCGGGAGTCGGCAGCGCGACTGGCCAGTGTGGCGGAAAAAGAGGTAGAACATCAGTTTCCGCAGCAGGGGCCGGAGCCAAGTCGTCCAGGCGCTATCCGTTTCGAGGCTGTCGAGTTTGGATATGGGGGTCAGGGGCGCGCGCTCGATAAGGTGGGGTTTAACGTTGAGCCGGGCGAAAAAGTATTGGTGTTGGGCCACTCGGGCAGTGGCAAGAGCTCGCTGATCAACCTGCTGGTACGCTTTTGGGATCCGAATGCGGGCAGCATCGAGCTGGGTGGGCAACCGATAGGGGCATACACGGAGGAGGCTCTGCGCAGCCAGGTCAGTGTGATGGGGCAGCCGGTGCAGCTATTTGCCGGTAGCATACGCGAAAACCTGAAAATAGGCCGTGATACCGCAAGCGACCAGGAGATGCTCGAGCTGCTGGATCGATTGAAACTGACCGCTGCGCTGGATGGTCAGGGGTTGGACTACCAGGTGGGCGAGGCTGGCTCGCGACTGTCGGGCGGTCAGCGCAAGCGCTTGGCGCTGGGCCGTGCGCTGCTGCGCGAGGCGCCGATACTGTTGCTGGATGAGCCCGCCGAGGGGTTGGATCCGCAAACCGAGCAGGCGGTGCTGGAGCTGATACTGCAGTATCGAACAGGTCAGACGGTGCTGTTGATCAGCCACCATGCCGCAGCACTTGCATGCTTTGATTCAGCGATGCTGATGGACCGGGGGCGAGTGTTGGAGCGAGGGGATATCAAACAGCTTCTCGAGGACCCGGGCAGCCGTATCAGCCAGCTCAAATCGCTTTGAGCCGGCGTGATCCTTTGCGCTATCAGGATTAGTCGAGCGGATTGATCATCACCAGCATGCCGAAGTGGGGATGATCCAGGTAGTGCAGCTGTTCAGAACGCATCCGGCGTGATTGTTGTAGTCGGTAGCGCGCGGGGAGCGCTTCGACAGCAGCATCGCGGCTGAGCAGCAGGTCCGGTTTAAAGTGCAGGTAGCGCCCGCGATCCACCTTGATCACACCGTCTACACGGCCGTCAGCGGTATCGATGCGCACGCTGGGATTGCGCCCGGTGCTGACATTCTGAAACCAGCCACCGTGCCAGAGAATCTGGAACCCTTCACGTCTCAATCGAGAGGCATCATCACCGAGCACAAGGCGCTCTCTGGGCAGGGCTTCGAGCTGGCTGAAGGGGGCGCCGTCGTAGGGGCTGGGGTAGCGCGCTTCGGCAATGGCCGGTGGCGTCTGTTCCGGCTCCATGGCGTTGTACGGAAGGGCGCCGTCGCCATATGTGTTTTGTGTGAAGATGAGTACTTCGATGGTGTAGTCGCCCTCTGCCGCCTGGGCTGGCAGGGCGCAGCACATCAGTAGCGTGAGTAGCAGGGCGTTAAATCTCGTTGTCATTTGTCATCCTCGTTGGGTGTCAGCTGGCTGAGCAGTCCTTCGATACAGTGAAAGCGGTCTTCCGGCTTGGTCATGGGCAGAGTGAAGCGCAGCGCGCTGGCGCCGTCCAGTTTATACCGGTTGGGTTGTTGTTGTACCAGCATCACCAGCGTCAGCGGTTCGACACTGGTGTTGCTGCTGAATTCCAGGCGACCGCCGCGGTCGTTGGCTTCCAGCTTGTCAATGCCGAGCGCGTCGGCGCGCAGCTTGATTGCGGTCAGGCGGAACAGGTTGCGTGTCTGCGCTGGCAGCAGGCCGAATCGGTCGATCATCTCTACCTGCAGCTCGTCCAGCGCCTTGGCGCTGGCGGCATTGGAGATCCGCTTGTACATGATCAGGCGGTTATGTACGTCCGGCAGATAGTCGTCGGGGATCAGGGCCGGAATGCGCAGGTTTATCTCGCTGCCGTGACTCATGGGCTGATCCAGGTTCGGTGTTTTGCCTTCACGAATCGCTTGGATCGCCTGATCCAGCATCTCCATGTACAGACTGAAACCGATGCTTTGGATCTGTCCGCTCTGCTCTTCTCCGAGTAGTTCGCCGGCGCCGCGGATCTCCAGATCGTGGGTCGCGAGGGTGAAGCCGGCGCCGAGGGTGCTGGATTGGCTGATCGCCTCCAGTCGCTTGGCGGCATCGGGTGTCATCGCCTTGGGCGGCGGTGTCAGCAGATAGGCGTAGGCCTGATGGTGTGAACGTCCGACCCGGCCGCGTAACTGATGCAGCTGGGCGAGGCCGAACTTGTCCGCACGCTCGATGATGATGGTGTTGGCGTTGGGCACGTCGATACCGGTTTCAATAATGGTGGTACAAACCAGCACGTTGAAACGCTTGTGGTAAAAATCGGTCATCACCTGCTCAAGTTCGCGCTCGCGCATCTGGCCATGGCCGACGGCAACGCGCGCCTCGGGAACCAGCTCGGCGACGGCGCGCGCCGACTGTTCAATGCTTTTAACCTCGTTGTGCAGGTAATAGACCTGGCCGCCGCGCAGCAGCTCACGCAGGATCGCCTCTTTCAGCAGCGGTGTGTCCGATTCCCTGACAAAGGTTTTGACCGACAGGCGTCGCGCCGGTGGCGTGGCGATGATCGACAGGTCGCGGATGCCGGACATCGCCATGTTCAGGGTGCGCGGGATCGGTGTCGCGGTCAGGGTCAGGATGTCGACCTCGGCGCGCAAGGATTTCAAGCGCTCTTTCTGTTGCACCCCAAAGCGGTGCTCCTCGTCAATAATGACCAGGCCAAGGGATTTGAACTGCAGGTCACCCTGCAGCAGCTTGTGGGTGCCGATCAGGATGTCGACCTTGCCTTCGCTGAGGTCGCCGGCGATGCTCTGCTGCTGTTTGGCGCTGCGAAAACGTGAGATCAGCTCGACGTTGACCGGCCAGTCGGCGAAGCGGTCACGGAAGTTGTCGAAGTGCTGTTGCGCGAGCAGTGTCGTGGGCACCAGTACCGCGACCTGTTGTCCGGCCTGCACTGCCACGAAAGCCGCACGCATGGCAACCTCGGTTTTGCCGAAGCCCACATCGCCGCAGACCAGTCGGTCCATCGGCTGGGTGGAACGCATATCGCGAATCACTGCGTCGATGGCGTTGGCCTGGTCCGGCGTCTCCTCGAACGGGAAGCCGGCGGTAAATTGCTGGTAGGACTCCTCGGGACATTCGAAGCTTTTGCCTTCGCGTGCGGCGCGGCGGGCGTAGATGTCGAGGAGCTCGGCTGCACTGTCACGGACCTTCTCAGCGGCCTTTCGTCGCGCTTTGCTCCACTGCTCAGTGCCGAGGCGGTGCAGTGGTGCTGCATCATCTGAGGCGCCGGAGTAGCGGCTGATCAGGTGCAGCGAGGAGACCGGTACGTAGAGCTTGGCGTTATTGGCATACTCCAGAGTGAGGAACTCGTTGACCTCGCCCTCGGTGGCGATGGTCTGCAAACCCAGGTAGCGACCCACGCCGTGGTCGATATGTACCACCGGGGAGCCGATGTTAAGTTCGGACAGGTGACGTACCGACTGGTCACTGTCGGTCTGCTCTCGCTCTCGGCGGCGGCGCTGGAACACCTGCTGACCGAACAGCTGGGTTTCGGTGACTACCTGTATCGACTCGCGCAGGTTCAGCCCCTGTTCGAGCGGGTAGACGGTGATACCCAGTGCGCTGGGGGCTGTGATGAAATCGTCCCAGCCCTGGTACTCTTTGAGTTTCAGGCCGGAGCGGGTGGCCAGGTTCAGCAGTGCCTCTCGCCGGCCGGCCGATTCGGCGCACAGCAGCAGTGTCTGGCCCGACTCTTCGTGCAACTTCTTTAGCAGTGCCAGCGGATCGTTGCTGCCTTGTGTTGCTGTCAGGTTCGGCGGCGGGTCGCAGGGCAGGTTGTCGCGACCTGGCCTGCGCTCCTCTTCATCCTGATTGAGGCGGATGATGGGGTAGGCGCGCAGGGCGGTATTCAGTGCCTCCGGCGGCAGGAACAACTTGTCCGGTGCAATTACCGGGCGCTGCACGTCCCAGGCACGTTCTGAGTGCCGCGACTGAACCTCCTGCCAGAACTGTTGAGCCGCCTCATTCAGGCCGGACTCCTGAATCAGCAGGGTGTTCCCCGGCAGGTAGTCGAACAGCGTGGCGCAGTGGTCGAAAAACAGCGGCAGGTAGTATTCGATGCCGGCCGGTGTCAGGCCCGAGGCTATGTCCTGGTATACAGGACAGCGGGTGTAGTCGACGTCGAACTGCTCACGCCAACGCTGCTTGAAGCGGTTGATCGCATCCTTGTTGAATGGGTACTCGCGTGCCGGAAGCAGTCGGATCTTTTCGATCTGCTCCACAGAGCGCTGAGATTCGGGGTCGAAGGTGCGCAGGGTGTCGATCTCGTCATCGAACAGGTCGATACGGTAAGGGGTGTCGCTGCCCATCGGGAAGAGGTCGATCAGGGCGCCGCGTATCGCGAACTCCCCGTGTTCGTACACGGTGTCGACCAGCGAGTAGCCGGCATCGGTCAGTCGTGTGCGCATCTGCTCTACGTCGAAGCGTTGTCCGCGTTCCAGCCATAGTGAGTTGCCGGTGACGAAGCTGGGCGGTGCGATGCGTTGCATCAGCGTTGGAGCCGGCACCACCAGTACGCCGCTGGTCATCTCCGGCAGCTTGTACAGCGCCTCTATACGGGTGGAGATGATGTCCTGATGCGGCGAAAAGTTGTCGTAGGGCAGGGTTTCCCAGTCCGGAAACAGGTGCACCGGGTACTTCCGGTCGCAAAAGAAGCTGATCTCACTGCGTGCGCGGGCAGCGCTTTCGCTGTCTCGGCAGACCAGCAGGATAGGCCCCCTGTGTTGCTCGCTGATCGCGCGGATCAGCAGTCCCGTGGCGCTGCCTAGCACCTGACCAATGCGTTTTATGTCGCCTGGACTGTGAGGTAGCGGGGGCTGGAAACGGCTGGGCACGCGTGACTCCTTATTGAACGACCCGTTGGAGAGCGGCCTATTCTAACGGTGCGCGCACCAATTCGCAGCTCGAAAGGCGATTGATTGGCGGGCAGCCGTGAGAAAATGTTGGATGTGGTACAAAAGTCTAGCCAAGGTTGTTTGCCCAGCACGGCCGAAACAGGGATAATACGCGCACCCAAATTGAGCTGACACAATTTCGGAGTTTCCGCCTGTGACCCAAGAACTGATTTTAGCCGACTGGAATGCTCGTGAAGCGATCGCTGAAGCGATGGTACCCCTGGTCGGTCGTCTATACCGTGATCGCAACGTTGAGATATCAATTTACGGACGATTGATCGTTAAACGCTCCGTGATCGATATTCTCAAAAGCCACCGCTTTGTGCGTCAGGTAGAAGGCGAAGAGCTGTCCGTGGTTGACACCTTTCCGGTGCTCGAAGCGGTAAGCGAGATGAGCGTCAACAATGCTCATATCGATATCGGCAAGCTGGCGGTCAAATTCCGCGCAGAAGGCGAAGGGCGGTCTCTGAAAGAGTTCCTCGCCACTGAGCTGGCTGGTGCCAACGTGCCCGGTAACGGTACGCCGTCGACTGATGTGGTACTGTTCGGCTTCGGTCGTATCGGTCGTCTGCTGGCGCGCCTGATGATCGACCGCTCAGGTGCCGGTCACTCGCTGAGCCTGAAGGCAATCGTAGTGCGCAAAGGCAGTGCGCCCAACGATCTGGAGAAGCGTGCCAGCCTGCTGCGCCGCGATTCCGTACACGGCTCATTCAAAGGCACCATCCTGGTTGACGACGAGAGCCAGTCGCTGATCGTCAACGGTAACCTGATCAAGGTGATCTTCGCCGATTCCCCGGATACCATCGATTACACCCAGTACGGCATCAATAACGCGCTGGTGATCGATAATACCGGTAAGTGGCGTGACGAAGCGGGTCTGTCCCAGCACCTGAAGTCGAAAGGTGTTGCGCGCGTAATTCTGACGGCGCCGGGTAAGGGCGTGAAGAATATCGTCATGGGCGTTAATGATGGTGATGTGGTCGATACCGACACCATCCTGTCTGCTGCGTCGTGCACGACCAACGCCATCACTCCTGTGCTGAAGGCGATGAATGACAAGTACGGCCTTGCCAACGGTCACGTCGAGACGGTTCACTCCTATACCAACGACCAGAACCTGATCGATAACTACCACAAGGGTGATCGTCGCGGTCGCGCCGCTGGCCTGAACATGGTTATTACCGAGACCGGCGCTGCTAAAGCGGTTTCCAAAGCGCTGCCGGAGCTGGAGGGTAAGCTGACCGGCAACGCGATCCGTGTGCCGACGCCAAACGTCTCCATGGCTATCCTGAACCTCAACCTCGAAACCGCTGTCGAGAAAGAGGAGCTGAACGATTACCTGCGCAACATCGCCCTGCACTCCAAGCTGCAGAAGCAGGTTGACTACAGCAATTCACCGGAAGCCGTATCCAGCGATTTCGTCGGCTCTCGCGCTGCCGGCGTGGTTGATGGTCTGGCTACCATCACCAGTGGTAAGAGCTGTGTTCTGTACGTCTGGTACGACAACGAGTTTGGCTATAGCTGTCAGGTCGTGCGTTTGGCGCAGCGTATCGCCAAGTGCACCCTGCCGGCATACCCGATCGAGGCTTGATTCGATCGGGTTGAAGTTAAAAAGCCGCCTTCGGGCGGTTTTTTTGTGCCCGTTTCTTATGCCGAGATTACCTCCCCGTGTTAGATGGATTTGTTCTAACCCTAAGCATATTGATCGTAAAGGGCTGGATAATTGCCACCGAAAGTGCCTGATCGGAAAGGTACTTTGTAGAAAAATGACAGGGCGCTCAGGTATACTTGTGCGGATTTTTGGTGGCGCCTGGTAAATGCGTCTGTAAGACGTTCTGATCGATCGCTTCGGTCGGTCAGGTAAGGGGGAGCGTGCAGAGCGTAAACCAGGCGCCAGAACAGTTCATATTATTAGGTGAGGCGTATGATCAAGATCAATAAAGGTCTGGATCTACCTATTGCAGGGACACCCGAACAGGCTGTATCAGGCTCTGTCGATGTGCGCTCTGTAGCCCTCGTTGGCTCTGACTATGTCGGCATGAAGCCGTCCATGTCGGTCAAAGAGGGTGATCGAGTCAAACTCGGTCAGGTGATCTTTACCGACAAAAAAACACCAGGCGTTCAATACACCGCACCGGGTGCAGGTGTAGTTCGCGCGGTCAATCGCGGTGAGCGGCGAGTTCTGCAATCCGTTGTGATCGAGCTGGATGACCAGGAAGAAGCTATCGAGTTCAATAGCTATTCGGCTAATGAACTTGGTGGTCTGAGCCGGGAGCAGGTAGAGGATAATCTGATCCAGTCCGGTATGTGGACGGCATTTCGGACGCGTCCGTTCAGCCGCGTGCCGCAGCAGGGTACTACTCCAAGCTCGATTTTCGTTACCGCAATCGACACCAATCCTCTGGCGGCCGATCCCGCTGTTGTCATCCAGGCTGAATCCGAAGCCTTCAAGCAGGGCCTCCAGGTGCTGACTCGTCTCGGTGGCAAGAAGGTTTTCCTGTGTTCGGCGGCCGGTGCGGGCTTGCCGAGTGTCGAGGGCGTGAGCACTGAGGAGTTTTCTGGTGTCCATCCCGCAGGTAACGCCGGTACTCATATTCACTACCTCGATCCGGTATCCCGAGAAAAGATAGTGTGGACCATCGGTTATCAGGATGTGATCGCGATCGGTAAGCTGTTTACCACCGGTAAGCTGGCTGTGGAACGCGTGATCGCTCTCGGTGGGCCGCAGGTTGAAAAGCCGACGCTGTTGAAAGTGCGTCTAGGTGCCTCCCTCGACGAAGTTGTCTCCGGGCGTGTCAAAGGCGGTGATAATCGCGTCATCAGCGGTTCGGTCTGGAACGGCAGCACCGCTGAAGGCCCGTTGGCCTACCTAGGTCGCTACCACTCTCAGGTCAGTGTCCTGGCCGAAGGTAACTCACGTGACTTCATGGGCTGGGTTGCGCCGGGTGCGGAGAAGTTCTCCGTGCTGAGGATGTTCTCCTCCATGTTCTCACCGGGTAAGAAGTTCAACTTCACGACCACGACCAACGGTTCTGAGCGTGCCATGATCCCGGTGGGTCAGTTCGAAGAGCTGATGCCGATGGATATCCTGCCGACCCAGCTGCTGCGTGCGCTGGTGACCGGGGATATCGTAACGGCGATGCAGCTCGGTTGTCTGGAGCTGGATGAAGAGGACCTCGCACTGTGCACCTTCGCGTGCCCGGGTAAGTACGAGTACGGTCCGATCCTGCGTGACAACCTGACGCGCATCGAGCAAGAGGCGTAAGCGAGGCTGGCCATGAGTTTGAGAACTTTTCTGGATAATCTCGAGCCGCACTTCCATAAGGGCGGTAAATACGAGAACTGGTACGCGCTTTACGAAGCGGTCGATACCATCTTCTACACGCCGGGTAAGGTGACCAAGAGCGCAGCGCACGTGCGTGACGCTGTCGATCTTAAGCGCATCATGATCCTGGTATGGATGTGTACATTCCCGGCGATCCTCTTCGGTATGTACAACCTGGGCCTGCAGGCCAATACGGCAATGGCCGAGTTGGGTCTGACCGAAGCAACCGGCTGGCGCGGTTCTATCATCGGTGCGCTGACCGGGTTTGATCCGAACAGTGTTTGGGACAACATTATCTACGGTGCCGTGTACTGGCTGCCGGTTTATATCACCACTTTCATCGTCGGCGGCTTCTGGGAAGTCCTGTTCGCGATGAAGCGTGGTCATGAGGTCAACGAAGGTTTCTTCGTCACCTCCGTGCTGTTTGCCCTGATCCTGCCGCCGACGATCCCGCTGTGGCAGGTCGCTCTGGGTATCAGCTTCGGCGTCGTAATCGGCAAGGAAGTGTTCGGTGGTACCGGCAAGAACTTCCTTAACCCGGCGCTGACCGGCCGTGCCTTCCTGTTCTTTGCCTACCCGGCCAACATGTCCGGCGATGCGATCTGGACAGCCGTGGATGGCTTCTCCGGCGCAACTCCTCTGGGTATGGCGGCTGCCGGCGGTGTCGACCAGATCCTGGCCAGCAACATCACTTGGATGGATGCCTTCATCGGCACGATTCAGGGTTCCGTTGGCGAGACATCGACACTGGCGCTGCTGATTGGTGGTGTGATCATCATGTTCGCACGTATCGCGGCCTGGCGGATCGTCGCGGGTGTGTTCTTGGGAATGGTAGGCATGTCGGTGCTGTTCAATATGATTGGCTCCGACACCAACCCTATGTTCTCGGTGCCATTCTATTGGCATATGGTGCTGGGTGGTTTCGCCTTCGGTATGTTCTTTATGGCAACCGATCCGGTCTCCGCTTCGATGACCAACACCGGCAAGTGGGTATTCGGTGCCCTGATCGGTGTGATGGTGATACTCATCCGCGTTGTGAACCCGGCCTTCCCTGAAGGGATGATGCTGGCGATTCTGTTTGCCAACCTGTTCGCCCCGCTGATCGACAACTTTGTGGTGCAGGCGAATATCAAACGGAGGATGAAGCGCAATGTCGTCTAATAACGATACTATCGGTAAAACGCTTACCGTTACGATTCTGCTTTGCGTAATCTGCTCCGTGGTAGTGTCCGCTGCAGCGGTTATGCTCAAGCCCAAGCAGGTAGCCAACAAGGATCTGGACCGTAAGTCCAACATCCTGGCCGCCGCCGGTATCGCCGACCCGTCCAAGTCGGTCGATGAGATGTTCAAGCAGATCACCACCCGTTATGTGGATCTGGACAGTGGCAAGTTCGTTGAAGAACCTGCGGCCAACTATGACGCGGCCAAGGCGGCAAAAGATCCGCAGTTCGGTGAAAAACTGGATCGTGGCGTCGATATCGCATCAATCAAGTATCAGGCTAAGGTCATGCCGGTGTACTTGGTTGAGTCCAGCGATGGGGCTATCGAAAAGGTGATTCTGCCGGTTCACGGTTACGGTCTGTGGTCTACACTGTATGGTTTCCTCGCATTGGAGGGTGACCTGAATACCGTGGTAGGTTTGGGCTTCTACTCCCATGCCGAAACTCCGGGGCTTGGTGGTGAGGTCGATAACCCGCTGTGGAAGGCGCTCTGGCCCGGTAAAAAGGTCTACGCCGACAACACCTCCGATCCGGAGATTCACCTGGTTAAAGGCGGAGTGGATCCCTCGACTCCAAATGCCGAATACAAGGTAGATGCACTGTCCGGTGCGACGCTGACCAGTAACGGCGTAACCCACCTGATCCAGTTCTGGATGGGTAAAAATGGTTACGCGCCGTTCCTGAACAACCTGCGTGCAGGGGAGGCTTAACAGATGTCTAAGACAAATGAGGTCCTGGTAGGGCCAATAGTCAAGAACAACCCGATTGCGTTGCAGATCCTGGGTATCTGCTCTGCGCTCGCGGTTACGTCTAACCTAAAGACCGCGCTGGTAATGGGTATTGCCGTATCACTGGTAACGGCGTTCTCCAACCTGTTTATCTCTGCGATCCGCAACCATATTCCAGGCAACATCCGTATCATCGTTCAGATGACGATTATTGCTTCTCTGGTAATCGTGGTTGACCAGATCCTGAAGGCGTTTGCCTACGAGATCTCCAAGCAGCTGTCGGTATTCGTTGGTCTGATCATCACCAACTGTATCGTTATGGGGCGTGCTGAAGCGTTCGCGATGAAGAATCCGCCGGGCATCAGTTTCCTCGACGGTATCGGTAACGGACTGGGCTACTCTCTGGTGCTGATGTTCGTCGGTACAATCCGCGAACTGTTTGGTTCCGGCTCGCTGTTCGGTATCGAGATCCTGCCGCTGGTGAACAACGGTGGCTGGTATCAGGGTAACGGTCTGTTGCTGTTGCCGCCGAGTGCGTTCTTTATCATCGGTATGTTCATCTGGATCATCCGCTCCTGGAAACCGGAGCAGGTCGAGAAGCCGGAATATACCCTGGCGTCAAACACCAAAGGCGCTGAACATTAAGGGGGCTGCGTAAGTTATGGAACAGTATATCAGCCTTGCTGTCAGGGCGATTTTCGTTGAAAACATGGCACTGGCCTTCTTCCTCGGGATGTGTACCTTCCTGGCGATTTCGAAGAAGGTGCAGACCGCTATCGGTCTGGGTGTTGCCGTTGTCGTGGTACTGGTGATCACGGTTCCGGTCAATAACCTGATTTACAACTACCTTCTGCGTGAGGGAGCGTTGTCCTGGGCGGGCTATCCAGACGTGGATCTGAGCTTCCTGGGCTACATCTCCTATATCGGGGTTATCGCGGCGATCGTTCAGATTCTCGAGATGTTCCTCGATAAGTTCGTGCCGGCGCTTTATAACGCGCTAGGCGTGTTCCTGCCGTTGATCACCGTAAACTGCGCCATCATGGGTGCCGCACTGTTTATGGTCGAGCGTGACTACACCTTCGGTGAAAGTGTGGTTTACGGTGCAGGTGCTGGTCTCGGTTGGGCATTTGCGATTACCGCTCTGGCGGGTATCCGCGAGAAGCTCAAGTACAGCGACGTCCCGGAAGGTCTTCGTGGCCTGGGCATCACCTTCATTACTGTCGGTCTGATGTCACTGGGCTTCATGTCGTTCTCCGGCGTCCAGCTGTAATGCGGGCATGAACAGCTTAAAGGATGGAATAAACCTATGAATGCAGAAATCATTCTGGGTGTGGTTATGTTCACGGCGGTGGTGCTTGCACTGGTCGCCGTGATCCTGGCCGCACGCGCGAGACTGGTCAGCTCAGGTAGTGTGACGATCGAGATCAACCACGATCCGGAAAAATCGATCACCGTGCCGGCTGGCGGCAAACTGTTGCAAACCCTTGCTAACAAAGGGATCTTCCTGGCATCAGCCTGCGGTGGCGGTGGTACCTGCGCACAGTGTAAGTGTCAGGTGATGGACGGTGGCGGCTCCATGCTGCCGACCGAGGAGTCCCACTTCACCATGCGTGAAGCGAAAGAGGGGTGGCGTCTCTCCTGCCAGGTGGCAGTCAAGCAGGATATGAAGATTCATGTCGAAGATGATGTCTTTGGCGTGAAGAAGTGGGAGTGCACGGTCGAGTCCAACCCGAACGTGGCGACTTTCATCAAGGAGCTGACACTGCGCCTGCCTGAGGGTGAAAGCGTGGACTTCCGTGCCGGTGGTTACGTCCAGCTGGAAGCGCCTGTGCACGAAGTACACTACAAGGATTTCGATATCGAAGAGAAATTCCGTGGTGACTGGGATAAGTTCAACCTGTGGCAGTACGTATCCAAGGTCGATGAGCCGGTGATCCGTGCCTACTCTATGGCGAACTATCCGGAAGAGCGCGGTGTTGTTAAGTTCAACATCCGTATCGCGTCTCCGCCTCCGGGTAGCCAGGGTATCCCGCCGGGGCAGATGTCCTCCTACGTGTTTAGCCTGAAGCCGGGTGACAAGATCACCGTGTACGGACCGTTCGGCGAATTCTTTGCCCGTGAAACCGATAACGAGATGGTGTTTATCGGCGGTGGCGCGGGTATGGCGCCGATGCGTTCACATATCTTCGATCAGCTGAAGCGTCTGAACTCTACGCGTAAGATCTCCTTCTGGTATGGCGCGCGCTCCATGCGCGAGGCGTTCTACGTGGATGAGTTCGACACGCTGGCTGAAGAGAACCCGAACTTCAAGTGGCATCTGGCACTGTCCGATCCGTTGCCGGAAGACAACTGGACCGGCTATACCGGGTTCATCCATAACGTGTTGTACGAAAACTATCTGAAGGACCATGAGGCGCCTGAAGATTGTGAGTACTACATGTGCGGACCGCCGATGATGAACGCCGCCGTGATCAAGATGCTGCTGGATCTCGGTGTGGAGCGTGAAAACATCCTGCTCGACGACTTCGGCGGTTGATAGGGATGCGCAGGCTTATCAATAGTCTGGGATGGCCAGTAGCTCTGCTGCTGGCCGTTTTCTTTTTGGCGGGGTGCGAGAAGACGCCCGAGGTCATCGGCTTTGACGGCCTGACGATGGGCACAAGCTTCAGCATCCGCTGGGTTGACACGGAGCCGGGACGGGTCGAAACACTGCGCCCGAAGGTCGGCGAGCTGTTAAAGGCTGTCAACCAGCATATGTCGACCTATATTCCGGACTCTGAGCTGTCACTGTTCAACAAGGCGCCTGCCGGCAGCAGAGTAGCACTATCCGAAGGGCTGGCTCATGTTGTCCGGGCCGCCCTGAAGCTTAGCGGGCAGACTGACGGCGCCTACGACGTAACCGTGGGCCCGCTGGTTAATCTCTGGGGCTTCGGTCCCGATGGTCGGGTCGTTAACGCACCAACACCCGAGCAGCTGGAAACGATGCGATCCCGCGTCGGCTATCAGTCGCTTACGCTGTCTGCCGATGGCCACCTGACCAAAGTGGGTGATCAGTATGTGGATCTATCATCGATAGCCAAGGGTTATGGTGTGGATCTGATCGCGCAACTGCTCGAGCAGCAGGGTATTGGCAGCTACCTGGTCGAAATCGGCGGAGAGCTTCGTGCTAAGGGGCTAAAGCCGGACGGCAGCGATTGGCGGGTGGCGATCGAAAGTCCTGTTGAAGGTGTGCGCGAGATTGAGCGCGTGATCAGCGTTAAGGATATCGGTATTGCAACCTCTGGAGACTATCGCAACTATTTCGAACAGGACGGTGTACGATTTTCACACACAATCGATCCGCGGACAGGCTATCCTATCCGGCATCGACTGGCGTCCGTAACCGTGCTGCGGCCTACCTGCATGGAGGCTGATGCCCTTGCCACCGCGTTGATGGTGTTGGGCGAGGAGGAGGGGCTTCGCTTTGCGCAGGAGCGAAATATAGCCGCATTTTTTATTGTCAAAGAGGATAATGGGTTCAGGGAGATATCAACGCCTGAGTTTGAGGCATTCCTGAAGGAGGTTAACTGATGGATATCATGATTCTGACATTCGTAGCTCTGCTGGTCATCATCGGGGCAATGTCTATCGGCGTAGTGATGGGCCGCAAACCGATTGCGGGCTCCTGCGGCGGTATGAGTGCTCTGGGTATGGAAACAGCATGTGACATCTGTGGCGGGGACAAGGCTCGCTGCGAGAAGGAGCAGCGGCAGAAGGACTGTGACAAGCGCCAGCGTATAGAAGAGGAGCTGGCATACGAAGTTAAAGCCAAAGGTTAAACAATCAATCTAAAGCTTAATGGGATTGGCCGGCGCCACGGGTTATCTTTGGCGCGGGCTAATCGTTGCTTATCTGTAGAAGGGGAGTTGAATGGCTGAGTATGACTATGATGTCGTGATAATTGGTTCCGGGCCTGCCGGTGAAGGGGCGGCGATGAGTGCCGCGAAAAAAGGCAGGCGGGTAGCCGTCGTTGAGGAGCAGGATACCGTCGGTGGTAACTGCACCCACAAAGGCACCATCCCGTCCAAGGCGTTGCGACACTCGGTCAAGCAGATCATCGAATTCAACACCAACCCGATGTTTCGTGATATCGGCGAGCCGCGCTGGTTTTCATTTCCCAAGGTGCTTAATCGCGCCGGGAAAGTGATATCCAACCAGGTGATGCTTAGAACCAACTTCTACGCGCGCAACCGTGTTGATGTTTTCTTCGGGCGCGCCCAGTTTCGTGACAAGGGGGAGGTGGTAATCGAGGGCCGTTCAGAGGCGCGGGAGGTGCTGAGGGCCAAGAATATTATTATCGCCACCGGTTCCTCACCGTACATGCCATCCGATATCGATTTCAACCATCCACGCATTTACAACTCGGATACCATCCTCAAGCTGGGCCATACGCCGCGGACCCTGGTGATCTATGGTGCGGGTGTAATCGGTTGTGAGTACGCATCGATCTTCAGCGGGCTGGGTGTTAAGGTCGATCTGATTGATACCCGCGACCGACTGCTGTCGTTCCTCGACAGCGAGATCTCCGATGCCCTGAGCTATCACTTGCGAAATAACGCGGTGAAGATTCGCCATAACGAGGAGTACTCATCCGTCGAAGGCGATGCTCACGGTGTAATCATCAACTTCAAGTCGGGTAAGCGCGTTCGTGCCGATGCCTTCCTCTGGTGTAACGGCCGCACCGGTAATACGGCTCATCTCGGTCTGGAGAATATCGGCCTTAGTGCCAATAGCCGTGGTCAGATTACCGTCGATGGGCACTATCGTACCGAGTGCGAGGGCGTATACGCGGTGGGTGACGTCGTAGGCTGGCCCAGCCTGGCCTCAGCGGCCTTGGATCAGGGTCGAGCCGCCGCAGCGGATATGCTCAATGGTGAGGATTTCCGCTATATCAACGAGGTGCCGACCGGTATCTACACCATTCCCGAGATCAGTTCGATCGGTAAAACCGAAGAGGAGCTGACGGCGGAGGCGGTGCCTTATGAAGTGGGGCAGGCGTTCTTCAAGGATACTGCTCGTGCGCAGATCTCGGGCGAGCCGGTTGGGATGCTGAAGATCCTGTTCCACCGCGAAACGCTGGCGATCCTGGGTATCCACTGCTTTGGTGACCAGGCCTCGGAGATCGTTCATATCGGGCAGGCGATCATGGCGCAGGAGGGCAGTGCCAATACGTTGAAGTACTTCGTTAACACCACCTTCAACTATCCAACCATGGCAGAAGCTTACCGCGTCGCGGCGATCGCGGGTCTGAACCGAATCGAAAACCTTTAAGCGCTGATCTGGGGTAACGAAAAAGGGGGCTAGCCCCCTTTTTTGATATCTGCACTCAGCTATCTTTGTTTTCGCGGTGGTCGCTGCTCAAGGAACGGTAGTATTCGTCCTCGAGGTAGCGTCCCTTGATCTGTAGCCGGCGCTCGAGCCAGCGATTGAACAGGGTCCAGAGGCCGAAGGCCGGGGTCATCATGATCATGATAGACAGCATCAGCGCAGCGCCTGAGTACCCCTCTGGCGCGACTGCCGTTGCCCAATCCAGAACACCAAGTTCTCGCCCTGCGAAGAACCAGAGAATGAGGCCGAGAAAACCGGCGCCGGTCCCCAGATGATGCAGCAGGGTCTGCTTTGACGGTTTAGCCATGCAGCTGTGCCTGACGCTCGCGGGCCTGAGCTTCGATAATCAGACGCGCCAACAGTGTGCGGCAGCTTTCCGGCATCTTGTGAAACTCGATACCGATGTCGAAGTTTTGCTCTATGGGTTCGCAGCGTTGAACTTCGGCGTAGAGTAGCAGTCCGAGGCTGTTCTCAGGGAACACCAGCTTGATCGCCAGCAACGTGCCCAGCTCCAGTGCCTCCGCCGTGGTGAAGGAGAGACCGCCTTCGCTAAGGTTGATGATCTGCCTATGGCTCGAGTCGATCTCAAGCTGGCTGTCGGAAAGGGTCCGGCCGATGAGATCGATCTTTTTATTCAGCTGTTGCAGATACGTCGCCAGATGTGGGGTAGACTCTGCGATTTTATAGACGAGGTGCTGGCATTCAGCATCGATGCTGGCCAACTGACTCTGCAGCAAAAAATAGGGCGATACATCGAATTGGTAAGGTTTGGAAGAGCTCGCCACCTCCGCCTCAGAGACGATTTTGTAATCCAGTACGACCGGATGGTCGATACGGTAGAATTGTCGGCGGTCCTGATCCACGGTGGGCTCCTTCTGGCTTTCGGTTCGTCGCCAGTATAAACAAATATCCTGCTAGGCGGTTAGCCAGCAGCCGTTAGAAAGAGCACTCAATGTATAAACCGCTATCGCTATATGTCGGTCTGCGTTATACAGCCGCAAAACGCGGCAATCACTTCATTTCGTTCATATCGCTGGTGTCGATGCTGGGGCTAATGCTGGGCGTTGCGGCGCTGATCGTCGTGTTGTCGGTTATGAACGGTTTCGACCGGGAGTTGAAGCAGCGAATCCTGGGCATGGTGCCCCATGCGACCATCGGGAATTATGGTAATCCGCTACCGGACTGGCGCACCTTGGCACAGGAGGTTATCGACAGCGAGGGCGTCGAAGGGGCAGCGCCTTTTATCCAGGCACAGGGGATGCTGACCCATGCCGGTCGCGTCCAGGGGGTGTTCGTCAACGGCATCAGTCCCGAGGATGAACCGAAAGTCTCGATAATCGCCAACCACCTTAAGGCGGGTCGCCTGGATGATCTTGAGGCGGGTGAATACCGGATCATCCTGGGTGAGCTGTTGGCGCGCTATATCGGTGTGAGGGTTGGCGATAAGGTGACGTTGGTGCTGCCTGAAGCGTCGGTTAGCGTGGCGGGTATTACGCCGCGGATGAAGCGCTTTACCGTGAGCGGAATATTCTCAGTTGGCGCCGAGTTGGATGCCAATCTCGCCTATATCGATATCGATGACGCGGCGCGACTGAAGCGAATGGAGCCCGGTACCGTGGATGGCATTCGTCTGCGTTACTCGGATCTGTTTCAAGCGCCGAGATTGGTGCGTCAGTTCGCGCAGACGAGAATGTTCAGTGCCAGTGATTGGACGCGAACCCACGGCAACCTGTTTCAGGCGATCCAGTTGGAAAAACGGATGATTGGGTTGCTGCTGTTGCTGATCGTGTTTGTTGCCGCTTTCAATATCGTGTCGACGCTGGTGATGGTGGTGACCGATAAACGTGCGGATATTGCGATCCTGCGCACCATGGGCGCGACACCTGCCACGATCCTGCGCATATTTATCGTTCAGGGCGTGGTGATCGGGGTAGTGGGAACCCTGCTTGGCATACTGCTGGGCATCACCTTGGCCCTGACCGTGACCGATCTGGTTGCCTGGATCGAGCACACCTTTGGTATCCAGTTCCTGTCGGCGGATGTCTATTTCATCAGTTATCTGCCTTCGGAGCTGCAGTGGGGCGACGTGAGCCAGATCACGCTGTCGGCGCTGGCGATCAGCTTCGTTGCCACCATTTATCCCGCCTGGCGGGCGTCGAGGACACAGCCTGCGGAGGCGTTGCGTTATGAGTAATCCGGTGCTGCGGGTTTCGGAAGTGCACAAAAGCTACCGGGAGGCCGGCAATGCGGTTCCGGTATTGGAAGGGGTCAGCCTCAGTGTGGCCGGGGGCGAGCGACTGGCGATCGTGGGGTCTTCCGGTAGCGGCAAGAGTACGCTGCTGAATATCCTGGGTGGCCTGGATCGCCCCGATACCGGCGAGGTGGAGGTGGCCGGAGAGGCGCTGTTTCAGATCAGTGAAGCGCGGCGTGCAGCGGTACGTAACCGGCAGCTGGGTTTCGTTTACCAGTTCCACCACCTGCTGAACGAGTTCAGTGCGCTGGAAAATGTGGCGATGCCGCTTTTAATAGCCCGGCGTCCGGCACGTGAAGCACAAGAGGAGGCTCGACTGTTGTTGGAGCGTGTAGGGCTGGGGCATCGCGTCAAACACAAGCCGGGGCAGCTCAGTGGCGGCGAGCGCCAGCGCGTTGCCATCGCCCGGGCGCTGGTCTGCCGTCCCGCCTGTGTGCTGATGGATGAGCCGACCGGCAATCTCGATCGACATACGGCGGAAGAGGTCGAGCTCTATCTCGACAAGCTGAATCAGGAATCGGGAATAGCCTTTGTTACTGTAACCCACGATCTGGCACTGGCGCGGCGGATGGATCGAGCGGTGGAGATACTGGACGGCAAACTGCAGCCCTGGGTCGATCAGTCCTGATCGTCCCGCTTGCGGAAACGACCGGGTTTACGCTTGCGCCAGTGGTGATTGACGTGCCAGATCCAGAACCACTGGATGCACACATAGCTGAGCAGGGCCAGTACTATTCCGGTCAGTACGGAACCCAACAGTAGCGGCCACCAGATCGCGGCCAGCTCGGTTTGCAGCGTCGCCAGATCCCAGTGAAACTCGATCTGCTCGCGTATGCGGGTATCGAGCAGCCAGGCGCCTATGCGGTACGTAAAATAGAAGATGGGCGGCATCGTTAGCGGGTTGGTAAGCCAAACCAAGCCGATAGATACAGCCAGGTTGCTGGCCAGGAGTAGCGCCAGAACGGCCGCAATCAGCATCTGTCCCGGGACGGGCAGGAAGGCGCAGAAAATACCGACCAGGAAGGCACGGGAAACCGATTTGCGGGTAAGATGCCAGAGATTGGGGTTGTGCAAGTGATCGCCTAGCCAGCGCAGGGAGGGGTGCGCACGCAGTTTGTGCTGATCCGGCATGTACTTCTTGAATATTTTGCGCGGCATACGAAAGCGTTCACTCATTTTGTGGGGCAATTATGCCGACAGTGACTGCGTAAGCCAACAGTGAAGATCAAGGATGATCGCATTTATCACCGGGTTGCTGGCTGTTGCCTGGTTGCCCAGCCTGCTTTACACACCTCTGCTGCTAACCTTTGCGTTTCTGGCAATGCTGCGCCAACGTTGGCGTCGACTGGCTATCTTGCTCAGCCTGGGCGTGTTGTTTGGGTCCATATGGGGCGCCTGGCAGTTGAATCATCGGCTACCTGATCGGTTCGCCCGTACCGATGTCAATCTGGTCGGCATCATCGATCAGCTTCCTCGTCTGCAGGGGCGGCGGCAAAGTTTTACACTTCGCATCATCTCAATAGACAGTGCGGATGAGGCGCTGTTGCATCTGCGACGGCTCAGTCTATCGCACTATGATGCGCATGACCTGTTAAAAGCCGGTGACCGGATCAAGGTCAGGGTCAGGCTTTTTCCGCCTCGAGGATTAAGCAATCCCTATGCATTCGATAGTGAACGTCGGTTTCTTACCGAGTCTATCGATGCACGAGGATATGTCAGATCCCTTGATTCGATAGAGTCGTCGGGCATAACGCTGCCAGGACTGCGCCAGCGCCTGTCTATGCTGCTCGATCAGTACTTCGACGAGAGGGTGTCGGTGACTCTGCGCGCGCTTGTGTTAGGTGATCGCAGTGGGCTGTCGCCTGAGCAGTGGCGCCTGTTGAGCGAAACGGGGACCGCTCACCTGCTGGTAGTCAGTGGGGTCCATATAGCGGTGATGGCAGGGCTTGGTGTGTTGGCGACACGTACCCTGGGGCTGTTGCTGCTGTGGGGGGGAGGCAGTTCTCGTGATGTCAGGCGGGCCGGGTTGTTGCTGACGCTTCTGCTGGCCTGCGCTTACGCCCTGCTGGCGGGCATGGGGCTTCCAGTGCAGCGTGCGTTGATCATGGTCGCCGTTTTTATCGGTGCCGAATGGTGGTTGCGCCCCGTCACGGCCTGGCAGCGCTGGCGGATCGCGTTGTTGGGTGTCTGCCTACTGCAGCCGCTGGCGGTGATCGAGCCGGGGGCCTGGTTGTCGTTCGGGGCGGTGGCGCTGTTGATCTGGATCTCTCAGCAGGGGACTCGCTTGGGTGGCCTCCTTAGCCGCTGGTGGGGTGTGCAGGGGCGGCTGTTCATCGGCATGATGCCGATATCTGCGTTGCTGTTTCACCAGTTGGGGTTTCTGGCCCCGCTAGTGAACTTTGTCGCGTTGCCTGCCGTATCCCTATTGGTGATGGCGCTGCCTGTGCTTCTGCCGCTGGTGTTGCTGGGTGTGCAATGGCCGGCGGACCTGTTGTCCTGGGTGATACTGGCGTTCTGGCAGGGCGTTACGTTGTCGAGAGAGGGGTTGGGGCTATATCTGGCACTGCCCGATATAGAGCCCCTCGCTATGCTGCTGGCCATAGTGGCGGTTCTCTGGTGGTTATTGCCTCTGCCCCTACGATGGCGTTGGCTGTCGATATTCATGCTGTTCCCGATGCTCGCCACTGAGGCGAACAGGCCGCCAGAAGGTACGTTTGTCGCAACGCTTTTCGATGTGGGCCAGGGCTTGGCAGTGCTGATCGAAACATCGGAAGGGCGCATCATCTATGACACGGGCCCGGGATACTCTGGAGGTGGAAGTGCGTTCGACTATGCTGTGGCGCCAGCGCTGAAGGCGAGGCGATTGTCCACTATTGAGCAAGTTGTGATCAGTCATGGTGATAGTGATCACAGCGGTGGCTTCGGTGCTTTGCGTCGGGAATACGTTTACCAGCAGCTAATCCTGGGTCAGCCGTTGCAGGGTGTCGCGGGTGGGATCAATTGCGCTGATCATCCGCAGGTGACGCTGGGTGGCGTTCGGTTTCGTTACCTTCAGTCTTCGATGGAGACTCTCAGTAACGATAATGCGCACTCTTGCGTATTGATCGTCGAGAGCCGGCACTGTGTGCTGGTGATTCCCGGTGATCTGGAAATGCAGGGCGAGATGGACCTGATGCGTCGATACGACCTGCCACGGACGGATTGGTTGGTGGCCGGGCATCACGGCAGCAAGACGTCCTCTTCTGCGGCCTGGCTGGATGCATTGCAGCCCACAGCGGTGCTATTCAGTCGAGGCGCTTTTAACCGTTTTGGGCACCCGGCGGCGGAGGTGGTGGAGCGGGTAAGCCAGCGCGGGGCGCTGATCCATGATACGGCTAGCGACGGCGCACTGCTTCTCGAGGCCGGGGAAGAGTGCAGAACGAGTGCTTGGCGTCAAAGGAAAAAACGTTACTGGACAGCAGGTTAACGCTCTACTCAGGGTCGTAGACGCTGTGGTAAAGTAGGCGCTCGACAGAGCGGGAGGAAGTGTAGTGTTTGAGCTGATTCGAGCTGGCGGCTGGCTGATGGTGCCGATTATAGGGTGTTCCATACTGGCTCTGGCGATCATCACTGAACGATTCATCAGCCTGCGTGATTCCCGGGTGGTACCCAAGGGGTTGCTGGCCCAGGTGTGGGAACTGGTGCGCAGTGGTGATATGACACCGGAACAGATGCGCAGTATCAAGCATGAGAGTCCATTGGGCTCCATCGTTGTCGCAGGTCTCAACAGTTCGGCTCACGGTCGAGAAGTGATGAAGGAGAGTATCCAGGAAGCTGCGACGCTAGTCGTGCATGAGCTGGAGCGTTTCCTCAACAGTCTTGGTACCATCGCGGCGATTACGCCGCTTTTGGGTCTGCTGGGCACGGTAATTGGCATGATCAAGGTGTTTACCGAGATCATGATGCAGGGTACCGGAAATGCCAACGTACTCGCAGGCGGGATCTCTGAGGCGTTGATTACCACTGCGGCTGGATTATCGGTAGCGATCCCCACCTTGGTGCTGCACCGCTATTTTCAGCGCAAGGTCGATACTCTGGTGCTGACCATGGAGCAGGAATCGATCAAGCTGGTTGAGATCGTGCACGGTGAGCGTGATGTCGATTTTCGTTGATACTGGATCGGTGGAGGTCTGAATGCGATTCCAGCGTCAACGTCGGGAAGAGGTTAGCGTCAACCTGACGCCACTGATCGACGTGGTTTTTCTTCTGCTGATTTTCTTCATGGTGTCGACCACGTTCACCAAGGAGACCCATCTTGAGGTGGATCTGCCCGAAGCCAGTTCGGCCCAAGCGCAGAGCGAGGTAGAATCGGTCGATGTGGTGATCAGTGCCGATGGCAACTACAGCGTCAATGGTCAGGCCTTGGTCAATACCCAGGCGCTGACCCTCAAAAGCGCAATTCTGAAGGTCGCGGGTGAAGATCGTTCCTTGCCCTTTGTTATTACCGCAGATGGCAGTACACCGCATCAGTCGGTGGTGACTGCCATGGATGTAGCGGGCCAACTCGGTTTCGCCAAGCTGAGTATCACCACCAGGGTGCCGGAAGCACGCTGATGTCTCTGGAGCGTAGCTGGTACGCGGGGGCCTGGTGGTTAAAACTCTTTCGTCCTCTTTCTGCTCTTTTCCGCTTCCTTGCGGCCCGGCAGCGGCTGGCGCGAACAGCGCAGCAATGGCACGCGCCTGTGCCTGTCATCGTAGTCGGAAATATCACCCTGGGGGGCAGCGGCAAGACCCCGGTGACGCTGGCGTTGATCGAGATGCTTCGGGCGCGGGGTTACAAGCCGGGCGTGGTCAGCCGCGGTTACGGCGGCAAGCCGCCAAAATATCCTTTCGCGGTCACGGTTGATACGTCTCCTGCGCAGGGGGGCGACGAACCCTGCCTGATAGTACAGCGCACCGGCGTACCGCTGGTTATTGATCCCGATCGTCCGGCTGCAGTACGTGCGCTGTTGGAGGAGAGTGACTGCAATATCGTGATCAGTGACGATGGTCTGCAGCACTACGCGCTGGGGCGCGACCTGGAGCTGGCCGTGGTGGATGCGCGGCGCGGCTTGGGTAATGGACGTTGTGTGCCGGAGGGGCCGCTGCGCGAGCCTCCTGAGCGGTTGGCACAGGTCGACCGGGTGATCCTCAATGGTGTCGGAGCATTCTCCTTTGCCGGTGCCAGTCATATGCAACTCGTGCCCGGCAAGCTGGTCGAACTAACCACCGAACGGGAGCTTGGCAGCGATCAATGGACCGGCTCACATCGGGTGCATGCCCTGGCTGGAATAGGCCATCCGGCCCGTTTTTTCGATACACTACGTACATTGGGGTTCGATCCCATTGAGCATCCGCTACGGGATCATGCCAGTATCGAGCCTGAGCAGCTTCGGTTTGAGCCCGAGCTGCCGCTGATCATGACCGAGAAAGACGCAGTCAAGTGCCGGGGCTGGTCGCCGGCGCACTGTTGGGCGCTGCGTGTGGATGCCCGCTTCGACGCCGGCTTCGAACCCTGGTTGGACCTACAGCTGAACCGATTGCAACAACGTTATGGGAGTCCGTGATGGACCAGAAACTGCTTGATATCCTCGTGTGCCCTGTGTCCAAGGCGCCGGTAGAGTGGAACCGGGAGACCAATGAGTTGGTCTGTCGTACCAGTGGGCTCGCTTATCCGATACGGGATGATATCCCGGTCATGCTGGAAAGCGAGGCAAGAACCCTGACCGCCGACGAGCGTCTGCACGAGAAGAAGTGAGCGACAATGAGCTTTTCCATCATTATTCCCGCGCGTTATGCATCTAGCCGTTTCCCCGGTAAGCCACTGGCGCAGCTGGCCGGGAAGCCGATGTTGCAGCATGTCTATGAGCGCGCGTGCCAGAGCGAGGCGAAGCGGGTCATCATCGCCACCGACGACGATCGTATCGCCGAGGCTGCGAAAGCGTTCGGTGCCGAGGTATGCATGACCAGAGGTGATCACCCCTCGGGCACCGACCGCTTGCAAGAAGTGGTAAAGACGCTGGGTTTTTACGCCGACGATATCGTCGTCAATGTACAGGGCGACGAGCCGATGATTCCGCCGCGGATCATCAACCAGGTGGCGCATAACCTGGCCGCGGTACCTGAGGCGAGTATCGCGACGCTATCGGAGCCGATTGAGACTGCCGAAGCGTTGATGAACCCGAACGTGGTCAAGGTCGTTACCGATAGTCGCGGGATGGCGCTCTATTTTAGCCGCGCGCCTATCCCCTGGCCGCGTGATGCTGCGCTGGCGCACGGTGAGAAGCTTGATCATCTGCCCGCGGGTTTCAACTGGCAGCGCCATATCGGCTTGTACGCCTACCGCGTCAAACTGCTTAACGACTTCGTTGCCTGGCCAGCGGCGGCGGTTGAGCAGACCGAGTGTCTGGAACAGCTGCGGGCGCTCTATAACGGTGCGGGTATCCACGTTGAAGAGGCGCTAGAAGCACCGCCTGCCGGCGTCGACACCCCAGAAGATCTCAAGCGCTTGCAGCAGTTGCTGGAGTCGGCTGAATGAGTCAGACCGGCGTGCTGTTTGTCTGCCTGGGCAATATTTGTCGATCACCCACGGCCGAAGGGGTGTTTCGGAAGAAGTTAGCAAGCCATACCGATCTTGCCGCGTTGCTAAATGTGGATTCGGCCGGTACGGCTGCTTATCACGTGGGCAATCCGCCGGATTCGCGCAGTACCGCCATAGCGGCACGCCGCGGTTATGATCTATCGGCGCTGCGGGCCAGGGCGGTAAGTCGCGATGACTTTTCCCGTTACCGCTATATTCTCGCGATGGATCGGGAGAATCTGTTGAATCTGAAATCGATCCAGCCATCGGGTTTTCAGGGGCATCTGGGTATGTTTCTGGATTTCGCCGGTATGCCGGGGACTGAAGTGCCTGATCCGTACTACACGAGGGGCGATGCCGGTTTCGAAGAGGTGCTCGACCTTGTCGAAGCGGCCGCCGAGGGGCTGATCGGTCATCTGCGCCGGGAGCTCCTCGATTGAGTCTGCTGTTTTTCTCCGATCATCCGTTGCGCGGTCTGAATACCTTCGGGTTCGAGGCCTATGCACAATGCTTTACTCGCATAGAGTCCAAGGATGACGTCATTTCGTTGCACCAATATTTGGATGAGCACAGGGTGCCGCTGCTGTTGATCGGTGGCGGCAGCAACCTGGTGCTCGGGCCGAAGGTGCCGGGGATTGTTGCTCAGGTGCTGATCGCGGAAATGGCACTGGAGGAGTTGGCCGCCGACCGGGTTCGGGTCACTCTGGGGGCCGGCGAAGCTTGGCATGCAAGTATCGAGCGCTTGCTCGACCAGGGTATTTATGGACTGGAAAACCTTGCGCTGATTCCCGGCTGTGTTGGCGCGGCACCGGTGCAAAATATCGGGGCTTACGGCGTAGAGGTGAAAGACCGTATCGAGGCGGTTGAGGTATATGATTGGCAGCAGCGTCGATTCTATTGGCTCGATAATGCTGAATGCCGGTTCGCGTACCGTGACAGCATCTTCAAGCATCATGCCGATCGCTATCTGATTACGCGGGTGCGTTTCCTGCTTAGCCGGTTGCCGAACTGCGTACTGAGCTACAAGCCTCTGCGAGAGGCGATCGAGCCGGGGCGGGAGCATAACCCGAGAGCAATATTCAATGCAGTATGTCGTATCAGGCGCGCCAAGCTGCCCGATCCCGATCTGTTGGGTAATGCCGGCAGCTTCTTTAAAAACCCGATTGTATCGGCTGCACAGTATGAAGCGCTAAAGCAGAAGTATCCCGATATGGTCGCCTATCCTGAGGGGAGTGCATTCAAGCTGGCTGCCGGTTGGTTGATCGATCGGCGGGGCTGGAAAGGCTATCGCCGGGACGGAGTGGGGGTGCATGAGCACCAAGCCTTGGTTTTGGTTAACCATGGCGATGGCTGTCGCCAGCAGATCGAGACGCTTGCCCAGCAAATTCGTAACGATGTGATGGAGCAGTTTGGCGTTCAGCTAGAGGTGGAGCCTCGCTTCTATCCCTGACCGGGGATCATCGGTATCTGAGTAGTCAATTGATAGCTGTTTAAAGCGATGAAAAAGCCCGCCAAATGGCGGGCTTTCTTTTGCGCGGGGTCTTCTCGGTCTGAACTAGGCCTCAGCTACCGCTTTCGGAGTCGGAGCTTGCCGCTTCCGTCTCTTTTTGCTTCTGGCGGCGGCGTACCTCGCGTGGATCGTTGGGAGCGCGACGGCTGCGGCGACGGCGAGCGGGCTGGGTCTGGTCAGCCTTTTCGCTTTCATCTTCCGCTACCGCCTCGACACTCTCCTGTGCGGCTTCTGCAGCGCTCTGCGTTTCAGCTTCCGCGCTCTCCGCTTCAGCGACTTCGGCAGCTGGTTCATTTTCCACTTCGGAAACCTCAGTAGCTTCGGTTTCCTGGGTTTCTGCTTCTTCTGCGCTGTCGCTTGATGCCTCGGTCGCTACTGGAACCTCCTCAGCCGAAGCTGCAGGCGCCTTCTCGTGTTCGACCTCGGCAGCCGGTTCCTCGGCGATACCAGTCGACTCCTCGCTGGCTGCGGTGGGCTCAGCATCCTGTGCAGCGGTCTGCTCGGCAGTGTCTGAGGTTTCCTCGGTCAAGGCAGTCGCTTCCACGACCGATTCGATGGCGGGCTCCGGCTCCACAGAGCGCTCGTCTGACTCGGAAGGCTTCGTCTCTTCCTCGGCTTGAGGCTCTTCCGACTGTGCAGAAACCTCCTCCGGCTTGCCCGTTGGCACGGAACTGTCATCAGCCTGCGTCCCGGTTTCTACCGCCGCGGACTCCTCCTCCTGCTCGGCAGATACTTCGGCTTCACGCTTTGGTTCAGCCGCATCATCGGACTGCGCCGCGATAGTCTCAGTGGTCTGCGTACCCTGTTCTGCCATCGGCTCGCCTGACTCTTGCAGTTCGGTCGCGGCCTCAGCTGCAGCACCTTCAGATTCAGGAGTCTCTACCGGAGTGCGCAGGGCGGTGCGTTCATCACCCTTGCGACGGCGGCGGCCACGACGGCGGCTGCGGCCTTCGTCACCTTCAGTGGAGGTATCGGCTGCCTGAGTCTCCGCCTCTTGTGGCGCAGGCGTTTCCTCCTGCTGTTCGGCCGGGACGTTCTGGTTCAGCTCGTCGGACTGAGCGGTAGCTTCGCTATCACTGCGACGACGGCTGCGACGGCGGCGACGTGAGCGGCCGCTGCCTTCTCCCTTGTCCTGGTCAGAACGCTCGTCAGAGCCCTTGTCGCCGATCTTCGGCAGCGCCTGCTCCTGCTCGATAGTGATGATCTCATCGTTGTCGCGCGAACGACGGCGGTCGCCGCCCCGGCGATCATCGCTACGGCGGCGGGATTTACCCGAACCGCCACGGCTGCGAGTCTCCTGAGTCGACCTGGTGCGAGGTTTCTCCTCCTCGCGTTCCTTTTTCGCCTCCGGTTTTGCCTCTTCCGGCTTCTTGCCGAACAGCCGACCCAGGGTTGCGACCACGCGCTCACCGAAAGAGAGGGTGACAGGTGTCGGCGCTGGTGAGGGCGTTTTATCCTGTGCCTGTGGCTGCTCGGTAAACGCTTTTTCTTCCGCGGACTGAGGTGCGCGGGCGGTTGGGATTACCGCCTCGACCGCCGCCTTTTCCCGCTTAACCGGTGCCGGTGAGGCCTCAGGCTGCTCTTCTACGGTCTCAGGCTGCAGGGTGTAGCTCGGGTCATGGGTGGTCGAAACGCTGTGGTCATCGCGCAGCCGTACCACTTCGTAGTGCGGCGTCTCCATATTCGGGTTAGGTACGATGACGATCTGTACCCCGTTGCGCAGCTCGATGGCGTGAACTTCGCGACGCTTCTCGTTGAGCAGGAAGGTGGCAACGCTGACCGGCAGAATGGCGCGGATCTGGGCGGTGCGGTCTTTGGCGGACTCCTCCTCGATCAGGCGTAGAATCGACAGCGCCAGCGATTCGGTATCGCGAATCGTGCCCTGGCCGTTACAGCGTGGGCAGACGTGTCCACGTGATTCGGCGAGCGACGGACGCAGGCGCTGGCGTGACATCTCAAGCAGGCCGAAGCGGGAGATGCGACCCATCTGTACGCGGGCACGATCCAGTTTCAAGGCATCGCCAAGGCGCTTCTCGACCTCACGCTGATGCTTGATCGGTGTCATGTCGATAAAGTCGATCACGATCAGGCCGCCGATGTCGCGCAGGCGCAGCTGGCGGGCAATCTCGTCTGCCGCTTCCAGGTTGGTATTGAGAGCCGTTTCCTCAATATCGCCGCCGCGAGTAGCGCGCGCCGAGTTGATATCGATAGAGACCAGTGCCTCGGTAGGATCGATAACGATGGAGCCGCCGGAGGGAAGTTTAACTTCACGCTCGAATGCGGTCTCGATCTGGGTTTCGATCTGGAAGCGGTTGAACAGCGGGATCTGCTCTTTATACAGCTTGATTCGGTTTTCGTAGCTTGGCATTACCTGGCGAACGAACATCAGCGCCTGGTCATAGACCGTCTGGTCGTCGATCAGCACCTCGCCGATATCCGAGCGCAGATAGTCACGGATGGCACGGATGACAACGTTACTTTCCTGGTAGATCAGGAAGGGCGCAGGGCGCGCGGCTGTTGCAGTAATCGCATCCCAGAGGGTGATCAGGTAGTCCAGGTCCCACTGCAGCTCTTCGCTACTGCGGCCGATACCGGCGGTGCGCACGATGGCGCCCATCTGATCCGGAATGTTGACGCCCGACAGGGCCTCTTTCAGCTGGGTGCGTTCGTCACCCTCGATGCGGCGTGAAATGCCGCCTGCACGGGGGTTGTTGGGCATCAGCACCAGATAGCGACCGGCGAGGCTGATAAAGGTGGTCAGGGCAGCGCCTTTGTTCCCACGCTCCTCCTTGTCGACCTGTACGATGACTTCGGAACCCTCTTTGACCATCTCCTTGATGCTTGGACGCTGGCCCCGTTCGGGTTGCTTGCTGAAGTATTCGCGCGAGATCTCTTTGAGGGGAAGGAAGCCGTGGCGTTCGGCGCCGTAATCGACGAAAGCGGCTTCCAGGCTGGGTTCTACGCGGGTGATGCGGCCCTTGTAGATGTTGGCCTTTTTCTGTTCGCGGCTATCGGATTCGATATCCAGGTCGAAAAGGCGCTGGCCGTCTACCAGCGCTACGCGCAACTCTTCGGGTTGAGTTGCGTTGATAAGCATTCTCTTCATGTTGTTATGCGTTCTCAGCAAAACGCAACGCTACCACCGCCGGATCTGCTCCGGAGTGTGAAGATGACGCCCAGTCTTTCTGATCGCTACTGGTCGCTCCGGTGTTTTGCAAACCGAAGCAACAAGCACGGGCAGTCGCGATTGCGGCTGCTCTTATATCGGCGGTGGAGGAAACGCAGACCTCTGTCGTTATAGTTGCTGGCTGTTGCTGCCTTTGGGGCAGGTTCCGGGTCAGCGTGCGTCTCCACCTTCAACTGGGCCTTCGGATTCAGGCGAAGGCCGTGAAAGCGTTACGTACAATAAGGTTTGATTTCATAAGAAACCATCAATCTCTGCCGCCGATCGGATCGTGCGCGGCCACGCTTCGAGGTGTGGGTGAGGGGCCGGCGACCTGGATTCAAAAATAGCTAAAGCCAACCGCCTGCGGCATCGCTAGAATATACCAGCTAACCCCAAGAGCATCAACGAACGGACATATCAGTAACTGATGGCAAATGAAAGTACAGGCATCCAGAGCGGGGTGCAGTTTATTACCGTTGAAGAGGATCAGGGTGGGCAGCGTATCGACAACTTCCTGCGCACGGCGTTGAAGGGCGCGCCGAAAAGTCTGATCTATCGTGTCTTGCGCAAGGGTGAGGTTAGAGTCAACAAGAAACGGATCAAGCCCGAGTATAAGTTAGAGCCTGGTGACCTGATCCGTGTTCCGCCCATCCGCCTGCCGGAAAAGGGCGATGCGCCGGTGGTTGGCGACAAGCTGCTGGAGTTCCTGGAGCGTGCGGTGGTGTACGAAGATGACGCGCTGATGGTCATCAACAAGCCTTCCGGCCTTGCCGTTCACGGCGGCAGTGGAATCAATCTGGGCTTGATCGAGGCACTGCGTCAGTTGAGACCCCAGCAACGCTTTTTGGAACTGGTGCACCGCCTCGATCGCGATACCTCCGGGTGCATCATGATTGCCAAAAAACGATCGATGCTAAGGTATTTGCATGAGCTTCTGCGTCAGCACCGGGTGCAGAAGGTCTATCAGGCGCTGGTTCAGGGGCGCTGGGAGAGCAAGGATAAACGCGTGGATGCCCCCCTGCTCAGAGGGGAGCTGAAGTCGGGTGAGCGCATGGTCAAGGTCGATGCCCAGGGTAAACCGTCGCTAACCGATTTTCGTATTCTGCGGCGGTTCGGCGGTTCAGCTACGTTGATCGAAGCGCGGCCGAAGACCGGCCGTACGCATCAGATTCGCGTGCACACCCAGTTTGTCGGGCACCCGATCATTGGCGATCCTAAGTACGGCATAGATGTCATCAATCAGCAGTATCGTGAGTTGGGTTTCCGTCGACTGATGCTGCATGCAGCAGCACTCGAATTGAAACTGCCGGATGGAACCCCACTTAAGGTAGAGGCAGCTCTCGAACCACAGATTGAATCGGCACTCGAACAGTTGCTCCATAGCGTTGAAAAGCAGGATCAGAATCAGACAGGATCAGGATGTTGAATGTAAACGAACGGGATCTGGCCCGTATTTTTTCCGCCGCCGATCACATGCTTATGAGTGGGAAAAGCCCCGATGTTGGCGCAATCTCCGCTCAAGTCGAGCTCACTCCCCGCGAGGTGGAAACGTCGCTTGAGCGCTGGTGGCATGGTCTACCCGGACGGCTTCAACTGGGCGATCGCAGCACCAGGGCGCTTCCGGATATGCCGGAGACGCTGGCGCAATCCTTTATGCGTGTCTGGCAGCAGGCGGTTCAGGAGGCACAGGCCAATGTGCGGCGGGATCGTCAGCAGCACGAAGTTGGCGAGGAGGAGAGCAGGCGTATCAGTGAAGAGGCTCTGCGGCAATCTCAGGGGGTTTATCAGGAGCTCGAAGCGCGTTACCGCGAGCTGGGTGTTCGCCTGGAGCAATCAGAGCAGCATGCCAAGTCCCTCGAAGCCGAGATCGCGGTGCTGAAGAACAACCTCTCCATCGAGACCAATGAACGCAAGCGGGAAGAGCAGCTGCGCGCCAATCTCGATCACGAGCTCACCCAGCTGCGCAAGCAGTACGAGGATTATCGCCGCAACACCGAACAACGGTTGAAGGATGAGCAGCGCAAAGGGGTCGAAACGACAGCGAAAGCGGAAGTGGAGGTTCGCCACTATCGTAGTGCCTTGGACAAGGTCAGGGATGAGGCGGGGCGCAAAGAGGCCGCATTGACCCGCGACCTGCATGAACATCAGAGCGAACTGGCGCGTAAGGACGTCAAGCTCGATACCCAGGCCAGCCAGATCAAAGCGTTGGAAGCTGAGCTTGGCGCGATTAAGCAGAATATTGGTGTACAGCATCGCGATCTCTCAAAAACCAATAGCGCACTGCTGTCTGAGTCTAATAAAAGCAAAAGATTAGAAGATAAGGCGAAGGAGCTTGCTGAAGAGTTGCAGCGGTCCCAGCAGCGCGCGATGACGGCGGCGAGCGATGCGGCACGACGGGAAAATGCGTTGCGCGCTCAACTGAAGGAGCGTGATGAGGCGATGATGAAAGCCCAGGCACGTATCACTGCGCTGGAGAAGCGACTGGTGACTCAGGACGAAGAGATTCGACGGCTCAGTGCGCGTCTATAAGTCGACGCGTTTGAGGAATGGACGCGGAAGCGTCGCGCTGCTATACATATTCTCTGTGGTTATATGAGATTGTTTTTTTGATTACAAAAAACGGATGATGCGCCGCGATGAAGCTTCAGCAACTGCGATACATCTGTGAAGTCGCCAGGCATGACCTGAATGTCTCGGCGACTGCGCAGAGTCTTTATACCTCCCAACCCGGGATCAGCAAGCAGATTCGTCTGCTTGAAGATGAGTTGGGTGTCGAGGTGTTTGCGCGTAGCGGTAAGCATCTGACGCGAGTCACTCCCGCAGGGCAGGCGATTCTCTCCGTGGCGGAGCAGATACTGCAAAAGGTGGAGAGCATTCGTCAGGTGGCCCAGGAGTTCAGTGATGAAAAGAAGGGTAGCCTATCGATTGCCACTACCCATACCCAGGCACGTTACGCGCTGCCCAGTGCGATCAATGAGTTCATTAAGACCTATCCTGACGTGTCACTGCACATGCACCAGGGCACTCCGATGCAGATCTCCGAAATGGCGGCGGACGGAACGGTGGACTTTGCCATCGCTACCGAAGCACTGCAGCATTTCAGCGATCTGATCATGATGCCGTGCTACCGTTGGAATCGCTCGGTTATGGTGCCCAAGAATCATCCGCTGACGCAGGTGTCCAAGCTTTCGTTAAAAGATGTTGCCGCTTATCCGATTGTCACCTACGTGTTCGGTTTTACCGGGCGCTCCAAGCTCGATGACGCCTTCCGGCATCATGGTTTGGAGCCGAAGGTGGTGTTTACCGCCGTAGACTCGGATGTGATCAAGACCTACGTCAGGCTGGGGCTGGGTGTGGGGATCGTGGCTTCAATGGCGTACGAGCCGGGACCAGACGATGACTTGGTCGCGCTGGATGCCAGCCACCTGTTCGAGGCTAGCACAACCAAGATCGGCTTTCGCAAAGGGACCTTCCTGCGCGGCTATATGTACGATTTTATACGCCTTTTCGCACCGCACCTGACCCCTGATGTGGTGCGCAAGGTGCAGTCCTGTGACAATCGTGCAGAGGTCGATGCGCTGTTCGAAGGGTTGGAGCTGCCGCTGCTCTGAAGCGGTAGTCATCCTCAGCTCGCCCGCGTAAGGACGAACCTGTCCTGTTTCGGCGTTAGTTCCATTGCCTGCGCCAGTTTCTCATAGCACTTCAGTCGGTCTGCGAACCGGTAGGTGACGTTGATCGCCAGGATCTCGTCGACCTCATACTGATCACTTAGCTGCTCAAGTTGCTCACGGCACTGTTCCGGTGTGCCCAGAATCATCGTGCTCAGCGTCTCATCGAAATAGGCCTGGTCGGAAGGTGACAGGTGTCGGTAGAGTGACTGTACCTCTTCGGGCGAGCGCAGACCCTCACGATTGCCATGCAGATAGGCTTGCACCTTCCAGTAGGTATGGGTGGATGCGATGAATTTCGCCTCTTCCAGCGAATCCGCACAGATAACAGCGGTGGCCAGCATAGCGCTTGGTTGCTCGGCGAAGCCGCGGGGGCGATACGCCCTGCGATAGGCGCGAAGGATATCGGGTGAGCGATAGTCGGTGCCGATAAACAGGGCCAGTACAAAGCCGGTGCCCAGGGATGCCGCCAGGCTGGTGCTGCCGCTGCCCGAGCCCAGTACCCAGGGTGTGGGCGGGGTCTGGGTTCCTGGCATAGCGCGCAGGCCTCGATACTGATGTTCGTCGGGCAGATCGTTGCATACCAGGGCTAGAAGGTCCGCCAGCCGCTCGGCATACAGGTCGCTACCGGCAGGAGGTGCGGGATAGGCCAGGGCGTGGGTCGACAGGCTGCTGCCACCGGGGGCGCGGCCGACGCCCAAGTCTATCCTGTCGGGAAACAGCGCCTGTAGCGAGCTGAAGGCTTCGGCAACCTTGAGTGGGCTGTAGTGGGAGAGCATAACGCCACCGGATCCGACACGGATCTCCTGCGTCTGACTCGCGATGGCCGCAATCAGTATCTCCGGTGCGGGGCTTGCGTAACTGGGGGTGTTGTGATGTTCGGCTACCCAGTAACGGCTGTAGCCCAAGGCTTCGCACTGCTGTGCCAGTTGCACGCTACGGCGCAGTGCTTCCTCAGCAGGCCTGCCGTCGTATACCGGCGATTGATCGACAACGCCAATGCGTAACGACTGTCTCAAACCAAACCCTCCAGCGCGTCGCGTGCTACCTCTATATCCTGCTCGGCGGAACCGCCGGAGACGCCGATGGCGCCAACCAGTTCTCCATCGATACAGATCGGGAGGCCGCCGCCAAACAGCATCAGACCACCGTTGCTGAGCTCGAACCCGGTCAGCGTATGGTTGCGTACAATGTCGCCGATGGCATGGCTGGGGGCGTTGAACATGGCCGCGCAGTTGGCCTTGCGCATGGCGATATCGGCTGAGCCGGCAAATGCGCCATCCATGCGGCAGAACTGTAGCAGGTGGCCGCCAGCGTCGCATACGGCAATGCTCATGGTGCAGCCGTGGCGGCTGGCTGCTTCGCGTGCTCGGGCCAGCAGCTGGTCATTTATTTGATTGCTGAGTCTCATCTTGATCTATCCGTTTCAGGTGCTGGAGCAATAGTAAGGTATCTAAAAGGTGTTGCCTGCCTGCTCGAGCTGAAACACCAAATCCCGCTTTTGCAACTTGGTTGACCGGCATCAGTGCTGGAAAGCGTATTTCGGGTCTGCGTGGATGCTGCGTTGAAAGGCTGGAGGAATTCGGGGTAGAGTGGCGCACTGTTTATATAAACCGATAGCGGAGAGCGAACGTGGAGCTGGCTTGTCTTGACCTGGAAGGTGTTCTTATCCCTGAGATCTGGATCGCATTTGCGGAAGAGACCGGTATCGAGGCGCTGAAGGCCACGACCCGCGATATTCCCGACTACGACGTGCTGATGAAACAGCGCCTGTCGATTCTCGATCAGCATGGTCTGACACTGCCGCAGATCCAGGATACCATCAGTCGCCTGAGTCCGCTCGACGGGGCGCGTGAGTTTGTCGACTGGCTGCGCGAGCGTTTCCAGGTGGTGATCCTGTCCGATACCTTTTACGAGTTCGCGGCACCGCTGATGAAACAGCTGGGCTATCCGACGCTGCTGTGCCACAAGCTGGAGGTCAACGGCGACGGGCGCATCACCGACTACACCCTGCGCCAACGGGATCCCAAGCGGCAGTCGGTACGTGCCTTCCAGCTGCTCAACTACCGCGTCATCGCCGCCGGTGATTCCTACAACGATACGACGATGCTGGCACAGGCGGAAAAGGGGATCCTGTTCCACGCGCCGGATAATGTCATTGCCGAGTTCCCGCAGTTCCCGGCGGTACACAGCTACGACGACCTGAAAAAAGAGTTCATCAAGGCCAGTAACCGAGAGCTTTCGCTCTAATTCCGGTTGGTATGATCGGTCTTGCAAGAAGGGGCGGTTATAGCCCCTTCAGTGTTTCCAGCAGATTGTTCACCTTGTCGAACGACTCCTGGTATTCGGCATCCACTTCCGAATCAGCGACGATGCCGCCGCCGGCGGAACAATAGATCTTGCCATTTTCGATCAGCAGGGTGCGGATGCAGATGCTGGTATCCATGGTGCCGTCAGCGCTGATATAGCCGATCGACCCGCAATAGATGCCGCGGCGGTGCGGTTCCAGCTCGTCGATAATCTCCATCGCCCTGATTTTCGGTGCGCCGGTGATGGAGCCGCCGGGAAAGCAGTGCTGGAGCAGATCGAGACTGGTGAAACCCTCGGCCAGCTGGCCGGTAACGGCGCTGACCAGGTGGTGAACATTGGGATAGCTCTCGATCTTGAACAGCTCCGGTACCCTGACGCTGCCCGGCTGGCACACCTTGCCCAGGTCGTTGCGCAGCAGGTCGACGATCATCAGGTTTTCGGCCCGGTCCTTCTCTGCCTGTGCCAGTTCGTCGGCCAGCTGCTTATCCTGTTCCGGGGTTGTGCCACGCGGGCGGGTGCCCTTGATTGGACGGGTTTCCACCGCGCCGCTGGCGGATGTTTGCAGGAAGCGCTCGGGCGATAGCGACAGGATTGCGCCATCCTCAGACTCCAGGTAGGCCCCGAACGGGGTTGTAGCACGCTGGCGCAGCGTGCGGTATGCGTGGAATGGATCACCTTCGCAGCTAGCGCTCCAGCGCTGGGTCAGATTGATCTGGTAGCAGTCGCCGGCGCGGATGTACTCCTGAACGCGATTGAAGGCGTTGCGGTATGCTTCAGCCGGAAGGTTGCTGCTGAATTCCGACGTCAGTTTGAACGGCGCAGTGGTCTCGAGATCGCCCGACTCCATCAGTAGGTGGTGCAGCATCTCGACCTGCCGCGAATCGGCCTTGTAGTGGGAGACGAGGACACTTCGCTGCTCGGCATGGTCGATCACCACCGCCCAGAGATAGCGACCGACCCTCATCTCCGGCAGGCTCAGATCATCCTCCGCAAGGTCCGGCATACGCTCGAAGGCGCGGCCGAGATCATAGCTAAAGTGGCCTGCCAGCCCGCAGCAAAAGGGTAGGTGGCTGCTGCCGGGCGCGATCGCGATCTCCGCCTGCAGCTCCTTGAGCAGGCTCACCGGATCCCCGCCTATATTCTGCCAAAGCCCCTGTCTACGGACAGCGGTTTCCCCCCGGTTGTAGCGAACCACTACATCCGGCGCGGCGGCGACTATGTCGTAGCGACCGAATCGAGGATCTGTCTGCGGGTGAGCGCTGTCCAACAGAACCGGATCGCCAAATGGGCGCAGGCGATCCAATACAATAAAGGCGTCAAGCGGATAGGGAAGCGGATGGCAGTTGATCACGCGGCAGGATCCTGACCGGTAAAAAGGCCGATTTTAACGCTGCAGCTTGGAGCATGCGAGCCCGAGCGCCATTCTGATAGGTATAATGGGGGCTTGGATAGAGCAACTGATGGAATCTCTGCTAGATGAAGGCGCTGCAATACACCGTTGAACAACGAACCCTTAACCTTCCGGACCAGCAGGTGGTTTACCGACTCTATAAGCACGCCGGTGTGCAATCTGGACGCCGGCTGGTGCTGGTGCACGGTGCCGGCGTGGGAGGGCGCGATACCTGGGAGATGCTGCAGTCGTTTCTGACGCAGTGGGGGGAGGTGCTGGTGCCGGATATGCGTGGAACTGGTGACACCCGCTATCCGGACGGTCGGGAGCACGAGTTTACCGTGCAGCAGTTGGTGGCTGATCTCACTGCATTGGTCGATCACCTCGGGTGGTGGCGTTTTGACCTCGGTGGGTACTCTTTGGGCGGCATGGTCTGCATGCTGTTCAAGCAGCAGCACAACGACCGCGTCGGGAAACAGTATCTGCTGGAGTCGGCAGCGCTGGACAGGCCTGACTGGCAAACGACCGTCGCACTGAGAGAGCGGTTTTCGGATGCGGCCGTGCATCTGCGCACCGATAATCGGGAAGCGGGAATCCGCCAGTTTCTCGATACCATATCGCCCAATCGCCGTATCACTGAGCAGACCGAACGCTTGACCATTGCCCGCCTGGGCTATCGTCCGGAGGGGTTTGCCAATGCGCTGGATGCGGTAACCAAGGGTATTCGAAACCTGGACCGGGAGGCGATCCTTGCTGCCCAGGGGGATGTCAGCAGCTTTATCGGTGGCCAAAGCGTCGAGCTGATGCATCAGTTGCATATGCATCTGGCCGATGGGATGCCAAACTGGCACTACTTCCACGTGGCCGGTACCGATCACTCGCTGCCGTTCCAGAAGCCGCGCCAGATCGCACGTATAATGAACGATGAGTTGCAGCGCTATATGACTCAGCACGACCAGTCTGCACAAACCTGACCACACCCATACCGCCAACGCCCCTTTGCTCGGCTGCCATTTGGTCTGACAGCCGAGCAAGTGCTTTTGTTGACAATTCCCCCTCTTTCTTTATTGCGCCAATTCCTGAATGGCATGCGGATTTTGGGCTATTCCCGTGAGTTATGCGGGCAAATGGTTCATAATTCCTCCAATCATACTTTTGTCTGATGTTGACAATTTGACCGCTGGATTGGGTTGACTGCCCGTTTTTTCGACTGTAATGTGTCGACAATCTCACATTGTCGACAATCTTGAAGGGTTGCGATGAATACAGAAGCGAAACAGAGCTCAGTGCTCGAGATCGACCAAGAGAGTCGGACGTTAGCCGACCGGGTCTGCAAACAGATCGTCACCGCGATCGTCAAAGGTGAGCTGTTGCCGGGGCAGAAGATCAGCGAGCCAGAGCTGGCGCGCACCTATGGCATCAGCCGTGGCCCGTTACGCGAAGCGATGCGCCGTCTTGAAGGCTGGCGGCTGGTTGAGCGCAAACCGCATATCGGTGCGCGAGTGGTCAAGCTGTCCGCTCAGGAGCTGATCGAGATCTACCGGGTACGCGAAGCGCTGGAGGGCATGGCCTGCCGTCTGGCTGCTGAGAACATGACTCAGGACGAGATAGACAGTCTCAAGGCGCTGCTTGATACCCACGAGCAATCGATCGAGCAGCGTGAGGGTCGCTCCTACTTTCAGAAAGAGGGCGATCTCGATTTTCACTACCGCGTTGTTCAGGGCAGCAAGAATGCCAAGCTGCAGGAGATGCTGGGCGCGGATCTATACCACCTGGTACGCATGTACCGTTACCAATTCAGCGTTTCCAGCTCACGACCAAAACGTGCGCTCAAGGAGCATCGTCAGATTATCGATGCTATTGAAGCACGGGATGCCGAGCTGGCCGAGATGCTGATGCGTCGCCATATCAGTGCGGCGCGACAGAACATCGAAGATAAGCTGAACGCCAAAGAGCTAACCTCAAGGGGATCATAATGGCTGAGAAACTGACTGCGGGTGCGCGTTTCCGTAAAGCGCTGGCTGAGAACCAGCCGCTGCAGATTGTTGGCACCGTCAATGCGTACAACGCGATGATGGCTACACGTGTGGGTCACCAGGCTATCTATCTGTCCGGTGGTGGCGTCGCCAACGCGTCATACGGTCTGCCTGACCTGGGCATGACATCGATGAACGATGTACTGGAAGATGTGTGTCGCATCACCAGCGCTGTCGACACTCCGTTGATGGTCGATATCGATACCGGTTGGGGTGGCGCATTCAACATCGCACGCACCGTGAAAGAGATGATCAAAGGCGGTGCTGCTGCCGTTCATATCGAAGATCAGGTAGCGCAGAAGCGATGCGGCCATCGCCCTAATAAAGAGATCGTATCCCTGCAGGAGATGGTCGACCGTGTAAAAGCGGCAGTCGATGCCAAGACCGATGACAGCTTCTTCATCATGGCGCGCACCGATGCGTTCCAGATGGAGGGTCTCAATGCGGCCGTTGAACGTGGCCAGGCATGCCTGGAAGCGGGTGCCGACGGTATCTTCGCCGAAGCGGTACACACGCTGGATGATTACAAAGCGTTCTCCGACGGTATCAATGGTGCCCATCTGCTGGCCAATATCACTGAGTTCGGTGCTACGCCGCTGTTCAATACGCGCGAACTTGCCGAAGTGGGGGCCACCATGGTGCTCTACCCGCTGTCCGCCTTCCGTGCCGCCAACAAGGCCGCGCTGAATGTCTATGAGCACCTGCTCAACGATGGCGACCAGAAAGCGGTTGTCGACACCATGCAGACCCGCATGGAGCTTTACGATTTCCTCAACTACCACGACTTCGAACAGAAGTTGGATGCGCTGTTTGCCGAAGGCAAAAACAAGTAACCCACGCCTCCAACTGAGAGAAGAGCGCGTTAGACGCTCACGAGAGACCCAAGGAGAAGATCATGGCTGAAGCAAAGAAACTCGGTGGTGCAGGCTTGCGTGGACAGTCCGCAGGCGAAACCGCGCTGTGTACTGTAGGTAAAACCGGTGCGGGTCTTACCTATCGTGGCTACGACATCAAGGAGCTGGCCGACAAGGCGCAGTTCGAAGAGGTCGCCTACCTGCTGCTGTACGGCAAGCTGCCGAACCAATCCGAGCTCGATGCCTACAAGGCGAAGCTGAAAGGACTGCGCGGACTGCCGGACGCGCTGAAAGCGGTGCTGGAGCAGATTCCGGCGAGTGCCCATCCGATGGATGTGATGCGCACCGGTTGCTCGATGCTGGGCAATCTTGAAACTGAGCAGGATTTCAGCGAGCAGATCGACAAGATCGACCGTATGCTGGCGGTGTTCCCGTCGATCATTAACTACTGGTACAACTTTGCCCACCAGGGCAAGCGTATTGATACCGAGACCGATGCCGACTCCATCGGCGAGCACTTCCTGTGGACGCTGCACGATAAAAAGCCGGATCCCCTGCACGTCAAGGTGATGCACGCTTCGCTGATTCTTTACGCCGAGCATGAGTTCAATGCCTCTACCTTTGCCGCTCGCGTCTGCGCGTCGACCCTGTCCGACATCCATAGCTGCGTGACGGGTGCCATCGGTACCCTGCGTGGCCCGCTGCATGGCGGTGCCAACGAAGCAGCGATGGCGATGATCGAGAACTGGACATCCCCGGATGAAGCAGAAGCCGAGATCATGGGGATGCTGGAGCGCAAAGAGAAGATCATGGGCTTCGGTCACGCGATCTATCGTGACTCCGACCCGCGCAATGCGATCATCAAGAAATGGTCAAAACAGCTCGCCGAACATGTGGGCGACAGCGTGCTCTATCCGGTATCCGAGCGGGTCGAGGCGGTGATGTGGCGCGAGAAAAAGCTGTTCTGCAACGCTGACTTCTTCCATGCATCGGCTTACCACTTCATGGGTATCCCGACCGAGCTGTTCACGCCGATCTTCGTCTGCTCTCGCGTGGCAGGCTGGACCGCTCACGTGATCGAGCAGCGCGCCAACAATCGCATCATCCGTCCGTCCGCGGACTACACCGGCCCCGAAGCGGCCGAGTGGGTGCCGATCGAGAAGCGCGCTTAAGATGACAATCCGCGGAGGTCCGATCGGGCCTCCGCCTCCACAACGCTCAAGGGAAGAGTCCGGCACAACCGGATTCTCATCTCACACTACACGATGGATTCCCGACGCTATGAATACTGAATTTCGCAAAGCCCTTCCCGGCAGTTCGCTGGACTACTTCGACACCCGTGCCGCTGTCGACGCAATTCAGCCGGGCGCCTACGACAAACTGCCCTACACCTCACGCGTGCTGGCCGAACAGTTGGTACGCCGTTGCGAGCCGGAAGCACTGACCGATTCGCTGAAACAGATCATCGAGCGCAAACGCGACCTGGACTTCCCCTGGTATCCGGCCCGTGTGGTGTGCCATGACATTCTCGGTCAGACCGCGCTGGTGGACCTGGCGGGTCTGCGTGATGCGATCGCAGAGCAGGGCGGCGATCCGGCCAAGGTCAACCCGGTGGTGCCGACCCAACTGATCGTCGACCACTCGCTGGCGGTGGAAGCAGCAGGGTTCGATCCGGACGCGTTCGAAAAGAACCGCGCCATTGAAGACCGTCGTAACGAGGACCGCTTCCACTTTATCGAGTGGACCAAGACCGCGTTCAAGAACGTGGATGTGATTCCCGCCGGGAACGGCATCATGCACCAGATCAACCTGGAGAAGATGTCGCCGGTGATCCAGGCCCGTGATGGCGTGGCCTTCCCCGATACCTGTGTCGGCACCGACTCCCACACCCCCCATGTGGATTCCCTCGGTGTCATCGCCATCGGTGTTGGCGGTCTGGAAGCGGAAACCGTCATGCTCGGCCACCCGTCGATGATGCGTCTGCCCGATATTGTCGGCGTCAAACTGACCGGTAAGCGCCAGCCGGGTATTACCGCGACCGATATCGTGCTGGCTCTGACCGAGTTCCTGCGCCAGGAGCGTGTGGTGGGAGCCTATGTTGAGTTCTTCGGCGAGGGTGCGTCCAGCCTCACCCTTGGTGATCGCGCCACGATCTCCAACATGTGCCCCGAGTTCGGTGCGACCGCGGCGATGTTCTACATCGACCAGCAGACTATCGACTACTTGAAGCTGACCGGTCGCGAGCCGGAGCAGGTTGAACTGGTCGAGAACTACGCCAAAACTACTGGCCTATGGGCCGATGCGCTGGCAGGTGCGGAGTACGAGCGCGTGCTGGAGTTCGACCTGTCCACCGTGGTGCGCAACATGGCCGGTCCGTCAAACCCACATCGTCGTCTGCCAACCAGCGCTCTGCATGAGCGCGGTATCGCAGACGAGGCGAAGCTGGCGGCTGCCAAAGCCGAAGAGGCCGAAGGCCTGCTGCCCGATGGCGCCGTGATCATCGCCGCCATCACCTCCTGCACCAACACCTCCAACCCGCGTAACGTGGTGGCTGCCGGTCTGCTGGCGAAGAAAGCCAACGAGCTGGGCCTGGTGCGCAAGCCCTGGGTCAAGAGCTCCTTCGCACCGGGCTCCAAGGTTGCCCGCCTCTATCTGGAGGACGCTGGCCTGCTGCCGGAACTGGAGAAGCTCGGTTTCGGTATCGTGGCTTATGCCTGCACCACCTGTAACGGCATGTCCGGTGCGCTGGACCCGAAGATCCAGCAGGAGATCATCGACCGTGACTTGTATGCGACCGCCGTGCTGTCCGGTAACCGCAACTTCGATGGCCGTATCCACCCCTATGCCAAGCAGGCGTTCCTGGCATCACCGCCGCTGGTGGTAGCCTACGCCATCGCCGGTACCGTGCGTTTCGATATCGAGAAGGATGTGCTGGGCACCGACACGAGCGGCAATCCGGTCACGCTGAAGGATCTCTGGCCCTCGGACGAGGAGATCGATGCTATCGTCGCGACCTCGGTTAAGCCTGAGCAGTTCAAGCAGGTCTACATCCCGATGTTCGACCTCGGTGAAATAGAGCAGGCGGAGAGTCCGCTCTACGACTGGCGCCCGATGTCCACCTATATCCGTCGTCCGCCCTACTGGGAAGGGGCGCTGGCCGGGGAGCGCACACTGCAGGGGATGCGTCCTCTGGCGGTGCTGCCGGACAACATCACCACCGACCACCTGTCACCGTCCAATGCCATTCTGGCAAGCAGCGCGGCGGGTGAATACCTGGCCAAGATGGGCCTGCCGGAGGAGGACTTCAACTCCTATGCGACCCACCGCGGCGACCATCTGACCGCTCAGCGCGCGACTTTCGCCAACCCGAAATTGCTTAACGAGATGTGCCGTGATGACAACGGCGAGGTGATTCAGGGATCACTGGCCCGCGTCGAGCCGGAAGGGCAGCAGATGCGTATGTGGGAAGCGATAGAAACCTACATGAACCGCAAGCAGAACCTGATCATCGTCGCCGGTGCCGACTACGGTCAGGGCTCGTCCCGCGACTGGGCGGCCAAGGGGGTGCGTCTGGCCGGAGTCGAGGTGATTGTGGCCGAAGGCTTCGAACGTATCCACCGGACCAATCTGGTGGGCATGGGTGTGCTGCCGGTGGAGTTCAAACCGGGCACCACCCGCCTGACCCTGGGTATCGACGGTACCGAAACCTACGATATCAAGGGTGACATCTCACCGCGTGGCGACCTGACCCTGGTGATCAATCGTCGCAATGGCGAGGTGGTCGAAGTGCCGGTGACCTGCCGCCTGGACACCGCCGCCGAGGTCAGTGTCTACAACGCTGGCGGTGTGTTGCAGCGCTTTGCCAAAGACTTCCTTGGCCAAGCGTAAGCAGGGTGCTAGCCCCGCTCCCGCAGAGGGGAGTGGGGCGTAACAGACAGTTGTTTAAAGGTAGCGTGTTATGGCTCATGTACCTCAGATAAAAATACCGGCGACCTATATTCGTGGCGGCACCTCCAAGGGCGTTTTTTTCCGTCGCCAGGATCTGCCCGAAGTGGCGCAGGAGCCGGGCGCCGCGCGTGACAAGATTCTGCTGCGCGTGATCGGCAGCCCCGACCCTTACGGTCAGCAGATCGACGGCATGGGCGGTGCGACCTCCAGCACCTCCAAGACCGTGATCCTGGATAAAAGCAGCCAGCCGGATCACGACGTGGACTACCTGTTCGGGCAGGTGGCGATCAACAAGGCGTTCGTGGACTGGTCCGGCAACTGTGGCAACCTGACCGCGGCGGTTGGCGCGTTTGCCATCGCGTCCGGTTTCGTCGATGCGGAACGGATCCCTGACAACGGTATCTGCACCGTGCGCATCTGGCAGAAGAATATCCGCAAGACGATTATCGCCCATGTGCCGATCACCAACGGTCAGGTGCAGGAAACAGGCGATTTCGAGCTGGATGGCGTCACTTTCCCGGCTGCCGAGGTGGTGATTGAATTTATGGATCCGGCCGACGGCGAGGGTTCCATGTTTCCCACCGGAAACCTGGTAGACGATCTGGAGGTGCCGGGTGTCGGAACTTTCAAGGCGACCATGATCAACGCCGGCATACCGACCATCTTCCTCAATGCGGCTGATATCGGCTATACCGGCACCGAGCTGCAGAAGGATATCAACTCCGATGCCGAGGCGCTGGCGCGTTTTGAAATCATGCGTGCTTATGGCGCAGTGAAGATGGGGCTGATCTCCGATATCGCGGAAGCGGCCGCCCGTCAGCACACACCCAAGATTGCCTTTGTCGCGCCGGCGACCGATTACGAGGCCTCCAGCGGCAAACTGATCTCATCCCGGGATATCGACGTCTGCGTACGCGCATTGTCGATGGGCAAGCTGCATCACGCCATGATGGGCACCGCCTCGGTGGCGATCGCGACCGCTGCAGCGGTGCCAGGTACCCTGGTCAATCTGGCTGCAGGCGGTGGTGATCGTGACGCGGTTACCTTCGGTCATCCCTCGGGATCCCTGCGCGTTGGCGCCGCAGCAGAGGTGGTTAACGGCGAGTGGACGGCAACCAAGGCGGTGATGAGCCGCAGTGCTAGAGTGCTGATGGAGGGATGGGTACGTATCCCCGGAGACGTGTTCTAGACCTATATGGCGCCCCGGGAGGGGTTACGGGAGATATCATCTCCCGATATGTTCGGGGGGCTGCCGTTTACCCAATGGTTTTCCCCTGCTGCCGGTGGGTACCTGTCAGCTCTACCGGCTAGATTCCAGCCCGCACTTGCGGGCTTTTTTAGTTGAGAGATAAGCGATAACGGTTAATATAGTAGCCAAGTCGTCACAGTAGTTGAATTCCGGGCGCATCCATTGGGACGGGGGTAGGTTGCCGTTGAACTTAAGCCAAAAAAGACGCCAGCTCCTTCCCTATATCGCCATCGCACTCTTGCTTCTCGGCGGTGCGGCGATTACCGAATCCCTGCAGAAAGTGGTTACCGACCGCACTTTCCAGTTACAGCGAACCGAAGCGCTCGGCGTCATATCGCAGCTGCGTGCTCAGCTTGAATCTGAAATCAACAGCGTGCTCTATCTCAGCAGCGGACTGATCAGTTACGTCACGGTCCAGCCGCGAACCGATCAACAGCAGTGGAATGCGCTCGCCGCCGAGATCGTGCGTGGAACCGAGCATGTGCGCAACATAGGTTTGGCGCCGGACAACGTGATCCGCTTTGTCTATCCGCTGCACGGCAACGAGGCGGCGCTGGGCCTGGAGTATGAGCAAAATCCCAAGCAGTGGCCGGCGGTCAAGCAGGCGATCGATAAGGGGGGGATGGTTCTCGCAGGCCCGCTTACGCTGGTGCAGGGCGGCTTGGGGCTTATCGCCCGCACGCCCATTTTTACCCACGGTGATTCAGAGCAGACGTCGCGTTACTGGGGGCTGGCATCGGTGGTGATCGATGCGGAGTCGATGTTCAGGTCGGCCGGTATCAAGGATCAGGTGTCCGGCTACCGCGTTGCGATAAAGGGGCGCGATGGCTTGGGTGAACAGGGCGAGATGGTATATGGCGCCGAGGAGGTGTTCACCCAGGGTATCGCCAAGATGAAGATCTTTTTTCCGAATGGTCACTGGGTCATTGCGGCTCTACCCGATAGCACTGTGGGCTCGTATTGGATGGGGCCACAGGTAGCGCGTGTGGTGGGCTATAGCTTCCTTGCCGTATTGTCAGTTCTGCTCGTAATTCTGGTCAGGCTTTACCATGCCAGCAAGGGAGAGGCGATGCATGATCATCTGACGGGGTTGCCCAACCGGCGGTTGATGATCGAGCGGCTGACCCAGCTTGCCGTATTGAATGAGCGTACGGAAATCAATTTCGCACTCTACTTTATTGATCTCAATGGCTTTAAAGCGATCAATGACAACTATGGACATGTTGCCGGAGATGCGGTTTTGGTAGAAGTGGGGAGGCGCTTGATACATACCGTACGCTCATCCGATACGGTGGCGCGAACCGGTGGCGACGAATTTATGGTACTGCAACCGGGTGTGAAGTCTGTGGTAGCGGCGAAGACCGTGGTCGAGAAGATCGAAGCCGCGTTGCGAGCGCCATTCCAATACCAGTATGTGACGATCGATATTTCAGCGGCAATAGGTGTTGCAATCTATCCCAAGGATACGGCCACCGTCGATAAGCTGATCATGGTCGCGGATGACCGGATGTACGAGCGCAAGGCGGAGATGAAATCAGCGGCAGTGGTAAGCGAAAACCTGGTTGACTGACATCACTGGTGAGGCGTGCGCCGGGCAAAAAAATGCCGCACATTTGTACGGCAATACGATAACTAGAGATAAACGCAAGGAAAAGCAAAAAACCGAAAGGAACGCGGGACTTGAATCCTTACATCCGCCTGTGTACCCCAACAACAACGACAGGATGCACGCCCCTTCCGAATAGTTGTTATCCTAAGGTCGAATGGCGTGGGCGACAAATGATGCTTTATCGGGTATTTGTTGAGAAAAATTCACGATGCGTCAGCCAGTTCGGAGCGTCCGGACCGCCCCCGTCGTTGTTGCCGTAGCGATATGATCGCATTCAGCGCGATAGCGCCGACAATCAGTGTGCCGCCTAGCAGTGTCGGGGCCGGCAAAGCCTCATCCAGTGCCCACCAGACCCAGATCGGCCCCAGAACCGTTTCGATCAACAGGAACAGACTCACCTCTGCGGATGGCAGGTGGCGAGTCGAGCTGAATATCAGCAACGATGCCAAGGGCATCTGAATCAGCCCCATCAGCGCCAGCCAGGCGTAGCTTGCCGGTTCCAGCGCGAAGGGGGCGGCGAAGGGCAGGCAGATCAGCGCGGTAACCAGGCCGGAACCGGCGACCAGCGGCAGGCGTGGCAGCTCCGGCATCCTGCGCAGCAGAGTCAATGCGCCAGCCATTACCACGGCAAGCAGCAGAGCCAACAGGTCGCCCAATTGTCCTGGTTGTCCAAATGATGAATAGAAGACGCAAAGCACACCGGTTATCGCCACTAATATCGCAAGCAGCGTGCGCTTTGGTGTCGGTTCGCGAAACAGAATCCAGCTTAGGGCCGCGGCAAAAAGAGGGGAGCTGGCCAGTATGACGACGGTGTTGGCGACTTGGGTATGGCTGATCGAAAACACGAACAGCGCTGAGCTGAGCCCGTACAGCAGGGTGGCCGCCAGAGCTCCGATCCAGAGTCCACGGGTGTCGGGCCAGCGAATATGGCGGCGCCGTAACACACAGATAAATCCAGCCGAGAGCATGACCAGGGTGCCGCGCCAGACGCCAACGTCGGTGCCATCGGCCTGTACAAGGCGTATCAGCAGGGCGTCAAAGCTGAGAACAAGAACCCCTAGGGTGGCCAGCAACATGCCTTGCTGACGGCTGGTTGACGCGGTCATGAGTGTATCCGAATCGATATTGAGGTGCCGTTTGAGCGACGAGTTCGCGACAGCAGCGGGAGGAAGGGGGCCGCAACAGAGCGGCCCCGCTGCTTTTAACGCTTGGGCAGAACGTCCGCGAGCTTACGGCTCATGTCACGGAGGCTGTTCTCGGTGGTTTTCCAATCGATACAGGCATCGGTGACCGATACACCGTATTTCAGGTCGTCCAGTTTGTCCGGGATCGACTGGTTACCCCACTCCAGGTTGCTCTCGATCATCAAGCCGATAATAGAGCGGTTACCCTCCAGGATCTGATTGGCAGCGTTCTCGGCAACCAGCGGCTGCAGGCCAGGATCCTTGTTGGAGTTGGCGTGGCTGCAGTCGATCATGATGTTCTGGCTAAGCTTGGCCTTCTCCAGCGCCTGCTCACAGAGCTTGACGCTGACAGAGTCGTAGTTCGGCTTGCCGTTGCCGCCACGCAGGACGACGTGACCGTAACGGTTGCCGCGTGTGCGCACGATCGATACTTGGCCCTGGGCGTCAATGCCGAGGAAACTGTGCGGATGGGAAACCGACTTCATGGCGTTGATCGCCACATCGAGGCCGCCGTCGGTGCCGTTCTTGAAGCCTACGGCGCAGGAGAGGCCCGAAGACATCTCACGGTGGGTCTGTGATTCGGTGGTGCGGGCGCCGATCGCCGACCAGCTGATCAGATCCTGGATATACTGCGGCGAGATCGGATCGAGCGCTTCGGTGGCCAGCGGCAACCCCAGTTCGGAGAGGTCGATCAGTAACTTACGCGCGATATGCAACCCCTCTTCGATATCGAAGGAGTCATTCATGTGCGGATCGTTGATCAGGCCCTTCCAGCCTACAGTGGTGCGGGGCTTCTCAAAATAGACGCGCATTACCAGATACAGCGTATCCTTGACCTCATCCGCCAGTGCCTTTAGACGGCGGCCATACTCCAGTGCGGCTTCCGGGTCGTGGATCGAGCAGGGGCCGACGACGACCAGCAGGCGCTTGTCGGTGTGATCGAGGATATCGCGGATCACCTGACGGCCATTCATCACCACTTCGGCAGCCTTTTCGGTGATCGGCTGACTCGCCTTCAGCTGATCCGGAGTTACCAGTGCCGTGTTCGATTCTACATTGAGGTCTTCTACGCGTTTATCTGTCATTGTCCTGTCCTGACGGCAATAGGGTAAGGCGTCTACTCACGCCAAGGTCGATCTTTTTACCATATCCGTGGCGCTATTACAGGTCTTCAAGGGTCTAATCCCGCCGGATAGTGCATCTTGGTGTCGTAATTCTCGTGCTGCGGCAATCTGTCTCACTGCTGTGCCGGATTATCGATGGTACACTTTGCCCACCGGGTAGCCGGGTTAACGTCGAACCGGTTGTTGTTCCCGAGGTCATACAGTCATCCATATTGTCAGGCGAAAGAAGGAAGATCCGTTTGCGTGCGCTGCTAGGTACTGGCCGTTCTCTGTTGTGCCGAATGCTGGGGGTGATTGTCTTCGGCATGACCCTGCTCAGCCCTATGGTTGTGCAGGCAGGGTTGTTCGATTCACTCGTCAATGACAGCACCCAGCCGCTTCCGGTCGATAAAGCCTATGTGCTGCGCCTTGATAGTGTAGCGCCAGGACAGCTGGACCTGGTCTGGCAGATCGAGCCCGACTACTACCTGTATCAAGATAAGGTGGTCGTCACACCTGGTGAAGGGGTGGCGATCGTCGATCGGCGCGACGCGCCTGCCAAACCCAAGGATGACCCGCTGTTCGGCCGGGTCCAGGTCTATTACGACGAAGCGCGCGTCAGCCTGCTGCTGGGTTCAACATCGGGCAGCGAACGGGGTGAGCTGACTGTGACCTACCAGGGGTGCTGGGAGGGCGGTATCTGCTATCCGCCGGTAACCGAAAAGCTGGAAGTGGTCGATCTGATTGCGGCGGCAGGATTGAGCTGGCCAGGTAGTACGGAACAAGAGAGCGCTCCGGCACCCTCACAGGCTACAGCTGTCGGTGCCAACGCCGATGCGCCGGTAAAGGTCAGTGAGCAGGACCGTTTTGCGAGCCTGCTTACCGGTACCTCGCTGGCTGCGATCCTCGGCGCTTTCTTTCTGGCCGGGCTGGCGCTGTCACTGACACCCTGCGTGTTTCCCATGATTCCGATCCTGTCCGGCGTCATCGTTGGCCACGGTCACAAGATCACCACACTGCACGCCTTCCTGCTGTCGCTGGTCTATGTCCTTGCGATGTCGCTGACCTATACCGTTGCCGGTATCGTGATCGGGCTGTTCGGTGCCAATGTCCAGGTTGCACTGCAGAACCCTTGGGTGATCTCGATTTTTGCCCTGCTGTTCGTGTTGCTGGCCTGTTCCATGTTCGGTTTCTATGAACTGCAGATGCCCAGGTGGTTGCAAAGCCGCGTCAGCGAAGTCAGCGCTCATCAGAAGAGTGGGTCTGTGCTGGGGGTGGCCATAATGGGCTTGTTATCGGCGCTGATCGTTGGGCCTTGCATGGCGGCGCCGTTGGCCGGTGCGCTGATCTACATTGGCCAGACCGGTGATCCGGTTTTGGGCGGTGCCGCGCTCTTCGTGCTGTCGCTCGGTATGGGCGTGCCGTTGTTGCTGGTTGGGGCATCAGCCGGCAAGTTGTTGCCCAAGGCCGGCAGCTGGATGGAGGGGGTCAAGGCCGCGTTTGGTGTCATCCTGCTGCTGATGGCGGTATGGATGCTGGATCGTATCCTCCCGGTGGAAGTGACCATGGCGATGATCGGCATTATCCTGATCATCAGCGCTGTTTACCTCAATGTGTTCGAACGCCTGGGTGAGCACACCGGCGGCTGGCATCGGCTCTGGAAGGGGCTTGGCATGATTCTGCTGGTGTACGGTGCAGCACTGCTGATCGGCCTGCTGTCAGGCGGCAGAAGCCTGCTCTATCCGCTGCAGGGGCTGGCGGGATCCCAGGTTACGCAGTCCGGATATGCCGCCGGTGTCAGTGCACAGCTGCCTTTTACCAAGGTCACCAGCATCACCCAACTGGATCCACTGCTGAGACAGGCGGCGGAAGCGGGGCAGCCGGTGATGCTGGATTTCTATGCCGACTGGTGCGTCAGTTGCGTGGAGCTGGAGTATGTCACTTTCGCCGACAGCGAGGTTCAGCGCCGGTTGGCAGGGGTCAAACTGATCAAAGTCGATGTCACCGCGAATGATGACGAGTCGAAGGCGCTTAATCAGCGCTATCAGGTGTTTGGACCACCGGTGCTGTTTTTTGTCGATGGGTCGGGCCAGCCGCGCCCGGAAATGACCATGGTCGGTTTCGTTGAGCCGAACGAGTTTCTAACGCGAATCGCCACGCTCTGATCAGTCATTGATCCAATCCACCTCCGCAGTCAGGATATAACCGGCGCCATAGACCGTCTTGATGATAGTAGGGTGGCGCGGGTCCTGTTCAATCTTCTTGCGAATTCGCGACATGCGTACGTCGATGCTGCGGTCGAACGGGTCGGCGTATCCCTGCAGCAGCTGGTCTCTTGATAGAATCTGCCGAGCTGAGCGCAGCAGCAGCGTGAGCAGGGCGGCTTCTGCAGCGGACAGTATCTCGCTCTTGCTGCGTTCCTGATGATTCAGCGTCAGTGTGCTGGGATCGAACAGCCAGCCGGCGAAGGCGGCCTTGCGCGCTTTATCACTGCGTGTTGCCGCGGTCTCTATATGTTCCAGACGACGAAACAGACTGTTGACCCTGGCTACCAGCTCTCGGGGGTCAAAGGGCTTGATCAGGTAATCGTCGGCGCCGAATTCAAGGCCCAGTACTCTGTCGCTGGTGCTGTCTCGCCCCGAGATAATGATGACCCCAAGACCAAGCGAGTCGCACAGCTGGCGTACGATCGCGATACCATCCATGTCGGGTAGGCCCAGGTCGATGATGCAGAGATCGGGTTTTCGGCGGTTAAGCGCATGAGTCGCCTGTGCGCCGGTCTGGAAGCTGCGTGTGTCGTACCCATGCCGATGGAGCTCGGTTGAGATCAGGTCACAGATGTCGGCTTCATCGTCGATTATGTAGATCAGTTTTTTCTGCACCTTAGTCTCTCTATCTCTCTTGTTCTTGTATAAGGGGTGTGCGCGCCTCACCGCTTTGAAGGGCTTTACCGAGTTGTTCGCGGCTGAAGGGTTTGCGCAATAGCGGTAACGGCCTGCAATCGCTTGGGCGCTCGTCGTGCCGAGATGCAAAACCGCTGATCAGCACGACCGCTGACTTTGGATGCTGCCGCCGCATTTGGCGGGCCACGTCGAAACCGTTTAGATCTCCCGGCATCACGATATCGCTGACCAGCCCGTTCAGTTCCGGCAGGGTATCGATCAATTCACAGGCTTCTTTAGGCTCACGGCTCTCGATCACCTGATAGCCGAGTCCGGATAGCTGATTGCGAACAACCTCGCGCAGGTCATCTTCATCGTCCAGTAGCAGTATCAGGCCTCTCTCTGTGCTGGAGCCGTTTTCGCTATCGGCAAGGTCCCGGACTTCGGTGAGTTGACGATCAGCCGGCAGCAGGATGGTGATGCACGCGCCACCGTCAGTATTGTTGGAGAGGGCGATATAACCGTTGCTCTGTTTGACAAAGCCATACACCATGCTCAGACCGAGGCCAGAAGAGTTTTCCACTTTGCGGGTGGTAAAGAAGGGTTCGAATGCACGCTCCATCCCCTCCTGGCTGAAGCCGCAGCCGGTATCGCAGACAGTAATCTCAACGTAGTCACCGAGTGCCACCTGCTCGTCGAGGAGGAGGGTTTGGCTAACGCTGCGATTGCTTATATGGATACGCAGCTCACCGCCTTTGGGCATGGCAGCCCGGGCATTAAAGGCGAGATTGACCAGCGCATCCTCCAATTGGCCGGGATCGGCCAGGGGTTGCCATAACTCCTCGTCCATAACCAATGTCTGGATAATATTCGACGGCAGTGAGCTCTCGATCAGGGCAAGGCAGTCGCCCATCAGCGCGTTCAGGTCGATGCGGCTGGGGGAGAGCGGCTGGCGCCGCGCAAAGGCCAGTAGGCGCTGGGTGATGTCGGCGCCACGACGGGTCGCGCGGATGGCCGGCTCGATGTGGCGCAATAGCTCCTTGGGCGTTGCCGGGTTGTCTTGAATGGCGAGCAAATTCCCTTGAAGTATCGAAAGCAGGTTATTGAAATCATGGGACAAGCCACCGGCAATCTGACCCACGGTGTGCATGCGCTGTGCGGCCTGGAGGCGGCGTTCCCCCTCACGCTCTGCTGTGATGTCCAGGGATAGATTGATCAGGCCCAGCACGCGGCCCGGCTCCGGGTCGAACGGCATCAGCGTGCGCTTGGTGATCCGCCTCTCGCCTTCGATCTCCAATGGATACTCGAAAGTGCTTGAGGTGCCGTTCAGCGCTTTCTCAACCTGGGGACGGATATCTTCATACATCTTTGGACCGACGATCTCGCTCAGATGTCGGCCAATCACCTCCGATTTGGCGAGACCGAAGGCGCTGGCATAGCCCTCGTTGACAAACACGTAGCGCTGCTGGTTATCGACATAGGCGATCTGCGCCGGCAGGGCGTCAAGAATCAAGCGCTGACGCTCTTCGAGCAGCTTCAGGTTGCGGCTTGCCGCGCTGATCTCATCCATCGCCTGTCGCAGCTGTTGGTTGCGCTGATCAAGCTCCAGGGTGCGCTCGTTAACCTTGTCATCCAGCAGGGCGATGTTCTGACGCAGCCGGTCGACCATGCGGTCGAAGGCGCCGGCTAACACACCGATCTCATCGTCGCGTCGGATTTGGGTTGTTGCGTCCAGTTCGCCAGCGCTGATGCGCACAGCCGTTTCGGAGAGCTTTCGAATCGGCCGCGTGACCATGTTGACGAATACGAAGGCGAGAAGGCTCGCGGCCAGCAGTGCGATGGTGGCGATCACCAGGATGCGATCGGCCAGTACTTCGGAGCTGGCTTGCAGCTCTTCAAGATAGATCGTTGAGCCTATGTACCAGTCGAATCCCGGCAGGTAACGCACCAGAGAGACCTTTTCATAGCTGTAATTGCCAGGGTCGGTGGGCCTGTCCCACTTGTAGTAGAGCTCCTTGCCGGTGTCGGCGACGGAGATCAGGTCCTGCATGATGGTGTTGCCGGTGACGGGGTTTTTCAGCGTATGAAAGATCGAGCCGTCAATGTTCCGGTTGGGGTGTACCAGCATGCGCCCGCTGCTGTCGAAGATGAACAGATAGCCGGTATCGGCAATCTTGATTCCGGCAAAGGCGTCGCGTAGCTCGGTGAGGGCCGCTTCCCGCCGAGCGGCCACCTCCGCTTCTACATCGTCGATGTAGACGCCGGCGCCGATGACAAAGTGCCACTCGGGGAAGTACTTCACATAGGAGAACTTTTCCTGCTTCTGCTTTTCGTTGAGTCGACTCCAGCGATACTTGTAAAAACCTTCGCCGTCGGCGAGTGCGGCGTCGATCACCGGAGGAATAATCAGTTGGCCATTCTCATCGACCAGCTCATAGGTGCTGCGCCCCTGATAGGCGGGGTCCGGGTGCGATACCAGGGTGAAGGACTCGTCCACGATCCAGACATAGTCGCCTTCGCCATAGGTCAGGGTGCGCAGTTGTTGGAAAATGTAGTGGCGAGCCTGCTCTTCGTTCATGCCTGTTTTCCGCGCCAGCTCGTACTGCCGCGAGAAAAAAAATGCCGTCGAGTCGACAACGGCGCGCAGCCGCTGGCGATGGGACTCAAGCACCTGCTCCCGGTACTCCTGTGAGCTGGAGTGCATCTTGGCTGCCAGCTCAAACACGTTGTTCAGCGCGATGTGATTGGCATTGCGCTCGATCTCGAACACTTTGCTTTTAATCAGCGGTACGGAGTAGAGATAGAAGGCCGCGATAATCGCCGCGATGATGGCGAAAATGACCAGTAGAAAACGTTGTGTCAGATTTGACTTGAGCACGTCTGTATCCGAGGCGGTTATTGTAGTTGCTTCGGGGCTGGGTGAGCCCTGAGCTTTTTTTGCCTGATTGAGCCATATTAACTCACTTTGTCATATGGCAAAGCCAGGCGTTACATTTCGTAAGATTTGCGAAAAAGTGTCGAAAAACTCCTGCCCTAGAGTCCAGCCTATCGACCCCTCCCTTCATTCGGTATGCCGCCGGAGATAACAATAACGAGGTTATAGGATATGCCTGCAACACCCATGAGTATCTTCGATCAGCAACTTGACCAGAACAGCGCAAACTATGCCACGCTCACGCCGGTCAGTTTTCTGGAGCGCTCGGCACAGGTTTACCCCAAGCGCACTGCGATCGTACACGGCACATTGAGGCGCAGTTGGCTGGAAACCTGGCAGCGCTGTCGTCGCCTGGCCAGCGCTTTGCAGGGGCTGGGCATTAAGGCGGGGGAGACGGTGTCGATCATCGCGCCCAACATTCCCGAGCATTACGAAGCCCACTTCGCGGTACCGATGAGTGGTGCGGTGTTGAACAGCATCAACACTCGTCTTGATCCCGAGGCGGTGGCATTTATCATGGAACATGCGGAAACCCGGGTGCTACTGGTCGACCGCGAGTTCTCCACGGTGGTATCGCGGGCGTTGAAACTGATGCCGCGCAAGCCGATCGTGATCGATATCGACGATCCTCAGTACGAAGGCGGCGAGTTGATCGGTCAGATGCGTTACGAGGAGTTGCTGGCGAAGGGTGATGAGCAATTCATCTACACGCCGCCCGATGACGAGTGGCGCGCGATCTCCCTCAATTACACCTCCGGCACCACCGGTAACCCCAAGGGTGTGGTCTATCACCATCGTGGCGCCTACCTGAACGCATTGAGCAATATCGTGTCCTGGGGCATGACCGAGAAGCCGGTTTACCTCTGGACCCTGCCGATGTTCCACTGCAACGGCTGGTGCTTTCCCTGGGCCCTTGCCGCGGTCAGCGGTACCAATGTCTGTCTGCGTCATGTTCGGGTCGAACCTATATTCGAGCTGATCCGCAAAGAGGGTGTCGACCACTTCTGCGGTGCCCCGATTGTCCTCAATATGCTTAACGGCGGGCCGCAGGCGCTCAAAGAGGGAATCGAGCACAAGGTCAAGGTGATGACCGCCGGCGCCGCACCGCCAGCCTCGGTGATCGAAGGGATGGAGGCGCTTGGCTTCTCCGTGACCCATGTTTACGGCCTGACCGAAACCTATGGCCCCAGCGTCGTCTGTGCCTGGAAAGGGGAGTGGGATGAACTCAGCCTGACCGAGCGTGCGCGATTGAAATCCCGCCAGGGTGTCAAGGCTCCGATGCTGGAGGGGTTGATGGTTGCCGATCCGGTGACGCTAGAGCCGGTGCCCGCAGACGGTATCACCATCGGTGAGATCATGATGCGCGGCAACCTGGTGATGCGCGGTTACCTGAAGAACCCCAGCGCCAGCGAAGAGGCGTTCGCGGGCGGTTGGTTCCACTCCGGCGATCTGGCAGTTTGTCACCCCGATAACTACATCGAGATCAAGGATCGCTCCAAGGATGTGATCATCTCCGGTGGCGAGAATATCTCCAGTATCGAGGTGGAGGATATTCTCTACCGCCACCCGAAGGTGCGCGAGGCCGCCGTGGTGGCGCGACCGGACGAGAAGTGGGGCGAGACCCCCTGTGCCTTTATCGATGCCAGCGGTGAGGTGACAGCGGAAGAGATTATCGAGTTCTGTCGGGCGAACATGGCGCATTTCAAAGTGCCGAAGACGGTTGTGTTCGGAGAGTTGCCCAAGACCTCAACCGGAAAGATCCAGAAGTATCTGCTGAGAAATCGCACCAAAGAGCTATAACCATCAAACACTCATGGTGATGACCAGGCACCCTATTCCTGGCTGTTTTGGGCGCGATTATCGCGCCCTTTTTTGTTTGGCATTGCTACATTTCGTTGCTTTTGAGAAAAATTCTCGACGTATTCACGGGTTCTACTAGTGCTGTAGTGCGTGGGTTCGACCATCGAGCCCACGACTGAACCAGTAACAGCACGCACCAGAATAAGGAACCCCAGATGTCGATCGTCAACCGCCAACACGGTACCGAGCAGCCTTACTGGCCGCTTGGGCCTTTCAAACTGCGCCTTCCGTTAATCCATTATCGCCTGGAGATGCCGGAGATGATCCAGGGACTGATCATGTTCGTGGTGGGTCTGGCGATGATCCCGCTACTGGAAAACTACCTGGGCATGCCGTACGAGGCGGCGCTGGCGTTCACCTTTGTGGCCGGCCTCGGCTATATCCTGCCGGCGCTGCTTGGGGTGCCGCTGGTGCCGGGCTGGATCACCCCGGCGATACCGGTGGTACTGTTATATCTGAAAGGGTTCGAACCGGGGCCGGAAGCGATCAAGGCGATGTTCGCGCTACAGCTGGAGGTAACGCTGATCTTTCTCTTCCTGGGTATCACCCGACTGGGCTCGAAACTGGTGGACCTCATCCCTAATTCACTTAAGGCAGGGATCATCATCGGTGCCGGTATCGCCGCGCTGATGGGAGAGCTGAAAACCGGCGGGCGGATCGACTCTACACCGATCTCCCTGCTGCTCGGGGCGATCATCTCGGCCTATATCCTGTTTTCGCTATCGTTCAAGAACGTGGTGAATGCCAGTCCGCTGGCCAAGCGGATCGCCAACTTCGGCATGGTGCCCGGTATGATTATCGCCATGCTGATCGGCTGGGGCAGCGGCGAGTACGCGACGCCGGATATTCAGTGGGGTATCACCCAGCCCGATTTTGCGCTGATGTGGCAGTACCTGACCTTTACCATCGGTTTCCCCGGCTGGGATGTGTTCCTGCTGGCGATACCGACCGCCGTGATCGCCTACGTGATTGCGTTCGGCGATATCATCGTCGGGTTTACGCTGGTCAAGCGTATCGACCACCTGCGCGAGGATGAAAAGATCGATGGCAGCGTCGACCGTGTCCATCTGGTAACCGCACTGCGTAACCTGTTACACGCGTTTCTGGCACCCTGGCCCGGATTGGCCGGTCCGCTGTGGACTGCGGCACATGCAACGGTTGCCGAGCGTTATGCCATGGGCCGCAAGGCGATGGATTCGATCTACAGTGGTGGTGGTACCTTCTGGATTACCGGTTTCGTGGCACTGTTTATCCTGCCACTGGTGACGCTGTTCAAACCGGTACTGCCAATTGCACTGTCGCTGACGCTGATTCTGACTGCGTATATCTGCATCATGGTCGGCATGGAGCAGCTGAAGAATCCCACCGAACGGGGCGTGGCGGGTATCGTGGCTGTTACCCTGGCCATGCCGGATCCGAAATCGACCGTGTATGCAGTAGTGATCGGACTGGTGCTCTATTTCCTGATCGAACGGCCGAAGCTGTTCGGCAAGCATGCGCCGGAGGATGAACTGATCTTTGCCGATGAACCTGAGGCCTCGATCAAGGAGCGGACCGAAGCCACCTGATAAGGTGCTGCAAAAGACAAAGCCCGCACTCGCTGCGGGCTTTGCTGTTTCAGCGCAGGAATTCGCGGCTGATTTCGCGGAAACGGTCGTTACCCGCCTTGCGCAACCACTCGAAGGCGACCATCTCGCGGGTCACGATCTGCACGCCGTTCTGTCTCAGTCTTTCAATACCGGCGGCCTTGTTGGCCGGTGTGCGCGAACCAACGCAGTCCTCGACCACGAACACCTCGCGTGCCTGCTGTTTGAGCTCCAGTGCAGTTTGCAGCACGCAGACATGGGTCTCCATCCCGGCGATGATGATCTGACCCATCTTGAGCTGCTCGATTGCCGCAGCACACTCAGGCTCCGATGCGCAGGAGAAAGCCTGTTTGGAGAAAATCTGCTCGTCAGGCAGGCGCCGACGTAACACCTCAAACGTTGGACCCAGTCCCTGCGGGTACTGCTCGCTGGCGATCACCGGGATGTGCAGCCGGTTGGCGACGTCGGTCAGCCAGCAGCAGTTATCGATTAGCTGCTGGGCGTCGTCGATGGCCGGTGCCAGTCGCTCCTGGATGTCGACCAGCAGCAGTAGCGAACGGTCGGGATGAATCAGCATGTGGTGTCCTCAGTTTTCGCTCTTATTATGTGGCTGATAGTGCTTGGGCCAGTAGCTTTTTACCACGTCGGAGTCTTCGGCGAACGAGTGGCAGCTGTTCAGCATCGGCGGTGGTGTCGAGCCGGTGTGCCAGTCCTCCAGATACTCGCGCTCCTGGTGCGTAGCCTGAAACGCGGTGGTGGCCAGCGGCCCCAACAGCTCAAGCAGGTGGGTACAGCCCTGAGTGCCGGCGAACAGCTCGCGGGTCTTACGGGTAAAGCCCGGGGCGATCTGCAGCCCCTTCAGTAGCTGGTAACGATCGGCAATATCGGGGCACATCCTGAACGGCGTGTGGTCCATGACCGCTTCCGCTTCCAGGATGTTCAGATCCAGGTCGACGGTGATGCGGATCGCCATCTCGTGAATCGGCGCACCAGCCGGCAGCAACCCACCTTCATGCATATCCATATTGTACGTCTTCGTATCCAGCAGATAGGCCTCGACATCCCAAAGACCATCCTTGCGCTTGTATCCGCGGCAACTGACTTGGCGCGTGTGCGACAGCTCGCGCTCGACCGGTTCGGACAGGGGCATAACAACTCCTGTAGACTGTTGTGAAACCAGCAATTATGCCAGATCGGCACTTGCTAGTTACGAATTCGGTGACATCAATATGGGAACAGTATAAATGCCAGAGACAACAATCGACTGGAAACTGTTGTCCTATAGCGCTTTTGATCTTCGCATGCTGGAGGACTGGCTGGCACTGCGCCAGCGGGTGTTCGTGGTGGAGCAGTGCTGTGCCTACGCCGATATCGACGGCCAGGATCGGGATGCCCTGCACCTGCTGGGCATGGAGGCGGGGGAGCTGATTGCTGGCGCGAGGTTGTTTCAGCCTAAGCAGGAGATCCCATACAGTCGTATTGGCCGCGTCGTGGTGGCACCGGAGTATCGCGCCGGGGGCCTGGGGCGGGAGCTGATGCGACGTGCTATGGCGGAGTGTGTTTCGCTAGGGTCGGAATACCCGATAAGGGTATCGGCACAGGCGCATCTGCGGCAGTTTTATGCCTCGCTCGATTTCGTCGAGGTTAGCGGGATCTATGACGAGGATGGAATCCCGCATATCGACATGGAGTACCGCCGAAATCTCAGTTGAGCCGCCTGATCAGACCGGTGTGGGCGATGATCCGCGTGGAGATCTCCTCTATGGAGAAGTTGGTGGTGTTGATGAACGGCAGGTCCTGCTGCTGAAATAGCCGCTCGACGGTACGAATTTCGAAGTCACACTGGTCCAGTGAAGCGTAGCGGCTGTTGGGGCGACGCTCATGGCGAATCGCCGCCAGCTGGAACGGATCGATGGTCAGGCCATACAGTTTATGTCGGTAGCGCTGCAGCACCTCGGGCAGCCGGGGCGACTCCATATCCTCGTCGGTCAGCGGATAGTTGGCCGCACGTACGCCAAACTGCAGTGCCATATAGAGGCAGGTGGGTGTTTTACCGCAGCGAGAGACGCCGACCAGAATGATATCCGCGCGGTCATACTGTTGGGTACGGGCGCCGTCATCATTATCCAGCGCGAAGTTGACCGAGTCGATCCTGTCCTTGTAGCGGTTCATCTCGATGATGCCGTGGGATTTGCCCACGGTATAGGAGGAGTGGGTTTTCAACTCCTTCTCCAGCGGCTTGAGAAAGGTCGAGAACACGTCGATCTTGAAACCGTTACTGCTCGCCAGCAGTTCGCGAATCTCTTCGTCGACGATGGTATCGAGCACGATCGGCGGTTCGCCATCCTCTGCACAGGCAGCGTTGATTCGCTCAACGGTGGTCCGGGCTTTTTCCACGGTATCGATGTAGGGCAGGGTGATCTTGTTGAACTTGATCCCCTCGAACTGGGAGAGCAGGCTGTTGCCCAGGGTTTCAGCGGTGATGCCGGTGCCGTCGGAGATAAAAAAGGCGGTTCTTTTCATATTGCGGTAGCTCAAAGTCCGTCTAGTCCCGTTTCGCACTGTACGGGTATTTTGGCAGCAGAATCGCCGATTTTTGTAAAAAAATTACATTTATTTCGAACTGGCGATTTTTGTTTTCAGCTGGAGTATCATCCATGCCTTCAGAAAAAATAACAATAACTATTCAGGTAGACGTTCAACTCAGGAGAAACGGCTTTGCGGCAATATGTACTGCGCCTGGATCAGTCAGGCATGGGGGATGTAGACAAGGTTGGCGGTAAGAATGCCTCCCTTGGAGAGATGATCAGTCAGCTTAGCGACGCGGGTGTATGCGTTCCGGGCGGTTTCGCAACCACCGCCGAAGCTTACCGCGAGTTTCTCGACCATGGCGGACTTTCAGGCAAGATCAACGCAGCGCTCGATGCCCTGGATGCTGAAGATACTCGGGCGCTGATCGAGACCGGCAGCCGGATCCGCAAGTGGATAATGGATGCGGAGTTCCAGCCTGAGCTGGATGCACAGATCGAGAAAGCCTGGGCCGAGATGTCCGCCGGTAATGCGAATATGGCGGTCGCCGTGCGCTCCTCCGCAACCGCGGAAGACCTGCCGGATGCATCCTTCGCCGGTCAGCAGGAGACCTTCCTCAATATTCGCGGTCTGGACAACATCAAGCACGCGATCAAGGAGGTGTTCGCCTCCCTGTATAATGACCGTGCCATCTCCTACCGCGTACACAAGGGTTTCACCCACGCCGAAGTGGCGCTGTCCGCCGGCATCCAGCAGATGGTGCGCAGCGAAACCGGCGCCTCCGGCGTTATGTTCACCCTGGATACCGAATCAGGCTTCCAGCATGTGGTGTTCATCACCGCGGCGTATGGCCTCGGGGAAACCGTGGTGCAGGGTGCAGTGAATCCGGACGAGTTCTACGTCTACAAGCCGACCCTGGCCCAGGATACGCCGGCGATCCTGCGCCGCACCCTGGGTTCCAAGGCGATCAAGATGGTCTACACCAACGAGGGTAGCGCCGGTCGTGCCGTGGAGACAGTCGATGTGCCGATGAGCGACCGCCAGCGTTTCTGCATCTCCGACGCCGATGTTGAGCAGCTCGCCCGCATCGCCGTGATCATCGAAAAGCACTACGGCCGCCCGATGGATATCGAGTGGGCGAAGGATGGTGACGATGGCCAGCTCTACGTGGTCCAGGCGCGTCCGGAAACCGTGCGCAGCCAGGGTAGCGCCACCGTCATCGAGCGCTACCTGCTGAAAGAGAAGGGCAAGGTGCTGGTCGAAGGTCGCTCCATCGGCCACCGCATCGGTTCCGGCCCGGTCCGTATCGTCAGCGGCCTGGAGGCGATGCACGAGGTGCAACCTGGCGACGTACTGGTTACCGATATGACCGACCCGGACTGGGAACCGGTCATGAAGCGCGCGGCAGCGATCATCACCAACCGCGGTGGACGTACCTGCCACGCGGCGATCATCGCCCGTGAGCTGGGCATCCCGGCCATCGTTGGTTGTGGCGATGCCACCGAGCGTCTGACCAACGGCCAGGAGGTCACCGTTTCCTGCGCCGAGGGTGATACCGGCCGGGCCTACGAAGGTCTGCTGGCGTTCGAACACCAGACCAACAGCGTCGAGTCGATGCCGAACCTGCCGTTCCACGTAATGATGAACGTGGGCAACCCGGATCGCGCGTTCGATTTCCAGGCACTGCCCAATGCCGGTGTCGGACTGGCGCGTCTCGAGTTCATCATCAACCGCATGATCGGTGTACACCCGAAAGCGCTGCTGAACTTTAATGAACAGCCGCGCGATGTGAAGCAGATCATCGAGCGCCGTATCGCCGGTTACGCCAGCCCGGTGGACTTCTATGTCGACAAGCTGGTCGAGGGTATCTCGACACTGGCGGCTGCCTTCTATCCGAAGAAGGTGATCGTGCGCATGTCCGACTTCAAGTCCAACGAGTATGGCCACCTGATCGGCGGTGACCGCTACGAGCCCAGCGAAGAGAACCCGATGCTCGGTTTCCGTGGTGCAGCGCGCTACATCTCCGACGACTTCCGCGACTGCTTCGAGCTGGAGTGTCGTGCGTTGAAGCGGGTGCGCGATGTGATGCGCCTGACCAACGTGGAGATCATGGTGCCGTTCGTGCGTACGCCGGGCGAAGCCAAGCAGGTGGTCGATCTGCTCGCCGACAACGGTTTGCGTCGTGGCGAAAACGGCTTGCGCCTGATCATGATGTGCGAGATCCCGTCCAACGCGCTGCTGGCCGACCAGTTCCTGGAGCACTTCGACGGCTTCTCCATCGGCTCCAACGACCTGACCCAGCTGACCCTGGGCCTGGATCGTGACTCCGGCATTATCGCGCACCTGTTCGATGAGCGTAACGATGCAGTCAAGAAGCTGCTGGGGATGGCAATCGAGGCGTGCCGCAAGCAGGGCAAATATATCGGCATCTGCGGTCAGGGCCCGTCCGATCACCCGGATCTGGCACGCTGGCTGATGGAGCAGGGGATCTCCAGTGTTTCCCTGAACCCCGACTCGGTGCTCGACACCTGGTTCTTCCTCGCAAACGAAACGCCCTGATTCGTAAGGGGCTATTCGCCTGATCGGCCGGGTGGAAATGGACAGATCCACCCGGCTGACTCTATCTTCTTAATTATGTCGTATCCGATAACGGTCGGTTTCAGGCCCTTATCTGCTATACAGGATATTGAGATGGTTAAGATCACCTTCGTGGAAGCTGACGGCGTCAGCTACGATATAAAAGCGCCAGAAGGCTGGAGCCTGATGGAAGCTGCCTTTCACAACGGTGTTGAAGGCATCGAAGCGGAGTGCGGCGGCGCCTGCAACTGCGCCACCTGCCACGTCTATATCGACGAGCGCTACCTCGACAAACTCCCGCCAATAGGCTCGACCGAAGATGAGATGCTCGAGTGTACCGCAGCCGAACGCAGAGCGAACAGTCGTCTCTCCTGCCAGATCGAGCTTACAGCCGAGCTTGACGGCATTGTGGTTGATCTGCCGGAAACCCAGATATGAGCGATGCGGGCATCGTTATCGTCGGCTGTGGCCACGCTGGGCTGTCGACCGCCGAGACCCTCAGGCGTCGGGGTTACCGGGGCCGGGTACGGCTGATCGGTGACGAAGCGGGCCTGCCGTATCAACGCCCACCGCTATCCAAACAGTTTCTCAAGGGCGAGTGGGATCAGTCTCGTCTGATTCAGCGTAATGCCGAGTTTTACGTCAAACATGATATTGAGCTGATTCCGGGGCAGATGGCGACCAGTCTGGACGTCGGTGGCAGAAGCCTGGCGCTGGAGTCCGGCGAACGCCTTACGTGGGACAACTTGGTGTTGGCCACAGGGGCAAAGCTAAAACGGCTCCAGGTATCCGGTGCTGATGCTGCCGGGGTCTATTACCTGAGGACATTGGCGCAAGCCAAAGCACTGCGCGCCGCGTTATCCGGCGCGACTCAGATAGTCGTGATCGGCGGCGGTTTTATCGGGCTTGAAGCCGCCGCCGCATTTGTCGATGCGGGGAAATCGGTCTGTATATTGAACGGTGCCGACAGTTTGCTGCCACGCGCTGCTAGCGGCCCAGTTGCCCGTCATATGGCAGGTTTGCACCTTGGTCGGGGCGCGCAGGTCGAAAACGCTATCGAGCTGGCCGGCTTCGATACGCAGGGCGGACGCGTGTCCGGTGTGACGCTTCGTGATGGACGCAGCTTTCCTGCCGATATCGTGCTGGTCGGCATCGGTGTCGAGCCCGATACGGAGCTGGCGCAGACCGCCGGCCTTAAGTGCAAGGATGGCATACTGATCGATGAGCAGTGCCGAACCTCGGCCCCGGATATCCTGGCAGCGGGCGATTGCGCCCGCTTTCGCCACCCCCTCTATCATCGACTGGTGCGGCTTGAGTCGATCCAGAACGCAATCGAGCAGGGTAAGCATGCCGCTGGTACGCTACTCGGTGATACAGATCCCTACCGAGCCGTGCCCTGGTTCTGGAGCGATCAGTACGACACTAAACTGCAGATCGCCGGTCTGGCCGATGGCCATGACCTGGAGGTGATTCGAGGTGATGAGCAGGGTGAGCGCTTCTCCGTATTCTGTTATGCACGGCGACGTTTGCTGGCAGTGGAGTCGATCAACGCGCCAGCCGACCACATGATCGCCCGACGGCTGATACAGTCCGGTATCTCGCCGACTGCAGACGATGCCGCCAATCCCGATTTCAACCTGCGCGACCTGCTCTAGTGTCGATAAGCCTTAATCGCCGGTTAGCCGACGTGATACAGTATCGCCCCTGAACCCCGCTACCCGTAAAAGAGATACTGACGTGATCGAGATTGGAAAACTCAACAGGCTCAAAGTGATGCGTGAAGTCCCGTTTGGGGTCTATCTCGATGGCGGGGAGGCGGGTGGAATTCTGCTACCCAAGCGCGAAGTGCCTGAGGGCTGCCGCATCGGCGACCGTCTGCAGGTGTTCGTCTATCTGGACTCGGACGATTTCCTCGTCGCCTCCACCCGCAAACCCAAAGCGATGGTCGGGGAGTTCGCCAGTCTCAAGGTCACCGACGTCAACAAGGTCGGCGCCTTTCTCGACTGGGGCATGCCCAAGGAGCTGTTCCTGCCCTTTGGCGAACAGCTGCGGCCGCTCAAGCCCGGTGACTGGTGTGCCGTTTACCTCTATATCGACAACACCGACCGTATCGCGGCGTCTGCCAAAACCGACCGATTCCTCGAGAAAAATCCCACCGACCTGGAGGTCGGCCAACTGGTAGAACTGCTGATCCTGCGTCGTACCGACCTCGGATTCCCCGTAATCATCGATCACCGTTATCAGGGCCTGCTGCATCATCAGGACCTGTTCCGCGATGTTGGTCCCGGACAAAAGCTGACCGGCTTCATCAAACAAGTGACGCCCGAGGGCAAGATCGACGTGATGCTGGATAAACCGGGCTACGCCCGTGTCGATCCTCTGGCGCAGAAGATCCTCGATTACCTCGAAGCCAACGACGGTCTCTGTCCGCTGGGTGACAAGAGCGACCCGGACGCGATCCGCGACACCTTCGGCGTCAGCAAAAAAGCGTACAAGATGGCCCTGGGCTCGCTGATGAAGGCAGGGCGGATCAAGCAGGATGAGCAGGGCGTGCATCTGCTCTGAGGTCAGAACTCCATACTGTCACTAATCAGGGCGCTCAGCGGGCTCTTGACCCCTTGCGCCCCTTGCTTGAGCACATGGGTATAGATTTCGGTAGTCTTCACGTCCGCATGGCCAAGTTGCTGCTGCACGGTGCGTATATCCGCGCCCGACTGTAGCAGGTGAGTGGCAAAGGAGTGGCGCAGCGTATGACAGGTCACTACCTTGGTAATCCCAGCATCACGAGCCGCTTTTTTTACCGCCTTATTGAGGTTATTCTCATCGAAGTGATGTCGACGCAGGCGGCCACTGGAAGGATCGATACTTAGGCGTGACGCAGGGAAGAGGTAATGCCAGCCAAGCTCGAAAGGCGCAGAGGGATATTTGCGGGCCAACGCATCCGGCAGCCAGACGCCGGCATAGTGCTCAATGGCCTTGTCACGCGTAAAGATAGCGCCAACCCTTTTCACCTGTTCACGCAACGGCGGCAACAGTTCGTCAGCCACCGTCACCAATCGGTGTTTCCCTCCCTTCCCATTGATCACCCGAATCTGCCGGAAATCGAAATCTATATCCTTGACCCGCAGGCGCACCAGTTCGATACGTCGCAAACCAGAGCCATACATGAGCGCGACCATCAACTTCTGCCGCCCGACCACTTGGGCAAGCAGCGCAGAAACCTCGCTACCGGTCAGAACGACGGGGAGCTTGCGCTGCTTTTGGGAAGTGCTGTAGCCGGACAGGTCGCCGACTGTTTGTCCCAGGAACTTGGTCTTGAGAAATACAATAGCGTTCAGCGCCAGGCTTTGAGTACCGGCGGAAACCTGTCGTTCCGTTGCCAGAAAGGTAAGAAAGCGCTTGATATCGGTATCGCCAAGTTCCGTGGGATGCCGCTTCTCGTTGAACACAATGAAGTACTTTATCCAGTACAGGTAGGAATCGATCGTACGCCGACTGTACCGCTGCACCCACATGTAGTCTTCGACGGTTTTAAGAAAGGGAGAGTTCGCCATGTTTAACACCTCATCCTTGAAATGTCTGATGAACGTTATACCTTTTAGACAGGCTGGAGTCGAGCCGGTATACCTTTTTAGACGAGGTAATAAGTTAAAAGTTTTGAAAAGTGCATATATATCATGAGCTTATAATTCTTGAGTCTACTGCAAGGATAATTAAAAGGTATTCTTGCTAATAATTATTATGAGGTAGGAATACCTCATAAATGGACTGTTAGCCAAAAGGAGTTGGTAATGATATATAGGGCCGAGGAAAAGAACCTAAAAGATTGTGTTCTTCATGAATTGAGATACTTTTGGTTGATAGTGTCCTTTATTTTATTTCTGTTGTGTGTCGCAGCTTTGTGGTACTCGTTTTTGGGTAAGAGTGTTTGGATTAGTAAAGAAAATTATTTGTTGATGGGATCTGTGTTTATATTGATTCTGTGTCAACAAATATATTCAGGATGGGATTTTTACAAAAATAGAGCTTCTAATTTTATTGAGATTTCTGATGACAAAATATCTGTTAACTTTAAAGGTGATTCAGAGCTTATTTATTTATCTTCTGTAACCAATATGGTTTTATATGATTTATTCGGCGATCGTATATTACATATTGTTTGTGGAAAAGAATCTCATAAATTAACAATAAACGGTTATGATGGTGATATTAGTAACGGTGTCATCCAAGTTATGGGTGTTAATAATATAAGAAAAGCGGGCTTTTTTGAGGCCATAAAATTGTTTTTCAAATAATTCCATGGCTAACAATTTTATGAAATTGACCTCAACAAGCTACGCTTATTTCGGCAATTTATAATGGCGTTATGCACTAATGGATATCTAAAGATGAATTATAAGTTTCGATTGGTATTTTATCATCCTAAGCCTGGTTTCTTTCGTATTGATTCAGACGCAGTTGAATTCGAACTCTCAGACGAAATAGCGATTCAAGTAGTACCACGCGATAGTGAAAAACTCATTAGTGCTACCAAATACCATATTGAGAGCGGAGGATACTCTTCAGTTGTTGACGCAAAAGAAAGTGGGGAAAAATTACGAACTCACTTGAGATTGTTAAATTGCATGCTTGATCTTGGTCTGTCAATTCCAATTTCGGACGGATCGAGTGGTGGGGTTAGTTCGGCAATAAAAGAAAAAGCTCGTGAAACTGGTGGTGAAGTATTAGATACGATAATTGGACTAAGGGTTTTTCCTGACGATGGCAATCATTTTGAATATGTTACATCTGGAAGAATGAATGTGTCTCCTAGTGACCCTTTATACGTCTTAAAAGGACTAAAGGATTCTTGGATTAATGATTTTGAATTTAATGAAAACACAGCTGACATAATAGAAATTTTAAATATTTCAGTTAGAGAATCGTCACCAAAGGTTAAATATTTAGCTACATATTTGGCAATGGAACAAATAATTGAAAGAAAAATGCGTAGTATAGAGGCTCAATCATTAATTGATCAATTCGTTGAGCTTACAAAAGAATCTAATCTAACAAAAGACGAAAAAGCTTCACTTTCGGGTTCATTGGGATATTTAAAAGAGCAATCATTTAGTAGTGCATTCAGTAGTTTTGCAAAGTGTATAAAAGATCCGGTTTCTATTAATGGTATGCCAGTTACTAGGTTTGTTTCTGAATGTATTAAATTACGAAATAAAATTGCTCATAACGTGGCAATTGAAAATATATCAAAAATAGAAGAATATACTAAACACTTAAGAAGCATGGCATTAAGCTTACTTTGGTCTGAAAATAGATTTCCAGATCTCTCTGTATATAGACCGGCTGATAAAGTCGAAGTTGAAAAAATGGAAATTAGAGTTCTTTAACGGCATAACAAAAAATTAAAGTTCGCCCGCGAGCGGGCTGGGACCTCAAAAGCTACGCTTCTTCGGCCCCTTAATTTAGCGTTATGCATAGGTGAGGTTATGGAAGTCATCTACATCATAGGGTTCTTGATGGTAGTAGGAGTAATTTCTTATATACTTGATTACTTCAAGATGAAGAATCTTGCCATCGATCGTGGTGAAGCAAATATATGTGAGTATGCTAGGTCATTTGATTTTCGTAATGTTGATACGAAAATAATGAGAGAAGTGTGGAATGAACTACAAAATTTTCTAGGCCAGTATAATGGAAAGCCATTCCCTCTCAAGGCTAATGACCTTTTTGATAAGACGTATAACATGGATCCTGATGATCTGGATGATATATATTGGTCAGTGGCTGACCGATTAGGTATAGATACTGAGAATCCAGAAACCAATCCTTACTTTAATAAAGTCACATCCGTGAAAAACTTAGTGTTGTTTTTGCATCATCAACCGAGGTCAAATAATGCATAACAAAGTCATGAAATTGACCTCTCAAAGCTGCGCTTTTTTCGGCAATTTATAAAGACGTTATAAGCCAAGGGAGAGTTCGTGCATCTAGTCATGTTTGACATAGACGGTACGCTGGTCGAATCATACGATTTTGATACGGAGTGCTTTCAGGCTGCCGTCAAAGATGTGATTGGTATTTCGG
>NZ_BMIJ01000007.1:0-383552 GCF_014641945.1 Marinobacterium zhoushanense
GCCGGAAGGTGTTGAGATGGTTATGCCGGGCGACAACATCCAGATGTCTGTCACCCTGATCAACCCGATCGCCATGGAAGAAGGTCTGCGCTTCGCGATTCGCGAAGGTGGCCGTACCGTTGGCGCCGGCGTTGTATCCAAGATCATCGCCTAATCGCTGATTAGTTGATCTGAAAAGACCCTCTTTTGAGGGTCTTTTTCGTTTCAACCCTCCTCGTTACACCCTCTGCACGCAACTGGTTAAAATTTGTACCTTTCCAGTTGACGCTCATACCCCTACTGAGTAAAATTTGCGTCCCCTTTACCCAAGGGGAGGTCGGCTATTGCCGTAACGAAACTTACAGGAAATGCGTGATCAGAATGCAGAACCAAAAAATCAGAATTCGTCTGAAGGCTTTTGATCATCGCCTGATCGACTCATCCGCTCAGGAGATCGTTGAGACTGCCAAGCGGACAGGTGCTCAGGTGTGTGGTCCGATCCCACTTCCTACCCGTAAAGAGCGTTACACCGTCCTGATCTCTCCGCACGTCAACAAAGACGCGCGTGATCAGTACGAAATTCGTACGCATAAGCGTGTTCTGGACATCGTTGAGCCGACTGAAAAGACAGTCGACGCACTGATGAAGCTGGATCTCGCTGCGGGTGTTGAAGTGCAGATCAGCCTCGGCTAATCAGCACCGCGCGAAATTATTCACTTAATGAAGCGCTATTTGTGGAATGCACCTGTAAAGGGCAGCCATAGTGGGTGACAGCCCCGTACACAACTGGCAAGAGGTAACAAAATGTCTGTAGGACTTATCGGACGTAAAGCGGGTATGACTCGCATCTTCACAGATGAGGGCGTGTCCGTGCCAGTCACCGTCATCGAGGTGGAACCGAACCGTGTAACCAGCGTTAAGACCGTTGAAACCGACGGCTACGCTGCTGTGCAGGTGACTACCGGTGGGAAAAAGGCTAACCGCCTGTCCAAGCCGGAAGCTGGTCACTTTGCCAAGGCTGGCGTCGAAGCCGGTCGCGGTTTGTGGGAGTTCCGCGTGAATGGTGATGAGGGAATCAACGTCGGCGATGCGCTGACTGTTGAGCGCTTCGAAGCAGGTCAGAAGGTTGACGTAACAGGTCAGTCTAAAGGTAAGGGCTTCCAGGGTGGCGTAAAGCGCTGGAATTTCCGTACCCAGGATATGACTCACGGTAACTCGCTTTCTCACCGTGCTCCGGGTTCCATTGGTCAGTGCCAAACCCCGGGTCGTGTCTTCAAAGGTAAAAAGATGGCCGGTCACATGGGTGCCGAGCGCTGCACAGTCCAGACTCTGGAAATCGTGCGCATCGATGCCGAGCGTAATCTGCTGATCGTCAAGGGTGCCGTTCCTGGCGCTATGGGCGGCGACGTCATCGTTAAACCTGCTGTTAAAGCACGCGCCTAAGGGAGGTTTCCATGAATCTGAATCTGACTGGAGCCAACGGTTCGGTTGAAGTATCCGAGCTGGCTTTTGGTAAAGAGTTCAATGAGGCGCTGGTACACCAGGTTGTAACTGCTTACATGGCAGCCGGCCGTCAGGGTACCAAAGCGCAGAAAAGCCGCTCCGACGTTTCCGGTGGCGGTGCTAAACCCTTCCGTCAGAAGGGTACCGGTCGTGCTCGTCAGGGTACTACCCGTTCGCCGATCTGGCGTACCGGTGGTGTGACCTTCGCAGCACAGCCCCGTGACTACGCTCAGAAAGTGAACAAGAAGATGTACCGCGCTGCAATGCGCTGCATCCTGTCTGAGCTGGTGCGTCAGGATCGTCTCGTTGTGGTTGAAGAGTTCGCCATTGAGACGCCCAAGACCAAGCAGTTTGTTGCCAAGCTCAAAGAGCTGAGCCTGGACAACGCGTTGCTGATTACTGAAGACGTTGAGCAGAACCTGTACCTGGCTGCACGCAACGTACCGCACATTGGTGTGCGTGACGCGGCAGGTATCGACCCGGTCTCCCTGATCGGCTACGAGAAGGTGCTGATTACCGTTCCTGCTCTGAAGAAGATCGAGGAGGTGTACGCATGAACCCGGAACGCATCTACAAAGTGCTGCTCGGGCCGCACATCTCCGAGAAGGCCACTATCGTAGCTGAAGGTACCCAGCAGGTAGTGTTCCGCGTAGCTTCAGACGCGACCAAGCCGGAAATCAAGCAGGCTGTCGAAGAGCTGTTCAACGTCAAAGTTGAAGGCGTCAACGTCCTGAACATCAAAGGCAAGACCAAGCGCACTGCACGTGGCCTGGGTAAGCGCAGCGATGTTCGCAAGGCGTATGTTCGACTGGCCGATGGTTCCGAGATCGATTTCCTGGCTGGCGAATAAGAGAGGTTTAAATAATGGCACTTGTTAAGACTAAGCCGACCTCTGCTGGGCGTCGTCACCTCGTCAAGGTAGTTAACGCTGACCTGCACAAGGGTAAGCCTTTCGCTGCGCTGGTCGAGAAAAAATCGAAGTCTGGTGGTCGCAACAACAACGGTCGTATTACGACTCGTCACATTGGTGGTGGTCACAAGCAGAATTACCGCGTAATCGATTTCCGTCGTAACAAAGACGGCATTCCCGCGGTTATTGAGCGCGTTGAATACGATCCTAACCGTTCAGCTCACATCGCACTGCTGAAGTACGCTGATGGCGAGCGTCGCTACATCATCGCTCCCAAGGGACTGCAGGCTGGTGCTTCTGTACAGTCTGGTGAAATCGTTGATATCAAGCCGGGCAATACTATGCCGCTGCGCAATGTGCCGCTGGGTAGCACTGTGCACTGCATCGAGCTGAAGCCGGGTAAAGGTGCGCAGCTGGCGCGTTCTGCCGGCGCTTCCGCTCAGCTGGTGGCGCGTGAAGGCGCATACGCTACTCTGCGTCTGCGTTCTGGCGAGATGCGTAAAGTTCTGATTGAGTGTCGCGCAACCCTGGGTGAAGTAAGTAACTCTGAGCACAGCCTGCGTCAGCTGGGTAAAGCTGGTGCCAAGCGCTGGCGTGGTGTTCGTCCGACCGTTCGCGGTGTGGTAATGAACCCGGTTGATCACCCGCATGGTGGTGGTGAGGGTCGTACTTCTGGTGGTCGTCACCCGGTTACGCCGTGGGGTATCCCGACCAAGGGTTACAAGACTCGCAAGAACAAGCGTACCGATAAACTGATCGTACGCCGTCGTCAGGCTAAATAAGAGGAATCAGCTGTGCCACGTTCACTGAAGAAAGGTCCATTTATCGACCTTCACCTGCTGAAAAAGGTAGAGGCTGCAATCGAGGCTAACGAACGTCGTCCGATCAAAACCTGGTCACGTCGTTCTACTGTTTTCCCGAACTTTGTCGGGTTAACGATTGCAGTACATAACGGCCGTCAGCATGTCCCGGTGTTCATCACCGAAGATATGGTCGGTCACAAACTGGGTGAGTTCGCTGCAACACGTACATTCCGCGGTCATGCAGCCGACAAGAAGGCCAAGAAGAAGTAAGGGGTAGATGATGGAAGTTATCGCCAAACATAAAGGCGCCCGCATCTCCGCTCAGAAGGCCCGTCTGGTCGCAGATCAGATCCGTGGTAAGTCTGTGGGCGAAGCTCTGAATATCCTGGCGTTCAGCAACAAGAAGGGTGCTGACCTGGTCAAGAAGGTGCTGGAGTCTGCTATTGCTAACGCAGAGCACAACGAAGGTGCTGACGTCGACGAGCTGCGTGTATCTGCAGTGTTCGTTGATGAGGGTATGACCATGAAGCGCATCATGCCACGTGCCAAAGGCCGTGCTGATCGCATCCTGAAGCGTACGTCACACATCACCGTCAAGGTGGCCGACTAAGGCTGAGTGCTAGGAGAGTTCATTATGGGTCAGAAAGTAAACCCGACCGGCATCCGGCTTGGTGTCATCAAGGATCACACCTCTGTGTGGTACGCGGACAAAGCCGACTATGCCAACAAGCTGCTGAACGACCTCAAGGTACGTAGCTACCTGGAAGATCAGCTGAAGAACGCGTCTGTTAGCCGTATCGAGATCGAGCGTCCGGCGCAGAATGCGAAGATCACTATCCATACCGCTCGCCCGGGTATCGTTATCGGTAAGAAGGGTGAGGATGTCGAGAAGCTGCGCTCTGCTGTTTCCGAGATGATGGGTGTGCCCGTGCACATCAACATCGAAGAAGTACGCAAGCCGGATCTGGATGCCAAACTGGTCGCCCAGGGCGTTGCCAGCCAGCTCGAGCGTCGTGTGATGTTCCGTCGTGCCATGAAGCGCGCGGTGCAGAACGCTATGCGTATCGGCGCCAAGGGTATCAAGATCCAGGTTAGTGGTCGTCTCGGTGGCGCTGAGATCGCGCGTACCGAATGGTACCGCGAAGGTCGTGTGCCGCTGCACACCCTGCGTGCCGATATCGACTACGCAACTTACGAAGCGCACACCACTTATGGTGTGATCGGCGTCAAAGTATGGATCTTCAAGGGCGAGATCCTCGGTGGCCTGGAACAGGTTCGCGCCGAGAAGAAAGCGCCCGCGAAGAAAGCTAAGTGAGGTAGACGTCAATGCTGCAACCGAAACGTCTCAAATTCCGCAAGGTCATGAAGGGTCGCAACCGCGGCCTGGCACAGCGCGGCAGCAAGGTTAGCTTCGGCGAATACGCACTGAAAGCAACCGAGCGTGGTCGTATCACTGCGCGTCAGATCGAAGCGGCCCGTCGTACCATGACTCGTCACGTTAAGCGTGGTGGTAAGATCTGGATCCGTGTTTTCCCGGACAAGCCGATCACCACCAAGCCGCTTGAAGTTCGTATGGGTAAGGGTAAGGGTAACGTCGAGTACTGGGTCGCTCAGATCCAGCCGGGCAAGGTGCTGTTCGAAATGAGCGGTGTGCCGGAAGAGCTCGCAGCTGAAGCCTTTGCGCTGGCAGCAGCCAAGCTGCCGGTTCCTACCACTATTGTTAAGCGGACGGTGATGTGATGAAAGCACAAGAACTGCGTGACAAGTCCGTAGAAGAGCTGCAGCAGTCGCTGCTGGGTCTTCTGAAGGATCAGTTCAACCTGCGTATGCAGAAGGCCACTGGCCAGCTGGCACAGACCCATCTGCTGGGTCAGGTTCGTCGCGACATCGCTCGCGTTAAGACAGTACTCAACGAAAAGCAGGTGACTAAATGAGCGCGGAAAAACGTACTCGTACTGTGACCGGCAAGGTCGTCAGTGACAAGATGGATAAAACCATCACAGTTCTGGTTGAGCGTAAAGAGAAGCACCCGATCTACGGTAAGTACATCAAGCGCTCTACCAAACTGCACGCTCACGATGAGAAGAATGAGTGTCAGTTGGGTGATCTGGTGACCATCGCCGAGTCTCGCCCGCTGTCCAAGACCAAAACTTGGTCTCTGGTTCGCATTGAAGAGCGCGCAGCTAAGGTGTAATATATTGCGCCTTTGCTGCTCCAATTGCCGGTTCGCCTGCTAGAGAGGCAGGCGACAGGTTTTACAGTTTTGGAGTAGACCATGATTCAGACTGAAACGATGCTTGATGTGGCTGATAACAGCGGCGCCAAGCGCGTGATGTGTATTAAGGTCCTGGGCGGTTCTCACCGCCGCTACGCTTCCGTCGGCGACATCATCAAGGTCACCGTCAAAGAAGCGATTCCGCGCGGCAAGGTGAAAAAAGGTCAGGTTCTTAAGGCTGTCGTAGTGCGTACCCGTAAAGGTGTTCGTCGTCCCGACGGTTCACTGATCCGCTTTGATACAAACTCTGCGGTTCTGCTGAACAACAACGACGCACCGATCGGTACTCGTATCTTCGGGCCAGTAACGCGTGAGCTTCGTAACGAGAAGTTCATGAAGATCATTTCCCTGGCGCCTGAAGTGCTCTAAGACCCCTGCTCTCATAGAGGGTTCTTGCTGAAAACGCCAATCCCGAAAGGGCTTGGCGTTTTTGAGCATGAGGAAGGTAGTAGGAAAGGATAAGGTAAATTAAATGCGTAAGATTCGTCGCGACGATGAAGTCATCGTGATCGCAGGTAAAGACAAGGGCAAGCGTGGCAAGGTTATGCGCGTGCTCGAAAACGATCGTCTGATCGTGTCTGGCATCAACATGATCAAGAAGCACCAGAAGCCGAACCCGATGCTGCAGCAGCAGGGTGGCATCGTTGAGAAGGAAGCGGCGATCGCGACCTCCAACGTGGCCATCTTCAACGCTCAGACCGGCAAGGGCGATCGTGTTGGCTTCAAGCTGCTTGAAGACGGCACCAAAGTACGTTTCTTCAAGTCCACCGGCGAGCTCATCGCCGGAGATAAGTAAGAGGGGTTGGTGCAATGTCCAGATTGAAAGCGCTTTACGAAAACGAAGTTAAGCAGCAGCTTAAAGAGGAGCTCCAGTCTCCTAACGTTATGGCGGTACCCCGCATCACCAAGATCACTCTGAACATGGGTGTGGGTGAAGCGCTGGGTGACAAGAAGCAGCTCGATAACGCCATGGCTGACATGGTTGCTATCGCAGGCCAGAAGCCGATCATTACCAAGGCTCGCAAGTCTATCGCGGGCTTCAAGGTACGTGAAGGCTGGCCGATCGGCTGCAAAGTAACGCTGCGCGGCGAGCGTATGTGGGAATTCCTCGATCGCCTGGTCGATATTTCCATTCCGCGTATCCGTGACTTCCGTGGTCTCAACGCCAAGTCTTTCGACGGCCGCGGTAACTACAGCATGGGTGTCAAAGAGCAGATCATCTTCCCAGAAATCGACTACGACAAGGTCGATAAGCTGCGTGGTCTCGATATCACCATCACCACTACGGCGAAGAACAACGACGAAGGTCGTGCTCTTCTGGCTGCGCTGCAGTTCCCGTTCAAGAAATAAGACAGGGATTGAACCATGGCTAAAGTTTCTATGATCAATCGTGAGCTCAAGCGCGAGAAGCTGGCTGATAAATATGCCGCTAAGCGTGCTGCGCTCAAAGCAATTGTTGCAAGCCCGAACAGCTCAGAAGATGAAGTTTGGGATGCACAGATCGCGCTGCAGAAATTGCCGCGCGACGCCAGCCCGGTGCGCAAGCAGCGTCGCTGTCAGGTTACCGGTCGTCCGCACGGTGTTTACCGTAAGTTCGGACTGTGCCGTAACAAACTGCGCGAAGCTGCCATGCGTGGCGATGTCCCGGGCCTGAAGAAGGCGAGCTGGTAACAGCACGCCAAACGGTAAGCACGGCGGTCAGGGCGAAGCCTGCGAAGGCTTCGCTACCGCGTCGCGCTGCACTAAGAGGATGTTAAAAGCATGAGTATGCAAGACACACTCGCGGATATGTTCACCCGTATCCGTAACGGACACATGGCTGAGAAGAAGGCTGTGTCCCTGCCGTCCTCCAAGCAGAAGCTGGCAGTCGCCAAGGTTCTGAAAGAGGAAGGTTACATCACCGACTACGTTGTTGAAGGTGATGTGAAGCCGGTACTGACCATCGAATTGAAATACTTCGAAGGCAAGCCGGTAATCGAAGAGATCAAGCGCGTTAGCCGTCCCAGTCTGCGTATCTACAAGAACGCATCCGACCTGCCGAAGGTCGCCGATGGTCTGGGCATCGCGATCATCTCTACCAGTAAAGGTGTTATGACTGACCGCGCCGCTCGCCAAGCGGGTGTCGGTGGTGAAGTAGTCTGCACGGTATTCTAAGAGGATTTCTCATGTCACGAGTTGCGAAGAAACCCGTAGTACTACCGTCAGGTGTTGAGATCAAGCTCGACGGCCAGGGCCTTGCTGTGAAAGGCAAGAACGGTCAGCTGAGCTTGGATGTTCACCCGTCTGTTGCTGTTGAGCAGGCCGACGGTCAGTTGAAATTTGCGCCGCGCGACGGCTCCAAGCAGGCAAATGCCCTGGCTGGTACCACCCGCGCGCTGGTCAATAACATGGTGATCGGTGTAAGCGAAGGCTTTAACAAGACCCTGGCTCTCCAGGGTGTTGGTTACCGCGCTGCCGCCAAGGGTAAGGTGCTGAACCTGACGCTGGGCTTCTCTCACCCGATCGATTACGAACTGCCTGAAGGTGTTTCTGCGGAAACTCCGAACCCGACCACTATCGTGCTCAGCGGTGCTGACAAGCAGGTAGTAGGTCAGGCTGCTGCAGAAGTTCGCGCATTCCGTCCGCCTGAGCCTTACAAAGGTAAGGGTGTTCGTTATGTCGACGAATATGTACGCCGCAAAGAGGCTAAGAAGAAGTAAGGCAGGGTCATGAACGTTAAGAAAGAAGCTCGTATCCGTCGTGCGCGCCGTTCCCGCGCAAAAATGCGCGAACTGGGTAGCGTACGTCTCTGCGTTAACCGCACCCCGCGCCACATCTACGCACAGATCATCTCTGCCGACGGCAGCACTGTACTGGCTAGCGCCTCTACCGTGGAAAAGGATCTGCGCGAAGGCGCAACCGGTAACATCGAAGCGGCTAAAAAGGTCGGTTCTCTGATCGCAGCGCGTGCAAAAGATGCAGGCGTTACTGAAGTCGCATTTGACCGTTCCGGTTTCAAATACCACGGTCGCGTAGCGGCTCTCGCTGATGCTGCTCGCGAAGGCGGCCTGGAATTCTAAAGGTTTCGAATATGGCAAATCACGAACAGAAAGACGGTGAACTGCAGGAGAAGCTGGTTCAGGTAAACCGCGTCGCCAAAGTGGTTAAGGGCGGTCGAATTTTCGGTTTCACAGCGCTGACTGTAGTCGGTGATGGCAATGGTCGTGTCGGTTTCGGTCGTGGCAAGGCGCGTGAAGTGCCGGTCGCTATCCAGAAAGCGATGGAGCAGGCCCGCCGCAATATGGTCAACGTGCACCTGAACGGTCACACCCTGCAGTATCCGGTCAAGGCAAACCACGGCTCCGCCAAGGTTTACATGCAGCCGGCTTCCGAAGGTACTGGTGTCATCGCCGGTGGTGCAATGCGTGCAGTTCTCGAACTGGCAGGCGTGCACAACGTACTGGCCAAGTGCTATGGCTCAACCAACCCGGTCAACGTCGTCCGTGCGACTGTTAAGGGTCTGGCCTCCATGCACGCACCTGAAGACATTGCTGCCAAGCGTGGCAAGTCTGTTGACGAGATCCTGGGGAGCTAACAATGGCTGACAAGATCAAGGTAACTCTGGTTCGCAGCCCGATCGGCAAACTGCCGAAGCACAAAGAGTGCGTCAAAGGTCTGGGTCTGCGCCGCATCGGTCACGTCGTCGAAGTGGAAGACACTCCGTCGGTACGTGGCATGATCAACAAGGTCTACTACATGGTTAAGGTAGTAGGCGAGTAAGAGGAGTGACCCAATGCGTTTGAATTCTCTGCGCCCGGGCGCCGGCTCTAAACAGGCACCGAAGCGTGTCGGTCGTGGCATCGGCTCCGGTCTGGGTAAAACTTGTGGCCGTGGTCACAAGGGTTTGAAATCCCGCTCAGGCGGTAGTGTAAATCCGGGTTTTGAAGGTGGTCAGATGCCGATTCAGCGTCGTCTGCCGAAGTTTGGCTTCAACTCCCGTCAGGCGCGTTACGTCGCTGAGATCCGTCTGAACGAGCTGGTAGCAGCTGGTGTTGACGTGGTTGATCTGGACGCGCTGAAACAGGCTGACATCATTCGCGAAGAGATCAAGTCTGCGCGCGTGATCCTGTCTGGAGAGATCAACAAGGCAGTCACCGTTAAAGGTCTTAAAGTGACCAAGGGTGCTCAGGCTGCGATCGAAGCTGCTGGCGGTAAAGTCGAGGCGTAAATGGCTAAGAAAGGACAAATACCAGCGGGGATGCAGAGCGGTTTGGGCGAGCTTTGGGCTCGTCTGCGCTTCGTGCTGATAGCGGTTATCGTGTACCGGATCGGGGCGCATATCCCGGTTCCGGGCATTAACCCGGATCGTCTCGCTGCGCTGTTTGATCAGAATCAGGGCACCATCCTGAGCCTGTTCAACATGTTCTCGGGTGGTGCTTTGGAGCGTATGTCGATCCTGGCACTGGGTATCATGCCGTACATCTCTGCATCGATCATCATGCAGCTGATGACCATAGTGAGCCCGACCCTTGAACAGTTGAAGAAGGAAGGTGAAGCTGGGCGTCGCAAGATCAACCAATACACCCGCTACGGCACTGTGGTTCTGGCCACTGTGCAGTCGCTGGGTATGGCGGTAGGTCTGGCTAATCAGGGCGTGGCCTTCGTGGCCGATATCAGCTTCTACTTCGTGGCAGTGGTAACGCTCGTCTCAGGCGCTGTCTTCCTGATGTGGTTGGGTGAGCAGGTGACCGAAAAGGGTATCGGTAACGGTATCTCGATTCTGATCTTCGCAGGTATTGTGGCCGGTCTGCCCAGTGCAATCGGCCAGTCCTTTGAAGCGGCGCGTCAGGGTGATCTGAATATCCTCGCGCTGCTGGCTATCGCCGTGATGGCGGTTGCTACTGTGGGCTTTGTCGTATTTATGGAGCGCGGCCAGCGCCGCATCACCATCAACTACGCCAAACGTCAGCAGGGCCGCCGTGTTTACGCCGCTCAGTCCAGCCACCTGCCGCTGAAGGTGAATATGGCCGGGGTTATCCCGCCAATCTTCGCCTCCAGTATCCTGCTGTTTCCGGCGTCCGTCGGGCAGTGGTTCGGCCAGGGTGAAGGCATGGGCTGGCTGCAGGATGTGGCTCTGGCTCTTGGGCCGGGACAGCCGCTGTACATCCTGCTGTTTGCTATTGCGATCGTGTTCTTCTGCTACTTCTACACCGCGATTGTCTTCAATCCGCGAGATGTCGCAGACAACCTGAAAAAATCGGGTGCCTTTATCCCGGGGATCCGTCCTGGTGAGCAGTCCGCACGCTACATCGATACGGTACTGAGCCGCCTGACCCTGTTCGGCGCGCTGTACATCACTGCCGTATCGCTGATGCCCCAGTTCCTCGTCGTGGCCTGGAACGTACCTTTCTACTTTGGAGGTACCTCCCTGCTGATCGTCGTGGTAGTGGTTATGGACTTCATGGCTCAGGTGCAGTCGCATCTGATGTCACATCAGTACGAATCGCTGATGAAGAAATCGAATCTTAAAGGCGGCGCGGGTCTCCTGCGCTAAGCCTAATGAGGTGGATCATGAAAGTACGCGCATCTGTTAAAAAGATTTGCCGCAACTGCAAGATCGTACGTCGCAACGGTTCCGTGCGCGTGATCTGCAAAGTGGAACCCCGACACAAGCAGCGTCAGGGTTAATCCACACAAGGCTGGTCGTAGGAAGGTTGTCGCTGCTGCCTTGATTTAAAAATGATCAAGGTGTAGTATTGCGCGCCTTCCACGAACTAATTGATTACAACGGTTCCCGTATCAGTCAATCGGGAACAGAAATATGGAGTACATTGAATGGCCCGTATAGCTGGCGTCAATATTCCTGACAATAAGCATGCGGTAATTTCTCTGACTTACATTTACGGTATTGGCCGCACGACTGCTCAGCAGATCTGCGCAGCCACCGGCATCGAGCCGAGCACCAAGGTTGGTGATCTGTCTGAAGAGCAGCTCGATAATGTTCGTGGTGAAATTGCCAAGTTGACTGTTGAAGGCGACCTGCGTCGTGAAGTCAACATGAACATTAAGCGTCTTATGGACCTGGGTTGTTTCCGTGGCCTGCGTCATCGTCGCAACCTGCCGGTTCGCGGTCAGCGCAGCAAGACCAATGCTCGCACCCGCAAGGGCCCGCGCAAGCCGATCCGTAAGTAAGCGATAGGAATTTCCGAATATGGCAAAGCCAGGTAATCGCACACGTAAAAAGGTTAAAAAGCAGGTAGCGGATGGCCTCGCGCACATCCATGCCTCTTTTAACAACACCATCATCACCATCACCGATCGCCAGGGTAACGCACTGTCCTGGGCTACATCCGGTGGTTCAGGTTTTCGTGGTTCCCGTAAAAGCACTCCGTTCGCTGCGCAGGTTGCTGCTGAGCGTGCCGGTAATGCTGCACTGGAATACGGTTTGAAGAACCTGGACGTGTTTGTGAAGGGCCCGGGACCGGGTCGTGAATCTGCAGTCCGCGCGCTGAACGCCTGCGGCTACAAGATCACAAACATCACGGACGTAACCCCGATTCCGCACAACGGCTGTCGTCCGCCGAAAAAGCGTCGCGTTTAATCTGGAGACGGTAATATGGCTCGTTATCTTGGACCTAAGTGCAAGCTGTCCCGTCGCGAAGGCACCGACCTCTTCCTGAAGAGCGGTGTGCGCGCACTCGACAGCAAGTGCAAAGCTGAAACAGTACCGGGTGTACACGGCGCTCGTCGTGGACGTCTGTCCGACTACGGTCTTCAGCTGCGTGAAAAACAGAAAGTACGTCGTACCTACGGCATCCTGGAACGCCAGTTCCGTAGCTACTACAAAGAAGCGGCACGTCAGAAAGGTGCAACAGGCGAAGTCCTGCTGCAGCTGCTCGAAAGCCGTCTGGACAACGTCGTCTACCGCATGGGTTACGGTTCAACCCGCGCGGAAGCTCGTCAGATCGTCTCTCACCGTCAGATCACCGTTAACGGTCAGTCTGTGAACGTGCCCTCTTACCAGGTGCAGGAAGGTGATGTGGTCGCTGTACGTGAAAAAGCCAAAAACCAGCTGCGTATCAAGCACGCACTGGAACTGGCCGCACAGCGTGCACCGGTCGAGTGGATCGAGGTAGATGCTGCGAAGATGGAAGGTGTCTTCAAGACCCGTCCGGAGCGTAGTGACCTGTCTGCCGATATCAACGAGCACCTGATCGTTGAGCTCTACTCGAAGTAATTCTTGAACTCTTGACTGGTGGAACTATGCAGCGTTCAGTAAACGAGTTTCTTAGCCCACGTCACATTGACGTACAGGAGATCAGCAAGACACGCGCCAAGGTCACTCTTGAGCCTCTGGAGCGTGGATTCGGTCATACCCTGGGCAATGCGCTGCGCCGTATTCTGCTCTCTTCCATGCCTGGCTGTGCCATCACGGAAGTAGAGATTGATGGAGTGCTGCACGAATACAGCAGCATCGAAGGGGTACAGGAGGATGTCATCGAGATCCTGCTGAACCTCAAGGGTGTTGCTATCGCGCTGCACAATTCTGATGAAGCGGTGCTGACGCTTAGCAAGTCTGAGCCCGGTCCTGTGACAGCTGGTGACATCCAGCTGAATCAGGATGTTGAGATCGCCAATCCGGATCACGTGATTGCGCACCTCAATAGTGGCGCAAACCTGAATATGCACCTGACGGTTACGCGTGGTCGCGGCTATGTGCCTGCCGATTCCCGTATCAGCGAGGATGACGAAACTCGTGCTATTGGCCGTCTGCAGCTGGATGCCAGCTACAGCCCGGTTCTGCGTGTCTCCTACGCTGTAGAGAGCGCACGTGTCGAGCAGCGTACCGACCTGGATAAACTCGTAATCGATATCGAGTCCAACGGTACCATCGACCCGGAAGAGTGCATCCGTCGCGCGGCAACTATCCTGCAGCAACAGCTCGCAGTATTCGTTGACCTCGAAGACGCCAGTGAACAGACACGGTCCGAGCCGGCCGAGCCGGAGATCGATCCGGTTCTGCTGCGTCCGGTCGATGATCTGGAGCTGACTGTACGTTCCGCTAACTGTCTGAAAGCAGAGCAGATCTATTATATCGGCGATCTGATCCAGCGCACCGAAGTAGAGCTGCTGAAGACTCCTAACCTGGGTAAGAAGTCGCTGACTGAGATCAAGGACGTGCTGGCGTCCAAAGGTCTGTCGCTCGGTATGCGTCTTGAGAACTGGCCGCCGGCCAGCCTCAAGGGCGACGACAAGGCCGCTTCCTGAAGTCTGGCTTCTAACCCTGAGTTGTGAAGGATTTAGAAAATGCGTCATCGTAAATCTGGTCGTCACTTTAATCGTACAAGTGCGCACCGCAAAGCGATGTTCAAAAACATGGCAGTGTCTCTGTTCGAACATGAACTGATCAAGACGACTCTGCCTAAAGCTAAAGAACTGCGCCGCTTTGCTGAGCCGCTGATTACTCTGGCCAAAACCGACTCGGTTGCTAACCGTCGTCTGGCATTCTCACGTACCCGCAGTAATGAAGCTGTAGGTAAACTGTTCAACGAACTGGGCCCGCGTTACGCGAACCGCCCGGGTGGTTATGTCCGCATTCTCAAGTGCGGTTACCGCGCCGGCGACAACGCGCCGATGGCTTATGTTGAACTGGTTGATCGTGCCGCTGGCCAGGCTGTTGTGGTTGAAGAGTCTGCTGAAGACTAAGCAATCGCCATAAGCCGTTAAAAAAACCCGATCCTCGCGGATCGGGTTTTTTTTTAGCTGATTTTTCATAAGCGTTTAAAAGAACGCGTCCAGCTCGATAGAGTGGACGCGGTTCTGCTTACAGCATCGGTTTGAGGAATCGACCGGTATGGGATGCAGGGTTGCGTGCCACCTCTTCCGGTGTGCCGGTGGCGATGATCTCGCCGCCGCCGCTGCCGCCTTCGGGGCCGAGATCGATGATCCAGTCCGCGGTTTTGATCACATCGAGATTGTGCTCGATCACCACGATGGTGTTGCCGTGATCGCGCAGGCGATCGAGCACGCTCAGCAGTTGCTGGATATCGTAGAAGTGCAGGCCGGTGGTAGGTTCATCTAGGATGTAGAGCGTCTTGCCGGTATCGCGCTTGGATAGTTCGCGTGCAAGCTTCACGCGCTGTGCTTCGCCACCGGACAGGGTCGTCGCCGCCTGGCCCAAACGGATATAGCTCAGCCCCACATCGATCAGCGTCTGCAGACGTCGGGCGAGTGCGGGTATGGCATCGAAAAACTCGCGGGCATCCTCAACGGTCAGATCGAGCACCTCGTGGATGCTCTTGCCTTTGTACTTGACCTCAAGGGTTTCCCGGTTGTAGCGCTTACCCTTACAAACGTCGCAGGGCACGTAGATATCGGGCAGGAAGTGCATCTCCACCTTGATCACGCCATCACCCTGACAGGCTTCGCAGCGGCCGCCCTTGACGTTGAAACTGAAACGTCCCGGTTTATAGCCCCGGGAGCGGGCTTCCTGGGTCCCGGAGAACAGCTCGCGAATCTGGGTGAAGATACCGGTGTAGGTGGCCGGGTTGGAGCGGGGAGTGCGGCCGATCGGACTCTGATCGATATCGATCACCTTGTCGAAATGATCCAGCCCTTCGATCTTGGAGTAGGGGGCGGCTTCCAGTGTAGTGGCATGATTTAATTCTGTTGCGGCCACCGGGAACAGGGTGTTGTTGATCAGCGTCGACTTGCCCGATCCCGACACCCCGGTAACGCAGGTCAGCAGTCCCACCGGTATCTCCAGACGGACGTTTCTGAGGTTGTTGCCGCTGGCTCCATAGAGCTTCAACATCCGGTTGGGGTCACAGGCGTGACGCTGCTTGGGGACCTCGATCTTGCGGCTGCCGCTGAGGTACTGTCCGGTCATCGATTCGGTGCAGGCCATCACCTCCTCGGGGCGGCCATCGGCGATCACCCGGCCGCCATGAACGCCGGCACCTGGGCCGATATCGATGACCCAGTCTGCCAGCCGTATCGCATCCTCGTCATGCTCGACGACAATCACCGTATTGCCAAGGTCGCGCAGATGCTCGAGGGTTTTGAGCAGTCGCTCATTGTCCCGTTGGTGAAGGCCGATGGAGGGTTCGTCGAGGATGTACATGACGCCGACCAGTCCGGCGCCGATCTGGCTGGCCAGGCGGATACGCTGGGCCTCGCCGCCGGAGAGAGTCTCCGCGCTGCGCTCCAGGGACAGATAATCAAGACCGACGTTGACCAGGAACGAGAGCCGGTCGCGGATCTCCTTGAGGATCTTTTCGGCGATCTCGCCCTGTTTGCCGCTCAGTTTGAGTCCGGTGAAGTAGTCCCGGGCGGAACCTATGGGCAGACGTACCAGTTCAGGCAGCGTACGTTGATCGATATAGACGTGGCGTGCGTCGCGACGCAGGCGGGTGCCCTGGCAGCTCGGGCAGGGCTGCATGTTCAGGTACTTGGCCAGATCCTCTCGCACCATCTCGGACTCGGTCTCGCGGTAGCGGCGCTCCAGGTTGTTCAGTACGCCCTCGAATGGATGGGATTTGGTGACGACGGTGCCGCGGTCGTTGACGTACTGAAAGGGTACCTCTACCTTGCCGCTACCGCTGAGGATCACCTTCTGGTGCTGCGCATCCAGATCGCGGAACGGGGTGTCCATGTTGAAACCGAAGTGCTCGGCAACTGACTTAAGCTGCTGGTAGTAATAGAGCGTACGCCGGTCCCAGCCCCGAATGGCGCCCTCGGACAGGGTCAGGCTCGAATCGTGTACCACCTTGATCGGATCGAAGTACTGGCGTACACCCAGGCCGTCACAGCTGGGGCAGGCGCCGTGCGGATTGTTGAACGAGAACAGCCGGGGTTCCAGTTCCTGGATGCTATGTCCACAGGTGGGGCAGGCGAAGCGGGAGGAGAACACCAGCTCTTCGCGCACCTCGTCCATCCATGCCACACGGGCGACGCCGTCGGTTAGCCCGAGTGCGGTCTCGAACGACTCGGCCAGCCGGGTCTGCAGGTCATCCCTTACCTTGAAACGGTCGACCACGACCTCGATGTTGTGTTTGCGGTTCTTATCCAGCGCCGGTGCTTCGTCCAGGTCGACCACGATGCCATCGATACGTGCACGGACGAAGCCCTGGGCGCGCAGGTCGGCAAGGGTGTGCAGATGTTCACCCTTACGATCCTGAACGACTGGGGCCAGCAGCATCAGTTTACTGCCCTCGGGTAGGGCCAGCACCTGATCGACCATCTGGCTGATGGTTTGCGCTGCCAGCGGCAGGTCGTGATCCGGACAGCGCGGCTCGCCGGCACGGGCGAACAGCAGTCTCAGGTAGTCGTAGATCTCGGTGATGGTGCCGACGGTGGAGCGCGGGTTGTGCGAGGTGGATTTCTGCTCGATGGAGATCGCCGGTGACAGTCCCTCAATGTGGTCCACATCGGGCTTCTCCATCATCGACAGGAACTGGCGGGCATAGGTCGACAGGGACTCCACGTAGCGGCGCTGACCCTCGGCGTACAGAGTGTCGAACGCCAGAGAGGATTTGCCCGAACCGGACAGTCCGGTGATCACGATCAGCTTGTCGCGGGGTATATCCAGGTCGATATTCTTCAGGTTGTGGGTACGAGCGCCACGTACCAGAATCTTGTCCATGAACTCTCCGGCAGAAAGGGGGCGTGCGAATATACCTATGGTCAAGCACCATGGGCTTGCTGGCAATTTCCCCGGGCAAAAGCGCTATTATAGGCGTACAGCGGGGGCGCCTAAAACCGCCTTGCTGTGTTATTCTCGCAGTAGATCAAAGTGCCGGGCACAGGAGGTGGCCGGACGCGTAACTTGCAAGTACAACCAACTGGAGAGAAAGATGGCGCGCGGCATCAATAAAGTGATTCTGATCGGCAACCTCGGGGGCGACCCGGAAGTGCGTTACATGCCTTCGGGCAACGCGGTTACCAACGTGACCCTGGCGACCAGCGAATCCTGGAAAGACAAACAGTCCGGTCAGCAGCAAGAGCGTACCGAATGGCATCGCGTCGTATTTTTCAATCGCCTGGCTGAGATCGCCGGTGAGTATCTGCGCAAGGGCTCCAAGGTCTACGTCGAGGGCTCTCTGCGCACGCGCAAGTGGCAGGGACAGGATGGCCAGGATCGGTATACCACCGAGATCGTGGCCAGCGAACTGCAGATGCTCGATGGCCGTGGCGGTGAAAGCGGCGGTTATGCTCAGTCCGAGCCAATGGGGTATGGCCAGCCCCAGTCCCAGCCTCAGGGTCAGCCGCGTCAGCAGCAGCGTCCGGCGTCGCAACCCCAGCAGGCACCGGCGGCCCCGGCACCGGATATGGATCCCTTTGACGACGATATCCCCTTCTGATCGATGAGTGCGACACCCTTCGCAGAGCCCAGCCGTATTCTGATAACCGGTGCTCGTGGCCAGATCGGCCGGGCACTGGTGAGGCTGCTTGAGCGCGATCCGGACTTTAATGTCGTGTCTTGCTCAAGACGCCAGCTCGATATCACCAATCGAAAGCAGATTGCTGACAAGTTGGCCGAGGTGCTGCCGGATTACGTGGTCAACTGCGCTGGGTTCAACCGTGTGGACCCCGCAGAAAACGATCCGCAGCAGGCCTATGCGCTAAACGCCCAAGGTGTAGCAGAGCTGGCGGCGCTGTGTGGAGAGTTGTCCATTCCGCTGCTGCATCTATCCTCCGACTACGTGTTCGATGGCCACTACGCCAGTGGCTACAACGAGTCAGACGATGCGGCACCGCTCGGCATCTACGGTGACAGCAAGTGGCAGGGCGAAGAGCATATTCGACGCCTGCTGCCACGTCATATCATCCTGCGGGTCAGCTGGATCTTCAGTGAGAGCGGTAACAATTTCCTGCTGCGCACGCTGGAGCAGGCGCGTCATGAGCGCAGTATCCAGGCGGTAGATGATCGCCGCGGTTGCCCCACCTCGGCTGACGATGTGGCGCGGGTACTGCAGGCGATCCTGAAACAGCTGGCCAATGGCGCGGAGGCCTGGGGTACTTACCATTACTGCGGCGCCGAAGTGACCACTCGCTACGGGTTCAGCGAGGCGATTCTGGCGGCGGCCAGGCAATATGAAGAGCTCGCCGTCACCGAGCTGGTGCCGGTATCATCGCGTGATATGCCAGAGGCCGCGGAACGTCCCGCGTCTTCGGTACTCAAATGCAGTAAGTTGCTTAATACTTTCGGTATACGCCAACGCCCCTGGCGCTCGGAACTGCAGCGCCTGGTGCGTGAACTTTACGCCGTACAGCTGCTAGAAGAGGCCCAGAGTCGGCGAGTGGGTGCGGGCGACGCCGATCAGGTAGCCAAGGCTCAGTAGCGCCATAAACAGCGCCTGAATGCGTACGGTTTTGCTGCGTCCGCGTTTGAGTGCGACGGTGCCGAACAGGATGTACATCACTACCCCGAGGACCTTGGCCGTGAGCCAGTGATTGACCAATGGGTACTGGTGGATCACCAGCATCAGGCCGATGGCGCTGGCAAGCAAGACGCTATCGACGATGTGGGGCAATATGCGCAGCCAGCGCCAGTTCAACGCCTGCGGGCGCCAGAGCATCAGGGCTGCGCGAAACAGAAACAGTGTGATCGTCAATGCAACGGTCGTTAAATGTATATGCTTAAGCGTGATGTACAGCATTTTCGCGCCTCGTTCGACGGGTTTGGTCGGTGTGGCTGCAGACAATGCGTGATCGTACCGGCCGAGTCAATTTTCACAGGCATTACGCTCCCGGCATTGGAGACAACAGTATGAGCACATCAACCCCCCCGCAACTGATCGACCGTTTCGGCCGGCGTGTTGATTATGTGCGCCTGTCGGTAACCGATCGTTGTGATTTTCGCTGCGTCTATTGCATGTCGGAGAAGATGGAGTTTCTGCCCCGTGCCGACGTACTGTCCCTGGAAGAGTTATACGATGTGGCCGCCGCTTTCGTCGGTCTGGGGGTGCGCAAGATCCGACTGACCGGCGGGGAGCCGCTAGTTAGGCGCGGCATACTCAGCCTGATTGAGCGTCTGGGCCGGTTACCCATTGAGTTGGTATTGACCACCAATGGTTCCCAGTTACCGCATATGGCCGAGGATCTGGTGCGTGCCGGCGTGCAGCGTCTCAATATCAGCCTCGATTCCCTGCAGCCGGAGCGTTTTCGGGAGCTGACCCGTACCGGGCGGCTGGAGCAGGTGCTGTCCGGTATCGAGGCCGCGCGTAGCGCCGGGTTCAAGCGGATCAAGCTTAATGCCGTGGTCCTCAAGGGGCGCAACGATGACGAGGTGCTGGACCTGGTCGAGTTCGCGCGCGACTCGGGTCTGGATATCAGCTTTATCGAGGAGATGCCGCTGGGCCAGATCACCGAGCATGGCCGTGCCGAAGCCTACTGCTCCAGCGATGAAATACGCGAGCTGATCGACGCTCGCTACCCCCTGCAGGCCAGCGCGGACAGCACCGGCGGCCCCTCGCGCTATTTCAGCATGAGCGATTCCGCATCAAGAATCGGCTTCATCTCCCCGCACAGTCATAATTTCTGCAGCGAGTGCAACCGGGTTCGGGTCACCGTCGAAGGCCGGCTGCTGCTCTGTCTCGGCAATGAGCACTCGGTGGATCTCAGAGAGGTGATGCGCCAATCTCCCGGCGATCTGGAACGGCTGCAGCAGACGCTGATCGAGGCGATGGATATCAAGCCTGAGAAGCATGAGTTCCGTCTCGACGAAGAACCGCAGATTCTGCGTTTCATGAATATGACCGGTGGCTAGTAGAGCTGGCAGGTTCGTCGTAAACCCCTGTACTCTGTAGCGCCCTGACCCCCCGTTCTTTGTAGGAGCCTGTATGGCACACCAAGCCGAAAAAGCGTTTATCCCCCTCGATATCGCGGTACTCACCGTTTCCGATACCCGGACCAGCGAAACCGATACCTCCGGCGATCTGTTGGCGGCGCGTGTGCAGGAAAGCGGTCATCGCCTCGCCGATCGTGCACTGGTAGCCGATGATGTCTATCGTCTGCGCGCTCAGGTATCCCAGTGGATCGCCGATCCCGAGGTGCAGGTGATAGTGCTGACCGGGGGGACCGGCTTCTCTCATCGCGACTCCACCCCTGAAGCGATCGCGCCGTTGCTGGACAAGCAGGTAGAGGGCTTTGGCGAACTGTTTCGGCAGATCTCCTGGCAGGAGATCGGCAGCTCCACTATTCAGTCACGGGCGCTGGCCGGTCTGGCCAACGGCACACTGATCTTCTGCCTGCCGGGCTCCACCGGCGCCTGCCGTACCGGCTGGGACAAGGTGATCGCCGAGCAGCTTGATAGCCGGCATCGCCCCTGTAACTTTGTCGATACGCTGATCCGCGCCCGCGATCAGCGCCGGGCATTGCCATGAGCGGATGCGATCAGCCGGGCTGCGGCCAGCCCGGGTTGATGCCCCTGGCGCAGGCGCGGGAACAGCTGCTGGCACGGGCTGAGTGCCGCGCGCAACGGGAGCGCTGTCCGTTGACAGCGGCGGCCGGTCGTATCCTGGCCAGCGATATCTATGCCGAGGTGGATGTGCCGCCGGCCGACAACAGTGCGATGGATGGTTATGCGGTACGCCTGTCTGACCTCGATCCGAACGACGAGACGTGGCTGCGGATAAGTCAGCGCATTCCCGCCGGGAGCGCTCCTGCAGCACTCACTGCGGCGAGCGCGGCACGGATCTTTACCGGCGCGGAGATACCCGCTGGTGCCGATGCGGTGGTGATGCAGGAGCAGGTGCGGGTCGAAGGGGATCGGGTGGTGGTGCCGGCTGGTGTCCGCGCGCAGCAGAATATCCGTCCGCGCGGGCAGGACCTGGCCGCTGGAACTCTGGTGCTGGGGGCGGGAGCGCGCCTCACGCCAGTGGCGTTGGGGGTGTTGGCCTCGATCGGTGTTGCCGAGGTGGATGTGTATAAGCCGCTACGGGTGGCGATACTCTCCACCGGCGATGAGTTGGTGGAGCCGGGTTTACCGCTCGCCGCGGGTCAGATCTATAACTCCAACGCTTACCTGATCCGCGGCCTGCTGCAGACCCTGGGGATGCAGGTGGTGGAGCTGGGCGCGGTTGCCGATACGCCGGAGGCGACAGAGGTCGCGCTGCGGCAAGCCGCGGAAGTGGCCGATCTGATCCTGACCACAGGCGGCGTCTCGGTGGGGGAGGAGGATCACGTCAAGGCCGCGATCGAAAAGCTCGGCCGGATCGATCTGTGGAAGGTCAACATCAAGCCGGGTAAGCCCTTTGCGGCCGGATGGGTGGCAGACGTGCCGCTCTACGCCTTGCCGGGGAATCCTGGCTCTGCACTGATCACCTTTGCCTTGTTGGCACAACCCTGTCTGCTGAAGGCGCAGGGAGTGACCACAACCGAGCCGTTTTCGCTGCCGGTCAGGGCGGGGTTCAGCCGCATGCGGGCGCAGAGTCGGGATGAATATCTGCGCGTCAACTGCACCAGTGATGGCGTCGCCACGCCCTGGAGCAACCAGAGTTCCGGCATGCTGAGCTCGTTGCTGAATACCAACGGTCTGCTGCGGGTACCGGCCGGTACGTTGGTTGAACAGGGGCAGATGCTCGAGTTCTTCCCGTTGGCGATGTTGCTGCGCCCGTGAAAAATGAAAATTTTCCAATGTTTCGCTAAAATATGCGCCTTTTTGACGCGATGCTCGAGGGTGCTTGCTGCGCATGAGTGAACAAGATCTGCTTAACGATCCGTATCGGGCGATTCGGCCCTACCGGGATGACGAGGTCGCCGACGTCCTCCACGGTTTGATTCACAACGATGAGTTTATTCGCGCGATCACTCATTATCAGTTCCCAAGGCTCTCCGAGTGGGCTGGCTGGATATTTCGGCCGATCGTGCGGATCCTGCTTGCGGCGCGTATCGGCGACGTCGAGGATGTGAAAGGCTTCCAGACAATGGTGGCGGATTACATGGCCAAGATGATTGCACGCACCACCACGCGCATGACCTGCTCGGGTCTGGAGCGGCTGGATGAGGATGAAGCCTATCTGTTTGTATCCAACCACCGCGATATCGCGATGGATCCGGCCTTCGTCAATTGGGTCAGGTACCAGTACGGCATGAGCACGGTGCGTATCGCCATCGGCGACAACCTGCTACGCAAGCCCTATATCTCCGATCTGATGCGCCTGAACAAGAGCTTCATCGTCAATCGCTCGGCACGCGGACGGGAGATGATGACGGCACTGAATCAGCTCTCCGGCTATATCGATCACAGTATCCAGAGCGGCCACTCGATCTGGATTGCGCAGCGGGAGGGGCGTGCGAAGGATGGCAACGACCGCACCGACCCGGCACTGTTGAAGATGTTCTACATGTCGCAGCGCAAGGAGCGCAGTTTCAGCGAGGCAGTGGAACGGCTCAATATCGTGCCGGTGTCGATCTCCTACGAGTATGATCCCTGCGACGCCAGCAAGGCCAACGAGCTGGCGACCAAGGCCAGTGCCGGCGTCTACCAGAAGGGCGAGTTCGAGGATATCGACAGTATCGTCAAGGGCATAACCGGCAACAAGGGGCATGTGCACGTCGGCTTCGGCGAGCCGATTCGCGGCAGTTTCGAAACGCCGGAGCAGCTGGCACAGGAGATCGATCGCCAGATCTACCTGAACTATTTCCTGCACCCGTCGAACCTGGCCGCCGCAGGCGAGCAGGTGGATGCGGAAGCGCAGAGTCAGTTCGATGCCCATCTGGCCCAGGTCGAGGGCCCGGCGCGTGAGATCATGAAACAGATGTACGCCAATCCGGTGTTCAACCACAAGCGTGCGGAGGCAGGAGTATGAGTCGTTTGACCCACCTGGACGAGCAGGGACGTGCAACGATGGTCGATGTGTCCGACAAGGCGGTCACCACGCGCGAGGCGGTGGCAGCAGGGCGGGTGCGGATGCTGCCGCAAACCCTTAAGCTGATCCTCGAAGGCGGCCATAAAAAGGGTGATGTGCTTGCGGTTGCGCGGATCGCGGGCATCCAGGCGGCCAAGCGCACGCATGAACTGATTCCGCTCTGCCATCCGTTGATGCTGACCGGGGTCCGGGTGGAGTTAACCCCGAACGAGGCTGATAGCTGCGTCGATATCGAGGCCAGCTGCAAGGTCAGCGGCCAGACCGGTGTCGAGATGGAGGCGCTCACAGCCGCTTCGGTGGCGGCGCTGACGCTGTATGACATGTGCAAGGCGGTGGATCGCGGTATGGTGATCGAGGCTGTCCAGCTCGTGGAGAAGCAGGGCGGCAAGAGCGGGCACTGGCGACGTGAGGATGAGCAATGAAACTGGTTTATTTCGCCAGCGTACGGGAACAGCTGGGCATCGATAGCGAAACCCTGGCGCTGCCGTCAGGGGTCGATACAGTCGAGCAGCTGATCGCCTGGTTGGCTCAGGAGCGGGGCGAGCCCTGGGCGGCTACGCTGCGCGACCAGCGTCTGCTCTGCGCCGTCAATCAGGAGATGTGCACATTGCAAACTCAGTTGACCGACAGCGACGAGGTCGCTTTCTTTCCACCGGTAACAGGAGGCTGAGTTGGCTCAGCGATCGACACCTCTGCTGTGGCTGAGAGCGGCCCTGTACTATCTTGGCTTCTATCCTGTCACCGTCCTCTATGCCGCTGTATGTCTGCTGATTGGGCCCCTGCTGCCGTTCAGGCCGCGTTTTGCCATGCTCAGCAGCATCAATTACTTCTATATCGCCTGGCTGCGTGTCTGTTGCGGGGTGCGTGTCGAGGTTGAAGGGCGCGAACTCCTGCCGGCCTCCGGGGCGTTCGTGGTTGTGGCGAATCACCAGAGTGAATGGGAGACGCTCTACCTGCAGTTGCTGGTACGGCCGCAGGTGGTAGTGCTCAAGCGTGAGCTGCTGAAGATCCCGTTCTTCGGTTGGGCATTGGCCCTGCTCAAGCCGATCGCGCTGGATCGTTCAGACCGCCGGGGCGCACTGCGCCAGTTGCTGGAGCAGGGTGTCGCCCGCCTCAAGAGTGGCCTGCCGGTACTGATCTTCCCCCAGGGGACCCGGGTGCCGGCCGGCAAGATTGGGCGCATGAACAAGGGTGGCGCGATGCTCGCGGTCAAGGCCGAAGTGCCGATTGTGCCCTTAGTGCACAACGCTGGTCTGTTCTGGCCTGGCAAGTCATTTATCAAGTATCCGGGCACGGTGCAGGTTCGAGTGGGGGCGCCGATACAGGTCGAGGGTCGCAGTGTCGATGAACTCCATGGCGAGATGGCGCTGTGGATGGAGCAGGCGATGCGGGAGATTGGTGCGATCGACTGAGTGCTGGAAGTTTCCACAACCTGATATAGCCGCTCCTGCGCATCCATGCGCTTGCGGCATAGCGTACATTCTGTACTTAATAAAAAACCCGTCCTAGGACGGGTTTTTTATGTCGCGAACGCCGGATCAGTCGTGATACTTCTGGAATATCAGCGTTGAGTTGGTGCCGCCGAAACCGAAGCTGTTGGACATGACGCGCTCCAGGTTCACATTGTCCTGGCGTGTGGTCACGACCGGCAGACCCTCTGCTTCCGGATCCAGCTCTTCGATGTTGGCAGATGCGCAGATGAAGTCGTTCTGCTGCATCAGCAGGCAGTAGATCGCTTCCTGCACGCCGGTGGCGCCCAGGGAGTGACCGGTCAGCGACTTGGTCGAGCTGACCGGCGGCATCTTGTCGCCGAAGGTGGATTTCATCGCCTTCAGCTCCTGGATATCGCCCGCCGGGGTCGAAGTGCCGTGGGAGTTGATGTAATCGACTTCACCGTCAACGGTGGCCAGAGCCTGCTGCATGCAGCGTACTGCACCCTCACCGGACGGGGCGACCATGTCATAACCGTCGGAGGTGGCGCCGTAACCGACCAGCTCGGCGTAGATCTTGGCGCCGCGCGCTTTGGCGTGCTCCAGCTCCTCGAGTACCAGCATGCCGGCGCCACCGGCGATGACGAAGCCGTCGCGGTTGGCGTCGTAGGCGCGAGAGGCCTTTTCCGGTGTCTCGTTGTACTTGCTGGACAGTGCGCCCATGGCATCGAACATCACCGTAAGCGACCAGTGCAGCTCTTCGCCGCCACCGGCGAACACCACGTCCTGCTTGCCGAGCTGAATCTGCTCCATGGCGTTACCGATGCAGTGAGCACTGGTCGCGCAGGCGGAGGTGATGGAGTAGTTGACGCCCTTGATCTTGAACGGTGTTGCCAGACAGGCCGATACCGTTGAGCCCATGGTGCGGGTTACCCGGTAGGGGCCTACGCGGCGGACACCCTTGTCGCGCAGGATATCTGCAGTCTCAACGATATCGGCGGAGGAGGCGCCGCCGGAGCCGGCGATCAGGCCGGTACGCACATTGGAGACCTGGTCTTCGCTCAGGCCGGAATCTTTTACCGCCTGGTCCATCGCGATATAGGCATAGGCCGCCGCATTGCCCATGAAGCGGCGCAGCTTGCGGTCGATCACGGCATCGATATCCAGGTCGACGCTGCCAGCCACCTGGCTGCGGAAGCCCAGCTCGGCATATTCCGGCTGGTACTTGATGCCGGAGCGTCCCTGTTTCAGAGAATCCAGAACTGTCTCCTTGTCGTTACCAAGGCAGGAAACAATCCCCATACCGGTCACTACGACACGTCGCATGTGTAGCCTCTCTATATTTTCGAACTCTGGTTGTTGGATATGCAGCGCATGATCAAGTTCCTGAGTGAAGTTGAACAAGGATCATGCAGCGGGCTGCGCTTATGGATTAGAAGTTATCGGTCTGGGTAAACAGGCCGACACGCAGATCCTTTGCAGTGTAGATCTCGCGACCGTCAACCGACAGCGAGCCGTCCGCGATTCCCATCACCAGTTTGCGCTCGATAACACGCTTCAGCTGGATGTTGTAGGTGACTTTCTTGGCGCTGGGAAGAACCTGGCCGGTGAATTTTACCTCGCCGGAACCCAATGCACGACCGCGGCCCTTGTTGCCGCGCCAGCCAAGGAAGAAACCGACCAGCTGCCACATGGCATCCAGGCCCAGGCAGCCGGGCATGACCGGGTCGCCGGGGAAATGGCAGTTGAAAAACCAGAGATCGGGGTGGATATCGAGCTCGGCGATTATCTCGCCTTTGCCGAACTCACCGCCTTCGGCACTGATCCGGGTGATGCGATCCATCATCAGCATATTGTCGACTGGCAGCTGGGCATTGCCCGGGCCAAACATCTCGCCGTGACCGCACTTAATGAGGTCTTCGCGTTCAAAGGAAGAGGGTCTGGTCATGAGAAAACTGTTTATCCACATCCGTTTTTTTTCAGAATAGCGGGTTATTATACCGGTTAGCGGTCCGTGAGGCACGGACTGCATCAGTTAATTTACGCATTCAGCGATCGACTTAGGTGGGATATTGGAATTATGGAGCATAACTTCTGGCATCAGCGCTGGCAGGAAGGTCGAATCGGGTTTCATCAAGCGGATTTTAACCCCTGGCTGCAGCAGTTCTGGTCAAAGTTGATCGTCAAGCCCGGTACCAGGGTGTTGGTGCCGCTGTGTGGCAAGTCACGGGATATGCTCTGGCTGCGCGAGCAGGGGTATGAGGTGTTGGGCATGGAGCTCAGTGATATCGCCTGTCGCGATTTTTTCCACGAGCAGGGTGTCGAGGTCGAGGCGATCACCATCGACAACTACCACCGTCGCGAGCGCGACGGCATCGTGCTGTTGACCGGCGATATCTTCGAGCTGCCCTGGGAGGTGTTTCGTGGGATCGGCGCGGTGTACGATCGGGCGGCGTTGATTGCGTTGCCGCCGGCGATGAGGCGACGCTACGCGGAGCGGTTGGCGCAGCGTATCGAGCCCGGTGTCGAGATGCTGCTGGTGACGCTGGAGCTGGCGGGCGACGATCGTTCGCAGTTCTCGGTGAGTGAGGGTGATGGGCCGCCGTTCTCGGTATTTGAAAGCGAGGTGCGCGATCTGTTCGAGCCGGCGTTTACGGTGATTACGCTGGCAGCAGGAGAGCGTGTCGAGACGCCGCGAGGGTTGGAGCGCGAGGTGGCGTACCTGTTGCACCGCCAGTAGGCGGTGCACGGAGCGGTTGCTTCAGCTGGTACGTTCGACCGCCATCCGGGCGATGCTGGTCAGGGTGTCGCGGAAGCTGTTCTGCGGCAACTCGGTCAGCGCTGCAAGCGCGTGATCGATCTGAGCCTGGGCCTGAGCCTTGGTGTACTCGATCGCCCCGGTACGGTGCACGATGTCGAGGACAGGAGCCAGATCGTCCAGACCACCCTTGCGAATCGCTTCGCGCACCAGTGCGCGCTCGCTGTCCGATCCTTCCCGCATGGCATGGATCAGCGGTAGTGTGGCTTTGCCCTCGGCCAGATCGTCGCCGACGTTTTTGCCCATCTCTTCGCTGCTGGAAAGATAGTCCATGACATCGTCGACCAGTTGGAAGGCGATGCCGAGATGGCGACCGTACAGTCGCAGTGCTTCGCGTTGTTGTGGGTTGGCGTTGGCCAGAATCGCGCCGCATTCGGTGGCGGCTTCGAACAGCATCGCGGTCTTGCCGAGAATCACGTTCATATAGGATTCTTCGGTGGTATCCGGGTTGCGCTGGTTGAGCAGCTGCAGCACCTCGCCTTCGGCAATCACCGTGGTGGCGTTGGAGATCACCTGCATGATCGCCATCTCACCGATCTCGACCATGATCTGGAAGGAGCGGGAGTAGAGAAAGTCACCGACCAGTACGCTTGGGGCGTTGCCCCATTTGGCGTTGGCGGTGGCGTTGCCGCGTCGCAGTTCGGAGTTGTCGACCACATCGTCATGCAGCAGGGTGGCGGTGTGGATAAATTCGATCACCGCCGCCAGCGGGATGTGCTGCTGACCGGAGTAGCCGCAGGCGTTGGCCGCCAGCAGTACCAGCAGCGGACGCAGGCGTTTGCCGCCACTCTCCACTATGTAGTGGCCGATGCTCTCCACCAGGGGAACGTTGGATCCGAGGTGGTTGAGGATGTACTCGGTGACCGCGTCGAACTGCGGTTCAATCAGCGGGTTGAGCTGGTGTGGCTGCATAGCGTTACTATGTCGGTCGACAGAATGGTTCGCCGCATGCTAGGGACAAGGCCTCAGGGTGTCAAGAAAAGGCCGATCCCCTTGGCTAATGTAAAGGCTAAAGCGCTTGAGTCGACGGGGGAGTTTGTGTAGAATTGCGCGCCCTGAGCCTGTCCATCTTTAGCTCCCTATCATAGGGTGCCGCCGGTTGTGAGACCGTCGTGCCTTAAACCCTTAGAAGTAGGTGTTATCAATCTTAGTAGCCGGGCAGGCCTAATACTGGAGAAAAACATGTTTGCAGTTATTGTGAGCGGCGGTAAGCAGTACCGCGTTCAGGAAGGCCAGACTCTGAAGCTGGAAAAGCTGGCTGTGGAGCCGGGTGCTAACGTCGAGTTCGATCGTGTGCTGCTGGTTGGCAATGGCGACGACGTCAAAGTCGGCGCGCCGGTTGTCGATGGTGCCAAGGTTGCGGCGGAAGTCGTGTCTCACGGTCGTGGCGACAAAGTGAGCATCATCAAGTTCCGTCGTCGTAAGCATCACATGAAGCGTCAGGGCCACCGTCAGTGGTTCACTGAGGTTAAAATCACTGGTATCAGTGGCTAATCAGACAGGAGATTGAACAATGGCTCATAAGAAGGCTGGTGGTTCCACGCGTAACGGTCGCGACTCGCAGTCCAAACGTCTGGGCGTGAAGCGTTTCGGTGGCCAGGCAGTGATTGCCGGTAATATTCTGATCCGTCAGCGTGGTACCAAGGTTCACGCTGGTGAGAACGTAGGTCTGGGCAAGGATCATACTCTGTTCGCCAAAGCGGATGGTGTTGTGAAGTTCGAAGTCAAAGGCCCGAAGAATCGTAAGTACGTCAGTGTAGTTCCTGCCTGAGCGGCTCACTGAAGTAGAAAAAGCTCCGCCAAGGCGGGGCTTTTTTTGTTAAAGGGCGGGTCAAATCCGCTGATAGTGCCCTCTGGTGACGGGGGCGGTACCTGAGCTTTCGGGAGGAATCAGATGAAATTTGTCGACGAGGCGATCATTACGGTTGAGGCCGGCAAGGGCGGCAACGGGTGCATGAGCTTTCGGCGCGAGAAGTTTATCCCGAAAGGGGGGCCGGATGGCGGTGATGGCGGCGATGGCGGCTCTGTATTCGTTGAAGCGGATGAGGGGCTGAATACGCTGATCGACTATCGCTATACCCGCCGTTACAACGCGCGCAATGGTGAGGGTGGTCGAGGCGGTAATTGTACTGGCGCCAAGGGTGAGGATCTGGTGCTGAAGTTGCCGGTTGGTACCACGGTGGTGGATATCGATACCGATGAGGTGCTGGCGGACCTGACTCAAGTTGGTCAGATTGAAAAGATCGCCCAGGGTGGTTTTCATGGTCTGGGCAATACTCGCTACAAGAGCAGTGTAAACCGGGCGCCGCGTCAGACCACCAACGGTACCCCGGGCGAGCTGCGCAACGTACGGCTGGAGCTGAAGGTGCTGGCTGACGTCGGCTTGCTCGGGCTGCCCAATGCCGGCAAGTCGACGCTGATCCGGTCCATCTCGGCGGCCAAGCCCAAGGTGGCGGATTACCCCTTTACTACCCTGGTGCCCAACCTGGGTGTGGTGCGCACCGAGGCGCATCGCAGTTTCGTCGTCGCTGACATCCCTGGCATTATCGAAGGTGCAGCTGAGGGTGCGGGGCTGGGTATCCGCTTCCTCAAGCATTTGGCGCGCAATCGCGTGTTGCTGCATCTGGTGGATATGGCGCCCTGGGATGAGCTGACCCCGGCGGAAGCGGCGGTGACGGCGGTGGCCGAGCTGACCAAGTTCAGCCCGACCCTGGCAGAGCAACCGCGCTGGCTGGTGTTGAACAAGCTGGATATGGTTGCGACCGAAGAACAGGATGCCGCCTGTCAGGCAGTGGTTGATGCGTTGCAGTGGTCGGCGCCGGTGTATCGAGTGTCGGCGCTGAACAAGCAGGGGTTGCAGGCTCTGGTGCACGATCTTCAGGATTTTTTGGATGCTCGCGCAGCGGCCGTGGCGGAAGATCCTACGCTGCTGGAGCAGGAGCGCGAAACGCGTGCGATTATCGATGCCGAGGCGCGGGAGAATCTCGAGCGGCTTAAGGCTGAGGCGCGGGCAAGGCGCCAGGCTGCAGTCGATGGCTTGGATGACGACGATTTTGATGACGACGACTACGATGTCGACGTCGAGTGGGTGCGTTAACGGCGGCGGATGTAGAGAGGAGCGAAGGTGGTGGCGGGTCGCGAAGGTTTGGCGCATGGTGGGCGCTGGGTGGTTAAGATCGGAAGTGCATTGCTGACCAATGACGGTCGCGGGCTTGATCTTGCGGCTATCGGGCATTGGGTCGACCAGGTGGCGCAGCTGCGCGCGCGCGGTGTCGAGGTGGTGCTGGTCTCTTCCGGTTCAATCGCCGAGGGTATGAAGCGTTTGGGTTGGCGTGATCGTCCGAAAGAGGTGCATCGTCAGCAGGCGGCTGCCGCCGTGGGGCAGATGGGGCTGGTGCAGGCTTATGAATCGAGCTTTGCCCGCCATGGTCTGCACACTGCGCAGGTGCTGCTGACTCATGATGACCTGTCCAATCGCAAGCGTTACCTGAATGCGCGCTCGGCGTTGAGTACGTTGATTGATCTGGGTGTGATTCCGGTGATCAACGAGAACGATACCGTGGTGACCAGCGAAATACGCTTTGGCGACAACGATACGCTGGGTGCATTGGTCGCCAATGCGATCGAGGCGGATGCGCTGATACTGTTGACTGATCAGCAGGGGTTGTACGAGGCGGATCCCCGCTCCACCCCAGATGCGCCGTTCGTGCATCAAGCGCGGGCTGAGGATGATCGTCTGATTGCTATGGCTGGGGGCGGTGGCAAACTTGGTCGCGGCGGTATGGCAACTAAGGTGCGTGCTGCTCGCCTGGCGGCACGCTCCGGTGCGCAGACGGTAATCGCCAGTGGGCGAGAGCCAGATGTGTTGATGCGGCTTTTTGCCGGTGAGGAGCTGGGCACGCTGCTGGTACCGGAGAAAGAGCCCGTGGCGGCGCGTAAACAGTGGATCGCCGGTCATCTGCAGGCAAAGGGGACTCTGGTGCTGGACGCTGGTGCTGTCAGGGCGCTGGTCTCCGGGGGTAAAAGTCTGCTACCGGCGGGTGTCAAATCGGTATCGGGTGAGTTCTCGCGTGGTGAGATGGTGCTGATGCTGGATGAGGCGGGCGCGATCATGGCGCGCGGTCTGGTTAATTATGGTGTTGAGGATGCCCGCCGGATCATCGGCTTCGCCAGCAGCGAGATCGTTGAGCGACTGGGTTTTATGGGTGAGCCGGAGTTGGTGCACCGGGATAATCTGGTGCTGGCCTGATCAGCTGAGGTTTTTGATCGACTAAGCCGGCTTTGATGTCGGCTTTTTTATGTGTGAGCTGTGCTGATGCTTGCCTCGGGCACAAAAAAACCGGCTTGCGGCCGGTTTTTTTTGGAGCGCCGATCGGCTGGCTGCTTACGCGGCCATCGCCTTGATCCGTGCGTTCAGACGGCTCTTGGTGCGAGCGATCTTGTTCTTCTTGAAGATGCCCTTGTTGACAGAGCTGTCCAGCAGCGGCTGGGCAACCTTGTAAGCTTCCTGGGCAGCAGCCTGGTCGCCGCTGGCGATGGCTTTCAGAACTTTTTTGAAATAAGTGCGCACCATGGAGCGCAGGCTAGCGTTGTGCTGACGACGCTTTTCGGCCTGGCGAGCGCGTTTACGAGATCCTGCGGAATTCGCCACGATCTGGCTCCTCAAATTAGAAGTGATTCAGAATACGACGTGTAAGCGTCGAAAAATTAGACGCGAGATTATTCATGTTACGGCGCTGGGTGTCAAGTCTGTGCCCGTTTTTTAATGGGCGCTTCGCCGTGGGGCCTGGCCGCTGTATTATCTGCGCTGCTTATCTCAATCTAAACCGCGAATAGCAACCACAGCATGGAAACTCCAGTGCCCGAACAGGAAACCCGTTCAGTCGGATTGCTCCGATCAAGCAGTGTCGTCGGCCTGATGACGATGCTCTCGCGTGTGCTGGGGCTGGTGCGTGATGTCGTGATCGCGGGCTATTTTGGTGCCAGCGGAAGTGCTGACGCCTTTTTTGTGGCGTTCAAGATCCCCAATTTTTTGCGCAGGCTATTTGCCGAAGGTGCCTTCTCCCAGGCATTTGTTCCGGTTCTGTCCGAATATCGCAGTCAGCGCGATCTGGCCGCGGTCCAGCTGCTGGTGCACCGGGTTGCGGGTTCGCTGGGTTCTGTGCTGCTACTGGTTACGCTGCTGGGCGTGATCGGTGCACCAGTATTAGCCGCGCTGTTTGCACCGGGTTTCTACCTGGCCGGTGGGGAAAAGTTCGAGATGGCGGCGCAGATGCTGCAGATCACCTTTCCCTACTTGATGTTGATATCGCTGACCGCGTTTTGCGGTGCGATCCTGAACGCTTACGGTCGCTTCGCTATCCCAGCCTTTACTCCGGTGCTGCTGAACCTGAGTCTAATCGGTTCGGCAATGATGCTCAGCCCGCTGTTCGATCCGCCGATCCTGGCACTGGCCTGGGGGGTATTCATGGCCGGTGCGTTGCAGTTGCTGTTCCAGCTGCCGTTCCTGGCCCGGCTGCAGCTGATGCCGATACCACAACGAGGTTGGCGGGACGAAGGCGTGCAGCGGATCTTGAGGCTGATGCTGCCGGCGCTGTTCGGTGTGTCGGTCGCCCAGATCAACCTGCTGCTGGATACGGTGTTGGCCTCCTTTCTGCAGACCGGCAGTGTTTCCTGGCTGTACTACTCGGACCGCCTCTCCGAACTGCCGTTGGGTGTGTTCGGCATCGCCATTGCGACGGTGATTCTGCCCAGTTTGTCGCGTCGCCATGCCGAGCAGTCGTCCGAGCATTTTCGCCAGACGCTGGACTGGGCGGTGCGCATGGTGTTGCTGATAGGGGTTCCGGCGGCGCTGGCACTGGTGGTGCTGGCGGAGCCGCTATTGGTCACCCTGTTCCACTACGGTGAGATGAGTGCACTGGATATCGAGATGTCGGCGCGCAGTCTGCGTGCCTATGGCTTGGGTCTGGTCGCGTTCATGTTGATCAAGGTGGTGGCGACCGGGTTCTTCTCGCGTCAGGATACCAAGACCCCGGTCAAGATCGCGATGCAGGCGATGGGCGCCAATATGGTGTTGAACCTGATCTTGATCTGGCCATTGGCGCACGCCGGTCTGGCGCTGGCGACCACGCTGTCTGCTTATATGAATGCCGTGTTACTGTTGCGCGGCCTACTCCGGGCTGGCGTTTTCACCTGGCAGACCGGATGGCGTACCTTCGTGATGCGCCTGATGGCGGCAAACGGCGCGCTCTGCCTGCTGCTGTTTTGGCTGAATACGCCCACCGACCGGTGGTTGGCGGCGGGACTGTGGCAGCGTGTACAGTGGATGTCGCTGCTGGTTGCGGGCGGCCTGGGGATCTATCTGCTGGTGCTGGTGATTTGTGGTCTGAGATTGCGGCATCTGCGTGGATAACAGGGTTTGCCGGTGTGCAGGACTTAATCAATACTGGCGTTGTACGGTATACTCCTGCGTTCGCATTTGACAGGCGCGGCGTTCGCGGTGGCTTTTCTCGACCTTTGGGTCTTGGGTTCTAGGGGTAAAAGATCAGATCGCGTATGGAATTGATCCGCGGTTTACACAATCTGCGTGAGCGTCATCGGGGCTGCGTCGCGACCATTGGCAATTTTGATGGCGTGCACCTTGGGCATCAGCGTGTACTTGAGCAGCTGCAGGCAAAAGCGGCAGAGCTCGACCTGCCCAGTGTGGTGATCATCTTCGAGCCTCAGCCGCGGGAGTTTTTCTCGCCGGAACAGGCACCGCCGCGTTTGACTCGCTTTGGCGAAAAGGTGCGTTTTCTAGAGTTCAAGGGTGTCGAGCGGGTGCTCTGCCTGATGTTCAATACGCGCTTACGCAGCATGTCGGCAGATCAGTTCATCGAGCAGTTGCTGGTCCAGAAACTGGGCATCCGTCACCTGGTTGTCGGCGATGACTTCCGTTTCGGCTGCGACCGGCGAGGCGACTTCGAGTTGCTTAAACGTGCCGGCGGGCGGATCGGCTTCTCGGTGGAGGAGACCGCGACTCTGGAGGTCGATGGCGAACGGGTCAGTAGCTCCCGGGTCCGGGCGGCTCTGCAGGCGCACGAGTTCGGACTTGCCGGCCGGCTATTGGGACGCCCCTACCGCGTTATCGGACGGGTGATGCATGGTCAGAAGCTGGGACGGCAGCTCGGCGCTCCCACCGCCAATGTGCGTATGCACCGCTTCGCCTGCCCGCTACGCGGCGTATACGTGGTGCACGGCTTGATCAACGGGCAGCGCTATCCGGGCGTTTGCAATGTTGGGATCAGGCCGACCATTCATGGCCGTCAGCCGGTACTCGAGGTGCATCTGCTCGATTTCAAGGGCGACCTGTATGGCGAGCTGATGCAGGTGGAGTTTTTACATTTTCTGCGTGCGGAGCGTCGCTTCGACGGACTGGACGCGCTCAAGGTACAGATTAACGCGGATATCGAGGCAGCCCGCGACTGGCTGGCCTTGGCATCGACGCAAAGTTGAAGCTGGGAACAATCCAACATGACCGATTACAAACCGACACTGAACCTGCCGGAAACGGCCTTCCCGATGCGCGGCAATCTGCCCGCCCGCGAACCGGCTCGGCTTGAACGCTGGGCGCAGATCGATCTCTACGCCAAGCTGCGTGAAGAGGGTAAGGGGCGTCCGCAGTTCATCCTGCATGATGGCCCTCCCTACGCCAACGGCAACATCCATATCGGTCATGCGGTGAATAAGGTGATCAAGGATATGATCGTCAAATCGAAGACGTTGAGCGGCTTCGATGCACCCTACGTACCGGGCTGGGACTGCCATGGTCTGCCGATCGAGCACAAGGTCGAGACGATGATCGGCAAGGCGGGAGACAAGGTGCCCTATCGTGAGTTTCGGCAGAAGTGCCGCGAGTATGCCCATGAACAGGTGGAGGGGCAGAAGGCTGACTTCATCCGTCTTGGCGTGATCGGCGATTGGGACAACCCCTACCTGACAATGAACTTCGGAACCGAGGCCAATATCGTCCGCGCCCTGGGCAAGATCATCGACAATGGCCATCTGGTGAATGGCTACAAGCCGGTGTATTGGAGCGTGGTCGGCCAGTCTGCATTGGCCGAGGCCGAGGTGGAATACCAGGAAAAAACCTCGACGGCGATCGATGTGCGCTTTACCGCTGTGGATCAGGGCAAGGTACTTAAACTGTTCGGTACGGAGGCCGGTGAAGGCCCTGTATCTGTTGTGATCTGGACCACCACGCCCTGGACCATTCCGGCCAACCAGGCGGTATCGCTGAACGGTACTCTCGATTACGCGCTGGTCGAGACGCAGATCAACCAGGGCAGCGAACGTCTGGTGCTGGCCGCCGAGATGGTCGACGCCATCATGGCGCGCTGGGGCGTGCAGCAGTACCGGGTGCTGGCCACCTGTAACGGCAGCGCGTTGGAACTGTTGCAACTGCAGCACCCGTTCTACGCTCGCCAGGTGCCGGTGATCCTGGGCGACCATGTCACCACCGATGCCGGTACTGGTGCCGTGCATACCGCACCGGATCACGGTATGGAGGACTTTGTTGTCGGCCAGCAGTATGGGCTGGGTACACTGAACCTGGTGCAGGCAAACGGCACCTATACCGATGACGCCGGTGAGCTGGCCGGCGTACACGTGTACAAGGCGGACGAGCCGGTTTGCGAGGCGCTGGAGCGCGAAGGCAAACTGGTGCATAAAAAGCGTTTCGAACACAGCTATCCGCACTGCTGGCGTACCAAGACCCCGCTGATCTACCGCGCCACGCCGCAGTGGTTTGTCTCCATGGAGGAGAAGCAGCTCAAGAGCCATGCGCTGGAAGCGATCAAGGGGGTGCAGTGGTTCCCCGAGTGGGGCCAGAACCGGATCGAGGCGATGGTTGAACAGAGCCCGGACTGGTGTGTCTCCCGTCAGCGGACCTGGGGGGTGCCGATCACCCTGTTTACGCACAAGCAGAGCGGCGCACTGCATCCACGCACCCAGGAACTGATCGAACAGGTGGCTCAACGCATCGAGCAGGGCGGTATCGACGCCTGGTTCGAGCTGGACGCGGCCGAGCTGCTCGGCGACGAGGCCGCCGACTATGACAAGGTTACCGATACCCTGGATGTCTGGTTCGACTCCGGTGTGACCCACTATTCGGTACTGGAGCAACGTGAAGGGCTGCGTTTCCCGGCCGATATGTACCTGGAGGGTTCGGATCAGCATCGTGGCTGGTTCCAGTCCTCGCTGAAGACCTCCATCGCGATCAATGATTGCGCACCGTACAAACAGGTGCTGACCCACGGTTTTACCGTCGACGAGAAGGGCTACAAGATGTCCAAGTCGCTCGGTAACGTGATCGCGCCGCAGGAGGTGACCGATACCCTGGGTGCCGACATCCTGCGCCTGTGGGTGGCGTCGACCGATTACGCCGGCGAGATGGCGGTCTCCCAGCAGATCCTGCAGCGCACGGCCGACTCCTACCGTCGTATCCGTAACACCGCACGCTTCCTGCTGGCCAACCTGAACGGTTTCGATCCGGCCTCCGACATGGTGGCACCGTCGGAGATGCTGGCGCTGGACCGTTGGGCCGTGGGTGCGACGGCGGCACTGCAGAAAAAGGTGATTGATGCCTACGATAGCTACCGTTTCCTCGATGTCTACCAGCAGGTGCACAACTTCTGCGTGCGTGAGCTGGGCGGTTTCTACCTTGATATCATCAAGGATCGCCAGTACACCACCAAGCCGGACAGTCTGGCACGCCGCTCCTGCCAGAGCGCGCTGTTCCATATCGCCGAAGCGCTGACCCGCTGGATCGCACCTATCCTCAGCTTCACCGCCGAGGAGATCTACGAGGTACTGCCGGGCGAACGGCGCGATAGCGTGCTGCTGACCACTTGGTACGAAGGGCTGGCGGCGTTTGCCGATAGCGATGCCTTCGGTCCTGCCTTCTGGCAGCGGGTGATGGCGGTCAAGGATGCGGTCAACAAGTGCCTGGAAGACGCACGCGGCGAAAAGTTGGTCAAGGCCTCGCTGGCGGCAGAAGTGACCCTGTATGTCGATGACAAGCTCGAGAGTGATCTGGCCCGCCTCGGTGACGAGTTGCGTTTCGTGCTGATCACCTCGGTGGCGCAGCTAAAGCCGCTGAGCGAAGCCGGCGATGCCCGTGCAACCGATGTCGAAGGTCTGAAAGTGGCGGTCAAAGCGTCCGAGCAGGCCAAGTGTGCGCGCTGCTGGCACCACCGTGAGGATGTCGGTCAGCACGCGGAAGAGCCTGAACTCTGTGGCCGCTGTATAGAAAACGTCAGCGGTGACGGAGAGCAGCGCCAGTACGCCTGATGACCCATATCCCTGTAAAAGCCAGCGCATTGCGCTGGCTCTGGATCACGCTGCTTGTCATTCTGCTCGACCTGGGGAGTAAGTACCTGGCCGACACGCTGCTTGAGTACGCCTATCCAGTGCCTCTGCTGCCGGTATTTGACTTGACGCTGCTCTACAACAAGGGGGCGGCGTTCAGTTTTTTATCCAGTGCCGGCGGTTGGCAGCGCTGGCTGTTTATCCTGATCGCCTGCGGTGTCAGTGCCCTGCTGTTGGTCTGGATGCGTCGCACTCCTGCCAGCCCCTGGTGGCTGGGCGTGGGGCTTGCGCTGCTGTTGGGTGGCGCGGTGGGTAATCTATACGACCGGATAGTGCATGGTCACGTGGTCGATTTCATATCCTTGCACTATGCAGGCTGGTATTTCCCGGCGTTTAATCTTGCCGACAGCGCGATTACCCTGGGGGCCGGCCTGCTGGTATTTGACATGCTGTTTGGCGGCAATGCCGCCGGAGACAAATAAGATGAGTGAACAGGCTGTTGTTGGGCCGGGAAAAGAGATCAAGCTTAACTTCGCGATCAAGCTCCAGGATGGCCAGATCGTCGATTCCAACTTCGACGCCGCCCCTGCGACGTTCGTCTTTGGCGACGGCAACATCCCCGAGGGGTTCGAGCAGGCGATGCTGGGGCTGAAACCTGGCGATCATGTCGAGCTCACCATCGCCCCTGAGCGTGGCTTCGGTCAGCATAACCCCAGCAATGTGCAGGTGATGCCGCGCAGCGAATTCAAGGATATGGAGCTGGAGCCGGGCCTGGTGGTCTCATTCCAGGAGCCCGGAGGTGAGATCCCGGGCGTGATCACGGAGTATAACGACGAACGGGTGATGGTGGACTTCAACCACCCGCTGGCGGGGAAAACCTTGTTGTTCGAGGTCAGGATCATGGCTGTCGACTAGCGTCGACAGCTTCCTATCCGCTAGTCCTTCCAGCAGCTAGCGGGGGTTTTGGTATTACTTTGATTCACTGTCAGTGTCGCACCTCCACAGTCATTGACCTGATCACTGCCCGATGCTGGCGCGGCGTTGATCGTATAGGTGGAGGAGGTCACATTGGTTACGGTAAAGGTGTAGTAGTCGGCACTATTCAGCCCTAGGCTTTCGGCAGTCAGCTGAGCGGAAGTGGCATAGGAGTTGTTGTAGGCGCGGTAACGCTCCTGCTTGATCTGTGCGTCCAAAAGCACAGCCTGCGCCTCCGCTCGCCTGGCCTCTCGCATGTAGTTCCTGTACGAGGGATAGGCAACTGTAGCGATGATGCCAATAACAACAACTACAATCATGAGCTCGATTAATGTAAAACCCCTGTTTGAATGGTTCACTGTAGTTCCTTTATGCTGCTATGCTTGACCAACCCAATCCTAACATCCTGGCGAAAGGATTTGATCTGGTGATGGCACTTTTTCCACGGAAAGACGCGCGGGTATATTTCGAGGATCTCTATGCTAGAGAAACCGGGTTCACCCTGATAGAACTGCTGGTTACACTGGCCGTTGTCGTCATACTGGCGACGGTGGCCGCTCCTGCCTTTCGTGACTTCTTCGAGAATAGACGCCTTACCAACGCGGCACAAACTCTATATGCCGATCTTCAGCTCGCACGCGCCGAGTCGATAAAGCGAAATCAAACGATTTTTGTGAAATTCGATGATTCTCCGTCCACCGATTGGTGCTACGGGCTGGAGGAGGCATCGACAGCATCCTCGTGCGACTGTGCCGATACATCCAACAGCTACTGTACGGTGGACGGGGTACGTCGGGTCACCGATGTGGATGATTTTCCAGGCGTGACCATGAGTGCGTCGTCGGTGGCCGGATCAACCGTCACTTTCGATCCCAAGCGGGGGACGCTGTCGCCGGCGGGTTCGATTTTCTTTACTAACGACAGCGGAAATCAGATGCGCATCACGATGAGTCTGCTTGGTCGATTGCGTGTGTGTGTGCCCAGCGGCTCCAGCGTGCCGGGGTATGAGTCATGCTGAGAATGAAGCGACAGGCTGGCTTTACCCTGATCGAGTTGATGATTGCGCTGCTGTTGGGCCTGATCGTCACCGCTATCGCCATCTCGATGTATGTGTCGACGTTGGGCATAACCCGGCAGACTGTGACCTCCGTACGGCTGAGCCAGGAGATGAGGACGGTAATGGATATGATGGTCCGAGATATCAGGCGTTCCGGTTATTGGGCCGGTGGTTCGTTGACCGGCAATCCGCATGCTGCGGTTGTGTCCGGCGGGCTGCCAGTCAATGTGTTTACTTCGCCGAAATCATCCGACAGCGACTCCTGCGTGGTCCTGTCCTACGATTACGACGCGGATGGGGCGGCGACCATCGAGCACCTGATGGGCTATCGCATGGATGATGCGCAGGGCGCCGTCGAGGTGTTATGGGCGTCGTCATCAACCTTGACCGGGGACGTGGATTGTTCGGTGCTGCCCAGTAACTGGCAAAACCTGACCGATAACAGCACGACCGTCATTACTCAGTTGCTGTTCCAGCGCCTGCCATCGGCGGCGTCCTTCGCCTCTGCAGCTGCGCGCTCGATTCGCATTACCCTGCGCGGTGAATCGTCATCGGATGACCGGTTGGTTAAGGAGCTGATAGAGGAAGTGAGGGTGAGAAATGACATATAGTCGCCGCTTCAACGGATTGTCACGATCTGGTTTTCGCTCGCAGCATGGAGCGGTAACGCTGATTGTCGCCATTGTACTTCTGGCTCTGCTGACCATTACGGTGCTGACTGTCAGCCGGTTGACCACACTCGAATTGAAAACCTCAGCCAATACCAATCGCGCGAAAGAAGCATTCCATGTTGCCCAAGGCGGATTGGACTACGGTGCAATGAAGTATGTCGAGGATCCTTCAGCCTGGACACCCAATGGGAATACGACCATTTCGATCCCCGCCAGCAGTGCCACCGAGGCCAGCGTGTCTGTCACAGTATCCGGCGGCTATGCCACGGTAACGGGTGTGGGGGAATCGCCTGACCAAACCGGCTCCGCTACGATTGAAGAGAAATATGGCATCGTACCGCTGATCGATACCGGTGAGCTGCCACCCCTGATGGCGGGGGGGAATTTTCCACCAAGCGGTAGCTTCACCATCGTAACCAACCCGAACGGTGGTGGAGATGGCGTACCTGTATCGGCCTGGGTAAAAAATTCGACCACCCAGGGGGTGGCATCCTGGCAGACCTGTAACCTCGATGAGTATCTGAACGAAGGAAACAATGCTACGCGCACAAAGGACTCTACGTACGAGTGGATCTGTGAGCAATGTACCTGTCAGCAGGCGGATAACCATCTGTGTGAGGCGGAGAGCGGAGTCGATCCGGCGGATAATTGCAGTGATGTTGTCGCCGACAGTTGTGTACCGGACTCTTTCGAGAATCTGTTTGGGGTCAATGTATATACCGATTCCGATGCCTGCTTGACGGCTAGGGGTCTATCGGCACCGGATACAGGTGTGGACCCAACCGCATGGACGATCTATCGAACCTTGGGCATGCAATATGGCGTCGAATGCGATGACTTGGACGCTTCAACCGGCGATATGTTTTATTCGGGCGGCGCATACGATGGCGAGTTACCCCTGATCTGGATCGAGGGGGATTGCGATATCAAAGGTAAGACCATCGGGAGCCCCGATGCTCCGTTCATCCTGGTGGTGCATGGCGATGTGACTGCAAATGGAGGGACGACCTTTTACGGCATTCTATTTGCTTTCACCGATATTTATACCGGTACGGATAGCGATGATTTTGGCATAAGCATAACCGGTACAGCTAAATTCTACGGCTCGATATTGGTGAATGGAGATGTAGATCTTCCCACGGGGAGTTTTACGCTGGTCTATGTAAAGAGTCTGCTGGAAAACTTTGCCAACTCGGGTGGTAAGTTCGACTCACTGGCAAGATTTCCAGGCTCTTGGACAGATCTGAAATAGGGTGTTGGTCATGGCGCATATTCGTAACAGATTAGGTAAGACCGCTGGTTTCACACTTATCGAGGTTTTGATAGCTCTGGTGGTGGTGACGGTGGGAATGGCTGCGCTGCTTCAGCTCCAGTCAAGCTTTATTAAGGGCGCCACCGATTCTGAACAGCGTGCTGTGGCCATGGCATTGGCTGAAAAGAAACTCGAGGAGTTTAGGGATTATCAGACGATTGTCGAGTTCGATCAGATAGGCTCGGCGGCATCCCCGACCTCCGAAGTCGAGGCGGTATCCGTCGGCAAATCGTCGATCGACTATACCTTGAACTGGAGCGGTATCAACACCGTATCCTCCGCGGTTAATGCCTCCGAATACAAAGAGATAACGGTCACCGTCAGTTGGAATGGTACTGATGGCGTCAGCAGTGTAGCTCTCTCCACCCTCCTGGCCCGTGTCGATCCGAATCTTGCACCTCTGTTAGGCGTTACAGGTTTCGGTGGTGACTCACCGGCAGTGAGCCATGCCGCTGGTGATGTGCCGGACGTAATACCTATCGATATAGGTGACGATAAAACGCAGGAAACGTCCAAGCCCCTGCCGGATGTAGACCAGAGCAACGAGAGCACCGAGGTGCGTTTCGAGACCGTGACCTATGACGTGACCACCACTAAGCTGGTGCAGCAGGAGTTTGTCACGGTTAACTGCTTCTGTAACCTCGTGACCGGTAGTACTGCGGGCGAAACGCCTCATCACTATAAATATAACGACGGTGCGCTTGAAGTTGAGCAAGGTGTAACGGTAACAACCGCGACCACTGGTACGCTTTATTCAGGCGGCGGAAGCTTTACCCAGTCCCAGTACTGTACCCGCTGCTGCGCCGGCCACCATGACGCATCCGATACGACTGTTTACTCAAACGATGGCGTACCCGGCTTCAAAGAGGTTGCCCCCAGTACAGCACATAAGCACTATAAACTTGATCCAACCGCTTTGGCCGCTAATACCATTACCTTCGCCGGTGAGGCCACAGCTGGTGGTGATATCTATGCAGAAGCCTGTCGATTCCGCCGCGTTGACGGCCTGTTTGAGCTGTTCCCGGATTGGAAGCTGATCGATCTGCCTACTATCCCCTATAACTACCCGACAACCAGTGCAGGTCTGGCCAGCTATCAGCAGTATGTTCACGACCAGGTGCATGATCGTACATTTACCGAAACGGCAGCGTTAAGCGCGCTGGGCGTAAGCGCTTTGGGGGCATCACTGGCCAGTGTCGATCTGGATATGGTTGAGGGTGGCTTGTCGCAATTGCTCGCTCGTGGCCTCTACTACGATGATATGAGCTACGACGACAACTGGATTGCCAAGATGACCGACGTGGCCGCCTCCTCCGGTATGCGCGCCGGTAATGATTGGCTTGCTTATACCCCCTTCTTCGAGATCAATATGACGCTGCTGTCCGACTGGGATACTGAGAACAGCACACTGGCCTCGGTGACCGACGAAGAGGTCAACACCATTGACGACGCGGCCAACTTCTACGCCGTGTACAGCCGCGGCCTGGTACAGGCTGGGGCTACGGCCAGTGGTGCCACGGTGCAGATATTTGCCGAAAGTGCTGGTGACAACACAGGCCTTCTGGGTAACCGGTACGGGACTGGTTCCAGCTTCGAAGGGCAGAGTAACAGCATCGTCGCATCGGGCCTAGAAACGGTATCCTCTGCAATTGATGTCAATATCCTTGGCTCGGGAGCGACGATCGCGGTTACTGGTCTGATAGAGAAAGGCTCGACCGGCAGCCTGACATTGACCAGTGTGTCGGTTGCGACCAGCTACGGCAGCTGCACCGTATCGGGTACGGGTAACTCGCGCAGCTATGAATGTCTTGTTCCCGTCAATTATGGCAACGTGACGGTCTATGCCACGACCACGGAGACCAACGAGTACCTTGATCCCAACGTGACGCTCGGTGGCGATATTGTTAGTAAGACGGCGGGTAACTCCTCGACCTTTACCAGCGGTAATATCACGGTCAGCGCGGGCACGTCACCGATTGCGAACGTGAACTTCCTGCTTAAGAAGTAGTAGAACCTCGAATTTACTCATGAAAGAGACAGTCGTTGTAGGCGCGGGCGTCATCGGACTGATGACTGCCCGCGAGCTGGCACGCTCCGGTGTCAAGGTGACCCTGATTGAACGTGGTGTCAGCGCTCATGAGGCGTCCTGGGCTGGCGGCGGTATCGTGTCGCCACTCTATCCCTGGCGCCATGGTGATGCCATCACCCGTCTGGCGCTCTGGTCGCAGAGCAGTTACACGCTGCTGGCGCAGGAGCTGTGTGTCGAGACCGGCTGTGATCCGGAACTGCGCCAGAAAGGTATCCTGATGGTGGATGTGCAGGACGAGGCAGAGGCACTGCGTTGGGGGCATGACCACTATCGGCCGCTGATCAAAGTGGACGCCGAGTTTATCCACAACAAGGAACCGCGACTCAATCCCGATTTCACTTCGGCGATGTGGATGCCCGAGGTGGCCAGTATCCGCAACCCTCGATTGGGACGTGCGCTGCGTATTAGCGTGGAACAGCACCCCAATATCGAACTGGTGGAGCAGTGCGAGGCGCAGGGGTTCATTCTCCAGGGCGAACGGATCCAAGGGGTGCGTACCAGTCGTGGTGAATTCCGGGCGGATGCCACCGTCATTGCCGGGGGCGCCTGGAGCGCGCAGTTGATCGCTTCTCTGGGACTGCGGCTCCCGGTTGAGCCTGTACGTGGTCAGATGATGGTGTTCAAGGCTCCTGTGGGGCTGATCGATCGCATCGTGATGCTCGACGGCCGCTATCTGATTCCGCGTAACGACGGTCGTATTCTGGTTGGTAGCACTCTGGAACATGTCGGTTTCGACAAAGGGACCACCGACGAAGCGCGTGACTCGCTACACCAAACAGCGCTGAAAATTCTGCCGGATCTGGCACAATACCCGGTCGAATATCACTGGGCAGGACTGCGTCCGGGTTCGCCCGAGGGGATCCCCTTTATCGGTGCCGTACCCGGCTACAACGGCTTGTACCTGAACTGCGGCCACTACCGTAACGGTCTGGTGTTGGCCCCGGCCTCGACCCGCCTGCTGAGTGATATTCTGCTTGAACGTTCCCCTGTCATCGATCCGGCACCCTATGCCGTGGCGGGGCGCATTGAACAAGAGTGACGGGTTCTCCCGCTGACTGCTATCAAGAGTACAGATGAGTAAAGTGATCCGGGTCGCGATGGCCCAGTTGAACCTGCTGGTGGGTGATATTCCGGGCAATACTGAACGGGTTATCGAAACGGCCATCAAGGCCCGCGATGAACTGGGTGCCGATCTGGTGCTCTATCCGGAGCTGGCGCTCAGCGGTTATCCACCCGAGGATCTTCTGCTTCGCCCCAGCCTGGAGCTGCGTATCGATCAGGCGCTGAAAGCGCTGAAGCAGCAGGTGTCGGGTATTACGCTGGTGGTCGGCTACCCGCGTTATCGTGACGGTGCACTTTACAACATGCTGGGTGTGATTCGTGACGGCAAGCTGCTCACCGAATATGCCAAGCAGTGTCTGCCCAACTACCAGGTGTTCGACGAGAAACGCTATTTTGCCGCCGGCAGTGAACCGGGACTGTTCGAGCTGGACGGCCACAGAATCGGTCTTAGCGTCTGCGAGGATATTTGGCACTCGGCACCGGTCGAGCAGCTCAAGGCAGCAGGCGTCAGCCTGATCCTGAATATCAATGCCTCACCCTTCCACGCCGGCAAGCCCGCGGTGCGTACCGAGGTAATCGGGCGTCAAGCACGGATCGCTGGTTGTCCGGTGCTCTACGTGAACCAGGTCGGTGGCCAGGATGAGCTGGTCTTCGATGGCGGCTCTCAGGCCGTGGATGCAGAAGGGACTCAGGTCTTCGCCGGTGCCTTCTTCGAAGAGGCGTTGTATACGCTGGATGTGGATCTAGAGGGTGGGCAGGTTGACGCTGCACAGCCATCCCTGCCGCTGCCGGGTCTGGAAGAGTCTGTGTATAACGCCCTGGTACTGGGCGTGCGCGACTACGTGCAGAAAAATGGCTTCAAGGGCGTGGTGTTGGGCCTGTCCGGTGGTATCGATTCGGCCGTGACTGTTGCCGTTGCGGTGGATGCACTGGGGGCGACAGCAGTTGAAGCGGTGATGATGCCGTTTCGCTATACCTCGAATATCAGTATCGAGGATGCGGCCGAAGAGGCCCAACTGCTGGGTATTCGTCATAGTGTTATCTCGATCGAGCCGATGTATGAGAGCTTCATGTCCGCGCTGGCGGACGAGTTTGCCGGCACCGCGATGGATACCACGGAAGAGAACCTGCAAGCGCGCTGTCGTGGCGTGCTGTTGATGGCGATCTCGAACAAGAAGGGCTACCTGGTGCTGACCACCGGTAACAAGTCGGAGATGGCGGTGGGTTACTCCACCCTGTACGGCGATATGGCCGGCGGCTTCGATGTGCTCAAGGATGTACCGAAGACCCTGGTGTACCGTCTGGCCGAATACCGCAACTCGATCTCGCCGGTTATACCCCAGCGTGTGATCACCCGCCCGCCGTCGGCCGAATTGCGACCGGATCAGAAGGATCAGGACAGCCTGCCCGATTATGATGTGCTGGACCGTATACTCGAGCTCTACGTGGAGCGCGACTACAGCGCCAAGGCGATTATTGCCGAGGGTTTCGATGAAACCGAGGTCAACCGGGTGGTACACCTGGTGGATATCAATGAGTACAAGCGTCGTCAGGCACCGGTCGGGCCGCGCATCACCGAACGTGGATTCGGTCGTGATCGACGCTATCCGATCACCTCGGGGTGGAAGCTGGGCGAGTAGTATTCCGAGCTGAACCGGTTAGAGTCAGCGCACCGCACCGACTGTGGGCAAGTGGCGGCGATCCAAATACTGAGCCCGGGTAAAATTAGGAAAAATTCCTATAGGCAAACCGGCCCTGAGCGACCATTATTGGAGCACGAGGGTTACAGGAGTGCACGGCGGCAGGAAGCTGCTGTTCAGGGAACAGGAAATGGACACAGGTCAGACGGAAACTGACACCTCGCTCACCCAGGGACGAGTGAGTTTCGCAGGGAAGCAGAAATAGGGCTTGCAACACGGAAGTGTGCAAGCCTTTTTTATGTCCGGGCGTTAGACATCCTGCTGAGTGTCGGTCAGCGTACCCGTGAATTATCCCCCTTGTGGCCGGTTCAGGTTCAGCGCCGGATCCTCCGCCAGCTCCACGCTCACATGAGGAAAGTGTGCCAGTGCACGCATCAGCCGTACTTCGCCAGTGGCGTTAACGTGCTCGATGAGTGCCGGAATCAACTCCGCCGGCAAAAGCGCGTGTAGAGGGTGGTCTCGGCCGCCAGCACTGATATAAACCCATGCGCCTGGTTGTTGCCGACTGGCATCGATGAGTTGCTGAATATGTTGCTCGGTGATGCCCGGTGTATCGCAGGGTAGGGTGATCAGGTTGCCGGCAGGCAGCGAGGGCAGCAGCTGAGCCAGTGCACGTAGCGGGCCGGGAAAACTATCGTCCGGATCGCCGATCAGCGGCAACCCGTACTGTGCGTATTGCTCCTGGCTGCGATTGCAGTTGATAAAGATGGGATCGCAAAAAGGGTGCAGTGCATCGATCGAGTACTCGATCAATGCGCGGCCCTCGTATTGCAATAGACCCTTGTCAGCTCCCCCGGCGCGCGTTCCACGCCCGCCGGCCAGGATCAGCCCGATATACTGTTGCCTGTTTGCTGCCACTGCCTGATTTCTTGTTTGTGGATGGAAGCTCTATTGTCAGGCGGCTTCCAGGCTTTGGGCAAGTGCCAGTACATTGGCTTTGGCGCTACGGGTGACTTCGCCGACGATGATCAGGCTGGGGGTCTTGAATTGCGCCTCCTTGGCCTGCTCCACCACAAGGTCGAGCGTTGACAACAGGTTGCGTTGATTGTCCCGGGTACCGTTTTCGATCAGCAGGATCGGCCAGTCTGCGGGCAGGCCATGGCTCTGCAGTGAAGCGCTGATCTCGGGCAGGGCTTCAAGTCCCATGTAGAACACCAGCGTCTGGTCGGTTCTGGCCAGCGTTGCCCAGTCGTGCTCGAGATGGCTGGCGTGGTGGGTCGCGGTGATGAAGCGGACCTGGTGCGCGCTGGCACGGTCGGTCAGCGGGATGCCGGCTGCGGAGGCACAACCCGACGCGGCGGTGATGCCGGGGACGATCTGCCACTCGATACCGGCAGCGTTGAGTGCATCGATCTCCTCGGCCATGCGGGCAAAAATAGCGGGGTCGCCTCCCTTCAGACGCAACACGGTTTTGCCTCTCTGGGCCTGCTGCACCATCAGTTCGCCGATACGTGCCTGGGTCACGCTGTGCTGGCCCGCAGCTTTGCCGACATAGTAGCGCTGCGCCGAACTGGGGATCAGATCGAGAATGTCGTCGCCGACCAAGCGGTCGTAGATCACCACTTCGGCCTGCTCAATCAGGCGGAACGCCCGTACCGTGAGCAGGTCCAGAGCGCCGGGACCGCAGCCGATCAAGTGGACCTGGCCATGCTCTACGCCTGTGTTGGTATGGCGAGAGGCAGGTTTTTCGTGCAGCGCAGGACGGGAACCGAAGTCGGTGATTCTGCTCATAAGTTGATCGAACAGGGAAAGGCTAGTATTCCACAGCATTTTCAACCTCCGCGGTTGTCTGTTCGGTTGCGGGTGCGGCGCATTTTTCGTCTGTAATCAGTGCTTTGAGTTCGGGAATGCAGGAGCCGCAGTTGGTGCCGCATTTGAGCTGCTCACCGAGCTGTTCGGCTGAGGTAGCGCCGGCCTGGATAGCGGCACGTATGTTGGGTTCGCGCACCTGAAAGCAGCTGCACACCACGGCACCGCAGGGCTGAGCACCGGCGGCCGTGGCCGCCAGCAACTGCCGGCGCAGTTCAATATCGAGGTTATCGAGCGCGAACTGCTGATCGAGCCAGTCCAGATCGGGCAGGCTGTTGTCGCGCTCGACCAGCAGCATCCAGTTGAGCCTGTCATTCTCCAGACCACAGGCGCGGTAGCGGCCTTCATGGCGGTCATCCAGACGCAGCTCCGGTGCGCTACCGAGATATTGGCGGCACCAGGCATCCCAGTTGTCCACAAGGCCGGTGTCGCTCAGTCGGTAGCTGGTGCAGTGCTCCAGCGGTACCCGTGTCCAGTAGCCAGTGGGCAGGGCGATGGAGTTGCGCACCAGCAGTCTGGCTTGCCAACCTGTATTCAGTGCGCGAATGGCGGCGCGCCCCTGCTTGGCTTCGGGTTGACCGGACACCGGATCGACTACCGAGGCGATCAGTGAACCGCTGATGGCACTGCCGGAAAACTGACGGCTCCAATGCATAGGGATAAATACCTCACCAGGCCGCTGTTGCTCGCATACCGATGCGCGGGCGACATAACGGCCCAGTTCGTTGGACAGTTCGGCAATCTCGCCGTCGCGAATGCCGAAGCGCTCGGCATCCAGGGGATGGATCTCGATAAAGGGTTCGGGACGGTGCTGCAGCAGACGGGCGGCCCGTCCGGTCCGGGTCATGGTGTGCCATTGATCGCGGATGCGACCGGTATTGATCTGTAGCGGCAGGCTGGCATTGGGCTGCTGCACCGGTGGGCGCGGGGTAATGGCCAGAAAGCGGGCACGGCCGGAGGGGGTAAAGAACTTGCCATCGCTGAACAGGCGTTCGCTACCCTCGGGGTTGGTAGCGTTGACCGGCCACTGGATCGGTTGCAGCTGGTCGTACTCCGCATCGCTGATCTGGCTCAGCCCGCTGATGTCGAAACCGCGCGAGCCCTGGTTCTCGAACCCGGACAGCGCCGCATGTTCGCGGAAGATCTGCGCCGGTGTGCAGTAGTCAAATGCGGCGGCATAGCCCAGGCGCTTGGCAACCTCGGCGATGGCCCACCAGTCGTTACGCGCCTCGCCCGGTGCTGCTAACAGCCCACGCTGGCGCGAGATGCGACGCTCGGAGTTAGTGACGGTGCCGCTCTTCTCGCCCCAGGTGGTAGCGGGCAGGGCGATATGGGCCAGCTCCAGGGTGTCGGTTTGGGCCATGCACTCGGACACGATCACCAGTTCGCACTGCGCCAGTGCACGACGTACGCGGTCCGCTTCCGGCAGGCTGACCACCGGGTTGGTGGCCATGATCCAGACCGCCTTGATCTCGCCGCGCTCGATCGCATCGAACAGGTCGACCGCCTTGTAACCCTCCTGACGAGCCATGTTTGGTGCCTGCCAGAAGCGCTGGACCCGGTCGATATTGGCTTCGCTGGCGAAATCCATATGTGCGGCGAGCTGGTTGGCCAGGCCGCCGACCTCGCGTCCGCCCATGGCGTTGGGTTGTCCGGTCAGCGAGAAGGGTCCCATACCGGGTTTGCCCAGTCGGCCGGTGGCCAGGTGGCAGTTGATGATCGCGTTGACCTTGTCGGTGCCGCTGCTGGACTGGTTGATCCCCTGGGAAAAGAGGGTCAGGGTTTTCTCGGTGTTGCAGAACCAGTCGATCAGCTGTGCCAGCTCCGCCTCTGCCAGGTCGGTAGCCAGAGCCACGCTGGCGATATCGGGTGCACTGGCGCGCGCTGCGGCCAGTGCATCGTCGAAGCCTTCGGTATGTGCGGCAATGTAGTCGGTATCCAGGCGGCTGCGACGCTCCAGCTCGGACAGCAGCAGATCGAAGATCAGTGCATCGCTGCCGGGCTTGAGTGAAAGCTGCAGGTCGGCCAGGTCCGAGGTGGCGGTGCGGCGTGGATCGATGACCACGACGCGCAGTGCCGGATTGGCTTTCTTGGCGGCGGCCATGCGCTGGAACAGGATCGGGTGGTTCCAGGCCGCGTTGGAGCCGACCAGAATCATCAGCTCGGCGCTGTCGATATCCTCATAGCTGCAGGGCATCAGGTCGCCGCCGAAGGCGCGTTTGTAACCGGCCACGGTGGAGGACATGCACAGGCGGGAGTTGGTATCCACGTGGCTGGAACCGATAAACCCTTTCATCAGTTTATTGGCCACGTAATAGTCTTCGGTCAACAGCTGGCCGGACAGATACATCGCCACCGCACCTGGACCATCACGCTCGATGATCTGCTGCAGACGACCGGCGACGCTGTCCAGGGCGCTGTCCCAGCTCGCGTCCTGTCCGTCTACCCTCGGCGTCAGCAGTCTATCCTTTGCGCCGGTGGTTTCGTGCAGCGCACTGCCTTTGACGCAGAGACGGCCGAAGTTGGCCGGGTGCTCCGCGTCTCCCGAAACGGCAATAATGTCTCGGTCGCGGACCTCGGCCTTTACACCGCAACCGACGCCACAATAGGGGCAGGTAGTGTTGTTGATCATCGGCAAAAATCCCACAAAAAAAGGCGCCTGACGATCGCTTCTACCCTTAAGGGAAACGATGGTCAGGCGCCTTTGCCTTCCGTCAGCCGGGCCGTTAGATTGCGCCCCGCTGTCTACTCATTCTGTACTTGACTGCAGGGGATTAAAGCAAAAGCGATGCCACACTCACAAAACAATGGATTATCAAAGCCTTCCTGCTGTACGCGAGGGTGATTCGTGCCGGTGAGTGGTCATTGATGGGGCGTTGTGAATGGTCGAGTGCACCATGATGAGGCGACTTTGATCCGGATGTGGGGAGGCGGACGCGAAAAATGCGCCGTCCGCATTTGGAATATGAATTGCTACGCGCTATTCCTTTTATAAGAGTGTGAATTCATCCATAGCATTAACAGGAGCGTTCCCAGCGTGGGAAATGAAGGTTTATCGGTCATGCTCGTCGACGACGAGACCGAACGTGCGGCCATGGTTGAGCAGGAGCTGCAGGCCCAGGGTTATACCGTGGTCTGCCGTCTGACCACAACGGCGGCGTTGCGCCACCATGTCGAGCGGGTACAGCCGGATATCGTCATCATCGATATGGACTCTCCGGACAGGGATACGCTGGAGCATATGTCGGTGGTCAACCAGCAGAACCCGAGGCCGATCGTGTTTTTTGCCGATAAGGATGACAATCCCGACAACATTCGAGCGGCGATCAAAGCCGGCGTCAGCGCCTATATCGTCGATGGGCTGAAGCCGAACCGGGTAAAGCCGATTCTCGATGTGGCGATTGCCCGATTCGAGGAGTTTCAGAGTCTGCGCTCCGAGTTGCTGCAGACACGCACCGAACTCGACGATCGCAAGGTTATCGAGAAAGCCAAGGGGATGTTAATGAAACATCAAGGGTGCGATGAGGAGCAGGCGTTTCGCACCCTGCGCAAGCTGGCGATGGATCGCTCCCAGAAACTGGTGGATGTGGCGCGCAGCGTGATTAAGGTATTGGAGGTGTTATGAGCGGCACAAGCGTGGATATGGATCGGCTGGTGCCGGAGAAAAACAGTTTGACCCTCGGATTCGTTGCCCTACTCGACAGCGCGCCGCTGGTAGTGGCGCGGGAGCAAGGATTCTTCGCCGAGCAGGGGCTGGAGGTGAGGCTGCAGCGCGAGAACTCCTGGGCCAGTGTGCGTGACAAGGTGGCCTATGGTCTGCTCGACGGTGCGCAGATGATCGCCCCCATGCCGCTGGCGTCGTCGCTCGGTCTTGGTGCGCCGCCGGTGGCGATGGAAACCGCGCTGGTGATGAGTCGCAACGGCAACGCCATTACCCTGGCGACGGCGCTGGCCGATGCCGCCGGCATCGAGCCGGACGCGCAGGGACCGGATCCGCTGCTCAATGGACGCCTGTTGCGCGCCCACCTGACCGGCCTGGAGCGGCCGCTGAAACTGGCGACGGTCTATCCCTACTCCTGCCACCACTATCAACTGCGTTACTGGCTCAACGTGTCCGGGATCGCGCCGCGCCAGGTGGAATTCATCGGTGCACCACCGCGGCAGATGGTCGACCTGCTCAAGTCGGGCCAGATCGACGGCTGCTGTGTTGGCGAACCCTGGAATTCGCTGGCCGAGGTGCGCGGCGTGGGCAGGATCGTGGCCACCGGCCATCAGGTCTGGCGCAACATGATGGAGAAGGTGTTCGGTGTCACCCGGCAGTGGGCCGCCGAGTATCCTCACACCTATCGGGCCGTGCTGCTGGCCTTGATGAAGGCGTGCCACTGGCTCGAGTCCCATCAGCATAGCGATCTCCTCTACCAGTGGTTGTCCCTGCCACCCTACCTGGATCTCGAAATTGAGCCGCTGAAGAACCGGGGGCTGTTCAGCGAGCAGCTGGAGCAGCGCTTCTCCGGTGCTGATTCCAACTTCCCCTGGCGCTCGCAGGGCGCCTGGTTGCTGGGGCAGATGCGGGAGGCGGGGCAGTGGCAGGGGCCGCTGGACCACCCGGTACTGGATCAGGTGTTCAATACCGCACTTTACCGTGAGGTTGCTGCAGCGCTGGGCCTGAACGCCCCTGTCGCCGATTACCGTATCGAGGGGCGGGATGGCGCCGAGAGTGCGCTGTCAGGGACCCGGGGCGGGATGGTACCGAACGAAAACGGCTTTATCGACGGACTCTGCTTCGGGCTGCGCCATTTTTGATCAGTGCAGGTGCAATATGCATGCTGCTGGTGCGTGTTTTTTGTGCAGCTGTAGTCGGTATGTTGTTTGTTTCTATTCTAATCAACTGATATTAAACATGAAAAACTAGTTGGCACGTACTCTGCAGAATTATTGGTAACGAGGGCTGCACTGCCAAAGGCGGCAGGTGCGAATCCCTGAAGTGTTAATGCAGACCGCCTCAGGTCTTAACAAGCAGACGATTACGGCAAGGGCGCCGTTCCGGTTTCTGGGTGATCAATCCCGGGGACAGGAGCGGCGCCCTTTTTTGTGTTTCAAGAGGATTGAATATGAAAACAACTCTGAATCGACGCTCGCTGTGCAAGAAAATGCTGTTGGCTGCTTCCATCAGCCTGGCCACCCTGTCCGCATCAACCGCCGCACTGGCCGAGATCGGGTACCCGGAGAAGGAGGAGCTGAAGTTCGGCTTCATCAAGCTGACCGATATGGCGCCACTGGCGATCGCCTATGAGAAGCGCTATTTCGAGGATGAAGGTCTGTATGTGACCCTGGAGGCCCAGGCCAACTGGAAAGTGCTGCTCGACCGTGTCATCGACGGTCAGCTCGACGGCGCGCACATGCTGGCCGGTCAACCGCTCGGCGCCACCATCGGATTCGGTACCAAGGCCGATATTATCACAGCGTTCAGCATGGACCTGAACGGTAACGGGATTACCGTTTCCAACGACATCTGGGAGCAGATGAAACCGAATATCCCGGTCGGTGCCGACGGCAAGCCGGTGCATCCGATCAAGGCCGACGCCCTCAAGCCGGTTGTGGATAAGTACAAGGCCGAGGGCAAGCCGTTCAACATGGGCATGGTATTCCCGGTCTCCACCCATAACTACGAGCTGCGTTACTGGCTGGCCGCCGGCGGTATCCACCCCGGTTACTACGCCCCGGAAAAGGGTGATATCAGTGGTCAGCTGCAGGCCGATGCGCTGCTCTCCGTAACCCCGCCGCCGCAGATGCCGGCAACCATGGAAGCGGGCACCATCTACGGCTACTGCGTCGGTGAGCCGTGGAACCAGCAGGCGGTTTTCAAAGGTATCGGCGTGCCGGTGATAACCGACTACGAGATCTGGAAGGACAATCCTGAGAAGGTGTTCGGTGTATCCAAAGAGTGGGCCGACAAGTATCCCAACACTCATATTCGTGTGGTCAAGGCGATGATCCGTGCCGCCAAGTGGCTGGATGAGAACAACAACGCCAACCGTCCGGAAGCGGTGGAGATCCTGTCTCGTCCGGCCTACGTCGGTGCCGATGCTGAGGTCATTGCCAACTCCATGACCGGAACCTTCGAGTACGAGAAGGGCGACAAGCGCGAGGTACCGGACTTCAACGTGTTCTTCCGCTACAACGCCACCTACCCCTACTACTCCGATGCGATCTGGTACCTGACCCAGATGCGCCGTTGGGGCCAGATTTCCGAGCAGAAGCCGGACAGCTGGTACATGGATATCGCCAAGAAGGTGTACCGCCCGGATATCTATGCCGTCGCTGCCAAGGAGCTGATCGCTGATGGGGTGATGGATGCTGCGGACTTCCCCGACTTTGATTCCGAAGATGGCTTCAAAGCACCGCAGACTCAGTTTATCGACGGTATTACCTACGATGGCAAGAAACCCAACGAGTATCTTGAGAAGTTCAACATCGGCCTGAAAGGCGCCGACAAGATCTGATCCTCCGGCGGCCCCTTCCTGTAAGGGGGGGGGGCCGCGCCTGATGGAGGAGGGAGAATTGAAAGATGAGTAGCATTCGCATGACCCTGGCCGGAGTTTCCAGCATCGCCGGCGTAAAGAGTAACGACACGATGAGCAGCTGGCTCAAACGGAGCGCCCGCGCCCTGGGTCTGCCGCTGCTCGGATTAGTGGTGTTCCTGATGATCTGGCAGGCTGGCGCCAAGCAGATCCATACTTCTCTGGGTGAGTTTCCGGGGCCTAGCCAGGTGTATCAGCAGACGCTCTCACTGATTGCTGACCACAATGCCGAGCGCGCTCGTGAGTCGGATTTCTATGATCGTCAGGAGAAACGTAACGCTGAGCGTATCGCCAAGGATCCGAGTTATGAGGCGAAGATCCGCGAGTACACCGGCAAGCCGACCTTCTTCGACCAGATCGGCACCAGCCTGGTCACCGTGCTGGCCGGCTTCTTTATTGCCGGACTGATCGCGATACCGCTGGGGATCTGTATCGGTCTCAACGGTGCGCTCTACTCGGCGCTGAACCCGATCATCCAGCTGTTCAAACCGGTCTCGCCGTTGGCCTGGTTGCCACTGGTGACCATGGTGGTCAGTGCCGTGTACGTGACCCCCGACCCGCTGTTTGCGAAGTCCTTTCTGACCTCGCTGTTTACCGTGTCGCTGTGCTGTTTGTGGCCGACACTGATCAATACGGCGGTAGGCGTTTCAGCCGTTAGCCCGGACCTGCAGAACGTGAGCAAGGTGTTGCGTCTGAGCTGGGGCACTCATGTGGTCAAGATCGTGCTGCCCTCATCGGTGCCGATGATCTTCACCGGTCTGCGACTGTCGCTCGGTATCGCCTGGATGGTGTTAATCGCCGCCGAGATGCTGGCGCAGAACCCGGGACTGGGCAAGTTCGTCTGGGACGAGTTCCAGAACGGCAGTTCTGACTCGCTGGGGCGCATCATGGTCGCCGTACTGGTGATCGGTCTGATCGGTTTCCTGCTGGATCGCATCATGCTGCTGTTGCAGCGTGCGTTCTCGTGGGACAAGAAAGCAATTACCCGTTAAGGAGGGCGAGATATGTCTCTGTCTAAACATCTTGAACTGACGGGTGTCTCCATCGAGTTTCCGACCCCGAAGGGACCTTTCAAGGCGCTGGATAACGTCAACCTGAAAATCGAGAAGGGCGAGTTTGTCTCCCTGATCGGTCACTCCGGCTGCGGTAAGTCCACCGTACTCAACATCGTTGCCGGCCTGCACAAGGCCACCACCGGTGGTGTGGTGCTGGAGGGTAAAGAGGTGGATGAGCCCGGCCCCGAGCGTGCCGTGGTGTTTCAGAATCACTCCCTGCTGCCCTGGCTCAGTGCTTATGAGAACGTCGAGCTGGCGGTGAAGCAGGTGTTCAAGGGGCAGAAGAGCAGGGCTGAGATGAAAAGCTGGATCGAGCACAACCTCGAGCTGGTGCACATGACCCACGCCATGCACAAACGCCCGGATGAGATCTCCGGCGGGATGAAGCAGCGTGTCGGTATCGCCCGCGCGCTGGCGATGGAGCCGCAGGTACTGCTGATGGATGAACCGTTCGGTGCGCTCGATGCGCTGACCCGTGCCCATCTGCAGGACTCGTTGATGGAGATCCAGAAGGATCTGAACAACACCGTGATCATGATTACCCATGATGTGGATGAAGCGGTGCTGCTTTCCGACCGCATCGTGATGATGACCAACGGTCCGGCCGCCACTGTCGGTGAGATCCTCAAGGTTGAACTGCCACGTCCGCGAGACCGTATCGCGCTGGCGGATGACCCGCAGTACAACCACTACCGTCACGAAGTACTCAGCTTCCTGTATGAGAAGCAGCGCAAGGTCGAGGATATCGACCAGCATCGCACAGTAAAAAAGGTCGAGGAGGCGGCAGTTGAGCTCCCAAAGAAGCGAGCCCACGGGTGAAGCCATGATTAACCATGTCGATCTGGTCATCGTGGGCAATGGTATGGCGGGCAACCGCCTGGTGCAGGAGTTGGCCAAGCAGCCGCATAAGCCTGAATCGGTCCTGGTGATCGGCGAGGAGCCGCGCCACGCCTACAACCGCGTGTTACTGTCGCCGCTATTGGCCGGCGAAATGAACGCGGAACAGGTGGCGCTGCAGGATGCGCGCTGGTATCGCGAGCAGGGGATCGAGCTGATCTCCGGCGATCCGGTGGCCAGTGTGGACCTGGCCGCGCGGACTTTGGTTACTCAGTCCGGGGCTCAGGTCGAGTTTCACCGCATCGTGTTCGCCACCGGGTCACGCGCCAACATGCCGCGACTGCCTGGCATCGAGCTTGATGGCGTGATGGGATTCCGTACCTGGGACGATGTGGAGCGGATGCAACAGTCGGCCAGCGACGGCGCTCATGCTGTGGTGGTCGGTGGCGGTCTGCTGGGTCTGGAGGCGGCGGAGGGGCTGCGCAAGCTGGGTATGCAGACGACCGTGCTGCAGCGTGGCGACCGGTTGCTGAACCTGCAGCTGGATGCGACGGCGGCAGGTCTATTGCGCGATGAATTAACCGGACGCGGGCTCAATGTTCGGCTCGACTCTGAAATCGACGAGATTGTCGGAGAGCAGGGCAGGGTTACCGGCGTACGGCTGAAGGATGGACAGCTGCTCAAGGCGGATCTGCTGGTGCTGGCGATCGGTGTACGGCCGGAAATATCGCTGGCGCGCGCGGCGGGGCTGCGCTGCAACCGTGCCATCGAGGTGGATGCCACGCTGCATACCAGCCATCAGAATGTGTTCGCCCTGGGCGAGTGTTGTGAATTCGAGCAGAATACCTATGGTCTGGTGGCGCCGATCTGGCGGCAGGCGGAGGTGTTGGCCCGCGTGCTGTGCGGTGAAGAGCACGCCTACAGCGAGCAGCCAGTGGCGACACAACTGAAGGTCAGCGGCATCTCGCTGTTCTCCTGCGGGGAGATCGACGCCTGCAATGCGCAGCCGATCGAATACCTGGATAGTATCCACGCCGAATATCGCAAACTCTGGCTGCGCGATGGCCGCATCGTGGGGGCCGTACTCTATGGTGATACCCGTTTCGGGCCCTGGTACTTCCAGCAGTTGCTGAGCGAGCAGGATCTGAGCCATCAGCGTGCACGGTTGCTGTTTGGCCCACCGCCAGAGACACAAGTGGCATGACAATCTCGAGACCCGACGGCGAGATGGGATAGCTCCAGGAACAGGAGCGCATTAAAGGGGGCTGGGTTCGACGTAAAAGCGGGCCAGACAAGACCCTCAAGTCGGAAGAGCCGGAGTACTACTCCGGCTTTTTTATGCGTGGTGGAAACGCAGGCTCGGATAAAATGATGAGTTAAACTCAACTATGTGGAGAGAAAGGATCGTTTGATGCAGCAGTGCTGCCCCACTATTCTGTAGCTATACAACGAGCTCAAGACTCAACTCAGGACACATAGGTGAATATCATGAATGAAGAAAATCTGACTATCGCTGAAATCGCCCGTCGCAATGGCTGTGAAGATCCGGTCCTGCTGGCGAAAATCGAACGTGCTGAATACATCTCCGGTCTGATCCACGATCTCTGCAGCTGGATTAGCCGCTCAGTATCCCACCTGGCACATGATGTCAGTTCACTGTTCCACCGCCACGCTCACTGAGCATCGGCCAGTAATCGAGACGCGAGAGTCTCCCCCCGGGCTGGGGATAATGATAAAAAAGCCCTCCTCCCATCGCTCCATACTCGTCGATACAACCTATCTCTAAGCAACCCCGGACTCGACGCCCGAGGCTGTTTTATCTTGCGGTAATGGCACACTCGATCACTTCCATCCACCTGCCACGCGCCTGTTTGGGTTAGCGCTAATGCGTTTCCTGTAAAGGTTCGAAGCGCCTGTCGGTTATCATCTTCGTAAACGCAACCAGCGCATGCAGGCGACAATTATCCAGTGCCTGTACGAGTTCAGTTCCTTCTGCCTTTCACCGCGTACGTACCACGCTGCAGCCACGTTCAGTATACTGCCGCCCCACCCAGAGGAGTGGAGCGACAGAGTTGCAAAGTGCTTAAGTTGCGGACGACATCATGCCGCCTCGTCGCTTGCGTTCGGTGCCGACTCCCTGATCAGGTAATCGAAGGCTCCCAAAGATGCGGTCGCACCGGCGCCCATGGCGATGATAATCTGCTTGAACGGCACCGTGGTCACATCACCGGCGGCAAACACGCCGGGGATCGAGGTTTCACCCCTGGCACCGATCTCGATCTCACCGAAGCGGGTCAGTGCCAGATCGTCCTTGAGCCATTCGCTGTTGGGTACCAGCCCGATCTGGACGAAGATGCCCGCCAGTTCCAGCCGGTGTGACTCACCAGCGGCGCGGTCGGTGTAGGTCAGTCCGGTCACCCGCTGGCCGTCGCCGTTCACCTCGGTGGTGGCCGCCTGCTTGATGATGCGGATGTTCGGCATCGACTGCGCCTTGCGTACCAGTACCTCGTCGGCGCGCAGGGTGTCGCCGAACTCGAGTACGGTGACATCCTTGACGATACCGGCCAGGTCGATGGCGGCCTCGATACCGGAGTTACCACCGCCGATCACGGCTACGCTCTTGCCCTTGAACAGCGGGCCGTCGCAGTGTGGACAGTAGGCCACGCCCTTGCCGCGATACTCCCTCTCGCCCGGCACGTTCATCTCGCGCCAGCGGGCACCGGTGGCGATGACCACGGAGCGGCTCCTCAGCGTGGCGCCGCTCTCCAGATCGATCTCGACCAGCTCACTGCGTCGCAGCTTCGCCGCTTTCTGTTCGGTGACAATATCCACCTCGTAGTCGCGTACGTGCTCCTCGAGCCCGGCCACCAGTTTCGGGCCTTCGGTGGCTTTGACGGAGATGAAGTTCTCAATACCGACGGTGTCCATCACCTGACCGCCAAAGCGCTCGGCGACAATACCGGTGCGAATCCCTTTGCGTGCCGCGTAGATCGCCGCCGCGGCGCCCGCCGGACCGCCACCTACGACCAGCAGGTCATAGGGCTCTTTTTCGCTCAGCTCGGCCGCCTTGCGTATGGCCGCGCCGGAATCCACCTTGTTGAGAATTTCGGCCAGTGTCATGCGCCCCTGACCGAACGGCTCGCCATTGAGGTAGACGCTGGGCACCGCCATCACGTTGCGCTCGCGAACCTCGGCCTGGAACAGTGCACCGTCGATCATGCTGTGGCTGATGTTCGGATTCAGCGTTGCCATAAGGTTCAGCGCCTGGACCACATCTGGGCAGTTCTGGCACGACAGGGAGATGTACGTCTCAAACCTGAGTTCCCTGTCCAGCGTTTTGATCTGCTCGATCTGATCAATCGCTACCTTCGGCGGATAACCGCCATTCTGCAGCAGGGCGAGTACCAATGAGGTGAATTCGTGCCCCATCGGGATCCCGGCAAAATGCACGCGCGGTGCAACGCCGGCAGGTCCGACCGACATGCTCGGCGTGCGCGCCAGGTCAGCATTGTCGATCAGTGAAATCTTGTCGGAGAGGTCGGTGATCTCCTGCGCCAAGGTGCGCAGCTCACGTCCTTTATCCGAGTCGTCTGCAGACAGGGTTATCTCAATCGGAGTAACGAGCGCCTGCAGATAGGTGTTCAGTTGCTGTTTGAGGTTTGTATCCAACATGAGCCTGTCCTGCATATTAAGCTGTGTTTCAGAAGGGGCCGCACCCAGGTGCTTGGGCGCGGCCTGTGTACAGGGTGTTCTGTAATCCGGGCTTAGATCTTGCCGACCAGATCCAGTGACGGTGCCAGAGTCGCTTCACCCTCTTTCCACTTAGCCGGGCAGACTTCACCCGGGTGGCTGGCCACGTACTGGGCTGCCTTGATCTTACGCACCAGGCTCTCAGCTTCACGGCCGATGCCTTCAGCGGTCACTTCAGCCGCTTGGATGATACCTTCCGGATCGACGATGAAGGTCGCGCGGTCTGCCAGGCCCTGGCCTTCACGCAGTACGTCGAAGTTGCTGGTGATGGTCCAGCTCGGGTCGCCAATCATGGTGTACTTGATCTTGCCGATGGTGTCGGACGCATCGTGCCAGGCCTTGTGCACGAAATGGGTGTCGGTCGATACGGAGTAGACTTCCACGCCCAGTTTCTGCAGCTCTTCGTAGTGATCAGCAACGTCGCCGAGTTCGGTGGGGCAGACGAAGGTGAAGTCAGCCGGGTAGAAGAAGAATACAGACCACTTGCCTTTCAGGTCCGCATCGGAAACTTCGATGAATTCGCCGTTTTTGAAGGCGCTTGCTTTAAAGGGTTTGATCGGGGTGTTGATAGCCTGGGCCATGTTGTCTCTCCTGTGAGCTTGTGTGTTTCGACAGGAGTTAGATTAAGTGGCAGCGATCGATATTAAAAATTGATTATGACTAGATCTTTAATAGCTATTAGTAATTATAGACGGGCGAAAAATAAGGGGGACGGGCTGAAAACAGAAGCGGCAACCTGGTCGGTTGCCGCTGGCGTGAGCACTATCGCGGGACGACGCTCAGTCGAAGATGCCGAAGGTGATTCGGTCGAACCAGGAGCGCTCCTCTTTGGCCTCATCTGTCTCTGCAGCCTTGGCTTTGCTGGCGCCGGATGAACCAGTTGGCCGTGCCGGTACCGCCGGTGTTTCCGCTTCGCCCAACAGACCAAAGGTGGCAGTGTTAAGCAGCGTCGAGCGCGGTTCCTTGAAGGAGCGGACCTCGTAGTCCGGGAAGTTCAGCTCCAGTACCTTGTAGGCGTTGTTGGCCAGCTCGGTCATGCCGAGCTCAGTATAGGCTTCGCCCATCACCGCCAGCGCATCGGGGACCGCCGGCGTCTCCTGGAAGTTCTCCACCACATAACGGCCGCGGTTGGCAGCCGCCACCCAGGCCTGGCGCTTCATGTAGTAGGCAGCGACATGGATCTCGTGGGTGGCGAGGCGGTTTTTCAGGTACTGCATACGCTTTTGCGCATCCGGTGCATACTCGCTCTCCGGATAGCGGCTAACCAGGGTGGCGAAACTGTCGAAGGAGTCGCGTGCAGCACCCGGATCGCGCTGGGTTTCATCCAGTGGCAGGTAGCGGGTCAGGAAAGAACGATCCTGCTCGAATGCGGTCAGTCCCTTCATGTAGTAGGCGTAATCGATATTGGCATGGTTCGGGTGAAGACGGACGAAACGGTCTGCGGCCGCCGAGGCCGATTCCGGTTCATAGGTCTTGAAATAGGCGTAGATAAGCTCGAGCTGGGCCTGCTCGGAATACTGGCCGAACGGGTAACGGGCTTCCAGCAGCTGCAGTTTCTCCACAGCCAGCGCGTAGTTGTCGTCATCCATGGCGCTGAGTGCTTCTTCGTAGAGTTGCTGCTCGGGCACATCGGGGGCCAGTTTATCGCCTCCCCACCAGGAACAGGCGGAGAGCAGGGTGGCGAGCACCAGGGCAGCGCTGACTTTTACGAATCGCATGTCGATCAATCCTGATACAAAGGGCCTGCATGGCTGAGCGGGCCGGATTCGGGTGTGGTAAAATCGCGCCTTATTTAAACACAACCCGCACACAACCAAAACATCCGTCAGGATGAGTAGTGATTAGATGTCAGATCAGGTGGAATTACAGGCCGAAGTGCCGCGTGAAATGTATGGGCTCAGGCTGGACCAGGCTGTTGCGCAGCTGTTCCCCGAATATTCGCGTTCGCGCTTGCAGGGCTGGATCAAGGACGGTGCGCTGACCGTCGATGGTGAGTCTCGCCGCCCGCGGGATAAGCTGGCCGGTGGTGAGGTGATTCGAGTGGCAGCGGAGCTGGAGTCAATCGAGGAACACAGCGCCCAGGAGATCCCGCTCGACATCATCTATGAAGATGAACATATCCTGGTGCTGAACAAGCCTGCCGGGCTGGTGGTCCATCCTGCAGCGGGACACGCCGACGGCACCCTGCTCAACGCGCTGCTGCATCACTGCCCGGAGATTGGTCAGGTGCCCCGCGCCGGTATCGTGCACCGTCTCGATCGTGATACCACCGGACTGATGGTGGTGGCCAAGACCATTCCCGCACAGACCGATCTGGTCGCCCAGCTGCAGGAGCGCAGCATGGGGAGGGAGTATGAAGCGGTGGTGCACGGTGTGATGACCGGTGGTGGCATGGTTGACGAGCCGATGGGGCGTCATCCGCGGCACCGACAAAAGATGGCCGTGGTCGGGGTGGGCAAAGAGGCGGTGACCCACTACCGCCTGCTGGAGAAGTTCCGCGCCCATACCCATATTCGGCTGAAGCTGGAAACCGGCCGTACCCACCAGATCCGCGTGCATATGGCGCATATCAACTATCCGCTGGTGGGCGATCCTCAGTATGGCGGCCGTTTTCGTCTGCCCAAGGGCTGCAGCCACGCCATGCAGGAGGTGTTGAAAAATTTCAATCGTCAGGCACTGCATGCCAAACGCCTGGAACTCTGGCATCCTGACACCGGTGAGGCGATGGCCTGGGAGATCGATCTGCCCGAGGATCTGCAGCGGTTGCTCGCCGTACTCAGAAAAGATGCGGAAACCTACGACTACGAACTATGAAGCTGATCCGTGCCGACTGGCAGGCCCCCGGCCATATTCATGCACTGACCACGACCCGCCTCGACGGTGTCAGCCAGGCACCCTTTAACGGACTCAATCTGGGGCTGCACGTGGGCGATGATCCGGCTGCCGTAGAGGAAAACCGGGCCATGTTGACCCACGCCCTCGGCCTCAAACGGCCGCCGCAGTGGCTGTCACAGGTACACGGGGTGGTGGTGGTCGAAGCTCAGGACGACGGCCAGGTGCGCGAGGCCGATGCCTGCTGGAGTCGTGGTGCGGGGCAGGCCTGCGTCGTGATGACGGCGGACTGTTTGCCGGTGCTGTTCACAGACCGCGAAGGCACGCGCGTCGCAGCCGCGCATGCCGGCTGGCGTGGACTCGTCTCCGGTGTGCTGGAGGCGACGCTGAATCAATTTGACGATCCGGCGCAGGTAATGGCCTGGTTGGGTCCGGCGATCGGGCCGCTGGCGTTCGAGGTCGGTGGCGAGGTGCGCGAACAGTTTATGCAGGCGCAGGAGGATAGCGAGACTGCGTTTGTCCCCAGCCCCACGTCGACGGACAAATGGCTGGGCGACCTGTACCAGCTGGCGCGGCTGAGGCTGCAGGCGGCCGGTGTGGGGTCGATCAGCGGCGGCGATTACTGTACCTTCACCGAGGCCGAGTATTTTTACTCCTACCGGCGTGACGGTCAGACCGGCCGCATGGCCAGCCTGATCTGGATCGAAGGCTGATCCTACTGCGCGACTGACTCAAGGGCTGCGTCGCGCGGTGCCGGTGCGCCGTGCGTCTCGCCCATACGCCGCTCGCTACGGCTCCGTTTACGTCTTAACCTTTGATTACAAGTACCGGGATGGTCGAGCGTCCCACCACCTTGTTGGCGACCGAACCTAATACCGTCCTCTCCAGACGAGAGTGTTTGTGACTGGCCATGACGATCAAGTCAGCCTTAACTCGCTTTGCCTCGGACAGGATCATGTCGGCCGGCTTGCCCTCCTTGACCTCAAGCGTGCAATCCTCTGGATCGATTGGCAGCTTCTGTTCGACAAACTCCCTGAGCTGCTTCTGTACCTCCTTGACCGCCTTGTCGAAGTTGCCGGGCGGAAAGTAGGACGCCACTAGCGGCATCTGGTAACCGGCGACCACGGTGAGCAGAATCAGCTTGCCCTTGGGCGCCAGCACCTCGAGCGCGTGCCTGACCACCTCATCGGAGTAGCCCTCTTCGGCCAGGTCTACCGGCACAAGAATCGTCTTGTACATCGCTCTCTCTCCTTTGCCAGTCGGCTAGACGGTTGTCGCCGTGGCGGCCAGTCGTCGTCTCTGCAGCCAGCCGATAAACACCAGTAGCAGCAGGACCGGGATGAATACCAGTTCCTTCGGTGGTCGGTCTGACTTCACCTGGATGCCGGTGAGTTCCCAGCCGAAATCGACCCCGGACCGTTCGGCTGCGCTGCCGAACACGACCAGGTCGACGATGCGGCGCTCGTCATCCTGGCTTAGCATCAGGCCCAGGGACTCAAGCCGTGCCGTGGCATCACCGCTGTCATCGTCCAGTTGCAGCTGTACCGTCTTACTGACTTCGTCGCCCTCGATGGTCATCCCCTCGAAGTTGATCTGGATATAATCGCCTGCCTTCAGTTTCTCCATCTGCGTCTCGATCTGTGCCGGCGGCAGGGTGACCGACGGCGGGTAGACCATGTCCCACCAGAAACCTGGCCGGAACAGGCTAAACGCGATCACCACCAGCACCACTGACTCCCACAGCCGGCTTTTGACGAACCAGTAGCCTTGGGTCGCGGCCGAGAACACCAGAATCGCAATGATGGCGCTGACCACGGTGACTATCAGGTCGAACACCCCGGTCAGACCGATCAGCAGCAACTGGGTATTGAAGATGAACATGAACGGCAGGATCGCGGTGCGGATATCGTAGGTGAAGCCCTGGATACCGGTCTTGATCGGGTCGGTACGTCCGATCGCCGCCGCGGCAAAGGCGGCCAGGCCCACCGGTGGCGTATCGTCGGCGAGTATGCCGAAGTAGAACACGAACAGGTGCACGGCAATCAGCGGTACGATCAGGCCGTTGGCGGCGCCCAGTGACACGATCACCGGTGCCATCAGAGTCGACACCACGATGTAGTTCGCGGTGGTGGGCAGGCCCATGCCGAGGATGATGCAGATCACCGCGGTGAAGATCAGGATCAGGATCAGGCTGCCGCCGGAGATGAACTCGACGAACTCGGTCATCATCTGGCCAAGGCCGGTCAGGGTCACGGTGCCGACGATAATCCCCGCCGCAGCGGTGGCGATGCCGATTCCGACCATATTGCGGGCGCCGGAGATCAGGCCCTCGACAAAATCGTGCCAGCACACGTTGAATTGGGATACCCAGTCATGCTCACCGCGGAACCAGGACTTCAACGGGCGATGAGTCAACACCACGGCGATCAGCGCGGCGACCGCATAGAACGCCGATTGTTGCGGTGAGTACTGTTTCACCGCTAGTGCCCAGAGCAGGACCACGATCGGCAAACCGAAGTAGAGCCCGGAGAAAACGGTTGGCCGCGCCTCCGGTAGATGCTCCAGCTCGATGCTGGCGTCATCCGTCACCAGATCGGGGTAGCTGGCCGAGAGTTTCACCAGCGCGAAATAGCTCGCCACGAGCACCAGGAGCATCACAAGGTAGCTCCAGTCGCCCAGGGATGACTCCAGGAAGGTGGAGCCGTAATAGACGATGGCGGCGAGCAACAGGGTGATCAGCGTGGTGGTCATCCATGACAGCATGCGCTGGGGAAGGGTGGGCTTATGTAGCCGCGTAATGCCCTGCATACCGAGTTTTACCGCTTCCAGGTGGACGATGTAGACCAGCGCGATATAGGAGATCATCGACGGCAGGATCGCGTGCTTAATCACGTCGATATAGGGGATGCCGACATACTCCACCATCAGGAACGCCGCGGCGCCCATGATCGGCGGCGTCAACTGGCCGTTGGTGGAGGCGGCCACCTCCACGGCGCAGGCCTTGGTGGCGGGAAAGCCGACCCGTTTCATCAGCGGGATGGTGAAGGTGCCGGTGGTGACCACGTTGGCGATAGACGAGCCGGAGATGATCCCGCTCAAACCGGAGGCGACCACGGCGGCCTTGGCCGGTCCGCCGCGCATATGGCCCAGCAGAGAGAAGGAGACCTTGATCAGGTAGTTACCGGCCCCCGCCTTGTCGAGCATGGCACCGAGCAGCACGAACAGGAACACGAACGCGGTGGATACGCCCAGCGCGACGCCAAAAACACCTTCGGTGGTCAGCCACTGGTGCGAGGCGACCTTGTTCAGGCTGGCACCCTTGTGCGCAATCACGTCGGGCATGTATTGGCCGCCGAAGGTGAAGGTCAGGAATACGATCGCCACTACCGTCAGCGGTGGGCCCAGTGCGCGACGGGTTGCTTCCAGTAACGTCAGCATACCGACGATGGCAATCGCCACATCAAGTGTGCTCGGGGCACCGATGCGCTGGGTCAGTTCGTCCCTGAAGACCAGCAGGTAGAGACAGGAGATAGACGCGCCGAGCGCAAACAGTGCATCGAAAGGGGTGATTGAGGTATGGCTTGAGCGCTTGGTTGCCGGGAACAGGCAGAACGCAAGGAAGCTGGCGAAGGCCAGGTGGATAAACTTGGCCTGGTCCGCGTTCAGATTGCCAAAGTGCAGAATGAACGGTAGTGGAGAGGCATACCAGAGCTGAAACACGGACCAGGCGATCAGCAGTCCGATCACCAGTTTGCCCATGACACCTGAGAGTTCGCGGCTGCCGGTTTCCGAACTCAGCAGCTCCTCTACCACTTTGCTGTCGGATGCTGAATCCTGGGTACTGTCCGTAGCCATAGGCATCTCCTAAGCTGAATGGGGGATAACGCTGGGCTTACGCCCAGCGTTATCCTGCGCAGGGGCTTACATCAGGCCGGCTTCCTTGTAGTACTTGATCGCACCTTCATGCAGCGGCGCGGACAGACCCTCCTTGATCATCTCCTCCTTCTTCAGGTTGGCGAAGGCCGGGTGCAGCTTGGTGAAGGTATCGAAGTTCTCGAACACCGCCTTAACCACATGGTAGATCAGGTTGGGGTCAACCTTGGACGAGGTGACGAAAGTGGCACCGACACCGAAGGTATACACATCCTTGTCGGTACCCCGGTACATCCCCCCGGGGATGACGGCTACGCGGTAGTAAGGGTTGTCGTTGACCAGCTTATCCACTTCCGGACCGGATACCTCGACGATGACGCTGTCGCAGGAGGTGGTGGCCTCCTTGATCGAGCCGCTCGGATGACCGACGGTGTAGATCATGGCGTCGATGTTGTTGTCGCACAGTGCCTTGGACTGCTCGGCCGCTTTCAGCTCAGACGCAAGCGAGAAGTCGTCCATGGTCCAGCCCTTGGCGGCCATCAGCACCTCCATGGTGCCGCGCTGGCCGGAGCCCGGGTTGCCCACGTTGACACGCTTGCCCTTGAGATCGTCGAAGGTCTTGATGCCGGAGTCGGCTCGCGCCACCACGGTAAACGGCTCGGGGTGGATCGAAAATACCGCGCGCAGATCCTCGAACGCTCCGGCGTCCTCGAACTGGCTGCTGCCGTGATAGGCGTGATATTGCCAGTCGGACTGGGCGACGCCCATATCCAGTTCACCCGAGCGGATGGTGTTGAGGTTGTAGACCGACCCGCCGGTACTTTCCACCGAGCAGCGGATGCCGTGGTCTTTACGGTCTTTATTGACCAGACGGCAGATCGCGCCACCGGTGGGATAGTAAACGCCGGTAACGCCACCGGTACCGATGGTGATGAAGTCCTGCGCCTGAGTGCTTGGGGCTAGGCTCAGCATCGCCGCAAAGCTGGCGCCTACAAGGGCTTCTTTGAATATCTTCATCTTTCTCTCCTTGGCTTCTTATTATTGGTCTCAGTCTAGTTCATGACACCCGTCTTGCATCTGTCCCCGAACAGGGAGCGACGGGCGCCTATGATCTAGACCGCATCCGGGTATTCAGTGAACGCCTCGGCAGTAACCTGCTGCACCGTGTCGTAGAGTTTGTCGGTGAGCTCGTCGAGCTGGGACTCCTCGATGATGAATGGCGGCGCCAGCAGGATATGATGGCCGCGGTGGCCGTCGATGGTGCCCGCCATGGGGTAGCACATCAGGCCGCGCGACATGCCGGCACTCTTGATCCGGCTGTCCAGCTTTGAGCGTGGATCGAAGGGACGCTTGCTGTCGCGGTCATGCACCAGTTCCAGTGCCTGGAACAGTCCGCGGCCCCGGATATCGCCAATGTGGGGGTGCTCACCGAAACGCTCGCGCAGTCGGGTCATCAGCGCCTCGCCCATCGGATTGACCCGCGCCAGAATCTGCTCCTGCTCGAGAGCATCAAGCACCGCGAGCGATCCCGCCATTGTGGTGGCGTGGGCCATGTAGGTGTGGCCATGCTGGAAGAAGCCGGAGCCGTTGGCAATGGTGTCGTAGATCCGGTCGGAAGCCAGCATGGCGCCGATCGGCTGATAGCCGGCGCCCAGCCCCTTGGCGATGGTGACGATATCGGTATGGATCCCCTCCTGCTCATGGGCGAACAGGGTGCCGGTGCGGCCCATACCGCACATCACCTCGTCGAGGATCAGCAGTACTCCGTAGCGGTCGCAGATCTCGCGGATACGCTTGAAGTAACCCTCGACCGCAGTCAGTGCGCCGGCGGTGGCGCCGACCACCGGCTCGGCGACGAAGGCGATCACCGTTTCCGGGCCCACGGTCAGCAGGCACTGCTCCAGCTCGTTGGCCACACGCTGGCCGTAGTCGAATAGCGACTCGCCCGGCTTGCAGTCCCGGTAGGCGTAGCAGGGCGCGATATGTTCGGCGTGGGTGAGTAGTGGTGCGAAGGGCGCACGGCGCCAGGCGTTGCCGCCCACTGCCAGTGCGCCGAGGGTGTTGCCGTGGTAGCTCTGGCGGCGGGCGATGAAGCGACTGCGCTGGGGCTCTCCGCGCTCGACAAAATACTGCCGGGCCAGCTTCAGGGCGGCTTCCACTGCCTCCGAGCCACCGCTGAGGAAGTAGACATGGTTCAGATCGCCCGGTGCCCGTGCGGTCAGCCGTGTCGCCAGAGTTTCGGCCACCTCGGTGGTGAAGAAGCTGCTGTGGGCATAGGCCAGCTGGTCGATCTGCTTGTGCAGCGCTGCACGTACGCCGGCGTGGCTGTGTCCTAGGCAGGAGACCGCGGCGCCGCCGCTGGCATCCAGATAGGCTTTGCCGTCCTGATCGTAGAGATAAACCCCGTCGCCGCGTACAGCGGTCCTTAGCGGGGTGTGACAGTGGCGGTGAAATACCTGGCTCACGCGGTACCTTTTAGTTGCGGCTTGAATATGCACTGCATTAAAGGTTGCAACTTCCCGCTCAACAAACGATATATTCTCAGAGGGTATGAGAAAAACTCATAGGGGGAGTGCATGCCGGGATCTATGCCACCACTCAATGCGCTGCGCAGCTTCGAAGTCGCGGCGCGTCGTCTCAGCTTCTCCCGTGCCGCGCAGGAGCTCTGCGTCACCCAAGGCGCGGTGAGCAAGCAGATTCAGGTGCTGGAACAGTATCTGGAGCAGCCGCTATTCGACCGCAGTCCGGCAGGACTGAGCCTTACCGAAGCCGGGCGCCAATATCTACCCGCCATCTCCCGCGCTCTGGAGATGATCCAGAGTGCCACCGCCAGCCTGCAGCAGGGCGCCCATGCCAGCGATGCGCTGACACTTAACCTGACACCCTCGTTCAGCAACCTCTGGTTGATTCCACGCCTGGACCAGCTGCGCCAGGCGATCCCCGAATTGAAGCTGACCATGGTGACTGGTGATGGCGCGTTCCAGTTTCAGGGCGCGCAGGCGGATATCGCGATCCGCTGCCTGCCCCTATCGCTGAGTCATGAGCACTCCCAGCTGTTGAAGGAGGAGGTGCTGTTGCCGCTGATCAGCCCAGAACTGCTGCGCGAACACCCGATAAACCAACCCGAAGATCTGCTGGCGCATCCGCTGATTCGCCATATCACCCGACCCCAGCTGTGGCGCCAGTTCCTGCAGCAGATGCTGGGTGGCGAACCTCAGCCGCCACGCTTCAACCACGGCTTCGAACATTTCTACATGTCGCTGGAAGCGGCGCGCTGCAAGCTGGGCGTTGCGCTGGTACCGGACTTCATGGCCGCCGATGCGCTGGCTGGCGGTGAGCTGGTCAACCCGTTGGACATGGCCTATCGCAGCGGTTACGGCTTCTACTTTCTGGTGCCGCCCTATCGTGCACGCTCGGTCGGCGTGCAGCGCTTTCACGCCTGGCTGGAGCAGCAGCTGAGTTAGTGCCTATCTGCCGGGTTCTGTGCCGCCTGGATCGCGGTCAGGGCGATGGTAAACAGGATATCCTCGACCAGGGCACCGCGGGACAGGTCGTTGACCGGCTTGCGCATCCCCTGCAGCATCGGTCCGATACTGATCACCTCAGCGCTGCGCTGCACCGCCTTGTAGGTGGTGTTGCCGGTGTTCAGGTCGGGGAAGATAAACACCGTGGCCCGACCGGCCACCGGGCTGTTCGGCGCCTTGCTGCGCGCCACGCTCTCCATGATCGCGGCATCGTACTGCAGCGGTCCGTCGATCAGCAGGTCCGGGCGCTTCCGCTGTGCCAGCGCGGTGGCCTTGCGCACCTTGTCCACGTCGGCGCCCTGGCCGGAGACGCCGGTGCTGTAGCTGATCATCGCCACCCGGGGTTCGATACCGAAGGCCGACGCCGAGTCCGCGCTCTGGATCGCGATATCGGCCAGCTCCTCGGCACTGGGGTCGGGATTGATGGCGCAGTCGCCGTACACCAGTACCTGCTCCGGCAACAGCATGAAGAAGATCGATGACACCAGGCTGGTGCCGGGTGCTGTGCGGATCAGCTGCAGTGCCGGGCGAATGGTGTTGGCGGTGGTATGCACCGCACCGCTGACCAGACCGTCGACCTCGCCCAGTTCCAGCATCAGAGTACCGAGCACGACGTTGTCCTGCAGTTCATCCCGCGCCTGCAGTTCGGTGATCCCCTTGTGCGCGCGCAGCTCCAGCAGACGCGCGATATAGCGCTCGCGAATCTGTTCCGGATCGAGAATCGAGATCTTGTCGCCAAGCGCGATACCCAGGTTGTCAGCGATACGCTCGATCTCGCTCGGATCGCCCAGCAGGGTGCAGCGGGCGATGCCGCGCTCGGCGCAGAGCGCCGCCGCACGTACGGTACGCGGCTCGCTGCCTTCGGGCAGCACAATATTGCGCTGGGCAGCGCGCGCACGCGCCACCAACTGGTAGCGGAAGGCCGCCGGTGACAGGTGTACCTTGCCACTCTGGCCGCGCAGCGAGGCGATCCAGTCAGCGTCGATATGGGCGGCCGTAAACTCCTTGACGTGTGCAATGCGCTCCAGATCGTCCACCGGAATCTCCAGCGTATCGCGAGGGATGTTCTGCGCGGTCTGCCAGCTGTCGCTGACGACGCTGACTATTGGCAGTCCCGAGCGCAGGGCACCCTCGCACAGGGTCATCAGTTCGGGGGAGGGAGTGTAACCCCCGGTCAATACCAAACCCGCCAGCGCCACACCGTTGTTGGCGGCCAGGCACGCGGCCAGGATGATATCCTCTCGATCGCCGGGCGTGACGATCAACGTACCGGGTTTGAGGCTGCGGACCATATGGGGCAGGGTCTGCCCGCACAGGACGATACTGCTGACGCGGCGATGGTTGATATCACCGGCGTAGAGGATGCGGGCTTCGAGGTAGTCGGTCAGGTCACGCACGCGTGGCGCGACCATCTCACTGTCCCAGGGGATGCCGCCGAGTAAGCGGAATCGGGGATCAAACAGCGTCGCCTGTGCTTCGATCTGTGTGAGTGTCAGGCTGCGGGCGCGTGCCTGCTCACCGGCGATCTCCGGGCGCGGATTGCCCTCGCGGTCCAGCGGTGCATCCAGCTTATTCATGATGCAGCCGAGCACGCGCGGTTCCTTGGCACCGCCATAGAAGCGCGCGACAATATCCAGGTGGTCCTCGATGGCGTCGATGCCGTCGAGTCCGGGCGCGGCGACCAGTACCACTTCGGCATCGAGAGCGCGGGCGATGGCGCTATTGATGGTGTTGGCATAGGGCTGGGTCATGGTCGGAACCAGGCCCTCGATCACCACCACCTCCGGCGCATCGGCGCAACTGTCTTCGAAGCGTTCGATAATCTGTTCCAGCAGTTGATCCTGACGGCCTGAACTGACCAGGTGCTCCGCTTCCCGCATCGGGATCGGCTCGGCGATACTGACAGCGCAGCTGCTGCGCAGGATCGCGACGCTACGGTCGTTGCTGTCGCCGTTGCGGGTCTGCGCGATCGGCTTGAAGAAGCCGACTCGGATGCCCTGCTGTTCGAGGGCATGAACCAGGCCGAGAACGGTGGTAGTGAGGCCGCTGCCGAGACCGGCCGGGGCGATCATGATGCTGTGTGGCATGGCAAGTCCTTGCTCTCTCTACAGGTAGCCGTACGCGCTTTGTGCGTTGCACAAACTATACGATGCCGCTGCTGAGGTTGCGAGTTAAGGTTGCTCGTTACGGATGCACCTGCGTGTGGACGCAGGGCTCAATTGGATTTTAGCTGCAGCTCGGCGCAGTAGTCCGGCGCATCGACCGGTGGTGTGAACAGCAGCAGATCGGCACTGCCCAGATCACCGTAGCTGTTCGGTATGTAGGTGGCGGGATCCCTGTTCTCGGTAACGGCAACCATCAACACTGTCCGTTGCGGCAGGGTGTCGAGCCAGCGTGGTACGCCCAGATCGGCACGGGCGTGGATAGCGCCGGTCAGCAGCACGCTGGTGCGACCGGGTTGTACATTGGCGCGCAGTACCGACGCGATCTGCTGATCCCTGGCCAACTGAATGCGGCGCATCGGCTGCAACTGGTCTCGGGGCATCTGTCCGCAGTGGCTTTCGTATAGCAGGTCGAGCATAAAGTCGGCGTGCGCCGGTTCCAGCTCGGCCAGGGCCGTGGTGCTGGTGTAGAGGGCGCGCACCTCGGCCCGGCTCAGATCGGCTCCAAGCACCCGGGAGCTCCAGCGAAAGGCCGCCTGCAACGGCGCTTCGTACAGCGCCCAGGGCCAGCCCCTGGACCAGTCCAGCCGCTCCGGGTTGCGGGCGGCCGGGTCGTGCAGCGCCCGGTCCAGTGCCGGTTGTTGCGCGGGTGTCGCCATCTCCAGGGCAACCGCGCCCAGCAGACCGCGTTGACCGAGCTGCGCGATCAGCTGAGCCTCTTGTTCGTGGTGGGCCGCATCGTCATGCTGCTCACCGAGCAACAGCCAGCCATCGTGCGGCAGCCAGTCGCGGTAAAACTCCGGCCAGTCGACATAGCGCTGCTGGGCCGGCGACCAGAGCCTGCCCACCAGCGGGTTGGCCGACGGCGCTGCAGCCTGAACCAAGAGCGGCAACAGCAGAATCAGGCCGGTGAGTAACCTCAGCTTCACCCTCAATGGCCCGGGGTCGAGGATTTTACGTCCAGATAGTCGCGCTGGATCACGGTCTCCAGAGCATTGGCGGCGGTAACCAGTTCCTCGAACGTCTCACGACAGCGGCGCAGATGATTGATCTGATCCTGACTCGGCACCGAGTTGGGGCTGACATTGGCGATATCGAGCAGTTCGCGCACGTAGGCGGCGCGGGCATGGGCGACCATGGTCAGCAGTGGCTTGAGGTCGCCCAGGGCGAGTTCGGGGAACTGCGGGTTGATGATTTCGCGGTTGATCTCGCGGCGGTGTTTCTCCAGCTCCAGCAGCAGACGGTTATTGCTGATCGGCATTGCGGTTCTCCTTGCAACCTGTAACCCGGTACCTCCAGATTAGCCTGAAACCAAGGAAAAGCGGTAGTGAATCAGCAGCTTGTGGCCGCTGTGGATGACGCCCTGAGGGCTAGATGGCATACTCGCGGCATGCAGAAAAAACAGGATGCCCCATAGGAAGCCTGAATGAGTGTAGATACCACTGTGGAAAACGGGATTGAGAAGCTTTCGTTGCGGAATTTTACCGAGAAAGCTTACCTCGATTATTCGATGTACGTGATTCTGGACCGTGCCCTGCCGCACATCGGCGATGGCATGAAACCGGTACAGCGACGTATCGTTTATGCGATGTCGGAGCTGGGCCTGAAGGCCACGGCCAAGTACAAGAAGTCGGCACGCACCGTCGGTGATGTTCTGGGTAAGTTCCATCCCCACGGTGACTCCGCCTGTTACGAGGCGATGGTACTGATGGCGCAGCCGTTCAGCTACCGCTATCCGCTGGTCGACGGCCAGGGCAACTGGGGCTCGCCCGATGACCCCAAATCCTTTGCCGCCATGCGTTACACCGAGTCGCGCCTGTCGCGCTACGCCGAGGTGCTGCTCAGCGAGTTGGGCCAGGGCACGGTGAGCTGGGTGCCGAACTTCGACGGCACCCTGGACGAGCCCGAGGTGCTGCCGGCGCGGCTGCCCAATGTGCTGCTCAATGGCGGTACCGGTATCGCGGTCGGTATGGCCACCGATATTCCGCCGCACAACCTGCGCGAAGTGGCTTCGGCCTGTATCCACCTGCTGGAAAACCCCAGCGCCGATGTGGCGCAACTGGCTGAGTTCGTACCGGGACCCGATTTCCCCACCGAGGCGGAGATCATCACCTCGCGTGAGGAGCTGCAGAAACTTTATCTGACCGGCCGCGGCTCGGTAAAAGCGCGTGCCGTGTACAGTCGCGAGGATGGCGATATTGTCATCACCGCGCTGCCGCACCAGGTTTCCGGCGCCCGGGTGTTGGAGCAGATTGCGGCGCAGATGCAGCAGAAAAAGCTGCCGATGGTGTCGGACCTGCGCGACGAGTCCGATCACGAGAATCCGACCCGTCTGGTGATCGTGCCGCGCTCCAACCGCATCGATATCGAGCAGCTGATGGCGCATCTGTTCGCCAGTACTGACCTGGAGCGCAGCTACCGCGTCAACCTGAACATGATCGGTATCGATGGTCGGCCACAGGTGAAGGATCTGCGACAGATCCTCACCGAATGGCTGAGCTGGCGTACCGAGGTGGTGCGCCGCCGCCTGCAGCACCGGTTGCAGAAGGTGATCGATCGCCTGCATATCCTCGAAGGCCTGATGGTCGCCTACCTCAATATCGACGAGGTGATCGCGATCATCCGTCACGAGGAGGAGCCGAAGCAGGAACTGATGAGCCGTTTCGGCCTCAGCGATATCCAGGCCGATGCGATCCTCGACCTCAAGCTGCGCCATTTGGCGCGCCTGGAGGAGATGAAGATCCGCGGCGAACAGGATGAACTGAGCGAAGAGCGCAAGAAGCTGGAGGCGATCCTGGGCTCGGACACATTGATGCGCAAGCTGATCCGTGAGGAGATCGAAGCCGCTGCCGAGGAGTTCGGTGACGAGCGGCGCTCGCCGCTGGTGCAGCGAGAAGAGGCACAGGCGTTCAGTGAAAAGGATCTGCTCAGTGCCGATCCGGTCACCGTGGTGATCTCCAAGCAGGACTGGATTCGTGCCGCCAAGGGCCACGATATCGATGCCGAGGGGCTCAGCTACAAGGCCGGCGACGGTTTCAAGCTGGCCTGCAAGGGGCGGATGAACCAGCCCACGATCCTGATCGACAGTACCGGCCGCAGCTACACCCTGGATACCCACACCCTGCCTTCAGCGCGCGGCCAGGGCGAACCGGTGACCGGCAAGCTGACCCTGCCCAAGGGTGCGGTGATCGAGGGGATGACCTCCGGTCGTGAGGCCGATCAGGTGTTGATGGCCTCGGATGCCGGCTACGGTTTCATCACCAAGATCGAGGATCTGAGCTCCAAGACCAAGAACGGCAAAGCGATACTGACCCTGCCCAAGGCGGCGCGGGTGCTGCTGCCGGTGCGGGTTGCCGATCCTGCAACCGAGCTGCTGGCGGCGATCAGCTCCAGTGGTCGACTGCTGGTGTTCCCGGTGTCGGAGCTGCCCCAGCTCGGCCGCGGCAAGGGCAACAAGATCATCAATATCCCGTCAGCCGCCGCCGCCTCCCGCGAGGAGGTGATGGTCGCGATCCAGACCTTCGCCCCGGGCGATACGCTGGTGGTGCACGCCGGGCGTCAGCATCTGAAGCTCAAGGGTAGCGATATCGAACACTATCGCGGTGAGCGAGGTCGTCGTGGCAACAAACTGCCGCGTGGTTTCCAGCGTGTCGACGGCATGGATGTGATCGCCGCTGACAAGAGCGACAAGGCGGACGACAAGGCGGTGGAAGAGTAACGCGGCCGGAGTAGATCAGCTGGGCGGCTCAGCCGCCCGCCTGCTCCTCCCGGCTCTGCAGTTTGGCCAGCAGGTGGCGTGCCTGCTTCTCCAGCAGCTCCTGGTAGGACTTGGCGATGCGGATCAGCAACACCTTGTCCTCATCCTCGCGGCGGATATCCGCCCCCTCCAGCAATGTTCCTTTCAGATCGGGTGCTTCGGTCAGCGCGGTGTGGGTGATCAGCTCGTTGCTCTCGGTGGTGCGGGTCAGGAAGCGGGCCTCTTCGAGCATGCGCTCGAGCTTTTCGTAGTGGCCGCGTACCAGTGCCAGGTGTAGGTTGATCACCGGTTTGAACTGACGGATGCGCTGCTGGTTGTAGTGCCGGTAGAGGTAGGTGAACAGCATCGAGGCGCAAAGCGCGTTGATGCCGTGGCCGTCGTTCTCCTTTGGGCTGTCGAAGAACAGCCGCAGATCGCCCTCAGAGGTTGGCTCGACACGGCCGCCATAGATATGGGCGACCGAGTTGGCCAGCGTGCGGTAGGGCTTCATCAGTTGTAGACGCTCATCCTCCTCCAGGTTTTCGGAGTGGGCGCTGCTGGCATCGATCAGGAACAGGTAGCCCGCCTCGTCGGCGCCGAGCATCAGTTCCAGCTCATGTTCCAGGGTATACAGGCCCAACTGCTCCTCGCGCGCACCCAGTGGCGGCACGATCGATAAACGTGGTCGCGCAGGCTCTGTCTCCGTGGTCGAGTCACTGTCGTCGAACTCGACCTGGTCGCTATCCTCTATCTCTGGCGCGATCGCCTCGTCGCTGTCCGGGTCCCGACTGGCCGAGGGGGTAAAGGGTGGCATCCGCTCCTGGTTGCGCGACGGCCTCAGCAGTTCGACCAGCTCGCGATTGTCATCGCGATCAGCGGCTGTCTCGGTGGTCTGGATTTCGATCTCCTGGTCATCCTGCTCAGCGGGCGCTTCGCTGTGCCAGCTGGGTTCTCGCTCCGTCGGCTCATCGTCGCGGGATGCGGTTAACCCGCTATCGGGAGCCTGTTCATCAATGTCCAGCGACATGGGCGATTTGAGCCAGGTATCGACCTCCGGGGCCAGGCCAACCTCGTCCTCAGATTCCGGTTCAGGCTCAGCGAACTCATCGTACTCCTCCTGCTCCTCCTGCTCCTCCTCCGCGAAGGGGGGCGTTCCCTCCTCGATCTCGCTTTCCAACTCAGAGGAGGGAAGGTTATCGAACTCCTCGTCGAGCACCGGCAGTTCAAACTCCTCTTCACGGACCTGAATGTCGCGGGCCTGAATCTCGCGCGCCTCGTCGTTCTCCTCATCCAGCAGCGGCAGCGCATCGGGATCCTCGTCCCACTCGCTTTCTTCTGCCGGAGTCGGAGCCGGAGCCGGGGCCTGGACAGCGGCGCTGGGTGTCAGGCTGGATACTAACTGACCGAAATCCGCCGTAGGCGTATCCGGCGCCTTCTCGGCTTTGGGGCGCAGGCGGATCCACAGTGTCAGCATGCCGGCCGCGATGGAGAGCAGCGCCAGCACGCCTGCTTCAAGCAGCAGATCCTTGAGTAATGTCCAGCCGTGCCCGCTGTCCACCCAGAGCGTCAATTCGCCCAGGGTCTCATCGCCACGGATCAGCTCCAGCTTCTGCTCCAGACCACGCTGCTCACCGGCGACGGCAACCGGCAGTTTGCGGGCATCGGTCAGATGCAGGCCGTTTACCTGGGTCTGGGCATTGAGTTCATTGAACAGGTAATTGAGGCTGATGCGATCGTCCGCCAACAGCAGCGGCTGGATCACGATGGCGGTGCTGCGCGCCAGCGATTGGCCGTAACGGCGTGCATCCTGCTCGGCGCTGGCTTTGGCGCCATAGATCAGCACCCCTGCGCTCAGTGCGAGACAGAGCAGGAGTACCGCGGCAACGGGCAGCAGCTGGCGCAGGGTAACGGATTGTTGGGCGCTTGCGTTGGGGCGATCCATCTATACTCGGGCTCGGTCGTTCCGCGGCCGGAAAATGTTTGATAATCGGGCGATAATAGCAGGTAGCCGAAGGCTGTCACAGCCTGATGCAGTACGGCAATGACCGGCGCGCGTGGTAGCGCTATAATGTCCGGTCTAATCGCACCAACCCGGAATGCTTTGGGATGAATGTAGCTGAGTATATGTCTGAATTGGGGCAGCGCGCGCGCGCTGCTTCCCGCCTGATGGCGCGTGCCGACACGGGGCGCAAGAACGCGGCGCTCGACGCAATGGCGCGCGTGCTCGACGCCAGCCGCGATGCGCTTGCCGAGGCCAATCGCAAGGATCTGGACGCCGGCCGTGCCAACGGCCTGGATGCCGCCATGCTGGATCGGCTGGAACTGACCCCGGCGCGTATCGATACCATGATCGAGGGGCTGCGCCAGGTAGCGGCGCTGCCAGACCCGATCGGCGGCATCACCGACATGAACTACCGGCCGTCCGGCATCCAGATCGGCAAGATGCGGGTGCCGCTGGGTGTTATCGGTATCATCTACGAATCCCGTCCCAACGTGACGGTGGAAGCGGCCAGTCTGTGCCTGAAATCCGGTAACGCGACCATTCTGCGTGGCGGTTCCGAGGCGATCCACTCCAATCACGCCATCGCCGCCTGTATCGCTCAGGGTCTGGCCGAGGCGGGGCTGCCGGAAACCGCGGTGCAGGTGGTGGAGACCACCGACCGCGAGGCGGTCGGCGCGCTGATCACCATGCCCGAGTATGTGGATGTGATCGTACCGCGTGGCGGCAAGGGTCTGATCGAGCGGATCTCACGCGACGCACGGGTACCGGTAATCAAGCATCTGGACGGTATCTGTCACGTCTATATCGACGATCAGGCGGACAAGACCAAGGCGCTGAATATCGCCATCAATGCCAAGACCCACCGCTACGGCACCTGTAACACCATGGAAACGCTGCTGGTGCACTCTGCCATCGCCCAAGAGGTGCTGCCGGAGCTGGCCGATCACTATGGCCAGCTCGGGGTCGAGTTGCGCGGTTGTGCGGCGACCCGCGAGGTGCTGCCTCAGGCGCTGGAAGCCAGCGAGGAGGATTGGGCCACCGAATACCTGGCGCCGATCCTGGCGATCAAGCTGGTGACGGATATGGCCGAGGCGATCGAACATATCAACCGCTGGGGCTCGCACCATACCGACGCCATCGTCACCGAGAACTACACCCGCGCCCGCGCCTTCCTGCGCGAAGTGGATTCCAGCTCGGTGATGGTCAACGCGTCGACCCGTTTTGCCGACGGTTTTGAATACGGTCTGGGTGCCGAGATCGGCATCTCCACCGACAAGATCCATGCTCGCGGGCCGGTAGGGCTCGAGGGGCTGACCTCGCAGAAGTATGTGGTGCTCGGCGATGGCCAGGTGCGGCAGTGAGTGATGCCTGACAACACACCCTTTGTGTTCATGGGCGGGACCTTCGACCCCGTGCATAACGGCCATCTGCGTACCGCGTTGGAGATTCAGCAGTGGCTGGATATCCCCGAGGTCTGTCTGATCCCGTCGAAGATGCCGGTGCATCGCGACGAGCCGGGCTGCAGTTCGGAACAGCGTTTGGCCATGGTGCAGCTGGCGGTGGCCGATGAGCCCTGCCTCTGTGCCGATGCCCGCGAAATTCTCTCCGACCAGCCCTCCTATTCGTTGCTGACATTGGAGTCGTTGCGTGCGGAACTTGGACCGCGCAGACCACTCTGTATGGTGATGGGGATGGACGCCTACCTGGGGCTGCCCAGTTGGCACCGCTGGGAGAGCTTTCTCGATATCTGCCACATCATCGTCGTGACCCGTCCGGGCTACGGCTTTCCGGACGACTCGCAGATGCGCCGATTCTCCGATCGCCATGCGGCGCCATCGGTGGAGACTTTGAAGCAGCTGCCCGCCGGGCGGGTACTGCTGCATGAATTGACCCCGCTGGGCATATCGGCGACACAGATCCGCAGGCTGATCGCCCAGGGTGATTCACCCCGCTATCTGATGCCGGATGCGGTGTGGGACTATATACAAACGAACAAGCTGTATGGCTTCTAATAGTCTTTATGACGACAAACAAAGGTACTGAAAACCCGATGCAGACCGATCAGTTGATCAACCTGGTAGAAAAGGCGCTCGACGATATGAAAGCGCGTGACGTGGTGAAACTGGATGTCACCGGCAAGTCGAGCGTCACCGATTATATGCTGGTGGCCAGCGGCACCTCGAAACGACATGTGATGTCGGTGGCACAGGAGGTGATCGACAAGGCCAAGGAAGCCGGCATGCGCCCTGTGGGCGTCGAGGGTGAAAATGTCGGTGACTGGGTGCTGGTTGACCTGGGCGATGTAATCGTACACGTCATGATGCCGGATGCGCGTAGCTTCTACGATATCGAACGCCTCTGGTCTTTCGAAAGCGACAGCGAAGTGGCGGCCGAATAAACGATGCGGATTCGCCTGATCGCCGTTGGCGGCAAGATGCCGGGTTGGGTCAGCGAGGGCTATGACGAGTACGCTCGTCGTTTGCCCGCCGATTTTCGTCTCGAACTGGTCGAGCTGGCGCTGGGCCATCGCGGCAAGGGCGCCGATACGGCGCGGGCGATCCGCAGCGAGGGCGATGCCATGCTGGCGGCGATCCCGAAAGGGGATCGCGTCATCGCGCTGACCGTCGATGGCCGCCCTTGGTCCACCGAACAGTTGGCGGAGCAGGCGGAAGTCTGGCGCATGTCCGGGCAAAACCTGTCGCTGCTGGTCGGGGGACCCGATGGTCTCGACCCCCGTTGCGTAGCTGCGGCCGATCAGAAATGGTCGCTGTCGGCGTTGACCCTGCCCCATCCCCTGGTGCGTATCCTGTTGGCCGAACAGCTCTACCGGGCCTGGACCCTGTTGCAGGGCCACCCCTATCACAAGTAACGCGATCCGATGACACGCCCCGAGCGCCTTAAAGATTACTCCCAGGAGAGCATCACCTTCACCAGTCGCGCCATCGTTGCGATGCTGGTGGTCGTGCTGATGATGGCCGTGCTGGTGGGGCGAATCTATTTCCTGCAGGTGATCGAGCACGACCGCTATGCGGCGATCTCCGAGAACAACCGTGTCCAGTTGCAACCGGTGGCCCCCCGTCGTGGCTTGATCTACGACCGCAATGGCGTGCTGCTGGCCGATAACCGGCCCAACTTCAGCCTCACGCTGCTGAAGGAGGAGGTGCGCGATATTGATGCCACTATCGCGCGTATCGGCGAACTGATCGATCTCGACGCCAGTGACATAGAACGTTTTCATCGTCGTCTGAACCAGCGCCGCCGACCCTTCTCCTCGGTGCCGTTGAAGTTCAGCCTGACCGAGGTGGAGATCGCCAAGATCTCCGTCAATTACCACCGTCTGCCCGGGGTTCAGGTCGAGGCCGATCTGGTACGTTTCTACCCGCAGGGGCCATCGCTGGTCCATGCGCTCGGCTATGTCGGTCGCATCAATGAGCGCGAGCTGCAGACGTTGGATCCGGAAAACTATGCCGCGACCCACTATGTCGGCAAACTCGGGGTGGAGAAATTCTACGAGCCGATGCTGCATGGTCAGGTCGGCTTCCAGAAGGTGGAAACCAACGCCCGTGGCCGAGTACTCAGAGTGCTGGAAAGCCAGGATCCTGTGCCGGGTGTCGATATTCAGCTCAATCTGGATATCCAGCTGCAGCAGTTTTCTGAGTCGTTGATAACGGGTCGGCGCGCCGCGATCGTCGCCATCGAGCCGAAAACCGGTGCCATACTGGCCCTGGTCAGTACCCCGGGCTACGACCCCAATATGTTCGTTACCGGTATCTCCAGCAAGGATTATGCGGAGCTGAGGGATTCGCTGGATCTGCCGCTCTACAACCGTGCCATCCGTGGCCGCTACCCACCGGGCTCGACGCTGAAGCCGTTTACCGCATTGGCCGCCATCGACAGCGGCTCGGTACCGCTGTCGCATAAGGTGTGGGACCCCGGCTTCTATCAGCTGAGCAAGGGTGGACGTAAATACCGCGACTGGAAACGCTGGGGGCACGGCATGGTGGATCTGGATCATGCGCTGGCGGAGTCTTGTGACGTCTGGTTTTACGATGCAGGCTATAAAACCGGTATCGACAACATGTCGGACTACCTGGGGCGATTCGGTTTCGGCCAGGTTACCAGTCTGGACCTGCCCGAGGCGGACCGGGCCAACCTGCCGAGCAAGGCCTGGAAGCAGGCGCGCTACAAGCAGCCCTGGTATCCCGGCGACTCACTCAACCTGTCGATCGGCCAAGGCTACATGTTGGCCACGCCGCTGCAACTGGCGACCGCCACGGCGGTACTGGCCAATCGGGGCAAGTGGGTGCGTCCGCGCATGATTAAGGGCGTCATGGGCGAGGACGGCGAGCTGTCGATGCCCGAGCTGGAGGGTGTCGAGCCGCTGCCGGGAGATGTTCAGCTCAACCACCCCAACTACTGGGAACCGATAATTCAGGGCATGGTCCACGTGGTGCAGAGCAGCTATGGCACCGCGCGGCGGGCGGCCGAAGGCGTGCCTTACACCATGGCGGGCAAGACCGGCACCGCGCAGGTGGTGGGGATTGCACAGGACGCACGCTATGACTCCGAAGCGCTAGAGGAGCGTCACCGTGACCATGCTCTCTTCGTTACCTTCGCTCCGGTGGAGGATCCGCAGATCGCGGTGGCCGTCGTGGTCGAGAATGGTGAGGGCGGCTCGAGTACGGCGGCACCTGTCGCCCGCGAAGTGCTGGATGCCTGGTTGCTCGGTGACTACGACAATGGCCTGGAGAAAAAGGAATGAGCTATCGCGATTTCCAGCGCACCTTATCTGACAGTTCGGCCCACCTGAGTCGCCCCACCGGCCTTTGGAGCTATACCCATCTCGATGCCTGGCTGCTGTTGATGTTGATGGCGTTGTGTGGGTTCGGCCTGTTCGTGCTGTACAGCGCATCGGGACAGGATGTGGGGTATGTGGAGCGCCAGGCCGTGCGCATGGGTGCCGGCTTCTTCGTCATGATCGTGCTCGCGCAGTTTCGCCCGCGCACCTTCGACCGTCTAGGGCCCTGGGCCTACGTGGCCGGTACCGGTCTGCTGGTGGGCGTTCTGCTGTTCGGGGTTGGCGCCAAGGGGGCGCAACGCTGGCTTGAACTGGGCGGTTTTCGTTTTCAGCCGTCGGAGATCATGAAGCTGGTGCTGCCGATCACCGTAGCGGGCTTTCTGGCGCGCAAGGCGTTGCCGCCAACCTTTACCCGACTTGGACTGGCGTTGGTGATCATTGCTGTGCCCACGGTGCTGATCATGAAACAGCCGGACCTGGGTACGTCGCTGTTGATCGCGGCTTCGGGTGTGTTTGCGATCCTGCTCTCCGGTGTCTATTGGCGCTGGATCTTCCTTGCCGGGGCCGTATGTGCGGCGGCGTTGCCGGGGTTGTGGATGGTGATGAAGGACTATCAGCGTCAGCGAGTACTCACTTTTCTCGATCCGGAGAGTGACCCGCTGGGCTCGGGTTGGAACATCATCCAGTCGAAAACGGCGATCGGCTCTGGTGGCCTGTCCGGTAAGGGCTGGTTGCACGGCACCCAGTCGCAGCTCGACTTCCTGCCCGAATCGCACACCGATTTCATCATTGCGGTCATCGGTGAGGAACTTGGCATGACCGGGGTGATCGTACTCCTATCGCTCTACCTGTTGATCATCGGTCGCGGCATGGTCATCGCAGCACAGGCGCAGGATAGCTTCTCCCGGCTGCTGGCCGGCAGTATTACGCTAACTTTCTTCGTTTACGTGTTTGTGAATATCGGCATGGTCAGTGGCCTGTTGCCGGTGGTCGGTGTGCCGCTACCGATGGTCAGCTACGGCGGTACCTCGATCGTGACGCTGATGTGCGGCTTTGGCATTCTGATGTCGATCCATACCCATCGTCAGATGCTGACCCGGTGACAGGTTCCTCGGGCGACAGGCATAATTCTCCCCATCGGGGATACAACTCAGGAGTTGCAAGATGCGAAACCCAACAGGTGCAAGGATCGCCGTCGGCGCTGCACTGATCGGTGCAATGGCGGCTGCTTGGCAGGGCAGTGCGGTGGCGGGCACGAGCTATGCCGATCGTCCCGAGGCACTGGCGCTGTATGAGAAGCTGGAGGGCCAGGGGTTTGAGCATGACTATCTGCGCGCGGTGCTGGACGATGCGACTCAGCAGGAGTCGATACTGAAGGCGATGTCGCGGCCGGCGGAAAAACGCCTGAACTGGGGCGAGTATCGGCAGATCTTCGTCGAACCCAAGCGCATCGAGCAGGGACTGGCGTTCTGGCAGGAGCATGCCGATACCCTGGCCCGCGCCGAAGCCGAATACGGCGTGCCCGCCGAGATCATCGTCGCCATCATCGGTGTTGAAACCCGTTATGGCCGGATTATGGGCAGCTACCGCGTACTCGATGCGCTGGCGACCCTGGGCTTTGATTACCCCAAACGCAGCGAGTTCTTCCTCGGTCAGTTGGAGCAGTATCTGCTGATGACCCGGGAGGAGGGGATAGCGCCGGGTACATTGAAGGGCTCATACGCCGGCGCCATGGGCTTCGGCCAGTTCATTCCGTCAAGCTTCCGCAACTTCGCGGTGGACTTCGACGCTGACGGCAAGCGCAATATCTGGAGCAACCCGGTGGACGCCATCGGCAGTGTCGCCCACTATTTCAGCGAGCATGGCTGGAAAGCGGGCGAGCCGGTGCGCTCCAACGTGGTGATGGGGCAGCCGGCGGATGAGGCGTGGATCAATGCCGGTCTGAAGCCTGAGGTGACACTGACAGAGTGGGCCGAGCGCGATATCCATACCCAGCGAGGACTGGACCTGAACCAGCCCGCGACACTGATGCGACTGGAGATGGAAGATGGTGACCACTACTGGTTCGGGCTGCACAACTTCTACGTTATCACCCGTTATAACCACAGCCGGCTCTACGCCATGGCAGTATACGAGCTGAGCCAGGCTATCCGCGACGCGCGCGGAAACGGCTGAAGGGGAAAAGGGGCGAATGAGGCGACCGTTATCGATTCTGTTGTTGGCCGGGATAACCGTGCTCGCCGGCTGTTCGTCGACCGGCAAGCAGGAGGAGAACGCCGGGCGCTACTCGATGAAGCATGATCGCTACCCGGCGCAACCGGTGGACGTGTCCGCGGTGCCGGATGCGGTGCCACGGGTCGAGCCCAAGAGTCGCGGCGGCAACAAAAGTCCCTACCGGGTGCTGGGCCAGAGCTATTACGTACTGGATTCCGCCAGTGGCTACCGAGCGCGTGGTACGGCATCCTGGTATGGCGAAAAGTTTCATGGTCACCTGACCTCCAACGGCGAAACCTACGACATGTACAAGATGTCAGCGGCACACAAGAGCCTGCCGCTGCCCACCTTCGCCCGCGTCACCAATCTGGATAACGGCCGTCAGGTGATTGTCCGGGTCAATGACCGCGGCCCGTTCCACGATGATCGGCTGATCGATCTCTCCTATGCCGCGGCGGCGCGGCTGGATATGCTCGGTAAGGGCACCGCCCGAGTGGAGGTGGAAGCGATCGATCCAAGCGGTTGGGGCAGCGGCACCGTCCTGGCATCGGCGCAAGCGAGCAAGGCTAGCAATACGCCCGAGCCCGCGACCATCGCCGATGCGACCGGACGCTTTCTTCAGGTCGGCGCGTACTCCAGCAACGGTGCCGCGCAGCGCGTACAGACTGAGCTGGAAACGGCGACCGACGGTGCGCCTGTGCTGGTGCGGGCGGTGGAGCGGGGCGGGAGTCAGCTTTATCGCGTGCTGATCGGGCCGCTGCAGGGCAGCGCAGCTGACCTGATTGCCAAGGTGCAGGCCGCGGGCCATCCGGCGCCAATCTTGGTAGACTATCCCTGATCTAATGCGGACAGGGAACGTTTGAGATTTCTGCCTGTCCACCTGTCGACGCTTTCAACTACCCGATGATGACCACCATGTTGCAGAGACTCTACCGCGTACAATTCGTTCTTTTGTCACTCTTGGCATTCTCGCTGCTGACGCTGAAGGCTCAGGCCGCCGAGATGATCCCGGCACCGCCGCAGATCGCGGCGACGGCCTACCTGGTGATGGATGCCGATAGCGGCGAGATACTTCTGGCCAAGGATGCCGAGCAGCGCTTTGCGCCGGCGAGCCTGACCAAGATGATGACCAGTTACATCGTCGAGTACGAGATCTCCCAAGGCAATATTGCCGAGGAGGATATGGTGCCGATCAGTGAAAAGGCCTGGCGTACCCAAGGCTCGCGCATGTTCGTGCGTGAGGGCACCCAGGTAAAGCTGGGCGATCTGCTGCAGGGGGTGGTGATCCAGTCCGGTAACGATGCCTCGGTGGCACTGGCCGAGTATATCGCCGGTGGTGAGCGCGCCTTTGCCGACCTGATGAACCAGCATGCCTCCAAACTCGGGCTGAAGAATACCCATTTCGAGAACGCCACCGGTCTGCCGCATGAGAACCACTACTCATCGCCGCACGATCTGGCGCTGATCGGACAGGCGCTGATTCAGCGCTTCCCCGAGCACTATGCGATCTATTCGCAGAAGTATTTCACTTACAACAAGATTCGCCAGCCCAACCGCAACCGCCTGCTCTGGCGTGACGATAGCGTCGACGGCATCAAGACCGGCCACACCGATGAGGCCGGCTACTGCCTGGTCGCCTCGGCCAAGCGCGACGGCATGCGCCTGATCTCGGTGGTGCTGGGTACCACCAGCGAAGAGGCGCGGGCACAGGAAACCCAGAAGCTGCTGGCCTATGCCTTCCGTTTCTACCGTACGCACCAGCTGTACAAGGCCAATCAGGTGCTGAATCAGTCGCGTATCTGGGGTGGAGCAAGCGACCAGCTGCGTCTGGGGCTGGATCAGGACTTGGCGGTGACTATCCCCCGTGGTCAGGTTGAGCAGCTGGAAGCTAACCTCGATCTCCAGGGCGTGATCAAGGCGCCGGTCGCCCGAGGTCAGCAGGTGGGCCGTGTGGTGGTCTCCCTTGATGGCAAAGAGGTGAAATCGGTTCCGCTGGTCGCACTGGATGATGTTCCAGAGGGTGGCTTCTTCAAGAAAATCTGGGACGAGATCCTGCTGTTCTTCACCAGCCTGTTCAACTGACTGTTCAACGGAGCGGCTGCCGCACTACAATATTTCTCAGACAATTCTGGGAATGGAGTCGGCGCATAATGGCTGGTGATATCGTCTATCTGAACGGCGAGTTCATCCCTGCGAGCGAAGCGAAAGTCTCGGTGTTTGACCGAGGCTTTCTGTTCGGCGACAGCGTGTATGAAGTCATACCCTTCTACCGAGGTGTTGGCTTTCGTCTCGATCAACATCTAAAGCGCCTGCGTCACAGCCTGTCGGCACTGCGAATTCCGCTTGAAAAAGAGTGGCAGGAGATGCTTGAAGAGCTGGTGCAGCGCAACGGCGGCGGAAATCTGTCGGTTTATCTGCAGATCACCCGCGGCGATGCCGGTCGACGTACCCCGGTGTACGACGAGTGGATGCAGCCGACGGTGTTTGCCTGCTGCAACCCGATCCGTAACATCTATGCGGCGGGGGCCGACAACATCGCCGGTATCCGCGTCATCGTTACCGCGGATCTGCGCTGGCACCGTTGCGATATCAAGGCCAACGGCCTGCTGCCCAATATACTGGTGCTGCAGCAGGCGCGAGAATCCGGTGCCGACGAGGCGCTGATGATCAGGGATGGCGTGCTGACGGAGGGCGGATCCTCCAACCTGTTTATAGTAAAGAACGGGGTGATTTTTACCCCGAAACTCAGTTCCGAGATCCTCGGCGGCACTACCCGCGAGCTGGTACTGGAGCTGGCCCGTGAGGCCGGTATCCCCTACCAGGAGACGGATCTGGGTTACGCACAACTGCTTGCGGCGGACGAGGTGTGGATATCCAGTTCGACGCGTGCCGTACTGCCGGTGCTGGAGGTGGATGGGCAGCATATCGGAGGGGGCGTCAAAGGCCCGCTCTGGTTGAGGATGTATGAGCTGTTCCGCCAATTTCACCATCAGTTGATGACCGGCGAGATGACTGGAGAGAAGCAATGAGCGATACGCCAGAAGCACCCAAGATCGAGTTCCCCTGTGAGAACTATCCGATCAAGGTGGTTGGCCACAATGAAAACGACTTTCGCGGTTTCGTCATCGAAACCGTGCAGATCCACGCTCCGGACCTGGATATCACCCAGGTCACGGTGAACGAGAGCCGCACCGGTAAATACCTGTCGGTACGACTGAAGATTACGGCGACCGGTGAGGAGCAGTTGAAACGCCTGCACGAGGACCTTAAGGCCTCCGGACGTGTGCAGACGGTACTTTGATGTCGATAGCCGATCAACTCATCGTCCGTACACTCGGCGTCCAGCCCTACGAGCCGACCTGGCGGCGGATGCAGGCGCTGACCGCCGAGCGTGACCCTCAGACCGTGGATGAGATCTGGCTGCTCGAGCATGAGCCAGTATTCACCCAGGGCCAGGCGGGCAAGCTCGAACATCTGCTCGATCCCGGCGAGATCCCGGTGATTCAGGCCGACCGAGGCGGTCAGGTCACCTATCATGGCCCCGGCCAGCTGCTGGCCTACCTGATGATCGACCTGCGTCGGCGCAAGCTTGGCGTGCGCGATACCGTCAGCCTGATGGAGAATGCAGTGGTCAGGGTGCTGGCCGATTTCGATATCCAGGCCTACCCGAAACCCGATGCACCCGGCGTCTATGTCGATGGCGCCAAGATCAGTTCACTGGGCTTGCGTGTGCGCCGCGGCTGCACCTTTCATGGCCTGGCGCTGAATCTGGACATGGACCTGAGTCCCTTTCTGCGTATAAACCCCTGCGGCTACGCCGGATTGCAGATGACGCAACTGAGTCTGCTCAGGCCCGATGCCGATATTGGCAGCGTCCCTGAACGGCTGTTGAATTACTTGATCGATCAGATCGGGTATACTTCTGTCTCTCGAACAACCAGTTGGAACGATTAGGTATATGGCAGACTCCAGCGAAAAAAGCCCCCAGCGTGTCGAGCAGGGTGTCAAACTGCGCGGCGCAGACAAGGTTGCACGCATTCCGGTCAAGGTGATCCCGACCGAGAAGGATGAGATGCCGCGTAAACCCGACTGGCTGCGCGTGCGCATGGGAAACAACGCCGAAGTGAAGCGGATCAAGTCCAAGCTGCGCGAACACAAGCTGGCGTCGGTCTGCGAAGAGGCCAGCTGCCCCAACCTGGGCGAGTGCTTCAGCCACGGTACCGCCACCTTCATGATCATGGGCGATATCTGCACCCGCCGCTGCCCGTTCTGTGACGTGGCCCACGGCCGTCCCAACGAACTGGCCAAGGACGAGCCGCGTGAACTGGCGGAAGCGATCGCCGACATGGGGCTGCGCTACGTGGTGATCACCTCGGTGGACCGGGACGATCTGCGTGACGGCGGTGCCCAGCACTTCGCCGAGTGCATCCGCGAAACCCGCGAGCGTTGCTCCAGCATTCAGATCGAAACCCTGGTGCCGGACTTCCGCGGTCGCATGGATATCGCACTGGAGATCCTGAACCAGACCCCTCCCGATGTGTTCAACCACAACCTGGAGACGGTGCCCCGGCTGTACAAACAGGTGCGTCCGGGCGCTGATTACGCCTGGTCGCTGGAGCTGCTTAAGCGCTACAAGGCGCTGCAGCCCAACGTGCGCACCAAGTCCGGCCTGATGGTCGGTGTCGGTGAGAGCAACGAGGAGATCGTCGAGGTGCTGAAGGACCTGCGCGCGCACAGCGTCGACATGGTCACCATCGGCCAGTACCTGCAGCCGAGCCGCAACCACCTGCCGGTGGATCGTTTCGTGACGCCTGACGAGTTCAAGGAGTTTGAACGGGTCGCCCACGAACTGGGCTTTACCCATGTCGCCAGTGGTCCGCTGGTACGCTCCTCCTATCACGCCGATCTGCAGGCAAAAGGGGAGAAGGTGGGCTGAGCCTCCCCGCTCCCGTATCGTTCTGAAAGACGCGCCCGATGGCGCGTTTTTTATTCCCCTTCTTCCGAATCAACACCTGTTTGTCATCGCTGGCTGGCAGGCTTCGTCTTTGAAAGCTTAGGAAAGAGTCTGCGTCGGGCTTATTCCCAATGGATATGAACTATGTTGCAATGCAGCATGGCGTCGGATGCACTATTTGCCCTGCGTAATTGAACTGGTATGAAAGGAGTGAAGCTGAATGAGCCTGAGTATGAGTCTGGAGGGCAAGCGTGGGGTAATACTGGGCATAGCCAACCGCCACAGTATCGCTTATGGCTGTGCCGAGGTCATGGCGGAGCTGGGGGCCCAGCTCTGTATCACCTATCTCAATGAGAAATCAAAGCCCTACGTACAACCGCTGGCGGACGAACTCGGCGCTGAACTCCTGCTGCCCTGTGATGTGTCCGTTGACGGGGAGCTGGAGGCGGTGTTTCACGAGATGGAGAAAAGGTGGGGGACGATCGACTTCGCCGTTCACTCCATCGCCTGGTCGCCGCTGGAGGAGCTGCATGGACGTCTGGTCGACAGCAGTGCCGAAGGCTTCTGCAAGGCGATGGATATCTCCTGCCACTCTTTCGTGCGCATGGCACGCCAGTCACAGCGGCTGATGCCGGATGGCGGTACGCTGCTGACCATGAGCTACGAGGGCGCCGAGAAGGTGGTCGAGCACTATAACCTGATGGGACCGATCAAGGCGGCGCTGGACAGTTGTGCCCGTTATCTGGCAGCGGAACTGGGTGAACAGCAGGTGCGGGTGCACTCGATCTCGCCCGGCCCGATGCCGACGCGGGCGGCCTCCGGTATCGACCATTTCGACGAGCTGATGGAGGATGCGACCAGCAGATCGCCGCTACGTCGTTTGAGCACTCCGGAGGAGGTGGGTGCACTGGCGGCCTTTCTGGTCAGCGATATGGGGAGGGGCCAGACCGGCAACCGTATCTTTGTCGATGCCGGCCGTCACTTGATCGGTTGAGCTCAGACTGGAGGGGTTACAACCCCTCCAGTTCCAGTCCGGGGCGGCCGATCAGGTAGCCCTGGGCGTAATCGATTCCCGCTTCTTTGACCAGCGCCAGTACCTCTTCGGTTTCCACGAACTCCGCCACGGTCTGCACATTCAGCTCCTTGGCCAGTTGGGTGATGCTGGTTACAAATGCCATATCGCGCTGGTCGTTGGCCATGTTGGCGATGAACTCCCCCTCGATCTTGACGAAGTCGATCGGCAGGTACTTCAGGTAGTGGAAGGAGGAGAAGCCGGAACCGAAATCGTCGATCGCCAGCTGGTAGCCCTGGTCTTTCAGGCTCTGCACGAACTTCTCCAGCAGGGACATGTTCTTCACCGTGTCGCGCTCGGTGATCTCGAACACCACACGGTTCGGCTCGATGTCGTACTGCTTCACCAGCGAGCGGATCTTGAGCAGGAAGTCCGCCACCAGTACCGAACGCGGCGACAGGTTGATAAAGATCAGGCCATCGTAGCCGGTACGGCGTACCGTTTCGAACGCCTTCTCGGTGACGATGTAGTCGATCATATGGATACGTCCCATCGACTCGGCGATCTCGATGAATTCGGCGGCGCTCATCAACTGATCGCCAGGCAACTGGATACGGCTGAGCACCTCGACCGCCCGCTGGCCGCCGGCTAGCGGGCTGATTGGCTGGAACGCGGGCAGGATGCTGCGCTCCTCGATCGCCTTGTTCACCAGCAGGCTCTTTTCGTTCATGTCGCGGAAGATGTCGGCCAGATCCTGGTCGTGGGGCAGGGCGATACGGTCCTTGCCCATCGACTTGGCGCGATACATCAGGTTGTCGACGAACATGAACAGGTCCTTGCGGTTGTCGGCATGGTCGGGATAGATGCCGACGCCGATGGAGCAGGTGGCGCTGGTGGTCGCGTTGTTCTCCAGTTGCAGGCGATAGTTTTGCACCGTGTGCAGCAGTCGGTCGGCCAACTCACTGGCGGCCTCCAGCGTGGCTTCCGGCAGTACCACGACGAACTCATCGCCGCCGTAACGTGCCAGCACCGTGCCGGTTTCGAGCTGCTGATGCATCACCTCGGACAGGCCGGACAGCAAGCGGTCGCCGCAGGCATGGCCGTAGCCGTCATTGATCGCCTTGAAGTTGTCCAGGTCGATCAGCAGCATGGCGGTTTTGTAGCCATGCCGGGAGCTGCGGTCGAGCTCGTAATCGAGCAGCTCCCAGAACATGCGCTGGTTGTACAGGTTGGTTAGCGGATCACGGGTGGCGTAGTACTCCAGATCCCGGGTGTATTTGTAGATCGCCTTGACCGAGCCGACCACGTTGAGCAGGGTCGACAGGATGCTCTCGATCACCAGCAGTTTGGTCTGATCGCGAATGGTATCGGCCTGTACTCCGATGCCGACGATACCGCCGATCTTCGGCGTCTCCACCAGCAGGGATTTCACCTGCAGGTCGATCTCCTCCTCGCTCAGGTTCAGGCTGCCGCCGGAGGAGTTGGCGATATTGTGGCGGATCTTGAACTCGCCATGACCAAACAGGTGCGAGTGGTCGCGCAGGCGCTGGACCACCGAGCGTTCCATCATCGTCCTGCTCTGATCGGTCGGTGTCGTGAGCCAGAAGATCTCCAGGTCGAACAGCTCCTCGTCCACCTTGAAGATCGAGAACATGGTGTAGATCTGGATCACCTGATTGATGTCGAGCATCAGCGCGTTGACGTACTCGCGCCAGTCGCGCACGACCTCGGAGGTGATCACACACTTCTCCAGCAGACGGATCTCGAACTCGAGCAGGTCCTTGTCCACGGCAATGGAATGCAGCTTGCCGGCCAGGTTGGATACCTGGCCGAAGATGCTGTTCAGTTCACGGAAACGGAACTGGTGATCGTGCCGGTTCAAGCCAGTGAGGTCCTGCAGCGACTCCACTTGGCTAATACTGTCGGTGAGCTGATCCAGTGACTGATTGACGCTGCGGGAAATGGTACGTACCGACCAGAACGCCAGCAGCAGCGGCAGCGGTGCGAGTCCCAGCATGTAGAGCAGCAACTGCTTGTTGGCAGCGGCGATCTGCGGTGCCAGATTCTGCCGTACCTCGATCAGCCCGAGCGTATCGCCCACCTTGGCGTTGGTATGGCAAGCGGTGCAGACCGTGCGCGCCTGCAAGGGGTACAGGGTGCGCAGATGGTCATTGCTCATCTGTTCGATAATTTCGCCACTTTCGAGAGCATTGTTCATGGCCAGGTCGAAAGCGGGTTGCTCGATGGTACCGAACTTCTCGATCACCATCGGACCGCGCAACACCGACACCTTGAGGTCTTCGTCCGAGCCGCTGTTCTCCAGTTGGCTGACAAACTGTTTCAATTGATCACGCGTCCAGCCCTGGCTCATGATCAGGTACATGGCGTTGAACGTGGTTTCCGCGACACTTCGAGCCACCAACTTGCCGCTGTGACGTACACTGGACTGATAGGCCTGGCTGGCCATCAGCAGAATCAGACCGAAGCCCAGTGCCGAGAACAATAGTGTGCGCTGGACAAGGTAGCGGCGAATTGTCGGTGTGTGTCTCATCTTCCTTCCGGGAATCTCTGGGCTTGTAAGGGTTCCATTCTGGCGGCCGCGATCATGCTGACTGTCGCCTGCGTAAAGCCAGGATAACTGCGGGATAATACCTGTAGGTCAGTGTAAAAGACTCCGATACCCGACAGTTGTTTGATATCGATCAATAAGGGTCCGCTATGTCGGTATGGTGAAGAATTGATGGGGATATGGCCATTTGCTGGATGGGGAGCAGGTTGAAAGTCAAAAAACGGTTGGTTAGTATTTGAACGCATGTCTCCGTCAGGAGACTGAATGGATGCAAAATCTCGAACGCGCTCCGGATAGAGCGTAGATAACGGCAATCGACAGGCTAGGGATAGCTCACAGGCCGGCATGGACGTAATGGCAAAAGATCAGACAGCTCAGTGCGAGCAGGGTACCGTTAACGATACGGGAATCCTGTGCTTGGCGATAGTTCTCAAATTCCACAAACTCCCCTCCGATCTCGGCCAGCTGCAACATCAATTTAATCTGGGTGGCAAACCGGTCGATACCCTGTCTTTGGTTCGAGCTGCTAAACAACAAGGCCTGAAAGCCCGTGAAGTGGTTGTGAAACCTGATCGCCTATCCAAAGTGTCGCTTCCGGCAATTGGGCAAAATCAATCTGGGCAGTTCTTCGTTCTTGCCAAGGTGACGGATGATCAGGTACTGCTGCAACGCCCGGGCCGGGCGCCTCAGACATTATCCAGAGACAGTTTTCTGAAAGAGTGGACCGGAACGCTCGTGCTTGCGACCCGGCGGGCCGGAATTGAGGAAAATGCCCGCGCCTTTGACCTTACGTGGTTTATCCCCGCTCTCTACAAATATCGACACATCTTCGCTGAGGTGTTGTCGGCTTCATTCTTTCTTCAGCTGTTTGCGCTGGTATCGCCGCTGTTCTTCCAGGTCGTTGTCGACAAGGTTTTGGTGCATGGTGGATTGACCACGCTTGATGTCCTCGTTATCGGGCTCCTCGGTATTACATTGTTCGAGGTGGTGCTGGGTGGACTGAGAACCTATATTTTTTCCCACACGACGAGCCGTGTCGATGTAGAACTGGGTACACGTCTATTCCGCCACCTGCTCTCCCTTCCGCTCAACTATTTCGGGTCGCGACCAATAGGCCAAACTGTCGCCAGGGTCCGAGAGCTGGAGACAATTCGCGACTTCCTGACTGGCTCGGCGTTGACCGTTGTTCTCGATCTGCTGTTCACCTTCGTCTTTCTCGGCGTGATGCACTACTACAGCCCCACGCTGACCTGGGTCGTGCTCGGTGCCATACCTTTCTACATAGCCCTGTCACTTCTGATTACTCCGGTGCTGCGGCGTCGGGTCGAGGAAAAGTTCCAGCGCGGGGCAACCAATCAGTCATTTCTGGTGGAGTCGGTGGCAGGGATCGAAACCCTGAAATCGATGGCGGTAGAGCCCCAAATGCGCCGGCACTGGGAGGAGCAGCTTGCGGCCTATGTGAAATCGTCGTTCCGAGCGATGCAGATCGGACTTATCGGTAATCAAGGCGTTGCACTGATCAACAAGCTTGTCGCGACGATTACGTTATGGGTTGGTGCCCGCCTGGTGATCGATGGTGATATCAGCGTGGGGCAACTGATCGCATTCAATATGCTGGCGGGGCAGGTCAATGGGCCTATCCTGCGCTTGGCGCAGCTCTGGCAACAGTTCCAACAGATGCGGATCGCCATCGACAGACTGGGCGATGTACTGGACTGCCCCAGGGAGGCGGAGCAGGTCAGCCGTACCCGGATGCCGCCGATCAAGGGGGAGGTTAGATTCGAATATGTGACCTTTCGCTACAAGGCCGATGGCCCGGAGATACTGCGGAATCTGTCGTTCAGCATTCCGCCCGGAAAGGTGGTGGGCGTGGTCGGACGCTCCGGGTCGGGTAAAAGTACGCTGACCAAGTTGGTCCAGCGCCTCTACATGCCCCAGTCGGGGCGTGTGTTGGTAGACGGTGTCGATCTTACATTGGTCGATCCTGCCTGGCTGCGACGTCAGGTCGGGGTAGTCCTGCAAGACAGCATGTTGTTCAACCGAACGGTCCGCGAAAACATCGCGCTCGCCGATCCGTCCCTGTCGATGGAGCGCATCGTTCATGCGGCCCATATGGCCGGCGCCCACGATTTTATCCTCGGACTGCCCCAAGGGTACGACACGGTACTCGAAGAGCGCGGCAGCAACCTTTCCGGCGGCCAGCGGCAGCGTATAGCCATCGCCCGTGCTCTGGTGACGGACCCGCGTATCCTGATATTTGATGAAGCGACAAGCGCTCTGGATTACGAATCCGAACGCATCATTCAAGAAAACATGAAGCAGATATGCCGGGGGCGCACGGTTATCGTCGTGGCGCACCGGCTGTCCGCGGTCCGTCAGGCCGACTGCATCCTGGTCATGGACAAGGGAATATTGATCGAAGCCGGTGATCATCAGGAACTTATTCAGCAGCAAGGTGTGTATGCACACTTGCATCGACAACAGGCGGCATAGGCGATGATTGCTCGATTGTCCTATCTGAGAACATTGTTGAGAAACGAGCATATCGGCAGTGGGCGATTTGCGCGTAGTAGGGATGAACTGGAGTTTCTGCCGGCCGCATTGGAGGTGCTTGAAACACCGGCTTCGCCCCTTGGCCGTTCGGTGGCGCTAATGATCGGGCTGCTGATGATACTCCTGCTGGTCTGGGCCTACTGGGGAGAGATCGATACCGTCGCGGTCGCGCGGGGGAAACTGGTGCCGGGCGGCCAGGTGAAGGTTGTGCAACCGATAGAGCTTGGTGTGGTGCGGGCGATTCATGTTACCGACGGGCAGCATGTCAACGCTGGTCAACTACTGGTCGAGCTGGACCCAACGGAAAGCGAAGTGAGCAAGGACAGGATCATCCAGGCATTGAACGATGCCCGTATCGAAGCACGCCGTCTTGAGGTGACATTACGGCGTTTGGAGGGCGAGCCGGCCGAACTGCTTATGTTGCCGGATACCGACCCGATACGCTTCCGGGAGCAGCAGCACAAGCTGCAAGCCGACCTGAACGAGTATCGCGCCAGATTGGCGGCGCTGGAAAGCGAGCGACGTCAGGTTGAAGCACAATACAGGGCCGGACAGGCCGAGGTAGCCAGGCTGCAAGCGCTGTTGCCCATCGTCGAGGAGCAGGAGCAGGCATTCCGTACCCTGATGGAGCAAAAGGTAGGGGCTCGGCTTCGCTGGCTCGACGCCAGGCGCGACCTGATCGAGCAGCAGCAGGATCTGGCTGTACAGCAACATCAGTTGCAGGAACTGAATGCCATGTCTCAAGCGATTCAGGACAGGAGCAGACAGCTTCAGGAGAGCTTCCGCAAGAGCGTCGTCGGGGAGCGTTTGAATGCGCTGGAACAGATCGCTCAAGCAGAGCTGGAACTGAAGTCGGCGGAAACGCGAGAGCGCAGAAACAGGCTGCTGTCTCCGGTTGATGGCGTAGTCGAGGCGTTGGCTGTTCATACCGTCGGTGGCGTCGTCAGACCCGCCGATGAACTCATGAAGATCGTACCCGACGATGCGCCTCTTGAGGTGGAGGCGATGCTACTCAATAAGGATGTCGGATTTGTTCACCAAGGACAGAAGGTCGAGGTCAAGGTGGATAGCTTTCCCTTTACCAAATATGGGGTGATCGATGGCGAGGTCTTGAAACTGTCGTCAGATGCGAAGGTCGCTGACAAGCAGGGCTTGATATATCCGGTTCGGGTTTCGATTGATAAATCGAGCATGCATGTTGATGACTATGATGTTGCACTTAAATCAGGGATGGCAGTTAGTGCGGAAATTAAAACTGGGCGAAGGAAGTTGATTGAATTTTTCTTGGCACCGTTTTTACGGTATACGAGTGAATCTTTAAGGGAAAGATAAATATAATTTGTTTCAATATTTAGAGATGTATTTGATGATTGTGTTCTTAAAAAATATTTTTTATGGCTTTTATGATGGCCGTTATTATAGGTATTTACTATTTCAGTTTAGGAGTTCTTTGGTGTGTTGAAGATGATTTTTATGATGCATTATTTGCAAGCATATAAATCATGTGTTGAAAATAGTGGTGACGCTAAAATTAGGGGTGAAAGTTTCGATGAAGTGCAGATGGATAGCACTATTTTAGTGGAGACTATATGCGTACATTAATAATTCTTTGTTTATTGATATGGAATCCTTCAGCTTTCTCACAGCAAGCTGATGATAACGGAGGGATTTCTGAAGAGGTCCGAGATGCTTTGTATTCTGAGGGTATGCAAGAAGCGGTTTATACCATAGACAATTTGGATAATCCAAGTGGTGATGAGGTGTTTTTGGCTTTATATCTTGTTAGTGAATTTAAATTTAATACATCAAGATTGAATTTTTATAAGAGTAATGAGGTATATAAGAAATCTACTTCGTACAAGTTGAATTACTATTTCACTAATCTTCCTAATTTGAATAAAGAAGAGGTTGAAGATTTAAATCATATCGCAAAAGACAACCAATTTGCTGAAAAGTTAAAATACCTTCGTGAATTTTCTAAAGTAGGTGGTGGTGATGACCTTGTTAGGGTTACTAATGCTATTCCTAGGAACTTTCTGTCACATGAAGGGGATAATCTTGTTTACTATTTGTTTAGTCACATATACTCGGGATTTATACTGTTTTACTATAAAAGATATGAAATGATTTGTGATGGTTTTCATACTGCGTCTCCACGATTTTTTATTTTTGACAAGTTCTTTTATATTAATGAAATGAAATGTGGATTCAATCAAGAAGATGTGGACTTGTTCTCATTAGCGCTACCGATTGATTCTGATCCAAAGGAGATTGTCAAATTATCGGATAGTCAGATCGATCGGATGCATGAGTATTGGAAGGAAAGGTTGGATCCAGTTATTTGGAATAAGTATTTTGATAACGATATCTGTAGTGATCGATATTCTTTGTCGAACAGAAAATTTAAGATTTGCCATATGTTGTCACCAACTTCTAATAACAATTGTGCATTATCATTTTGGAGTGATATTGATAATTCTGTTACTGGAGGGGGTAGAAATAAGTGGAGGGATTCAAAAGGTTTTAATAGCTGTAAGGACGAAGTAATAAAGGAATATGTCGGAGGTTGAAATGGCTGAGTTTGGTGGGAGAAAAATACTTGGAAAACAACTTTTGTCTACGCTTAAGGACCTTAATGATAAGGTAGACGATGCATATAGTGTGTCAACTAAGAGCCTGACGAAAGCTCAAGATTTTGCAGAAGAAAATGGGCTTTCTTTTTCAAATGAGTTCGGGTTTGTGGATGATGCTATAGTCGTATATGGCACGATTGCTGCTGAACGATATGGTATTGACGAGTCTCTGGTCGATAAGGTGTCAATACCGGCGTTGGGAATGGTTGCACGTATATATGAAGGTGAAACATCTAGTGCATCTCGGGTTCATATGGGAGATATAGAGAGGCAAATATATGCGGAAACTATAGAAAGAGTAAAGGAGGCTAACCCAGGTATAAGTATTGGAGAGTTGGCGGCGGAATCGTATTCAGAATATAGCAGCATAAGCCGTCAGGGCTATCCTAATACTCTAGGCATAGGATATGAAGGGTTTGGCGGCACTTTATCGCATGAACTTGATACAGATGCCGATGGTGTTCCTGACGAATTAAATTTAGATTTAAATTATAACTTAGATAACCTATTCGGTTTTGATTCGGCCATATCAATTGAGGAAGCATCCGATCTGGCTGAAGATGCCATAGATGAAGAAGAAGCCGCCTCTTCCTACGAAAGTAGCTCGGATGGTGGGAACTATGATGGCGGCACCTCCGGAAGTGGTTGGGATGGTTTCGAAGGTGACTTTGGCACGGGAGGGTTTGACGCTAGTGGTTATGCTCCTGTAGCGCTCGACCTGGACGGTGATGGAGTTGAGCTAGTGTCACCGGACGAGTCCTCGGCAAGTTACGATGTCGATGGAGATGGCTACCGAGAATCGACCGGCTGGGTCGGGCCGGACGATGGGATATTAGCCTTCGACAAGTATAGCGATGGAACGATCAACCAGACCGATGAGATCGTATTTACCGGTTATAAAGAGGGTGCGACGACGGACCTGGAGGGACTTACCGCATTTGATTCGAATGGTGACGGTCAGCTTAGCGCAGCGGACAATAGCTGGAGCCAGTTCGGCGTTTGGCAGGACAAGGACCAGGACGGCGAGGTTGACGACGGAGAGTTTACCGGCCTGGATGAGGCGGGGATCAGTTCGATCTCCCTCGAATCCGACAATGTCGCATATGAGCAGGTTGGCAATGTCGTTAACGGTACCGGCAGCTATATCGGAGACGATGGCTCGGTAGGACTTTTGGGCGATGTTTCACTGAACTATATCGATGCCCAATCAACTGACCTGCCGACGGGTACTACCGATCCCCGTTCCGGATCCATCGCGTCTACCAACCATGCTTTGGATATCGATGTCGAAACCGACGGGATACTGGGGACTAATTCAAACGATTCTCTTAGTGCTGACGGCAGTACATCAGTCTTTATGCACGGGGGCGATGGTGATGACACGCTCACCGGTGGCGCCGGCCATGATGTTCTGATTGGCGGTAATGGGGCTGACAGCCTCAGTGCGGGTGCCGGTAACGACATACTCGGTATAGACAGTACTGACACCGGTGTAGATGGCGGCAGCGGTATCGACGCGGCCTATGTATTGGACGATGACGGTGTTTCTCTTGATCTCGGAAGCTCGAATATCGAAGTGGCCGTAGGCGGTAGCGGTAATGACACGTTCTCCACCAGCTCCACGACCGCCGTTACGCTGAATGGCATGGATGGTCAGGATACGCTTTCAGGTGGTCGTGGGGATGATCTGATACTGGGTGGCAGCGGGGCGGATACCCTGTCGGGCGGAGATGGCGATGACGTGCTGATTGGTGGGGCAGGAGCCGATCGCCTGAACAGTGGTAACGGGCACGATGTGCTGTATATCGACAGCAGCGATACCCTCGTTGATGGTGGTGCAGGTTTCGATCAAGTGTTGGTTGCAGACAGTCAGGGTGTCTCTCTTGATCTTGGTACCGGCAATATTGAACTTGCGATTGGTGGTGCCGGCAACGATACCTTTACGGCAACCGGCTCATCGTCTGTCACGATTGCCGGCGCCGATGGCAATGACACTATATCGGGATCCGAATTCTCGGATCGCCTTTACGGCGGCAGTGGTGACGACAACCTGACCGGTAACGCCGGTGACGACGCTCTGTTTGGCGGAGCGGGTGCAGATACTCTGGCAGGTGGTGCTGGTGACGATCTTCTGATCGGTGGTGCCGGTTCAGATACTCTGCTTGGTGGTACCGGGCATGATGTTTTGGGGATTGATGCCGACGACCTTCAGGCCAACCTCGACGGTGGAGCGGGGGTCGATATGGCCGTTGTTACCGACGAGCGCAGCGTGACCTTCGATTTGGGCGCTGCCAATGTGGAGATCGCCATCGGTAATACCGGCGACGACCAGTTCAGTACCAGTGGTGCCGACGCGGTACTCATTGATGGAGGTGCCGGCAGCGACAGCATCAGTGGTGGCAGTGGTGATGACATCCTCTTCGGTAATACCGGGAACGATCTGTTGGCCGGCAATGATGGCGCCGATCTGCTGATCGGTGGTGAGGGCTCCGATACCCTGCTGGGCGGTGCCGGCGATGACCTGCTGGGCATCGATGCCGATGATCAGCAAGCTAACCTCGACGGTGGCGCGGGGGTTGATATGGCAGTGGTGACCGACGAGCGTGGTGTGACCTTTGACCTGGGCGCTGCCAACGTGGAGATCGCCATCGGTAATACGGGAGACGACCAATTCAGTACCATTAGTGCCGAAACGGTGCTAATCGATGGCGGCGCCGGTAACGACAGCATCAGTGGCGGCAGCGGTGACGATATCCTAATCGGTAACGCCGGGAACGATCTGCTGTTTGGCAACGATGGCGCCGATCTGCTGATTGGTGATGTGGGATCCGATACTCTGCTGGGCGGTGCCGGCGATGACCTGCTGGGCATCGACGCCGACGATCAGCAGGCCAACCTTGACGGTGGTGCCGGTGTCGATATGGCCGTGGTGACCGACGAGCGCGGCGTGACCTTCGACCTGGGCGCTGCCAACGTGGAGATCGCCATCGGTAACACCGGCGACGACCAGTTCAGTACCAGCACTGCAGACTCCATCCTGGTCGATGGTGGTGCCGGTAATGACAGCATTAGTGGCGGCAGTGGAGAGGATCTCCTGTTAGGTAGCTTGGGCGACGATCTGCTGGCCGGTAACGACGGTTCTGACCTGCTGATTGGTGGTGCAGGCTCCGATACCCTGCTTGGTGGTGCAGGCAACGATATTCTGGGTATCGACGCCGATGATTTGCAATCCAACCTCGACGGTGGTGAGGGTATAGACATGGCCGTCGTTACCGGCGAGCGCGGCGTAACCTTCGACCTCGGAGCGGCGGATGTCGAGATTGCCGTTGGCAACGTTGGCGATGATTATTTCAGCACCAGCACGGCAGACGCAATTCTGGTAGACGGTGGCGCCGGTAATGATCGTATCCATGGAGGTGATGGAGAAGACTTCCTTTTGGGTGGCGAAGGCACCGACGATCTGAACGGGCACGGCGGCGATGACTGGCTGAGTGGCGACAGTGGAGCGGATCGCCTCGAAGGCGGTGAAGGTATCGATACCGCATCGTACTACGGCAGTGATTCGGCCGTAACGGTAAATTTGACGACAGGCTTGGGAATTGGTGGTCATGCCGAAGGCGATCAGTTGGCGAATATCGAGAATCTGGTTGGTTCACAGTGGGACGACCATCTGATCGGAGACGACCTGGCCAATCGTCTGGTTGGTGATGACGGAGTTGACCATCTCGAAGGATTGGCCGGAGATGATTGGTTGAATGGTGGAATAGGGGCCGATGTCATCGATGGTGGTGCCGGTATCGATACCGCGGACTTTGAAGGCAGTACCGCTGGAGTGGAGGCCGACCTGTCCGCCGGTGTCGGTTCAGCTGGTGATGCTGCCGGCGATACCTATATCTCGATAGAGAATATGCATGGCTCCGAGCATGACGATCGTCTGTTTGGCGACGATGGCGCCAACCTGATCGACGGCTATCTTGGCAATGACCATATAGAGGGCCGCGGTGGTAACGATGTCTTGCTGGGCAATGACGGCGATGACTACCTTGATGGCGGGGTCGGTGATGACCTGCTCCAAGGCGGTGCAGGCGATGATTGGTTGATCGGCCGTACGGGCGCCGATGTGCTCGATGGCGGTGAAGGACAGGATACCGCCGATTACAGCTGGAGCACCCGTGGAGGCTTCAAAGTCGATCTTGCCAACGGCTCTCTGGCAGGTCCTGATGCTCGGAAGGATATCTTGATCAGTATCGAAAACATAAAGGGAACGACCAAAGTCGATTTCATCTACGGCGACAACGGTAGCAACGTCCTGGATGGATACCTCGGCGATGACAGGTTGTACGGGCGAAAGGGTAACGACAGCCTGATTGGTGGCCAGGGTCATGATCGTCTCTATGGCGGAGAGGGCGATGATCGGCTCGACGGTGGTGCCGATAGGGACCGCTTGTACGGTGAAGCGGGCGACGACGTGCTGCTTGGCGGCGGCGGTGATGACAGGCTCTACGGGGGAGATGGTAACGATGTACTGCATGGCGGTGCAGGATCCGATCGCCTCTATGGCGGTGCCGGACAGGACACCTTCATTTTTAACCGAGGGGATGGTCATGACCGAATCGGAGTCGCGGAAGGGTACGATGCGATGCCAAAAGGCAGGAAGACCGCTCCGCAGGATGCAGATACTCTCGGTTTTGGAGAGGGTATAGGCAAGGAAGACCTCTGGTTCGAGCGAAGCGGACAGGACCTGGAGATCGATATTATTGGCTCCGATGATCACGTATCACTGGAGGACTGGTTCGCCGCTCAGGGCGATAGGGTAGGTATGATCGAACTGGCATCGGGGGAGCGGCTGGTTGCCGGCAACGTGCAGCAACTCATCGATGCAATGGCAGGATTTGATCCAGAAGCCGGTTCCATCGATACCAACGCATACGGGGACAGAAGGGAGAGTGTGCAGTCGGTCATTGCCGCCAGTTGGCAAGCTGCTTAAGTACGCCCGACTGAACAGGACAGCAGTAAACACCCATCCCGCCAGGATATTCCGGTGGGATGGGCTGTACCAATAACATCTCTTCTCTTGCTCCAATAAGTCAGATATGAGAATCCCACTTGCCCCTGATGCAGGGGCTGATGCAGACTTCCCAATCGGATAACCGATACCCGCTATCCAGCCGCTTTTCGTGAGGGAGTATGTCAGAGCAGCACACCGGCCTGGCGATCATCCATGCCAACCGCCTTGAAACCCTGCGTGATCTGCTGGTGCACTGGATGCGCGAACACCCCCTGGCGCCGCTTGAAGAGGAGCAGGTGCTGGTGCAGAGCAACGGCATTGCGCAGTGGTTGCGCCTGGCGCTGGCTGCGCCAACGGACCAAGGTGGCTGCGGCATCGCAGCCGGTATGCGCCTGGAGCTGCCCTCGGCCTTTCTCTGGCGCGCCTACCGCGCCGTGCTGGGCGCCGACCAGGTGCCGCGGCACTCCCCTTACGACAAACCTCTGCTGCGCTGGCGCCTGATGCGCTTGCTGCCCGGTTTGTTGCAGCGGCCGGAGTTCGCGTCTTTGGCACAGTATCTGAGCGCCGATCCCGGCGAACGCAAGGCGTTTCAGCTGGCCGAACACTTGGCTGACCTGCTCGACCAGTACCAGGTCTACCGGGCCGATTGGCTCGAGGATTGGGCCGCAGGTTTGGATCAGCTGCGTGCCGCAGATGGTGAACCGAAACCGCTGAGTGCCGACCAGTGCTGGCAGGCGATCCTTTGGCGCGCAATCCGTGACGATCTGACCGAGCAGCAGGACAGCTCACGGGCGGATCTGCACCAGCGCTTTATCGCCGCCTGTGAGCGGCTGCGACAGCGACCGTCCGGATTGCCGCCCAGGGTGATGGTGTTCGGTATCTCCGCCCTGCCGCAACAGATGATCGAGGCGCTGTCGGCCCTGTCCGGGCAGATGCAGGTGATGATCGCGGTGCTCAACCCCTGCCGCTACTACTGGGCCGATATTGTCGAGGGGCGGGAGCTGCTGCGGGCGCAGCGCCGCCGCCAGCAGCGCCGCCAAGGCATGCCGGAGCAGATCGGCGACGCGCAACTGCATCTGCATGCGCCGCCATTGCTGGCGGCCTGGGGTAAGCAGGGACGGGATTATATCCGCCTGCTCGATCAGTTCGACGACAGCGAGCGTTATCGCCACTGGTTCCAGGACAGCCGTATCGACCTGTTCGATGAGCCTACGCAAAGCCTCGAGTCGTTGCCGCTGCTGCAGCAGCTGCAGCAGGATATCCTTGAGCTTAACCCGCTGCCCGAGACCAAGCGTCAACTGCCTGCCGACGACCACTCGCTGGCTTTCCATATTGCCCACAGCGCCCAGCGAGAGGTGGAGATACTGCAGGACCAACTGCTGCATCGGCTGCAGCAGGATCCGACGCTTGAGCCGCGCGATATGATCGTCATGGTGCCGGATATCGCCATCTATCAGCCACATATCGAGGCGGTGTTCGGTCGGCTCGGCTCGGACGATCCGCGCTACATTCCGTTCAGCCTGGCCGATCAGACCGCCCGTGGTCAGGCGCCACTGCTGGTGGCGCTGGAGCAGTTGCTGAGGCTACCGGAGTCCCGCCTGGGCGTCAGTGAACTGCTGGACCTGCTGGAGGTACCTGCGGTACTCGAGCGTTATCAGCTCGGCGCGGAGGATATTCCCACCCTGCAGCGCTGGATCGAAGGTGCCGGCATTCGCTGGGGCCTGGATGGCGAGCACCGGGCCGGCCTGGAGCTGCCCACCGGTTTGGAGCAGAACGCCTGGTTGTTCGGCCTGCGCCGGATGCTGCTCGGCTACGCGGTCGGTGATGGCGAGGCCTATGCCGATATCGAGCCCTACGACGAGGTGGCAGGGCTGGAGGCGGCGCTGGCCGGTACCCTGGCACTGCTGCTCGACGACCTGCGTGCGCTGCTGCAGCGTATCCGCGACGCTCAACCCGCCGTCGCCTGGCGTGAGACCCTGACCTGGCTACTGGATACCTTTCTCGCCCCGGCCAGCGATGCCGACCTGGTGCTGCTCGAGCGATTGAACGATGAGCTGCAGCAGTGGACTCAGGGCTGTATTGACGCCGGGCTGGAGGCGCCGCTGCCGTTGACGGTGGCCCGTGAAGCCTGGTTGGGCAACGTCGATCAGAGCGGGTTGTCGGCGCGCTTCCTGGCCGGTCGACTGACCTTCTCTACGCTGATGCCGATGCGCGCCATCCCCTTCCGCCAGGTGTTCCTGCTCGGCATGAACGATGGCGACTACCCGCGGCAGAAGCCGGCGCAGGATTTCGACCTGATGGCACGGGAGTACCGGCCGGGCGACCGCTCCCGCCGTGAAGATGACCGTTACCTGTTTCTGGAGGCGTTGCTGTCGGCGCGCGAAGCACTCTATATCAGCTGGGTCGGGCGCAGTATTCGCGATAACCAGCCCCAGCCGCCGTCGGTGTTGGTGGCCCAGTTGCGTGACCTGATCGAACAGGGTTGGGAAACCGAGGCGCGGAGTTCACCGCTGCCGAACCTGACCCTGGAGCACCCGCTGCAGCCGTTCAGTACCCGTTACTTCGACCCCGCCGCCGGGGCAGACCCAAGGTTGTTTACCTATGCCGAGGAGTGGCGCCAGGTGCATACGCAGCTGCCGGCCGAACGCGGCAACAGCCTGAGTCCGGCGCGGCCCGAGGGCGCGCTGACCCTTAACCGCTTGGCGCGCTTTCTCCGCGCCCCGGTCAGCAGCTTCTTCGCCGAGCGGCTCAATGTCCATCTCGATCTGCCGCAAGCGAGGCAGCAGGAGCATGAACCCTTCGGCTTTGACCGGCTGGAGCAGTTCCAGCTGGGCCAGGAGCTGATCGATACCGCGTTGAAAGCACCGTCGCAGCAACAGGGGATAACCGACAACCTGCAGCGTTGGCAGCGGGCCGGGCGCCTGCCACTGGCCGAGTATGGCCAGTTGGCGCTTGAGCCCGTGCTCAGCGGCGTTTACTCGACCCTGCGTCACCTGCAACCCCTGGCCGATTACCAGCCGCTGCAGGGCGCGTTGGAGATCGCGCTAGCGCTGCCGGTCGACAGCGAATCGCTGCCGCTGGAGGATTGGCTGGCCGGGGTGTGGGTATACGAGGATGCGTATCGACTGATCCGCACCTCGCCCCAGGCCGTGGCCGACAAAAAGGGGCCGCGCTGGCACCGGCTGCTGCGCCTCTGGGTCGAACATCTGGCCGGCTGCGCCCAGGGTTACGCGTTGACCAGCTCACTGGTGGGGCCCGATACCAGCGTGCAACTGGAACCGCTGTCCAAACAGCGCGCCACCGAGATACTGAGCGACATGGCGACCTATTGGCTCCAAGGCTTCCAGGCGCCGCCGCCGCTGGCTTGCCGCACCGGTTTGACCCTGCTGACGGAGGATCCCGAGCGCGCCAGAGGCAAGGCCCATGAGACCTTTGTCGGCAATATGAACTTCACCGGCGAAGTCCAGTCCGATCCGGCGCTGGCCCGGGCCTGGCCCGAGTTCGACAGCCTGTATGATGCAGGTCTGCAGGGCTGGGCCGAGGCGTTGTACCGGCCGCTGCTGGACCATGCGCATCTGCTGCGGGGCGAGTCTCTGGAGGTGGGGTCATGAGTGCACAGGTGCAACCGCTCGACAGCCTGCGCTTCCCGCTGCATGGCCGGCGCCTGATCGAGGCCAGTGCCGGTACCGGTAAGACCTACACCATCGCCGCGCTCTACCTGCGCCTGGTGCTCGGTCACGGTGGCGACAATGCCCATGGCCGCGCGTTGCTGCCGCCGGAGATCCTGGTGGTGACCTTCACCAATGCCGCCACCCGCGAGCTGCGTGAGCGTATCCGCGATCGCCTGGCCGAGGCCGCCCAGGTGTTCCGGGGCCAGAAAGCCGCGGCTGATCAGTTCCTGCAGGCGCTGCTGGCCGAGCCGGCCTATGCAGACGAGAGTGCCCGCGCTGCGGCCGCCTACCAGCTTGAGCGCGCCGCCCAGTGGATGGATGAGGCGGCGATCTACACCATTCACGGCTGGAGCCAGCGCATGCTGAGCCAGCACGCCTTCGACAGCGGCAGTCTGTTCGACCAGCAGCTCGACAATGAGGATGCGGAACTGCTCAGCGAGGCGGTACAGGATTACTGGCGCACCTTCTGCTATCCGCTGCCCAGGCCCGCCGCGAGAGCGCTTGGCGCAATGGCCAAGGATCCGCAGCAGCTGGAAGTGGTGCTCAGGCCGATGCTGGGTGCCAACGGGGCGGCGCTCTGTATCCGCGGCGAGCCGGTGCCAGACGCGCTGTCGCCGACCACCTTTGCCAGCGAACTGATGCAGTGGCAGCAGCAGCGCGATGCATTGGAGCTGAGTGCCCGCAGGCTGTGGCTCGACGGGTTGGACGAGGTGGAGCAACTGCTGCAGCAGGCGGTGAGCGAGGGCGTGCTGAGCAAGGCCAGTTTCAAGCCGGACAACCTGCCGCAATGGCTCAGCGAGATGCGGGACTGGGCCGAAGGGGACGCAGCCGACGACAAGCTGTTGCTGCGCTTTAGCCGGGCCAACCTGCGTGCGCGCACCAACAAGAAGTTCCAGTTCGACGGCACCCCGGATCATCCGGCGTTCGAGGCGCTGGAGCGGCTGACCGACTATCTGGCGAGCGCGCCGGACCTGAACCCGGTGCGTCGCCATGCCGCCGAGTGGGTCGGCCAGCGATTCGAACAGGGCAAGCGCCGGGCGGCGCGCCTCGGTTTCGACGATCTGCTCAGCCGCCTCGACGAAGCGTTGCACGGTGAGGCCGGCGAGCGCCTGGCGCAGCAGATCGCGCTGCAATACCCGGTAGCGCTGATCGACGAGTTCCAGGATACCGACCCGGTGCAGTACCGCAGTTTCAGCCGCATCTATGGCGGCGAGAGAGCGCAGAGCAGCGCCCTGTTGATGATCGGCGATCCGAAGCAGGCGATCTACGCCTTCCGCGGTGCCGATATCCACACCTACCTGCGGGCGCGCCGGGACAGTGCCGGTGCGCTCTACTCCATGGGCACCAACTACCGCTCCAGCGCCGCGATGGTTGGCGCGGTCAATCACCTGTTCCAGCGCGCGGAGCAGAGCGAGGCCGGTGGCGCCTTCCAATTCGCCCAGGATGGCGATAATCCGCTGCCCTTTCATCCGGTGGCGGCCAAAGGACGAGGCGAAATCCTGGAGCTGGACGGGAAAGCGCAGAGTGCACTGACCGGCTGGTGGCTGGACCCGGAACTGGTGCAGACCAAGGAGGTATTCCGTGCCGGGATCGCCGAGTCCACCGCCAGCGAGATCTGCCGCCTGCTGGCGCTGGGACAGCAGCAACGGGCCGGGTTTCGCCAGGCCGATGGCAGCCTGAAACCGCTGCAACCGGGTGATATCGCGATTCTGGTGCGTACCGGCACCGAGGCGCACTGGGTGCGGCAGGCACTGGATCGACGGGCGGTCCGCAGTGTCTACCTGTCGGACCGGGAGTCGGTGTTCGATACCCTGGAGGCGCAGGACCTGTGGCGTTGGCTGCGTGCCTGTGCCGAGCCGGAGCAACCGCGCCTGGTGCACGCCGCGCTGGCCACCGCCACGCTGGCGCTGGGTTTGACCGAACTGGACCTGCTCAATCGGGATGAGAGCGCCTGGGAGGCTCAGGTGGAGCTGTTTCGCGGCCTGCGCGATGCCTGGCGACGCCAGGGTGTGCTGGCGCTGGTGCGCCGTCTGCTCGATGCTTTTGAGCTTCCCGCCCGCCTGCTGCAGCAGAGTGGCGGTGAGCGAGTACTGACCAACATTCTGCATCTGGCGGAGATGCTGCAGGCGGCCAGCGTGCAGCTCGATGGCGAGTTGGCGCTGATCCGTTACCTGGCCGAGCAGTTGGCCGGTAGCGGCAGCGATGCGGATGAGCGCGTATTGCGCCTGGAGAGCGACGCCGACCGGGTGCAGGTGATCACCATCCACAAATCCAAGGGCCTGGAGTATCCGCTGGTATTTCTGCCCTTCATTAGCGACTGTCGCAAGGTCAGCGCCCGCGCCGGCAGCTATCTCTACCACGGCGACAACGGTGAAACACTGATCGAGCTGGATGCCGGCGACAAGGACGCTTGTGCCCGTGCCGATCGTGAGCGGTTGCAGGAGGACCTGCGTCTGCTTTACGTGGCACTGACCCGCCCGGTACACGCCTGCTGGCTGGGTCTGGCCCCGCTCAAGGAGGTGGGCAAGAGTGCCCTTGGCCAGCTGCTCGGTGTGGCCGATGCGGGTGCCGAGGCGCTGCACCCGGCCTTCGCCGCGCTATGCCGTGACGGCCAGCTCGGTCTCGAACCACTGCCGGCGGCGAGCAACGAACTGCTGCCCGCACCGTCGACGCTACAGGTGTTGCGGCCGGCGGCCCGCTTTAGCCGGGTGTTCGACAGCAAGCCCTGGTGGATCGCCAGTTATTCGGCGCTGTGTCGGCTCAAAGGCCAACAGAGCGATAACTCCCTGGAATCCGTAGCGGAGGCTGACACTGCGCGCGACAGCACCCTGCTGGAAAGCCGGGATGAGCCGGCGACCCCAGCCGCTCAGATTCAGGGCAATGCCGATATCCACAGGTTCTGGAAGGGGCCGGCCGCGGGTACCTTCCTGCACGGTATGCTGGAGTGGGCGGCGGCGGAGGGCTTCGCCGCGGTCGCCGACAGCCCTGAGTTGCGTGCCGAGTTTCTCGAGCCACGCTGTCAGCGTCGCGACTGGCAACCCTGGCGGTCACTGCTCGATGACTGGCTGCTCAGGCTGCTGCAAACGCCACTGCCGCTGGAGGCTCAACCCGTTTCCGGGGGTGCCCTGCGCCTGCGCGACTTGTCCGGCGCCAAGGCAGAGATGGAGTTCTGGTTCAGCAGTGCACCGCTGCGTATTGCGCAGCTCGATGCACTGGTGCGTCAGCATATCCTGCCGGGCCACGCGCGGCCGGAGCTGGAGGACGGACAGCTGAATGGCATGCTGAAAGGATTTATCGACCTGACCTTCGAGCATCAGGGACGCTACTGGGTGGCGGACTACAAATCCAACTGGCTGGGGCCGAACAGTCAGAGTTATACACAGGAGGCGATGCGCGAGGCGATCCTGCACAAACGTTACGACATGCAGTACGTGCTCTATACCCTGGCGCTGCATCGCTTGCTCAAGGCACGCGTGCCCGGATACGCCGAAGATCCGGCGCAGGGATACAAGCAGTACGTCGGTGGCGCGCTCTACCTGTTCCTGCGCGGCATAGACGAGCCCGAACGGCGCGGTGCCTTCGTCGACCGTCCGCCGGTTGAGCTGATTGTCGAGCTTGACCGCCTGTTCACCGGTCAGCGTGAGGAGGTCGCCCATGGCTGAACAACCGGATCTGTTTGCCACGCCTGAGCTGCAAACCCTGCATGGAGATCGGCTCTGGCAGGTACTGGAGCAGTGGCAGCGCCAGGGCTGGATACGGGCGCTGGACCTGGCGCTGGTGCGGATGCTGGCGCAACTGGATCCTGCTGCTGCGCCCGAGCTGTTGCTGGCGGTGGCGATGACCAGCCACCAGCTCGGGCGCGGGCATATCTGCCTGGACCTGGAAGCCACCCTGGCCGACCCGGATGCGGCGTTGTCGCTGCCGCCGGAGGGGGCGTTTGGTGAAACCCTGCCGGACCGCCCCAGCGAGTTGCTCGGCGGTCTGTCGCTGCCTGACTGGCTGGATCGGATCGCCAGCTCTGCGCTGGTGCAGAAGGGCGCCGGCGCCGCACCGCTGGTGCTTGAGCCGGGCACCCCAGCACGTCTCTACCTGCGCCGTCAGTGGCGCTACGAGGTGGCGGTCGCCGCGGCGATTCGTGCGCGGCTGAATAGCGATGAAGCGGACAGCCTGCCTGCCGGGATGAGCGAGCGGCTGGACCTGTTGTTCGATACCCCCGCCGATGGCGAGATCGACTGGCAGCGGCTGGCCTGCGCACTGGCCGGCTCCAGTCGCTTTGCGATCATCACCGGCGGTCCCGGAACCGGCAAAACCACCACCGTGGTGCGGCTGCTGGCGCTGCTGCAGAGCCAGGCGCTGGACCGTGATGCGCCGCTGCGTATCCGCCTGGCGGCGCCGACCGGCAAGGCGGCGGCGCGTTTGACCGAGTCGATCGGGCGGGCGGTGTCCCAGTTGCCGGTGGGGATGGCGCGGCAGATCCCCACCGAGGTCAGCACCCTGCACCGCCTGCTTGGTTCGCGTCCGGATACCCGTCATTTTCGTCATCACGCCGACAATCCGTTACACGCCGACCTGGTGGTAATCGACGAGGCGTCAATGATCGACCTGGAGATGATGCATGCGCTGCTTGCAGCGCTGCCGGTCAGGGCACAACTGATTCTGCTCGGTGACAAGGATCAACTGGCCTCGGTGGAGGCCGGGGCGGTGTTGGGCGATCTCTGCCTCGACGCCGAGTGGGGCGGTTATTCGGCCGCGACCCTGGGGCGGTCCGCAGGCGCCGGGGCCGGTGATCTGGCCCAGTGGCAGGCAGTCGCAGGACGCGCGGGAGATCAACCGCTGGCCCAGCATATCGTCATGCTCCGCCACAGCCATCGATTCGGCGAGCACAGCGGTATCGGGCGCCTGGCGCGGGGCGTCAACAACGGCGATCTGAAAACGGTGGAACGCACGCTGGGGGGCTTCCCGGAGCAGCTGGAGCTGCTGGAACCCCGCGCCGAACAAACACCGGCCCTGCGCGCGTTGATGCTCAGCGGCGGCCGTCTTGGCCGCGAACAAGGAGCGCCAGGATACAGCGGTTATCTGCAATTGCTGCGGACTGAGCGCCCCGCGAGCGCCGATTATGCCGATGTCGCTCGGCAGGAGTGGGCGCACAGGCTGCTGGCGAGCTTTGCCCGTTTCCGCGTGCTCTGCGCACTGCGCAAGGGCCCCTGGGGCGTGGAGGGGATGAATCAGCGCATCGAACAGGTGCTGGCCGACGCCGGCCTGTTGCAGCCCGATCAGCTTTGGTACGAGGGGCGGCCGGTGATGCTGACCCGCAACGACTACTCACTGGGGCTGATGAACGGCGATATCGGTCTCTGCCTGAAGGTGCCGCGAAGCGAGGGCGGCGAGGTGCTGAGGGTAGTATTCCCGCTGGCCGATGGATCGCTGAAATGGGTGTTGCCGAGCCGCTTGCAGAGCACCGAAACGGTGTTCGCGATGACGGTACACAAGTCACAGGGCTCGGAGTTCGCCCATACGGCACTGGTGCTGCCGCCCGGGCCGAACCCGGTATTGACGCGGGAACTGGTCTATACCGGCATCACCCGCGCCAGCGACTGGTTCACCCTGGTGTTACCGGCCAGGGCGCGACTGCATGAGGCGATCGCTACCCGGGTGCATAGGGCCAGCGCCCTGCGCACCCGCATTCTGGCGGCGGATCTTGGCTCAGCGCAGCAGTAGCAGCGGTACCCGGGTCTGCTTGATCAGCTTGCTGGTGGTGCTGCCGACCAGCATCTGGCGGATGCGGGAGTGGCCGTAGGCGCCCATGACCAGCAGTTCGGCACCGCGCTTGTCGACCTCGCCGAGCAGGGTCTGCTCCACGTCGCCGGCGAGGATCTCGGCATTGACCTCGAATCCGGCCTGCTGCAGCTGTTCATGGGCGTGCTTGAGCTCCATCTTCACGTCGTGAGTGGAGGGGCCGACGATCAACAGGTCGCAAGGGATACCCTGCAGCAGAGGGCTGCGGGTCACCATCTCCACCGCCTTGCGCGCCGTCGGGCTGCCGTCATAGGCGATCAGGAATCGCTGTGGCGGTGTGAATGCATCCGGCAGCACCAGCATAGGTCGGTGCAGGGCGCGGATCACCGCTTCCACCTGGTGGCCTAGGGCGCCGCCGGCACCGCCGCGACCGAATACCAGCAGACGGGTGTCCGCCTCCAGTTCGCTCAGCGTGTCGACCAGATCGCCGTGGCGCTGCAGCGTCTGCGGTTCGGCGATGCCGTCGTCGACGGCGCGCTCTCGCGCCGCGTCCAGCATCAACCGGCCCTGTTCGCGGGCCAGCTTGCCGCGCTGTTCATCCAGCGCCGCCAACTCTTCGAGTAGGGTTTCCCGTGCGCCCAGTCCGATGGAGCCGGTCAGGTTGGTTTCGGTGGGGTACTGGCTCTTGTCCAGCACATGCAGCAGTGTCAGAGGGGCTTCCAGTCTGAGGCTGGCCCAGCTCGCCGCGTCACAGATGCACTCGGCACTCTCGCCGATGCCATCGATACAGGCGATTACCTGGTTCATGGGCGTTCCTTTTTTTGTGGACCCGGTCGTCATTGTTGTTTCCCTAACAGATATCAATGACCCATCAACTGGTCAACCGCTTCCGGCTTGTCGTGCACGGCGAAACGGTCGACGATGGTGGCGCTGGCCTCGTTCAGGCCGATCACCTCCACCTCGGTACCCTCACGGCGGAACTTGAGCACTACCTTGTCCAGCGCCGATACCGCGGTGATATCCCAGAAGTGCGCCTGGCTCAGGTCGATCCTGACCCGCTCCACATCCTCTTTGAAATCGAATGCGGCGGTGAACTTCTCCGCCGAGCTGAAAAACACCTGGCCGACCACGCGGTAGCGGCGCAGGGCGCCGGAGTCGACCAGTTCGCTGTCGATGTACTCGCTGTCGATATACAAGTATTGGCCGATCTTGTTGGCGAAGAACAGCGCCGCCAGCAGTACCCCGGCGAATACACCGAGCGCCAGGTTATGGGTGGCGACGACGATGGCCACGGTGACCAGCATCACCAGGTTGGTGGACAGCGGGTGCTTCTTCAGGTTGACGATCGATTCCCAACTGAAGGTGCCGATGGAAACCATGATCATCACCGCGACCAGCGCCGCCATCGGGATCTGCGATACCCACTCGTCAAGGAACACCACCAGGATCAGCAGCACGACACCGGCGATCAGCGTCGAGATACGGGTGCGGCCACCGGATTTCACGTTGATTACCGACTGGCCGATCATGGCGCAGCCGGCCATGCCACCGAACAGGCCGGCGACCACGTTGGCCAGGCCCTGGCCCTTGCACTCGCGATTCTTGTCGCTGGGGGTATCGGTCAGGTCATCGACGATGGTGGCGGTCATCAGCGACTCGAGCAGGCCGACCACCGCCAGTGGCACGGCGTAGGGCAGGATTATCCACAGTGTCTCCAGGTTCAGCGGCACATCCGGCCAGAGGAATACCGGCAGGTCATCCGGCAGTTCACCCATATCGCCGACGGTGTTGATATTCAGACCCAGGGTGATCGACACCGCGGTCAGCAGCAGGATGCAGACCAGTGGCGAGGGGATCAGCGCGCCGAGCCGGGGTACATAGGGGAACAGATAGATAATGCCAAGGCCGGCGGCGGTCATGACATAGACATGCCAGGTCACGTCGATCAGCTCCGGCAGCTGGGCCATGAAGATCAGGATCGCCAGGGCGTTGACGAAGCCGGTCACCACCGAGCGGGAGACGAAGCGCATCAGCGAGCCGAGCTTGAGGAACCCGGCCAGGATCTGGATCACCCCGGTCAGCAGGGTGGCGGCGAGCAGATACTCCAGGCCGTGCTCCTTGACCAGGGTCACCATCAGCAGCGCCATGGCACCGGTGGCCGCCGAGATCATCCCCGGGCGGCCGCCGAAGAAGGCGGTGACCACGGCGATGCAGAAGGAGGCATAGAGGCCGACCTTGGGGTCGACGCCGGCGATGATGGAGAAGGCGATCGCCTCCGGAATCAGCGCCAGGGCGACGACCAGTCCGGAGAGGACATCGCCACGCAGGTTATAAAGGGACCATCCGTATTTTAGGGTTGAGATCATGGGTGTCCTGACTTTTCGTTCAAACGGAAACAGACCGACAGCAGGGTATGGGCGTCGGTAAAAAGCAATCATGCAAGGCTTGAGCCAGGCATAGACGGTCAGCGTCGAGCGGAAGCAGCGGCGGGTGGGGAGACAGGGGATCAGCCTAGTGAAACCTCGTGGAGATTGGCTGAAGCCTGCTTTTTTCTTCGCTGTAGACGTCGATGATGCTGATTAAAAAAGCAGCGGGCGATGTTAACACAGCAGTGCGAGGCCTTGAACCTGGCGCGGCACTGAGGGGATATAAAATAAATTAGAAAATATTAAATTAGATATATCGAATATTAAGATGTGCTGGCTTATTATTGGGGGGATCTGCCAAGAAGAGGATAACCAAATGATAATAACTAGACGCGGTGGGGCATTTGCCGCGCTGCTGCTCACAACCGCTCTGGCGCAGGCGGCCGGCGATGTGGACCGGGGGGCAACGATTGTAATGCAGGGTGATGGTCAGGGTGGGGCACCCTGCCTGGCGTGCCACGGTAGCGATGGTGCCGGTAACGACGGGGCCGGGTTTCCCCGTCTGGCAGGGCTGGACGCCGGCTATCTGGCCGCGCAGCTCAGGGATTACCGCGAGGGTCGCCGTATCAGCGCTGTCATGGCACCCAATGCGTCGCGTTTGAACGATCAGCAGATCGAGGATGTAGCGGCCTATTATACGGTGCAGACCCTGGCGGTGACGCCGGCGGAACTGCCCGCCGATTTGCTGGCAAAGGGCGAACAACTGGTCAAGCAGGGCGATTGGGATAACTATATTGTGCCCTGTGAAACCTGCCACGGGCCCGGCGCTCAGGGTGTCGGCGCTACTTTTCCAGGGCTTTCCGGACAGCACTCTACCTACCTGCGTCAGCAGCTTGAAGCCTGGAAAAACGGCACCCGAAACAACGACCCCAATCAGCTTATGCTGGCGATCGCCGCGCGACTGAGTGACGAGCAGATCCAAGCGGTGTCCGCCTATCTATCTCAGCAACCGACACGGAGGGTTAGCCCATGAAACCAAGTGTCTATGCTTTGGCGCTGCTGAGCGTTGCTGCCACGCCGGTCATGTCAGCGCCCGCAGTGCCGGTCGATCTACCCGCGTACAAAGAGGGTCAGTATGTGCATCAGGCGCCAACGCTGGATGATCTGATGAACGATCAGTCACTTAATCCCAATCTGCGTGAGGTGATTCTCAAGGGGCGTGATCTATTTATGAATACCCAGCAGAAGCGCGGTGAGTATGTGTTCAACGATATGAATTGCAAGAGCTGCCATATGGGTGAGGGGCGCATGAACTGGTCTGGACCGGTCTGGCCCGCCGCTACCACGCTGCCCGATTTTCGTGGCAAGAACCAGCATGTGAACTCGCTGGAGGAGCGCATAGCGGGATGTTTCTCTTTCTCCATGAACGGTAAACCGCCCGAGTATGGCAGCGATGATATGCTGGCACTGGTGGCGTACCACCAGTGGCTGGCAAAGGGGGCGCAGGTCTACGAGACCAATATTGGGGGACGTGGCTTCGGTCACCTTGGACGTGAACCCGCGCAAGCGGCCGACTATGCGCGTGGGGCGCAGGTCTACGCCGATAACTGCGCGGTCTGTCATGGCGAAGATGGATTGGGACAAAAACACGACGGCAAGGTTGTCTTTCCGCCGCTCTGGGGCGATCACTCCTACAACTGGGGAGCTGGCATGGCCCGTGTTTTCACGGCGGCCTCATTCATCAAGAACAACATGCCGTTGGGGAAACCGGGTTCACTGACGGATCAGCAGGCCTGGGATGTGGCGCTGTTCGTCAACAGTCATGAGCGGCCTCAGGATCCGCGTTACACCGGAGATGCCAAGGAGACCCGGGAGAAGTACAGCAACTTCCACAAATGGACCCGTTACGGTACCGAATTTAACGGCCATATTCTTGGCCAGCATGACAATACCGGCGATAAGCCCTTCCTGAAACCGGACGTGTTACGTCCGCGCACCTTCGAGTGACACGCCAGGCCGCCCACTGGGGCGGCCTTGGTCCAGCCTGCGGTTATGCCCGTACACTCCTCTCGCTATAATAAATACATAGACACGGCGGATGTCATGATGACCGCTGCTGTATAGCTCCCAACATAACCAAGAGTGACCCTATGAGCGCCTCGCTGACCTACCTGCTGATCGCCGCTGGCTTGATCGTAATCCTCATCTTGAGCTTAGTGATACGTCGACAGCTGCTTGCGCAGAAGCACGCGCGCGAGCAGGAGCAGCAGCAGCGGGAGACACTGGAGCGTGACGCGCGTGAGCACCGCCAGTACCTGATCGACAGCGTCCGCATCATCGCTGCGGCGGTGCTGCATGATGACAAGATGACCATGACAGAAGGCTGCATACGGCTCAAGGTGTTGCTGGATAATCTGGCGCCTCACCTGCACCAGCATGAGCAGTTCGCGGTGATTAACCGGGTATTTGAAGCCACCTCCCATATCCCCTTTCTGGAGCAGTGGCGCGCCCTGAGCAGCGCCGAGAAGCGTCGATATGAAAAGGAGATGGCGCAGGTGGAGAAGGAGCAGGGTGAACATGTGCGTCATGCCATGCAGGCGTTGCAGACCTACCCTCTTGAGCAGATGCAGTAATGCTCGAATTTATCCCGGTCTTTATCTTTACCCTGATCCTGCTGGTACTGCTGGTGGTATTCATGAGCTTTGGCCGCCTGCCCGCCTATCGGCCGAGCCGGGTTCAGGTTCGCGAATTGCTGGCAGGGGTGTTGGATCGCTCCACTTCGGTGGAGAGCTGGGAGCTGTTTCTGGGCCTGCCGATCCACCACGACGCTGAACTCGAAGCGGTGCGTCGCCGTTGTGTGGCGATCCACGAGGGGCTGGAGGGGGAACGCGCTGCAGGTACCGGGCTGGATGGTTATCTCTACGATCGAGACGGGCGAGAGCGGATCGGCAAGGTGTTGGCCGAGCTGGACGAACTGATCCGTCACGAGCCGATCACCCGGGAGTTTTGATACCCGCCGGGTTACTCCAAACTGTCCTGCTGAGCAATCCTGCACAGACGCGAGCAGGCCATCCAGAGCGCGCGCATGTTGCCGTCCAGAGCCGCCTGGTGAAGTTCGGCCGTGGCGCCTTCCAGTACCGGCATCTCGTATAGCCCAGCCATGCCAAGCAACTGGTGCGCATGGCTGCGGATCTTGTTTCGATCCCGTTGCCAGAGCGACTGCATGATCGCCTCTGACAGACGGCGCACCTCCTGCTGCAGCTGCTCCGGGGTGGTCAGCGATTCGACAGAGGCCTCGAGTTGAGCGCCGATAGGCGTTGCCTCCGCGCTTTGCCCGGTTTTCAGTTCACACTGCTGCAACAGCATGCGCAGTAGCTCAGGTACATTGATCGGTTTCAGCAGCAGGTCGTCGACGCCGGCTTCGAACAGCGCCTTGTGCTCATGCGGCACCACGTTGGCGGTCAGGGCCACGATCGGCAGCTCCGGCAGGCGTTCACGTATGGTGCGCGTGGCCTGGATGCCATCCATGCCGGGCATATGCACATCCATCAGGATCAGGTCCGGCATCTGCTGTTCCAGGTGCTCGAGTACTTCCAGGCCGGAGCCGACACAGCTGACCTGCGCGCCCACCCCCTCCAGCAACCGGCGAACCAGCAGCGCGTTGAACTCGTTGTCCTCGGCCACCAGCACCTTGAGCGGATAGGGCAGGTGGGCGTTACCGAGGAGTTCGGGGGCGGCTGCGCCTGGTACCGGGGTCGGCAGGCCGAGCAGGTGCAACAGTTCATAGGGCCTAGGCGGCTTGGACAGCAGGTGCAACTGGCCTACATGCAGACGCAGGGGCTTGCGCCCCGGAATCAGCAGAATCAGCGGTGCCTGGGTCTGGGCGCGTACCCTGTCGCAGAGCGACTGTACGCTGCGGCTGCTGGTGTCTTGGGGATTGATTGCCAGGACAACGCCGCCGAGCTGAGCCGGGTCGGTCAGCTCACTGAGCTCCTCGATACGACGTACCTGATGGATGGTTTGTGGCAGTTGACGCAGCTGGCGCAACAATGCAGCCCGACTGCCGTGATGTGGCTCGAACACAGCCAGCTCCCGACTCAGGTCGCCATCGAGGCAGAGTGGGGCTTGCCCACCGTCGCCGTAGCGCAGGGGTAGGTCAAGCTGAATCTCGGTGCCGCTGCCGTCTATGCTGTCGAGTGTTATCCGGCCCCCCATCAGTTCGGTCAGGCGATGGGCAATTACCAGGCCGAGGCCGGAGCCGCCAAAGCGTCGACTGATGGAGCTGTCGCCCTGGGTAAAGGCGCTGAACAGCTGGCCGATGCGCGATGCCGGGATGCCGATACCGGTGTCACGGACCGTGATCAGCAGCCGCGGGTCTGATAGCGGTAGACGGGCGAGCGATACGCGGACGTTGATCTCACCCCTTTCGGTGAACTTAACGGCATTGCCGATCAGGTTGTTCAGCACCTGGCTCAAACGCGAAGGATCACCCTGAATCTGCAGCGGCAGGTCGGGTGGAATATCCACCGTGAGTTCGAGTCCTTTGCCGGCCGCCGTCGGCGACTGCGCGTCGATCACATCGAACAGGCTCTGCACGAAATCGAAACTCAGACTCTCGATGTGGATGGCATTGGATTCCAGACGCGAGAAATCAAGAATATCGTCGATGATCGTCAGCAGCAGTCCGGAGGTGCGCGTAATGATCTCCAGGTAGCGCGTCTGCTCTTTATCGAGACGGGTCTGGTTGAGCAGTTCGGTGAAGCCCAGCACCGAGGTCAGCGGGGTACGCAGCTCGTGACTCATGCGGGCGAGAAACTCATCCTTGGCGCGGTTGGCGTCATCGGCACGCAGCCGTTCGATCTGTAATTCGCGATTGCGTCGTTCCAGGTGACGCAGCGTTTGCGTTAAACGGCGGGTGGCGCTTTCGACGCGGTATTCGAACTGCTGATTCGACTCCTGAACCCGGGCGGCAAGTCGGTTGATACCGCTGGCCAGAGTGCGCAATTCGCCGGTGTAACTGGTATCGGCGCGGGCGTCCAGTTCGCCTCGCTGCAGGCGCTCGATCAGCCGTGTCAGCCCCATCACCGGCCGGGTTATGCGGCGGCCAAAGCGGTTGGCCAGCAACAGGGTCACCAACAGGCAGATGAGTGTCAGTCCGGCGCCACGCAGCAGAATCTCCTGCTGCCGCTGCACTGTTGGCTGTGCCGAGATCAAGACCGCCACCCAGCCCAGGGTCTCGCTCTCGGTGCTGATCGGTAGAAGCTCCGGGTTGTCCTGCAACGGAGGCGTGCGCGAGTTGATCGGCTGAATGAAGTGCCAGGTGCCCTTGAACTGGCGCGGTTCCAACAGGTCGCGCTCGATCTCGATATCGAATCGGCTACTGCGATAGAGCAGCCGGAAATCGGCATCGTAAAACAGGATGTCAGCCACCTCATCGTGGGTGATGGGGCCGCTGCTCAGGTTGCTCAATAGCTCTCGATTGCCGCTGAGCACGCCAAATTCGGCTGCCGAGGCCATCAGTCGTGCGATCGACTGGCCGCGCTCGAGCAGGTCCTCACGGATCTCGGCGACCCGGGTCAGGGTGAAATAGCTGCCCAGAATCAGCGCCAGTAGCGTCATCGGCAGCAGGGTCAGGGCCATCACCCGGGTGCGGATACTGAGCGTGCGCTTGGCCATATTCAGCGCCCCTCCATCCGTTCAAGTTGCTCGATCAGGCGCTCGCTGGTGGGTAACTGGAGGCCAAGGCTTTTTGCCGCGGTGTTGTTGACGTTGATGCTGAAATGGCGCGGATAGGCGGGTGACGGTAAAGCGCTGTTCGACTGGTAGGTGCGGATCAGCTGCGCACTCTCTTTCGCGATCTGATCCACCGAGGAGTGCAATGCGACCACGGCGCCGGCATCGGCATACTTGGCGGAGAAGCCGATCAGTGGTACGCGATTGCGCAATGTTATGTACAGGATCCACTTCGCGGCGGCGCGGTTGAATACGGAGCGGTCCGGTAGCGGCAGAAACAGGTCGCTGCGCTCGATCACCGGGGTCAGCACCTGCACCGGGTTGTCGTCGTTGTTCAGTTGCCCGATGACCGGTTCCAGGTTCAGGGCCCTGGCCGTCATGCTGAATTCATCTGCCTGTTGCTCGCTGTCCGGTCCGACGACGGTGCCGATGGTCTTGATTGTCGGTACGATCAGTTTGGCCAACCGCATCTGCCGCTCCAGCGGCTGGTCGAGAAAGAGGGCACTCAGCCTGCTTTGCTTCAGCAGGTTTTTTCCGCGCTCGCTCGCACTTAGCTCGTGAAAAGTTTGTGCGGGCAGAAATATGCACAGGACGCGACTGCCGGTCTCGGCGCTTGTCATCGCCTGGGCGCAGGCTTTCGAACCGAGGCCCAGGATCAAGCGGTCTGTAATGGTGTGCTCAAAAGGCAGGGGGGCGGAATCCAATTCGCCCTGGAAATGCTGTTTAAGCGCGTCGAGCATAAGTGTGTAGCTACCGGTCGAATCGCTGAGCAGGACGAGTGGGGGCGCCGCTCTCGATGTGAGCGGAGTCAGTAGCGCCAACCCTATCAGGATCCATGACAGTAATGGTTTCACACGTGCTATCCTTGCCGGTGTCCAGTCATCTGTGTCTAATCGTCAGCTGAGGGTCGGTACCGCCGAGGTGTGCATCGTCCCGTGACTCCCCGTGCCGACCACCCGCACTGCGAAGCTCTAGCAATAGAGCAGTTTCAATAGTGTAGTCAAGCGCTCTGCCGTACCCCACCTGTAGGGCCCGATCTGAGTTGATGCTGCTAGCGTCTCGCCAATGGAGTCTAACCATCTGTGCTCAGTGGAAGTTCAACTTCAGTTGCAGATAGGTGCGACGGTCGAAGGCGTTATGCCGGTAGAACTCCTGGTAGCGGGCGCCGAACGCATTCTGCACGATCAGCGCGGTTTCCACTGTGCTGCCCGGATCGAAATGCCACTGTTTGGCCAGGCGCAGGTCGGTGCGGTCGTACGCGTCGCGCTCGCCCCCCTCTATCCAGTGGACCTGGTCCATATAGTAGTGCGTGGCACTCAGCTGCAGATCGTCCCGGGGGGACCAGGAGAGCAGCAGCGATGCCGTATGTTCAGGCGTCAGAGTGCCGTCGTGGTTGAAGTAGTCCTTGCTATTGATGCCGATCTCGCCGGTGCGGAAGTTCTCATGCCGGGTATTGATATAGCTGTAGCTCAACAGGCCCCAGAGAGAGGGTAGCGGCTGGTACTTGAGCTGAAATTCGGCGCCGTTATTTTCCCAGCTGCCGACGTTGCGGGTACTGAGTACCCGCTTACCGCTGTCCAACTCAGACGGGTAAGTTTCGAAGTAGGTGAAAACCACATTGCTGACTTTTTCCCTGAAGATCCTCAGGTCAACATAGCCCTGTTGATTGGCAAACGCCTGGTAATACCCCAGTTCCCAGCTTTTGATCCTCTCCTCCTCCAGGTCGGGGTTGGGGCTCCTGACGTAATCATAGAAAACGGGGCTGAGCACGTACGGGGCATAGGCGGGAAAGGTCACACTGGCGTCGCCATAGCGTTCGAGCAACGATGGCAGGCGCTCGCTTGCGGAATAGCCGATGCGGAAACTTTGGCCGATGCTGGGCTTGAAGATAGCGGCGTTACGGTAGGAGAACGCGTCGCTACCTTCGCTGCTGTGCTCGTGCATCAGGCCGGAGATCAGTTGCCAGCGTGGGCTCAGGTTGAGGCTCAGGGTACCAAAGGCACGGGTCCGCTCCTCATCCACCTTGCCCTGTTGCAGCAGGATTTCGCTATCCGCCGACAGGTAGCGGTACCCCATCCCCGCGACCAGATCGGCTAAGCCGAAGCGGTCGGTTAGCTGCAGTTCCAGATCCGTGGTTTCAGTGCTGCCCTCCTGCTCAATCATGTGGTAGCCGTTGGTATCGATCAATGCCTGGATATAGTCAGGTACTTCGTCGGCAGGTATGGGCGCGGCAAAGAAGGGCAGCCAGACCGGGGATCCTGATGGCACGCCGAGTTCGGTCAGTATCTCTGCAACCGATGCCCGAGGCGTGCTGAGCTCAAGCCTGTTGTGGTAGCCGCTCAGCTGAAGCGTACCGTGATCGGAATACAGGTGGTTGAACTTGATACTCTGAAAGCTGCTGTCGTGGTCCCGCTCGGCAACATGGGGTGACTCGATATCCAGCGCGCCGGTGGTTTTCCGGCCCCGGTCGATACCGAACTGGAACCAGAAGCTGTTGGTCAGGTCGGGGGTCCAGGTGGAGCTGATGTTCAGGTAATCACGGGACAGATCGTCCTGCCATTTGCCATCGCTGCCATCGGCCGCAAACCAGTCGCCGGTGTAAAACGTACTGTAATGATCGTTGCCGTCGTTCTGCTCGTGGTTGGCGCTGATCCGGTAGCTGAAAACGCTGTTGCTATCGGCATAGCTGAGATGCGCATTCTTCGTGTCCTGGCTGCCGAACACTGTGCTCAGATCTATGCCGCTGCTGGTGGTCGGTTCCCGAGTGATGATATTGATGGAGCCGAGAAAGGCGTTGGAGCCCTGGGTCGGAACGTTGGAGCCCCGCACCACCTCGATACGTTCGACATCCTCCAGATGAATGCCCAGAGATTCCCAAACCACGGTGGAGAGCAGCGGAATATATACCGAGCGTCCATCGACCATCACCTCCAGGTTGTTCGGGAAATCGTCGGACGCGCCGTGATAGGTTGAACCGTAGGTGTTGGCATTGACCAGGTAAGTCTGGAAACCGGGCACCAGACGCATCAGATCGGGGATGGTCTGCAGCCCTGACGCATCGATCATCTGGCGATCGATCACCGTGAGTGACGCCGGCGACTCCGAAATCTTTTGCGGCAGACGGGTCGCGGAGGTCACCTCTGGGATATCGATGAAAAAGTCGGTTTCGCTCAGCAACTCCTCAGCGGCGAAAGCGGAGCTGGGCGAAGTCAGCAAGAGGGATAGGACCAGTAAATGCAGATCTTTTCTATTCATTGCTCGGTTGGGCCAGTGTTTACTATTTGATCTTCAGTCCGATGTAGACGACTACAGCGCCCATCAGTATGGCTTCAAAGATGAAACCGTTATGTTGCCAGATCCATTCGAACATCCCTCTTCACTGCCTAATCCGACCAATTTTCATGAAGGGTACAGTATAGCGAATTGGCTCTTCTTTCACGTTTTTATCGGCAGTGGAGGAGCTGGCGTTAGGGGGGGCGGGGCACTTACCTCTGCATTGCATCCACACTTACGGCGAGCTGCCGCTTCTGCGATCAATTTCGATCGTATAGACTGACTCCAGAGCTGGGGCATTCTGAGGGTAGTGCTCTCAACCTGCCGCAGCCAGCTTGTGGGGCGAGTACTGATCACCTGACGCCTCCACCTCAATCTGCTGCGAAACAGGATCCTTGGCAGCACCTGATGTATGGATACTGGAACAGAGTCTTCCGGTTATGATCGATAGGGTTTTGCAGACGGCCATAGGCCGCTTAGCACATCTTGGCAGCCGTCACCTAAGGCTGATTCTGGCCTTGTTGTTGATGTTGGGCTCGCCGCATCTGTTGGCCGATGGTTCTTCATCGCTTTCCATCGATCAGATACAGGGACGCGTCGACCTGCGCCCCTATCTGGTGTTACTGGAAGATCCAGCCGGGGAAATCGAATTCGACCGGGTGCGCGAACTGGATAGCCGGGGCGAGCTCACCAGCCTGGGCGACGCGTCACCCAACTTCGGCTTTACCGATTCTGCCTGGTGGGTGCGCCTGACCCTGTACAACGACGGTGACACGGCACGGCGCATGGTCATTCGTCAGGATTATCCATTGATCGATCATCTGGAGTTCTGGGCGTCGACCCCGGCGGGATGGGAGAAGATCTCTACCGGAGACCGACTGCCGTTTTCCAGCCGTCCACTGGATAACCGCCAGTTTTTGTTCCCCATCGAGCTGCCCGCGCACAGCGAAAGCCGTTACTACCTCCGCTTTCAAACCGAGGGCTCGCTGAATATCGGGCTCTATGCTCACACCCCGGAAGATCTGGTCAGCATGACCGCCGAAGAGTACCTGGCACTGGGTATCTACTACGGCGGCTTTATCGTCTTGATGGTCTACAACCTGATCATGTTCATGACGCTCAGGGAGAAAGCGTTTGCCTACTACACCCTGTACGTACTCAGTTATGGCTTGTACATGTCGGTGCACAACGGGCTGAGCTTCGAGTATCTATGGCCGAACAATCCATGGCTGGCCAATCAGAGCCTGATCGTACTGCTGGCACTGTCGCTGTTCGGTGCACTCCGATTTACCCGGGAGATTCTGTCCACCCCGTCGCTATGTCCGCGCGCCGACAAAGTGGCTTATTTTACCGAGTGGCTGGTGCTGGCATCTCTGCTGATCAGTCCGCTACTGTCCTATAAAACCCTGATCATACCGATGGCGGCGCTGACATCCCTGGTCTGTCTGGAGATGCTGGTGCTTGGCGTGCTGACGCTGTTTCTGGGGTCCAGGCCGGCGCGCTACTACTGTGCCGCCTTCGGCGCACTGCTCGGTGGCGTATTCGCTTACATGTTGAAAACCTTCGGGCTATTGCCGCATAACGCCCTGACGCAGAATGCCTTTCAGGTCGGCTCGCTGATCGAGATGGTGCTGTTGAGCCTGGCCATCGGCAGTCGACTCAACGAGATCAAGCAGCAGAACAACCTGGATGCACTCACCCGTGTGCACAACCGGCGCTACTTTAATGAGCAGATCGACATCGAGTTCCAGAAAACCGTGCGGCGCAACCTGCCTCTTTCACTGCTGGTGCTGGATATCGATCATTTCAAGCGTTTCAACGATACCTATGGTCATGCACGTGGCGACCAGGTGCTGAGAGTTGTCGCCCAGATCCTGTCGCGTAGCGTACGTAAGCCCGGCACCGTCTACCGCTACGGGGGGGAGGAGTTCGCCGTGGTGTTGCCGGGCACCGATGAAACCGATATCGCGGCGGTAGCGGAGCGCATTCGCAGCCGGGTCGAGTCGGAAACGGCCGAAGCGGACCGGATCACGGTCAGCGTGGGTGCTGCAACACAGAGGGCTGAACGCTTTCGCAATCCGCAGACCTTCTTCGATGCCGCTGACACTGCGCTCTATCTGGCCAAGGAGCAGGGACGCAACCGGGTTGTGCAGCATGACCACCTGGCGAGCGAGCAGGCGGTCATGGCCCTGGATAGCCGATCATCCGGGCAGACGAACATGGGGTAAACCGCAGGTGGTCAAGTTCGTCCAATCGCCCCGGATTGGATTGGGCAATCACTGAGTCAGATCAATTTGCGTGCGCAGAACACGCTGTTATATTTTGTCTCCTACATATAACAATAACGGAACGAGACACCATGCGCCTGATTAAGGATCTTGTTGACAGCCGTATCGTGTTCTACTGGATCGATGAGTCGGACAAGCGGCTCAGCCCCGATCACGCCACCTTCCATCAAGCCCAAGAGTGGTGGAAAAGCTATATGTTTGCCCGATACGAGGGCGATGAGCGACGTAAGTCGGTGATCGACCGACGCAGCGATGCCGACAAGCGTCGACGCATGGAAGCGGAAAACAAGCTGTCATCGATCAGCCCCTATGGTCGCCGGCAGACCGATGTCCCGGTCGAAGTCGACCTCGACCTGGTGGCGGAGAAGCTTGAACTGCTCAAGTCGTTCTGACCTGGTCCCGGTCGCACCCGCAAATGGACGCTGTCGGCAGTGCCTGCTGTGGGGCATCTGCTGTGGGGCCAGTCACTAATCGGCTTTGATAATGAGAGCAGACCCGCTCAGGTGTTCGGGTGGTAGCTTGTGCCGGGCATTGTTGATGTTCGGGTCCGATTCAAACACCTCCAGATTGGTCGGCAGCATCGGCTGCAGCAGGTCGATCAGTTCACTTCCCTCTATAGCCGGGTCCAACCAGCGTTTAAGTGCATCCGCAGGCAGCATCACCGGCTGGCGGTTGTGGATGGCGTGGAACGCCGGCACCGCATCGGTAGTAATGATCGCGCAGCTGTAAAAGGCTTCCGCGCCCTGCCCCCAATGATCCCAGATGCCGGCAAAGGCGAACGCCGCACCTGCCGGACGGATATCGTAGGGTACCTTGTGTCCGTCCTGGGTTGTCCATTCGATGAAAGAACTCGCCACCACGATGCAGCGCTGATGTTTAAACGGGCCGCGGAAGGCGCGGCTGGTGGCCAGCGTTTCGGCCCGGGCGTTAAACATGGAGTACTGCGTACCCGGTTCCTTGACCCAACTGGGCGTCAACCACCAGCGCATATGGCGCAGGCGCGCGACGTCATCCTCGACCAGAATTACCTGGATATCCTCACTAGGGGCGATGTTGTACTGCGTATGCAGATGGCTGGTGATGCCCAGCGAATCGAGCAAGCCCTGCGTCATCGGGTCATCGATGACGTTGAAGCGTCCGCACATGGCTGACCTCTGTTGGTGTTCTATTCAGAGCGTAGCGGAAGGATTGGATAGCGCCAAAAGGGACCAATGAGGGCCGGCTTCAGCAGCGTGGACAGTAGTTGGGCTTTTGGGGCGGTAGGGGGATCGGAAAAATCTTCGATCACAAGCTAACTGCGTGTATATGAATGGTGCCGGTGGTCGGACTCGAACCGACACGCCCGTTAAGGCGGGGGATTTTGAATCCCCTGTGTATACCAATTTCACCACACCGGCACAGTGTTATTGACGTTTTGATACACGCCAAAGGTGAAGCAGGCCGCCATTATAAGCGGTTGTTTCGCCTCGTCAATCAGGACTGCGAAAAAGCTGATTATCTGGTAAACTTCGCGCCCCTTTAAAACGATATTCCCCCGCGCAATGCAAGTTAAAGACTTCTACTTCGAACTGCCCGATGAGCTGATCGCGCGTTACCCGCTGGAGCAGCGTAGCGCCAGCCGTCTACTCTGTGTCGACGGCAACTCCGGTGAGCTCCGGCACCGGGTGTTCAGCGATATCCTCGACCTGCTCGAACCCGGCGACCTGCTGGTGTTCAACGATACCCGGGTGATACCGGCACGACTCTTTGGACAGAAGGAGAGCGGCGGCAAGATCGAGCTGCTGATCGAACGGGTTACCGGCGAACATGAGGCGCTGGCCCACGTGCGCTCCAGTCGCTCGCCCAAGCCGGGTGCTCGGCTGCTGCTCGAGGGCGGGCTGCAGGCGGTGGTAACCGGACGCCGGGAAAACCTGTTCGAGCTGCACTTCGAGATCGACGGGCATCTGGTCGAGGCGCTGGAGCAGCATGGTCATATGCCGCTGCCGCCCTATATGAAGCGTGAGGACCAGTCCTCCGACCGGGAGCGTTACCAGACGGTGTACAACCGCAAACCGGGCGCGGTGGCAGCGCCGACGGCGGGGTTGCATTTCGATCAGCCGCTGCTGGAAGAGTTGGCGGCCAAAGGGGTGGAAACAGCCTTTGTTACCCTGCATGTGGGCGCCGGCACCTTCCAGCCGGTCAAGGTGGAACGGATCCAGGATCACCATATGCATGCCGAGTATATCGAGGTGCCGGAGGCGGTCTGCGACGCGGTAAAGGCGACCCGTGCCCGCGGTAACCGCGTGGTGGCGGTGGGCACCACCAGCGTGCGCTGCCTGGAGAGCGCCAGCCGTCACGGTGAGATCGCGCCGATGTACGGCGATACCGATATCTTCATCTATCCCGGCTACCGGTTCCGCAGCGTCGATGCGCTGATCACCAACTTCCATCTGCCGGAGTCGACGCTGCTGATGCTGGTCAGCGCCTTCGCCGGTTACGACCATATGATGAATGCTTACCGGGAGGCGGTGGCCGAGCGCTACCGCTTCTTCAGTTACGGCGATGCCATGTTCCTGACTCGTCGTGATGCGCAGGAGAACCAATGAGCGACAACACTACCAACGGCCGCGAATGTTTCATGAACTTTGAGCTGCTCGGCAGCGAGGGCAAGGCGCGCCGCGGCCGGCTGACATTCCCCCGTGGCGTGGTCGAGACCCCGGCGTTCATGCCGGTGGGTACCTACGGTACGGTGAAGGGGATGCTGCCGCGCGATATCGAGGGGATCGGTGCGCAGATCATCCTCGGCAACACCTTCCACCTGATGCTGCGCCCGGGCACCGAGATCATCGCCCAGCACGGCGATCTGCACGACTTCATGCAGTGGCAGGGACCGATCCTGACCGATTCCGGCGGTTTTCAGGTGTTCAGCCTGGGCAAGATGCGCAAGATCACCGAGGAGGGGGTCTCCTTCCAGTCGCCGGTGGATGGCAGCAAGGTGTTCCTGAGTCCCGAGGTGTCGATGGAGGTTCAGCGCGCGCTGGGCTCCGATATCGTGATGATCTTCGACGAGTGCACACCGCATCCGGCCACCGAGGTGGAGGCGGCGCAGTCGATGCGGCTGTCGCTGCGCTGGGCCAAACGCTCTAAGGAGGCGCACGGCGACAGCCCCTCGGCGCTGTTCGGCATCGTCCAGGGCGGCATGTATGAACACCTGCGTGATGAGTCACTGGAGGGGCTGACCGAGATCGGCTTCGACGGTTATGCCATCGGCGGGCTGTCCGTGGGTGAGCCGAAAGAGGATATGATGCGTATCCTCGACCATCTGGCGTACAAGATGCCGGAGGATCGGCCACGTTACCTGATGGGTGTCGGCAAACCGGAAGACCTGGTTGAAGGCGTGCGTCGCGGTGTGGATATGTTCGACTGTGTGATGCCGACGCGTAACGCGCGCAACGCGTTCCTGTTTACCACCACCGGCGTGGTCAAGATCCGTAACTCGGCCAACAAAACCGACACCCGTCCGCTGGATGAAACCTGTCAGTGCTATACCTGTCAGCACTTCAGCCGGGCTTATCTGCATCACCTGGACAAGTGCGGCGAGATCCTCGGCGCACAGCTCAATACCATCCACAATCTGCACTATTACCAGCAGTTGATGGCTGGTTTGCGCGGTGCACTTGAACAGGGTAAATTGAGCCACTTTGTGGAGGAGTTCTATGCGCTGCGCGGGCAGGAAGTTCCTCCTCTCAAGGGTTGAAAAACAGATCCTTAGACCCCACAAACAGATTTCAACGTCAGTTATCAGGAGAACGCTTTAATGAGCTTCCTTATCGCCACCGCACAAGCCGCTGAAGGAGCACCTGCAGCAGGTCAGATGGACCCGGGGTTTTTTAACATTATCTTCCTGGTGGGTTTCGGCCTGATCTTCTACTTCTTCATGTGGCGTCCTCAGTCCAAGCGTGCCAAGGCGCATAAGGCGCTGATCGGTGGCCTGGCCAAGGGCGACGAAGTGATCACCGCCGGCGGCATCATCGGTAAGGTGACTCGTCTGAACGACGAGTACGTCGTGCTGGAAGTGGCCGAAGGTACCGAGATGAAGTTCCAGAAAGCCCACGTCGCGGCGGAACTGCCCAAGGGCACGATCAAGAGTATCTGATCGAATCCCATCCCCAGCGCCACTGCCCAGTCAGTGGCGCTTTCGTTTTGCTGAGGACGGAGCCCGATGCTCAACCGCTACCCACTCTGGAAAAACCTCCTGATCATCTTCGTGCTGCTGGTGGCCGGACTCTACGCCGCGCCCAACCTGTACCCTGAAGATTATGCCGTACAGGTGTCGGGCTCCCGCGAGGCCTATACTGTCGATTCAGCGTTGATCGGCCGCCTTGAACAGGATTTGAGTCAGGCGGGTGTTGCCTTCAAATCCGCCGAACTGAACGAAGGCACCGGCCTGATCCGCTTTGCCGACAGCGATGGCCAGTTGCGCGCCAAGGATGTTATCAGCAAGGCTCTCGGTAGCAATTACGTGGTGGCGCTGAACCTGGCCCCTACCACTCCAGACTGGCTGACCTCCGTTGGTGCCGGCCCGATGAAGCTGGGCCTGGACCTGCGTGGCGGTGTGCACTTCCTGCTGGAAGTGGACATGGCGCAGGCGGTAGGGCAGCGGCTCGACGTTTATGTCAGCGATATCAAGACCAAATTGCGCGAAGAGCGGCTGCGCTATCGCGAGGTGGAGCATCTGGACGACGGCCGCCTGTCGGTGCGTTTCGCCGATGCCCAGGTACGGGATGAGGCGCAGGAGTTGCTGCGCACCAACTTCCCCGAGTTCCTGGTCGACACGGCAGAGGAGGGTGAGGATAACTACCTCTATATCAACCTGACCGAACAGACGATCCGCGAGATCGAGGATTACGCGGTCAAGCAGAACCTGACCACACTGCGTAACCGTGTCAACGAGCTGGGTGTTGCCGAACCGCTGGTGCAGCGTCAGGGCCGCAACCGCATCGTGGTGCAGCTGCCGGGTATTCAGGATGCTGCTGCCGCCAAGCGGATCATCGGCAAGACCGCCAACCTGGAGTTCCGTCTCGAGGCGAAGCCGGATGCCAGTCGTGTGACCACCGAGACCTACGAGTTCCGCAACGAGCCCGGCCGTAAGGCCACGCTCGAAAAGGATATCATCATCACCGGTTCCAACGTGGCCAACGCCCAGGCCTCATTCGATGAGAACGGTCAGCCGCAAGTGAATATCACCCTCGACGGCAAGGGCGGTCAGATGATGAGCCGGGTAACCCGCAACGCGATCCAGCGCCGCATGTCGGTGCTGTTCGTCGAGCATAAATCCCGCATCGTCCAGCAGACCGTGGACGGTGAAAGCGTCGAGAAGCGCATCCCCTATACCGAGAAGGGGATCATCTCGCTGGCGACGATCCAGAGTACCCTGGGCAACTCCTTCCGCATCACCGGTCTTGAGAGTGCACAGGAGTCCTCCGAGCTGGCGCTGCTGCTGCGTGCCGGTGCCCTGGCCGCGCCGATCTATTTCGTAGAAGAGCGCACAGTGGGTCCGAGCATGGGCGCGGAAAACATCGCCATGGGCGTGACCTCGGTGCAGATCGGCTTTGCCCTGGTGCTGGCGTTCATGCTGCTCTACTACCGGGTGTTCGGCTTGCTGGCGAATATCGCCCTGACCCTGAACCTGGTGCTGCTGGTGTCGGTGATGTCGATCCTGTCGGCTACGCTGACCCTGCCCGGTATCGCCGGTATTGTGCTTACGGTCGGTATGGCGGTGGACGCCAACGTGCTGATCTTCGAGCGCATCAAGGAGGAGCTTAAGAACGGTTTGCCGCCGCAGTCGGCGATTCATGCCGGTTTCGGCCGTGCCTATGCGACCATTCTCGATGCCAACATCACCACCTTGCTGGCAGCGGTGATCCTGTTTGCGATGGGTACCGGTCCGGTCAAGGGCTTTGCCGTAACCCTGTCGGTGGGCATCCTGACCTCCATGTTCACGGCGATTCTCGTCACCCGCGGCCTGGTCAACCTGGCCTATGGCGGGCGTAAGCTGAATAAACTGGCGCTTTGAGGGGCGGGATAATGGCCAACACACAGAAAATCTTCAACTTCATGGGGCCGCGCAAGCTGATGGCGGCCTTCTCGCTGACCCTGCTGCTGATCTCCGTGGTATCGCTGGCGATCAATGGTCTCAAATTCGGCCTCGACTTCACCGGCGGCAGCCTGGTCGAGATCGGTTACGAGCAGCCGGCCGAGCTCGGGGCTATCCGTGAGTCGCTCGAGGGCGCCGGATACGAGGATGTCACCGTGCAGACCTTTGGTGCTGCCACCGATGTGCTGATCCGACTCGGTGAAACCCACGATCCGCAGCTGGGCGACAATATCCTGCAGCGGCTGCAGGCGGCGGAGAGTGGTCAAACGCTGACGTTGCGCCGCAACGAGTTCGTCGGCTCCCAGGTCGGTGAAGAGCTGCGCGAGCAGGGTGGCCTCGGTATGTTGCTGGCGCTGGCGATGATCATGATCTACCTGGCATTCCGCTTCCAGATGAAGTTTTCCCTCGGGGCGGTGCTGGCGCTGGTGCATGACGTGCTCATCGTGCTCGGCCTGTTCTCGCTGTTGCAGCTGGAGTTCGATCTGACCGTACTGGCCGCGGTGCTGGCGGTGATCGGTTACTCGCTGAACGATACCATCGTGGTTTACGACCGTATCCGCGAGAACTTCCGCATCATGCGCAAGGCCGATGCGGTCGAGGTCATGAACAGCTCGCTGAGCCAGACCCTGAGCCGCACGTTGATGACCTCCTTCACCACCGTGCTGGTGTTGATTGCGCTGGCGGTTTTCGGCGGCAGCACCATCCACGGCTTTGCCATTGCGCTGCTGGCCGGTGTCGGTATCGGTACCTATTCGTCGATCTACGTGGCGGCCAACCTGCTGCTGATGCTGAAGGTGAACCGCGATGATCTCATTCCGCCGCCGAAAGAAGATGTGGTGGACGAAATGCCCTGAATGTGAGTGTAAAAGCCGGCTATTGCCGGCTTTTTTGTTGCTGGTATAGCGTTTGGGTAGGCGAACACGCTAACTACCGCTATTCTAGAACGATCAATAATTGACCCTGACTGATTCAGCATAATGGTCTGAACGGCGGTGGTCCAAATGGAATACGAATGAGTAATAGTTGGAAAGATAAAGACCCCAATGCCCAGGAAGAGGCACAGAAATATGACAATCCGGTGCCGAGTCGGGAGTTCCTGCTCGAGTTCCTGCACAAATGGGGCGCACCGATCAAACACCCTCACCTCTGCCGCGAGCTGGGGCTGCAGGACGAAGACGATATCGAGGCGGTACGCCGTCGCCTGATCGCCATGTGCCGTGACGGCCAGCTTATCTCCAACCGCAAGGGGGAGTTTGGCCTGATCGAGAAGATGAACCTGATCGCCGGTCGTGTTATCGGTCACCGTGACGGTTTCGGCTTTCTCAAGCCGGACGCCGGCGGTGACGACCTGTTCCTCAGTCCGCGCAATATGCGCGAGCTGTTCGACGGCGACCGGGCATTGGTGCAGGAGATCGGCGTCGACTTCAAGGGTCGTCGCGAGGGCAAGGTGGTCGAGGTCCTTGAGCGCAACACGCGCAAACTGGTCGGTCGCTTCGACGGCGAAAACGGTTTTGGCAGCATCGTGCCGGAAAACCAGCGCATCACCAACCAGGTGATGGTGATCCCCGATCCGAGTACCGGCCTGAAATATGAGAATGGTCAGTTGGTGGTGGTTGAACTGATCCAGCAGCCGAGCCGTCGTCAGCCCGCCCGTGGCCGGGTGGTCGAGGTGCTCGGCGAGCATCTGGCGCCGGGGATGGAGATTAAGGTAGCGATCCACAGCTACGATATCCCCAACGAGTGGCCCGACGCGGTACATCAGCAGATCGGCGAACTGACACCCGAGGTGCGTGAGGAGGATAAGCGCAATCGTGTTGATCTGCGCGATCTGCCCTTCGTTACCATCGATGGTGAGGATGCCCGCGATTTCGATGACGCGGTTTTTTGTGAGAAGAAACGCTTCGGCGGCTGGCGCCTTTGGGTCGCTATCGCCGACGTCTCCTACTATGTACGCCCGGACTCGGCGCTGGATCAGGAGGCGATCAAGCGCGGCAACTCGGTCTACTTCCCCGAATATGTGGTGCCGATGCTGCCGGAACTGCTCTCCAACGGCCTCTGCTCGCTGAATCCGAAGGTAGATCGGTTGGCGATGGTCTGCGAGATGACCCTGACCCGGGCCGGCAAGCTGTCCGACTTCAACTTCTATGAAGCGGTGATCAACTCCAAGGCGCGGCTGACCTACACCAAGGTTGGTGCCATGCTGACCGAGCCTGACAGCGAGGAGGGGGCGGCCTGGCGGCGCGAATATGCGCCTGTGGTACCCCATCTTGAGCAGCTGCATGCGCTGTACAAGAAGTTGCGCAGCGCCCGTGAAGAGCGCGGTGCGATGGATTTTGAAACCACCGAAACGCGTATCCTGTTCAGTGACGAGCGCAAGATCGAGCGGCTGGTTCCGGTGCATCGCAATGATGCCCATAAGCTGATCGAAGAGTGCATGCTGGCGGCCAACGTGGCCACTGCACAGTTTTTGCAGAAGCTGAAGAAACCGGCACTCTACCGCATCCACGAAGGCCCGAAAGAACAGAAGCTGGAGAACCTGCGCGCCTTCCTCGGTGAGCTGGGGCTGAACCTGCCCGGCGGCGACAAGCCTGAGCCCAAGGATTATCTGCGTCTGTCGGAGACGATTGAGGGCCGGCCGGATCGCCATATCATCGAGACGATGATGCTCAGGTCGATGCAGCAGGCGGTGTACAGCCCGGATAACCAGGGCCACTTCGGTCTGGCCTATGATGCCTACACCCACTTCACGTCGCCAATCCGTCGGTATCCGGATCTGCTGGTACACCGCGTCATCCGCGCTGCCATTCATAGCGATAAGAAGATTAAGAACGTGGAGCGTCCCAAGGGCTTCGCGCCTAATCCGGGGTTTGGTGTCGGTTACAGCATGGAGCAGATGCTGGCCCTGGGTGAGCATTGTTCGATGACCGAACGCCGCGCCGACGAGGCGACCCGCGATGTGGTGGCCTGGCTCAAATGCGAATATATGCAGAGCCAGATCGGCGAGGAGTACGATGGGGTGATCTCGGCGGTAACCGGCTTCGGGGCCTTTATCGAGCTGAAGGATCTCTATGTCGAGGGGCTGATCCATATCACCGGCCTGCCCAGCGACTATTACCACTTCGAGGCTGCCAAGCAGCGCCTGATCGGTGAGCGTACACGTAAGGTGTTCAAGCTCGGCGATCCGCTCAAGGTCCGCGTGGTGCGGGTCGATCTGGATGAGCGCAAGATCGATTTCGAGTTGGCCAGCTCACCAGCCAGTGAACCGGTCAAGAAGCCGAGCAAGCGCGAGTTGCTGGCGGCCGGCAAGTTGGGTCCTGGCGCCGAGCGTCGGGAGGAGTCGCCGCGTCCGGGTAAGGCGCGGGCGCGGGTATCCGGTGAGGATGAACCCAAGCGCAAGACCGCCAAGCGCAAGGCGGCGCATAAGCCCAAGCATCCACCCCGCGCACGGCGTCGTAAATCCGATTAGATCAGGATCAGCGTGCGAACAAGGCTGTAAAGCAAGGCGCCACCGAGCAACAGTGCCAACAGCGGCACTGTTGCAACGGGGCGCGGCGATGGATGACGAAGCAGCCAATAACGGTACAATGCGGCGACCGTTATCCCCTCCAGTGAGCCCGCCACTACATCCAGTGGCCAGTGCACACCAAGCAGTGTGCGCGAGAGCGCGATCATCAGTACCAGTCCCAGAGTCGTCATATAGCCGGCATGGCGTACCGGATGACTATGTCCCTGCAACAGCCAGACGGCCAGGAGTGCGTAAAAAGCACTGGCGGCACTGGCGTGTCCACTGGGGAAGCTGTAGCTATCCAGCAGGGCCTGTCCAATCTCCGGTCGCGCGACGGCCAGTGTCTGCTTCAGCAGGTGGTTGAATAACAGGACAGCACCGACTCCGAGTGCAACGCCCCAGACTGCCGGCTGACGATAGCGCAGCTGCCCGATCACGCCGCAGGCGAGTGCCATTGTCAGCACCAGGGGGGGATCGCCCAGATGGGTTAGCAGAGAGCTCAGTGTGGGTATCTCCTGGCCGAGGCCGTGGAGCAGGGTATACAGGCTGGCGTTGATCTCGGTAAAACGGCCGGAGAGTTGAATCGCGATGCAGAGCAGGAACAGCAGCGCGCTACCGCTCAGCAGCAACAGTATCCCGATACGTTGCGGGTCGAACTGGTGGCGTTGCAACCAGTGCCACAGGCTGGCCTCGCGGCGCAGGCGCATATGGAACTGCTGGAAGGCGATGATCAGCGCACAGAGCAGGATCAGCAGCTCCAGTACCGGGCTTTGCAGCAGGGGCAGTTGCTGCGCGCCCATGCCTGCCAGATAACCCGGCAGCAGGTAGGCGGGTGACCAGGCGATAGCGGAGAACAGGTTGTACAGGCTGAAGCGCAGCGGCGACATCCGACAGCTGCCGGCGATGAAGGGTATGAGGGGACGAAAGGGGCCGATAAAGCGACCGATCACAACGCTGAGACCGCCGTGTCGGTTGAAGAAGATCGTCCCGCGTGTGCGCCACTGGGGATGCTGTCGCAGGGGCCAGCGGCGTTCCAGCCAGGGGCTCGCGAAACGGCCAAGCAGGAAGCTGAACTGGTCGCCGAGTACGGCACCGACGAAGCCTGCGACCAACAGCGGATGCAACGGCATCGCCTGGCTGCCGGCCAGTGCCGACAGGGCAAACAGCAGCGCGATTCCGGGGACGGTGATACCGACGAAGGCGATGCTCTCCAGGCAGGCGATGGCGCCCACCAGAAGCGGCAGCAGGTTGCTGTGAGTGGTGATGAAATCGAGCCAGAACGCTTGGGACACGGCAGTTTGATCAGTGGTTCATGTTTCGCTGACTATACTGGATTTGCGCCGGGACTGCGCTGTCTTGAGGAACAGGGTATAATTTTGCCGCTTTGCTCTGAGCGACCCTGATTGGCCACTTTCAATCGCTGGCGCTTGCCAGGGCGGCCAAGTCTACAGTGACGGACGGATCTTTACGCAATGCACGAAATTATTCTGCTCACCCTTACCGGCGAAGACAAGCCGGGCGTTACTTCTGCCATGACCGGCATATTGGCGAACTACGAGATCGCCATACTCGATATAGGCCAGGCGGTTATCCACAACACCCTGTCACTCGGCATGTTGATCCAGGTACCGGTGGAGGCGGAGTCCTCGCCGTTGCTGCGCGATATTCTGTTCAAGGCGCATGAGCTGAATCTGCAGGTGCGTTTCGAGCCGGTGGCGGATCCCGATTACGATCAATGGGTCGAGGGGCAGGGCAAGTCGCGCCATATCATCACCCTGCTGGCGCGACGTATCAGCGCCGCCCACATCGCGAGGGTGACCGATATTGCGGCGCGGCACGGGCTGAATATCGATAACATCAGCCGTCTATCCGGTCGTGTGACACTGGACTCCACGGCGGAATCCCGTACCAAATCCTGTGTCGAGTTCTCCGTGCGAGGCATGCCGGCAGATGCGTCGGAGCTGCGCGAGGCGTTCCTCAAGGCGGCATCCGAACTGGATGTGGATATCGCCTTTCAGAAGGATGATATCTACCGCCGCAACCGCCGTGTGGTCGTGTTCGACATGGACTCCACGCTGATCGAGGCAGAGGTGATCGATGAGCTGGCCAAGGAGGCTGGCGTCGGCGATCAGGTGGTGGCGATTACCGAAGCGGCGATGCGCGGCGAGATCGATTTCAACGAGAGCTTCAAGCGTCGCGTGGCGCTGCTCAAGGGGCTGGACGCGACCGTGCTTGAGAATATCGCCCAGCGTCTGCCGATGACCGAAGGGGCGGAGGAGCTGGTCTCCAACCTGAAGTCGCTCGGCTTCAAGACGGCCATCCTCTCCGGCGGCTTTACCTACTTCGCGCGTCGATTGCAGCAGAAGCTCGGTTTCGATTACGTCTACGCCAACGAGCTGGATATCAAGGATGGCAAGGTCACCGGCGAGGTGATCGGCACAGTGGTCAATGGCGAGCGTAAGGCGCAACTGCTGCGCGAGATCGCCGCGAAAGAGGGGGTGTGTCTGGAGCAGACCATCGCGGTTGGCGACGGAGCCAATGACCTGCCGATGCTGTCGATTGCCGGCCTCGGTATTGCGTTCCGCGCCAAGCCTTTGGTGCGGCGCAGTGCCAAACAGGCGATCTCCACTCTGGGGCTCGATGGTATTCTCTACCTGATCGGGTTTCGCGATCGCGACCGGGCTCGCTAAACCCTCGGCCTTAAGCCCTCGGCTTAAGTGAAAACGCCGGCTATCAGCCGGCGTTTTGCTGTCGGCTATCGCTCCTCGAAGTAGTCGTAATCCATCGTCTCCCGCGGTGGCTGCAGATAGTAGCCCTGGATGCGCTGGATGCCGCAGCGGAACAGTTTGCTGATCACGCGGGTGTTTTCCACCAGTGGGGCGATCACAATCAGGCCGTGACTCAGGGTCGGCTCCAGTTGCTCCTGCAGCGCTTTAATGCTGAGATCGCCGCTCTCCAGATCCTGAATATAGGCGCCGTCGAGCTTGAGGTAGTTGGCGTTCACTTCGGCGAACACTCGGTGGGAGTTGGGTGAGCTGCCGAAATGCTTGATGCAGAGGTTGCACTCCATGGCGCGCACCTTCTCGGCGAACTGTTTGGCATACTCCAGCTCGGTGGCGGCATCGGTTTCACTGATCTGGAATACCAGCAGGTCGGGCGGTATGCGCAGCTCCTCTATCTGGCTGGCGAACCAGGTCAGCAGCGACCGACTGCGGAGGGTGCGGCCGGCGATGTTGATGAACAGACGGTTGCGGTGACCCTTATCCAGCTCCTCGCGCAGCAGTTGCAATGAGCGCTCGAGCACCCAGCGGTCCATCTTGACCATGACGTCGCTCTGCTCGACCGAGGTCAAAAAGGTGTTCGGGGTCAGGGGGGAGTCGTTGTGATCCAGCAGGCGGATCAGTACTTCGTACTCGTGCACCTCCTCCTCTTCGCCCAGGGAGACGACGGGTTGGAACAGCATCTTCAGACGACTGTCGGTGATCGCATTGAGGATGCGTTTGATCGCATCCTCGTCCTGCGCGTGAACCAGCTTCTGAGCATGGAACAGTGTGCAGCCGTTGCCGTTGACCAGTTCGTCGGCGGCTTTATGGGCGCGCTGAATCAGCTCGCTTGCGGGAGGCGCGCTGTCGTTTATGGTCACGATACCGATGGAGCAGGTGCTGGATATGGTGCTTTGCTCGTAGGGGATCTTCAGCTCGCCGATCTGGCGAAAAAGTTTGCGGCCGATTCTTTGTGTATCTTCGGCGTCGGCATGCTGGAACAGAACGATAAAGCTGTCGTCCTCGAAGCGGCATACCAGGTGTGGTTCGCTGAACGCTTTTTCGAGTCGGGAGGCGATCGATTTAAGCAGCGTATTGGCCGCGTCCCCGCCCAGCTCGGCCAGCAGGTGGCGATACTGGTCCAGACGCACATACAGCAGATGAGCATCATGACCGCCGGTAAGCGCGCGTTGTGCCGTCTCATCCAGGCGCTGCATCAGGTAGGTGCCATTTTTCAGCCCGGTGAGCGCATCTTCATCCCGATGTTCTGCGCTATCGATGAGCAGCTCGTTATCGGGGTGGATCGTCATCGACAGGCTGATGTGGCCAAGATAGCGGCAGGTCTGCAGCTGCACTTCGGCGCTGAAGTTACTGTTATCGGAGCGGACGATTCGCAGTCCCAGTCGAAGATCGATCGGTTCATTCTGTTCAAGGTGTGCTGAGAGTGTCTCCTGCACCTCGCTACGCTGCTCCGGAATCAACAGTTGATCAAGCGTTACCCCCTGCAGCTGGGATGCTCGGTCATAGCCGAGTAGTTCTACCAGACTATCGTTGGCAAACTCGAGCTTGGCATCGTGCAGGTAGCCAATGGCACTGCGGGAGCTGACCACCTGTTCGTGAACGTGGCGTTCGGTAACCTCTAGCATGGTCTCGGCCTGGCGCAGGCGGCGGCGGGTATCCAGCGCCTGAAGCTGTTGGTGTACCACATGCAGCAGCAGCTCGCCGGGGCGTTCCGACAGCAGTGCGTGTATCCCCTCCTTGTACGCGCGCAGTTGCGCGGCCTCGGAGGTATCGCTGCTGAGCTCGATCACCGGCACATCCTTGTCCTGGTGGTGCAGCAGCTGGACGACGGCATGGGGACCGAGTTCATGGTTGGTATGGGTGCTGCATAACAGCAGATCCCAGGAGCGCTGGCTCAGAGCCTGTGCGAGTTCTTCACGGCTTTCGATCCGGCGTCCGCGGGGGGAGAGGCGGCCGGTGCGAATCAATGACAGTAGCGGATCGACCTCGTGGCTCTCGAAACCGACAAAAATGATATTGATCGCACTGCGTTTGTGTGTACCGGCTGCAAGCTTGTCGAGCATGCTGTAGGCCGATTCTGATGCAGTCATCATGGTCCTGGCTGACTCCGCTCCTTCTCAATCCTGGCGTACATACTAACCCGACATAAACCCGCTGTCAGGATGAAGTGAGCTGCTTATATTGAGAATTGGCAGGGGTAGTAGGATTCGAACCTACGCATACTGGAATCAGAATCCAGTGCCTTACCGCTTGGCGATACCCCTGAAGCGTTCCGCTGTGGGAAATGGTGGCAATAGCGGGACTCGAACCTGCGACCCACGCATTATGAATGCGTTGCTCTAACCAACTGAGCTATATTGCCACATTTTGAATCTCTGAATGTGATGGCAGGGGTAGCAGGATTCGAACCTGCGCATGACGGGATCAAAACCCGTTGCCTTACCGCTTGGCGATACCCCTACAACTTCCCGATGCGGGAAAATGGTGGCAATAGCGGGACTCGAACCTGCGACCCACGCATTATGAATGCGTTGCTCTAACCAACTGAGCTATATTGCCACGCTTCAGAGGCGCGCATTATTCTCTGTTTGCCTTTTGCTGTCAACAGCTTGAGGGGAAAAATAAAGCCCGCCGGAAGGCGGGCTTATCCGAGCGTGGTGAGATTAGACGTTGAAGCGGAAGTGCACCACGTCACCGTCCTTGACGATGTACTCCTTGCCCTCCAGGCGCCATTTGCCGGCGTCCTTGGCGCCCTGTTCACCCTTGTTCGCGATGAAATCGTCGTAGGCGATCACTTCGGCGCGGATGAAGCCTTTCTCGAAATCGGAATGGATCACGCCCGCCGCCTGGGGGGCTGTCGCACCAATCTTCACCGTCCAGGCGCGCACCTCTTTGACGCCGGCGGTGAAATAGGTCTGCAGTCCAAGCAGGGCGTATCCGGCGCGGATGACGCGGTCCAGGCCCGGCTCCTCCATGCCCATCTCGTCGAGGAACATCGATTTCTCGTCATCCTCAAGCTCGGCAATCTCGGCTTCCAGCTTGTTGCACACCGGTACCACGCTGGCGTCTTCTCCGGCGGCGAATTCTCTGACCTTGTCCAGCCAGGGGTTGTTCTCGAAGCCGTCTTCGGCCACGTTGGCGATGTACATTGTCGGCTTGGTGGTCAGCAGATGGAAGCTGCGCACCAGTTTCTGTTCGGCGTCGTCCAGCTCCATGCCGCGTACGGGCAGGCCCTCAGACAGGCGAGGGATCAGCTTCTCCAGCAGGTTCTTGGCCGCGATCGCGTCCTTGTCGCCGCCCTTGGCGGTGCGCTGTACGCGCTGCAGCTGCTTCTCGCAGGACTCCAGGTCCGCCAGTGCCAGTTCGAGGTTGATGGTTTCGATATCCTCGATCGGGTGGATGCGGTTGGCGACGTGGATGACGTTGTCATCCTCAAAGCAACGGACCACGTGAGCGATAGCATCGGTTTCGCGGATGTTGGCGAGGAACTTGTTGCCCAGCCCTTCACCCTTGGATGCACCGGCGACAAGCCCAGCGATATCGACGAACTCCATGGTGGTGGGTAGCACGCGCTCGGGCTTGACGATCTCGGCCAGGGCATCGAGGCGCGGGTCCGGCATCGGTACGATGCCCGAGTTGGGCTCGATGGTGCAGAACGGGAAGTTCTCCGCCGCGATGCCCGATTTGGTCAGTGCATTGAACAGGGTGGACTTACCGACGTTGGGCAGGCCGACGATGCCGCATTTGAATCCCATGATGAAAAATCCTGTTTAACTGGAGGCGTTAAAACTGTGCAGGTGGTTCATGGCGCGTGGCCAGTCACCCTTGATCGCCAGCGGTAGCTGGCGGAGCGCTTCATCGATTGCCGCCTGGGTCAGTTCGCGCTCCTTCGGCGAAGCTTTGCTCAGCACGAAGTTGGACACCTGGCTGGCATGCCCCGGGTGGCCGATACCAAGACGCAGACGGTAGAAGTCGCGGTTGTTGCCGAGCTGGCTGATGATACTGCGCAGGCCGTTATGTCCGCCATGACCGCCGCCCTGTTTCAGGCGCGCTGTGCCGGGGGCTATATCGAGCTCGTCATGTGCCACAAGAATGGCAGTGGCCGGGATCTTGAAAAAGTTGGCGAGCGCGGCAACGGACTGGCCGCTCAGGTTCATGAAGGTGGTCGGTATCAGCAGGTGGACCGGCTGGCCTTCAATCAGAATCTTGCCGTACAGACCGTGATAACGTTTATCGGTCTGCAGGGTGGTGTGCTGGTGGGCAGCAAGCTGCTCCACCAGCTCGGCGCCGGCATTATGGCGGGTGTGCTCGTATTGGGCCCCGGGGTTGCCGAGGCCGACGATCAGCTGTATCCGATCCTGCATGCCAGTGCCTTAGCGGCAGCTATTACTTGCCGGCTTTGGCGCCACGCGGAGCGTAGCAGTAGCCAACGCCCTGGTCGTGGTCTTCGCCGCGACGCAGTGCAACAACCTCAACACCTTCCGGCAGGCTGATATCGGACAGGTGAGCAATCTGGCCCATTTCGATCTTGGACAGATCGACTTCCAGCGCTTCCGGCAGGTCCTTCGGCAGGCAGAGGATCTCGACGGTGGCGGTTTCAGCGGCAAACTTGGCAGATGCCTTGGATGCAGCGGACTTCTCGAAGTTCACGAACTTCAGCGGTACCTGGATCTTGATCTTCTTGCTTTCGTCCAAACGCTGGAAGTCAGCGTGCAGAACGACCGGCTTGGCCGGGTGGCGCTGCAGATCCTTGATGAACACGGAAGTTTCCTTGCCATCCAGGGTCAGGGTCAGCTTGGAGGAGTAGAAAGTCTCGTCCTGCAGAGCCTTGGCCAGCTCATTTGCGGAGATGGCGATAGCAACCGGGGTTTCGCTACCGTAGACGATACCCGGCACTTTGCCTTCACGACGCAGGCGGCGGCTCGCACCTTTCCCCTGATCGTTACGGGCTTCGGCGTTGATTACGAAAGTACTCATTGTAGTTACCTTATATAGTTCAAAAGCTGCAGACCCCCGCGACCAGGAGTGTGCAGCATTTCATATCCCTTACGGGGCGTGTTGCCGGTCAGATCTGTTTCTGCCCGGCGCGTTCGGCGCGTTTTCCGTTTATCGGAACATCGCGCTGATCGATTCTTCGTTGCAGACGCGGCGCACCGCTTCTGCCAGCATCGGTGCCAGGGTCAACTGGCGGATCTTTTCACACTTCTGTGCCGCTTCGGACAGCGGAATGGTATCGGCAACCACCAGCTCGTCCAGTTCGGAGTTGCTGATGTTGCTGATCGCAGGTCCCGACAGCACCGGGTGGGTGACGTAGGAGATCACGCGGGCGGCGCCCTTGTCCTTCAGTGCTTTGGCGGCCTTGCACAGGGTGCCGGCGGTGTCGCACATGTCGTCGACCAGGATGCAGGTGCGTCCGGCGACATCACCGATGATGTTCATGACCTGGGCTTCGTTGGCGCGTTCGCGACGCTTGTCGATGATCGCCAGGTCGCAGTCGAGCTGCTTGGCCACGGCGCGGGCACGGACTACGCCGCCCACGTCAGGGGATACCACGATGGGGTCGTCGTAACCCTGGTCCATGATGTCGTCGAGCAGTACCGGTGAGCCGTAAACGTTGTCCACCGGGATATCGAAGAAACCCTGAATCTGGTCGGCGTGCAGATCGACGGTCAGTACGCGGTCGATGCCGACGTTGGAGATCATGCTGGCGACGACCTTGGCGCTGATCGGTACACGAGCAGAACGCGGGCGGCGATCCTGGCGGGCATAGCCGAAGTAGGGGATGACCGCGGTAATACGGGTGGCGGAGGCGCGGCGCATCGCATCGGCGAATACGATCAGTTCCATCAGGTTGTCATTGGTCGGTGCACAGGTGGACTGGATGATGAACACATCCTTGCCGCGCACGTTCTCCTGGATTTCGACGCTGACTTCACCGTCGCTGAAGCGGGTAACGTTTGCCTTCCCCATCGGGATATCCAGCCGCTCAACCACTTTCTGAGCCAGTGCAGGGTTAGCATTGCCGGTGAAAACCATCATTTTAGACACGGCGAGTACCTTCTCGATTGCATCAGGGTTTGCGGATGAGGTCGCTGAAAGGGAGTCAGTCATCGATACTTATTTTGGCAGGGGTAGCAGGATTCGAACCTGCGCATGCTGGAATCAGAATCCAGTGCCTTACCGCTTGGCGATACCCCTGTATCCATGGGTGGCGAGCCACCAATCCAAGAAGGCGCGTATTTTCGATAAACAGGCCTCGAAAATCAACCCCCGGCATGGAATTACCCGGATTATTCATGGCTGAAGGTGGATAAAGGGGCAGGGTGCTTGCTCATAAACGTTGCCAGTCGCGGATTATCAGGCGGATGCGCAGGTCGTCATAGCTGAACTCTACCCGGGCCGGGAGCACCAGCAGATCGCCGACCTGGGTCAGTCGCTGGACCTCGATACGCCAGCCCAGTTGCTCGAAGCCTTCGGCCTCCCCCAGAGGCTTGAACGGGTAGTGAGGATCGGGACGTCCCTGCACCCAAAAACGTGCCTGGCTGACCGGCAGGTGCCAGCCCAATGCTTGCTGCATCACCCCTTCCGGGGTCGCCGCGCGGTATGTCTCCGCCTCGCCGGCAACCTGCATATGGACGCCTTCGGGGCCGCCATCGATCAGCATGCCGCCCTGGCCCAGTGGTCCGCTGAGGCGAATCTCGAATTCTTCGCCCTGCTGGCGCCAGTCGATACTGGCGCTGTCGGCGTGCGGCCCCTGGCGAATGCCGGCCTTGCCCTCGAACAGCCAGTTGGGTCCCAGGCTGCCCTGTAGCTGACCGACAGGCGCAGGCGGCGGTGGTTGCAGGGTGCTGCAGGCGCTGAGCAGAAGCGCCGCCGCGAGCGTGAGCCAACGCATCAGCCATCGACTCCGAGCTTGTCGGCGACGGCGCGCAGGCGTTCGTCATCCGGCGCGCTCTGCAGGCTGCTGCGCAGCAGCTCCAGCGCTTCCTCGGTTTCGCCGCTGGCCCAGAGCACCTCGATAAGGTGGCTGGCGACCTCGGGATCGTCGAAGGCATTGTGTGCGCGGCGCAGGAAGTTGAGCGCCTCCGGCAGCCGACCGAGCTTGTACAGTACCCAGCCCATGGAGTCGAGTACCGCCGCGTCGTCCGGATGCTGCTCCAGCGCCTGGGAAATCAGGGTGTGGGCCCGGCTGTAGTCGTCGCTGTACAGGGTCAGTGAATACCCTAGGGCATTGAGCAGCATGCCGTTGTCCGGCTCCAGTCTGAGCGCCGTCTCCAGCTCGCTGAGCATCCGCTGCGGGTCCTCGGGTTCGATCATCAGTGCGTGGCTGTAAAGCAGGCCCACATTCTTCGGGTGCTTGGCCAACGCCTGTTCAAGCAGGTTCAATGCCTCGTCGCGCTGGTCCTGGTTATGCAGCCAGTCCGCCAGCATCAACGTCAGTTCGATACCAAGCTCCGGGTGATCGTCGATCCCCTGGGCGATGATCTTGCGCACCCGTGCTTCCTGCTCGGGATGCTCCAGCAGGCTAAGCGCCCGGTTGTAGGCCTGCTGCAGATTTGGGCCCTCGGTCACCCTGAGATAGTGAGACAGCGCGACTTCAGGTTCTCCCGCGTCCTCTTCGACAATGCCGAGATAGAAATGCAGGTTGGCGTTGTTCGGGTTTCTCAGCAGCAGCGTGTTCAGCAGTTGCCGGCTGGCGTCATACTGTTTGTGGTCGAGCGCCAACAAGGCGAAGTAGTAGTGCAGCTGGTCATCTTCGGGGTAGGCGTCGGCCAGCTCCAACATAGCCTTCAACGCGCGTTTGGGGGCAGAGTCTATCTGCAATTGAACGTACTGGATCTTCAGCGGCTTGGTGTCGGGGTTGCTTTTGAGCGCCTGGCGCACCAGCTGCAGGGCCTGGTCCGAATCGCCTTGTTTGCGCAGAATCTCAACCTTCTGTTGTAGCAGGTCGGTCTGACCCGGCTCCACCGCCAGGCCCTGGTCGATCAGTTTCAGAGCACCCTGGTCGTCATCCATCCGTCGCTTGAGCAGTGCCCGGGTCAGCAGCACCTCCAGCCGTTCTGGATCCTGCTCGCTGTACCTGGCCAGCAGTCGTTCGTACAGGCGGGCCGTATCCACCGGCATCTGATTGCTGTGGGCACCGATCATCAGCACCGCTTCGGCACTGCCGTCGTCAAGAATCTGCTCCAGTATCGGCAGCGCCTCGTCGAATCGCCGTTCGCTGATCAGGATATTGGCCAGGATATGCTTGGGTTCGGGGTTGGCGGGTTCGATCTCCGCCCAGATGCCGGCGGCTTCTACCACCGCCTTGGCGTTGCGCAGAAACTGGGCGATGCGTGTGGCGCGTTCGGCGATGGCCGGATCATGGTTCATCCGTGCCTGATGCAGGTAGTAGCCCAGCGCCTGATCGAACTGCCGCCGCTGGCCCGCGATCTCAGCAGCCAACAGCTCATAAACCGATTCCTGGTTGAGTTCCCCCGGTTGATACTGCACCGGAGCCTGAGGCGTTGCCGGCGGCGTTGACAGGGCCGCTGAATCTGGTCCTTGCGAAGCCTGACCGGCACAGCCGCCTAGCAGCAGGGCGCCGAACAGGATGGCGAACCCGGGTATTCTCATCTTTGCTCTGATCCTGGAGACAAAAAGCCACTATAGATGAAGCGTGCCGGGTTTGTCATCGGAACGCCTGTGGGAGTCTGCGCGGGTGGGTTGATCCCCGGCAAGGGTTGCATGCACAGCTTCTTAATCCAGCGAGCGTAAAGGTGTATGATGTCGCGCTTGTCTCATCTGGGTAGTGCGAAGCTTAATCTATGGCGTTGCTGGCATTGGGGATCAATCATAAGACCGCGTCGGTCGAGGTGCGTGAGCGCGTCGCGTTTGCACCCGAGCGGATCGGCGAAGCGATGTCCGACGCCCGTGAACAGGCACGGCTGCAAGAGGTTGCGATTCTCTCCACCTGTAACCGTACCGAGCTTTACTGTGCCACCGAGCTGACCGATACCCGGCAAGTGCTGGAATGGATCGGCCGTTACCATGGCCTGGATCCGAATGAGCTGGCCAAGTGCTGCTATATCTACCGTGACGAAGAGGCGGTGCGCCATATGATGCGGGTCGCCTGCGGCCTGGATTCTCTGGTGCTGGGTGAGCCGCAGATTCTGGGGCAGCTGAAGAGCGCCTTCAGTGTGTCGCAGGATGCGGGCATGATCGGGGCCGAGCTGGGGCGACTGTTCCGCCACACCTTTTCTATCGCCAAGCAGGTGCGCACTGAAACCGCTATCGGCCAGAACCCGGTTTCCGTGGCCTATGCCGCGGTGAGTCTGGCACAGCACATCTTCGCCGACCTGGGCGAAAGTCATGCACTGCTGATCGGCGCCGGTGAAACCATTGAACTGGTGGCCCGGCACCTGAAACAGGCGGGTGTACGCTCGATCACCGTGGCCAATCGTACCCTGGCACGGGCACAGACGCTGGCCGATGAGGTCGGCGGCGAGGCGATCGAGCTGGCGGAGATGCCGGCGCGTCTGCCCAAGGCGGATATCCTGATCTCATCCACCGCCAGCCAGTTGCCGATCCTGGGCAAGGGGGCGGTGGAGACGGCGCTGAAAAAGCGCAAACACCGGCCCATGTTCATGGTCGATATCGCCGTGCCGCGCGATATCGAGCCGCAGGTGGCGGAACTGGACGACGTCTACCTGTATACCGTCGATGACCTGACCGAGGTGATCGAGGAGAACCAGCGCTCGCGCGAGTCCGCCGCGGCCGATGCCGAGGCGATGATCGAAGCCGGTGCCCACGCCTTCCTCGGTCAGCTGCGCGAGCTTGAGGCGGTGGATACCCTGACCGCGCTGCGCGAGCAGGGCCAGGCGATCTGCGATGCCGAACTGGACAAGGCACTGCGCCTGCTGGCCCAGGGGCGTGATGCGGAGCAGGTGCTGCGCCAGCTCGCCCGCGGCATTACCAACAAGATGTTGCACCAGCCCACGGTCCAGTTGCGCAAGGCGTCGGCCGATGGCCGTACCGAACTGGCGGCGCTAGTGCATGAGCTCTACCAACTCTCTACCCCCGCCGAACGCTCCAACTGACAGGCACTGCCATGAAAGACTCGATTCAGACCAAGCTCGAGAAGCTGAGTGACCGCTATGAGGAGCTGTCCGCGCTGCTTAGCGAACCCGAGGTGATCTCCGACCAGAACCGTTTCCGCGATTACTCACGGGAGTACGCCGAACTGGAGCCGGTGGTGAAGGCGTTTGGCGACTGGCGCCAGGCGCAGGAGGATCTGGCCGAGGCCAAGGCGATGCTTGAGGATAGCGATCCCGATCTGCGCGAAATGGCGCGGGAGGAGATCGATTCCGCCAAGGAACGCATCGAAGCGCTGGAGGGCGAGCTGCAGATCCTGCTGCTGCCGAAGGATCCCAACGACGGCCGCAACGTGTTTCTCGAGATCCGCGCCGGGACCGGTGGTGACGAGGCGGCAATCTTCTCCGGCGACCTGTTCCGTATGTACTCCCGCTACGCAGAAGAACGCGGCTGGCGGATCGAGGTGATCAGTGCCAACGAGGGTGAGCACGGCGGCTACAAGGAGATCATCACCCGCGTGGCGGGCGAGGCGGTCTATTCGCGGCTGAAGTTCGAATCCGGTGCCCACCGCGTACAGCGGGTGCCGGAGACCGAATCCCAGGGCCGTATCCATACCTCCGCCTGCACCGTGGCGGTGATGCCGGAGCTGGACGAGTCGGCGGCGATCGAGATCAACAAGGCGGATCTGCGTATCGATACCTTCCGCGCCTCGGGCGCCGGCGGTCAGCACATCAACAAGACCGACTCGGCGATCCGCATCACCCATATCCCGACCGGGGTCGTGGTCGAGTGTCAGGAGGAGCGCTCCCAGCACAAGAACCGCGCCAAGGCGATGGGGTTGCTGGCCTCCCGTCTGCAGCAGGCGGAAACCGACCGGCAGCAGGCGCAGCAGGCCAGTACCCGCAAGAGCCTGGTGGGTTCCGGCGACCGTTCCGAGCGCATCCGCACCTATAACTTCCCCCAGGGGCGGGTCACCGATCACCGCATCAACCTGACCCTGTATAAGCTGGGTGAAGTGATGCAGGGCGATCTGGATGCCGTTATCGAGCCGCTGCTTCACGAGCATCAGGCCGAGCAGCTCGGTGCCCTGTCCGATGCCGACTGATACACCGCTCAGCATCCAGGCGGCACTGGCACTGGGTGCCGAGCGGATCGACAGCGACACGGCGCGTCTGGATGCCGAGCTGTTGCTCTGTCATGTGCTGGGCAAGGCGCGCAGCTACCTGTTTACCTGGCCTGAGCGCGAACTCGACCCCGACCAGCAGGCGCAATTTCTCGCCCTGCTTCAGCGCCGTATCGCGGGCGAACCGGTGGCGCACCTGACCGGCGTGCGCGACTTCTGGACCCTGAGTCTGGAGGTCACACCCGATACACTGATCCCGCGCCCGGATACCGAAACCCTGGTCGAAGCGGCGCTGGCACGTTTGGCCGACGCTCCCTACCGGGTGGCCGATCTTGGTACCGGCACCGGCGCCATTGCACTCGCACTGGCCAGCGAACGTCCACACTGGCAGGTGGTGGCCACCGACCGCGTCGCCGCGGCGGCCGCACTGGCAGCGCGTAACCGCGATCGTCTGGGGCTGGATAACGTGGAGGTGCTGACCGGCAGCTGGTGCGAGCCGCTCAGCGGTCAGTTCGATATGATCCTGTCCAACCCGCCCTATATCGATGCGGCCGATCCCCACCTGGCGCAGGGCGACGTGCGCTTCGAGCCGCGTTCGGCGTTGGTGGCCGCAGCGTCCGGGCTGGCCGATATCCGCCATATTGCCGAAGAGGCGCTCGCCTACCTCAAACCCGGCGGCTGGTTGCTGTTCGAGCACGGTTACGCCCAAGGCGAACCGGTGCGGGCGCTGCTGACGGGCCTGGGTTATGCTGAGGTAGAAACCCTGAACGACCTGGGTGGCCACGAGCGCGTCACGCTTGGCCGCCGACCCTGATAGAGAAGGCCTGATAGAGAAGGAAAGCAAGGTGTTATCGGATCAGCAGTTACTGCGATACAGCCGCCAGATCATGCTGCCGGAGGTGGATGTCGACGGCCAGGAGGCCTGGCTCAACAGCCGGGTGCTGATTATCGGCCTCGGTGGCCTGGGCAGCCCGGCGGCGATCTATCTCGCCTCGGCCGGCGTCGGTCATCTGGTGCTGGTCGATGACGATGAGGTGGATCTGACCAACCTGCAGCGCCAGATCGTGCACACCTCGGAGCGGGTCGGAGAGGCCAAGGTGGAATCCGCCCGCCAAGCCTTACTAGCATTGAATCCGGATATCCGCGTCGATACTCTGGCCTGTCGATTGGAGGGCGAGGCGCTCGCTGAGCAGGTCGCGGCTGCGGACCTGGTGCTCGACTGCTCCGATAACTTTTCCACCCGCTTTGCCCTCAACCGCGCCTGTGTAGCAGCCAAAACGCCGCTGGTGTCCGGCGCGGCGATCCGCTTCGATGGCCAGATCAGCGTTTTCGATCCCCGGGTCGACGGCGCGCCCTGCTACCAGTGCCTCTATCGCGAAGGCGAGGATGAACAGCTAAGCTGTTCCGAATCCGGCGTATTCGCGCCGCTGGTCGGTATTATCGGTACCATGCAGGCCGCGGAAGCGCTGAAACTGCTGGCCGGCATTGGCGAGCCGCTGGTCGGGCGCTTGCTGCTGCTCGATGGTAAGCGTATGGAGTGGCGTATGTTGAAGCTGCGGCGCGATCCAAACTGTCCGGTATGTGCAGCCGAGGAGGAGTAGAGGATGGCAAACGAACAGGCTCTGATCGAACGACTTGAGCGCGAGGTCAAACTGATCGCGCTGGTGGGTGCCAGCAACAAGCCCCACCGGGCCAGCTACCGGGTGATGGAGTTTCTGCTGCGCCACGGCTATATCGTCATACCGGTCAATCCGAAACTTGCCGGGCAGAGCCTGCATGGCCAGCTGGCGGTGGCCCGCCTTTCCGACATCAAGGTGCCGATCGATATGGTCGATATCTTCCGCAACTCTGAGGCGGCAGGAGACGTGGTCGACGACGCGATTGCCGTCGGCGCCAAGGCGGTCTGGATGCAGCTCGGTGTGATCAATGAAGCGGCCGCTGAGCGTGCGCGTGAGGCCGGGCTTGATGTGGTCATGGATCGCTGTCCGGCGATCGATTGGGGACGTCGCTGAGCGCTCGATCTGGCAATCAAAACACCGCTATGTCGATGGGGGCTGCAATGCGCTTGGGTAGGCGATGCGCGGCACTGGCTTTTTGGCACGGCCGCTATCGGGTTGTGTTGATTCTGCTGTTCTGCGCCGTTTCGGTGGCGTGCAGCGCTCAGCGCGGGACGGTGCGGACGCTGCAGGTCGGCCCCGCCAGCTTTCGCACCGAGATCGTCGCCACGCCCGAGGCCAGGCAGCGGGGGCTGATGGGGCGCACCGATCTGAACGACGGGATGGCGATGCTGTTCGTGTTTCCGGATGAGCAGCCCCGGATGTTCTGGATGAAGGAAACGCCGACGGCGCTGTCTCTCGCCTATATCGACCGTCGAGGCGTTATCCGCCAGATTCTGCCGATGCAGCCTTACAGCCTGGAGTTGGTACCCAGTCGCTATCCGGCCATGTATGGCCTGGAGGTGAATCGGGGTGCCTTCGAACGCCAGGGGGTCAGGGTCGGCGACCGGATGGACCTAACGCCTCTGCAGGATATAGTGGCAGAGCGCTAAGGCTAATGCCGGTCTCGCTGCCGGTTAGCGGTGGCCCAGCATCATCTCCCTGATTCTCTTGTCCTCGACGCAACGCTTGGCGTAACAGCGCATAGCCTCGCTGCACTCGATCTGGTCGATCTGTTCCGGCAGAGGGGCGCCGGAGTGGATCAGGAAATGCACCGTGGCCTGATCGTCCCTGAGTAGCGCCAGGGTGACCAGCTCCGCCCCGGTACTCAGCTCGGCTCCATGCTGTACCAGGCGGCTCAGGTGCAGCATCAGCTGCTCCGACTTGACGCTATCGAAGCACCAGTGCAACAGCGAACGACCTTCGAAGCGAGCGTTGGCATCGGCTCCGGCCTGCAGCAGAGTGTTCAGCAGCCCCAGACTCTGATCGGCATGGCGCAGCGCGATCAACGTGTAGGGCCTGCCATCCACGCCCTGGCCACCGGCCAGCTCGGTACGTTCCAGTACCCAGGCCAGCGCATCCGGTTGGCCGGCCTGAAGGGCCAGCTCTGCCGCGTTCAGACCCTCGCTCAGCGGTGTGCCTAGCTGTTCGCTATCTACCTTGCCGGCCAGCTTGGCCAGCATGTCGCGGTCACCGCTGTTCAGCGCGGTGACCAGTTTGGCGGTACGTGCATCGCGAAAAATCTTCAGCATGGCTTCGCTTCCGGAGCTGGTTGTCAGGCTTCAATTTAAATGACACCCAGCAGCTTGACCAGGTAGATGGCACAACTGAGGGTAACAACGGAACCGAGGGTTGTGGTCAGGATCACGTTGGCCGATAGCTCCGCGTTGGCGCCCATCGCCTTGGCCATCACGAAGCTGGCCGCTGCCGTCGGGCTGGCAAACAGCACCATCAGGATGACCAGCTCCTCGCCGCGGAAGCCAACCAGCCAGGCCAGCGGGGTGAGTAGTGCGGGCAGCAGCACCAGCTTGATCAGGGTGGCCCAGAACGCGGTGCCGGAGCTGTCGCGCAGGCTCTTCAGATTCAGCGAGCCACCGATCGCCAGCAGCGCCAGGGGCAGGGTCAGGTCGGCGAAGTAGTCGCCGGTGCGTGCGATCAACGTCGGCAGCCCTATATTGAAGTAGGAGAAGGGTAGGGCCAGTACCACGGCCAGGATCAGCGGGTTGCGCACCACCTCCAGTGCGATGCGCCCCGGTTTCAGTCCGTCCGCCCGTTTCAGTGGCAGGGTCAGGCACAGGATCGCCAGTACGTTATAGAGCGGAATGATCAGGGCCAACAGCAGCGAGGCCTGGGCCAGTCCGGATTGGCCGAACAGATTATAGGATACTGCCAGGCCGATAATGCCGTAGTTGCTGCGAAATGCGCCCTGGATAAAGGCGGCCAGATCTTCAGGCCGGCTGATCCAGCGGCTGCCCAGCCACCAGATCAGGGCAAAGGTGATCAGTGTTGTGAACAGCACGTAACCCAGCAGATCCGGGTTGAACATGGCGTGGAAATCCATCCGTGCAATGGCCAGGAACACCAGGGCCGGCAGTGTCAGCGTAAACACCAGGCGAGAGGCAGTGTTGACGAAATTCTCGTTGATCACGCGCAGGCGCAGCAGAAAAAAACCGAGAAACAGGATGAAAAAGATCGGAGCGACAATATTGCCGGTGAACAGCAGGGTTTGCAGGTAGAGATGCACGGGCGCCTCAGGTGCGGCTGAGTGAAAGCGCCAATTTTATCGGAAAAGTCTGGCTAAGCGCAGAGCACTATCGGAAACGCTCAGGTATGCAGTTTGGGATAATCGAATATCTGCGTGCTGCCACAACTTTCCGCCAGTTCGCTCCAGCCCAGTACATTGAGCATCAGCTGGTGTACCGCCGACGTAGGGAAATGGTGCAGCGACTGTCCACTCAGGTAACCGCCGAGATCGGCCATCCCCGGGTTGTGGCCCACCAGCATGATGCTGTCGAGATGGTCCGGTTGGCCCTGTAGCAGGTTGAGTAGCGTTTCCCAGCAGGCCTCGTACATCTCGGGGATCGCGATGCAGGTGCCTTCATCGAGTTCCAGTGTCTGCGCCAGGGTTCTGGCGGTGACGGCGGTGCGGGTGGCGCTGCTGTACAGCAAACGCTGAGGAATCAGCCCCATCTCCTTGACCCTGGCAGCCATCAGCGGCAGGTCGCGCATACCGCGTGCATTGAGCGGCCGGTCGAAATCGTCTAACCCGGGATTGTCCCAGCTGGATTTGGCGTGACGGATCAGGGTTAGCTGCTTCATCGTGGTCGAATTCCCTGCTGGTTTTTTGCGGGATGTTCCTTGCAGTATTGTTCCCCTCCGAGGGAAAGGCAATTCTGCCGCAGCCGGGAATTCGTTTAGTGGCAGAGGCGACCCGAATCAGTTAGTGGGCGAAGCGGCGTTGCAGCCAATGGTCGATCGAGGCTTTTCCCGGCCCGCGGATCATCAGGTACAGCAGCACTGTGGCCCAGACACCGTGGGTCGGATACGCGCCGGGGTAGACGAAGATCTGGATCACCAGGGTCATGATCAGCAGTGCCAAAGCCGAAAAACGCGTTGCCAGGCCGAACAGCAGCAGCACCGGGAACAGGTGCTCGGCAAGGGTTGCAAGCGTCGCGGCTAGCTCCACCGGCAGCAGCGGCAGGGCATACTCCTCACGGAACAGGTACAGGGTGGAGCCGGCGAAACGGGGCCAGCCCAGCTCAAAATGACCGTCGACGATGTTGAGTGCAAAACCCTCGATCTTGGTCTGTCCCGAGGTCCAGAACACCGCCGCTATGGAAAAACGCCCGAGCAACGCGAGTAGGGATTCCGGTATCCGGCTGAACAGCGAGATCACCCCATTGATGCCGCGTACGAGCGCGCCGTCGGCGGCTTTGTCGGCTGGGAGTGGAGTACTCTGCATGGCGGTTAGCTCCTTAATACTCAAGTGACAGCAGCGCCTGGCGCGTGATCAGTGTGGCCAGCGCGGCGTGAAGATCGAATTCGGGGTGGCTGGACAGCGTGGTTTCCAGCGCCCTTGCCAGTTTCTCTCCCTGCTGCAGTGCCGATGTGAACAGGGCCGTTGCAGGGTCGAGGGGGATCACCTCGACCTCCAGTTCAGGGCGCAGAACCAGTGCCTGTTCCGGTTGCATCGGGTCGACCTGGCTCAGTGGCAGCAGCCCCTGATGGGCTGCCCAGAGCGAGACCACGGCATAGCGCGAACGCAGCAGCTGGGCCGAGGGATGCAGCGCGATGCACAGCGAGGGCAGACGCTCCGGCTGTGCCAGTGCCAGCTGCAGGGCTTGCGTCGACAGGGGGGCGGCATCCGCGGCGTGGTAGGCCCTGACCCTGAACCACTCCAAGCGGGCGGTGTCGGCCAGGTAAGGCAGCGACGCGGCGGGCTCGAACTGCGCGATGAAGTCGGGAAAGTCGCCGCCAAAGTAGCTCAGCACCGGATTGTCGGGAAGTCGCTGGAACAGGTATTCACGCGCCATGGCACGAAAGAAAGTATCACCAACCAGACTCTGGACCACGCTGAAGGTACTCTCCAACGCTTCGATCAGGGAGACAATGACGTTGTTGCGGTAAACATCGAAACGTGCGGTCGGGTCGGAGCCGTTCCACGCGCTCAGCCCCTCGGGTACGGGTTGAGTGGGATCCAGTAGGGCCTTCTGGAAGTCCATTTCGGGGTAGATGGATTGGCTCATGACAGCGACTCCGTTACCGGTTGTTTCGCTGCGATCCGTTTTTCCAGCAGTGTCTGGGCCTGTAGCGCCTCAGCCAGCAGAATCGGCAGTGGCGGCAGGTTGTTGTCGCGCTCGATCAGGGTGGCGACAGGGCCGGTCAGTTCCAGTGTGAACTCATACAGCTGCCAGACCGCCTCGGCCACGGCAGAGCCGTGGCTGTCGATGAGCAGCGGTGCGCCGGCTGCATCCTGGTCGCGGCTGAAGCCGGCCAGGTGGATCTCGCCGACCCGTTCGCAGGGCAGGGCGCGAATATAGTCGTGGCTGTTCAGGCCGTGGTTGATGCAGCTGACATAGACATTGTTGACGTCCAGCAACAGACCGCAGCCGGTGCGCGCAATCACCTCGGAGAGGAACTCCGTTTCCGGAATTGACGAGGCGGTGAACTGGATATAAGTGGCCGGATTCTCCAGCAGAATCTGTCGGTTCAGTCGCTGTTGCACCTGATCCACATGCTCGCAGACCCGCTGCAGCCGCGCTTCCGTATAGGGCAGGGGTAGCAGATCGTTAAAAAAACGGCCGCCATGGCTGGACCAGGCCAGGTGCTCGGAAAAGCGCTCGGGCTGATGGCGGTCGAGCAGCCTAACCAGGCGCTGAAGGTGTGCTTCATCCAGCGGCGCATCGCCACCGATAGATAATCCGACGCCGTGGACCGATAGCGCGTAGTGCTGGTGAACCTGGCTCAGGTAGTGATGATAGGGGCCACCCGGCACCATATAGTTTTCGGCATGGACCTCGACGAAACCGATCGCCGGGCGGCTCTCGAGTAGATCAATGAAGTGTTCGGGCTTGAGCCCGATACCGCCGGCACGTGGCAGATCTCCGCGATGGAGAAGGCCCCCGCTACGGGGGCTGCCTGCGAGACTGTGGTGCGCGGCGGTTCGGTCTGTCGGGGCTACCGAGGGAGCGGGCACTGAAACCTGTTGTGTCTTCATCTCGGAAACTCCTGTTGATTACAACCGAACCGCCGCGACTTGTGCCTTACATCGCCTCGGTGAACTCTTCCAACTGGCCGTAACCGGTCGGAGAGGTCGGCGATTCCATCTGCGTGCAGGTACCAGCCGGTACAGCCTTGAAGGCATTGCCCTGGTAGTCCTTCTTGGCTGTGCCTGCGCAGGTAGTGCCGGGACCCGCCTTGCAATCGTTCTGGCCTTTCAGCGCAACGCCGTAGCACTTCTCCATTTTTGTCTCCTCCGCAGATGCGGGCAGGGAGGCGACGCTCAGGGCTGTACCCAGAGCCAGTGCAAGAGCCGCAGCAGTAGTAGTCGTTTTAGCCATTTTTCTATCTCCAGATTGTGATGTCGTGGGCCTTGGCGGCCTTTGTTTTTTTGTGAAAGCTGTCAGAAGAGTGGCTGCATCCATCCCTTCTTGCTGCAGTAGTCGGGGACGGCGAAGGATCCTTACAGGGTCGACAAAAATAAATTTAAAAAAATGTAGCGAGGCTGAAATGACAACGCCGCTGACAGGGCAGCGGCGTTGTGTAAATTTCTGCAGGGTTAGCTTTGTGGTTTCTCTGCAGGTGACGAGGCATCGCCTGTATCGGGGTGTGGCGAGATCTCGATCTCTGTGAGACTGGCTTGCTCCTCCTGCTGGAGGTAGGGCTGCTGCTCCATGCCGATCATCTCGCCGCCCACCTCGATATTGGCGCTGACGGCGGCGGGCTCAGGTTCCTCCTCGCGCTTGCCATCCTCGCCCCAGGCCTCGACCCACTCATCGGGGAAGATATCCTCGATACTGCTCTCGCTCTCCACTTCATAGCGCGGGTCGAATTCGTTGGACAGCTGGCTCTCCGGCATACTGGCAACATAGTGTTCCTGAGCGGTCACCGGCAGCGGCGGCATCCGGTTCTGGCGATAGCGGACATAGCTTGCCAACGAGACCAGCAGGATAGCGAAGCCTATGAACATGGTGGCGGGGGTAAAGGCTTCCATCACCATGGAGCCGGCAACCGGACCGATAATGCTGCCAATACCGTAACTGAGCATCAACGCGGAACTGGCCGCGACGCGGGCACTGCTGCTGATACGGTCATTGGCTAACGCCACACCCATGGAATAGATCAGTGACATCAACCCCAGCAGTAAGGCGCTCAGGGTCAATCGAATCGGGAACGCCATCTTCACCGTTAGCGCTACACCACAGCTCAATAGTGTTGCGAACAACAGTACGGTCAAGAGAACTTTGCTGCGCTGGATGCGGTCGCAGATCCAGCCAACCGGCCAGGCCAGCAGTACCGCCATCAGTACCGACGCGGTCATCAACTGGGAGACCTCTTTCACGCTCATCCCCGTCAGGCTGCCGAACAGCGGCACCATTGAGTAATAGGCGCCAAGCAGAATGCCGGAAGTGAAGGCGCAAGTGAGCCCGAGCGGCGCCTCGCGGTACAGCGATAGCAGCGACATTTTCGGCCCCTGTTCGATCACCGGCGACTGCATGCGCGACAGCGATAGCGGGATGATCGCCGCCAGCAGGATCAGGCCAGCGCCGGTAAAGGGGACGGCGCTGAGTGGGTCGGTATAACCGACCGTGAGCTGAGCTGAAGTCGACGCGCCGTAGGCCGCGACCTGATACAGCGCGAACAGAGTGGAGCGGTTATTGTTGGTGGCGACGGCGCTGAACCAGCTTTCGATGATGACGAACAAGCCGGCGGCGGTAATCCCGCCGACGAAGCGCAACACCGCCCAAAAGTAGACAGATTCGAGCAGTGGGTAACTGATCGAGGCCATCGCAGAAAGCGATGTCAGCGCTGCGAAGGTGCGGATATGACCAACTTTCGCGACCAGGTTAGTGCACCAGTGGGAGCCGACCACGAAGCCGATGGCGTAGCACACCATAACGAAACCGACCTGGGTCGGTGGTACTCCCTCAGCACCCAATCGTATACCGAGGTAGGTGAGCAGAAACGCGTTGCCCGCGTTCATCAGCATCAGACTTATAAACAGTGCTGATAGGGATATGATGATCAGTCTCACGGTCAGGCTCCATCCGTGCCGGAATATCGGGTTGAAACAGGTGCGCCCGAGTTCAGTTCACGCATCTAAAGTATCAAGTCTAGCAATCTAAGTTTACGGTTAAAAAGAAGAGCGATACCGAATCCGGTATCGCTCTTCATGTTGGGTGATGGAGAGTGCCGGATCAACCGCCGAGATAGGCCTTCCTTACCGCATCATGGGTCAAAAGCGCTTCGCCCGTGTCGCTCATTACGACACGCCCGTTCTCCAGCACGTAGCCACGGTCGGCGATCTTCAAAGCCTGGTTCGCGTTCTGTTCGACCAGGAAGATGGTGACCCCCTCAGAGCGCAACCGTTCGATTATCTCGAAGATCTGCTGGATGATGATCGGAGCCAGACCCAATGAGGGTTCGTCGAGCAGCAGCAGGCGTGGGTGGCTCATCAGCGCTCGGCCGATCGACAACATCTGCTGCTCGCCACCGGACATGGTGCCGCCACGCTGATGATAGCGCTCCTTCAGGCGCGGAAAGAGGCCGAGCACGTGATCAAGCTGGGCTTCATATGCCGCTTTGTCGCTGAAGTAGGCGCCCATGTGCAGGTTCTCGGCCACGGTGAGACCGGAGAAGATGCGGCGGCCCTCAGGAACCACCGCCAACCCCTTGCGCATGATCTGCGAGGTGGACATCCTCTGGATCGATTCGCCCTCGAACAGAATCTCGCCGGAGGAGGCATGAGGGTCGCCACACACGGTCATCATCAGGGTGGTCTTGCCGGCGCCGTTGGCGCCGATCAGGGTGACGATCTCACCCTTGTTCACCTTGATCGAGACGTCGTGCAGGGCCTGAATCTGGCCGTAATGCGTATTGACGTTTTTGAGTTCAAGCATGCTCAGCTCTCCCCCAGGTAAGCTTTGATAACATCGGGGTTCTGCTTCACCTCATCCGGTTTGCCGTCGGCGAGAGGGGTACCCTGGGCGATCACATAGATATGATCGGAGATGCCCATCACCAGGCCCATATCGTGCTCGATCAGCAGGATCGAGATTTCGTGCTCGTCGCGTAGGCGGACGATCAGCTGATCCAGCTCCTTGGTCTCGTTCGGGTTCAGACCCGCGGCGGGCTCATCGAGCAGCAGCAGCTGCGGCTGGGTCGACATGCAGCGGGCGATCTCCAGCTTGCGCTGTTGACCATAGGCCAGGTTGCCGGCAGCACGGTTGGCGTGCTGCAGCAGGTTTACCTCCTCCAGCCAGTAGATGGCGCGATCCATCGCCTCCTTCTCCAGGCGTCGATAACTCGGTGTCTTGAGCATGCCGGCGAACAGATTGGTGTTCAGATGGCGGTGTTGCGCCACCAGCATGTTTTCGATCACCGTCATCTTGGAGAACAGACGCACATGCTGAAAGGTACGCACCAGTCCCTTGCGCGAGATCTGGAAATCCTTCAGCCCGGCCAGCTGTTGGCCGTTGAACATAATGCTGCCATCAGTGGGGATATAGAACCCGGACAGGCAGTTGAACACCGTGGTTTTACCTGCCCCGTTGGGGCCAATGATGGAGACGATCTGGCGGTGTTTTACCGACAGATTGACCTTGTTTACCGCGAGCAGACCACCGAAGCGCATGGTCAGCTCGTTTACATCAAGCAGTAACTGACTCATCTATTTCAACTCCAGGTGTGGGCGTTTCATCGGCACCAGGCCTTCCGGGCGCCAGCGCATCATCACCACCATCAGCAGGCCGAACATCAGCATGCGATAGTCGGAGAACTCACGCGCCAGCTCCGGCAAAACGGTCATCACGATGGCGGCCAGAATCACGCCGATCTGGGAGCCCATGCCGCCGAGTACGACGATGGCCAGGATGATGGCGGACTCGATGAAGATGAACGATTCCGGGCTGATAAAGCCCTGGCGTGCAGCGAAGAAACAGCCGGCAAATCCTGCCGTTGACGCGCCGAGCGTAAACGCCGAGAGCTTGATCACAGTACGGTTAAGACCCAGCGAGCGGCAGGCGATCTCATCCTCGCGCAGTGCTTCCCAGGCGCGGCCGATCGGCATCCGCATCAGACGGTTGATCAGGTAGATAACCACGATTACCAGCAGTACGGCGATCAGGTAGAGGAAGATCACCTTCTGGCCACTGCTGTAGTCGATGCCGAAAAACTCATGGAAGGTCTGTGTGCCTTCGCTGGCGCGACGGCTGAACTCCAATCCGAACAGGGTCGGTTTCTCGATACCGGAGATGCCGTTGGGGCCACCGGTAATGCTGGTCCAGTTATTCAGCAGAATACGGATCATCTCACCGAAACCGAGGGTCACGATCGCCAGGTAGTCGCCGCGCAGACGCAGCACCGGAAAGCCGAGGATAAAGCCGAACGCTGCCGCCAACAGCGCCGCGATCGGCAGGCAGGCCCAGAAGGAGAAGCCGAAATACTCCGACAGTAGCGCATAGGTATAGGCGCCGACGGCGTAGAAGGCGACATAGCCCAGGTCGAGCAGGCCGGCCAGGCCGACCACGATATTCAGTCCCAGGCCGAGCATGATATAGATCAGCGTCAGCGTGGCCAGGTCAACCGCGCCGCGGGAGACCATGAAGGGCCACACCAGCAGGCCGACCACCAGTGCCGCCAGCAGCCAGGGTTTTATCACTTTCCAGGTCGCGTCCTGCGGTTTGAGTGCTCCCAGATCAGGCCTCGGAATACGGCTGGACAATCTGCCCAACTGCGTCGAAAACAGCTGGCTCAGGAAAACCAGGCCGACACCGGCCAGGATCCACTCCCAGCGGTCGGCGCCTGCGCCGTACACGGTCAGGGTCGTGCCTTCGGCACCGAGCCTGACGCCCAGCATCAGGCAGGCCAGCACCAGGGTGATACCGGCAGCGAAAATTGCGTTATAAAGTGAGCCGCGCATCAGACTTTCTCCACCTCCGGTTTACCCAGAATACCGGTGGGGCGGAACAGCAGGATGGTTACCAGCAGTCCAAATGCCACCACATCCTTGTATTCGGACGGGAAGTAGGCCGCGGTCAGCGCTTCGGTGACGCCCAGGATCAGGCCCCCCAGCATGGCGCCCGGGATCGAGCCGATACCACCGAGCACTGCGGCGGTAAACGCCTTCAGACCGGCCATGAAGCCGATGAACGGGTTGATCACGCCGTAGTAGAGACCGAGCAGCAGGCCGGCGATCGCCGCCAGCGCAGCACCGATGACGAAGGTCAGCGAGATGATGCGATTGGTATCGATGCCGAGCAGGTTGGTCATCCCTAGATCCTCGGCACAGGCACGGCAGGCGCGCCCCATGCGGGAGCGGGAAATGAACAGAGTCAGGGCGGTCATGGTGACCAGCGTCACCACCCAGATCAGCAGTTGCATCCAGGACAGGGTGACCTCGAAGGTCTCCAGCGAACCCAGCTCCAGTACACTGCCGGAGATCAGCGGTGCCAGGGCAACATCGCGGGAGCCCTGAGACAGCGCGACGTAGTTCTGTAGGAATATTGACATGCCGATCGCCGAGATCAGCGCGATCAGACGGTTGGAGCCGCGCAACGGGCGGTAGGCGACGCGTTCCACTGTCCAGCCGTAGGTACTGGCGATCAGCATGGCCACCAGCAGGGCGATAAACAGGACCAGCGGCAGGGCGAAACTTCCCATCGCCAGCAGGCCGGTGATCACGATAAATGAGACATAGGAACCGATCATGTAAATCTCGCCATGGGCGAAATTGATCATGCCGATGATGCCATACACCATGGTGTAGCCGATGGCGATCAGGGCATAGGTCGAGCCGATAGTCAGTCCATTGATGATCTGTTGCAGGAGGTAGAGGCTGGCTTCAGTCATCGATACTTACCAGATAGATAAAAGGATACCCCTGCGCTGTTGGCACAGGGGTATCCGGGTTGTGGGTTTAAACGTTACTCAGGATCACTGAGCGGGCGTTTTGGATCCGTCGGAGTGCAGTTCATAGACGAGGAAGGTGGACTCGGTCAGGTCACCCTTGTCGTCGTACTTGACGGTGCCGATGGCGGTATCGAAAGAGTTGGCTTTGATGTACTCGGCCATCTTGACGGCGTCGGTGCTGTCAATCGCCTTGATGGTATCGGCCATGATCTGAACCGCGGCGTAGGCGGGGAACACGAACGGGCCTGTGGGATCTTCACCCTTGGCTTCAATCGCTTTTACACGTTCGGCGTTTTCCGGGTTCTGGTCGAAGGCTTTCGGCGCAGTGGCCAGCACGCCTTCGACAGCATCACCGGCGATCTTGGCCAGGTCGGAGTTGACGATACCCTCAGGCCCCATGAACTGGGCCTTGAGCCCCTTCTCGGCAGACTGGCGCAGGATCAGACCCAGCTCCGGGTGGTAACCACCGTAATAGATGAAGTCCACATCGGCTTTCTGCAGCTTGGCGATCAGGGCAGAGAAGTCCTTGTCGCCGGCAGTAACGCCTTCAAACATGACCGGCTCAACGCCAGCAGCTGTCAGACCGTCACGGACGACGGTGGCCAAGCCTTCACCATACTGCTGCTTGTCGTGGATGACGGCTATTTTGCTCGGCTTGGCGGTTTCGAGGATGTACTGCGACGCCATTGAGCCCTGCAGGCTGTCCAGACCGATGGTACGGAAGATCATGCCGTAGCCTTTTTCGGTAATGGTCGGGGAGGTGGATGCGGCGGTAATCATCAGCACACCCTCCTCCTCATAGATGTCGGAGGCGGGCTCAGTGGAGCTGGAGCACAGGTGGCCGACGACGTGGGTGATGCCATCGTTGACGATCTTGTTGGCCACGGCTACGGCCTGTTTCGGATCGCAGGCGTCGTCATAGATCACGCCTTCCACATCCATGCCGTTGATGCCGCCGTTGGCGTTCAGGTTTTCGATCGCTGCGAGTACACCGATCTTCTGCATATCACCGTACTGGGCAACCGGGCCTGTTGCAGGGCCTGCCAGTGCGATCTTCAGAGTCTCTGCGTGTGCGGTGCCGGCAATGGTCAGCGCAGTTGCTGCCGCCAGAAGAGTCTTGCTAAAACGCTTGAAGCTTTTCGCCATCTTATTTTCCCCTTCGTCCATTTTTTATGCCGAGCCACAACAACAGTTCGGCCAATGGTTAGCAAGTTAGTCAAACTTGGTGATTATTACACAGAAAATTTTTGTCGGTATAGGCAGGTTTTTGTGATTTGGCCATTATTAGGCGTTTTTTTCTGCCTTATCCGACACGATCTGCAGTTTTTCCTGCAACAGTTTGATAAACAGGTCTCGCGCTTTGTTGGCACGGGCCGATTTGCGCACGATCGCGCCGAGCTCCAGGCGGTAAATATTGCGCTCCGGGCGCAGGGCCCTCAGCTCGCCGGGTTCAACTACGTTGGCGACATAGTGCTCGGGCAGAAAACCGATGTAGCGTCCCGAGCGGATCAGGGCGAGGCGGGTTTCATAGTAGTAGGCGGTGGCGCGCAATTCCATCTGCTCGATCAGGCTTGCGGCGTCCTTGTGCGGTTTGAGCCCCGCCTGGACGAAAGGGTGGCCGTCGATCAGCTCGTCGCTGATCTCGCTGTCCGCAACCGCAAACAGGGGGTGGCTGCGGTGGCAGTAGAGGTAGCAGTTGTCGGAAAACAGGGGGATATACTCCAGCCCCTCTATTTGACGATGTAGGGGGATGAAACCCACCTCGGCCTCCTCGTTGATCACCATCTGTTCGATCTCGGACATGGAGGCGACATCGACGGTGATATAGACCCCCGGTGCCAGTTCGTTGATCTGGTTGATCAGCTCGGGCAGACCCAACCGCGGATCGCCGCTGACGGTATCGGAAAAGATCAGACGCAGATCTCCGGACAGGGTGGCGTTCAGGTTGTTGACGGTAGCCCGGAACTCCTCCACTGAGTCGAACAGTTTCTTCGCCGATTCGTAGATGATTTTTCCCTCCTCGGTCAGCGCGAAGCCGGCGCGGCCACGATGACAGAGTTTGAGGTTGAGGCGGGATTCCAGGTTGGCGATGTGGATACTGATGGTCGAACGGGTGATGTTGAGCTCCGCTTCGGCCGCGGAGAAGCCGCCGCACTGGACCACGGTGGTAAACACCCTGAGTTGCTTGAGCTCGAAATCGCCTACCTGGCCGAGCCAGTATTTACGTGAAGTCATCTTATTTCGGGGCTCCTGCGCTCTGCAGGAAGCATGGTAATCAAACTGAGCGGGATCGGGAAGGCGGTAACGCCTATGGCTGTCTGGATGGGGAGCTGTTCCGTCGCAACAGCGGACAGGTGGAGCAGTACTCGACCGGATCTCCGGTCTTGTAGTAGAGGCAGCAGGTTCGGCGCAGGCGGACCTCGCGACCGTTCAGCGATACCGGTGGGCGGCGGAAACGCTGCAGCGGGTTGTGGTCGAGGCCGAACAGCGCAGGTTCCGCACGGTTCAACAGCCAGTCGAAATCCTCTGCGCAGCGCTGCCTTATGCAGGGCGTTTCGATCTCCGCCAGCCTCCGGTCATACAGTGAATAGACCCGCACGGCGGTGTTCTCCCATAGCACGCGCGTCGAGATGCCGCTGATGCGATGGAAGCTGTGCCACAGCGGCGCCAGCAGTTCGGCGAACAGGGTGCGCACCAGGGTGTCGCGCCAGGCCCGGCGTTCGCCGTCAGCGTAGCCGATGGGGGCGAGGTCGTGCAGCGGCATCGACGAGGTCCAGAGCCTGCCGTCGTGGCCGTACTCGATCAGGCAGTTGTCCGGCGCCAGGCTCAGCCCCTTGTCGCAGGCCGACATGGCATAGAGGCAGGCGCCGGTGGTCAGTAACGCAACCCGCTTGGCCAGCAGCGAGGCGGCGATCGCCGGGGTGGGGGCGCGGATGACCGGCGCAAGTTCTCGCAGCACCCGCTCGCAACTCTCCTCCTTCAATAATTCCGCAACGCTCAGCGAGTGCCGGTCGTGCTTGCGGGAGGGTTTCAGGCGCAGCGGTCCTGCCAACACCGCCCACTCCTGCGTGGTGAACGCCGCGCTCTTCATCGCACCTGCTCCCGGCCGGGAGGCATGCCCATGAAGGCATGGAAGAGGGGCAGGATGATGTGGTGATTGAGGTTGGTCACGGTTCTTACCAGCTACCTGATCGGGATTGGGCGTGGCTCGCGCCGGCCGTTGCCGGACTGGCATCGACCTGCGTCAGCCGCAACCAGGCCAGAAACAGCACGGCGGCGGCGAGCAGGTAGGCGAGCGTGGCGCCATGGAAGCCGCCGCTGTAGCTCCACTGACTCATCAGCAGCGCGCCGCCGCCGACGCCGGCCAGGTTGCCGAAACGGATGCAGCTCTGTGCGGCGCCGATCAGGCGACCGTTGCAACCGTTGTCGGAAAGGCGGATCAGCGTCGCCTGCACCATCGGCAGCATCGCCCCGAGGCAGATACCCCAGGCGAAGCGCACCGCCAATAGCGAGAGCCAGCCGCTGTAAAGGTGGGCGAGATAGCAGGCGGCGGCCGCCAGCGCGATGGTGCTGAGCAGGGCCAGGCCGGTGGCCGGGGCCAGGCGGTCGAACAGTTGCCCCCAACCTGAGGCGCTGAGCATCATGCCGAAGCCGGCGGCGCTGAACAGCAGCCCGGTCAGCAGCGGCGTGCTGCCGAGCTGCTGTTCTGCAAACAGGGCGAAGAAGGAGCTCGGCATCGCCTTGGCACTCTGCAGCAGCAGGATGACGAGCAGCAACAGCGCCAGCATCGGCGGGCCGTCTTGCAGAGTGGTGGAGAGAGTGGCGGAGCCGGAGGTTATTTCCGGTTTGGCTCTGTTGCGGCCGCCGTCGTGTTGCAACCGGCGCGCCAGCAGCAGGGTCAGCAGCAGGCAGATGGCGGCACCGCCGAGGAAGATAGCGCGGTAATCCAGCCACTGCACCAGCGCACCGCCGACCACCGGCCCGATAATGGCGCCCGCGGCGGTGGCCGCGGTCAACCTGCCCACCACCGACGCGCGTTTCTCCTGCGGCGCGATGGCGGTGGCGAAGCAGAGTGCGGCGGTGATGATACCGGCCAGCGCGCCCTGCAACAGGCGGTAGAGCAGCACCTCCCACAGGCTGCTGCTGAAGTAGAGCAGGGCCTGGGTCAGCATCAGGCCGAGCATCGAGCGCAGCACCATCGGCTTGTGGCCGAAACGGTCGCCCAAGCGGCCCCAGACCGGTGCCGCGAACCCGGCCACCAGCAGCGGAGCGCCGTAGATCAGCGCGCTCCACAACGCCAGAGAGTCCGACTCGACCCCCTGCAGTTGGCGCAGGAACAGCGGCCAGAAGGGTTCGCTCATCTCCATCGCCGCCACGGCGATCAACTGGCTCCACCAGAGCAGTCGTACCTGTGTCTGCCAATCATTCATCGGTAGGTGTCAGTGCCTTCTGAATCGGGTTGGGGATGGGGTTGCAGACCGAGTGCCGCGACTGGTCCTGCAACCGCATGCGGATAAACGCTGTGGCGGGCCAGGGTTGTTCGAAGAACGCCTGATACTCCTCCTGCCGGGCCGCATTGCCGTAGCGAATGCCGTAGTCGTCCAGGTAACGCTCCAGCAGCCGGGCGACATCGCGCCAGAGCTGCCGGGCGTCGAGCCCGAAGCGACCGTCCAGCAGCTCGATCAACTCGCCGATATTGCTCTGCAGTACGGCGTGGAAGATGTTGACTCTCGCCTGTTCCCGACTCTCCACCAGCGTGGCGGCGGGCGTGAACTCGACCGGCCAGCCGCGATCCGCCAGCGTCGGGCAGTGGATGCAGATACCGCCCACATCGCGATTGATGAAGGCGACCGGTTGTGCCTCTTGGTTCAACACCAGCATCAGGTTCTGCTGGTGCGCCTCCAGCGCGATGCCGTACTCCAGATAGAGGTTCAGCACCCCGGCAAACAGATGGTCGCAGTAGCACCCGAACCAGGCGGATGCGCTGTCGCGGTCATGTACGCCCGCCTGCCGCATCAGGTCGACCAGCAGCGGCTCGCCGGACAGCGGCGAGGTCACGAACAGCGCCGCCAGTACCAGCGCCTGTTCGTGATCGGCCAACAGACGGCAGGGGTTGCGCCGGAACAGTACCGCCAGGTAGCGGGCATCGTCGCGATCTTCGCGGTCGATCTCCAGGTGCAGCCCCACCTCGTCCCACTGACAGCGCAGCGCCGCCGCGATATCCGGGCGCTGGTTGACGATATCCTGCAGCACCGCGGAGATGCGTGGGGCATTGGTCACCGAGGGGGTGGACAGGTTGCGTACCGAACTGGTCATCTGCGCCGCCACCGGCAGCTTGATATAGGGCGGCTCGCCGGCCGTGCCCGGCGCCAGGGTGCGGAAGGAGAGGGTGGGCGCGGCGTAGAAACACGCCTCGGTGATGCGGATCAGGCCGCTGTTCAGCTCATCGGCGAAGCGCTGCGGCAGGTCGTGCTCCAGTTGCCAGGGGTGGATCGGTAGCGGCAGATAGTGCTGCTGATCCGGCAGTTGTTGCTGCCAGCGGGCGAACCAGTCCGGGTAGTGCAGGGCGAACCAGCGCCGGTAGTCGAGCCCATCGATCATCGTGTCGATGCGGGCCAGCGAGCGGTGCACGCCGATCAGCACCAGCGGTACCGCCGGGGCGAACTCCGGCGCGTAGCGCCAGACCTCGTCGCTGCTCAATCCGAGCTTGGTCTTGCTGCCGGGGTGGTAGGGGTGGCCCACCGCCGCCCACTGCTCCAGGCGGATACCGGCGTTGCCGCCGTCCAATCTAGCCCAGTCGATCAGGCTGTCGATCCCCTCCTGGGCGCAGCGCTGCGCAATAGCCCGGTCCTGATGATGGCGCCAACACAGGGTCAGCGCTTCGTTGTGCAGGCCGTTGGCCAGTTCGTCGGCGATCCGCTGCCAGGCCGGATCGGCGGCGTCACGGCGCAGGGCGAGGACGCACTGCAGTGCTTCGAGCGGATCCTGCAGCGCTTCGGCCGCGGCATCGATCGGCTGCCGGATCAGGGCGTCGAAGTCGCACAGCGCATCCAGGTTGTTGAAGCGCGGCGCGACCAGTCGCAGAGACCCGTGGTCGCCGTGCAGGCTGAGGTCGGCGGTGCCGTCGGCCGCGAACATCATCGGCAGCAGCTGTTCGCGCAGCAGGCTACGCAGCAGGCGGAACAGGCCGTTACGCGCCGCCTCGGCACGGTCGGCGGCGGTGGGCTCGGGCCGATCGGTCAGGTGGTGGACATTGGGCAGGATGGCGTTCATCGGCTCTCCTCGGGAGTGTCCAGACTTTTCTCCAAATAATGGAAACGGGGTGCTGGGTGGCACAGGAAGTTCTGGTGCGAGATGTTCCAGGCGTAGGCTCCGGCGAGCGGGAAGGCCAGCAGATCGCCGATGGCGACCCGCGCCACCTCGGCCTGCCGCGCCAGGATATCCTTGGGCGTGCACAGCTGCCCGGCCACCGTGAGCCTGACGTGGTGCAACGTCTGACTGTCGGGGCGACCGCCGCGACCGGGCAGACAGACAAACGGATGGCTGTGGCCCTGCGCCGGAGGCAGGCGGAACTGGTGCGTGCCGCCGCGGCAGATGGCGAACTGCTCGCCGTGGTTGCGCTTCAGGTCGATCACCTCCATCAGGTAGTAGCCGCAGAAGGCGGTCAGGTAGCGGCCCATCTCGAAGCGCAGGCGGATGTCGCGCAGCGCGGGCTGCTGCACCCGTTCATGCAGACCGGCCGCGAAGCGGGACCAGTCGTACTGGTGCGCCGGGTCGGTATAGTTGACGCCGATGCCGCCGCCGAGGTTGAGGGTGCGCAGTTCGACGCCGTGCTCGCGGGCCAGATCAAGGCTGAGCCGAAGCAGATGGTCGAGCAGGCTCAGATGGCGCTCGGCATCCAGCTGGTGCGACAGGGCGTGGATATGGAACCCCTGCAGTTTGATCCAGCGGCTGGCGCGAGCACGGGCGATGACGCCCGGCAGCGCTTCTTCGTCGATGCCGAACGCGGTGGCGCAGCCGGCCATGGTCAGCCGGGTGCGCATGCGCTCCGGCAGGCGCGGGTTGATGCGCAGCAGCACCGGCGCGACCAGGCCCGCGGCTTCGGCCAGTGCGATCAGCCGCTCCAGTTCACCGGCGCTCTCCACGTGCAGGGCGTCGGTACCGGCGGCCAGCGCGGCGGCGATGTCACTGTCCAGCTTGCCCGGCCCACCGAAGATGAAGGGGCGACTATCCAGCAGCGGCTCGATCAACTGTAGTTCGCCGCCTGAGGCGATCTCCAGCCCGTGCACCGCGGCTGCGACCCGGTGCAGGATGCGCGGGTCCGGGTTGGCCTTGACGGCGTAGAACAGCTCCACCTGCGGCGGCAGATCGCCGGTTAGCCGCTGCAGATGGGCATCCAGCGCGGGCAGGTCGTAGATGTAGGCCGCCAGCGGGTCCGGCTGCTGTCGTTGCAGCTCGAGCGCTGCCTGGCGTACCGCCTGTGGGATCTCGATCATCTCAGACTCCTGTTTCCGGCTTGACGGGTTTGGCGTCGAACGGACTGGCCACCGGCACGTAGCCGGCCAGACGGTCGGCGTGCTTGTGGAAGCGCACCAGCAGATTGGTCTTGCTCGGCAGCGGCTCGCCGTCGAGCAGAGGATCGAGCAGGGCGTGGGCGCGGGGCAGGTCGCACTGGTCGCGGTAACCGCGAATCACCTGCGCGATGGTCCGCCAGAGCTCCGCTTCCAGCTGTGCGCTGTCGTTGCACAGGTAGTGCACCGCCTCGGCCAGGTTGTTGATGAACAGGCAGTAGCGCACCCGGTTCCACCCCTGCGCCTCGCTGTACAAAACCGACTGGCGCGCGCGCGGGCCGAGATCTGCGGTGCGCTCCGGCGGCCACTGCTCCTCGACCAGCTTGACCCCCTCGAAGTCGCGCACGGCGACGCCGCTGGGGTATCCCTTGTGCAGGCAGATCAGCGTGTTCTGCAGATGGGGTTCGAAGATCAGACCGTGGCGGAAAAAGGCGTCGAGCATCGGCGGGATCAGCGCCTCGGCATAGCCGCGCAGCCAGAGCCGAGGGTCGGCAACCGGCAGCCGATTCGCCAGCGGCGCTCCCTCCTGGAACAGGGCACCGGCGAGGATCGCCTGCTCGCCCCGGACCAGGGCCGCGTGCACGTTCTCGCGCACGATCAGACCGAACCCCTCCTGCACCGCCTTGTCGCTATCGGCGTCGCAGTCGGGCAGCTCCAGGGTCAGGAAACCCGGCTCGCCGAGCAGACGGAAACCGGGGAAGCGCTCGCTCAGTTCCGCCTGCAGCGGCTGTAGGCGACGCTGGATCGCCAGTGCGCTTTCCAGCTCGTAGATCGCGTTCTTGCGCACGCAGTTGGTGATGCGGATATTGAGCGAACCCTTCAGGAACCAACGTCGCTGCGGATGGTAGAGGGTGCGCACCGAGGCGGTGGGAGCGTAGGGTTCGCCGCCCTGGCCGAGATCCTCGATCAGGCCCTCGGCCAGCGCCCGGCGGATGGCGGGCAGCCCGAGCAGATAACGCGCCTGCATCGGGTGCACCGGAATCGCCACCCGCTTGCTCGGAGGTGCGTCCTGCGCGATATCGGCCAGCAACTGCTCGGGCGTCAGCGGGGCGACCGTCTCGACCCGCAGCAACGCGGCGGCCACGCCGAACCAGTGCAGTTGCAGGGTGCCGCGATACTCCGGCGCGTAGTCCGCCTCGTTGACCGGCTCGCCCCACTGGCGACACTTGGGCGCCGGATGGAAGGGGTGGCCGAAGGCGAGGGACTGCTCGGAGTAGCGGTAAAGTTCGTCGGCGTCGTGCAGTTCGGCTCGGTGCGCCGTGTCGGCAAGGATATCGCGGGTCACCGCCAGGCTCTGCTCGATCTGTTGCAGTAGCTCCAGATTGAACGCCACCCCCTCGGCCCGGCTCAGATCGTCGATCAGCGCCCGTGCCAGTTGCAGTGCGCCGATCGGCTGCCAGGCCGCCGGGCCGCCGTCGATATGGCGAGCCAGTACCGGCAGGGCGTAGCGGTAGTTGCCGGTGGTCGAGGGGCGGCTGACCGCGATCATCAGTTGCCGGCCGGTGTGCGGCAGTTGCAGCATCAGCCAATGCCGTAGGCTGTGGCTGTGACGCCAGCCCAGCGGCAGTGTCTGACGCAGTTCGGGGGCCGGCTGCTCATGCAGATGGCCACGCGGGCGGGCCACCTCGCGCAGGTAACAGTTGAGCAGGTTGCGGATGCAGCTGCGTTCGGCCTCGGCCTCTGCACGTGCCTGTGCTGTCGTTGTGTCGCTGGAGGGTACCAGTCGTTGCAGGGATAGATTAGGGGCGTTCATCAGGCAGCCTCCTGTGCATCGGTGCAGGGTTCAATGATCACTTTCAGTTCGTCGGTCAGTGTGTCCAGTATCTCGTCGAGCAGGGTGTCGCTTGGCCCTGTCACGCACAGAATGCCGAGATAGTCGCGGTTGGAGTGCTGCTGCTCGATTCGGTCGCCTCGCTTGCACAGAGGCGTAAACTCGATCCGGCAGCCGTCGCGCTCCAGGCGGCAGGCCTCGGGCACCTGGGTGACGATGCCGCTGTGCTCGGCACTCTGGCAGTGGATACGGGCACCAAGGGCACGCTCCGGCAAGGTCGGTAGCGGCTCGCCGAGGTAGAGGCCGATCACCGCATCGAACAGCTCGAACCCCAGTGCCTGGGCGAGCAGAAAGTCGGAGTGATCGCCGATATTGCGGTAGTTCACCTCGATCAGGCGCGGCCCGCGCTCGGTCAGCACGAACTCGGTGTGGCAACTGCCGAAACCGACACCCAGTGCGCGCAGCTGCGCCAACACGACCGCTTCGACCTCGGGCGGTGCGTGGCGCTGCAGGCGCTGGCCCAGTTCGATGAACGCCGGCGGTGGCGACAGGAAGGTCTCGAAGCTGCCCATCACCTCCAGCCGCACGCCGTCGCCCAGGGTTTCCAGGGTGTGCAGCGGTCCGGCCAGATACTCCTCCAGCAGCAGCGCCTGGCCCGGATGCAGCTGCCAGAATGCGCGGCAGACGTGCTTCAGCTCCTCCCGGCTCTGCACCAGACTGACATCCTCGCTGGCCACCCCTTCCACCGGCTTGACGATGCAGGGCAGGGGCACGTCATCCAGCTCCTGTACTCGGCTGACGCAACGGAACCAAGGGTTGTCCAGCCCGGCGGTCTGTATCGTTTGTCGCATCATCAGCTTGTTCTTGGCGCGTAGGCAGGCCCGCCAATCCTTGCCCGGCAGGCCGAAAAAGCTGCCGACGATGGCAGTGGCGCTTTGCAGATGATCGCTGTTGCCGAACACCGCCAGCGGCGCGATCTGCCGCTCGGCCAGGGCGTTCAGCACCGCCAGCGGATTGAACACGTCGGCCGCCAGCAGTTCATCGGCCCGTAACAGTCCGTCGGCGATCAGTTTGCGGTGGCGCTCCGGCTGGTCGGTGACCAGCAGCAGCGGCAACCCCCGCCGACGGATGGCGGGGATGAAACCCAGGTTGATGGAGTCGGTGGGGACGTGGGCGAGGATAACGAAGCGTGGCTGCATGTCGGATCTCCCTGTTGACCGGTACGGTTATCGATATCTGACATTGAATGAAATTGCGAATCAATCTCATTACGTTTAGGCTAAGACGCTCCCGACAGCCGATACCCAACCCAAGCTGGATGAATGACTGCAAAAATATGTGATCAGGCCCTGGATCCGGGCCATCTTAAGGATGAGGAGGAGTGGTCAGGGAGCGCTCCGGTGCAGCTGCATCCCATGACCCTGGATACGCTCTACCTGCGCTACCGTACCGGGCTGCTGGCGCATCTGCAGTCGATGGTCAGGGATGTCGATATCGCCGAGGAGCTGCTGCACGACACCTTTCTGCGGCTGTCGCGGATGCCGGGGTTGGGGGATATCAACCAACCGAAAGCCTTTCTGTTCCGTATCGCCGGCAATCTGGCGATCGACCATCTGCGCCAGTGCCGGCGGGCACCGGAAGGGGCGGGCGAGAGTGAATTGGAGGAGCTTGAGTCGCCCGAGCCCGATCAACTGGAGCTGCTGGTACAGGCGCGGCGTCGGCGGCAGTTGCGCCAGGCGATCGACCAGTTGCCGCCCAGGGCTCGGGAGACGCTGCTGCTGGTGCGCTACCGGGAACTGACGCTGCGCGAAGCGGCCCAGGAGCTGGGCATCTCGCAGACGATGGTGGAAAAGCATCTCAAGAACGCCTTGGTGAAATGCAGGGAGTTACTGCAATTCTGAGTGGCGACCAGTGGCTACCTGTCTGTTCGGATCGCTCTATTGCTCGAGTATTACCTCTAGGGCACCTCGAACAACCTGCTGCGGGATTCGTGAGCGGCGTTGCGCGGTGCTCGGAATCTCTACTTCATTTCGTCTGTTTAAGGATTTTTTTCGAAACAGGGTTGGGTATCGCAACACTTCTACGTCTTGCTCTTTATGTAAATGATAATGATTAGTATTTATGTATGCATATAGGAGCAGCTAGTAGTGAATAGTATCCCCCCATCCCGGCCCGGGTTCGGTACAGACTCAGGGCAGCGGCACCGTTCAAGCCAGTGTCTCCGTCATGGTGCCCTGTATATGGCGATCCTCGGTGTTATGGCGCCCCAGGCTTGGGCAGAAACGGAGGCGCAGCAGTCGCAGAGCGCGACCCTGGCACCGCTCGCAGTGGTCGGCGACTGGCTCGGCGAGGCGGACGAGAACACGGTGCGCGAGTTTCCCGGCGCGCGTTACCGTCTGAGCAAGGAGGACGTCGATGAGGCAGGCGCATCCAGCACTGCCGAGGCGCTGCGCAAGATCCCTGGTGTGCAGGTGCTGGGCCAGTCCGAGAGCTACGGCGGCAACCACGCCCTCAGCGTCGGCGTGCGCGGCCTCAAGGCCCGTTTCTCCGAAAAGTCCACCATTCTGATGGATGGCATGCCGCTCTCCTTTGCCCCCTACGGTCAGCCGCAGCTCTCCATCGCGCCGGTTGCCCTGGGTAACCTGGAGGCGATCGACGTGGTCAAGGGCGGCAGCTCGGTGCGCTACGGACCGCAGAACGTCGGCGGTATCATCAACTTCGTCACCCCGGCCATTCCGCAGGAGACCAAGGGACGCATCTCCCTGCGTGGCGAAGGTGCCACCGGCGACGGCGAGGGTGATATCCGTGGCCAGGTCAATGCCTTCTACGGTGGTCATGTCAGCGAAGACACCGGTCTGGCGCTGCTCTATTCCGGCAGCCACGGCAGTAGCTTCCGGGAAAATTCGGATGAAGATATCGACGACCTGATGCTGAAGGCGGAGACCTGGCTCAACGACGACGAAAAGCTGGATGGTCACCTGCGCTACTTCAACGCCGAGACCGAACTGCCTGGCGGCCTCAACAAGGCCGAGTTCGACGCCGATCCCTACCAGTCGCGCTACGACTACAACCACTTCGACGGTGATCGTACCGAGGCGCGCCTGCGCTACACCAATTTCCTCAGTGACACCCAGGAGTTTCAGATCCAGGGCTTCTACGCCAACACCTACCGTCTGTACGGCCTGCAGTTCAACCCCGATGCCCGCCAGCGCTACGACGAGTGGGGTAGGGAGTACGACGTCTACGGCATCGAGCCGCGCTACACCCAGCTGTTCGAAGGCGACAACGTCTCTCATGAGTTCTCCGTCGGCTATCGTTACATCAAGGAGGAGGCCGACCTGAACCGCTACCGCTGGAACAACTTCGCCGTCGGCAGTTCGCCGAAGACGGTCACCGGCGTACTGCGCACTTTGGACAAGGCGGGCACCGAGGCCCACGCACTCTACCTGGATGATCGCATCGGCTTCGGCGACTGGACCCTGACCCCGGGTGTGCGCGTGGAGGATGTGGAGGTGTTCCGCCACAGCCTGGTGCGCTCCAACGTCGCCAACGATTTCCGCAACGAGGAGAACTACACCGAGGTTTTGCCCTCGCTCAGCGCCGGTTACGAGCTGTCACCGTCGACTCTGCTGTTCGCCAACTACAACACCTCGTTCGGCACGCTGCAGCACCTGCAGCTGTCCGACTCCACCGACAACAACCTGGAGCCGGAGATCGCCCACACCGTCGAGCTGGGCGGACGCTACAACAGCGGTCGCCTGGGCGCCGAGTTGACCCTGTTCCATATCGACTTCGAGAACAAGCTGCAGTGGAGCGACGCCCTCGGCCACCACGTCAACCGCGGCGAGACTGAGCACTACGGGGTCGAGATGGCGCTGGCCTACGACCTGACCACCAACCTGAACCTGCACGGCAACCTGGCCTACACCCATGCCGAGTTCAAGGAGGGTGACCTGAAGGGCAACGAACTGCCCTACTACTCCAACTGGACCGCCAACCTGGGTGCGCAGTACCGCCGCGGCGACTGGACCTACAACCTGGAGGGCTACGCCCAATCCAGCCAGTACACCGACAACGAGAACACCGACTCGCTTACCGTGGTCGACGATACTTACTTCCGCGGCCATATGCCCGGCTACATGATCTGGAACGCACGCGCCGACTACCGTATTCCCGGCATGGGTGACGATACGCACGTTGCGTTCGGGGTGAAGAACCTGCTCGACCAGGAGTACTACAGCCTGACCGGCCCGGACCAGCCCTACGGCGCCGGTATCGATATCGGCGCACCGCGCACCGCCTACCTCGAATTGTCGATGGGCTTCTGACCCCTTCACCGCACAGGAGTACGGACTGACCGGCAGGGACGCCGGGCCTTCATCTGCCTGGGCAGCGCAATCGGACCGGCTCCGCTACGCTGCTCGGCCCCTGGTAATCCCTTGTGACCGTCCGCGGTATCCGTCATGAAAGTTTGATCGACTTAAACCTGGGCTTTTATTCGTCAGCATTTTCCATGCACGGGTTCCGGACCTAGACTTGATGGCAGCTGAGTCACAATACCCAACACCGCAACACAGGTTTGTACGATGAAGAACTACACGAGCATGGATCATTTCTGGATGCCGTTTACGGCGAACAGGGCGTTTAAAGCGGCGCCGCGCATCATCGAGCGGGCCGAAGGTATCTGGTTATACGCCGACGACGGACGCAAGATCCTCGACGCCACCGGCGGTCTCTGGTGTGTCAACGCCGGCCACGGTCGCCAGAAGATTGCCGATGCCATCGCGCAGCAGGCGATGAAGCTGGATTACAGCTCGCCGTTCAACCTGGGTCACGATATTGGCTTCGAGTTCGCCGAGCGTCTGGTGAAATATACCCCGGACAATCTGAACCGCGTGTTCTTCACCAACTCAGGCTCTGAAGCGGTGGAAAGTGCGCTGAAGATCGCGCTGGCCTACCAGAACGCCCGCGGCAAGAAGGGCAAGTACCGTTTCATTGGCCGCGAGAAGGCGTATCACGGCGTCAACTTCGGCGGTATCTCCGTTGGTGGCCTGACCCCGAACCGCAAGGGCTTTGGACCTTTGCTGCCGGCGGACCATCTGCCGCACACCCTGGACCTGCAGCGTAACGCTTTCAGCAAGGGGTTGCCGGAACAGGGTATCGAGAAGGCTGATGAACTGGCGAACCTGCTGCAGTTCCACGATCCGGACAGCATCGCCGCGGTGATCGTCGAGCCGATCTCCGGTGCCGGTGGTGTCGTGCTGCCGCCCATCGGATATCTGAAGAAGCTGCGTGAACTCTGCACCAAGCACGACGTGCTGCTGATCTTTGACGAGGTGATCACCGGTTGGGGGCGCCTCGGTGCTTCCTTTGCGTCCAACCGCTTTGAAGTGGAGCCGGATATGATCACCTCCGCCAAGGGGATCACCAACGGCACCGTGCCGCTGGGCGCTGTATTCGTACGTGACGAGATCTGTGACACCGTGATCAACGCAGCGCCGGAAGGCGCGATCGAGTTCTTCCACGGCTACACCTACTCGGCGCATCCGATCGCCTGTGCCGCTGGCCTTGCGACCATGGATATCTATGACGAAGAGGGGCTGCTCGAGCGCGCCGGTGGCGAGATCGGTGCCTACTGGCAGGAGTCGCTGCATTCGTTGCAGGGCGAGCCGGGCATCGTTGACGTGCGCAACTACGGCCTGATCGGTGCCGTACAGTTCGCTGCGCCGGACGGCTCGCTGGTTGGTCCGAAGATCATGCAGCGCTGCTACGAGAAGGGGATGTCGGTACGGGCCGTCGGCGACATCATCGCCTTCTCGCCACCACTGATTATCGAGAAGGAGCATATCGACCAGATTGTCGAGACGCTGAGTGCCATCGCCCGCGAGATGTTTGCTTGAAAGTGAGTACCTGAGGCCTATTTGCCCTCATCACCCCAGTACGATTTAGGTATCGTGCATTGCCGGACCTTCTGCCGCAGGAAGGTCCGGTTTTTTTATGCCTGCCACTGCGGGTCTTGATCAGCCATATCCGTCAGCGCACAGAGACGATTGGGGCTCGAATTCAGAGGGACTGCCGCTTCGAACTAGCCTTCGGGCGGCAAAAGAGTATAGGGTTCAGTGGTTGTACTACATTCCTTGTGGTTAATTTAAGAAACTCTTAAGTCTTTGAGTGCTAGCCTTTGACTAAAACAGAGGGAAATAGCAGCGTGAAACTCTCAACCTTTGTATTTGCAGGTATCGTCCTGTCGATGACAACTCAGCTGTACGCAGACGAGCTCCCGCTCGGTTCCGTGGCGATCTATTCGAATGGACAGGTTAAAAAGCTGGTTCAAAACGGGCCGGACTGGACGCTGTGGGAAAGTGCGCGGAAACGGCTGTACAAAGAATCCTATCTGCCCTATTTACCGACCTTGGAGTATCGCCGTTTTCCCGCTGAGAGGGGCGGGTATACGCGCCGCGTCGTTTCGGGAGATGCCGCGCAACTTGTACCGTTCGGCGACCAGCAGTCCGTCACCTTTACCATCGATCGCATGAAAAGCGATGGGAGTAGTGATCAACGCCGATGGCGCTGCAACTATGAGGGAACTGGGCAGGAATCGTTGATGGAAACAAACTGGGCGGTCCAGCTGTTCAGCTGCTCGCGCTTTGGTTCCTCTTCTGGTGGCGCGGTAAAACTCAAGGAGCAGCGGGAAATCAGTTACGCACCTGAGCTCGGGATTGTGGTCAAGGAGATCCTGTCGCGCCCGAGAAAAGGGACCAAAGTGACGCGTCTGCAGTATCTTTTGTCTCCGCAAGAGGCGAGTTATCAACGCATAGCCGATCTCGTCAAAACGCTTCGTAACTGAAGCGAGTAGTTCACAACCAGAAGTTCACAAACAGGAGAGAGCGGTGATCTCGAATCTGGTCTCTGATGCTAAACGTGCTTTCATTACGCGCAATGTCGATCTGTCATTGGCGGCGAGGTTTTGCGGCGAAGCGCCTGCCGCAGGGGATCTGGTCGTCGCCCGTGTCGAGCGAATACGCCAGCACGCGCGTCTGGAGGATGTCTACGGCAGGCGTGTCTGGTTGTATACGGGAGACCGGTTGATATTGGCGGCGGCGCCCAGGTATTCCACTGCACAATACCGCGCGGAGCTTCCGACTGGCCTTGGTGACTGTCAGCTGGTCGCTGCTGGGGGGATAGCGGCTGGCGTATCCGATCGCAATGCACAAGTGAAGCCGGCAACGGACCTGTTTATAGAGGGTATATTGGCCGACATTGAGGGGGTTCCACTAAACCTAAAACGGTTTCAGCGTCTTCCAGCGGCAGCTTCCATCCGCGGTGCTGCCTTACCCGCAGTGATGGTTTTGGGCAGCGATATGGATGCCGGAAAAACTACCACGGCCTGCGCCGCTATCAGGGGACTGACGAACGCCGGATACCGCGTACAGGGAGCTAAATTGACCGGTACCGGTGCCGGCCCAGATTACTGGAGAATGCACGATGCCGGTGCCGTTGACGTTGCAGACTTTGTCGATGCGGGGTTCGCCTCGACGGTGGGTACGACGCCGGCGCAGATCCTAGAGATTCTGTCGAGAATCGAACAGCGCGCGTTGCAGCACAGGGCCGACGTGATGGTGGTCGAGATTGCCGATGGGGTGTTGCAGCCGGAAACGTCGGCGTTAATTGCCAGTCCTGACTTCGTTAGCCGTTTCGAGGGCGTATTGATTGCCGGAGATAATGCGTCTTCGGCAGCCTATGTGGCTCAACGGGTAGCGATGGCGGGGCTGCCTGTTCTCGCGATCAGCGGTGCGCTGACACGCTCTCCGGTCGCCTGTCGGGAGGTGGTTGCGGCGACGGCATTACCGGTTTTTACGCCAGATCAGTTGCAGTCCTCAGACGTGATACAAACGGTGTTGGCTCCGCTGTTCAGAGGTGGTGATGTTGCCCTCGGTGCTTGCGAGTAATCTCAGAGTCCGATTGCTCAGTCTGCTGATCTGCAGTGGCCTCATGCTCTCCGCTGCGCTGGCTGCACTGGTTACGCTCACGCGTAAGCTGGGCGGTGCCGAGCCGATGTCCGATCTCGCCTATCCGCTATTGGGTATTCTGCTGGCGCTGGTCGTGCTGGCCTGTGGGCGTTTCGTCGAGCGTTATGCAGCGGAGGTCATGGCTCAGGACTATGTTCAGGAGCTGCGGCAAATTGTGCTGGCTCATGCCCTGCGTCTACCCTCTCGCCACAACGCGAGAATTACCAAAGGCGGCACGTTGTTAAGGCTGACCGGCGACATGGGCGCGATCCGTAACTGGATCGTACAGGGTATAGCGCCGATGGTGGTACTGGGCACTTGGTTGATCGCATCGCTGATCGGCCTGGCATTTCTGCATTGGAGCCTCGCGGTATCGGTTATCCTGCCTTTGCTGTTAGCCGTGTGCGTTAACTATATGCTGGGTCGAAGGTTGTACCAGATATCGGAAACGGCACGGCTCAAGCGCACGCACCTGATCCGCAATGTGACCGAAAAACTGGCGGCGATAGACGTTATACGTTCGTTCAATCAACTGGGCCGCGAGAGTCGTCGCTTCCAGCGCCAGGGTGGACGCCTGCGTGATGCGCTGAATCGGCGTGCTCGGGTTTCGGGCATGCTCCGCGGAGCCAATGAAGCATTGGTGTTGATTACGCTGGTGATTCTGGTGCTATCGGGTCAGCTGCTCGTATCCCGGTCGATCATGGCGCAAGCGGATTTTTCACTGATGTTGATCGCCGCGATCTACCTGCTTGCCAATTTAAGACGCTTAAGTCGTATCTACGAATTGTGGACACTGAACAAAGTGGCCACCGACAAGCTTGAGCATTTCCTGTCGATGAAGCTCCAGCCGAGTAGCAAAAGGAATGGGAGCGTAAGGCGTAGCGATAGTGCACCACTGACGCTTGCCGGTGTTGCTATCCCCGGGCGGCTGATGCCGATAGAGGCTTCCTTCGATACTCAGGATCGTGTGCTTTTGAGCGGTCCAGGTGGCAGTGGCAAAACCACATTGTTGCGTTTGCTGGCCGGGCTGGAGTCCGGCACTGAAGGTGGTGTAGAGCTGGGCGGTGTTGCTCAACGTAAGATCGATCCCAGGGCCTGGAGTAAGGCCGTTGCGTTGGTGAGCAATGATCTTCCGCTGCTGAGAGGAACCGTCCATAGCAACCTGTTTTACGGACGCCGCCGATACGATGAGGCGTACTATGCTGAAGTGCTTCGACTTTGCGGACTGGAGCGCGCTATCGAAACCGAATTGAGCCCTGATACGGCGCTTATCGAGCGGGGCGCGAATCTTTCCAGCAGTAACCGATACCGGCTTATGCTGGCGCGTGCCATGTTGCGGCGCCCGCGCTACCTGCTGATCGACAGCCACGAAGCTCATCTGGATCGAGAGATTCTGGATACTCTCATCGGGGTGCTGAAGCGATATCGAGGTGGCGTCCTGTTATGTAGTAACCTCGCGGAGTTGCAGCCGCACTGTACCCAGTACTGGCAGTTAACGGCAGATCGCGGTTTCAGCGTTCGACAATTGAGGTTGCCGGCCGCCTACCTTGAGACGGAGGCGGGAGATGTCGTCTGAGTATCTGACTCTGCCAGCACCCGGTGAAATGGGCGAGTTGACCTTGACCGCGGCGCAGTCGTTAAACTGTTTGATCTACAGACCAACAGAGGAGCTGCGTCCGGAGCGAATACTGGTTGCGGTGCACGGCATATCACGCAACTACCGTAGCCAGGCAGCCGCTTTTCGCTCCATGGCGGAGCGTCTCGGAATCTGCTTGATTGCACCACTTTTCGACAGCGATCGTTTCCCCAACTACCAGAGGCTGGCTGCCAAGCCGGGTCAGCGCAGGGCCGATCTGGCATTCAGTATGTTGCTGCTGACGTGGCAGACGGCGCGAAGGCTGTCCGAACTGAAAATACATCTGTTCGGCTATTCCGGCGGTGCGCAGTTCGCTCATCGATACGCCTACCTGTACCCCGAACGTATCGCGACCTTGAGTGCGTGCAGTGCTGGTTGGTACACCTTGCCCAGTTCGGACATTGCGTATCCGTACGGACTGAAGAGTTGGCCGCAGTGGCTGGGCACGCCTCGCAGCGAAGAGTTGATAAGGTTGCCGGTACTCGGCCTGGTCGGGGGCCAAGACTGCCAGCGAGATGCCTCGTTGCGTAAGAGCGATCGTCTGGACCGTTGCCAGGGGTACAACCGAATCGAGCGGATCGAAAGCTGGATCGAGCATATCAACATCCGACGTTCCGAACTCGGTATGGCAAACCATGCGTTACTGCATCTGATGCCGGGGCTTGCGCATGATTTTGACGCGTGTGCGCAAAGCGGGTTGATGTTACCGACAATAGAACAATTCATACAAAGCCATGGGAGATAGGGGATGATGTGGGCGAAAATGCTGGGGGGCGCTATGGCACTGGGCATATTGGCGGGTTGTCAGATCAAGCCTCAGATTGAGAAGACGCAGCTGACCGGGGATGAACTCAGGGCGCTTTTTGTTGGAAAAACGGTCGAGTCCTACAGCCTTTCTTCCGGAGCAACGAGTTTCAGTTATTACTACCCGGATGGACGGGTAGAACAGGTGCGTTATTGGGAATCACGAGAGGGTCGTTGGAAAATCAGCGATGATAACCAGATCTGCCTGAGCATGGAGGATAAGGATTTCTCCTGTCGTCCCGTATTTCGGGAGGGCGACCGCTACTATAAATATCGACTGGAAGGGGATCAGTGGGTCAAGATCCTGCGTTATCGGCAGTTTCTGGATGGACGGTATCTTTAACACGCTCGCTGCAATGGTGGGTGAAAGGCAGCGCCATTGGCTACCTTTAAACTGTAGGGTGTGACACGCGTTCCTGCTGACCCGCAGTCTCTATGGCCTGAGCAGGGGATTGGAGCGGGTGGTTCTATCCGTGAGATTGAGGGCTTTATCGATAGGAGGCGACGGGTAGATGCGGTCAGGATCAGTGCTCAGTGTTGATCTGCGCCAGATGATTATCGCGATCGAAACCGCCGTGTCCCTGGTCGGCATGAACGATACCAATCACGGCAAGCGGGTGGCGTTTATCGCCAGTCAGCTAGGGCAGGAACTTGGCTATGGCGAGCAGGATCTGGAGTATCTGTTCGAACTGGGGCTGATTCATGATTGCGGCGTCTCCACTGAGCAGATGCACGCCGGCCTGGTTAATCACTTCGACTGGGATGAGGCGCATATCCACTGCGAGATTGGCTATCGCCTGCTGAGTTCCTTTAAACCGCTGGCCGCATTTGCGCTGCCGGTGCTACACCACCACACGCACTGGGCGGATTTTCCCAGTCTTGATGTAGCGGATCGGGATGCATGGATGGCGAATCTGGTCTTTCTGGCCGATCGTATCGACGTGATCGCCTATCCCCACTACGGGGTGGATATCCTGCTTCAACGGGATGAGATCCTGGCTTCGATCCGCCGTTATTCTGGCAGTTACTTCAGTCCCGAGTTCGTTGACGCGTTCGCACTTGTCCAGCGTCACGAGGCGTTCTGGATTGCGCTGGAGGATCGCCATATCACCCGTTATATCTGGGATATGGGCAACCTGGAGCGGCAACAGCCGTTGACCTTGCAGCAGATCAAACAGCTGTCGATGATCCTGGCCTATATCGTCGATCAGAAGAGCCCATTTACCACCGAACATTCGCTGCGGGTGGCCGATCTGTCGAAATACCTGGCGCATAATCACGGTCTGTCGCAGGTGCAGTGCGACAAGATAGAAATTGCCGCCCTGCTGCATGATCTGGGCAAACTGCATACCCCGGACCGGATACTGGAAAAGGCGGGGCCATTAAGTGCTACAGAGCGTGCGATCATGCATCAGCACAGCTTCGAAACCTACGAGATACTGCGTCATATCAAGGGGTTGGGAGATCTGGCCCGGTGGGCGGCCTATCACCACGAAGGGGTAAACGGCGGGGGATATCCTTTTCATCCGCATGAGAAGGACCTGAGTATCGAGGCGCGTATCATCGCCGTGGCGGATATCTTTCAGGCACTGGTACAGCAGCGTCCGTATAGAGAGGGATTGGAACTATCCGCCGTGCTGGATGTACTGGACGAGATGGCGGTTAGTCGGCGCGTTGATATCGAGGTGGTAGAGCTGGTCAAGTGCCACGCGGCGGAGTGTTTCGAGATCGCCCGGGGCAATGATGCCGCGTTCAACCAGCCCTATATCGATTTCTCCTGCGATAACGGCGGCAGAATCACTCCCCGCGCGTAAGTCCGCGTGTCGCCATGATCTCAGAGATGATCGGCACCGGATTCATCATATGCTCGAACATCATCCTGCGTGCCTTGGTGCTGTCGCCCGACAGCAGGACGTCGACCAGTTGGCGATGCTCGTCGCGTTTGGTCTCCAGCGCCGCGGCAGAGAATACCGTCTGCCGCAGCCAAAGCTGGCGGTAGCGCTCCGCCTGCTCAAGCATGGTCAGGCGCAGCTCAAGCAACTTGGCCGAACCGCAGCCCTTGGCGATCGCCAGATGAAACGCCTTGTGCCGGCTGTCCCAGAGTCCCAGCATCTCTTCGGCGCTGTGCACCTCGGTCACTTTTGACAGGGTATGGGCGCTGGCGATCACCCCCGCCTCCCAGCTCTCGTCACCACGCGCCACCGCCAGCTCGGTGATCATCGCTTCCAGTTGCGCGCGGGCGAAGTAGATATCCTTGAGCTCCTCGATCGACATCGGCGCGACACGGAACCCTTTCTGGCTCTCGGCGGTGACCAGCCGCTCTGCGACCAATCGTGACAACGCTTCGCGCATCGGGCCCGCGCCGATCTCATAGCGCTCGCGCAACGCACTCATCAGCAATTTGTCGCCGGGGATAAACGCCCCCTCGGTGATATCGCGCTTGAGCAGTCCATAGGCGATATCCGCCAGGTTGCTCTTTCCCTCTTTATCGCTCATCCAGTGACAGCCTCGGTTTGCACGGAAGGGCGATTATAGCGACTGTCGAGATAATGCCGCAAAAATGATTATCTGTTGACGTTTTTATAAAATGTAGATATTTTTGCAAAACATAAATATTAATTCTGTTTGAGTCCGAGTACTGGAAAAGAGGTCCTGTCATGTCCCTTGTAGCCGAGAAGATCGAATCCGCCGAAGTTGCTGATTGTGGCTTTACCCTGAGTCCCTCTGCCCTCAGTCCACGTCTGCTGGAAGTGCGTTTCGAGCGCAGCGTTGTCAGCGCCTTCCTCGAGGCAATTGCCGATTGGCCGGTGCAGGCGCTGGAGTACAAGTCGATGCTGCGCTTCCGGGTCGGTAAGATCCTGAACGAACTGTGCGCGAATCAGCTGCAGCCGCTGTTGGTCGAAACCTTGGTCAACCGGGACACCGGCGCGTTGTTGATCACGCCGGAGGGGCTGGACAGTGTGGAGCAGGCCGAGGATATGGTGCGCTTCACCACCGCCGTGGCGCACCTGTTTGGCCGTTCCAACTATGACGCGATGAGCGGCCAGTATTACGCCCGCTTCGTGGTCCAGAACCAGGACAGCTCTGACAGCTACCTGCGCCAGGCGCACCGGGTCATGGAGCTGCACAACGACGGCACCTTCGTCGAGCAGGACACCGACTACGTGCTGATGCTGAAGATCGACGAGCAGAACATGGTTGGTGGCAACTCCCTGCTGCTCCACCTGGATGACTGGGAGGATCTGGACAGCTTCAGCTCCAATCCGCTGGCTTACCGCGAGATGCGCTGGTCAGCGCCGCCGAGCAAGAACACCCGCAAGGATGTGTTCCACTCGGTATTCGATATCGACCGCAGCGGCAAGCCGATCATGTCCTACATCGATCAGTTCGTGCAGCCGAAAGATGATGAAGAGGGTAACTGGCTGACCGATCTGTCCGAGTCGCTGGAGGGCAGCCAGGCAATCCTGTCGGTACCGGTGCCGGTGGGCAGCTTCCTGCTGATCAATAACCACTTCTGGCTGCACGGTCGCGACAAGTTCACCGCGCACCCAGGGCTGCGCCGTGAGCTGATGCGTCAGCGCGGCTACTTTAGCCACGCTAAAACCCTGCGCAATCCGCAGCAGTAAACGGACGGCTAACCCTGGGCGTTAACTCGCGATATCATCCCTAAGCCACCGGCAGCGATGCCGGTGGTTTTTATGTACAGGATGTAAGGTATGCCGCGGGCGCATGGATGCGCGGGAGCGGCGAAGAGGACAGTATGTACGATTTTCTGATTATCGGTGGCGGCATCATCGGCATGTCCACCGCCATGCAGTTGCTCGATCGCTATCCGGACAAGAGGGTGCTGGTGCTGGAGAAGGAGACCTCCGCCGCCCAGCATCAGACCGGGCACAACTCGGGCGTTATCCATGCCGGTGTCTACTACACGCCGGGCAGCCTGAAGGCCAGGTTCTGTCTCGAGGGTAACCGCAACACAAAGGAGTTCTGCCAACAAAACGGTATCCGTTACGACGAGTGTGGCAAGCTGCTGGTGGCGACCAACGAGCTGGAGCTGGAGCGCATGAAGGCGCTGTGGGAGCGTACCGAGGCCAACGGTCTCGAACGCTACTGGCTCAGCGCTGGCGAGTTACATGAGCGGGAACCCAATATCACCGGTATCGGTGGCATTTTCGTACCCTCCAGCGGTATCGTGAACTACCGCGAAGTGACCGAGGCGATGGCGCGCAGGTTTATCGAGAAGGGCGGCGAGATCCGCTACGCTACCGAAGTCACCGGGCTGAGGGAGACCGCGACCGAGGTGCGTGCACAGACCACACAAGGTGAGTTCCAGGCCCGCTACCTGATCTCCTGCTCCGGCCTGATGGCGGATCGTGTGGTGCGGATGCTGGGCTTGGAGCCTGAATTCCGCATCTGCCCCTTCCGCGGCGAATACTATCTGCTGCCGTCGAAACACAACCAGATTGTTAATCACCTGATCTATCCAATACCGGACCCCTCGATGCCGTTCCTCGGCGTGCATCTGACACGGATGATCGATGGTACGGTAACTGTCGGTCCCAACGCCGTGCTGGCATGGAAGCGCGAGGGCTACAACAAGACCGATATTTCGCTGAAGGATAGCCTGGAAACCCTGGGCTACCCGGGCATTCGCAGGGTGCTGTACAAAAACCTCAAGCCCGGTCTGGTGGAGTTGAAGAACTCCCTGTTCAAGAGCGGCTATCTGAAGGAGGTGCAGAAGTACTGCCCCAGCCTGACCAAGGCCGACCTGACCCCTTATCCGGCCGGCGTAAGGGCGCAGGCGGTGTCGCGGGATGGCAAGCTGGTGGATGACTTCCTATTCGTGAAGACCGCGCGCACTATCAACGTCTGCAATGCGCCCTCGCCGGCGGCGACATCGGCGCTGCCGATCGGGCGTTATATCATTGCCGAGGCGACCACGCAGTTTGACCTGGTTTGAGTCAGCCCAGCACTGCGGAATAAGTTTGAGCCGAATGAAACTGAACGTTTATACCCCTGTACCTGTGGCTGGTGGTGCCGGTGCTAGTATGGGGTAAAGTGGCAGCGCTAGACTGCCGGCGGTAACCCATACAGAGAGATATCTATGCAGAGCACAATTATCCGTACCCAGGCCTATGTTGACGGCCAGTGGGTCAGCGCTGCCTCCGGCAAGACGCTGGCCGTGACCAACCCGGCCACCGGTGAACACCTGGCTGATGTGCCGGATATGAGTGCCGAGGAAGCGGCGGCGGCGGTCGAAGCCGCAGATCGTGCTTTTGACAGCTGGAAGAAGACCACCGCCAAGTCCCGCGCCCAGCTGCTGCGTCGCTGGTATGAACTGATCATGGACAATCAAGAGGCTCTGGCCCAGCTGATGACGGCGGAGCAGGGCAAGCCGCTGGCCGAATCGCGCGGTGAGGTAGCCTACGGCGCCTCCTTTGCCGAGTGGTTCGGCGAAGAGGCCAAGCGCACCTATGGCGAGCAGATCCCCTCACCCTCGCCGACATCGCGCCTGGTCACCATACGTCAGCCGGTGGGTGTGGTGGCGGCGATTACGCCGTGGAACTTTCCGGTGGCGATGATCACCCGCAAGGTGGCGCCGGCCTTGGCCGCCGGTTGTACCGTGGTGCTCAAGCCAGCGGAGGACACACCGTTGTGTGCGCTGGCGCTGATGGCGCTGGCCGAGGAGGCAGGCTTCCCGGCCGGAGTGATCAATATGGTCACCACCGCCGACCCGATCGCCGTTGGCGATACGCTGACCTCGCATCCGCTGGTGCGAAAAGTCTCCTTTACCGGCTCGACACCGGTCGGCAAGCATATCCTGCATCAGGCCGCCGATACGGTGAAAAAGGTGTCGCTGGAGCTGGGCGGCAACGCCCCGTTCATCGTGTTCGACGACGCGGACCTGGATGCTGCAGTGAAAGGCGTGCTGATATCCAAGTACCGCAACGCCGGTCAGACCTGTGTCTGTACCAACCGTGTCTACGTCCAGCGCAGCGTGATGGAGCAGTTTGTTGCCAAATTCAGTGAGCTGGTCGCTGCACTGAAGGTGGGGCCTGGTGATCAGGAGGGGGTCGAGATCGGTCCGCTGATCAACCGCAAGGCGATCGAGCGTGTCGAGCAGGTCGTCAGCCATGCCGTGGGCGAAGGCGCGCAGCTGCTGCTCGGTGGTGCGCGCTCCGAAGTGGGGGAGCTGTTCTACCAGCCGACCCTGCTCGGCGGCATCGATGAGAGCATGGCGATCGCCAACCAGGAGCTGTTCGGCCCGATCTCGACCCTGTTCGTGTTCGACGACGAGGAGGAGGTGATCGAACGTGCCAACGCCACGCCGTTCGGTCTGGCAGCCTACTTCTACTCGCGTGATATCGGCCGTTGCTGGCGCGTCGCCGAAGGTCTGGAATACGGCATGGTCGGCATCAACGAGTGCATCCTGTCCAATGAGGTGGCGCCCTTTGGTGGCGTCAAAGAGTCGGGTACCGGACGTGAAGGCTCACGTCACGGCATCGAAGACTATCTGGAGATCAAATACCTCTGCATGGGCGGCATCTGACCCTGTCGCCGTATTGAAAGCCGCCCGCAGATCGGGCGGTTTTTTTATGCCTGCAGTTTTCGAGTAATGGCTGGATGAAGTGCGGAATCGAGAGCGGAGAATATTTTTTCGATACGCAGCCGGATCGGCAATGAAAAAAACGCAGGGAGACGCAAAATTCAGTTTGTTTTGTCTCGCAGATTTTGAGTTAGATGATTTTTTAAAAAACTTCTACCAAAGTAGTAAAAATATCTGCCTTTAGAAAAAAATAACGATCAATTGTATGTATTCCGTATTTTTAGTGGTAGATTTCGGTGCCTTTTTGCACCTGATCTGTGCGCGCTCGCGTTTCACTGAAAATACCCCCTTGGGCATATTGAATTTGTTTGATCGGCCTCAATGTGAACGTGTGGCTGGCGCTGTTTATCGTCCCTCGGCCCTTTGAGATAGTCGATCAAAGGCTGTCATCTGACTGTCTCAAAGCGGGCCCGGCTCCCCATCCGAGGACCTGCTCGATAACTAACTAAATGGAGAGACCGAACACATGAAAAGCATGGTGGAAAAGTTTTCACGCACGGTTGCCGCAGGTGCAATGGTGCTGTCACTGGCAGCCGGATCGGTAACCAGCGCGGCTGCCGCCGAGTTTAACTGGCGCTTTGCCAACCTCTACAGCCGCGGTACCGCGTTCGGTGAGGTGTATCAGGGGATGGCGGACAATATCGAGAAGATGTCCGGCGGCCGCATCGCGGTGAAGATGATGTACGCCGATGAAGGTGTCAGCACCAACGGTATTTTCGGTGCGGTTAAATCCGGCCTGATCACCATGGGCGCGCCTTTCCAGCCGATGCACGCCGGTGAGATGCCGGCCGGTATCGTCGAAGTCGGCCTGCCGGGCGGCACCGCCGACGTTGGTGAGTTGATGGATCTGTTCTACGAGAAGGGCTTCGGCGATATCCTGGATGAAGCCTACGCCTCCTACGGCATCCAGAACCTGGAGCCCTACATTCAGCCGCCGGTCTACATCATCACCAAAAAGCCGATCAACTCCATCGAAGATTTCAAGGGGCTGAAGATCCGTGCGCCGGGCGCGTACGGCAAGTTCCTACGTAACCTGGGTGCTTCTCCGGTCAACCTGACCTGGGGTGAGATCTACACCGCGCTGTCCACCGGCGTCATCGACGGCTCCATCGGTTCCAACCTGATCGACCACCGCGACGGTAACCACGTTGAAGTTGCCAAGTACATGTACCGTCTGCCGCTGGCCGGCGCTCAGGTGTTGCCGGTGATCGTCAACCAGAAAGCCTGGGATCAACTGCCGGAAGATCTGCAGGCGGTCGTGCGTGCTGCTACCGCGGTACATGCTCAGGATCAGTTGACCAAGTCCCGCGCCTGGGAAGCCCAAGCCGTGTCCGATATGCAGGCCAAGGGTATGGAGTGGAGCCCGGAACCGAGCGCCGCCGACCGCGAAGCCTGGAAAACAGCCGGTGCCGGCCTGTGGGACGAGTATTCGAAAGAGGGGCCGTTTAGTGCTCGCCTGATCGATGTGCTCAAGCAGGATGCCAACTGAGCCAGTGCAGTGACCGGGGCGGATAGTCATCCGCCCCCCTTTCAGCTTACACGGATGGATCGGAAGCCGGAGTGCTTCGGGTGCGCATCCGCGTAAGCTGATCCGTTTTCAGGAAGTTCATTATGCTAGCCATACTGTTCAGAGCCTACTGCCTGAGCGTGCAGTTCATCGTTCGCTTCGTTGGTCGCTCGGTCTCCTACCTGGTGCCGCTACTGGCTTTCGTGGTCGCCTTCGAAGTGTTCTCGCGCTATGTGCTGAACCGGCCGACCATCTGGGCCTACGATCTGTCGCTGTTTATCTTCGCCTATATCGCCGCCCTCGGCGGCGCCTTCGCCCAGCAGAAGCAGGCCCATATCAACGTCGACATCCTCTACCTGAAGGTGTCGGCGCGTACCCGTCGCCTGTTCAACCTGCTGACCTACGCGCTGGCCATCTACTTCATGCTGGTGCTGATCGATATCAGTGTCGACAAGCTGCTGGAAGCGCTGAAGTACAACTATCGGCGCCAGAGCGAGTGGGCGCCGCACATGCACCACTTCTGGATCATGATGATCAGCGCCGGTGGTCTGATGGCGGCCCAGCTGCTGGCGCAGTGGCTGGAGGATATCTATGCGCTGATCAGCGGTCGCGAGCTGTTTGCAGAGCGGGAGAGCAATAATGATGAGTATTGAGATGCTGACCGCGGTACTGCTGGTCTGCCTGCTGGTCGCCTTCGCCTTCGGCGCGCCGGTGGGACTCGGTCTTGGCGGTATCGCCATGGCGGTCGGTTACCTGACCTGGGGTGAGGGGATCTTCAACATCATCCCCTCCACCATCGATTCCACCTATTTCAGTTTTATCCTGCTGGCGATTCCGCTCTATATCTACATGGGGCAACTGCTGACCCGCTCCGGTATCGGCGACGCCATGTTCAACGCCAGCCAGCTGATCATCGGCAGGGTGCGCGGCTCGCTGGCGATCAGCGTCATCGGCGTCTGCTCGATGATCGGCGCCATGGTCGGCATCATCGGTGCCGGTATCATGACCTCCGGCAGTATCGCGCTTAAACCGATGCTGGAGCGTGGCTACGACCGCCGTCTGGCGCTGGGTGTGATCATGGCCGGCGGTGGCTTGGGCATACTGATCCCGCCCAGTGTGCCGATGATCATGTTTGCCTCCGCCACGCAGAACTCAGTCGGTCGGATGTTTATCGCTGCGCTGGTACCGGCGGCGATCTCCATCGTCTGCCTGGCGCTGTATGTGATCATCAGCTGCCGGCTAAACCCGGAACGGGCGCCGTTGGGCACCGGCGACGAGATGAAGATGACGCCGAAACAGAAAGTGTTGACGCTGCGCGACGGCCTGTTTTCGGTCCTGCTGATCTTCGCCGTACTCGGCAGCATCATATCCGGTATCGCCACCCCCACCGAGTCGGGCGCCATCGGCGTGATCGGGGCGATCATCCTGGCGATCCTGTTCAAACGCTTCAAACTGTCGATGTTCCGGCATGCCGGTTTTGAGACCGCCATACTGATCAGCGTGGCGATGTGGATCATTTTCGGCGCGACCCTGTTCAGTAACTTCCATCTGCTGATGGGGGTGCAGGATATGGTGGCCTCCTTTACCCAGGACCTGGGTCTGCCGCCTTTGGGCGTGATCATCATGATGCAGCTGATCATGATCCTGCTCGGCTTCATTATCGATGAATTCATCATCGTGTTAATGTGCGCGCCGCTGTTCACGCCGATCGCGGTATCGCTGGGCTACGATCCGATATGGTTCGGTATCCTGATGATCCTCAATATCGAGATCGCGGTGCAGACACCGCCCTATGGTTTCGCACTGTTCTACCTTAAGGGTATCGCTCCGCCCGGAGTAACCATGTCCGACATCTACCGTTCGGTGCTGCCGTTCATCGGCATCAAACTGGCGGTGTTGATTCTCTGCATGCTGGTACCGGAGCTGGTGCTCTGGCTGCCGAACAAGATCATGGGGTGAGGCGATGTACAGCAATATTTTGATTCCGATGGATCCGGACCACGCCGATCTGTTCGATGCCCAGGTGAAGGTGGCCCAGCGCCTGCTTGCGGCCGGCGGCACCATCTCCACCCTCTACGTTAACCAGAACTATGTGCACCATGTGCTGGCCGCGACCTCGTCGGAGCGGCCCACCGAGATCGAGCAGGCGATCCTGCAGCAGGTCAAAGCCCTGTTCGAGGCGGAGATACCCGAGGAGCAGCGTGGGCATGTTTACTCCCGTCGCGGAGTGGTGCATGACGAGATCGTCAAGAAAGCCAAGTCGATCGGCGCCGATCTGATCATCATGGCGGCGTGCAAGAAACCGTTGGAGCGCTACTTCCTCGGTTCCAATACGCGCAAGGTGATGACCGACGCCAGCTGCTCGGTGTTTGTGCAGAGGCAGATCGGGGGCTGAGCCTGAGCTTTCTTTGTTGGCACTGGGGACCCTAACCCTGTGCCGGCTGTCACAGGGCAGAGGAGAGGGATAGAATCCTCGGATAGGTCCAACAGAGAGAGCTCGATATGCGCGATTCAGCAAGCAGGCCTTTGTCTCTAATACTCGCTTTCCTGACCCTGATGTCGGTCTCGTCGATGGCGGCGGCGGAGCTGGCGCCGGCGCGTATCGAAGCTTACATCGCCAGCCTGAGCACAGTGCGCGAGCTGGGTGACCAGCTCAAGGCGGAGGGTAAGCAGGACCTGCTCGCGCGGCAGATCATGCCGCGTGCCGGTGAGCCGTTCGACCCGCATCAGCGGGCGGTGCAGACCTTGAGGCGGAATGAGCCGGACTACTACACGCGGCTTGAAAGTAATGTTCTACGCCAGGGGTTTACCAGTGCCGACAGCTGGGCGCGCACGGGGGACCAGATCGTACTCGCCTATGGCGCGGTGAAGGTGTCCGCGGAGAGTCCGCAGATGCTGGCGCTGGCAGCCCGGAGCGGCCCTGAGCAGGAGATCCTGTTGCAGACGCTGCCCGAGCCGCAACAGGGCCAGCTGAGGCAGGCACTGGTGGTGGCCAAGGCGCTGGCGCGAGTGCCCGAGGCGGATAAAAGGGCGGTACGGCCCTACGTGGCGCAACTGGATAAGCTGTTCAGTCAGCCGTGACCGGCTTGGGCTGGAGCTGGGATTGCAGGGCGCGGATCTGCGGATCGTCAGGAAATCGCTGTGTCAGTTGTAGCAACAGCGCAGCGGCTTCATCGCGATGTCCGGTGTGGTGCATCGCCAAAACCAGTCGATAGCCGTAAGTGCTGTTGTCAGGTGCGGCTTGCAGTGCTGCTTTCAGATCCTCCAGCGCAGGCTCTATATGGCGCAGTTGCAGGCGGGTCAGGCCGCGCAGGTGTAGCAGCATCGCCTCTCCCGGCTGAGTGGCGAGACCGTCGCTTAAAACTGACTCCGCTTGGCTGAAGCGTTTTTGCTCACGCAGCAGGTCGCTCAATACCAGACGTGCCGGCAGATAGCCCTGGTCCATCTCCAATGCCAGGTTTAGATCCCGCTCAGCCTGTTCAGACTGTCCGCTGAGCAGGGCGTAGCGCGCCTTCAGAGTACGACCTGCGGGCCGGTCGGCGATCTCGTTCAGATAGCGTTCATACTCCTGTCGGACCTCGTTGCTCTCTTCGGGTAGTGCCCGCCGCTGCAGTAGGGTTTCGAATGCAGCCAGGCGCACGGCGAGTGTGGGATCGCTCAACCCCTTATCGGCGAACTGTGCCAAGCTGTCCGCGGGCAGGTCCAGCGCGGCCCGCCAGGCGCTCTCTCGCAGCAGTGTCGATTCGCTATCCAGCTGCGCCGCTACCAGCGCCGGTGCCTCGTGCGCGAGCTGGGGCGCCTGCATCTCCAGCAGGCTGGCGCGCAGCAGAGGCGCGCGCTCGTTGTTTTCCAGAAAAGCCTTCATCACTGGCAGTGCTGCACGCTGGACGCTGAACCAGTCCGAGCGCTCGCGGTGGTTGGGCCAAAGTTGAGAAACCTGTTTCGCTGACCAGTTGCGGTCCCGATCTTGGTGGCAGGCCAGGCAGGGGTCAGGGCTTCCGGCCTGGGCGGCGGTCAGGGGATCGGGGGTGGTGAAGTTGTGTTCGCGGCGAGCATCTACCTGCATGTAGGTGGTTTGCGGCATATGGCAGCTGACGCATCGGGCGCCCTCGGAGCCGAGCGGGTGGCGGTGATGCTCGACGCGATCGAAGCTTGCGGCGGCATGACACTGGCTGCACAGCGCATTGCCCTCCAGCCGGGTTTTACCCGAGTGGGGGTCATGACAGTTGCTGCACACCACGCCGGCCTGGTACATCGGACTTTGCAGAAAGGAGCCGAGCACGAACACCTCCTCGCGCACCCGGCCGTCCGGGTAGTAGAGTGGCGCGAACAGACGATTCAGGCTGTACTCGTCACCAAGCTGGCCGCCGAGGTTGGGGCTGAGCCGGGTGCGCAGTGCGTGGCAGCGGCCGCAGACCTGGATCTGGTCGGTCGATGATGGTTCGCCAATATGCCGGGGTGGGTGGAGTTCGCTGCCGGTGAGCCAGGCACCTCTGGCTTTCAGGTCGAGACCGGCGGACAGGGACTGGCCGGATTTGGCCGCTTCAGCGTGGGCTTCAGCCTGGCTGTGGCAGGCGCTGCAACCGACGCCGAGCCGATCGTAGCGGGTGTCGTAACGGTCGCGGTCAGCAGAGTAGCCTTTGACCAGCGCTGTGGTATGGCAGTCGGCACACATGCTGTTCCAGTTCTGATAAACCCCGCGCCAGTGTAACGGGCTGCCCGGAATCTGTTGCTCGGGTTCATCCAGTCGGAACCAGCGCTGTCCACCCTTGGCTTCTGGACGGCTGTCCCAGGCGATATTGAGCGCCTGCAGGCGCCCGTCGCCCATATCTATCAGGTATTGCTGGAGCGGATAGACGCCGAAGGTGTAGCGCACGTTCCATTGCTGCGCCTCACCCTGTTCGGTCAGGCGCAGGCCGAAGCGGCCGTTGGCATGTTGGAATTCTGCCTTAATGCCGTTGTCGGCGTAGTGCCCGCTGAAGTCGCCCAGCACGCTGTTCTCATTGGCGATTTGCATCGCCACGGCGTGCTGGGATTGCTGCCAACGGGCGCTCTCCTGTGGGTGGCAGGCGGCACAGGAATCGGCGCTGGCCGGGGAGGGGGCCAGCGCCGCAATCAGCAGAAGCAGAGTCGGTAACAGCGCTCTCATCAGCTATTCCTGTGTTGTCGAGGTGCCGATGCAACGGCGGTTGGGCCAGGACGCAAGTCCGGCCCAGGTCTCAATACCCGCTTACCCAATCCGGGAGGATGACGTTGTTGTCTGCAGCATATTGCTCCCAGAGCTTAAGCATATGTGCCAATTGCTCCGGCTGCTCTTTGCTCAGGTCGTGACGCTCGGCCAGATCGTGGCTCAGGTCGAACAGCTGCACTTCGCCTTCGCTGTAGGGCTTGGGCATCATCACCAGTTTCCAGTCGCCTTGGCGAACATAGTACTTGCCGAACAGTTCACCACCCAATACGCGATCGCTGGTGCCTGCCTTGCCCTCCAGAACCGGCAGCAGCGACTGTCCGGAGATCGGTTCGATTGCCTTGCCCTTATAGTTGTTGCCCGGCTGACTGAGGCCGGCCAGCTCCAGCAGAGTCGGTGCAATATCCTTGACTGAGGTGAGGCTGTTGTTGACCACATTTGCGTTGACGCCGGGGGCCTTGATGATACCGATCGACCGGGTGCCGCCCTCGGTGGGGAAGCCCTTGTGCAGCTTGAATGCAGGCGCGCCGGCCCAGGCCCAGTTGGGGCCGTACAGGGTATAGGAGCCGGCGCGGCCCATCTGTTCGTAACTAAAGTCGTTGGTTTCGTCGATCACCTTGCGGATCTTCGGGAACAGATCGGCCGGCCAGGTTTCATCCAGATCATGCCCCTCGGCACCGTTGTCCGACAGGAACACCACCACGGTATTGTCGTACAGGCCGTTCTGTTTCAGATAGTCAAACACGCGCCCGGTGTGGGCGTCCATCTCGTCGACCATCGCCGCATAGATCTCCATCGCGCGTTTTTCAACCTTCTGTTCGTCGCTGCTAAGGCTATCCCAGGGGCGGCCTTTGGGCGGGCGTGGCGCGCTTTCGGCATCGGCCGGAATCAGCCCCATCGATTTCTGCTTCTCCAGGCGTTGAGCGAACAGCTCGTCGTAACCAGCGTCGTAGCGGCCCCGGTATTTTGCCATCGCCTCTTCCGGCGCTTGTAGCGGCCAGTGTGGCGCCGTGTAGCTGAGCATGCCGAAGAAGGGCGCACCGTTATCCTTGTCGGCTGCGATGTAGTCGATCATCTTGTCGGCATAATACTGGGAGGAGTATTGGAAACCGTCCGGCAGTTTATCCAAGAGCACGTCATCTTCCGCGTAGGGCGCCTTCGCTTCCGGGGTTGGTGCGTAGGAGGGTTTCATGTCGGAGAAATGGCTGGCACCGCCGACCAACAGGGAGAAGGAGTGCTCAAACCCTCTGTCGTTGGGTTTGCTGCCCTCACCCTTGCCCAGGTGCCACTTGCCGGTCAGGTAGGTGTTGTAACCGGCATCCTTGAGCAGGGTGGGCAGCGAGACCACGCGGTCGTTGATATGCCCCTCGTAACCCGGCTTGCCATCCTGGTTGGGTGCCAGCTCTTCGGCCATGTTGCCCAGACCCGCCTTGTGCGGGTCGACGCCAGTCAGCAGCGAGGCGCGGGTCGGTGAACAGGCGGGTGCGGTGTGGAAGTTGGTCATTCGGACCCCGGATGCCGCCAGTGCATCCAGATTAGGCGTGTCGATCTCGCCGCCGTAGCTGCCGAGGTCGGCAAAGCCCATGTCATCGGCCACGATCAATAGAATGTTCGGGTGTGCCGGATCGGTCGAGGCGGCAAAGGCCGGGTTACCGAACGTGGTCGCCCACAGGGCGAGCGATGTTGCCAGCGAAAGCTTGGACAGTGTCATCTGATTCATAAGAACTCCTGCGAGTCGTTTGTTGTAGTTATCGAAACACGAGGGGTGGTTTCACGTTTTATACTCAATCTATATAGATAGCCCTCTGTCCATCAATTGATGTTTTCACTGTGTGAAAAGTGCGGTGCCCGGTCTAATGAAAAACCTGACGTTAGACCTTTAATGCTGTTTTTACTCTGTGCAAATCTAATTTGCGTGCTCTGCGCCAGGGTTGTTTTATGTCCGTGCAGCAACCTGTCGAGACCGGGCAGGAAAAGGAAAATTATAAAAAATAAGGCGATCAGGAGTATTAGTTAATGAAGCGGAAAAAGCTGTTAAATTGTTCAATAATCTTGGCTTCAGGTTTTGTTATCAATTCACATGTATATGCAGTCGATGATAATATTGCGTTAACTTTTCGCACCCACTATGGACAGGTGGACCGTCATTTCGGTGCTGAAGACAGTGAAGAGATGAGTTTCACAGCTAAGCTGGATTATGCCTCGGATTACTACAAGGATTTAATTGGTTTCGATGCTTCGATCTATTCAGTAAGTAAGCTGTACGCGGATAAAAACACAGCCCGTATACCGCTTTTGGACGAGAATGGAGATGGATTCAGTAAAATTGGCCAAGCCAATATCAAGCTCAAACCTAATGACAATATGACCCTGCGTATGGGGCGGATGCGGATCATCTCACCGCTGATGACCGATACCGATGGTCGTTCGGAGCCCGGTACGCGTGAGGCGCTCCGGGGGGATGTGCAGATTGGTGGCGCCAAGCTCTATGGTATCTACAGTACCGCGGCGGCAGCGTCGGGCTATGACAGCTTTGAGCAGTATACCGATGATGGCGATGCGGTAGTAATCGTCGGCGGACGCTACAGGTTTGAAAACGGTCTGGGTGTGCATCTTGCCCACGGTCAGTTGCAGGATGCCAAGCGGCAGACCTTTATCAGTGGACACTACGGTATTCCTGTTGGCGAAGATAACCTGGATTTCGATATCTACCATTACATGGCCAAGGGTATAGGCGATCAATCCAATCTTGCTGATAATCCAGGCAGCGATGGCAAACTGGATACCTATTTAAGCAACATCGTTGTGGCTTATTCACATAAGGATCTGACCTACTCGCTCTCCTATCAGCGCGTGGGTGATGATCTATATGAGCCAAGCTGGGACGGATTTAACCACGACAGATCGGTGCTTTGGACCAATAACTCGGTCCAGATTCTCGATTTTTACAGTCCGCAAGAGGAGTCATTGCAAGTGCGGGTTGATTATGCGCCCTCACAGATTCCGGGTTTTACGCTGATGACCCGATATACCGAGGGCGATTATAAGGATGGTGATGAGAAACTGAAGGATAGTGAATTTAACCTGGAGGCGGGCTATGTCGTGCAGACAGGTGTTGCAAAGGATCTTGCTCTCAAAATGCGCTATGCCGATGTTGAGGTTGGCGGTGTGGGCAATCTGGAGGATATTCGATTGATTGCGGAGTATGGGTTCAGTTTTTAGTCGGGATTTTTAGTGAAGTAGTGTGTTTTAGGGCGCCATCGGCGCCCTTTTTTATTTCCTGTTAGTAAAGTTCGTGCTTCAAGATCTCTTGCGCTATCTGGTCCGCTGCGGCTTTGAGTTTCGGCAGCAACTCCTTCTCGACTTGACCCGGCTTGATGAAGGCGTCGAGCCACACAATGTTGATGCAGGCCTGCACCTCTTCCAGCACCATGATCGGAACGGCAGCGACCTGGACCGGGTAGGTGTCGTTGTCATCCGGGCCGCCAATATAGCGCGTGTCGCGCTCGGCATAACCCTTGTCACGAGTCGATTGCAACACCTTGCTGACCCACTCCTCGTCACGGGCGAGTTTTGCATCGGGCCCCTCTCCCAGTCGCAGGCGATGCAGAATTGCCGCCTGATCCTTGGGGTGGCTCCAGGCCAGGTAGGCCCGGCCCACGGCGGACTGCAGCATAAAGGGTTGATATCCCATAAAGCCCTGGGACAGAAACAGAGGCGACTGGCGCCGGGTCGTCTCCACGATCTCCATGCCACTGCCGTTGTAGATTGCCAGGTCCGAAGGCCAGTGTATCTCCCGCTGTAGCGTATCAAGTATCGGTGCGGCCAGTTGTGCCAGGCTGTTCTGGGTGCGGATATGGGTACCCAGTTCATGGATCTGGTAGCTGAGTCGGTAGCACTGATCACCGAGGCTGCGATACACCCAACCCGCTTCGATCAAGGTGGCCAGAATGCGCAGAAGGGTTGCACGATCCAGCTGGGTCGTCTGGTGCAGCTGATTCAGGCTCAGTGCGCAGTCGGGACCGTTCAGGGCTTCGATCACAGTAAGAGCACGGGTTAGCGAACGTATCAGCTTTGACATGAGGCTACGTATATCGGCTGGAGTTGTCTGCTTTCACTATAGCCCGCGTGCGATCAAGAGGTGTGAGGAGAGCAATACTGAGTCTCGGAATCTAGTCAGGCACCGAATCAGGAACAACTGATCCTTTCACCAGGTAAAAACCATACCGGGCATCGGTCGACCGGAAATCAAGACTCCTCCAGACTCTCTGCCAGCCTCTGCACCGCCATCTCCAGCAGCAGCGGGCTGATCTCATGATCCACGCCTTTTTCGGTGTCCAGTGTGACCTGTGCACCCAGTGACTCCAACCGTTCGCAGGCGGCACGGGCATGGCTGACCGGGATCACGCTGTCGTTCTCGCCATGCAGCAGGTGGATGCGGGTGTTCTCCGGTGCCTGGTCAGGCAGCGCCGCGTAGCGACCGGAGAAACCTAACACCTGAGCGGCCAGTCCATCCCGAGCCTTGATTGCTTCCAGCGACATGATGGTGCCCTGAGAGAATCCCACCAGTACCGTGTGTGCCGCATCGATGCCCTGGCGCTGCTGCAGGGTTTCCACCATCTCGATAAAGGCGGGCAGGGCGGCGGCAACCCGATGGGGGCGATTCTCTTCGGTGACACCGCGCAGGGAGAACCACTGACGTCCGCCGAAACCGCCGTCGAAGGGTTCGAATCCGTCCACCACCAGGCAGCAGGCATGGGGAAAGGCGGTATGCAGGGCATGGCCCAGCGGCGCCAGATTCTCTTTGTTGGCACCGACCCCATGCGCCAGGATAAACAGGTAGCGGGTTTCGCCCTGGGCCGGAATTTCGATCATCGCCGGTAATTTCATCTTTCTATCCTCTTTTCTTTGCACCGCTGGCGTGCAGCCGAGCAGCCAAGCATCCATCGACCGCTCGTGCAGGTTATGGGTGATACTGCCGGAGCCGATGATCAGAATACCCTGCGCGCGCAGCGCCGCACAGACCTGTCTCAATGGCAAAGGTTGCTGAACCTTGGGACAGGAACAGTGTCGGCAACGGGTTGGACATTTTCGACTCCTTGATGTTTGGATATGGGCCTACTCTAGCTTGTCCACGACGGCAATAAATCGCATTTATCAGCGCTATTTAAACAATTATTTAGATCATACCCGCCAGGATCTGCGACTGTTGGATAAATGCCTGCGTTCCACTACTCTGAATGTATGGATCGAATCTGCCCGGACTGGCCCGTTTGCGGTGATGATATGACGCTGTACCTCCGAAAGCTGCTCAGCCTGTCGCTTGCGAGTCTGCTCGCCCTGCTACTGTCGCAGGTGGCAAATGGCAGCCTGGCCGACGAGCGATATCTGAATTCTCCGGTATTGGCGGAGGGGGCGTTTGATCCAGAGCTTCAGGGCAGGTTTACGCCAGAGCCGGATCAGCCTTCCGTGCTGCCGGAAAACGCTAAAAATAACCTGTCGGCTGCGTTGGATAGCGCACCTGTTCCTGCGCCTGTTCTCACCATAGTCTGCTCCCCGTTAACGCTGCCGCCGTCGCGTGCCCCGCCTCCGTTTATCTGATCCCAGCGTTAGATACCACACTATTTTTACCCATTCTGCCTCAGGGGCAGGAGGAGTCTGTTCTATGCATCGTTATCATGAATTGAAAACCGTCGGCCTGGGTGACTATCCCTCAGTGATCGAGTCGGATCAGGTGGAAAGTTTTGACCTTAACAGCCCGGCACGTCTGGTAATGACCGACTTTCTCTATCACCGTCCACTGACGCTGCTACCGGATGAAGGTATCGATGATGCCATCGCCGCCATGCGTCAGGCGCACGTACGTTCGATCCTGGTCACCGATACCGCTGATGCGTTTCGTGGCATCGTCACCGTGGCCGATCTGGAGAGCCGAAAAGTCCTGAGTCTGGCGACCAGCTCCGGCCAGGCGCGGGGCGATCTGACCATCGGCGATCTGATGACGCCGAAGGAGAAGCTCCGGGGCGTGACTCTGGGCGCGGTGGAGAAGGGCACCATCGGTGACCTGCTGGAAACGCTGAAGAACGAGGGGCAGCCGCACATGCTGGTGGTGGATCCCGAGAGTCATCGTATCCGCGGCATCATCTCCTCCAGTGATATCGCCCGTCGTCTGCGGATATCGGTTGAGCTCAACCTGCGGGCCACCAGTTTCCGCGAATTGGTGGATATTATCTCTTCCGGCCGAGAGGTGAGCTGAGCAAGCGCCATTCGCCGACTATCCTGATACTGACACGGACCTTTTCACAGCGAACTTGGTCTGTGTCAGTTTTTCCGTACGTGGCACCTGAGATACTCGAGTAATAACTCAGACAATAACTCAGGTAATAACCGTGCCGGCGGATAGAAGGAGAACCGAATGGCGCCCGAATACCGCATGATGGATGGCAACGAGGCCGCTGCCACCATCGCCCACCTCCTCAATGACGTGATCGCGATCTACCCGATCACGCCCGCTTCCCCGATGGGCGAGTTGTGTGACAGCTGGAGTGCCAATGGCCGCCCCAACCTCTGGGGTGCCGTGCCCGATGTGATCGAGCTGCAGAGCGAAGCCGGTGCCGCCGGTGCCGTCCACGGTGCGCTGCAGGCCGGCGCCAAGACCTGCACCTTTACCGCTTCTCAGGGGCTGCTGCTGAAGATCCCCAACATGTTCAAGATCGCCGGTGAACTGACACCGACGGTGTTCCATGTCGCCGCACGTTCGGTGGCCACTCATGCGCTGTCGATCTTCTGCGATCACTCCGACGTCATGGCCACGCGCAGCACCGGCTTTGCGCTGCTGGCCTCAAACTGCGCTCAGGAGGTGATGGATTTTGCCTGTATCGCCGAAATGGCGACACTGGAGGGGCGGGTGCCGGTGCTGCACTTTTTCGACGGTTTCCGCACCAGCCATGAGGTGAGCAAGGTGGCACTGGTCAGCGCGGAGCAGCTGCGGGAGTTGATTCCGGCACACCTGGTACAGGCCTGTCGCGATCGCGGCATGTCGCCGAATCGCCCCCAGGTACGCGGCACCTCACAGAACCCGGACGTGTTCTTCCAGTCCCGTGAGGCGGTCAACTCCTTCTACAGCGCCTTCCCCGCCATTGTGCAGTCGGCGATGGACCGCTTTGCCGCGGTAACTGGTCGCCAGTACCGGCTTTACGAGTACTGCGGTGCACCCAATGCCGAGCGGGTAATCCTGTTGATGGGGTCGGGGGCGGAAACCGCGGTCGAAACGGTGACGCACCTGAACGCTGGCGGCGACAGGGTCGGCGTGCTCAAAGTGCGTCTGTTCCGTCCCTTCGATGGCAAAAGGCTGATCGAGGCGTTACCGAGTACTACCAGAACGTTGGCGGTGCTCGATCGCACCAAGGAACCTGGTGCCGATGGCGAACCGCTATATAAGGATGTGTCCACCGCGCTGCTGCAGGCGTACTCGGGCGGCGACTGGAAAGGGGCCGGTCTGCCCCGGATCATAGGCGGGCGCTTTGGGCTGGGTTCCAAGGAGTTCACCCCGGCGATGGTCAAGGCGGTGTTCGACCACCTGGCCGGTGATGCTCTGCGCAATCCGTTTACCCTCGGTATCGACGATGATCTCAGCCAACTGAGTCTGGCCTACGATCCGGATTTTCGTACCGACGCCTGCAACCAGTGGATGCAGGCGGTGTTCTACGGTCTGGGCGCGGACGGCACCGTAAGTGCCAACAAGAACAGCATCAAGATCATCGGCGGCGAGCCGGGGCGCTATGCCCAGGGACATTTTGTCTATGACTCGAAAAAGTCCGGCGCGGTGACGGTGTCGCACCTGCGTTTCGGTCCTGAGCCGATCCACGCTGCCTACGAGATTCAACCTGGGCAGGCGGATTTCGTCGCCTGTCACCAACCCCAATTCCTCGACCGCTACCCGATGTTCGAGCTGGCGAAGGATGGCGCCTGCGTGCTGATCAACACCCCGCTGACCGGCGATAGTTTCTGGACCACGCTACCGGGCGAAGTTCAGCGGCTGATGCGGGAGCGCAAGCTGCGCGTGCATCTGATCGACGCCTATCGAGTAGCGGAGAGTGCCGGCCTCGGCAAACGGATCAACACCATTATGCAAACCTGCTTCTTCGCCCTCACCGAGGTGTTGCCGAAGGAGGAGGCGATTGCGGCGATCAAGTCAGCGGTGGAGCGCTCCTACGGCAAGCGCAGCCGCCTGGTTGCGGAGATGAATATCGAGGCGATCGATAACGCCTTGGCCAATCTGCAGGGCTTCGATGTTCCGGCTACGCCGTTGGGACAGATCCCGATGCGTACCATCGACCTGGCACCGGATCCCTTCCTGCAGTACGTAACCGCCGAGTTGATCGCGGGGCGCGGCAACGCGTTGCGCGTGAGTCAGTTGCCGGTGGACGGTGCCTGGCCCTCCGCCACCGCGCGGTACGAAAAGAGAGACCTGGCGCTGCAGATCCCCAACTGGGAGCCGGATCTGTGCACCCATTGCGGCAAGTGCGTGCTGGTCTGTCCGCACAGTGTGATCCGCTCCAAGGCGTTCAACGCCGCTGAACTGGCAGCCGCGCCGGACGGGTTCAAGGCGGTGCCGATCAAGGGCGCGAAGGAGTTCCCGCCCGATACCCTGATCAGCTACCAGCTGTCGCCGGAGGATTGCACCGGCTGCACCCTCTGTGTCGAGATCTGCCCGATCAGTGACAAGAGCAATGCCAGCCGCAAGGCGATCAATATGGTGGCCAAGGAATCCACGCTGGAGCAGGAGAAGCGCAACTGGGCCTTCTTCGAGGCACTGCCCGAGTTCGACCGCACCCAGGTCAAGGAGACCACGCTGAAAGGTGCCATGCTCTACCAGCCGCTGTTCGAGTTCAGCGGTGCCTGCTCCGGCTGCGGCGAAACCCCCTATGTGCGGCTGCTCAGCCAGCTCTATGGCGATCATATGCTGGTGGCCAATGCCACCGGTTGCTCATCGATCTACGGTGGCAACCTGCCCACCACCCCCTGGACCCATAACGCCGAAGGGCGGGGGCCGGCCTGGAACAACTCCCTGTTCGAGGACAACGCCGAGTTCGGCCTGGGGATGCGTGCGGCACTGGATGCGCAGAGCGCTTACGCACGGGCGTTGCTGGTGGGCTTGAACGACAAGCTCGACGTTGAACTGGTGGCGGCGATACTGAACGCCGACGAGAGCAGCGAGGCGGGACTGGTTGCGCAGCGTAAGCGGATCGAAACCCTGCGCGCGGCGCTGCATAGGGTCGACGACCCCTGCGCCAAGGCACTGCTGGCAGTGGCTGACAAATTGGCGCGGCACAGTGTCTGGATCGTCGGCGGTGACGGCTGGGCCTACGATATCGGCTACGGCGGCCTCGACCATGTGCTGGCGTCGGGGCGTAACGTCAACATCCTGGTACTCGACACCGAGGTCTACTCCAATACCGGTGGTCAGACCTCCAAGGCCACGCCGCGGGCGGCGGTGGCCAAGTTCTCTGCCAGCGGCAAACCGGGGCCGAAAAAAGACCTGGCGCGGCTGGCGATGGACTACGAGCATGTTTACGTGGCCCATGTGGCTTATGCCGCCAAGGATGTGCAGACCCTGCGCACCTTCCTGGAGGCGGAAAGCTACGACGGGCCATCACTGATCATCGCGTATTCGCCCTGTATCGCCCACGGATTCGATCTGGCCGACAATCACGAACACCAGCGTCTGGCTGTGGACTCAGGGCATTGGCCGCTGTTTCGTTACGATCCGCGCCGCGCCGCCGCAGGGCAAAACCCGTTGCGGCTGGACTCCAAGCCACCCTCTATCCCCTACCGTCGTTTTGCCGGTACCGAAGCGCGTTTCAGCATGCTGATGGGCACCCACCCCGAGGCCGCCAAGGCGTTTCTCGATGCGGCTCAGCATGAGGTGAGCGAACGTTACCATCGCTACGCCCAGTTGGCCGAGTTGAGCTGGGAAGAGGTTGATTCTCCCGCCGAGGATGAGGCACCGCAAGCAACCGGTGCCGAGGAGGTATGACAATGAAACAACGATTGAAAGCACGTTATCTGGGACTGGATCTTAAAAGCCCGCTGGTGCCCTCGGCCTCGCCGTTGACCGCCACGCTGAGCGGCGCACGCGCACTCGAAGATGCCGGTGCGGCGGCGATCGTCATGCACAGCCTGTTCGAGGAGGAGTGCCAAAAAGATCAGCAGATGTTGCATCAGTTCCTCTATGACCGGGAGCAGGGGCACGCCGAGTCCGAAGGCTATCTGCCGGAACCCGATGGTTTCAAGACCGCCGAAGAGCGCTACCTGGAGACTCTCAAGCAGATGAAGGAGCATCTGGAGGTACCGGTGATCGCCAGCTTGAACGGCATCACCCGGCGCGGCTGGTCCGAACACGCCCGGCAGATCGCCGAGGCCGGTGCCGATGCGCTGGAGCTGAACGTCTATTATGTGGCCGCGGATGCCGAGGAATCATCGCAGGATGTGGAGCGCCGTTACCTGGATATCCTGCATGCGGTGCGCTCATCGGTGCCGGATCTGCCGCTGGCGGTGAAAATCTCCTCCCAGTTCACCAGCCCGGTACATTTTGTCAGCCAGCTGAAGCAGGTGGGGGCCAGTGCGGTGGTGCTGTTCAACCGTTTCCTGCAACCGGACATCCAGCTCGACACCCGGCGCCTGCACTCGATGCTCGAGCTGTCGCACTCCGGCGAATTGCGCGAGCGGTTGCGCTGGATCGCGATCGTGCGCGCGCAGGTCGCGATCGATATCGCCGTGACCGGCGGCGTACACAGTGCGGAGGATGTGTTGAAGGCGCAGATGTGCGGTGCCGATATCACGCAGATGGCGAGCGCACTGATGCAGCGCGGTCCCGGGATCATCCGCGAGATGGAGTCGATGTTGCTCGACTGGTTGGACGAGAACGAATACGACAACCTGCTGCAGCTCAAGGGCAGTGTCTCCTACCGCAATGCGGCTGACCCTGCGGGCTTTGAGCGGGCTAATTATCTGCAGACGTTGGACAGCTGGCGACCTTGACCGGTCGGACAAAAGTGACAACCCTAATTCTGGTGTTAGTATTCTGTAAACGGATGTTTTAATCGGGCGATGCAGGTGACAGTGATATGTGTCACTCTGTAATCTGATCGGGGCATTATCCATGAGGTAGCGGGAATGCTAGCCAATACTCCGATGACCGAAGGGCTTTGGAATGGATATTAAAGCGATAGAAAAAATACTGGAGGCGGACGGTATCGTCTTCCTCACGTATGGCGGTTTCATCACCCAGTCACTGATCGCCGGCATGACCGATGCGCTGGAGCGCGAAAGCGAAAAAAAGGATATCAATCAGAGGCTTGCCAACAATATTTTCGTCATATTCATCGAGCTTTCGCAGAATATGATGAACTACTCCAAGAGCCGTGAGAACGCAGGTGGCGAGTTCGATCCCAAGGGGCTGATCATGGTCGGCAAAGGGGAGGGCGACAGTTACTACGTGCTCAGCCAGAATATTCTCGATAGCGGCGACAGGGACAAGATCCTGCCCAAACTCGAGGAGATCCAGGGGCTGGACAACGATGGGTTGAAGAGGCGATACCGGGAGCTGAGAAAAAGCGGCCGGGACAGTCATGGTAAAGGGGCGGGGATCGGATTCTACGAGATCGCCAAACGCTGCGACCAGATCAAGTATGAGTTCATCTCCATCGGCGACGACAAATTCTACTTTCAGTTCAAGGCGTTCGTGAAATGATCCGGGGTGTTGTCATGGAAAAACTGCAATTGGAAGCAACTCAGTATACGCCGGAGATTAACCTGGATCCCGCCGGGATCATGGCCTTTTCCGGCAAGTCCTATCCTGAGAATACCTTTGATTTCTACCAGCCGGTGATGGAGTGGCTGGATCAGTATTTTGCCAATGAGCTGCCGAAGCGGACGGTGGTCAATATGGAGATCGTCTACTTCAATTCCAGCAGTTCCAAGCTGTTCTTCGACATGTTCGACATGATGGAGGAGGCCAGCGGTGAACATAGCCTTGAGGTCAACTGGATATACGATCCGGAAAACGAGAGCGCGCGCGAGGCGGGCGAGGACTTTATCGAAGATTTCGAAAAACTGACCATTAATCTCATCGAAAAAGGATAAGCCGATGAGCATGAGTCCCGACGATAAGCTCATCATGGAGCTTGAGGGGTTGCGTGAGCGGTTCAACAAGACTACCGACAAGATAGTCAGAGATATCAACCGTCAGAAGAGGATCATGGAGCGCAGCGATAAGCGCCAGCGCCAGGAGTATGACGAGATCCAGAAGCGGGTGGCCGAGATCGAGCAGTTGAACCGCGAGATCGAGGAGACTCAGCGCGAGGTGGTGTTCACCATGGGCGCCATCGGCGAGAGCCGCTCCAAGGAGACCGGTAACCACGTCAAGCGTGTCGCAGAGTATTCCAGGCTGTTCGCACTCTACTACGGCCTGGACCCTGAAGTGGCTGAGCTGCTCAAGCAGGCTTCGCCGATGCACGATATCGGCAAGGTCGCCATTCCCGACAGCATATTGAACAAACCGGGACGCCTCGACGACGAGGAGCTCGAGGTGATGCGGACCCATGCCCAACTGGGGTATGAGATGCTGGCCTACTCCTCCCGGCCGTTACTGAAGTTGGCCGCGACCGTCGCCCACGAACACCACGAGAAATGGGATGGCAGCGGCTACCCGCGGGGGTTAAAGGGCAAGGATATCCATATCGCCGGCCGGATCACGGCGCTGGCCGATGTGTTTGACGCCCTGGGCAGTGATCGTTGTTACAAAAAGGCGTGGGACGACGAGCGGATCTTCGCGCTGTTCCGCGAGGAGCGCGGGCGGCATTTCGATCCCGATCTGATCGATATCTTCTTTGACCATCTCGATGAGTTTCTGGAGATCCGCGAACATTTGAAGGATGACTACTGACCGGATATTCGGTTGACGATTATGGCTAGGACAGCCGCGGCCGGCGATGGTCCAGGATTAAGTCCGTAGCGCCGATCGATCCGCGGCAGCACAGGGATATCGCGATGAAGAGAGTGTGTGCACTGCTGTTGCTCCTGTTCAGCTGCCTGGTGCAGGCTGACCCCGCTCAATTCAAGGCCACACTCGACAGTCAGCAGTTGAGCTGGCTCGACAACCACCCGCAGATCCGAATTGGCGCGATGGATGGCTGGCCGCCGATGAATTTCGTTGATTATCGCCAGCAACCACAAGGGATAGGTGCCGACCTGGTGGCGGCACTTAACCGGCGTCTGGATGGCCGTTTGCAGATCGTCTCCGGGCCCTGGAGCGAGATCTACGAGAAAACCCAGCAGGGTGAGCTCGATGCACTGCTCGATATCACTCCCAAGCCGGAACGGGAAGCGTTCTTCAACTTCACCCGGCCCTACCTGCATATCCCCCACGTTATTGTGGCGCGCAAGGATGCCGCCTACCTGGCCAATTTGGAGGCGTTGTCCGGCAAGACCGTCGCGCTGGAAGCGAATATCGGCACGGTCAGATACCTGAAGGCCAACTTTCCGCAGATCACCGTGCGTGAGTACCGCGACACCTCCCACTGCCTGGACGCCGTCAACCGGGGCGACGCGGATGCCTATGTCGGCAACCGGGCAGTGGTCGACTACCTGATCACCCAGGAACTGTTGCAGAACCTCAAGATTCACGGTCGGGACAATACCCGGCAGGGCTCGGTACTGGCGATCGGCACGCCCAAACAGAACCCTATATTGCGCGATATTCTGCAGCGTGCGCTGGATGATATCCGCCCCCAGGAGTTCAACGCGATTCTGTCCCACTGGAGTGCTGCACAGGCGGGTGATTTGGAGCTGACCGAGGAGGAACGGAACTGGATCGCCCGGCAGGTTGAAGTTCGGGTCGGTGGCGAAGCCGATTGGCCGCCGTTCGATTTCGTCGGTCAGGATGGCCGTTATCAGGGGATAGCGCGCGATATCCTCGACCTGGTGGCCAACAAAACTGGTCTTAAACTGCGCTATATCACCGGCCAGACCTGGGCAGAGATGTTGGCGGCGTTCAGGAGTGGCGAGCTGGATGTGCTGCCGGCGATCTACAAAAGCGAGCCGCGTGCAGAATACACCGAGTTTACGGCCCCCTACTTCGAGGTCAAGGACTACGCCTTTATGCGCAGCGATGCGGTGGCGCCTGCGTCGCTGGAGGCGCTGGCGCAGCTGCGTATAGCGGTGATCGATGGTTATCAGATTGTTGAAAATCTGCGCAAGCGCTTCCCCGATATCGAACTGGTTCCGGTCAGTTCGCTGCAGCAGGGGATAGATGCCGTGCTGCTCGGGCGCGCCGACGCTTACATCGACGGTTATGCGGTGGTTCGCTATCAGCTGGCGCGCAACCTGCAAACCGGGCTCAAACCGGTGTTGCCGGTGGATTTCTACGTTAACAGCCTGCATGTGGGGGTAAGCAAGCGTCAGCCGCTGCTGGCCAGCATCGTACAAAAGGCGGTCGCCTCGATCGGTGACGAAGAGAAAAATGCCATCCTGCGCAGATGGTTTGGCGAACAGTCCGCCGCACCGGTTCGGCGCAGGGTCGATCTCAGCGCGGCAGAGCGTCAGTTCCTCGCGCAGCATCCGCAGATCCAGGTCTATCACGACGCCAACTGGCCTCCATTCAGTTTTAACGAGGCGGGGCAGGCAGAAGGGCTCTCCGTTTCGCTGATGAACCTGATTGCGGAGAAAGCCGGCTTGAGCGTCGAGTATGTCACCGGACCGGCCTGGGATGAGGCGATGCAGGGAGCCCGTGACGGGACCATCGATCTGCTGCTCGACGTGTCTCCCTCGCCCGAACGTGCCGAGTATCTTGCGTTTACCGCGCCCTACATCAAAGCGCTGCGCGGCGTCGTGATGCGCCAGGGCGCGCCGCCGGTGCAGCGCTTTGAGGAGCTGCTCGATAAAACCATCGCCCTGCCTCGGGGCTTCTACTACACCGAGTATTTTCAGAAATACCACCCCGAGGTGGAGCTCTACCTGGTCGACAGCGACGAGGAAGCGCTGCAGGCAGTTGCCTACGGCAAGGCTGATCTGACCCTGGGGGTGATGGCGGCCCATCAGTATCTGATGGAGAAGAGCTACATCACCAACCTGAAAATTTCCGCGCTGCCCGAATCGGAGCTTGACTCGCAGCTGTTTCAACCCTCGCCACTGGCCATTGCCATACGCAAGAGTGCACCTGAACTGGCGTCGATCCTGAACAAGGGGCTGGCGGCGATCAGCACCGACGAAATGCGTGGCCTTATTCAACTCTGGCTGGGTGACTCCAACAGCTATCCCGATCCGGCCGAGTTGGAGGCGCTTAACCTGACTCGTGAGGAAAAGGAGTGGCTGCGCAGCCACTCGGTTATCCGCTACAGCGAAGTCAACTGGAAGCCGTTGTCGATCATCGACAACGGACGCATGACCGGCATCATGGGCGAGTACCTGTCGTTGGTGGAGCGGCGTACGGGCCTGCAGTTCCAGTATGTACCGGCGCAAAGCTGGCCGGAGGTGCTCGAACAGTTTGCCAACGGCGTGATCGATCTGATTCCGGGTGCAGGGGACTCGCCTCAGGAGCGCTCGCTTGGACTGCTCAGCGATCGTTATGCCGGCTATCCGATGGTTATCGTGACCAATAGCCAGATCGCCTACGTGCGCTCGCTGAATGAACTCAGTCAGCGCACCTTCGCCGTGCCCAAGGGGTATACCAGTGCCCACTACTTCAGGCAGTCGCTGCCGGATGCGAGGCTGATCGAGACCCGCGACGTGCCCGAAGCGCTGGGGCTGGTGGCCAGCGGCGAGGCCGATGCGTTTATCGGACACCTGGCGCCGGCACTGTATTACATGGGGCAGATGCCCGGCGGTGAGCTGCGCATCGCCGGCAATACCGATTTCCAGTTCAATCATCACTTCCTGATCTCGCCGCGTTATCCGGAACTGCAGTCGATCATCAACAAGGTGTTCGCCACGCTGACCGAAAAGGAGCGGGAGCAGTTCTATCACGATTGGGTTCAGGTCGCGGTGCAGCAGGGGATCGACTACTCGTTGATCTGGAAGGCATTGGCGGTGGTACTGGCGCTGGCGGCGGTGATGATCTACTGGAACCGGTCGCTGAAGAGCAGGGTGCAGCGGGCGACGGCGGAACTGACAGCGCTGCTCGACTCGTTTGACCGCCATGTCATCGCCTCCAAAACCGATCTCGAGGGGCGCATCACCTACGTGTCCGATGCCTTCTGTGCGATCAGCGGCTATCAGAGGTCGGAACTGCTGGGCCAGAATCACCGCTTGATCAAGCACCCGGATAACGACCCCGCACTCTATCGGGAGATGTGGCAGACCATTGCCGACAAGCGGGCAACCTGGCGTGGCGAACTGAAGAACCTGCGCAGGGATGGCAGCCATTTCTGGGTCGAGGCGATCATCCAGCCGGAGTACGATCATCATGGACGCCACATCGGCTACAGCGCGATACGCCAGGACATCACCGCCAAGAAAGAGGTGGAGGAGCTGAGCAGCTCGCTGGAACAGAAGGTTGAGGAGCGTACCGAGGAGTTGCGCGAAAGCCAGGAGTATCTGGCCGAAGTGCTGGATTCCCAGCCCAGTATCGTCATGACCACGGATGGTCGCCGGATCAGAAGCGTGAACCAGGCGTTTCTCAAATTCTACCGTCTCGACTCCTTGCAGCAGTTTGCCCATGACTGCATCTGCGACACCTTCGAGCAGCGCGAGGGCGAACACTATCTGCAGCGGGATATGGGCGAGCACAGCTGGCTCGAGTATGTGCGGCTCCACCCCGATACCAACCATGTCGCCTGTATCGCCGGCAACCTGTTCACGGTCAGTGCCACCGAGGTCGATATCGGCGATGAGGCGCTGTATCTGGTCGTGCTGACCGACATTACCCAGTTGCAGGCGGCCCAGGAGGAGCTCAACAAGAGCCGGCGGCTGATGCATGATCTGATCGACAACACCGATGCGGTGATACACGTCATGGATCTTGAGGGTAACTACCTGCTGGTCAACCGTGGCTGGCGTAGCGTATTCGGCATGGACTACGAGGTGGTAGGGCTGGACAGTCCGCAACTGAAACTAGACTCGGCACCGGTCATCGATCCGGATCAGCTGCCGGATGAGTACAAGGAGCTGACCATACGGGAAGTGAAGGTTCCGGTACATGACCAGGACAATATCTTCCTCTCATACCGCTTCCCGCTGCACGATCATCGTGGGCGTCTCTACGCGACCGCCGGCGTGGCGATCAATATTACCGAGCGCAAGGAGACCGAACGTCAACTGGAGGCGTTCAACCGCAAGATCTCCGACTCCATCGAATACGGGTCGTTGATTCAGAATGCACTGCTGCCCGAACAGGCGCAGCTGCAGAGCTTCTTCGACAGCCACTTCACCATCTGGGAACCGAAGGACGTGGTCGGTGGTGATATTTTCCTGTTCGATTCGCTCAGCAACGCGCATGAGGCGATGCTGATGGTGATCGACTGCACCGGCCATGGGGTACCGGGGGCGTTCATGACCATGCTGGTCAAGGCGGTAGAGCGTGGCATCGTCAGTGATCTGCTGGCCAGCGATCAAGAGGTGCATCCGGCGGAAATTCTGCAGCGGTTCAACCGTACCATCCGCACGTTGCTGCGCCAGGACAGCCCCGATGCGGCCAGCAACGCCGGCCTCGATGGCGCGGTGCTCTATTTCGACAAACAGCGTGATCTGCTGCGTTTTGCCGGCGCTGAAACCCCGCTGTTCTATTTCGACGGCGTCGGAGAGCTGCAAACGATCAGGGGTGATCGCCAGGGGATAGGTTATCGCAGTTCAGACCCTCACTTCGTATTCACCGAGCATGAGCTCAGGATCTCCGAGGTACGGCGCCTGCTGTTGACCACCGATGGTTATATCGACCAGAACGGTGGAGAAAAGGGGTTCCCGCTGGGCAAGCGGCGACTGAAAGAGCTGCTGCTGGCATATCGGGATCGACCGATCGATGAGTTGCGAGAGGGATTGCTGGCGGCCCTGTGCGACTGGCAGCAGCGGGAGGAGCGCAGCGACGACCTGACGCTGGTCGGCATTGACCTCTATCGGCCTGACTAAGGGGCAAACGGTTACTGCTTGCCGTCTCGATGCCCCAACAACAGTTGTGTCATCTCCTCAGCCGGCACCGGGCGACTGATCAGGTAGCCCTGAGCAAAATCGCAACCCTCGTCCTGCAGGAATGCCAACTGCTGTTGGGTTTCCACCCCTTCGGCTATCACCTTCAGGTTCAGGTTGTGGGCCAGGGAGATGATGGCGCGCACGATTTCGGCGCTCTTCTCCTCCTGAAACAGCCGCTGTATGAACAGGCGGTCGATCTTCAGCGCATCCAGCGGCAGGTGTTGCAGGTAACCGAAGGAGGAGTAGCCGGTGCCGAAGTCGTCGACCGACACGGCGATTCCCAGGAACTGAAACGCGCTCAGGGTGGCCACGGCACTTTCAGGGTCGTGCATCATCATACTTTCGGTGATCTCGAACTCGATGCAGTCCCGGGGCAGTTCATATTGATCGAGCAGCAGCCCGACCTGTTCCGGCAGCGCCTCCTGCTGCAGCTGTTTGACCGACAGGTTGACCGCCACGCATAGGCTCAGGCCATGTTCGTCACGCCAGTGTTTCAGCTGGCGGCAGACCTGGTCGATGATCCAGTCGCCCAACTGGCCGATGCGGCCCATCTCCTCCAGCTTGGGTATGAAGGTGTCGGGGCCGATAGTCATATTGCCGTCCGGTTTCCAGCGCACCAGCGCTTCGCACCCCAGGATTCGACCGCTGCCCAGCTCCAGCTTGGGTTGGTAGTACAGCTCGAACTCCTGCTGGGCCAGCGCCCGGCGCAGGTTGCGCTCCAGCTCCATGGCGGCCAGCGCCTGCTGCTGCAGCTCTTCGGTGAAGAACTGGAAGTTTTGCCGCCCGCTGCTCTTGGCCTTGAACATCGCCAGCTCCGCCGCCTGCAGCAGCGGCTCGAACAGCTCCCCCGATTCGGGGAAGGTGGCGATACCGATGCTGGCGCCGATGAAGAACTCGTGGCCGTGGATCTTGAACGCCTCCGACAACACATCGATGATCCGTTCCGCCAGCTGAGCCGCGTTGCGGTTGTGATGCTCGGTGAAACTCTCCAGCAGAATGATGAACTCGTCGCCGCCCAGGCGGCCGATCAGGTCGCCGTCGCGTATCAGCCGGCATACCCGGTGGCTGACCTCCTGCAGCAGCAGATCGCCCACGTCATGGCCGAACTGATCGTTTACCTGGCGGAAATGATCGATGTCCAGGTGCAACAACGAGAAACCCCGGCGATTGCTATCGGCCCGTTCGATGGCCCGATGCAGATGCTTCTCGAAGGTGCCGCGGTTGAGCAGGCCGGTAAGGGTGTCGAACTGTGCCAGGCGTGACAGCTGCTCCTCGATCTTGCGCCGCTGCGTGATATCCTGAAACGCGATCACCACGCCGACCATCCGATTGCCGTCGTGGATGGGGTTGGCCAGGTACTTGACTGGAAATACCTGCTTCTCCTTGTTGTAGAACAGGCCGAACTCCTCGTGAAAGGTGAGACCGGCGTTACAGCGCTTGAACACCTGCGAGTCCTGCCAGGCGATGTGCTCCTCCTGGTGATGCGACAGGTTGACGAACTCCTGTATCCCGCGCCCGCTCAGTTGAGCCTCCGGCAGCCCCAGTAACTTCTCGCAGGCGGGGTTGGTGTAGGTGATGCGGCCCTGAGCGTCGACCCCCAGAATCCCTTCACCGATCGATTCGAGCAGCAGACGGTTCTTGCTCTCCAGCCGTTGTACGTCGCCCAGCGTGCGCTGCAGACGGCTGCGCTGATCCTCCAGCTCGAGAAATACCTGTATCTTGCTGCGCAGCGAGTGTGCGTTGATCGGCTTGAACAGGTAGTCGACGGCGCCGACTTCGTAGCCCTTGAACTCCAACTCTTTGCTGGGGTCGGCGGCGGTGATGAAGATCAGCGGCACATGCCGGGTACTCTCGTTGCACCGCAACAGCGAGGCGGTCTCAAAGCCGTCCATGTCCGGCATCATCACATCGAGCAGGATGACAGCATATTTTTCCCTGAGTGCCATCGACAGCCCCTCCTTGCCGGAGTGGGCGTAGTGAAAGGTTGCCTTGACCTCATGCAGGATACGTTTGATGACGCGGTGGTTTTCCGGTCGGTCATCCACAATCAGTATATTGGGCAACCCGCCATCGCTACGTACAAGCTCCACACCGTTCTCTTGCTGCACCTTGGCTCCTCCTGTCCTTGCTACGCGATCGATGCCCTGTACACTCACTCTGGCTCAGTGAACATGCCGGCATGCTCGACAGCGAGATTCTCCATGTTGACCGACTGCTTGCGGTAGATACGAGCCCTCTTGTCCACCAGTTCGAAATGAGCGCTTTCCATCTCCCGGTCCAGGCTCTCCTTGTCGCCCAGACAAAAGAATCCGAGCGGATAGAGGCTCTGGTGGAACAGAGTCAGGGCCCGTTTCTTCAATTGCCGGTCGAAATAGATCATCACGTTGCGGCAGATGATCAACTGCATCTCTCCGAATACGCCATCGCTGGCCAGATTGTGGTGGGCAAAGGTAATGTGCTCACGCAGGTGCTTTGCCGGTTTCGCCACGCCGTACCGGCAATGAAAATGCTGTTTCAGCACCCCCTGTCCGCCGGACTCTCGGTAAGCCTGTTGCCGTGTATCCAGGTCTTCCTCCGCGAACACCGCCTCCCTGGCCTTGGCCAGGACGCCGTGGTTGAAGTCCGTAGCGTAGAGGCGGGCGCGATCAAGCAGGCCCGCCTCGTCGAGCAGTATCGCCAGGGAGTAGACCTCCTCTCCGCTGGAGCAGCCGGCATGCCATATCTTGAAAAAGGCAAAGGTCTTCAGCACCGGGAAGATCCTCTCCTGCAGCGCCCGGAAGAAAAAGGGGTCGCGATAGAACTGGGTCACATTGACCGACAAACATTGCAGCAGGCGCTGCAAGGCATCCTGTCGATACAGGACCAACGGGATCAGTTCCGACACATAGGACAACCCTTCAACCTGCAGATGCTGGGCAAGACAGCGCTGCACCGAGCTGCGTGAATAGTGGCGAAAATCGTAACCGCTATGCTGGTAGAGACACTCCAACAGGGCGGTCAGTTCAATCTCGGCGACATTTGTCTTGCCCTGCATCGTCCGCCCCCTAGTGGTATAGCCAGACCTTCATCATCGACAGCAGGCTGTTGATGTCGACCGGTTTGGGCATATAGTCGTTGGCGCCTGCCTCGATGCACTTGTCCCGATCATCCGCCATCGCCTTCGCGGTCAGTGCGATAATCGGTACCGATTGGGAGATCTGATCGCGAATCCGTTTCATCGCCTCGTATCCGTCCATGATCGGCATCATGATGTCCATCAGGATCAGCTCCACATCCTCCTCGGTCTTCAGCTTGTCCAGCGCCAACTGGCCGTTGTCGGCCAGGCTGACCTTCAAGCCGTGCTCCTTGAGCACCTTGGCCAGGGCGTAGGTGTTGCGCAGATCATCATCGACCACCAGGACCTTGCGGCCGTTGAGGTCCAACGCCTTGATCACCTCATGCCCCTGCTGCAGGGAGGGCGGTAAGCCCCGGTGGACGCTGTGCAGGAACAGTTCCACCTCCTCCTGCAATCGTTCGGGCGAGCGACCATCCTTGATCACGATGCGGTTGGTGTATCCCATCAACCGCTTGTACTCCTCTTCACTCAACTCCTTGCCGGTGTAGACCACCACCGGTGGCATGCGCAGTTCCGGGTCGCGATCCACCCGTTCGAGAAACGCGAAGCCACTGATATCCGGCAGGCTGAGATCCAGAACGCAGCAATCGATATGCTGCCGCTTGAGAGTCTCGATCGCCTGTTCAGCATCTTGGGCGGTATGGATCTCCAGGGATCTGTCCTCCAGCAGTCGGCGGATCGCCCGGCAGGCACCGCTGTCATCCTCTATCAGCAGCAACTGCTTGATATCCCGCTGGAGCAACGCCTCGAAACGGGTGAATACCTGGTCCAGCTCCTCGACAGAGGCGGGCTTGGTGAGAAAACCCAGCGCGCCCTTTTGCAGCGTCTGCAGGTCTTCGTCGCGGGCCGAAATGATATGCACCGGTATGTCGCGGGTGTGGGGCGAGGCCTTGAGTGCTTCCAGTACCTGCAGGCCGTCGGTGTCGGGCAGTCCCATATCCAGGATCACCGCCTTGGGCTCGTGGCTGAGCACCAGCTTCAGCGCTGCCTTGCCTTTGTCGGTGACCAGGCTGGTGAAACCGCGTTGCTCCGCCATTTCGGCCAGGATCCTGGAAAACTGGGGGTCGTCTTCGACTATCAGCACATAATTGCCGGGCGGCGGTGTGACAGAGACGGTGCCGCCGGATTCCGCTGTCAGCGCGGCGTGGTGTGCGGCTGCGGGCAACGGGGTGGAGTCGCTGTCGTTGCCGGACCGGCCGATCGTTAGTGCGGGCTCAAGCGCGGGTCGACGGGGTAGCACCAGGCTGAAGGTGCTGCCCTGGCCCGGTTCGCTGTGCAGGTGAATCTCGCCGCCGAGCAGGCCGGCCAGCTCACGGGAGATGGTCAGACCCAGTCCGGTGCCGCCGTAGGCGCGGTTGGTGGAGCCGTCGGCCTGCTGGAAGGCTTCGAAAATCGCACTCTGCTTCTCCGCCGCGATGCCGATGCCGGAGTCGATCACCCGGAACGCCAGACCGGCATCGACCGCTTCGATCAGCAGACGGACACTGCCGCTGTGGGTGAACTTGAAGGCGTTGGAGAGCAGGTTACGCAGGATCTGTTCCAGCCGCTGCTCGTCGGTATGGATCTCCAGCTCGGGATCGGCCGCCATCTCAACCCGGAACTCCACCCCGCCTTGCTGGGCGATGGGTTTGAACTGACTCGACAACCTGTCGCTCAGCGCCGTCAGGTTGGCTTTGGCGCTGCTGATCTGCATCTTGCCCGCCTCGACCTTGGACAGATCGAGGATGTCGTTGATCAGCAGCAGCAGCGACCTGCCGCCTTCATGGATGACGCGCAGATCTTCCACCTGCGTTTCGCTCAGGTTGCCCTCCTTGTTGTCGGCCAGCGACTGCGACAGCAACAGCAGACTGTTGAGCGGGGTGCGCAGCTCATGGGACATGTTGGCCAGGAATTCAGACTTGTAGCGGCTGGTGATCGCCAGTTGTTCCGCCTTGCGCTGCAACTCGGCTCGCGCCTGCTCGACTTCCGCCTTCTGCCGTTCCAGATCAGCGGTCTTCCGCTGTAGTTCGCGGTTGGATTTTTCCAGCAACTCCTTGCGCGAGGTCAGCTCCTCCTCCGAACGTTTCAGCGCCTGGGCCTGCTCCTCCAGCTCCTCGTTGGCGGCCTGCAGCTCCTCCTGCTGAGCCTCCAGCTCCTCCGCCGTCTGCTGCGACTCTTCCAGCAGTTGTTGCATGGTGTCCCGGTCCTGAGCGGAGCGGATGCTGATGGCGATGGTCTCGCCGACCTGCTCCAGCAGCTCCAGTTGAATATCGCTGAAGGTGCCGAAGGAACCCAGTTCGATGACCCCCGTGACCCTGCCGTCATAGACCACCGGCTGCACGATAATGTTGCCGGGTACCTGCTCGCCGAGACCCGAGCTGATGGCGATGTAGTCGCGTGGCACATTGGATAGCAGAATCGGCTTGCGCTCCTTGAGCACCTGACCGACCAGACCCTCGCCCGGCTGGATACGGTTTGAAAGGTGTTTGCGGCGGGTGAAGGCGTAGCTGGAGGCCAGTTCCAGTGCGCCATCGCTCTGGGTGACGTAGAAAACGCCGACCTGGGCCTGCAGGTAGTCGGCGAGGAAGCGCAGAATTCTGTCGGTCAGTTCTGTGATATCCAGGCTGCCCCGAACCACCATCGCCAGGTCTGCCATGCCGGTCTTCAACCACTTTTCCCGCTCGCTGTCGACACTGAAACGGCGCAGGTTGTCGACCATCTGGTTCAGTGCCCGGCTCAGCCGATCCTTTTCCCCCTTTGGCTCCAGGCCGACCTCGTAGTTGCCCTGGGCGACCGCTTCGGCAACCCGACCGATATCCTGTAGAGAAGAGACCATGCGGTTCATCGACAGGCCGAGCTGATCCTTGTCGTTACGCGGGCGGACCTGAATATCGTAGTTACCCTCGGCGATCTCCCGCGCCTGGCTGGCGACCAGTCCCAGGCTCTCGATCAACTGGTTGATCGGCTGCTCCAAACCATCCTCTTGCTGCTGACTGATGTAGCGGACGTTGAAATCGCCGGTTGCTGCCGTATTCACGACCCGGGCGGTTTCGGTCACGATCTTGTTGGTCAGTTCGCCCTGCAGGCGAATGGTTTCCATGCTTTGCCAGGCGTAGACATGCATGACGATATTGGCATCGAGCTGCACTAGCTTGCCGATGGCGGTGATCAACTCGAGGCGCTTGTCGCTCTGCTTGATCTGCCGGCGAGCGTGATTCCCCAGCCAGACCTGACAGAAGTTCATTCCGGCCAGATAGGCCGATACCGGCAGGTTGATCGACGCGTGTACCTTGCCGATGGTGATGCGTCTTTCCGTGTAGGTTTCGTCAACCTCGGCCTTGAGAAAGTCCCGCCAATAATCCCCTTGCAGCGACTTGACCCTCGGCGGTACACCGGATGAGAAGAAATCGCGATACCAACCCTGGTACTGCAACCACTCGTAGAAATCCTCGATCAGGTTGTCGACATCGATCTGAGGCAGTTGGCCGAATTCGCGGATAAGTTGAAGGTCCGACTCGCTGATCTGAAACTGCTTGAGCAATTCCGAGGCTCTGATCTGTTCAAACGCCATAGTTCCCTGCTCCTTGCGCTATCGCATATCGCACTCCGATTGGATCTCTCCAAGCATAAACTGATGCGCGAGTAGTATAGTAAACAGGTTGGTTTTTGCCGCATGAATGCGAGTCGTTTTCGTTTACATCTGCCACTCCTTCAGGATGATGTGGGTCTTCACCCGTACCATCTTGGGCAGATTCTCGATCAGCGCCCGGATCTCCAGCAGTCGCTCCATTGTCGCGGTTTCGACATAGACCAGCATGTCGGTTTCGCCGCTGATGCCGCAGCAGCGCTTAACCTCCGGGATGGTGCGGATCTGGGCGACGTACTCTTCGCATCGACTGTTTCGATAGACCAGCTCGAGAAAGGCGTGCACCGCCGGACGGTCGTGCGTGGCCACGCGGGCGTGGTAACCCTGAATGATCCCCTGCTGTTCGAGATGGCGGATCCGCTCGCTGACCGCAGTGCGTGACAGATTTACCTCGCGGGCAATCTGTGAGGTCGGGATCCGCGCGTCGTTGCGCAGCAGGGCCAGAATCTGTTGGTCGAACTTGTCCACGATGCTCCTTAGCTACCTCTTGGGGGTTCCTTATGCTCCCCTCCAACGGCCTATGATCGCTCTTTTTGGCTGCCGGTGGCAGATCGTCGCTCAGATCCGTCGAACTGCAGGCGAAATCCGCCGCTTTGCCAGCTAACCGCCGGCCCCTGGCGGCTTACTATATGGTGCCTGTTACCACCACCTGTGCACACCCCGAGGGGGATAACCTTCCCGCCAGGCTGTGCCGCTGAGAGCATCCGATCATGAGTCGTTTATCCAAAGAGTTGAGCCTGCTGCAGGGCGTCGGCCTGCTGACCACCTCATTGCTGGGCACCGGCATCTTCATCGTGCCGGCGGTTGCCGCCACGCTCGCGGGCCGCGCTTCACTCTGGGCCTGGCTGCTGCTGATTTTGCTGGTGCTGCCGATCGCGTTTACCTTTGCCCAGCTCGGCAAGCGTTTTCCCCACGCTGGCGGCGCCCCGTCGCTGATTGGACGGGCCTTTGGTGGCCGCATGGAGCGGAGTTCCGCGTTTCTGTTCCTGGCGGCGATCCCGGTCGGTTTGCCGGCGGCGCTGAAGATGGCCAGCGGTTTCTGGCATGCGCTGTTAACGCTCGATGTCACTCAGGAACTGCTGATCCAACTGGCCACCCTCGGCCTGATCTATCTGCTGGGGCAGCGTCCGGCCCGCGCCTCCGGCCGGGTGCAGACGATCATCGCGCTGGTGATCATCGCCACCGTCGCCACGATCTGGTGGGGTGCCGGGTCGTCTGGCGTGCAATTGCCGGTGCCGAACCTCAATGATCTGAACTGGAACGCGATGCCGGCCGCGCTGGCGGTCATGTTCTGGTGTTTTGTCGGTATCGAGGCGTTTACCCACATGGGCGAGGAGTTCCGCAATCCGCAGCGTGACTTCCTGCCCGCGCTGCTGATCGGCGTGCTGCTGGCCGGATTGGTGTACTGGAGCTTCTCGGCGGCAGTGCTCGGCTTCGGTGTCTACGGCGACGAGCGGACCGACGTCAGCTCGCTGCCGCTGTTGATCGGTCAACTATGGGGCGAGCGGATCAGCGGTGTGGCGGCGCTGGTCGGTTATCTAGCCTGCTTCGCGTCGATCAACATCTACCTTCAGGGCTTCGCCCGCCTGGTCTGGAGTCTGGCCGACGAGGGCAAGCTGCCGCAACCCCTGGCGGCGCGCAACGCACATGGCGTCCCGGCACGGGCGCTGACACTGGTGATCGTGGCCTGCGCCCTGTTCACGATCCTGGCCTGGTGGCAGTCGATCCCTATCGCCGAGTTGATCCAGTACGCCAACGGTAACTTCGTGCTGGTCTACCTTTTCAGCATGGCGGCGGGCTGGGTACTGCTGCCCGGTCTCTGGCGTTGGACGGCTGCTGTCGGCACCCTGTTGTGCGCGCTGACGCTGCTCACGTTGGGACTGCAGATGTTCTATGCGCTTGGCTTGCTGATACTTTTTTTGTTGCTGGGTCGGCTTGGCCGTTTCCTGCCAAGAGGTGAACTGCGACAGTCGTAAATACTTCTTAATAAAATGACCCTATAGCCAGGGTAACCCGATAAAACACCTCTTGTTTTCCGGTCGAATCGTCGTACAGTCGGGATACATGACTGTTCACGATTCAGGGATAGATGGAGGTCCGGGTGAAAGCGGAAGAGGGGCGAGTCAAACACATCAAGGCGATGCGTAGTTTGTCGGGCAGCGTTCGGCGCGGCATGTGGGGCGCGTTCGGCGCGTTGGCGCTGCTGTCGCTGCCGGTAGCGGCTGCCGAGACCAACGCCGACGCGGCACGCTCGACCCTGCAGCGGGTGCAGAGCAACGGTGATCTGCGCTGCGGCGTTTACCCGGACGATCCGGGGCGCAGCGCGATTACAACCTCCGGCGTCTGGGCCGGTTTCTATGTGGATTTCTGCAAGGCGGTGGCCGCCGCGGTGATCGGCAACCCCGATTTCGTGCAGTATGTTGAGGTGGGCGCCACGACACGCTTCACGTCGCTGGTGGAGGACAAGACCGACGTGGTGATGTACAGCTCCACCTGGACGCTGGGTCGCGAATCCACTTACAACGTCGAGTTTCCCACTATCTACCTGTTCGACGGTCAGGGCTTTCTGGTTCGAAAGCGCTCCGGCATAGGGCAGCTCGATGACTTGAAGGGCAAGTCGATCTGCGTCACCGAGAACACCACCACCCATCGCAACCTGATGCAACTGAACGAGCAGCACGGGCTTGACGCCAAGGTGCTGTTCTCCAACGGCGACAGCTTCTTCCGCGGCAGCTGTGATGCCTACAGCGCGGACCGAATGAACCTGGCCACCAACCGCGCCAATCGGGCGGACAATCCGGACGACTATCTGATTCTGCCCGATGTGGTCTCGCGCGAGCCGATCGGCCCGACGGTGCGCAACGACGATCCGCAGTGGTCGCGGATCGTGCGCTCGGTGGTGCATGCGGTGATTCTGGCCGAGGAGAAGGGGATCACCCAAGACAATGTCGACTCCTATCTCAACGGCGAACACGACGCCGAGGTCGACAACCTGCTGGGCAACAGCGGCGACATCGGGGCTCAGCTCGGGCTGAACAAGGCCTGGGCCTACCGGGCGATCAAGGCGGTCGGCAACTATGGCGAGATCTATGATCGCCACTTTGGGCCAGATACCCCGATCGGGGTCGAACGCGGCCTGAACCGGCTCTGGTCGCGGGGCGGGCTACTGTTTGCGCCGCCGTTCAAATAACCGGGCCTGCTGTTCTCCTGTGAGGATCCTTGGCTGATTCCGCTGGACAGGGTCAACCTGGCACCGTTCCAGCGGATCCGTTTCCGCACCCGGTTCGAAAACTACACCGGTACCTTCGTGTCCCATTGTTACAACCTGACCCACGAGGACCTCGGCATGATGCAGGCGATCCTGGTAGTCGACTCGCCGGGTAGGCTGGCATAATCGCTCTAAAGGTCTATAAACAGACTCTAAGCCGTATAGGAGTCACGCAACCGTCATGAGCCACCCGCGTCCACCGTACTCCTCGCGCTTGTCCCGGGATGGCACCGCATCGCCGGATCTGCCGCGGCTGTCGTACGGACGCAGCGTCAGCTTTCGTCTCAACCTGGCGTTCGTCGGCGTGTTCGGCCTGAGCCTGTTGTCGATCGCGGTGGTGTTCTACGTCCTGTTCGAGCAGTACCGGGGTTTCAAGGAGCTGTCGGGCACCCATTTCGACCGCGCGATGACCGCCGCCGAGCTGACCCGCGATGCCGAGGTGATCGCAGCCGAGGTGTTCGAGAGCATGCTTGGGGTGGATCGCAGCCAGGCCGACGAAAGCCAGACTGATGCCGACCTGATGCGGATCTACGACAGCGTCATGGAGCGACTGCAGCAGGACGAGACCGATGGTGATGCTTCGCTGAGCGGGGCTGAACGTTGGCAGCAGGAGTATTTCGACAGCGTGGTGCAACTGCGCCGCCGCATCCATGAAGAGCGCCAACTGAAGGAGCGGCGCCTGAAGATACCCGATCGGCTCTACCGCCAGTCGGAGGGCTGGGAACAACTGGCCGATGGCACTGACGATGGGTTGCGGGCGGTCGCCGCTCACGCCCTGGCGGCGTTGGGCTATGCCGCAACGGCGCTGAGCAGTGAGCGGCCCGGACAGCTGTATCAGTTGCGTCGGGCGGCCGAGGTCAATCTGCAGACGATCGACCAAGCCACGCTGCCAAGCCCCGAACTGAACGAGCGCAGGGCGGAACTGAAAACGCTGGTGACGCAGGTGTTCGACGAGCGCGCACCGACCCTGCAGAGCCAACGGGCAACCCTGTCCACTGCCCGCCAGACCCGTGTGCTGGCGCAGAAGCTGACCGGCAGCACCTTCAACTACTATCTCGACCTCAAGCACTCGGCGCAGCAGGCCTCTCGACGTCATGAAGAGATCGCCAAGACCGCGATGGTGGCGGTGGCGCTGGTTGCCGCGCTGATGCTGACTTTCACCCTGCTTGGGGTGTTCTATATCGGTCGTCGTATCGTGGGTCGCCTGAACCTCCTCAACCGGTCGATGCTGGCCCATGTGGCCGGAGAGCCGGTCGCCATTCCAACCCGTGGCCAGGACGAGATCGCCAGCATGGGCCACTCCTTCTCGGTGTTTGTCGATGCGCGCGACCGCGCGGAGCAGGCGCTGGACCTGGCGCGCCGTGAGGCAGAGCAGGCGAACCGGGCCAAGAGCGAGTTCCTGGCCAATATGAGCCACGAGATCCGCACCCCGCTGAACGCCATCATCGGCTTCGGCAGGTTGACCGAGCAGACCGAACCGACCGCACTGCAGCGCCGCTACCTGCAGAAGATCCACAACTCGGCCCGCCATCTGTTGCGTGTGATCGACGATATTCTCGACGTCTCCAAGATCGAAGCGGGCAGGCTCGAACTGGAGCAGGTGCCGTTCAGTCTGAGCGAGGTGATGGACACGGTCACCGATATCCTGGTCGGCAGTGCCCATGACAAGGGGCTGGAGGTGGTGATAAACCTGCCGCCGCAGATCCCGCGGGCGCTGATCGGCGATCCGTTGCGGCTCGGCCAGGTACTGGTCAATCTGGCCGGCAACGCGGTCAAGTTCACCGAGCAGGGGCATGTCCGGATCGTCGTCTCGTTGGCCGAGCGGCGGGGCGATCGGGTGGAACTCGAGTTCAACATCATCGACAGCGGTATCGGCATGGACGAGCAGCAGCTGTCGCGGCTGTTTCAGCAGTTCCAGCAGGCCGACAGCTCGATCACACGCCGCTTCGGCGGTACCGGCCTGGGCCTTGCGATCTGCAAGACGCTGGTCGGGCTGATGGGCGGCCAGATCTCCGTACGCAGCCAACCGGGCCTGGGCAGCACCTTCAGTTTCCGGGTGCCCTTCGAGTGCCAACCGATCGACTGCCAACAGGACTTCCGGGTGCCGGAAGCGCTGCTGAGCTGTCGCATCCTGCTGGCGGATAGCCAACCGCTGAGCCGGGACGCCTGCAGCGAACAGCTGAGCACGCTGGGGCTGCAGCACCGGCAGGTCGCCACCGGTGCCGAGTTGCTTTCCGAATTGAAGGCCGAATTGAAGGCCGAACCGAAGGAGGGGCTGCAGAGCGAGGACGCTCGCCCCGCATACGATCTGGTGCTGCTGGACGATGGGATCGAAGCGCCCGATTTCCGGCACACGCTGGCACAGCTCCAGGCCGGACCGATCGCTGCCGGCGAAATGCGGGTGGTGGTGATGACCCGTCATGCCGCAAGTGGCCTGACGATGGAAGGGGTGGCAGCGGTGCTCGAGAAACCGATCCGCGCCTCGCAGCTGTTCGATACACTGCTGGGGCTGTGCGGTATCGAACCCGGTCTGGAGACGACGGCCCCGCTGCTGGAACCGGAACAGCGAGCCGCGCTGCAGGGGCTGCGCATCCTGCTGGTGGACGATCAGCCGTTGAACCGGGAGATCGCCTACCGACTGCTGCATGGTCAGGGGATCGAGGTGGAGTCCGCCGAGAACGGCCGTCAGGCGGTGGAGCGGGTCGAACAGGCCGCAGACGGCTACTTCGACCTGGTATTGATGGATCTGCAGATGCCGGAGATGGACGGCCATCAGGCGGCGCGCCGAATCCGTGAACGCTACAGTGCGGAGCAACTGCCGATTATCGCGATGACCGCCCATGCCATGGCGTCCCAGCGCCAGGAGTGCCTGGACAGCGGCATGAACGATCATCTGGGCAAGCCGATCGATCTGGCACGGCTCTGGCCGATTCTGCTGCACTGGGCGCCGTCGCGTCCCGATCGGCCCGCAGCGACTATCGACCCGCTGTCGGCGGCCGACCCGGTGCCGGCAGCGACCCGTGCCGGCGGCGCGCTGCCGGAGCAGCTGGACGGGATTGAGCTGGTCGAGGGGCTGGCTCGGATGGGTGGCGATCCGGCCTTTTATCACGACATGTTGCGGGCGTTCCCGAGCACGGCACGGCAGAGCGAGCAGCGCCTGCGCGAGGCGCTGGCAACGGAGGATCAGGCCGCTGCGGAGCTGGCCGCCCACAGCCTGCTCGGTATGGCGGCATCGATCGCGGCCAATGACCTGGCGTCGGCGGCGCGAGAACTGGAGCACGCCATTCGGCACGCTGAGCGCGGGCGGGTCGAGCCGCTGGCGGCCAAGGTGCAGGCCGAACTGGGGCGGGTATCGGCTTCGTTGGCTGATCTTCAAGCGCAGGGAGACCCGGAGCCGAGCGGGGAGCGGTCGACAAAGAGGGCGGCGATTCCGATCGGCGAACGGGCTCAGGTCGAAGCGGAGGTCCAGCGACTGATCGAGCTGCTGGCGAGCAATGATCTGGATGCGTACGCGAGTTATCAACGGCTCTGTGACCATTTCGTCGACGGTGAGCTGCCCGAGCCGCTGTCCCGGTTGGCGCATCTGCTGGACGAGTTGGCGTTCGACGAGGCGCGACGGATCTTGTTGGCCTGGGCAGCGCGCGATGAACAGCGGTGTAGCGGGTAGTAGGCGATGATTCAGCGGCAAACCATTCTGCTGGTGGACGACGAGATCCACCACCTGAAAGTACTGATCAAGGCGTTCCTGAACGACTATCGGGTGCTGTTCGCCCGCAGCGGCGACGAAGCGCTGCAACTGGTGCAGCAGGATGCGCCGGACCTGATCGTGCTGGACGTGATGATGCCGGAAATGGACGGTTACCGGCTGCTGGAGCTGTTGCGGCGCGATGCGGCTCTGCGTCAGGTGCCGGTGATCTTCCTGACCGGACGCGATACCGAGGCCGATGAGCGGCGCGGCCTGGAGATGGGTGCGGTGGATTACTGGACCAAGCCGGTCAGTATCGATATCGCCCGGATCCGGGCGCGTAACCATCTGGAACTGAAGCGCCACCGAGACCTGTTGGCGAAACTGGCGATCACCGATCCGCTGTGCAATATCGCCAACCGGCGCGGTTTCGAGGATTACCTGGCGCGCGAGTGGCGCTGTGCGGCCCGCGCCGGCCAGCCGGTATCGCTGCTGATGATCGATATCGATTTTTTCAAGGCGTTCAACGACCACTACGGCCACCCGGCCGGCGATCAATGCCTGCGACAGGTTGCGGCACTGATCGGCTCTGCGTTGAGTCGTCCCGCCGATTTGGCGGCCCGCTATGGCGGCGAGGAGTTTGTCTGCGTGCTGCCGGAGACGGCGGCCGAAGGGGCGCTGGTGTTGGCCAACCGGGTGCGCGATGCGGTCGCCAACAGCGCGCTGATGCATGGCGACTCGCCACTGGGAGAGCGGCTGACGATCAGCCTGGGGGTGGCAACGCTGAAGCCCTCCACTGCCAATGAGCCAGCCGACCTGATCGAGCGTGCCGACCGGGCACTCTACGATGCCAAAAAGGCTGGCCGTGACCGTATAGCGGTCGCCGACTATGAGCGGGGATCGGTCTAGTTCCTATAGGGGGCTATCCGGGCGGCGTCAGGGCTCGCAGCCCTGCGAGCACGAACGTCTTGATATAAGCCGAGACCTCATCCGCTGGTCGCTGGTATAGGGGTTGCAACGGCGTCGGCAGTTCCGGGTTGAGGATCATCAGTATCAGCGCCGGTGACATCACGCCGAGCAGGCTATAGCGCAGCTTGGGATCATCGACGGCGATGCCGGTGATCTGCGACAGGATCGGCAGCGCGATATCCACCCGGGGCAGGGTTTCCGTCTCCAGTATCCGGCCGATCAGCGGCGAAGGGGTCAGTATCTCTCGCGCCCAGACCCGCGGGTGCCAGCTGCGCTCCTCTATCAGGCCATGTACCAGGCCGTCGATCATCCGGCCCAATTTTTGTTCCGGTGCGTCGCCACTGCTGGCGATCTGGGTCAGATAGTCCAGGTTCAGCAGATGCTGCATCACCTCGCTCATCACCGCCAGGTAGAGTTCATCGCGGCTGCCGAAGTGGTAGTTCACCGCGGCGATATTGGTACCGGCGTTGGCGCAGATCGCTTTGCTGGTGGTCTCCTGATAGCCGCGCTCGGCAAACAGCTGCCCTGCCGCCTCCAGAATCAGGGCGCGGGTGGCGTCGCCGTCGGTACGCCCGCGGCGGGCGCTGGCTTTCGGTGTCAGTCTCGATCTGTTCTCTACTTTCGGCATAACAAGAGGGGATGTCTCACGGTTAGGTTATTAGTTGTAATTTAAATTTGAATTTAATATTGTGCAAGCTAATCTACAGATAAAACGGGTACAGCGACAGGGACCGGGCAATGCGCAAACGAGTCGTTCTGATTCTGCTACTGGCACTGGCTGCAGGTAGCGTTGGCTGGTGGCAATACACCCAGCCCGCACAAGTGGAAGGCAGGCTGGTGCTGTATGGCAATGTAGATATCCGCCAGGTATCGCTGGCATTTACTCTCAGTGAGCGAATCGCCGAGATGAGCGTGGAGGAGGGCGACAGGGTCCGCCAGGGGCAGGCGCTGGCGCGTCTCGATACCGAGACTTTGAAGCTGCAGCTTGCGCGCACTGAGGCATCTATTGCCGCTCAGCAACAACAGGTCGACAAGCTGCGTAACGGCAGCCGACCCGAGGAGATCGCCCAGGCCGAGGCGCAGGTTGCGGCCGCCGAGGCAGAGCTGGGGTTGAGCCGGAGCCGGCACGGCCGTGTGCTGGATGTGGAGCAGAAAACCTCAGGTCGAGGCATCAGTGCCCAGGAGGTCGATGCCGCGCGGGCACAGCTGCAAGCAGCCAGAGCCCAACTGAGCAACCGTGAACAGGCGCTGGCGCTGGTCAAGGCCGGACCGCGCAGTGAGGATATCGCCCGGGCCGAGGCCCAGCTCCAGGCGTTGCAAGCCGATCTGGCGTTGCAGCGCCATCAACTGGCAGTGTCGACCCTGAAGGCGCCGACCGATGCCGTGGTCCGTTCGCGCCTGCTCGAGCCTGGCGATATCGCCTCGGCGCAGCGACCCGTCTACACCCTGGCGTTGACCGAACCCAAGTGGGTGCGGGTCTACGTCGGCGAACCCGATCTGGGCCGTATCCGTCCCGGCATGCCGGCGCAGGTGATCACCGATAGCGCGCCCGAGCAGCCGATCGAGGGCCGTGTGGGCTATATCTCATCGGTGGCCGAGTTCACACCGAAATCAGTGCAGACAGAATCACTGCGTACGGCGCTGGTCTATGAAGTCCGTATCCTGGTCGACGATCCAGGCGACCGACTACGCCTGGGCATGCCGGCCACTGTGCATATCGACACCGATGCCACCGGTGATAACGACGGGCATGCCTGATGGATGCTGGGCAGCTGGCGGTTCAGGCCGAGGCGGTGCACAAAGCCTTCTACGACAAGCAGACCCGTATTACCCAGCAGGCGCTAAAGGCGGTTGATCTGCAGATACCCGGCGGCTCGTTGACCGCGCTGGTGGGGCCGGATGGAGCCGGTAAAACCACGTTGTTACGGCTGATGGCCGGTCTGATGCAGGCCAACAGCGGCGTGCTGGAGGTGCTGGGTATCGATGTGGGCAGGGATCCGCAGGCGGTGCAGGACCGGATCAGCTATATGCCGCAGCGTTTCGGTCTGTATGAGGATCTCAGCGTGCAGGAGAACCTGGACCTCTATGCCGACCTGCACGGGATACCCAAGGCTCGGCGGGACGAGCGCTACCGCCGCCTGCTGCATATGACCGACTTGGCCCGCTTCACTGACCGAGCGGCGGGCAAGCTCTCCGGCGGCATGAAACAGAAGCTCGGCTTGGCCTGCACCCTGGTGCGCTCGCCGGATCTACTGCTGCTTGATGAACCCACGGTCGGTGTCGATCCACTCTCCCGTCGCGAGCTGTGGCAGATTATCCAGCAGCTGATCGCCGAGGAGCAGCTCAGTGTCATCGTCAGCACCGCTTATCTGGACGAGGCCGGGCTGTGTGACCGGGTGTATGTACTGCATGAAGGTGAGCTGCTGGCCCAGGGCACCCCGACGGAGCTGCGCCGACATGCCGATCAACGCTGTTTTATCGCCGTGCCCGCTGCTGGACAGAACGCGCTGCAGCTTCAGGCGCGCCTGATCGATGCCGACCAGTTGATCGTCGACGCAGTGCCCCATGGCGGCGCGGTGCGTTTCGTTACCCAGCCCGACCTGGCCCAAATCCAGCTGTCTGAGTTGCTGCGCGGGGCGTCGGTCCGCGCCGCTGAACCGCAGCTGGAGGATGGCTTCATGGTGCTGCTGCGAGCCCGCTTGGGCGCAGTCCACGTGGAGGTCGATGCATTGCAACAGGAGTTGAAACAGGAGCAGCCTCCGAGCGGCAGGGCGGCCAGCGGCGGTTCGGAGGTGGTGATCGAGGTGCGCGATCTGGTACGCACCTTCGGTGATTTTACCGCCGTCGCCAGTACCAGTTTCGATGTCCGCCGGGGCGAGATCTTCGGTCTGCTCGGCCCCAACGGAGCCGGTAAAACCACCACCTTTCGCATGCTCTGTGGGCTGCTGCCTTCGACCAGCGGCTTTCTGCAGGTGGCCGGGGTCAATCTGCGTACGGCGCGCGCTTCGGCACGGCGGCGCATCGGCTACGTATCGCAGAAGTTCGCGCTCTACGGCAACCTGACCGTGCGGGAAAACCTGCGCTTTTTTGGCGGTGCCTACGGTCTGCACGGCAAACAGCTCAAGTCCCGTATCGCGTCGGTGCTGGAACAGTTCGACCTGCAGGGTCAGGAACACACCCGCAGCGGCGAGCTGCCCGGCGGTTTCAAACAGCGTCTGGCGATGGCGGCGGGCCTGATCCACGAACCGGAGATCCTGTTCCTCGACGAACCCACCAGCGGTGCTGACCCGCTGGCTCGACGCGCGTTCTGGCGCCGCATCACGGCACTGGCCGAGTCGGGCACCACGATCATCATCACCACCCATTTCATGGAGGAGGCGGAGTACTGCGATCGCATCCTGATCCAGGATGCCGGCAAGCGCTTGGCCATGGGCACACCGCAGCAGGTGCGGGAACAGGTGCAGCCGGTGAGGGAGGCGGGGCAGCCGATCCTGAGCATGGAGGAGACCTTCATCGGTATCGTCGAGCGCAGCCGCAATGGCCAGCATGACGGCCGGGGAGCGTTAGCATGAGCGAGACGCTTGTCGGGGGCTTCTGGCGACGGCTGTTGTCGCTGGTCCGCAAGGAGACGCGGCAACTGCTGCGTGACAAGAGCAACCTGTTGATCGGTATCGGCCTGCCGATCGTACTGATCTTCATCTTCGGCTACGGCGTGTCGCTGGATGTGCGTAATATCCGCCTGGCCGTGGTGCTGGACGATCACGCTCCGGCGGCCAGCGACTTTGTCTCCGGGCTGACCCTGTCGCGCTACTTCCAACCCTTGCCGGCCGCGTCGCTGCATCAGGCCAAACAGATGATGCGCGACGGCGAAGCGGAGGGGATAGTGCACCTGGCCAGCGATTTCTCCCGCCAGCTCAGCGCCGGCCAGGCCCAGGTGCAGCTGATCGTCTCCGGCACCGAGGCGCCGCGCGCCGGGCCCATCGTCAACTATATGAACGCCCTGGTTGAGCAGTGGCAGCAGAAGCGCGCCGACCGACAAGGGCTCAGCGAAGGGGGCGGGGCGCGTATACAGCTGATCGAGCGGATCTGGTTCAACGACGCCAACACCAGTACCTGGTTTCTGGTGCCGGGACTGATCGTGCTGATCATGACCCTGGTCGGTACCTTTCTCACCGCGCTGGTGATGGCGCGGGAGTGGGAGCGGGGCACGCTGGAGGCGCTGTTCGTGACTCCGGTGCGGCCGACCGAGGTGTTGCTGGCCAAGGTCACCCCCTATTTCGCTGTCGGCATGCTCGGGCTGGTGCTGTGCATGCTGGCCGGCCGTCTGCTGTTCGATGTGCCGATCAATGGCTCTTTGCTGGTGCTGCTGCTGGCCTCGATGCTCTACCTGCTGGTGGCGCTGGGGATCGGTCTGTTGATCTCATCGGCGACCAAGAATCAGTTTCTCGCCAGCCAGATCGCGATTCTGGCCAGTTTCCTGCCGGCATTGATGCTGTCCGGATTCGTGTTCGACCTGCGCAACCTGCCAGTCGGCATCCAGGTGATCAGTTACGCGCTGCCTGCGACCTACTTCATCGAGCTGATCCGGACCCTGTTTCTGGCCGGTAACTTCTGGCCCCTGATCATCAAGGACTGCCTGATCCTCGGCGCCTATGCCCTGGTGCTGCTGAGCCTGGCTCGATACCTAACCCGTAAACGACTGGATTGATGCGATGAACTGGTTGATGGCGTTTGTCTACCGTCTAATCAATATCTGCAGCAAGGAGCTGCTGGCGGTGCTGAAGGACCCCTCCAGCCGTGTCATCCTCGTGGTGCCGCCGCTGATGCAGAGCCTGCTGTTCGGTTATGCCGCCAGCTATGATCTGACCGATGCGCCCTATGCGGTACTCGACCAGAGTAACTCCTTGCACAGCCGCGAGCTGATTGCCAGGATCGACGGAACCGGCGTGTTCCATCGCATCGCCACATTGCACAGCAGCGATCAGATCGCCGCTGTCATCGGCAACGGCGAGGCGCTGCTGGCGATTCAGATACCGGCGGATTTCGATGCAAGGTTAAACCTGCAGCAGGTGTCGCCGATCCAGATGATCCTTGATGGCCGCAACTCGGCGACGGCGAATACGGCGGCGGGCCATATCGGCGCCATCGTGGCCAGCTACAACCAGCGGCTCGATCCGGACAGCGGCCCGTTGATTCAGGTCGTGTCACGTGCCTGGTTCAACGACAACCTGCAGACGCGCTGGATCATTCTGCCCGGCATGATCGCCGCGTTGAGCATGATCCAGACCATGATGCTGACCGCACTGTCGGTGGCCCGTGAACGTGAGCAGGGTACCTTCGACCAGCTGTTGGTGACGCCACACACCCCGCTGGAGATCCTGATCAGCAAGGCGGTGCCGTCGATCCTGATCGGTCTGGTGCAGTCCACCTTGGTGTTGCTGGTGTCGCTGTTCTGGTTCCAGATCCCGATGGCGGGCTCGCTGGCCACCCTCTACGCCGGCTTGCTGATGTTCACCATCGCCAGTGTCGGCATCGGACTGTCGATCTCGGCGCTGTCGGCCAATATGCAGCAGGCGATGCTCTATACCTTCGTGCTGATCATGCCGCTGATGCTGCTGTCGGGACTGGCGACCCCGGTGGAAAACATGCCCGACATCCTGCAGACCGCGACCTATCTCAATCCGCTGCGCTTCTCCATCCACCTGGTGCGAGAGGTCTATCTGGAGGGCGCGCAGCTGGCCGATGTGGTGCCGGATCTGATACCGCTGATCATCATTTCGGTGGTGACGCTGCCGCTGGCCGCCTGGCTGTTTCGTCATCGCCTGGTGTAACCGACCGCCAATGGAGAGCTTCATGTACATACCACGTCCGTTGCCCACCACCAACACAGCCCGAGCCCTGACGCTGTCAGTGCTGGTGCTGCTGTCCGGTTGCACGACCCTGGGACCGGATTTCGAGCCAGCCAAGGTCGATGCGCCGGCAAGCTGGACCGACTGGCACAGTGGCGGCCAAAGCCTGGATGAGCTGACTATCGACAGCAGTACCGTACCGGCCGAACGGTGGTGGCGGGAGTTCGAGGACCCGGTGCTCGATCGGCTCGAACAGCGGTTGCTGGAGGCCAGTCCCGACCTGCAAAGCGCTCTGCTCAACTTCACCCGCAGCCGTCTACAGCGGCAGGTTGCGGTCAGCGCGCGCGGGGTGGCTATCGACGCCAGTGGCGGCGCCAATCGGCAGAAACTCAGCGAGCATGGTGCTCAGGTGCGCATGGCCGCGATCTCGGCGCCGGCCAATAAGGATGCATTGATCAGCGCGCTGGCCGAACCCTATACCCTCTATCAGGTGGGTTTCGACGCTGGCTGGGAGCTGGATCTCTGGGGACGGATCAGTCGCCGCATCGAGTCGGCCGAGGCAGACAGCCGCGCCAGTGCCGCGCTGCTGGCGCAGGCCTGGCTGGGCCTCACCGCGGAGCTGGCACGAAACTACTTCGAACTGCGCGCTCTGCAGCGGCAACGTGCTCTGCTAGAAGCCGAGATCGCCAACGGTGAAGATCAGCTGGCGCTGCTGGAGGCTAACCGGGATGCGGGTTTGGTCCGTGAGCAGGCGTTGGACAGTCAGCGTATCCAACTGGACGAACTGCGTGCCGGACTGCCGCCGCTAGGTCGCCGCAGTGTGGAGACGGCGAACGCCATCGCATTGATGCTGGGTGGGCGTCCGGGCTCGGTTGGCGGCCTGCTGGACGCCAATGGCTCGACCAATGAGCCGATCCCGAACACCGATCTGAGTCTCGGTCTGCCATCGGAGCTGGCCCGGCGAAGACCCGATATCCGTGTGGCGGAGGCGCAACTGCACGCCGCCACCGCGGATATCGGTGTTGCCATGGGCGATCTATATCCCCGTATCACGCTTCAGGCGGGACTGGGGCTGGAGTCTTACGAGCAGGGGGCGTTCGCCGACTGGGCCAGCCGTCGGTGGAGCATAGGCCCTGGATTCTACCTGCCGATCTTCAATCAGGGGCGACTGAAAACCCGGGTCGAACTGACCAAAGTTGCACAGCAACAGGCGGCGGTGAGCTACCAGCAGACCATACTCAAGGCGTGGCAGGAGGTTGATAATGCGCTCAGTGCATACAGCGCCGAACAGTCACGATATCGCCAGTTGCAAGGCAAGTTGGAAAGCGCTCTGAGTCAACACCGACTGATCGCCGCCAACCGTCAGGCGGGCCTGGTCGATACCTCGGTTGAACTTCAGGCGCAGCGCCAGGTCTTGCTAGTAGAGCGGCAGCTGGTCGAAAGCCGGGCTGCTCTGCGGATACAGCGCATCGCCGTGTACAAGGCGGTGGGTGGTGGAATAGACAGCCAACAAACGACGGATGAACAGGGAGGAGAGGATGAAAGCTAAGATCAGCATGATCACGCTCGGCGTGGATGACCTGGAGCGGGCGATACATTTTTATCGGGATGGTCTGGGCTTACCCCAGTATGCGTTCGACAGCGACGGTGTCGCGTTCTTCGATCTGGAGGGTACCTGGCTGGGCCTGTTTCCACGCGCCGAGCTGGCCAAGGATATCGGCTTGCCCAGTGCCGAGCATAGCGGCTTCAGCGGTATTACCCTGGCCCACAACCTGGCCAGCAAGGCAGAGGTCGATGCGCTGCTTGATCAGGCCGTTGCCGCCGGCGGCCGGTTGATTAAACCGGCGCAGGAAGTGTTCTGGGGCGGTTACTCCGGCTACTTCCAGGATACCGAGGGGCACTACTGGGAAGTGGCATACAATCCGTTTATGGATCTGACCTGATCAGACTTGCCCCAGAACAGTCGGCAGCGGTTATTTGGCGGTGGTCTTGCGTGCCCAGTACAGGGCGTTGCCCCACCAGGCCAGTTCGTCCAGCGAGCGCTGCAGTTGAGCCGTATCGCGGTCATCGCCATTGAATGCGCCGTGGTCGATCTTCTTGTGTACGCCGGCAATATGTACGGCATTCGGTACTGGGGCGACCTGCAGTGCGATCAGTGACAAACGCAGCTGTTCTACCGCTCGGGCACCCATCGCGCCACCGTAAGAGATGATGCTGGCCGGTTTGCGGTTCCACTCGGCATAGACATAATCCAGCGCGTTCTTCAGTACCGCCGAATAGCCATGGTTATACTCCGGGCAGACGAACAGATAGGCATCCGCGCGCTCGACGCTTTTGGCCCAGCGCTGTTGCTGTTCATCCTCATAATCGCCCGCAGCGGGGCTCTTGGGCAGATTGAACATCGGCAGCGGCCAATTTTTCAGATCGACCAGCTCGACTGTCATGTCGTCCCGCTGCTTGGCGTGGGTGAACGCCCAGTCAGCAACGGGTTTGGCGGCACGCCCCTGACGGACGCTGCCGATAATGATCTGAAGGTGCATTGTCTTATCCGTGATTTATCGCGAGTAGTTGAAGCTTAGCGCGTTAGCAAGGTAATGCGCGAGAACGATAGTGAATTGTGCCTATAGGAGACTAAGCTAGCAATAGATAGTGTCTCTTCATGTGGTCAAACTTTTTTATCTGTGATGTGATGACCGGCCGGGGGAGCTGTTGATTATTTTGTTAGTTAATCAGGCTATCCCTCGCGTCGGTGCAACTTTTTCGCCTCTGGCTATTCTGAGGAGGGTAGGGAAAAATGAGCCGGTTTTGGTGATTGGTACTTTGGACGGATCCATATTGTTAATATAGCGGGATGCCTGTAAGTGGAGAATGGATTTGCGTCATTTTGTACTGCTGTTACTAGGTACTTTTACTCTGTCGGGCTGCAGCAGCCTGGAGCAGGATTCCGTCCTCAGCCGTCCCGCCCAGTGGCTTGATAAGACCGGTGAGATCCTCAGCAACTGGGGGGGCGCCGAACGCAACGACGCCTACGATACGGAGGTGCAGCGGCTGTTCGAGCAGCCCTATATCGATCCTCTGACCCGCTATCTGGAGCGTTACCGTAACGATGAGTCCCGCGCGGCTCACCTGCAGCAGGTGCTGGATGAGCGCAATCAGCGTTGTCGGCAGATCTCGGAACGCTATGACAATCGGCCGCTGAGTCCGCAGACACTGGAGCAGTACCGCAACGGTTACAGTTACTCTTGTCCTCAGCAGGTAGAGGCCTTTGCCCGACGTCTACAACGGGCTACCCGGAGCGGTGAGGTGCAACAGGTGACGACGCCGGTCGAGCCCGCTGCGGAGATCGCCTGGAGCGGCCAGTTGGCGCAGCAGCTCAACGACTGCTATCTGCTGACCACCATAGGTAATTTCAGCGACGCGCGGTCGGCCTGCGTCAACCCAGCGGAAAAGGGGGATCCGCGCGCGCAGTACAATATGGCGTTGATCGCACGCTCATTGACCCAGTATGACGAGGCTTTGAACTGGGCGCATCTGGCGGCAAAACGCAGCACGGAGGCGCGCTACCTGCTCGGCCAGCTTTACGAAAACGGGCAGGGGGTCGATGCGGACGAAACTAATGCGTTGACCTGGTACCGTGATGCCGCGGAACAGGGCAATGCCGATGCGCAGTATCGGGTAGGGCGTTTTCTCGCCGAGGGGCGTGGTACCGGGCAGAACTCTGCCGCCGCGATGGGCTGGTATGAGCGTGCCGCCGCACAGGGGCAGGCGGAGGCCCAACTGGCGCTGGGCATCATCTTGCTGCAGGGGGAGGGCGTTCAGGCTGACCCCGCGCAGGGGCGCTACTGGGTGCTACGGGCTGCGCGACAGGGCTTGGCTGCGGCGCAATTGCGTCTCGGTGAGCTGGCGGAGCAGGCGGGTAATACGATTTCAAATCGAGCCGAAGCAGCAGTCTGGTACGAGTTGGCTGGGCAGAACGGGCTGGAAAACGGCGCTATCAGGGCGCAGCGGCTGCGAGTCGAGATTGCGGCCGAAACCCTGCAGGACGCGCGGGTCAAGGTGCGCCGCGCCCTGGAGGGAGGTCGCTGATGCCGTTAAGTCGAGCGCGGCGGCTACGTCGCTGGATGCGGGGGCTGAGCGATGTCGCGCAGGCTTCGTCGAAACGGTCGATCAAGTGGCTGCTGCTGTTGCTGGTAGCCCTGTTCGTGGCCGCCATGTGGATTCTCTCCTCACTCAATCTCAACTATTCGCAGAAAGCACTGGCCGATCTGCGGCGGGACGAGATCGAGGAGATCTTTCTGTCCAATCTGAATCAGATCGTTTCCCGCCAGCATGTATACGGACTCTACACCGAGGGGCTTGCCCGGCTCGGCGAGCTCACCTACCGACTGACTGGGGACGAGCAGCGCCCGCAACTCGAGACGGCGATGAAGTCCATGCTGAAGGACTTCTCCGGGGTTGCCGGTATCGGTATCTGGTTTGAGAAGGAACGGTTACCGGCGGGGGCGCCGGCCTATACGTCCTATCTGTTCGTTGGCAGCAATGGTCAGGTGAAATCGCTTCCCGCCGGCGCGTCTGCGTCTAGTAATTATCGGCAGCAACCCTGGTTCGAGATGGTGATGACGCCCGAGCGGTTGCAGCAGTTGGCGCCAAAGCAGAAGTTCTGGACGCCTGTTTACTACAGCGAGCAGACGGATAAGGCGGTGCTGACGATCATCAGCCCGATGTTTACCGCCAACGGGCGCTTATTGGGCATGGTGACAACCGACTGGGAGGCCGAACAGATCATCGACCTGGTCAGCCGCGTCGAAGTGACACCAAACAGTTTCTCCTTCCTGATTGACAGCAATAATCGCAAGCTGTCGAGTCTCAGCCGCAGCGGCGATCCACTGCACGCGCAGCACATAATGGATGCCCTGGTGGCGCAGAGTCCGAGCTATGTGGCGCCGGATTACAGCGCGCTGATCACCAGTCAGGCACCGAAAAAGAGTTTGGAGTCCAGCGTGTTGGAGGTCGATGGACGCGCCTATACCCTGTACCTGGCCGGCACGCCGGCCGGCATGAGCTTCGGCATCGGCGTACCCCAGGATGAGGTCGATGCGGTGTTGGTGCCGATGCGGGACAGCAACTATCGGATTTTGACCATCACCGGTCTGGTGATGCTGCTGCTCTCCGGCTATCTGGTTTACCGCATTTCGGCGCTGGTGAAAGAGTTGCAGGCGTCCTACACCGACGCCTTGACCGGTCTGCCCAATCGCGCGCGCCTGTTGCAGGACCTGAACCGATCAGCCGACGGTACCCTGATGCTGATCAACCTGGATCGCTTCAAGGAGATCAACAGTCTGTTCGGTCATCGCTGTGGCGATCAGGTGTTGCAGAATATAACCGAACGGCTGCAGCGCTTTGCCCGGGAGCAGAGGATATGGCCGGGGGCTCGCCTGTATCGGTTGCAGGGCGATGAGTTTGCACTCTTTGGTCCGAACACCGAGGAGGAAGCGCAGGATCTGCTGCAGCGCTACAGCGATTTTCTGCAGAATCAGCAGCTGCTGTGGCAGGAGCAGGAACTCAATGTCGATGCCACCCTGGGCATCGCCAATGCCAGCGTCAAGGGGCGAGGGCGGCTTGACAGCCTGCTTAGTCAGGCGACGGTGGCGTTGCGTCAGGCACGTTTGCAAGGGCTTAACTTCCACACCTACGACTCGGAGCAGGGGGTCGAACAGGCCTACGAACAGAACCTGGTTTGGGCGCGCAGGGTCAAGGAAGCGCTGCAAGCGGGCCGTTTCGAACCCTGGTTCCAGCCGATACTGGACAATCGAAGCGGCAATATCGCCAAATACGAGTGTCTGGTCAGGATGGTTGACGCCGAGGGCAATACGGTGGCACCTGGACAGTTTCTGGGGGTGGCTCATCGGTTGCGATTGGGGCGGCAAATTACCCGGATCATGGTGGATAAGTGTTTCGAAGCCTTCGCCGACCTCTCCGTCGAGTTTTCCATCAATCTGGCCTACCCCGACATGATGGACAGTGAATTGACAGCCTATATCTGTCAGCGGTTGCAGCAGACCGGCGTCGGTTCACGGGTAATTTTCGAGCTGCTGGAGTCCGACGGTATCGAGAACTATGACGAAATCCGTCACTTCATCGACCAGGTTAAAGTTTATGGCTGCCGCATTGCCATCGACGACTTCGGTACCGGTTACTCCAATTTCGAGCACCTGCTGCGGTTGAACGTGGATCTGATCAAGATCGACGGTAGCCTGATCCGCCACCTGCACCAGGATCGCACCGCCTTCCTGGTAACCCAGGGGATCGTTCAGTTCGCCCGCACCCTGGGGATCGGCACGGTGGCCGAGTTCGTCCACTGTGAGGCGGTACAGCAGCAGGTACTGGCGTTGGGTATCGATTTTTCCCAGGGCGAGTATGTGAGTATGCCGAAGCCCGATTTGGTGCAGGAGCACGCCGCCTGCTAGATAGGGCGTCATCCTGCCTCCGTCCGCTATTTCGCGAGAATACACCGATAGTCCCTGCCGGTTGTGGCGTTTAATTCATGGATTGAGCTGCTATATTAGCGGGCTCGAATCTAATTAATGGATGAATCAGATGCTGCCGATAACGGTTTGGGGGCTGGCGCTGGGACAGGCGCTGTTGATAACAGGCAATATCCTGCTGGTGTCGGTGACGGCGTTGATCGGCCAGAAGATCGCCCCTGATCTGGGCTTGGCGACACTGCCCGCGGCGCTGCAGTTTCTCGGTTTGATGAGCGCCACCCTGCCCGCGGCACATCTGATGCGCTGGTTTGGGCGCAAGGTGGGGTTTCTTACCGGTAACCTGATTGGTGTCAGTGGCGCCGTACTGTCCGCGCTGGCGTTGGCGCAGGAGGCGTTTGTCCTGTTCTGTATCGGAACCTTCCTGCTGGGCCTGGCGATCGGCGTGGGGCAGCAGTACCGTTTCGCGGCTATCGAGGGCTGCTCGCCGGCACAGCACCCGCGCGCCATCGGTCTGGTGATGGGAGGCGGCGTGATTGCCGCCATTTTAGGACCGAACCTGGCGGTCTGGTCGGGAGATCTGGCACCGCAGAGCGACTATCTGGGTGCGTTCTACGTATTGATTGGGTTGTATCTGCTGACCACGCTGCTGATAGCGTCTCTGCCGTTGCGGGCGCCGGATTATGCCGAGCAGCACGGCGAGACGCGATCGTATTGGCAGCTGCTGACTCAGCCGGCGTTGGTCGCGGCGGTGACGGCGGGTGCCATCGGCTATGGCGTGATGGTGCTGGTAATGACCGCCACCCCGCTGGCGATGCAGGCCTGCGGCTTCGGCTTCGAGAGTACCGCCAGTATCATTCAGTGGCATGTGCTGGGGATGTTCCTGCCCTCGTTCTTCACCGGGCGTTTGATCACCCGTTTTGGCGATACCCGTATCATTCAAACCGGTTGCCTGTTGCTGGTGGCCTGCGTACTGCTCAATCAGTTCGGCCTGACCTATTGGCATTTCTGGTTCGCGCTGGTGGCCTTGGGGATGGGATGGAACTTTGCTTTTATCGGCGCCACCACCCTGCTGACCCACACCTATTATCCGGCGGAAAAGGCCAAGGTGCAGGGCATGAACGATTTTCTGGTGTTTGGCTTTTCGACCCTGGGCGCCTTGCTGTCGGGGCACCTGCAGTCACTGGTCGGCTGGGAAAGGCTTAATCTGCTGATGCTACCGGCGATCGTCATCGCCATGCTTCTGGTGTGGTGGAGTGCGCACCGCCTGCGTGGGCAGGCGGTGGCTGTGAGCTGATGGTTCTTATTCCAGCGGGCAGCTATCGCTGAGTTCCAGTGCGCGTGCGTACACTTTGCGTGCCGGCAGCCCTTTGCCTTCGAGTTCGGTGAGCACCGCCTCGGTGGTTTCATCGAGTACCGGTTTCCAGGCCGGATTGTTGGCCCCGCCTTCAACAGTATAGATCTCCTGACCGGCATCGACAGCCTGCTTGCGGCCTATGACGTCTGCCGCGTCGAAGTTAACACCGGCGATCTTGGCCCAGGCCTGTCCCGAAGCATCGTCAATCACCTGCTGCAGGTCTCCTGGCAGTGAGTTATACACATCCTTGTTCATGGTCACGATGAACGACAGTGAGTACAGACCGCCGACCTCGGTATGGTAGGGGGTCAGTTCATTCAGACGGAACGAGAGTTGCCCCTCCCAGGGGAACATGACACCGTTGATTACGCCGCGCTGTGCTGCCTGGTAGGTTTCCGGAGCCGGCATACCGACCGGTTGAGCACCGAGATGGCTGAGCATGTCGCCGACCACGATAGTCGGACGGCGGATACGCATCCCCTCCAGGTCTGCCGGTGTTTTTACCAGCTTGTCGGTGGTGTGCAGGTGACCCTGGCCATGGGTGAACAGGAACAGTGGATGGGTATCGGCATACTCGTCGGCGAGCAGGCCCTCGTCATACAGGCTCTGTACCACGCATGAACCCTGCACCGCGGTTTTGACCACCCCCGGCAGTTCGATCACCTGGGTCAGCGGAAAACGGTTGGCGGAGTAGCCTTGTACGGTAGCGGTCATATCCATGATACGGTTCTTTACCGCGTCATACTGCGCCGGCGGCTTGGCCAGGGTGGAAGAAGGGTAGATTTCGACCTTGATGCGACCACCCGACTCTTTCTCCACCTGATCGGCCCAGGGCTGAAAGATATTCTTATGCGTACCGGCAACGCTCGGCCAGATGTGGCCGAAGCGCAAGGTGATATCGGCTGCCTGGGACGAGGTGGTGGCTCCCATCATCATTACGGTTGACGCGGCGATTGCCGTACCCAGCTTTTTCAAGTTCATAGTGCCTTCCTGCGTTGTTTTTATTGGTTAACTTATTAAGTACGTAGAGGCGTTATATATCAAGTACCAGACGCTTGCTTTTGGCGCGAGAACAACAGGGTGCGAACTCCTCGTTGCTGGCTTTCTCCTCCGTGGTCAGGAACATGTCGCGATGATCCGGCTCCCCCTCGAGTACACGGGTGACACAGGTACCGCAGACACCGTTCTCACAGGCGAAGGGGATGTCGATATCCCGCTCCAGCAGTACCTCGAGCACGCTCTGGTCCACCGGTATCTCGATCACCTCGCCTGAGCTGGCGAGCTGCACCTCGAACGCACTGTCGCCGTCGTGGCTGACCTCGTCGGCGGCAAAATACTCGCGATGCAGCTGGGCTTCGCTCCAGCCGCAACTGCGAGCCGTGTCGAGGATATGGTCCATGAACGGATTCGGGCCGCAGACGTAGAGGTGGGTATCGGGCTGCGGATCGCTCAACAGCGCGGCGGCATCGAGCCGGGTCGATGGGGTGGCGCGGCTATGGTGGAACTGGACCCGATCGGCGAACCCGGAGCCGATAATCCGCTCACGAAACGCGGTCTGCTCAGCGCTCTTGGTGCAGTAGTGCATCTCGAAATCGGCACCCTGGTGGCTCAAGCGTTCCGCCATGCACAGGATCGGGGTGACACCGATGCCGCCACCGATCAACAGGTGACGACGGGCGCTGTGTTCCAGCGGGAACAGGTTGCGCGGCTCGCTGATGCTGAGCGTGTCGCCCTCATTGACCTGGTCGTGTACGGCAATGGAGCCGCCGCGTGAGTCCGGGTCACGCAGTACCGCGATTTCGTAGCGGTGGCTTTCGTTGGGATGGTTGCACAGCGAATACTGGCGTATCAAACCGCCCGGCAGGTGCAGGTCGATGTGTGCGCCGGCGCTGAAAGCGGGCAGTGACGCGCCATCCGGGCGTGCCAGCTCCAACAGACAGATATCCTCTGTCTCGTAGTGTTTACGTACGACGATAATATCGATCACAGCATGCTCTCTCTTGGCCCGCGCTGCAGGCTTAAAAACTGTCTTATATTTATAGCAGGCGCGCGGGCAACCTGGGCAAGCTGCCCGCAACGCCTTTTTATTATCTGTGTTTGCCGGATCAGGCGTTGACGCTTTCCAGCGGGATCTGGCCCTGTTGCTCCTGTTGCAGCATCTTGTCGATCATGCGCCGGGCTTGAACGCCGCCGGCATCGATATCGAGCTTGAGCAGGTCGCGCTCCGGGAACTTGAGCAGGTTCTTCTGCTGCTCCTCCAGCATCTCCAGATCCTCGGCGAAGATGCCGCCCTGGCCCTGGCGGATGGCGTCGGTCAGGGCCTGCACCTCGGGCTGGAAGTTGCGCGCCATGCCCCAGAAGTACCAGTGGCTGGTTTCGGTTTCCGGGGTAATGAAGTCGACCACGATGCTGTTGACCCGTTTGTCGGCAGGTGCGTCCTGACCACCGTGGCCGGCCAGGGCGACACCCACCTCAATCAGTACGTGGCTCGGCGGTGAAAAGCGGCAGACCTGCCAACGATCCACCGGCTGGTCGTCAGGCAGTCCCTTGGTGCGCAGGTTGCTCTGCCAGAACGGCGGCGCGATGACATTCTCCATCATGCGGCTGGTGACCACTTCACCGTCTACAACGCGGGTCTTCACCGGCATTTCGTCGATCTCTTTCTGACCGATGCTGGTGGAGTGGACATAGGTCTCATGAGTCAGATCCATGAGGTTGTCGATCATCAGTTTGTAGTCGCATTGGATGTGGTACAGGCCGCCGCCATAAGCCCAATCCTTGCTGACTGCCCACTCAAGGTGGGGGATATCGTCGGCATTGGCCAGACTGGCGTCGCCGGTCCAGACCCAGACGAAGCCGTAACGCTCTTCAACCGGGTAGCTTTTTACGCAGGGGAAACCGCCGACACGCTGTTTTGGCATCGAAATGGTTTTGCCGTCGCGTCCCATCTTCAGACCATGGTAACCGCATACCAGCTGGCCATCTTCGATATAGCCCAGTGACAGAGGTGCACCGCGATGGGGGCAGAAATCCTCCACTGCCGCGACCTTGCCTTCGTTGTCGCGGTAGAAGGCGATGCGCTCGCCGCAGATCTGGCGGCCCAAGGGCTTGTCGGCAAACTCGTCGGGGGTGCAGGCGACATACCAGCAGTTTTTCGGGAACATGACAGGGCTCCTATGAACGGGATTGTTTTTGTTATGGATCCAATATGAGGGCTATATTGCCTCAGAGAGCGCTAAAAAGGCCAGAATGGATCCATTGAAAATTTGTATTGTCATTGTGAATAACTATTGTAATTTTCTATGCAATGCCTGCTTTTAATCGATTAGTTACTGTTTTGTAATGGATTGCTGTCTGTGCGTTACATTGCCTTATGCCTTTCTATCTAGCTGGTTTGTTCGTTAAGGCAAGCGGAATATTGGATCCAATATGGTAAGCTGGATCCAGTATTACGGGTTCATGAGGTACGAGCAGGTATGAGCAAGGCAGGTCAGCGGGTGTTGAGTACACTCAGACAGATGATTGTTTCCGGTGAACTGGAGGCCGGGGAGCGCATCGCCGAGATCCCCACCGCCGAGCGTCTTGGCGTATCCCGTACCCCGATACGTATCGCTTTCCGCGCCCTGGAGCAGGAGGGGATGCTGATCAAGCTCGAGGGGCGCGGCTACCGGGTACGTGAGGTGACGCCGGATGAAGTGGCCGGCGCCATCGAGGTGCGCGGGGTGCTCGAGGGGTTGGCGGCGCGCCAGGCCGCTGAGCTGGGGCTCAGTGTCGACCAGCGCAATGGCCTGCTCGAGTGTCTGGCCTGGGGCGACCTGCTGTTCGACAAGGGCTATGTCACCGAAGAGGATCTGGAAGCCTACCATGACCTCAACCGTCGCTTTCATGCCCTGATCATCGAGGCGAGCTGCAATCCGGCGATCGGCTCGGCGATGCAGCGCAACGAACACCTGCCGTTCGCCTCGGTCAGCTCGCTGGCGATCGATCGCAACAACCTGAAGCAGGAGTACCGCCGCTTCAACTTTGCCCATATGCAACACCACGCCGTGTTCGACGCCATCGATCGCCGCCAGGGCGCCCGTGCCGAGGCGATCATGCGCGAGCACGCCAATGCGACCCTGCGCTATGCCGACCTCTTTGCCCGGCACGATCGGGAGGAGAGCCAGATGCGGGTAATCGGCGGTGCCGCTGCGCTTTAGCGGTTTATGCGTTCACTGTCGATCCAGTTCGGGGTGGTCACCCGCGTCGGTTCCCGACGCATGATCACTTCGCCCCGGCGCACCGACAGCAGCACCTCGCCCTGGTTGCGCAGTACGCTGTAGTCATCTTCGCCGTCGAGCAGGATAAAACTGCCCGGCTTGCCGACCTCGATACCGTAATGGTTGTGGATATTCAGTGTGCGGGCGCTGTTGTCGGTGATCAGATCCAGCGCCTGGCTGAAATCCTGATAGCCCATCATCTGGCAGATATGCAGGCCGAAATCCAGCGTGCGCAGCAGCTTGCCGTTACCCAGCGAATACCAGGGGTCGAAGATCGAGTCCTCGCCGAAGCAGACGTTGATGCCCGCCTCATTCAGCTCCTTGACCCGGGTCAGCCCGCGCCGCTTGGGATAGGTGTCGAACCGTCCCTGCAGGTGGATGCTCTCGGTAGGGCAGGAGATGAAATTGATACCGGCGTTTTTCAACAGGCGGAACAGTTTGGAGCAGTAGGCGTTGTCGGCGGGGGCCGAGGTCGTGGAGCAGCGCCTCGCAGGCCAGTACCTCGAGGAAGCGGGAGTTGGGATCGTCGATCTCGTCACAGTGCACATCGATCAGGCGGTCGTATTTCAGTGCCAGTTCGATCACCGTTTTCATCGAGCGCTCGCCCAGTTCGCGAGTGTACTCGAAGTGCGGGATGCCGCCGACCGCATCGGCACCGTACTCCAGTGACTGCTCCATCAGCGCCAGGCCGTTGGGGAAGGAGAGCAGACCATCCTGGGGGAAGGCGACCACCTGGATCTCGATTTTCTGTTTCAGCTCGTCGCGTACATCACACAGGGTTTTCAGGCCGACCAGGCTCGGGTCGGAGATATCGGCGTGGGTGCGGATGTGCTGCACTCCGTTCTGTACCAGCAGCCCGATGGTCTGCAGTACCCGGCGGCGGATGTCGGTCTCGTTCAGCAGCGGTTTGCGCTCGCCCCAGCGTTCGATCCCCTCGAACAGGGTGCCGCTCTGGTTCCAGTTCGGCTCACCGGCGGTCAATGCCGCGTCCAGATGGATATGTGGCTCGACGAACGGCGCACAGAGCAGTTTGCCGTCGGCATCGATCTGCTCTCCCTTCGTCTCAAGTTCGGTCTGCTGTTCGTGAATGGCGCTGAAAGCGCCGTTGTCGATCTCCACGGTGAACAGCGACGCCTGCTGACGCAGGCGTGCGTTGATGATCTGCATCTGAATCTCCCTCCCGGTTCACGACGATCCTGTTATTCTGTATCCCTGGCTAGGTAGAGTAACCTAAGTCGCGAATTCAGGGAGGTGCGATGCTCAGCAAAAACCAACTGCGCAAACTGGACGTTCAGGATATCGCCATTTTCCTGTCGCTGTTCGCGACCCGCAACGCGCGTAAAACCGCCGATGAGCTGAGTATCAGTCCGCCGACGGTGAGCTATTCGTTGAAGCGGCTGCGTGAAAGTCTTGGCGATGAGCTGTTCATCCGTGACAGCAGTGGCCTGCTGCCGACTGGGCGAGCCTTCCATATCGAGCCCTATCTGCGCAGCGCGCTGGAGGCGATCAACCGCTCGGCCGAGGGCTTCGGTGAGCCGGACGATCGTGAGCTGCCGCTGGAGCTGTGCGTGCCGGAAGCGTTCGAGCTGCTGCTGTTGCCCAAACTGATGGCGCAGGCGCTGAGCTGCTCGCCCCGGCGCATCCTGCATATGCGCAAGCTGAGTGAGAAACTGCCGACCGAGGAGCTGCTGGCCGGCAAGCTGGATCTGCTCTGTGTGCCGGGCCCCGGCGCCTATTTTCAGCTGCATCCGGAGCTGGAGCGGCAATCGCTGTTCGAGGATCGTTTCGTCTGTGTGGCGCGGGGCAATCGCCCGCGGCAGGTGACGCTGGACGAGTATTGCGACGCGCTGCATGTCTACCCCTCGCCCTGGCAGTCGCCGCGCAACATGGTCGATACCTGGCTGGAGCAGCTGGGCCGACGGCGCACCATGGTGGCCTGGGCCAGCACCTACCAGGCCTGCCTCAATATGCTCGAGGAGCTGCCCTGCATGTTGATGTTGCCGTCCAGCCTGGTCTCGGCCCTGCGAATCCCGCCCGGGGTGCAGGTCAACCAGCCACCCCTGGGGTGCCCGAACTTCACCTTCGATATGGTCTGGGCGCCGGGCAACGACAGTCCGCGCAGGCGCTGGCTGCGTCAGCAGCTGCTGCGGATCTGCGACAAGGATGAGCGGATCGGCCGTGCCGGCTGAGTGGGATCAGGCCAGCGCCGCAAGACGTTCATAGGCGTTCGTCAGGCTGACCTCCCGGCTATCCGGCGACAGGTCCAGGCCGTCGGCAATCAGACTGTGGATCCGGGTGATGCCGAGCAGTCCCAGCAGCTGTTTGACCGCGGGGATCTGGTGATCGTCCGCCGGGGCGAGGCTGCCACCGCGGGTCGCGATCAGATGCAGATCCTTGTCGCGCAGCAATCCGCGCGGTCCCTGTTCGGTAAATTCAAAACTGATGCCGGCCCGGGCCAGCAGGTCGAAGTAGGCTTTCAGCTGCGACGGAATACCGGCGTTGTACAGCGGTAGCGCGATCACCACCGTGTCGGCCCGGTCGAACTCGGCGATCAGTCGGTCCGAGCAGCGTCGATAGGCCAGCTGCGCAGCGCTGAGCTGCGAAGGCGGCAGGCGCAGGGCGTCCCACTGTTCGGGCCCGAGGTGAGGTAGGGGCTCGCTGACCAGGTCACGCTGGATCACCTGCGTCTCGGGGGTTGCCTGCAGGCGCTGGCGGATAAAGTGCTCGCACAGCTGGGATGAACGGCTGCGCTCGCCATTGGCGCTGGTCTTGATATAGAGCAGTTCGGACATGGTCGTACTCCTGTGAATAACTGAACCCGGTCAGACTATCGCCGGTAGGCTCCGGCCAGGATCGAAAAATCCGAACGCGCCTTTTAATCTTTAAACGCTCCCCCGCCCTTGATAGCGGCATGCTGTCCTTATCCGCTCGCGAGCGCCGACCACGACGCAGCAGCGTGCGATTCGATCGGGAGACAATCAAGAATGGACAACATGCTGAAAACGACCCTGGGCGCGCACCTGTTGATGCTGCTCTGGGCACTGCTGGTGGGAACCTCCTTCCCGCTGGCGGCCACCTTCGATGCGGCGCTGTCACCGCTATGGCTGACCGTGGTGCGTTTCTTTATCGCCGCGGCACTGATGCTGCCCTGGGTGGTGCGTCGCCGGGGCTGGCTGCCGAGAACCTGGCGCGCCTGGGGTGGCTACACCCTGCTGGGGGCCTTTCTGGCGGCTTTCTTCGGTTCTCAGTTTGTGGCGCTTAATCTGACCTCAGCGCTGTCGGTGGCGGCGTTGTTCGTGACCCTGCCGGCGATCGCCTGGCTGTTGGCGGCACTGGTGGGGATCGAGCGCACCGGCATAGGTCGTCTGGCCGTGTTGCTGTTGGGCGCGCTCGGTGCACTGGGGCTGACCCTGCATGGCCGTGAAGGCGGATTCAGCGGCTTCGGTCCCGGGGAGTGGCTGTTTCTGTTTGGCTGTGCCTGCTCCGCCGCCTACTCCGTATCCTCGCGTTTTCTGGTGGTAAGGGAGTGGCTGCCGGAAAACCCGCTACAGGCCACCTTCTGGAGCCTGCTGATCGGCGCCTGCCTGATGACGCTGGCGGCTCTGCGTGAGCCCGAGGCAGGGCGGGTGTTCTGGAAGCTGTTAAGCGGTCGCGATCTGGCGGTGCTGGGGCTGCTGGCGCTGTTTGCCAGTTTTATCACCTTCTGGATCCTGCAGCATGCGATGCAGGTGCTGATGCCGAGCAGCGTCGCCGCCTACTGCTACCTGACGCCGCTGGTGTCGCTGGGCTTGTCCCTACACAGCGGCGCCACTCAGCTGGATCTGATGCTAGGTCTCAGTCTGGTCCTGCTGACGCTGACAGTGTTCTGGCTGATCGGAGCGGACCGGCTCAAATCCCGGTATCCCTGACATTCTCCATTACCACGAAGGTGCTGGTCTGCAATACGTGGGGCAGGGCGGAGATCTGCTCACCGAGCACGGTGCGGTACTCCTCCATATTGCGGGTTCTGACCTTGAGCAGGTAATCGAAGTTGCCGGCGATCATGTGGCACTGCTCCACCGCCGGGATCCCGCGCACGGCGGCGTTGAAAGCGGCCAGTGCCTTGCTGCTGGTGTCGTTGAGGGTGACCTGGGCAAAGGCGATATGGTTCAGCCCCATCTTTCTGTGATCGACCAGTGCGGTGTAGCCCTTGATGTAGCCCTGCTCCTCAAGGCGTCGCATCCGCACCTGACAGGGAGTTTTCGACAGTCCGACACGGGAGGCAAGCTCCGTTACGGTGATGCGAGCGTTTTGCTGCAGTTCGTCGATGATCGCGTGATCGAATCTGTCCAGATCGTCCATATGGTCCACAAATAGGCTGTTTTTGTACTTGTGATCTGTATCAATAAAGGCCAAATAACCTTGCTTGTCGAGTATATGGTGAATTCGACTACAAGTGGAGCGTTATACTGATCGAATGTTCCGGTGACGCTAACCATAATATCGGGAATCCACATGACCATCACCAGTCCGCCGCTCAACCCAACCCTGTTCGAGCAGCTTGCGCAGGCTATTCGGGAACAGCTCGATGAAGCCGATGCAGAGTCTGCGATAGCCTTTGCCCACCAGTTGTATTCCCAGTCACCGCCCGAAGCACGCTCGGGCTCGAGCGTGAAAGAGCTCTGCGCCGGTGTGTTGTTCTGCTGGCGCGGCATGCAGCACCGGACAGAGGGGCGGGCTCGCTCATGGGACGAAGATCTGTACGAGCAGCTGATCGCCGATTGCGGTGATGAAGAGGGCGCACGGCTTGCCCGGCTGTTCAAGGGTGCCTTCCCGACCGCCTACCGGGAGCGCTTCTCGCCTGCGCATGGCGTGAGCGACATCCTCAGGCTTCAGTCTCTGCAGCGACCGGGCGATGTGCCGATGAGCTTCTACCCCTCGGTTACCGCATCCGAGCGCGAAACAAGGTTCAAGCTCTACAGTGCAGGCAGCCCGGTGGTACTGTCGGATGTGATTCCGATTCTGGAAAACCTGGGCATGCGCGTGTTGGGTGAGCACCCCTATACGATTCGGCGCAGCGATGGCGAGAGTTTCTCAATCAGCGACTTCACGGTGAGCTGTTATGGCTCGAACGATGAACTGGCCGAGCCGACCAAGGTGCTGCTGCAGCAGGCGTTCGAGCAGATCTGGAGCGGCCATGCGGAGAACGATCCGTTCAACGAACTGATCGTCGGTGCCGGACTCGAGTGGCGCGAGGCGGCGCTGCTGCGTGCCTATGCGCGCTACATCAAACAGCTGCGCTTCGGTTTCAGTCAGCCGTTCATTGCCGGCACACTCTGCCGTCATCTGGATATCACCCGCGATCTGGTTGCCTGTTTCCGAACCCGGTTCGAGCCCGGAACGGTTGCCGATGAGGTCAGGGCGGAGAGCGTCGCACGGCTTGAACAGCGTATTCTCGGTGCACTTGAGAGCGTCGAATCCCTGGATGATGACCGTATCCTGCGCCGCTTTTTCGTACTGATCTGTGCCACCCTGCGCACCAACTACTACCAGTACGACGAGGCGGGCGAGCCGAAAGCCTACTTCTCCTTCAAGCTGGATCCTTCCGGGATCCCCGATATTCCGCAACCCCGGCCCCGTTTCGAGGTGTTCGTCTATTCGCCGCGCATAGAGGGGGTGCATCTGCGTGCCGGGCCGATCGCGCGTGGCGGCCTGCGCTGGTCCGACCGCATCGAGGACTACCGCACCGAAGTGCTGGGGCTGGTGAAGGCGCAGCAGGTGAAGAACTCGGTGATCGTGCCGGTGGGCGCCAAGGGCTGTTTCATCGTCAAGCAGCCGCCGCGGGGCGGCGATCGCGAGGCGCAACTGGCGGAGGGGATCGCCTGCTATCGCACCTTTATTCGCGGCCTGCTGGATATCACCGACAACCTGAAAGGGGGGGGAGTGGTGCAGCCGCGCGAGGTGGTGCGCCACGATGCCGATGATCCCTATCTGGTGGTGGCGGCCGACAAGGGCACGGCGACCTTCTCCGATATCGCCAACGAAATCGCCGAAGAGTACGGTTTCTGGCTCGGCGATGCCTTCGCCTCCGGCGGCAGCGAGGGGTACGATCACAAGAAGATGGGGATCACCGCACGCGGCGCCTGGGAGTCGGTCAAGCGCCACTTCCGGGAGTTGGGCATCGATACCCAGACCCAGCCGTTCACGGTAGTGGGGATAGGCGACATGGCTGGCGACGTGTTCGGCAACGGCATGTTGTCGTCGGATCAGATCCGCCTGGTCGGCGCATTCAACCACCAGCATATCTTCATCGATCCGCAGCCCGATGCGGCGGCCTCCTTCCGCGAGCGCAAGCGCCTGTTCGAACTGTCGCGCTCCTCCTGGGCCGACTACGATGTGGGGCTGATCAGCGAAGGGGGCGGCGTGTTCCCGCGTTCGGCCAAGTGGATACCAGTCTCGCCGCAGATGCGGCGTGTGTTGGCGATCGATGCTGAGCGTCTGGCGCCGAACGACCTGATCAGCGCACTGCTGCGCGCGCCGGTGGATCTGCTCTGGAACGGCGGTATCGGTACCTACGTCAAAGCGCGCCAGGAGAGCCACGAAGAGGTCGGTGACAAGGCCAACGACGCGCTGCGCGTCAATGGTGATCAGTTGCGCTGCAAGGTGTTGGGGGAAGGGGGTAACCTGGGCTTTACCCAGCGCGGACGCATCGAGTTCGCCCTGGCCGGCGGTGCGGCCAATACCGACTTCATCGACAACGCCGGCGGCGTCGACTGCTCCGACCATGAGGTCAACATCAAGATCCTGCTCAACGAACTGGTCGAGCAGGGGCGGTTGACGCTCGAACAACGGAACCGGTTGCTGCGGGAGATGACCGACGAAGTGGCGCAACTGGTACTCGGCAACAACTACCGCCAGGCGCTGGCGTTGAGTATTGCCGGCACCGACGGTGCGGCGGGACTGGACGACTACGCCCGCTTCATCCGCAGGCTCGAAGCGGACGGAAGGCTCGATCGGCAGCTGGAATACCTGCCCGACGACGACGAACTGCGGCAACGGCAGGCAAAAAAGCGGGGACTGACGCGACCGGAGCTGTCGGTGCTGATCTCCTACGCCAAGATCGAACTGAAACAGGCACTGGTCGATACCTGGATCGCCGACGACCTGCGCTTCGCCCCCGCGTTTCACGGAGCCTTCCCCGCCTCGTTGCTGACCCGTTTTGCCGATGAAGCGGAGAGCCACCGGCTGAGGGCACAGATTACCGCCACCCAGATCGCCAACGATCTGGTCAACCGCATGGGGATCACCTACGTCAGCAAGATGAAGCGTGCCACCGGTACCGGCTACGCCGAGGTGGCAGCGACCTACCTGATCGTCAAGGACGTGTATGACGTGGACCGCTACTGGCGGTCGGTGGAGGCGCTGGACGGTCGGGTCGCCACTGGGGTGCAGGTGGAGCTGCTGAAGGATATGGTCGGGCTGATCTCACGCGGCAGCTACTGGTTGTTGCAACACCGCCGCGCCGAGTTGGACCCGTCCGCCAACATTGCACGTTATCGTGGCTCGCTGAGCGCGGTGACCGCATCGGCCGAGCATCTGAAAAGAGTGATCCCCGAGGATCGCTGGAATCAGCGCTATGAATACTACCTGCGGCAGGGCGTGCCGGAGCCGTTGGCACTGTACTGCGCCTCGGCGGAGAGCCGCTACTGGCTGATGGATATCATCGAGATCGCGCTGCAGCTGGAGCAGGATCTGGAGCAGGTCGCGGCGGTCTACTTCACGTTGGGCGAGGAGTTGAACCTGGTCTGGCTGGATAAACAGATACGAGCCTACCGACCGGGTAACCACTGGCAGCTGATGGCTGCAATCAACTTTCGCAACGAGTTGGACACCCAGCTGCGCTATCTGACCGCCGGTGTGTTCGAGCTGGCCGGGGAGCGTGCGTCAGGCGCGGGGGCTGTGTCGCTGGTGGCGCGCTGGTGGGATGAGAAGCGTCTGATACTCGAGCGCTGGAAGCAGATGCTGACCGACATGCAGGGCAGCAAGGAGATCGATTGCGCGGTGTTTTCGGTTGCTCATGGTGTGCTGAAGGAGCTGGCTATAGGAAACGGCTGATCGCTTTTTCGCCGGTCCCGCTCCGGCTGGGCAGGATCGGCGCCATCAGAATCGGCGCGGTGTTGCTGGTTCGTTATAGTCAAATCGTCTTTTTGCCTGGACAATGCAGGCAAAGTGTTTATTTTTTGCCTAAAATAAAAGTCTATAGTTATCGTTTGCGTCTATCTTAAAGTAAAAGTGGCCAAATTTGTTTGTGTAGAATGCCTAGGCTAAACACGAATAAGAGGATATCGATATGGCACTGGCGCAAGCAGTTACACCGACCATTCACGAATGCCGGCAAGCTATCCACGACTATTATCTCGCCGATGAATACAAGGTGATCAGCGAACTGATAGCCGGTGCCGAGCTGTCTCGATCCGTGCGCGAGGCGATCTCCACACGCGCCGCGGAGCTGGTGCGCAACGTGCGCAACAACTCCAAGCCGACGATGATGGAGAAGTTCCTGGCCCAGTACGGTCTGAGCACCAAAGAGGGTGTCGCGCTGATGTGTCTGGCCGAGGCGCTGCTGCGCGTGCCGGACAACATCACCATCCACGAGCTGATCGAGGACAAGGTCTCCTCGGGTAAATGGGCCGACCATCGCGGCAAGTCCAACTCATCTTTGATCAACACCACCACCTGGGGCCTGATGGTCGCCGGCAAGCTGATCAGCCCCTCCGATCAACAGAGCCTGGTCGAGACCCTGCGTACGCTGGTCAAGCGCATGGGTGATCCGATGGTGCGTACCGTCGCCCATCAGGCGATGAAGGAGATGGGGCGTCAGTTCGTTCTCGGCCGCACCATCGACGAGGCGCTCAAGCGTGCGAAGAAGTATCAATCCAAGGGCTACACCTACTCCTACGATATGCTCGGCGAAGCGGCGCGTACCGACCGCGATGCGCTGCGCTATCACCGCGACTATGCCAACGCCATCGGCGAGTTGAAGCAGGGCTGCACCCACGCCGACATCCGCAGCAATCCCGGTATCTCGGTCAAACTGTCGGCGCTGCATCCGCGCTACGAGTTCGGTCAGCGCGAGCGCGTCATGAACGAGCTGGTGCCGCGCACCCTCAGCTTGGCCAAGCAGGCCAAGGCGGCCAACATGGGCTTCAACATCGATGCCGAGGAGGCGGATCGCCTCGACCTGTCGCTGGATGTGATCGAAGCGGTGCTGTCCGATCCGGAACTGGCCGGTTGGGACGGTTTCGGTATCGTCGTGCAGGCGTTCGGCAAGCGTGCCGCTCACGTGCTGGACTGGCTCTACGCCCTGGCCACCAAGCTGGACCGTCGTATCATGGTGCGTCTGGTCAAGGGCGCTTACTGGGATGCCGAGATCAAGCGTGCCCAGGTGATGGGTCTTGAGAATTTTCCGGTCTTTACCCGCAAGGCGTGCAGCGATGTCTCCTACATGGCCTGCGCCAAGAAACTGCTGGGGATGACCGATCGTATCTATCCGCAGTTCGCCACCCATAACGCTCACTCCGTTTCCGCAATTCTGGAGCTGGCCCAAGGGCGCGACTGCTTCGAGTTTCAGCGTCTGCACGGCATGGGTGAATCGCTGCACGAGGCGGTGATGAGCGGCGGCAAGACCCGCTGCCGTATCTACGCGCCGGTCGGTGCGCATCAGGATCTGCTGGCCTATCTAGTACGTCGTCTGCTGGAAAACGGTGCCAACAGCTCCTTCGTCAACCAGATCGTCGATACCCGGATCACGCCGGAGATGATCGCCCGCGACCCGATCAGTCAGGTACAGGAGCTGGGTCGTGAGATCTCCAGCAAAGCGATCGTGCGTCCGTCCTATCTGTTCGGCAAGGGCCGCCAGAACTCCAAGGGTTGGGATATTACCGATCCGGTACAGGTGGAGGTGATCGAGCAGGCGCGCAGTCAATTCCGCGAACATCAATGGACGGGTGGCCCTGTGCTGGCGTCGGCGGTTGTCGGTGCCCAAGTGACCGAGGTGCGCAATCCGGCCGACCCGGATGATCTGGTCGGTCAGGTGACCCAGGCCTCCGCCGAAGATATCGAAGCCGCGATCGCCGCTTCGCAGAAGGGTTTTGCAATCTGGTCGGCCATGTCCGCTCAGGAGCGCGCCAAGTGTATCGCCCGTGTCGGCGATCTGTATGAAGCGCACACCCATGAGCTGTTCGCACTGGCGACCCGTGAGGCGGGCAAGACGTTGCTGGACGGTGTTGCCGAGATTCGCGAGGCGGTCGACTTCGCGCGTTTCTATGCCAACGAAGGTATCCGTAACCGCGAAGCAGGCGAGGCGCGTGGCGTGATCTCCTGTATCTCGCCGTGGAACTTCCCGCTGGCGATCTTTACCGGTCAGGTACTGGCCGGCCTTGCCGCAGGTAACGCGGTGCTGGCGAAGCCGGCGGGACAGACCGCACTGCTTGCCACCCGTGCCGTCGAACTGATGCACGAAGCGGGTATCCCGAAAGAGGCGATTCAACTGTTGCCGGGTAGCGGTGCCACCGTCGGTACCGCGCTGACCTCCGATCCGCGTATCGCCGGGGTCTGCTTCACCGGCTCCACCGCCACCGCGCAGCGGATCAACGGCGTCATGGCGCAGAACATGGCACCGGACGCCCCGCTGGTGGCGGAAACCGGTGGTCTCAACGCGATGATCGTCGACTCCACTGCGCTGCCGGAGCAGGTGGTGCGTGACGTACTGGCCTCGTCGTTCCAGAGCGCCGGTCAGCGTTGCTCAGCCCTGCGCATGCTCTACGTGCAGAAGGATATCGCCGATCATCTGTTGGAGATGCTGTTCGGTGCTATGGATGAACTGAGAATCGGCAACCCCTGGCTGCTCTCCACCGACGTTGGTCCAGTGATCGATGCGGCCGCGAAGGCGGGTATCGAGGCGCACTGCGAAAAGTTCGCGGCCAAGGGGCGGGTACTGAAGACCCTGGCCAAGCCGGAGAAGGGGCTGTTCGTGGCGCCGACGGTGATCCGCCTGGAGGGGATTGAGGAGCTGGAGGAGGAGATCTTCGGCCCGGTGTTGCACGTGGCGACCTTCGAGGCGGACGAGATTGACCGGGTGGTCGATGCGATCAACGCCAAGGGCTTTGGCCTGACCTTCGGTCTGCACACCCGTGTCGACTCTCGCGTCAAGCGGATTGTCAGCCGGATCAAGGTGGGCAACACCTATGTCAACCGTAACCAGATCGGTGCCATCGTCGGTTCACAGCCGTTCGGCGGTGAAGGATTGTCGGGAACCGGCCCGAAGGCGGGTGGTCCACACTACGTACGCCGCTTCAAGCGAGCGGACAGCGAGCAGATCGGGGCCGACCCGTCGAGCCGCAGTGTAGGGGCAGAGAGCCTCAGTGCCGCGATCGCCAAATTGGGCGGTTTCGAGGTCAAGGCGCCGCAGGCGCGGAGCCTGGCGATGCGTCCGTTCTTTGCAGATGCACCGGCGCCGTTGGATGCCGAGCCGGAGCTGCTGCCGGGGCCGACCGGTGAGCTGAACCGGCTCTCCAACTGCGCACGTGGCGTCGTGCTCTGCCTGGGGCCGAACAAGGAAACAGCCTTGGCGCAGGCGGCAGTGGCACTGTCGCAGGGCAACAAGGTGGTGGTGGTTGCGCCGGGGGCCGAGGTTGGCGTTGCCCAGGCGGCCGAAGCGGGGCTTCCGGTGGTCGGGCTTGACGGTCTGCTGCAGCCGCAGGCGCTGACCGGCGTCGACGGTTTCGAGGCGGTGGTCAGCTGCGCCGATGTGGAGCTGCTGCGCGAATACCGCCAGGCACTGGCCGAGCGCGATGGCGCGTTGCTGCCGCTGATCACTGAGTACTTGCTGCCGGAGCGTTATGTGATCGAGCGCCATCTCTGTGTCGATACCACGGCAGCCGGCGGTAACGCCAGCCTGATCGCATCGTCCGAGTGATCGTCGGCCGGTGCGCAGGCATCGACGATGAATGTACGAGAGAGTTCAAGCGAGGTGATTATGCAACGGGGAACGACAGTCCGAGCCGCACTGGTTAGGAGCAAGGTTGAGGCGGAACTGCATGACCAGTCGGTCGTTTTCGACGGGGACGAGGAGGCGTGCTTTATCCGCTCTTCCAACTGACGGACAGTATTTTCTGGCACCGGAAAGGCCTCGGACATCAATGTCCGAGGCCTTTTTTATGGGCACCACTCATGGTGCGTAGTGGGTTGACGGCTGGTGTCCCGGTAGCTGTAGTGGTGGTAGTCGGTGCTGTTGCCGATGCCCGGTAGTGCAGCGATATATTGCTTTCTGGCGGCCTGCCATCGTTGACATTGTCGCTGATGGTGGAAGTAACGCAGATGGATGCCTGATGTGGCATCAGTCGCGCTGTTGGCGTTAGTGGTGAGTTGGTTGATCGGGGTGGGGCAGGAGACAGGAGAGCGCCGGACAGGCCAAGACCTGTCCGGGGCTGAGGGGTCAGACGGTAGCCGAACGCATCTTCTCGCTGCGTGCACGCAGGTATTCCATGGTGAACAGCAGCAAGCCGGACAGGATAACCAGTAACGTGGCGACGGCGAGGATGGTTGGGTTTATCTCCTCGCGCAGGCCGGAGAACATCTGGCGCGGAATGGTGCGCTGTTCGGGACCGGCCAGGAACAGTACCACGATAACCTCGTCGAAGGAGGTGACGAAGGCGAACAGGGCGCCGGAGATAACACCAGGGCGGATCAGCGGCATGATCACCTTGAAGAAGGTGTACACCGGCTTGGCTCCCATGCCCAGTGATGCGCGCACCAGTGAATAGTCGAACCCCGCCAGCGCTGCATTCACCGTGATCACCACGAACGGGGTACCCAGTGCGGCGTGTGCCAGGATCACGCCGATGTAGCTGCCGGCGATATCGAGCTGGGAGTAGAAGAAGAACATACCCGCAGCGGTGATGATCACCGGTACGATCATCGGCGACAGCAGCAGAGCCATGATCATGCGCTGGAACGGCATGTCCGCGCGGGTCAGGCCGATCGCTGCCGTGGTGCCCAGTACCGTGGCGATGATGGTGGCCATGATGCCGATATAGAAGCTGTTCTTGATCGCCAGCAGCCATTTATCGTCGGCCAGGATCTCCTGGTACCACTTCAGCGAGTATGCCTCAGGTTCGAATGCGAGCATCCCTTCGGTGAAGGTGAAGTAGGGCTCAGCATTGAACGACAGCGGGATGATCACCAGAATCGGCGCCATCAGGAACAGCAACACCAGCCAGGCGGTCAGCTTGACGCCGGAGAGGCCGAGCTTCTGCCAGATTGTAAAGTAGCGTGGAAATTGAACCATCCGAAAGATCCTCTTAGCCCAGCTTCAGGTTGCTGATGCCGACCAGGCGGTCATACAGCCAGTAGAGCAGGGTGATCAACAACAGCAGTAACGAACCGAGCGCGGCTGCCAACTCCCAGTTGTTGGACGACTGCATATGGAATGCGATGAGGTTGGATATCATCTGTCCCTCGGTACCACCGACCAGTGCCGGGGTGATGTAGTAGCCGATGGAGATGATGAATACCAGCAAAGCCCCGGCGCTGAAACCCGGTACCGTCATCGGCAGGTAGATGCGGATGAAGGCCGGTATCGGCTTGGCGCCCAGCGACAGCGCAGCGCGGAAGTAGCTCGGGTCGATCCCCTTCATTACGCTATACAGCGGCAGGATCATGAATGGCAACAGAATATGGGTCATCGCGATGACGGTAGCGAACTGGGTATACATCATCTCCAGTGGTTCGGAGATGATATGCAGTGATTGCAAGGTCGAGTTGACCACACCGTTGGTCTGCAGCAGCGCGATCCAGGAGGTGGTACGTACCAGTAGTGAAGTCCAGAACGGCAGCAGTACGAAGATCATTAGCGTGTTGGCGACCCTGGTTGGCGCGTTAGCCAGGTACCAGGCCAGTGGGAAGCCGATCAGCGCCGTCAGCAGGGTGATGTAGAAGGCGATCTTCAGGCTCTTCCAATACAGATCCAGATAGATCTGGGTGCCGCGTTGGACTATCTCGCCGGAGGGATCCCGCTCCAGGTCCAGGGCGGTCAGGTAGTAGTCGGCGGTAAACACCGAGCCTGCTTTCTTGATCGCCTGCCAAAGCTCGATTTGCTGCCATTTGCTGTTGGTGTCGAACAGTAGAGCGGCACCGCTGATTTCCAGCTCGGCTGTATCGGCACGGCTTACCTGGCGGGCGGTGGACTTGATCAGGCTTGAAGAACCGGGGAGCGCACGGTTTATCTCTTCGGCCAGTTTGCCGGAGAGACGCTCTTCGAATAGCGACTTCAACTCGACGGCAAAGGTGTTCAGGGTGGGGTTCGGTGGCAGTTCGCCGCCATCCTCGGACCAGTCGTCCAGCGCATCAAGAGTGTTGGGAATCAGCTCGTATACGGTCGGATGGTAAAAGCTGCGGTACAGCATCGTCCCGATCGGGGCTACGAAGGTGACGAAGATAAACAGCAGCAGGGGTATGACAAAAAGGGTCGCCAGCAGTTTGCTGCGGCGGCGGTTGTGGTCGGCCTGCTTGATCTCGTCGGGTGTCAGCTCTGGGTTGGACATGCAATAGAACCCTGTCAGGCCGGCGCCACGACCGGGGGGGACGTGGCGCCGGGGTAGTGCGCGTGAATGTTAAAAACTTACTTCAGCAGCCACTCGTTGAACTTCTCGCTGAGAGACTCGCCGTAGTCAGCCCAGAACAGGGAGGAGGCTTTCAGGCCTTCGTCCAGGTGAGCAGACGGCAGTTTCGGCAGTACAGATGCATCGATGTAGGCGGCAGATGACTTGCGGGTTGGCGCATAGGCAACTTCAGGCATACCGGACAGCGGTTTGGAGCCGGTGGCGAACTTGACGAAGTCGATCGCTGTCTCCTTGTTCTTGGCGCCCTTGACCACAGCCCAGACGTCGAGGTCGAAGACGTGACCGTCCCAGACCATTTCGAACGGCTTGTTCTCCTGGGTGATGGCTGCGAAGAAGCGGCCGTTGGCGGACTGAACCATCACCGCGCCGCCGTCGTTGAGCAGCTGCGGCGCCTGAGACCAGCTATCGAACCAGACGATGTCGTCCTTGATGGTGTCGAGCTTGGCGAAGGCGCGAGCCTGGCCCTCTTCGGTTTCCAGCATGTCGTAGATCTGGTCCTTGGGTACGCCGTCCGCCAGCAGTGCCCACTCCAGGTTCACCTGCGGACGTTTGCGCAGCGCGCGTTTGCCTGGGAAGGTCTTGGTGTCGAAGAAATCAATCATGCTCTTCGGCTCGCCACCCTGGATGGTGTCATGGTTGTACGCATACAGCACGGTCCAGACGATGTTGCCGACGCCGCATTCGTTGGCGAGGGCTTCCTTGCTGAAGTCTTCGGCAGCAGGCGTACCGTCGTCGCCCGGGGGCAGTTGATCCTGCGGGAACACTTCCAGCAGGCCTTCAGAGCAGGCGCGTTCAAGGTCGATAACTTCCATATCGACAACGTCCCACAGCACGTTGCCGCTCTCCACCTGGGCCTTCAGCTCGGCGACACCACCGGAGTAGTTCTCGAACAGAACCTTGTTGCCTGTTTTCTCCATGTACGGGTCGATCATGTGTTTCTGCTGTGCTGCACCGTAGGCACCACCGAAGGATACGGCAGTCAACTCGGCTGCACCGGCCAGGTTTGCAACCATACCGACAGATACGGCGGCCGCCAGGCTTAACAGTTTCTTCTTCATTAGATCACCTCTTCCAGACATTGAGTCGTTGGTCCACTTTGCCCTCAAGGCGCGCTTCATGCGGCCTTGACAGGATTTTTTTCAGCTGGCTTGTCGAGTGCGAGACCGCGCTCGGTCGCCCAGGTCAGGCGGGTTTGAGAGCCGGCCTCGATCACCGGTGCGTCCTGGTCGTTCAGGACCTTGACCATCAGTTCGGCGCCATCGCTCATCTTGAAGAAGTAGCGGATAGAGTCGCCGACGTAGAGTCGGGTAATGAATTCGGCGGAGATGACGTTGTCGTATTCACGGCCATTGCCGGCGATAAACAGGTTTTCCGGGCGAACAGAGAGAATGCAGGGTTCGCCAACCGGGGGGCAGTTGATATCCAGCGCCCGCACGCGGTCACCGCGCGAGAGGCTGATCTCGGCAATCTTGCCGTCGTTTGATTCGACTTTGCCGTTGATATGGTTGTTCTCACCGATAAAGTCGGCGACGAAGGAGTTGGCCGGTGTTTCATACAGGGCAGAGGGCGGAGCACACTGCTGCACCACGCCATCGTTGAATACGGCGATGCGGTCGGACATGGTCAGCGCTTCGGTCTGATCATGGGTGACGTAGATCGCGGTGAAGCCCAGTTGCTCGTGCAGGCGTTTGATCTCGTACTGCATATGTTCGCGCAGGTTCTTGTCCAGCGCGCCGAGCGGCTCGTCCATCAATACGATACTGGGCTCGAAGATCAGAGAGCGGGCCAGAGCGACACGTTGCTTCTGTCCGCCGGACAACTGGCCCGGGTAGCGTCCGCCGAAGGCATCGAGTTCGACCAGTGCCAGCGCATCCTTCACCTTCTGCTTTACGTCACGCGCCGGTAGCTTTCGCACCTTGAGCGGGTAGGCGAGGTTTTCCGAGATGGTCATATGCGGGAACAGTGCGTAGTGCTGGAACACCATGCCGATATTGCGGTGGTAGGGCGCGACATCCTGTACCGACTTGCCGTTGATCTGGATAGTACCGCTGGTGACATCCTCGAAGCCCGCGAGCATCATCAGACAGGTGGTTTTTCCTGATCCCGACGGTCCGAGTAGAGTAACAAACTCCCCTTTGCGTATATCGAGGCTGAAATCCTTTACGACCAGTGATCTCTGGTCGTAGCTCTTCTTTACGTTGATGAAGCGAACATACTGATCGTTGATATCGTGTGTTGACACGTATAAACCCCTTCTCTGGCATCCGTGGGCGCGCAAGTTGTGCTGGATAGAGCAAAGACTATGCCAGCTGGACCGCAATAGGGTGTTCCAAGTGTTGCAACTCGATCGGTCAGCGCTGCGTAAACCGTTTGTCATCACTATGCACTAACTTTGTGCGCGCATGCACTTTTTTTGTGTATTTATAAAATAATAGTGATCTTATCTGTATTTTATTTTCTTTGTGGATGATTATTTTTTTGTGAGGCGTTTAACCTGACTGTTTCCTTTTGTAACAACTGTTACGTGTGTTAGGTAACACAGGTGTAACCCCTTCACATCGACGAGCGTCCTGCACGTCATCCGTTACCGTTACCGGTACGCCTCTGAACCGGGATACTTCGAACAGTCCGCCCAGTACCATATACTCCTGCTCGCCCTGCAACTGGCCCGGCAGCAGGCTATCGAAACAGACGATTTTGCTCAGCGGTACCTGTACTTCCAACACCTGATCGCCGAAACGCAGCGCCTCCTCCGGGTCCAGCGTGAATGAGCTCAGGTTGTTAAACAGCTTGAGCTTGGTGCCGTTGTGCTCGCCGAACAGCTGGCCGCGACTGCCGCGATACAAGCGCAAATGGCTGCGACCCGGGTAGCGCTGGTTCAGTTCGTATTGACAGTAGGTATAGAGCAGGTCGAGTTGAGTTTCCAATGCGTTGGTGTTGTGGATGCCGCGTACCCGCTCCTCCAGGAAGCGGTCGTAGGCGTCGCTCTCCGGACTGGGGATGGGTTCCTTATGGAAGCGGGTCAGCAGACCGAAGCGTGACTCGACCCAGCCTTTCCAGACCGCACCTTCGCGGCTGTCTGAGTCGAACAACCAGCCGCGGATCAGCCGGTTGTAGTGCGCCTTGGGGCGCAGTTGCGGTTCATCCAGCGGTGAATCGGGAAGATCGTCCGCGGGCAGGCGAAATCTCAGGGTCATGTAGTTGCGGAACTGCTCCAGGCGTTCGCTGGCGCAGCGGCAGGATGACAGATGCTGCAGCAGATCGCCGTACAGACTATCGACCCCGTCAATGCGCAGCGGTGCCGGGTGGCGTTGGTACTCGAGACTGGCGATAACGCGCGCCGGCAGGTTGCTGCGGTTGATCGGAAGCAGGGCGCTGCGCGGTGGTCGCGGTTCTTGCCGGGACATCATCGCTCCTTCGCTCATGGCGTTATCAGCAAAGCAACACCCGGCAGTTGTCGGGCCAGGCGCTCTTCATCATGCGGATCTGCCAGTGTCCCGGCAGGAATCAGTATCAGCTCCACCTGCCAGGCGCGCAGCATCGGCCGCAGGGTTGCCGGATCGTACCCGACCAGGTCGGTGCGTACGCTGACCCCTTCCGGCAGCGCGTGCGCCCTGTGCCAGGGAGAGTCGGGCAGGGCCAGCAACAGCAGCGGGATCTGGTCGCTGTCGGCGATGCGTCGGGCGTACGCCAGCGCGCGTTCCGACGCGTCGTCACCGGAATGGATCACCGCCATATGCGGCTTCAGTGCGGAGGGTACGCTGGCCGTCCTCAATGGCTGAGCGGCGCGCAGCAATGCCGTTTCGGGATCCGTCGGCAAAGGCGCCGATCGTCGGGTACGTATCAGCTGCCAGTGCAGTGTCGAGCCGCGAGCGATCTCCTCCAGTTCCGTACGCAACTGGCGCATCAATCGCTCGCTACGACGGTGCAGGGAGTCGCGGTTTAGCGGTCTGGATATGGCGCCTGCCCGGCAGATCTCGGTGGCAAAGGGTAGGGCCGCCAGCTCATCCAGGCTCTCATCCTCCTCCAGTTGGGCCAGCAGCTCGGCATTCAGTGTCCTGGCCAATGCCGCGTAGATGGCGAGCTCCGACCGTTCGACGTAGCGGGGATCGAGTCTCAGTATCAGACGCCTGATCATATCTCGCCCTCCTGCCTGGTATCTGCTCTCAATTATCCGATTTCGCCGACAGTTTGCGTGCCTGCTCGGTCCAGTCCAGCAGCTGCTGCTGGACACAGCCGTTGACGCTGGCCGGCGGATAGCGTCCATCCTCGTCGGCCTTGCCCGGTTTGCGATCAAACAGCAGGCCTATCAGCTCATCGAGTTCGCTGACCGCGTAGATATGGAACTCGCCGCGCTCGCAGGCCTGTACCACCTCCTGATCGAGGATCAGGTGGTCCACGTTGGCGGCCGGAATCACCACGCCCTGTTCGCCGCTCAGACCTCGGCTTCGGCACAACTCGAAGAAGCCCTCTATCTTCTCATTTACACCGCCGATCGCCTGGATCTCACCGCGCTGGTTGATCGAGCCGGTTACCGCCAGCGACTGTTTGATCGGCAAGCCGCTGATTGCCGAGAGCAGCACACAGAGTTCCAGGGCCGAGGCGCTGTCGCCGTCGACCATGCCGTAGGACTGTTCGAACACCAGGCTGGCATGCAGGGCCAGGGGCGAGTTGCGGGCATAGCGGGCGCCGATACAGTTGGCCAGGATCATCACCCCCTTGGAGTGGATCGGGCCGCCCAGCTCGGTTTCCCGCTCGATATCGATCAGCTTGCCGCTGCCCAGGCGGGCGGTGGCGCTGATCCGCGACGGCTTGCCGAAGCGCTGGTCGCCGAGCTGGAACACCGACAGGCCGTTGGCCTGACCCACCGCGCTGCCGCTGCTGGCGACGATGATGGTGCCGCGCTCGATCTGCTCCTGCATCAGCTCCGAGTACTGCGCGCTGCGGGTACGCGCCATCTTCAGTGCCTGGCTGACGTGCCGGGCTTCCACCTGGCTGGTGCCGGCGCGGGTGGCGCAGTAACTGGCCTCCCGGAGCAGGTCGATCAGCTGGCCACGGTTCAGCGACAGTTTGGCGCTGTCGTCGACCCGGCGTGAGCCCTGCTCGACGACGCGTTCGATCGCTGAGCGGCCAAACGGGGCCAGACCCTCCTCCCGCACCAGCTGGGTGATCAGTCCCAGATAGCCCTCCAGGTTTTCCCGCGAGCGGTCCAGCTGTTCGTTGAAGTCGGCGTAGATCTTGAACAGTGAGCTGAACTCGGGATCGTAGGCCTTGAGCAGGTAATAAAGACGGCGTTCGCCGATCAGCACCACCTTCAGTTTGAGCGGCATAGGTTCCGCTTCCAGCGAGCGGGTACCGCTGATGCCGTACATCTTTTCCAGCGGATCGATGCGGATCTCATTGTTGCGCAGGGCGCGCTTGAGCCCCTCCCAGGCAAAGGGGTAGGTGAGCAGCTTCTGCGCGTCGACGATAAGGTAGCCGCCGTTGGCCCGGTGCAGTGCACCGGGCTGGATCAGACTGAAGTCGGTGCTCAGGGTGCCGAAGTGGGCCTGATACTCGATGCGGCCAACCAGATTCTGGTAGCTGGGGATATCCTCCATCACCACCGGCGAGCCGCCGTTATGGTCGTGACTGACCAGCAGGTTGATACGATAACGGCGGAAGGTGTCGCTGCGTGCCAGCTTGTGCAGCGGCATCTTGGCGTTCTCCTCCTTGTCCTGGGCGAAGAAGTCATCCACGTTCTCGATCATGTCCTGGTGTACCTGATCGAGGAACTCAAGTACCGCCGATTGACTGCCATATTTCTGCCGCAGCTCGCCCAGTGCCGGGTCGATGACGCTGTGGGTGATCTCGTCGTCGAGTTGGCGGATCGCCTCGCGGTGTTCCTGCTGCAGTCGAGGCAGTTCGCGCACCAGCGCGGTCAGCTCCGCATTGAGCTGCTCCAGAGCGGCTTTGATCCGATCCTGCTCCGCCTGCGGCAGCGCCTTGAACTGCTCCGGCGTCATCAGCTTGCCATCATGCAGGGGGCCCAGCGTGTATCCCGCCGGGGTACGCATCAGCGTGATCTGCTCCTGGTGCGCCTTTTCACCCAGGGCCTGGAATTGGTTCTCTTCGCGCTGTTCGAACTCGTCGGACAGCTCCTGCACCCGGTTACGGTATTCGTCGCTCTTGAAAGTTGCCGGAATCTGCAGCAGCAGGCTCTCGATCAACTGCTGCATATCCTGGCGCAGGCCCTGGCCCGAGCCCTGCGGCAGGCAGAGCATGCGCGGTTCGTGGGGGCGCTCAAAGTTGTGTACGTAGACCCAATCCTGCGGCGCCTCGCCTTGCGCGGCTCGTTCCTTGATGGTGCGCGAGACCAGCTCCCGTCGGCCGACGCCGGTGGAGCCGCTGACAAAAAGGTTGTATCCGGGATGGTGCATGCCGATGGCAAACTGGATCGCATCCATCGCCCGCTGTTGCCCCAGAGCTGACAAGTCCGGTGTCAGATCGTTGGTCGACGTGAAACCGAATCCGCTGAGGTCGCAGTGATGGTAGAGCTGGTTGCTATCCAGGGGTTTTAAAGCCATGTTCGCGCGTCCTGTTCTCAAGTGGCAACTGATGTGACCAACTTACATAACCAACTACAGGGTAGAACAGAGTCCGGCTGTTGGGCTTTAGATCCAGATCAGAACAACAGCAAAATTCCACCGGCGCAGAGGGCGAGGCCAAGCCCGAACCAGAGCTGGCGCATCAGCTTCCAACCGCCGGCCAGCGCGGCCAGCATCCCCTTGACCAGGGTATTGCTGATCGCGGCCAGGGTGATACCGGTGACCGCAGTATCATGGGCGATACCGTTGTGGGCCATACGTGCCAGGGTCAGGGTAATGGCATCGACATCGGTGAGACCGGCGATGATGGAGACCAGCCATAACCCCTGCTCGCCGATATGGGTCTTGATCCCCTCCGCGGCGAGCATGATCACCACGAGCAGAAGGCCGAATTTCAGCGCCGGGCCGAGCTGGAACGGGGAGGCGGCGATTTTGTCGACGCTGACCTGGCCATGAGGCTCGTCGTGGCGCCAGAGCCAAACCGCGGCAGCGAGGCTGATCAAACTCATAGCGCCAAGTGGCAGCAGCAGATCGGGCAGCAGCGCCCGGTTGAGCACGGCGACTTCAAACAGGATGCGAGGGTACATGATCGCACTGGCCAGCATGATTCCGCCTGCCAGCAGTCGGTGCAGTGGGAGCCTCTGGCTCATACGCGCCAGGCTCAGGGTGGTTGCGGTGCTTGATGCGATGCCGCCCAGGGCGCTGGTGATCATGACCCCCTTATCGGTACCGGCAAGCTGCATGGCAAAGTAACCGGTCAGGCTGATGCCGGCGATCAATACTACCAGCAGCCAGATCTCGTAGGGGTTCAGTGCCTGCCAGGGGCCGAACCCCTCGTTGGGCAACACCGGGAGCAGTACCGCCGAGATCAGCCCCAGTTGCAGTATGCCGCGCAGCTCGCTGCTGCTGAGCCGCGCCAGCCAGCTATGCAGGGTCTCTTTGAAGTGCAGCAACACACTGATGATGACGGCGGCGGCCACCGCCAATGCCGGTTGGTCGAGCGCTACCAGCACGCCGAGCAGGTAGGTGAGTATCGAGGCGACAAAAGAGGTGGCACCATAGTCACGATCTTCGTCCGCGTTCAGCCGGTAGCCAAGGCCCAGCAGCCCTGCGATGGCGATCAGAGCCGTAACCGTGATCCAGGGCGACAGCAAAGTACCGAGCAGCCCCCCGATCTGGCCGCTGATCGCAATGAGAGTGAAGGTGCGGATACCGGCGATGCGTCCACCGGTTCGGGTTTCGCGTTCGTGCCAACCGCGCTCAAGCCCTATCAGCAAGCCCAGCGCTGCCGCTGTCAGCAGTTGTAAGATAGGGTCCGAAATCAAATCCATCATCCATGCCTCGGAGCTGTCTCTAACCTAAGCTTAGAAAACAAAGATCAACCCTGCAGCCAGCCGAACGCCCGAGCCGGGGGGCAGGTGGAAAAAAGAAGCCCCGCATGGCGAGGCTTCTAATTCGATACGGCGAACGTCGGTGTTACTGCTTTTTCTTCAGTGGTGCGAAGCCGTCTTCGCTGACCGGTGCCGGTTTTGCCCGGCGCTTGCCGACCTGCTTCTGGTCGCGCAGGCGGTTCTTCACCTTGGGTTTCTCGGCCGGTTTCTTCTTGCTCTCTTTCTTCTTGCCGGTGCCGGCCGCCTTGCCCGAGGCCTTGAGTTTTTTCGGACCGGAATAGCCGCCTTCGAGCCCCTTGAGTGTGCGCTTCTCGAAACTCTGCTTCAGGTAGCGCTCGATGCTGGCCTTCAGATTCCATTCGTTGGGCGCGATGAGACAGATCGCCAGACCCTCGCGTCCGCCGCGTCCGGTGCGACCCACTCGATGGACATGCTCATCACCGCTGCGCGCCAGGTCGAAGTTGATGACCAGATCGACACCCTCGATATCCAGTCCGCGGGCGGCCACATCGGTGGCGATCAGGATATTGATCTTGCCCTCGCGCAGCAGCTTGAGGATACGGGTGCGCTGTGGCTGGTCCAGTTCACCGTGCAGCACGCCCACGCGCAATCCCAATGATTGCAGGCGGGGGCCGAGTTCGTCGCTGAGCGCTCGGGTGTTGGTGAACACGATCGCCTTGTCGTAGGTTTCGTTCTTCAGCAGCCAGCCGAGCTGCTTCTCCTTGAGCTTGGCGTCGTCGGCGAGGATCACCTGCTGGCGGATACTCTCGATCTCGGTTTGTGCCGTACTCAACTGCACGGTTTCGGGCTCACGCAGAACCCGATCCAGAATATCGCCCACGCCCCGGTGGGTCAGGGTGGCCGAGAACAGCATGCTCTGGCGCTCTTTGCGACAGGCGTCGGTGACAAACAGCACCTCCTCGCGAAAACCCATGTCGAGCATGCGGTCGGCTTCGTCCAGTACCAGGAACTCAAGGTCGTCGAAGTCGATGGTGTTGCGCTCGATATGCTCCTTGATCCGCCCCGGGGTACCGACAATGATCTCTGGGTTTTTGCGGATCTTGGCAGTCTGGTTCTGGTAGTTCTCGCCACCGCACACCGGAAGCACGCTGACGCGGGTGAATGCAGCGAGCTTGACGCAGGTGGCGCTGACCTGCTCGGCCAGCTCCCGGGTCGGTGTCAGGATCAGGCCGCGGGTACCGCTACGTGGTGCGCTGTGCTCGACACAGCGTTGCAGAATCGGCAGCAGGAACGCCAGTGTCTTGCCGCTGCCGGTTTCGGCGCTGACCATCAGGTCGCGGCCATCCAGGGCGAGGGGGATCACCGCTTGCTGAACCTCAGTCGGCTCAGTAAAGCCTTGGGAATCGATCGCCTTGATCAGGCGCTCATTGAGTGACAACTCTTCGAACACGTGGGGAGAATCTCCGCGCAAAAGTGGGATATAACACAAGCGTGCATCCTAGCAGAAAAGCGGTGCCTGCGCCGATCAGTCGGTGAACGAAATACGCAGTGGCGCGGAACACTAAGCGTTTGGCGATCTACCCCCGCACTCTTCCTCTGCTTATCCACAATTTGGGTGGATAACCCGGCTTAAAGTGCATCTGAAATGCTTTGTAATAGATCAAAACTATTGATTGTTTATCAACAATTAATTTTTAAGTGATTTTATGAGCCCGTAAACTGACCACAAGTTAAATGATCTGCCTTGAGCATCAGAGAAGGAGCTTTACATGTTAGAGAATCGTGAAGGTCAGCGCGTACCGAACGTCACTTTCCCCACCCGGGTCGGTAACGACTGGGTCAATGTCACCACGGATGAGCTGTTTGCCGGCAAGACGGTGATCCTGTTCGCACTGCCCGGCGCCTACACCCCGACCTGCTCCAGCACTCACCTGCCGCGTTACAACGAGCTGGCACCGGTATTCAAGCGTGAGGGTGTGGACAGCATTATCTGCCTGTCGGTCAACGACCCGTTCGTCATGAGTGCCTGGGCGGGCGACCAGAGCGCGGCCAACATCTACATGCTGCCGGATGGCAACGGCGAGTTCTCCGACGGCATGGGCATGCTGGTGGAGAAGCGTGACCTGGGCTTTGGCAAGCGCAGTTGGCGCTACTCCATGCTGGTCAAGGATGGTGTAATCGAGAAGATGTTCATCGAGCCGGATGTGCCGGGTGACCCGTTCGAGGTGTCCGATGCGGACACCATGCTCAACTACATCAACGCAGAGGCGAAGCTGCCCAAGCGCGTGACCCTGCTGACCAAGCCAGGATGTCCGCACTGTGCCCGCGCCAAGAAACACCTGACCGAGAACGACATGCCCTATGAGGAGATCCAGCTCGGCAAAAATGGCGTGACCTACTCCTCGCTGGTGGCGATCAGCGGACGGGGTACCGTGCCGCAGATCTTCATCGATGGCGAGCATGTCGGCGGTGCGGACGAACTGGAGCACTGGCTGGCGAAGAGCGCCTGATTGGCCATAGGGAGCCGCATTCCTCTCGCGGCTCCCTTTTTTCAACCTTGCCGCTCTTAAACCTCCCCGCGTGCCCCGCTAATCAGACTCAGCTTTAACTTGCATCCAGTCGGCCGATTACTTAGAACATAGTAAGAGCGAGTGGAGCGAGGTGTGTATGCGACTGATTGGTGTTGCCCTGCTGTTGGTGCTGCTGGCTGGTTGCAGTAGCACTCCTCGATACGCCTCAGCTCCCTATCATCTCTCAAGTCCGCCAGCCCAGGTCCGGGTCGATCTGGTCGAACAGTACCAGCGTTGGCAGGGGGTGCCCTACCGCCTAGGCGGCATGGACCGCACTGGCATCGACTGCTCGGGTCTGGTATTCCGGGTATTCGATGATCTCTATGACCTGCGCCTGCCACGCACCACGGAGCAGCAGCTCCAGTTCGGTATCCCTATTGAGCGGCATCAGCTGCAGATAGCAGACCTGGTGTTTTTCAAAACCAGCTGGAAAGTCCGCCATGTCGGTATCTACCTGGGTAACGGCGACTTTTTGCACGCATCCACCAGTCGCGGTGTGATGATCTCATCTCTGGATAACCCCTATTGGCAGAGCCACTATCTGGCCTCTCGACGGGCGATTCAGACGCTCCCCTGAGTGTTGTTCACAGCAACGGCGGCTGTGGATGAAAAAAATGCCTGTGCCCTGTGGGTAAAGCCTGGGGATAAACCTTGTGGATCAACAGGTTCTGGCGTTGTAAACAGCGTCGCAGTACCGATTTGGCTGTTGACAACTTTATCTTTTGCATAACGCCCACGGCAGCGAACAATAATTAAACGGTTTTTGCGGAGCCAGATATCATCGGGCTTGCAGGGGCGTCTCCTCGTGCTGTCCCTAAGTTGTCCAGAGTCTTGTGCACAGATTCTGTTTGCAACCGAACGGCATCTTCCACTGCTGCGGCAGCGTTTCCTTCACACGGGGATGAGCATGTGGATATCGAGTTGACAGGGTGAGCGTAACCGCCACTGGATCTGTAGCCTGGGGGTAGATCTGGGCCGTTGCAGGCGGATGTGGATAAGCTTCAGCGTTGTGCTCGGTGTGCGCTTGGCTAGACTGAAACTATCCGCTTATAGCCCGGCGACGAAAAACTTGGATAATCAAGGGACGTGTTCCCTCGACAGACGTCTGATCAGGGTGAAACTCCACCTCGTCAGGTGAGGACTTCGAATTGGCATTACGTCCGCTCCATCGGATTCTCCTGCTATTGACTCTCGGCTTGTCGATGCTTGGCTGCAACAGCCCGGAGCCGCCGCTACGGCTCGGTACCAACGTTTGGCCCGGGTATGAGCCGCTGTACCTGGCCCGTGAGCTGGGGTATCTGGAGCGAGACCGGGTGCAACTGGTGGAACTGCTGTCGGCCAGTGAGGTGATCAGGGCCTATCGTAACGGCGCGCTGGATGTGGTCGCGTTGACGCTGGATGAGGCGTTGCTGCTTCGGGACGGCGGGGTCGAGGCTCAGGTGCTGATGATTACCGATACCTCCTATGGCGCCGATGCCATCATCGCCCGCAACGGCGAAAGGGTGGCTGATCTGAGGGGGCGGCGCGTGGGCGTGGAAACCAACGCGCTGGGTGCTTATATGCTGAGTCGGGCATTGAGTCTGGAGGGGCTGAACAGCTCTGAGGTGGAGATTGTGCCGCTGGAGGTGAATCAGCACGAAGAGGCGTTTTTACAGGGGCGCGTCGACGCTGTCGTGACCTTCGAGCCGGTACGTTCACGCTTGCTGGATCGAGGAGGCGTCGAACTGTTCAATAGCCGAGCGATTCCCGATGAGGTGGTTGATCTACTGGTGGTCAGGCCCGAACTGGTCGAGAGCCGGCCTGAGCAGCTGAAGCATCTGCTCGATGTTTGGTTTCGCAGTGTCGCTTATATCAAAGCCCAACCGCTCAGGGCGCACGCCTTTATGTCGACCCGTCTAAGGTTGTCACCGGAGCAGGTCAAGCAAGCCCTGGCGGGGTTGCGTATACCCGATCGGCAGCACAATCAGGCCTTGATCTATGAGGAACCCTCCATGTTGTTACAGCAGGCCCAGCGCCTGAATGAGGTGATGGACAGGCGTGATCTGATCTCCGGGCCGGTTGATCTGCGCGACTTCTTCGTCCCTCAGGGTATCTGGGAATGAAGAGAGTCACTGCTCCGCCGCTGCGCCTGTTGGTGCCGGGGGCGATTCTGTTAGTCGGATTGCTGGCGTTGCTGTTTTCATTGCTGATCGTACGTCCCTATCTGCTCTCCCTGTCCAAGGAGTACACCGAAAGCGATATCCGTTACTCGTTGAACCGGTTGCAGGGCACACTCGAATATATGTTGATGCGCGGCGATATCCGTGGCGTGCAGCGGGAGGTGGCGGCCAACAGTGTGCGGCGGGACGTCAAATATCTGTTGGTCGTCGATCAGCAGCGCAGCGTGATCGCATCGTCGATGCTGTCGGGGGTCGGGCAACCGCTGGAACAGTTGGCACTGCACGAGGCCTCTGGCCTGTATGACCGAGTGGTATCGATGCGATCGGTTCAGCTGGCAGACTCACCAGTGGAAAACACGATTTACGGTGCGGCACCGCTGCTCTTTCCCGACACCGGGCGTCTGCGCAGTGACAGTTGGGGAGCGGTGCTGATCGAGCTGGACCTGCAACAAACGGGCGGCCAACTGGTATCGGGCATCGAACAGCTGTTCGTCTGGGTGTCGATAGGTATCCTGCTGTTCGGTGGACTGTTCCTGTTTGCCTTCGACCGCCATGTCAGTCGCCGTCTGCGCAAGATAATCGATGGTGTTTCCCGACTCGAGTCCGGGCGATATGACAAGCGGATCAAGCTCTCGGGACGAGATGAGCTGGCCAAGATAGCCGAGGCGCTGAATGGTCTGTCGGAGTCATTGAACTCGAGTCGGGAGGCGCTGATCAGTCAGCATATGCTGTTCGACGAGATCATGCGCCACATACCGGCGATGGTCAGTATCGTTACCCTGTCCGGGCGTTTTGTCTACGTCAATCCCCGTTTCGTCAGCACCTATGGATATGATCCCCGGGTCCCTGGGGACAAAGCGCATAACCCCCTGCCGGCAGACTGGATTGCTAACCATCGCAAGGCCAACCAGCAGGTACTGGACAGTGGAGAACCGGCCCAGTTCGAGTGGTCCCTGGTGCTGAATGGGCGGTTACGGACCCTGTTCATGGTCAAGTTCCCGCTTTACGAAGCGGAGGAGGCGCGGGTCTGCACCATCGCCATGGATATCACTGAAAAGCAGCAGAATGAACAGCGGATTAACATATCCCGTCGTATCTTTGAGAACACCACGGAGGGGATCATCATCACCGATGCCGACCGGAAGATCGTCGAACTCAACGACTCCTTTGCCCGGATCGTCGGCTACCAGAAACATCAGTTGATCGGGAAACGACCGGATATGTTGAAGTCCACGCTGCAGGACAGGGCGTTTTATCAGGAGTTCTGGCACCAGCTGCGCAGCAAGGGGCGTTGGCGCGGCGAGGTGGTCAATCGCCATCCGGACGGTACGCTCTACCCGGTGCGCCTGTCGGTCAGCTCGATCACCGAACGGGATGGTCGAATCAGCGGCTATTTTGCCATCTACCAGGATATCAGTGCCGAAAAGCGTGCCGAGGAGGCGCTGCGTGAGCTGGCCTACTACGACACCCTGACCGGGCTCTATAACCGCGCCTCGTTCAAGCAGAAGGTGGGCGAAGCGGTACAGAGGATGCAGCGTTACAACGAGCCCTTTGGCCTGCTGTTTATCGACCTGGATCGATTCAAGGAGGTAAACGACAGCAACGGTCATGAGCTGGGCGACACCCTGCTCGAGCAGGTGGCGCGTCGCATTGAAAGCCGGTTGCGCAAGCTCGATGTGGCGTGCCGCCTGGGTGGCGACGAGTTCACCGTGCTGGTGCCGCACATCGACAATGAAACCCAGTTGGCGGTGGTCGCGCAGAAGCTGATCGATGCTATTGGCCAGCCATACACGATTGCCGGGCAGGAGCTGGGTATCGGCTGCAGTATCGGCATCGTCGTCGCACCGCGGGATGGTGAGGATCGGGATCAGTTGATGCGCAATGCGGATGCGGCCATGTATCACGCGAAGGAGAGCGGCCGCGGCCGGTACGCCTTCTTCGATGCCCGGATAGAGGCGCGCAACCGGCGGCTGGTCAGCATCAAGCAAGGGCTGCGCCAGGCCGAGGCCAGGGGAGAGCTGAGCCTGGTCTACCAGCCGGAGGTGGATCCACTGACCGGTGAGGTAAGGATCTATGAAGCGCTGATGCGCTGGAACAGCGCCGAACTGGGTCCGGTGTCGCCGGCGGAGTTTATCCCGGTGGCAGAGGAGTCGGATCTGATCGTCGATCTGACCCGCTGGTTGATCGAGCGAGTGGCGACCGAATCCTGTACCGAACCACTGCGCAGCAGCAATATCAGCATCAACCTGTCACCGCGGCAATTCCGCAGCGAAAGCTGGTTGAGCATGGTGCGCGACAGAATAGATGACCGCAAGCTGGATCCAGCACGGCTCTGTATCGAGGTCACCGAGAGTGCGCTGGTGGAGAATTTCGACCTGGCCAGTGAGCAGCTCAGGGAGATCAAACAGCTGGGCATCGAAGTGGCGATCGACGACTTCGGCACCGGCTATTCGTCGCTTGCCTACCTCAAGCGCTTGCCGATCGACTACCTGAAGATAGACCGCTCCTTCGTCGCCGATATTCATCAGGACGCGGACGATCGCACCATTGTGGAAACGGTTATCGTCATGGCGCATGCGATGGGGCTTAAGGTGGTAGCCGAAGGGGCGGAAACCGAGCAGCAGGTCGATTTCCTGCGCGAGCAGGGGTGTGATCTGATCCAGGGCTATTACTATGCCCGCCCACTACCGTTGAGCGCATTGGACAGGGATCTGGCAAACAGCTGAACATGGATTGATCAACTGCGGCTCCATTACGAGAAAGTTGTGCTAAGTGGTTGACACTCAAATTTTTGGCGGTAATATTTGCGCCCATCCTTACGGAGGGATGGCTGAGTGGTTGAAAGCACCGGTCTTGAAAACCGACGAGTCGCGAGGCTCCCAGGGTTCGAATCCCTGTCCCTCCGCCATTTAAGGATACAAAGGGTTTTTCCTCGATAGCTCAGTTGGTAGAGCAGTAGACTGTTAATCTATTGGTCGCTGGTTCGAGTCCAGCTCGAGGAGCCAACCCTCCAACTCGTCAGAGTTGGAAAATGAGTTTGAGAGGGTCGTTAGCTCAGTTGGTAGAGCAGTTGGCTTTTAACCAATTGGTCATAGGTTCAAGTCCTATACGACCCACCACTCTCAACTCACCCGGCGGGTCGTTAGCTCAGTTGGTAGAGCAGTTGGCTTTTAACCAATTGGTCATAGGTTCGAATCCTATACGACCCACCACTTCTCTTTCTCTTTCCTCTTTTACTTTTCAAAGCTCCGGTAATCGATGCTCCGTTAGCGGTCCGGCAATTGGCTGTCAGGCCAGCGTCACGCCTTAGCGATAGCTGACCTCGACGATCTCGAACCACTCTTCGGCACCATCGGGTTTTTTCAACCAGATCTCGTCACCGGCCTGCTTTTTCAGCATCAGCCGCGCCAGCGGCGAGTCGACACTGATATAGCCGGGCGCATCACCGATCTCGTCGGCGCCGACGATGCGGTATTCACGCTGCTCGCCCTGCTCATCCTCAAGCCGGACCCAGGCGCCGAAGAAGACCGTGTCCCGGTCATCGGGGATGCGGTCGACCACGTTGATATTCTCCAGCCGCTTGGACAGATAACGGATGCGGCGATCGATCTCGCGCAGCTGTTTTTTGCCGTAGATATACTCGGCGTTCTCCGAGCGATCGCCCTGGGCTGCTGCCTCCTTGACCGCCTGGGTCACTTCGGGGCGCTTCTCTTTCCACAGGTATTTCAGCTCGGCATTGAGCCTTTCATAGCCTTGGAGCGTGATGTAGGGGGCGCTACGGGGTGCGGGTGGACGCCAGCGGGACATACAACTTCCTGATTACACTAAAATATTTAAAGAATATAACGTCCAAGCCGATAGAGGAAAAGGTGCTCTGGAGGTGCAATGCAGACGGAACGAATTCAGCAACGGATAGAAACTTACACGGCGGATCTGCCCCAGGCGGTGCAGTCGTCCAATGGTGCCCGTTTCGCCATGCTGCTCAGCCTGATCGCCTCCAATCAGGAGCTGTACTCGCCGGTCCGTCAACCGGCGACCGGGGATGGCAGTTTCGAGCTGGTACAGGACACGCTCCGCTATCCGGATCCTAACGAGTTCTATACCGAGGCGGTGGTCGATCGTCTCAATCGTTCAGTCAATGGCGGCCAGCGTGGCGAGTACGCTTACCTGGTCAGCCATGTCGACACCCAGGCGCATATCCCGCGTCAGGGCCGAATTGCCTCCGACAGCTTCGAGCAGGTTGCGCTCGCCTCCAGCGGCCGTATGATGATCGATCTGATCGACCGCTCGCGTCACTCGGTTGAGGTACGTGCCTGAGTCCAGGCTCGCTGAACATTCAGTCCGTTATCGTCCGCTAAGGATCTTCCATGTCTGTTAAAAATCAGTCGCGCGCCATGTTGCTCGGCGGTGCGGCCGTACTGCTCTGGTCCACCGTGGCCACCGCATTCAAGCTCTCGCTGCAGTGGCTGTCACCGCTGCAACTGCTCGGCTGGGCCAGCCTGTTCTCGACCCTGGTGCTGGCGATCGCGGTCAGCTGGCAGCATCAGTGGGGTGCGCTGTGCTCTGCGCTGAAGGCGCGGCCTGTGTATTACCTTCTGCTCGGTGCCATCAATCCGGCGATCTACTACCTGGTACTGTTTCGCGCTTACGATCTGCTGCCGGCGCAGCAGGCGCAGGCGATCAACTACACCTGGGCGCTGACACTGTCGCTGCTGGCCGTTCCGCTGCTCAAGCAGCCGCTGCGTCGGCGGGATATGATCGCGCTCGGCGGCGGTTATCTGGGGGCGCTGATGATCGCCACCCGTGGCGATCTGCTGGCCCTGGACTTCGACAGCGGCGAAGGGGTGGCGCTGGCGATGATCAGCACCCTGTTCTGGGCCCTGTACTGGATTCTGAATGCGCGAGGCACCGCTCCGGCAACGGTGATGCTGCTGATCTGTTTCCTGGTCGGCACGCCGCTGGTATGGGCGCTGATGGCCTGGCAGGGGGAGCTGGGGCTACCGTCGTGGAGGGCGCTGGCTGGCGCGGCCTGGGTCGGCCTGTTCGAGATGGGTGTGACCTTCATGCTCTGGCTCGGCGCCATGCGCAGCGCGGTGCACGTCAGCCGGGTGAGCAATCTGATCTTCCTGTCACCCTTTCTGTCGCTGGTGTTTATTCGTTATCTGCTGGAGGAGCCGATCGCGCCGGCGACCTTTATCGGTCTGGCGATGATTATCTGTGCCGTGATCTATCAGCAGCGAGGTGGCGAGCAGAACGAGTCCTGAACACCCGGACTTGTGCTAAAGCCAGCGCCTGCGCCGGAACAGCCAGATCTGTGCTGCGACCAGAATGCAGAGAAAGATCGCGAACAGCCCGAACGCGTAAGGGTTGTCGGCGCCGGGTATGCCGCCCACATTGATCCCCAGCAGGCCGGTGAGGAAGCCCAGCGGCAGGAAGATCGCCGCGATCAGCGACAGGATATACATGCGCTGGTTGAGCTGGTCGGAGAGCTGGCTGATCAGCTCCTCCTGTGCCATGGCGGCGCGCTCGCGGATCATATCCAGGTCTTCGATGTGGCGCAGCAGGCGGTCGCTGACCTCGCGCAGCAGCAGTTTCTGCTCCGCGCTGATCCAGGTTAGCTTCTCGCTCTGCAACTGGTTGAAGGCATCGCGCTGAGGGCCAAAGTAGCGTCGCAGGCGGATGGTCTGGCGGCGCAGGCCCGCCAAAGACTGGCGCAGCGTGGTATCGTGCTGCTCGAGTATATCGAGCTCCAGCGCGGCTAGCGTCTCCTCGGTCTCCTCGACCACGTCGCCCATGCGCATCACCAGTCGATCGCTGAGATCGACCAGAAACTCGGCAACATCCCGTGGTGCCTTACCGGCGCGGCAATCCTCGGCAAGGCCGGTCACCGATTGCAGTCGGCGCTTGCGGGTGGACACGATTAACTTCGGCGTGACATAGAGTCGCACCGAGACCATATCGTCAGGGTCGGCGCCCGGATTCAGGTTGACACCCCGCAGGGCGATCAACAAGCCATCACCGATCTGTGCCGCACGTGGGCGGGTGTTTTCGGTGAGTAGGGCTTCGGTGATCAGCTCCGGCAGCGCAGAGTCATGCATCAGCCAGTGCTGCGCCGAGGGATCGGTGTAGTCCAGATGGAGCCAGAGTATGCCCTGTTCCGGCGTCCAGTCCTGGATCTGTGCACCGCTCAGGTCACGGGCACCGCCCACGCCATCAAGCAGCAGTGCGTGCAGAGGATTGTCTGGATGGGTCATGCTGGCGGCTAGTCCTTCAGCTATTGGGCCACTGGATCTTCTCGGCGATGCCGTTCTCGATCCGCCACCACTCCTCTTCGTCGTTGTCGTTACTCTCTGTCCAGCTTTCGGCGATACAGCGTACCTGGGTGCCGAGCGCCCTGGAGACCTCGTGAGCGCAGTCGATATCACGCGGCCAGGGGGTCTTGTCAGAACGGAACCAGATGCTGATCCAGGCTTTGCCGACCGCCTTTTCGTGGATCATCACCGGCACGGTGCAACGCTCGATGCTGACCTCAAGCGCATGGGTGCCGCCGACGCTGTTCAGTGTGCGCACCTCGTCACAGCGCTCTCCGAGCCACTCAAGAATCGTCTCCAGCGGGCAATTCTTGATATACACCTCGATATCGGGATGACGCTGTTCACTCATGTTTTTTGTCCAGGAAGCTGAGGATGCGAAGTACGCTCAGGCTCAGATAGCCGAATGAAGCGAGTATGATGCCGCCCCCGATCAGGATCAAGCCGCCCAGGGCGATCAGTTCCGCGTTCAGCCCTGGGGGGAACAGGTACTGACCGGCACCGACCAGCGCCAGGCCGAGCGTGAACAGGCTGAAGCCTGACAGCAGCAGGGTGAAGTTCTGGCGCGGGCTGTCGGCACGGGTATGCAGCCACTCACGTATACGCATAGTTTTGGGTGCGGTTAGGTTGCCGTATCTGCTATGGGACTCAGATTTTCCCAACTGGTTCACGTGTCGCTGTGGTTCTGGCGGCGACGGTAGATGCCCAGCCGGATATCCGAATGACAGTTTAGCTGCCCGCGCTCGAGGAGGGCAGTATGGACCGCGGATTTGATCCGCTGGCCGTGCGGCGTCATCATCAACAGGTCATCGATCCCCTGGGCGTTATCGATCTCGAAGTCGAAGCTTAGCCTGTCGGTGCGCAGGTGTTCGAACAGGCTGTCCAGCTCTGCTGTCGGATCATATTCGCGCTGGCGCACTTCATCGTAGATCAGCTCGCGCAGCTCCATCAGATGGCTGGGGCCGGGCCAGACCACGATCAGCAGCCCGCCGGGCTTGAGCGCCTGGGCCATGGGCGCGGGCATCACCCGGCTGAACATCAGCGTTAGCGCGTCCAGCGAACCATTGGGCAGCGGGATATCGGCGCCGGTGGCGACCAGCCAGTCGATACTGCTACTGCGCTTGCAGGCGGCCTTGACAGCATGCTTGGAGATATCGAGTCCGGCAAGCTGGGGCGCAAAGCCGGCGGCGCTCAACGCCTCTTCGATCTGCATGGTGTAGTAGCCTTCACCGCAGCCGAGATCAAGCAGGCGTGGGCTCTGGATCCCAGACAGCTCGGCTATCAGCAGTTGATTCAGCTGTTCGGCGATCAGCCAGTAGTAGCCGGCATCGAGGAAGCGGCGCCGGGCCTGGATCATCTCGCTGTTATCGCCCGGATCCTTGGACTTTTTGCGTTGCGCGAGAAGCAGGTTCCAATAGCCCTGGCGGGCACGGTCGAAACTGTGGCCGGCTTCGCAGCGCAGGGATTTGACCTCGGCGTCCACCTGCAGCGGCGTGTGACAGACCGGGCAGCTCAGTTGCATCACGTGCTCAGTCCTTAGCCAGCAGGCGGGCGAGGATGTTCTCGTACAGCGCCGACAGGGTGTCCAGATCGGCCACCTTCACCCGCTCGTCAATCTTGTGAATGGTCGCGTTAACCGGGCCGAGTTCAACCACCTGGGCGCCGGTGGGGGCGATAAAGCGGCCATCCGAGGTACCGCCGGAGGTGGAGAGTTCGGTCTCGAGGCCGGTGATGGCGCGAATCGCTTCGCGGCTGGCGTCGACCAGACTGCCGGCGGCGGTGAGGAAGGGATTACCGGACAGAATCCAGTCGATATCCCACTCCAGCCCGTGCCGGTTGAGGATCTCGCAGACACGCTGCTTCAGCTCCTCGGCGCTGCTCTCGGTGGAGAAGCGGAAGTTGAACGCTACCTCGACCTCGCCCGGTACCACGTTGGTGGCGCCGGTGCCGGCGTGGATATTGGAGATCTGGAAGCTGGTGGGCGGGAAAAACGCGTTGCCCTCGTCCCATACCGTAGCGGCAAGCTCGGTCAGCGCCGGTGCTGCTTCGTGGATCGGGTTGCGCACCAGGTGCGGGTAGGCCACATGGCCTTGGATGCCGCGCACCTTCAGTGTACCGCTGAGCGAGCCGCGACGGCCGTTTTTGATCACGTCGCCGACCTTGTCTGTGCTGGAGGGCTCGCCGACGATGCACCAGTCGATCTTCTCGTTACGCGCTTCCAGGTGGTCGATCACGCGGGTGGTACCGTTAATGAACGGCCCCTCCTCATCGGAGGTGATCAGCAGGGCGATGGAGCCCTGATGATCCGGGTGGTGTTCGATGAAGCGCTCCAGTGCAGTCATGAACGCGGCGATGCTGCCCTTCATGTCCGCCGCGCCACGGCCGTACAGGTAGCCCTCCTCGACGGTGGGCTCGAACGGCGGGTGACTCCACTTCTCCGCGGGCCCGGTGGGCACCACATCGGTATGGCCGGCAAAACAGAACAGCGGCCCCTCGCTGCCGCGACGTGCCCAGAGATTGGTCACCTCTTCGAACGGCAGGCGCTCGATATGAAAGCCGAGCTTCTCCAGGCGTTCGATCATCAGCGCCTGGCAACCGGCATCGTCGGGAGTGACCGAGGGGCGGCTGATCAGTTCGCAGGTGAGTTCCAGGGTTTCCGAGCGTGTGGACATGACAGGTAGGGCCTCGCAGGAGGGGCGAAGCAGACACTCCGCCCCGTCCGGTTTAGTTGTGCTTGTGCAGTTCTTCGTTCAGTTCGATCGCGCTCTTGTTGGTTTTCACCTCGATGCGACCGTTCTGGGAGTTGCGGCGGAACAGCAGGTCGGTCTTGCCGGCCAGCTCGGATGCCTTGATCACGCCCACTTCCTGATTCTGGTCATCCAGTACGGTGACCTTGGAACCGCCGGTGACATAGAGTCCGGCTTCCAGCGTGCAGCGATCGCCCAGCGGGATGCCGAGACCGGCGTTGGCGCCGAGCAGGCAGTTCTCACCGACCGAGATCACCACGTTGTTACCGCCGGACAGGGTGCCCATGGTCGAAGCGCCACCGCCGATATCGGAGCCGTTGCCGACCACGACGCCAGCGGAGATGCGGCCTTCGACCATGCTCACGCCCAGCGTGCCGGCGTTGAAGTTGATGAAACCCTCATGCATGACGGTAGTGCCTTCACCGACATGAGCACCGAGGCGGATGCGCGAGGCGTCGCCGATACGGGTGCCGGTCGGAACCACGTAATTGGCCATTTTCGGGAACTTGTCCACCGACAGTACATCCAGTACCCGGCCCTGGGCGCGGGCGGCCAGCTGGCGGCGGGGCAGGTCTTCCAGGGCGATGGCGCCTTCTGAGGTCCAGGCCACGTTGGGCAGCAGGCCGAACATGCCGGTCAGGTTCAGACCGTGCGGCTTGACCAGACGCTGGGACAGCAGAGACAGCTTCAGGTACACCTCGGCGGTGCTGGCCGGAGCATCGTCCTGCTCCAGGATGCAGAGTACGATCGGCTGCTTGCTGCCTTCCAGCACTTCGGTGATCACGGCCTGATCTTCGGCATCGACGGAGAGGAACGCCTCTTCGAGCTTTTTCAGCGTCGCCGCGTTGATCTCGAGCGCGGCGTTGCCGCCGCTGTAGTCCACCACCTTGGACACGGCTTCGATCAGCTTGGCGTCGGCAGCGAGCAGCGGTGCGTTGTAGTAGACCTCGAGCCAGTCACCGGCGCTGGATTTGGTTCCGACACCCAGGCCGAATGCGAAGTTTGCCATCTTGATATCCTCGTATTTCGTTTAACTGTTATGCCACGCCGAGCAGGGCGGCGTAGTCGTCAGCCTTGAAGCCGATACGGATCTCGCCGTTGTGCTCCAAAACCGGTCGTTTGATCAGTGTGGGCTGCTCCACGAGCAAGGCGCGCAGCCCCTCTTCATCCAGGTTGTCGCGCTGCTCCGCCGGCAGTGCTCGCCAGGTGGTGCCGCGCTTGTTCAGGACGGTCTCCAGACCCAGCGCATCGCACCAGCGATCCACCTGGGCCCGCTGCAGGCCATCCTTGCGCAAATCGTGAAACTCGAACGCCACGGTATTGGCTTCCAGCCATTTGCGTGTCTTGCGTACCGTGTCGCAGTTACTGATTCCGTACAGGGTCGTCATGGGCGCTATTCCTTACAGCGTTTCCACGTAGCGGCGGATACGCTCGGCCGCTTCGATGACCTCTGACACGGTGGCGACCAGCGCCATGCGCACGAAGCCGGCGCCGGGCAGGCGGCCGTCGGCCATCGGCCGGGACAGGTAGCGGCCGGGCAGCACGGTCAGGTTCTGTTGCTCGAACAGGCCGCGGGTGAACTGGTCGTCATCGATCGGGGTCGGCGTCCACAGGTAGAAGCTGGCGTCCGGTGTCTTCACGTCCAGTACCGGCGACAATACCTTGATGGCGGCGTCGAACTTGTGCCGGTATTGGCTGCGGTTCTCCAGCACATGGGCTTCATCGTTCCAGGCGGCGATAGAGGCCAGCTGGTGCTGAATCTGCATCGCCCCGCCGTGGTAAGTGCGGTAGAGCAGGAACGGCTCGATCAGCTCGGCATCACCGGCGATAAAACCGGAGCGCAGACCGGGCAGGTTGGAGCGCTTGGACAGACTGTGGAACACCACGCAGTTGCGGTAGTCGTGGCGACCCAGTTCGGCGCACGCCTGCAGCAGTCCTACCGGAGGTTTCTCCTCGTCGAAGTATAGTTCCGAGTAGCACTCGTCAGAGGCGATGATGAAATCATACTCGTCGGCCAGTGCGATCAGTTTCTTCAACTGCTCCATATTGTGTACCGCCCCGGTCGGATTGCCGGGGGAACAGACGAACAGCAGCTGAGTGCGCTTCCAAATATCGGCCGGAATCGCGTCATAGTCCGGGATAAACCCGTGCTCTGGCAGGCATGGCAGATAGTAGGGCTCGGCACCGGACAGGTAGGCCGCGCCCTCGTAAATCTGGTAGAAGGGGTCCGGCAGCATCAAAAGCGCGTCGGGACTGCGCTGGATAGCGGCTTGGGCGAAGGCGAAGATCGCCTCGCGGGTACCGTTGACCGGGAGCATGTGCCGCTCCGCGCTGAGGCTGCCGTCTTGTAGCTTGAAGCGGCGGGTACACCAGTCCGCCATGCTCTGACGCAGTTCGAGCATTCCCACCGTCGTGGGATAGACCGATACCTTGTCCAGATTCTCGCGCAACACGTCGAGCACGAACGGCGGCGCCGGATGTTTCGGCTCACCTATCCCCAATGAGATGTGTTCGAGACCGGCCGGCGGTGTGACGCCCTGCTTGAGCAGCGCGAGCTTTTCGAACGGGTAGGGCTGCAGGCGATCGAGATCTGGATTCATACGGCTCATAAGAGTTTCCTTCTAACCCGTACCAGGCGTGCGGATTTGGCAGCGGTTCGGCAATAAATAGGGCCGCAAAGTATACCGGATGGCGGACGTTGGGCCAATTGGCGCAGTAGCTGGCGAGCGGAATCCACAGTCGAAAACACTGGCTTATACTCTGTCTAAGGCATCGAAAGGGAAGAGGGATCATGCTGGCGAGCGGCATTCCACGCATCATCGGTCACCGCGGCGTGCGCAAGCTGGCGCCGGAAAACTCGCTCAGCGGCGTGCGCGAGGCGGCGCGGCAAGGGGTACGCTGGGTCGAGCTGGATGTCACTCTGCTCGGCGACGGCACGCCGGTGATCCACCACGACGACGATCTGGCCCGGCTGTGTGGCCGACCTCAGCCGCTACGCAACCTGAGCCTGGCGGATCTGCCGCGGATCGATATCGGCAGTCATTATCGCGATTCGCCGCCGGAACCGCTGCCGACACTGGCGGAGATGCTGACGCTGCTCGACGAGCTGGATATGGGGCTGAATCTGGAGGTGAAAGATCACGGCGACGACCCGCGCTATGTGATTCAGAGAATCGCGCCGGTGCTCGAGCGTTTCGACCCCGAACGACTGATCGTTTCAAGTTTCAGTGCCGAACAGTTACGTCAGTGCCATCTACTGGTACCGGATCTGAGACGCGGTTTCCTGACCGCCGGGCTGCCACCGGATTGGCCGCTGCTGCTGGAACGGTTGGGCATTTACAGCATTCATTATCGTTGGCAGGCGCTGAAAGAGAGCACGCTGAGTCTGCTCAAAGCGAGCGGTTATCCCGTGATCTGCTGGACCGTCAACCACCGTAAGGCGGGTACGCGTCTTCTGGAGCAGGGGGTTACGGCACTGATCACCGACGATCCAGGGCCGTTTGCGCGCTATCTCTAACTGTCGCCTGTCTGAATGCGGGAGCGCTCTAGGCTCCGGCATAGGTACTCCGTCCCCACTCGAGCGTTTCCGACAGCAGCGCCTTCAGCAGTCGTGCTGTCGGTTTGGCCAATGTTGGATCGTAGGCGAAGGGCTCCCGCTCCTCCATGTAATTGCACTGGGCCAGTTCCAGCTGCACCGCGTGGATGTTACGGGCCGGATCGCCATATTGGCGGGTGATGTGGCCGCCCTTGAAACGTCCGTTGAGTACGTGGCTGTACTCCGGGTGCCGTTCGCAGACGGCAACCAGACGTCGGGTCAGCGCCGGATCGCAGCTGGCGCCGTCGTTGGTACCCAGGTTCAGGTCCGGCAGCCGGCCCTCGAACAGGCGCGGCACCCGCGAGCGTATGGAGTGGGCATCCCAGAGCAGGGCATAGCCGAACTCGGTGCGCAGTCGCTCCAGCTCTGCCTGCAACTGCTGGTGGTATGGGGTCCAGATCTCGGCCAGATAGCGGGCACGCTCCCCGGCGCTTGGTGTTTGATCGGGGCGATAGAGCGGCCGACCATCGAACAGCGTCTCCGGGTAGAGGCCGGTGGTGGCGGTGGTGTACAGCGGCTTGTCGTCGGCCGGACGGTTCAGGTCGATGACGAAGCGTGAATAGCGAGCGCTCAGCACGCTGGCACCCAGGTCGACGGCGAAGTCGTACAGTTGTGGAATATGCCAGTCGGTATCGGCCAGGTTGCGCGCCTCGTCGACCAGCCCCTCCGCGACCGCCGGTGTCAGCTCGATACCGGGGTGGGGCATGCTGATCAGCAGCGGCAGCTCGCCACGGCTGAAGTTCAGGACCTTATCCAAGGAAAATCTCCTCTGCATTGCGGAATACACGTTTCGGCAGATCGCCGCCGAGCCAGTAGGCCAGTTCGGCGGGGCGGGTGATATCCCAGGCAATGAAATCAGCCTGCTTGCCCACCTCCAGGCTGCCGTGACTCTGCTCGAGTCCAAGCGCGCGAGCGGCGTGCAGGGTGACGCCGGCCAGCGCCTCCTCCGGCGTCAGGCGAAACGCCGTGCAGGCCAGATTCAGCATCAGCCGCAGCGACAGTGCCGGCGAGGTGCCGGGGTTGAAGTCGCTGGCCACCGCCATCGCCACACTGTGCTTGCGTAGCAGCTCGATCGGTGGCAGTTGGGTTTCGCGAAGGGTGACGAAGGCGCCGGGAAGCAGTACGGCAACGGTGCCGGCCTCGGCCATGGCGATGGCGTCTTCTTCGGTCATGTACTCCAGATGATCGGCCGACAGCGCCTGGTAGCGCGCCGCCAGACTGGAACCGTGCAGCGACGACAGCTGCTCGGCGTGCAGCTTCACCGGCAGCCCCAGCTGGCGGGCGGCGATGAACACCCGCTCCACCTGCTCCGGTGAGAACCCCAGGTGTTCGCAGAAGGCGTCCACCGCATCGACCAGCTGTTCCTGTGCCAGTGCCGGCAGAATCTGCTCGCACACCAGTGCAATATAGTCGTCGCTACGCCCGGCATACTCCGGCGGCAGGGCGTGGGCCGACAGGCAGCTGGTGCGTACGCTCAGCGGCAGTCTCTGCGCCAGTTGCCGCGCCACGCGCAGCATCTTGCGTTCGTTGGCCAGATCCAGGCCGTAGCCGGATTTGATCTCCAGTGTGGTAACCCCCTCTCGCAGGAAGGCGCGGGCGTATCTTTCCGCCTTGGTCAGCAGCTCCGTCTCGCTCGCCTCGCGTGTGGCGCGCACGGTGCTGGCGATGCCGCCGCCCTGAGCCGCGATTTCGGCATAGCTGACGCCCTGCAGGCGCTGCTCGAACTCGGCGCTACGGTCACCGCCGAATACCAGGTGGGTGTGGCAGTCGATGAGCCCCGGCGTGACCCAGGCCCCGCCGAGATCGGTACTGCTCGGGCAGGACTCCTCCAGCTCGGCGCGCGGGCCGATCCAGGCGATCTTGCCCGCTTCGGTCAGGATCGCCACGTCCTCGATAATGGAATAGTGCCCGCCCTGCAGGGTGGCGGCATGGCAGTTGTACCAAAGATGCTTCATTGCAAACCTCCTGCAGGGGTTGAGCGATACGCTACGGCTGATTCGTAGCGATGTGAATTTACAGACGTCTCTAATATCTATATATGTATATACAATAAATCGTACTTCGAAAAGAGGGGCCTGTCATGCCGGCTTACTTCGCTGAACGTGCGCTGCTGTCTCAGGGCTGGGCGCAGAACGTGCGCTTTGACGTATCCAATGATGGTGTGTTGCAGACCATCAGTACCCATGCCGCATCCGAAGGCGCGGAGGTGCTGCGCGGTCCGGTGCTTCCCGGTATGCCCAATCTGCACTCCCACGCCTTCCAGCGCGCCATGGCGGGGCTGGCGGAGGTGGCCGGCGATCCCAACGACAGTTTCTGGACCTGGCGTGAGCTGATGTACCGGATGGTCGGCCGGATGACGCCGGAGCAGCTGGAGGTGATCGCCCAGCAGCTGTATATCGAGATGCTGCTGGCCGGTTACACCAGTGTGGCGGAGTTTCACTACGTACACCACGGGGCCGGTGGTCAGCGTTATGCTCAGCCGGAGGAGCTGGCACTGCGTATCAGCCGTGCCGCCCAGACCAGCGGTATCGGTCTGACCCTGTTGCCGGTGCTGTACAGCCACTCCGGCTTCGGCGGCCTGCCGCCCAGTGCGGGACAGGCGCGCTTCATCAACGATGTGGACAGCTATCTGCGGCTGTACGGATCGATCGGGGCACATCTGGAGCGTCAGTCGCAGCAAACGCTGGGGCTCTGCTTCCACTCGCTGCGCGCTGTGACTCAGGAGCAGATGTCCGAGGTGCTCGGGACCGTTGGCGGCTCAGACCCTGTCCATATCCATATTGCCGAACAGCAGAAGGAGGTCGATGACTGCCTGGCCTGGTGCGGCAGACGACCGCTGCAGCGACTGTACGACACCATGCCGGTGGATGAGCGCTGGTGTCTGGTGCATGCCACCCATGTCACTGCGGAGGAGGTGGCATCGATGGCGAACAGCCAGGCGGTGGCGGGCCTCTGCCTGACCACCGAGGCCAATCTGGGCGACGGCATCTTTCCCGCCACCGATTATCTGGCCCAGGGCGGGCGCTTCGGTATTGGCTCCGACAGCCACGTCTCGCTGAGTGTGGTCGAGGAGTTGCGCTGGCTGGAGTATGGCCAGCGCCTGCGCGACCAGAAGCGCAACCGTCTGTATCGTGACGATCAGCCGATGATCGGGCGCACGCTGTACGACGCGGCCCTCAGCGGTGGTGCCCAGGCCCTGGGTCAGCCAATTGGCGCGCTGGCGGAGGGCTTGCGTGCCGATCTGCTGGTGCTTGATGGCGAGGATCCCTACCTCGCCGCGGCGTGCGGCGATGAGATCCTCAATCGCTGGGTGTTTGCCGGTCGCAACAGTCAGGTCAGGGATGTGATGGTCGCTGGGCAATGGGTGGTACGCGATCGCCAGCATCCACAGGCCGAGGCCAGTGCACGCCGATTCCGCCAGGTGCTGACCTCGCTGTTGGGGGCAGAGTAGTGCGCCAGGGCTAACTACTGCTACCGTAACGGCTCCGCGAGGGCTCGGCCCTACGGCCAAACTGATCGGCTCTATTGGAACGCCTTGGGATCTTCAGCGTTCACTACGAGCGGCAAGCGCTGGATGAACACAATCTGAAACTGCTGCGTGCGTTGCCAGCGGCTACCCACTGATCTACTGGACCGTCAACGATCTGATCGCGGGGGTGCGGCTGTTGATGCAGGGGCGGACCGCGCTGATTACAGATGATCCACAACCGTTTCAACGGCTGCTCTGAGTTGTTTCAGGGTTATCCCCCTCCATTACTCGTTCGTTGCTCTCGTTTAGACGCTCGGGGAAGCGTTTCAAGCACCTGTATTCACGCTATCGAGCGATAAGCCGACAATGTCGAGTGCTTGCGTCCATGTTAAGTGTAATAAGATACTTCCAAGATATCGGATCCTGCCGAGATTCGAACCCTATAATAAATAAGAGTCGTTCGCTCGTGGCCAAGCGTTCAACCGGGAGGCGGAAAAGCCAACCGCATCTATTCAGGCGGAGCAGCCTTGCGCGCCGTTACCTGCTCAGCTCACTGCTCATTGCGTTGATTCCGCTGCTGCTGTTGGCCGGGGTTTATGATGCGCTATATGTCAGAGCCCTGAATAAGGTGGCCGAGAGTCGAACCAACGCACGCATGGCGGCGACAGAGAATCTGCTGGCCAGTTTCCTGCAGGAGCGTTTGTTCGAGCTGCAGGAGTTGATCGATGACCCGGTGCTGTCCGACTACCTCGGATCCACGCGAACCGGAGCTCTACTTCCAGATGCGGTCGATCGCACGCTTCGTCGACAACTGGATAGCCCCTATGTATACGGTGTCATTCTCAAGCGGCGGTTCACCTCCGCGCCGGAGTGGTATCTTCCCCAATCGCTCAGGGTCGGCATCGATCTTGGCACTCTGCCGATTACGCCACTGCGTGACGCCGAACTTCTTGGCCCGGTTTCCCCGAATGTCGATCGACCGGGTTGGCTGGTGCTCAAACTGGGATTGAATCAGAGCGATAACCCGGAGCAGGCGGCTTGGCTCGGCCTGGTATTGCGTTTGACCAGTTTCACCGACCGCATGCGGGACCTCGAGCTGCAGGGGCTGCAGCAGCCTCTGCTTCGAGCGCCGAACGGTGTCTATTTGAGCCAGCTGGGTACACAGGTAGATCCCCATGCGGCACTAAGTGAACGGGATGATGTGGGCGCGGAGTTTCTGCCCGGATGGAATATTCGACTGTTGTGGTTGGGGGATCCTCTTTACTCTCCGCTGGAGTTGGCCCGTTTCGGACTGTTACTGCTGGTCTTCGCCTCCGCCATCGGCATTGTCTGGCTGGCACGGCACCTGTCACGACGTCTCAGTGACCAGATTACCCCTCTGATAGAAGGGGCAGAGCGGGTAGCCGGAGGTGATTTCGACACGCCGCTCAATATCCGCGGCACTGCTGAGATAGGGGTGCTGGCGCTCGCACAGGAGCGTATGCGGCTGCGGCTCAAACGCCTGATTCGGGGGATGGTGGAGGTTGAGCGTCGCGCTGTGCTTGGACAGTTCGCGGCAGGTGTGGCCCATGAGATCCGCAATCCATTGGCGACCATCAAAACCAGCGTTCAGGCACTGTCGCGCAAGGAAACGGAGCCGCACCGGCTGGAGCTGATGCAGATGGTCAGCCATGAGATTGATCGCACCAACGATGTGGTGCAGCTGCTGCTCGATTACGCCCGGCCGAGGCAGGCTGAGGCGAACCGTATCAACCTGCAGGAGCTGATCGACTCGGTGAAAGTGCTGGCGGATGGCATCGCCCACAGCCATGGCATTCAGATCGAAACCGTCGCGCATGACAAGGCGGTCTATGCCTGGGCCGATCCTGCACAGGTGCGACAGATCATCATGAACCTGGTGATGAACTCTATTCAGGCGATGGAAACGATGGGCGGCACGGTGCGCCTGCAGGCGCGCCGCCAGGGGCTGTCGGCATACCTCTTCGTCAAGGATAACGGGCCCGGCGTCAGTCAGGAGCAACTGGCCTATCTTACCGAACCGTTTTACACCACCAAATCCAGCGGCACGGGGTTGGGGCTATCCATCTGCAGCCAACTGGCTCATTCGAACGATGGCAAACTGACGTTTCGCAGTGTTTCCGGGCAGGGGATGCGCGTGAGCCTGCGCTTGCCGCTGTACACCACGGACAGAGAGAAATTAGAAAGACATGAGTAGTCCACGTGTATTGATCGTCGATGATGAGCGGAATCTGGTACGCAGCCTAAGCTTCTCGCTGCAGGAGGAGCAGATGCATGTCGAGTCCGCCTACACCGGCAAGGACGGAATCGAAGCGGTCCGCTCAGCGCAGCCGGATATCCTGTTACTTGATCTGAACTTGCCCGACCTGTCGGGGCTTGAGGTGCTGGAGGCAATCCATGACGGCCCCGGCGCGCCGATGGTGATTATGATTTCGGCTCATGGCGATACGCGTACAGCGGTGGAGGCGGTCAAGCGAGGCGCTCAAGACTACATCACCAAACCCTTTGATCTGGATGAGCTGGTACTGCTGATCAGGCGCTGTTACGAGCAGAAACGGCTGAGCGATGAAGTGCAGTATTACCGCACCCAGATGGCGGATCACAGCGGGTTGATCGGTGACGGTCCGGCTATGCAGGAGCTGCGCCGCCAGGTCTCGCGTATCGGTGCCAGCTCGGTTAAGACCATCCTGCTGCTAGGCCCTTCGGGTGGCGGCAAAACCCTGGTTGCAAAGGCGCTGCACAATGTCAGAAATCCGGATGCCGCATTCGTATCCGTTAACTGTGCCTCGCTGCCGGAGAGTCTGCTCGAGGCTGAGCTGTTTGGCGCTGAACGTGGGGCGTATACCGGTGCCGACAAAAAGCGTAGCGGGCTGGTTGAACTGGCGGACGGCGGGACGCTGTTTTTGGATGAGATCGGCGAGCTGCCCCTGGCACTGCAGGCGAAACTGCTGACCTTTCTCGAGACGCATCGCTTTCGTGCCGTGGGGGGGACCGTCGAGCGCAGTGCGGATATCAGAATCATCGCCGCGACCAATCGAGATCTACAGGCGGAGTCAGCGGCAGGACGTTTTCGCGAGGATCTCTACTACCGCTTGAATGTGATGCCGCTGAGCGTCCCCGCCCTGGTGGAGCGGTGTGAGGATCTCCCGGCCCTGCTGGCCTATTTCGTCGACGAGTTTGCCCGCCAGGAGGGGTGTCAGCCGATCTGGCTGTCGGCAGAGGCGGCGGCGCGTTTGCGCGCCTACCACTGGCCGGGGAACGTGCGCGAGCTGCGCAACATGATCGAGCGGCTGACAATTCTCTATTCCGGCAGTGAAATTGGTGTTGCGGAGCTGCCAGTGGAGATTCAGCACTCCGCACTTCCGGCGGAGAGAAGCCTGGACAGTGGCGCATCGGCGCAGAATGTGGCGAGAGATGACGGCGCCGAGATGACTCCCGACGGCATGCTGGCCGAGGAGATCATGCAGCGTGAGCGGGAGTACATACTTGAAGCGCTTAATCGGGCCAACGGCCGCAAAGGGATGGCAGCCGAATGGCTGGGCATATCGCGGCACGCGCTGAAGCGGCGTATGCAGAAGCTAAAGTTGGGCGACTATGAATAACCTGAGGCCGGCAGTACCCGTTTTGCGGGCCGGAATAACGCTCCTGCTGACGCTGCTTTGCTCTCTTTATGCGTTCAGAGCGGCGGCTTACGACGAGATGGGGGCGACGGCCGATGATGCCGATATCGTGGTCGGTTGCCTGTTCCCGATGTCGGGCCGCGCAGGTGTGCTGGGGCGGGATTCGGTGGTAGGGATCAAGCTGGGCCTGGAGTACCTTGCGCGCGAGCCGGGCAACTGGCCGAAACTCAGGGTGGTACTGGGTGATACCAAGTCCAAGCGCGCCACTGCGGTTGGTGTGGCGGAACGGTTTATCAACGACTACTCGGCGGGCTTTCTCTGCGGTGTCGTCAACTCCTCGGTGGCGGTGGAGGTGTCGGAACTGTCGCGTGAGCGCGGCGTGATTATGATCGGGACGGACCATGCATCCTCGCGTCTGACCGGGGAGCTGTTGCACAAGGGATACTTCCGGGTGACCAACGACTCCTGGCAGTCGATGGCGGCGGGCGCGCTCTATGTAAAGGAGCGCTTTGCCGACACCCTTGCCAGGCGTCCGCTCTCGCTGGCGTACCTGGGGCCCGACTACGAGTATGGCTATCAGGTGTGGAGCGACTTTCGTTCGGCACTGGACCGCTTCGGCGTGCCCTACGAGGTGGTCCGAGTACTCTGGCCCAATCTCAACGAGCCGGACTACAGCCGCTATATCAGCGAGTTGATCTCGGCCAAACCGGATTTAGTGGTGAACAGCCTCTGGGGGGGCGATATCGTTGCATTCGTCAATCAGGCGATTGAGACGCCGCTGTTCAAAACGACCACTTTCGCCAATTTCGAGAAAGGTGGCGACTATGAGATCTTCTCGCAACTGGGCGCCAAGATGCCACAAGGACTGCTGCTCTCCTCTAGGCACCACGTGAACTGGCCAGATACCGAGTTAAACCGCTGGTTTGTCAATCAATTTCACAACGAAACTGGCTATTTCCCCTCCTCCGGTGCGGAAGGCGCGTTTGCCGGTATCCTGGCGATTGCACAGGCAGGTCGAGCGGTCGGTCCGCCCTACAACGACCGTGAGGCACTGATTGCCGCGCTTGAGGGGATGAAAATAAAGCTGCCGGAAGATCCGGACGGGTTTACATCGACCATCGATCCGGTCACCCACCAGATCCAGCAGGTGATGGCCGTTGGCGAGACGGTGGAAAACCGGGCCTATCCGCCGGCACGGGTGATGCTGGGTAATTGGCGTGTCTACTACCCGCGCGACCTTGAGCGTTGACCCAACAGGTTGAGCGGAAAACGCTCATGGTGCGCTCATAACCCGAGCGGTTACCGCTCATCTTTTTCGTGAATGACCGGATTAATAAAATAATATCAATAAAAACAACTTGATATATCGTATTTCCTGAGTGGCATGAGGGTTGCTGTATACAGGTCGCAGCGATGCATCGTTGCATTATCCCCAGCCGTTTCGGATCGATCAGGCATTAGCCGTCGGTTCGCTGCGCTGACATCACCTGAACAGATAACAACAACACTCAGGAGCCATTATGCGATTGGATTCACTAAAACCCCTGTCCCTTGCCTGTGCAGTTGCTGCCGGTACCTTGGTCACCAGCGTGCAGGCCGCCGAGGAGTATAAGCTCGGCCTGGTCACCTTCCTCTCCGGCGCCGCATCCGGACCCTTTGGCATCCCCGCCAAGAATGCGGCTGATCTGGTTATCGATGCGATCAATGACGGTACGCTGCCGGCGCCGATCAGCGGCAAGGGGATCGACGGTCGTCAGATCAAACCCATCTATGTCGATGAGGCGGGGGGGGCAACCAAGCAGACCGCGGAGTATCGCAACCTCGTGGACCGTGAAGGTGTGGACAGCATTGTCGGCTATATCTCCTCAGGCGACTGCCTGGCGATTCCGCCGGTGGCGGAAGAGCTGAAGACGCTGACGGTGCTGTTTGACTGCGGCACGCCGCGCGTGTTCGAGGAGGGTGATTACAAGTATGTGTTTCGCAGCCATTCTACCGCCAGCATGGATAACATCGCAGCGGCACGGTATATCAACGAAACCGTCGATAGCCTGAAAAGCATCTCCGGCATAAATCAGAACTATTCCTGGGGCCACGACAGCTGGAGAGACTTCACCGAAACGCTGAAGGTACTGCGCAGTGGCGATATCGAAATAACCACCGAACAGTTCCCGAAACTTTTCGCTGGCCAGTATGGCGCTGAAATATCCGCCCTGATGGTCAAGCCGGCGGATGTGGTACACACCTCGTTCTGGGGCGGCGATACCGATGCATTGGTGCTTCAGGCGGCGGCGCGTGGACTGCTTGAAGATAACCAGATGATATTCACCGCCGGGGAGACCGCATTGAACAGCCTCGGCGAACATCTTCCCGATGGCGTTATTATCGGCGCCCGCGGCCCGTTTGGGCCCTTCGCCCCCGAAAGTGAACTCAATACCTGGTTCCAGAGCGAGTTCACCAAGCGTTTCGGCACCCCGCCGACCTACCCGGCTTATCACATGGCGCAAGCGGTCATCGGTCTGAAGCTGGCGTACGACAAGGCTGGCGCAGACGCCACCACCGAGCAGGTGATCGACGCCTTCGAATACATGGAGTTCGAGGGCCCGGGCGGAAAGGTCAGCATGAATCGTGGCAAGGGCCATCAAGCGGCCACCGAGATGGTTTATGGCCGACTGACCCGTAGCAATGGCGAGATCGGCTTTACCGATGTGCGCCGTTATGCGGCGGACTGCGTAAACCCGCCGGAAGGTGCCATCACCGAAGAGTGGATCAAGGCCGGCATGCCAGGAGCCAAGTGCGACTGATCCGCAAACCGAGGCCGGCGCTTGGCTGAACGGGCCGAGTGCCATGCCTTGGAGTTACCCGCAACTATCCGCAATGACTCGACACGCAGGGAGAGCCGAACTTTCTCTGTGCAGTCTGCTGCGCGCCTTTGGCGCGAAGGTATGGGATGTAGTAATGACACAACTACTCGCAATTATTATCGATGGCGTCGTCTACGCCTCCTGGCTGTTCATTATCGCGGCTGGATTGACGCTGATCTATGGCGTCATGCGCATACTGAATATGGCGCATGGCAGTTTTTACGCTATCGGCGCTTATGCCGGTGCCGGAATGGTCGGCTGGTATTTTTCGACCGGCTCCGTGCCCTGGCTCAGTTTTGCCGTGCTGATCGGCGCCGCCCTGATTGCCGGGCTGTTCATCGGCCTGTTGATCGAGCGTGGGCTCCTGCGCTTCATGTATGGACGTAATGAGGTGGTCATGATTCTGGTCACCTATGCGATCCTGCTGATCCTGGAGGATGCGATCAAGTTGATCTGGGGGGTGGAACCCTACTTCGCTTACCAGCCCTATTCGCTGCTCGGCCGAACCAAACTGGCCGGACTCTCCTTTGCCAATTACGACTTCATGCTCATCGTTGTCAGCACCCTGATTGGCCTGGCGCTCTGGTACGGCCTGAACCGCACCCGCAACGGCAAGCTGCTGCGGGTGGTGATTCATGACCGCGAAATCGCGCAGGCGCTGGGTATCAACGTGTCCCGCATCTTTACCATCACCTTCCTGATTGGTGCTGGACTGGGGGCCCTGGCTGGCGCGTTGACGGCGCCGGGGCTTTCCGTTGTCCCGGGCATCGGTATCGAGGTGATTGTGCTGGCCTTTGCCGTTGTCGTTATCGGCGGACTGGGTAGCGTTTCCGGTGCGTTAGTCGGCGCGTTAATTGTTGGTCTTGCACGCGCCGCCGCCGTGCATCTCTACCCCGAGGTCGAACTGTTCGTCATCTACGCGGTGATGGGTCTGGTGCTTGCGATCCGTCCTCAAGGGCTCTTTGCCGTGGCCAGTGCGAGGAAAATCTGATGCAGACTAAGAGTATTTTTTTGTTGATAGGCGGTGCGCTGGGCCTGTTTGTGCTTGGCCTGCTGGTGCCCGAATGGCTCTCCTACCTGATGATCATCGCAATGGGCAAGGGGATCGTAGTACTGGGTGTCGTATTACTGATGCGTGCGGGACTGGTCTCGTTTGGCCAGGGGCTCTACTACTGCATCGGTGCATACGTCGCCGGCACGTTGACGCAGTTTGCCGGTATCAGTGACGTGCTGCTGATTCTGCTGGCCTCCATCGCCGCCTCGGTGCTGGTAGCGGCTCTGGTGGGGCTTTTGTTGTGCCGTTATCGCGGCATCTTCTTTGCCATGTTTTCGATGGCATTTTCGATGATCCTGTACGGCCTGCTGGTACGCAGCTCTGTCTTGGGTTCGACCGACGGCTTCAACGTTCTGCGTCCGAGTCTGCTTGGCTGGGTACCGACCGACGACGCCTCGAGCGATCTGGTGCTGGCCGTCGCGGTGGTCATGGTCATGATACTTGGATCACTTATGTGGCTCTATCTCCGCTCACTTTCCGGCTACGCCGGGGAAGCGGTGCGGGAGAACGAGATCCGCGTCGAGTACCTGGGCACATCGGTGTTTCGCATCATCTACACAAAGTATCTGATCGCGGCAGCACTGGCTGGCATCGGTGGCACTGTTACCGCGTTGGTCAGTGGCCATGTCGACCCGGAGATGGCGTATTGGACAACGTCCGGTGAGTTTGTCTTTATCGCGCTGATGGGGGGCACATCCCATGTGGCGGCACCTATGGTCGGTGCCGGGCTGTTCGAACTGTTGCGCACCTACGCGTTCGCCATCGCTCCTTACACCTGGCAGATGATCCTGGGCAGCACGCTGCTGTTGATCATCATCTTCCTGCCCTCCGGCCTGTGGTCGCTGGTCAGCCGCTTCAGCCGTCAAGCCCGAGGATAAGTCGATGAGTGCACTGCTGGAAACCAGAAACTTAGAACGTAGCTTTGGTGCCGTAACCGCCGCTGTCGATATCAATGTGTCGATAAACGCCGGCGAAGTCGTGGGTGTGATCGGCTCCAATGGCGCGGGCAAAACTACCTTTATCAATATGGTGACGGGCTATCTGAAACCCTCCGCCGGTGAAATCCTGGTCGATGGCCGCAGCATCGTCGGCTTGCAGCCCCGTGCTGTCGTCCGCGCCGGTGTGGGGCGTTCCTTCCAGGTCGCACAGCTCTTCCCGGAGCTGAGCGTACTCGACAACGTGCTGGTGGCCCTGGGGCTGTCGGTCGATCGAAAACTGACGTTGCTGCGCCCGTTGCACTCCCAGAAACGTCGACGTAAAGCGCTGGAGATACTGGCTGAATATGAGATCGCCGGTCACGCCGATGAGGTGGTGGCGACGCTGCCGCAGGGGGTCAGGAAGCTTTTGGATATCGCCATGGCGATGCTGTCATCGCCCCGCCTGATGCTGCTCGACGAGCCGACGTCGGGAGTCGCGATAGAGGATAAGTTCGCGCTGATGGAAACGGTAATGAATAGGGTGCGCAAAAGTAATGCCGCGACACTGTTCGTGGAGCACGACATGGATGTGGTGCAGCGCTACGCCGACCGGGTATTGGCCTTTTACGACGGCCGTATCCTGGCGGACGGTACAACAGCCAAGGTGTTGTCGGACCCGAAGGTGCAGGAGCTGGTGGTGGGTCACCATCTGGATATCGAGGTGGACAGCGCCGACGCATACGAATCGACCGTTGTCCCTATGGAGGTTCGCAATGCTTAAATTCGAAAATATCAACGCCAGTATCGCGGGTACGCCCATTCTACGGGACGTCAATCTGAATGTGGAAAAGGGCACCATGGTCGGCCTGATTGGCCGAAACGGTGCCGGTAAGACCACATCGCTGCGTACCGTAATGGGGTTACTCAAGCCGACGTCGGGACAGGTCATTATCGATGGTCAGGATATGACGGTGGAAGGCGCCTATGAGCGGGCCGCCCTGCATGTCGGTTATATGCCTGAAGACCGCCGGTTGGTGCCGGACCTGACCGTGGAGGAGAACATTCTGGTTCCGGCCTGGGCGAACGAAATTCCTAACCTGACCTCGCGTCTGGCCTGGATATATGAGCTGATGCCGGAGGTGGAGGCGTTCTCGTCACGCCGCGCACTGCAGCTGTCCGGCGGGCAGCAGAAACTGGTAGCACTGGCCCGAGCGCTGATGAGCGGAAGTCATCTGCTGCTGCTCGATGAGCCCTTCGAGGGGGTGGCGCCGGCACTGTCGCGTCGTCTGGCAAGCGTGCTGCACACACTGAAGGATGAAGGACTCACGGTTTTGCTGTCCGAGTCCGATTACACCCATTCCGCTGACCTGCTCGATGCCGGCTACCGGATAGAGCGTGGCAGTGTCACGCCAATTGAGCAGCACTAAAGGAGGATGAGTGATGTCAGGTTTTACCTTCAATACGGCGAAAAGCATTCTCTGTGAAGCCGGTGCCGTTGCGCGACTGGGCGCGATTGCCAGGGAGCAGATAGGTCAGCGGATACAGATCGTCACCGATGCGGGCGTGGTCGCCGCTGGGCTGCTCGAACCCGTGAAGCGTGCACTGTCAGAGGCGGGTCTTGATCTGGTGGTCTTCGACGCGGTAGTGGCCGACCCACCGGCGGAGGTCGTCCAATGTGCCTGTGAGCAGGCGCGTAACGCGCGGGTGGACGGCATTATTGGCCTTGGCGGGGGCTCATCCATGGATGTGGCCAAGCTGGTGGCGTTGCTTGTCGGTGGCGGAGAGTCGCTGGACGACATCTACGGGGTCGGTATCGCCAGGGGGAAACGTTTGCCGTTGATCCAGATACCGACTACGGCCGGCACCGGCTCGGAGGTCACGGCGGTTTCGATCATCACCGTGGGCGAGTCGGAAAAGAAGGGTGTTGTCGCACCTCAGCTGCTCCCCGATCTGACCCTGTTGGACGCCGAGCTGACACTGGGCCTGCCACCCCATGTAACAGCGGCTACGGGTATCGATGCCATGGTCCACGCGATCGAGGCTTATACCTCTAAGTCACCGAATAATAATCCGATCTCCAGCATACTCGCGCGCCAGGCGCTGCAACTGCTCAACGCCAATATCGAAAAGGCCGTACACCAGGGTGGGGATATTGCGGCGCGGTCGGCGATGTTGCTCGGTGCCATGTTGGCGGGACAGGCATTTGCCAACTCCCCGGTCGCTGCCGTTCACGCGTTGGCCTACCCGATAGGGGGCATCTTCCATGTTCCGCATGGGTTGTCCAATGCGCTGGTGCTGCCGCATGTAATGCGGTTCAACGCCGCGGCCTGTGAATCGGCCTATGCCGAACTTGCCGTCGACCTGCTGCCGCAAGCGGCCAGCGCATCCAGTGCGGGGCGTGCACAGCTACTGATCGAGCATTTGGCCGGTCTGTGCAGAACGCTTGGGCTGCAGACCCGTCTGCGTGAGCTCGGGATCGCACAATCCGATCTGCCGAGAATGGCAGTCGATGCGATGAAACAAACACGGCTGCTGGTCAACAATCCTCGCGAGGTGGATCAAGCCTCTGCGTTGGCAATATACGAGCAGGCATGGTGATTCGCTGGGCTAGGGGCCCGATGGCGATAGCCGTGCAAGTCGTTCCGAATCTACAGGAAGAAGCGTAATGTATTTGACTTTGAATGATCCTGAGTTGCTGCGCTCCCAGGCGTTTATAAATGGCGTCTGGAGCGAGGCTGAAGATGGTAAAACGCTGGCCGTGACCAATCCGGCAAACGCTGAGCTGCTGACCAGCGTACCGGATATGGGAGCCAGTGAAACGCGCAGGGCGATTGAAGCTGCACAGGCCGCCTGGTTCGATTGGCGGTCGCGGCCAGCTAAGGCAAGGGCGCAGATTCTGCAGCGCTGGTATGAGCTGGTGATGTCGGCCCAGGATGATCTGGCGCGCCTGATGACGGCAGAGCAGGGCAAACCGCTGGCGGAGGCAAAAGGGGAGGTGGCCTACGGCGCCAGCTTTATAGAGTGGTTTGCCGAGGAAGCCAAACGTGCCTATGGCGATGTTATTCCGTCACCGACCGCGGACAAGCGTCTCGTGGTCACCAAACAGTCGGTGGGTGTGGTGGCGGCGATTACGCCGTGGAACTTCCCGATTGCGATGATTACCCGCAAGGTGGCGCCAGCACTGGCTGCCGGCTGTCCGGTGGTGGTGAAACCCGCGCCCGAAACGCCGCTGTGTGCGCTCGCGCTGGCGCTGCTGGCCAAGCGTGCGGGGCTGCCGGACGGGTTGCTCAACATCATCACCTGCTCCAAGGAGAACGCCAGCCTGGTTGGTGGCGAGATGACCTCCAACCCGATTGTCCGCAAGCTGTCTTTTACCGGATCAACGCCGGTGGGCAAGCTGCTGATGCGCCAGTCCAGCGACACCGTCAAGAAAGTGAGCCTCGAACTCGGTGGCAACGCGCCCTTCATTGTGTTTGACGATGCAGACCTGGATGCCGCCGTCGCAGGTGTGCTGGCATCCAAATACCGCAATACCGGACAGACCTGCGTCTGTGCCAACCGTATCCTGGTCCAGGATGGCGTCTACGATGCGTTCGCGCAAAAGCTGAGTGCCGCGGTCTCTGCACTAACTGTTGGTGCCGGGCTGGAAGGGGACGTGCAGCAGGGGCCGCTGATCAACGAGGCGGCGCTGGCGAAGGTGCAGCGCCATGTCGATGATGCCGTTGCCAAGGGTGCACGGATTGTACTGGGTGGCAAGCCACATGCCTTGGGCGGCACCTTTTTCGAACCGACCATCCTAGCGGATGTGACTCCCGAGATGCTGGTAACCCGTGAGGAAACCTTCGGTCCCGTGGCGCCACTGTACCGATTCCACACCGAAGATGAAGCCATAGCGCTGGCAAATGACACCGAATTCGGCTTAGCCTCATATTTCTACAGCCGCGATATCGGGCGCATTTGGCGTGTGGCCGAGGCGCTCGAAAGCGGCATGGTGGGCATTAATGAAGGGATCATCTCCAATGAAGTTGCGCCCTTTGGCGGGATCAAGGAGAGCGGGCTGGGACGCGAAGGCTCACGCTACGGGCTGGAGGAGTATCTGGAGACAAAATATCTCTGCATGGGGGGCTTATCGCGCTGAGGGCTCAGCGCTAACGCTGCTATTGAAATATCGGCCGAACCGTTTATGTCGGGGCCTCTTTTCAGTTGACGCAGCCTGCTCCTCGTAGGGGCTGTGTCAGCTTTTTTGCATCCACCCCGTCCTTAGCGCAGGGCTAAAGCCGTAGAGTTACCCGATACATGAGGTCTCTTATCCTCCCGGCCGGGTCAGCAGATGCGGATCGAGCATCTGCTCCAGCTCTTCGCGGCTGAGCTCCGTTTCCTGCTCCACCACATCAATGATCGGTCGGCCCTCGGCATAGGCCTGCTTGGCCAGTGCCGCCGCTTTTTCGTAGCCGATTACCCGGTTCAGCGCGGTGACCAGGATCGGGTTGCGCGACAGCGCCTGCTCGATATGCTCCTGGCGCACGGTAAACGTATCGATCGCCTTGTCGGCCAGGGCCGTCGCGGCGTTGGCCAGCAGCGACAGGCTGTCGAGCAGGTTGTAGGCGATCACCGGCAGCATCACGTTGAGCTGGAAGTTGGAGCGCTGGGCACTGAGTGCCACAGTGGTGTCGTTGCCGCACACCTGCATGCAGGTCATCAGCACCGCCTCCGGGATCACCGGATTGACCTTGCCCGGCATGATCGAGGAGCCGGGCTGCAGCGCCTGCAGCTCGATCTCGCCGATGCCGGCCAGGGGGCCTGAGTTCATCCAGCGCAGATCGTCGGCGATCTTGATCAGCGTGGTGGCGGCGGTGCGCATGGCGGCGGAGAGTTCCAGCGCCGTGTCCTGATTGGACAGGGCGGTGAAGAAGCTCTCGGCCGGGGTCAGCGTCATCCCCACCTGCGCGCTGAGCTGGCGACAGAACAGGCGCGCAAACGCCACAGGGGCATTGATGCCGGTGCCGACCGCGGTGCCGCCCTGGGCCAGCTGCGTCAGCCGTGATGTGGTCTGATCCAGGCGCGCGATCGACGCGGCCAGTTGGTGGTGCCAGCCGGTCAACTCCTGCTCCATGGTCAGCGGCATCGCATCCATCAGGTGGGTGCGCCCGGTCTTGACCACCTCGTGCAGGGTGGAGGCCTTGCGCCGGATGCGATCATCCAGGTGGCGCAGCGCCGGCAACAGCGTCAGGTGCAGCTCATTCAGTACGCTCAGGTGCAGGGCGGTGGGGATTACATCGTTGGAGCTCTGGCTCATATTGATATGATCGTTCGGGTGCAGCTTCAGCCCGGAATCGCGCTCGACCAGATGCGAGAGCACCTCGTTCATGTTCATGTTGGTGCTGGTGCCGGAGCCGGTCTGAAAAACATCCACCGGGAACTGGTCGTAGAACTCGCCATCGATGATCCGCTTCGCGGCGGCGGCGATCGCCTTGGCATGCTCGGTGTCGAGCAGGCCCAGCTCGGCATTGGTCTTGGCGCAGGCTGTCTTGATCTGGGCCAGGGCGTGGATGAACGCCGGTTGCAGGTGGCGCTCACTGATCTTGAAGTTGTCGACGGCGCGCTGGGTCTGGGCGCCGTAGAGTGCCTCGGCCGGTACGTCGACCGGGCCGAGGCTGTCGTGTTCGGTGCGTTTCATGCTCTCACCTATTCCCCCTATTCGGGTGCAGTGACCGCCTGATGCTCGATATGGGGCTTCAGGCCCAGTCGTTCACGTGCACCTTCCAGTATGGTCAACATCGACGGAACCACAACCAGGATCAGCAGGGTGCCATAGGCCAGACCGAACACGATGGAAGTGGCCATGGGGATCAGGAACTGCGCCTGCAACGAGGTTTCGAACAGGATCGGGGTCAGCCCGCCGATAGTGGTCAGCGAGGTCAGCAGCACCGCGCGCAGGCGCTGGCAGGCGGCTTCGACCACCGCGTCATGCACGTTCATGCCCTGATGGCGCAGTTGCTTGTAGAAGGTGACCAGCACGATGGAGTCGTTGATGACGATGCCGGACAGGCCGAACACGCCGAACAGCGACAGCACGGTCAGCGTCTGCCCGGTAACGAAGTGGCCGAGCAAGGCGCCGGTGATGCCCAGCGGGATCGCCAGCATCACCGTCAGCGGCCAGCTGTAGGAGGCGAACACCCAGGCCAGGATGATATAGATCAGCGCCAGGGCGATGACCAGTCCCAGCTTCATGTCGGCCAGGGTTTCGCGCTGGTCGCGGTTCTTGCCCTCGAAGCTGGCGGCGACGCCGTAGCGGGCACTGAGGTCGGGGATCACCTCGCGTTGCAGCGCGGCGATCACTTCGTTGGCGTTGGTCAGGTTCTCGTTCAGGTCGGCGGAGACGTTGATCGCCAGTTCGCCGTCGATCCGCTGCAGCGAGTCGAACCCCTGGCGGGCCTGGAACTGGACCACGTTGGTCACCGGCGTGACGCTGCCGTCGGGCAGCACGATCGGCAGGTGTTCCAGTGTGCTCATCAGGTTGCGTTCGCGCTCGGGCAGGATCACCCGTACCTTGATCTGGTCCTGACCCTCGTAGAACGACTGCACCTCGACGCCATCGAAGGCCGCCCGCAGTTGCCGGCCCACCTGCTGCAGACTCAGCGCCGCCGCATCCCCGGCCGGAGTCAGGCTGTAGATCAGCTGCGAGGTGCCGAACGGCAGGTCGTCATCGACGTTGGACAGGCCATTATAGGCTTTCAACTCCCGCTGCAGGTGCAGCGAGGCGGCTTTCAACGCGCTTAGATCGTTGCCGGTCAGCTTGACCTCGATCGGCTTGCCCGGTGGTCCGCCCTGGGCCACGTCGATGGAGAAACGCTCGATCCCGGCCGGAAGCTGGATACGCTGGCGCCACTGGCGGATGAACTCGGAGGTGGTCATGCCGCGGTCATCGGCGGGATTGAGCTCCACCGACAGCACACCGAACTCGTCACCGCTGGAGTTGCGTCTGATATCGAACAGCGCGGTACGCAGCCTGGCCAGACTCATCTTGACCTGGTCGCCGCCCAGTGCGGTGTCGGTGGCATAGAGACTGGTGTTCAGGTGGTCGATAAAGCGGGCCACGGTATCGGCATCGGTGCCGGCGACGAACTGCACGCTGGCGTCCAGGGTGTCTTGTTCCACCGACGGGAAAAAGGTGAACTTCATCCGCCCGCCCGCGATCAGTCCGATGCTGACGATCAGCAGGCCCAGGGCCAGGGCTATGACCGTCCAGCGCAGGCGGATCGCCCGCTCGATAAAGGGACGGAAAATGCGGTCGCGGAAGTGGTTGAAGCCGCCGTCCAGGCGCTGGCGCAGGCGGCTCGGATGGACCGCATCGGTGTTGCGTAGGGAGTGGAACAGGTGTCCGGGCAGGACCAGGAAACACTCCACCAGGGAGGCGATGATCACGCAGATCACCACGGTGGGGATATCAGCCATGATGTTGCCGATGATACCGCCGATGATCAGCAGCGGCAGGAAGGCCGCGATGGTGGTCAGCGATGACGCGATCACCGGTGCCTTCATGCGCAGGGCGCCGCCGATGGCTGCGTGGCGCGAGGCCTCACCCATCTGGGCGTGGGTCAGGGTGTCTTCACCGACCACGATGGCGTCGTCGACGATGATCCCCAGCGCCATGATCAGGCCGAACAGCGAGATCATGTTGATGGTACCGCCGATGGCGTAGAGCACCGCCAGGGTGGCCATGAACGATACCGGAATGCCGACTGTGACCCAGAGCGCGACCCGGCCGTTGAGGAACAGGAACAGCACCGCGACCACCAGGGCAAGGCCGCTGAGGCCGTTTTTCAGCAGCAGCTCGATACGGTCCTGAATCAGTTGCCAGCGCTCTTGGTAAGGGATCAGTTGCAGCCCCGCCGGCAGCTTGGGACGGGTCTCCTGCAGCCAGCGGTTGAAGATGGCGGCGCCGACCAGACTGTCGTCGTTTTCCGTGCGTTTGAGCATAAGCATGATTGCCGGTTGCCCCTGGTAGCTGAGCAGCACCTGATCGTCGGCGTCGCGCCGCTCGATCAGCGCAATATCGCCAAGACGCAGTAACTGGCCATCCGCTGCGGTCAGCAGCGGCAGCTGTTCGAACCCCTGCACGTCGCGCTGCTGCCCCAGGCTGCGCAATTGGCGGGAACCTTCGCTCTGCGCGGCGGTGCCGGCGGGCAGGTCGACACTGCGCTGCTGGATCCGGCTAACCACGTCGTTGAAGGTCATGCCCAGCTGGGTCAGTTGCGCAGGGGTAAGCTGAATCGCCAGCTCCTGCTCCGGCATGCCGACAAAATCGATCTTGCGGATCCCCTGTTTCAGCAGCTCCTGCTCGAACTGACGGGCCATGACGCGCAGCTCTTCACGCGAGGCGCGGTCGCTGCTGACGATCAGGCCGGCAATCTCCTCGTAGCGGGTGACCCGCTGCACCAGCGGTTCATCGACGTCATCGGGCAGCTCGCCGCGCACCGAGTCCACCTTCTGCTTCGCCTCGGACAGCGCGTAGTCCACATCGGTGGATTCGGTCAGCTCGATGCGGATGGAGGCGGAGCCGTCGCGGGCGGTGGAGATCATCTCTTTGATGCCATCGAGAGAGCGCAGCTCCTCCTCCAGCGGCAGCAGGATAGAGCGTTCCACATCCTCGGCGGTGGATCCGCGCCAGGTAACACTGACGGTGACGACATCCAGCTCGAAGGTGGGGAAGAACTGCACATTGAGCTTCTTCAGGGCGTAAAACCCGCCCAGCAGCATCAGTACCATCAGCAGGTTGGCGGCGACCCGGTGGGTGGTGAACAGTGTGATCAGCCCGCTGAGCTGACCTTGATCCCTTGGCTGCATGGCCTACTCCGTGGCTCCCGTGATGTCGACCCGTAGGCCGGCGATGGCGTTGGGTAGCTGGGTGGTGATCACCTGCTGTCCCGCGGCCAGGGTTTCGCTGCGCACCAGCACCCTCGACTCTCCTTCGGCCGTGGTCAGCTGGCCGACCCGGCTGACGGTGACCGGTTCGAGCCGGGAGTCGGTGACGCGGTAGATGCGGTCGGTGCCGTAGAGTGCCGTGGGCGGCAGGGCGACCAGCTCTGGCTGCACCGGCAAACGCAGCTGCAGGCGCAACGAGCGGCCGGGTTCCGGGGCAAGCGGCGGATCGATCAGCCGGAACAGCGCATCGACGCCCGCCTTGCCGCTGCTCACGGTGGCGCCTAGCCGGTCGAGCTCAAGCCGGAGCGGAAGGCCGTCCAGGCTGGCCGAGGCTTGAATGTTATCCGCGCCTTGCCGCATCGCCGGTCGCAGTTGGCTGAGCAACCGCTCCGGCACCTGGGCGCGGACCTCCAGTTGCTCCAGACCGTAGAGGTCGAACAGGGCATCTCCGGCGCGGACACGGTCACCGCCGGCCACCTGCACGGCGGCGATGCGTGCCGTATAGGGAGCGCGAATCTCGGTGCGCTCCAGGTCCAGGCTTAGGCTCTCCAGCAGCGCGTCGATGCGTTGCCGCTCGGCCTCCAGTTGGGCCAGACGGTTGGGGTGGTCGTTGATCGCTTCGTTTAATGCGTTCAGGTTCAGCCGCTGCTGTTGCAACGCGGTACGGGCGCTGTCGATCTGTTGCTGGCTGGCCATGTTGCGCTCAGCCAGGTTTTGATAGCGCGCCAGGTCCTTCTCCTTCAGCGCCACCAGCTCCTGCTGCAGCTTGAGGTCCTCGTTGTCGGCTCGGTAGCGCACCAGCTCGGCATTGATCTGGGCGTCGACGCTGGCCAGTTGCGCCTTCTGTTGGCGGATATCGATCTCCACGTCGCGGCTGTCCAGCCGGGCCAGCAGTTGCCCCGCGTTCACCCTGTCGCCCTCCCGGGCATGCAGCTCGATCAGGTCCGCTTCCAGTGCCGCACTCAGTGTCGCCATCTTCGGCGTTTCGATGGCGCCGTAGAGCTCCACTTCAGGTTGCAGGGGGGCCGGTGCGATGGTCTCGGCGTGTACACTCCAGCTGCGCTCCTCGATCGCTTGCGCCGGTGGCTGCGGTCGCGTGGCCTGCAGCGTGCGGAACGCCATCACCGCCAACACCAGAATCAGCAGCGGTGCCAAGCGTTTTAGGTAGCGGAGCGTGAATCGTTTTGCAGACATGTTTGTTTCCCGTCGGGGGCTTCCCTATCCACAGCGTCTATATTAGAAACTTCTATATCTGGCTAGATTCTAACGGTCAGGGACAATGGATGTCGCGAAATTTGCAAAGCTTTACAAAGCCGTCGTTAGCTTGGCTACACCATAAGAGAGACAACAGGGGGATATGCATGCGTCGAGGAGATATCGCAGTACTGGATTCGCGCGGCTTTCATCGCCTGCATTATCAGGAGTGGGGCAATGCAGACAACGAAAGAGTGCTGGTATGTGTCCATGGCCTGGCCCGCAACAGCCGGGACTTCGATGAGTTAGCGCTGGCACTCAGCCGCAACTACCGGGTGATCTGCCCCGATCTGCCCGGCCGTGGTGAGAGTGAATGGCTCGAGAATCCGGAGGATTACGCCTTACCGCAGTATCTGCAGGATATGGTGGCGTTGATCGCCCGTCTGGGGGTACGTCAGGTGGATTGGGTCGGCACCTCGCTTGGTGGTCTGATCGGTATGGTTCTGGCAGCGCAAAAGGGTACCCCGATCCGACGGCTGGTACTGAACGACATCGGCCCCTACGTACCGCGCACAGCGCTGGCTCGGATCTGCGACTATCTGGGTGATCACCGCTTCAACTCCGAGGCGGAGCTTGAGGGCTGGCTGCGCCAGACCTATACCGCGCTGGCCGGGCTTAGCGATCAGCAGTGGAAGCATCTGGCCAGCCATGGCAAGCGGATATGCGAAAATGACCAGTGGGGGCTGCACTACGATCCGGCAATTGCGCATAATGCTCACAAGAGTGCCGAGGCCGATCTGGATATCTGGCCGATCTGGCACCAGGTGCGTTGCCCGCGACTGCTGTTGCACGGTGCCACCTCCGACGTGCTGGTGTCCGAGGTGGTCGAGCAGATGCTCCAAACCAGTCCCGACATGGCCGTGCACACGCTGCCGGGTATCGGGCATGCGCCGTCGCTGATGGAGAGCGACCAGATCGCGCTGGTCGTGGACTGGCTCAGAACCACGCAAACCTATTAACCCGCCGAACAGGAGCCCTATGAGCCTGCTGACCCGATGGCCCCATGAACACCTGTGCTTAACCGAAACGGAGCGGCGTAGAGCTGTGCAGGCGGTGGAGCAGGCGTTTGCATCCACGCTGGAGTCGCTGCAGGTCGATATTGGCCTGAAAGAGTTGTTTGAACAGATCTACGTGCCGCTGGCCGCCTGGCTGGTGGAACGGCAGCGGGGACAGGTGCGGCCACTGGTGGTCGGCATCAACGGCGCGCAGGGGGCGGGCAAGTCCACCCTGTTCAACCTGCTCGAAGTGATCCTGGAGGAGGGGTTCGGGCTGAGGGTGATCGGTTTCTCCATCGACGACCTGTACAAGACCCGGGCCGAGCGCGAACGCCTGGCACGGGAGATCCACCCGCTGATGAGCACCCGAGGCGTACCCGGTACCCATGATGTGGAGCTGGGTATCGAGCTGCTCGATTCGCTGATCAATGCAGGTCCCGATACACTGACCAAGATTCCGGTGTTCGACAAATCGATCGACGACCGCTGTCCGCCGACGGTGTGGCAGGAGTGGCTTGGCCCTGTGGATGTCATCGTGTTCGAGGGCTGGTGTGTCGGTGCGCTGCCACAGCCAGAGCAGGCGTTGCAGGTACCGGTCAATGCGCTGGAAGCGGAAGAGGACGCGGATGCAGTCTGGCGGCGTCACGTCAATCAGCAGCTGGCTGGCCCCTATCAGCAGCTGTTCAGCCGGCTCGACCTGCTGTTGATGCTGAAGGTGCCGAGCATGCAGGCGGTGTATGAGTGGCGCGCACTGCAGGAGCAGAAGCTGGCCGAACGGGTGCAGTACATCTACGACACCCAACAGCCGACGGCGCACCTGCGCATCATGAACCCCTCCGAGATCAAGCGCTTCATCGCCCACTACGAGCGGCTGACGCGGGCGATGCTGGAGGAGCTGCCGGAGCGGGCCGATGTCTGCTTCCACCTCAATGAAAATCACAAGATCCGCGAGATCACCGTCAATCCCTTGAGCTCGCCACCCCATGCGGTGAGGGCGTGAGCCCCGCGTCAAATCGGCAGTAACGCCGTCGAGGCGAATCCGACCACCACGTTCTTGATCGCACGATTGGTCTTGTTGGCGACGATTTTCGCCATCATGTCCTGATAGGCGATCAGTTTGCCGAAGATCCGTTCAAAGCTGAGGTTGGTGACGCCCGAGTCCGCAATGCCGTTGGTGAGCAGGAACAGCTCATTCTGAGGCGTGCGCAGGTTGTTCAGGCGCCAGGCCACCGCTTCGAGGTTACGTGCACTGTTATACAGCTTCTGCTGGTCGATCTCGTCGAGCAGGAAGAACTCGTTGCGGTAGCTGTAGGAGGCGTGCAGCATACCGCTGATCCCGATCATCAGTGCGAATACCCGGTCACCCTTGAATTCAGGATCGAACACCAGCGGCATTGCGTCGATGCCATAACGTGACCCCAGCTCGGCATGGTTGATCTGACGCGGTGAATCCAGTAGCTGGTGCAGCCGGCGATTCAGTGTCATGCCGGCCGGCGCCTTCTTCAGCTCGCGTGGGTTGCGTTTGTACAGCTTGATCGTCAGTTCGCGTACCAGCGCGTTGACCGCCAGAATGTGCTGGTCGGTAACCATATCGATATCGGACTTGGCCAGGCTTTTGAACTCGAACGGTCTTGCGCGCTCGTTACTGGCGCAACCCTGCAGTAGCAGCAGGGTCAGGCTGATCAGTAGCAGTCTCATCATGGCGTGACTTCTCCATGCACCGCCTGAATGATCGGCGTTTCCGCTTTCGGCTCATCGTGCAGCACGAATACGGCACGCTCGTCGACCCCCGGCGCATCCAGGTTATCGGTGATGAAGGATACGCCGCCACCGACCAGCGTTTCCAGACTGGCCACATTCACGTCAACGCCGCTGAACAGGCCGCCCCTCGCCTTGATTCCGCTGTGGTTGAAAAAGCGGCTGGAGCTGCGCACCAGGGTCGCGTGAGAGGGCTGGATGTGGGCATAGACCAGCACGCCGTCGCCGCGTAGGTTGATCTCGTAGCCGGTTACCCGGCCCACCGGGACCTCGCGATAGAGCACGGGGCTGCCGATCGCGATAGAGCCGAGCTGTTTGGCATGCAGCTCTACCGTCAGTCCCGGTTGCGGTCTATACGCAGGGGCGCGACGCAGGGCGATGAAGGTATCGCCGGGCGGGCCGTCGCCGGGCAGCACCTCGACATGGTTGCCGAACAGCAGGTTGGAGGGGTTCTCGATTCCGCTCAGGCGAATGGTTGGCTCACTGATCCAGAAACGGGCGCCTTCGCGGGCGAGAAACTCGGCTTCACGGAACAGACTGGCACGGACGATCCGGCCTCCCGTGCTGTCGGCGATGGTGATACTGTCGATGCGGCCCACCTGGGCACCGCGGTAGCGGATCGGCGCACCGACCGCGAGGTCGGCACCGGGCGCGAAGTGGATCAGTATGTTGTGTACCTGTTCCCGGCTCGCCTGTTCGCTGGGGTAGAGTTGAAAGCGGGTGTTTTTGCTGAGCTTGCCGCCGCCGGTATCGGTTTCGAAGGCGATGCCGCCTTTGATCATCTGGGTCAGTGAACCGGACTGCACGCTGACCCCTTCACGCAGATTGGCCCTGGCGGTCACACCCGACGCGATCCAGAAGCGGCTGGCAGTGCTGAGCAGATGGCGATAGGGGGCCGGGATCGAGAGACGGATCTCCACTGCGCGGCCATCCTTCGCCAACTGGTAGTGGCGCACCTCGCCAACCTCCACGCCCCGGTAGAGAACCGGGGCGCCGACAGCGATGGCGCCTCGCTCCTCGGCGTAGAGGCGGACACTGAGCTCGTCGCCGTTGTCGGTCAACAGTCGCCCCTCATCGGTGGCTGCGTCAAAGTCGGCAAAGAGGGTGAAATCGGGTTCCGCCTGCTGCAGCGAGCCCTGTTTGCCGCCCGGATTGAACAGGCTGATACCGCCGCGCAGCAGCGTCTGCACACTGCCGGTATGCACCGATATCCCTTCATCGATATCGGCCTTGAATTCGATGCCGCTGCTGTTCCAGAAGCGACTGCGGCTGCCGACCAAGTGGCGGTAGCGCTCCTTGATTACCGCATGGATCAGCACCTTGTCGCCGCTGGGACTCAGCTCATAGCCAATGACGGTACCGATCGGCAGTTGTCGATAGAGTACGGGAGAGCCGCGGCTGATCGAGCCCAGAGCGTCCGCCGACAGACGGATCGGCAGTCCGTCGCTAACCGGCGGTCGTGCCGGGGGCTCGTCCAGGGCATGAAAGCTGAAGGTCTCCGCGCCCTGTCCCGGTGCCAGTTCGATATGTTGGCCGCTGAGTAGATCCTGCAGGCTGAATTCGCTGGCGGGCAGGCTTGGCTGCGCCAGCCAGAACCGGGTCCCGGCTCTTAACATGCTGCGGGCGCGAGGGTCGATCAGCAACTCGGCATGCAGTTCGCTGAAATCTTCGGTCAGCGACAGATCCCGTACACGGCCAATCCTGACGCCCTGGCTATGTACTTCGGTGCCGACGTTGAGCCGGGTGTTGCCGGGAAAAACCAGTTGTACTGGTACGCCATCTTCGGCGGCTTCATAGTCGGCGAACAGCGGGAACTGGTCACCATCCTCGGCCGCCGGATTATCGCGGGGCTCTGGCGTATAGAAATGCACCCCACCGGCGATGATCGTGGCCAGCGAACCGACACGGATGTCGATATCGGGCAGCTTGCCCTTGATCTCCAGGCTGTTGGCGTTCCAGAAGCGGGAGTGCTTGCGTACCAGATGGGCGTATATGGGCTCAATGAACAGGTCGACCAGAATCTGGTCACTGCCGCTGCTCAAGCGGTAGTCCAGTACCTGGCCGACGTCGATATCCCGGTAATAGACAGGGGAGCCGCGATGGATCGACGCCACGGAATCGGCATACAGCGTCAGGTAGAGTCCGTCTCGATCACGGGTGGCAGGAGGTGGTTCCTCTGCAGCGGTATAGCGGTAGGCGATCTCACCCTCGCCGGGGCGCACGCCGATATAGTGGCCGGACACCAGGGTCTCGAGGCCGCGTACCCCAGAGAGTGAGATTTGGGGTTTGACCAACCAGAACAGCGTACCTTCATGCAGCAGTGCCTGGGCATTGGCGTTGATCTCGATCTCGGCGGTGACCGTCTGCAGATCCTCGTTCAGTGTCAGCGAGCGTACCGTACCGCTGGGCAGGCCTCGATAGATCACGCGGGTCTTGTTGACCTCCAGGCCCTCGGCGGAGTTGAACACTACCTCGATCATCACTCCCGCCTGGGAGTAGCTCTTGTACACCAGCCATCCGGCGATCAGCGCGGCCAGCAGCGGCAGTATCCACACCGCCGACGGGCCCCGGTGTCGACGGACCAGCGGCCTGATCTGATCTGTGGGCGTGTGTTCAGGTTTCGGATCCAATGCTTGCCTCCTGCAGGTGACGATCCCAGATCAAACGAGTATCCAGCGTGTTGGCGGCCAGCATGGTAAAGACGACGACGCCGGCGAACGCCAGAGCGCCGGTCTGGCCAACGATATAGGCGAGGTTACCAAACTGTACCAGCGCCACCAGTATGCCGACTACGAAGATATCCAACATCGACCAGCGTCCGATCCAGTGCACGATGCGGAACATTACCATCTTCTGCCGCAGATTGGTGGCCTTGCCGAACTGAATCGCGATCAGTAGCGACGCAAGCGCCAGGATCTTGCCCACCGGGATCAGGATACTGGCCGCCAGCACCACAATGGCAATTCCCCAGAGTCCGTGCTTGGTCAGTTCGATAACGCCACCCAGAATCGTCGACGCGTCCCCCTGGCTGCTCAGCATCGTGACCCGCATGATCGGCAGCAGGTTGGCCGGCAGCATCAGCAGTGCGGAGGTGAGCAACAGTGCCCAGGTACGGGTCAGGGAGTGGGGCGTACGGCTGTGCAAAGGCGCACCACAACGCGGACAATGGTGCCCCTCCAGCGACACCGGCCAGAGTGCGCTGCAGTCGTGACAGCGCAACAGTCCCTGCGCCAGTGCGCCGTGCCGCCAGCTATTCATGCCCGGTCTCCACCCTCTCCACAGGGTCGCCAAGGTCCGCGATCTGGTGCCAGAACAGATCGGGGTCCAGCTGAGAAGAACTTAGGGCGGTGACCGCGATCAACGCACCCAGACTGTAGAGTCCCAGCCCCGGATGGACGTCGGCGATATCCACCAGTTTGACCACAGATACCAGCACCGCGATCAGGTACACCTCCAGCATGCCCCACTGATCCAGGTGCTGGTAACTGCGCATCGCAAGTGGCAGCAGCGGCCAGCGACGGCGCAGATGCAGGGCGCCGGACAGATAGGTGAGCAGCAGCAGTTTGCACAGTGGAACCAGTATCGCGAACAGCAACACCGCCAGTGCCACGAGGGCCAGCCCGTCCCGATACAGCACCATGGCGCTGGAAAAAATGGTTTGCTCCTGCTGCCGGCCCAGTACCTCCAGCGTCAGCACCGGGAACAGGTTGGCCGGCAGCAGCAAAATGAGTCCCGCCAGTGCCAACGCCAGGGAGCGCTCTGCGCTGTTGGGGTGGCTGGAGATCAGGCGAGATCCACAGCGTGGGCAGTTCACCACCTGATCGCCCTGTATCTGCGGGCGCTGCATCAGCAGGTCGCACTCATGACAGGCGATACGGTTATCGGGTTGCAGTGCATTCATTGCTCATATCCCGGTCTATGCTGGTATGTCGTAACTGAGAAACTGTGGCTGAACTGATCAAGCGCAGAACTCGTTCTTTCATATCGTATATAGTGGTCGCCTTTGAAGTGTCACACAGGAGAGCACAATGGCAAATCCGAATAGCGATGTTAGCGCACTGCGGCGTGAATATGTGGCCAGCGGTCTGCACAAGGCCGAGCTGAGTGCAGACCCGTTCGAGCAGTTCCAGCGTTGGTTTGACAACGCGCTGGAAGCTCATCCGGACGATGCCACCTCGATGACCCTGGCAACCGCCGATGACCAGGGGCGGCCGGCGGCGCGTATTGTGTTGCTTAAACACTTCGACCATCACGGCTTTTGTTGGTTTACCGACTTCCGTAGCGAGAAGGGGCTGCATCTGGCGCAGAATCCATACGCTGAAGTGCTGTTCTACTGGTACGGGCTGGAGCGTCAGGTACGTATCCGCGGTCCGGTCGAGCAGCTTGATTACAGCTTTGGCGAACACTACTTCAACGAACGTCCGCTGGGCAGCCGGATAAGCGCCGCCATCTCCCATCAGAGTGCGCCGGTAGATAACCGTGCTACGCTGGAAAGCGCAGTGGCGCAGATGCGAGAACAGTACGCCGATGGCAATATCCCCTGCCCGGAAACCTGGGGCGGTTATCGACTGATCCCCGAACGCTTTGAGTTCTGGCAGGGGCGTGAAAACCGTCTGCATGACCGTTTCAGCTACGAGCTGAAGGATGGTCAGTGGCAGATTAACCGCCTACAACCCTGATTGCCGAATTTACGAAATAGGTAGATTACGCATAGGCCCGCCTTATGGAGCAGGGCTCTTCACCCACGTGGAAACGTTGAGACAGATGAAGATCATTCGCGATTGCGCGGTTCAGTTTCGTTACAACCTGGCGCCGGCGGGTGAGCCGTTGACCCTCCCCGACAGCGACGAGCCGTTGTTGAGCTATCTGCATGGCCATCAGCAGATCATCGCCGGGCTTGAGCAGGCGCTGGAGGGGCATGCGGCCGGCGAGCGGTTCGAAGTGGAGCTGTCTCCCGAACAGGCCTATGGCGAGCGCGATGAGAGCCGGATCGAGAAGGTCGAACGCGAAGCCTTCGCAGGAATGAAGGATCTTCGCGCCGGCCTACTGGTGCAGATTAACGATGAGTCGGGCAAGCCTGCATTGGCGCGTGTGATCAGGCTTGATAACCGCGAGGTCGAGTTGGACCTCAACCACCCCTACGCCGGTTTGACGCTGGTATTCAGTGTCGAAGTGGTTTCCGTGCGCGCAGCCACTGATCAGGAGCTCGCCGACGGTCGAGTGACGGAGTGATCAAGAGCAGCTACAGCTGATCCGCCCGCAATCTGGTCGGGCCGTTCTCTCCCCACAAGGTATCCTGAAATAAGGCCAGCGTTTTTCAGGATACCTTCTCACGCCATTTCAGATCGCCGATCTGAACATTCAACCATTCAAACCCGATCCGTTTCGCCACGGCGGCGGCGCCATCGAGGCTCTTGAACTCCCGCTCTCCTTTTGAACGCTGAAGATTCAGTACCACCACGTCGTTATCCCTGGTGACGAATTTCAATGTCCATCCACGCGACATTGAGATCGGTATCGCCTGACAAGATTCAAACACTCCCGCCTTGAACAGTAGCTTGATTTCACGTTCCTGCATTTTGAAATTCCTTTACGAGTTATCGTTAACTGCCTATTGATAATTCTATAATTAATAACGATATATCGCAAGCAGATTGCGCTAAATCTCAATGTTTAAGTTGTTGAAATGTAAGAAGTTTTAAGGCTTGGGCAAGTTTTTTTGCTATCCTCTTCTTGGCTCTCTAAGTCATTGAATTAAAAGCATTATTTGGTGAGTGTTTTTATATCAAAAAGCAATTAAAGATTATTTTTTTATGCTTTTGATATTTTTAATATAAATTCTGAATTATCAATAACAATTTATGAGTACTCTTTACGTACTTATGCCGTTCGGTCAGTCGGCAGCAGGCGAGCGGCGGCCAGATGGCGGATAGGAGCGGCGCTGGGAAGGGGCTTGTCGGGCGTTTATAGCGCGCTATGATTAGCGCGAATCAGGTAATGCGAGGTGGTTATGCCGACATACGACTATCTTTGCCCGAGCAACGGCCGGGTATTGGAGGTGCGCCACTCGATGAGTGAGCGTTTGACTACTTGGGCGGAGCTGTGCAAGTTAGCGGAGATCGATCCCGGTGATACTGCAGCGGAGGCGCCGATAGAAAGGCTGGCCAATGGAGGACAGATTGTGAGCCGCAGTAGCCTGGGTGATAAACAGGCTCCCTGTCAGATGGGAGCCCCCTGTTGTGGCGCCCGTGCCTGCGGCCTGGATTAATCCTCTTTCGCGACTTCGAGGCGGGTGCGAAGTGCCTCTTCGACCCGGTTCAGGCACTCGCGCATCGCCTTGACGGAGTCATCACTGTCGCTGAATTCCGGGGTGAATTTGAACATGTCGAGCATCTCCACCAGGAAACGCTCCTCGTTCATCTGTTTGAGCTGATCAGCGCTCCAGATTTTCATTTTGGTTGGCATCGTCTTCTCCTCTTGGACCGACTTGGGAGCCAGGGGCAGGTCGGGGATATGCAAGGTCTACTTCCTCTTCCCTGATTCAGTAATGGGTCAGGGTATCGATTTTTGCAAGCCGGGCTTTCCCTCGCTCGCTTGAGCTGAATCAATAATCGAAAAAGGGAAGGGCGTTACTCTTGTCTCAACGTTAAATGAGATAGAAAGGGTGAATGCTATGTTCGGTGTTGATGCTTACAGCCTCGAGGTTCTGGTACCCAGCCTGGTCGGCGTCGTTGCGATGGCCGGCGTTATGGTCTGGGCGTTCGTCAAAGTCCGTCACCTGATGAACGAAGAGCCCAAGCACAAATAATCGGTTTGAATTACCGTTGTTGTCCCTCGTAGAAAAGGCCTGCTGCTCGCAGGCCTTTTTCTTTGTTGGGGCGCTTGTTAACTGCCTGCCGGCCGTTGCGGTCGCAGGTGTTGATGCAGCCAGGCCAGTAGCAGCAGTACCAGCCCCAGTCCCATGAAAGAGGCGACGCGCAGCAGCCCGTCCAGACCCTCCATATCAACCAGAAAAATCTTCACGATTACCACTACCAGCAGGCTCATGGCACCCTGGTACAGCCGGTGTTGCTCGCGATGAATGGCCCATCCCATGCCGCTGGCCGCCAACAGCAACCAGATCGCCGAGTAGGTATAGAGCTCCGGATTGCCGGTGGGCAGTGCGATATCCAGCGCGCCCTGCCACAGATGGCGGATCTCCAGCGATACAAACAGCAGCAGGTTGAGACCACAGCCCAGCATCGCCCAGGAGCGAACGCCTGCGCGATAGTAGCGACCGATGGCGAACAGTAGCAGTGTCGGTGCGCCATAGGCCAGTAATAGCAGGTTCCATACCGGGGTCGACGCGATAGCTGTGTGCCCCCAAAGCGGGTTGTCGACCAGCACCACGACGAGGATATGGTTGGCCAGGCTCATGCTCAGCAGCAGGGCGGCCAGGCGGCGGTAGAGTCCGGCAACGTATTGGCTCAGGGAGGCCCGCCAGTGGTAGACCAGGGCGGCCGCGCCCCAGACCAGGGTATTGATCGCAGCTTCGGTAAAGCCGTAGTGGCGGTTGAATATCTGACCGTCATACAACCAGTAACGCAGTTCGGTACCCAGGGTCAGCACCAGCAGCGTGGCGGCCGCGCCCTGCAACCAGGCCTGCAGTGAGGGGGAGCGGCGACTGATCCGGGCCGCAATAAAACAGCTCAGGGTTGAGCCGCCATAGGTCCACAGCGACCAGTGCACCTCGCTGGGATAGCTGATCACCCAGGGGTTCAGTATCAGCCGACAGCCCACCACCAGGATCACCAGCCGGATCAGCCAGGGCAGCAGCGGTTGCGGGAGGCGCTGATGGATCGCGGCCAGTGAGATCAGCTGCAGGGCCAGGGCCAGGGTCAGCGTGGCTTCCTGAAACCAGATCACCACCGCCAGTGAGTAGGCCAGATGGGAGGAGGCGATCAAGGTCAGCGTCAAAGCCGTGGCTACCCTGTTGGCAGCCTGTCTGGCGAGCGCGAGATAGGCGATGCCGGCAGCCAATGCGGCGCCGCCCCAGCGCCATTCATCATCCAGTTCAGCCAATACCAGATAGGCGATTGCCAGCATCAGTAGCGGTGTCAGGCAGCCGATGCTGGCCCAGATCCCCGGTAGCGGTGCGCGTGCTCTAAGGTTCCAGGCGGCATAACCGGTCGCCAGTAGAGAAAACAGGGCGAGCAGTGCGATCAGGCTGTCCCGCTCAATGGGCGATGGCGTGCGAATGACAACTTCGAACTGCTGCCAGGAGGCAAATTGCACCAGCAGCGCACCCGCCAGTGCGATAAACGCCAGTCCCGGCAGTGGTGTCAGCAGTGGACGCTTGCTGGCGGCGTGCAGCAGCACCAGCGGCAGCAGTGGCTGGCTCCAGACTGCGGTCAGCCCCAGGGTTTGATGAAACAGGGTGTAGCTCTGGGCGGCGATCACCAGCAGTACGGCCAGGAGCGTCGCATACTCATTGGCGCCCGCGGCGCGCAACAGATCTGAGTAATGTTGTGTGCTGTCGACCCGATACCTGAGTGAAATCAACCAGTCCAGCGTCGGCACGGCCAACAGAGCCCAGGCGATGCCAAGCAGATACAGGGTTCGGCTGAGCTCGGCTGTGGGCGGGGTGTGGAAGGTCAGCCCCCACCAGGCCAGGGCGCCGACCAGGACACCGCACCAGAGCCAGAGACGCCAGACATAACGCAGCAACAGCAGCACCGACAGGCTGAGGATGAAGGCGTAAACCAGTGCAGCTTCGATCTGTTGACTGCCGGTACTGACCAGGATCGGTACCAGGTAGCCGCCGAGCATGCCAAGGGCCGCCAGTAGCGGACCATGCACAAGTGCCAGACCCAACGTGGCGAAGGAGACCAATGCCATACCGGCGAACACCCAGCCCGCGGGCACATAGTCGAGCTGGTGCAGGCTGGCGAGCAGCGCGGCATACAGGATGATGCTGGCACCGCCGGCCAGGGCGGCAAAGACATCGCTGTGGCCACGGCGAAGCCGCATCCAGTTTGCCGCTACATGCAGGCCGATGCCGGTCAGTAATGAGAGTATTATGCGTGCGCCCGGGCCGAGCAGGCCCTGCTCGATCGAGTAGCGCACCATGAACACGCCGGCCAGGCCGACGCAGGCCCCGCCGAGCCAGATCATCCAGTGCTGTCGCAGGTGCTGGATGAACCCTGTAGTTTTCGGGGGCGTGTTGGGTTCGGACACCTGCGACCGGTGCAAAGCTTGATTCGTCCCGGCACCCCAGGGATCGCGCGCAGTGCTCAGGGTAGTGGACGGGGCTTCGTCGGCGGTTGTCGGCTTCGCCTCCTCGACCTGGTCAACCTTATCAACCTTGTCGGACTCGACGGCAGGGGGGGGAGCGGGGTGTTGGGGCGACTGTGCCTTTAGCGCTTCGCGCAGCCAGGCAATCTCGATCTCGGCCTGGCGCAGCCGTTCGTCGATACGGCTTTGTCGTACGAAACTGACGATACCGAGCAGTGCGCCGGCAATCAGCGCCAGCACCAGTAACGAAAACAGCGACAGCAAAACTTCCATGCGGCGATTTCCTTGTCCGGTTTGGCTGAAGCATAATCGAGAGGGTAAAGGCTTACCAAGTGGCCAGTGGCAGAACCGGGCGAGGGAGGCGGTGTGGCAGGAATCAATATTTGGGCACTGAAAAAGGATCAGTCGATCCGTCATCTGCTGCTACTGCTGGTTGCCCAGCTGGGGGAGGGCAGCTTCGTCGTCGACGACACCACCCCCTGTGATGAGCGGGCGATCTTTTTGCACCACCGACAGGACCGCGGCATCCGCGCCTATATCTATACCCTGGGACAGGCTGATGACCGCTATGGTGTACACCTTGAATATCCACCCACCGCCGACGCCGGTAACCAGTTGGAAGTGATGGAGAACCAGCGTTTCGAGGCGCTGGTCGAGAGCCTGGCGGTACACTTCGATATCCCGTTCGTGGAACCGCTTCCTGGTCGCTGAGCACTGTCTATACTGAAAGCGTCGAGCCGCTTTCAGTGGTTCTCTATCTATCAAGATCGACCTGAGGTTTGGCCGCGGATCGGGGTGACCGAGGGCAAAAGGTAACAGAGATGATCAATCCAGTACTGCCGCAAGTATTACATGTGTTGCGCCAGCATCCGGACGGGATCAGCGAATATCGCTTAATGAAGACGCTGGACGAAGAACACCTGTTCGAGGAACAGAACAGGACGGACGGCGCGATGCTGCCGCTATACCGCAAACATTTTCTGATTATGAATGCGCTTTACGATCTGCAGGACATCCTCTGGCAGGAGGAGGACCGGGTGCTCGAGATCTCACCCATGCATATCGAATTGCATGAGCGCCAGACAACGACACCACACAAGCAGGAGCCTGAATGGTATCCGTTGCTCAGTGAGTATTACCTGGATTGGCAGTACTACCGCGACACGACGGAAGAGGACATCAACAGAATGATGGCGGAGTTGAAAGCCCAGGCCTCCCCTCCGCAATGATCAACCGGTACGGAAGCGGCCGACCAGCTCGCCCAGCTGGTTGGCCAGCGTGCGCAGGTGCTCGGCGCGCTCAGATGCGTCGCGAGCCCCCTGCAGTGTGACATCGGACAGACTGTCGATGGCAACGATACTGGTTTCCATCATCCCGACCGTACTCTGTTGCTGGGTGACGGCCGCCGTAATCTGGCTATGCATCCCCTTGATCTCGGTTACCAGTTCACGAATCTGCGCCAGCTCATCAGCGGTACGCGTGGTGTTGGCAATACTGCGGTTTGCCCGCTCCACTGTATCGGCGGAGCGCATCACGGCGTCCTGAGCCGACCGGCGAAGCCGCTCAATCATCTGCTGGATATCGATGGTGGCATCCTGAGTCCGCGACGACAGCGCCCTGACCTCATCGGCGACCACGGCAAAGCCACGCCCCTGCTCGCCGGCCCGGGCCGCTTCGATGGCGGCGTTGAGCGATAGCAGGCTGGTCTGCTCGGCGATGCCGTCGATCACCTCGAGCACCTTGCTGATCTGTCCAATATCATCGCTCAGCTGCGTAATTGATGCGGCCGAGGCTTGGGTTTGCTTGACCAGGTCAGCAATTTCGGCCGCCGAGCTGTGGGCACACTCAGCGCCCAGAAGGCTGGCCTCATCGGCACGGCCCATGGTATCGAGCGTTTCCCGGCTGCTGCTGGCGACTTCGTTGATCGAGGCGGCAAACTCGGTCATGGCGCTGGCGATGCTGCGACTCTGTTCACGCTGGCTCGCCATATGCCGGTCGGTGGCGTCGGTGGTCAGGTGCAGATCGCTGGCCAGTGCGGTTAGCTGCTGGCCGGTGCCGCTGACGGCGACCACCAGAGCGCGAATCTTGCCGACAAAATCATTGAAGGCGCGCGACAGCTCGCCGATCTCATCTTTACGGTTGGCGGACTGCAGTTGAACGCTGAGGTCGCCATCACCCCGGGCGATCTCGCGCAGCCGGTCAACCAGAATACGCAGTGGATGAGTCAACACGCGGGCGATGGCAAGGCCTGCGACGATGGCGATGACCAGCGTCACCAGCACCGTGACGGCACTGGTGTGGGTCAGCGACCTGATCATCAGCTCCTTTTCGGCAAACGCCTCGCGCTGGCTGATCTCGGACAACAGCACCCAGCTTCGGCCCATCAGGTTGATCGGGGTGTAGGCCGAGATCACGGGGGTACCGTAGTAGCCCATGTCGAACTCCACGCCACTCTCCCCTGCCAGTGCTTTGCGCACCGCCCCGGAGTCCACCTTCTGCAGTGAGATGGCGGTGGACAGGTTGCGAATCGTCTCGAGCCGATCCTGATTGCCCTGCAAATCCAGTTTGGCGAAGTACTCTTGTGGATCCTCCTGCAGCAGCCGGCTCTGCGAGCGCAGGCGGCGGTCCTGCCCGACCAGCAGCGCCTCTCCGCTCTGTCCCATGCCCACATCCTGCCAGCGCTCGCCGCTGGTCAGTACCCGGCTGATCCTGTCGCCGGGGATCTGCACGATGAGGCTACCCAAGCGTTCACCGTCACTGTCGACCGGGGTCGACATGAACAGTGCGGGCTTGCCGTAGGAGGGGGCAAAGGGGGCCATATCGGTCATGTTGACGTTGCCCGGCTCGGTGTCACGGCTTTGGCGCCAGGACTCGGCCAGCAATGAGTCGGCGAAGGGGCCCTGCTGCAGCGAAGTGGCGAACGCGATCTCCTTGAGCACGGAGTAGATTACCCGGCCATCGGGATCGACCAGCATCAGATCGTAGAAGCCGAACTGCTGCTGGAGCTTGAGCAGTTGCGGATGGTAGAGCCCATGGTACAGGTCATAGCGATCGTCGAACTGGTGGCTGTTGTCCGCCTGCATCAGCAGCTGCTTGGCCCCCAGGGGATTGGGGTTGAGACTGATGTAGCGGGCCTGATACTCACGCGTGGCACCGTCCAGCGCACCGAGCATCCTGTCGATCGACTGGGCTGCGGTTTGCGGGGATGACGCGCGCATACGCTTGAGCAGAGCGCCGCGGTAGAAGCGGTCGAGGCTGGCGTTCAGTTCGCTATCCGGTTGTGCCGCAGCGTTGAACGAGCGGGAGAAATCGGACAGCGCGCGCAAGGTTTCCGTGCGACTGGCGATGCTGACGGTGATCTGGCGCAGTGTCTCGAACTCATCCTGCAGCTGGGTCTTTTTCATTTCACGTATGGCCACCAGACGATCGGTCAGTGTCTGGCGCAGTGCGGCGTCGACCTGTTGCTCGGTGCTCCAGGTGATCAGTGCCGAAGCGATGATGAGGGGGATGACGGCGATGGCGATGATGCTGAGCAGGAGTCGGGTTCTGATGGCCATAACAAGCACTCTATCCGGGCAGGGCGAAGGTCGGGTTCGCTGACGTGTCGCCCCAATCTAGGGAGCCGGCGCGGGCAGCGCCATAACTCCTGGGGGGTATAGGGTGCTTGGGAGGGATCAGCGCTTGGCGCGGGCGATCAGCGTGTCCAGATGCTGGGCGAAGGCATGGCGGTCGCTTTGGCTCAGTGCGGCGGGGCCGCCGGTCTGCACGCCGCTGGAGCGCATGGTATCGAGAAAGTCGCGCATGTTCAGTCGTGCCCGCACGTTGTTCGCGGTCAGCAGTTCGCCACGGGGACTCAGCGCCAGGGCGCCTTTTTCGATCACCTCGGCGGCCAGCGGGATATCGCTGGTGATCACCAGGTCGTCCGCTTCTGCGCGCTTGACGATCTCGTTGTCGGCGACGTCGAACCCCTGTTGGACCTGAATGGCGCGGATGAACTTTGACGGTGGAGTGCGCATCGGCTGGTTGGCCACCAGCGTGGTTTCGATGCCGGCACGCTCGGCGGCGCGAAAGATGATCTCTTTAATGACGACCGGACAGGCGTCGGCGTCGACCCAGATTTTCATAGTGTGTCCCGGCAATGCTCGAAAAACGCCACTCTAGGGCAGTGCGGCTCCAAACGCCAGTCTCAGTCGGCCCAGCCCGAGCCGATGGCGCGCCAGGGCAGTTCAAGCCCCAGTTCGGGAACCTGCTGCGCCACCCAGGCCGGGAAGGTGTTGCTGTTGGGGCCAGGGAAGAGCCGGTACTCCTCTTTCCAGGGGTAGTTTTCTACCGCCTGCTCGATCTTCTCGATCAAATCGTCGACCCCTGGACCGCGTTTATCCAGCAGCAGTTCCGGGCGTGAGCCGAACCAGTAACGGTCGGGCAGATCCTGGGTTCTGCGCAGGACCGGGAGTCCTTGCCGCGCGCGCCAGCCGACCACTTCGAATACCGTGTAGCTGTCTGCCTGACTGGGTTTGACCGCGATCCAGGTGTGTACGGCGAAGATGCCGCGCCAGCCCCAGGCGTCAGCCGCGTAGACCTGAATGATCGGCTCAGGGGTAGCGCCCGGATCCGGGGCGATTCCGGCCGATTCCCGGCTGGCCGTACGCCAGCCATCGCCGGAACAACCGATGATCAGCAACGGCGCCAGAAGGGTGAGAAGTACTCGACGCATGGCCGGCTCCTCCGCTTAAATTCAAGAGTGATGCAGGGTACTGCGCTCACGTTTGAGGATAGCACCGGCATCGAGTGTACGAATCGGGATGTCGGTTCGGCGCGGAATATCGCCGGCAAGCTGCAGCCGGAGGTAACGCATGGCACACACGCGCAGGAAGGAGGTGAAGTTGTTAATATCGTGCCCGGTATCCAGCGCTTCGTGGTAAAGCCGGGTGACCAGCTGGGGCACGTTCATCTCATCGCGCCGGGCGATCTCGGTCAGCACGTACCAGAAGTAGTTCTCAAGGCGCACGCTGGTGACCATGTCATTGATGCGCAGGGAACGGGTCGAACTGTCCCAGAGGCTGGGATCGGCATTGATGAATAGCTTGCACACGCGAACACCTCACTTTCTTGTTATAGATTCAGTGGTCGTCGGCTGCTCAAAGGACCGAACAGGCCCCAGGGACCGGTCCGGTCAGCACCTATCATTCTCAACCGTTGAGCAGTGCCATGAACTGAGCGAGCCAGGCCGGGTGGGCCGGCCAGGCGGGCGCAGTTACCAGATTACCATCGGTTACCGCTTGATCAACCTCAATTTCGGCATATTCGCCGCCGGATAGCTTCACTTCGGGTGAGCAGGCCGGATAGGCGGAGCACCGTCGCCCCTCGAGTACGCCGGCAGCAGCCAGCAGCTGCGCGCCGTGACAGATCGCGGCCACCGGTTTGTTGGCGGTGAAAAAGTGGCGCACCAGCTCCAGCACCCTCGGGTTGAGGCGCAGGTATTCGGGTGCGCGTCCGCCGGGGATGACCAGTGCATCGTAGTCGGCCGGGACGATCTGGTCGAAGCCGGCGTTGAGGGTAAAACGGTGTCCCGGTTTTTCGGTGTAGGTCTGATCACCCTCGAAGTCGTGGATCGCAGTTGCCACGCTGTCGCCGGCTACCTTGTCGGGGCAGACCGCGTCGACCTGGTGGCCTACCGCCTGCAGCGCCTGGAAGGGCACCATGGTTTCGTAATCTTCGGTGAAATCGCCGGTGATCATCAGAATCTTCTTGCTCATGACGGCTCTCCTTTTTGTTTTGAGGGTCATCATGTTGTAGCAGTTCGATGGGCTCAGCGGGTATTAACCGGCTACTACAGCTTCCCTAGAAGAGGGCGATGTCGAATCGGTCCAACAACAGCTTGGCCGACATCAGCAGCGTGATCGTCACGATCAGCGGCCTTACCAGCCGGTTACCGCGGCTGACTACCAGGCGCGCGCCGAGCTGGCCTCCGATCAGTTGGCCCAGGCCCATGGACAGTCCGGCGAGCCAGACGATCTGTCCGCTGAGCAGGAAGAACAGCAGCGAGGCGACATTGGAGGTGAAGTTGAGCACCTTGGTATGTGCGGTGGCACGGGCCAGGCCGAACCCGGCCAGAGAGACGAATGCCAGCATAAAGAAGGTGCCGGTGCCGGGGCCGAAGAAACCGTCGTAGAAACCCACGGCGCTGGAGATCCCCACCGCAAACAGGGTGGTGCCGATGCGCCGCTCGCGGTCCACGTCGCTGATCCGGGGCGAGAGGGCGAAATACAGCGCGATCAATATCAGCAGCGCCGGCATGATCCCCGCCAGGATGGAGTTGTCGATGTGCTGCACCAGCAGCGTACCGGCCGCGGAGCCGACGAAGGTGCACAGAATCATGCCGCGCATTTCGCGCAGGTTTACCTGGCGCTTGCGTACGAAATAAGCACTCGCCGCAAAGGTGCCGAAGCTGCCCTGTAGCTTGTTGGTGGCCAGTGCCTGCACTGGGCTCAGGCCACTGGCCAGCAGTACCGGGAGCGTGATCAGCCCGCCGCCGCCGGCAATGGCATCGATGGTGCCCGCCACCAGGCCGGTGACCAAAAACGTCAGAATAAGCAGCAGGTCCAGTTCCAATCTAGGCTCTCCCGTCGAAGAAGCCGCTACTCTGGCCCCGGTTGATGACCCGGTCAAGTCCGACGGAGCAGGGCGAATGCGGAGTGTGTTGCGCTGTCGCCGTAATAGAACGGTTATTCAAGCGGGATAGCAGGATAAGCTTTATTAGATTTTTTTAATATAAGGCGGGCGTTATCGTCTGCCGCTGCTAGGCTGAAATCGATATATCGACGCGGCCGGCAGCGCTTCCTGCACAAAGGTTGGTACTCCGGCTTCAAGGGTAATACCGATAACAAGATGCCCGAAGGTCAGACGTGATGAACACTGGAATCTGTATTCGGGCCCCAGGAGCTTTGTTATGTCAAAGAGAACACCCGAATCACGAGGCCTGCATCAGCTATACGACCAAGACCCGGAAAAGGCGGATCGCCTGGTCTGGGGGCGAGAGGTGGATCCCGAATCCCGTCGCGGCTTCCTGAAAAAGAGTGGCTTGGCGGCGATGACCGCGGCCCTTGGTGCCGTCGCCATCCCCTATGCCGCCAAAATGCCTGGCGGTTTGATCCCGGCGGCCTTCGCCCAGAGTGACGAGCCGTTTATGCTCGAGGGCAAGGATGGCCTGACCCTGCTCAATGACCGTCCGATCAATGCGGAAACCCCGCCCCATCTGCTCGACGACGAGATTACGCCCGCCAACCGCATGTTCGTGCGCAATAACGGTATTCCGCCGGGACTAAAATCTATCGATCCGGAGACCTGGCTGCTGAGTATCGAGGGCGAGTCCTGCGCCACGCCGATGACCTTTACCATCGCCGAGCTCAAGCAGAAGTTTGAACACTACACCTACCAACTGACGATCGAGTGCGGCGGCAACGGTCGTGCCGAGTACGTGCCTTCCGCCAGCGGCAACCAGTGGACCACCGGTGCCGTGGCCTGTCCGACCTTCACCGGCGCGCGGCTGCGTGACGTGCTTGAAGCCTGCGGTATCAAGGATGATGCGGTCTATATCGGCTATTATGGTGCCGATTCCCATGTCAGTGGCGATACAAGTAAACACCCGATCTCCCGCGGGGTGCCGATGAGCAAGGCGCTGGAGGATGAGTCGTTGATCGCCTGGGCGATGAATGGTGAGGATATCCCCTATCTCAACGGCTATCCCCTGCGCGTGGTCTGTGGCGGTTGGCCCGGGTCGGTATCGGGCAAGTGGCTGCAGAAAATCGTGATCCGCAACAAGAAACATGACGGCGCCAAGATGTCCGCGCCCTCCTACAGCATGCCTAAGTACCCGGTGGCGCCCGGTACAGAGGTGCCTAAGTCGGATTTCGTAACCATCGAGTCGATGCCAGTGAAGTCGTTGATCACCTTTCCCGAATCGGGGCTGACTCAGGCCAAGGGGGAGAAACTGGTGGTTCGGGGCCACGCCTGGGCCGGGGATCTGGCGGTGGACAAGGTGCAGGTGTCAATCGATTTTGGTGCCACCTGGCACGAGGCGAAGTTGATGGCACCGGCCAACCGCCTGGCCTGGCAGCACTGGAGTACGGTGCTGGACTTCCCCGAGATCGGTTACTACGAAATCTGGGCCAAGGCGACGGACTCCGAAGGCCGTTCTCAACCGATGGTCGTTCCCGGATGGAACCCGAAAGGCTATCTCAATAACGCCTGTCACCGCATCGCGGTTCAGATCGTGTGAGGGGGTTGAGATGTCGGGACGAATATTGCGTCGGCTACTGCTGCCGCTAGTGCTATTGCTGCCTTTGGGGGCCTCGGCTGAGACCGACCCGGAAACCGGCTTTGAGATCGGCCCAGGTTGGGAAACCGTGAAAAACACCTGTACCGCCTGTCACTCCGCCAAGCTGGTCACCCAGAACTCCGGATCGCGCAACCGTTGGGTGTATATCATCCGCTGGATGCAGGAGACTCAGGGCCTCTGGCCACTGCCGCCGGAAACCGAGGATACCATTCTCGACTATCTGGTTGAGCACTATGGACCGAAAGAGGGGGCAAGGCGGGCGCCGCTGCCGCCCACAATGATGCCGAAGAATCCCTACAAGCAGGAGGCCGGTGGCTCCTCCGGATAACGGATGGAGCAGGATCGCCCGGACCGGAAGGACTCCCGGCCGGGCGGTGCATACAGGGCATTCAGGCCAGACTGCGCTGGATAGCGGCATCGAGTAGCTCAGCCATACGGTCGATCTCCCCGTTGCTGACAGTCAGTGATGGCATCAGTCTCAGGGTATGGGGCCGGGGTGCATTGATCAGCAGGCCCAGCTCCAGTGCCTGTTTGACGATTGCCGGCGCGTCCAGCGAACCGGTCTCCAGTGCCAGTAGCAGGCCTGTCCCGCGCACCGGGCCCATGTCATAGCGCGTCGACAGTGCCATCAGCCTATCGCTCAGGTAACTGCTGGCGGCGTTGACCTGCTCAAGAAAGCCCTGGGTCGTGACCTGCTCGAGCACCGCCAGTGCCGCGGCGCAGACCAGTGGATTGCCGTTGAAGGTGCCGCCCTGGTCGCCGTATTCGAAACAGCAAGCGTGCTGCTTCGCCATCAGTGCCGCGATTGGCACGCCACCGCCCAGCCCCTTGCCCAGTGTGACCACGTCCGGCTCGATAGCGTGCTGCTGGTAGCAGAACAGGTTGCCGGTACGGCCGATCCCGGTCTGCACCTCGTCCAGCATCAGCAGCAGCCCCTGCCGGTCGGCCAGTGCGCGCAGCCCCTGCAGGAAATCGCTGCTGGCCGGGATCACGCCGGCCTCACCCTGGATCGGCTCCAGCAGGATCGCCACGGTCTGTTCATCGATGGCGGCGGCCACCGCTTCCAGATCGCCATAGGGCACCTTGGTAAAGCCCGGTACCTTGGGGTTGAACAGCGGCTCGAAGGCGGGCTTGCCGGTGGCCGACATGGTGGCCAGGGTGCGGCCGTGGAAGCCGTTGTGGAAGGTGATGATCTTCCAGGCACCCTTGCGATGTTTCTGGCCCCATTTACGTGCCAGCTTGATCGCCCCCTCGTTGGCTTCGGCGCCGCTGTTGGCGAAGAACACCTGATCCATGCCGCTCAGGGTCGTGAGACGGTTGGCCAGCTGCAGTGCCTGATCGTTGTAAAACGCAGGGCTCGGGTTGATCAGGCGCCGACTCTGTGCGCAGATCGCCTGAGCGACAGGTTCAGGGCTGTGGCCCAGGGTATTGACCGCCCAGCCCTGGACAAAGTCGAGCCAGGCGTTGCCGTCGCGGTCGTACAGGTAACTGCCCTGCCCCTCGGTGAAGCAGATATCCGGTTTGGCCGCGATCTGCATCAACGCGGTGTATTTCGATTCCATGCTTTTCGTCCCTTTCGGTTTTCTAAGGCGCTGAGTACAGAATGCGGTGCCTTCGGGGTGGTGCCCGCTCCTGCGCATCCATGCGCTCGCGGGACACCGTACATCCTGTACATAAAAAAAGGCCACCGGGGATACCGGTGGCCTTCGTGATCTGTTGCCTGGATATGACCAGGTGGTTAACAGCGTCTCGCTCGGACAGGGGCTATCCCGCAGTAGTCTGCGTAAAAAGCGGTCTGTCGTCGGTTCAGTGCTGTCATGTTCATAAACCCGAGTATTTCAGAGAAAGTGAAGGATGAGAATAGGGCGGCGATAATTTTCGGGCGCTCTGAGTTCGACGGCGATTCGGGTTAAACTCAGGGTATATTCGGTGTGCAGGTCGAGAGGGAGAGGACCGGTGATCTACGACAGGGAGAGGATGATGAGTGATGGGCAGGCAAAGCGGCCGCAACTGCAATGGCTGGACGATCTGGGTTGCAACCTGAGGGTCGGCTTGGGTCTAACGTTCTGGCGGCGGGTGCGTAGCGGCGATCTGAAGGTCTCGCCGGGGCAACTGATTACCCTGGCGGTGCTACTGTTCGCGCTGGAGTTCATCATCGCCTTTGCTCAGGTTGATCCACCACGACTGTTCAATAGCTACGGGGTCGACTACCTGGCTGCCAGTTACCTGGTTCAGCTGCTATTGCTGCTGCTGGCAGCGCGGCTGGCTGGTGCCGATAACGCCCGTTTCGGCAAGATACTGGTCGGCATGCTCAGTGCGTTTCTGCCGTTAATGCTGCTTGCCCAGGCGTTGCTCTGGGCGATCATGCAGTGGCAGCAATCGGCGCTGGGGCTCGGGCTCTATTTTGGTCTTACCTTCTGCTGGCAACTGTTTATCCTGCTGCGCTTGTTGCGGGGAGTGGTTGGGGTTCGTATGCGCCGGGGGCTGGCGACCACGCTGCTTTATGGCCTCGGGGCACTGGCGGCGCTGTGGATGATGCCGCGGATCGATCTCTGGTACACCGATTACCGCCAAGTGGAGGCGCAGGAAAACCCCATCAGCCAGCTTGATGTGGAGGCTATCTACTACGCCCAGCCGCAGCTGATGGCGAGTGGGTTGGCCGATCTCAAGCCTCAACGCCCGGGTGTTGTGGACCTCTATCTGCTCGCCTTCGGCAGCTACGGCCTGGAGAATGTGTTCCTGAATGAGGTGGAGTATGTGCGTGAGCAGTTCGATCGCCGCTATGCCACTGAGGGGCGTTCGCTGATTCTGGCCAACAACCCCTCTACCGTCGATTATTACCCGCTGGCCAATGGGTATAACCTGCGTAGCGCCCTCGATGCTATCGGCCAGCGGATGGACAGGGAGGAGGACGTGCTGTTCCTGTTCATGACCTCCCACGGCAGTGCCGACCACCGTTTCTCGGTGGAGATGGGGCCACTGCAGCTGGATGACCTGACCGCGCCCGAACTGCGTCAGGCGTTGGATGACGCGGGGATCCGCTGGCGCGTGCTGCTGGTATCCAGCTGCTACTCCGGCGGCTTTGTCGAGGCGCTGCAATCGCCGCAAACACTGGTGATTACCGCCGCCGCGGCCGATCGCACCTCCTTTGGTTGCGGTTCGACCAGTGATTTCACCTATTTCGGCACCGCCTATTTCAAGCAGGCGCTAATGCAGGAGCCCCGCTTTATTGAAGCCTTTGCACTGGCCAGGGAGTGGGTAACGGCACGGGAGCTGGAGGATAACTTCAAACCGTCAAATCCCCAGCTGTTTGTCGGCGAGGCGATTGCAGGCAAACTGGAAACCCTCTACGACGAACCGTCGATGCAGAGTGCCTGGGCGAGCGGCCCGCTTGATTTGGCACTGTGCTCGGATAACGAAGATCAGCGCTGCGCCGTGGAGAACACTAACGGAGTGCAAGCGGAACAGATTCAATGAGAATGTAAGGCCGGACGCGTACGACCGACTAAAGGGAGAACGGGCCTGAACGGGTCGATTTAAGAGGTTTAGCCATGACGTACAAAAAACTGACCCCGGAAGAGCAGTGGGTCATCATCAATAAGGGCACCGAGCGCCCGTTTACCGGCAAGTATAACGAGTTTTTCGAAACCGGCGTGTACACCTGCAAACAGTGCGGCGCACCCTTGTACCGCTCCGAAGACAAGTTCCCGTCGCACTGCGGCTGGCCCAGCTTCGACGATGAGATAGAGGGCGCGGTCCGCCGCGAGGTGGATGCCGATGGGCGGCGCACCGAGATCCTGTGCGCCAACTGCGGTGGCCATCTGGGTCATGTGTTCGAGGGCGAGATGCTGACCGCCAAAAATCAGCGCCACTGCGTCAACTCCATCTCGATGGATTTCGTCAGCGCCGAGGAGCTGGCGTCTAAAAAGGGCGGTGAACTGAAGAAAGCCTATTTTGCCGGCGGCTGCTTCTGGGGTGTCGAGCATCTGTTGCAGCAGGTACCGGGTGTGGTGGCGGTGGTCTCCGGCTATATGGGCGGCCATGTAGACAACCCGAGCTACCAGCAGGTGTGCGGCAAAACCACCGGCCACCTGGAAACCGTCGAGGTGTTGTACGACCCCGCGCAGGTGGATTTCGAGACGCTGACCAAGCTGTTCTTCGAGATCCATGACCCGACCCAGGATGATGGCCAGGGGCCGGACCTGGGGCCACAATATGCCTCGGCGGTGTTCGTCAACGATGACGAGGAGCGCGGTATCGTCGACAAGCTGATCGCACTGCTGGAGAACAAGGGCTTAGACGTGGTCACCCGGGTCTTGCCGATGCAGCGGTTTTGGCGCGCCGAGGAGTACCACCAGGACTACTACGTCAAAACCGGCAAGACGCCTTACTGCCACCGTTATCAGAAACGGTTCTAATGCTGAGAATCTCCAACACAGTAGTACTGGACGATGCCGAGATCGAGCTGACCGCCATACGCGCCCAGGGCGCGGGCGGTCAGAACGTGAACAAGGTCTCCAGTGCCATCCACCTGCGCTTCGATATCCGAGCCTCCTCGCTGCCCGAGTTCTACAAGGAGCGGCTGCTGGCGCTGTCCGATCAGCGTATCACCCTGGAGGGTGTAGTGGTGATCAAGGCGCAGCAGTTCCGCACACAGGAGAAGAACCGGGCCGATGCCCTTGAGCGCCTGTGTGAGCTGATCCAGAGTGTTGCCAGAGTGCAAAAGGCGCGACGCGAAACAAAACCCACCCGCAGTTCGCAGAAAAAGCGCATGGACAAGAAAAACCAGCGCGGCCAAACCAAGTCCATGCGTGGCAAGGTGCGCGACTTCTGACGCTGTTTTCGAGTCTGCTCAGCACAGCGTATTCCGACCGTTTGCCTTGAGTCCTGCGTGCAGCCTTGGCGGTAGTGGGGTGTCGCTGACCACCAGATCGTACTGCTCAAGCCTGCCTGCACTGCACGGCGCATGGGTGCCGAACTTGCTGCTGTCGATCAGCAGAATGTGAAAGCGGCTCTGCTCCAGTATTGCCTCCCGCGCCATCACCTCATCGTCGTTGTAATCGTAAAGCCGTCCGCCGTCGTCCATGGCTCCGACTGAGGTGATGGCAATATCCGCCTGATAGCGCTGAAAGAAGCGCAGAGCATCACCGCCGATCACATCCTGATCCCGTTGCCGTACCCGCCCGCCGGCGATGGTCAGTGCGCAATCCGGGTGCCCGCACAGCAAGCGCGCCGCATGTAGGTTGTTGGTCAGAATCTGCAGTCCCTTCAGTGCGCCGAGTTGGGCCGACAGCTCGGCAACTGTCGAGCCGGTGCCGAGAAATAGCGTCTGATAGCCGTTAAGCCACTGTGCACAGAGGCTGCCGATCCGGCGCTTGCCACCGGCGTTACGAATGCGACGCTGGTCATAGCTGATGTTCTCCCGGTGAGGGAAGGGCAGAGCTTCGCCGTGATTGCGCAGTATCAGCCCCTGTTGAGCCAATACCCGCACGTCGGTGCGGATGGTCTGCACGGATACGTTGAAATGGGTCGCCAGCTGTTGCAGCTCGATCCGTCCGCGTGTGTTGACCAGCTCGGTGATCTGCTGTCTTCGTTTATGCATCGATGACACCTTGAAGTGCGATGGAAACCGTTGAAACGCCCAAACGAAAGTGCAGGGCATCAAAACGAAAGCGCACTGTCATTCTGGTGTAAGGAGATGACATTACCTTTGCAGATACGAAATCACGGAGGTAATGACATGCCCATGAAAAAGCTCCTGACACTGGCCGGTGTTGCCGGCCTTTCCTTGCCGATGCTGGCTCTGGCCGATGAAAAACTGGTGCTCTATACCAGCCAGCCCAATACCGATGCCCAAGCCACGGTCGACGCGTTCACTCAGGCCTACCCGGATATCGAGGTGGAGTGGGTGCGCGATGGCACCACCAAGCTGATGACGCGCTTGCGCGCCGAGCTTGAGAGCGGCGTTTCCCGTGCCGATCTTCTGCTGATCGCCGATACCGTCACCATGGAATCGCTCAAGCAGGAGGGGCGGCTTCAGCCCTACCTGAGCCCGGAGCGCAGCCATTACGACAAGACACTGTACGAGCATCAGGGCTATTACTATGGCACCAAGCTGATCACCACCGGCATTGTGCGCCACGTTAACGCCAGTGAGCATCCCAAGAGCTGGGCGGATCTGGCCGGTACTCAGTACAAGGGGCAGGTGGCGATGCCGAGCCCGCTTTACTCCGGTGCGGCGCTGATCCATCTCGAAACGCTGACCTCCAACCCTGATCTGGGCTGGGCGTATTACCAGTCGCTGGCCGACAACCAGACGCAGGCGCAGGGCGGAAACGGTGGCGTACTCAAAGCGGTCGCCTCCGGTAACAAGCCCTATGGTGCGATTGTCGATTTCCTCGCGATCCGCGAAGCGCGCAAAGGCTCACCCATTGAGTTTGTCTTCCCGAAAGAGGGTGGCAGCATGGTGACCGAGCCTGTGGCGATCATGAAGGACGCCAAGAATGTCGATGCCGCGCACAAGTTCGTCGACTTCGTGCTCTCCAAACAGGGGCAGGAGTTGGTGCGCAGTCAGGGTTATCTGCCGGCCAGCGATCAGGTTGCGCCGCCCGAAGGCTTCCCGCCGCGCAGCGAAATCCGTCTGATGGCGTTCGATGCTGTGGATGCGCTGAAAAATGCCGACGCCAACAAGACGCGCTTTAGCGAACTCTTCGGCGGTTGATAATGAGTGTACGCGCACTATCGGGGGACCAGCCGCGATGGCTGGTTACCCTGATCCTGACGCTGATTGTTCTGCTGAGCCTGACACCCAGTGTGCGGTTGCTGCTGGAGGCGATCAGCCATCTTGAACTGGGCAGCGAATCACCGCTGGCGAGGGTGCTGCGCGATGGCGCTACCTGGCAGGCGCTGTTCAACAGCTTTTACACCTCGTCACTGGCAACACTGATCGCGCTGTTTCTGGGTTCGTTGTTTGCCTGTGCGCTGTCGCTCACCAATGTACGCGGGCGGCAGTGGCTGGTGTTCTGCTTCATGCTGCCGATGATGATACCGCCTCAGGTGACGGCACTGAGCTGGTTGCAGCTCTCCGGACCGAGCAGTCCGTTACTCAATTCTCTGGGGCTGGCGCCCGCGCTGGGCTCGCCGCAGCCGCTTTACTCCGCTGAGGGGATCGCACTGCTGATGGGGATTCAGCATGCACCGCTGGTGTTTTTGACCCTGCGCAGCAGCCTGATCAACCTGCCCGCCGAGCTGATAGAGGCGGCGCGCATCAGTGGCGCCGGTCAGCGTCAGGTCTGGTGTCAGGTGATACTGCCGTTGTGTCGCAGCGGCCTGATCGCCGCGTCGGCCATCGCATTCGTCTCGGCGCTGGGCAACTTCGGTATTCCGGCGATGCTGGGTATCCCCGCCTCGTACTACGTGCTGCCGACACTGATCTATCAACACATGGCGGGCTTTGGTCAAAGCGTGCTCAGCGAGGTGGCGGTGCTGTCGATGCTGATCGGTGTGCTGGCGTTGGCGGGTGTACTGTTGCAGCAGCACTTCTCGCGCCGGGCCCGTTACGAGCTGGTCGGCCACTCCGGCCGGGCCCAGGCCTTTGTGCTGCGGCCCGTGCATCGCCGGTTACTTCAAACATCACTGTGGGCGGTGCTGGCACTGATTTTGGTGGCACCGTTGCTGGCGCTGATGGTGAGTTCTCTGGTCCCGGCGCTGGGTGTGTCGTTGAGTGCCGAGACGCTGACGCTTGAGGCTTATGTTGAGATGCTCTCCCGTCAGGGTGTGACCGCACGGGCATTCAGCAACAGTCTGTGGCTGGCCGGCAGCGCTGCACTCTGTCTGATGCTGTTGAGCCTGCCGCTGGCCTGGCTACTGCAACGCATGTCAGGCCCGTTGCAGACTGCGGTTAACAGTCTGGTTGAGATCCCCTATGCGATTCCGGGCGTGGTGCTGGCGATCGCCTGCATTCTGCTGTTCGCGCGACCCTTGCCGGTTATCGAGGTCAGCCTGTACGGCTCGCTGGGCATCATATTCATCGCGTATCTGGCCAGGTTCATGAGCATCGCCTTGAAGCCGGTAATGGCCAGTGCCGGGCAGCTGGACCGCTCGCTGGAGGAGGCGGCGCAGCTCGCAGGCGCAGGCCCCATACGCCGACTGGTGCAGATCGTGCTGCCGCTGGTGGCGCCAGCGCTGTTCGCCGGCGGTCTGCTGGTGTTCTTGACCGCGGTAAATGAATTGACTGTCTCGGCGCTGCTCTGGAGTGCCGGTAACGAGACGCTGGGCGTGCTGGTGTTCAACCTGGATGAGGGCGGCGACAGCGTGCTCGCCGCCGCGGTTTCGGTGGTGATCGTAACGATGGTGGTGGCCCTGATGCTGTTGCTCAGCCTGGTCGGGCGTTGGCTACCCAAAGGAGTGATACCTTGGCGCACCTGATTCTTGAAAATGTCTGTAAACGCTTCGATGACCAACCGGCAGTGGAAGGTCTTGACCTGAATATCGAGCCCGGCGAGTTCGTTGCCCTGCTTGGGCCCAGTGGCTGTGGCAAAACCACCGTACTGAGAATGCTGGCCGGTTTTGAAGCCCTCTCGGCCGGTTGTATCCGTCTGGGTGACAAGGTGCTGGCCGATGAGCTTGTTCACCTGCCGCCGGAGCAGCGCCAGATGGGAATGGTGTTTCAGTCCTATGCGCTCTGGCCGCACATGAGCGTGGCGGAAAACGTGGGCTATCCGCTGAAGATGCAGAAGCTTCGCGAAGCGCAGCGCAAACAGCGTGTTGGCGAAGCGCTTGAGGCGGTGCAGCTGAGCCATCTGGCTGACCGGGCACCGCGGGATCTCAGCGGCGGACAGCGTCAGCGTGTTGCGCTGGCACGCTGTCTGGTCACCGAACCGGATGTGGTCCTGCTTGATGAGCCGCTGGCCAATCTGGACCGCCATCTGCGCGCCTCCATGGAAGACGCGTTTCGCGAGTTCCACCGTCGTACCGGCGCCACGCTGATCTATGTCACGCACGATCAGGCCGAAGCGATGTCGCTGGCCAGCCGTATCGCGGTGATGAACCGTGGCAGGCTGGAGCAGTGGAGCACGCCGCAGGCGCTGTACGACTACCCGCGCAGCGAGTGGGTTGCAGGGTTCATCGGGCAGGGTGGAGTCGCGCCGGTGCAGGGCGTGTCCGCCGGATGCGAGGTAGGCGGCGAGTCGCTCTCGCGGGGATTATCAATGACCGGTAGCGGTGCCGCCACACCGGTGCTGATCCGCCCTCAGGATGTGCAGGTGGTGGATCATGGCGTACCTGCTGCTGTGGCGGAGTCGATCTACCGTGGCGAGCGTTATGAGCTGAAGCTGCTGCTGGACAGCGGTGCCCAGTTGATGGCCTACCATAACCGGCCGCTGCAGCCGGGGCAGCGCACAGCGATTCAGGTTACCCGCGGCTGGGCGCTGGAGGCGAGCCGGTGAGCCAGCTGCAGATCCTCAGTGGACTGGGCGACAAGGCTCCGGCGGCGATGCTGCTGGATACGCCGGACGCCCGCCTGCTGATCGAATTGGGCGGGCCACTGGAACCGGGCCTGCCGCGAGGCTGGGATCTGCCCGATGATCGTCCTGTTGATGCGGTGGTGATCAGTCACGACCACGTGGATCATATGGGGGCCGTTGACCTGCTGACTGCGGGAATGCCGGTCTATGCGACCGAGCCAGTGGCGGCATCATTGCCCCTACGGCTGGACCGGCGGCGCTTGCCGCTACAGGGGCAGATCGATCTTGCCGGTGTGACACTGCGTTGTGGGCAGGCAGGACATTCGCTGGGTGGCGTCTGGCTGCATTTTGAGATTGGCGGTGGCGTTTTATACAGCGGTGATTTTTCGCTGGAGTCCACCCTGTTTCGGTTCGACCCGCCACCGCCTGCTGCCTTGGCACTGCTCGATGCCTCCTACGGTCTCTACGACCGCGCACAGGATGAGTGTCGCAAGGCCCTTGAGCGGTGTCTGATCAGGCCGACGCTGTTGCCGGTTCCAGCCTCGGGGCGGGCATTGGAGATGGCGCTCTGGCTTGATGACCTCGGCATCAGCTGGGCCATGGATCAGCGCTGTGCCGAGCAGCTGGATCGCCTGCTGACGCTGCCCGATGGCTGCTTTCAGCCCGGTGCGCGATCACGCCTTGCCCGGTTGGCGGTATCCACCGATCTGGCCTCGGCGCAGGTCGTACTGGTGGGCAGCCCTGAAGGGATAGGGCCTGTGATCGAGCCATTGATCGCCCGCGGCGATCGCCAGCTGATCTACACAGGCTACCTGCCGCCCAAGGCTAGGGGCGATGTGCAATCGGGCAGGGCACAGTGGCTGCGCTGGAATGTGCACCCGCGCGCGTCCGATCTTTGCTCTCTGGCCGAGGCGGTTAATGCCGAGCAGGTGGTGCCGCTATTTACCTCGCTCGAGGACGCCTGTGCATGGCGTGGTGTGCTCGGGCCGCGACTCTATCGACCGCAGGATGCGGTTATTGCATTGGACTGAACAGATCGTCATGAGCGATTCGGATTTAACACTGTTACGCCGCCCCTTTGTGTTCATGCGTCACGGGGAAACCCCGATGAACGCGCAGGGCCTGATCTGCGGCGTTACCGATGTGCCACTGAGTGCGTTAGGTGAAGCCCAGGCCAAAAGCGCTGAATGGCTTCAACGCAAGCGGTGGAGTCTGGTGGCCTGCAGTGGGCTACGTCGGGCGCAGCACACGGCGCAGCTGGCACTGCCCAACCAGAGTGCTCAGCCGTTTAACGGCTTGAACGAAAGGGACTGGGGGGCGCTGGAGCTCAGGCCTTTGGATGAACAGACGCCTTACGAAGTGACACCGCCTGAGGGTGAGTCGTGGCCGGCGTTCTGTCGGCGGGTGCTAGAGGCGATGAACCGCATACTGGCGCGCCATGAATTGCCGCTGATTGTCGCGCACTCCGGTGTATACCGGGTGATCCGTGCATTGCAGACCGGCACGCCGCATGGCCCACGCATAGCAAACGCCCAGCCGGTACTGATCGAGCCGGTCGCTGACGGCTGGACGATGAATGAGATCAAGGAGAACTGGATTGAACAACGCTGATACCGTAATTGTCGATGTGGATGGCACCCTGGCTCAGTTCGAGCCGTCCGAGGTGCACCAGTGGGTACTCAAGAAAGAGAAGGATTGGGAACCGTTTTTTGCCCATATGAGTGAGGCGCCGGTGGTCGAGCCGATCCGTGCTCTGGTGCGGATACTCAAGGCGCAGCAGCAGCGTATTGTGATCTGCAGCGGTCGACCGGATTCCCACCGGCATCACACCCTGGCTTGGCTTGATCGCCACGAGATTCCGTACGACGGAGTGTATCTGCGTGCTCAGGGCGATGATGCTGTCGATGATGAGGCGGTGAAGCAGGATCTGCTGGCGCAGATTCGCGCTGATGGTTTTCAGCCCTGGTTGGTGATCGACGATCGCGATGCAGTGGTCGCGCGCTGGCGAGAGCTGGGGTTGACCTGCCTGCAGTGTGCCCCCGGCAGTTTCTGAAAAGCAAGTAGTGAGCTGTAAGCACCGGCTATTCGATCTCCAGTTGATTGGCCGGTGCCGGTCGGCCAACGCCGTAACCCTGGACATACTGAACACCAAACGCCTTCAGCTTCTCCAGCGTTTGCCGGTCCTCGACGAACTCCGCGATCATCGGAATGTTGAGGCCGTGGGCGAAGCTGATCACCGCCGCCACCAGTGCCTGCGCCTTGCTGCTGGAATGCAGGCGGCGCACCAGTTCGCCGTCGATCTTCAAGTAGTCCGCCTCAATCTTCAGCATCTGGTCGAAGTTGGAGTAACCGCTGCCGAAGTCGTCGATGGCGATGCGGATGCCTGCCTGCTTGCAGCGCTGCAGTACCTGCAAAACCTCATCCTGGTAGTCGATCGATTCAGATTCGATCACCTCGATAATCACCCGTCCCTCCATGCCGTAGGTCGCTACCGACTGGATCAGGTGGTCCACGGTCTGGTGGTCGAGCAGGTCGAAACGGGTCAGGTTGATCGCGACACTGGATTGACGATTGGAAAACAGTGTGAAGCTCTGCTCGATAATCGCGGTGGTCAGTTGACGGTAAAGATGGCTTTTGCGGATCGCCGGTAGAAAGGTATAGGGCGTATGGATGGTGCCGTCGGCATCGATAAGCCGAGCCAGCGCTTCATAATGGCAGATCTTGCCGCTGCGGGTGTCGAGTATCGGCTGGAACCAGGGGATGATGCGGCCTTGGCGAAACGCGTCGTTGACCTTGTTGAGCCAATGCAGATTCCTTTTGTAACGCTCCTCCGGGTGCATGTCGTCGCTATAGAGCTGCATCTCTTTGCCGCTCGCGCGCGCCTGGTCCATCGCTTCGCGGGCGTAGTTCAGCAGATCGGCGGCCCGGGTGATATGCAGGGCGATGCCGGCGCGGGCGGTTACGCTTATCTGCCGGTTATCTTCAGCCTCTATCGGTTCGAAGATCGAGGCCAGCAACTGTTGGGTCAGCTGTAGGGGGCTGGTGGGTTGGATCTCTCCCAGCAACACAAAGTACTCATCCACCAGTGAGCGGAAGAGTCGGGCGTCGGCAGGCAACTGCCGGCTGATCGTGTCGGCCACCTGTATCAGCAGTCGATCGCCGGTTTCGTAGCCGAACAGGGTATTGATCGCATGAAACTCGTCCAGATTGATCAGGATGCCGCTGAAAGGGCCAGGCTGATCCTGAAGTTCATGTTCCATCCGCGTGACCCGGGGCAGTCCGGTGATCCGGTCGTAGAAGAGCTCCTTTTCCAGCTCACGCTCTCGATTGCGCTGCAGGCGACGGTAAAGCCACAGCAGTGGGTAAAGGGGCAGCAGTCCGGCGAGGGCTGTAAATGCGGAGATCTTCAGACTGTTGATGAACAGTGTGTCCGGGCCATCCACCTTGATATCCGCGGCCATGATGTAGCTGGTGCCATCCGAGCGTTGCGTCGGTACGAATGCGGAACGGAAGCTCCCCCACTCGTTGGTGTAGATCGGGGTAAAGATCGCTTCACCGCTGGAATTTGCCTCGAACAGCTGGTCGGGGGCGGAGCGGTAGGGGTTGTAAAACAGGCTGGGTGTGTCGCGCTCGAGATCCTCCTTGGTCTCATTACTGACGATGAAATAGGCTTCGCCATCGACCACGTCCATGGAATAGACGTACTCCACTCCGGGCAGGTCCTCTACCAGCCGGTTCAGCGATTCGACGATCAACTGGTAATGCACCTGACCCGGGGAATGGCTGCGGTCATATATGTCATGAAAGTAGAGGCCGATGATATGGCCGCCGGCGCGAGCCGCGGTTAACAGGGTGGAGCGGGTCTGGGCCAGCTGTTCGTCCCGGCTGGCACGAAAGCTGAACAGTGTCAGCGCAGTTGTGGCGATCAGGTAAAGCACGAAAAGGGTGACGAACAGGCCTCGTTCACTGGATAGAAACCTATGCTCCTGCTTACGATCCGACATCCATTTGCACTCTGTTGTAAGTTATGTGTGTTGGCTTGGGGGGCTACTTGAGTTCCGCTGTCCGTTGTATATCGGCAGACTCGGAGCAGACCCGGTTGCGCCCGCTACTCTTGGCTTGATACATGGCATGATCTGCCCGCTGTACGATCGTGATCGGGGAGTCATCCTCTGCCGAATAACCGCTGACCCCTAAGCTTACGGTGAGGTGCTCTACGTCTGGGAAGTACCTTGTTTCCACCGCTTTGCGTAACTTTTCGGCGCAGATCATCGCTGCGTCGGTGGCTATGCCGGGACAGACGATCATAAATTCCTCGCCCCCCCAGCGACCGGCTACATCTGTGGCCCGGATCTGCAGCTGCAATGCCATCGCCAGCTCTTTCAGCACTGCATCACCGGTCAGATGTCCATAGCGGTCGTTGATCGACTTAAAGTGATCCACGTCCAATAGAATAACCGAGATGGGAGAGGCGTAACGTTTGGAGCGGGCGAACTCCTGCTCCAGCACCTGATCCAGTTTAAGGCGGTTAGCCAGTCCGGTTAACGGGTCGGTCGATGACTGGATCTCCAGCCGCTTGTGGTCGGTGATATCCTCGGAGACCGCGCGATAGCCGGTAACCCTGCCCTGAAAGTCTCTAATGGGTTCGATATTGCTGTGGACCCAGTACGGTTGGCCATACTTGTCGATATTCTTGAGATCCCCCTCCCAACTCTCGCCCGCTTTAAGCTGCTTCCACATCTGCAGGTAGAAGGCGTCCGGTCGCTCAGGGTGGCGCACAATATTATGATTAAGTCCGAGCACTTCATTCTGCGAGTAACCGGCCCGGCGACAGAAGGCTTCGCTTACCGCCGTAATCCTGCCCTCCAGATCGGTCTCCGAGATGATGACGTGCTTATCGACCATAAGCTTCTGCCGCGTCAGTTCGTGCGTGCGTGCAGCGATGATGTCCTTCAAACGACTGTTGACTAACAGTACCGCCAACACGCCGATCAGCGATACCGCAACCAGCCCAAAGGCAACGGTCAGGTAGTACAGCGGCTTCTGTTTTTGCTCGTTGGGGTTCCAGATCAGCGTCTTGAGTGCCTCCTCGGCTTGTTTTTCCTCCAGCTTGCCCAATGATTGGTAAATTTGGGCGATGCGATAAAAACGGCCGGGACTGGTGTAGCCGATCTCCACGAGACTTGGGTTGACCATGCGCCGTATTACATCGGCTTCGTACTCAAGGTGCTCTCTGGATCTTTGCGGATTGTATTTCGCGATCAGGGTTCCGATCGTTTCCTGAGGATGCTCAAGTGCATATTCCCAGCCCTTGATCGAGGCTTGCATGAAACGCCTGGAACGCTCTGGATATTCGCTGAGAGTTGCGTCGGTTGCGAACAGAATATCGCCGTAAAAGTCGATCCCGTAGTTATGTGGATTAAGAATGGTGAAGTCGATCCCGAGTTCTCGCAGTCTGAAAGGCTGGTTGCTGAGATAGGCGCTTGTGGCGTCGACCTTGCCATCGATAAAGGCCTGTCCGGTAAAGTCCAGTGGAACAAACTCGAAGTCACCCTCGTTAACCCCACCCTCCTGCAGCATGGAGAGTAGGGAAGCATCATCGAGGCCCTTCTGGTAGGAGATTCGCTTGCCTTGCAAATCTTGTGGGCCAAAAATATCGGCAGACTTATGGGCGACGAAAACCAGCGGTGAGTGTTGAAAGATCGAGGCCATGACACGGACGGGCTTACCATCTGCTCGATAAAGCAGTAGCGACGAATCGGCAACACCGTAATCGGCATCGCCCGCGATGAGCTGCTCGATATTGTTGAACTTGGGATCGCGTTCAATGATCTCCACGTCCAGTCCCGCGTCGGCGTAAAAACCTTTTTCCTTCGCCATGTAGTAACCGGCGAACTGGAAGGAGTTGAACCACTTGAGCTGCAAGCGAACAGTCTCCAGTGGCCGATCAGCCGATCCCCCGGCAAAGGCGAGCGTACTAAACAGAAGGAGAAGCCAAGACAGGCAATATGTGATCTTGGTTGGCACCTGAACCCCGCAACTGGTTTCGATCCTTTGACCCTCTATCCCGGCCAGCGCACTGTGATATCTGCTCACAGCTGGTCGCGATAGTGCGATGAGTCTAACGATAGCACCGATGACCGCTCATGAAACTGATTACGGTTGTGCTATCGCAGCAAATGCGGGGCAAATGTGGCATACTGCGCACTTTGTGAACGGCAGCTCGCGCAGTCGACGATGCCGCATCCTCCAAAGTACGAATTCCGGGAACTCTCTTGCTTACCACAGCCAACATCACCATGCAGTTCGGCGCCAAGCCGCTGTTTGAAAATATCTCCGTCAAGTTCGGCGACGGCAACCGCTACGGTCTGATCGGCGCCAACGGATGCGGTAAATCCACCTTCATGAAGATCCTCGGCGGCGATCTGGAGCCGAGCAGCGGCAACGTGTCCAAGGACCCGAACGAGCGTCTGGGCAAGCTGCGCCAGGATCAGTTCGCCTATGAAGAGTACAGCGTCGTCGATACCGTGATCATGGGCCACGAGGAGCTGTGGGCGATCAAGTCCGAGCGCGATGCGATCTATGCCAAGGCGGAGATGACCGAAGCCGACGGCATCCGTGCCGGCGAGTTGGAGGCGGAGTTCGCCGAGATGGACGGCTATACCGCCGAGTCCCGCGCCGGCGAGCTGCTGATCGGTGTCGGCATCCCTGTGGAACAGCACTACGGCCCGATGAGCGAGATCGCGCCGGGCTGGAAACTGCGTGTGCTGCTGGCGCAGGCACTGTTTTCCGACCCCGATATCCTGCTGCTCGACGAGCCGACCAACAACCTGGATATCAACACCATCCGCTGGCTGGAAGGCGTGCTGAACCAGCGTCAGTGCACCATGATCATAATCTCGCACGACCGCCACTTCCTGAACAGCGTCTGTACCCACATGGCCGATATCGACTACGGCACACTGAAGGTTTATCCGGGCAACTACGACGACTACATGACCGCGTCCACCCAGGCCCGCGAGCGCATGGTTGCCGACAACGCCAAGAAGAAGGCGCAGATCGCCGACCTGAAGTCCTTCGTCAGCCGCTTCTCCGCCAACGCCTCCAAGTCGCGCCAGGCTACCTCGCGCCTGAAGCAGATCGACAAGATTCAGCTAGAGGAGATCAAACCCTCGAGCCGGCAGAACCCGTTCATCCGCTTCGATCAGGCGAAGAAGCTGCATCGCACCGCGGTGGAGGTTGAAGGGCTGGCCAAGCATTTCGACGAGGAGCTGTTCTCCGGCCTTAACCTGCATGTGAATGTGGGTGAGCGCATCGCCATCATCGGCCCTAACGGTATCGGCAAGTCCACCCTGCTCAAGTGCCTGGTCGGCGATCTGGAACCCAACGCCGGTACCGTAAAATGGTCGGAAAATGCCGAGATCGGTTACTACGCCCAGGATCACGCCCACGAATTCGAAGAGAACAAGAACCTCTACGACTGGATGGCGCAGTGGGGCCAGGAGGGCGATGACGAGCAGGTGATCCGCGGTACTCTGGGCCGCATGCTGTTCTCGCAGAAGGAGATCGGCAAGTCGGTCAAGGTGATCTCCGGTGGTGAGCAGGGCCGTATGCTGTTCGGCAAGCTGATCCTGCAGAAACCCAACATCATGCTGCTCGATGAACCGACCAACCACCTGGATATGGAATCGATCGAGTCGCTTAACCTGGCGCTGGAGAACTACCCCGGCACGCTGCTGTTCGTCAGCCACGACCGTGAGTTTGTCTCCTCCCTGGCCACCCGCATCATCGAACTGACTCCCACCGGTATCGTCGACTTCCACGGCGATTACGAGGAGTACCTGCGGTCTCAGGAACAGTGAGTCGGGAACAGTAATGATATGAGCGGTTTTGCCGATCTGAAGCTCTGCCCGGAACTCAACGCCACGCTGGAGGCGCTGGGCTATCGCGAGCCGACCCCGATCCAGACCCAGGCGATTCCGCTGGTGCTGGCCGGCCACGACCTGATCGCCGAGGCACAGACCGGTACCGGCAAAACCGCCAGCTTCGCCCTGCCGATGATCGAACGGCTGAGCAAGCAGCCGGGCAACCCGGAATACCGTGAGATTCGCGGTCTGGTGCTGGTACCCACCCGTGAGCTGGCGATCCAGGTCGGCGACAACACGCTGGAGTATGGCCGGTTGCTCGGTATGCGGGTGATCTCCATCTTCGGCGGTGTACGCTTCGACAACCAGATCCGCAAGATGAAACGGGGCGCCGATATCCTTGTCGCCACCCCCGGGCGGCTGCTCGATATGCTGAAGCAGAAGAAACTGTCGCTGGATCAGCTCGAGATACTGGTGTTCGACGAGGCGGACCGCATGCTCGATCTCGGTTTTATCAACGAGATCAAGGCGCTGTTGGCCTATATGCCGGTGCAGAAGCAGACCCTGCTGTTCTCGGCCACGCTGGATGAAAGCGTCGAGGTGCTGGCCGACAAACTGCTCGACAACCCTAAGCGTGTCAGCGTCGCCCAGCGCAACACCAGCGCCGCCACCGTGCAGCAGCGCGCCTATGCGGTGGATAACCGCGACAAGGCTGATGTACTGGCCTACCTGATCACCGGAGCCCGTTGGCAGCAGACCCTGGTGTTCACCCGCACCAAGCGCCGTGCCGACGAATTGGCCGCCGCGTTGCAGCACGAGGGGATTCACGCTCTGGCGATCCATGGCGACAAACACCAGCGCGAGCGTATCGCCGTGCTCAACGCTTTCGCCGACGGCGAGGTCAATGTCCTCGTCGCCACCGACGTCGCCGCCCGCGGCCTGGATATCGACAACCTGCCCCAGGTGGTCAACTACGACCTGCCCAACCAGCCCCAGGACTACGTCCACCGTATCGGGCGCACCGGTCGTGCCGGTCAGAAGGGACTGGCGGTCTCCCTTGTCGCACCGGAGGAGCGCCGATTCCTGCAAGCGATCTCAGAACTGATCAACAAGCCGCTGCAGCTACAGCCGGTGCCGGTGGCCGAAAACGGCAAGCTTATCGACGGCAAGGCGCTGCAGGAAAACAGCAGCGGTGTCAGATCCAAAGCGAAAGCCAAGCCGGGCAAGACGGTGAAGAAAGCTCAGCAGGGCAAACCCCAGCCTCAAACCCCAAGCCGCAAAGAAACTCAGGAAAAAGCGCCCGCCAGATCGGCCGGACGTCGTTCGCTGTTCTCTAAATGATTCGTCAGCAACGTAGGGCAACCCGCACTTTGGGCTTGCCAAAAACCGGCACCGAATACAGACTGTAATCCACTACGCGCCATAGGGTTGTAGGCGCGCGCAAATCGACAGGGAACAGGATGCGTCGATGCAAGGGATTAGAGCGAACTCCATCCAGCGCCGAACCATGGCGCTGCACATTGCCGCCGTTATCGCCAGCCAGCGCTTCGGCTGGCTGCATATATTCAATTATCTAACCAAAAAACGTCTCAGCCCGACGGTCAACAGTCGGGTGGTGGGTTGGTGCGCCTATCATCACCCTAGAGTAATACCTTTTTGTCTCGGCGAAGTGGAGCAAAAATTCCTTTTTGCGGGTAGGACCACTTTTCAGAAGGATTAGAGCGATATGTATATCATAGTGCTACTTCTCATGTCCCTAGGAATGGGGGCTGACGAGATAATCATGAATGCAAAGGGGGAAGTGGTTTCTGACTTAACCCAGGCACTTTGGGCATTTATGTTCTTTATACTGTCTACAATGTGGTCTGCTCAAGATTCAAAACTGCGAAATATTTCTCGACCATTTGATTTCGGGTTTCTTATTTACATTCTTTGGCCTATTTCTTTTCCGACATATCTAGTTGCAACACGAGGCATGGAAGGCATAGTTATGTTTCTTGGTTTCCTAGTGATTTGGTGTGGGCCATGGCTTTTAGGGCTCGTGTCTTATGTTTATATTTACTCGGGCTGAAAGCTAATAAAAAATTGTAGGCGCCGCGTAAGCGGACTGGGAACTCCGCTGCTGCGCAGCTCCGGTCCCTAAATTGAGCGTTGGCTATCTAAGGAGAGTGATAGATATCATGAGAATATTGAAAGGGATTCTTAGTACTATTGGTATTCTGTTCCTCGGCATTATTTGCTTTGTGGTTTACCTCTCGTACAGCTCTTCACATTTCTTAAAGGAAAATAGGGAGTTTATAAACCAGTTCTCTTATGACCTATCTGAGAACTGGCGTGCTTCTGATGTTCACTCACGCCTCTCAAATGAGTTCATACAATCGCTAGATACCCCAGCAGGGCAATTTTCGTTTAACCAATTGAAAGCACTTGGAAGCCTAGAGGATGCATCTGACTTCGAGCTTAGTAACTACTATTCCGGAACAGATGGAAAAACAGCGGTTGTCACCTTTAAGGCAACGTTCGAAAACGCTAAAGGTGTCGCTACGGTTACAGTTGTCGAGCGAGAAGGTAAAGTCCTTATTCAAGGGTTCCATTTTTCGGCCCCTGATGGGATTCGGCCAACAAGCACGAAACATGAAGCCTAACAAACACATAGAGATTTCTAGGAACCTCCGCTGCTACGCAGCTCTAGCCTCTTATGTGGAGCGTTATATTTTTTGGAGATGGTAATGGAACGAAAAAAACCAGTATGCGGGATAGTCGGTATTCTCTTGGGAAGTATCGCCTTACTGCTTTCTCTTACTCATTTCTGGGCAGGCCCTTTCTCTCCGCAACCTACTATCGAGACTGTCGTAGCAGAAAAAGCTGCATCCATTCGCAGTGCTGCTCTAAGTGCTCTGAGGGGGGAGGAACCTATCCAAGAATATCAAACCTCAAATTGGAACATCGATCAGGCCGCTGATGTTGTAACAGCTGTGTTTGGCGGGCTAGCGTTCATTCTGGGCATCGTTGGCTTTTCCAGGCATGAGCCTAAACGCGTTGTCGGTGGTGCTGCGGCATTGGGTATCAGTGCTGTCGCATTTCAATTTATTGCTATGTATGCAATGGCGCTATTGGTCGTACTCTTAATTGCAGCCGTTTTATCGGGGATAGGTGTTGGATAAAAATATAACACAATGGTTCGAAACCTTTTGCTTTTCTCACTAGTGCCTTAAATTCACGCTTTTACTACTCATTAACCGAAGCGTCACATGATAATGGAGAAATCATGCACATACTCATAGGGATTTTAACAACCTTAGTTACGTTACTCTATCTGCTCGAGAGGTTAGGAGTTGATTTAGGGTGGCTCAACCCTTGGGCTTGGAAGCGTCGCCGAGCTTGGCTAAAGCAATCAAAAGGTAATCCAGCATATGGGCTTGATAAGCCTATAGACGCTATTGCCCTGATAGCGACAGCTGCTGCAAAAATTGACGGAGACCTTTCTATAGAAGAAAAAAATAAATTAAAAAGCATATTCAGAACTACATTCAACCAATCAGAAAAAGATGCGACCCAATTACTGGTGGTAAGTGTGCATCTGTTAGGTTCGGGTGAAGAAATATTCCAGTCTCCAGAACGGGTCTTGAAGAGATCAATTGAGGACTTTACTGATGAACAGAGAAATTCCTCAATTGATCTATTGAACAAGGTTATAAATGTGGGTGGCTCTCCTTCTAAACTACAAGAAGAGTTTTTGGGAAAAGTAAAAAAACTGATGCTTTCTGGTGGCGATAAGAAAACTTGGTGAATTAATTAATACGGTCATGAGAATGATCGATATGATATTCGCTAATTTTAGAGATCTATAACGACGCTATAAGCAAGGGAATGTATATGTCTAAACGAAATCTCGGCTTTATATTAGCCCTTACGATGTTGTCATCTGAGGTCTCCCTGGCTTGTGGCGGACCACCTACACCTGTGCTAAGTACACATAAAGATGATGGCACCCAGGTGGGTATTTTTATTTCCCAAGAGCAGATCGAGCAGACTGAAGAGTGGCGTCCCGAGGATGGAGAACCGCCTCTCAAAGTATCGTCAGCCTATAAGATCGTTCAGGAGTGGGGGCGCCAGCAGTATGCCCGTTACGATGGGGTAAATGTTCGGGAGCTGTCGCTTAAGAAGTACGGATGTTCCGATGTCATCAACCGGTGGTACTACATTGTTGACCTCAATCCGGTGATTGATGGCAACGGGTTATGGGGCTCTGGTAACTGGGCTGCGGTGCTTATGGATGGAACAGTGATCGGGCCGAAGGCGTTCTGAGTCCATATCAGTCGTAAGCAGGTGACGTAAAAGTACAGAGACTTTTCGACCAGGTGTTATGAGCGCAAAGCGCTGAAATAGGAGGACCTATGGATACTACTCTTTGGACACCGAAGAATCTTCTTGCCCTATTGGCTGCGCTGTTCGCGGTGGCCTGGATGATGATGCCGAACACTGTTCGCTACAACATCGAAGAGGTTGATGTGGCAAATGCAAAAAACCTTATCGATGCGGGTGCGGTCGTGATCGACGTTCGGCCGACGGGCAAGTACGACGGGCGGCATATTCCCGGTGCCTTGTCGATTCCGCTGGAGGTGCTGACAGTTGCAGTTCCCGCCGCACTGGAAGCGGTTAAAAGCCAACGTATCGTCGTGTACTGTGGCGACGGCAGTACGCTGGGACCGAGGGGAACGCAGGTGTTGAATGAGGCCGGTTACCCCGGAGCCGTGAACCTGAAGGGTGGCATAGGCGGTTGGGCCGATGCGGGATATCCGGTCCGCACGGGGTCCTGATAAGCCTGACTGACAGGGCAGGTAAGGTGTGTTTCGCTGCTCCTCCTTGCTGAGGAGTCTGTGCATCGTCTCATCCGCGACTAAACTTAGTTGCTAGGCAGGCGGTTATATAAATGGAACTGGCTATGAGTATTCGAAACGCTATCCTGTGCGCCGTGTTGGTCGGTTTTAATTTGATGGCCAGTAGCGCATTTGCAGAGTCATCCGTCTGGAAGGTCAGTAAGGGTGAAAACTACTTCTACCTGGGAGGCACTATTCACCTTCTTTCAGCAGCGGATCATCCACTCCCCGATGAGTTTAATCTGGCCTATAACGATGCCGGAAAGATTTTCTTCGAAACTGATTTGGCAGCAACAAAAACGCCAGAATTTCAATCGAAGTTTATCGCGGCAATGATGTATAGCGATGATCGTACCCTGCAAAGTGAACTCGACCCGGCAATATACCGAAAGCTTGAGAGTTTTATGACTTCACGTCATATGCCTATCGCTCAGTTTTCGAAGTTTCAGCCCTGGGGTGTATCGATGATGATCGTGCTGTTTGAGTACCAGCGATTAGGGATGATGCCGAACTACGGCGTCGACGCGTACTTCAACAGTCTCGCTGTGTCCGATAACAAGATAATCATGAGCCTGGAAACACCGGATGAACAGATAAACTTCCTCAGATCAATGGCCAAGATCGATCAGGATATAGGGGTCGAATACACCTTGCGCGATCTGAAGCGCCTGCCGGAGTTTATCGATTCGATGAAACAGAACTGGCGTAGCGGTGATCTTGAAGCATTAGCGGAGAGCATCTTCGTAGCACAGATGCAGAGGGAGTTTCCGGAGCTGTATGACTCCATTGTGACCAGCAGAAACAACGCCTGGATGCGGCAACTTCCAAGGCTGACTGACGATAGCGAGAGAGAGTTTGTGCTGGTGGGGGCGATGCACCTCTACGGCAAAGAGGGTTTGTTAAATCAACTTGCGCTACAAGGTTTTAGCGTAGAGCAGCTTTAATCACCCGCATCGACGCACGTAATCTACACTGTTAAACGGTTGCGCGGTGACGGAGCGTTAGCGTCTATGTGCCACCAGCAGCCTTGGCCGGTTGAAAACTCGAATGAGTTAGCCGGTAATAGGCCTAGACAACAACAGCACGAGGCTACTGCAGAGAATCCCATGACCCGAACCCTGGAAATCGATTTCGTCTCTGATGTGGTCTGCCCTTGGTGCGCCATTGGACTGCATGCACTGCGGCAGGCGTTGCAGCAGTTGGAGGGTGAAGTCTCGGCGACGATCCGCTTCCGCCCCTTCGAGCTGACGCCGGAGATGCCGGCGGAGGGGGAGTTTGTGATCCCCTACCTGTGCCGCAAGTACGGCATGAGTGAGGAGCAGGTGGCGCGCAATCAGGCCTATATCACCGAGCGCGGGGCTGAGCTGGGGTTCCGTTTCGACTTCCGTACTGATAGCAAGAAGTGGAACACCTTCGACGCCCACCGCCTGCTGCACTGGGCGGCGGAGCAGGGGGCCGACAAACAGTTGGGACTTAAGCTTGCCCTGCTGGAAGCCTACTTTTCTCGCAACGAGAACCCGGCCGAGCGCGCCGTGTTATGCCGCCTGGCAGAGCAGGTGGGGCTGGATGCTGACGCGGCGGGCGAGGTGTATGACTCCGGGCGTTACACCGATGAAGTGCTGGCCGAGGAGCAGCTTTGGGTGCGTCAGGGCGTCAGTTCGGTGCCGACGATCGTATTCAATGAGCAGTATGTTGTCTCCGGTGGCCAACCGGTGGAGACTTTTGTGCAGGTCATCCAGGAAGTGGTGAGTCGGGAGGTAGGGTGAGTGAGCCTGTGCCACCCGCTGTGCTGATAATGCCGGGTATCCGGCATGTCTGATAACGAGTTGCTGCTCTGGATACTGTTGCCGCTGTTCACGTTGGTGGGACTTTATCTGATCTGGTATGCACGGCGGCGTCGACGCTTGATGGCGCGCTTTGCGCGTGAGAGGGAGCTGCCGATACGGCGGGATTATCGCAAGCCGCTGCAGCGGTGCCTCGACAACGCTTTTGCGCTGCCACAAGCGGATGCGACACGCAGTTTCGGCCAGCTGGCCGCTATCGTGGATGCCGAAAAAGCCTGGCTGTTTCTGGCGGTGGAGCTGCTGGATCTGAGCCGCTACGGGCAGGCACAGTCGAGCCACTCCCCCCGCCTGGCGGCGCTGTTCAAGGTTAGGCCAGAGCTGGACGCGTTTTTTCTGGTCGACACCGTCGGCAGGGTGGAAGATCGTCTGCCGGAGATTCCACCCGCCAAGCCCGGCGTTGTGACCGCCGTGCATGAGGCGATGAAAGGCAGCGGTGCGGGACATACGCTCAGTGTCACCCTGTCCAAAGGCTATGGCCTGATCTATTTCGAGCCGCGGATAACCGGCGCTGAGGACAGGGCGGATCTGGAGTCGCTGTATGGCATCGCGATCGAGCTGCATAAACGACTTTTTTAACCCCCCCGGGCAGACCGCCAGGAGTTGCCTGTGCTCTCGCTATACCGCAACGGTCACAGGCACTCCTGAATAGCTGGCCGTCTCCCTAGTCTCTGGCCTCTATCTGGCCGCTCTCGATCCGTCTGTTGTAGATCGCTTCCAGCTTGTACAGATCCATCTGCAGCTCGAAGAAGCCGTGCCAGTGGGCGTAGTCGGGTCCGGCCATCAACGCACCATGGCGGGCGCGGCGCCCTTCATGGTGCCAGAGGTGATAGAAGGTGATCTGGAACTCGTCGGCCCAGGGGTTATCCAGCAACAGCCCTTTTTCGGTAAGCTCATCGAGCATCTCCTTGGCCGGGTCGTAGTACGCCTCGTTGTACAGCCGTACCGCCTTATCGCCCTGGGCGAAGAACCCCTTGGTGTGGTTCTCGCCATGGCAGGCGGAGCAGACCTGCTTCATCTTGGCGCGCCCCTGCTCGCCATCGCCGAGCAGAGGGCTGAGTACATCGCTGGAGTTGCGCACTTCGGAGCGCTTGGCCCAGAGGTTCCAGTACAGGCGCTCGCTGATGTTGTGTGTGCTCTGCAATTCACCAACGCCACTCATATGGCAGGTGGCGCAGGTCGGGGCGCGGTAGTCACCGGGCTCCCAGCCGCCGGCCGGTGCGGTCCAGTTCCATTCATGCCCTTCGGCGTTGAAGATCTGGCCATGCTTGCTGTTGTTGAACACTTCGATATCGGGATGATCCGGGCCCAGATGGCAGCTGGCGCAGGCGGTGGGTTTACGCGCTTCCGCCAGCGAGAATTTGTGCCGGGTGTGGCAGGAGCCACAGTTGCCGGTGCTGCCGTCCGGATAGATGTTGCCCATGCCGGAGTTGGGCCAGGTGGTCACATCCGGCGTGCCGTCATCGTTCAGTTTGATCTCGGTGCCGTGGCACTGCATGCAACCGGTCTCGCCCGGCGCACCGCTTAGCTCCGGGTGACTGCGTCCTTCATGAACGTTAACCAGTGCGTGCAGGCTGTCCTTGGGGATAATCTGACGGTAGGCGCGGAAGTGGCCACTTTCGTTGAATTGCTGCTGCTCCTCGGCGTGGCAGCGACCGCATGTCGCCGGCGATACCAAGGGGGTGATGTACACGCCCTGCAGCCCCTCCTGGTTATGCAGCTGTGCCCCCGGCTGCGACTTGCTGGCGCCGTGGCAATCATTGCAGGCGACGCCGACGTGGCTGTGCCTGCTCTCCTTCCAGTCGGCGACGATACCGGGTTGCTCCTGCTGGTGGCAGGCGACACACTGCTTGTCGAGTGCGGTCAGGCCCTGGCTGAAGGATAGGGTTCTGATCGAACTCAGGTTGGGGCTGGTGTCATTGGTAGTCGCCGCCTTGAGGGCCGTGGTCCCCATCGCGATGAGCATGAGCACCAGGGCTATATTGAGCAGCGGGCGTGGTCGAGGGGTGAACATCGGAGTATCCCTTTCCTGATCGGTTAGTTGTTGTCGGTGGCCTCCGGCTGCGTGCCGAAGTGTCGATTGAGTGCTTGCGTCAGTTCGCTGTGCCCGACCTGATGACAGTCGATACAGGTTTTGTTCACGGTGCCGAGAAAATAGGGCTTGTGGGCGACGAACTGTTTGCTCGAGCGTTCCGAGCCGCGTTGCAGGTCGTTGTGGCACTTCAGGCAGCCGGATTCATAGACATATTCGTTGGCGCGCTCGCGTTTGGCGTGCCAGTCCACGTCGTCGGCACCGAGTACGAACTCCTTAAACAGATCCCAGGCGCCGTTGCGTGCCTTCATGTAGAGGTAGTCGGTGTAGGAGTCCTGGGGCAGGTGGCAGTCGGTGCAGAGTGCCTGGGTACCGGTGGTGGAGAGTCCGCCGTGGCTGCTTTGCAGGAAGGAGGTCTGCATCGGTTTCATGCTATGGCAGCTGCCGCAGAACTGTGCGTCCGAGGTGATATGCAGAGCCGTATCCGTGGCTGCCCACGCGAGCAGGGATCCCAGACCGAGCAGGGCCAATATCAGTATCAGCTTGATTGTGCGTCTCACGATACAGAATTCCCTTTTCCGAGTGAGGCTTTTGTTTTTTAAGCACTATAGCTGGGGAAACCGGCTTCTGCGTAGTGAATAAGGACATGGAGCGTTCAGTTTTAATCTGAATCAATTTTGCTGACCTATAGGCCAAAAATCGACTAAGGAACTATGAACAAACGCTCTCCTATGGTGGATAATCGGACCTGCCGGATCGGTTAAGTTTTGTCGTTTTAGGTGTGGATATCATCCGGCGTTAGCGGTTTCCCTGCTTTTTATGTCGTACGGCAAAGGACGATGCCGGTTTGGGGGTGCCTATGACCGCGTTGTATTAAAGGCATGATAACTAGAAGGTTCGGTCGTCCCTGATGAAGTATCTCCATCCTCATTGTGCGCAGTTCTGTATGCGCGCTATGCTGCTATTGATCGCCTATTATGTGACGGGCCTTATCGGGCTCTCCATCCCCTTCGTCGATACTCATATCACCTTGATCTGGGCTCCCAGTGGGATCGCGCTGGCGGCCCTGTTGTGCTGGGGGCTCAGGTTTGCGCCTGCCGTTTGGCTCGCGGCATTCGCCGTGAATCTGTCGGTGGATAGCTCCGCGTCTTTAGCCTTTGGCATCGCCTGTGGCAATACTTTGGGGCCTGTGGTGTCGGCCTGGCTGCTTGGGCGATTGGGATTTGATCCGCTGATGGGGCGCAGGCGTGACCTGACCCTCTATCTGGCCTTGGGTGTCGCCCTGGGTATGTTGATCACCTCGGCCAACGGTGCACTTCAGCTCTGGCTGGCCGGCGTCGTAAAAGGAGAGCAACTGGCGGCGGCCTGGGCAACTTGGTGGCTGGGCGACGCCATGGGCGTGTTGGTGTGCGGCATACCGCTGCTGACGGTCAGGCTGTCCCAGTTAAGAGATGTGCTGTCAGGCGCCAGAGGCCTGGAGCTGATCGGGGGCGTGGTGCTGGTGTTGATCTCCGGCGCACTTATCTTTCTGGTCAACGCTGAAGGGCTATCGTTGTTTCTGCCGATTCTCTATCTGCCGTTTTTTCTGCTCTCCTGGTTGGCGATTCGCGGCGGAGTAGGTGTGGCATCCAGTGCCGCGTTGCTACTCTCGATTCAGGCGGTCTGGGCGACGGCCAACGGCGGCGGGCCATTTCTGTCGGGGGACGTACATTTCAGCTTGGCGATGCTCTGGGGCTACATGGCCACGGCTACCATCATCACGGTGCTGATTACGGTGCTGGTGGGGGAGTTGCGTGTCAGTGAGCGGCGACTGACCTTGGCTTCCGTTGGTGCGGAGTTGGGGATGTGGGAGTGGCATCTGCCAACCGATAGTCTGGTGTTTGCACGTCATGCGCTGCAGTTGGACAAGCTGCTGCCAGTGAGTTCAGGGCAATCACTCAAAGCGATTATGCATCCAGCTGACGTATTGGGATTCGAGAGGGCGTACGAACAACACCTCGCTGCGCCCCGGGATATGTTCGAGGCCGAATGTCGAATCAATAACGGTGGCAATGGCTGGGTGTGGGCATTGATCCGAGGCCAGGTGGTGGAGTTCGATAGCCAGGGCGGTCCGGTCAAAATGGCTGGCACGTTGATTGATCACTCCGAACGCAAACATGCCGAGGAGGCTCTGTTGCATAGCCAGGTGCAGCTTCGCCAAAGTGAGGAGCGCTACCGACTGTTGTTGAGCAACTCTCCCCTGGGCATCCTGCATTTCGATCAGGATCTCGTCGTTACCTATGTCAATGAGCGCTTTGCCGAGATTATGAGTTTGCCACGGGAGTATATGCTGGGCCTCGATTGTCATCAGCTCAAGGACCAGAGTGTGTTGCCGGCGCTGAAATCCGCGCTTGGCGGCGCACGCTCGGGTTACGAGGGGCGATATGTCACCTCCTACGGTGGGGTCGAGTTATGGATCTCGATGGCCTGTGCGCCGGTGACCAGTGAGTCCGGTGAAACTCTCGGCGGTATTGCGATGATCGAGGATATTACAGAGCGCAAGCTGGTCGAGAACGAGTTGGTAAAGTTCAAGTTCTTCAGTGACCAGGCCGGTGACATGCTGTACCTGGTCGATGACCGGGCCAATATCCGCTACGCCAACATACGGGCCTGTGAACGTTTGGGCTATTCCCAGACCGAGTTGCAGCAGATGACGATTCCAGAAATCGACCCCGGTTACTCTGAGGATCAGGTGCTTGCGGTAATCGAGCGCTGCAAGCGTGAGAGTATCCCGCCTTTCGAAACCCTGCATCGTCGAAAAGATGGGCGGTTGATCCCGGTGGAGATAACCACCGAATCGAGGGAGTTCGATGGAGAGTGGCTGGCGTTTTGTGCCGCGCGTGACATCTCCGAGCGTAAACTAATCGAAGCTGGCGAAAGGCGTCAGCGTGAAGGACTCGCGGCGCTCAACGAGGTGGCGGCGCTGTCGCATCTGCCGCTGAAGGAGCAGTTGCGCAAGGCACTGCAGATCGGTAACCGTCATTTCGGGTTGAGTTTCGGTATTGTCAGCGAGGTTCAGAAGCAGGTTTACAGGGTCATGGCGCATGTCTCGCCGCCAGATACGCTGGAGGATGGCCAGTGTTTCCAGCTTGGCGACACCTACTGTGATATTACCCTGGTGTCGGATGATGTGGTGGCCATAGCGGAGATGGGGGAGTCCAAGCACCGTAATCACCCCTGCTATGAGCTGTTCCAGCTGGAGGCCTATATCGGCGCACCGATCCAGGTGGCGGGCCAGGTGTATGGCACGGTTAACTTTTCCGGGCCCGAAGTTTATGCGCGTCGCTTTGATGACGGAGACCGGGAGTTCGTGCGCTTGTTGGCTCGCTGGATCGGCTCGGCAATAGAGCATGAACAGCGGCGTTATGCGCTGGCGGCCAGCGAAGAGCGGTTGAAAACGATCATCGAAAACGAACCTGAGTGCGTCAAGGTGATCGGTTGCGAGGGCGAAGTGCTGCAGATGAACCGGGCCGGCCTGAGCATGCTCGAAGTGGAGGGCCTGGACGAGGTTAATCGGATTGGGGTGATTAATTTCGTCGTGCCCGAGTACCGCGAGGCGTTCGAGGAGCTCAATCAGCGCGTATTGGCCGGTGAGTCGGGCTCGCTCGAGTTTCGCCTGACCGGCAAGCGCGGCCATACCCGCTGGCTCGATACCCATGCCGCCCCGCTGCGCGACGGCGATGGCAAGGTCACCGCCGTGCTTTCCGTTACCCGCGATATCACCCTGCTCAAGGAGCACCAGCAGCGGCTGGAGTATCTGGCTCACTATGACGGTTTGACCGGTCTGCCGAACAGGGCCTTGCTGGGCGACCGTATGGCGCAGGCGTTGGCTCGTGCGCGGCGCAAAGGTACAGAGTTTGCGCTCTGCTACCTGGACCTTGATGGTTTCAAGGAGGTCAACGACGAAAGGGGCCATAACGCCGGCGATCAGGTGCTTGAGAGTGTTGCCAGCCGATTGACGGCAGTGTTGCGCGAGACCGATACGGTGGCGCGCCTGGGCGGTGATGAGTTCGTGCTGCTGTTGAGCGATATCCGCACTCGCCAGGAGTGTGAACTGACCATCGATCGTGTCTTGGCCGAGATCGCGCAACCGATACTGATCCAGGGACATCAATGCCAGGTGTCGGGCAGTATCGGCATCACGCTCTATCCGGAGGATGACAACGATCCCGATACCCTGCTGCGCCATGCCGATCAGGCGATGTATACAGCAAAGCAGCAGGGCAAAAACCGTTACAGTTTCTACCTCCCGGCCGCTGTCGCTGAGGCGTAAAAGCAGGCTGACTGGTATTTTCTACCGGTCTTGCAGGGAAACCTGCAGTCGTTGAATGACCCACTGCGGATCGTCGTGGGGCAAGTCGTGCCCGGCCCAGGGGTGGGAGTCAAAGTCGACGCCCCAGCGCCTGGCGATGGCAGCGCTGCAGGCAGGATTGACCAGACGGTCGCCAAGCCCGCTGAGAATCAGGGTGGTGGGTAACGGCGCCTTGGCTGGGCCGCGGTAGCGTGAGGCGGCCGTCAGTTGGCGGGCGAAGTTGGCTCGGCTCAGCGGCTGTTCGACGGCATATTTGGCCCATTCGGCCACGCTGTCGCGGCGATCGCCAGAGCGTTGGCAGATCAGATCGAACACCACCCCTTCACGCTCTAGCGTCGGCCTGGTCAGTGAGGCAAGCACCCGGCCCAGTGCCCGGGGTCTGAGCCGCTGCCAGGGCGGGCTGAAGTTGCCGAAACTGGAGTTGATCAGCACCAGAGTGTTGACCTCCTGCGGATACAGGCGGGTCCATTCCGTGGCAATCATCCCCCCCATCGATAAACCGAGCAGGTTAAGTGGTCCCCTGTTGCCGAGTTCACGGCGCACCGCCTCAAGCGTGTCGCGAATATTGAGCGGGCTGTGCTCTTGGCAGCGGTAGCCGTTACCGGGCGTATCGGGGCAGATTACGCGGGCCCGCATCCGCTCGGCCAGTAGCTTTGGAAACTCGCCCCAGTGGCGCTGCTCGCGTGCCAGGCCACGCAGCAACAGCCAGGGCCTGGTGTCCTGCGTGGCGGGCTGCTCGGTGGGGTACTCGGGCGGCTTATTCACCTTTTCGTTCCCGTTTGAGCCAACGTCGCTCGGCATAACGCATATGGCGAGTTCGGCTGGTGCTGTCCGGCAGCCAGTTTTGCCAGGAGCTGACCGCACAGATGAGGAAATCGAGCAGTAGATGGTGGCGGCGCAGGGTGCGGCGCTGGCGGTGCGGCACCATCGGGTTGAACAGGCCGGTATAACTGGTGATCTGGCTCAGGTTTTTCCTTACCCAGAGCCAGGACCCCATCTCCAGGGTCAGCGGCAGGAACGCCGCGCTGCTGCGCGCCAAGTGCTGTTGGTACAGGTGGTCCCAGAGGTCGCCATGCGTGCAGTAGTGGTGGTACTGGGGCTCGAACAGATAGGGGTGGTGTGGGTGCGCACGCTCAAACAACCTGAGCATCGCCTGCAGCTCTGCGGCATGCTCCATCAGTTGGTGCCGGCCGGCGTAGGGAAACCAGATACGGTCACGCATGCCAAAGCCGGAGTGGCAATCCAGTGACAGGATAAAGGGAGCTAGCTCGGTCTGAGCCTGAATATAGGTGCATAGCTGCTGCGCTTCGGCTTGCATGGGGGCTTGGGTCTTGCCGCGATACCAGGGTAACCAGTTGCCCAGACGGTGACCGCAAACCGGCCAGGGGCTGGGCTGATCGGCATCGAGGGGAGCGTTGCGCATCAGGTCGACACCGTTGCCGTTACTGCGCCAGCCTCGCGCCATGCCGACCGGGTTGATCAGCGGCAGCAGGATCAGGCGCATCCGCTCCAAGGTGTGTTGCAGGCTGTCATCCCAGGGCAGGCGATAGACCAGGCTACCGAGTTCGGCCAGCAGCAGCTGGGTGCCGATACGTTCGATGCCGTGGACGCCGCCGCAGAGAATCAGCACCGGCAGTTCCGGCGATTCAGTGCCGAACTCCAGGGCATAGAGCGGCAGCTTGTGGTCGCCGTCCGGCAGTTCAGCGAGTATCCGGCTGCGGACAAGACCTGAGCCTTTGCGGATCAGGCGCTCGAGCAGACGCAGTTCGGGCAGTCGCTGCCGGCAATAGTCGGCGCGATCTCGGCTTGAACCGGTCTGATTGCGCTGGTCTGGTTCCAGCAGACTACCCATCGTTCACCGCCCTTGTCTGGACACTGTCTCCAGAAGGCAGTGTAGACCTACAGCGTTACGCTATTGGGTCCAATAGATATCTTCGAGCACGAACGCCGGGATGGGGCTTTTTTCCCAGAGGCCGGTGAGGTTGCGGTGCATCAGATTCTGTTCCGGGCGCATGAACAGGAAAACGTTGACCGCATCCTCGGTGATACGGCGCTGGGCATCGCCGAGTCGTGCATTCAGTTCCGCCTCGCTTCGTGCGTTAAGTACCTGGTCCCAGATCGGTTTGAAACCGGCGTTATCGTAGTTGAAATAGTAGTTGTCGCGGGCGTAGATGTTCAGATCCATCGGTTCCACGTGCATGATCAGGGTCAGCGCGTAGTCGCTATCCTTGAACACATCCTGCATCCACTCCTTCCACTCTACCGGTTTCAGCTCGACGGAGAAGCCCACGGCTTCCAGGTCTTCGGCGATACGTACGCTGCCGTAGCGACCGTAGTCGGTGGGCGGTATTGTCAGCTCAACCCGAGTGCCAGGTTTGACACCTGCTTCGGCGAGCAGCGCGCGTGCCCTGTCTGGATCATAGGGATAGCGCTCGACCAGATCGACATAGGCGGGGTGCGAAGGGGGAAAGTGGCTACCGATCAGCTTCGGTCGTAATTCGCTGCCGTAGAGGTCGAGCAGGCCGCGGCGGTCGACGGCGTGAGCCAGCGCACGACGCACGCGCAGATCGTTGAACGGAGGGCGTGCATTATTTATCGCCAGCAGCAGTTTGCTCTCCAGTTTGCGCTCGCGCATCTGGTAGTCGGGACGGACCATGAAACGGTTGGTGAGCCTGGTGACACTGACCAGACCGTCCACCAGCCCTTCGGCGAGCATGTTCTCGGTACCGACCGAGGTTTGCATAAACAGAAACTGGGCCCGGGTCAGGCGCGCTTTCCCGCTCCAGTAGTCGTCGTTTCGGAGCAGGGTAACCGAGCGTCCAGCCTCCCATTCGGCGAAACGAAAGGGACCGGTTCCGATCGGGTGTGTGGCGTTAGTGTCCACAGAGTCCGGGTGCACTATTACCGCGGCTGTCTGTGCCAGCGCGTAGGGCAGCAGGGCGTCGGGCTGAGTCAGCCGTACGGCGATACGATGCTTGTCGAGTACGTCGATGCCGCGAACCTTCTCGAACAGCTTTTTCTGCGGGTTGTGGCTGTCGCGCGCGATGATCCGGTTCAGGCTGAAGGCGGCGACCTCGGCGTTGAAGTGACTACCGTCGTGAAAGCGGACGTCATCCTGGAGATTGAACTCGTAGGTCAGGCCATCGCTGGACAGACGCCAACTCTCTGCCAGCCTTGGCGCGATCCTGCCTTCGGCATCGACGACGGTGAGACCCTCCAGCACGTTGCAGTAGGTGATCTCACCGGCCGCAGCGGCCGCGGTAATGGTGGGATCCAGCACCGGCGGCTCAAGCTGGATGCCCACCCGTATATCGTCCCGTGTCGTGGCCTGGGCCAGGCTGGTGGTAGCAGCGGTAATCAAACAGAGGCAGGTAAATATGGATGCCAGAACGCGGGCTCTCAGCATGATTCAGCCTCTTCGGCGTCAGTGGTGAGCGATGCCAGGATGACTCGGTTTCGCCCCCTCTCCTTGGCGTGGTAGAGCGCATCATCGGCGCGGTTAAGTGCCTGGTTCAACAGCATTTGGACCTCCTGTTCCTCTGCCTCGCCGACAGTGGATGCGTCGATGACCGAGAAGCCAAAGCTCATCGTCACATTCACCTGTTCGCCGCTTTCCAGTGCCGCCGAACTATGCCGAACCCGGTCGGCGATGTCGTTGATCAGCGTCTCGGCGGCTTCGTGGGTTCGTACCGCCAGCACCAGGGCGAACTCCTCGCCACCATAGCGGGCCAGGATGTCGGTCTCGCGCAGGCCGTTACGCAGTTGCTCAGCGATATGGATCAGTACGCGATCGCCGGCGGCATGGCCATAGCGATCATTGACCACCTTGAAATAGTCGATATCGCCGATCGCCACGCATACCGGTTGCAGGCTTTGCGCAATCATACGTCTGGCGGCGGCATAGAGGTGGCGGCGGTTCGCCAGCCCGGTAAGCGAGTCGTGCTCGGCCAGATAGGCGAGTTCATCATGGATCTTGCGCATCTGCGCTTCCTGGGCCTGGATCCGTGCCACATAGGTGCCCACCGTTGTCGCCAGTTGGGCGATCTCGTCCACCCCGGAGACGCGGATCTGATCGGGGCTGATCGCTGGCTGGCTCACCGCACGCTGCACGTGAAGGATGCGGCGGACCACGGCAAATTCGAAATAGAACCCCGCCAGCAGGGTGGATAACAGAAGCAGCCCGGTCAGCATGATCAGGTTGAGTTGATGCCGGTTGATCTCCTCCTCGAGCTGGGTGCTTCGCTTGGTCATCTGCTGGCGCATATTGGCGGCAAAGTAGCCCAGCATGACCGATAGGCGACCGGCAAGCTCTTGATTGGTCGCTGATAACGCCGGAATTTGTGCCAGATCCCTGGTGCTGGCGGTACCGTCGATCCGCTTTCTGACTAACTTATTCAACAGCTGGACCGAGTCCGACAGCTGCTTTTGAGTGCTGTCGATACGGAGCACCACTTCGTTTTGCTGCGGCAGTTTCAGCAGTGTCCCGGTCAGCTGGTCAATCCAGTCAATCCGGTCGTTCAGTTCGATCAGGGCGGTTCGCCTCTGGGTGTGAGTGTCGGCTCCGGACAGGATCAGATCGAGGGCGATCAACGACTCGCTCTGCTGCACCAGGCGCACCGACGTCATCAGGTTTTCCATGTCGCTGTCGGTCATCGCTTCGATCGTCAGGTGCATACGCTTCAGCGTGACGTTGGTCAACAGCGTTGCGCCGATCACCGTGACGGCAACCAGAAAAGTGATACCGACGGTTCTCGCGGTAAGACCGGAGATATATCTGTGTCGAATCATGGGTGCGCGCCTGGCAGCCAATTACCGGTTTGTGTTGCGAAATGGCAACTTTACATTAAACCTGATACCTCTCCCGATTGAACATTAGAAGTTGTTTACACACAAGCTCGTCCACGCTTTTTATATCCGTTAGCGGCGGATGCTGCAGACTCTGTCGGCGGTGATATCTTTATAGATGTCAGTATGGTTGCGGAAGTAAGGCATTGCCCCGACAGCTGGTGAATGATGCGCTGTCGGGCCCGCAGCTGAACACATATCCGATGCCGCGGTTTCGGTAATTTAAGCGGCATTCAGTCAGCGGTGAGTCGCTAGAGAGGTGCGTTATGTTGAGAACTACATTCCTGACCCTGTCACTGGCCTTGTTGGCAGGGTGCGCAGGGCCAAGCTACTGGCATGAGCCGCCGGCACCGGCGTCCACTGATGCAGAAGTTGAGGTCTGGCAGGGGCTGATGCGCAGTGGTGCATTGCGGCGCTACTCTGTGGCGCACCCGATATCTCCCGTTGTCATCAGCTGTGCCAACTACACGGATCTGATTCGATTCGAGCGCCAGGGCGACGAGCTCCGGGCGATGCTCGGGCGCGATCCGCTCTTGGACTTGGGGCTGGACGTGGATGCGGATGGTCGTTTCAGTACCCTGGTGCCGGTCAGGGGCGATACCTGGGTCTTTGGTGGTGTGATGCAGTTCAATGAAGAGCCGGTTTTACGCCTGTCAGGCAGGCTGGACCCGGTTTCGGGTTTGGGTGAGGGGCGAATCAACGTATCACCGGGCGATGAACGTCTTGGATGCAGCGGCCGCTTCATGGTCAGCCGCAATGGTACACCTCCGTTGAAGTCCGAGTACGGTAGGCCGTTCAAGATTCAATACTGGATCGATGAGCGGGAACCGCACGAGCCCAGGCGCATGTTTCCCAAATGACCTTTTGGCCGACCGTCACGGTCGGCCAAAAAATCGATGCGTTATCAATTTCTGATGGTGGGAAAAGAGAAGGCGGCGACGACGTCGCTATGGGTCGCGCCGGTGAGGTTCTTATCGAGATCCTGATGCAGAGACTTGCGCAGATGGCCATCCATCGATTCGCGCAGTAACCCAAGAAAATGGGGTGGGGCGGCAAGGTAAAAGCCGCGGATCTCGTTGGTGTCCAAAGCGTGCCGTACCTTGGCCATGATATCGCGGGCGAAACGCTGATCTTCGGTCTGGCGTACCGAGCCTTTTTCCGGGATGCCCGGTCCGTCGGAGATCAGGGCACTCTCCTTGACCCGGGCTTCCGGATGGACCAGGTCCATAATCTCCAGCAGCTCTCCCCGAGGCTTGTTCTGTGCATAGACTCTCGCTTTTGAGGCATCAGCAACAACTATCCAGTCTGGCATAACGCACCTCATCTATTGGTAAGCGTCAAAAGGTTTACCAGACTAAGTATTGTCTATTTTCAGCCCATTGCATGGTTTCAGGATATGAGCGATTCCTGATGCTCCAGCAGCCAGTCCTCCAGTTCGGCTGCAGGCATCGGGCGTGCGTAGAGGTACCCTTGTACCTGATCGCAGCCCAGGGTCTGTAGCAGCTCGGCCTGTGACCTGCTTTCCACCCCTTCAGCCACGACCGCCAGTTTCAGACTCTGGCCCAGGGCGAGGATGGTTTTTATGATCTGCGCGTCCTCTTCATCCGCAATCGCGTCGGAGACGAAGGAGCGGTCGATCTTCAGGATGTCGATCGGCAGTCGGCGCAGGTAGGCAAGACTGGAGTAACCAGTACCGAAGTCATCCACGGCGATACGCACGCCTGCCTGCCGGAGTTGGTTTAACTGACCGGTGACCCCTTCCGGATTCTCCATCAGCGAGCTCTCGGTCAGTTCCAGCTCCAGCTGGGCGGGCGTGGTACCGTGGAGGTGGGCCAGAGAGCACAGCTGCTGGTATAGATCCCCCGATTCGAGCTGCCGGGCGGAGATATTCACGGCGATCCTGAAATCCAGGCCGCGGCTACGCCATTTTGCCGATTGGCGGCAGGCCTCCTCGATCACCCAAATACCGATGTCGCAGATCAGCGAATTCTCTTCCGCCAGCGGAATAAACTCGCCCGGCGCCTGCATGCCATGCAGCGGGTGCCGCCAGCGCAGCAACGCCTCGACCCCGGTCAGGCCGCCGCTATTCAGATCGATCTTGGGCTGATAGTGCAGCTCCAGCTCACTGTTGGCGATTGCCCTGCGCAGGTCGATCTCCAGCGTCAGGCGGCGGGTGGTGCGCTCCAGCATCTCCTGGCGGAAAAAACGGTAGGTATTGCCGCCGGCCGCCTTGGCTGCGTACATCGCCATGTCGGCACGCTTCATCAGCTCCAGCGGTTTGTCACTGTCCTCGGGGTAGAACGCCATGCCCATGGAGGCGCTGATCTCCAGCTTATAGCCGGGCAGGTTGATCGGGCGCGCGATCTCGTCAAGCAGTTGCTGGGCCTTGGTCGCGCAGTCCCGGGCGGAGGTCAGGTTTTCCATCAGCACCAGAAACTCATCCCCGCCGACTCGGGCCACGGTATCGGTGCTGCGCAGGCAGCGGCGGATACGGTCACCGACCTGCTGCAGCAGGTTGTCGCCGACATCGTGGCCGAGGGCGTCGTTTATCCCCTTGAAACGGTCCAGGTCGATAAAGGTGACCGACAGCCGCTGTGCCTCGCGGAAGGACCGTCCCAACGCCTGACCCAGGCGCTCCAGCAACAGCTCCCGGTTGGGCAGTCCGGTCAGGGCGTCATGAAACGCCAGGTGCTGGATATGTTCATCCTTGCGCCGGATCTCGGTGATGTCATGGAACACGGCGACGTAACGCACCGGGTCACCCAGGCTGTCGTCGATGCGATTGATGGTCAGCCACTCCAGATAAACCTGGCCACCCTTGCGTCGGTTCCAAAGTTCGCCCTGCCACTGGCCGTTCGTCAGCAGTACGTCCCACATGGCGCGATAGAATTCGGGCTGCTGATGATCGGATTTGAGCATGCTGGGTTTATTGCCCAGCGCTTCGGCGGCGGTGTAACCGGTGATCTCGGTGAACGCGGGATTGACCGAGATGATCCGGCCGCAGGCATCGGTGATGATCACGCCCTCGGCGGATGAGTGAAATACACTGGCGGCCAGGCGCAGCTCCTCTTCAGCGCGCTTCAGGTCGGTCAGATCCCTGCCCACAGCCAGTACGCTGATCGGTGCACCATCCGGTCCCGGCTCCGGGACTATGCGTACGGCATAGTGGCGTCGATTGCCATCCTCGGCGTTGAACACCATATCGACCTCGGTGGATTTGCCGCCGGCGGCAATGCGCCGCGCCTGCTCCTGCAGCAGGGTGAAACTGCCGGTACTGAAGGCGGGGTCCTGCGTTTCGTTACCGGCGTTTGCCAGGCGGTTCGGCAGCAGGCGTTCCATCGCCGGGTTCACGTATAAAACCTCGCCGCGGGTGTCGAAGCGGATCACTGTGTCCGGCAGGTTGTTGGTCAGGGTGCGGTAGGCGTGTTCACGGCTGGCCAGAATCTCCTCGGCCATGCACTTGTCGGTGATGTCCTGCATCATCAGCAGCAGGTGCCGGTTGCCGTCGATATCGAAACGCGACAGGTGTACCTCTGCCCAGAGGTGGGCGTTGAAGCTGGTGGTAAACCGCCGCTCGAAGGTTTCCGTGGTGTGGGCGGAGAGTACCCGGCGCGCCGCCTCGACCAGGCCGCTGTCGGTCCAGGATTCGAGCTGGTAGAAATTCTGTGCGAGCAGCTGCTGCTCTGTGCCGCCGGTCATTCTCTCCGCCGCCGGATTGGCCAGGATGCACTGGCCATCCTCACGAAAGGCCAGTATCGCCGCAGCGGAAGCGTCGAGTATCGATTCATTGAGCTTCAGCGAGTGGCGCAGCTTACTCTCGGTCTCGGTCAGCTCCCGAGTGCGCGACGCTACGCGCTGTTCCAATGTGCTGTTGAGCTGGCGTACCCGCTGCTCGGCCTTTATGCGCTCCGTTATGTCGGTGGCGATGCCTCCGACGCCAAAGATCGAGTGATCCCGGTCGCGCAGTGGAAACTTGGCCGTGATGTAGGTCCTTTCGACGCCGTCGAGCAGAATGCGCTCCTCCACTTCATTGGCAACTCCCTCCTTCACCGTACGCAGGTCCTGCTCGATCAGTGCCTGTGCAATCTCCGCGGGAAAGATCTCGGCATCCCGTTTGCCCAGTATCTGTTTGACCGGAATCTCGATCAGTTCGCTGAGCGCGTTGTTGGCGATCAGATAGCGGCCGTTCCGATCCTTGGCGAAGATCACCGCACTGGAGTGTTCCAGGATCGCATTCAGCAACTGCTGGTCCCGACGTATCGAGCACCGGTTTTCGCAGCGTTCGCCGATGTCGCGAAGGTATAACAGCGCTGCGTGCCGGCCGTTGTATTGCCAGGGTATGACGCGCACTTCTACGATCAGTGCCGCGCCGTCCAGTCGTAGCCAGGTTTCCCGATACAGACCCTCGGTTACCGTTTGTCTGGAGAGGTCGTTTAAACGTTGCTCAGTATCGGCGTGATGCCGTGGATCTATCCGTTCCACTAGCGCAGTGCCCAGTAACTGAGTGGCGGATCTGCTACCGAACAGGTTCAGGGCCGCGCCGTTGAGGTATACGAGATCCCCTTGCTGAGCGATGCAGATCGGCTCGGGTGACTGCTCCAGTAGGCGATTGAGTTGCGGGTCGGTAGTCGGCATTGGGTTTCCTTTCCCGTTGTTACAGGGCGCCAAGGGCTATGCGTCTCTTACTACAGACGGTTTCATATTGTCCGGCAGGTCTGGATGAGGTGCCATTGACGGCAGTCAATCTAGTTGGAGAGAGCCGAGGATCCTGGCGGAGGGCGGCAAATCTTTTAAAGAGTACTATATTAGTACTATAAGAGCCGGGCGAGTTATCGTCTGCGGAGCGGGCTATGTTAAAAATCAGTAAGTTAACCGATTACGGTACCGTTGTTCTGGCGCACATGGCGCGTCGCCCCGATCGCCTTTTCAGTGCAGCACACCTGGCGCAGGAGCTGGGACTGCCGTTGAGCACGGTGCGCAAGCTACTGAAGCAGATGACCGGGGCCGGTTTGCTCTACTCCAGTCGCGGCCAACGCGGTGGTTACTGCTTGACGCGTCCGCCGCAGGAGATCTCTCTGGTCGAAGTGCTCGAGGCGCTGGAGGGACCGCTGGGGGTGACCGATTGCAGCCTGGCACCGAAGCTCTGTGGCCAGGAGGCGACCTGTCCGATCCGCAACAACTGGCGCGGGATCAACGGCGTCATACACGGGGTTTTGCAGCAGGTCAGCCTGAAACAACTGGCCAGCGATCAGACCATGGGGATAGGAATCGAACAAGCGGGAGGCTTGTAATGTAACTGGCCCGATGTGATCGGGCGGGAGGCCATGCACGTGGCAACGAAAGCACCACCGCTAGAGAAGCTGCTGGCGAAGGGTTACAGCCAGGGCTTCGTGACCGAGATCGATGAAGACAGTCTGCCGCCGGGACTCGATGAGTCGGTGATCAGGGCGATCGTCGAGAAGAAGCAGGAGCCGGAGTTCATGCTGGAGTGGCGCCTGGCCGCCTACCGGCACTGGCGTACGATGAAGGTGCCGACCTGGTCCCGGGTGCACTACCCGCCGATCGATTTCGAGGCGATCAGCTACTTCTCATCACCGCGCTCGCGCAAGGATGCCCCGGCCAGCCTGGATGAGGTGGACCCGGAGATTCTGCGGACCTACGAGCGCCTGGGCGTGCCGCTGCATGAGCGCGCGGCGCTGGCCGGTGTCGCGGGAGCCGAAGCTAAAGGAAGAAGTGTTGGTGTGGCTGTGGATGCCGTGTTTGACAGCGTGTCGGTGGCCACCACCTTCAAGAAGGAGCTGGCCGAGCTCGGCATCATCTTCTGCTCCTTCTCCGAAGCGGTGCAGAACCACCCGGAACTGGTGCGTCGCTACATGGGTACAGTCGTGCCCTACACCGATAACTTCTACGCCGCGCTGAATGCCGCGGTGTTTTCCGACGGCTCCTTCTGCTACATCCCGAAAGGGGTCAGGTGCCCGATGGAGTTATCCACCTACTTCCGCATCAACGCCGCCGGCACCGGTCAGTTTGAACGCACGCTGATCGTCGCCGAGGAGGGCGCATCGGTCAGCTATCTCGAAGGCTACACGGCACCGATGCGCGACGAGCATCAGCTGCACGCGGCGGTGGTGGAGCTGATCGCGCTGGATAACGCCGAGATCAAGTATGCCACGGTGCAGAACTGGTACCCGGGCAACGCCGAGGGCAAGGGCGGCATCTACAACTTCGTCACCAAGCGCGGCCTCTGTGCCGGGCATCACAGCAAGATCTCCTGGACCCAGGTGGAAACCGGTTCCGCTATCACCTGGAAGTACCCCAGTGTCATGCTCAAGGGCGACGACTCGGTGGGCGAATTCTACTCCGTGGCGTTGACCAACAACTTTCAGCAGGCGGATACCGGCACCAAGATGATTCATATCGGCAAGCGTACCCGCAGCACCATCCTGTCCAAGGGGATCTCGGCCGGCAAGGGGCAGAACACCTACCGTGGCCTGGTCAAGGTGGGGCGCAAGGCGCTGGGCGCGCGCAACTACAGCCAGTGCGACTCGCTGCTGATCGGCGATCGCTGCGGCGCTCATACTCTGCCCTATATCGAGGTGATGCGTCCGGACGCCCAGGTGGAGCATGAGGCGACCACGTCGAAAATCAGCGATGCGCAGCTATTTTACTGCCGCCAGCGCGGTATAGACGCCGAGGCGGCGGTGTCGCTGCTGGTCAACGGCTTCTGCAAGGAGGTGTTCCGCAAGCTGCCGATGGAGTTTGCGGTGGAGGCGCAGGCGCTGATGGAGGTCAGCCTGGAGGGCACTGTCGGATGACGCACTACAGCATAGCGAGAGGTGTGAGATGAGCGGTTCCCTGTTGTCGATCCGCCAGCTGGCGGTTCAGGTTGAAGGTAAACAGATTCTCGACAGGCTAGATCTTGAAGTCCGCCCGGGTGAGGTTCACGCGATCATGGGACCGAACGGTTCCGGCAAGAGCACCCTGGCCCATGTGCTGGCCGGTCGCCCCGGGTATGAGGTGACCGGGGGCGAGGTGCGTTACGACGGCCAGGACCTGCTGGCGCTGGAGGTGGAGCAGCGCGCCGCGAAGGGGGTGTTCCTGGCGTTCCAGTATCCAGTGGAGATCCCGGGCGTGAGCAACATCCAGTTCCTGAAAACGGCGCTGAACAGCCTGCGCAAGCAGCGCGGAGAGCCGGAGCTGGATGCGATGGAGCTGCTCGACAGCGTCAAGGCGCGGATGGCGCAGATGCAGATGGACGAGGCGCTGCTCTATCGGGGGGTTAACGAGGGTTTCTCCGGCGGCGAGAAAAAGAGCAACGAGATCCTGCAGATGCTGGTGCTGGAGCCGCGACTGGCCATCCTCGACGAGACCGACTCCGGTCTCGATATCGATGCCCTCAAGCGCGTAGCGGCGGGTATCAACTGGTTCCGGCGCGAGGATCGCAGCCTGATTCTGGTGACCCACTACCAGCGTCTGCTCGACTATGTGAAGCCCGATTATGTGCATGTGCTGCAGCAGGGGCGGATCGGTCGCAGCGGTGGCGCCGAGTTGGCGCTGGAGCTGGAGCAGGCCGGCTATGCCCCGACATCAGGTACTGCTCCAGAGCGAACGGGGGGTGTGCGATGACCACCGCTTCGCGGCTTTTCGATACGCCAAGCTGGAAGAGGTTACCCGGTGCCGACTGGTGTTGGCTGCTGTCGCACCGGGAGCGGGCCTTCGACCGGTTCCGAAAAGGGGGCGTGCCGGATCGCGGCTGGGAGGCCTGGCGATACACCGATCTTGGCGACTTGGCGCAGCGACGCTTCGATTTCGATACCTCACTCGAAGGCGGACTCTCCGAGAGCTGGACCCCCGACCCCGGCTGGCCGGAGGGCCACCGGATTTTGTTCCGCAACGGTCGTTGGGATACCGCCGGCTCCAAGCTGTTGCCGTTGCCGCCGGGAGCCCGGCTGATATCGCTGCAGCATGCGGTTCAGGGGCAGCTACCGCTGCTGAAGCGCTATCTTGGCCAGATCGCAAGTCTGGAGGGACACCCCTTTGCCGCGCTCAACAGTGCCCGGTTCGATGATGGACTGTTGCTTTACCTGCCCGAAGGCTGTGTGCTGGAACAGCCGATCTATTGCCGGTTCGAGATGGAGCGCTATGCCGAACAGGAACCGCCGGCCGCCTTTCCCCGTCTTTTGGTGCTGATGGAGGCCGGTAGCCAGGCCCAGCTGCTGGAGCAGCATCGCGGGGATGGGTCCGTAAAGGCGCTGACCGATCTGCTGGTGGAGATCAGCCTCGGTAACGACGCCCGGCTTTTCCACGGCCGCCTGTTCGGCGCCGAGTTAACCGACCAGCGCGTCAGCGGCGTTCATGTCAATCAGCAGCGGGGCAGCCGCTACCAGAGCTACTCGCTGATGATGGGCGGTGCCCTGGTGCGCAACGATATCCAGGTCAGTCTGAATGGAGAAGGTGCCGAAGCGCTGCTCGACGGTCTCTATCTGCTCGATGGGATGCAGCATCTGGATAACCACCTGAGAGTCGACCACCTGCAGCCCGGCGGGCGCAGCGACCAGTTCTATAAGGGGATTCTCGACGGTCACTCCCGCGCCGTGTTCAACGGTCTGGCGGTGGTTCACCCGGATGCCCAGCGCAGCGATGCCCGGCAGATCAACCGCAACCTCTTGCTCTCGACCGGGTCCGAAATAGACACCAAGCCGGAGCTGCAGATCGAGGCCGACGACGTGAAGTGCTCCCACGGCGCCACGGTTGGCTACCTGGACCGGGAACAGCTGTTCTACCTGCGCAGCCGGGGAATCGACCCTGACAACGCCCAGGCGCTGCTGACCCTGGCCTTTGCCCGGGAAGGCCTGCAAAGGTTGCCGGCCGGTGAGCTTGCTGATGCCTATGGCCGGGCGATCACGCAGGCGCTGACCGCGCGCTTGGAGGGACAGCCGCAGCCGGCTGTCGGCGCCGGGGAGGTGAGTGATGAATGAGTCCATGCTGTTCACTGATGCCGACAATCTCGCACTGGCCAAGCGCTGTCGCGGAGATTTTCCGCTGCTTTCGCGGCAGATGCATGGCAGGCCGCTGGTCTACCTGGACAACGCCGCCACCAGTCAGAAACCCCAGGCGGTGCTCGACGCGCTGCAATACTACTATCAGCAGCAGAATGCCAATGTGCACCGGGGCGTCTACCAGCTCAGTGAAGAGGCAACCTCAGCGTACGAAGGCGCCAGGGCACGGGTGCAACGCTTTATCAACGCCGCCGGGGTGGAGGAGATCATCTTCCTGCGCGGCACTACCGAAGCGATCAACCTGGTGGCCCAGGCCTACGCCCGACCGCGACTGCAGCCGGGAGATGAGGTGCTGATCAGCGCCATCGAGCACCACTCCAACATCGTGCCCTGGCAGATCGTCTGTCGCCAGACCGGCGCTCAGCTGCGGGTGATTCCGGTGCTGGACAGCGGCGAACTCGATCAGGCCGGGTTTGCCGAGCTGCTCAGCCCGCGGGTCCGGCTGCTGGCGCTGACCCATGTCTCCAACGCGCTGGGCACAATCAATCCGGTCAAGGAGATGATCGCGCAGGCCCATCAACAGGGCATTCCGGTGCTTATCGACGGTGCCCAGGCGGTGCCGCATCTGCGGGTCGATGTGCAGGCACTGGATGCGGATTTCTATGCTTTCTCCGGTCACAAGCTCTATGGCCCCACCGGCATCGGTGCGTTGTACGGCAAGCGCCGGCTGCTGGAGGACATGGAGCCCTGGCAGGGCGGTGGTGAGATGATCATTCAAGTCAGCTTTGAGCACACCGATTACAACCAGCTGCCCTACAAGTTCGAAGCGGGCACCCCCAATATCGCCGATGCCATCGGCCTGGCGGCAGCGCTGGATTATGTCGATAACCTCGGCCTGGAGGCGATCGCGGAGCAGGAGCAGCAGCTGCTCGACTACGGCACCCAGGCGCTGCAACGGGTACCCGGATTACGGCTGATTGGGACCGCGCAGCATAAAGCCGCCATCCTGTCCTTCGTTATGGAGCAGGCCCATCCCCACGATATCAGTACCATTCTCGACCGCTGCGGCGTGGCGGTGCGTGCCGGCCACCACTGTGCGATGCCGTTGATGCAGCGTTTCGGTATCGCAGGCACGGCGCGGGCGTCGCTGGCGCTGTACAACACCCGGGACGATATCGATGTGCTGGTTGATGCGCTGCATGAAGTGGTGCGGATGTTTGGCGCACCCATGGCCGAGGGAGGTCAGTGAGATGGATGCCGAGCTGCGCGAACTCTACCAGCAGGTGATCATCGACCACGGTCGCCATCCGCGCAATTTCCGCCGGCTCGAGGGGGGCTGCAGCTGCCGGCAGGGGTTCAATCCGCTGTGCGGCGATCAGCTCGAACTCTGTCTGCAGCGCGATGCCCAGGGACGGATCACCGATGTCGCCTTCCAGGGCCAGGGCTGCGCGATCTCCATGGCGTCTGCGTCGATGCTCAGTGAGAGGGTTAAAGGCAAGACGGAGGCGGAGGCCCGGCAGATGTTTGATCTATTTCACCGTCTGCTCACCGGTGAGGAGGGGGCGGAACTGGAGTCGCTCGGCAAACTCAGGGTGTTGGCCGGAGTGCGAGAGTTTCCAAGCCGGATCAAGTGCGCCACGTTGGCCTGGCATGCGCTGCTGGCGGCGCTTGAACCGGGAGATGATGAGCCGGTCACGACCGAGTAGCAGGCAGGTCGAGTATGGCTGCTGAGGGAGGCGAGATGAACGACAGCTGTGTCACTCTGCAGCGCGATTGCGAAGCGATCGAGGTGCCCTCCGGTACTCTGGTCAACCTGAGTTGTGGTCTTGAGGTACGCATCCTGCAGCGTTTGGGCGACCACTTTACTGTCAACGTCGGGGGCAATCTGTACCGCATCGATGGTGAGGACAGCGATGCCCTGGGGCTGATCGATACGGCCGCGAAATCGGACGCTGCTGATGCAGGGACGGCCGCCACGGAGGAGGCCGATTGCGGCCCGGCCGATGCCACAGCGGTACGCGATGCACTGGCCAGCTGCTATGACCCGGAGATCCCGGTCGACATCGTCGAGCTGGGGCTGGTCTACCGCTGCGATATCCTCCCCGACGCCAACGGCGGCAGCCGGGTCGAGGTGGATATGACGCTGACGGCGCCAGGCTGTGGCATGGGTGCAGTATTGGTCACCGACGTACGGCGCAAGTTGCTGCGCGTGCCCGGTGTAAACAGTGTCGAGGTCAGACTGGTGTATGACCCGCCCTGGGATGCCCGCCGCATATCCGAGGCGGCACGGCTGAAACTGGGGCTGCTTTGAAATCGAGGATTGCATAATGGATGGTTGGCAAGATATAGGCGATGCGAATCTACTGGCGCCGGGTGAGCATCAGGTTGTCGAACTGCCTGGCTATAGCGTGCTGGTGGTCAATCTGCAGGGGGAGTACTACGCGGTGGAGAACATCTGTCCCCATGACGGGGGCGAGTTGGGAGAGGGGCTGATCGAGCAGGATACCGTGACCTGCCCGCGCCACGGCGCCTGTTTCAGCCTGAAAAACGGTGAGGTGCTGGCCCCGCCGGCGTTCGAGGATCTGCGCTGTTTCCAGGTCCGGCTCGACGCGGGGCGTTTGCTGCTGGCCGAACAGCCGGAAGAGGGCTGGGGTTAGTTATTTATATTAGGAAACGATGATGAATGTTTTGCATGTTCCCGCCATTTGCTGTGCGTTGACGTTAATGAGAACTATTTTTTAAAAGGCAACACGACAATCTGCTGCCCGTACACAGATCGGACAGTAAAGGAGGTTTAACGATGAAAACCTTGTTGAGTTGTTTGCTGCTGGCCGTTGTCAGCCTTTCCGTACAGGCGGGAGGCGTAGGGCCCGATTCCAGCTGGGCACAGCTGTATCAGAACACCATGTACCAACCGCAGATGCCAACTATCGTGTTTCACGCACGTAGCCAGCAGAGCATTGGCAGCAAACTGGTGTTCAAGCGCGCGTCTAACGTCAGCTACTTCACAACCGATGATGGCAAGGAGTGGCTATACGGCGGGGAAACCAGCCTGTGCACCCGTTACGCAGTCGTCGCTGCGACCGACGACGATCGCGTGTGTGTTGCGACGGAGCTGGTTCCGCTGGTAACACCGGTCAAGCATCAGGCCAGATTCTGCACCTTCCGTTCCGATGACGATTGCCAGCGTTATGCGGAACGCACAGTCGAGTATCCGCTCGGGATACAGGTGCCGATCATGCGGCGCATGAGTGAAAGCGACAGCTTCACGCCGGTCCGCGTTGCATTCAGTAAATCGCTGAAGATCGCTGAGTGCAGTGATTGTGCAGCAAAACTGGAGTCCTACATCGCTGAAGTGATGTAGCCTGTACTCCTGCGCCCGGTCAAGCGGTGATGGCCGCCGGATGACCGCTGTACCGGGCCCGTTCTGTATCCTGCCGGGGGTGCCGTAATGTCCAGCGCTCTGATTTATCACTCTGACTGTGAACTGCACCAGATGGCACCGGGTCATCCGGAGAGTCCCGAGCGCCTGCATGCGATCCGGCGGCAATTGACGGAGAGTGGACTGCTCGACCGGCTGGAGTTAGCGGTTGCGGAGACGGCCACCCGCGAACAGCTGGAGCTGGTGCATCCAGGGCAGTATATCGACGCCATCTGCGACCTCCATCCCCTCCATGGCTTGAACTACGCCGATCCCGATACGGCGCTGAATCCCCACAGTCTTAGGGCCGCGCAACTGGCCTCCGGTGCGGTGATCCAGGCCGCCGGACTGGTGCTCGACGGCCGGGTCGATAACGCCTTTTGCGCGGTGCGCCCGCCCGGCCACCATGCCGAGCACGATACCGCCATGGGTTTCTGCCTGTTCAACAACATCGCCATCGGTGCCGCCTGGGCGCTGCAGCAACCCGGTATCGAACGTGTCGCCGTGCTCGATTTCGATGTCCACCATGGCAACGGCACCGTGGACATCTTCAAGGATCGCCCCGAGGTGCTGGTCTGCTCCAGCTTCCAATACCCCTTCTACCCCTTCCGTTTCCAGGATATCCGCCGGCCCAATATCGTCAACACGCCGCTGCCGGCCGGTACCCACGGGGATACTTTCCGCCAGGCGGTCGAGCGCGACTGGCTGCCGGCCCTGCAGCAGCATCAACCGGACATGCTGTTCGTCTCCGCCGGCTTCGACGCCCACCGTGACGATCCTCTGGCGGAGTTGCGGCTGGAGGATGAGGATTTCGGTTGGTTAGGAAAGCTTCTTGTCGATGCCGCGCAGCGATACTGCGGCGGTCGTTTGGTGTCGGTGCTGGAGGGAGGATATAACCTGGCGGCGCTGGGGCGCAGTGTGGATCTCTACCTGAGGGCCCAGCTTTAGGCCGGGCCGGTCAGTTGCCGGTCAGAAAATGCTGGTTGAGCTGCCCCTCCAGCTCCCGGTTGAAATGCTCGGCCGACTTCATATGCTCATGCATCAACTGGCGTGCCCGGGCCGCGTCCTTTGTGTGGAACGCCTCCAGCAGCTGCTGATGGTAGTCCAGGTTGGCGCAGGAAAACTCCCGCTGCTCCGGCAAGGCCGATTTCTTGAAGATCACCAGATCGCGGATCATGTCATTCAGGAAACGGCCGATGAAGGCGAGCATCGCATTGCCGCAGCGCTGGGCCAGCAGCACGTGGAACTCCAGCTCGGCGATCCGCTGTGCCATCCGCTCCTCGAATGTCTGCGGCTCTGCCCGGCACTGCTCGACCAGGTCTGCCAGCCGGGTCAGATCTTCGGGAGTCAGATTGGGCGTGGCCAGAGCGGCGATCTCAGGCTCGATCAGCGTGCGCAGGGCATAAATTTCGGGGCCGGAGGGTTGTTCGAAGTGGAGAAAGTTGCGCAGCAGCTCGCTGGCCTTTTCGTAGGGCACTCGCTCCAGTACCGCCCCGCCGTTGGGGCCCGTGCGTATGGAGATCAACCCCTGTACCTCTAACGATTTCAGCGCTTCGCGCACGGTCCCTTTTGAACAATCGAACTGCTCCATCAGCTCCCGTTCATTGGGCAGGCGGTCTCCAGGCTGCTTGTTATTGATCGCGACCCAACGCTTAACCGATTCGACGATCTGATCTGCACGCTTGATGCGTTTGGGGGTGGCGAGCTTGATGTCCTGCATGGAGTTGTCGATACCTCAATTAAGGGGCCTCATCCTGCCATAGATCAACTCTCAATGCGACTTGGTTGAATTATTATATTTATTAGTATAAATAGTGTGAATCGATATCGGCAGGGGTCGGTAGCGTTCGAAAGGCTTAGCACTTACTGGTTATGGAGATCAAAAGAATGTCGCACTCCTCAAGCTTCAACTGGGACGATCCGCTGCTGCTCGCTCAACAGCTGACCGAAGATGAGCGTCAGATCAGCGAGGCCGCGCGTGCCTACTGTCAGCAGGAGCTGCAGCCGCGAGTACTCAGCGCCTACCGTGAGGAGCGCTTCGATCGCGAGATCATGAGCGAGATGGGCGAGATGGGCCTGCTCGGGGCCACCGTGGCCGAGGAGTACGGCGGTGCCGGTTTGAACCATGTGGCCTACGGCTTGATCGCCCGCGAGGTGGAGCGTGTCGATTCCGGCTACCGCTCGGCGATGAGCGTGCAGTCGTCGCTGGTGATGTATCCGATCGAGACCTACGGTTCCGAAGAGCAGAAGCGCAAATTCCTGCCGCGTCTGGCCAGTGGCGAGATCGTCGGCTGCTTCGGCCTGACCGAGCCTGATCATGGCTCCGATCCCGGCTCGATGATCACCCGCGCCAAGAAGGTGGATGGCGGTTACCTGCTGAGCGGTCAGAAGATGTGGATCACCAACAGCCCGATCGCTGATATCGCCGTGGTCTGGGCCAAGTCCGAGGCGCACGAGGGCAAGATCCGTGGCTTCATCGTTGAGCGTGGCACCGAAGGGTTCTCCACCCCGAAGATCGAGGGCAAGCTCAGTCTGCGTGCATCGATCACCGGTGAGATCGTGCTGGATGAGGCGTTCGTGCCGGAGGAGAACCTACTGCCCAACGCCAGCGGTCTGGCCGGCCCGTTCGGTTGTTTGAACAAGGCGCGCTTCGGCATCGCCTGGGGTGTGCTCGGTGCCGCCGAGTTCTGCTGGCACGCGGCGCGTCAGTACACCCTGGATCGCAAACAGTTCGGCCGTCCGCTGGCCGCGAATCAGCTGGTCCAGCTCAAGCTGGCCAATATGCAGACCGAGATTGCGCTCGGACTGCAGGCGGCACTGCAGGTCGGTCGCCTGATGGACGCCGGTAACTGGGCGCCGGAGATGGTGTCGCTGATCAAGCGCAACAACTGCGGCAAGTCGCTGGATATCGCACGTATTGCTCGCGACATGCACGGCGGTAACGGTATCGCCGATGAGTTCGGTGTCATGCGCCATATGGTCAACCTGGAGACGGTGAACACCTATGAGGGCACCCATGATGTCCATGCGCTGATTTTGGGACGGGCCCAGACCGGCATTCAAGCTTTTTGCTGATCGATTGGTGGGCACCTTCGGGTGCCTTCCTGCGCTGGAGAATCACGATGGATAAACCCTTAACCGGTATCCGCGTTCTCGACCTGTCGCGCATCCTGGCCGGGCCCTGGTGCAGTCAGCACCTGGCCGACCTGGGTGCCGAGGTGATCAAGGTAGAGCACCCGGAGCGCGGCGACGATACCCGTGGCTGGGGGCCGCCGTTCCTGGGCGATACCCGCGACGCCGCCTACTACCTGAGCGCCAACCGCGGCAAGCAGTCGGTGGCGATCGACATGGCGCAGCCGGAGGGGCAGGCGCTGATCCGCGATCTGGTGACCCACTGTGATGTGGTGCTGGAGAACTTCAAGGTCGGCGGTCTGAAACGTTACGGCCTGGATTACGACAGCCTCAAGGCGATCAAGCCGGAGCTGATCTACTGTTCCATCACCGGCTTCGGCCAGAATGGCCCCTATGCCAACCGTGCCGGGTACGACTTCCTGTTGCAGGGGATGGGTGGACTGATGGGGATCACCGGAAAGCCGGATTCCGAGCCGGGCGGAGGCCCGGTGAAGGTGGGGGTGGCCGTGGTCGACCTGTTCACCGGAATGTATGCCGCCACCTCGATTCTGTCGGCGCTGATCTGCCGTGACCGCACCGGCCAGGGCACCTATATCGACGTGTCGCTGCTGGACGTCCAGGTGGGCGTGTTGGCCAACCAGGCACTGAACTATCTGACCTCCGGCAACTCGCCCGGTCGTCTGGGTAACGCGCACCCCAATATCGTGCCCTATCAGGCGTTCGCCACCGCCGACGGCCACATCATCCTCGCCGTCGGCAACGACACCCAGTTTCGACGTTTCTGCAATGTGGCTGGTATTCCCTCGCTGGCTGATGACGAGCGCTTTGCCACCAATCGTTGCCGCGTGGTGAATCGTCAGATTCTGGTTCCAGAGCTGGAGCGCGTGATTGCGAGCCACCCGTCGGCGTTCTGGCTGCAGGAACTGGAGAAGGAGGGGGTGCCCTGTGGCCCAATCAACAATATGGAGCAGGTGTTCGCCGATCCCCAGGTGCAACACCGCGGCATGAAGATCACGCTGCCTCATAGCGAGGCCGGCGAGGTCAACCTGGTCAGCAACCCGGTGCGCTTCGATAACCAGCATCTAAATGCCGAGCTGGCACCGCCGAGATTGGGCGAGCATACGAATGAGGTGCTGGAGCGGCTGCTGCCAGAGCGGAAAGAGCAACTGGATGCGCTGAAAACCAAGGGCGTGATCCGTTAGAGAACAGGACAACTGGATATGAAAATACTCGTCAGCGTCAAACGCGTCATCGACTACAACGTCAAGGTACGGGTCAAGGCGGATAACACCGATGTGGACCTGGCCAACGTCAAGATGGCCCTGAACCCCTTCTGCGAGATCGCCGCCGAGGAGGCGATCCGCCTCAAAGAGGCCGGTGTTGCCTCCGAGGTGATCGTCGTCTCCATCGGCCCGAAAACGGTGCAGGAGCAGCTGCGCACCGCGCTGGCCCTGGGGGCCGACCGCGCCATCCAGATCGACACCGAGGCGATGCCGGAACCGCTCAATGTAGCCAAGCTCTTGGCCAAGGTGGTTGAGGCCGAGCAACCGGGCCTGGTGATCCTCGGCAAGCAGTCGATCGATTCCGACAACAACCAGACCGGGCAGATGCTGGCGGCGCTGACCGGCCGCCCCCAGGGCACCTTCGCGTCAAAGGTTCAGATAGAAGGCGAGAAGGCGATCGTCACCCGTGAGGTGGACGGCGGTCTGAAAACCCTGTCTCTGGATCTGCCCGCCATCGTCACCACCGACCTGCGCCTGAACGAGCCGCGCTACGCCAAGCTGCCGGACATCATGAAGGCGAAGAAGAAGCCGCTGGAGGTGAAGACCCCGGCCGACCTGGGCGTCGAGCTGAAGTCGCATATCCAGCTGCTCAAGGTGGAAGCGCCGGCCGCGCGTCAGGCCGGGATCAAGGTGGACAGCGTCGACGCGCTGGTC
>NZ_BMIJ01000007.1:383747-417346 GCF_014641945.1 Marinobacterium zhoushanense
ACTGCTGGCCGATGCCCCGGCCTATGCGCACGGCCTGGCCGAGAACCTGTCACAGCTGATCGTGGAACTGGCCACCGGCTACAGCCACCTGCTGGCCCCGGCCGGCACCACCAGCAAGGATGTCATGCCGCGGGTGGCCGCGCTGCTCGACGTGGGTCAGCTGTCCGAAATCATCAGCGTCGAGTCCGCCGATACCTTCAAGCGCCCGATCTACGCCGGTAACGCCATCGCCACCGTACAGTCGCAGGATGCGATCAAGGTGATCACCGTGCGCGCCTCGGCCTTCGACAAGGCCGCGGCCGAGGGCGGCAGTGCCGCCATCGAAACCCTGAGCCAGACCTGTGACGCCGGCACCTCCGCCTTTGTCGGCGAGGAACTGGTCAAATCCGAGCGTCCGGAGCTGGCCAGCGCCCGCGTCATCATCTCCGGCGGTCGCGGCATGGGCAACGGCGACAACTTCGCCCTGCTCGAGAAAGCGGCCGACAAACTCGGCGCGGCGATCGGGGCGTCGCGTGCCGCGGTCGATGCCGGCTTCGTCAGCAACGATATGCAGGTGGGCCAGACCGGCAAGATCGTCGCCCCCGAACTCTACATCGCCGTCGGTATCTCCGGCGCGATCCAGCATCTGGCCGGGATGAAGGAGTCCAAGGTGATCGTGGCGATCAACAAGGACGAGGAGGCGCCGATCTTCCAGGTCGCCGACTACGGTCTGGTGGCGGACCTGTTCCAGGCTCTGCCGGAGCTGGAAGCGAAACTTTGATAGCTAACGTTAGTGGCAGGTCAGGGTTGGGCTAAGCGTCGGGTCTAATTCGGCAGCGTGGAGAGCATCGGGAGCGATGTGAGTACCGGCCTGAGTTTTTCAGGCCGGTATCCCGTTCAATGTAAAAGGAGCTGCGGCTCCTTTTGGCTTGCTGACCGCCGAGCGGAGGGCGGAATCGGTTTGTACGTTCGTCGTGGTTGTGCCAAACATGATTTGAAACTATCGTGTTTGTCAGATTTTTTGTATCAAATAATAAGGCGGTGCATATGGGTTATCTGAAGCAGTATCCAAACAAGGAAGGTTATTTCGGCGAGTTCGGCGGGGCGTTTCTGCCGCCTCAGCTCGAGTCCCAGTTTGCCGAGATCAACCGCGCTTACCTGACCCTGGGGCGTTCCGCTGACTTCCTCAATGAGCTGCGTTACATCCGTAAGCACTACCAGGGTCGGCCGACGCCGGTCTACTACGCGCACAATCTGAGCCGCGAGGTGGGAGCGCATATCTACCTCAAGCGTGAGGATCTGAACCACTCGGGCGCGCACAAGCTGAACCATTGCATGGCGGAAGCGCTGCTGGCCAAGCATATGGGCAAGACCAAGCTGATCGCCGAGACCGGCGCCGGCCAGCACGGCGTGGCGCTGGCCACGGCGGCGGCCTATTTCGGCATGGAGTGCGAGATCCATATGGGTGAAATTGACATTGCCAAGGAGTCGCCCAACGTGACCCGCATGAAGCTGCTCGGTGCCGAGGTGGTGCCGGTGGGGTTCGGCGGCCGCAGTCTGAAGGAGGCGGTGGACTCCGCGTTCCAGTCCTATCTGGGACAGGCCGAGACGGCGCTGTTCGCCATCGGCTCGGTGGTCGGGCCGCACCCCTTCCCGTTGATGGTACGTGACTTCCAGTCGGTGGTCGGCTTCGAGGCCAAGGATCAGTTCCTGGAGATGGTCGGCGAACTGCCGGATCAGGTCGGTGCCTGTGTCGGCGGCGGCTCCAACGCCATGGGCCTGTTCAGTGCGTTCCTCGACGATGAAGGGGTTGTCCTGAACGGTGTTGAACCGCTGGGCAAGGGCACCAAGCTTGGCGAGCATTCGGCAACCATGACCTTCGGCAAGCCGGGCATGATCCACGGCTTCAAGTGCCTGCTGCTGACTGACGACGAGGGTAACCCAGCGCCGGTGCACTCGATCGCTTCCGGCCTCGACTATCCGGGGGTTGGTCCCGAGCACTCCTTCCTCAAGACCGAGGGCAAGGTGAACTACCATGCGGTCAGCGATGACGATACGCTGGATGCGTTCTACAAGCTGTCCCGCATGGAGGGGATCATCCCGGCGCTGGAGAGCGCGCATGCGGTGGCCTGGGCGATGAAGCATGGTCGTGAAAACCCGGGGCAGACGATCCTGATCAACCTGTCCGGTCGAGGCGACAAGGATATCGACTACGTAACCGAAAACTTCGGCTTCGCACCCAAGTCCTGATAGCCCTAATGAAAAGGGCCCGCGCCATCAGGTGCGGGCTTTTGTGTTTAGAGCGTGTAATGTAGGGAGGTCTAGGCGGCTTTGACCGACCTGTGCCGCGATCCTAGACTCAAACCAGACCGGTCATGAGCGCTTGGCCGGTCATCAATGGATTGGGGGTTGTCAGTCAATGCTCGGGAACACAGTCGATTCATGGGGCGCGGTGGCCAAGTTATTGCACTGGCTGATGGCAGCGTTGCTCCTGATCCAACTGCTGCTGGGTGCTTTCGCGCTGATCTGGCCACTTTCACCGACCAAGCTGCAACTGTTCATCTGGCACAAGTCGCTGGGTCTGTTGCTACTGGTGCTGGTGCTCATCCGCCTGGCCTGGCGCTGGCTGAATCCGGTGCCGCGCCTGCCGTCCTCCGTACCGCCCTGGCAGCGTCTGGCCAGCCAGCTAAGCCATCTGACACTCTATGTCTGCCTGATCGCCTTACCGATCACCGGTTGGGTCATCAACTCCGCCAGTAACGTACCGCTGAAGGTGTTCTGGCTGTTTCGGTTGCCGAATATCACCGAACCGGACAAGGCACTGGAGCAGTTGATGAAGTGGGTGCACGGCGGTTTTGTTATGCTCTTCCTGCTGGTGCTCGTGGTGCATATCGCCGCCGCCTTGCACCACCATTTTGTCAGGCATGACGAAGTACTTACACGTATGTTACCGGGACGATCCAGATGAAAATGCTGTGGGGCGCTATTCTGCTGTTCCTCTTCAGTTGGCCGGCGTCGGCCGCCGACTGGCGCATGGTGCCGGACGCCAGTCGCTTGACGTTCGAGTCCAGCTATCAGGGCGAAGCCGTTCCCGGTCAGTTTCGTCGCTTCCAGGCCGAACTGACCCTGGATCCGGACCAGCCTGAAGACGCGACACTGGATGTTGAGGTCGATATCAGCAGTGCCGATATGAGCAGCAGCGAGCTGGACGAGGGTGTTGCTACCGAGGAGTGGTTCGATGTGGCCCGTTATCCACAAGCCGAGTTTCACAGTCGACAGATCCGTCGGATCGATAGCGAGCACTATGTGGCCACAGGCACACTCAACCTTAAGGGCACCCGGCGTGATATCGAACTGCCCTTCCGGTTTAACGCCGACGGTCAGATGGCACAGATGAGCGGTGAGCTGAAGCTGCAGCGCCTCTGGTTCGATATTGGCAGCGGCGATTGGAGCACGGACGAGCTGTTCGGCTTTGACGTACAGGTTCGGTTCGATGTGCGGTGGCGGCGTGCGCACTAGTCTTGCCCTGGCAGGGCTGATGCTGCTGTCGTTGGCAGGCTGTGCGCCGCAGGTCGAGAGGGGGCCGCTCACCCTGCCGAACCAACCGTCCGACTTTCCCTCCGAGCTGTACAGGGCTGCTGCCCAGCGTGGACAGCCGGTCTATCGGTTGGATGCCAGCCGCTCGATTGCAGTGATCCGGGTCTACCGCGGTGGGCGTATGGCCAAGCTCGGCCATGATCATGTAGTGGCGAGCCATCAGGTGCAGGGGTTGATTCTGTGGCAGTCGGATTGGCGGGCGCGCCGTGCGGATCTGTTTGTGCCTCTGGCCGCGTTGACGGTGGATGAAGCGGAGCTGAGGCGGCAATACAGTCTCACTACCCAGCCCAGCGAGCGGGATATCGAAGGCACTCGCAACAACATGCTCAACAAGACCCTGAGGGTAAACGACAATCCGTTCGTGACCCTTCAGCTGCAGCCGCTGTCTGGCGCGTTACCGCAGATGTCGGTGCAGGTCGAGATCAGCTTGAACGGTGTTACTCGGCGTAAGCAGGTCGAGGTTAAAGTCGAGGAGCTGCAAGGTGCGTTAGGCTTTTCCGGCGCATTCAAGTTAAAGCAGACGGAGTTCGGTCTCGAGCCTTACAGTCTGCTGGGCGGGTTGCTGCGGGTGGAGGATGAGGTCGATATCGACTTCGATTTGACAGCCGTCAGGCTGTAACGAGACAAAACAAAAAGGGGGCTGATGCCCCCTTTTTATTAGCAATGAATCCAGTGATGGATCAGACGCTTTTGGCTCACAAGTACTGGATCAGAGCGCCTCGATCTTGGTGTACTGCTCCTTGAGCGTGGCGAACGACTCCTGCGCGGCAGTGATCTTCTCGCGCTCCTTGGCGACTACCTCTTCCGGGGCGTTGGCGACGAACTTCTCGTTGGCCAGCTTGCCTTCGACGCGCTTGATCTCGCCGGTCAGACGGTCCAGCTCTTTCTGTAGACGGGCCAGTTCTGCCTCCTTGTCGATCAGGCCGGCCATCGGTACCAGCACCTCCATCTTGCCGACCAGCTTGGTGATCGACATCGGCGCTTCCTCATCCGCTTCCAGCCACTTGATCTCGCTCAGTTTGGCCAGCTTGGTCAGGGAGATGTAGCTCTCGCGCAGGCGACGGAAATCCTCGTCGCTGCCGTGCTGCACCAGCACCTCCAGCTCCTTGCCCGGGGCGATGTTCATCTCACCGCGGATGTTGCGGATACTGACGATCACCTCCTGCAGCCACTCCACGTCGGCTTCGGCGGTTTCGTCGATCAGCTCCTGAACCGGCTCGGGGTAGCGCTGCAGCATGATGGTGTCACCCTCCTTGCCGGCCAGCCCCTTGATCTGCTGCCAGATCTCTTCGGTGATGAACGGCATCATCGGGTGGGCCAGACGCAGGATCGCCTCCAGTACACGCACCAGGGTGCCGCGGGTACCGCGACGCAGGGCGGCCAGCTGCTCTTTCTCTGCATCGGTGCTGCCTTCGGTGGTATCCCAGAGTACCGGCTTGGACAGCTCCAGGTACCAGTCGCAGTACTGGTTCCAGATGAAGTCGTACAGGCTCTGCGCGGCCAGGTCGAAACGGTACTCGTCCAGGTGACGGATCACCGTTTGTTCGGTGCGCTGCAAGCTGCTGATGATCCAGCGGTCGGCCAGGGTCAGCAGCACCTCTTCGTTGTTCTGGCCGCAGTCCTGGCCCTCGGTGTTGCCGAGCACGTAGCGGGCAGCGTTCCAGATCTTGTTACAGAAGTTGCGGTAGCCCTCCAGACGCTTCATATCCCAGTTGATATCGCGACCGGTGGAGGCCAGCGCCGCCAGGGTGAAGCGCAGGGCGTCGGTCCCGTGGGCGGCGATCCCCTCCGGGAACTGCTTCTCGGTACGCTTGCCGATCTTCTCCGCCAGCTGCGGCTGCATCATGTTGCCGCAGCGCTTCTCCAGCAGATCCGGCAGGCTGATACCGTCGATCATATCCAGCGGATCGAGCACGTTGCCCTTGGACTTGGACATCTTGTCGCCGCTCTCGTCGCGGATCAGGCCGGTAACGTAGACGTTTTTGAACGGTACCTGCGGCTTGCCATCCTCATCCTTCATGAAGTGCATGGTCATCATGATCATGCGTGCTACCCAGAAGAAGATGATGTCGAAGCCGGTAACCAGGGTATCGGTGGGGTGAAAGGTCTTCAGACGCTCGGTGTTTTCCGGCCAGCCCAGGGTACCGAAAGTCCACAGCGCGGAGCTGAACCAGGTGTCGAGCACGTCGTCGTCCTGGCGCAGTTCCAGCTCCAGGTCCAGACCGTACTTCTCGCGCGCCGCTTCCGCCGAGTTGGCGACGTAGACGTTGCCGGCGTCGTCGTAGAATGCCGGGATGCGGTGACCCCACCACAGCTGGCGGGAGATACACCAGTCCTGGATGTCGCGCATCCAGGCGAAGTACATGTTCTCGTACTGCTTGGGTACGAACTTGATATCGCCGTTCTCGACCGCTTCGATCGCCGGCTTGGCCAGGGTTTTGGCATCGCAGAACCACTGGTCGGTCAGCATCGGCTCGATCACCACACCGCCACGGTCGCCGTAGGGCACGGTCATCGCGTTCTCTTCGATCTTGACCAGCAGGCCGGCTTCTTCGAACGCGGCGACGATCTGACGGCGGGCTTCGAAGCGCTCCAGGCCGCGGAACTGCTGCGGCAGGGTCGGGTCCAGTTCGCTGTTGACGCTGCCGTCGAAGTTGAATACCTGTGCCTCTTCGCGAATATCCGCGTTCAGTGTCAGCACGTTGACCAGCGGCAGCTGCTGGCGCTGACCAACCTGGTAGTCGTTGAAGTCGTGGGCCGGGGTGATCTTCACACAGCCGGTGCCCTTCTCCATGTTGGCGTAGTCGTCGGCGACGATGGGGATACGACGCCCCACCAGCGGCAGCTCGACGAACTTGCCGATCAGGTCGTCGTAGCGCTCATCTTCCGGGTTAACGGCCACGCCGGTATCGCCAAGCATGGTCTCCGGACGGGTGGTACCGACCACGATGTAGTCCAGGCCGTCCTTGGTTTTGACACCGTCGGCCAGCGGGTAGCGCAGGTACCACATCTTGCCTTTGACTTCGCGGTTCTCCACCTCCAGGTCGGAGATCGCGGTGTGCAGTTTCGGGTCCCAGTTGACCAGGCGCTTGCCGCGGTAGATCAGGCCGTCGTCATAGAGGCGGATAAACACCTCCTGCACCGCGTGGTAGAAGCCGGAGTCCATGGTGAAGCGCTCGGTGGGCCAGTCCACCGAGTTACCCAGGCGACGCATCTGACCGGTAATGGTGCCGCCGGACTCCTCCTTCCACTCCCACACCTTCTCGATGAAGGCGTCGCGGCCCAGGTCGTAGCGGCTCTCGCCGGTTTCGGCGGCCAGTTTGCGCTCGACCACCATCTGGGTGGCAATACCGGCATGGTCGGTACCCACCTGCCACAGGGTGTTGTTGCCCTGCATGCGGCGGTAGCGGATCAGCGCATCCATGATGGTGTGCTGGAAGGCGTGGCCCATGTGCAGGCTGCCGGTGACGTTGGGCGGCGGGATCATGATGCTGTAGGCATCGCCCTCGCCTGATGGGGCGAAGTAGTTACTCTCTTCCCATTTCTTGTACCAGTTCTGTTCGATCTCGTTGGGCTGGTAGGTCTTGTCCATGCGGTCTGTCATGTCTTGAAATCCGGCAGCGTGATTGCGCCCGCGGTGAAAGGGGCGCAGGGCGATTCGAAAACCGGACATTATACAGGCTCAGACCGACCGGTTACAGGGCGTGGTGGCCGATCAGCGCGGCGCCAACTGCTGTTGCCACAGATGCTCCAGCGAGGGCAGGTGGGTGGCGCTGTAGCGGGCGCTGGGCTCGCCGCTGTACCAGGCCCAGAGCTGGTCGCCGAAGTCGTAGTGCCACCACTCGGAGGGCAGGTTGGTGAAGCCAGCCGAGGTCATCGCCCGGTAGAGAATGCGGCGGTGGTGGCGGGCCATCAGTGCCTGCATCGAGTGGTCGGCGTCCTCCGCTTCCAGTGCCGCGGTAAAGGATAGCGGACTGGCCTCGTCGAACAGGGTGCCCATGTCGATCAGCCGGCCATCAGCGTCGGCCAGGCAGACATCCACTGCACCGCCGGTCAGGTGGGGGCTGGGTGCGTCGATGTCGGTGCTGGGTGGGGAGACCAGCTCCCGGGCCCGTCGCACCAGCTCCTCCTCGGACATCTCGGGGCTGGCATGCTGCATCAGGTTGAGCAGGGTGTCGTACAGATACTGCTGCACGCTGAATGGGCGCCAGCCATCCAGTACCACCAGCTGCAGCCCCTCCGGCAGCGCGCGGGCGGCGTCAAGCAGCCGGTCGAACACCCCTTGGCGCAGGTGGCATTCGGGCACTGCACCGGAGATCCGCTGATGGAAATAGGCGGGCCAGGTCAACCACTCCAGGCACAGGCTGGCGGGCTGCAGGCGCTCGCCGCACTCGTGGATCGGTATTGCCTGTAGCCGCGTCCAATCGGGCATCGGCAGCGAGGGGATAGCGGGCGGTTCTGTTCGCATTCAGCGGGTCCATGAGTGTGTTTATTCCTATACCTTAGCGGCATCCGCGTCAGCTTGGTACAGGGGGGCTTTTGCGTTTATGCCGGGAACTCCTAATCTTTTCACTAAGAGTAAGAGATAGCCTAGTGGGTTTCTGAACATGACTGCATCGCAACAGCGACCGATACTGGTGATAGAGGATGACCGCCATATCGCCGCACTGGTCAAGACCTATCTCGAGCATGAGGGGTTCCAGGCATCGGTCGCCACCGATGGCGAACAGGGCTTGGCCGCGGCGCTGGAACAACAACCCCGGCTGGTGATTCTGGATCTGATGCTGCCGAGGCTGGATGGCTGGGAGGTGTGCCGTCGTCTGCGTGCCGATTCCGATGTGCCGGTACTGGTGCTGAGCGCTCGCGGTGAGGAGGTGGACCGGGTGATGGGGTTTTCCATCGGTGCCGATGACTATGTGGTCAAGCCCTTCAGTCCTCGCGAGTTGATGGAGCGAGTCAAGGCGATACTGCGCCGGGCGGAGCGCACCGAGGTAGCCGACACTGCTCTGTTACATCAGGGGGAGTTGAGCCTGGACCGGGAGACCCATGAAGCGCGGCTGGTAGAGCGCGAGCTGTCGCTGACGCCGACAGAGTTTCGCTTGCTCGAGGTATTGATGGCGCATCCCGGAAGGGTTTACTCCCGCTCGGCGCTGTTGAATCAGATCAACCAGCATGGCGAGGTGGTGGTTGAGCGGGTGATCGATGTGCACGTGGGCAAACTCAGGCGCAAGATCGAAACCGACAGCACGCATCCGCACTACATAGAGACGGTGAGAGGGATAGGCTACAGGTTCAATCCCCAAGCCTGACCCGGCCGCTGGAGGCTGTTATGCACAATCGTCTGTTGTGGCGCCTTTTCGCGATCAATGCCGTGATCATCGCCACGGTGATCCTGGTGGTCTGGTTGGCAGTCGATTATCTGGCCGCCAGCTACTTCATGGTGCTGATGGATGAGTACCATATCTCGCCCGACGACGCGAACGCGCTGTTTCTCGACTCCATCCACCGCTACCTGATCTGGGGCAGCCTGCTGGCGTTCGCGCTCTCGCTATTGCTCAGTGTGCTGCTGACTCGGCGGGTTCTGCGTCCGCTGTCGCGCATGGCGGAGGTGACCCGCCGTGTCGCCGCAGGTGATTACAGTGCCAGGGTGGGGTTGGAGGGGGATGACGAGATCGCCCGGCTGGGGCAGGCGTTTGATCGGATGACCGCCGCCCTGGCGCGGTTGGAGCATCAGCGTGAGCAGATGGTGGCCGACGCGGCCCACGAGTTGCGCACACCGCTGAGCAATGTTCAGGGCTACCTGGAAGCGATGCGCGACGGCGTCATCCAGCCATCGGAGGAGGTGTGGTCGATGCTGCTGGGTGAAGTGCAGAGGCTGACCAAACTGGCCGAGTCGCTGCTCGATCTGGCCCGTGCCGATGCCGCCCGCAGCGATCTGCATCTGCAAGCGGTATCGTTAACGGCGATGGTGGAGGAAGCGCTGGAGCTGGGACGTCCAATGCTGGAGGCGCGCGGCATCCGGGTCGAGTGCGCGCTATCGAAAGAGGCTGACCGGGTGTACGCCGATCCCGACAAGCTACATCAGGTGCTGCGCAACCTGATCGAGAACGCCGGTCATTACGCCACTGAAGGTGGACGGTTGCAGATCAGCCTCAGTCGGCAGCGGGAGTTTGCGCTGCTCAGCCTGCGTAATGATGGCCAGACCTTTACCGCCGAGGATGCACCCTACGTATTTGAACGCTTCTTTCGTGCCGACCGTTCGCGGGCGAGGGGCAAGGGGGTCGCGGGAGTCGGTCTGGCGATCGTCAAAGAGCTGGTTGAGGCGCAGGGTGGTGAGGTCGGTGCACGGGTGGGCGACGGGCAGACCGAGCTATACCTGACGCTGCCGTTGCTGCCCTCTACCTCGACCGCGACTGAGCGTACCTCGACCGCGACTGAGCGCGAGGCGTTGAGCCTGATCGATAACAGAACGCCGCAGGCTCGCTGAAGAGCTTTACCGTTTGTTTACATAGCCTTTAACCAAGCTTTATCCGCATTGATTAATCTCTGAAGTGAAAGCTGTCTTTCCTGCAAACACTCTTAATGACTGGGCGAGATATACCCGTCCGGGGAGGTTGATCATGTTAACCCGGTTGTTCTCTTCACTGTTTATCAGCTTGATGTTGCTGCTTCCGGCGCTCGCCGAGGCCGGGCAGCCCAACTTCATGCCCTCGGTCTGGGGCGATGGCATGCTCTGGGGTACCAAGGGCACCACCGAACTGCCGGCGCCGACCGACCGTAACGTGCAGTCGTTCGATGCCCTGTACGTAATCATCAACAACCCCGATGCGGTCCAGTTCCCGGTATCGGAAGCGGCGCCGGGTAACCCCGCCTACAATGGGGGGCGCTGGTTTACCCATACGGTGATGTGGACGGAGGAGGGGTTGGAGGCCCACGATCCGGTGCCCGTGCTGACCTCCTACGAGGATATTCTCTTTCACGAGAGTCTGGGGCATCTGTTGATCGTATCCGGCAGTTTTGACGGGGGGCCGGCACCCTACTTTCAGTGCCCGCTGCTGCCGGTGCTGGCGTATTGATCGGATGAGCGTTTAACGCTGAGTCTTGATCGACAGGTAGAAAAGAGCAGACCGGCGGTTGCCGGTCTGCTCTTTTGGCATGCGATTACTCGCTGAGGGCTTTCAATACCGCATCCACACTGTCCTTGGCATCGCCGAACAGCATACGGGTGTTCTCCTTGTAGAATAGCGGGTTGTCCACCCCGGCGTAGCCGGTGCTCATGCCGCGCTTGAGCACGATGGTGGTCTTGCCGTTCCACGGCTCCAGTACCGGCATACCGGCGATCGGGCTGTCGGGTACTTCCTGTGCCGCCGGGTTGACGATGTCGTTGGCGCCGATGACGATGGAGACATCCACCTTCGGGAAATCCTCGTTGATCTCGTCCATTTCGTAGACGATATCGTAGGGCACCTTGGCTTCGGCCAGCAGCACGTTCATATGCCCCGGCATACGCCCAGCCACCGGGTGGATACCGAAGCGCACGTTGACACCTTTCTCCTTCAGCTTCTTGCTGATCTCAAACACCGTGTGCTGGGCCTGGGCCACCGCCATGCCATAGCCGGGCAGGATCATCACCTCTTTGGCGTGGGACAGCAGATCGGCCACCTCCTCGGCCTGAATCGGCTTGATATCCGCTTCACTGCCGGCAGGGCCAGCGGCACCGCCTGTGCTCTTGTTGCCACTGCTCTTGGAACCAAAGCCGCCAAGGATGACGTTGAGGAACTTGCGGTTCATCGCCCTGCACATGATGTAGCTGAGGATCGCACCACTGGAGCCGACCAGGGCACCGACCACGATCAGCAGGTCGTTACCGAGCATGAAGCCCATCGCCGCCGCCGCCCAGCCGGAGTAGCTGTTGAGCATCGACACGACGACCGGCATGTCGGCACCGCCGATGGCGACGACCATGTGCACACCGAATACCAGCGCGATCAGGGTCATCAGCGCCAGAGCGACGAAACCGCCCTCCGGGGCCGCCGCCACGTACTCGAAGCAGAACCAGATCGCCAGCAGGCCAAGGCCGGCGTTGAACAGGTGGCGGCCCGGCAGCTGCAGCGGCTTGCCGCTGATCTTGGCAGAGAGCTTCAGGTAGGCGCAGACCGAACCGGAGAAGGTCATGGCGCCGATCAGGATGCCGAGATAGGTTTCGGTGGCGTGGATCGCCTGCTCGACCGGGGTCATGGTGGCACCATGATCCAGCGCGTTGGCCCAGCCGACGAAGACGGCGGCCATACCCACCAGACTGTGCAGGATGGCGACCAGCTCCGGCATCTGGGTCATCTCGACCTTCTTCGCCAGGTACCAGCCGATGGCGCCACCGGCGACGATACCGCCGATCAGGAACACCTGGTTCTGGGTGACCAGACCGATGATGGTGACCAGCAACGCCAGGCCCATGCCGAGCATGCCGTAGAAGTTGCCGCGCCGGGCGCTCTCCTGGTGGGCGAGCCCACCGAGGGCCATGATAAACAGCGCGCTCGCTGCGATGTATGAAACTGTGATGATGCCTGCATTCATGCTGACGGCTCCTTATTTCCTGAACATCCGCAGCATGCGCTGGGTGACGGCGAAGCCGCCGACGATGTTGATACTGGTGATGAACACCGCCAGCGTGGCCAGGATTACCACCAGCGGACTGTCGCTGGAGATCTGGATCAGGGCGCCGATGACGATGATGCTACTGATGGCGTTGGTCACGCTCATCAACGGCGTGTGCAGCGAGTGCGATACACCCCAGATCACCATGTAGCCGATGAAGCAGGAGAGCACGAACACGGTCAGGTGACCGATGAACTCCGGCGGCGCCACGGAGCCCAGACCGAACAGGGCCAGACCAGCCAGTGCCAGTGGCACCAGGAACGCCAGCGGATGGGCTGGTTTGGGCTCGGCTTTCGCCATCTGCGCCTTGGCCTTGGCGCCGATATCAGCCTTCGGCGCTACGGACAGGCGCGGTGCCGGTGGTGGCCAGGTGATCTCGCCCTCCTTGACCACGGTGGCACCGCGGATCACCTCGTCCTCCATGTTCACGACGATCTCGCCGTTCTTCTCCGGGCAGAGGTCGGTGAGCAGGTGACGCAGGTTGGTGGCATAGAGCTGGCTCGACTGCGCCGCCAGACGGCTGGGCAGGTTGGTGTAGCCGATCAGGGTGACGCCGTGCTTGACCACCACCTTGTTGGCTTCGGTCAGCTTGCAGTTACCGCCGGCTTCGGCGGCCAGGTCGACAATGACGCTGCCCGGCTTCATGTTGGCGACCATGCGCTCGGTGATCAGCTCCGGCGCCGGCTTGCCCGGGATCAGCGCGGTGGTGATGATGATATCCACCTCGGCCGCCTGGGCGGCGAACAGGTCCATCTCCGCCTTGATGAACTCGGGGCTCATGGTCTTGGCGTAGCCGCCGGTCCCTGCACCATCTTCTTCGGGGAAGTCGAGCATCAGGAACTCGGCGTCCATGCTCTCGACCTGCTCCTTCACTTCGGGGCGGGTATCAAAGGCACGCACGATGGCGCCCATGCTTTTGGCGGCGCCAATGGCGGCAAGACCTGCGACACCGGCGCCGATCACCAGCACCTTGGCCGGGGGGATCTTGCCGGCGGCGGTGATCTGACCGGTGAAGAAGCGGCCGAAATGCTGCGCGGCTTCCACAACGGCGCGATAGCCGGCGATATTGGCCATGGAACTCAGCGCATCCATCTTCTGCGCACGGGAGATACGCGGCACGCTGTCCATCGCCAGCGCGGTGACGCCACGCTCGGCCAGGGCCTGGAGTTTCTCCGGGTTCATCGCCGGGTAGAGGAAGCTGATCAGGGTCTGGCCCGGCTTCATCAGTTCGACGCCGTAGAAGCCCAGCTCAGGGTGCTCGATAGGCGGGCGAACATGCAGGATGATGTCTGAGTTGTGCCAGATATCACGCGGATCTTCGACGATCTCGACACCGGCTCTGCGGTACTGTTCATCATCGAAGCTGGCGGCCGCACCGGCCTGGGATTCGATCGCCAGGGTGAAACCGAGCTTCTGCAACTGGGTGGCGACCTCAGGGGTCAGCGCGACGCGCTTCTCTCCCTCTTCGATCTCCTTGGGGACACCTATTCGCATCTGTCTCTACTCTCTTGAGTCAAATTGAAAATCCGCTTTGCCGTGCGCCGGGTGAGGCGCGTAGCTATCGATGCTGCGTATTCTGTTGGCCATTCGGGGACCTTGCTACGGCCTGAAAGTCTGAATCAGGCGGTACAAAGGACCTGTTCTGTAGCGAAAGCCGTCAATACTGGAGCCGCATTGTAGGGAGAACGAAGCGTGAAAACCTTTCTAGGAACGCCTTGCACCTACGCTGCTTCGGCATTTCAGACGTTTATTCGACATTAGTCTATATGAAATATTTTTCCTATGGGGTTCTGGCGGAGTTCGATGGAGCGGCGGGGAGGAGGGTTTGAGCGCTATTCACTCTGTAGCGCTGTAACGGGATTCAGTCTGGCGGCCTGTCGAGCCGGCAGCACCCCAGCCAACAATCCGACAGCGGCGGATAAGCCCAGCGCCAGCAGCAGGAACAGGGGGCTGATCTGGATCGGCAATGCGGGAATGGCCAGCGCCAGCAAACCGAGTGAAAGTGCCGAGAGCAGCAGTCCGGCGATGCCGCCGGCAAGCGCCAGCAGCATCGCTTCGCTCAGAAACAGCAGCAGTACCTGGCGTGAGGTGGCCCCGAGCGCACGCAACAGCCCAATCTCGCTGCGCCGCTCACGTACCGTGGTGACCATGATGGTGAGGATGCCGATGGCACCGACCAGGAGGGAGATACCGCCCAGTCCGCCGACCGCCAGAGTCAGGATACCGAGAATGCGGTCCAGGCTGGCCAGCATCTCGTCCTGGGTGATGATGGTGAAGTCCTCGCCGCCGTGGCGGGCGATTAGTCGGGCGCGGATACGCTCGGCCATCGCCTGCGCCGTCGTCGCCGCCTGGTAGGTGACATCCACCTCCATCAGTCCGGCCCGGTTGAACAGATTCAGTGCGCGATCGATGGGGATATAGACGATATCGTCCAGGTCGAAACCGAGCATCTGCCCCTTCTCCTCCATCACGCCGACCACCCGATAGCGCTCGCCGCCGACACGGATGAACTGACCCAGCGGGTTGGCTTCGCCGAACAGTTCATTGCGCACCTTGTGGCCGAGTACGGCATAGGGCTGGGAGTAGCCGGCGCTCGAGGGCAGAAAACGGCCGAGCACCACGTTGAAACGCCAGGCGGCAGCAGCGTCCGGCCCGGTGCCGAGAATATCGGTGTGGCGCACGCGGTTGCCGTACTCGATGGCACCAGCACCCTGGACAATCGGCACCACATGGATAGCGTAGGGCAGGGAGCGAAAGCTGTGTGCGTCTTCGAGGCTGATTGGACGGGTACTGGAGAGAATGCTGCCCAGGCCGCCGGTCTGGGTCTTGCCCGGGGTCACGGCGACGATACGGCTGCCGAACTGGGAAAAGTTTTCCAGCACATAGAGGCGTACGCCCTCGCCCAGGGTGGTCAACATCATCACCGCGGCGATACCGATGGCGATGCCAAGAATGGTCAACAGTGAGCGCATCCTGCCGGCACTGAGCGTACCCAGGGTCAGGCGTAGATAGTCTTGGCTAAGCATCCCGTACCTCGCCTCTCAAGGCCAATACCGGGGCCATGCGCGCGGCACGTCGGGCCGGCAGCCAGGCGAACAGGGTGGCGACGCCGAGCGCGATCACCAGGCTGCCGCTCAGTGCCCAGAACGGCACCGATACCGGGAACTGGGGCCAGATGCTGTGTCCCAGCCAGAGCAGGGCGTAGCCGGAGGCGATGCCGAGCAGTGCGCCCAGTGCCGACAGCATCAGCGCCTCGCTGAGAAACAGCAGGCGCACCAGGTTGGCGCTGGCACCGAGCGCCTTGAGCAGACCGATCTCGGCGGTACGCTGGCTGACGCTGATCAGCGTGATGTTCATGATCAGGATACCGGCCACCACCAGGCTGATTGCGGCGATGGCGCCTACCGACAGGGTCAACAGATGCAGAATGTCGGAAAAAGCGCCGAGCAGCGCATCCTGGGTGATCAGGGTGATGTCGCGCTCGCCGCCGTGGCGCTGCTGCATCAACTCGAGGACGCGCTGCCGGGCACCGTCGAACGAGGCGCCCGGGCGCACCTTGAGCAGCACGCGGAACATCCCCTGGGTATTGAAGATTTGCTGCGCCGAGGCTACCGGCAGGATCACCTGGTTACTGACATCCATCCCCAGCGACTCGCCGCGATCCTCGACGATGCCGATGACGCGGAAACGGCGGTCGCCGACCCGTATCCACTCACCGAGCGCGGGCGCAGTGCCGAACAGAATATCGCGCACCTCCGGGCCGATGACACAGACCGACCCGGCCTGCTCCAGCGGCGCCTGAGGCAAGGCCTGCCCCTGCTGCATGCTGAGCTGGCGCAGGTCGAAAAAGCGTGCACTGGTGCCCAGGGTCAGAATCTCGCGGTTGCGCCCGCCCACGTAGACCTGGGCGTTACCGACGATCAATGGTGCCACCATCTCGATCTCGGGCAAACGCTCCAGCGCCGCGACATCCTCCAGTGTGATGTCGCGGGTGCCCTCTCCGGTCAGCGGTGGCAAGCCGCCGGTGGTCTCCTTGCGTCCCGGCAGCATGATCAGGGTATCCTGGCCGAGCAGGGAAAACTCCTCCAGCACGAAGCGCCGTGCTCCTTCGCCAAGACCGGTAAGCAGCAGCACTGCCGCGACGCCGACCGCGGTGGCGAGCAGGATCATCAGGGTGCGGAACCACTGCCGCAGCAGCAGGTGCAGGTTGAACTGGATCAGGTCAGCGAGGCGCATCGGCCCTGTCCGGTTCGCTGTCGGTGACGTTACCGTCGCCGTTGGTTTCGCGGATCAGCGCACCATCCTGCATCCACAGTCGGCGTCGGGCGCGGCCGCCCATGGCCGGGTCGTGGGTCACCACCAGCAGGGTGATCCCTTCGCCGTTGAGCTCCTCCAGCAGCGAGATCACTTCGCCACTGGCGTGGCTGTCCAGGTTGCCGGTGGGCTCGTCGGCCAGTAACAGGGCGGGGCGGCGAATGACCGCGCGGGCGATGGCGACCCGCTGACGCTGGCCGCCGGAGAGCTGGTGCGGGTGGTGCGTGGCGTGATGCTCCAGGCCCAGACGTTCGAGCAGTTCGTCCACCCGGGGGCGACGTTCGCGCGGCGCTACGCCGGTCAGGATCAACGGCAGCTCGATATTCTCGCGGGCGCTGAGCCGGTCGATCAGGTGGTAGGCCTGGAACACGAAACCGATACGCTGGTTGCGTACCTTCGCGCGCTGCTCCTCGTTGAGTGCGCCCATCTCCTGCTCCTCCAGCCAGTAGCGGCCGCTGTCCGGCGTGTCGAGCAGACCGAGCATGTTCAACAGCGTCGACTTGCCCGAGCCGGAGGGGCCCATCACCGACAGGTAGTCGCCGGCGTCGATACGCAGGTCGAGATGGTCGAGCGCGTGCACGCTCTCACCGCCGAGGTGGTAGGTCTTGCACAGTTGCTCGAGACGGATCATGGTGCGGGCGTTGATTGTGGCGTCACCGCAGCGCCATCCACGGCGCCATCGATATCCAGCCGGGTGAGGATAAGGTCGCCCGCCGACAGGCCCGCGGTGATGGCGGTCCAGCTCCAGTTGGCCGGGCCGGTGTCAACGGTTACCCGCTCCAGGGTGGCGTTATCGGGGTTGAAACGCAGTACCGCATTGCCTTCCAGCAGCGCTTCGGTGGGGATGCGCAGAACATCGGCGTGGCGCTCGATAATCACCTCCACATCGGCGCTGTAGCCGACCAGCAACCGGGTGTTCTGCGGAATCGGATCGAAGTAGACATCCACGTCGACGGTGCGCGCCTGCTTCTCCAGTTCGGAGACGAAGGGGGCGATGCGTTTCAACGTGCCGCTGAAACGGTCGCCACGGAAGGCATCCAGGGTAATCCGTGCCTGCTGGCCGGGCATTAACTGCGCGGCTTCGACCTCATCGATCGGGGCGCGCACGTAGAGGCAGGTGTCATCGATCAGGTCCACCGCCGGTGGAGTGGCGACGCCGGGCGGGGAGGGGGTGGTGTACTCGCCCGGTTCGCCGTTGATCTCGGCGACGATGCCGGCGAACGGCGCGCGCAGCTGCATCTTGTCCAGTTGCGCGGTGTACAGTGCAAGCTGGGCCTCGGCCTGCTCGATGGCGACACCGGCCTGCTCGCAGCTGATGGCGGAGAGGCTAGCGTCGTTGGCCAGGCGGTCGAGCTGTTCGGCAGAGACCAGATTGCGCTCGGCCAGGGATTGGGAGCGTTTCAGCTCACGACGGTTGAACTCGGCTAGTTCGCAGGCGCGTTTGCGTTCCAGGCGTGCGGCCTTGAGATTGGCATCGGCCTGGGCAACCCGCGCCTGCTGCTCATCATCGTGCAGACGCAGCAGCACCTGATCCGGCTTGACCCGGTCGCCCTCATCGACGTACAGCGCCTCGACCCGACCGCCCAGCGGCATCGACAGTCGTGAGCGGTCACAGGCGCGGATGGTGCCGGCACGGCTGTTGGCGGCGATCACCTCGACCGGACCGGCCTCTATTCGGATCAGCGGAATGCTAATGGGATCGGGACGGGTCAGATACCAGATGCCGGCTGCAGCCGGCAGGGCGATCGATAACAGTATCAGTGCGCGCTTCATGCGAACTCCTGAGCCCCTCCCTCGATGGGCGTATGTTTAGCGCATATCCGTGCGGTGCAGCTCCAGGCCCTGCTCGCGGCAGCGCTGGTAGTTCTGTCGTGTCGCTTCAAGTATCGCGGCATCCTGCACCACGATCTCGACGATACGCTGAAATCCGAATGCGTCCTCCGGCAGGGAGAGCGCAAGATTGATAAACACGTCGCGATGGTCGGGGCGCTGCCCACCGAAGCCGATCTCGATCGGTGCCGACGGCTTCTTCCCGAGTATCACGTGTGGTACGAAAGCCTCGGCGCGGAACGCCCACAGCCGTTGATCGAGCCGTGTCGCGTCCTCCTCGCTCGGCATGTGGATGTAGATCCTCAGCCCCAGGCCGAGGATCTTCTCGCACAACCGACACAGGAACAGCTCGCGGCTGTCCGGGTCGGCATCGGCGAGGATGTAGTAGTCGGCACGGCTCATCGGTGTGGATCAGCCCTGTTCCGCGCTCTCTTTCTGCTCCGCCAGATCGAGTAGATACTGGCTCAGCAGCGGTACGCAGCGTCCGGTGGCGCCCTTCGCCTTGCCGCTCTTCCAGGCCACACCCGCGATATCCAGATGTGCCCAGCGGTACTCCTTGGTGAAGCGCGCCAGGAAGCAGGCGGCGGTAATGGTGCCGGCCGGGCGCCCGCCGATGTTGGCGATATCGGCGAAGTTGGAGTCGAGCTGCTCTTGGAACTCGTCCCACAGCGGCAACTGCCAGGCACGGTCGGCAGCGTACTCGCCGGCGTCGAGCAGCGCATCGGCCAGCTCGTCGTTGTTGCTGAGCAGACCTGAAGCCTGATGACCCAGGGCGATGATGCAGGCGCCGGTCAGGGTGGCAATATCGATCACGCTCTGCGGCTGGAAACGACCGACATAGGTCAGTGCGTCGCACAGTACCAAACGGCCCTCGGCATCGGTGTTGAGAATCTCGACGGTCTGGCCGGAGAGGGTGGTGACGATATCACCCGGCTTGGTAGCCTTGCTGCCGGGCATGTTTTCGGCGGCGGCGATAACACCGACCACGTTGAGCGGCAGCTGCATCTCGGCGACTGCCTCCATGGTGCCGAGCACGCTGGCGGCACCGCCCATGTCGAACTTCATCTCGTCCATTTCGGCGCCGGGCTTGAGGCTGATACCGCCGGTGTCGAAGGTGATCCCCTTGCCGACCAGGGCATGGGGTTTCTCGTCCTCGTTACCGCCCTTGTACTGCATCACGATCAGTCGCGAAGGTTGCGCGCTGCCGCGACCGACGGAGAGCAGGGCGCCCATGCCAAGCTCCTCCATCTGTGCTTCGTCGAGGATCTCGACACTGATGCTTTCAAAGGTCTCCGCCAGGCCGATGGCGCGCTCGGCCAGGTAGCTCGGCGTGCAGATATTTCCGGGCAGGTTGGCTACTTCACGGGCGCTGCTGACTCCGTTGGCGATCGCCGCGCCGTCGAGCAGGGCACCTTCGCCGAGTTCGGTTTCATCTTCGCTGAGCAGGATCGACAAGGTCTCCAGCTTGATCGGGTCGGCCTTCTTGCTCTTGGTGATGTCGTACTGGTACAGCTCTTCGGACGCCCATTCGACCAGCTGACGGGTCTGACGGTAGGTGTCCTGCTGCTCGCTGGCCAATCCGTCCAGTGCGACCACGGCACTGCTGACACCGGCTTTCTTCAGGGTGCCGGCGATGCCGCCAACCAGCTTGCGATAGTGGCGATCCTTACGCTCGTCTGCCTTGCCCAGGCCCAGCACGAGCACGCGCTTGGCCTTGATGCCGGGCACCTTGAACAGCATCTGCTGCTCGCCTGCTTTACCGGTGATGTCGCCGCTTTCGATCAGCTCCTGAATATAGCCCGACGCGGCTTTGTCCAGTGCGGCCGCGGTGGGGGCAGGTTTGCCTTCCGCTTCAACGCCGACCACGACGCAATCCGTTTCCAGTGCTTCAATCGGACCATTGACGATTTCGAAATCCATGACGACTCCATACAAGACATTGCTGACTGATTGCGGGATAATGCGGCCCGCTTACATATACAAGATAGCCGCACTATACAGCGGTTGCGGGAATCAGTGCCAGACGCGATCCCGTTAAACCGACAGCGGTGCGTCACATCATTGATATCCGTATTCCAGAATCGCGACAGGGATTGAGCTTTGATTATTTTCCGTTATCTCTCCCGCGAGGTACTACTCTCCACCACGGCCGTTACCGCCGTGTTGCTGCTGATTATCACCAGCGCGCGTTTGATCAAATATCTGGCCGATGCCGCCACCGGTAAGCTCGATGCCGACTTTGTGCTGCTGGTGCTGGCCTATCGCATCCCCGGTTTTCTCGAGCTGTTGCTGCCGCTTGGGTTGTTTCTCGGCATTCTGCTCGGCTTCGGTCGCCTCTATCTCGAAAGCGAGATGGTGGTGCTGCGCGCCTGTGGTGTCAGCCACAAACGACTGGTGCTCTTCGCCCTGGGACCGGCGCTGTTCGTTTCGGTGTTGGTCGCGGTTATTTCGCTTTGGGCCGCCCCCTGGGGGGTCGGCCAGGCCAAACAGATCTTTGCTCAGCAGGAGGCACGCAGTGAACTGGAGCTGCTGACCCCCGGACGCTTTCAATCCCAGGGTAAGGGCAATCAGGTCACCTACGCCCAGCACCTGAATACCGAGGATGGCACGCTGGAACAGGTGTTCATCGCGCAACAGAACGACAAGGGGCAACCGCTGTTGCTGTTCGCCAATGTGGCGCAGCAACGCATCATCGAAGAGCAGGGGCGCTTTCTGGTGCTCGAGGATGGTTTCCGATTCGATGGCACGCCGGGCCGGGCCGATTACAGCGCCACCCGTTTTGGTGAGTACGGGGTGCGGCTGCCTGAGGCGGATGCCGGGTTGACGATCAATGAGATCGAGGCCAAGCCGACCCTGCTGTTGTGGCATGGCGAAAGCACCCGTGAACAAGCCCAGTTGCACTGGCGGTTGTCGCTTCCGGTGCTGGTGTTCATCGTGACCCTGATCGCAGTGCCGCTGTCTCGCACCAACCCACGCCAGGGCCGCTATGCCAAGCTGATCCCCTCGATCGTCATCTATCTGCTCTATGTCACCCTGCTGACCGCGACCCGCTCGGCGATAGAGGATGGCGGCACCGGCCCCTGGGCACTGTGGATGGTACATCTGTTCTTCCTGGCACTGGCGGCGAACCTGATCTTTGCCGACCGCTTCTGGGAGTCGGTGTGGAATAAACTGCCGGCGCTGCGCTTGCCCTGGAAACGCAAACCGGAGCAGGAGGGTAGCGCATGATCGTCAATCGCCTGGAGCTTTATATCGCCCGGCATGTACTGTCGGCGATCGCCGTGGTGCTGCTGATCGTGGTCGGGCTGGACCTGCTGTCGGCGTTGATCGATGAGATGGACCGGCTCAGCGAGCGCTATCAGTTCGCGACCATGCTGCAGTATCTGGCGCTGACCCTGCCCCGTCGAATCTACGAGATGTTGCCGTTGAGCGCGCTGGTCGGCTGTCTGATTGGCCTGGGCTCCCTGGCCAGCCAGTCGGAGCTGACGGTGATGCGGGCGGCCGGCTTTTCCACCGCGCGTATCGTGCTGGCAGTATTCAAACCGGTGTTGTTGCTGATGCTGCTGGAGCTGGCGCTGGGGCAGTTCATCGCGCCGGCCAGCGAGCGTCTGGCGCTGAGCGGGCGCGCGGTGGCAATGGCCAGTGATGGTGTCCTGCGCGCCAACGAAGGCGCCTGGCATCGCGACGGTGACGAATTTATCCACATCGCCGCGGTGGAGCCCGGCGGTACCATCCACGGTGTGACCCGTTATCAGTTCGATCAAACGCACGGTCTGCTGCGCTCCAGCTATGCCGCGACGGGGCAGGCGTCCGACGATGGCTGGATTCTGCAGGATATTCGCGAAACCCGCTTTGTCGATGGTCGCACCGAAGCCGGTCGGCAGGATGAGGAACACTGGGTTACCGGACTGACGCCGGAGCTGCTGTCGGTGATTATTGTTGAGCCTACCGATCTGTCGATTACCGGGCTGGCCCGTTACTCGGGGTATCTCGAGGAGCAGGGGGTCAACTCGGACAACTATCGTCTGGCGTTCTGGGGCAAGCTGTTGCAGCCGTTGTCGATTGCGGCACTGGTGCTGATCGGCGTGTCATTCATCTTCGGCCCGCTGCGTAACGTGACCGCCGGGCAGCGGGTGATCGCCGGGGTAATAGGCGGGGTCTGCTTCAAGTTCGCTCAGGACCTGCTGGGTCCGGCCAGCAGCGTATTTGGCTTTGCGCCTCTGCTGGCGATTCTGCTGCCGATCCTGATCTGTTTCGCCGTCGGTCTGGTGCTGTTGCGCAGGGCTGGATAAGGCTTTTGCACCCTGGGTTGGCTGTTATTTGTCTCGCGCTTTTTTGGGCAGTGATACAACGCAACTCTCAGACCAGCGGTCGTGCCAAGTCAGGCGCTCGTCACTGAACAACATCCAGAAATAGCCGAGGCCCAGCGGAAGCCAGGAGATGATGGCGCAGAGGAAACGGATCAGTGCCTGCGTCCAGTTCAGGCGCTGGCCATCGAAGGTTTGCACGCGCAGACGCCAGGCCTGCATGCCGAGAGTCTGGCCGTTGCGGGTCCAGAAATAGGCGAAAAAAAGAAAGCTGAAGCAGAACTGCGCCGACTGCATCGCCGCACGTCCCATGGCGGAATCCACCGCACCCTGATTGATCGCCGTGGCAATAATGGCGACGCCTAGCCAGATCGAAACCAGAATCAGGAAATCGTACAGCATCGCCAGCAGACGTTTGCCGAAACTGGCCGGTCGGATGTCGGATATCTCTTCGCGGAAAGGGCGGCGCATGGGGTGGGAACCAATATTTAACGCGGGCCGGGGTGCATCGCTTGAGCGCCCCGGCCCGACGATCAGTTACTGAACGGGGTCACGAAGCGGGCTTTGTACTCTTCGGCCAGGGCATCGGCCTCACCCTGCTGTTCTTCATCCAGCTTCATCTTCAGTCGCACTTCAATCGCCTGGGCGGTCGGATTGCCCATCGCGGCAGCGTTGTGCATCCAGGCATAGGCGATCACATCCGAGTCGGCTGAGGTGTCGCCGCCATGGTCGGTTGCGTACAGGGTGCCGAGGAAGAACATCGCCTCCTGATGGCCCTGCGCTGCCGCTTTGCGGTACCACTCTTCAGCCGTGGCGTAGTTTTGCTCGACACCGGTGCCGAAGTTGTAGCAGCGGCCCAGGTTGTGCCAGGCGGTAACGTTGCCCTGATCGGCGGCTTTCTGGTACCAACTGAAGGCCTGGTCAATGTCGCGCTTGACCCCCTGACCGAACTCGTACATCTCACCGATGCGGTTTTGTGCATCGGCGTCTCCGGCATCAGCGGCCGGCTTGATCTTGTCGAACTCTGCCTTGTAGGCCTTGTTTTTCAGCGCGCGCAGGCTGTTGACGCTGTCCAGATGCCCCTGACGGGCACCGCGCTCATAGTAACGCTGCGCCATCTCAACATCGGCGTCCACGCCCCAGCCGTTTTCATACATCTGGCCGAGCAGGTTCAGGGCAGCCGGATCGCCCTCTTTCGCCAAGGGTGTCAGCTCGGTCAGCGCAGCTGCGTAATCCTTGGCATCGAAAGCGCGCTGAGCAGCCTTGATTGAAGCGGCTTCAGCCATCCCAACCTGCAGGCTCAGCAGCAGGCCGGCTGTTGTCAAAAGTGCGAATTTTTTCATCAAACCCATGCCTTGCGAAATAACTGGATGTTCAGACCCGAGTGCTGGATCCGTCGGTATGTGTGTAATTCGGCTACGTAACGCTGTAATTGGCCGGCGTGTGCGGGCTTCAGGCGATGCCTGAAGGCCACCGGCAATTCAGGTTCTTCTAATGTTGGCCGGGATTGTATAGGAAAAGCGGCTCCGGCGCAGCCCGGCATACCGCGCTGCAACACTATTAGTCTTTACGGCCGGGGCTGAGCAGCTCGATCATATAGCCGTCGGGATCCTTGACGAAGGCGAGAATGCTGGAGCCGTGTTTCATCGGGCCCGCCTCGCGCACCACCTCGCCGCCTTTCGCTTTGATGCTGTCGCAGGCGGCGTAGACATCCTCTACCTCGATGGCAATATGGCCGTAGCCGGTACCGAGATCGTAGCTGGAGGTGTCCCAGTTATGGGTCAGTTCGAGCACTGTCTGCTCCGACTCGTCGCCGTAACCGACGAAGGCCAGAGTGAATTTTCCCTCCGGATAGTCTTTGCGACGCAGCAACTTCATGCCCAGGACGCTGGTATAGAAGGAGAGCGATTTTTCCAGATCGGAGACGCGTAGCATGGTGTGAAGTAGGCGCATGAGGAAAATCCTCCTGAAAAATGGTGATTTGCACGGAACGTGTATTGCTCATACAAGTCTACAATGATTAATTAGAGTGACTAAATAAGAGTGACCCCGCGAGGGTGCATTTATATGCTCGCGGAGTAGGAATATTAGTGAACAAAACAACAAAGGATGGGGTGCGCCATGTTTCAAGATATGAATAAGATGTTCAACCAGTCGATGGAACCGTTCAAAGAGCTGGTTGATATCCAGACCAAGATGCTGGAGGAGCTGACCCGCCACCAGATGGATTGCACGAAAGCGTTTATCGAAGCGACGGTGCATCAGACCAAAGAGTGGCAGAACTGCAAAACCCCAGCCGATCTGCTTGAATTGCAGAAAGCCTACGCTAAAGAGCTGGAAGATACGCTGCGTTCGGCCAATCAGCAGAATCTGAAGGCACTTGAGGATGCACGCGATGCAATCCAGAAACTGACACAGGGCACGCTCGATAAGTACTCGAGCTGAACATTAGATTTTTAGATAGACAGGCAGTCAGCGGTTTTAGCCCGCGACTGCCTTTTTATTATGTGGCCGTGGTGGTAGTTTGGCGCTCCGCCGTATACCGCCAATGAGTTTGATAGACGATGAACAAGATAGGCCTCTTTTACGCCAGTACTACCGGTAATACCGAAAGCATCGCCGAGCGGATCGCCGGCGTGATCGATGGTGTCAGTGTAGAACTGCATGACATCGCCACCGCAGGTGTCGAATCGATATCCGGCTACGATCTATTGATTCTCGGTATCTCCACCTGGGATTTCGGCGAGCTGCAGGAGGACTGGGACGCGGAGTGGGAAACCCTGAGCGGAGTCGACTTTACTGGCCGCAAGGTAGCCCTGTTCGGGGTGGGTGATCAGATCGGTTACGGCGAGTGGTTTCTCGATGCGATGGGCATGCTTGCGGAACGGGTTGTCGCGCAGGGCGGCGAACTGGTCGCGCCCTGGCCGATAGAGGGGTATGAGTTCGACGCCTCGCGTGCGTTGAACGAAGCCGGTGACAGCTTTGTCGGCCTGGCGCTTGACGAGGATGCTCAACCGGGTGAAACCGGTGGCAGAATCGAACGCTGGGTGCCGCAGGTGCTGAACGCCTTCGGTGTTTGAACCGGACGGGTGGATCCAGCCGAATCCCATAATCCATCGTCGCACAGAATTCAAACAGCGAGGCAGATCGGGTAGAATACGCTCCTTTTTCCAATAACGAGCTTTAACCCCCGATGGAAATCAACCCGATACTGAACAGCCTCAAGGATATCGGCGAGCGCACCAAGCTGTTGCGCACCTATCTCGAGTACGATCTGAAGAAGGAGCGCCTGGAAGAGGTGCAGCGCGAGCTTGAGGACCCGGCGGTCTGGAACGACCCGGCAAACGCGCAGCAGCTCGGCCGCGAGCGCGCCAGTCTGGAAGCTGTTGTTGAGACCATCGATGAACTCACCAGCGGTGTGGCTGATGCTCGGGAGCTGCTCGACCTGGCGGTTGAGGAGAGTGACGAGGATACCGTCGGCGAAGTGGAAGCCGAGGTCGCGTCGCTGACCGAGAAGCTCACTCAGCTCGAGTTCCGTCGCATGTTCTCCGGCGAAACCGACGCCAACAACGCCTTCCTTGATATTCAGGCCGGCTCCGGTGGTACCGAAGCGCAGGACTGGGCCAATATGCTGCTGCGCATGTACCTGCGCTGGGGCGAGGCAAAAGGGTTCAAGACCGAGCTGGTTGAGGTGTCCGAAGGTGAAGTGGCCGGTATCAAGTCCGCCACCATCAGTTTTCAGGGCGAGTACGCTTTCGGCTGGCTGCGCACCGAAACCGGCGTCCACCGTCTGGTGCGCAAGTCGCCGTTCGACTCCGGCGGTCGCCGTCACACCTCCTTCTCCTCTGTATTCGTCTCGCCTGAGATCGACGACAACGTGGAGATCGAGATCAACCCGGCTGACCTGCGTGTCGATGTCTACCGCGCTTCCGGCGCCGGTGGTCAGCACGTAAACCGTACCGAATCGGCCGTGCGAATCACTCACGAACCCTCAGGGATCGTGGTGCAGTGCCAGACCCAGCGCTCGCAGCACCAGAACCGTGACTTCTGTATGAAGCAGCTGCGCGCGAAACTGTACGAGATGGAGATGCTCAAGCGTCGTGAAGCCGCGCAGCTGGTCGAGGACAACAAGGCCGATATCGGCTGGGGTAGCCAGATCCGCTCCTACGTGCTGGATGACTCCCGCATCAAGGATCTGCGTACCAACGTGCAGACCTCCAACTGTGATCGCGTGCTCGACGGCGATCTCGACATGTTTATCGAAGCCAGCCTTAAGGCCGGCCTCTAACCGAACCGAATTTGACCGATTTAAGCCGACTTTTAAGGTAGCAGCCTGATGTCCGACAACGCTCAGAATCCTCAGCAAGATGAAAACCGCCTGATCGCCGAGCGCCGCGAAAAACTCGCCGCGCTGCGCGAGCAGGGTAATGCCTTCCCCAACACCTTCCGCCGCGACAGTTACGCTGGCGACCTGCAGAAGGAACATGGTGAGAAGAGCAAGGAGGAGCTGGAGGAAGCGGGCATTCAGGCGGCTGTGTCTGGTCGTGTCATGCTCAACCGGGGCGCGTTCATGGTGCTGCAGGATATGACCGGTCGTATCCAACTCTACGTCAACAAGGAGGCGCGCGCCTTCGCCAAGACCGTGGACCTGGGCGATATCGTCGGCATTCAGGGTACCCTGCACAAATCGGGCAAGGGCGATCTCTACGTCGACATGGAGCAGTTCCAGCTGCTGACCAAGAGCCTGCGCCCGCTGCCCGATAAGCACAAGGGTCTGCAGGACATGGAGATGCGCTACCGTCAGCGCTACGTGGACCTGATCACCAACGAGCAGTCGCGCACCGTATTCGAAACCCGTTTCCGTATCATCGCCGCTATCCGCCAGTTCCTCGCCGAGCGTCGCTTCCTCGAGGTGGAAACCCCGATGCTGCAAGCGATCCCGGGTGGCGCTTCGGCGCGGCCGTTCGTCACCCACCACAATGCGCTGGATATCGACATGTACCTGCGTATCGCGCCGGAGCTGTACCTGAAGCGCCTGGTGGTGGGCGGCTTCGAGCGCGTGTTCGAGATCAACCGCAACTTCCGTAACGAAGGGCTGTCGACCCGCCACAACCCCGAGTTCACCATGATCGAGTTCTATCAGGCCTACGCCGATTACCACGATCTGATGGACCTGACCGAAGAGATGCTGCGCACCGTGGCGCAGAACGTGCTCGGCACCACAACGCTGGTCAACACCGTGCGTAACGAAGCGGGTGAGGTCCTCGACAGCGTCGAATACGACCTGTCCAAACCCTTTGCCCGCATGTCCGTGTTCGACGCGATCCTGCACTTCAACCCGGAGATCAATGCCGAAGCGCTGTCCAACGAGCACGCCGCCCGTGAGATCGCCCAGCACCTCGATATCGACGTCAAGGATAGCTGGGGTCTGGGCAAGATCCAGATCGAGATCTTCGAAGAGACCTGCGAGCACCGTCTGCAGCAGCCGACTTTCATTACCGAATATCCCACCGAGGTCAGCCCGCTGGCCCGTCGCAGCGATGACAACCCGTTCGTCACCGACCGGTTCGAGTTCTTCGTCGGCGGTCGTGAACTGGCCAACGGCTTCTCGGAGCTGAACGACGCCGAGGACCAGGCCGAGCGTTTCCGCAAGCAGGTGGAGGAGAAGGATGCCGGTGACGACGAAGCGATGCACTACGATGGCGACTTCGTCAACGCGCTGGAGTACGGCCTGCCGCCGACCGCCGGTGAGGGGATCGGTATCGACCGTCTGGTGATGCTGTTCACCGACTCCGCGTCGATCCGCGACGTGATCCTGTTCCCGGCCATGCGCCCACGCGCCTGATCGGGCCTGGTTAAGAAAGCCGCTGCATGCGGCTTTCTTTTTTGGAGCAATCGAATGGGCATCAAGCAGCTACTGTTTCCGGAAACCTCCCGCAACCTGCCGGGCAAGCGCTACATCAGCCTGGTGTTGCGCGGGCTGCATCTGGTCGGCGTTGCCGGCGTTGCCGGGTTGTTCCTTTACGGTCTGCCGTTCGATCAGTGGAGCCTGTACGGCCTGCTGGCGTTGCTGACCGGCACGATAATGATGCTGGTCGAGATCTGGGGCGATGGTGTCTGGCTGTTCCAGCTGCGTGGTCAGGCGGTACTGCTCAAGCTGGTGTTGCTGGCGGTGGCGCTGATCTGGCCATCGACAGCGGCGGTCTGCTTTATCCTGATCATCCTGTTGTCGGCCTTCTTCTCCCACGCACCGGGTAAGATTAGGTACTATTCGATCTGGCATGGTCAGGTGGTCAAAGCGTTGCGCAGTGCCGATGGGCGCATACGCGATAGTGGACAGTTGTAATCGAGATAGAAAATGGGCGAGGTAGAGATGGCACTGGATAAAGCACCGAGTTGGCAGCCGTTGCTGGCCCCTGAATTCGACAAACCCTATATGCAGCAACTGAAAGCCTTTCTGCAGCAGCGCAAGGCGCAACAGGTGACCATCTACCCCCATTCCAGTAACTGGTTCCACGCCCTTGAGGCGACGCCGTTGGACAGTGTCCGTGTCGTCATCCTCGGCCAGGATCCCTATCACCAGCCGGGTCAGGCCCATGGCCTCTGCTTTTCCGTTAAGCCCGGTATCAAGGTGCCGCCCTCGCTGGTCAATATCTATAAAGAGCTGCAGGCGGACCTGGGCACCACCCCGGTTAGCCATGGTTACCTGGAGTCCTGGGCTAACCAGGGTGTGCTGCTGCTCAACGCCGTGCTGACCGTCGAGGACAGCAGTGCCAACGCCCATCAGGGCAAGGGCTGGGAGCAGTTCACCGACCGTGTTATCCACCTGGTCAATGAGCGGTGTGAGCATGTGGTGTTCATGCTCTGGGGCAGCTATGCGCAGAAGAAAGCGGCTTTCGTTGATCAGAGCAAACATCTTGTTCTAAAAGCCCCACACCCGTCGCCCCTGTCCGCGCACCGCGGCTTCCTGGGCTGCAAGCATTTTTCCCAAGCCAATGCCTGGCTCGAAAACCGGGGCTGTGCGCCGGTTGACTGGCAATTACCTGAGCAGGTCGTGAAGGCGCTATAGCGCGTCCAGCGGGCTATAGGTACCGGCAAAATGCTGCCCGATTACATGGGTATAAATCTGCGTCGTTTTCACATCGCTGTGTCCAAGCAACTCCTGCACCGTTCGAATGTCCCGTCCCGCTTCCAGCAAGTGAGTGGCAAAGCTATGGCGAAAGGTGTGGCAACTGACACGCTTGTGCTGAATGCCCGCCCTGGCAACGGCAAGTTTGAGCGCTTTGCGTGGCACCGAGTCGTGTAGGTGGTGGCGACAGAGTCTGCCTGATATTGGGTGGTTGCTGAGTGCTGACGAGGGGAACAGATACATCCATCCACTTTGGCGATAAGCGTTGGGATACTTCTTGTGCAATGCATAGGGTAGGGAGGGGCCGTAACCGATCCGATTGTCGGCCTCCTGCACAAGCTGCGCACGGGTAAGCTGAGCCTGAATTGCGGGGATCAGTTTTCGGCTTAATAGCGTCTTGCGATCCTTGTTGCCTTTTCCATCCCTGACGGTTATGCAGGCATCTTCTAAACCTATATCCTGAATGCGAAGCCTCAGACATTCGGTGATACGCAGCCCGCTGCCGTACAACAGAGCGAAGATCAGATGATCCCGTTCTTCCAGCTGAGCCAGAATCGATGCAACCTCTGAAGTCGAAAGAACTGACGGCAGGCGGCGCGGTCGTTTTGCACGCTGAAAATCGAGGTCTCCCAATTCGATTGACAGCACTTTGTGATAGAGAAATGCCAGCGCATTGAGAGCCGTTTTCTGGGTGTTTATCGCTACATACTGCTCATTTGCGAGCCACGAAAGAAATGCGCGCACCTCGTCAGCGCCCATTTGAGCTGGATGGGTAAGGTTATGGAAGTGGATATAGCGTTTGATCCACTGGAGGTATGTCTTCTCAGTTCGGATGCTGTAGCCGCGCAGGCGCATCTCACTACGCACCCGCTCAAGCAGGGGGCTTCTACCCATGTCGTGTACTCCCTGTACCCGTGAAAAATTCGTCCATGGTGGTATGTATATATATACAGTATATATTATGGTGTCCAGCCAGTGTGCGCGTTTTTCTGCCTGCGTGTGCTCACTTGTCATTGACGATATGAATAAAATTGGTCCAATATCAAGACATTATGGAAAAGCCGCAGTGGGATACTGCGCACGTCAGAGCAGCAAAACGCGCATGCTCGTTTTCATCGGAGGAAGACAGCTATGACTTGTCGATTATTCTTTTCTCTTCAGACGCTTAGATCGACTTCTCCAAGCTCATACTCGGTGCGTAAACGCGCATGCACAGTATTAAAATGTTGAAGATGACGCCTGATCATTAATATTGCTCAGTTACATCGCGTTGAGACGTATTTAAAAAGGATCGCACAAGAATGGATTTTATCAGGCGTGCAAGATTCAGAAAAAGTCCTATGTCGCCGATGTTCTTTTTACGCTACCGTGAACCCGCCGGAGGCGCGAAGGAACACGAGTTCCGGCGACACCTCCGGCGGGTTCACGGAAAGATGAATCGGGATATTGGGCTTGGTTTTTCGGAAGTTCGGCAGGTCCTGAGATTATCGACTCTGACACCGTGTAATGTGGAGCCGACTTCAAAAGTCGTCAGGGCCTGATATTATGGCGTGGCGGCGCACATCAACAAGCCGCTACATGAGATCCTGCTTACGCTACGCGCAACCAGGACTCGTGAGCTAAGCGTTATGTTTAAGGACGGGCATGAAAAATCGAATAATATCAATAGTCGCGGTACTGCTGATTATTTTGGTAGGGACGTACATATATTTTTCCGGCAAAGAATATATCGTCAGAATTCCAGAGTCTCAAATAAAGGCTGCTATGGATGAGAAGCTGCCATTAACAAAAACGTATCTATTTATTATCGACGTGACATTGCAGCATCCAAGAGTTGAATTGATAGATGGGTCAGGTCGTATCGCTGGTGGCATGGATGTAGAATTGAATGTCCGGGTTAACGAAAATCCTGAACCCCTCGGTGGTTCTATTGATATATCAGGCGGTGTATCGTACATGGCTGATGAGGGGAAGTTTTTCCTAACTGATCCGGTAGTGGAGAACTTTTCAGTTCAGGGTTTAGCTGAAAGTATCAAGCCCAAGGTAAATAAGGCGATAGAAAAGGCATTGAGTGAATATTTCTCTAAGAACCCAATATATACTTTAAAGAAAACTGACTTAAAACAGGCGGCAGCTTATGCCGTGTTAAAAAATGTATCGGTTGAGGGCAAGGATCTTGTTGTTGTCCTGGGCATATAAACATAACAATAAATTCAAGTCGCCCGCAAACGGGCTGGGACCTCAAAAGCTACGCTTTTTCGGCCCCTTAATTGAGCGTTATGTGGAATTCAGCTATGAATAAATTCTCGATAGAAGATGAAGTTCATGCGGAATGGCAGGGGGATTTCAGCACCTTCGAAGACGCACTCAATGAACTAAAAAGGCGTTCAAAGATACCTTGGAATCAAGAGCCGAATAAGTGCCCATTTATAAGTTGGGAAAGTTGTGAGCGCATCTATACAATTTCAGAGGTTGAAATAGGTGATGAGACATATTCTCCAATACGTGAAGCGGAAGTACTTAACGTCTCATCTAAAGGTGTTATCTGGCTCAAAGGTTTCGAGAACTATGCGGATATGTAAAAAACACATAACAAACGCATGTTGTTCGACCCTGCGGGGCTGGGACCTTCGTTCCGCTGCGCTTCACTACGGCACCAAATACGGGCGTTATGATGTTGAGATAAATGGATTTATATGAAAGCTAGAGATCGCAATATTCTTTACCTTCTATTTTTCGGAGTTATTCCGGTAGGGGTATTGTTATATTTTTACAGTGGAATTATTGTTGACATAATTAACGAAAGTTTTGGTTTTAATATTGATTTAAATAATATTTTGGAAATCTATACGCTATTGTGGTTTTCTTCTCTATTAGTTATTTATAACTATGGTAAATATAAAGAATAGTTAAACTATAAAGATTTATAAAAGTATATAGTGTGAGTTGTATGGAAATGGTTATAGAATGAAGGGATGTATATTATTAACGTATAATCATAACAAGGCACTGTCGTCGCAACACTTCGTGTTGCTGGGACCTCCGCAGCTACGCTGCTCCGGCCCCAAAGTGCGGCGTTATGTGAAGCAAGGTTCCTAGCATGGATGAAAAAGACAAAGACCTGATTAATATGCTTTGGGATGAATGGAAGTATAGAAATACTCTCTATTGGCAAATGATCTATCGATTTGGTTTCATGATCCTTTTTGTATCATTCATACCCTATGTGTACCCTAAGGTCATATCGCATTTAGGCAAGCTAGTAATTGCCTTTCCCATTTGCGGTATGGTTTTATCAATTTTCTCCGCCTGGATTTTAGACGCTGAGGCTGCGAGATTTTCCCATGTGAAATACACTCTAAATAAACATCGTGGTGATTATTTACCAGAGCGCTTCCCTGAAAATGGTGGTTTCATATGGTGGCTTAGAAGAGCGAATATTGGATACGGGATATCAATATTATTCAGTGTGGTATTTGTATTGCTATCAATACTTAGCGCAGCTAGCTTGTGGTTCTATGGATTACCCAACATCAAATAGCTATCACATAACAAGCGCATGTTGTTCGCCCCTGCGGGGCTGGGACCTCCGTTCCGCTGCGCTTCACTACGGCCCCAAATGCGGGCTACATGGACTCCCCCTATTACCACAAGTGCTAAATTGATTTCGTAAGGTGGTCGGACTGCCGCTCTACATTCGGCCTGTATACTGGCTTCTCAGCCATGGCCATGATGAAACGCGCTGAACGGGACCTCATTCGTTAGACGGCCTTTAGTGGCCCCCCGCA
>NZ_BMIJ01000008.1 GCF_014641945.1 Marinobacterium zhoushanense
TTCCGGATGATCAAACGTCAGCGGCGCGCCCGAGAGCAGGAAGGTCAGCAGCGGCAGGCCGAGGATCAGGCCGGCCACGACCCAGGGGGTCGGGAAGATCTGGCCGGTGGCGTCCTGGCGCTTATGCGCCCAGCGGGTGACGAACCAGCTGGCGACGATACCCACCGCCAGCGCCGCCCAGATCAGGTGGAAGCCGGGTTCGGCCACCGGGGCCGGCATCGACAGGCCGCGGATGTTGAGGAAACTGCCGAGAAACTCGATGCTCTGGCGCGGTTGCGGCAGCGCGCGCAGCACGGCGAAGTACCAGAAGAAGATCTGCAGCAGCAGCGGGATGTTACGGAAGATCTCGATATACAGCGCCGACAGCTTGGCGATCAGCCAGTTGTCGGACAGCCGGGCGACACCGAGGATGAAACCGAGGATGGTCGCGGCGATGATGCCGAGCACGGAGACCAGTATGGTGTTGAGCAGGCCGACGAAGAAGGTGCGACCGTAGCTGGAGGCCTCGGTGTACTCGATCAGTGACAGCGGAATACCGAAGCCCGCTTCCTGCGACAGGAAGGAGAAACCGGTGGTGATACCGCGCTGTTCCAGGTTGTTCAGGGTGTTGTCGATGATGAACCAGGCGAAGGCGCCGAGGGTCAGCACGAGCAGGATCTGGAACACCAGTGCGCGTTTGGCCGGGTCGTTCCAGGGTTTGACCTCCGTCGACGTCAACTCAGGTGCTGGAACCTGAGCGGGAGGTGCACTCTTGATAATGTCAGTGGACATCCGATCACTCTCCGGGCCCGTGGGGGCCAGTTGTGGACAGCACGGAGCGCTCCGAAGAGCGCTCCGATCTACACAGTTTTAGAGCTGATCAGCGAACCGGCGGGGCGTACATGATGCCGCCGTTGTTCCACAGATTGTTCAGACCGCGGGTGATCTTCTGCGGGGAGTCCTTGCCGACGTTACGGTCGAAGGCTTCGCCGTAGTTGCCCACCTGCTTGACGATCTGGTAACCCCAGTCCTCAGCAATACCCAGGCCCTTGGCCAGCCCCTCTTCACCGCCGAGCAGGCGCTTGATGTTGGGGTTGTCGCTGGATTTCATCTCGTCCACGTTGGCCATGGTGATGCCCAGCTCTTCAGCGTTAATCATCGCGTTCAGCGACCACTTGACGACGTTGAACCACTGGTCGTCGCCCTGGCGTACCACCGGACCGAGCGGCTCCTTGGAGATCACCTCAGGCAGTGCGACGACGGAATCGGGGTCGGCCATGCGGGTGCGCAGGCCAAAGGCCTGGGACAGGTCGGTGGTGAAAGCATCACAGCGGCCAGTATCGAACGCAGTTGCGGCCTCTTCGTTGGTATCGAACACGACCGTTTTGTTCTCCAGGCCGTGGGTACGGAAGTAGTCCGCCATGTTCAGCTCGGTGGTGGTACCGGACTGTACGCAGATGGTGGCACCGTCCAGCTCCTTGACGCTGGTCAGGCCCAGATCCTTCTTCACCAGGAAGCCCTGGCCGTCATAGTAGTTGACGCCGGCAAAGTTGATACCGAGCTGACTGTCGCGGGTCAGGGTCCAGGTGGTGACACGGGAGAGCACGTCGATCTCGCCGGAGGCCAGCGCGGTAAAGCGCTCCTTGGCGTTGAGCGGAATGAATTTGACCTTGCTGGCATCGCCCAGCGCGGCCGCGGCTACGGCACGGCAGACATCCACGTCCAGGCCCTGCCAGTTACCCTTCTCGTCAGGCACGGAGAAGCCGGGAACACCCGAGGTCACACCACATTTGACGAAGTCTTTTGACTTCACGCTATCCAGCGTTTCAGCCGACACTGCACCGGATAGCGCCACGGAAATGACGGCCGCAGCGGTAAGAGCTTTTTTATTCACGTTGTAATTCTCCTTAGTACTGACTTTGCACGCTCACACTCTTCGCCCCTCAGCTTGGAGAGGTCAACGAGACTCAATAGAGCAAGCTCAATGCCAATACTTCAGAAGAATTACACCTTATTGATTTTAAATAGGTTTTTATTAAAGTCGCGAAAAGCCAACCTTCTTGAAGGGGTATAACCTAATGCACACCACCACCCCTAAAAAGACTTTTTTCCTTTTTATTTCAATTAGTTAAACAAAAATCCAGCATGTTATAACCATCCACCAGGTTATAGGGGTTCAAGACAGGATCAGCGTTCAACTCTGCAGGCGCTTGAGCCGCTTGCTCAATGCCGGCTGGGATACGCCCAGCAAGCGCGAGGCGATCGACTGATTACCCTCGGCGCGGCGCATCGCTTCCTGCACCAGCAGATCGGTAACCTCATGCAGATTGGGCAGGGGTTCATCGGCCACGAATACGGCACGCTCTTCTGCGATTGTCTCGCCCCCCTCTTCGAGGTGGCTATCGATGGCGCGCTTGAATACGTCCATCGACAGCATGCGCGAACGGTGCACGCTCATGGCGTCATACACCATGGCCCTCAGTTCACGCACATTGCCGGGAAAGCTGTAATTGGAGAGCAGCACCGGAAGCTCGCGCGGCATCGTCGGTTTGGACTTGCCCAGCTCATCGGCCGCTTCGGCGAGGAAGTGTTCGAGCAGCAGTTGAATATCCTGCTTGCGCTGACGTAACGGCGGAATGCGGACCAGATGGGTACGCAGGCGATAGTAGAGGTCCTTGCGGAACTCACCCGAGGCCTGCTTCCTGGCCAGATCCTGATGGGTCGCCACCAGCACCCGCGCCTGAATCCGTTTCGGACGATCGCTGCCCAGCGGATAGTATTCCCCCTCCTGCAGCAGCCGCAGCAGCTTGACCTGCGACGCCATACTCAGGTCACCGATCTCATCAAGAAACAGGGTGCCGCCGGCAGCCCGTTCGATCATCCCGGCACGCTCCTGATTGGCACCGGTAAACGCCCCCCGCTCATGCCCAAACAGGGTGTCGGCAAACATGTTGTCATCAAGCCCGGCGACGTTGACACAGACCAGCGGTCCCGTGCGATCGCTGAGGGTATGGGCGGCGCGGGCGATCAACTCCTTGCCGGTTCCGCTTTCGCCGCAGATCAGGATCGGCTGGCGACTTACCGCCACCGACTCCAGATACTGGAATACCGAGCGCATCCCCTTGTCACCGGTGACGATATGGGCAAACGCCTCGGGCCGTTCCAGCGTGTCGTACAGAAAGCGCTTGCGCAGCTCCTGATTCTCCCGCCGCAGCTCCTGCAGACGGATGGCACGTCGGACCCCGGCGATCAGCCGATCCGGCTCATCGGTTTTGACGAAGTAATCGAATGCACCAAGCTTGATGCAGTTGACCGCGGTCTCGACCTGGTTCAATCCGCTGATCACGATTACCCCCACCTCGGGATGCTCCTCGACGATCTGTGCCAGCAATTTTTCTCCGGACAGATGCGGCATGGTCAGATCCAGGGTCACCAGACCGATATTCTCACGCTCCAGAATCGACATCACCTCGCGGCTGTCCTGGCAGCGCTGAATATTGGTGATGCCGGCATTGCGCTCCAGCGCGATGCTCAAGCTGCGCAAAAAGGAGGCTTCATCGTCCACCAGTAACAGACCGAAGGAGGGGTATACGCCGTTCACCATCAAATTGTCCTGCACTCTCTTATCGTTTTCACTCTGGCTTGCCGCCTAGCTATCAGCCTTGGAGGAAACTGCACCGTTCCCTGCGTGCGCCTTGCTGTCCACCGGCAGAATCATGCGCACCGTGGTGCCCTCGCCTGGTTTGGAGTCAAACACCAGCCGCCCCCGATGTTCACTGACGATACCCGCCGACACCGAGAGTCCCAGCCCGGTGCCGCCGCTCTCCCGCTTGGTGGTGAAAAACGGGTCGGTCAACTGGTTGATCGCATCCGCCTCAATGCCCTGTCCCTGGTCGCGCACCTCCAGGATCACTCTTTGCGTCCCCGCCTCATCGGCATCGTAATAGGTGCGCAGAAAGATCCCCTCGGTGGGCGAACGCAATGCCTGGCAGGCGTTGAGGATCAGATTGATCACCACCTGTTCGATACGCTGGGTGTTGCCCCGGATTGGCGGAAGACCAACTCCCAGGCTCACCTCGAATTGGCAGGTGGCTTTGCGGATCGAGTTATCCACCAGTCGAATCGCCGTATCGACGACGGTATTCAGATCCACAACCTCGCTCAAGTCGGCACTGCCCTGGCGGGCGAAGTCTTTCAGATCGCCGACAATACGCTTGATCCTGCGCGCACCGTCGAGCATCTCATCCATCATCAGCGGTATCTCGTCACGCATCCGCGAATAGGCCAGCCCACCGAGATTGAAATCACCGTGCTCGCGGTAGTGGTTTTCCAGAATGTCGCGGCTATCCAAATAGGCATCACGCAAAACCGGCAGGTTCAGCAACAGCAGGCTGCTCGGGTTGTTGATCTCATGTGCGACCCCCGACACCAGCACCCCGAGCGAGGTCATCTTGTCCGCCTGAATCAGTTGCCGCTGGTGCCGACGCAGATCCTCCGAGCGGCTCTCCACCTCACGCCTGAGCATCCGGTTCCACATCACAATACCGCCCAGAATCAGCAGCAGCGCAACCGATACGCTGGCGCCTATCTGGCCCACCTTTTTCCACGGAAAGCTACCCATATCCTCCAGCGGACCGAGCCACTTGTCATAGATCTGCTGGTGGCGCCCAGTGTTTTTCAGGATGGCGAGCCCTTCGCTGAAGGTGGCCAGCGTATTGGAGTTACCCTTTTTGACCGCATAGCCGTAACGGTTGGCGAAGGGCTTGGCCACCGGCAGGATATTGGTGAGGCCCAACTGACGGCTGAGATAGAGCGAAGGCAGGTTGGCCACCAGGGCGTAATCACCCTGGCCTGAAGCCAGCAGGCGCAAGGCATCGGCGTGGGTATCGACGGTGATCAGATCAGCCCCGACGTTATGCTCGAGCAGGTAGTCGTGCATGATATCGAGATTCTGGACGATCACCTCCTTGCCCTGCAACTCGTCGAGTTCCACCGCCGGCGCGCCTTTGCGGGCAAAAAACGATTGGTGAACGATGGCGTGGGGCGGCGCAAAATCGAACGCCTTGGCACGCTCCTCGGAGTAGGACATCCCCTGCAGGATATCCACCTCGCCCGACTCCAGCTTGCGCCGCATCTCCGCCCACTCGCCAAACTCGAAGCGCACATCGACCCCCATCACCTCGGCAATGGCACGGGTCAGTTCCACGTTGTAACCGGCCGGCTCGCCGTTATCGTCGAGAAACTCGTAAGGGGGATGGTAGTGATCGCCGCCGACGACGATATATTGCCGGGTAATGCCAGCAGTCTCACCACGCGCGGCGAGCACGGGCATGGAGAACAGGCCAAGACAGAACAGGGCCAGGATCGCCTTACATATCGTATTTAAAGTGCGCACGAACAGCATCGCTAGGTTAGTGACGGCTAGGTTAGTGACAGAAAGTTTACTGGAGCACTTGGCACCCATTGCGCTAATAAACGGCCCATTATCCCCGTTTTTTACTCAATATGCTAAACCGTATGTAAGGTGTTCCGAGGGCCTGACAGCCCGCAACTAACACACTGAACGCAGTCAGTTAACTACATTGACAATAGTTAACATGTTATTTATATTTTAGTTAATATATTAATTATATTCGCGTCCGAGGTCTCGCTTCGAACGCCGGCGGAGATTCCCATGTTACAAGCAAGCTACCCCTACTACCTGGCCAACGAAGCGGAAGCCCCCAACCAGGATCTTGCGGTCTACGACAAGTATTCCGGCGAAGTCGCAACCCGCGTCGCGTTGGCCGATGCCGACGCCATCGACCGCGCCATCGCCGCCGCCGATGCGGCCGCCGAGCCGATGCGCAAACTCCCGGCGCACAAACGCCAGTCGATCCTGAACCACTGTGTCACCCGTTTTCAGGAGCGTTTCGAAGAGCTGGCCCAGGCGCTGTGCATCGAGGCCGGCAAGCCGATCAAGGATGCCCGCGGTGAGGTCACCCGGTTGATCGACACCTTCCGTATTGCCGCCGAGGAAGCGGTGCGTATCGGCGGTGAGGTGATCCCGATGGATATCAGCCCCCGCGCCGAAGGCTACACCGGCATGTGGAAGCGGGTGCCGATCGGCCCCTGCTCCTTCATCTCGCCGTTCAACTTCCCGCTCAACCTGGCCGCGCACAAGGTAGCCCCGGCGATCGCCGCCGGCTGCCCGTTCGTACTGAAACCGGCCAGCCTGACGCCGATCGGCGCGCTGATCATCGGCGAGGTGCTGGCCGAAACCGACCTGCCCAAGGGCGCCTTCTCCATCTTGCCCTGCCGTCGCGACGGCGCCGATCTGTTCACCACCGACGAGCGCCTGAAGCTGCTCAGCTTCACCGGCTCGCCCGAGGTGGGCTGGGATCTGAAGGCCCGCGCCGGCAAGAAACCGGTGGTGCTGGAGCTGGGCGGCAACGCGGCCTGTATCGTCGACGAGGGTAGCGACATCGACGACGCGGTGGCGCGCATCGTGTTCGGCGCCTACTACCAGTCGGGCCAGAGCTGCATCAGCGTGCAGCGGATCATGGTGCATGAGAGCCTGTACGATGCCGTGCGCGACAAGCTGACCGCCGCGGTCAAGAATCTGAAGAGCGGCGATCCGAAAGATGAAGAGACCTTTATCGGCCCGATGATCTCCGAGAAGGAAGCCTCCCGCCTGCACGGCTGGGTTGAGGATGCGGTGGCGAAGGGCGCTAACCTGCTCTGCGGCGGCCAGCGTAACGGCGCCATGCTGCAGGCAACGCTGCTGGAGAACGTACCGGCCGACACCGACGTGAACTGCCAAGAGGCGTTCGGCCCGGTGGCGATCCTGTCCCGGTTCAGCGATTTCAACGCGGCACTGAAGGAGGTCAACAACTCCGACTTCGGCCTGCAGGCCGGTATCTTTACCCGCGACATCTACAAGATCCAGAAGGCCTGGGACGAGCTCGAGGTCGGCGGCGTGGTGATCGGCGATGTGCCCTCCTGGCGCGTGGACCATATGCCCTATGGCGGCGTGAAGGACAGTGGCCTGGGTCGTGAGGGTGTGCGCTACGCCATCGAAGACATGACCGAGCTGCGTCTGCTGGTGATCCGCGACCCGAACTGAAGCCGAGAGCGATAATGGCCGCCAGTCCAAGCGTTCGTACCCCGTCGGTCGCACTGCTCACGTTGATCGCCATGGCCAGTCCCTTGGCGCTCAACCTGTTCGTGCCGGCGATGCCGGATGTGGCGCGCGAGCTGCACACCGATGTCAGCGTGATCCAGCTGAGCTTTACCGCCTATCTGTTCACGCTGGCGTTCGGCCAGCTGCTGTCCGGACCGCTGGCCGATCATTACGGTCGCCGGCCGATACTGCTGATCGGCCTGGCCCTGCATACCGCAGGCAGCCTGTTGGCCGCCTTTGCCGGTGATGTCAGCCATCTGATCGCCGGCCGCGTGCTGCAGGCGCTCGGCGGCAGTGCCGCAATGGTGCTGGCACGCACCATCATCCTGGATATCTACGGCCGCGAAGGTGCTGCCGGCCGGATGGGCTATATCGTCATGGCGATCGCCATCGCCCAATCGATAGCTCCAACCCTGGGCGGCTACCTCAACCTCTGGGTGGGGTGGAGCGCGATCTTCTATGTATCGCTCGCCACCGGCGCCGCTGCCTGGCTGATCGCCCTGCTGCAGATGCCGGAAACCTGCCGGGAAAAGAGCGATAGCCTGCGGCTGAAGCCGGTAATACAACGCTACGCCGGTGTGTTCCAGTCCGCCGGTTACATCGGCTACGCGCTGTCGACGACCTTTATCGCGGCGGCGTTCTACATGTTCGTCGGCACTGCGCCCTACATCGTCGACAGCCTGGGCGGCAACTCCGCGCTGTTCGGTACCTGGTTCCTGGCGGTGTCGTTCGCGTTCATGGCCGGCAGCTTCCTCTCCACCCGGCTGGCAAAACGCGCCAGCGTGGATCAGATGGTACTGGCGGGCAACGCTCTGTCGCTACTCGGTGCGCTGCTGCTGGTCGGTTTCGCCCTGGCGGCGACGCTGAGTTATGCCTCGCTGTTCCTGCCGATGGCGCTGGTGACCCTGGGTCGCGGACTGAGCCAACCCAACGCCCAGTCCGCCGCGATCAGTTGTTCACCGACCTCCGCGGCCACGGCGTCTGGACTGATGGGGTTCATACAGCTGCTGACCGGCGCAACGATCGCCCAGTTGATGCCGCTGCTACTCGGCCAGGGGGTCCTGCCGATCATGGTTTGCATCGCGCTGGCACCGGTCTCGGCTCTGGCCGCGCACTACTACGCAATGAAGAAAAACCGCAGCCTGGCCCTGTCATCCTGAACACAGGAACAGGTATCGGGCAACCAGACTTGTAGAGAATAAGAGGTATAGAACATGGGTAAACTGGCCCTCGTCGCGAAGATCACCCACGTCCCCTCCATGTACCTGTCCGAGCTGGACGGGCCGCGGAAAGGGTTCCGTCAGGCAGCCATCGATGGCCATATCGAGATCGGCAAGCGCTGCCGCGAGCTCGGCGTCGACACCATCGTCGTGTTCGATACCCACTGGCTGGTCAACGCCGGGTACCACATCAACTGCGCGCCGCACTGGGCCGGCAACTACACCAGCAACGAGCTGCCCCACTTCATCTCCAACATGGCGTTCGAGTACGACGGCAACCCGGAGCTGGGCCGCATACTGGCAGCCGAGTGCAACGCACAGGGTGTGGACACCCTGGCCCATGACGCCACCACGCTGGACCCGGAGTACGGCACCCTGGTACCCATGCGCTATATGAACGAAGACCGCCACTTCAAGGTGATCTCGGTGTCGGCCATGTGCACCGTGCACTACCTGAACGATTCCGCCCGCCTGGGCTGGGCCATGCGCGAGGCGATCGAGAAGCACTACGACGGCACCGTAGCGTTCTTCGCCAGCGGCTCCCTGTCCCACCGTTTCGCCCAGAACGGCCTGGCACCGGAGTTCGCCACCAGGGTCTGGAGCCCGTTCTTGGAAACTCTGGACCATGAAGTCGTGGAGATGTGGAAGCGCGGCGACTGGCAAACCTTCTGCGAGATGCTGCCGGAGTATGCGGTCAAGGGCCACGGCGAGGGCTTCATGCACGATACCGCAATGATGCTCGGCGCCCTGGGCTGGTCCGACTACGAGGGCCAGGCGGAGGTGCTGACCCCCTACTTCGGCAGCTCCGGCACAGGCCAGATCAACTGCGTGTTCCCGGTCACGCCGCAGGACGGCAGCGCCGTGCCCGGTCCCCAGGCCTCGGTCGAGAGCGGTTTCGCACCGGGCGCCAGTCGGCTCTGATCCGCGTTAACCCTATTATGGGAGACGCACCTGTACGCGTCTCCTCAACAGTTGCATATGGTGTTTTGGCCCGCTCACGCGGGCCTCTTTTTCAGTACCACACTCTGTCATCAGGATACCCCTATGGCCGTTATTGAACGCCCTCACCGACTGATCGTACTACTTGCCGCACTGCAGGCGTTCGGCCCGCTGTCGATCGATATGTACCTGCCGGGTCTGCCGCAGATCGCACAGGAGATGGGCAGCAGCGAAGCCAGCGTGCAGATGACGATCAGCGCCTTTCTGATCGGTCTGTTCATCGGCATGCTGTTTTACGGCCCACTGTCGGACAAATTCGGCCGCCGCGGCTTGCTGCTGGGTGGGATAAGCCTGTACACCCTTGCCAGCCTGGGCTGCGTCTTCGCCACCAGCATCGAACACCTGGTGGCCCTGCGTTTTGCCCAGGCGCTCGGCGGTGCCGCGGCATCGGTGCTCGGGCGCACCATCGTGCGTGATCTGTTCCCGGTCGAGGAGTCTGCGCGGGTGTTGTCGCTGATGCATCTGGTCACGATGATCGCCACGCTGATGGCACCACTGTTCGGCGGTTATATGCTGCTGCTCTCGGGCTGGCGCGCCCTGTTTATCGTACTGATGATCTTTGCCGCAACGACCCTGCTGTTCGTTGCCTGGAAAATACCGGAAACCCACCGCGGCGAATCCAGGAACTCAAGCGTTCTGGCGGTATTCGCCGCCTACTTCCGTATCGCCCGCCATCACCATGCCATCGGTTATATCCTGTGCATGTCGCTGACCTTTGCCGGCATGTTCGCCTTTATAACCGCGTCGCCGTTCGTCTATATCAACTACTTTGGCATCGAGCCCACCCACTACGCCTGGCTGTTCAGTCTCAATATCGGCGGCGTCATTCTGTTCGTGACCCTCAATGCACGTTTCGTCAAACGCGTGGGTACCCAGCCACTGCTGCTGGCGGGGGCCAGTCTGGCGGCAGGTTCCGGCGTCCTGTTGCTACTCTGCGGGCTGACCTCGGTTGGCGGGCTGGTACCGGTGGTGGTCGGCGTATTTGGCTTCGTCGGCGTCACCGGCCTTCTCGGGGCCAACTGCATGGCCAGCCTGCTCGCGCGCTACCCACAGCAGGCCGGGGCCGCCGCCGGACTGGCGGTCTCGGCCCAGTTTGGACTCGGCGCCCTGGCCAGTTCGCTGGCCGGCAGCCTGCATGACGGTACGCCGCTGCCGATGACACTGATCATGGGAGTCTGTGGCGTCGGTTCCCTGGCAGCACTGATGCTGACCAGGCAACGGAACTAAGCGAATACTTATGGATCTCGGCCAAGATTACGGCAGCACACGGGAAGCGCACTGCGTCTTGGCCGGATCCAAAATTCAAATCACTGCTTCAGGGTGGGTAGTCGCTGTTCCGCCCGACGACGAAGCCCTTCGAGCTGCCCCACCAATGAGCCCTCTTTCAACAACGGATGCGGCTCCCCCGGCTTGCGGTTCTGAATAGACTCGACCTGCTCGGTCAAACCAGACGCAAATGAGTGGGTAGGGATGTGCACTCGAACGGGGTTGTCCGTCGACTCCACCATAGCGTCGATACGATTCCCGCTGGCAATATAACTTTCAAGTTGCTTCGTATCATTAACCCCGTTCAGACCTAAACCACCAATGGTGATGGCACGTACCTCCCGATCCCCATCCTTGACGTTGTACACATAGGATGCAGTGCCCCAGGTGTGTCCGGGCGTCTCGTAGACCCTGAACTCGGTATCGCCTACCGTGAAGATGTCACCATCTTTCGCGACCAGATCGTGCTCATCCAGGACCGCTTTTATCTCCTCCATAAAGGGGCTCTTTTTCGAGTTTTCCAGCGCTTCATCCCAACCGGCCTGTGTCATAACGAACGGCGCGTTGGTCAAGGCCTTCAGTCTGTCTGCCCTACCTACATGATCGAAATGGCCGTGCGTCATCAGTACCAGTTTCAGGTCGGCCGGTTCAACACCGACCTTCTTCATATTGCTGATCAAAAGATCGAAGAAGGGACCATATGTTGTATCAATTAATACCGGCCCGTCGCTGGTCTTGATGATCCAGGTATTGACCCAATAGATTCCCACGTTGTAGACGTTATCGAATACTTTAAAAGGTTCTATCCGCTGCGCCTCAACGCTGTTTAACCACTTACCGAAAGCCGGCGGCATCTTGCCGGTTTTTGCAAACTCTCCAAAATTCTGCAGTATGACCGGCGAGGGACACCCCTCTATTGTGTCGGCTGAAGATGGTATACCCCCAGGCACAACCTCACCGGCAGTGGCGGCATTGCCGACGGCATGAACAAAAACACTAAGAGACAACATCAGCGACGGTAAAAGCAGTTTTTTCTTATACATCATTTACCTCCAATAAACGCAAAAAGACCGCCTCGCATATCGGATACGAGGCAACAATAACTCACTGATCAGGAAATGAAGGGGGCCAAACCTCCCGAAGCACAAGGGCTCATGTGAACGCAAATCAGAACTGGATATGCAAACCAATTGCCAGATTATCCGTAAGCGTCGGATCCCCCCCCACGGGTTAGAATAGAGTGCCGAGTCTGTTCCTGGTTCTCCGGGGAGCAAAATGCGAGATACACAAGTCCTTGAGCGGAAGAGATCAGCGGTAGAGTCTGTTCCTTAAGTGAAAAACTGATCGAGTTTGGGGCCTCTGGCAACGACGAGCCAAGCATCTGCAACCTATCGCCCTGGAGGCCCCAGATCTCGGCCCAAGCACCTAATTCATTGCATACTCCAGTCAGTACCGGACCAGCAATACGGCGTAACGCACGGATGAGTTCCGTGGCACCCGGCGTGCCAAGGATATCTTTTACGAACTGATACGTTCCTTGTTCATCTGACCTGATCACCCAACCGGACTCGACCAGGGTACGCAAGACCCGCAGCAACGTTGCCTTGTTGATCTCTGTAGTGCGATGGAGTTCGGAGAGCGTCACCACGCCCCGTTTATGTATCTCCTCGAGTACCGATACACCCTGAGCAAGCGATTCAATGGATTTGGTCATATCCTGCCTCCTACTGATGTTACAGGTCAGGAATAGAGATCGTTGTATTGGGAAAAATTGAGGGGACGGGTGTACAGGTCATATACACCCGCCAGAATGGTCATTTACTGCCCGGAAACAAGCTCTCTGTACTTATTCAACGCCGCACGAGCATCGATACCACGATCCGCGACGGATTCTATCCACGCCTCATCCATGCCTTTGATCGCGTCATTGAACTGGGCGACAAGAGGATCATCGGCGGTCAGGCGGACGATCGTTTTGCCCGAGTCCTGCGCTTCCTTGTAACCAGCCAAGTCCGCTGCCCCCCAGGCCTGCCCTGCCAGCTGAGACAATTTGGCACCGGATACGCTCATGATCGCGTCCTGATCCTCCTTGCTCAGGCCGTCAAACACATCGGGATTCATGAAGATGGTAAACGCCGTGGTATACATTCCCTTGGGAAACATCGTCACGTGGCTTGTTACTTCGCTCAAGCGCAGGAACTTCTGCTCCTGGATCGGCAGGAATACACCTTCGACGATCCCCTGCTGCATCATCTCGTATACCTTGGTCGCCGGTGCCGCCACCGGCGTCACGTGCAAGCGCTCGGCCAGTTCGTTAACTACCCCGCCGCCGACGCGAATCTTGCGGTCCTTCAGATCGTCCAGGGAGTTGACCGGGAACTGGGTATGCAACTGACCGGGACCATGCACGAACATCCCCAGCACCTTCAGGCCGGCAAACTCATCCGCCGGCTCGAAGTACTCCTTGTAGACCGTCCACAGCGCCACGGAGCCCAGCTCGGCATCGCCGGCTTCACCGGGGATCTCGGCAACACCCGGCAGCTTGAAGCGGCCGGGCAGGTAGCCGTTGACGCTGAAGCTGACGTCGGTCACGCCATCCTCGACCAGATTGAACAGGGTTTTCGGATGGCCCGAGCCCTGCTCGATCTCCACCTTCACCCGCCCTTCGGTCGCCTCTTCGACCCATTTGGCCCAGGTCGGCCAGACGACTTGATTCTGGGGATTGGTCGGCGGCAACCAGGTGGTTACACGCAGTGTCGTTGCCGCCATCGCGGACGTGCACAGCAAGGTACCGGCCAAAGCACAGGCCCACTTCGATGCAGTTTTTATTGTTTTCATATGTCCTCTATTTTCTTATGGCTTGTTCTGTTCGGTTTTTATGTTCGGATTATCTATGTCGGTGTCGCACTACGAGCGAGCAGCCGGATCAAGCCGTAAAGCGTGGAGATATTCGGCACCTCCTGGCCCAGCTTTCCCGCCAGCTCATACACCGTCCCGACCAGGGCTTCATACTCCAGCGCCCGCCCGGCTTCGACATCCTGCAGCATGGAGGTTTTAAACGCGCCCAACTTGCGCGTGGTCGCATTACGCTGCTCCGGCGTCTGATCGACACCACAGCCGATCGCCCTGCCGATCCCGGCGGCCTCCTGCATCACATTGCAGCAAAAGCGGTTGACCAGCGGGTCATCCAGCATGCTGTCGGTGGTCGCCCGGGTCAGCGCGGAGACCGGGTTCATGGTCATATTGCCCCAGAGCTTGTACCAGATATCGCGCTGGATGCCGGCAGACAACTCGACCTCGAAGCCACCTGCCTCAAGCAGTTCGGCAACGGCACGGGTCACCGTGCTGATCTCACCGCAGGGTTCACCGATGATCAGCCGGTTGCCGCTGTTCAATCGCACCATACCCGGCGATTCGATGGCGGCCGACAGGTGCACCACACAACCGAGCACCTGCCGGCTCGGCAGATGGCGCCTGAGATCACCCTGCGGATCGACACACCGGAGCACGGTATCGGACGGTGCATCAGGCAGACCATCGAGGAACCACCAGGGCACACCGTTCATCGCCAGCAGCACCCGGGTGTTGGCATCCATCAACGGCCCGAACTGCTTCAGCACCGCATTCAGTGCCGGTTGCTTGACCGCAACCACGATCAGATCCTGCACGCCGAGCTGATCCGCTCCGGCCACGGCATGCACCGGATGGAAGCCGGTCTTGCCCCCTTCGACGATCCCTACTCCCTGACGCTGCAGCGCCTCAAGCGTATCGCCCCGGGCAACAACCGAAACCGATGCCCCCGTGCGACTGAGCCGTGCGGCGATCAAGCCGCCGATCGCCCCCGCGCCATAGACACATACCCTCATCACCACTGCCGCCTCGTTTCAACGTCTGAACGACGGATCCTGCCGTTCGACGAGCCGCTTCATTGCCGCAAACACGTCTTCCCCGGCGCCAAATTTGGGATCGAAGTTCAACGAGTCTGCGGTACACTTCTTCAATATCGCCTCCGGGATTTCACGCACCGGCCCCATCGCCATCGACGCCACCTGCACCTCGCAGGCCCGCGTGACCAGCCACATCAGCGCCAGCGCCTGGGACAGGTTGGCGCCGATCACTACCGGTCCGTGGTTGCGCAACAGCAGCACCTGTTTATCGCCCGCACTGTCGAGAATCCGCTGCCCCTCATCCATATGCACCGTGATCCCTTCGAACTCGTGGTAAGCAACCTTGTCGTAGAGCTGCGCGGCGTAGAAGTTGCTGTAGGAGAGGCCCTCCTCGAGGCAGCACACCGCCAACGTCGGTGTGCTATGCACGTGCATCACGCAGTGCCCGTTAGGCACCCTGGCATGGATAGCGCTATGGAAAGTAAACCCGGCCGGATTGATCGGCCAGTCTGAGTGGCCGATGATGTTGCCGTCGATGTCGATCTTGACCAGATTGGAGGCGGTAATCTCGCTGTAGTGCAGCCCGAACGGGTTGATCAGGAAATGCCCCGGTTCGCCGGGTACACGCAGGGAGATATGGTTGTAGATCGATTCGTCCCACTTCAGATAGGCGAAAATCCGGTACATCGCCGCCAGATCGACCCGTGCATTCCACTCCGCTTCGCTGAATCTCGACGGACGTTCAAAGTAACGGTCAAAGGTTTCCATCATCTTCCTCGTTTGGTGTCGTTGCAGGTTAGTTAATATATTAACTACATACCGGCACCACAAAAACCAAAATGAATATTGCTCCCTTCAATATATTTCCTATACCCTCAGGGGATGAACACCAAACAGCTGATCTACTTCCTCAAAACCGCTGAACTGTGCAGCATTGCCGCCGCCGCCCGTGAACTCGAGGTGGCGCAGCCGAGCATCAGCCTGCAGTTGGACAATCTGGAGCATGAACTCGGTACCCGCCTGTTCGAGCGCGATTATCGCGGTGTAACGCTGACGGAGAGCGGGCAGCTGTTCCGCACCCATGCCGAGTCCATACTGCGTCAGGTCGAACAGGCCAAGCTGGATATCCGCCAGTCCGAAGAGGAACCCAGCGGCCGCCTGGTTATCGGTATGACGCAACCGATCGGCAATGTGGTCTCGGTACCGCTACTCACACAGGTCGAGCAGCGCTACCCCAAGATCCAGCTCGACCTGTTCGCGGGTCTCTCCTACAGCCTGTCGCAGCAGTTGCTGGCCGGCGAGATCGATCTGGCGATCTCCTCACCGGATGGCAGCGACATGTCGCGCCTGAGGCGAGAGAAGCTGTTCCGCGAGCTGCTCTATCTGGCGATGGGTACGGATCCCAAACCGGCCTCGCAACTGCCGCTGCGATCGCGCAAGCGCCTGCGGTTTGCGGAGCTGGCCGATCATGAGGTGATCGTCACCGGCCGCCAGGATTCCCTCGGCTACCTGCTGCACCAGTACGAGCTGCAGACCGGGGTCAGCATCCGCCACAAACCCGCGTTTGGCCAGTTGATGACCACGCTACGCTACGTTGCCGACGGTTACGGCATGTTGCTCAGCCCCTCCTCCTCGTTCTACCACCTCGAAGAAGCCGGACAGATTCACGCACTGGAGATTACCGATCCGCCGCTCTGGCGTGACGTGTACATCACCACGGCGGCCGAGCGACCGAAAACTGCCTTGATGAGGGCCGTTATCCCACTGATCCACGAGGTGACCCGGCAGGAGTACCTGGCCGGGCATTGGCGTGGACAATTAACAACCGACGAAGCTTAAAGCCGCTGATTGCCCTGGGCCAATGTGCCATGTCAGGCGCTCTTGATTTGATTAATATATTAAGTAAACTATGTTGCACTGTAACCGATCGATACCCGCTGTTACCGCCTGCGTCTTCCGCCCGATTCAACACAACCGCGCCCGGTGCGGCAGCGCTCGTTTAGGGCGCGGATGCGAATAGAGGTGTCTTACACCCGACCACTACGGAACCGACCCATGCAGCTCATACGAACACTTAACGATACGGCCGACCTGACCACCAGACTCTCCGGTGTGCTCATTTTTGCCGCCATGCTGCTGGCACTGGCCGATACCTTTCAACTGATCGAAGCCACCCATCTCGCCACCGTGCTGGCCTGGGGCTTCGTGCTGGTCGAGTTACGCAATCTGACCGGGAAACAGCGGCGACTGATCCTGATGCTCAGCGCTGCCGGCGTGCTGTTTTCCTGCTGGGCCTGGTTCAAGGGTGGTCAGGTCGCCGCCCTGGATATCCTCAGCGAGCATATCAAGCTGGCGATGCTGCTCGCCGCGGTCAACTTCATCCGCCTGGTGTCCCGACTCGAGCCGGCGCCGGATCACAAGGGTGTGCGCAGCTTTCTGACCACCCTAGGCGGCATGCACTTTTTTTCCTCGGTGGCCAACTTCTCATCGGTGCTGATGGTCGGCGAGCAGCTCTACCGCAACGAACGCCTCTCCGCACTGTCACAGGTAATTCTGGCCAGGGGCTTCAGCCTGGCAGTGCTCTGGTCACCCTTCCTGAGCATCCTGCCGATGGTGCTGGACAAGGTGCCGGGCAGCGATATTTACGCGGTGTATCCGTTCACCATTGCGCTGGCGATCGTCGGACTACTGCTGACACTGGTTGAATCCCGCTATCGGCGGCCGGAGGAACTGAATAGTTATGCGGGTTATCCGATCAAACGCTCAACCCTGCTGCTACCGGCGATGCTGATATCCACCGTGTTGCTGACCGCCTGGCTCGCGCCCGACCTACCCACCATCGGCGTGGTCGCGCTACTGGCACTGCTGGTCCCGTTCTCGATCCTGGTGTTGAAGAGCGGCATGACCTCAGCCAGCCGCAGCGCCGCCAAGCATGTGGTGGAGAGACTGCCGGACGCGCGTGTTGAAATCGCCTTGTTTCTGACCGCAGGCCTGCTGGCGGCGGGGGTCAAGGCCTGCATCGCGCTGGGCCTGGTTGACTTGCCATTCCAGGAAACCAATGCCCATATCGCCAGCTTCGTGCTGGTGTCGATCGTACTCTTAGCCTACCTGGGTATTCATCAGTTCGCCCTGGTGGCGATCTTTATGGGCTTTTTTGCCGAAATCACCACCACTCCGACACTGATGGCGATCGCCTACATCCTGGGCACCTCGCTCTCCATGTCCGGTAGTATCTTCAGCGGACTGAACTTCATCCTGCAGGCACGTTTCCGCTGCAGCATCCGTGAGATACTCGCCAACAACAGTCTGTATACGCTGTTGATGCTGACTGCCTCGGTTGCACTGATCTATCTGCTGGCGGCATTCGGCATCCACTGATCCCCGTTAGCGACCGGGTGTGCAGACGCTGTACACCCGGCCCAACGCCTCAGATCGCCTCGCAAGACAGGCGTTTTAGCGCTTTAAAAATCGGCGGAAGAAGGCAAAACAGAAAAGTACAATAACTAACGAGAAACTTACATTTTTTATTTTAGCTTTTACGTCAATACTTCTCCTATCCCACGGGAGTTAATTTGTTCCCTTTCAGCTGACTGGCAGAGCCGGTCCGACAACGATAAGAGAGAATATTGCGATGAAAGCAGCCAACCCGATGTTGGAAAAACTTCAAGCCATTCTGCCCGAGATCCGTGCCAACGCGCGCAAGGCAGAAGAGCTGCGTATGGTGCCTCAGGAAAACATCGACATGCTGCACGGCATCCAGCTGAACCGTGCGTTCCTGCCCAAAGCCTACGGTGGTTTTGAGATCTCCCTGCCCGAATTTACCGACTGTATCGCCGCCTTGGCCGGCGCCTGCTGTTCAACCGCCTGGGCTTACAGCCTGCTCTGCACCCACAACCACCAGATGGCGATGTTCAGTAAGCAGGCACAGGACGAGTTCTGGGGCGACAACCCGGATGCCGTTGCCTCCAGCTCCATCGCACCATTTGGCAAATATGAAGAGACCGAAGGTGGCATCATCTTCACCGGCGACATGAAGTGGAGCTCCGGTGTCGACCACGCCGACTGGATCATCGTCGGTCTGAACCGCCTGGTAAACGACGAGAAGGTTTACAGCTTCGCGGTGATTCCGAAGAGCGAATTCACCATCATCGACGACTGGTTCTCGGTCGCCATGCAGGGCTCCGGCACCAAGACCGCACGTATCGAAGGCGTGTTCGTACCCGAACACCGCATCCAGGCCGCCAAGGATATGATGGAGGGCCGCCATGTAGGCCGTCCGCTCTATCCGGACTCCAAGATCTTCCACACCCCGTATCGCCCCTACTTCGCCTGCGGATTTGCGGCGATGAGCCTGGGCGTGGCTGAGCGCATGATCGAGGTGTATAAGGATCTGACCAAGAACCGCGTCCGCGCCTACACCGGCGCCAAGGTCGAGGGTTCTGTTCCGCCGATGCTGCGTATCGCCGAGTCCTACCAGCAGGTCAGCGCGGCCCGCGCCTACCTGGAGAAAACCTGGCAGGAGCACAAGGAGTACGGTGAGCGTCACGAGTACCCGGACCGCTACACTCTGGCCCACTGGCGTACCAACCAGGCCTATGCGATCAAGATGTGTGTCGAAGCGGTCAACCGTCTGTGGTCCGTGATGGGCGCCTCCAACTGGTATGAGGACCGTGAAGGCCAGCGCTTGTGGCGCGAGTCCAACATGACCGCGGCTCACGCCTACACCGATTACGACGTCTGTGCCCAGATCATCGGTCGCGAACTGCTGGGTCTGGAGCCGGATCCGACCTTGCTCTAAGTCCCCTGTCTGCCGGGGTCACGACGCCCGTCGTGCCCCCTCGGCGACGGGCCTGTCCCATACTTCCGGGGACAGAAGCCGAGTCGTCCCCATGCGAAACTGACCAGCACCAAGCCTATTACAACAGATGTGACGTATCTGCCCGGCCCCGTCACCATCGTACCCAACACTCAGGAGTCGCCATCATGTCTACTCAGGTTACCGAATTCGATGCCAAGGCGTTTCGCCGCGCCCTCGGCAACTTTGCCACCGGCATCACCGTGATCACCGCGACCACGCCGAGCGGCGAAAAGACCGGCGTTACCGCCAACAGCTTCAACTCGGTCTCCCTCGATCCGCCGCTGATCCTGTGGAGCATCGACAAGCGCTCTGGCAGCTGCAAGATCTTCGAGGAAGCGACTCACTTTGCGGTCAATATCCTCGCCGCCGACCAGATCAACGTCTCCAACCACTTTGCCCGTCCGAGCGAGGACAAATTCGCCGGTATCGACTTTACCACCGGACTCGGTGGCGCACCGATCCTGCCGGACTGCTCCGCCGTGTTCCAGTGTGAAAAATACGAGACCGTCGAGGGCGGAGACCACTGGATCCTGATCGGCAAGGTTGTCGGCTTCGACGATATCGGCCGCTCGCCGCTGCTCTACCATCAGGGCACCTACTCGGTGGCACTGCCGCACTCGCGCTTCCCGGAGAAGCAGGGTGAAGACAACAGCACGATCAAGGCGCTGGAAGGCCGCTTGGGCAACAACCTGTACTACCTGATGACCCAGGCGGTGCGCGCCTATCAGAAGGATTACCAACCGCTGCAACTGTCCACCGGCCTGCGCACCAGTGAGGCGCGCATGCTGATGGTGCTGGAACAGGATCGCAAGCTGTCGATCGACGACCTGCTGAAAGAGGTCAACATGCCGCGCAGCGAAATCGAAGCCGCCGCCGAGATCCTGCAGCGCAAGGAGCTGGTCGGCGTAACCGAGGATCGCTACCAGATCACCGCGCGCGGCATCGAACAGGCGGATACGCTGTGGAACATCGCCGCCGAAGAGCAGGAGAAGATGTTCAGCCAGTTCAGCGACGAAGAGCTCGCCGCGTTCCGTAAGGTAGTGACAACCCTGGCCACGCGCTGATTAGCACAAGCCGAACGAGAATAAGAGGTATAGGTAATGGGTAAACTGGCCCTCGTTGCAAAGATCACCCACGTCCCCTCCATGTACCTGTCCGAGCTGGACGGGCCGCGGAAAGGGTTCCGTCAGGCAGCCATCGATGGCCATATCGAGATCGGCAAGCGCTGCCGCGAGCTCGGCGTTGATACCATCGTTGTGTTCGATACCCACTGGCTGGTCAACGCCGGGTACCACATCAACTGCGCGCCGCACTGGGCCGGCAACTACACCAGCAACGAGCTGCCCCACTTCATCTCCAACATGGCGTTCGAGTACGACGGCAACCCGGAGCTGGGCCGCATACTGGCAGCCGAGTGCAACGCACAGGGTGTGGACACCCTGGCCCATGACGCCACCACGCTGGACCCGGAGTACGGCACCCTGGTACCCATGCGCTATATGAACGAAGACCGCCACTTCAAGGTGATCTCGGTGTCGGCCATGTGCACCGTGCACTACCTCAACGATTCCGCCCGCCTGGGCTGGGCCATGCGCGAGGCGATCGAGAAGCACTACGACGGCACCGTAGCGTTCTTCGCCAGCGGCTCCCTGTCCCACCGCTTCGCCCAGAACGGCCTGGCACCGGAGTTCGCCACCAGGGTCTGGAGCCCGTTCTTGGAAACTCTGGACCATGAAGTCGTGGAGATGTGGAAGCGCGGCGACTGGAAAACCTTCTGCGAGATGCTGCCGGAGTACGCGGTCAAGGGCCACGGTGAGGGCTTCATGCACGACACCGCGATGATGCTCGGCGCCCTGGGCTGGTCCGACTACGAGGGCCAGGCGGAGGTGCTGACCCCCTACTTCGGCAGCTCCGGCACCGGCCAGATCAACTGCGTGTTCCCGGTCACGCCGCAGGACGGCAGCGCCGTACCCGGCCCCCAGGCCTCGGTCGAAGCAGGCTTCGCGCCGGGCGCCAGCCGAATCTAATCCCCTGGCTGGATCGCCTTGCATCCAGCCGCCTTCGTTGTGTGTTGTTTGGCTCCTTTGACGGCCCGCTCTGCGGGCCGTTTTTTTACGTCTATCAGCACAGTATGATGGTGCCCAGAGTAAAAAACAGAATTGGGTTAGGACGGGTGACATGAATCTAGCTGAGCCGGGACAGGCGACGATCAGGATCAAGAATCTACGCTTGCGCACCTTCATCGGCATCAACGATGAGGAAAAACAGAAGCAACAGGACGTGATCATCAATGTATTGATGCGCTATCGCGTCGACCCCGCCATAGAGCACAACGATATCGACCACGCCCTGAACTACCGCACCATCAACAAGGCGATCATCAACCACGTCGAGAACGGCCACTTCCTGCTGCTGGAGAAGATGGTCAGCGAGGTGCTCGAGATCGTCATGCGCGATCCCAAGGTGTGTCACGCCCAGGTCGAGATCGACAAGCCGCATGCATTGCGCTTTGCCGACTCGGTGTCCATCACCCTGTGCGACCAGCGCGACTGACACGGAGCCCTCTGGTGTTGGTCGAAACCGAGATCAAACTGCGTATTCCCCCGCAGATGGCCGAGCGGATCACCGCCCATCCGCTGGTCAATGCACGTCTGAATGGCGACTGGACTCGCATCGAACTGTTCAACCAGTATTACGACACCGAAGATCTGGCGCTGGATCGAGCCGCGCTGGCACTGCGCCTGCGTCGCGACGGTGACCAGGTGATCCAGACCCTGAAGGGGCGCGGCGAAAGCATCGCCGGTCTGTCGGTGCGCAACGAATGGGACTGGTATCTGCAGCAGGAAACACTGTCACTGCACCTGCTGCAGACACCCGAGCTGCCAGAGGTCCTGCGACACATCGATCTCGACCGGCTGCAGCCGCTGTTCAGAACCGACTTCACCCGCACCAAGGCGGCCCTGTGCTGGCAATACCAGAGCGAAGAGGTAGAGATAGAGCTGGCGTTGGATCGCGGTGAGGTGGTTGCGGGCAACACGCGCGCACCGTTAGTGGAGCTGGAGCTGGAGCTGCGTCGCGGCCCCCAGCAGGCACTGCTCGATTTCGCCCTGGGGCTGGCGGAAAACCTGCCGCTGCAGCCCTGGGACAGCGCCAAGGCTGAGCGCGGCTACCGGTTGATCGACCCGAGTCGGATACCGAGCCTGCCGCCACTGCGCGGCTGGTCCCTGAGCCAACCGGCCGGGCAGCTGATGCTGGCACTCGCCGAACGTCTGGCAGCCCGCGCGGTGTGCTCAAGCGAGAGGCTCTACCTGGACGACAGCTCGTCGACTCAGGGTCTGCTGCAGACACTGGCACAACTGTCGGCGCTGATCGGGCTGCAGTCCAACCTCGGGTTGTTCTCGAGCAAACAGAAAACCGTTGTAGAAAATCTCAGGCACGAGCTGGAGTCCCTTCAACCAGAGGATGTCAGCGCATTTCGTACGGTGCTGGAGGCCGATCCCAACTGGGGCTGGATGATACTGAGCCTGGCCCGGCTTCAACTGCAGCCAGTAGCGCAGAGCGTTGATGGCCGCACCTGGCTGGCAGCCACCCAACCACGCAATCAGGCGCAATCCGCACTGATAGAGACGATTAGCGAGGGCGCCGATGACTGATACAAACACTGCACCCTGGGTGCTGATCACCGGCGGCGCTCAGCGTCTGGGGCTGCACTGTGCCCAACGCCTGGTCGAGGATGGCCACCGGGTGATCGTCACCTGCCGTTCGCTCAGAGCGGAGTGGAATGACACCCCGCTGGAGGGGATAGAGGTGGTGTTGGCGGACTTCTCCACAGCGGCCGGCGTCCAGGCACTGATCGATCAGCTCAACGCACGCCAGATCAGGCTACGCGCACTTATCCACAACGCCTCGGTGTGGATGGCCGACGATGACAGCGGCGACGCGTTTCAGCAGATGTTCGCCGTGCATATGCAGGCGCCCTATATGCTCAACCAGGCGGCGCGTGCCTGGTTCGAACCGGGCCAGCCGGCGGATATCATCCATATGACCGACTACGTGGCACAGCGCGGCGCGCGCCATATGGCCTATGCTGCGACCAAGTCGGGGCTGGAGAACCTGACCCTCTCCTTCGCCAGCCAACTGGCACCGCAGATCAAGGTCAACAGCATCGCGCCATCGCTGATCATGTTCAACGAGGGTGACGATGAGGCCTACCGCGCCAAGGCGCTGGCCAAATCCGCACTGGCGATAGAGCCAGGACCGGAGGTGGTATACCAGGCGGTGCGCTACCTGCTAGACAACCCCTATGTGACCGGCACCTGCCTGGAGCTGAACGGCGGGCGCAACCTGCGCTGACGCCCGTCCATCCCAAGGTTCAGGCTACCTCTACGTAACCCATCAACCCGGTCTTCATATGGTCGACCACGTGACAGTGGTACATCCAGCGCCCCGGGTTATCGGCCACAAATGCAACCCGCATGCGCTCGTTCTTGCCCAGCAACGCGGTGTCGCTCTGGTAGGGCTGGATCTCCCGCTTGTCGGAATCAAGGATGGTGAAGGTGTGTCCGTGCAGGTGGATCGGGTGGTGGTACTGGGTGGCATTGTCCAGGCTGAAGATATAGGTTTTGCCCCGCTCCAGACGCGCCAGCGGCTCCGGAATATGCCCCTCGCTCATCCCCTGCCAGGCCACCCGGTTGATGGTCCAGAACACCGGGTGCATCTCGCCGTTTTTGTTGACCGGGTTGATCGACGCATCCCACTCGAAGGCGAAATTCAGCGTCTCGGCGTTATCCAGATCCGGCTGTGGAATCGGGTTCATCGGCAGCCGCGGCAAGCTGCTCGCCTGGCGCTTACCCGCTACGCTGCGCACCTGCATCAGCGGTTTATCCCGGTGCATAAAGCGGATCGTCTCGCCCTCTTCCGGCGCCAGAAGCCCCAGATCCAGGCGCATGCCGGGCCCGACCAGATGACCGGACAGCGGGCGTGGTTCGGCCAGCGCGTTGCCATCGATCGCCAGGATCTGCACGGCTGGATCCGAACAGGTCAGCTCGTAGGTCAGGGTGTTATCCACATTGGCAAAGCGCAGCCGCACGGCACCACCGGCTGGCACATCGTAGGTCGGATACTGGCGGCCGTTGATTGTCATCAACCGCCCGGGCGTGCCCATACGGGCCGCTTCGCGGGGCTTGGACAGCGCGGTAAAGGCGCCGTCATCCTTGACGTGCCAGTTCTTCATCGCCAGCGCGAGATCCACATCGAACCCCGGATCCTCCACCTCGTCGACTATCAATACGCCGACCAGCCCCCTGCCCAGCTGCTCGATACTGTTCATGTGCGGGTGGTACCAGAAGGTGCCGGCGTCCGGCGGCGTGAATTCGTAAACAAAGAGCTCTCCAGGTTGAATCGGTTTCTGACAGAGAAATGGCACGCCATCCATGTCGTTGCGGATACGCAGCCCATGCCAGTGGATGGTGGTGGGCTCCTGTAGGCGATTGGTCACGCCGATACGCACGCTTTGGTGCTGGCGAGCGCGGATCACCGGCGCCGGAAAACCGCCGTTAAAGCACCAGGCCGGCGTGGTGGTGCCCTCGATCAGACTGATATCGTTCGGCTCCACGAGCAGGTGGTAGTCCAGGTCCGGCGTCTGGCTGTCAGCCAGTACCAGGCGCGGAAGCTGACCGGCGGCAGCCAGTGTCAGCCCGGTTTGCAGGAAACGTCGTCGAGTCAGGATAGTCATTCGGTACCAGGTTAAGGCAGCTGTTCATTTGCTATCGATAATAATTATTATTTGTATCTTTACAATGGTTAAGGCTTGATCTCAGGCATGGAACCTCGCGGTTAACCGAACAGGTCCATCTTCAATACGTCTGCATGCTTCCACCGATCAATAGACAAAGCGACCATGCAGGGGTATCTGCCAAGAACGGCGAGGAAACTTCAAAACGTGTTAAGCGCTGGCCGCGTGCCGCGATCTGTGTGATGCTGCCCCTCCAGCCGTACCGCAAGCAGTTACAGGTCCGAGAGATGATCGACATTCAAAACGTCCGTGTTTTTCAGCAGCAAACCCAGGTCTTCGATGGCTTTACGCTCAGGATCGAAGCGGGCGAGCGGGTCGCCATACTCGGCCCCAACGGCGCCGGAAAAAGCACCCTGCTCAAGCTGATCAGCCGTGAACTCTACCCGGTGGAGCGTGAGGGCAGCCACGTCAAACTCTACGGTAACGAACGGGTCAATCTGTGGCAGCTGCGCAGCCGCATCGGCTTCGTCTCCCACGACCTGCAGGAGGATTACACCCCCTACACCACCGCGCTGGATGTGATCGTCTCCGGCTTCTTCGGGTCTGTGGGTAGCCACGACCACCTGCAGCCAAGTGCGGAGCAGGTGGAAAAGGCCAGGGCGTTAATGGCACGCCTGGATATGACCAACTACAGCGGCACCATGTTCCAGCGTCTCTCCACCGGGCAGAAACGGCGCCTGCTGCTCGCCCGTGCCCTGGTCCACGAGCCCGAAGCGCTGATTCTGGATGAACCCTCCAACGGCCTGGATATGGGCGCCAGCCTGAAGATGCTGACCCTGCTGCGCGGTTTTTGCGGCCAGGGCCGCTCGATGCTGATTGCCACCCACCATGTGGACGAGATCATTCCCGAGATCGAGCGGGTGGTGTTGATCAAGGAGGGACGAGTGGTCGCGGACGGCCCGAAGGCGGAGATCCTGACCACCGAGCATCTGTGCTCGCTGTACCAGACCGAGCTGAGCCTCAGCACTCAGGACGGCTGGTACCGCTGCTGGCACGGATAGAGCTTTTGCAGATTTCAGCTGGTCAGAGCGGGTCTGTGTGAGAGCCGGAAAGGTAAAACGCGGCGCCCTGATGGATATCTATTTCCGAGTCGGCGCTGCACAGCCGGAATTGTTTGTACCGCTCTCTTCCCACTCCTCTGGGTCGATAGCGCCAGCGTTGTCACAGTCGTTCCACGCGGTTACCACGTAGCAGACCTCTGCGCTGGGCTTCAGCCCGGTGTCGGTATAGTGAGCGAGTAGACTGGTATCGATGAACTGGGTTTTACCGGCCAGATAATAGTAAACACCCTGGCCGTCCGCCGGCGCCGGCTCGAACAGCGTCGTGTCGGTGCCGTTGATCTCATCCCGCAGGCAGCTGACATAGTCACGCAAAGTGCCCTGGTAGTACAGCGAGACCTGGACAAGGGCCGCGTTCTGCACAATGTTCAGCTCCACCTCGTCGTAACCGCCGCTGCACTCATAGTGCCGTATAGAACCAAACTCAACAATTAAACAAAAACGAACGATTCGTTCACCTATGGAAACAAAAAACGGGAGCCGAGGCTCCCGTAACACACTTCTCAGACCCGCCTCTCCCAATCTAAATTTTGAACGCTCCGACCACCGAACCGAGCTCACTGGCTTGTGACTGCAACTGAATGAACTCTTCGCGCATCTCCCGTACCTCCGATGAAGCCCGATCCGATACGTTGCTGATCGAACTCATATGCTGATTGATGTCGTTGGCCACGGCCGACTGCTGTTCAGTGGCAGCCGCCACCTGCTCGGCCATGAGCCGAATATTGGCGATCGATTCGACCACCTGGGACAGCGCGGCTCCCGCAGTATCCGCTTGCTTCACCGCCACCTGTGACTCCTCATAACCCTGCTTGATCGCCACATTGGCAGCAGACGCATTCGCCTGCAGCTTTTCAATGATCTGCTGAATATTGGCGGTCGAATCGTTCGTTTGCTGGGCCAGACTGCGCACCTCATCGGCGACGACGGCGAATCCGCGCCCCGCTTCCCCTGCCCTGGCCGCTTCGATGGCGGCATTCAGTGCCAACAGGTTGGTCTGTTCGGAAATCTGCCGGATCACCTCGAGCACTGCTCCTATCGCCTGGCTATCCTCGTTCAAGCGACCGACAACCTCTGTCACTCCGGCTATATGCTCGGCCAGGGTGCGCATCCTGGCAATCACATTATCCACCTCCCGGCGCCCCGACTGGGCGACGCCATCCACATGGGTAGCGGACTCAGAGGTAGAGGATACGTTGTGCGCGACCTCCTCCAGGCTTTTCGCCATCTCATGAACCGCCGCCACGACGGTATCGATCTCGCGTTTCTGTTCATAGACTTCGCTGGCCATTACCTCGGCTCTCGCTGCGGTCTGTTCCGTAGCGCTGGATACCTGGCGGCTTGCGGTGGAGGTTTTGTGCACCAGCTGCTGAATCAACTGAACGAAGGCGTTGAAGTTTTCCGCCAAGTGCCCGATCTCATCCCGCCGCGCCATCTGGATTCTGGCGGTGAGGTCGCCGTCACCATTGGCGATCTCATTCATTCGATGAGAGATGAAATTAAGCGGGGCGATTATGCGCGCCAGTAACAAGGTTCCAACGGCCAACATCAACGCCGCGAGAATCAGACCACCGACCAGCATCATGTTACGGGCGCCAGCGGCGACCTCTGCCGAAGAGTTGTCTACCTGAACCCGAATCGCCTGCGCCGTTTCCGACAACAGGTCCAGCTGTTGCAGTACACCGCCCATCGCCTGCGCCAGCACACCCTCGAGATCAATCAGTGCCGCCCGGTCGATCAACTGACGGCTCTTGGTTTCATACAGTGCTTGTTCATCGCCCACCAGAGTCGCCAGCGTCAGTTGGTACTGATCGGTCAAGGCTACCGCCTTCTGCTGCAGATCCTCGTCCTCATGCAACAGCGCACCCAGGCGCTCCAGATTACTCGACAGGGATTCGCTCAGCGGTATCAAGCGCTCCGCTTTCAATGCTTCCAGTTCAGTGGGGTCGTTCACCAGCATGATCTGACGCGAGAGTGCCGTCAGCTTGACCATGTCCAAACGTACCAGCTCACTGACGGTCAAGGCTTTTGGCAGATTACCGAACACGATCTCGCGGAAACCGGTGCGCAGGCTGTCCAGCCCCTCGCTACCAGCATCCCGCAACCCTCTGACTTCGCGTTCGAACTGGCGGCTGCGACGGGTCACCAGGAAGCCGAGATCCTTGGCCAGGGCTTCAATCTGTTCGACGCTGGCTCCTGTCTGCATATCGATCTCGCCAATCAGCTCCGGCATACGCCGCTCCAGCTGAAGAATCGCCAGCGACTGCTCATAGAGCAAACCGCCGAGACGGCGAAACCCTTCGAACCTCTCGGCCAGTGTATCCAGGTCACCACTCAGTGCCGCCTTCCGGGCACTGGCCAGATCAAGTTGGCTGATGATCTCCTTGTCGGCGGCCAGCGCCTGTTCGAACAGGGAGACGTCGGCCTCACTGCCGATCTTTTGCAATTGCTCCGCTGAGGACGCCGACAGTATTCGGCTGTTGTGCGCCAGCACACTGCCCACGGACTGGCTGATATTGCGCCCCTGAGTTTCGAATAGCGCACTCAAACTGAGTTCCCGTTGGTTACTGCTCAGTGTGCCGATCGCCTTCAACGCGATAGCACCAAACAGCACCAACGACAGAATGTTGATGATCAGGCCCGCGATCAGGGACTGCTTTATCGTTATATTCAACTTCATCGCCAACACGCACTCCTTTCCATAACGCGCCTCCCCGTGGAGCAGCGCCTCATCTGGTTATAGCCCCAGACTGGTGCACCATCCAGTTCGGGAGGCGAACCACATCGGTGCATAATCTTCTAACATTAAACGATAGGGCAGTAAAATTTATCGAATAAATAGAAAAATTGAGGACATCACAACATAACTCAAGCGATAAGCAGGCACAATTCGGACCAGTTTGCACATCAACAGTCAAAATAGAGGAAGAGGGCCGGGAGGTGGGCCTGTGATCGCCTGGAAGTAAATGGAGGCCGCTCGGCATCAGTCAAAACGGAACTGGCTGGGCCAGTCTCGATGGTTGAACACCTGACCTTCACGACGCACCTTCGCCAGGGTGTCAAGGTCCAGCTCGGCCACGACCCAGCCCGCCACATCGGTACTGCCCTGCGCCAATACGCCATTATCGGGATAGCCGTAATCCACCGGAGTATAGATCGCCGCCCGTCCGGTATTGATATCCACCGCCTCGGACCAGTCAGCGCGGCCGATGGTGGGTGACTGGGCTACGAAGCACTGATTCTCCAGGGCACGTGCGCGACAGCCGATACGTACTCGGTTATAACCGGCCTCAGTGTCGGTACAACTGGGTACCAGAATCAGCTCGGCACCCTGCTCCACCTGGGCGCGGGCGATGATCGGGAATTCGCTGTCATAACAGATACTGACCCCCACCTTACCGAACTCGGTGTCCAGCACCCGAATCTCGTTACCGGCGCTGATCAGCCACTGCTCCGACTCGAAACGGGTCATCTGCAACTTGTCCTGGTAATCGCGCGAGCCATCCGGGCGAAACAGCCAGGCGCGATTCAGGTAACGGCCATCGTCCTGGCGCACCGGAAAGGTGCCAGCCAGGATATGCAGTTGATGGCGGCGTGCCTGTTCGCTGAACAGTTCGATGAATGGCTCATGCAGGCTTTGCAGCGCCTCCAGCTGGTCCGACAGTGAGCGGTACACCTCGGGCTCAAACAGCGATGCCAGCTCCATGCTGAAATACTCGGGAAAGAGCAGGAAATTGGCACCGGCCCCCAGCGCGGCATCAACCATCTCCTGGATCTTGGCACGGTAGTTATCCCAATTGCCGATAAACTCGATCGGGTACTGGGCCGCAGCCAGGGTCAGGGTTCTGCTCATAAAAGCGCCTTCATAAACTCTTCAGATAAAACTGCATGGGTTTGTCGCTTGCCTCAGCCTGGTCGATATCTTTCCAGTTGAAACGGGTGACCAGGTCCGGACGCGGGGAGTAGCCGAAATGGCGCCATACAGGATCGAGCGACTGGTAATCCGCCGGGCGTAACGGATGATCCTCGGGACGCTGTACCGCACAGAAGACGCAGCTGCGCATACCCAGTCCTGACGCGTGGCTCTCGCGTTCACGGAAGAAGCTGCTGTAGACACCGCTGCCGCGGTATTCTGGCAGCAGAACCGACTCGGCACAGTAGAAGATCGCGGCGGTATCGATTCCAGCCTGCTCGAACGGGCGACGGAACTCGGCGGTTTCGGCGCTCAGCGCAAGTCCGGTGGATGCGCCGACCACCCGATCGCCATCGAGCGCAAGCACGCAGACAGCGGTATCGGTCTCGACGTAGGTGCGCAGATAGTTCGCCTCGTATTCGAGAGTACCGTCATATAGATAGGGGAAATCGCGAAACACCCGGATGCGCAGACCGGCCACATGCTCGAGCCAGGGCTCGAGCTCGGCGCCGCGCAGGGTCAGTATGCTGATCTCGTTCATGCGCGAAGTTTAGCCAACCTGCGCAATCCAGTCATTGAGGTTGTAGTAGTTGCTGATGCGGGCGATCTGCCCGTTACGCACCTCAAAAAAAGCCCCCGCTGGCAGGCGGTAGGTCTGCCCTTTGGCTGGCGGCAACCCCTCATCGTCGGCGATATATTCGCCGTGCACGACGAACTCGGCGGCGGCCCGGCTACCGTCGGCACTGCTCATGATGACGATCTCCGCCAACTGCTCACGATAGCAACGGTTCATCTTGTCCATGAACCTGGCAAAGGCCTCAACGCCTACTTGACGCTCGCCCTGGTTGATATCATGCACCACATCCTTGGCCAGCAGGCTCAGGAAGCTCTCCATATCGCCCTGGTTGAAGGTGCGGTAATACTCGAAAATCAGCGCTTCGGTAGCGGCTCTGCTCATGGTCGATCTCCAGCAGGCAGACTTTTGAATGAAACGATGATAGTGCACCAAGTCGAAAGGGCGTACGTACCTGTGTGCGACACACTCTAGCCGGATGACTCCTCAGATAACGCCGCATTAGCTGCCGGTATCTGCCCCTCTTCTGGCCAGAGCAGGCGCTGCGCACGCCCCCCATCCCGGAAACCGAAACAGGTGTTCTGCACCATCGTTTTCTCTTTGTCCGAGCGATTGAAACCCTCGGTATTCTGCAGATGGTAGCCACGGATGGTCTGTATTGCGGCGGTTGCCAGCACCGGCAAGAGTTCGGTCAAGTGAGTACAGCCAGTCACTCTGCCGATCGCCTTTTTGGCCTCCTCCATCCAGCCGGAACGGATCGTCAAGCCGATCAGCGCCGCATACTGCTGGGCTGCCATCGGACAGTCCTGATAGGGTGAATCTGCGATGGCAGCACGCGCATCGACGATTTTCAGCCGGTCATCGACCGTTAGCGTCAGCGTCATGTTATGCAGATATCCACCGACAGGAATTCTGCCCCGGTCGGGCAGGTCGATGTCATAGCCTTTAGTATCGACCAGAGCCCCCTCGACCTCCCACAAGCCATCGTCACGGAGGTAGCCCTGAACCTCGATACTGCGCTTGTGTAGTGGCGTACGTTTCACCGGCGTCACTGCATCGTTCATTCACAACCTCCTCTCAATATGCATACCTTACAACTGTTTAATACCTAACAGTCAAATCAAATACAATGACCTTCAGAACTGACAACAGCGCCAATAGGCCGCGAGATTGCGACCGCAGAGCCTCAGGTTGCGCTCGGCATCGGCCAGCGCCTCCTCCAGCGCCGATACCCCCGGCAGGATCGGGAACACGGCCCGGATCCCCTGCTCGGCAAGCTGGTCCAGCAGCGCCAGTTCGGTCGGCACCGATCCGCCTACGGCTATACAGGGCACTCGGTATTGCATCGCCCGGCGCGCCACCCCCACCGGGGTTTTGCCGCGTGCTGTCTGGCCATCGATCCGCCCCTCGCCGGTGATCAGCAGATCCGCGCCCTGCAGGTGACTTTCGATATCAACCGCATCGAGAATAATCTCAATGCCCGGTTTCAGCTCTGCATTGAGGAAAGCCAGAAAGGCCGAGCCCAAGCCACCGGCGGCACCCGCCCCCGCCGTCTTGTCGACCGACCGGCCCAGGCAGCGCTGGATCTGCTCGTCATAATTGCGCAGGGCCTCGTCCATCCGGCCGACCAGCGCCTCATCGGCGCCCTTCTGCGGCCCGAAGATGGCGGACGCCCCCTCCGGCCCGGTCAGCGGGTTATCCACATCGCAAGCAACCTCGAACCGGACGTCGGCCAGTCGCCCGTCCATGGCGCTGATATCGATCTGCGCCAGTTGCGCCAACCCTGCTGCGCCCGGGTTTATCGGCTCACCTTTGGCGTCGAGCAATTTCACACCCAACGCCTGCAACATACCGGCACCGCCATCGTTGGTCGCACTACCACCGAGACCGACGATGATATGTCGCGCTCCGCTATTCAGCGCGGCCAGAATCAGCTCGCCGGTGCCCCAGGTTGTGGCATGCCAGGGGTCGCGCGCATCGCGGGAAACCAGGTCCAGGCCGGAAGCCGCCGCGCACTCGATCACCGCCCGGGCTCCATCGATACGGCCCCAAAATGCCTCTACCGGCTGTCCCAGCGGGCCCGTGGCCCTGCAGCGCACCATTTCACCGCCGGTAGCCGCCACCAGCGCCTGGGTGGTGCCCTCGCCGCCATCCGCCAGCGGCAGTTCGACCAGCTCGGCATCCGGCATCAGGCTGCGCCAGCCGTCGGCCAGGGCCCGTGCCACCGCCTCTGCGCTGAGACTCTCTTTGAATGAATCCGGCGCGATCACTACTTTCATCGATCTCCCCCTGTGCAACCTGCCTGTGCAACCGACCTCTCCAACAGACCTCACCCGCAGAGGGTTGGCCTATGCAGAAGATGGCCTGCATAATCGGTTCCACCCTACCCTGTATTGATCCGACGAACCATAACAAGAGACCTGACAACTCCATGATCCAGCTAGCCGCCAACCTATCGCTTCTGTTTACCGAGCATCCCTTTCTCGAGCGCTTTGTCGCCGCCGCTGAGGCAGGCTTTCATGCGGTGGAGACCCAGTTCCCCTACGCCTGGCCCGCTGAACATCAGGCACGAGAGTTACAGCGGCTGGGCTTGCAACAGGTGTTGATCAACCTGCCTGCCGGTGACTGGGACAAGGGCGAGCGCGGTATCGCCTGCCACCCGGACCGGGTCGAGGAGTTCAGAGCCGGCGTCGAGCGGGCGATCGAGTACGCCCAGATACTGGGCTGCACGCGGATCAACTGTCTGGCAGGCATTCAACCGCAGAATGTCAGTGACAAGCAGGCGGAAGGGGTCATGATCTCCAACCTGGCCTATGCGGCGGGCCAGCTGGAAACGGCGGGTATCGAGCTGGTCATCGAGGCGATCAACACCCACGACATACCCGGCTTTTTCCTCAACTCTACCGCCCAGGCAGCAGCGCTTATCGACCGGGTTGGCGCCAGCAATTTAGGTATTCAGTACGATATCTACCATATGCAGATGATGGGGGAGGATACCGCTGCTGTGCTGCACAGCCACCGGGATCTGATCAAACATATCCAGATCGCCGATGCGCCCGGCCGGCACGAACCGGGCAGCGGGCAGATCGACTATGCGGGGCTGTTCGCGCTGATCGAGCGGATCGGCTACCAGGGCTGGGTCAGTTGCGAATACCTGCCGGCCCGGGACACGCTCAGTGGTCTGGAGTGGCTGCAGCGGTTCGGCCTGAAACTCTGACCGAACCGCCCTTGCTCAGGCTTGCTTGTTGCGGGCGGACCAGAACTGCTGGGCCAGTTCACCGAAACTGGTCGCAATCGACAGCATGTTGCGGCTGGTCACCGAGCTCTGCTCCACCGCACTCAGGTTCTGCTCCGACATATCACGGATATTGAAAACGCTGCGGTTGATCTCGTCCGCCACCGCACTCTGCTGCTCCACGGCCGCGGCGATCTGCGCGCTCATATCGCTGATCAGCTGAATCGATCCCAGCACCCGGTCCAGCGACGCGACGGTTTCACTGCTCTGCTCGACGCAAAGATCCGCCCGTCGGCGCCCCTCGGCCATCGCATCCACGGCTCGGGCCGAGCCACTCTGCAACCGCTCGATCATGCTGCGGATCTCCTCGGTGGAGGTCTGGGTTCGGGTCGCCAACGAACGCACCTCGTCGGCCACTACCGCAAAGCCTCGCCCGGCTTCGCCGGCTCGGGCCGCTTCGATGGCGGCGTTGAGTGCCAGCAGGTTGGTCTGCTCGGCGATCTCCCGGATCACATCAAGAATGGAGGAGATGCTACGGCTGCTCGCCTCCACATCGTGTATCACCTCAGCCGCACGGGAGATCTCCTCTTTCAAAGCGCCGATCGACAGCACGCTGGCATCGACCACAGCCTTGCCGCTGGACACCTCACGCAGGCTGTTTCCGGCCGCCTCGGAGCTGCTCTGCGCGCTGGCGGAGACCTCCTGAATGCTGGAGCTCATCTGATCCACCGCCGCCGCGACGCGGTCGGTCTCGGAGAACTGCTGGCGCACACCATCCTGAGACTGCTCCACCGCCGCGCTCAGCCCGGATGCCCCCAGCGTCAGAGAACCGGAGGAATCCGAGATACGGCCGATCAGACCGGCGGTTTCCGATTCCAGCATCTTCATCGATAACCGTAACTGGCCCAGTTCATCCATGCGCCCGGTATAGACATACTGCGCCACCGGATCCTGTACCACCCTCTGCGCCTGAGCGACCAAAGCCCGAAACGGCTTGAGCGCCAACAGGGTTGCCGCGGTGGAGGTCAGCGCGATCGCGGCGAAGATGGCCAGCAGTTGTAACTCGGCGCCCATGACAAAGGCAGCAAGGGCTCCAAGCAGCAACGGCAGTAGCATGCACAAGACCAGTCGCGAACCGAAGGAGAGACCCATACCGCGCAGACAGGCCGGTACCTTTCCCGCATTCAGCTTGGTGTAAAGCGTTTCCGCCCTGTTCACCACCTCGCGCTCCGGCTTGCGGCGCACCGACTGGTACTCCTCGATGCGGCCATTGCGTTCGATCGGGGTAACGTAGGCGTCAACCCAGTAGTGGTTGCCGTTCTTGCAACGGTTTTTAACCACTCCCATCCATGAATTCCCACCCTTTACCCGAGTCCAAAGATCCTTGAATGCGGCCGGCGGCATGTCGGGGTGGCGAACCATGTTGTGATTACTGCCGAGCAGCTCTTCCTGAGCAAATCCGCTGATCCTGACAAAGTCTTCGTTGACGTAGGTGATGGATCCCCGGAGATCCGTCGTCGAGAGAATGTTTGAAGACGCGGAGTAATCTTCCTCTATTTGGGTAACGGGTAGATTCGTTTTCACGGTGAAGAACCTGCTACTGCTTCAGATCACTGAGGTTGTCGGAAAGACGACAAAAATCGCCCTACTCTTTACCTGGCAATTGCAACAACAGGGCCAGACTATCGTCTAATTGATTGAAACCCCATCAGTTTCAAAAGGTTGTCTACAAAACATGACACTTATCATGTATTACTTTCATTGTGTCGGGAAAAAATGTGCATCTTTTTCGCTCAGCCTACCCTTCATGTTGCACCAAACAGTCTCAAATCTAATGGGGGATCTTTTCGGATCTGGCTCAGTGAGCAAGATGGGATTGAATAACCTGCCAGTAGTGCAGTTTTTGCTCATAAGCCATCGCAGCATGAGCTGGACTGGTAGAAGGAAGACGCAAGATCTGAATACGCCCGTGTAACACGGAGATCAACTCGGGCCATTGCCGATACAGCAGCTTGTGCGCTGTTGCACCGTTGCAGCCGATCAGGCTCAGCTGTGGCAGGCGCTGGATCAATTCCGCCAGATCGTTCGGTTCGATGGAGTCCGTATCGATGCTGCTATCCAGACTGCCCGGGCGGTGACAGCGTCCGATCACATCCCAAAGTGCCACGCCGGACGCCTTGAGCGCCGTGATACGCGCCGCGTAGGGCAGCTCCACCGAGAAGCCGCACAACTGCGCCATGATCGGCCAGAACGCGTTGCGAGGATGGGCATAATACTGCTGTGCGCTCAACGACGCTGTGCCGGGCATGGAGCCGAGAATCAACACTCGGGCATCTTCCCGCCACTGCGGCATGAATGAAACCGCCTCCGACATCAACAACTCCTAATATTCCGGTGTAGCACGGCGCGCTGTGACGCCGGGCGGGATAGGCTATCATATTGCCCTTTCGATCTGGGTTCAGTGGTATAGCATGGCGACATACGCAGTAGGTGATATTCAGGGTTGTTACGACGAGTTCATCACCCTGCTCGACAAGATCGGCTTCAATGACGACGACCAACTGTGGATCGCCGGTGATCTGGTCAATCGCGGCCCCAAATCTCTGGAGGTCCTGCGCTTCGTCAAACGGCTGGGATCGCGTGCACGCTGCGTCCTTGGCAACCATGATCTGCATCTGCTGGCGATCCACCACGGTACCGCCAGCGGTAAGCGCAAGGACACGCTGACCCCGGTACTGGAAGCAGAGGATCGCGACGAGCTGATGCACTGGCTGCAGCAACAACCCTTGCTGGTGGATGACAAAGAGCTGGGCTACGTCATGACCCATGCCGGCATCCCTCCGCACTGGTCGCTGAAACTGGCCAAAAGCCTGGCCCATGAGGTGGAACAGGTACTGCGCAGTACGCTGGCCAACGAATATTTCCGCCATATGTACGGCAACCAGCCCGATACCTGGCAGGAGAAACTCAAGGGTTGGGATCGACTGCGCCTGATCACCAACTACTTCACCCGGATGCGTTTTCTTACGCCTTCGGGCAAACTGGAGTTCAGTGCCAATGGCGGACTCGACACCCAACCCGAGGGCTACTTCCCCTGGTATGAACTGCCGCGGGCGAGAACGCTCAAGCGCACCCAGCTGTTCGGTCACTGGGCCGCGCTGGGTAGCACCGGCCGGGAGGATGTTATCGCACTGGACACCGGCTGTGTCTGGGGCAACCAGCTGACCGCCGTGCGCCTGGAAGATGGCCAGCTGTTCAGTTGCGACTGCGTCGGTCACCTCGACTTCAATCACTAACGCTAAAACCGATAGGACGCCCAACATGGATCAATACCAATGCATATCTACCCAGGAGGCTGCCGATCTGATCGATCAGGGCGCTGCCATCGTCGACATCCGCGATGCGCAGAGCTTTTTCGGTCTGCACATCAAGGATGCGCTGAACCTCAGCAATGACAACCTGCACGACTTTATGGCCGAGGCCGACATGGACAAGCCACTGATCGTCTGCTGCTACCACGGCATCAGCAGCCAGTCCGCAGCTGGTTTTCTGGTTCAGCAGGGATTCGATAAGGTGTATAGCCTGGATGGCGGTTTCGAAGCCTGGCGGGCAGCCTTCCCCGACCGCTGCGAGCGCTGAGGCCAGGCTGGTGGAGATCTACCTGGTGGGCGGCGCCGTGCGTGACCGGCTGCTCGGCCTCGGCGTCAAAGACCGGGACTGGGTGGTGGTTGGCGCGACACCCGAGCAGATGTTGGACGCCGGTTTCAAGCAGGTGGGCAAGGATTTCCCTGTCTTTCTGCACCCCGACAGCGGCGAGGAGTACGCCCTGGCGCGTACCGAGCGCAAATCGGGCAAGGGCTACACCGGCTTCGACTTCTACGCCAACCCCGAGGTCACGCTGGAAGAGGATCTGTGCCGGCGCGACCTGACCATAAATGCCATCGCCGAAGACAGCGAGGGCAACCTGGTCGACCCTTATGGCGGTCAGCAGGATCTGCAGCAGAGACTCCTGCGCCACGTCTCCCCCGCGTTCAGCGAGGACCCCTTGCGCGTGCTGCGCGTGGCCCGCTTCGCGGCTCGCTTTGCCAGCCTGGGCTTTCATATAGCACCCGAGACCCTGGAGTTGATGCGCGAGTTAAGCGCCGGTGATGAGTTGTCCCACCTGACGGCCGAGCGGGTCTGGCAGGAGTTCGAGCGCGCACTGGCAACCCAATCCCCCATCACTTTCATCGAAGTGCTTAACGCGGTTGGCGCATGTGAGCAACTGCTGGCCGAACTCTGTGAACTGGACACCACCGATGCCAAACAGCGCTCAGCAGCCCTGGCCGCCAGATCCAGCACAGCCGAACAGCAGTTCGCCCTGCTACTGGCGATCGCGACGCAGAATGAAGGCGACAAGCGTGCCATCGACAGCATCGAAGCGCTGTGTCGACGGCTAAAGTCACCCAATCGCTATCGCGACCTGGCGCTGCAATTGCGCCGTTGGCATAACGCCCTCGCCGGTTTCGAGTCTCTAACTGCCATCGACCAGCTGCAGCTGATCAAGCAACTGGACCTGTTACGCCGTCCTGAACGACTGGCACAGCTACGCCCCTGTGTCGAAGCCTTGCACCTGGATTTGGAAATTACGGCGCCTACACTGGAGCCCCTGCTGGAGCGTCTGCGGACACTCTCGCCACAGGAGCTGATGGCGGAAGGGTTCAGCGGCAAGGCGCTGGGCGAGGAGCTGGAAAGACGCCAACTGGCGATCTGCGCTGGGCTGGCAGCTGGGAATCAGTCGCCCGACGCCTGATCAGGGCCGGCGGTGTCCGGCATCGAGATCGGCCGTCCATCCCACTCAAATGCGATCGGCCAGAGCTTCTGCTCTGAGCGGTAGGCCCGCCAAAGCTCGGCAAAACTGACCTGCTCCTCCGGGTGCAACCACTCCGGCACCATCTCGGCCAGCGGTCGTAGCACGAACGCGTTTTTCAGGATCTCGGCGCGGGGGATCTGGATGCCGTTGAAGAAGCCCACACTGTCGCCGAAGCAGAGAATATCGATATCCAGCGGCTGCTCGCAGCGGCGCTGACCGCGCTCACGGCCGACGCTATCCTCCAGCGACTTGAGCCAGGCAGACAGTGCCGCCAATGGCAGCGGGCTGTCCAGTGCGACCACCAGATTGAAATAGTTGTCGGCGCGCACACCCACCGCTTCGCTCTCGAACACCCGAGACACCTGCAACGGCCCAAAGTGCTCCTGCAGCGCGTCCAGCGCGGCGCAGATATTGGCGTAGCGGTTGAGATTGGAGCCCAGGCCCAGCAGTACCGCGGTCATCAGGCGAGCGAACCTCGCTCGATACGCACACCGACGGTACGGGCCGCAGGGACCGCGCCGGGCTTGTTCACTTCAAGACAGAGCCAGGGCACGGAGAACTCGCTCATCACCAGCGCTGCCAGCTGCTCGGCCAGAGTCTCGATCAGCAGGCAGTGGTTTGTCTGCACATGCTCAATCACCCGGTCGGACACGCTTTTGTAGTTCAGCGCCGCATCGATATTCTCGCTGCGCGCCGCTTCCGATATATCCCAGGCCATCTCGAGATCGATCACCAGAAGCTGGGGCGTCACGCGCTCCCAGTCGTAGATACCAATGATCGTTTCCACCTCTAAGCCACGTATGTACACTCTATCCATTGGACTAACCTGGAGATCTGTGAGGAATGCCGGGAACCCTGACATCTATTGGTGCGCTGATGATCGGGCTGGCCTATCTGCTCGGTTCCATCCCGACCGCTGTGTTGGTGTGCAACTCTATGGGCATAGCAGACCCTCGTCAACAAGGCTCCGGCAACCCTGGCGCAACCAACGTGCTGCGCATCGGGAATAGAACCGCGGCAGCGCTTACCCTCGCCGGGGATATCGGCAAGGGTGCCGCAGCCGTCTCCCTCGCCCATTTCGCCGGGCTCGCCGGATCCGCCCTTGGGCTCTGTGCACTGGCCGCAGTACTGGGGCATCTTTACCCGCTTCAGGGCGTGGCCCAGGGCGGCAAAGGGGTATCCACTACGCTTGGCGTCAGTCTGGTGCTGAGTCCGCTACTTGCACTGTGCCAAGCCCTGAGCTGGATCTGCCTGTTCGCGCTGACCCGCATCTCCTCCGTGGCATCCCTGGTCACCGCCCTGCTGACCCCGGTCTATGCCTGGCTGCTGATACCTGAACTGCTCGGCATCCTGACGCTGATCACACTGCTGCTGGTGGCGCGTCATGCACGCAACATCCGTAACCTTCTGCACCACGACGAGCCCAGGCTGTAGAGAGCAGCTCAAATCGCCGGCAGGGTGTCCATCGGCCAGCGCGGACGCGCCAGGATCGTCAGGTCGCTTTGCTGGCCCGCCAACAGCCGCTGACAACCGGCAAAGGCGATCATTGCGCCGTTGTCGGTACAGAACCTGGGCCGGGCATAGAACAGTTTCGCCCGCTCCTTCTGCATCACCGCCGCCAACTTTTCGCGCAGTCGCGCATTGGCACTGACACCGCCGGCGATCACCAGTTGACGATAAGAGGTCTGCTGGATGGCACGACGACACTTGATCGCCAGTGTATCCACCACCGCCTCTTCAAAGGCCGCGGCAATATCTGCCAGCGTCTGCGGATCGATATTGCCCTGCGCGTCGCGCTGGTCGCTGACCGTATTCAGGGTGAAGGTCTTGAGCCCGGAAAAGCTGAAGTCGAGGCCGGGACGGTCGGTCATCGGCCGCGGGAAGGTGAAGCGACTGCGGTCACCCTTCTGTGCCAGCTTGGCGATCAGTGGACCACCGGGGTAATCCAGCCCCAGCATCTTGGCGGCCTTGTCGAACGCCTCGCCGGCGGCATCGTCCAGCGATTCACCGAGCAGACTGTAACGGCCTATGCCTTCCACTTTAACCAGCTGCGTGTGACCGCCGGACACCAACAGTGCAACAAATGGGAAGGCTGGCGGCGTCTCCTCAAGCATCGGCGCCAGCAGGTGTCCCTCCATATGGTGCACCGCGATCGCCGGTATGCCCAGGGACAGCGCCAGCGCCCGCCCGGTGGATGCGCCCACCATCAACGCGCCGATAAGACCGGGTCCCGCGGTATAGGCGATGGCATCGATATCGGATAGCGCCAACCCGGCATCTGCCATCACTTCACGGATCAGCGGGATCAGTTTGCGCACATGGTCGCGTGATGCCAGCTCCGGCACCACGCCGCCATACTCGGCATGCATCTCGACCTGCGAGTAGAGCGCATCGGCCAATAGCCCCTGTTCACTGTCGTACAGCGCTACGCCGGTTTCATCGCAGGAGGTCTCTATACCCAGTACACGCATCTTTTCTGGCCTTTCGTGGTCTCAACTTTACAGAGGTGCGGATTATCCCATCTCTTTACTTCCGCAGCCAGCCTGACTAAAATTTGCGGCCTTATTCTCTAGGCTAAGCTTAACAGGCGAGCTGAAAGGATAAATAACCGAAACCCAAACCCAAGGTGAGAGATCAATGCCTGCAGTTAAAGTTAAAGATAACGAGCCGTTTGACGTAGCTCTGCGTCGCTTCAAGCGTTCCTGCGAAAAAGCCGGTATCCTGGCTGAAGTCCGTCGTCGTGAGTGCTACGAAAAGCCCACTACCCAGCGTAAGCGTGCAGCTGCTGCAGCTGTTAAGCGTCACGCCAAGAAAGTTCAGCGCGAAAACGCTCGCCGCGTACGCCTGTACTGATCATCTGCTTCAGTAATAGCTGAAGCAGATTAGCATTACTTGTAATCGATACCCGACGTTAGAACGGCAGGATAGGCATGTCTGACCTCAAAACGCAGATTACCGAACAGATGAAGGACGCCATGCGCGCCAAAGATAAGGCCCGCCTGGGCACTATCCGTCTGATCCTGGCCGATATCAAACGCATCGAAGTGGATGAGCGTATTGAGCTCGACGATGCACGGGTACTGCAGGTGCTGGACAAGATGGTCAAGCAGCGCCGCGATTCGATTGCCCAGTATCTGGCGGCTGAGCGCCCAGAACTGGCGGACAAGGAGCAGCAGGAGCTGGAGGTGATTAAAACTTTCCTGCCGCAGCCTCTCAGTGATGAAGAGATCAACGCAATTCTCGATGACGCCATCGCCACCACTGGCGCCAGTTCCATGGCCGACATGGGCAAGGTGATGGGCGTAGTCAAACCCAAGATTCAGGGTCGCGCCGATATGGGCGTGGTCTCTAAACTGGTAAAAGCGAAGCTCTGACGCTAAGCTCTCGCTGCCAGTCGACAGCGAGGTTCTATGGCCGGGCGAATCCCACAGCACTTCATCGATGACCTGCTCGCGCGCGTCAATATCGTTGACGTGGTCGACAGCCGCATCAAGCTCAAGCGTGCCGGCAAGAACTACTCCGCGCTCTGCCCTTTCCACAAGGAAAAATCCCCCTCCTTTTCGGTCAGCCCCGACAAGCAGTTCTACTACTGTTTCGGCTGCGGCGCCGGCGGCAACGCACTTGGCTTTGTCATGGAACATGACCGGCTCAGTTTTCCCGAAGCGGTTGATGAGCTGGCCCGATTGGTGGGGATGGAAGTACCGCGCGAAAACGACCGCCCGGCAGACCTGGCGCGCGAAAAGCAGATCAAAAACCAGTTTTCAGTGCTGGAGCAGGCCAACCAGTTCTACCAGCAGCAACTGCGCAGCAACGAACAGCGCCAGCGCGCCGTGGATTACCTGAAGAAGCGCGGCCTGACCGGGCAGATCGCCGCCCGCTTCCAGATCGGGTATGCGCCGCCGGGCTGGGATAATCTGCTCAATCACCTCAACTCACTGGACGAGGCCGAAGTCCAGCTGGAAAGATCGGGCCTGGCGATCCACAACGAAGAGCGCAACCGCTACTACGACCGCTTCCGTGACCGTATCATGTTCCCGATCCTCGACATGCGCGGGCGCACCATTGGCTTCGGCGGCCGCGTGCTCGGCGATGACAAACCCAAATACCTGAACTCCCCGGAGACCGACACCTTCCACAAGGGACGCGAGCTCTACGGCCTGTACGAGGCACGCCAGCACACCCCATCACTGGATCGACTGCTGATCGTCGAGGGCTATATGGATGTGGTCAGCCTGGCCCAGCACGGCATCACCTGGTCGGTGGCCACTCTCGGCACCGCGACCACCGCGTCCCACCTGGAGCGGCTGTTCAAGCTGGTACCGGAGGTGATCTTCTGCTTCGATGGCGACAACGCCGGCCGCAATGCGGCGAAACGCGCGCTGGATACCACGCTACCGGTGATCAAAGACGGGCAACAGGCGCGCTTCCTGTTTCTGCCCGAGGGCGAGGACCCGGACACGCTGGTACGCCAGGAGGGTGAAGCGGCGTTCTCCCAGCGGGTCAAAGAAGCCCTGCCGCTGAGCGAGTTCTTCTTCAAGGCCCTGTCGGAAGGTGCCGACCTGGCGAGCATGGATGGCCGCGCCCGCTTCAGCAACCAGGCGCTGCCGCTGATCCAATCGATGCAGCCCAGCCTTCTGCAGCAGATGATGATGGACCGGATCTGCGAGATCACCGGCCTGTCGCTCGAGCAGCTCAACAGCGTGATCGATCTGCACCGCGCCACCGAACCGCCCCCTCTCACATCGGCCGCACCCAGCCAACGCCCGCGTGCTGCACGTGACGAGATGCCGCCAGCGGAGGAGTATGACTACGGCTACGATTACGAGCCGGCCTACCCAGCCTACGCAGACGAGCAACCCGAGCAGAGTTATCCACAACCACGCCAATCCAAGCCCAAGAGCGGTAAAAAGTTGAAGATCAACCTGGTCAGCAGCGCTATCTCCATACTGCTGCACCGACCGGAGCTGGCCTCGACCCAGCCTGAAGCCACTCTGCTCAAGGGGCTGCGTGAGCCCAATATCGAGCTGCTGACCGACCTGCTGGACTACCTGCAACGCACGCCGGACGCGTCGCTGGGCACACTGGTGGTCGACTGGCAGCAGGATTCTGACCGCCAGGCGCAACTGATGCTGCTTAACGAAATCGCCCACCTGGACCCGGTACTGGGCGACGTGGACGCCGGCAAGCTACTCGGCGAGACCATGCAACGTCTGCTCAGCCGCCACTCGGAAGCCCGCATCGACGAGCTGATGAAGAAAAAGCAACAGTGCCCGCTAACGACAGAAGAGATGCAGCAACTGAATACACTGCTGATCAACTCGGCCAATCGCTAGAGCCGTTCGCGACGACCAAAATCCCGGCGACGACACCAAACAGGAAGAGCAGCTGCAATCTGGTGAAACTGTTCTATTATTCACCTATCAATATGAACAACTTCTACAGATCAACTGGCCACAGTCGGGCAAAAACGCTATAATGTCGCGCTTGATTCTACACTGCCACCAGTCATCTCTCAGCATTCACTCTTCACAGGGGTTCTATGTCGGATAACTCCCAACAGCAGCAGTCACGTTTAAAAGAACTGATCGCCCGCGGCAAGGAGCAGGGATACCTCACCTACGCTGAGGTGAACGATCACCTGCCTGAAGATATCGCCGATCCGGATCAGGTCGAAGACATTATCCGAATGATCAACGACATGGGTATCTCCGTGTCGGAAGAAGCACCTGACGCAGAAACCCTGCTGATGACCGATGGCGACTCCAGCGAAGAGACGGACGACGACGCCGTCGCCGCACTGGCCGCTGTTGAGTCCGATGCCGGCCGCACGACCGACCCGGTGCGCATGTACATGCGCGAAATGGGTACCGTCGAGCTGCTGACGCGCGAAGGCGAGATCGATATTGCCAAGCGGATCGAAGAGGGTATCCGCGAAGTGATGATGGCCCTGGCACAGTTCCCGGGCAGCGTGGACACCATTCTCGATGCGTACGCCACCGTACTGCAGGAGGAGGGTCGCCTCAGCGACATCTTCAGCGGTTATATCGATCCAGACTCCGAAGCGCCGGCAGAGGAGAGCGACGCACCTATCGACCTCGATGAAGACGACGACTCGGATGAAGACGAGGACGAGGATGAAGACGAGGACGAAAATGGCGACAGCAGTGACTCCGATAGCGACGAGAAGGATCGTGGCCCGGACCCGGAAGAAGCCCGTGTTCGCTTCGGCCTGCTGCGTGAGGCATTCGAACAGCTAAGCGCCACGCTTCTTCAGGGCGGTGATCGGAAAGCCGTATCCGACGCTCAGGAGACGCTTGGCCTGGCCTTCTCTCCGATCAAGCTGTCACCGCGCTACTACGAACTGCTGGTCGAGCGCGTACGCGACTACATCGACCGTATTCGCCAGCAGGAGCGCACTATCATGCGCATCTGCACCCAGCGCGCCCACATGCCGCGCAAGGACTTCATCCAGAAGTTCCCCGGCAATGAAACCAACGCCGGCTGGTTCGATGACCTGGTCGCTTCCGGCGCCGGATATGCACCCTACATCGAAGACAACCTCGGCGATCTCAAGCGTGCCCAGCGCCGCCTGATCCAGATCGAAGAGGAAGTGGGCATCTCGCTGTCCGACATCAAAGAGGTCAACCGTCGCATGTCGATCGGTGAGGCCCGTGCACGTCGCGCCAAGAAAGAGATGGTCGAGGCCAACCTGCGTCTGGTTATCTCCATCGCCAAGAAATACACCAACCGCGGCCTGCAGTTCCTGGATCTGATTCAGGAGGGCAACATCGGTCTGATGAAGGCGGTGGACAAGTTTGAATACCGTCGTGGCTACAAGTTCTCAACGTATGCCACCTGGTGGATTCGTCAGGCGATTACCCGCTCCATCGCCGACCAGGCGCGCACCATCCGTATTCCGGTGCATATGATCGAGACGATCAACAAGCTCAACCGTATCTCCCGCCAGATGCTGCAGGAGATGGGCCGCGAACCGCTGCCGGAAGAGCTGGCCGAGCGCATGGATATGCCGGAAGACAAGATCCGCAAAGTATTGAAGATCGCCAAGGAACCGATCTCGATGGAAACCCCGATCGGCGACGACGAAGACTCGAGCCTGGGCGATTTTATCGAGGACACCACCCTCTCCTCGCCGATCGACACCGCTACCGGTGAAGGTCTGCGTGAGGCGACCAAAGAGGTACTGGCCGGCCTTACCGCTCGTGAAGCCAAGGTTCTGCGCATGCGCTTCGGTATCGACATGAACACCGACCACACACTGGAAGAGGTCGGTAAGCAGTTTGACGTGACCCGTGAGCGTATCCGTCAGATCGAAGCCAAGGCCCTGCGCAAGCTGCGTCACCCGAGCCGCTCGGATCATCTGCGCAGCTTCCTCGACGAGTAAGACGAGTAAAAAACAGAATAGGAAGCCGGGTAAAAGCCTTCCAATTCAAACTATTGCGCCAATGTTACCGCCCCGGTATCATTGGCGCTCCTCTTAGGGCCTATAGCTCAGTTGGTCAGAGCAGCGGACTCATAATCCGTTGGTCGCAGGTTCAAGTCCTGCTGGGCCCACCACTCTTTTCAACAAAACCTTTTGCGGCTTCCTGCATCGCTCATAGACCATATCCAATGCCTTCACAACTAAGGCTGCATCGGCCCTAGAGGAAAGCGCTGTTTGTATGCATGGGGACCAGGTTGCCTGCCCGCCACTGCCCGTAGCTATAGAAACAAGAACGATTGATACCGAAAGCTGCGCAGACCAGTTCAAAGAATTAAGAAGAACAGCTCATGTGCGACACGCCACCAAGATTGCAGTACTCCTGCGGCTTCAATCGATAGTATTTATCTTCCACCGCCTTCGACTGCTCAGCGTAAGGCTGGGTCATCACTACCTGTAGCTCTCTTATTGAATCGTAATCCCCCTTGGCCGCACGCTGATAAGCGGGTGCAAGCAACCACTCTCGCAAACAGTATTTAGGATTAACAGATTTCATTTGCTTGGAAACATCGTCGATCAATCGGACCTGATCGTTATTTGCATCGCTTCGGTTGAGCATGAGCGATTTCCATTTAACCAGCCACTCGGACCAACGCTTGTCCATTTCTTCATCCGGATCTCTGTAGAAGCTTTTTTTAAGTGGTTTTATGTCATCAGGAACCGATGAGAGTTCGCGGAAGAAGATCGTGTAGTCGACGGGCGTTTGCACCATGAGTTGCGCGAGTTCACCGAACAACGATGCGTCAAACCGATCAAGTCCAAGCTTTGCGGACCACATCGCTTCCAGTTCCTTTTGCATGACTGCCACAAAACCACTGCGAATGTCGTCCAGCTGTTGCGATGCCTCCTTATCTGAAGCCAAAAGCGGCTGCAACGCCGCACAAAACATTGCGAAATTACGCTCCGCTGCCGCAGGCTGATTCCAGAATGCGAAGTGTCGCCCACCGCCGGTCCATGGTTGGAAATATGGGTCAAATGCGTCACAGAACCCGAACGGACCATAATCCAGCGTGAAGCCGCCGGCAGCGCAATTATCACTGTTGAAATTGCCCTGGCAGTAGCCGACACGGATCCAATTCGCCACCAGCGAAGTCAAGCGACCACGAAACTCACGTGCGAGTAAAACGGCTTTCTCGGCTATGCCGAGTTGGCTGTCGATGGCTTCGGCATACTCACGATCGATTAAATGCAAAACGATCTGTTCGAGTTCCTTCAGCGCCGAGGGGTGTTCCCTTTTACGGGCACGGCGCCCAAAGAGCTCGATCTGGCCAACCCGGAGAAACGACGATGCAACGCGGGTCGAGATCGCAACGGGTTCCTCCACGAGCCTGTCGGGATCTAGTGATGTAGAACCCTCAGAGTACCAGGGACGCTGGACCTTCTCTGTTTTCGATACGTATAAACTCAATGAGCGTGTCGTCGGCACACCCAGTGCGTACATGTACTCCTGAGCCAGGAACTCCCGGACGCTCGACCGCAAAACCGCGCGACCATCCGCGCCGCGGCAATAGGGCGTGCGACCGCCGCCTTTGAGCTGCATTTCCCAGCGTCGGTCATTGATGACGGCCTCAAGAACGGAAATGGCACGACCATCGCCATAGCCGTTACCCGTCTGAAACGGGCACTGCTGATAGTATTCCGTGCCATAGATGGAAAGCGCATAGCCGGTCGCCCAACCCACCTTGCGCAGTGGCGCCGGGACCTGCGAAAGGTCTCCGCTAAACATCCGTACGAAACCCTCTGATTCCGCCATGCTGTCAGCAAGACCTAGTTCGTGGAAGAGATCTTTACTGTGTGCAACGTACTCAGGATCATCGATCGGCGTGGGTTGAACGGGAACATAGTGCCCGCTAAAGACTTGTCGTGGTGCTTGATCAACACCATCGTCTGTCGCCTCAGGATCACAGGTTAGAGTATCCATAAGCGAGTAGCTGGCTCTTGTGGCGAGGTCGTCTAACGTCGAGACAGTTGAGGAGGTTTTATCGACCTGTCTGTTTTTCACCGGATGAGTAGGATCTAGTAACATGTTTTTACAATACCTTAAAAAACATATGACCAGAACAAACTACGCCAGTTCGGGTGGATTACCGGGTAATGAGGCTGCCGAACAACTGTAGTGGTTCAATGATCCCATTCACAGCAGATAGACAGACCTCTAGAGAAATACTCCAGGCGTAAGCTCGATCTCATAGGGGTAGCTCAGAGGGAAGCAGGCGTTAGATAACGCCGTTACACCACTTGCGCTGAGCCAGCAGCGCCGGATCGACAGCGGCGCAAAGCTCGTTGTACAGACCGGCGCGCTTGGCGAGATCCTGCAGCGGGCGGGCACGTGAAAGCGAGTAGCGCAGGGTGCGCTCAAGCGATTCCCAGGTTGCGGCTTTCTGCTCAGAGCTCAGCTGCGGCCAGGCGATCATACCGATCTCGGCCAGTTGTGCCTGCACGTTCATGCGCCAGGGACCGAGCTCGGAAGCTTGCGCCAGCGCCCGGTCGAACTCATCGTCGAATTGAAGCAAGCGCAGCTTAATAAACGCCAGCTGCATCCAGGTATGGGGCCACAGCGGCCGCGCCTTTACCGACGCCCGATATCCCTCCAGCGCCCGCTGGCGACTTGCCTCGGCAGTTTCGGCACCGAACGGCTGTGCGATATATCGCCACTCGTAGACACGTCCCAAGCGATCCCAATAGTCGCCGTTTGTCCCCGGAACCAGGCTCACGGCACGCTCGGCAGCGCTCCTGGCTGCTTGCCAGGCAGGTTCTGAGGGCTGCTCCCGCTTGTCGCTCCAGTGACTCACGAACATCTCGGCCTGAGAGGAGGAAACTCCCGACAGAAACGAGGCCAGCGACAGATAGAGCATCGGCAGGCACAGCAGAAGCAACAGGACGCAGACAGGTTTGCGCCAAGGCAGTTCCACAGCAGAGCGACTCGATGACATCAGCTGAAATGTCCCTGTGCGATGGACCAGGGGTTGCGGGTCACCAGCTCGGCGGCCTTTTTATCGCCAATCAGCGCTGCAGCGGCCTGAACGCCCTCTCGCAATCTTGGTGGACGGTGCTCGGTGTTGTGGGCATCGGTGGCCAGTATGGTAACCCTGCCATCGACCAACAGCTGATACGCCAACTGCTGGGCGGACTCGCCGAAGCCACCGGCAACCGACGCCGCCGTCACCTGCAGCAGACAACCCTGGGCGATAAACGGCTTCAGTTTGGAGGGGGTTTTCATTGCCGCCTTGTTTCGCTCCGGGTGTGCAATCATCGGCAGCACCTTGCGATCGATCAGCCACTGGGTCAGACGCTCGGCACCGAACGGGATCTCGCCATGGGGAAACTCCAGCAGCAATACCTTGCTCCCCTGCCACTCACCGAGGAAAGGTACCGCCTGGCGGGCGATACCCTCCATCAGCTCAAGCCCGAAACGCACTTCGGCGGCGGCGGACACCTTTAGCGCAATCCCCTGCTCCTGCAGCCCCTTGCGGAACTGCTCCAGAGCGGGGTCGATGGTGGCCGGCGAGTTTTCGTAGCGGCCGGGGTGGATGTGGGGTGTGCAGACCAGATGCGTAATGCCGTCGTCGACGGCAATACGCGCCAGTTCAAGCGCCTTGCTCAGGTCTTCCGCGCCGTCGTCGATGCCGGGCAGAAGATGGTTGTGCAGGTCTACCATCCCCATCCTGGTTACGCCTCCTTGGCCGAATCGCTGTAGCCGTAGTAGTCGTAGTAACCGCCGTAGCTGTAGCCGTGCTTCTTGGCTTTTTTGATATCGACCTGGTTCAGCACCACACCGGTCACCGGCGCGTTGTTCTGCAGCAGCTGGCCGACGCCGCGTTTCGCCAGCGGTATGGCAGTCGACTCGGACTTGATCACATAGATCAGTGCGTTGGCATAGGTGGACAATACCAGCGCGTCACTGACCGCCTGGGTCGGCGGCGAGTCGATGATAATGCGGTCGTAGCGGCTCTCCAGCACCTGAAGCGCCTTGGCAAAGCGCTGGGAGGATAGCAACTCAAGCGGGTTGGGCGGCACCGTACCGGCAGAGATGATATCCAGGTTGCCTTCCACCGACTTGATGCACTCTTCGAGCTTGGCGGTACCGGCTACCAGGTTGGCCAGCCCCGGCGTGCCCACCGGGAATTCGAAGTTCTTGGCGACGGTGGGGCGGCGCATATCGGCATCGATCAGCAACACCCTCTCCATCTGCGCCATTGCGAAGGCCAGGTTGGCCGACACTGAGCTCTTGCCCTCGCCCGGAATCGACGAGGTCACCACCAGTACCTTGTGCGGATTGTCCAGACCGGACAGCACGACACCGGTACGGATGGTACGGATCGACTCGGTGAACGCCTTGTCGCCATCGTTCAGCACCATGCGCGCCACATCGTTACGCTGCCTGCCCTTGAGCAGGGGCAGGATACCGAGCACCGGCAGGTTGAGCTTGTTCTCGACATCCTCGGTGCTCTTGAAGGTGTTGTTGAGGAAGTCGAGCAGCAGCGCCATGCCAACACCGGCCATCATCGCCAGCAGCCCGGCGATGGCAACGATCAGCGACTTCTTCGGCTTGACCGGGATCTCAGGCACCACGGCACGATCAACGATACGGGCGTTGACCGACTCGAAGTCGGAGGTGGCCGAGGTCTCCTTCAACCGGGTCATAAAGGTATCGTACAGCGAGCGGTTGGCCTCCACCTCGCGCTGCAGTTCGCGCAGCTTGAACTCCTTGCGCTTGATATCCTGGATCTGCTCCTTGTTCTGGTTGAACGAGCTCTGCAGCGAGCGTTCATTGGCCGTGGCCAGCTGGTATTCACGCTCGATGGACGCCACCACCTGCTCTACCTGCGAGCGCAGGTTCGCACTGGAGGCGTTCAGTTCGGTATTGGCCGAGATCATCTTCGGATGTTTGGGGCCATAGCGGCGGGATAGCTCCTGCACCCTGGAGCGGGCGCGTCCCTCCTCCGCCTTGAACTGCTGCACCAGCGGGTTGCTCAGCACGGCGGGCACGGTCGCCAAACGCTCCCAGCCACCGTTTTTCATTGAGGCGACCTGACGATACTGGCTTTCCGCCTCGGCGCGACTGCGACGGGCGTCGATCAGGCGATCACCGGTCTGCGACAGCTCGCCGCCGGCAACCGTGGTCACCCCTTCAAGATCAACCAGGTTTTCCGCCTCTCGGAACGCCTGCAAATTGCGCTCGGACTCCTGCAGTTTGGTTTTCAGCGACGACAAGCGCTCGTTCATCCAGTTGGTCGCCGTCTGGGTCATGTCCAGCTTGGCTTCCAGCTGGCTTTCAATATAGGCGTTGGCCAGGGCATTGGCTGCCTGTGCGGCCAACCGGGCATCGGCCATCTCGATCTCGACCTTGACCAGCTGGGTCTTTATTACCGGGGAAATCGTGGTGCGCTCGATGAAAGCCAGCACCACCTGGTCGAAGATCTGCGCCTCGGTCAACTCCTCCGAGGCCTCGAAATCCAGCGGCGTGGCGATCGGCAGCCACTTGCGGATATCGAAGGATTTGAGCATCCCCCGAATATCGATCAGCGGTTCTGGCTGCTGACGGGGATCCAGCTCGGGGTGAGTGGTCAGGTTCAACTCGCGCACCACGCGCTCGGCCAACTGACGTGATTTCAACAACTCAAACTGGGTCTGCAAATACTCGTTGCTGCCGCCCTCGAGTCCGTAGATATCCTCGATCGATACCGCCTTGGCCGCCTTCTGCTCGATCAGTAGCGTCGAGACACCCTTGTAGATCGGCGTGATGCTCAGCACCACCAGCGCCGCCAGCATCACCACCACCAGCGTCAGCGTGATGATGCTCCACTTACGGCGCCAGATGGTCTGCCACAGCTGCAGCAGGTCGATCTCATCATCGGCTATACGTTGAGCCAGTGACGCGCGTTCCTGTTGATTGAAACCTGTTTCCATAATCAGAAGAAGCTCTGCTCAATTGTGATGATGTCGCCCGGCAAGACTCGGGTATCCAGATCCGCATTGAAAGTGCGCTTATCACTGCCCTGCTCACGAATGATCGACATCTTGCTTTTCGACGCGCGCTCGGTAAAACCACCGGCCAGGGCCACCGCCTTGCGTAGCGTCAGGCCCGGCTTGAACGGATAACCTCCCGGCTCCTTGACCTCACCGTTAACGAAGAAATCGCGGTATTCCAGGATACTCACCGATACCTTCGGGTCGATCAGGTAGTCACCTTTCAGCCCCTTGATAATGCGCTGCTCAACCTCGGCAGCCGTCAGCCCCAATGCTCGAACCTCACCCAGGAAGGGGTAGGAGAAGGTGCCCGCATCGGTCATGCGGATCTGCTCGAAGCTGAGATCCTCTTCACCGAACACGTTGATGCTGATCACATCGCCGGAGCCCAGACGATACTGGGCATCGCCGGCCGCCCAGCCGGTTACGGAGCAGAGAACAAGAGAGAGAAGGAGTAGAAATCGCGTCACAGCACGCTGAATCATTGTAGCTTTGCCTCAAACATCTTTACGGCAAAAAGGGGGGACATGCCCCCCCCTTTCCATCGGCAACCGATATGGCTGCGATTAGAGTCCCATGGTCAGAGTAACCTGATACTGGTTGCGGTCGTAAGACTCGCCTGACACGTTGGAATCCACATCCTTATACTGGTAGCCAACACCGACGCTCATCCAGCGACGCAGCTCATAGGTCAGCCCAGCACCAATGCGGTTGGTGTCGTCTTCACGATCGTTCTCATAGTCTTCATTGATGAAGGCATAGTTGAGATCGGAGGAGACAAAGGAGGACCACTGATGGTTCCAGTTCACGCTGGTGCTGGTAGTGTCGATATAGTTCTCGGCACCTTCGGAGCCCTCCGCCACATAGCGATTGGTTTCCAGCGTGAAAGCGGAGTAGGTGCGCGGTTCCCAGGTGACACCCACTTCCCACATGGTCTTGTCAGCATCGTCCTTGGAGGCATCATCAAACTCCTTGGTACCCCAACCAAACTTGGCGGTACCACTGGTCTTGGCGGTCGCTTCCCAGGTCACACCCAGAAGGTAGGCCATGGCGTCGCTGTCCAGGGTCGAGCTGTTCAGGACATAGTCGTAGTCGCTGTAGCGCACTTCGGCCAGGGCACGGGTCTTTGGTGCCACACGGTAGTAGGCGGTCGCCGACAGACTGGTGGTATCGCGCTCCTGGTCGTCGTTCACCCCACCTTCGTTGTCATAGCGCTTCCATTCATGGTTGGCGCCGAAATCAAGCTGCATGGTGGCGGACTTGGCGCCGTAACCGTACACACCGCCGATATTGTAGGTGTGGTACTTGTCGTTAACACCCTCTGTTTCAGTATCGGCTGTCTGCTCAACCCGGTCATAGCCTGCATTCAGATCCAGACGGCTGCGGGAGCTGAACTCCATGTGCGCATCCAGATCCAGATGATGGTCAACATTGTCATCATTACGAAAAGAGTGGTAGGTCTCACTGTTCAACGCATAGGTCAGCGAGTACAGGTTCACCCGATCCTTGGCCGCCAGCACGAAGGTCGGGCTGATGCTGGTGATCCAGGAGGAGTCTTCATCGGTACCGACTTCACGGAAGTTGTCGTCGTAACGCTCGGAAACTTCGAGAGTCGGTGTAAACTGAACGCCTCCCAGATCGATCGACGCCGCTTCGATGGCCAGTACATTGCCGCTGGCGGCCAACAGTACGGCGACGCTCAGGGTGTTCAGTGCAAAATTCTTACGCATGGCGGAAAGCCCTTTCTCTACAGTTCCATTCAGGTCGCAGGCGCTCCCCTTTGTCGGGAGCGCAATCGATAACGATGATCAAGTGGCCGGGCTGGCACTGGATCCATTACCACCATTACCCGCAGGCGTATTCGTCGTGGTCACGGTAGTGGTATCGCCATTTGATGAATCGCCGCCGTCATTGGAAACTGTCGCGACGGCAGTATCTACGCTCGAGTTGATGGTCGTCGCCACCTCGGCGGACACAACCTGCGATACTGCGGCCTTTATCGCCGCGGCCTGCTGAGGCGCCTTTTGCGCAGCCGCCACCGCAATGTCGCTAGCCAGTGATGCAGGCGCTACCTTGATCGCAGCGGCCACCAGCTGACCGGCCAGTTCGGGGTTAGCCTCGACAGCCGCTTCAACCAGCGCTACGGCATTCTGAGGATCGGCTTTGATCGCCGCTTCCAGGTCGGTAACGGCTTTAGGGGCTGATGCGCCATTGGTGGACGTAGTAGTGGTTGTTTCATTATCATCGCTAGCAGCCGCGACTGCAGCTCCAACGGCAGCAGCTGCAGCAACGCCTGCCGCGACCGCGCCTACGCCGATCCCTGCACCTGCAGCAGCACCGGCAGCTCCTGCTCCTGCGCCAGCTCCACCCGCTCCTGCACCAGCACCAGCACCGCCTGCTCCTGCACCAGCACCAGCACCGCCTGCTCCTGCACCAGCACCGCCTGCACCTGCACCTGCACCGCCGCCAGTCTGAATTGCGGCGCCGCCTCCGCTAGCGCCTGCGTCTTGCGCCAGCACTGGGCCGGAAGCCATAGCCAATGAGAGTGAGATTGCGGTAATTGTCCTGCGCATTGTTCGTTCCCCTGAAGTTTGATGTCCGGTATACCGGGCCACCTTCAGCCCGATTGTCCCTAATTGTCCTTTTTGCGGTGCAACGCCAGCACCATAAAACGTATAATCCGCTGATTTTATGGGCTTGTTGATTAAATGGCCAGCCAACTAGCCAATTTTTATGCCGCCTGCGCGTCATCTTGTTCTCCGCGAACCAGGCGGGCTAACTATAAAGGTCGGCCCCGGCAGCCAAACGTTTAACCCAGAATAAAAACCAGGGAGCAGTTAATTACATGAGCCAGGCACGCTCTTCACTTGAATCAGCCCTGATCTTTTTCACCCTGGCGCTGCTGGTCTGGCTTCCGTTACCGATCGGCAGCAACAGCGACTGGGCGAAGGCACTGTTCTGCGTCATCATCACCCTGCTCACCGGCCTCTGGGCAGCAATGCAGTTGAACAAATCCACCACACACAACCGCGCGCTGAAGCCTGCAATCCCCCTGTTTGTTCTGCTGCTGGCTACCCAAGCCTGGGTCGCGCTGCAGTGGGGGCTCGGCATTACAACCGACGCCGGCACCACCCTGCAGAACCTGATGCTGGGGCTTGGCTACAGCTTTCTGTTTATCCTGGTGGTCGGCCTGTTCCATACCCGCAAGCGGCTGACCCTGCTGATCAGCGTGCTGGTAGTCAGCGGCACCCTACAGGCGTTCCATGGCACCCTGATGACGCTGTCCGGCCTGGAATGGCTGCTGTTCGAGCCCAAACAGCACTACCACGGCGTGGCCACCGGTACCTACGTGAACCGCAACCACCTGGCCGGCTATCTGGTGATGACACTGGGCCTGGGGATTGGACTGCTGATGGCACTGCGCGACGGCGCGCCCTTGCGTTGGCGCAACCTACTGGAGATGCTGATGGGCCCGAAGGCCCGGCTGCGTCTGGCCCTGGTGATCATGGTTATCGCCCTGGTGATGACACGCTCACGCATGGGCAACACGGCCTTTTTCGCCTCGCTTCTGGTCATCGGCGGCCTGTTCGTGCTGCTGAACAAGGAGCACCGTGTACGCAACAGCCTGATCCTGGCCAGCCTGGTGCTGATCGACGTGCTGGTGATCAGCCAGTTCTTCGGCCTCGACCGCCTGAAGGATCGACTGATCAACACCCGGGTGGAGAACGTGGTCGAAGAGGGTCAAATCGTCGCAGGCAAAAACGAGCTCAGGCTCGACGTGTTCCAATACGCCTGGCAGCAGTTCACCGACCGACCGATCACCGGTTTCGGTGCCGGCAGTTTCGATGCAAGTTTCCAGTCATACCCCGGCCCGGATATCCCGCTGTACTTCGACTACGCCCATAACGACTATCTGCAGTTCGCCATCGAGTACGGCGTGATCGGCTGGCTCATCCTTGGCTTGTTTGTCATCGGCGCGTTACGCCAGGCGCTGAAGGCACTCTGGAATCGGGAGTCCTGGTATCGCAGCGGAGTAGGATTTGGCGCCTCAATGGCCATGCTGGGGATACTGATCCACTCGGCCACCGATTTTAACCTGCAGATTCCGGCCAATGCAGCGACTTTCGTCACGGCAGCAGCCATTGCGGTGCTGGCCGGTCACCACCGCAAGGCCCGCGCTCGCGATAGTTAACGGCGCGTGTATAGCCACCACGCCGCCCCGCCCAGGAGCACACCGCTTAGGTTAGCCAGGGCATCGAGCGCACTGAATGTCCTGTAGGGCTGTACCAGGTGCTGTAATAGCTCCAGGCCGGGAGCGGTTAACAGCAGTACACCCCACAGCAGCCCTGTGGGCAGCACCCGAAAGGCGATATGGGCACAGATCGCCAATACCGCGAACGCCATCAGGTGCAGCCATTTATCGGATTGGTAGAACAGGTCCGGTGGCGACTGCGGCCGCAACAGGCCATACAGTAACGCCGCCAGCGCGGACCAGAAAGGCAGTTGCCGGTAGAGATATGGCTTACCAGCGATCAGTTGCTTCATTCGGCCCTCCCCTTCCCAGCTTTAACAACACAACCACCTCTGGCACGGCCTGTCCCCTTACCATCAAAAAGCCCAAATAAAAGGAATCAATCCTACCGACAGGCTACCAACCACCAGACTCATCGGTATGCCGATCTTAAGGTAATCCCCAAACCGATACCGTCCGGGGCCATACACCATCAGGTTGGTCTGGTAGCCCAGTGGCGAGATAAAGCTGGCGGACGCGGCGAACATCACCGCGATCACAAACGGCATGAAGCTCACACCCAGCTGCTCGGATACGGCGATGGCAATGGGGAACATCAACACCGCCGCCGCGTTATTGGTGATCAGCTCGGTAAAGGTAGCGGTCAGCAGATAGATCATGGCCAACGCCAACCAGGGCGAGAGTGCGTCACTGAACACCAGCGCTCCGGCAATGGATGAGGCCGCACCGGTCAGCGTCATCGCATTCCCGAGGGCAAAGGACGCGGCGATCACCACCAATACCGGCAAATCGATATAACGGCGTGCCTTCCCCGCCGTCACACAGCGACTGCCGATCATGGCACCGGCGGCCAGGAATGCCGACTCCATGATCGGCAATAGCCCGACAGCACTGGCCACAACCATCGCCAGCAATATCGCCAGGGCTAAGGGCGCCTTACCAAAATCGGGGGGAGTCGAGTCGTTCAGCGCACTGACCAACAGGAAGTCGCGGCGGAAGCGGTACTGCTCGACAAACTGATGACTGGCTTCCAGCAACAGCGTATCGCCGACCTTCAACCGTATATCGCCGAGCTTGCCGGGAATCCGGTTTCCCTCACGGGACACCGACAGGATCACCGCGTTGAACCGGGTACGGAAACGCGACTCGCGCACGCTGCTGTTCAGCGCGGGGAACTCCGGCCCCAGTACCACCTCAACGATACAGCGCTGGTGATTGGCCACATCCATCTTATGAATGCTGCCATTGGCAGGCTTCAATCCCTGTATGCGTCGCAACTCGCTAGCACACTCCGGCGCGCCGATAAAATAGAGCTTATCGCCAGCATTCAACGTGCGGTCCGGTTCCGCCGCTGTGATCAATCGCCCCTGACGGTCAATCTCCGCCAGGTAGCCGTAGCTCAGACTGCGCAGCCCTGCCTGGGCAATCGTTTTACCGACAAGAGGACCGGTTGATTCGACCTCAACCTCAACACCATATTCACGCACCTGCTCCAACTGCTCCTCCACACCACCTCTTGCGGGCAACAGGCTGTCGGCAAACAGGAACATAAAGCACAACCCCACCAGCAGCAGCGGTACCCCCAGCCATGCCAACTCAAACAAGCCAAGGTGCACACCGGTTTCGGCTTGCAGCAAGCCATCAACAACCAGGTTGGTACTGGTACCGATCAGCGTGCAGGTACCGCCCAGAATGGTGGCAAAACTGAGTGGAAGCAGCAGTTTCGATGCCGGTATACGCAACCGTTGTGCCCACTCCTGAATAGCGGGGATAAACATCGCCACCACGGTGGTGTTGTTCATAAAGGCGCTGAGAACACCGGTTGGCAGCAGCATTCGCCCGAGCGCACCGCGCACCGACTGTGGCTGGCCCAGCAAGCGAGATGCGACCCACTGCACTGCGCCGGTTTCCTTCAGTCCGGCGGCGACCACATAGAGGGTCGCGATCGTGATCACGCCACTGTTGGAAAAGCCGACCAACGCTTCTGCCGGCGTCAAAATGCCGCTAATGGCCAGAAACGCCAGTGCGGCCATCAGGATCAGGTCAGCCGGTATGCTGGTGAGCGCCAGCGCAATGAGCACTGAACCTACGGTACAGAGGGTCAGGATGGCGTCAATTTCCACAGGCACGAGGCTCCGCGTACTCAGGTCCTGCCATATTTATCTTCAAGGCGCACGATATCATCCTCTCCCAGATAGGAGCCGGATTGCACCTCGATAAGCTCCAGCGGAATGACGCCGGGATTCTCCAGCGCGTGCACCTGACCGACCGGGATATAGGTAGACTGGTTTTCCGTCACCAGGTAGGTTTTATCGCCATTGGTCACCTTGGCGGTACCGCTGACCACGATCCAATGTTCGGCACGGTGGTGATGTTTCTGCACCGACAGCTTCGCGCCGGGTTTTACGGTGATGCGCTTGACCTGGTAGCGCTGCCCGTTGTCGATGGAGTCGTAGACACCCCAAGGACGGTACACCTCACGGTGGTTCAGGTGTTCGCTGCGCCCTTCAGCCTTGAGCCGTTCGACCACCTTCTTCACATCCTGTACCCGGTCCCTGTGCGCGACCAGCACCGCATCCTTGGTCTCAACGATAACCAGGTCATCGACACCCACTGTGGCCACCAGGCGGCTATCGGCATGGATGTAACTGTTGCGTGAGGAGTGGTTCAGAACATCGCCTTTCACCACATTGCCATCCACATCCTTGTCGCTGACATCCCACAGCGCCGACCAGGCGCCGATATCACTCCAGCCAGCATCCAGCGGCACCACCACCGCATCATCCGTCTGCTCCATCACGGCATAATCAATGGAGTCATCCGGGCAGGCGGCGAAGGCTTCGGCATCCACACGGGTAAAGGTCATATCCTGACTGGCATTAACCAGTGATGCGCGACAGGCATCGAGAATGTCAGAGCGGTAGCGGCCCAGCTCCTCTAGGTAACGGCTGGCTTTGAACATGAACATGCCGCTGTTCCACAGGTAGCGACCGCTTTCCAGGTACTCCTGTGCGGTTGTTTCATCCGGTTTTTCGACGAAGCGACTGACCGCAAAACCGCCGTCCGACAGCGCATCACCCTGCTCGATATAGCCGTAGCCGGTTTCCGCATGGGTGGGCACTATGCCAAAGGTGACCAGCTTGCCCGCCCGAGCCTGGGGCAGCGCCACCTCAATACTGCGGTGAAAGGCGTCAACATCGCGGATCAGATGGTCGGCAGCCAGCACCAGCAGTACTGGATCATCCGCGTTCTCCACCGCCTGCAGTGCGGCCAGCGCGATAGCAGGAGCGGTATTACGTCCAACCGGCTCCAGCAGGATATTGGCCTGCTCCATCCCCATCTGCCGTAATTGCTCGGCCGCCAGAAAGCGGTGCTGTTCGTTACAGATAAGGCTAGGTAGCGCAGTTTCCAAACCGGAAAGCCGATCCAGCGTTGCCTGCAGCATGGTGAGAGTTGCATCCGCCAAGGGCAAGAACTGCTTGGGATTCAGTTGGCGCGATAGCGGCCAAAGACGAGAGCCGTTGCCACCAGCCATAATGACGGGGTAAAGCATAAAATTGATTCCTGTAAAGTTTTATCAGAGAGCCGCTAAATAGGCGCGGCTGTTCTCATGTACACGTGTATCTTCATGCATTTCATCTGGATGCCACCAACGATAGGTGCTGTGTTGCTGGTGTGGAGGCTCCAGATCTTTACCGGCATCCAGCTTCAGGTGGTAACCGAGCACCACATAATGGGTCGAAGGTGAGTCCGCATCGTCCCCAAACACGCTGTCTTGATAAAAATGTTCATACACTCCCAACAGGCGGGCCTCTTCTCGCTCAGATGCGAGACCCAATTCGATTTGGGTGAGTCGTCTGAACGCGTCATCCAGCATCTCGCTCTTGAGAATGCGGCCCCCAGGTACGAACCAAAAGCCTTGAGCCGGTCGGTTTGTCCTCTGCCCCAGGAGGATATAACCATCAGCACGCTCGACTATCAAATCGATCGAAACCAAAGGAGTAACGGAGACAACTGTTTTAAAGGTTTCCGTGTCGATCCACATATTCAGTTTGTCCAGAACAGGGTTGTGGACTGAACACTGCAACAAAACGACTGAGCAGTACATCCTTGTCGAGATAATCGCGAGCGTAATCGGCAGCAATTGTGTTTGGCCGGAGCTTGGACAGCGAGTGTTCGATACCAGACACCAAAGCATCAACCGACTCGGGCTCAATACGCTGGGCTATCCCCGGATATTTTTCGCAAAGAATTCCCAAAGTTGTGTCCGGATCTGCCGTGATTACGGCATTGCCCCCAACGGCCAATATGTTGGTCAGTTTGGACGGGAGTACAGCATCCGCCGCACCTCGCTTCTGCACTACCAAGTGGCAATCCGCCGATGCTAGCAAGGATGGCAGGAGTTCGTATGGCTGAAGCGGTGCAAAGGTTAAGTTCTCCAACCCAAAGTCACTCGCCTGGTCCATCAGGCGTCGCTTTGCAGCACCATCGCCCACCATAAGGAAGTGCAGGTCATCCCGTTTATGTAGTCTATGAGCCGCCTCGATGACTGATTCAAGCCCCTGTTTCTCCCCCATGTTTCCCGAATACAACACCACTCGCTTCGTCGGGTCGACACCCAAGTTTCTCAGCAGCGGGGCATCTTTCTCCACACCGCAAAACCGGGACACCTCCGACCAATTGGGGAAGAACAGCAGTTTACTCTCCTCGACCCCTTTCTGGCGGGCGCGCTTGAGCATCCCCTCCGAAATGGTGGAAACCCGATCAAACCGGTTCAGCAGCCAGCGCTCGACAGCGAAGGCGATTCCTTTCAAACGGCCGCCTTTCGCCAGTGCCAATCCGAAGAGCGCATCAACCTCGTAGTCCTGAATATGGACCACGCGTTGTGCTCCGGCGAGCTTCCCTAACAGCAAGGTTGGCAATGAGCAGAACAGCGTCGGTACTACTTGAATCACCAGATCCGGCTTCCACCACCACTGGCCCAATACAGGGAACAGGGAACTGAAAGCAAAACTAGCCAAGTGCAGCACACGTTTAAATGAGGAGGGTCTGGACGGCACGTAGAGTGGGCAACGCGTTACGCGAACGCCCTCTTCCATCAACGTTTGATAATGCCAGGTCGAATATCCAGGGCCAACTTTCCATTCTGGATAATAAGGAGGTGCGGTCACTACCTGCACCTCGTGCCCCTGCTGCACCAGCCAGCGCGCCATCTCACCAGAATATTTCCCAATACCCGTAAGTTCCGGGCTGTAGTTGATGCCGTACAGCAGAATCTTCATCAACCCAACCGCGCATCATCAACATGGGTTTTGAACCACTCGTAAGTACTGCGCAAACCGGACTCCAGGCCAATCGACGCTTTCCAGCCAAGCGAAGCAAGGCGCGACACGTCCATGAGCTTGCGGGGAGTACCATCCGGCTTAGTGGTGTCGAAACGTAGCGTACCTTTAAAGTCCGTCACTTTCGCCAATGTTTCAGCTAACTCACGGATAGTACAATCGACGCCTGTACCCACATTAATATGAGATAGCATCGGTTGGGTATTGGTCTGATAGACAGCGTCATCCAACTCCATCACATGTACGGAGGCTGCCGCCATATCGTCCACATGCAGGAACTCGCGCATCGGGGTGCCTGTACCCCAGATGACAACCTCATCCTGCCCAGCTAATACCGCTTCATGGAAACGACGCATCATGGCGGGGATTACATGACTGTTTTCCCGGTGAAAGTTATCGTTGGGACCATACAGGTTGGTCGGCATCACACTGCGATAATCCCTGCCATATTGGCGGTTATAACTTTCACACAGCTTGATACCGGCGATCTTGGCGATGGCATAGGGTTCATTGGTGGGTTCCAACACTCCCGTCAGTAACGCGTCTTCCCGCATCGGCTGTTCAGCGTGTTTGGGGTAGATACATGAAGACCCCAAAAACAGCAGCTTCTGCACACCACTCATATGAGCGGCGTGTACTATGTTGGCCTCTATCATCAGGTTTTCATAGATGAACTGTGCCGGGTAGACGTTATTCGCTTGAATGCCCCCGACTTTCGCGGCGGCTAGGTAAACTTGATCTATCTCGTTGGCTCGGAAGTAATGCTGGACGGCTTCCTGATCTAACAGATCAAGTTCTTCCCGAGCAGCCGTCAGGATACGGCTATAACCTTTGGCCTCGAGCTGGCGGACAATGGCCGAACCGACCATCCCTCTATGTCCGGCCACAAAAACAGTACGTTGCATGAATGTGCGCCCTGCTTATCTCAATTCTCAACCGAAACCGGTACATCATGCCCATGCTGCTTTAGCAACGCATGACGCTTAGCTATTTTAAGGTCCTCCCGAACCATCTCGGCGCACATCTCCTGCACAGTGATTTCGGGAACCCAGCCCAACTTGTCCTTTGCGTTGGATGGGTCGCCGAGCAGTGTTTCTACCTCGGCTGGTCTGAAATAACGTGGATCAACACGAACGATAACATCGCCATCATTGAGCGCAGGGGCGCGATCCCCTTCTATTGCGTCAACAACCGCGACCTCATCAACACCCTCGCCCTCAAACCTCAAACTGATACCGAGCTCCGCCGCCGACCAGGTTATAAATTCACGCACCGAGTACTGGACGCCAGTCGCGATAACAAAGTCTTCCGGCTGCTCCTGCTGTAACATCAACCACTGCATGCGAACGTAGTCTTTCGCATGTCCCCAGTCGCGCAAGGCATCCATATTGCCCATATAGAGACACGCCTCCAATCCCTGGGCAATATTGGCCAAACCACGTGTTATTTTCCGTGTGACAAATGTCTCTCCACGTCTTGGCGACTCGTGGTTAAAAAGTATGCCGTTGCACGCATACATACCGTAAGCTTCGCGATAGTTTACGGTAATCCAATAGGCATACAGCTTAGCCACTGCGTAAGGTGATCGTGGGTAAAATGGAGTTGTTTCCTTTTGCGGGATCTCCTGTACTAAGCCATAAAGTTCAGAAGTCGATGCCTGATAAAAGCGGGTTTTCTTTTCCAGGCCCAACAACCTGATCGCCTCCAACAAACGCAATGTACCCATAGCATCAACGTCGGCGGTGTACTCAGGCGACTCGAAGCTCACTGCTACATGGGACTGGGCTCCAAGGTTGTAAACCTCATCGGGTTGCACCTCTTGAAGGATACGGGTCAGGTTTGACGAATCGGTTAGATCACCATAGTGAAGTATGAAATGTTGGTTATGAACGTGGGGGTCCTGATAAATATGATCTACACGCTGAGTGTTAAATAATGATGCACGACGCTTGATGCCGTGGACTTCATAGCCTTTTTCCAACAAGAGTTCGGCCAGGTACGATCCGTCTTGCCCCGTGATACCTGTGATGAGGGCGCGCTTTTGCATTTTTGGATTCCTTGGTTCGAAGTGTGGAAGTTTATTTCAAGCTTTATCAAGAGTAGGCATTATATTTAATCTCTGCTCAACAAAGTTGATATACAGCCATAAAAAATCACGATCAATTGTAAAGCCATACAATTTGATAAATATGATGCATCCAGATTAATATTTTTTGCCCATTACAGAGTGTTCAAGTCTTACAGCCCTAAAATAGCTCGCTTCATTTTTCAGTTTCTTCTAAGCAAAGCCCAGTAATCCTCTCAAGCAATTTAATACGCTCTGAGTTGGTTTCAACAGTTGAAAAGGCACTTTCAATCTCCATAATTTTTGCACCAACTAGAAACCGGTACCAGTAGCCTTGAAGGAAGTGATAAATAAGTCCGGATCGACCATCAAGAAAACCCAACTGAAAAACATAGCGCCATATGAAATAGAGTAATGCGCTTATCGTAAAAGGTAACTTATTATATACGTTTTCTTTCAGCCACCGTTTTGCGGCGGCCTGAAATGACGTACTTTCACGGGATAGTGAATTATCACGTATAAAAAGTCTGTAGCGCTGATTAAGAACATCCACTGCTTCGCGCGTTGCGTACTTGTTGTGTTTATTTGTAAAGAAAGTTATATCATTAAGATTACAGTCTGAAAACCCACCTTTTAAAGTGATCGTCTTACCACCCCACACTACCATATGCTCATCCATCCAACGGTCTTCAATACGACCCTGGCCATTACGCCAGATTCGTAATAATACTAGCGGGTAGCGACCTCCATAGCGCACCCAACGCCCCATAAATATATGTTTTCGTCTAAGATTTATACCAACTACGTTACTGGGGAGGCTTGGTAGTTTATTATTAATTTCCTCCTGCAAATCAGGTTCTATTATCTCATCAGCATCTAACCTCATCACCCAGTCAGCTTTGATTTGAGCATTATCCAGCCCCCACTGAAATTGTTTCGCATGATTGATAAAGTTGTTTTGTAGAACTTTAGCCCCTGCAGCTTCGGCAAGTTCAGCGGTTCTATCAGATGAAAATGAATCAATTACAAAAATCTGATCAGCAATACTTTTTACTGACGCTATAGAACGCTGTATATGTATTTCTTCATTATACGTCAGGATTATAACCGCAAGACTCATATCGATATTCCTTTATGTACTTCTCGATTTCCAATCTTCCTTGCAGGGTGTCCAGCATACACTGTCCAGGGCTCAGTGATACTCTTAGTGAGCAGAGATCGAGCGCCAACTACTACACCTTCAGCCACTTCTACACCTAATAGTACAAACGCTTCCGTACAGATCCACGCATGTGCACCAATCACTATTGGTTTGGCGTAAAGTTGAAAATTAGGGCTATTATAGTCATGAGAACCACCGCATAGGTGTGCTCCCTGAGAAATCACGGCGTATTCCCCTACTATGACCATATCCATATTATATATAGTTACGCCATCACCGATGCCGACATAATCCCCAACCTGAAGCATCCACGGCGCCCACACCTTAACCCCTGAGTATATATGAGCTTCTTTACCCACCTTCGCACCGAAAGCCTTCAACAATAGTGATCGCCATAGATGAGCACTCCTGGGACTCGGCCGAAACAGCAAGAACCAGACTATATTCCATATTTGCCGTCGTATTCTATTGCTTAATGAAAAAGAAGGACAAGTTTTAGAATTCTGACCGTGAATTATCATTTATATTCGTTTACTTTATTTACAATCGATTTTACTACAGCATCAATTCTGAAGTTTTTAATAAAGCAAGAATGTGCATTTATTCTCATATCATTTTTCCTATCAGAAGAAGTCGAAAGCCATTCACGGAGTAATTTCTCGGTTCCCTCCACGGTGTCATCTTCCACAAAGCCAGCGCCGCTGCATTCCACCTCGCGCCATATATTGACTTTATTACTTATAAGAACAGGAGTGCCAACTGCAAGCGCTTCAGCCACGACCACACCAAAGTTCTCATGATGTGACGGTATACAGACCACGTCCGCCAAACGAAAAGCGGCCCATTTTTCGTCACCCGAAAGAGTGCCAGAAAACGTTACACACTGACTAATACCTAGTCTTCTAGATAAGCTTTTAAGTTTTTCAACATAATTTTCTTGCCCACCCCCAGCTATAAACAAATGCATTTTACTATTATCAACAAGCTTAGAAAAAGCAACAATTAGATTATCGACTCCTTTTACCGGATGCAGCCTGCCCATAAACAATATGACCTGCTTATTTTCTATAACAGGGAAACGACAACGTAATATCTCACTACCAAACCCATCAATATTTTTTGATAACGAAGTTCCATACCCTGTAACAACCCCATCAAGACCATATGGGAAAAAAGAATTACGGGCAAGTTTCTTTTCTTCTTCACACGTAAAAAAAAGCAATGATGCTTTTCTCAAGTGCCAATATTCAGCAGTTACCCAATACAGAGATTTCTTTAAATGCTTTAACTTATAGTTTATTTTAAACCAAGGACCTAACATTCCATGCACAAATACAAAATAGGGCACATCTTCCTTAACACAAGACAAATATACAGCTCTCAAATGATACTGCCATATTCCTTCCACTATAACAGCGTCGAACCGATTGACGTTATCAGCGAGCCATTTTTTCATTTTTGGGCAGTAACAATAAGATAACACAGACGGCCCCACTGCATGTATTTCAGGTAAACTGTCGTCATCTAACCAAACGCTTTCAGGATGATCACAACATAAAATCTCAACCTCTATAAATATCTTTTTATACTCTGCAACTATTTGCTTCAGACCTTCAACAGGCCCGCCACCGCTTGGATTCAATGAGGATATAACATGCAATAGCCGCATTAACATTCTGTCCTAGCTGTATTTTTTGAGCGAAAAATCATACCAAGTATCAATGTGACCACTAATAGCTGAACACAATACTTAAAATATATGCCAAGATCATTTCTTACTGCCAAAACAAATGCAGAATAGTAGAGTGGTGTACCAGATAAAAGCAACGAAACTTTAATATTGTTCATTACCTTTCCAGTCAACCTCCCATATATACACCCAAAAGAAAACATAAAAAAAGCACCCAACCAACCGAAATTTATATATAATTCACCAAGCATAGAAAAGCCGCCGCCGTATACACCTCCAAATTGAGCAACACTTCTATACAAGTCCAGATTAACATAATCAATCCCGAAGTAATCACGAATAGGAGAGGGTATGATTAAGCTTAAATTTGGTATAAATGTAACTCCCCAAGCGAAGTCTTCAGTACGTAAAAATGATGCTGCCAGTATATTATTAAATATTACTGAATATTCAAAAGAAAAAAGACCAACCATCAGCTCAAAAAAGCTATAGCGCTCTAAATCTAGGCGAGACATCACCATAATATTTGGTATCATCAAAATTATAAATACATAAACAAAATATCTAAATCTAAATCTGTCACCATACCATCTAAAATACGCAAAGGCAAAACAGACGAGTATTTCAAAAATAATTGATCTTGCCTGAATAAACCAAGATGCGGCTAAATAAAGAAGGATAGAAAATATAAAAAAATAATTTTTCTTATATCGTAATAGAACACTAGGTTTAACATTTAGAATGATAAAACAAACCATAACTAAGGGAATCATTCTAAGCTCGTATAGAAAGCTAAAAGATTTTCTTATTTGCGTGATTGATCCATAGCTTCCATCACTAACCAATATAATATAAATAGTCAAAATGGCATGACTCATCAAAAGAGCTGTAGAGATAGCTCTAATCCGTTTTATAACTCCTGCATCATAAGGTTCATAAACAAAGTCATTCCGAATATTATTCCTGCGAAAAAAAATAAATCCTAAGAAAAACGCGAACACACATAAGAGGACATAGACAAGTGACCTCACTGCTATTTCATTTGTAAATGGGTACACGTTGGAGAAGTAAAAAAAATCAACCCTATCAGTTCCCAATATTAGCTTTCTGACTAAGAACTGAATGTGTATCATAAAAAATATAAAAACAACAAAGTAAAGCGGCATAGTATAAACCGTTTATGAACATTTTTTAAATGTGGATCTAGATTATAAAGACAAGCGAAAAACATCAATCCAATATTTTTTTTTCGATATCTAATACTATATCCATTCTAATAGCATTAATTACTTCCCAGACATTAGAGAAGTCGATATCGCACTGTAGTTTCTCTATCACTGGCATAGACGAGTTTTCTCTATCAACTATACGACTTTCTAAACTCAAATCCTTTAAGAGGCTGGATATTCTCACCATCCCGTGAGGTGCCTTAGGTACCAGAAACCTCTTCCGAAAAATCAACGAAAAAGCAACCCCATGGAAAGAGTTCGTGATAACGAATTTAGAATTATAAAATAACTTTAGAAATTCCTCAGGCCCCAAATCATTATACTTTTCACCTTTCAAAAAAGGAATAAATGCTTCCTGCGTTATAACTTTTACATTCATCCCCAATAAAGTCGATGTATTATTTACAACCTTATCAAAGTAATCATCTTTTTGAAGCCTATAAACTAATATATAGTTAGACTCATTAAATTTTAAATCGAATTCATTTTTCCAGAATGATTCACCTACCATCAGGGTCGGATCTAAAACCCTGCTAACAGGAGTATTTAATATTTTTCCTAACTCAGCAGTTCTATCTTTTTCTCTAATACCTATATATTTATAACCAGTTAAAACATTAGCTATGTAAGCAATATCGACAGTGTTAAAACTATAATCACCAAAACTACTAGCAAATGCAATTTTTTTATTAGATTTAACAAAATCTAGAAAGTAATTTTTATCAAAAAATCTTTTATATCCCGCAATTTTGGGATTCCAAATCTGGTCACTACCCGAAATAAAGCAACTTTCTTCCGAGCCACCTTCAGAAATAGCTTCATCAATACTGATCATATTCATATATGTTTTAACAAAACATTCGAACTTGTTAATTAATCTCTTCCTAGGATTATATCTCACGAGATCTTTTATAGAGCTTGCTACACCTTTTACCCCTAGGGGATACCTTATGACTCGCATGGAGTTTTTAGTGAGAAAAGTCTCGTAATTCAACACATAAGCTCGTCCATATGCCTCAAAGAAACGCTGAGTGGCGTAGGCTTGAAATACTGCTCCATAGTTACTTGATCTATGTATCGTAATGATATAAAAATTCAAAACTATCGCTCCACAACTTTCACTATATCATCGATACTTTTTCGATCTGACCGGCAAACACTAACTTCATCCGCTATATAACCAACAGCAATAATCATAATCACTCTATTTGAACTATCGACCTCTATAATTTTTTTAATCTTAAGATCGTTCTTATATTCCTGACTCCAATTTAAACAACATGTCCCTAACCCCTTTGCATGAAGGGCATATATGAGAGACATACAGAACATACCGCCATCTATCCAATATTGGTATCTCTCACATGCTGTAGTATAAGCTGACGAATTCATAGAAATAACTAATATATTAGGAATTTTGTGTCCAAATCCTCGATTGCCAAATTGAATATCAAGTATTTTATTCTTCGTATGTTCATCAGACACCAAATGTACTAGCCATGGTTGACGGTTACACGAGGACGGAGTTTTTATAGCGAGGCTAATTGCTTCTAGTAGTAGATCTTTCGGTACGTGTTGAGGTAAAAAGTCTCGTATGCTAAAACGAGTAAGGAAAAAATCCTCTGGTTTTTCAAACATACCCTGTTGAATATAATCACGTTTTATTTTTTTTATCCCACCCTTTTCATCGTCATATAAAAGCCAATCTAAATCTTGGCTTCTTATAAAATCGGACTCTTTATTTTCCGAGAGCACAAGATATTTTAATAAAACATTACCCCCAATTTTATCCATCACGCCGAGTCCGTATTTAGAATTTTTTAGACACAGCAACTTATATAACTTAAGTGCAACGCCGCCTCCCGCATACTTATCATGCGGAGAAAACGTCATACTTTTTTCTAATGCGTGATACGTTTTTATAATTTCATATGTTATTTTTTCAGATTTGCGAAATATCGAACTAGAATTTTGGCAATAAATTGAATAATCATATAAAAAATTCACGAACCCAGAAATCAAATCTCTCACAGGTCTAATTATATTCTTTGTTAAATCTAACAAATCATACTCCTAAGATAGCCTTTCTCTTAATAATTCTTAGCTCAATGCTTTTTCTATCTAAGTAATCATAAAGAAAGTAAGAAAAGAAGAAAGATACAATTGAAGAAAATACTGCCCCTCTCAATTCATAAAAAGGTATGAGGAAATAATTTAGTATAAAGTTAATTAATAAGCCGATAGCAACTCTATACATCAACCTTTTTTCCATTCCCTCCGCAACAAGATACTTAGTAGTAATAGAGCCTAATGATACGAACAATGCGGAAATAAGTAGCATCAATAATACACTGTGGACCTCGTTAAAATCCTCTCCATACAGAAACAAAATAAATTCATCACCAAAATAAAAGAATATTAATATAGCTATTATCGTCATATAAAAAACTGTTCTTGTCAAAAATACCATATTCATAAAATATGATTCATTTTCGAACTTTTTATAGTTTAGAATAATAGGATAAAAAACTGTAGTTATAATAAAAGGAATCGTTGTCCAAGCTTCGAACAACCTCGAAGCTGCACTGTAAATCCCCAGAGATTCCATACCTAAAAAATTTTTTATCATTAATTGATCTAATCTAATACATCCCATCATTGATATCGCGGTTAATAAAAGAGGTAGTGTCGTTTTCGCAGTATCTTTTATCCACTTACTATCATATTTAGCCTTTACGATCGGAGCTATTAGACACCGACCATTCCATAACAGTATTCCTGCATATATAATAGACTCGAACAGTATTACGAAAAGCAACGCTAAAATTGAGCTGGTTGAGTAGTAAACCACTATCTTAAGAAAAGACCCCACGTAGAAACTAACAATTCTAGCAACAGCACTTTTTTTTCCTTCAATCGCAGATTGAAAATAATAGTCAAATATAAAGAAGGGGCTAAAAAAAACTGGGAGCAATACGATTATGTTATAACTGAAAATATTTGGGTCACTCTCCATTAAATAGAGATAAATTAACGCCAAGAAAAAAACGACAAGTGACATTATCGAAAGATAGCATAACCCACTTTTAAGTATTTCAGTATAAAAGTCTGACTTAGCAATCAACTCCTTTACCATGTAATTTTCAAATCCAGCGCGGCTAATCAAAACAGCAAAACCGCCTATCGCCAAACAATAATTGTATATACCAAAATTCTCTACTCCCATTAGACGGGCCAATGTTACATGAACAACAATACCTAAAATCAAACGAAGAAACTGATCTCCTCCCCCCCATAGAACATGGCTTAATATTTTTTTATTTTTCAGCATATCAGTTTAGGATTATAAAATTTATCCATACATCACAAGAAAAGCATTTTTTGTAGGAATATCAATACAACTCAAATCAAGTAGGCAACCCGAAAACATCCATAACTTTATTTAGTATTTTTTCCACTACCTGCGTAATTGAATTTTCGCCAGCATTAACAATTATCTCAGCCTCTTTCGGACTCTCGTAAGGACTATCTAATCCCGTAAAATTCTTAATTTCACCTCTCCGAGCTTTTTTGTATAGACCTTTCGGATCACGCTGCTCACATACTTCTAACGGCGCTTCGACATAGACCTCAATGAAATCCCCGTCATCGAACAGCGCCCGCGCAGCTTCTCTATCGGCTCTAAACGGCGATATAAAAGCCGTGATAACAATGAGTCCCGCTTCAGTCATCAACTTTGCCAGTTCACCAACCCTGCGGATATTTTCCGTTCTATCCGCTTCCGACATCCCCAGGTCTTTACACAATCCGTGGCGTACGTTGTCACCATCCAGCAGCATGGTGTGGTAACCCTTTTCTACCAATGCTTTTTCCAACGCATTGGCGAGAGTAGATTTCCCAGAACCGGATAGGCCAGTAAACCAGATACAACGGGGATGCTGTTTTTTCTGCTTCGCACGTAGTTCCGGTGTTACCGAGGTGTGGTTCCATACCACCTGGGCCTGGCTATCATTGGCTCGGAATTCGTATTGAGATCCATTAGGCTCATGCTTACGATCCGATGCCCATACTCCAGATACCGTTGCGCATACCATGAACCAGGGGTTCAACAGGGTATCGGAGCGAGTGTTGTAGCGCATGGGCTCGAGGCTGGGGAACGCCAGTACCAAACCGCCAGCAGCTTCTACTACCGCTTGGGCAGCTGCGGTATCCCACTCAGAGGTTGGCCCGAGTCTTGGGTAGAGATCCGCCTCGCCTTCCGCCACCAGGCAGAGCTTGAGTGAACTCCCCATGGAGACGATTTCGGCGTTTGGAAGAGTATCTATGAATTCACGGAACTCATCGCTCTGGTGCGATCGACTTCCAACGACCTGCCAGGTCGCTCCCGCTGAAGGTGGGGTTTTTACCTTGATAGGTTGGGTGAATCCGCCTTCCGTTTTGAAGGCACCTTGGCCAAGCTCGCCGTAATAGGTGACCCCTTTAGCGGGTACATGTACAACGCCGAGTACGGGCTTATGGTTATCGATCAGCGCAATATTGACGGTAAATTCACCGTTCTTTTTGATGAACTCCTTAGTGCCATCCAGAGGATCGATCAGCCAGTAGCAACTCCAGCTCATACGGTCATCAATATCGCTCTTAGATGACTCCTCCGAGAGTATGGGTATTTCGGGGGTGAGCTTTTTTAGCCCTTCTATGATGCAGTGATGCGACGCCAGATCCGCCTCGGTCAAAGGGCTACTGTCGGATTTGTCGTAAACAGCAAAATCCTGCGCGTAGATTGCCATGATTTTTTCACCCGCTTGGCGGGCGATCTCGATGATGGCTTGTAGATCGGGCATTACTTCCAGCACTCCGAACAGGGTATTAAAAATGTGTAAATATTTGCGTTCCGCTATCGCATATTTGTGCTAACGCGGCTTTCAACGATTCTTTGGCGCCAAGGTTACCATGTACAAGGCGTATCTCCTGTGGCCTGTACCTCATCCCTTTGACGAAATTCACCAAGCCCCTCTGATCCGCATGAGCGGAGTAGCCGCCGATAGTCTGGATATCGGCGCGGATGTTGATACGCTCGCCATCCAACCAGACATAACCGCCTTTAGGACCATACTGCTGGATCTCACGCCCCGGCGTGCCCTCTGCCTGATAGCCGACGAACAATACCGCGTGTTTTGGGTCATCGAGCATCGCCTTCAGGTAGTTGACGATGCGCCCTGCATTGCACATGCCGCTGCCCGCTATGACGATGGCGGGACGGCCCGATGTGGCAAGATGACCCACCATCTGCTCATGCTGACTGTGGCTCTCCACGGTCAGCAGACTATCGAAACTGAGCGGTTTATGTCCTTGCGCCAACCGGCAATGCGCTTCCGCATCCCAGTAGAGTTTCAGCTCGCGATAGGCCTGGGTAAAACGGGCGGCCAGCGGTGAGTCGAGCACCACGGGCACCTCGGTCATGCCGAAATCTGACTGCAGCGCTTCCAGCTCGTAGAGAATCTCCTGGGTGCGGCCGATGCTGAACGCCGGTATCAGCAAGGTGCCGCCGTTGCGCTGCGCGCGCTCTATAGCGGCGCGCAGGCGCTGGACCCGCGTGCGTCGATCCTCATGCAAACGGTCACCGTAGGTGCTCTCCAACACGAGGACATCGGCGCGATAGGGCGCGCGTGGCGATGGCAGCAGCGGTGCATAGGACGCCCCGAGGTCGCCTGAGAACACTACCCGCCGGCGCTGCCCGTTGGCTCGGTTAAGCAGATCGCACTCGACATAGGCTGAACCGAGTATATGGCCAGCCCGCTGCAGCTTGATCCTCACCCGGTGCCGTTCATCATCGATCAGTGTGAACCAGGTTTTGTATGGCAGTGCGATCGTGCGCGCGCTCAGCTTCGATATGTAACGTTCTACTACTTGCTTGTTGCGGCTGATACCGAGCTTGAAGGCATCCTCCAGCACCAGCGGCAGCAATTTGGCCGAGGGTTCTGAGCAGATAATTGGCCCCTTGAACCCGGCCGCCAGCAGCCAGGGGATACGCCCAACATGATCGATATGCACATGGGTGGCGATCAACGCGCGGATGCCGTCGGTGCTGAACGGGATCGCCTGGGGATCACCATTTTCATGTTTCGTGCCCGACACCTCAGCGCCCTGGAACAGGCCGCAGTCGATCAGCAGGCTTTGTCGTTCGTCTATATGGAGCTGGTGGCATGAGCCGGTGACGCCATCCTTTGCGCCGTGGTGCTCGATAGATCTGTAAGGCATATCCTTTGCCCTTATTAAGTCGTTGCTTAGATCAGTAAATATCTCTGGATATCAGCGTAAACGGGGTCTTCAACAGAATCTTGATGTCCAGCCACAGCGACCAGGTATTGATGTACTGCAGATCCAGTTCGACGCGCCGCTGCATCTTATCCAGTGTCTCGGTTTCTCCGCGGCAGCCGCTGACCTGCGCCAGGCCGGTAATGCCCGGTTTAATACGATGACGTGCCATGTAAGCGTTAATCTTGTCCGAATAATAATCGTTATGCGCCACGGCGTGCGGGCGCGGGCCAACCAGCGACATCTCGCCCATCAACACATTAAACAGTTGCGGCAGTTCATCAATCGAAGTACGACGGATAAAGCGCCCTACGGCGGTGATACGGGGATCCTGGCGGGTAGCCTGTTTGACCTGCTGATCATCATGCAGACGCATGGAGCGGAACTTGAGGACATGGAACACCTTGCCATAGCCATGCCGCGGCTGCCTGAACAGCACGGGGCCTGGCGAAGAAAGCTTGACCGCCAGGGCCGTCATCACCAGCAGCGGGCTGATCAAAATGATGCCGACAAGTGCCAAGCCTCTATCCATCACACCTTTCAGGAAAGCCCCGGTCGGGTAGGCGGTCAACGGGCTCTCGTTTAGGTGGATGGCCGGTATGCCGTCGAGATCCGATACCGAGTGGTTCAGCATCACCATACTGGCCAGGTCCGGTATCCAGACCACGTCCACATTGGTATCGAGCAGATCGATATACAGCCCCTCGATCTGCTCCATTAGAGCCGCAGGCAGTGCGATATAGAGGCGCCGCAGGTCATGCTCCTCAATCAACTGACGCAGATGCGCCGACTGCCCGATAACGGGATAGAGATTGTCATCGGCTACCGGTTGGTCATCCGCCTCGATCAGACCGATCAGCGGCTCACCACGCTTGATGTTTAACGTCTCGGCCAACTGCAGTGCGAGATCTCCAGTACCCAGAATCGCGGCCCGGCGTCGGGCTCTTAGTTTACTATGGTACTGTCTGGAGGCTCTGTGCAGGGGAAGGAAGGCCGCAGCCTGAACGATGAACCCCAGCGTCAACCACTGCAGCAGCACTTCACGGGAATAGAGTTCGCTGGTTTTGGTGACGAAAGCCAACACCGCGAGCAGGCCCAGTAACAGCAGCCATCCGATCAGCAGGTGACGTAAACCGGCAAGATAACCCAGGCGTTTATCGTAAACCTGGGTGAGGTTATAGACGGGAACAGAACCCAATAGGGTGAGCGCCGCGAGGGTACGATAGTGAGGTGCAACGTCCCCGGTTTTGAGGATTGTCAAAAGGATGAGGAGAGTGATCAGCAACAGGTTTGCTACCGATAACTGAACCCAAAAAGTCAGCCCGCGTACCCGCGTTGACGTACTGTTTCCCAGCTTCATTTGGTTAACTGCATTCCGTTATCTAACCAAGTTGGTTGGCGACTTTGGATAATTACCGACGATCAAACACGCTACCGCCCTGAGGTTACAATTGGCCAATCCTCAACGCCCGAGATTCTCTATGTGCATAACGTAATTGCACGGAGCAAAAACAGCCCATGATGTTACACCATGCTATGCGCAGGAACAGCGCCGTTGGGAGTGAAGAATCTGTTTTTTCGGCCTAGATAGCGGGAGATCAATACTCAGCACCCGTATCCGTTCGGGTTTTGAGATTGCCAACGCCAGGCATCGGCCATCATCTGTTGCAAGCCACGCCGGGCGCTCCAATTGAGTTCGGTACGTGCCTTGGTTGGATCGGCATAGCAGGAGGCAATATCACCCGGCCGCCTGGCAACCAGCTGATAGGGTACTGGTCGTTGGGAGGCGTCTTCAAACGCCTTGACCATCTGCAGCACTGAGTAGCCTTGGCCCGTACCCAGGTTCCAGATATGGGCGCCCGGTCTATCCTGCAGGTACTCAAGAGCCGCCAGATGCCCAACCGCCAGATCTACAACATGGATGTAGTCCCGAACCCCCGTACCGTCGGAAGTCGGGTAGTCATCACCAAAGACCGAGAGCCGTTCGAGTTTGCCTATGGCCACCTGAGCGATATAGGGCAGCAGGTTATTGGGAATATCGTTAGGATCCTCCCCTATGAGCCCGCTTTCGTGTGCGCCAACGGGGTTGAAGTAACGCAGTATCGCTACTTGCCAACGCGGATCGGAGCGGACGGCGTCTTCCAGCATCTGCTCGACCATCAACTTGCTTCGCCCATAGGGGTTGGTGGGCAGACCGAGTGGACACTCTTCACTAATGGGAATCTGCTGCGGATCACCATATACGGTCGCCGAGGAGCTGAAAACCAGGGAGAAAATACCGGCCGCCTGCATTGCCTGTGTCAGCACCAAGGACCCGTATAGGTTGTTGTCGTAATATTTGAGTGGCTGATCGACACTCTCGCCGACGGCCTTCAACCCGGCAAAATGCAGTACCGCGTCGATTGTGTGCGCTTCAAACAGCATATCCAGTAACTGGCGATCGCGGATATCGCCCTGAACGAACTCAAGTGCACGCCCAGTGATGCTCTGGACTCGTGATAGAGACTCCCGACTGGAATTGCACAAATTATCCAGCACCAATACGTCATAACCGGCTTCGAGTAACTCTACGCACGTATGGGAGCCAATATAGCCGGCGCCGCCGGTTACAAGAATTTTCTTATTCATAGGTCATCCGGGAGATCCATGCTCCCACTAATTAAGCTGTCTCAGCGAGCACCAAACCCTGTGAGAATGGTTCGAATCGTTCTGAATATGATCAGGATATCCAGCCATAGGGAGAAGTGTTTGATGTAGTAAAAATCGTGTTCGATCTTCACACGGGTGTCATCGGCGTTAGCGGCATAGCCGTGAACGACTTGCGCCCACCCGGTAATACCGGGTTTAACGACATGTCGATAGGTATAAAAAGGGATCTCTTTCTCGAATCGCTCGACAAAGGTTTTCTGTTCTGGACGGGGACCGATCAGACTCATCTCTCCCTTCAAAACATTGATGAACTGGGGAAGCTCATCGATTCGTGTCTTCCGAATTACGCGCCCTACCCGCGTAACCCGCATATCGTTGGCAGCCGCAAACTGAGCGCCGTCTTTTTCGGAGTCTTTGCACATACTGCGTAACTTATACACCTTGAAGGCTCGGCTACCCTGCCCTATCCGTTCCTGGATGAAAAACATCGGCCCCGGACTCTCCAGCTTGATGATCACCCCTGTGATTAACATGACAGGAAGCCATACCGGCACAGTAAGAAGCACCAAGGCGATATCCATAACCCGCTTGCAAAAGTCATACACAGGAGAGGGCAGAAGCGCGCCAAACTCATTCTCCGATAGATGATTGACCCTCACTCGCCCACTAAGCGACTCCTGGACCTGTCGTGTGTTGTAAACAGGAATCCTCGCTAATACACATCGCGCCAAAAAGCGCTCCCATTCGGGCGGCAAATCATCTGAATGCAGATCGGCCACCACTGCGTCATAACGTCGTCCTTCGAGGGCTGGCGTATCCAAAAGATTAAGTACTGCTTCATCACCTGCCGTTAGATCCAACGTACGGCCAAAAGGAACCAACGCAAGCTTGGGCGTACGATAACGCCGACTGAGATAGAAACCGACAAAGCACCAAAGGTTGGTCAGTGCAAACGAGGCCAGGAGAACAGAGCGAGCGTACCCCTCTCTGGTCATAAAAAGCACTGCGACGACGAGAAGGTAGGATATGGCGACCGAAGGCAGGATGTAAGATAGCGTGTGCGCTCCCGGGTAGTTTTTGAACCTGCGCAGAATCAGAAACACACCGAAGAAAGCAAATCCACAGGCCACAAATGTGTTGAAGTGAACCTCGCTCGTTCTGATGAGCTCATATGAAGCTGTACCCCAACGGATGAACGCGGGCGGTACTGTAGCAACGACTAATCCCGCAACCAGGTAAAACAGTTCGCTAAAGATCAGCCGCTCGTACCAGCGGGAATGACGACGATTAAAAGTATCCTTCACAAAGTCTCCAAAACGCTACATCAACACCAATTACTGCATCCTTGGTTCAGCACCCAACTCAGTGAAGAACACCTAATCGCCGTGCTAAATGGGGAAACTTCTGCCGTAACACTCCCCGTACCGCGTAATGCGAAAAATAGTAAGAGCTCTCAACTAGGTTAAGTTGTTCAACATCACGATAGAGTTTCCACGTGTAACTTGCTGCGCTCGCTTTGTTGGCCGAGATGGAGTCTGTGCGAACACGGTACTGAGCAAGTACTTGGTCTATTCCGTACGCATACTCAGTCCTTTTTAGTAACTGAAGCCATAGGCCGAAATCCTGTCGCTTACTGATCAGTGGGAAGTAGACCTTACCCAATTGCTGTGTATCGTACATAGCAGTGAGACAACCGATCAAACAGGTTTTGAGTAGTTGCCGGTAGTGAACTTTATCGGGCACGCCAACATTGCCTAACATTTGACCTTTTTCGGATACTCTTTCATAAGCGGAAAAGGTGAATGGATAGCCATTATCCACCATAAACGCCACTTGAGTCTCAAGCTTATGAGGCAACCAGATATCATCGCTATCCAGAAAGGCAATGTAGCGCCCAGACGCGAGCTCCACTCCTTTATTACGCGCAACTGCGGCACCCGAGTTCTCTTTTAACTGCACCCCTTTAATACGAGAATCACAAGCCTCTAATGCTTTTACTAGCTCGTAAGTAGAGTCACTTGAACAATCATCTATTACTATGAGCTCAAAATTATTGTAGGATTGATCTAGAACAGATTTGATAGCTTCTTTAATATATTTCTCGACATTAAAGGCAGGCATAATGACAGTAACTAGCTCACTCATGAAACCAGCCCTTCAAGAAACCGATAAAGCCATTTTGTTTTCTATAATCAAATCGTTCAGCGTACTGCACCAAATACTCTTTATCAAATTTCGTATCAAACAATTCTTTCAGTTTTTCGAGAATATGTTGAACACTGCCATCGCAGTGTAGGCCCGTGACCCCATCTACAACTGCTTCGGTAATTCCACCAGTATTTCCAGATAGCACAGGCAATCCAAAATAATTTGCTTCCAAATAAACGATACCGAAACCTTCAATTGACCCAGCCTCTGAATCAAATAGAGACGGCAATATAAAATAGTCTGAACCATTTAATATTGAATTTTTAGTCGTGTCATCGACGAAACCGTGCAAATATACATTCTTATCTAATCCGTTAGACTTGACCAATTTCATAATAGAGTGAAAACAGGGCCCTTCACCTATGATATCGTAAGAGAAATTTACACCGTCCTTCTTCAAAAGTGCTAAAGCTCTAATAACGTTTTCTACATTTTTTCTAGGGACCAATCGAGATACAGTAACCAACTTCAAATCACCTCGATTAATATCTTGATAACCTCGTCCCTCAAACTCACCAAAAGGATATTGAATGAAATCCACTTTATGTCCTGACAAATCCTCAAATATTGCTGCTATCGCCTTACTATTTGCCACAAATTTAAATCTTTTATTCTTGGCGATATACTTAATAATCTTTACAGAAAGCCAGCCAAGATTTAACAGTTCGTTACCATGAAGTACTACCAAAAACTTTGATTTTTTTAATACTACAAATGGAACTACAAAGAACAGCATTTTCCATGTGGCGAGAATATAATATTCCGATAAAAGAAGTCCTTTAAGGCCCCTAATTAGACTCTCCCTGAATGCATAATGGCAAACATCAAACCTGCTCTGACTCAGCGCGACTTCCATATAGTGCATCCAGGCTTGGATACCCCCTTTCTGCTTATTAATTTGAGGAGTAACAATACATATAGTTGACAAAGCCACACCATTTAACCGATATGATTGGGATAATATCTATAGAAAAATAACGGAAAGCATATAGAAAGAGTTAAAAACTATAGCCAAATAAATCAATATCGTCTTTAAATGATTCTTCAACTAACAGCTTAGTTTTTTCATTATAAAAGTCCCTATAGTTTTTCTCACCCGAAGAGTTACGCCAAGGTAAATCAGCAACAATCCCTACCTCAGAACAAATTTTTTTAAAGTCAACTGCCAAATTCTCATACTTCCCAACAAAATTTAATGCGACTCTGCCCGTTCGACTACATATAAAATCTTTTTGGAGCCGGACGTTACCTGAACACCGCCATTGCAGATACTGTTCGAATCCCCCAAGGCCTTTAATAAATTCATGCTGATAGTGATATTTATCTTTCAACATAAATTTGTAAAGCGACACTTGCCAATCCCATGGGTTACGGACAAAAGCGAAAGAGAAATATTTTTTAAATTCGTCTTCCCCAAGCTTATCGATAAGTTCAATAGCGGATATATGGCTATGAAAAGGCTGTGGCACGTCGACAAAAGGCAATGCCACTTTTTTATTGATTCTATTTATAAATTGCATGCACTGCCCTGCCGCATAGGGCATTAGCGCTTCAGTTATACTTGTCCCAGCATTCTTATAAACATGAACAAATAAAAATTTATATTTTTCAGACTTTAGCATGCGAACGACCGATTAAAGATCTAAACAACTTAGATAGGATTTTACGAACCAAAAAAAATGGTAACTTTGAGAAGAAATTTAATTTATAACCAACATTATTATAAAACTTCGTTACAACTTTAAACTCTTCCAATTTGAAAATCGCACTATTTCGGAGTTGACTTGATATACCGTCTGTACGATAGAACACTATAGGCTTATTGTGATATGAGAAATCGTACACCCTTTGCGCTCTAAAGAAAAAATCGAAATCCATGCGAATCTTGTAATTTAAATCATATTTACCAATATTCTGAAAAACATCTGACCTGACAAATGTCGCCTGATGACTTACCCTTGCTTTTTTAATGGCAGAATACACGTCATTGCGTTTTTTAGAAAAATCCTCATAAACAGGTGCGATCTTGCCGGTATCGGTTTTATACTGAAAGCAGACTACTTCTGTGTCAAGATAAGGAATGATACTTTCAATCTCATATCTGGAAAGCAAAATATCTCCACAATTCAACATCTGAATATAATCCCCTGATGCGAGACTTATCCCTTTATTGAATGCATCTGATACACCACCATCTTTTTCACTTATCCATAAATCTATATGGTCTTCATATGACTTTATTATATTTATAGTGTTATCAGTAGAAGCACCGTCCACGACAATATATTCGATATACTCATACGACTGCTCTATTACGCTACTAATAGTTTCAGCAATATTTTTTTCGCCGTTATATACTATTGTAATTATACTAATAACAGGCTTTCCACCACTACACTGTTTTAACTTGCGTGTATCCCCCGTCCTTTCAACCATTCGTTACTATTTCCAAAATAATTAAAATACTACGAATAACACACTGATAAGCCATTAAATATAACCAATATTATAATCTAGTTTAAGCTAAACTTGTCCGCATTAAGAATCGATAATTAAGAATATGATAGATAAAACAACAAACAAAAATTATGAATTAAGCAACGACTGATACAAAGCACAATATTTTTCACCAACAACCGCATAGTCAAATTGATTAACTACTTTTTCACGTGCATTTTTACTTAATTGAGTATGATTGCTGTTATGCAGAACCCATTCAATGCCTTTAGCTAAATCAATAGCCTCAAACGGCTTAGCCAAATAACCATTAATCTTATGATCAACTATATCTTTTAGTCCTGTCGTATCGAACGCAACCACAGGTGTTCCACATGACATGGCCTCTGAAGCAGTCTGTCCAAAGGCCTCTTGAAGACTGGGGACCACCATAGCGTCAGCAGCACTGTATGCGATACACAAGCTTAAATCATCGTATAGTCTTCCAAGATAATGTACTCCTTTTAGATCACCGTCTTGTATACGAGGAGGACTACTGCCAAAAATAACCAACTCAACATCATTTACGTTTAAAGCAGCTAACGCTTCTACTAACTTTGAGTATCCTTTTCTTGCATCGCTTTCAGCACCCATAGCACCAAACAAAACAATTTTTTTGTCTGGCGACAAATCTAACAATCGTCGCGCAACATTTCGGTCGACTGGACGATATATGTTAGTATTAATAGGATTAGGTATTGATATTGCCTGCCTATTGGCGAATAGAAAACTTTCCTTAGCCTCTCTTTCTAGCCACTGACTAACGCCGACTAATGTCAAGGATGGAATCCGTGAGAAACTCTTCTCTTTCCTTCTCATCACCCATGACGAAAGATCTTTCTTATCGCCCTTTTTTAATAAAGGACACCCATTACAGCCATGTTTAAATTTTTCACACCCTTCACTATAATGGCACCCTCCGGTAAATGCCCACATATCATGGAGCGTCCATACAACCGGCACTGATATTTTAGCCAGTTCATCAACCGAAACCATTCCATCACATAACCAATGAAGATGTACTATATCTGGCTTGACCTCATTAATTTTTTTTACAACATCTGAAAAAGGTAGCCAGGCCGGAGAAAACAATACTCGACTTCTGTCCGAGTATCTAACTAAAGGCAACGAATCAAAAGCAGGGCGCAGCTTATTAAATAAACGCACTATTTTTGATTTGCTCACTAAAACTAAATCGTCATCTCCACTTTTACTTTGAACAAGTATCTTTGAGTCTACATTTTCATTTAACAAAGCCTCATGTAGCCGATATGCTGCTCTAGCTGCTCCACCATATATATCGTAAGTACTAACATGTAATACTTTCATTATATAAAATTTTTACCTGTCAAAATTCGACTTATCTTATTAACTATTCGATAAAATATATTTTTACGTCTACTCTTATAGTATTTTTTAACAGCTAGAACGAAGTCTTCATCCTCGCGGAAGCAAAAGTCCCAATTAATTTTATAAGTACTATTCAAAATAGGATTTTTTGCTTTAATTATAGAGTCAGTGCTATTCCCACAATTTACCCCGCTACCGTCACGACCAATGTTATCAACATAGGATATTGCCGGATTTAAACACAGTCCATCTGCTTCGAAGATCGTCGCATACCAAAAAACGGCCCAAGTATTAATCTTTCCTAATTTATTATCAATGATCTGAGGCCAAAAAGCACTCGTACCCTCCAAATCAAAATCGTATTTTTGCTGATCAGACCAATCACTAATAATTCTTTCAGGATCTTTTCTGAAAGCATCCCATCGATTTTTCCACGTAGCCCACCCCCAGCAATTCATAACCCGCCAAAAATAGACATCTTTTTCTTTATTTAGAGCTACAGGATAGTTCCACCCACTTATATGCCAAACCTCTTGACTATATAAATAAGTATCCAACGCAGAATTCATAAATTTCAAAAAGTAAGGGCTTGTTACTATATCGTCCTCTAATACAATCACCTTACCATATTTATCTATAACCTCTGTCACGCCATCGATTATAGATTTTGCCAACCCCAAATTAATTTCTCGTTCAATAATCTTAATACTATTAAATCCATCAATAGACTTTATATAATTACGAACTTCAATTACTTTACCAGTATCCTTTTCATACTTAGCAGCATCACTAAAAATATAAAGATCACTTTGCTGTGCAAGCTCATTATTGGCAAGAGCGCTAATTGTACTTTTTGTGTGATCAATTCGATTGTAAACGAATAGAACAATTGGAGCCAGACTCATCTAAACACTTCAACATATTTGAAAGAATTAACAAGGTTAAATAGCTAGACATAGAATACTGATGTGAATTATTTTTCCACATTTCCTAATATAGTCTGCCACACATTTTTCACGGCACTATCACCAAATAACTCATTAGCTCGATTTCGAATCGCTTCCCTGCTTGCAAGCTGGCTACTAATATTTTTTGAAACTGACTCAACTAACTCACCTATTGTCTTATATGTGGTAAGTCCATCGAAACCTATCTCTGTCGAAAGCCATAATAAGAACGGAGTTTCGATCGCTATAACAGGTACTCCAAGAGATGCAGCATAAAAAAAACTTCCACTTACTATCATCTCTTTATCTACTTGAGCTAATATTAGCCCAGACGATTTCGATACCAATTCCTGAGCTTCAATTTTATCCAAAAAGCGATTTACAATCTCAACATTTTTACCTTTAGCTAAATCTTGGAGCTCATTCAAATAACCTATTTCATCACAACGCCCTGCTATGACCAACTTCTTGCAACTATTCCAATTACGGATTACATCGCTAATATTTTTATATCGAGCAATACTTCCGAACATAACAAAATAGTCAGCCATTCCCTTACTACTTAATATTCCATCTCCTGAAGTTACACTTATTTCATACAAAGGGTGTGGTATATACTTATAGCCTTGTCTTAATAGGTGCCCCGAATGTGTAACCTTTAGGCTCGCTAAATCAGCCAGAAAAGACGTCAATCTGGTTGCAAGTTTTGCTCTCCACCCATACATGTGATGGGGATATATATTGTGACGCACATAAACAACTCGCCGGGCCATTATGCGATACAACAATACATATAAGAAACATTTGGCGAATCCTGTCAACGAAAACTCACCATTATTTCCTCTTAAAGCATTTTCGTGCCAGTTTATTATTATCGAATCGTATTCCTTGCGAAATACATATCGAAATGGGTTTTCCAAAAATTCGCACTTCTTACATATTGGAACAACATCATAAATTTCACTCAACATATTTATATTGAGCTCACAATATTCATTATTATTTAGTTTGTAAGGTATATAGGCTATCTTTTTCATATGAAATCAAAGTAATTACATACTAAAAAAAGAGATATTTTCGCCGACGGCTTTTTATTAAAGCAAAGAATTACTTGTCCCATAAATCATATGGAAACGATTCCAATAACTTTTTACCATCCCAATCAATTGATGGCTCGCCACCCATTTCTAACGCAGAGCCAACAGACCTCGCAGCATTAAATCCGCCACGTCCAGAACCTAAATAATAATCTTCATATTTAAAGTCATCTTCATTTTGACTCTTAATCAATCTGGCAGGTATACCAAAAGCTTCAGCAATAATAATCGCATGCAACGAGGAACCAACAACAAAGTTACTTTGAACTATCCTACTAATTATTTCATCAAATTTACCTGTGGGACTAACGACATTGGCATCTTGCTTATAATAATCCAAATCATTCAGATTGGGCACAACGGTAAAGTCATATTTTTTATGGAATGATTGTGAAACATATTTATGGAAATAAGTAGGGAAAAGTAATCCAGGATCCCCAAAAACAGACGGGCATGAAATTGACTTTTTTTCTAAAAAATCTTGAGTTAACGGCCCTCTAATCGCTCTTATATCAAGAGAATTAAAATCATATTTGTTTAATATTTTCCCATTTCTCCCTGTCCCCCACAAAACATCACCATCTGACGCAAAATGTAGAATTGAACCAACTGTAAGTAAGTTAACATCGCTCTTAGCACAATTAACTTTTTTCTTAGACTCCGAAAGTATTTTATCAACCAACATTGGCCCAATCAGATCTCCAAAATTATTCACCCTTTTATATATTGGCAGGTATGAAAAAGGTTTATTTTTAAAATACTTTTTCCTTGGATTCCAATAAATAATATTAGGCATAATTAAACCCAAGACCAATCTGATCAAGTCCTTTCACATTCTCAAGCATTGCAACTAAATTTGAAAAGCGATAAATGCGCATCCCGCTATAACAATCATTGATTCCATAAGAGATAAATAAACTATGGCTGTCTTTTTGGTAAGCTGCACCACAAGGATAAAAACATGCCTCTACTCTACCGTTCAGCTTATTTTTTGGTTGCATACGGTATTCATCAACAGACAATTTAAATAACGGTTTACACGCTACTTTTACGGGTCTAAATGGCGGCACTGAGGTAAATGAAATCATAGAACCGGTATATATATCGCCTGATAGAGATTTTACATGACTCTGCGTTATGTAATAAAACTCCCCCCCTATCTTAATTGGAGAAGCTCCCCCTCTAAGCTCTCCAAACTTTTCTTCAATGTAATTAGAGTCCCAAATAAATTTTGAATACTCATAAGCGTTCGCGATATTTTTAGATCGATCCATTTCCACTTTAAGCACAACAAATGGAGAGATTGAATACACTGCAAAAAGATCGTTATTATATTCAAAGAAACCCCAGTTTTTTTCTATAGATCTTCGCCCATCTTTTTTTATCAGTTTGATTGGATTTGATTTTGGAACAAGATTCTCATTCACCTCTTGAATATATATTTCATTTGGCACTTCCGAGTGCCCAGTGTTATATGTTAGATATAACCGGCCACGAAATAAAAAGAATCTTGGATCTGCGCACCAATCCAACTTGGCTCCATTCTCGTACAATCCAATTGCTGTTTTTTTTTCAACAATTACTTCAAATTTATCATAACTCAGAAGAGAAAACTTCAACTTCCGTACTTTATCTGAGCCCACATATCTATATACCAATACCATACCCTTACTCCCTAAATATAGAGAAGGGTTGAAACAGTAGCCTTCATCCTGCAGTTTAAATGCTATTTTTTTTTGTAGAAAAGGATGAGGATTTAATGTTTTTTGCAAGTAGCCTTTTTTTACTGCATACTCGATCAAAAACAGCTTAGGGAGAAGTTTGTTTTTGAATATTTGAATTTTTTTAAACAGCTTTCTCAATAAACTTTTAAATAATGAACCAGAAAAGCCCGTCATAAAAGATATCACCCATATCTTCTCAGGATATTAAGTAATTTTTCTATTTCATTATCGTAAAAATAGTCGTCACTTAATCTTATTTGGCTGCCATCAAAACCTTTAAGCTCATTTAACATTGTATGTATACGATTTGAAATATTACTTGCGGCAAAAAATGGGACTTTAACCTTTTTTTGTGGCATTTTAAGCTTTATTTCTGTATTTATCACCGTACCAAAGCCATGACTATCCAAAACTTCTTTTGCTGTTCTACACTCAGCAAATGCAATCGGGTAGCAGCCAGCAGCTATTGCTTCTAACATAATTCTCGAACCGCTAGCTTCTGTCATAGAAGTTAGCAGGAATATTTTCGAATCCCCAAGCAATTCACTTAATTCAGTTCTTGGCAAACCCACAACGTTTTTTACATTAATACCTTTAGCAGTTAACTTTTCATATACCTTATTCAACAATGGCAAATTTCTTGCCGGATGGGTATTAGTTGCTGAAATTATATCAATCCGCCTTTCTTTAAATTCTTTCTTATATATATTAAACTCATTTTGATTTATGCCAAATGGCAGCACATGTGTATCACCTGAAAAACCGATATTCCGCAATTCTTCGGCTTGATTTTCAGTAGGAACTATAGCCACATCACATTCGAGTACTGTCTCTTTAAAGCCTCTCTGCATAGATAAGTAGGAAACATCATGATGTACTCGAATAATGTGGATGGAGTTTGGTAAGCTAGCCTTTAACCTAACCAAAGGTTTAATAGCATCGCTATACCAACACAGATTATATAAAATAACATCTGGAGATAATTTCTCTATCTCCTCGACCCAAGATTCAAACCCTTCTTTGAAAAATCTATAATTAACACCTCTTATTGGACCACTCATCTTATGAGATAAATTACCTTCTCTTAAAAAGGCATGACGTTCAATACAATCCGCCTTTTCAAAAACTCTAAGCCAGCTATAAGGAGTTTCCTGGTCTAGCCACTTCGCTGCATAGTTAGCATGATCATGTATTCCAAGCCACTTTATTTTTTTCTCATTAGAAGTCATAAATACCATTAAATATAAAACTAACTAAATATGGTCGGCCATACGACGGAACATATCGTTCCTACACACCAGTTCGTCATAAGTGCCACTGTCTATCACTCTACCCTCACCCATCAAATAAATATTGTCACATTTCTTTACGGTTGCGAGCCGATGTGCGATCATTATTATCGTTTTTTTGCCTGACAAGTCATGGATAGCGTCCATTAACGATTTTTCAGTAATCCCATCGAGCGCACTAGTGGCTTCATCCATGACTAATACTTCGACACCATCATATAACGCCCTAGCGATTCCAATACGCTGGCGCTGCCCCCCCGACAACTGCAAACCACGCTCTCCAACTCTGCTGTCTAAACCCTCTGGTAACTCTTTTATTAAATCTTCTAAATGAGCAATACGCACAGCATTTCTAACTTTATCTTCATCAATTTTTTCTGGAGATAAGCCAAAGGCAATATTTTCTCGAATACTCGAGTCTGCTAAAAATATTGACTGTGGAACATAGCCAATTTTATTCTGCCAGCCTCGCTTATTTTCACTATCTATCTGCTCTCCGTCGACACATAAGCAACCAATATCAGGTTCAATTAGTCCTAGAATGATGTCAATAGCCGTTGACTTACCAGATCCTGAGGCGCCAACCAAACCGATTACTTTATTTTTTGGAAAGCTAACATTTAACCCTTTAAGAACAGAATCTTTCTTATTTGGATAACGAAACCAAATGTTATCCATGGTTATTTCAGATTGAAAATCAACATCCTTATTAGTTATTATCTCGGTGTTCGTTTCAGAAAACTTGCTTGATTCCAAATCCGCTTTCAAATTATCGAATACTATCATATTCCCACGCAAGCTTGCCAAAGCCACATATATTTGTTGGAAGGCCGGAAGCAGCTTAAAACCAGCTAACGCGTATACAGCCAGCACTGGCAAAACAGTTGCGAGATCACCTTCGTGAACTGATAGTAAGTACATTACCAATACTATGATGGAGCTAAAAGCTAACAATTCCATCGCATAACGAGGAACTTGAGCCAACACCATGTTAGCTCCTAATGCTCGGCCATAACGGCTACTTGTTTCAGCAAACCTCAGATTAAAATTAGACTGACGACCTAATAACATTGTATCTTTAATGCCACCGAATCCTTCCTGCATCAGTTTCAATCTATCGCGGTTAACCTCCGTTATAACACTCCCGTTATTCTGCAAACGTCTCCGTACCGTACGATAAAGCACAAAATAAGCGGTAGTGAAAATTAATAGTCCAGCGATAGCAACGAAAGGGTTATAAATAAATATCGCTGTTGTCATAACCAAAGCCATCACAACACGCGCATTTAGTTGTAGAAAAGGCGTAATTACTTGGTTAGTTAACCGATTACTCTCTGAACCTATCTTACTTATCAAATGCACGCTAGTTCCATTCGCATGAAATAGCCACGTTTGTTGCATATAGTATCTATACAAACGCGAACTCAACTCTGCTCCTAGCTGTTGTGCATAATTTGATAAACGCCATGTAGTAAATATTGAAATACACGCTGAACAAGTTAACACTATTATTACAGAGATTGCCAAGAAAAACAGAAAATCCTCTGGTGTATTTAGTCCACTATGATGATAGAGGTTTGCTACTATCCCTGGTTCCTCTATGCGTTTTGTATTTGCAACAAGCGACATAAACGGACCTATCGAAAAAACACTAGCCATTTCTGCGAATGCCATTAGCACGACAAACAATTGAAGAATCAGTAGGTTTTTACGCTGATCAGAAGATAGTAGTTTGTAAAGAAGCTTCAGTTGTCTAAACATATAAAATCAAGAAATTTATATTTAATCGTTACCAAAAAGATCCCGCGTATAAACCTTTTCAACTACGTCTTCAATCTCCGTGGTCATGCGGTTAGCGATAATGACGTCACTACTGTTTTTAAATTCAGCCAGGTCGTGAATAACACGAGAGTGGAAAAATTCATCCTGTTCCAGCACAGGCTCATACACCACCACTTCAACCCCCTTCGCCTTAATCCGCTTCATCACCCCCTGAATAGCAGACGCACGGAAGTTATCCGAGCCACTTTTCATCACCAGACGGTAGATTCCGACGACCTTCGGATTACGCCGTAGTACGGAATCGGCAATGAAGTCCTTACGGGTGGTGTTGGCGTCAACGATGGCGCGGATCAGGTTACTGGGGACGTCGGCATAATTGGCGAGAAGCTGCTTGGTGTCTTTCGGTAGGCAGTAACCGCCGTAGCCGAAGGAGGGGTTGTTGTAGTGGCTACCGATGCGGGGATCCAGGCCTACACCTTCGATGATATGGCGAGTATCCAGGCCGTGGGTTTCGGCGTAGCTGTCGAGCTCGTTGAAGTAAGCGACACGCATGGCCAGGTAGGTATTGGCGAACAGTTTGATCGCTTCAGCTTCGGTGCTGTCGGTGAACAGGGTCGGTACATCCTGCTTGATCGCCCCCTGCTGCAACAGGGCAGCAAAGCGTTTTGCGCGCTCGGACTGTTCACCGACGATGATACGGGAGGGGTAGAGGTTATCGTGAAGCGCCTTGCCTTCACGCAGGAACTCGGGAGAGAAGATGATCTGCTGGGTATTGAACTGCTCGCGCACGCTGGCGGTGTAACCGACCGGCACGGTCGATTTGATCACCATCACCGCATCCGGGTTTATCGCCAGCACATCACGGATGACAGCTTCCACACTGTTGGTGTTGAAGTAGTTGGTCTCCGGGTCATAATCCGTTGGCGTCGCGATGACAACGAAGTCAGCCCCCTGATACGCACTCTCTTTGTCCAGGGTGGCACGGAAGTTCAGCGTTTTCTCCGCCAGGTACTGCTCGATCTCCACGTCCTCTATCGGGGACTTGCGATCATTGAGCAGTGCGACCTTCTCTTCGACGATATCGAGCGCCACCACTTCGTTATGCTGGGCAAGAAGGATGGCGTTGGAGAGACCTACATAGCCGGTACCGGCAATTGCAATTTTCACTGTTCTGTCTTACCCGTTGATCGAGAAGCACCGAACATAGCGCTGACCACCCGACGTTTTACCGCCCGGCATTGACCTTTCCTGGTCATCAGACACGCTACCGCCCGGAGGTTGCCTGTCGGATACTCCCCAAAACCCTGCTTTGGGCCCCCTCTCACAAGGGCACCCCCACCAATTTGAACAGGGCGATTCTACACGACTTTGGTTGGCAGCCCTACACGCCTATAATCCGTACTGGCTTTTCGATTGATTGGGTACAAGATGTCTGGCTTTCATTGGTATGTCGTGCAATCCAAGCCGGGGCAGGCTGCACGCGCCTGTACCGAGCTTGAGAATCAGGGCTATGACGTTTTTTTCCCTCAAGTCAGCGTCGAAAAGATCAAGCGCGGAAAACGCGTTGAGCAGATCGAGCCACTGTTTCCCGGCTACCTGTTCATCTACCTGTCGGAAGTTGAGAGCAACTGGCGTCCAATTCGTTCCACTCGAGGCGTAGCTCGGATGGTCAGCTTTGGCAACAATCCCGCCATCGTGCCCCACAACGTGGTTGAAGCGTTACGGAGCAAACTGCGCAGGGACAAAGAACCCGTACATCAGCTGCAAGTGGATCAGAAGGTCGAGATCGCGGAGGGCCCCTTCCGTGGCCTCGACGCAGTCTTTCTGCAGTATGACGGTGAGCAGCGTGCCTTCCTGCTACTGGAACTGCTGGGACGCTGGCAGAAGCTGTCCGTCGATCTAAAAGATATCAAGGCGCCCTGAGGCGCCTTACATATCATGCTTTGGATTTCAGATAGGAACGCCAACCACCAAAGGCTGTTATCTCCTCAGCTCCTTCGAGACCATAGGGCTCACAGATAAAGCCGCTAACGGCGCCACCATCGGCCAGACGCACCTTGCCTATACCCAGGGGTGCCGGAATTCCGGTAACGAAGCTGCCAAACTCTGCAGCCGGTATCGACCAGATCTCCACATTGATCGCCTCACCCGCTTTGTCATCCAGCACGAGACCCGGACGATAGGGCGGGCCACCCGCAAGCGCATACATGCGATAGACCGGTGCAGTGGTTGTCGTCTGTTTCAATACCGCCCCGCGTTCGGTCAGCTGCCAGTTCAGCGGCAGCCCCTCCAGATGGGCGCCGCAGACCAGGACGTCGATCCAGTCAGGATTGCTTACAGGGTTAGTATGAAGACCCTCTTCGTCGGCACTTGCTTCAGTGGCTGGTTCGACACCCAGTGGCAGCGCCAGCCCCCGCTGGATTCGGTTGGCGATCGACAGCAACGCACGGTCGCTGAAGTAATTCCCCACTAACGTGATACCAAAAGGCAGGCTTTCATCAGTGAACGCCGTGGGTACCGCCACAGAGGTCATGTCGAGCAGGTTCATAAAGTTGGTGTAGTATCCAAGCTGGGAGTTGTAGAGGATTGGCTCAGACAACATTTCATCGACGGTAAACAACCGCCCCGCCGTAGGGGTCAGCAGGCAATCCAGGCCAGCCATCTGCGCCTGGCATTTCTGCTTCAACGCTTCCAGGCGATACTGTGCCTTGAACAGCTCGGTGGCCAGCGGCTTACCCCCCGGTTCGATGATCGCCCGCACCACCGGGTGGATAGCCCCTGGATTATCGTCGATCAGCGGTTGGCAGGCGATGTAGCGCTCGGACACCCAGGGCCCCTCGTACAGCAGCAGCGCGGCTTCGTTGAACGGTTCGTAATCGATCTCGACAAACTCCAGCCCCAACCCCCGAAGCTTTTCCAAGGTCTCTTTGTACGCACTCTCATAACCCTTATCACCGAAGAACTTCAGTTGTGCCTCTGGCATAATGCCGACCTTCAGGGTGCCATCGCGAAAGCCGTAGTGACGGCTCTGGTTAGCAAAGGGGTTGGCTCGACTATAGCCATCACGCTCATCAAATCCTTCTGCGCACGCCAGCACTTCATTGGCATCATCCGCAGTCAGGGCGAAGATACTGATGCAGTCCAGGCTGCGGCAGGCCGGTACCAGACCGGTGCTGGATAGCAACCCTCGCGTGGGTTTTAGACCGATCAGGTTGTTAAAGCAGGCGGGCACGCGGCCGGAACCGGCGGTATCGGTGCCCAGGCTGAAGCTGGCCAGCCCCAGCGCGACCGAGACGGCGGAACCGGCACTGGAGCCGCCACTGATGTAGTCGGGATCGAAGGCGTTGCGGCCCGGACCATAGGGTGAACGGGTGCCGTTCAAGCCGGTGGCGAACTGGTCCAGGTTGGCCTTGCCTACGGGGATGGCACCGGCATCGAGCAGCTGCTGCACAACCTGAGCGGATTCACTCGGGGTATAGGCAAACTCGGGACAGCCTGCGGTGGTCGGGATACCGGCCAGATCTATATTGTCCTTGATCGCAAAAGGCACGCCCCAGAGCGGATGGCTGTCGATTGCTTTCTGTTCCAGCGCCTCCAGGTAGGGCTGCAGTTCCGCCTCGGTCAGCTGATGAATCCAGATATTACGGTCGGTATACTGCGCCGAACGTTCACGAATATCGTCCATCAGTTGAGTTGGTGTCAGGGTACCTGCTGCATAGGCGGCGCGCAGACGCGCAATGGTCATATTGCTGCTCATATCGATCTCCTTAAACCTGCTCGTCCAGTACAGACTCCTCAATCACCACCAGGGCCTGCCCGGCGTTCACCCTATTGCCCGCATTCAACAACATGTGGCTCACCACACCGGCACTGGGCGCGTGGATCGGGACCTCCATCTTCATCGACTCCAGAATCATCAGCGCCTGTCCCGCTTCCACTGTGTCGCCTACCTTCACCTCGGTCTGCCAGACACTGCCTGAAACTGGGCTATCAACGACCAAACTCTCCTCCGGCCAGCTCTCCTCCTGATCGCTGGTTTCCAGTTCTTCGGTCTCGAAGATGAACTGTCCGTTGGCGTGCCAGCGCGCCAGCTCCTCTTCAAAAGCGGCATTGCGCTTCGCCTTGAAGCTGTCGATCTCCACTGCGTTCTGTTCGATAAACCGCTCGTAATCAGACAGCGAGAAGCTCGACTCCTCGATCTTGAGCGGATAACGGCCCTGCGGAAAATCGCGCCGGATCGTCTGCAGCTCGTCGTGACTGACCTCGTAGAAGCGGATCTGATCGAAGAAGCGCAGCAGCCAGGGGTTTTCGAACTCCCGGGTCTGGCGATAGCGGTTCCACATCTGCAGGGTGCGTCCGACGAACTGGTAGCCGCCTGGCCCCTCCATGCCGTAGACGCAGAGGTAGGAACCGCCGATACCAACGGAATTTTCCGCGGTCCAGGTCCGCGCCGGGTTGTACTTGGTGGTGACCAGACGGTGGCGTGGATCGATCGGTGTCGCCACTGGCGCCCCCAGATAGACATCGCCCAGCCCCATCACCAGGTAAGACGCATCGAAAACGACCTTCTTGACCTCATCGATACTCTCCAGCCCGTTGATACGGCGGATAAACTCCAGGTTGCTCGGACTCCAAGGCGCGTTCTTGCGTACCGACTGGTCATATTTCTCGATCGCCAGACGGCAGGCCACGTCATCCCATGACAGCGGGATATGCACGATGCGCGAGGGTACGGTGAGCTCGGTCAGCTGTTCGGCCAGCGACCGTTCAGCCTTTTCCAGATGCTCAAGCAGATCGGCGTGATTGAGCTGCTGGGAGTCGAAATGGATCTGCAATGAACGGATACCCGGCGTCAGCTCACGCAGACCCGGCAAGCGGTTTTTCTGCAGCCACTGCATCAACGCATGGGCACGAAAACGCAAGCGGACATCCAGTGCCTGCTCACCATACTCCACCAGCAGGAAGTGATCGCCCGCCGCACGGTAGACGATCTCGTCTCCAAACTTTGAGGCATCCAGGGTTTTCAGAATCGGGGAGGTAGGCTCCACCGGTTTCCACTCTAAGGTCTGTTCAGTCAAGGAGGCTATCTGCGCCATCTGCGCCCGTTCCAGCGCGACCGCCTGCTCGATGGAAACCGGCACGAAACGCACCCTGTCTCCTGCCCTGAGCTGGCCCAGCTTCCACAGGTCCGCCGTGATCACCGTGGCGGGACAAACGAAACCGCCCAGAGAGGGACCATCCGGCCCCAGGATCACCGGCATATCGCCGGTAAAGTCCACGGTGCCAAAGGCGTAGGCGTTATCGTGAATGTTGGAGGGATGCAGCCCCGCCTCGCCGCCATCCTTGCGGGCCCAATTCGGTTTCGGGCCGATCAGACGTACGCCGGTGCGGCTCGAGTTGTAGTGGATCCCCCAGTCGGTGGCAAAGAAGGTATCGATATCCTCAGAAGTAAAGAAGTCCGGCGCACCATGGGGGCCGTAGATCACACGCAGTTGCCAGGAGTTGGACAGGGCCGGCTTCAACGCCGCTGGCAGCACAACCGGGGATACCGGCTCGGCGGAGGCATCCAGCTTCAGCACGTCGCCGGCACGCAAGGCGCGGCCGTTATGACCACCGAACTGGCCCAGGGTGAAGGTGGATTTGGAACCGAGATATTCAGGGCACTGAATACCGCCGCGCACCGCCAGATAGGCACGGACCCCCGCCTCCTTGATCCGCCCCAGACTCAGTTGCTGGCCCGCTTTAACCTCAACCACCTGCCAGAGCGGCAACGGCTGATCATCCAGCTTGCCCTCAATCTGAGCGCCGGTCAGTACGATCTGGGTGTCACTGGCAAAACTCAGCACCGGCCCCTGAAGGGTAATCTCCAGTGCCGCAGCATCCTCTGGGTTCTCAAGCAGGCGGTTGGCCAGACGGAAGGCATAGCTGTCGAATGGGCCTGAGGGCGGCACACCCACATCCCAATGCCCCATGCGGCCGGGGAAGTCCTGAATCGTCGTTTGCGTCCCCCCCTGGATCACATCGATCCGTGCCGGCTGATAGACGAAGCGGTTCAGATAGCGAGTGGTCACTTCCCCCTTGGCCAGCACGTTATCTCGGCTCAACGCACGCAGATAGCCCAGATTGGTTTCACTGCCGTAGAGTCGCGTATCGTCCAGCGTCTGCTGCAGCTTGGCCAGCGCAGCATCACGATCCTCGGCATGCACGATTACCTTGGCCAGCATTGGGTCGAAAAACGGCGGCACATCGATGCCGGACTCGATCCAGTGGTCGATGCGCACCCCCTCACCTTCCGGGAACCCCACCTCGGTCAAGAGGCCTGCGCAGGGCTGGAAACCCTTGTAGGGATCTTCGGCGTAGAGGCGTACCTGTATTGCATGACCGCCTGGATTAAGAGCGGCACGTTTGTCATCCAGCGCCAGCGCCTCACCTGCGGCCTGACGCAGCATCCACTCGACCAGATCTACACCGTAGACCTCCTCGGTCACGCCGTGCTCCACCTGCAGTCGGGTATTTACCTCAAGGAAGTAGAAAGCGTCGGTGTCGGCATCGTAGATAAACTCCACGGTACCGGCGTTGCGGTAGCTGACACTGGAGAGCAGTTTTTCGGCGGTGGTGTGCAGCTCGACGCGCACCTCATCGCTCAGATTGGGCGCCGGGCACTCCTCCACCACCTTCTGATTGCGGCGCTGGCTGGAACAGTCGCGCTCGCCCAATGCCAGCGCACTGCCCTGACCATCGCCAAACACCTGCACCTCGATATGGCGAGCCCGCTTGATAAACTTCTCCAGAAACACACCATCGTCGGCAAAGTTGCTGGCTCCCAGGCGTTTGACGCTGTCGAAGGCGCCGACCAGTTCCGCTTCGTCATGGCACAGCTGCATGCCGATACCGCCGCCACCGGCGGTGCTCTTCAGCATCACCGGATAGCCGATCCGTGCCGCCTCGCGCTTAGCTGCGTCAAGATCGGTCAGCAGATCAGAGCCGGGCAGCAGCGGCACACCGGCGTTAAGCGCCAACTCACGCGCCCGGTGCTTAAGGCCAAACGCCTGCATCTGCTCAGGCGTCGGGCCGACAAAGGCGATACCCGCCGCCTCGCAGCGACCCACGAAGCTGGCGTTCTCGCTGAGGAAACCGTAACCGGGATGGATCGCCTGGGCACCACTCTCAGCCACGATCTGCAGCAGGCGCTCCACATTCAGGTAGGTATCGGCGGCACCGCCCTCGCCCAGACAATACGCCTCATCAGCCAGGCGCACGTGCAGGCTGTCGGCATCACAGTCGGCATAGACGGCGACCGAACCGATACCGAGGCGCTTGAGGGTACGAATAATGCGGGTGGCAATGGCACCGCGGTTGGCAATCAGAACTTTGGTAAACATGGTCAAAACCCTGATGCGGGTCGTCCCGCTTTTTGATTTCAACAGTGGTCGTCCACTGAGGGGCTTGCGTCGATATCAGTTATCCCAAACGATCAGCTCGACCGGCGTTGGGTTATAGCCATTGCAGGGGTTGTTCAGCTGCGGACAGTTGGAGATCAGCACCACCACATCCATCAACGCGGTCAGTTCCACGTACTTGCCCGGCGCGGAGATGCCGTCTTCAAAGGTCAGTCCGCCCTCTTCCGTTACCGGCACGTTCATGAAGAAGTTGATGTTGTGGCTGATATCGCGCTTCTCGATGCCGTACTCCGGGTGCTCGGCGATCGCCAGCATCCAGCTGTCGCGGCAGGCGTGCATGCAGCGCTTCTCCAGGTCGTAGCGCACGGTGTTGCTCTCGGTGGCGCAGGCGCCGCCAAGGGTGTCGTGTCGACCACAGGTGTCGGCCACGATCTCCAACATCGGGGTGTTATCGTTGGAGCGCAGCACCGAACCGGTGGTCAGGTAGACGTTACCCTGCTCGCGGATGGTATCCATCGCACTGTAGCGCTCACTCGGGTCTGCCGCGCTGTAGAACAGGGTATCGGCGGCCTGATTCCCCTCCAGATCGAGGATGCGCAGGGTCTGGCCCGCTTTGACGGTGCCGATGTAGTAGTCGCCGGCATCGATCGTGGTGCGGGAAACAGCCTGCTCCGGCTGGCGTGTACTTTCGGTCAGCATGGCGCTCTCCTTATCTGCCCAGGTGGTACAGGGCATTGTTCTGGAATCCGCGTCGATTTTCCGGGCGGAAGTTCAGGCAGTAGTCGTCATCGGCGACCGGTTCCGCCTCGCCCAGCTCGATCCGTACCGGCTTGCGGGGATACTCGGCAGCGGTGCTAAGCGGATGGGGGCAGGTGTGCAGCAGCACCAGGGTGTCCATCTCGAAGCGCAGCGTCACGCTGCTCCCCGCTGCGCTATGCCCCTCGACCAGCGCCATATTGCCCTCGGCATCGGTGCCCACCTTGCTGAACCAGTTGATATTGGCCGCCGTGTCGGCACGGCCCAGCCCGTATTTGGCCAGCTCCACCAGAAAGGCGTCATAGCCGTTCTGGTGCCAGTCGTTGCGGTCGTTCTGGTAGTCACGCTTGCCCCAGCGCGCGGCGACCTGATCGGCATGGCTGTTACCGCAGACCGTTTCATGCCAGCCCAGACTGTCCTCGACGATGGAGGCAAAGATGCGCCCCATATCGGAGTAGAGGCAGTTGCCCCGGGTCAGCTTGAAGGTGTGCTGGCATTTCAGCGTATCGGGAGCGTTGTAGCGCTCGAGCAGGTTTTCCGGGTTGTAGAACAGCATGCCGACGTTTGCGCCACCGACGATATCGGTCAGCCGCATCAGCGTGCCCTTGCGCAGCCGCAGCGACCAGTGGCCGCCCGGTGCGATCTCTGTTGTGTATTGGATCTCGTTCATCTCTTGTTTCCTTCTCAACCTCGGTTCAGACGGTATTTCAACGCTTTGCCTTTATGCCGCTCAGGCGAGCTGAGCAACGGGCCTGAGGTTGTCATCAATCTCTTCGTAGGTTGCACGGTCGAGCTTGCCCACCGGCAGGTCGTAGGTGATGCTGGCGCCGTAGGCGTTTGGGGCCTGGGGGTCCTGTCTGAGCTTGTCGAACACCCAGAGCCGGGTGCCGAGGTAGAACCCCTCTTTCAGATCGTGGGTGACCATGAACACGGTCAGCTTGTGCTCGTGCCAGAGGTTCAGCACCAGCTCATGCATGTCGGCACGGATGCCTGGATCCAATGCACCGAACGGCTCGTCCAGCAGCAGGATGCGCGGCTTGCCGAGCAATGCCTGGGCGATGGCAAGACGCTGCTTCATGCCGCCGGACAACTCGTGAGGATACTTATCCAAGGCTTGGCTGAGCCCCACCTGATCGAGCATCGCTTTCGCTTCATCACGGGCCTGGCGTTTAGCACCACCGAACAGGTAACCGGTGATGCCGTTACGGGCGAACGCCTTGGCGGTCATCACGTTTTCCAGCACGGTCATATGCGGAAACACGGAGTACTGCTGAAACACGATGCCACGATCCGGCCCCGGCTCATCCGGGATCGGCTTGCCATCGAGCAACAGCTCACCACTGGTGGGCGTCTCCGTGCCGAGCAGCATCTTGAGGAAGGTGCTTTTACCACAGCCGGAGGTACCGACCATGGTGACGAATTCACCCTCGGCCACCGACATGTTGATCCGCTCCAGCACCACGTTGTCGCCGTAGCGTTTCCACAGGTTTCTGGCTTCGATCATCAGCGGCCTCCTTGTACGTTCCAGGGGTAGAGCCGGCGGCTCAACAAGGCCAATGCGATGTCGAGCAGGAACGCCAGCAGCGTAATCCAGGCCACATAGGGCAGGATCACATCCATTGACAGGTATCGACGTACCAGGAAGATGCGGTAACCCAGGCCGTCGGTGGAGGCGATCGCTTCCGCCGCAATCAGGAACAGCCAACCGGCACCCAATGACAGTCGTACCGCGTCGATCAGCTTCGGCATCAACTGCGGCAGTACCACGCGGATCAGGATCTGCAGCGTACTGGCGCCCAGCGTTTGTGCCTTTACCAACTGCTCTGAAGGGATCTCTTCGGTGCGGCGTTGGATATCGCGGGCGATAAACGGCGTGATACCGATGGCGATCAGTACCACCTTGGACAGCTCACCCAGGCCGAACACGATGAACAGGATCGGCAGCAGTGCCAGTGGCGGCACCAGCGAGATCACCGTCAGCAGCGGCGAGACTCCGGCACCGATCATCGGCAGGGCGCCGGTCAGCATCCCCAACAGCAAGCCGATCAGCGCGGCGATCACCACACCCAGCCCAAGCCGGTTCAAACTACTGCCGGTATCGGCCCAGAACAGGTACTCGCCGGTGCGCTTACTCGGCTCGAACGCCATGCGGTGGATCGCATCGCCCATCTGCGCAAAGCTGGGTAGCAGCTTGTCGTCCGGGTTCAGCTCCAGACGGGCGTCGGAACCGGCCATGTAGATCAGCAGTAGCAGCACGAAGGGCAACAACCCCAGCGACATTCGCAATACCGATCCCGGCGTCTTGTTGATCATTCGTTTCATGAAAGATCCCTGCGGGGGCACACGCCCCCGTTCCGGTTCTTCAGGAGATTAGAGCTGGCCGTCGGCCGCCATCTGCATATACGTGGGATCGAAGCGCAGCTTGATATTGCTCTCGCTGCCGAATACGCCTGAGGGGGTTTCGATACCGATGAAACCGGCATCCGGGGCACCCTCACCGAGCAGGCCATGATCGAAGGAGAACTCGGCCACATGCTGCATAGTGGTTTTCAGGGTATTGCTGTTGGTCAGCTCAAGCGCGGACTGAGGGGTGTAGAACATCTCGGTACTGGCCAGCTGCGCATCGTACCCAGCCAGATCGGTACCGGACGCCTGTGCCATGTAGGTACGGACCGCTTCCGCCTCCACGCCAGTGCCGCTCATCAGTCCCATGATCTCGTACCAGGCACCGACCAGCGCCTTACCCAGCTTCGGGTTCTCGGCCAGGGTATCGGTGTTGACCACCAGCAGGTCGATGATCTCGCCCGGAATCTGGGAGGAGTCGAACACCTTGTGCGAGTCGGGCATGGCGGTGATTTCGCTGAGCAGCGGGTTCCAGGTCACGACAGAAGTGACATCGTCGGTGCCGTAGACGGCGACCATATCGGCATCGGAGGTGTTGACCACCTGCACGTCCGCCTCGGACATACCGACGGTTTCAAGACCCCGCGCCAGCAGGTAGTGGGATACGCTGAGCTCGACCAGATTCACGTTCTGGCCCTTGATATCGGCCAGAGACTCTTTGCCCTTCAACACAACGCCGTCGTTACCGTTGGAGAAATCGCCGACGATCAGTGCGGTGCTATCCACTCCACCGGCCGCGGGGATGGTCAGCGCATCCATGTTGGTCATGGTACAGGCGTCGAAACCGCCGGCGGTGTACTGGTTGATCGACTCGACGTAGTCGTTGATCTGCACCACATCGATAGTGATGTCGTACTTGTCGGCCCACTTCTTGACGATCCCCTCTTCGGCGCCATAGGCCCAGGGCATCCAGCCGACATAGATCGACCAGCAGATCTTGAAATCATCTTTGGCAAACGCGGAGGGAGACAGCAGTGCAGCAGATAGAGCGAGTGCGGAAAGCTTGGTTGCGAATCGTTTTGTGGCAGAATGTTTCTTCATGTCGAACCTCTTCAGCTTCAGTTCCAGAATGCGTTTCGGTCTGCGTTCAGGGTGTCACGGTCGTTACGGAGTACTCTTGGCCAATACGCCAAACAAGTCTCCCGGGCTTTTATCCCGCCGTGTAACCCATCGCCGAGCCGAATCGCTCTAGCTGAGAGGTCGAGTGCTCTCGGACCAGTCGTCACCTATCATTTGGAGGTGACCGGAACCCTAGCGCTCTATTTTCCAGATTGTATTCGCCGTATCGCCAAGAGTACGGTCCACTGATTTTATACAAGTATCGGGCCAGATAGCCATGAGTGCCGTTTCAACAACCAGAAAACCAGGCACTATTCCAAAAATATTCAAACATTTATAGCCGATACTCTGTTACATCGAAAGCCCTGATTATCACCGGGAGCCTGTCAGGCATACCTGCAACCGCATGCCCCCACACTGAGCACGCGCACCAACACAGGGCATAAAACCCCATCATTCCGGTCTCGCTGCCGGCGAATCCGTGCATTTGCCTGGCCCGGGATTTCTGAGCCGTATCAGCCTGACCATTTTGTTGTTGATCTGCAGCAGCGGTCTGTCTACATTTGTATGCAGCCCACGGACAGGGACGACGAAACAGGATGATCAGCAAGTCACAATCGATCAGTGTCCGCGTATCTGAAGATGATTACGCCTACCTGACGCCTATCACGCGATTCGGCGTGCCTATCTACACCATTTTTGACCCACTGACCAAGAGCGCGACACGTATTCAGTCGCAGGACGGCAGCTCCTCCGCTACCCAATTTAAACCGTCACCATTCCTCGCCGTAGATCAACTCCTTCGCCGCCTGGTACCCGCACTGATACCCGAAGCCAGTGGTGACCTGCTGAATACGGATATGGCCATACAGGTCAAAAATAGGCTGCCAAACGATCTCAATCGCCTCAATATCTCAAATGCCAAGGAGTAGCGTTATGTCTGAAGGATTATTCAAACGCATAGGTCGACTGGTGTCGGCTTCCGCCAATTCACTGGTCGACAGTTTGGAAAATACCGCGCCAACCGCCGTGATGGAGGAAGCGATTCGAGAGATCGACAGCGCCATTGCCGATGTCCGGGCACAGTTGGGCAAGGTCGAAGCGGCACGCTATCTGAGCTCGAAAAGCCTGAACAGCGACAACACCCGCCATGCACAACTGCAGGAGCAGATTGAGCTTGCCGTATCCCAGCGACGCGACGACCTGGCGGAAGTGGCCATATCACGCCAGATGGATATTGAAGCCATGATACCGGTGGTGGAAAAAAGCATTGCTGACAGCGACGCCGAAATTAAGGAGCTGAACGCCTATATTCAGGCCCTGCAGGCCAAAAAGCGCGAAATGCATGAGACCCTGAGCGAGTATACAAAGGTCAGTGGTGCCGCGGTTCAGGCCGAGCATGCAGGCTCCGCTACGGTAGAAACTCAGGTTGAACAGGCAACCGATGCGTTTAACCGAATACTGAGCAAAGCGGGCGCGCCAGGCGTCAGCAGCGGAGATGAGCGAAAACTGGCGGAGCTGGATCAGCTGGCGCGCCAGAATCGGATTCAGGAGCGTCTGGCCCGGGTTAAATCGCAGGCGGACGGTTAATGGCCTTTCTGTTTGCAGATGCTAACTACCCCTTTGCCGTTGCGCTGGTACTGATGCTGATCATCGCTGTGCTCGAAGGGGCACTGGTGGTGATCGGCCTGGGGCTGTCGCAGTTTGTTGACGCTCTGCTGCCGGAGGTCGATCTGAGCATCGATGGTGACGCGCCCAACCTGGGGCTGAGCCGCTTTCTTGCCTGGCTGCGTATCGGTCAGGTACCGGTTCTGATCATTCTGGTACTGCTGTTGATGCTATTTGGCCTTAGCGGCGTAGCACTGCAGTCACTGATGCAGTCCACCCTGGGCTTTACGCTTCCTGCAATTGTTGCCGCAGTGCCGGCATTGGCCGTGGCGCTGCCTCTGACGCGTCTGCTGGCCGGCACGTTGGGCAAGGTACTGCTGAAAGACGAAACCGAGGCGGTCTCCTCCGCATCGTTCATCGGCCAGATCGCCACTATCACCCTGGGCGAAGCCCGCGAGGGCAGCCCGGCGGAAGCGCGCTTGCGCGACCGTTTTGGCACCACTCACTACATGATGGTGGAGCCGGATGATGGTGAATCTTACGGCGCCGGCGAGAGCGTGTTGCTAGTGCAGAAACAGGGCGCGGTGTACCGGTGCATCCGCTCCGACAATCAACATCTGCAATAAAGACCATGGATTGCACTTAACCTTCAAGGAGTTTCAATGGATAACCTGTTTTCGGTGACCCTTTACGCCGGCATCATCTTTGTCGGCCTACTGGTTGTGGGCATGATTTTCGCCCGCTTATATACCCGCGCATCGAAAGAGCGCTCTTTTGTCCGCACCGGCATGGGCGGGCAAAAAGTCATCATGAATGGCGGCGCTGTGGTGCTGCCGGTCCTGCATGAGATCATTCCGGTCAACATGAACACTCTGCGACTGGCTGTATCGCGCAAGGAGCAGGCGGCATTGATCACCAAAGATCGGATGCGCGTCGACGTGCTGGCGGAATTCTATCTGCGGGTGAAACCCGATACCGACGCCATTGCCAATGCGGCGCAGACGCTGGGGGTGCGCACCCTGGATCCGGACGCGCTCAAGGAGATGATCGAAGGCAAGTTCGTCGATGCGTTGCGTTCCGTCGCCGCCGAGATGGAGATGGCCGAACTGCATGAGCAGCGCAGCCAGTTTGTGCAGAAAGTGCAGCAGGTGGTGAGTGAAGATCTGCTGAAAAACGGTCTGGAACTGGAATCGGTATCCCTGACCGGTCTCGACCAAACCCCACGGGAATTCTTCTCGCAGGATAACGTGTTCGATGCCGAAGGTCTGGCACGCATGACCCGCTCCATCGAAGCGCGGCGCAAGGAAGTGAACGAAATCGAGCAGGAAACCCGCGTTCTGATCGAACAGAAAAACCTGGAAGCGGAGCGTCAGCGTCTCGAGATTGAACGGGAAACCCGCTACGCGAAAATGGAACAGGAGCGTGAAATTGCCACCCGCGAGGCGGATCAGCAGGCCGAGATTGCCAAAGAGCGCGCGGACAAGGAGCGTAGTGCGAAGCAGGCTGAGATAGAGGCGCAACGCGAGATCGACCAGTCCAAGATCGCGGCCGACCAGGCTACCCGACTGCTGGAGATCGAGAAAGAGCGTCGTCTGCAGGAGCAGGAGATCGAGCGCGAACGTCAGTTGGCCGAGCGGCAGATTCAGAAACAGAAGGCACTGGAGATTTCCGAGCAGGAGCGGGCCATTGCGGTGGCCGAGAAGTCCAAGGAGCAATCGCTGGCCGATAAACTGGCCAACGAAGCGCGCTCGGATGCGGTACGTGCCGAAGAGAAGGTAACAACTGCCAAGCAGGTGGAGATTGCCGAACGTGAGAAGGCGATTGAGTTGATCGAGGCGCAGAAAGAGGCTGAACGTCAGGCTACCGGAGTGAAAATCTCGGCCGAAGCGGAAAAAATGGCGGCGGAAGACAAAGCGGAAGCGCTGCGTCTCCAGGCTCATGCCGAAGCCGACGCTATTCGTATCAAGGTGGAGGCCGACCGCGAGAAATATGCCGTGGATGCTGAAGGTCAGCGTCTGATGAACGAGGCCCTGAACAGCTTGAGCGATGCGCAGATTGCGCTTAAGCGTGTACTCAGTCTGCACGACGCCTTGCCGGGTATTGTGCGCGAGAGCGTGAAGCCATTGGAAAATATCGAGGGTATGAAAATTATCTCTATCGATGGCCTGAGCCAGATGGGTGGCGAACGCAGTGGCAAGGGTCTGTTCGACAAGGAGGGCGCTGGCAGCGATCACAGCCTTCCGGAAGCGCTGGTAAACAGCGCGCTGAAGCATCGCGCAATGGCACCGCTTGTCGATTCTCTGTTGAAAGAAGCCGGCGTGCAGGACTTTGCCCGCGAACTGAGCAACTGACCGCTATACTCCCCACTTTAATGGAGTAACCGAGCGCAGTCATGCTCCGTTACTCCATCCATACCTCGACGCCCGAAAAAACCGCTGTTCACAACAGCCCCACTCGAATCATCGAAAAAACCGAATATAACAACGGATATTTCGATACTTTCCTCGACGAAAAGTCTATACATATAACGTTTCAAAACAGCATGATACACTGCACGCCACTTGGAACTATTGAACCGCATGACTGACAGGAGTAATCCCCAGCCATGAATCTGATATGGGTACCACTGCTGCCTCTACTCGGCACCCTGGTGCCACTGTTAACCGCACGCACCGGGCGAACCCTGTGTGCCTGGACCACGTCGCTGCTACCGGCCCTCTCACTGCTCATAGTGCTGTTTCACGCGCCGACGGTGCTTTCCGGTGCGACGCTGAAGAGCACATTACCCTGGATACCGGCACTCGACCTGGAGCTGGCCTTTCGTCTTGATGGACTGGGACTGCTGTTTGCGCTGCTGATCCTCGGCATCGGCCTGCTGGTCATTCTCTATGCGCGCTACTACCTGTCACCGAAAGATTCGATGGGGCGCTTTTACAGCTATCTGATCCTGTTCATGACCGCGATGCTCGGCATCGTGCTGTCCAACAACCTGATCCAGCTCTGGGTATTCTGGGAGCTCACCAGCATCAGCTCGTTCCTGCTGATCAGTTTCTGGTCCGACAAGCGCGAAGCCCGCCGCGGCGCGCGTATGGCGCTGACCGTTACCGGCGCCGGCGGCATGGCACTGCTGGCCGGGATTCTGCTGATCGGCAATGTGGTCGGCAGCTACGACCTGGACAGGGTGCTGGCCAGCACCATCCAGATCCGCAACTCCGGCTACTATCCGGCGATTCTGGTGCTGGTGCTGCTCGGTGCGTTTACCAAGTCGGCGCAGTTCCCGTTCCACTTCTGGCTGCCCCACGCCATGGCCGCACCGACGCCGGTCAGCGCGTACCTGCACTCGGCGACGATGGTCAAAGCGGGCATTTTCCTGATGGCCCGCTTCTACCCGGTACTCTCGGGCACTGACATGTGGTTCCTTATCGTCAGTCTGACCGGTCTGGTGACGCTGTTGACCGGAGCCTACTTCGCGCTGTTCAAGCATGACCTCAAGGGGCTGCTGGCGTATTCCACCATCAGCCATCTGGGTCTGATCACACTGCTGCTGGGGATGGATACCAAGCTCGCAGCAGTGGCGGCGGTCTTCCATATCATCAACCACGCCACCTTCAAGGCGTCGCTGTTCATGGCCGCGGGCATCATCGACCATGAGTCGGGCTCCCGTGATATGCGCAAGCTCAACGGCTTGTGGAAATATATGCCCTATACCGCCACGCTGGCGATGGTCGCCGCCTCGGCGATGGCGGGCGTGCCACTGCTGAATGGATTCCTGTCCAAGGAGATGTTTTTCTCCGAAACCCTGCACCAGAGTACTCTGGGGGCGCTCTCCTGGTTGGTGCCGGTACTGGCCACCTGCGGTGGCGTATTCTCGGTCGCCTATTCGCTGCGCTTTATCCATGATGTGTTCTTCAATGGCGAGCCGATCGATCTGCCCCGCACGCCCCATGAGCCGCCGCGTTATATGAAGCTGCCGGTGGAGATTCTGGTCGCGCTCTGTCTGCTGGTGGGCATGCTGCCCGGATATGTAATCGGCGACCTGCTGAATAGCGCCTCGTCCGCAGTGCTGCAGGGGCTGGTGCCCGAATATAGCCTGGCGATCTGGCACGGATTCAACCTGCCGCTGGCGATGAGTACGATCGCTTTCGTCGGCGGATTGGTGATCTACTACAACCGCAAGGTTCTGTTCCAGTTCCAGGCCCAGTTCCCCGAAGCGGACGCCAAGGAGATATTCGAGAAGCTGATCCAGATGCTGATGGCCGGATGCCGCTGGGTCAACGACCGGCTGGAGAACGGCTCACTGCAACGCTACCTGATGCTCATGCTGCTGTTCACTTTCGCGCTGGTGGTAACCCCGATGATGGCGCTGAGTCAGCTTGTGGGGGAGCGGCCACAGTTGCCGATAAGTGGCGTCGAGATAACCGGAGCCGCACTGCTCATCCTCGGCGCATTGGCGACCGTGATATGGCACCGCAAGCGAATGATCGCCCTGATCACGCTCTCCATCGTCGGTCTGATCGTCTCCGTCACCTTTGCCCGCTTCTCTGCGCCAGACCTGGCCCTGACCCAGCTGTCGGTGGAGGTGGTGACCGTCATCCTGCTGATGCTGGCACTGTTCTTCCTGCCCCAGCGCACACCCAAGGAGTCGAGCCCACACCAGATGATGCGGGACCTGGCGATCTCAGCCCTGATCGGCGGCGTAGTCGGCACACTCTGCTATGCACTGATGACTCGCCCGCTGCACTCGATCTCCGACTTTTTCCTCGCCAACAGTAAAACCGGCGGCGGCGGTACCAATGTGGTCAACGTTATTCTGGTCGACTTCCGTGGCTTCGATACGCTAGGCGAAATCACCGTATTGGGGATTGCGGCGCTGGGGATCTTCAAACTGATCAACCGTATGCGTCTGTTTATGCCCGCCGGCGACGAGCGCGGACGCCCCTGGTCTAACGACCGCTACCCGGTGATCCTGGCGACGGTGTCACAGCTGCTGCTGCCACTGGCGCTGCTGGTATCGGTCTATATTTTCCTCCGTGGGCACAATATGCCCGGCGGTGGATTCATTGCCGGACTGATTACTGCCGTGGCGATCATCCAGCAGTATGTGGCCAATGGCGTCGATTTCATCAAGGAACGGTTGAAACTCAACTACCAGTGGCTGATCGGTTCCGGGCTGTTGATTGCGACGCTGACAGGGCTTGGCAGCTGGGCTTTCGGCCGCCCCTTCCTGACCTCCTGGTTCGACCATTTCCATCTCCCCTTGGTGGGCGATTTCGAGCTGGCCAGCGCGATGCTGTTCGACCTGGGCGTTTACCTGACGGTGATCGGTGCCACGCTGCTGATTCTGGCCAACCTCGGCAAGTTGACGACCACGGAGCGGCCTGTACTGACTAAGGAGGAGCTCTGATATGGAGATGGCCTACGCACTCTGCGTCGGAATTCTGACCACCAGCGGCATTTTTCTCACCCTGCGTGGACGCACCTTCCCTGTCGTGGTCGGGCTTACACTGCTCTCCTATGCGGTGAACCTGTTTCTGTTCGCCAGCGGACGCCTCGGCATCGACGATGCTGCCGTGCTGCAGGCGGAAGCGACCAACTACACCGATCCGCTGCCACAGGCGCTGGTACTGACCGCCATCGTGATCGGCTTCGCCATGACCGCCTTTGCCGTTATCCTGGCCATGCGCGCTCGAGCCGACCTGGGCAACGATCATGTGGACGGCCGCCTGCCCACGATCACCGAAGAGTCGACCGCCAAGGAGAAGCCATAAATGGAACACCTGGCGATCTTGCCGATTCTGATACCGCTGCTCTGCGGCGTGTTGATGTTGCTGCCGCCGATCAGCGGCCAGCTCTCGCGCCAGCGCTCACTGTCTTTGGCGGCTTTGGGCGTACTGGTACTGATTACCCTGCGTTTGCTACTGCAGGCGGGCAGTGACGAGATAGAGGTTTACGTGCTCGGCGACTGGCAGCCCCCCTATGGTATTGTGCTGGTTGCCGACCGCCTGTCGACGCTGATGCTGCTGCTCAGTTCGGTCCTGGGCTTCGCCAGTATGCTCTACGCCTGTGCCGGAGACGATCGCCAGGGGGCATACTTCCATCCTCTGTTCATGTTCCAGCTAATGGGCATCAACGGTGCCTTCCTGACCGGCGACATCTTCAACCTGTTCGTGTTCTTCGAGGTGCTGCTGATCGCCTCCTATGCCCTGCTGATCCATGGCGGCGGCAAACAGAAGACCCGGGCCAGCGTACACTATGTGGTGCTGAATCTGGTGGGGTCCTCTATCTTCCTGTTCGCGCTGGGCATCCTCTACGGCACCCTGGGCACACTCAATATCGCCGACCTGGCACAGAAAGTAAGTCAACTGGCCCCCTCGGAGCAGGCGATCGCCAGTGCTGGCGCGCTGATGCTGCTTGTGGTGTTCGGGCTGAAGTCGGCGATCCTGCCGCTGCAATTCTGGCTGCCGCGGACCTATTCCGCCGCCAGTGCACCGGTGGCGGCACTGTTCGCGATTCTGACCAAAGTGGGGATCTACAGCATTCTGCGGGTGTTCACCGTGATCTTCGGTGACGACGCCGGCGCCCTGGCCCAGATCGCCACGCCCTGGCTCTGGCCCCTGGCGATCCTGACGCTGATAGCCGCCACCATCGGCGTGCTTGCGGCCTCCAGCCTGCGCCAACTGATTGCGCAGCTGGTGGTGCTCTCGGTCGGCACTCTGCTGGTGGGACTGGCCATGGCGCGCAGCGAAGCCACCGGCGCCCTGCTCTACTACCTGGTGCACTCGACACTGGTGTGTGCCGGTCTGTTCCTGCTGGCGGATATGATCAGTCAGCAGCGCGGCAAGGCCGAAGACCGTTTTGTTGCCGCACGCCGCATGTGCCAGCCGGTGGCTATCGGCATCGCGTTCTTTATCGGCGCTTTGGCGATTGTCGGCCTGCCCCCCTTCTCCGGTTTCGTCGGTAAGGCACTGCTGCTGAAATCGACCCTGCTGGAGGGGGAGGCGGCCTGGGTGTACCCGGCCATATTGTTTGGAGGCCTGGCAGCACTGATCGCCATGTCCCGGGCCGGTACCACGCTGTTCTGGCATACCAGCCGCGAACCCGACTCCTGTGACCGGGTCTCCAGACTGCAACTGGCAGCCGTATTCCTGTTACTGCTCACCTCCCCGCTGTTGGTCATCTTCGGCGGCCCCGTGTCCGACTTCACCTACGACACGGCTGAGCAGCTGCACGGCATGAGCCGATCACTGCACCTGCTGCTGCCGGGAGGTGGATCATGATCAGATCCTGGACCCGCCGCTGGATCCCGATGCCGGCACAGAGCCTGATCCTGTTCGCGACCTGGCTACTGCTCAACAACACTCTGGCACCGGGACACATCCTGCTCGGCGCCTTTCTGGCCCTGGCTATTCCGTTGCTGGTGGTACCGATGCAGGCACCACAGCCCCGGGTACGCTCCCACCTGCGGGCGGTGCGTTACACGCTGATGGTGCTTTACGACATCCTGGTCGCCAACTTTGAGGTGGCGATGCGGGTTATCGGGCCGATGAGCAAGCTGCAGCCGGCGTTTGTCGCGGTGCCGCTGGATATCGAAGGAACGCTGCCGATCACCATTCTGGCCAGCACCATATCGCTGACGCCGGGTACGGTCAGCGCGGAGGTGTCGGAAGACCGGCAGTGGCTCTATATTCATGTGCTCCACCTGACCGACGAGGCGCAGTTGATCGCGCAGATCAAGTCACGCTACGAGGCACCGCTGAAGGAGATATTTGGATGCTGAGCACCACCATCGTCATTGTCAGCGCCCTGATCTGTATCTCGTTGATCATGAACCTGATCCGCCTGCTCCGCGGCCCGGACCTACCGGACCGGATCCTGGCGCTGGATACCCTGTATATCAACAGCATTGGTCTGATTTTACTGTTCGGACTGTACAAGGGCTCGGCACTCTATTTCGAGAGTGCGCTGCTGATCGCCATGCTCGGCTTTGTCAGCACCGCCGCCCTGTGCAAATACCTGCTGCGTGGCGACATCATCGAGTAGGAGATGACCATGACCCCTGTAATCGAACTGATCATCTGCGCATTTTTGCTCCTCGGCGGTATTTTCGTACTGCTGGGTTCGTTCGGGTTGCTGCGCCTGCCCGACTTTTACACCCGCCTGCATACACCGACCAAGGCCACGACGCTGGGGCTGGCCGGACTGCTTATCGGCTCGATGATCTATTTTTTCGTTGCCGAACAACGACTGGTAGTGCACGAACTGCTGATCACGCTGTTTCTGTTGATCACCGCGCCGGTCAGCGCGCACATGCTCGCGAAAGCGGCCCTGCACCACAAGGTACGTGCGCTAAAGCGCACCCAGGGCCAGAACCTGTTCACTGCCGCTCGCAAGCGTCAGCCGCCACCCGCCGATAACTGATCCAGGCCTAGCACTGACGCCCTCTCCGACAGCACAGGCGATCGCTGAGCGGCGTCATGCGGGCCTCAACCGCTTTATGGTATGGTGTTTGTATTTAAATTACCGAGTAATAAGGGTTCAAGATGCTGACGAAAGTTGTGATCCCCGTCGCGGGGCTGGGCACCCGTGTATTACCTGCAAGCAAAGCGATCCCCAAAGAGATGCTGACCGTGGTCGACAAACCGGTTATTCAGCATGTGGTCGAGGAGGCGATCGAAGCCGGCTTCCGTGAAATCATTCTGGTGACACGTAGCGGCAAGCAGGCGATAGAGGATCACTTCGATCACCATTACGAACTGGAGATGGAGCTGACCCGCAAGGGCAAGCATGAGCTGCGTGCGGCGGTGAATGACACCATCCCAGACGATGTTGAGATCGTCTCGGTACGCCAGCCACAGGCGCTGGGTCTGGGTCACGCGGTGCTTTGTGCCGCCCATATCGTCGGTGACGACGATTTTGCCGTGATTCTGCCCGACATGATCATCGACAACCCGGATGGCAAGCGCGACCTCAGCGCGATGACCGCCCGCTACGCGGAGTCCGGCAGGGGCCAGATCATGGTCGAGTCGGTACCGGAGGATCAGGTACAGCGCTACGGCATCGTCGACTGCGGTGGCGCCAAGGTCGAGTCCGGTCAGACCGCAGAGATTAAAGGCATGATCGAAAAACCCAAGGCGGAAGAGGCCCCGTCCAACCTGGCCATTGTCGGCCGTTACATTCTGCCGGCACGGGTAATGCAGCTATTGAAAGAGACCCAGCCGGGCGCTGGCGGCGAGATCCAGCTCACCGACGCATTGCTGGCGCTGACCCAGGAGTCTCCGCTGGAAGCCTACAATATGCGCGGCAAGATCTACGACTGCGGCAACAAGGCCGGTCTACTGCAGGCCAATATCGCGCTGGGACTGCGCCACCCCGAAACCGGGTCGGCACTGCGCGAGTTCATCAGCGGTCTTACCCTCTGAGCAGAGGATCCCAGGATCCCCTCTAATCCGGGCAAGGAGTTACCGTGACCCCCGATACCTGTTGGAGCGATCTGCGTGACAGTGCGCAGGCGCTCAAACCACGTCACTTGAGCGAGCTGCTCAGCGACACCAGGCGTTTCGACGCACTGACATTCGAACACGATGGCCTGCTGCTCGATCTGAGCCGCCAGCGCCTGTTACCAGAGACGCTGGACCAACTGGTCGCACTGGCAGAGGCCTGCCAGCTGCAACAGAAGATCAATGATCTGATCAGCGGCAAGCCGGTTAACTGTACCGAGGGCCGTGCAGCGCTGCATACCGCGCTGCGCACCCCGGCAGGTAAGAGCCTCAGCCTGAATGGCGAGGATATTGTCGTCGGGGTTCAGAGCACCCTGGCCAAGATGGAGGCCCTGGTCACCACCCTGCATTCGGGACAGTGGCGCGGCTACAGTGGCGAAGCGATCGACACGGTGGTCAATATCGGTGTCGGTGGATCCGATCTCGGTCCGCTGATGACCTGTCGCGCACTGAGCGATTTCAAGCCCAAGGCCGCACAGGGGATAGAGCTGCACTTTGTGTCGTCGATGGATGGCAGCCAGCTCTCGGGACTGCTCAGCCGCCTGAACCCGGCCACGACGCTGTTCGTACTCTCCTCCAAGTCGTTCACCACCATCGACACCCTGGCCAATGCCGCGACCGCCCGTCAGTGGCTGGTCGACGCCAGCAGTCTGGATACCGAGGTGATTCTGCGCCACCACTTCATCGGCATTACCGCACAACCGGAGAAAGCCAGCGAATGGGGCATCCCCAGCCAGAACCAACTACTGTTCTGGGACTGGACCGGGGGACGTTACTCGATGTGGTCAGCGATCGGGCTGCCGATCGCCATCTCCATCGGCATGGAGGGCTTCCGCCAGCTGCTGGACGGCGCACACAGCATCGACAGCCACTTTCACCAGGCACCGTTACGGGAAAATCTGCCCGTTTTGCTGGCGCTGGTCGGTATCTGGAACATCAATCTGCTCGATATTCATGCCCATGCCATCCTGCCCTACGACGGTCGCCTGGCCCACCTGCCGGCCTATCTGGAGCAGCTGGAGATGGAGAGCAACGGCAAGAGCGTGCGCCTGGACGGCAGCGCCACCCAAGGACATACCTGCCCGGTGCTCTGGGGCGAGATCGGCCCCAACGCCCAGCATGCGTTCTACCAGCTGCTGCACCAGGGCACCGAGTCGGTAATGTGCGACTTTATCGTGCCCGCCAAGCGCTACACCGACCGTGGTCAGGAGCTGCAACAGCAGCACCGCCTGGCGCTGGCCAACTGTCTTGCCCAGGCGCGCGTGCTGGCGTTAGGCGACAAGGCGCTGGACGACGACAGCGCCTCCGCTGCCCCGCCCTGGAAGCGCTATCGCGGTAATCAGCCCAGTACGGTCATCCTGCTCGATGAACTGACCCCCTATGCGTTGGGGCAGCTGATAGCAGTTTACGAACACAAGGTGTACACCCAGGCGGTTATCTGGGGCATCAACCCGTTCGACCAGTGGGGTGTGGAGCTGGGCAAGAAGATGGCGACCGCAATGCTGGATGAGCTTGATAACCCCGGCCTCTCCGGATCGCTGGACTGCGCCACCAGTGGCTTGCTCCAGCGCATCAACACCCTGCGCGAGCAAGGCTGAACCGGGAAAAAGGACCTGAGTATGAAGATCTGTGTTTGGGGCGACGAACTCGCCGGCTGGATCGCCGCGGCGCAGCTGGCGGCCTACGGTAACGATATCATCAAGGCCGGATCGGCACTGGCGCCGGCGGAGAGCGCCATCCGCATCGAGCCGGGGCTGATGAACCAGCTTGAGCAGGGCATTATCGGTGGCCAGATCCGCTCCAGCGAAGAGGAGGATCCGTTCTCGGCCGAGATCCACTGGCTGGCGATCGGGCCTGGCGAACTGGAAGCGGCCAGCGAGATCGTGGCTCATCTGGCCGCGGTGCACCAGGACTCGCTGCTGGTGGTCAACCAGAGCAACCTGGGCACCGGCGCCAGCGACCAGTTGCAGGCTCGACTGGACCAGAGCAAGAACCAGCACGTGGTATATCTGCCGGACATGCTGCAGGGTGGTCAGGCGATGCGCCAGTTCGCCCATCCGGAGGTGCTGCTGGTCGGCTGCGAGAACGATTCGGCCGGCACCATGTTTACCGCACTGATGCGCCCGTTTACCCGCGAAGGTACCGAACTGCGATTGATGAGCCGGCGTGAAGCGGAGTTCACCAAGTTCGCCATCACCGGCATGCTCGCCCTGCGTCTGGGCTACATCAACGAGCTGGCGATGCTGGCCGATCATGTCGGCGTCGATATCGAGACCGTGCGCGATGGCATGAGCACCGACCAGCGCGTCGGCCCCTACTATCTGTCGCCCGGCTGCGGCTTCGGTGGCCAGCACTTTACCCAATACATCGAGGGTCTCGCCGGGCTGCTCAGCAAGACCCGCGGGTCGACACTGCTGGAAACCGTGCTCAAGCAGAACGAGCAGCACAAGGAGCTGCCGTTCCGCAAACTCTGGCAGCACTACCACTGCGACCTGCACGACCGCCGCATCGCGGTCTGGGGACTGGCGTTCAAACCCGGAGTGGCCACGGTGGAGAGCGCGCCCAGCCTACGCGTGGTTGACGCGCTGCTGGCCCAGGGCGCAACCATCCAGCTGCACGATCCGGAGGCGCTTGAGGATTTCCGCTTCCATTACGGCGAACATCCGCAACTGGTCTACTGTGCCCACCCCTACGAGGCGGTCAATGACGCCGACGCTCTATTGCTGCTGACCGCCTGGCCGGAATACTGGTCGCCCAACTATACCGAGCTGCACCGACTGATGCGCGAACCGGTGATCGTCGACGGCCGTAACGTCTACGACCCGCAACTGCTGCATGACCTGGGCTTTACCTACTACGGCGTCGGCCGCGCCAGCCACTGAACCGACTTGGATCCAGACCCGATTGAACAGCCGTGATGACAAACTGACGCCAGCGGAGCTTAGCTGGCAGGACAACACCCCGGTATCGGTACTGTTCGACGACATCTACTTCAATAAGGCGGGCGGTCTGGCGGAAACCGAGTACGTGTTCCTCGCCGCCAACCAGTTGGACGCACGCTGGCAAGCGCTGGCCCCGGACTCCCGGTTTACGCTGGCGGAAACCGGCTTCGGTACCGGACTGAATTTTCTTTGTGCCCGTCGTCTCTGGCTGAAGCAGGCTCCCGAATCGGCCAGGCTGCACTATATCTCCTGTGAAAAACACCCGCTGCTACCGGAGGATCTGGCCCAGGCGCTGGCTCAGTGGCCGGAGTTCGAATCCGGTGCCCGTCAGCTGCTTACCAGTTGGCCAGCCCCGCTGCGCGGTTTTTACACCCTGGTATTCGACGACGGGCGTATAACGCTCACCCTGGCCTTTGGCGATGCCGCCGAGATGCTGGCCGAACTCGACGGTCAGGTCGATGCCTGGTTCCTCGATGGCTTCGCACCGGCGCGCAACCCGGGCATGTGGAGCCCCGAACTGTTCACCCAGATCGCCGTCCACTCCCGTAGCGGTACCTCCTTCGCCACCTTCACCGCCGCAGGCCTGGTCCGTCGCGGGTTGGCACAGGTCGGCTTTAATGTCGACAAACTGCCCGGTTTCGGACGCAAGCGAGAGATGCTCAGTGGAATATACGCGTCAGACCCTGAGCCCACGCCGCAACAGGCCCCCTGGCTGGCCCGGCCGGAGCCACTCGCTACCGGCGAGCGCCGCGCCATCGTCATCGGTGCCGGCATCGCCGGCTGCACTACCGCGGCGGTATTGGCGCGGCGCGGATGGCAGGTCGATCTGCTCGAGCGTAACCCGGCACCGGCGCTGGAGGGCTCCGGCAACCCTCAGGGGGCGTTGTTTATCAAACTCGCCACCCGACCCACACGGCAGAGCGAACTGCATATCGCGGGTCTGCACTACTCCGCCGCACTGATCCGCAGACTCGCCGTCGAACAGGCGGAGATCGGCGATATCTGCGGCGTGCTGAGCCTCGCGCTGAGCGAGAAAGAGATCCGCCATCAACAGCAGTTGATCGACTCCGGGATCTATCCGGAACAGCTGACACGTCAGGTCACGCGACAGCAGGCGAGCGAACTGGCTGGACTGGAACTCAGCGCCGGCGGATTGTTTTTCCCCGAGGCAGGCTGGGCTTCGCCACCGCTGCTTTGTCAACGCCTGCTTGCCGACAGTAATATCCGTTGTCACTTTGATACGCCGGTAGAATCGTTAACCCATGATGCCGAATCAGGGCTCTGGGAGATCAACGGCGGGACCCATTCAGCCCCGGTAGTCATCGTCTGCAGTGCGGCCGAAGCGAATCGGCTCAAGCCGCTTGCCGGACTACCGCTCAAACCTATCCGCGGGCAGACCTCCCAAGCCGATCAGCCCCTGCATCTGGCGCCGCTCAAACGGGTGGTATGCGGCGAGGGGTATATCTCCCCGGCGTTGGACAACCGTTACTGTTTTGGTGCCAGCTTCAAATTGCACGACCTGGACCTCGATGTCAGAGCAGAAGAGCACCAAGCCAATCTCGACCTGCTCGAGCGGGCGATACCGGAACTGGCCCAGGCACTCGACATGGCCGCGGCGGACGGCCGCGTGGCATACCGTGCAACAACACCGGATTACCTGCCGATAGTCGGCCCGGTACCGGAATTTGACTGGGTCATGCGACGCTTCGCCCGCCTACGACAGGATTCCAAGTGGCGTTTCGAACCGGGCATGCGCCATCTGCCGGGTCTGTATATCAACGCGGGCCATGGATCTAAAGGGCTGGTCAGCTGTCCAATTAGTGCCGAGTACATCGCATCACTGGTAGACAACACACCTCTGCCACTGCCACGCAGGGTAGCCGACGCGCTGAACCCGGTACGCTTCGTGATCAAGAATCTGATCAGACGGACGATATAATAGGAATAGTCCTAACGCGAGGTTACACCATGGCGTTGGTTGTGTATGACCAGGGGTATCGCATCCAGACCCCCGTATCAGCGCTGTTCAAGCCCAAAGGCGTCGATCAGCTGACCGAGCCCAGTCGCTCCCAATCATTGCCGGGAAGCGACGATATCGCCCGTGACGAAGCCCAGGAGCTCGAAGACGCCCTCGCCAATGCCGGCGGCCGGCCACGTCAGCGCCGCCTACCGGCCGCTGAACAGGGACGAGAAAGTCCGAATACCTATAGCAATTCCGGATATGGCGGCCGGGAGAGACGCAAGAGCGGGCTCACGGCGCGGCAGTTGATGGTGTCGCCGGTATACACCGCCCGTACCGCCGATACTCTGAGCAGCGCCGCGCAGAAGATGCGGGCACACAATATCCACCATCTCGCCATCATCGACGAGGAGGGGCTTCCGGTGGGACTGCTGTCGGAGCGGGATATCGAACCCTTCGGCAACAACTCCGCGCTCCCGGTATCCCAGGCCTACCAGCGCCAAGTGATCGTCGCCGCGTTGGAGACCGAGCTGTCGGTTCTGGCGGCTACCTTTGTCAACTACCCGGTACGCGCGATACCGGTGATCGATGAAGATGAGCGGGTAATCGGCATCATCACCCGCTCGGATCTGCTGCGATTATTGATCAATAATGCCCGCGTCGAAAGCTGGGCTTGAAAAACTAGCTACGTTGCCATCGCAGCGTTAAAAATCGGCTCAACTCGGTCATTTATAAACTATAAACTCCCTCGTCTCGCCGATTTTTGCCTTGCGCGGGCGGCCTCGCTAACGTTTTTCAGCACTCAACAAAGATTAAGGTGAGCCGTTTGAGCCTGGCGGCAGGCGATTATCGCCAGGTGCCGCCGGAGGTGGGTTCGACTGAGGGGCATTACTGCTGTCGCCCGAGAACAGCCGTGCCAGGAAACCGAACACCCGCTTGATCCCCCGCCAGAGTTTGGGCAGTACCCAGATCAGGAACAGCACGAACAGGATGAGCGCGCCGATGAACCACCAGGGGTGGTTGAGCGCCGTCCACAATCCGCCAATTACAATCAGGTCCTCACTGATCGACGCGGTCCAGTTAGTCACCGGCTCCGGCGAGGTATTGATCATGACCCTGGTACCGGCCTTGAGACTGTGACTACCGGCAGCCAGCGAGCCACCGACCAGCGCGGCGGCCAGCCCCACTGCCGGCGACAGGTCACCGACGGCACCGGCTGCCAGCGCGGCACCGGCCGGAATACGGACGAAGGTGTGCAGGGTGTCCCAGCCGGTATCCACGCCCGGTATCTTGTCGGCGAAGAACTCCACGCAGTACATCAAACCGGCGGCCATCAGCACCAGGGGATCGGCGACGATCTCCAGCCCTGGCGGCAGTGTGATATGGCCCAGATTGGCGAGCACGCCGAGCATCAACACCGTCGCATAAAGGTTGATACCGCTGGCCCAGGCAACCCCCATCGACAATGCGATCAGGCTGGTGATCTGATCAAGTTGCTCCACGGCAACCTCCTTCTACGGCTTTACCCTGTCCCTGGCTACTATAGAGCACTCAGCTGTACTTTCACTGAACAGCAATACGGCTTCTCCCGAGCGCAACCGCGCCTGCACCTGCTCGACTCGGCGCTCCAGCGAGACCTCACTTTCACCATAGTCGGTGCCGTCGCGGGTCACAAACTCCTCGATCAGCCCCCGTAGCGCGTCGGGCGACAGCTGTTGCCAGGGGATGATCACGCGCCCTGACCTTCAGCTTCCAGCAGTTTCAGCAGATCGGCCTCGCTTAGCACGCGCACACCCAGCTGTTCCGCCTTGGCCAGCTTGGAGCCCGCTTTCTCTCCGGCGACCACGGCCGTGGTCTTTGCCGATACACTGCCTGCCACCTTCGCCCCCAGTGCCTGCAACCGCTCCTTGGCATCATCACGGGTCAGGCTCTCCAGCGTACCGGTCAGCACCCAGGTTTCACCGGCCAGCGGCAGGCTCTGCAGCGGCTGCTCGACCTTGCACTCCCAGTGCATGCCGAACTCGCGCAGTTGATGCTCCAACGCCCTGGCATTGGTACACCAGCGCGCGTCGTTCAGGCGCTCCAGCAGCCCGGCTCGCGCCCGGCTGCCAAAACGGGGGATCTCGCTCAGCGCCGTTTCGTCGGCCGTTAGCAACGCGTCAAGTGTCAAAAAACGATCCGCCAGCAGCGCCGCGCCGGTCTTGGCGACGCCGGCAATATTCAGCTTGTCGATCAGCTCGGCGAAGCTGATGCTACCCTGCAGCTCCGGCGCCAGAGCGCCCGCTTCGCTGGGCCTGACCTCAAGTGAAAGCAGGTCCCCAATCACCTGACTGTTGTGCTCATCCTGCATGAAGTTGTGAATCTCATGTGCCACCTCCAGGCCGATATCCGGCAGCCAAGTCAGCAGCTCCGGCAACGCCTGCTGTATCCGGTTCAGGGACCCCAGGCTTTTGGCCAATACCCGCGCCGTCTCCTCTCCGACCTCGGGAATACCCAGGGCATAGATGAACTTGTCCAGTGTCACCATCCGGCTGTCATCAATCGCCTTGATCAGGTTGTCACTGGACAGTTCGGCAAACCCCTCAAGGCGCAGCAACTGGCTCTTGCTCAGACGGTACAGGTCGGCGGGTGATGCGACCATCTCACGCTCCACCAGCTGATCGATATTTTTCTCGCCCAGACCATCGATATCCATCGCCTTGCGTGACACAAAATGGATCAGCGCCTGCTTCAACTGCGCCTGACATGCGAGCCGCCCGATGCAGCGGTAGATCGCCCCTTCGCTGACCTGCTGTCCGCTCTTGCCGCGCTTGACCAACTGCGTACGCTCGATCTCCGAGCCGCACACCGGGCAGTGTTCGGGCAGCTGCACCGGACGCTCGTTACCATCACGCTTTTCGGTCACTACGCTGACGATCTGCGGGATCACATCGCCGGCCCGGCGCACCATGACATAGTCGCCGATGCGCACATCAAGGCGTGCGATCTCGTCCATGTTGTGCAGCGTGGCGTTGCTTACGGTGACGCCCCCGACAAACACCGGCTCCAGTCGCGCCACCGGCGTTACCGCGCCGGTACGCCCGACCTGGAACTCCACATCGTTGAGCCTGGTGATCTCCTCCTGGGCCGGAAACTTGTGCGCAATCGCCCAACGCGGTGCCCGGGCGACAAAACCCAGTTGCTGCTGCAGTTCGCGGTCATCCACCTTGAACACCAGCCCATCGATATCGTACGCTAGCGAGGTCCGCATCAGCTCCATTCGGCGGTAATACTCCAGGCATCCCTCGGCCCCCTCGACCACCTGCATCTCCGGGTTGATCCGGATGCCCCACTTGCGCAGCAGTTGCAAGGTTTCGCTGTGACTGGACGGCAATTCGCCGCCCTCGACGATACCGGTGCTGTAGCAGCAGAACTCCAGCGGTCGCTTGGCGGTAATGGCAGGATCGAGCTGACGCAGGCTACCGGCGGCAGCATTGCGCGGGTTGACGAAGGTTTTCTCGTCGCGGGCGCGCGCCTCGGCGTTGAGCGCTTCAAACCCCGCCTTGGGCATGTACACCTCTCCGCGTACCTCGAGCCGCGCCGGCCAACCTTCGCCCATCAGCCGCAACGGAATGTTGGCAATGGTACGCACGTTGAGGGTGATATCCTCCCCGGTATAGCCGTCACCGCGCGTGGCACCGCGCACCAGCACACCCTGTTCATACAGCAGGCTGATCGCCAGCCCATCGAGCTTGGGTTCGCAGGCAAACTTGAGCTTGTCCGTGTCCGTGCCCTTGACCCGGTCACCGATACGACGGACAAAGGCCCGTAACTCGTCGGCACTGAAGGCGTTGTCGAGCGACAACATCGGCAGTTCGTGAGCCACCTCGGCAAAACCGCCGCTGGGTTTGGCACCGACGCGCTGGGTCGGCGAATCGGGCGTGATCAGTTCGGGGTTGGCCTGCTCCAGCTCGCGCAGCTCGCGGAACAGACGATCATATTCGGCATCGGGGATGCTGGGCTCATCGAGTACATAGTAACGGTGGTTATGCAGATCGATCTGTTCGCGTAGCGCCTGAATTCGCGCCGAAACGGAGGTGTTCATCGGTCAAAAGCTTTCTCTGGAGGTGTGCCGGGAAGCGCCTGCCGTTCGCGACCGCAAACGACAGGGCTATATGGGCTATGCGCTTCAGTGAGCGCGCTTCACCCGTTTATGAATCTCGAAGTCGCGGATGCGCTCGCGGTAATGCTCCTTGGTCTGCGGACGCATCACCGAACGGTCGCCATCCAGCAGTTCGGCATCCAGATGACGCGCCAGGGTTTCCGCTGTCGCCAGCATGCACTCGTAGGCTTCCAGCGGGTCGGCCGGGTCATGCATCGACATGAAGAAGGTTACAGCAGGAAGTTCACAGCTTTCCAAGGTATCAAGGTCGAACGTACCGGGCTGCAGCGCATTGGCCATGTTGAACTGCAACGCGCCCTGGGCGTTGGGCCGCTCATAACGGTGGAAAATCCCCATCTCGCCAAATTCCAAACCGCAGGCATCGACAATCTTGTGAATCACCGCACCCGGCAATACCTCTCCACGCTTGGCTACGACAAAGATCACCAGCATATCTTCCGGATCAGGGGTGATCTCCGGTGCAGGACGCTTGGGTACCGCCTCAGCCTGGACCCGGCTCGACTCGATCTGTGCCTGCTTGCTTTGACTGGGCTCCGGCTGTGAGGCAGTCAAAGAGCCCTGCTGTTCCGAAGCTGGCTCTGCCTCGCCTGTCTGCTCAGCGTCTTCAAACGGCAATTGAGGATGCATCTCCCCATTACGGCGCTGTTTCGGGGCTTCGCGCTTAGTGGTGGAGGGCTGCTCTGCAGGGTCTGCGCCAGTCTGCTGCGGTGAAGCCGTGGCTTGCGCTCGCACCCGGTCCATCAACACCGGGATAGGTTGTTCGGGATCGAACTCGAAGCTCATCTCGAAGGGTTCGTCATCCTCTTTATCGGCCCGAGTATCGTCATGCCGGCGTTGTTGCTCCCGCTCCGTCTCGGTCGGTGAAACGCTACCCGCGTCACTCAGCGCCTCGGCATCGGCGATCTCATCATCCCGCCGCTGCACCTCCTCGCGCTGCGCTCGCAGGGGGAGGGGTTCCACGGGCACATCATCGAACAGAGGATCCATCTCATGCAGGGGGTTACGCTCCGGTGGTGCGCTCATCGCGGAGGGTACAGATTCCGACGCTTCATCGTTTCGATGCCGCGAGCGTTTGCTGGAGACTTTTTCTACGCTGTTGGGCTCGAACTCCGGCAAGCGATCGGACTCGTCATCCAGCGCCGGGCCGTCGCCTGCAAAAGTGGGTTCATGGCGCTCATGATCGGCAGCGTGCGTACGACGCCTTGCGCCGCCGTTGGGCAGTTCCGGGTTGGATTGCGCTACCTCCTCCACCGGACCGTCGCCAATCGCAGAACGATCAATATCCATCCGGATACGATTGCGGCTACCCCGAATACGACGCCAACCGTCAAACAGAATCAGCGCAATTACCAGAATTCCGCCAATGATAAGCCATTCGCGCAGACTGATCTCCATGATTAGGTTCTGTTCCTATCCACTATCTGATTCATGTTCGAATTATTGGGTAACAGACTACTCTACTACCCTGTCGATCACCAGTTTAACCGACTGTTCCTCGTCACCAACAGATACGGGGGACTGGCTGCCGATCAGGTCACCGGGGGCCGCGATCGCCTGCCCCGTACTGCTGATACGCGCTCCAATTTCGACTTCGTCGACACTGGAGAGTTCAGCGCCCGGCATCATCGCCAGGCTGTCGTTCAGCTCCACCTCCAGTGGCAGCTCCGATACCTTGCGCCGCACCGCCGCCAACGGCATACGACCGCCCACGGGACGGGCGTAGATGAACACCACTTGATCGGGTTCCACTCTTGCCTTCAGCTCATCGGCGATATCGACCGCCACTCGAATCACCGCCCCGCTGCTCTCCGGCACATCGGGAACCGGCTCCCCGGCCGCCGCCAACTGCTGGCGCGCCTGCTCGATACCTGAGCGCAACGACTGCGCGGCATCGCCGGATGCACCCGGTAACGCTCGACCCCAGTAGTCGATCGCCTCGCGGTACTGGCCCTGCTCATAGGCGTCGATGCCGAGAATGCCCAGCGCGGTGATATCGGCTGGATCCAGCGATAGCGTCAGTTCGATCTGTGCACGTACCTCGTCGGTCATCTTGCCTTCGGCACGGAAGTAGAGCGCCTGGGCGATCTGCCCCTGTACGCCGGCATACTGAACCGCGTCCTCGGGCAGGATTTCCAGGATCTTGCGAAATGCCTGCAAACCTTCATCGAAACGCCCCTGATTGACGTAGGTGTTGGCCAGCAGATACCAGCCCTCGGCGTTATCCGGGTTGCGCGCCAGCTCCTGTTCCAGCTGGCCGATCGCCTCCTCCAGTGTGCTCGGCACCGGCGGGGGATTGAGCGTGATTTCAAGATCGGCGGCGCGCCCCAGGTACTGATAGAGTCCGAGCGCGGCTACCGAAATCATCATCGCCAGCAGCACCACGGTGGTCAGTTGCGCGCCGTTCGGCCGGGGATGCTGCAGCACCACCTCCGGCTGTTCGGCATCGATCAGCAGGTTGCGCTCAAGCTCGAGCTTGAGAATCTCGAAGTTTTCATCATCCAAGGTACCGGCGTCGCGTTCATCGGCCAATTCGGCCAGCCGTTCTCGGTAAATCTCGATATTCTGATGCCGGCGATCATCCCCCTCCTGCACAGCCGCTGCACGGGCACGGCGGGAAGCACGCAGCAGCGGCCAGAACACCACCGCCACGGCGATCAGGGTCAGCAGAGCGATTCCGCCCCAGAGTGCCATCATCGTTTCTTATCCTGTTCCAGCAATTGATTCAGTCGCTCACGCTCAGCTGCGTCCAGTCCCGGCTTGGCATCGGCCGTATCGGAACGGCGACGCCGCCGGCTGATCAACAGCACCACCACGGCACCGATACCCAGCAATACGAACGGGCCATACCAGAGGATCCAGGTCATCTCTGATACGCGCGGTCGATAGAGCACGAACTCGCCGTAGCGCGTAACCATGAAATCAACCACCTCATCGTCGCTGGCACCCTGATTCAGCATCCGGTAAACCTCACGCCGCAGGTCCGAGGCGATCGGTGAGTTGGAGTCGGCGATGTTGTTGTTCTGGCATTTGGGGCAACGCAGCTCTTCGGTCAGTTGCTGAAAACGCTCCTCGGTGGCCTCGTCGTCAAACTCGTAGGCCTCGATGGCCGCCTGAGCCGTCGCGGCCGCCAGGAGCAGTGCACTGCCAAGAAAAAAAGAATGCAGCCAGGGTCTCATCACGCATCCCCTCCCGCCAATTGATCCATGACCTGCTTAAGCTGTTTCCAGACTGTGGCATCGACTGCACCGACATGGCGATAACGGATAACTCCCTGAGCATCGATAACGTAGGTCTCAGGCGCACCGTAGACCCCCAGGTCGATACCCAGCGAGCCCTCCTGATCGAGAACCACCTCCGCGTAGGGGTCGAGATAGCGCTTGAGCCACTCACGCGCTTTCAACGGTTCATCCTTGTAGTTGATGCCATAGATGGTCACCCCCTGCTGTGCCAACTGGTTGAGGAAGGTGTGCTCCTCCTTACAGGTCGGGCACCAGGTGGCCCAGACATTGACCAGTGCTGGCCGCCCCTTTAGGTCAGCTTCGGTCATCATCCGCTCCGGCTCGGTTAGCGAGGCGAGCTGGAACTGGGGAAACGGCTGGTTCAGGCGTGCCGAGGGCAGCTCGGTCGGGTCAATTGACAGTCCGCGCCAGAGGAAATAGCCCAGGCCGATAAAGATCAACAGCGGTACGAAGAGCAAGATGCGACGCATAGTCAGTCTTTCCTATCCAGGTATTCAGGCGCCAGCCAAATCTCGGCGCGCCTGCTTACGGTAACGCGGGTCGGTGGCGGCCAACAGTCCGCCGATGGTCATCATCAGTCCGCCGAGCCAGAGCCAACGCACGAAGGGCTTGTACTGTACCCGCACGGCCCAGGCGTCACCGCCCAGAGACTCACCGAGTGCGACATAGAGATCGCGGAACAGGCCGGGGTCAATAGCAGCCTCGGTCATGACGTTGCCACGCGCCGTGTAAAGACGCTTTTCCGGGTACATCTCGGTGTACGGCTCGCCTTGGTACAACACCCGAATCACACCGGTATCGGAGTGGAAGTTCGGGCCATCGACCTTGCGGATGCCGTCGAATACGAACTCGTAGTCATAGAACTGTTTACGGTCACCCGGTTCCATCCTCAGGTCGCTGTGCTCACTGAAGGTGGAGACCAAGGCGATACCGACCACCAGCACGGCTATACCGCCATGCGCCAGCACCATGCCGTAGTAGGCGCGAGACTGGCCGAGGAGGGCCGACAGGCCGGCACTTTTGTTACGCATCCGATTGGCCAGATCGCGCCCGCCGGTAAACACCACCCACCAGGCCAGCAACAGCCCGGCAGAGACCCAGAAGCCCGGCCAATACGGCAGCAGATACAGCGACAGGGCGCCAGCCAACACCGCCAGCACTCCTGGCAACCAGAGCTGACCAATCAACAGCTGTAGCGATGTCTGCTTCCAACGCAGCAGTACTCCTACCCCCATCGTCAGCACCAACAGGCTCCCCAGAGGCACGAACAGGGCATTGAAATAGGGAGGCCCCACCGAGATTTTACCCAGGTTGAGCGCATCGACCAGCAGCGGATAGAGCGTCCCCAGCAGTACCGTGGCACAGCAAACGGTGAGCAGTACATTGTTGATCAGCATGAAGCTTTCACGCGAAAGCAAGCCGAAGCTCGACTCGCTTTTGACATGCGATGCCTTGATCGCATACAGCAACAGCGAACCGCCGATACTGATCGCCAGCAGCGCAAGGATAAAGAACCCCCGGTCGGGGTCCGAGGCGAAGGCATGCACCGAGGTCAACACGCCCGAACGCACCAGGAAGGTGCCGAGCAGACTCAGCGAAAACGCGAAGATCGCCAGCAGCACCGTCCAGCTTTTGAACACACCACGCTTTTCGGTCACCGCCAGGCTATGTACCAGTGCCGTGCCGATCAGCCAGGGCATCAGCGAGGCGTTTTCCACGGGATCCCAGAACCACCAGCCGCCCCAGCCCAGTTCGTAATAGGCCCACCAGCTGCCCAACGCGATCCCCAAGGTCAGAAACGCCCAGGCAACCACCGTCCAGGGCCTGGACCAACGCGCCCAGGCCGTATCGAGCCGGCCACTGAGCAGGGCCGCGATGGCGAAAGCAAAGGCAACCGAGAAACCAACGTAGCCCATGTACAGCATCGGCGGATGCATGATCAGGCCGATATCCTGCAACAGCGGGTTAAGGTCGGCGCCCTGCTCCGGAATCCTCGGCAGGTAACGCTCAAACGGGCTGGAGGTGAACAGGATAAACAGGGTAAAGCCGATGGTGATCAGGCCCATGACGGAGAGCACGCGCGCCTGAATGTCCTCCGGCAGGTTGCCACTCTTCAACGCCACGGCCAGCGTCCAGCCGGTCAGGATCAGCAGCCACAGCAGCAGCGAGCCCTCATGCCCCCCCCATACCGCACTCAACCGGTAATACCAGGGCAGGGCGGTATTGGAGTTGCTGGCCACGTAGGCGACTGAAAAATCGCTTTGCAGAAACGACCAGCTCAGGCAGAGGAAGCTGAACAGCACGAAGCCGAACATGGCGATCGCCAGTGGGCGGGCGTAGCTGCACCAAAGGGCATTGCCTACCGTCGCCCCAATCATCGGTATCGTACCCAGCAGCACGGCCAGGCAGGCAGTCAGTATCAGCGCGTATTGACCAAGTTCCGGAATCATTTATTGAACTCCTGACCCGCGGGCTTGGGCATCTTGCCTGCCTTTTCCAACGCTTCCGCCACCTCTGGCGGCATGTAGTTCTCGTCATGTTTGGCCAGTACTTCCACCGCCTGCAGTACACCCCGGCTGTCCAGCTCACCCTGGGCCACTATCCCCTGCCCTTCACGGAACAGGTCGGGCAGAATACCGGTGTACTCCACGCGCACGACCTTATCGTAATCGGTGATATCGAAACTGACCGCCAGGCTTTCGGTAGAGCGCTGCACACTGCCATCCACGACCATGCCACCGGCACGGATACGGGTACCCTGCGGAGCCTCGCCCTCAGCGATCTGGCTTGGCGAGTAGAACAGGTTGATATTCTGGTTCAGGGCGAACAGGGTCAACCCCACCGCCACGCCGACACCGACGACGATAAAAAGAACGATCAGCAGGCGCTGTTTGCGTTTCGGATTCATGAGCCATTGCTCTCCCTCAGTAGACGGCGGGTCAACTGCGCGCGCAGACGCTTGCCGGCCTGTAGCGGTGCGATCAGATTTGCCAGAATCACCACCAGGCCAAGCCCATAACTGAGCCAGACATAGAGGCCGTGCCCACCCATCGTCAAAAATTCGGAAATGGAGTTGAAACTCACACCTACCTCGCTCGCACCACTTAATAATTAGACAGCAGAATTAGACAGCAGTATTTCCTTGACCCAACCGGCACGACGCTCACGGCGCAAAATTTCGTTGCGCAGACGCATCATCAGTGTGACGGCAAAGAACAGGTAGAAACCGACCACCATGACCAGCAGCGGCAGCCACATCTCCGCAGGCATGGCCGGTTTTTCGGTCAGTTTGAAGGTTGCCGGCTGGTGCAGCGTATTCCACCACTCTACCGAGTACTTGATGATCGGAATATTGACCAGCCCTACCAGCGCCAGCACCGCACTCGCCTGTGCAGCGGTAGACTCGCTCTCGATGGCGGAGTTCAATGCCATGACGCCAAGATAGAGGAAAAACAGAATCAGCATCGAGGTCAGGCGAGCATCCCAGACCCACCAGGAGCCCCAGGTCGGCTTGCCCCAGATCGCGCCGGTGAGCAGCGCCAGTACCGCCAAGGATGCGCCAACCGGTGCGCAGGACTTGGCCACCATATCGGCCACCTTCATCTTCCAGATCAGCCCTATAGCGCCAGCAATCGCCATCAGCATATAGCAGGACTGGGCCAGGATCGCTGACGGCACATGCAGATAGATGATCCTGAAGCTGTTGCCCTGCTGGTAATCAGCAGGTGCAAACAGCAATGCCCAGACCGTGCCGCCGATCAGCAGCACCAGCGCGGCGATCGTAAAACCGGGCAGCAGCTTGCCACAGATCTGATAGCACCAGCGCGGAGAGGCCAGTTGATAAAACCAGCGTGGCATCCATTTCTTATCCGACATAACTATCCACTCACCGAAATTCGTAACGCGGCACCGATCGCCAGAGGCGCGAGTGCCAGTCCCAGCGCCAGCAAGGCACCAAGCAGAGCCAGGTAACCGCCCAGAGGCAGTCCGGTTACGGCGGCCTGTACCGCACTGGTACCGAAGATCAGCACCGGTATGTAGAGCGGCAGCACCAGCAGCGAAATCAACACACCGCCGCGCTTGAGCCCTACGGTCAATGCGGCACCTATCGCCCCGACCAGGCTCAACGTAGGCGTGCCGATCAACAGGCTCAACATCAGCCCCGGCATCCCCTCGGCGGGAAGAAACAGCATCACCGCGATGACCGGTGCCACCAGGGTCAGTGCCAGTCCACTGAGCATCCAGTGCGCCAACACCTTGGCCAGGACGACGATAAACAGTGGCTGAGGACTGAGCAGCAGCTGTTCAAGTGAGCCGTCGTCGAAATCGGTTCGAAACAGCCCATCCATCGATAACAGGGTGGCCAGTAGTGCCGCCACCCACAACGCCCCCGGTGCCAGTTGAGCCAGGAAACCGGGCTCCGGACTCACACCCAGAGGAAACAGCGTAATCACCATCAAAAAGAAGATCAGCGGATTGACCAGCTCACTCTTGCGGCGCAGCGATAACATCAGGTCACGCCTGAGCGTGGCCATGAACAACCCGCCCGGCCCGATCTGGGCCTGTTCGGCTGCGGCGTTAGTTAGCAGATCCGCCATCAAGTTCCACCCTGCTGGTCCAGATTTATCGAGCGCACGGCGCTGCTCCCCTGCAGATCCTGGTGCGTGGTCAGGATGACGCTGCCACCGCGGGCGATATGGCGACCGATCAGGGCTTCCTTCGCCGCTACGCCGCGCTTGTCGATCGCGGTAAAGGGTTCATCGAGAATCCACAGCGGTGCATCGCTGAGATAGAGGCGCGACAGCGAAACACGCCGGTGCTGGCCTGCGGAGAGCGAATGGCAGGGCACATCCTCGAAACCGCGCAGGCCGACCTGCTCCAGCGCTTCACTGACCCTGGAGGCGTCAAGCGAGGGGTGCAGGGCACAGTACCAGCGCAGGTTCTCCTCCGGCGTCAGCAGCGCCTTGACCCCCGGTTGATGTCCGAAATAGAGCAGCTCGCGGCAAAACTGGTCGCGAACATCATCGATGGGTTCACCACGCCAGTAGATCTCGCCCTCATAATTGCGCGACAGGCCGCTGAGGATACGCAACAGGGTGGTCTTTCCGCTGCCGTTGGCCCCCTCTATCTGGACAATCTCACCGGCATCGACGGAGAACCCCAGACCTTCGAAAAGCACACGGTCATCCCGTTCACAGAACAGGTTTTCCACTTTTAACATCGGCCCGGACAAACAGTGACTCTCCACCCTTGATTATTCGCCGCCTGCAGCGATTAATGCATACTTCAGTTGTGCCGGCGCTGGCCGACATTTTTCAAACGCGCCATTATAAACAGATTCCCCCCCGCCGTCAGGCAGGAAGGGGACAACCCGAGTACGATTCGGTCTAAGGTTGTAGATTGTACAACCCCTGTCTAAATCAGCCTTTTGTGGAGTGAACAGGTTGGCACTCACGCTCAGTGTACAGTCGATGCAGACACTCAGTCGCCCTGGTGACAGCCAGGGCGTCGACCTGCGCGCGCAACTCGATGCCGGCCGCACGCTGAGCGCCAGTGTAAAGGAAGTCGTCGTTGATACGCAGCGCCCCAACCTGTTCCGGATCAAGGTTGAAGCACAAAATATGCTGATGGAGCTGATGACCGCGCGCCCCCTCGCCATCGGCGCCCAAGTGACCCTGAACCGCACTGGCGACGGATCGCTGCTGTTGAACCTTGCAGGCCAGGCCAGGACAACTGGCCGCACTGATTCAGCACCACTAGCTCAACCGCAGCAGACACTACCCACGGCATCACGCGCCGAAAGCGGCACTACCAGCAGTGGTGGCATTAGGCTGCAGGTGCCGATCACGCAGCTGCAAAACGAAGCACTGCAGCGTGCACTGCCCCTGAATCAACCGCAAAACGGCAGAGTACTGCCCAACGCCGCCACGCCTTCGGCGCCGGTCAGTAATGCTGCAGGCGCCAACACCTCGGCGACGGCGGTTTCGACCTCAAGCAACAGCGCCGCTGCGACAGCCGTTAACCCGGCGGCGCCCCAGACATCGCCAGGCATGCGCACACCAGCCACCCCCTCACCGGCAGCGGGCCAGCCCCAGCAGAACTCCGGCAGTACTGGCGCGCAATCGCAGCCGGAACTCCTCAGCCGAGCGGCCAACCCGGCGGGGAATGCCACCGAGACAGCGACCAACACACCACGAACCGACACCCTCCCCTCCTCTTCGACCGCCACCACCACAGGCTCTGCAGCCGGAGCGCCACAGCAGGCGTCCCCTCAGCCGCAAACGCCGATGCCGCCACAGAGCCAGGTCACGCGGCCATCCGCAGAGCAGCCAGGTCGCGGCGAAGCCGTGGCGGTAAGGCAACCTCCCCCTGCGTCGACGGCGTCCTCTTCGAGGTCCTCGCCTGCGGCCAACGGGGAGCCAGCTAATAGCGGTGCGCTGAATAGGACCGGTCCCAACCCGGTGCAGATCTCGGTCAACGGGCAACGGATTGAGCTGCTGACACCACGGCCGTTACAAGCGGGTATAGGGGTACAATTGACGCGGACCGACCAGCGCAACGTGCAACTGGAGATACTCCCCCCGCGCATAGCAGCGGGCGCACAGCAACGCATGCAGGAGGGGCTGCAGCAGATTTTACGCGACAGCCTGCCACAGCAGATCCCCATGGCAGATGCCCTTAACCAGCTGCGCCAGCTCAACCGCGGCAGCGGCGGCACAGGACGCCAGCAGGACGCCATCGGCCAGGTGGTTCGATCGATGCTGAGCATGTTCAGCGTTTCCACCAAACCCGACGCTCAGGCAACTCGGCAGGCGGTGGAGCAGCAACTCCACTCCAGCGGCTTGATCGCGGGCAAAAAGGGCGCACAACAGTCAGCCGACGGCAATCCGGCAACCCTGAAAGATCAGCTCGCCCGCCTGCAACAGCTGGGCGATCGCCTGCCGCCGGAGGCGCGCGAACGCTTCCAATCGCTGTTGCAGGGGATGCAAGCCCGCGCAGCCACGCATCAGGCATCGAGCCTGCAACACTGGCAGGATATGCCCGATGGCAGTATCGAGCGCCAATACCGACTTGACCTGCCAGTACGGGTAAACGAGCAACAACTGGAGAATACGGAGATACGCATCACTCAGCACAAACGGCGGGATGAGCAGGACAGATTCATCTCTGAATGGTCTATCACCCTGCACTTCGACCTGCAGGATCTGGGTGCGATCGACAGCCGAGTCAGCTTGCAGCAGGAGTGGCAACTCAGCGCACGTTTCTGGGCGGAGCGCGGTGCAACCGCTCAACTGATCCGCGACAGACTGGAAGGCTTTGCCAGCCATCTAAGCAGCTGCGGCTTCGAAATCGATACCCTGCATGTACAGCAGGGGCGTCAACCGCGCGAAACTCCGCCAGCGGTCAGTCGTCGACTGGTGGATCTGCATACATGAGCGAACAGGACCCAGACGTACAAGGGCGCAAAGCCATTGCACTACGATACGATCCGGAAACCGGTGCGGCACCGCGGGTAACGGCCAAGGGCAGCGGTCTGATCGCCGAGCAGATTATCAAGCTCGCCCGCGAACACGACGTGCACATCTATGAAAGCCCCGAACTTCTGGAGGTGTTGATACACCTCGAACTGGGCGATGAGATTCCGGAAGCCCTCTATCGCGCGATCGCCGAGGTGATCGCCTTCGCATACGGGCTCAAGCCCCAACAGGGTAACGAGCCGGCGTCATAACCGCCTCAGTGACGGGAGGGTAGTGAATCCCCGGTATGCAACTCCCGATGCAACAACGCCATCAACTCAGCCTCGGGACGACCAATGCCGCAACTGCGAACCAGGTCGTCCACATCCGCGCCCATCTCCATCAGGCGCGCGGCCTGGTTATAGGCCAGCACACCCGGATCACGATTCTCCAACTCCTGCTGCTTCTCGACCGTGATATTGAGCTTGTGTTCGATCGCCAACAGACGATTGCCCATGCCGATCGAGCCGTTGGTCATCGCCCGGATCTCGTTACGTAATACGTTGATCAGTGCCTGATGGCGGCGCTCCTGACGTTGTACGCGTACGAAAAGGTAGGCGCAGAGCGCAGTGGCCAGCAGTGCCAGCGAGGCCACAACCGCCAGCACAAGATTGGAGCCCAGAAGATCGATCACGCCGACATCGCCTCGAACTCTTCGACCATCTGGTCAATATCGAGAATCGCGCAGCGTTCTGTCATATAGGTGCCCAGCAACCAGGAGCGGTGATCCTTGTCCTGATTCAGATTGACCTTATCCATGGGTATCTGAATCGACTTGATCAAGCCATCACAGGCCAACGCCCACTTACGACCATGCAGAATGACAATCTCCTCGTAACTCGAGTGTTCCGGCTGGTAACGCTCAGGGATCATCCACAGCGCGGTATCGACCACCATCGTCTTGCCGTACTCGGGGCCGAAGGCCCCCAACACCCACTCCGGATGCCCTGCAATATCCAGCGACAGGTCATTCATCTGCAATGCCCCCTCGATGCGGTCGAAGTTGATCGCCAGCTTGAGGCCGTGCATATCGATCAAGACGCAGTTCAACACCTGCACTGGAGGCTTTCGCACTGCTGCTGATACTCCGGGTGTTACAACGACTTCGGGCTCTACCACAGATTCAACCACCGGTTCAGGCTCAGGCTCAGGCTCAGGCTCAGGCTCAGGCTCAGGCTCAGGCTCAGGCTCTTCAGTATAAAATGCCTGATCCAATGTCGGGTCAACTTCAATATCGTCAAAGAAACCTATACCCTGCTGAGAAGTCCCCCCCTCAGCACCGGCTGCCATATCGTCGTCAGCCTCAGCGTCCGACACCGACCTGGGCACATACCCCTCTTCCAGCTCAGTATCGGCCAGCAGGGCTTCGATATATTCGAAAACGACTTTTTTCTGATCAGCCATCGGCATTACCCTGTCTGCGTCTCTCCAGCAGATTTCTCAGCAGTTTGGCATAGGCGTGTACTCCACGACTACCGGCATCCAGCGACGAGGGCACAAGCCCCTTGAGGCTGGCATTACGGAACTTGGTATCTACCGGCACTACGGCCGTGGAGATGTTGTCTTCGTAAAGCCTGTGCAACTCGCGCAAACTGCTCACCGATGCCTGCGTACGGCGATCATAGAATGTGGGGACTATCGTGTAATCCAGCTTGTTACGACGGGCCCGGTTAACCATTTCAATGGTTCGGATCATCCTCTGCAACCCCTTGAGGGCGAGAAACTCGGTCTGCACCGGGACCAGCAGGTGATTGCAGGCGGCCAGCGCATTGACCATCAGCACCCCAAGTACCGGCGGACTGTCGATCAGGGCGAAATCATAGCTCTGTTTCTGCGTTGCCAACGCCTTGGCAACCTGCAACCCCATCCCCTCTTTGCCGACGGCGCGACGCTCGAGCGTCGCCAGCGCAGTGGATGCCGGCATCAGGTGCACACCATCCCGGTTGGTATCGACGATCAGACCGCGCGTACGCTCGGAATCGACCTGAAGCTGTTCGAAGAGGTCGTATACGCTGTGCTCGAGCTCATCCGGATCGTAGCGAAAATAGCTGGTCAGAGATCCGTGCGGGTCGAGATCAACCAGCAAGACCTTATATCCAACTTCCGCCAACAGACCCGCCAGCGTAACGACGGTCGTCGTTTTGCCGACCCCCCCTTTCTGGTTAGCAACAGCCCATACCTGCATAGAGTCTCTTCCCGTTATTGTTCCGGCTTCGCCTGTCGAAACAGTATCCCATCTTGCGTTTCTACCTGTTCCAGCGCCCCTGAGGATTCAGGCGGATTGCGCTCCTCAAGCAACATGGTGCTGACCGCGTCCGAGCTGACCTGCTCGCTACCGTAGGAAACTACAGCCCGACGTACCTTCTCGTCGCGCGATACGACGATCACAATACGTCGATTGAGCCTGCGCCCCTCGGCCGTGCGATTACTGTAGGCCGGCTGATACTCGCCATACCCGACCGCCGCCATCCGGGCGGGCACGATACCGTTGGACTCCAGCAGTCGCACCACGGCTGCCGCGCGTGCCGCTGACAGCTCCCAGTTGGAGGGAAACTGCTCGGTCGCGATCGGTTCGTTATCGGTAAATCCCTCGACGTGGATTGGATTATTCAGCCCCTTCAGACGCCGCGCAATCAGCGCCAGTATGCTGTCTGCAGCGATCGAGGGTATGGCGCCACCACTATCAAACAACAGACTGGAGCGCAGCTCGATCGAAAACCAGAGGTCAGAGCCGTCCACCTCAATTTCGCCGGAGGATACCTGCTCACTGAAGTCGGATTCCAGTTGCGCCCTGATCTGGTTCAGCCGCAGTGTCGATCGTTCGTCTGCCGGCCCGATCAGATTCGCCGGCGCCTTGGTCGATGACTCCCCGCCCTCGAGAAAACCACTCCCCCCTTCCAGGGCAGGGTTAACGCCTCTGGGTCCGCCCGGACCGGAAAACACCTGCGATAGCGCTTCCGACATCGACTTGTATTTCTCCTCGTTCACCGACGAGATCGCGTACATAACCACGAAAAAGGCGAACAGCAGGGTGAGGAAATCCGCCCAGGAGAGCACCCAGCGATCAAGCGGCGCATCGGGTTCAGGCGGTCTTCGACGCGGCATTTTCCGCCCCCAAATACCCCTGCAGGCGCTGGCGTATCACCTCCGGGTTCTGCCCCTCAGCGATATATACCAGGCCATCCATCAGCATCTCATGATACTGAGCACGGCCCTGCACCAGACGTTTTATCTTGTTTGCAGTCGGAATCAACAGCAAGTTGGCGACACCAACGCCGTAGATAGTGGAAACAAATGCAGTGGCGATACCGTGTCCCAGGGTTTCCGGCTCTGCCAGGTTGGCCATGACCTGTATCAGGCCGAGCACCGTACCGATAATGCCCAACGTCGGCGCGTAGCCACCCAGGCTCTCGATCACTCTGACCGCCTGCATATCGCGCTGCTCGTTGGCAATCAGCTCCACCTCCAAGACCGAGCGGATAACCTCCGGCGAGCGACCATCGGCAAGCAGCTGCAGACCGTTGGCGACGAACGGGTCCTCGACTTTGCGTCCCTCCGCCTCCAACGCCACCAGACCGCGACGGCGTGCCAACAGACACCAGCTGCGAAGCGATACCAAACCGGCTTGAAAATCGGGACTGGGTGCTGTGTAGGCCCAGCCGAACAGGCGCCAGGCACGACTGAAATCCTCGCGCGGGGCCTGAATCACGGACGCGGCGAAGGTGCCACCGATAACGATCATCGCCGCGGTGGGATTATACAGCTCCGAAAGCTCACCACCACCGAGGTAGTTGCCGCCCACAATTGCCAGAAACGCGAGTACTATCCCTAAGAACCCAAACATCAACCACGCCTGCGCTGCTGGGCCAGAAGAGGCCCGATATCTTCCAGATCCAGCACCTCATCCGCGAGACCGGCATTAACGACCGCTTGCGGCATTCCATAGATGGTGCAGCTTATACGATTCTGTGCCCAGATGGTTGCCCCCTCACGTTTGAGCAGGCGAGCACCGTCACACCCGTCGGCCCCCATACCGGTCAGTATCAACGCCAATACTCGCGCGCCGTACGCCCTTGCCGCCGAGGCATAGGTTACATCCACGCTCGGCTTGTAGGTCAGTTTCACATCCCCTTCGAGAACCCGCACCCGATCAGCCTGCCTGGGATCGATCATCATCTGCAGGCCGCCCGGCGCCAACAGCGCAAGACCAGGTTTCAGCCGGTCGCCGTCTTCCGCCTCTTTAACCGATATCTGGCACTGCTGGTTCAACCGCTCGGCGAACACCTGGGTGAACGTCTTCGGCATATGCTGCACAAGTAGAATCGGATAGGGAAAATTGGCCGGTATCTGCGTCAAAATCCGCTGCAACGCTGCCGGTCCGCCGGTAGAGGTACCGATCACGACGATACGGCAATCGGGAAAGCGCACCTTGGAAGGATGACTGGTGGGCGGATCCTTCTCCTCGCCGGTTGTGCGTGGGCGCAGAGCCGGGGAGGTGGCGGTTCTAACCGGTTCGCGCTCAGCCAGGCCTGCCGTGAGCGGACGGCGACGCGCCGCAGGAGTCGCCTCCCGCGCAGACGCTGTCCGCGAGACCGTTGTCGACTCGGGTCGAAAAACCATGGTCGAACTACCGCTCGCACGCGAACTCGGGTGACGATGGTCAAATACAGATCCCGAACGGAACCGGCGGGAGGCACCCAGTGCCAGAATACGCTCGATGAGCTGCTGGCGGATACCCTGGCTTTTATCCATCCAGGCGCGAATATCCTTGGGCAGATAATCGGCTGCGCCGGCGTCCATCGCTTCGAGGGTAATGCGGGCCCCCTCGTGCGTCAGCGACGAGAGCATCAGCACATTGGTGGGGCATTCGCGCATGATGATGCGTACCGCATCGATGCCGTTGAGTTGCGGCATCTCCACATCCATGGTGATCACATCTGGCTTCAGCGTGCGAGCCTTCTCCACGGCTTCCTTGCCATTGACGGCGCTGCCGACCACCTCAATCCGTTTATCCTCGCGCAGAATCTCTTCGATACGGTGACGGAAGAAACCCGAGTCGTCGACGATCAGCACTTTTATCGCCATCGACACCCTCCGCAACACTTACCCAGCATTGAATCAGGCTTGAGCATAGCGTTTGAGCAGATTCGGTATATCGATAATCAATGCGATACGACCATCGCCGGTAATCGTAGCCCCGGAAAGACCCGGGGTACCGTGCAGAATAGTGCCCAGAGGTTTGATTACAACCTCCTCCTGGCCCACCAACTGATCGACAACAAATCCGACTCTGGTCGTACCTACGGTAACAATCACCACATGTCCCTGCTCCGGCAGGGGGGCGTGAGCCTCGCCATTGACCAGCCAGCGTTTGAGGTGGAACAGGGGCAACGCCTGCTCGCGCACGATAATCGCCTGCTGGCCATCGACAATGTTGGTTTTGGTCAGATCGAGATTGAAGATTTCGTTAACATTGACCAACGGCAGGGCAAACGCCTGACCTTCCAGAATCACCATCAGCGTGGGCATAATCGCCAGCGTCAACGGTACCTGAATCGCGATCCGGGTTCCCTGACCGATGACCGAATCGATGCTAAGCGTGCCGTTGAGCTGGGTGATTTTGGTCTTGACCACGTCCATGCCGACACCACGCCCGGAGACGTCCGATACCTCGGTCTTGGTCGAGAAGCCGGCTTGGAAAATCAGGTTGAAACACTCTTGATCACTGAGACGACGAGCGGCTTCGACATCCAGCATACCGCGTTGAACGGCCAGATTGCGCAATTTCTCCGGGTCCATCCCGGCACCGTCGTCCTGGATGATCAGCAGGATATGGTCACCCTCCTGCTCTGCCGACAGCAGTACATGCCCCTCGCGAGGCTTGCCGGCCTTGGCGCGAACCTCCGGCGACTCGATGCCGTGGTCAACGGCATTACGCACCAGGTGAATTAGCGGGTCGGCCAACGCTTCGACCAGGTTTTTATCGAGATCGGTCTCCTCTCCACGCAACTCCAATGCCACCTCTTTTTTGAGGTTGCGCGACAGATCGCGGATCAATCGGGGGAAACGGCCAAATACTTTTTTAACCGGCTGCATGCGGGTCTTCATCACCGAAGACTGCAGATCGGCGGTCACCATATCAAGGGTGCCGAGCGCCTTGCCCATCTCCTCATCTTCATGGGTCACGCCAAGGCGCACGAGACGGTTACGCACCAGAACCAGCTCACCGACCATATTCATGATCTTATCGAGTAGACGGGTATCGACCCGAACGTTCGTCTCCGGCGCTGGCTTCTGATTACCTCCGGAGCGAGCCGGGCTGGCAGCCGAGGCCGCCGCTGAGCTGTGCACAGGCTCGGCAGCAGGGCGTGCTGCCGGCGCAGGGGCAGGGGCAGGGGCGGGCACAGCTCGCTGCTCCGGCGCCGCGGTGGCTGTGCCGCCATAAGCGAATGCGCCCTTACCTTCCGACTGCAACTGATCAAGCAGATTTTCAAACTCATCGTCGGTGATCAGGTCACCGCTGCCGGTGCTCTCTTCCACTGCGGGCTGCTTGGCCGGCGGTGGCTCGTCCCCCTTTTCACCACCCGGGGCTCCACCGGGCCCGTGCAGCTCATCGAGCAGCGCTTCGAACTCGTCTTCTGTGATCAGGTCTGACCCTGTCTCCACCTCGTCAACCGGCTTGCTACTCGGCCCGGCAACACCTGCAAGATCGCCCAACAGCGATTCGAAATCGTCGTTAGGTGTATTGGGGTTGGCTGCGACCGGTGCCACAGAGGCTGGCGCGGCGGCGGGAGCCGCTGCTTTGGCTGGCGCAGTCGTGTTGACAGGCGCAGGTGCACTTGGGCCACGACCTTCGGCAAAATCGAGCAGCCTTTGCAGAAGCTCCGGTGAGGCATGCTCGGGTTCCACGCCATTGCGCACCGCGTCGAACATGGAGTTAACGGCATCCAGCGCTTGCAGGACGACATCCATCAGCTCCGAGGAAACTGCCAGCTCACCGTTTCTCAATTGGTCGAAGAGGTTCTCGGCTTTGTGGCAGCATTCAACCATCGCTTCCAACTGCAGGAAACCGGCCCCGCCCTTGACGGTGTGAAAGCCACGGAAAATAGCGTTCAGCAGATCCCGGTCATCTGGACGCTGCTCAAGATCCACAAGCTGCTCGGAGAGCTGCTCCAGAATCTCCCCCGCTTCAACAAGAAAATCCTCGAGAATCTCCTGATCGACATCGAAACTCATAGGCCGCTCCTAATCAAAAGCCTAGGCTGGAAAGTAGTTCGTCAACATCGTCCTGATTGCAGGCCACGGTAGTGTCGCCTTTTGGAATCTGAGGACCTTCAGCCTTTATCTCACTGCTTTCATCGCTTTTCTGTTCTTTTTCTTTCGATACTTTGCGAGCCGAAGCTAGCGGTCTCGATGGAGCACTCGCATCCATGCCACTTAGGCGTTCAACTTTGGACGCCATATCCATCAGCTTCACCAGCTGGCTTTCCACCTGGGTCAGCAAGGTAATAACCCGGCGGATCAGCTGTCCGGTAATATCCTGAAAACCTTGGGATACGAGAATATCGGTCAGTGCGGTCCGCAACTCCTCTACGGTTTTTTCGGACTCATCCTTCAACTGGCAGGTTCGATCATAAACGCCGTTCAGCGCCTCGAACTCACCCTCCAGTTGCCCGACCAGCATCAACAGGTCGCGAAAACGGCCGCTGTAGGAATCCAGTCGATCGACAAGGCTCAACGACTGGTCGACCCTATCCATGGTCTTGTGTGCCGTTTCTTCCGTCAGCTCGATTACATAGGCAAGTCGATCCGACGCATCGCTCATCGCGTCGCCGCCCGGCTCCAGTTTGCCACCGACATCACTGCTGAACGATTTAATCGCCTCGTGCAGTCCGCGTGTGAGATGGCCTACTTCGTTGTAGAACACCTCATGACGTGCGGTTTGCAGCTGATTGATCAGCTCGATCGCCCGTGGCAGCTGCCCCTGTTCCAGTGCCGCGACCAGATCCTGGGCTTTCTGTTTCAGAACCTCGCCCAGCCCGTCCAGATCGACCGCTATATCCTGTTCCGCCATCAGCGCTCCTCAGCTTCAATCAGTCCTGCAGGCGCTCAAAGATCTTGTCGATCTTCTCTTTCAAAACGGCGGCCGTGAAAGGCTTCACGACATATCCGTTCACCCCTGCCTGTGCAGCAGCAATGATCTGCTCACGCTTAGCTTCAGCGGTAACCATCAGAACCGGAATATGTGCCAGGTTAGGATCTGCACGCACTTCGCGAATGAGATCGATACCTGTCATACCCGGCATATTCCAGTCGGTAATCAGAAAATCGATTCGCCCCTGCTTCAGAATCGGCAATGCGGTTTTACCGTCATCGGCCTCTTCCACATTTGTGAACCCCAGATCACGCAACAGGTTTTTGATGATGCGTCTCATCGTAGAAAAGTCATCGACGACAAGAATCTTGGTGTCTTTTTTCAAGACAGGTTCCCCCGGTAATTAACACTACTCATTAGCGCCCATGAAGCCAGAGGCTTCTTACTGCCAGTCACGCAGCCTGGAACGAAGCCTTGCTGCAGCCTGACTGTGTATCTGACTGACTCGTGACTCGGTGACCCCGAGCACCTGTCCTATCTCTTTAAGGTTCAGCTCTTCATCGTAATAAAGCGCCAACACCAATTTTTCTCGTTCCGGCAATCCCTCGATCGCCCTGGCCAGCGCGCTTTGAAATGCACCACCCTGAACAGCCTGAGCAGGTCCGGGATCATCGGTTGCGAACTGTTCCCCCGGCGAATCTTCGTCGGACTCACTGAGTTCATCAAAACTGAACAGGCGGCTTTCGGCCGAGTCCTGCAGCAGCGCATGGTAGGCATCGATACTGATCCCCAGTTCGGCGGCCACTTCCGCATCACCGGCATCCCGACCGGTCCGGGCCTCCACTCGCAAGATCGCCTCGCTGACCCGACGACCGTTACGGTGTACCGATCGCGGCGTCCAATCGCCCCGACGCACCTCATCGATGATCGCGCCGCGGATGCGAATCCCGGCATAGGTTTCAAAACTGGCACCTTTGCCCGGATCATACTTGGACGTTGCTTCGAGCAAGCCCACCATGCCAGCCTGAATCAGATCATCCAGCACCACATTGGACGGCAACCGGGCCATCAGGTGCCGGGCAATCCGCTTCACAAGTGGCGCGTACTGCTCCACAAGTTCTTGGCCTGATTTGAAATCCAGCTGGTTATACATGAAGGCTACTGTAACGCCCTTGCCTATACACCTTGAACCAGACGCTCAACAAAGAACTCCAGATGTCCCCTGGATGTCCTGGGAACCGGCCATTCATCTACTTTGTTGGCGAGCTGCCTGTATGCGATTGCCGACTTACTCGTTGAAAACGCTTTTAAAACAGGCGTTTGTCTTTGAACAGCCTTCCGCACTGACTCATCATAAGGGATTGAGCCCAGGTATTGAAGCGTGACATCAAGGAAGCGATCGGTAACGGTAAGCAGTTTGCTGAACATGTTGCGCCCCTCGGCTTCGGTACGCACCATATTGGCCAGCACCCGGAATCGGCTCATACCATAATCCCGGCTGAGTAACTTAATCAAGGCATACGCATCGGTGATCGAGGTCGGCTCATCGCAAACCACTACCAGCACCTCCTGTGCCGCGCGGATAAAACTGACAACCGATTCGGAAATACCTGCGGCAGTATCGACGACCAACACATCCAGATCGTCAGCTATATCGTTGAAGGCATGGATCAGTTCCGCATGCTGATGAACACTCAGCGCCGTCATCTCCTGAGTGCCGGATGATGCCGGTACGATCCAAAAATTTTCGCCTGCACTGACCAGGACCTCTTTCAGTGTGCAGTCGCCGTTAAGCACATCTGAAATATTGCGCTTCGGCCGCAATCCCAACATGACATCGACGTTGGCCAACCCCAGGTCCGCATCCATCAACACGGTACGCCGTCCCATCTCGCCCAATGCCACGGACAGATTCACCGACACATTGGTTTTACCGACACCACCCTTACCTCCGGTAACGGCAACGACCTTGACCGGGTGTGACTGCTTCATATTCATACTCTGCTATCAGCCTGCCCGGTACAGGCTATCCCTGTCCGCCTTGCTGCGCTCTCCGTCACGCTGAGCCGTCACTACTGCCCGGCTGACCAAGTCATGCCTGCGTGCAACCCCGATATCATCCGGAATTTTCTGACCGTCGGCGACATAGGCGATCGGTATCTGCTTCTCCACCGCCAGCGTCAGCGCGTCACCCAGACTGCCCGACTCATCCATTTTACTCAACACACAGCCATTCAGTCCCAGTGACGAGTATGTCTGCCAAGCACTTTCCATCAACTGCCGCTGACTTGAACAGGAGAGTACCAACAGCTTTTTAATTCTCACCGAGACACTTTCCAGCATCTCCAACTGCAGCTGTCCAGCAGGATCCTGAGCGTTCATTCCCGCGGTATCGATCAGCACCAGTCGCTTACCGCTCAACGACTGCAACACCTCTTCCAGGCTGTGGTTTTCATCCACCACGCGCACAGGCACATCCAGTATGCGGCCAAAGGTCTTCAACTGCTCGTGCGCTGCAATACGGAAGCTGTCTGTGGTCACCAGTGCCAGACTCGAACTGCCGTGCTGCAACACATAACGCGCCGCCAGCTTACCGATGGTCGTGGTTTTACCAACACCCGTCGGTCCGACAAACGCCAGCATGCCACCGCGCTCGATCATCTCCTCACCGACGACAGGGATAGAGTCGGCCAAACGCGCCAGCGCGTTGCGCCAGGCCTTATCGATCGCCAGATTCGGCTCGATGGATGCCAACAGAGAACGAGACAGACGCGGCCCCAACCCCAGACGATCAAAACGCCGTTCAAGCTGCCCCTTGAGCCCGGACGGAGATGAGGCGGATGGCGCAAGTTCCGGCTCAGAAACGCGAGTCTGGGCGGGAGCTGAGACCGGCGCACTGGCACGGACAGCAACCTGCTGCTCAAGAAGTGCACGCAGCTGATGTATCTCATCCTGCATATTCCGAATCAGCAGATGATCCTCGGCCTCACTGCCCTCAGCCACACGTGGTTCTTCTCGCGGCTGCGGCACAGGTTTGGAGCGAGGACGCACAGGGGCCGCAGGTTTAGCCGGCTCATCATCCAACCCTGCCGCTGCCCGCTCCCGCTGCCGCGCGCGCAAGGACTCAAGAATGGACTGCAACTCGTCATCCTCGGCCAACTGACGATTGGCGCTACGACTCACCTCCGAACGGGCAATACCCTCCTGAGCCCTGGCGATATCAAGACGTGCGCGCTCCAGCTCGGAATCCAGTCCGCTTTGACGCGGCGCCTGCGTGCCTGCCGAGGTCAGGATCCGCACCTGCTCTTCGCGACGGCGCTCCCGCTCGCGCTTGAGCTCATGCTGCGCCGCCTCATACTCATCCTCGCGAGCGACAACGATCTCCACCCCACCGGCAACTCGATGGTTGGAAACGATCACGGCGTCAGGGCCGATCTCCTCTCGGACTCTTCGCATCGCCTGACGCATGTCTGGTGCAAATATGCGTTTTACTTTCATATTCGTCCCTTATCGGCCGACAAGCGGAAAACTGTTAGCCATTTTGTCCCCCGACTGTCGCCACAATGGTGACATTTTTGTTCTCGGGTATCTCCTGGTAGGAGAGCACATGTACCTGCTGCTCCCCGTAGCGCACGAACTTGGCCAGCAATGGGCGTATCGGTGCCGAAACCAGCAGCACCGATGGCTGCCCTTTCACCTCTTGACTCTGCGCCGCCTGGGCCAGCGACTTCTGCAGCCGCTCCGCCATTCCCGGCTCTAATACAAGCCCCTCTTCCCCCTGCTGACGCTGCTGCATGGAGCTCAGCAACATCTGTTCCAGCGGCGGGTCCAGGGTAATCACCGGCAGGTCCGGGCTCGCGCCGTTTATGGTCTGCACGATCAACCGCGATAACGCAATACGTACCGATGCCGTCAGCGCCAACGGATCTTGGGTACGACTCACCGCTTCCGCCAGGGCTTCCAGAACCGTTCTAAAGTCCTTCAACGGCACCTGTTCCATCAGCAGATTCTGCAGCACCTTGAGCAACACGCTGATCGACAGTTTTTTAGGTACCAGCTCTTCGACCAGCTTCGGCGATTTCTTCGCCGCCATATCCAGCAGCTGCTGCACCTCTTCATGACCAAGCAGTTCATGGGAGTGGCCGTGCAGTACTTTATTGATATGGGTCGCCACCACCGTACTGGCGTCGACTACAGTGTAGCCGAGAGTCTGCGCCCGCTCTTTCTGGGGCTTCTCTATCCATATCGCGTCCAGACCGAACGCGGGATCCTTGACCGCTATACCGTCGATTTTGCCGAACACCTGGCCCGGATTGATCGCCAGTTCGCGGTCGGGATAGATCTCCGCTTCGCCGACAATAACCCCCATCATGGTGATCCTGTAGGCACCCGGCAGCAGATCGAGATTATCGCGGATATGTACCGATGGCACGAGAAAACCCAGCTCCTGTGATAACTTCTTGCGCACGCCCTTGATGCGGTTCAGCAGTTGGCCACCCTGCATCTTATCTACCATCGGAATCAGCCTGTATCCAACCTCCAGACCGATCATGTCCACCGGCATCACATCGTCCCAGCCCAGCTCGCGACTCTCTTCGCCAGCCGCGGCCTCAGAGGGCGTCTGCTCAACCGGTTCCTCTCTGGCCTCCGCCTTACGCCGCCTCTCCTCCTGACCTATGTACCAAGCCGCCCCGGCAGCAGCGGCCGCCAGCGACAGGAACGCAAAGTGCGGCATACCCGGCACGACGCCCATAACTGTCAAAATTACGGCGGAAACATACAGCGCACGCGGTGATGCGAACATCTGCCGAAATACCTGCTTACCCATCTCTTCAGAAGAGTTGGCTCGCGTCACCATTACGGCGGCTGCTGTGGAGAGCAGCAGAGAGGGGATCTGTGCGACCAGACCGTCACCGATAGTCAGCAGTGCATAGTACTGCAGCGCCAGCTCGAAGCTGAGCCCATGCTGCAGCATGCCTATACCCACGCCACCGAACAGGTTGATCACCAGAATCAGTATCCCGGCGACCGCATCACCGCGTACAAATTTCGAGGCACCGTCCATCGCCCCGTAAAAGTCCGCCTCCTGCGTAACCTCACTGCGCCGTTCGCGCGCCTCATCCTGGCTAATGAGACCGGCGTTCAGATCAGCATCAATCGCCATCTGTTTACCGGGCATCGCATCGAGGGTAAAGCGGGCACTCACCTCGGAGATACGTCCAGCACCCTTGGTCACCACCACGAAGTTGATGATCACCAGGATCATAAATACGATAACACCGACAATGTAGTTACCGCCGACGACCACATCACCGAACGCCTGGATCACCTTACCGGCAGCGCCCGTACCCTCATGCCCGTACAGCAGAACCACTCGCGTCGAGGCCACGTTGAGAGCCAGGCGCATCAGCGTTGCGGCAAGCAGAACGGTTGGAAACACCCCAAAATCGAGCGGTCGCAGAGCGTAGATTGCCACCAGCAGGACCACGATCGACAGGGCAATATTGAAGGTAAAGGAGACATCCAGCAGGAACGGCGGCATCGGCAACGTCACCATCGCCAAAATGACCAGCAGCAGAAGCGGAATACCGAGATTCCCCTCTGTCAGGCTGCGAGCATTATTGATGATGGCTGTACGGTCCAAACGCCCCCCATAACGCCAATAAATTGGCACAAAAGCCATATCCGGACGTTTTATGGCGTGAAAAACACCACAGAACAGCCAAGAAGAGCCTTAATCACCAATTTTTTGACGTAAAATAATCGATCAACAATAGATTAAGCAAAATATCCGCCAACTATTCAGGATCGACACGGAAAGCACCGGGTATCTCGATCTCATCCTCCCCGGGCGCTATCGGCTCTTCACTTTCAAGCCGCTGCCGGTAACGTTTCAGCTGGAACACATAGGCCAGCACCTGGGCAACCGATTTGTACAATCCAACCGGCACTTCATCACCCAGCTCAGAGGCATGATAGAGCGCTCGCGCCAATGCCGGTGAAGCGAGTATCGGCACCTCATGCTCTTGTGCTATTTCACGAATCCTCAGGGCAACAAAATCAACCCCCATAGCCACTACAAAGGGCGCCCCTCCTCGCTCTGGATCGTAGCGGATCGCCACCGCATAGTGCGTCGGGTTGGTAATCACCACATCAGCCTCTGGCACCTCCTTCATCATGCGGCGCCGGGACATCTCCAACTGCAACTGCCGGATCTTACCCTTGACCTCCGGCTTACCCTCCGCATTCTTCATCTCATCCTTGACCTCCTGCAGCGTCATTTTCAGCTTTTTCTTATAACTGTAGAGCTGAAACGGCACATCAACCACCGAGATCAGAATCATCGCCGCACTCATCACCAGAAATGACCAGACCACAATCTCAACCGCATGCCCGATAGCAACCTCGGTGGCCTGCTTGGCCAGCGAGGCGATCTCCGGCCTGTCAATCATCAGCACCAATATTGCCACGGTACCGACCACCAAAAACTTGGCCGTCCCCTTGAGCAGCTCGACCAGAGAGTTCAGTGAAAACATACGCTTGAGGCCGGAGAGTGGATTGATACGACTCCCCTTGGGCTGCAGCGCCTGACCACTGAAATTCCAGCCACCCAGTGCAATAGGACTGAGCAGAGCCGCAATAGCCAGCAGCACGAATAACCCCCAAAGACTTAGAAATGCATCCATCAGCGCCTGCACCAGATGCTCGATCATCTGCGATGGATCGCTGATCGCCTTCCTGTCCAGCGCAAAGTTGGCTTTCATCAACGCCATCATGTCCACGGCGATCTGACTACCGAAAATCAACGCGGCAAAGCCCGCCACCATCAACAAGGCGGTGGTCGTCAACTCCTTGGATCGGGGAACATCGCCTTTCTCACGTGCGTCCTGAAGGCGTTTCGATGTAGGGTCTTCTGTCTTTTCCTGACCGCTATCTTCAGCCACTGCGCGCCGCCTCCTGCACCATATCGGAGATCAACTGCAGAATTCTCGAAGCAAAACTCTCGTACTGACCCAGAAAGCCGCTCAACGACGCCCATACGATGACGATGCCCAGCAGCATGGTGAAAGGGAAACCGATTGCGAAGATATTGAGCTGAGGTGCCGCCTTGGTCATCACGCCGAAGGCGAAGTTAACCACCAGCACCGCCGTGACCGCCGGCAATGCCATCAGCAGGCCCGCCGAAAACACCCAGCTCCCCGCGAGCACTATATTCCATAGACTGGACAGATTCGGTGAATGACCGACCGGAAGCACATCAAAACTCTTGACCAGAATCTCGATGACCACCAGGTGGCCGTCCATCGCCAGGAACATCAGCATCACCATCATCAGGTAAAACTGACCCAGCACCACCACCGAGGTACCGTTGGCGGGATCGGTCATCGAGGCGAAGCCAAGCCCCATCTGGTTGGCGATCATCTGCCCGCCCAAGGCGAAGGTTTCCATCAGCAGGTTGAGCGTAAAGCCCAGCACACTGCCAATTAAGATCTGCTCGGCAATCAGCAACCACATCCTTACGGACAGGCCGTCGTAGGCCGGCATCGGCGGCACCACCGGCACCAGCACGACGGTAATCGCCAGCGCCAGCCCCAAGCGTGCTCTCATCGGCACCAACTGAGTACCGATCATCGGCATGGTCATCAACATCGACGCAACCCGAAACAGCGGCAACAACACCATCGCCACCATGCCTTCGATCTGCGTCAGGTCGATCTGCATCGAATTAACCGATCAAGCGCGGGATATTGGTAAACATGAAATTGAACTGCTCCATCAGCTGATTCACGATCCAGGGCCCTGAAGCCATCAGTGCCAGCAGCGTGACGATGAGACGCGGCAGAAAGCTCAGCATCTGCTCGTTGATCTGAGTAGCGGCCTGGAAGATCGACACAATCAAGCCCACCATCAGGCCCGGCATCACGATCACCGTTACGATCAGCACCACCAGCCAGAGCGCCCCACCGAACAGATCCAGTACCATACCGGTTGTCATTGCGATCTCCTACATTCCGAAACTGGCGGCCAGCGTCCCCATCACCATTGCCCAGCCGTCGACCAATACGAACAGCATGATCTTGAATGGCAGGGAGATGATAACCGGCGAGAGCATCATCATACCCATCGCCATCAACACGCTGGCCACTACGATATCGATCACCAGAAACGGGATAAACAGCATGAATCCGATCTGGAACGCAGTCTTCAGCTCGCTGGTAACAAATGCCGGCACCAGAACCCGCAGCGGAATCTCCTCAGGAGACGCCACCGGCGGCGTATTGGATATACGCATGAACAGATCCAGATCATTCTCGCGCGTATTGCCGACCATAAATTGATGGAAAGGCCGACTGGCGGCTTTCACCGCATCCAGTGTACTGAGTTGTTCGTTTAGATAGGGCTGGACAGCCTGCTCGTTCACCCTATCCAACACCGGCGTCATGATAAACAGTGTCAGGAACAGCGCCAGCCCAAGCAAGACCTGATTGGAAGGCGCCTGCTGCAACCCCAGCGCCTGACGCAGAATGGACAGCACAATGATGATGCGGGTAAAAGAGGTCATCATCATCAACACCGCCGGCAGGAATGTCAGCAGTGTCATCAGCGCGAGAATCTGTATCGTCACGCTGTAGTTGGCAGCACCATCCTCGCCGGTGACCACGGTTACAGCCGGGATACCCTGATCCGCGCCCCAGGCAGCAGAACTCAGCACCAGCAGCGGCATCAACAACCAACGCATCAGGCATCTGGCTCCGATCGAGGGGAGGTAATGCTACCGCGTTGGCGCATCACATCTTGCAGACGTTTGGAGAAGACCCCATCCGGCCCCCGTTTCGGTTCGATGACCGGCGTCTCGAAGCGCTCCAGCAGCGTCACCTGAGAGGCCCCAACCCCCAGCAACAACTGCTTCTCGCCCACCTGAACCAGCACCGCCCGCTCTCTCTGCCCCAGCGGCAGCACCGCCACCACCTGCATGCCTGAACGCTGTCCAGGCAACAGATTGACCCGCTTAACGGCCCAGGCCAACAGCAGGATCAAGGCAATAACAGCAACGAGCCCCAGCACCAGTTCGAGGACAGCCCCAGTACCGACCGGATCGGAAAGCTGAACGCCAGTCCCGGTGGACTCGGCAGCACTGGCAGCCAAGGGCCCTGCAGTTAAAAGCACCACGATGACGGCTAACAAGCGCATTACTTCAACCGCCGGATACGTTCCTGTGGACTGATCACGTCGGTCAGGCGAATGCCGTAACGATCGTTGACCACCACCACCTCACCGTGTGCGATCAGCGTGCCGTTAATCTTCACATCCAGGGGTTCGCCTGCGACCCGGTTGAGCTCGATGACCGATCCCTGGCTGAGCTGCAGAAGGTTGCGAATCGGAATTTCCGTGCCGCCGACCTCCATGGTCATACGCACCGGAATGTCGAGGATCACATCCAGTTTGGGATCGTCGATCGGGATCGACTCATCCTGAAGCTCGTCGAGATCAACCGCCTTGGCGCCGGAATCAGATACGCCTTCAGTGGCACTACCGGTCTGCTCCTCCAGCGCCGCCGCCCATTCATCAGCCAGGGCCTGCTGATCCAGATCGTTGTTTTCGTCACTCACGCTATAGTTCTCCGCGGCTAATCGGGCTGCTGCTTATACGGCTCCATTACCTTGATCGCCAGATTACCACGAGACGTACCCAGCTGGCAGTTATACACAGGGACTCCATGCGCATAGAGTGTCAGCTTCTCCTCCAGCTCGACCGGGATGACATCTCCGGCTTCGAACTGCATCACATCACGCAGTGTCATCTCGCGTTCTGCCACGATCAGGTTGATATCCAAGGGCGCCAGCAGCACATCGCGATTCATCGCCGCGCGCCAACGCTCATCTTGCTGATCTTCGGTATTTTGGTAGCCAGACACCAGGGTTTCCCGGATCGGCTCCAGCATGGAATAGGGCAAGGTGATATGTAGCTCGCCAGTGCCCCCCTCGAGATCGACCTGAAAGGTGCTGACCACCACAACTTCGGTTGGACTGACGACGTTTGCCATGGCGGGGTTCACCTCCGAGCCCACATGCTCGAACCTCACCTCTTTGACCGGCCGCCAGGCCTCCTGCAGATCGATAAACAGTTGCTGCAGGGTTTTGTTGACCAGGCGGGTTTCGGTAGGGGTAAATTCACGCCCCTCGATCTTGGCATGACGACCATCGCCGCCGAAGAACTGGTCTACCAGCTTGAACACCAGCTTGGCATCCATAATGAATAGACCGGTACCGCGTAGCGGGCTGACCTTGACCAGATTCATACTGGTGGGAACGTACAGGGTGTGGATATAGTCGCCGTACTTCATCACCTGCACGCCACCAACCGTGACATCGGCGGTTCTGCGCAGCAGGTTGAACAGGCTGATACGGGTATGACGGGCGAAGCGCTCGTTGATCATCTCCAGCGTCGGCATGCGGCCGCGCACGATGCGCTCATGGCTGGCCAGGTCGTAGCTGCGTACCCCGCCCTCCTCTTCCGCAACCTCCTCTTCGGCCGTCTCTACATCGCCATCATCAACGCCATGCAAGAGCGCATCGATCTCATCCTGCGACAGTAGATCTTTAACCGACATACGGCCGCCCCCGCTTACTGCATAACCAGATTGGTAAACAGAATGGACTCAATACCGGGACGACCGATTTTGTCCTGCATAATCGATTGCACCGTCTCGATCGCCTGCTCCCTGAGTGCACGTTTACCCTCGATGGTCATCAGTGTTTCGAATTTCTGGGTGGAAAACAGGGTGTTTAGTCGCGCCACCACCAGTGGCATATGCAGCTCAAGCGCATCGACAACCTCCTGATCGCGACTCTTCGCCTCTACGTAGGCCTGCATATAGTGGCGCTGGCCATCATCTGACTGCAGCGTCACCACAAACATCGGCTTACCCTCCAGCGTGCGCACCTTGGTATAGAGCGCCTCCTGGCGGACCTGCTCCACCTCTTCGACTGCCGTCTCGTCACCGCCGGAGAGCAGGAAAAACGCCGTCGCCCCGCCGCCGCCGAGCACCAACAGTGCCGCGATGGCGATGATAATGATCAACCTCTTCTTGGACCCTTTACCGCTTCCGTCCTCAACCTGGTCCTGAGCACCCTCAGCCATTGCCACCTCGTCACCGTGCCGAATGGGCAAGAAATTTTGCCCGCCCGATCAAATCAGGCGACTAATATAACACACTGATTTTAGGTCTGAAGCATCAGGCGTAGTAGTCGACCAGCCCGACCGCCACCGTCTGTACACCCGCTATCGACTCAGTGCCATCATCCAGACCGGAATATTGACCAGCACCTCCCTGTCCGCGCGCCTGGGACGACTCCCCCCCCCTACCATTCGCCGACTGGTCCGACACCGATGACTGGCTCAGCTCAAGCCCCTGTTCGGCAAACATCTCCCTCAAGCGTGGCATCTGCTGCTCGATCACATCGCGGACCGCCGGGTGCGGCGAGCTGAAACTGACGCTGACCTGATCCTGCCCGGACACACGGATACGTATCTGCATAGCGCCAAGCTCGGGCGGGTCCAGTTTGATTTCGGCGCTTTTCGGGCCGTACTGGGCCATCATCACCGCCCGCTGCCCCATCACTCGCCCCCAGGCCGGATCCTGCAGTCGCTGCAGCGCTGCACCACTCAGCGTATCGGACAAGGCCCTATCCGAAGCAGGAGCCACCGGTGCCGACACAGTGCCGCTCGCGGTCGCAGCCTTGACTCCCCCCGCTTCGGTCCCGCCCCCTACAAACTGGCGGACGCTGGCGGCCAGCAACTCCGAGTCATCCTGCGCACCCGCCGCCTTAATTCCGCTCCCAGCAACTGACAACTGGCGATCAACTGGTTGACCGGGGTCGCGCGACTGCGAATGCTGGCCAGCCTGCTGTTGATCACCGGCACCTCCAGATTCACCCCCGGCCATGGCGCCCGCTCGCTGCGCCCCCGGAGCCGCGATCAGGGCAGCGTCAGATTTTGCTACGGTATCTCGAGCATTCTGCATCCGATCCGGTGCGTCTGTTGGCCTGACGGCAGTTGCGACCGATAATTCATCCTCAGGCTCAACGTCGACAACCGGTTGCCGTTCACCGCCGGCCGATGCTGGTGCTACCGAAACCTCATCCTGTTGCTGCGCACTTCCGCTGGGTGTGGATTGATCAGCCGCCTCGACACCTCTGGCGCCCTTTTCAATACCCGCCACTGCTTCGACAACATCCCCGGCCCCCTGCCGGGATACTGACTCCGCAACTCCGGTCGAACTGGCGTCCTGGGCGACTACCGCCGCATTCCCGCCAGACACCGGCTCGCCATCAGTCTCGGCCGGCACCGGCGTGACCGCAGCCTCAGGCACCTGAGTCTCTCCCCCCCGCCCCTGCTCCCGGGCAATGGCAGAAACCTGCTGGCCATGATTGTCAGCCGATGAAACCGCCCCCTCCCCAGTCTGGCCGCGATTCTGCAGCGCCGCTTCGCGCACATCCGGCCGCGCAGCCTGAGCTGGCATGGAGGATTCGGCATCAGCAGAGTCCGGCCTTGACCCGGCGACGTCCTGCTGCCGTCCGGACTCGGTTTCAGCCAGATCGGCCAGCTCGGCAGGCACCGCCGAACTCTCCGCCGGTCTATCGAACTCGGCACCCAGCTGACCATCCATCGGTGTTTTCAACTCAGCCACCTGGGTTTCATCGGCCGCTCCCTGCAACAGGCCTTCAGCCGCCGCATCCTCGACCTCTGTCGGCTGCGTTCCGTTCGGCGCAGGCGCTTGCTCCTCCCCGTCGTCATTGCCGGCCACCCGCTTGTCCGTCTCGACGGCTTGAGCCTGATCCTTGCTGGCGGTACCCGCCTCAGCTTTGGCTTCGGCCTTTTCATTAAGCCGGGCGCCATCCTGTTGCCGCTGGGCTGGCAGAGTTTTTCCCTCCTCCGGCAATTTTTCACCGTCGGCATGCTGAGCACCGCCATCCGCTGCCTGCATCTCTTGCATCCATTGCCCAAAGCTGTGCTCGGCTCCTGATCCGCCCGACAGTACAGAACTACCGGGTGCCGCAGCCGAACGTGCGGCAGGTGCCACGCTAGTGACGCTGATACTGGAAAGCGAGACGCTCGATGCCGGCATGGGCACTCCTCGAACTATTGCGTTAATTGACCATCAGTCAATCTAGCAATAACAGGGCCAGAGCTAACAGGCGCGCACAAGATGGGTAGAAAGGAGTGATTCAAATGAACGATGCGGGGGTATGCTGAGAGCGCTCGTCGAGCTGCTGCTGGAGGCGCTTTTCATCCAGCAGGCGCTTATCCTTCTGGGCTTTTTCCAACAGTTTCTGCATCGCCCGATAATGCGCCTGAGTCTTGCGCCAGTACGCCTCGACCTGCTCGAGTTGCGCCCGGCTCTGCAGCAACGCCTCTTGCTGTTGCCGCCCTGCGCCGCTGACCTTGCCGATGAACGCCTGATAGGTCTGCAACTGAGCGCAGGTCAGCCCGCCGCGACCGGCGTCGGTAAACTGCTGCTGATATTCCAGCTGATAGGCCTTGAGCTGCTCCAACCCCTTCTCAGCCTGTTCAACCCGCTGCTGGGACTCCCCCAGCAGACGATCCGCCTCTTTGCGCTTGCGCTCAGCCAGTTTAAGCAGCAACTGAAAGCGCTCAATTCGCCGCCTCACTCCATCACCTCCTCAGCTCTAGGCTCCACCACCGACCCGTCGCACACCCGCCACCGGCTGGTTGGGTTTGGGTTGGGCTGGCGGCGTCTGCATGATAACCGCCAACTCCTGGATCGATCTCTGCATCGGCATGGGTTCCTGCATTCCCTGCTGCAGGTAGGCTCTGAGCACCGGCATCAGGTCGATGGCGCGGTCGGTTTCCGCGTCCGAGCCACGGGCATAGGCACCGACCGCGATCAGGTCTTCGTTCTGGTGATAACGCGCCCAGATACGCTTCATCTGCATGGCGAGCTGCAGATGGGCGGGATCCACTATCTGCGGCATGGCTCGGCTGATGGAGGCCTCGATATCGATCGCCGGGTAGTGCCCCCGCTCGGCCAGGTCACGCGACAGCACCACATGCCCATCCAGAATCGCCCGAGCAGAATCCGCCACCGGATCCTGCTGATCATCGCCCTCGGTCAGTACGGTATAAAAGGCGGTAACCGAACCGCCACCGGTTTCACCATTGCCGGCCCGCTCCACTAGCTTGGGCAGCTTGGCAAATACAGAGGGCGGGTATCCTTTGGTCGCCGGTGGTTCGCCCACTGCCAGCGCAATCTCACGCTGTGCCTGGGCATAACGGGTCAGGGAGTCCATCAACAGCAATACGTTTTTGCCCTGGGCACGGAAATATTCCGCGATCCGCGTGGCCAGCTGTGCCGCACGCAGACGCATCAGCGGCGAGTCGTCCGCCGGGGACGCCACGACCACGGATCTTGCCATCCCCTCGCTGCCGAGACTGTGATCGATAAACTCGCGCACCTCTCGTCCACGCTCACCGATCAAGCCGACAACGGTAATCTCGGCTTCGGTATAGCGGGTCATCATGCCCAGCAGCACGGACTTGCCGACACCACTGCCGGCAAACAGCCCCAGACGCTGTCCGCGCCCGACCGTCAGTAAGCCATTGATCGCACGCACACCGACATCCAGCGTCTTTTCGATCGGGTGGCGCTTAAGCGGATTGATCGTCTCGCCGGCGAGGGGCACCATATCTTCGGCATCCAGCGCCCCTTTGCCATCCAGCGGCCGCCCGATTCCGTCGATCACCCGCCCCAGCAATCCAGGGCCCACCGGCACCAGACTTGCCCCCACCTTCGGCGTTACGCGTGCACCGGGGCTGAGACCATCGATACTGTGCAGCGGCATCAGGTAGATCCTGTCCCCGGCAAACCCCACCACCTCGGCTTCTGCCTGCTGACCGCCCCCCACCTCAACCAGGCAATAGTCCCCCAGCGCCACGCGCAGCCCCACCGCCTCCAGTGTCAGTCCGATCAGGCGGGTGATCTGTCCCTCGGTACTGGGTCTTGGCGATTGATAGGGGATATCGAGATAACGGGAGATCCGACCGGCCAGCCTAGTCATGATGCTGCTCCGTCGTCTCCACCTTCTGCGGTCGCCGGCAACAGGTGCTCCAGCAACTGCTTGGCCACCTGATCGAAACGCGTTTCCACACTGGCGTCGACACGGCAGGCTCCGGCGCGCAATACGCAGCCGCCGGGCGTTAGCGACCCATCCGCGACCAGCTCCCAGCCCTGCTGCTCAGCCTCAGGTTGTACCAGGGGCAGATCATCCGGGTGCAAGGCGAGAACAGGCGTCCCCGCATGCGGCGGTATGCAGGCCAGTGCGCTGCTGATGGTTGTCTGCAGCACTTCCGGTCGACTGCGCAGTTCCGCCTGCACCACCGCTTCGGAAAGCTGCGTCACCAGACGAATCAGCAGCGTCTCCAGCTCCGCCCCTTGCTGTTCGAGCGGGCGCTGCAGCTGGTCGATAATCCCACTCAGGCGGGCAACCTGCTCGTCGATCCGGGCCCTACCTTCGTCCAGACCCAGCTGCACGCCCTGCGCGTGCCCCTCCTGCCGCCCCAACTCCATGCCCTCGACATGTCCCTGCTCCAGCCCTTCGGCACGGGCGGCATCGCAGATCTCTTGCCACTGCGCCAGCGTCAATTTTTCGGCGTAGACCTCTTCCTCGACGACCTGCACTACGGGTTGAGGTTTCGCCGGGCGCTTCTGTGCCAGCGCGATCAAGCGCTCATGCTCGGTTTCGCTCATATCCGGCAATTGCCAGGTGCTGACCTCGCGCACCTCGCTCGCACGGATACGGATGGGTTTTCGAGACTCGGGTTTCATATCCTTAGATCATATCTTCACCGCCGCCACCGAGTATAATCTCACCCTCGTCGGCCAGGCGGCGCGCCACGGACAGAATCTCTTTCTGTGCCGCCTCAACTTCGCTGACACGTACCGGCCCCTTCGCTTCGAGGTCGTCACGCAGCAGCTCGGCAGCACGTTTGGACATGTTTTTGAAGATCTTCTCCTGCAGCGCCGTATCGGCGCCCTTCAGCGCCACCACCAGAATATCGGTGGAGATTTCGCGCAGGATCACCTGAATACTCATATCGTCCACGTCGAGCAGGTTGTCGAACACGAACATCAGATCCTGGATCTCCTGCGCCAGGCCCTCGTCGGTGTCCTTGATCGCATCCATCAATTCGGCTTCGATGGTTGAATCCAGGTAGTTCATGATATCCGCGGTATGGCGTACGCCACCCAGCCGCGTGGTCTGACTGGTACGCGTACCGCTGAACTGGGACTCGAGCATGTCATTGAGTTCCTGCAGCGCCTGAGGCTGGATGCGATCGAGCGCGGCGATGCGCATCACCATATCGGTGCGCACCTTGTCATCGAAAAAGCTGAGCACACTGGCCGCCTGATCCGGGTCCAGATAGGCCACCACCACCGCCTGGATCTGCGGATGCTCATAACGGAGCAGCTCGGCGACCTGACGCGGATCCATCCAGCGCAGCGTATCGAGTCCCGAAGTATTAGTTGTCATCAGGATGCGATCGATCAGCGTCTTGGCCTTCTCTTCGCCCAGCGCCTGGTTCAACATCGCCTTGATATAGCGGTCGTTGTTGATGCCGATACCGGTCTGATCGCTGACCACACCAAGAAAATCGGTCACCACCGCCTCGACACGTGACTGAGGAACATTGTCCAGCTGGGTCATCGCCTCACCGATGCGCTGCACCTCCTTGGGCCCAAGGTGTTTAAGCACCTCCGCCGCATCGGACTCACCCAAGCTGATCAACAGAATGGCGGCCTTTTCGATATCGGTCAATTCACTCACGCTCAACCACCCACTGGCGCACCGCCTGCGCTACCTTTGCGGGATCCTCTGCCACCATGCTGCGTATGGCATTAAGCTGATACTCGAAACTTTCGTTGGGTGTCGCCATCATGCTCTTGTCGATACCGCCAAAGGTCACCTTATCATCGGCGATCCCGGCACCCTCAAGCCCCTCGAGCTCGGCCGACACATCCCCGGCTGGCCCCAGTTTGAGCTCCTCCTTGCCCGAGCCGGAACTGGCCAGGCTTTTCAAAATCGGCCGCAGCACGCCAAGCACCAGAATCAGCACGAATAGCGCGGCCATGAGTTGCTTGCCGAGATCCCAGAACCACTCCTGCTGCCAGAACGAGAGTTCCTCCTCCTGCACCTGCTCGGGTGGCACAAAGGGCGAATTCACCACGGTCACACTATCACCGCGCACTGCAGAGTAACCAACCGCATTCTGCACCAGCAGACGCAGGCGTTCCAGCTCACCCTGCTGCCACTGAGTCCGGATCTGACTACCGTCTTCCGGATTAACGCTCACCAGGTCATCGACCACGACTGCGACACTCAGCCGCTGCACCCGCCCCTGCTGATGTTTGGTATAGCTAACGGTGCGATCCAGCTCGTAGTTGCGCACCGCCTGCTCCCGACTCGAACCGCTGGCGGTCCCACCGGTTGCCAGCGCACCACCATTTGCCCCAACCTGCTCCGGCACACTGCTCGGACCTGGCGGCTGATTGGACAGTGCTCCCGGCACGCCACCGACATCGGCACCCGCGGCACGATTCTCCTCCAGTGTTTTCTCACTGCGCAGGGCGGGCAGATCCGGATTGTACATCTCGTCTGCCTGCTCGATCTGGGTGAAATCGATCTCCGCCGACACCTCGGCCCTGAAATTACCCAGTCCGAGCACCGGCTGCAGTATGCTGTTTACACGATTGAGCAGGGTATCTTCGATACTGCGGGTGTATTCGAGTTGCTTGGCCGCCAGCACCACATCGACATCGGCATCGCGCGTATTCAGTAACCGCCCCTTTTGATCGACAACGGTGACATCATTGACGTCCAACTCGGGAATACTGGAAGCCACCAGATTGGCGATTGCCGCAACCTGGTTGCGCTCCAGCGAGCGACCTGAGAACAACTCAACAAATACGGACGCGCGGGGCTTGCGTGAGTCGCGGATAAATACCGAATCTTTCGGGATCGCCAGGTGTACGCGCGCACTTCGTATCGCCAGCATGCTCGATATCGTTCTCGCCAGCTCACCCTCCAACCCGCGACGATAGCGCGCCGTTTCCATGAACTGACTGGTACCCAGCCCCTGATCCTGGTCAAGCAGCTCGAAACCTACCGTTTTATCATCAGTGAAACCATCGGCAGCCAAGCGCAGACGGGCCTGATGGACCTGATCCTGCGGCACCAGTATCGCGCGCCCGGCCGCGTCGAATTCATAGGGGATCTGCAGCTGCTCCAGCTGCCCGATGACATCATTGGCATCGGCAAAGGTCAGATTGGAGAAGAGGACGCGGTAATCGGGCTCCTGAGACCAGAGCACCACAGCGAAGCCAATGGCGATACTGGCGGCCAGCCCCACCATCAAACCGAGCTGGCGCAGGATCCCCAGGCCGTTAAAGCCCGACATCCAGCTCCCCTTCGCTCCGATTTGTCCCGCCGTATTATCCATGCAGCCTCAAAAAGCTATTAGAACGATATTCAGATCGACATACTCATTACATCTTCATAGGCCTTGACCAGACGGTTGCGCACCTGGGTCATGGCCTGAAAGGAGACCGAGGCTTTCTGCGCCTGAATCATCACCTGAGGCAGATCGACACTAGGATCACCCAGCTCATAGGCCGTCGCCAATTTTTTGGCTTCCGCCTGTTGGGAATTGACCTCATCGATCGCCATCTTCAGCAGGTCACCGAAGCCCCCCTTCTGGACCTCTTCAGCCTTCTGCCCGGCCACGACCTGCGGCATCTCAATCTGACGTGCTCCTTGCTGAGCTTGCGCCTTCAGCGCACGCATCTGCTCGAGAACCCCGTTGATATCGGCACGTTCGATCATGCAACACCCCTAAACTGCGCGGCAATATTTTGACATTATAGATTTCAACCGCTCGGCTTCAACCTTTTACGACCCGAAAGGCGACAATTTTCCGTCATACGCCAGCTTTCATGTCGCTTAAGCATGAATCAAGCAAAAAACGGGCCATGAGCCCGTTTGTTTTTTGACACTCGAAAAAGTGCAGCAGATTGCAACAGATTAATGAGTATGGGACGGTGACTGTCCGTGTTTCAGTCGCACATACATTAATGCCACAGTGATCGCATCACCCAAGGCGGTGTGACGCTGAATAATCGGTATGTCTAGCTTGCTGGCAATGGTATCGAAGCGCAGATCCACATCGCCACCAACATGCTTCCATTTGATGATGTCATGATAGACATGGGACAGTTCGATTGCCTTGTTTGGCAGACCAAAGCCGTACAGCGGGCGCAAGAACTTGTCGATAACGCGAATATCATAGTTGACGTAATAACCGAGGATCGGCCGGTTGCCGATGAAATTCAGCAACTGTTCCAGTGCGTCCTCCAGTTCGATGCCGTCAACGAGGTCACTGGCTCTGATCTTATGCACCTTGATCGATTCACCAGAAAGGCTGGCTGGTGGCTTGAGCCGTATATCCAAGCGGTCGCTGGTCTTCACCTTTTTTCCCTGGATACGAACAGCGCCGATGGACAGTATCTCAGCCTGCCCGACCTCCAAACTTGTCGTTTCGCAGTCCAGAGACACCACCTCGTCACCATCATAGGACTCGAACAGATTCGCCCAGGGCCCACTCTTGTGCGTGCGCCTATCCTGTAAGCGCCGTATCGTTCTAGGAATTATCATGTTTAGCCCCCCAGGTGATAACGCAGCGTCAAATGCTTCTTGAAGCTCTTCACCACCTGCAATGCATCACGTAAAAGATCACGTTCCATCTTATTCAGGCGCTGCAGTTCAATCAGGTTAGGCGTCGGATCGAAACCGTCGTCACTCTCCTCCACCCGACGCATCTGCTGGCGAAGTCGAAGCTGAACGAAAAGCGATAACGCCTCGGAGATCTCCTTGCCCTCTTTTTCCTGTAGCTGCCCCGATTCGATTAGTGCCTCTATACGCTTATAAGTGTTAGTCGCCAGAATCCGGTGTTCAAGCGCGAGCGTGCGCACGCCGTGCACAATCGGGAAGATCCCCCCCTTTTTTATATCAAGCTCCGCCTTGTCCTTGAGATTACCGAAAAAGGTCAGCGGGGTATCGAACTCGATCGCCGCTCGAGCAAAGTGGGAAAAGAAAACATCATTATTGCGCAGATGGCGCAAGAACCAGTTGCGCGCGACCTTAAATAGCGCCTGATTACCCGCCACCGGCTTGGCATCCACGGCGATTGCCAGCTTCATCTGCGCCTCCCCTTCACAGGTTTCAGCCCAGTCACTCAGTTTCTGCGTCCAGTCACCGACCGAATTGACCCACTCAGGGTTGGACACCATGATATTGCCCGGACAGGGCGGAAATCCGAACGAAATAAGCTGCTCGCTGAAGCTGTTCATAACCTGCTGCATCGCGGCCCAGGAGAGCCCATCGCGAAACAGCAGTGCATTATCCTGGTCGGTTTTCATGATCTGCTCGCCGCGCCCCTCTGAGCCCATGACGATCAGGCAGACATGCGGCTGCATGTCGACCGGTATCACCAGATCGAACAGTTTGGCAATGATACGGCCATTCATGGCCGCCAGCAGATCCATGGTGAACCGGATCTTGACCCCGGTTGAGATCAGCGCCTTGATCAGATCGTTCAGCCCCTGGGCGGCTTCGCGTAGATCATCGATCGACGAGGCGCGCTCGATACGAATACCGATCACATGGGAATGGCTGGAGAAGTAACTGAGCACATCGGTCAGCTCCACCACACCGACCAGCGTCTGGCCACTCATCACCACCACACGCTCGATCTGCTGCCGGGTCATCATGACCAATGCGTTAAACAGATAGTCATCGGGATCGGCGGTCACCAGCCGATAGGAGGCAAGGTCGGACACGTCGCTATCCAGCGCCAACCCTTTCAGCACCACGGCATCGAGCAGGTCGGTGCCCGTTACCATACCGAAGCGCCCCCCCTTTCGCGCCAACAGACAATCAGCCTTGGACTCCCGCATCAACTGCGTCGCTGCGCGGATGCTGGTACCCTCGTCGACGATCAGTGGCTCGCGTATGGTAGCGCTGGTGATTTTCGACAGCATGAACTCGGCCATATCCTGACCCTTGCCATGCTGAGCGGCGATCTCGGTTTTAACTGCAAAATCCTGCTGAAAGTAATCCGCAAACAGCGCATTACTCTGCATCAGCTCAAGCAGAATGCGGGTGGGCAGGATATGACAGATCGTCTCCTCTTCAGCGATAAAATCGTGAATCGCCCGCCCCCGTAGAGCTGACCAGCCGCCGAAATAGTCTTCGTTCTCGTAGTGGACATACACATGCTGCTGATCCTCACCGGCTTCGCTCTCCCTCACCCGCCCCTTGAGGATAACGTGCACCCCTTCCGGCACATCCCCGGCGGCGATGATTTTCTCACCCTGCTGAAAGTAAGCCAGGTCGAGGTTAGTGTTGACCAGAGCCTGCTCCTGCTGATCCAGCAAGCTGAATGGGATGTTGTCCATCTTGAACGAATCGGTCATTCGATCCTCCTCGTATGCGATATCCCTGACTTAGCAACGCATGCCAAGCCGGCCCTGCCATACGGGCTTATCATTGAGTAAAGCAGAAGGGGCACACCAACCTGCGCCGGTGTGCCCCTCCTTGTTATCGCGACTGATTCAGCGATCAGTGCGCATGAGCTGCACCGGCACCACGCGGGATACGGATATCCTCAACGATGTGCTGGATCTCTTCCGGCGGCGGCGGGGTCATAGCGGACACCGCATAAGCCACGACGAAGTTCAGGATCATGCCAACGGTACCGAAGCCCTCTGGAGAGATGCCGAGGAACAGCTGATCAGCGGAACCACCCATGAACTTGAAGTAGATGATGTAGGACATGGTCGAAACCAGACCCACCAGCATACCTGCAACTGCCCCCTGGGTATTCATGCGGGTGCTGAAGATACCCATGATGATGGCCGGGAAGACCGAAGAGGCTGCCAGACCGAAGGCCAAGGCTACCACCTGAGCCACGAAGCCCGGCGGGTTGATACCGAAGTAACCGGCGATCAGGATCGCAACGATTGCAGCAAGACGCGCATACATCAGCTCCTGCTTGTCGGTGATATCCGGTTTCAGCGTCTTCTTCATCAGGTCATGCGAGATCGAGGTCGAGATAACCAGCAACAGACCGGCTGCCGTAGACAGCGCCGCTGCCACCGCGCCCGCGGCAACCAGAGCGATAACCCAGTTCGGCAGCTGCGCGATCTCCGGGTTGGCCAGTACCATGATGTCGCGATCGACATAGACTTCGTTTGCACCTTCGGACGGGTTGGTGGTGATGCGCTGCATATCGGCATTACCGTCTACACGACCATCGCCGAAGGCAGGCTTGCCGCTACCCGCAAAGGCGTTGCCGGCAGAGTAGTGCACCTTGCCGTCGCCATTCTTGTCGGTCCACGCGATCAGACCGGCATTTTCCCAGTTCTTGAACCAGGACGGCATCTCAGCATAGGCAACACCAGCGTTATCCTGACCATTGATGGTCTGGATCAGGTTCACGCGACCGAAGCCTGCAACCGCAGGTACGGTGGTGTACAGGATAGCGATAAAGATCAGCGCCCAACCGGCGGACAGACGGGCATCCTTCACGCGCGGAACGGTGAAGAAGCGCACGATAACGTGCGGCAGACCAGCAGTACCGCACATCAGTGCAGCGGTCAGGAAGAAGATGTCGATAGTGGTCTTTTTACCGGCAGTATATTCGGCGAAGCCCAGCTCCACGGACAGTTCATTCAGCGTGGTCAGAACGGATTTGCCGCTTTCCAGGGTAGCCCCGAGACCGGTCTGAGGCAGGAAGTGCCCGGTTACCTGCATGGACAGGAAGATCGCCGGCACCATGAACGCCAGGATCAGTACGCAGTACTGAGCCACCTGGGTGTAGGTGATCCCTTTCATGCCGCCGAGCACAGCATAGAAGAATACGATGGCCATACCGATGATAACGCCGGTATTGATATCCACGTGCAGGTAGCGGGAGAACACGATACCTACACCGCGCATCTGACCCGCCACATAGGTGAAGGAGATGACGATGGTGCAGATAACCGCGATGGTGCGCGCGGTGCTGGAGTAGTAGCGGTCACCAACGAAGTCAGGCACGGTGAACTTGCCGAACTTACGCAGGTAGGGCGCCAGCAGCATCGCCAGCAGCACGTAACCGCCGGTCCAGCCCATCAGATAGGCGGTACCGTCACGGCCGATAAAGGAAACGATACCGGCCAGGGAGATGAACGATGCAGCGGACATCCAGTCAGCCGCAGTCGCCATACCGTTGGCAACCGGCGGCACACCGCCACCTGCCACGTAGAACTCTTTGGTAGAACCCGCGCGCGCCCATATCGCGATCCCGATATAGAGCGCGAACGACCCCCCGATAAACAGGTATGTGAGCAGATCAAGACTCATAGTGAGCGTCCTTCGTACTTATAGTTATTCGTGAACGTCATACTTCTCGTCGAGCTTGTTCATGCTGAACACGTATGCCCAGATAAGCCCGAGGAAGACGTAGATTGAACCCTGTTGTGCGAACCAGAACCCGAGCGGGAAGCCGAAGAACTGGATCTGATCCAGGGCATCAACGAACAGGATGCCGCACCCGTAGGAGACGACAAACCAGATCGCGAGGTAGGTCATGATGATACGCAGGTTTTCTTTCCAGTAGGCCTGCGCACTGCTGTTGCTAGACATGGCACCATCCTTACTATTGTTTTTATACAAGACATGGAAGCAGACAGGCTGAATCTAACAAAGGCGCCGGGAGATAAAATCCCCGACTTTAGTCTGACTCATACTGTCTACAATCCGGCCCTCAGCGCTGCATCGCCCGCGCCAGTAGCGTCAGCCTCACAATAGTGTGCCGGCCAGGGAAAAAACAACCTAGACCAAGGTCTTAGGGTTCTTATTCCAATAATTCCGGGCATCGCCGACCTGCTCTCCCTTGAGTCGCGCAGGCAGGTTACACTGGCAGTATGAATTTTCTTTGATAAGCGGAAAGTGTCGACATGTTATCAGGCTGGACCATCATACTGATCTCACTTGCCTACCTCTGTCTGCTCTTCGCCCTGGCCTATTACGGCGATAAAAGCAGCGCGGGTAAACAGTGGGCGGCCAACCCCTGGGTCTATTCGCTGTCGCTGGCGGTGTACTGCTCCTCCTGGACCTTTTACGGCGCCGTGGGCCGCGCTGCATCGACCGGTTGGGAGTTCATGGCCACCTACCTGGGTCCGGCGCTGGTATTCCTGTTCGCCTGGCGGGTAATCGAGAAAATCATCCTGATCAGCAAACAGCAGAACATCACCTCGATCTCCGACTTCATCTCATCGCGTTATGGCAAGAGCCAGAGCCTGGCCGTGCTGGTCACCGTCATCGCCGTACTGGGCACCATCCCCTATATCGCACTGCAGCTAAAGGCCGTGGCGATCAGCTACAACGCACTTGCCCCCGGCGCCACCGAGGCGCTGAGCAAGGGTAGCGATACCGCCCTGTTCGTCGCCCTGGCGATGGCGGTGTTCGGCATCCTGTTCGGCACTCGCCATATCGATGCCACCGAGCACCACGAGGGCCTGGTGTTGGCGGTCGCCTTCGAGTCGATCGTCAAGCTGGCAGCGTTCATTGCCGTCGGCCTGTTCGTCACTTTCGGCCTGTTCGGCGGTATCGATGGGCTGGTCAGCAATATTCAGCTGCAACTGCGAGAGAATACGAACTTCGGCTCCCTGTTTAGCGGCAGTTTTTTGACGGAAGTACTCCTCGCCTGTGGCGCGGCGATCTGCCTACCCCGCCAATTTCATGTCACCATCGTTGAGAATACCGACAGCCGCAATCTGCGCACCGCCCGCTGGGTCTTTCCGCTATACCTTTTGCTGCTCTCGCTATTTGTACTGCCAATCGCAACAGGCGGGCTGAACTATTTCGGCCAGAGCGGCGTGGATGCAGACACCTTCGTGCTGATGCTGCCACTGGCCGAAGGCCGCGAGTACCTCGCAACCTTCGCCTTTATCGGCGGCCTTTCCGCCGCTACCAGCATGGTGATTGTCGCCAGCATCACCCTGGCCACCATGGTCTGTAACGACATCGTGATTCCGGTACTGCTGCGCATCCCACAGCTACACCTCTCTGAGTCCGCGGACTTAGGCGCGCTGCTGCTGAGGGTACGTCGAGTCACCATCATCACCCTGCTGCTGCTCGGATACTTTTACTACCGAATCCTTGGCGAGCAGGGCTCACTGGCCTCCTTCGGCTTGCTCGCCTTTGTCGCCGCCATCCAGTTTCTGCCGGCTATTCTCGGCGGTATCTACTGGAAACGCGGCAACCGTCACGGGGTGCTGGCTGGGCTGTCGGCCGGCTTTCTGCTTTGGCTCTACACATTGGTGCTGCCCTCCATGCAGTCAGCACATCTGGTACCAACCTACCTGCTCGAGGGCAGTTGGATCACGCCGCAGTGGCTGGCACCGACCGGCCTGCTGGGCATCGACTTCCTCGATCCGCTCAGTCATGGGGTGCTCTGGAGCCTGAGCCTGAATACTCTGCTCTATATCCTGATCTCGGCACTGACCAACCAGCGACTGGTCGACCGCATCCAGGCCAGCGCGTTTACCAACGTACACGCCAAGGGCTTTTCCGAGCCTGGACGTCTTACCAGCCAGGTGACGGTCGGTGACCTGCAGATGCTCACCGAGCGCTTTCTCGGCATCAGTCGTACCCAGCACGCGTTTACCGGCTTCGCCCTGCAGCGTGGAGAGGAGCCTCCGCTGCCCGGCAGCAAGGCAGCACCTGAGCTGATCCAGTACACCGAACGCCTGCTGGCCGGCGCCATCGGGGCATCATCGGCCCGCATCGTCATGGACTCGACCCTGCGCGGCAAGGAGATGGAGATCGGCGACGTGGTGGCCATCGTCGACGAGGCTTCCCAAGCTCTGCGTTTCAACCGCTCACTACTGCAGTCCACGATCGAGAATATCAGCTTAGGGATAAGCGTGGTCGATCAGCGCATGCGTCTGGTGGCGTGGAACCAGCGCTATATCGATATGTTCAACTACCCGGAGGGGCTGGTCTGCGTTGGCCGCCCGGTCGAGGAGGTGTTCCGCTACAACGCTGTGCGCGGCGAGTATGGCATGAGCAGCGGCAGTATCGATGAGCAGGTGGAGGAGCGGCTGGCCCTGATCAGCTCCGGTCAGCCGCACGCTTTCGAACGCTATCGCCCGGATGGCACCGTGCTCGAGGTACGCGGCAACCCGATGCCGAACGGCGGCTACGTCAATACCTACATGGACATCACCCAGCACAAGCGCACCGAAGAGGCGCTGCGCGAGAGTGAGCAGAACGTCCGCATCTACACCGATAACGTGCCGGTATTGATCGCCTATCTGGATCCCGATCGCAACTTCCTGTTCGTCAACAAGGCGTACGCCGATGCGTTCGGCATCGATCGGCACACCATTGCCGGCACGCCGTCGCACAAGATCCTGCCGAAGGAGGAGCACGAGCAGCGCCAACACTATATCCGCAAGGTGCTCTCCGGCGAGCGCCAGCGCTTCGAGACCCGGATGCCGACCCGGGATAACTCGGTACGCTATGCCGAAGTCACCTACATCCCCCATATCGGGGAATATGGCGATGTTCTGGGGTACTTCACGCTATATCAGGATATTACCGAGCGCCGAAACGCCGAAATCGCGCTGCAGGAGACCAACGAGAACCTGGAGCAGCGCGTCCGCGAGCGCACCCACGCACTTTCGGTGGTCAACAAGGAGCTACGCAAGGAGAACACCGTTCGCGCCTTGATGGAGGACGAGCTGCGCCAGGCCAAGTCCGACGCCGAAGCGGCCAACCTGGGCAAGACGCGCTTCCTCGCCGCGGCAAGCCACGACCTGCTGCAGCCGCTGAACGCCGCCCGCCTGTTTACCTCGGCCCTGGCCCAGCAGACCCACCAGCCGGAAACCAACCAGCTGGTGGAGAATCTGGATAACGCGCTGCGCGCAGCGGAGGAGCTGATTACCGCGATTCTCGATATTTCAAAACTGGATGCCGGCGCCCTGGAGCCCAACTTCAGCCACTTCGCGCTGGACGCCCTGTTCCAGCACCTGGCGGCCGAATTCACTGCTGTCGCCAAAGAGAAAGGGCTGAACTTCCATCATGTTAGCTGCAAGCGAGTGGTCCACTCGGATCAGGCTCTGCTACGGCGGATACTGCAGAACTTCCTCTCCAATGCCATCCGCTATACCGCCAAGGGCAAGGTACTGCTCGGCGCGCGTCATCAGGGCGAGAGCCTGAGGCTTGAGGTGTGGGATACCGGCGTCGGTATACCCGAGAGTAAATTGGGCGAGGTGTTCGAGGAGTTCCGCCGTATCGATAACCCCAAACACAGCGAAGTTAAAGGGCTCGGGTTGGGGTTGGCGATCACCGAGCGTATCGCCCGCATGCTCGGCCACCACCTCAGCGTGCGCTCCTGGCCGGGCCAGGGTACGGTATTCAGCATCACCGTGCCCCTGGGCGATCCAGCTCGCGCCGAGCGACCCAAGCCGGAACAGCGCGGCTGGATTCGCAGCAAGGGGCTTAACGGCGTCCGTGTACTGGTGATCGATAACGAACCGAAGATCCTGGAGGGGATGTCGGCGCTGCTACAGGGCTGGTCCTGCGAAGTACGCACCGCGCTGTCAGGCACACAAGCGCAGGAAAAAACGGCGGGCGACTCCTGGGTTCCGGACATCGTCCTGGCCGACTACCATCTCGGGGAAACGGAAACCGGGTTGATGGCCCTCTCCCAACTTGCTCCGAGCTGGGATAAGCCGGTACCCGCCATTGTAATCACTGCGGACAGGACCGATGAGGTCACCAACGAGATACGTGAGTCGGGCGCCCAGCTGCTGAATAAGCCAATCAAGCCGGCCGCCCTGCGCGCATTGATCAACAAAATGATCGCCACCGCGCGCGGCTGACGCCGACAGATGCGATAAAAAAGGCGCTTCGAAAGCTTCGGAGCGCCTTGATCTGGGCAGCTGCCGATGGGGCGTTACATGGCAGGCTTGGGCAGCTCCACGCCTAAACGCTGCGCAGCGATCACGGCCTGAGTGCGACTATGGACGCCAAGCTTGCGCAGAATGGCGGTAACGTGAGCCTTGATCGTGGCCTCAGACACGCTTAACTCGTAGGCGATCTGCTTGTTCAGCAGTCCCTCGGTCAACATCGTCAGGACGCGGAACTGCTGCGGTGTCAGCGATGCGAGCGCGGCTGCGAACTGCTGATCCTCCTCAGTCACCAAGTCATCGAGACTTTCGGAGATCTCCTGCGGCAACCACTCCTCACCCTGAAGGACGGCGACGATCGCCTCCGAAATAACCTCCAGCGGTGCCGACTTGGGTATGAAGCCTGAAGCGCCGTAGTCTATCGCCCGCTTCATCACCTGCGGCTCCTCACTTCCCGACACCACCACAACCGGAATGCCAGGGTACTGTCCACGCAGGAATACCAGGCCAGAGAAGCCCTGGGCGCCTGGCATATGAATATCGAGAAGTACCAGGTCGGCATCGTCGTGCGACTCGACCCTCTCCTGAACCGCCGCCAGCGTGTCCGCCTCAAGAATGGTGACACCGGGAACGGCCTGTGTAACCGCCTGCTTTAACGCAGCACGAAACAGCGGATGATCATCGGCAATAACGATCTTCTGGGCCAGTTGCATGCATTACTCCCCCACTTGCTACCCGCAATCCTTTGACAGTTTTTATTTCCCGATAGGCCGGCATCATAGCAGGAATAGCGACTTTAAGGACACTTATTACCGTGTTTGCCATACGAAAATTCCGGGATTGGAAACCTCCCGCCGAACCCCGCGCCGGCGTATCCAAGTTCCGACAAAGAAACGTCCCGCAAGCTGCCATACGGCCTTTGCAAATAAAAACGCCCTGCCGGTCACGGCAGGGCGTTTCCCTCAGCTACAACAGTGTATAGCCGAATTAACCCTTGCGGTTCATGCGGTGCTCGATCAGATCGTCCACCACGCTCGGGTCGGCCAGGGTCGAGGTATCACCCAGAGCGCCGAAATCATCCTCGGCAATCTTGCGCAGGATACGGCGCATGATCTTGCCGGAGCGGGTTTTCGGCATCCCCGGCGCGAACTGGATCAGGTCCGGAGACGCGATTGGGCCGATCTCAGAGCGAACCCAGTTACGCAGCTCTTTCATCAACTCATCGCTCTGCTCGAACCCCGACTGCAGCGTGACATAAACGTAGATGCCCTGACCCTTGAGGTCATGCGGGTAACCTACTACGGCCGCCTCAGCAACCGCCGGGTGAGCCACCAGCGCCGACTCGACCTCGGCGGTGCCCATGCGGTGACCGGAGACATTTATCACGTCATCGACACGGCCGGTGATCCAGTAGTAGCCATCGGCGTCGCGACGGGCACCGTCACCGGTGGTGTAGTAGCCCTTGAAGCTGGTGAAGTAGGTATTGGTGAAGCGCTCGTGATCACCCCAGATCGAGCGACTCTGCCCAGGCCAGGAGTCCTTGATCACCAGGTTACCTTCGGTGGCGCCTTCCAGCTCGTTACCTTCGTTGTCCACCAGCGCCGGCTGTACACCGAAGAACGGGCGGGTTGCAGAGCCCGGCTTGGTCGGTGTGGCACCCGGCAGCGGCACGATCATGATGCCGCCGGTTTCGGTCTGCCACCAGGTATCGACGATCGGGCACTTGCCCTTGCCGACCACGCGGTTGTACCACTCCCAAGCCTCCGGGTTGATCGGCTCACCGACAGAGCCCAGCAGTTTCAGGCTGGAGAGGTCGGAATCGCCCAGCACATCCTCGCCCTGCTGCATAAGCGCACGGATCGCGGTGGGTGCGGTGTAGAACTGGTTGACCTTGTGTTTCTCGATGACGCGGCCGAAACGGCTGTTGTCGGGATAGCTCGGCACCCCTTCGAACATGACCGTGGTGGCGCCGTTGGCCAGCGGCCCATAAACGATATAACTGTGACCGGTGACCCAACCCACATCGGCGGTACACCAGTAGATATCACCCTCGTGGTAGTCGAACACGTACTGGTGGGTCATGGAGGCGTAGACCATGTAGCCGCCGGTGGTGTGCTCGAGCCCCTTAGGTGCGCCGGTGGAGCCGGAGGTGTAAAGGATGAACAGCGGCGCTTCCGCTTCCATCTCTTCGGCCGGGCAGTCGGCTGACGCGGCGGCAACCGCTTCTTCGTACCAGAGGTCGCGGCTGGCATCCCAGGCCACGTCCTTGTCGACGCGCTTGACGACCACCACTTTCTTGGCGCAAGCCGCGGCGCCCGGCTGCTTCAGCGCCTTGTCAACGTTCTCTTTCAGCGGCACAACCTTGCCACCACGCAGTGAGTAGTTGGAGGTGATCACCAGCTTGGAGTTGGCGCCTTCAATACGGGCGGCCAGCGCTTCCGGCGAGAAACCACCGAATACGATGGAGTGCACGGCACCGATACGGGCACAGGCCAGCATGGCCACCGCCGCTTCCGGAATCATCGGCAAATACAGCGTGACCACATCGCCCTTCTCGACGCCCTGTGCCTTGAGCACATTAGCGAAACGGCACACTCGCTCATGCAGGTCGCGGTAGGTGATCTTTTCATCTTCGCTGGGGTCGTCGCCTTCCCAGATGATCGCCACCTGGTCACCCCGGGTTTCCAGGTGACGGTCGAGACAGTTGTAGGACGCGTTCAGCGTGCCGTCTTCATACCATTTGATCGATACATTGTGCGGATCGAAAGAGGTGTGCTTGACCTTGGTGTACGGCTTGAACCAGTCCAGGCGCTTGCCCTGCTCGCCCCAGAAGGTATCCGGATCATTGATCGACTGTTCATACATCGCTGCATATTTATCACCGTCGATATGTGCATTGGCAACGAACGCCGGATCTGCCGGATAGACTTTCTCTTCACTCATTGTGGTGCCCCTAGCCTTGGAAACTTGTTGTTATACGGATTGCGGTGCGGCCTGTTGTAATTGCTCTTGATTGCCACCGCTTGGGTAATCCAGCTCTTATTAAAGTTATACTTGAGCGGTGCTTCGTCCCTGAATTAGACATTGGTCTATCGACAGTTAGACTAAAGAACAAAGGCGCTCGGAGTTTGTGAATACTCACAAACAATCCAAGCCAAACTCGCAACCTACCGCAGTATAGTCAGGGTTAGCGTCTTGGGAGTTACAGCTCGATCCCCTCTTCCCGCATTCGCGCCAGCTTGTAGCGCAGGGTACGGGGGCTGATACCCAACTTCTCCGCCGCGTCCTTGCGACTGCCGCCGCAGGCGTTCAGGGCATCGAGTATCAACTGGTATTCACGCTGGCGCAGGTCCTGGCCCAGGACTCCGCCGAACTCCTCCGGCTCGGACCGATCCGTATCACCCCCAGGCAGGGACCCAACTGCCGCTCCGAACGCAATGCCACCGAGGGGTATCGCCCCACCAGTCAGATGGAGATCAGGGGTATCGATCAGGTTGGTAGGCTGCAGGATCAACGCGCGCTGAATTGCATTATCAAGCTCGCGCACATTGCCTGGCCAATCGTGCTCACGCAGTGCCGCCTGCGCCGGCACCGACAGCTGCGCAGGAGGCCGTTTCATCTTGCCGCAATGGCGCTGCAGGATACGCTGGGCCAGCGGAACGATATCCTCCCGTCGCTCACGCAGAGGCTGCCACTGCAACGGGAAGACGTTGAGCCGATAGTAGAGGTCCTCGCGAAAGCGCCCTTCGGCGACATGCGCCTCCAGCTTACGGTTGCTGGTCGCCAGGACGCGCACATCCAGGGCGATGGTCTTGCGCCCGCCGATCCGTTCCACCTCCTGCTCCTGCAGCACACGCAGCAACTTGGCTTGCAGCCCCAGATCCATCTCACTGATCTCGTCCAGTAGCAGGGTGCCGCCGTTAGCCTGCTCGAACTTGCCGGGCGCGCTGGTATAGGCGCCGGTAAACGCCCCTTTCTCATGGCCGAACAGGGTCGCTTCGAGCATGTTTTCCGGTATTGCGGCGCAGTTGATAGCAACGAACGCCTGCTGTGCGCGACCGGAATGATCATGGATATAGCGTGCCAGCACCTCTTTACCGGTACCCGACTCCCCGGTAATCAGCACCGTAGAGTCGGTTTGCGCTACCCTTTGTGCCAGTTGCAACAGCTGGCGGCTGCCCGCCGATTCAGCCACCGGCGCCTCACGCTGAGTCGCGACGGTCGCCCCCCCGGCATGGCTGCGGATCAGCTCGATCAACTGCTCCGGCTCGAAGGGTTTCATCAGATAATCAACAGCGCCGTTGCGGATCGCATCGACCGCTTTCCCCACCTGACCGAAGGCGGTGATCAACGCCACCGGAAGCCCGGGATAGCTCTGACGCAGCTGCTTTAACAACGCATGCCCATCCATGCCGGGCATATTCACATCGGACACCACCATGTCCGCGTTCTGCCGTTTTAGCACCTCCAGCGCCTCCTCGCCGCTGCCAGCCAGGAGATAACCAACGCCGGCCAACTCCAGGGTATCGGCGAGCGCTTCGCGCAGATCCAGGTCATCTTCAACGATCAGTACACAGGGGCTCATAGGGGTTATCCATCGTTTTCAACAGAGGGTAGCAGAAAGGTGGCGCAGGTACCGACGCTGGGGACCGATGTCAGGCGAAACTCACCATGGTGTGCTCGGGCAACGACCTGCGCCACCGCCAACCCAAGCCCAGTGCCATGGGATTTGGTGGTGTAGAAAGGCTCCAGCGCCCGCTTGATCTGCTCAGGCGCCATACCCGGCCCCTTGTCGATCACATCCAGACGCAACCAGGGCGACTGTTGGCTGAGCTTGATCTGCAATTCCGCTCCCTGGCCACAGGCCTGGAGTGCATTAGTCACCAGATTCAGGATCGCGCCAAGCAGGGCCTCCAGATTGCACTGAATGGTCAACTCAGGGGCATTGTTGACAAAACTGCAGTCGGCATTGGCATTGGCCAGTGGCATATCGAGCAGGTCGTCGATGCGGGCCACCAGTTGGCTGGCCGTGACCCGGTTATCCAGCTTGGTTTCGCCGCGGGCGAAGATCAGCATATCCCGCACCTGCTGCTCCAGGTGGGTCAGCCGCGATTTGACCTTGCCGGCAAAGCGGATCCGCTGTTCATCGGTCAGCTCCGGCGCAGCCAGATGACTGGCGTAGAGTAGCGCGGCGCTTAACGGGGTGCGTACCTGATGCGCCAGTGAGGCCATCATCCGGCCCATCTCGGACAGCCGCTGGTAGTGGGACAGCTTGTGTTGCAATAATCGGGTGTCGGTCTGATCGGAGACAAACACCAGTTGTCCCGGCTCACCTTCGAGTGCCCGTGTCGCCAGACTGACCCGCTTGCCATTTTTCAGCGACACTTCGTGGCCATCATCAGGCCGGGGAGCGAAGCAGGCCGCAATGACGTCTACCCAGCGCTTGCCAAACAGCTCAACGCCCAGCAGCGCCTGCGCCGCCGGGTTGCACTCGGCTATCTCGCCCTTGTTATCGATCACCAGCACACCGCTGGGCATCTGATCGATCAGTCGCCGGAGTCGTTGCGCCGCGTCTCGCTCGCTGCGCAGCTGCTCAAGCTCACGCTCCAGTTCGGCGATTCTCGCCGTATCGCTCATTGGCGTGCGATTCCATATTTGCGCATCTTTTCCACCAGGGTCGTACGCCTGATCCCCAACTCATCCGCCGCCCGCGCCACCACGTTGCCGCAGCGCGTCAGGGCCTGATTGATCAGCGATTGCTCAAGCTTTTCCAGAAAGGGCTTCAGTTCTATCCCCTTCTCAGGCAGGACGACAGCAGAGTTCTCCAGGCGCGCGCCTGGCTTGGTGGTCGACGCTATCACATACAGATCAGTAACACTTGGACTGTCATAGCGAGATGGATCGGGCTCATCCAGATGTCGGAATTTTGGCGGTAACTCCGATACCCCGACCACCTCACCGGGGTAAATAATGGCTAGGCGTTCCATAAGGTTTGCCAGCTCCCTCACATTGCCGGACCATGTGTGGCGCTTGAGAGACTCCACGGCAGATGCGTGTAGCTGAAACGGCGTCAGCCCTTGTTCAGTTAAACGCTCAGCCAGGTTATTAATTAGTAACGGCAGATCCTCCAGGCGATCCCGCAACGCCGGCATCTCGATGGGGAAAACATTCAGCCGGTAATAAAGATCCTCTCGAAAATCGCCTTCGTCGATCATCTGTTCCAGGTCTTTGTGTGTCGCGGTGATAATCCGCACATCCGCATCGAGCGTCTTGCTGCCCCCAACACGCTCGAACTGCCGCTCCTGCAACACCCTCAGCAGCTTGACCTGCATCGGCAGGGGCATATCGCCGATTTCATCAAGAAACAGCGTGCCGCCCTGGGCCAGCTCAAAACGCCCGGCCCGACTTGAGATCGCGCCGGTAAACGCCCCTTTTTCGTGGCCGAACAGTTCGCTCTCAAGCAGTTCTGACGGAATCGCACCGCAGTTCACCGGAACAAAGGGGCCTGCTGCTCGTGGCGAGTTTTCATGCAGGATACGAGCAACCACCTCTTTGCCGGTGCCCGACTCGCCGGTGATCAGTACACTGACATCCCGTGACGCGACCTGCGAGATCAGTCTTTTTACCGAGTTAATTGCCTCGCTTTGACCGACGAACCCGTCGAACTCAGGGGCGACAGCGTTCAACCCCAAGCGCTTGAACAGGTTACAGCGGTGGATAAGATCGAGTACATCGTCGTAACGGTAGGGGGGAATCAACTCCCCTACCACCCCCATCGACTGGGCATCGTAGCTGGACTCTTCATCTCCCCAATGCTCCAGCATCACTTTGGGCAATACGCGGCCTTTGCTGTTGAAATCGACCAACAGTTTTTCCAGCGAGATCGGCAAACTGCTGCGTCCAATCAGGATCAGACCGAACCGCTCGAGATCGACCGAGTTGCCGCGCTGCAGCCAACTGACATAGTCGAACCGATGGGCCGCAACGTCGATAAAGGCGAGAAGCTCCGCAAGGCGTGACGAGCGATCAGAGTCATCGTCAAGAATCAAAGCGTCAATTTTTTCACTATCCATGGCTTATGCGTACGCTAGATTTGCTGTTAAAGTGCCCTGCAGACGGGCGGAAGTCAATCATTTGACGCTTATTTTACCGCGACTCCGGTCGATACAGGTCAGAGGAGCGTCAATAACAACTCTATTTGCTCAAATACGCAGGTGAACAATCCCTGATCAGGTTCTTCACGAAGAATAGTGTGTTATAAAGGCTTTACGGCCCTTTGGTTTCAAATAGATAACGACTAGACAACTACGCCGACAGGAAGCTCTGGTAAATGTTCAATGATAAAGTCATTCTGATTACCGGTGGGACAGGCTCTTTTGGGCGACTCTATACCCAGACGCTGCTGACCCGCTACAAACCCAGAAAGCTGATCATCTACTCCAGAGACGAACTCAAGCAGTATGAGATGCAGCAGGAGTTCAACGCCCCCTGCATGCGCTATTTTATCGGCGATGTGCGCGATCAGACCCGTTTGATTCAGGCCACCCGGGGTGTTGACTACATCATTCACGCAGCAGCGCTTAAGCAGGTGCCGGCGGCGGAGTACAACCCGACAGAGTGCATCAAGACCAATATCCACGGTGCAGAAAATGTCATCCATGCGGCACTGACCAACAACGTCAAGAAGGTCATTGCACTCTCCACGGACAAGGCGGCGAATCCGATCAATCTTTATGGCGCGACTAAACTCGCATCGGACAAACTGTTCGTCGCTGCTAACAATATGGCAGGAGGGTTAGATACCGAGTTTTCTGTCGTTCGCTATGGGAATGTTGTTGGCTCACGTGGTTCAGTCGTCCCGCTGTTTAAAAAGCTGATCGCGAGTGGTTCAGATCACCTACCGATTACCGACAAGGAGATGACCCGCTTCTGGATCAGTCTTCAACAGGGTGTCGACTTTGTTCTGAAGAACTTCGAACGGATGCATGGCGGCGAGATCTTTGTTCCCAAGATTCCCTCCGTGCGGATTGTAGACCTGGCCACCGCTATGGCCCCCGACCTTGAACAGCGTGAAGTCGGCATTCGTCCAGGTGAAAAGCTGCATGAAGTCATGTGTCCAATGGATGATTGTCATCTAACCTTGGAGTTTGACGATCACTATGTGATACGTCCCTCCATCATCTTCAACAGCAGAAGCAATAACTTTGAGATTAATGAACTGGGAGAGTCTGGCCACCCAGTAAATAGAGGATTTGAATACTCCTCAGGCGGCAATGCCCGCTTTCTGACTATCAACGAGATCAAAGAATTCAATCAGAAAGCAATATCCGGCTAGTCAATACCAGGATCGCAAACAGATAGACTTTAATACAAGCATGAATGTCAAAACGAAACCCTCTCGACTCTTATATGTAGTGCCGGACTTTTTCCCGTCGGCCAGTGGCTACGCTCATGCTTGCGAAAACTTCATATACGCTGTTGCTAACCTTGGATATGAAGTTCTTATTCTGAGTTTTAAGCCCGCAGAACTGCCTACTCCTCACGACAACATCGCAATAAAGTCAATTCTGCGATCGAACCGGGATGAAATGAAAACTATTTTTAAAGAGCAGCTTGGTTCAAATTGGGATGCTCTCATTATTGAAACGTTCGAAAACAGTGATGTCTGCAACTGGCTGATCGACACCCTCAATATTCCTCTCGTTTCAACTGCCGTCAGAATTCACGCCGCCACAGAAACTGAAATCTATGCGTCGACACCAAATGAGTACTACAGCAGAATGTTTGACGAGGCAAAATGCCTTGCATCGAAGGTTCCTAACATCTGGTCTACCACAAATTACTACATAGATTTTTTCAAGGATCAATACGGACTTACACAGGTTGAAGGCTATTTAAAAAGATACTCGATCATACCCAACATTCCAGGCAAGCGTAAAAAAGAGCTATTGCCTGAGCCATCAGCACATCTAATAGACATATTAAGCAAAAACAATAAAAACAAAACTCTATTTGCTCTGGGTAGGATGTCCGAACAAGGGGTAAGCCAGAAGAACTTCAGAACCTTACTCGATGCTATCGCCATAGCACAGGACGAATTAAAAAAACTAGGTAGTAAAGTATTAATCATTGGTGATGGCGAGCTTCGAAGGAGTCTTGAAATACAAGCTAGGTCGATAAATATATCCGATCTCGTTTCATTTGTATCTGAACTTTCACATGAGGATATCCTGCACCTTACCCGTATCTCTCATGCTGGCATATTAATATCCACGTACGAAGGGCACTCCATGTTCTCCGTGGAGTGTCTAAGCAATGGCTTACCACTGCTTTTCTCAGAAAAAACGGGTATTGCAGAATATATAGAACATGGCAAAACCGGAGTATCTGTAGACCCTAACGATCCATTTTCAGTCGCCGAAGGGCTTATCGAAATAACCCGCGGCGAACATAATAAAGATAGTATTAAATCACAATATTTGCAAAAGTTCGGGCAAGAAATCACGATTAGTAAATGTAAATTCATAATAGATCAGCTTGCGTCAAGATCAAAATACCCTAAAGCAATTGTATTTGGCACTGGCGGCTACTTAAATAAGGTGATTGAAAAGATCAACAGAAACTTCAATATTGTTGCTTTTGCAGATAACAGCATAGAAAAACAAGGAAATTCATTATTCGGCGCTCCGATTATTGCCCCATCTCACATCCATTCTATAGATCATGACCTTGTCATATTAGCAAGTTCAGCGACAGAAAGTATAAAGGCACAACTTATAGAACTAAAAATCCAGAAAGAAAACATAATAAAACTTGATATGTAATAAGCAGAAACACTGGATATAAACAATTCAAAACCAGCACTTTATATTGGCAAAACATGAAAAAATTAAACAAGATCTCTATAGAAAATATGTCAGACTGGTTTACTTCAAAAACAGATCCTGACTATCAACTAAAAGACTACCTCAGCAGCAAGGGCAAAGGTAAAAAATTTTATCCTACGTATCAGCAGATCAGCCGGGATCTTTTCCGTTGCGATAGCATGTACGAAAATTTGAGTGAGGACTATGGTACAACTGATAACGTCCTGGGAGATCCAAACCTTGCCCATATTGACGAAAAAGACTTTACAGATATCGTAAACATGGTATCTAACCAAAAATTGAAAATATTCGTAGAAGTTGGGTCTTTTTGTGGTTCTTCCGCACTATTTTTCTCCAATTATTTTCAACAGCATAATATAAACGCAATTATTATCTGTATCGACACTTGGTGTGGAGATATTAACATGTGGCTAAGGCCAGAGTTTGATATCTACATGAACAAGTCGGATGGAAACCCTGATCTATTCAAGCATTTCATCAACTCTGTCATTAAGTTTGGGAAAGAAGAGAGCATTATACCATTGCGCAGCAGCTCGGTTGTAGCAGCCAGAATGCTGGAGGTCCTCGCATATAAAATAGATGCTGTTTACCTAGATTCAGCACATGAGTCTGGCGAGACATTTATGGAACTAAACCTATATTTTGACCTACTCAGAGATGGCGGCGTTATATTCGGCGACGATTACAACATTTTTCCCGCAGTAAAAAAGGATGTAGATCTATTTTCTGAAGTAATAAATCAGAAAGTAACATTCTTCAACAATAAAAACAGCAAAAACCCGATTTGGATGTTTAAGAAATAAATGTTTAGTGTCATCCGCCGGCAAGCGTGGCGGCGAATGACCCTTTTAGATATTAGATAAATTTTCGAACATCCAGTGATAATCAGAATTACTGAAATAAGATACAACCTCCTTAGAATTTGATATTTTTTTCATTATATCGACGGGGGTTTTTACCAACGGAGTTTCTACTTTAGTCATCCATTCAGAATCTGGTATCACAGATGACAACTTTTCTTTAGCATAATTTGTGACGCAATTATTCAAAAAACACTCATCGTAGTGCAACTCGACACTTTGATTATATCCTTTCAGAAATTCTTTAAATAAGTTGACATTTTTAGATAACGCCCCAATAAAATAATTACACTCCTCCACATCAACATATAAGCCAATATCAGTTTTACTATCTGAATACTCTCCTTTCCTGTAATGAGATTCGCCTACAGCATTAGCATATTTAATTGACAAATACTGTTCGAATAAATTATCTCGAATCAGATGAACTATTGGGTAGCCTCTATTGATAAAGTACGACAAAAGCACAGGCGGATAAAATATATTATTCGATTCTCCAACCACATATGACCACTGATCATACTTAATATCCACAAGAAAATAATCTGTGCCTGAAAGCTTAGATAGATAATCAAAGTACTCTCCAATATATCGTGTAACTTCTCCCCTTCTATAGAATCCAATATTTTTCTTGCGATACTTAGACATCCAATAAAAATAATTGGAAGGGATTTCCGTTACATGATACTCAGAAGTCATGAAGATCTCAGCAAAGCTGGTTACCCGCTTTTGACTTTCCAAGGCCTGTCCAAGAGCCGTAGTGCCCGATCGCTGATTAGCACACAATATTATAGGCTGAGAGGACATCATTCATTTTCACCGTTTCGAAGTTAAAGATACTATAGTGCTTTATCAGTTAAATTTTTTACGACCAAGCCCGGCATCAATATAACGCCTGGCAAGCTCCTGTACACTTCTGCTCACAATAATGGCCGCCCGAGCTTTTTTTGCTATATCTTTGGCGCCTGATTTAAGGAGCAATAAATTCAGTGCAACTTTTTCCATTGTCATCCAATCATCTTTAGACACCAGTCCCACCTTCATCGCTGACATCAGAGCTTCAGAGACGCCTCCAACATTTGTTGCGACGACCGGACACGCCATTAACTGGGCCTCGAGAATCACATTCGGCATCCCTTCCATTCTTGATGTACTGAGCAACAAATCGGCTTCTGCAAGATACGGCAGTGACGACTCCTGCGCCCCGGCCATAATCAGAGATGACTGTAGCGCACTACTATCTATAGCCTGCCGTACATCTTCATAAAGCGGCCCATCTCCCAACAGAATGGCCTGCAGCTCTGGCAATTTAGTTTTAAGCCTTGTGATCATTTCTACGAAGCGTAGCGGTTGCTTCTCATCCGCCAACCTCATCACACCCAGAACAAGCGGTACCCCTGCCGCGATCCCATATTGTTCTCGAATACTGCTAGCCATTTGGCCGGTCGGCGCTTGAACCGCGTTCGGGATCGCTTCTATAGCATCATACGGAAGCCCCAACCATTGACTGTATGACTCCGCACCCGCTTGGCTGTTATTAACTAGCGCCACGCCGTCCAGACTCAATAACGCCTGATAACAACTCTTGAGTTGACTCTTGGCGACTGGAAAATACTGCAAATCGGTGAAGTGGTGGGGCTCAGCGTTACGCCCCGACATCAGAATATTCGGGACGCCTGCGAATACGGACGCGACGCCCGCTGCAATATTACCGTCATCCAAAAAGCTGATAACCAACTCAGGCCGTCGCTCTAGTAAAATATCTACCGTCTGCAAGATGTCATGCAGCCCTCTTGTCGTGAAGTAAGGCGCGAGAGTTGGAACTTGCTCCGGTACACCCGACTCAGATTCCAACCAATCCCAGGATTCCCGCATATCAGGTAGATATATACGATTCACACCCGCGTCGCGTAGCTCATCTGCCCACAAAGTGGTTTGGCTACTGTCCTTCGCAGTACAGATAAGATCTACATCCCAGCCTAACTCTCTCAAGCCACACGCCAACAATACCATTTGCCTTTCGGCACCACCTTTAACCAATCCGTGCAGCCAGAGCGCCACGCGTTTTGGAACAGCGGTGTAACGTGTATCATGACGTTTTTCGATCAGCATTTCCCCTAGTCTCTGAGTGCGCGCTTGCAACGCAGCCGGGACATCATGTAACGCGGGTATATGTGGGGCGACAAGATCAAACGGCCCGTATCGACGGGCTTGATCAAAAATGGCGCTGCCATGGAGCTTGAGATCCGCGAATACTACGATAAGTGTATCTGCCGGGTTTAAATCCTTCAGTTTGTCCGGTCCATACACAGGTAAGCCCGCCACTGTGGAAAGCGCGTTTCGTCCACTCGACTGACCATCAATTACACCTTCAAAACGATAGGGTGATTGCAGCAGCAAATACGGCAAGTTGCCTGATAATCCCCAAGCCCATGCCTTGCGCCTTCCGGATATGACCTCTTCATGCCTATCGGCATTATGCATCACCACGCCTTTAAGCCTCCGCACGCCAGGGGTGGCTTCGCAGCCAGAGCTCCAATACAAGAAGTGACCACGCGTGATAGAAACCCAATTGCCGTAAAGGTCCTGAGACAAAATCTGATAGAGCCTGAGGAGGAAGCAGATCTTTTAGACAACACTCAGGCTCCTCTAACAACGCGGCAAGACGATCGATTACAGAGGTCCTGGCAATATCGTTCATCGGATCTACACCAAAACCCTTTTTTTTCCTGTCTATCCATTCTGCAGGCAAGTACCGCTTAGCCAAATTTCTTAGCAGGAATTTGGCTTTGCCTTGTTGAGTCAGCCGATCAGGCGCCAAGCCTGCGGCGAATTGTGCCAACTCCGGTGAAAGATAGGGTGTTCGACACTCCAGAGAGTGCTGCATACTCATGCGATCTACCTTCGCGAGGACAAGCGGCAGATAATTGGCGACATCCATCTCCCTTAGACGGTTAAGTACCGGACGACTGTCCAAGTCGATACGCCGCCGCCACTGCATAAAGTAGTCTACGGTAGCACTCGGTACCTCACCAAACAGACCCGCAAGCTGTGCATCGTTATATACAAGCACTCTGTAGGTATAATCACGTCCTATATGCCAACGGCGCGCCAGAATATCATTGGCATGATCCGTAGCAGCCTCAATACAATCGTAATATCGTTGATAACCACCAAACATCTCATCACCACCATCTCCCGTTAATGCTACGGTGACATAACGCCTGGCAAGTCCAGATATGGCATGGGTTGGAACACACGAGCTGTCCGCATTAGGTTCATCCATCGCAGCAGCCAGATCCGCATATGCACCATACTCTGCCGGATCGATCATCTCATCGTAATGCTCCGTGCCCAGTCGTTCGGCCATGAATCGAGCCTCCAGATGCTCACTTTCCGGCACACCTTTGAATCCGACCGAGAACGTTTTGAGGTTTCTACCCATTTTTTGAGTGACCAACGCGACCGCGGTTGACGAGTCAACCCCTCCTGACAAAAACGCCCCCAGGGGCACATCGGAGATCAAGCGCCGTTGCAGCGAATCAACCATCAACTCCTCAAGCTGATCGGTCTGCTCATCCAACGACAGGCCGGATGGAGTCGAGTCCGTTAGAAACTGAAAATAGCCACACGCTTCACCTATCCCTTGTCTGTTCACCCGAAGGTAAGTACCGGGCAAGAGCTTGGAGCAATTTTTGTAGATTGTGTAAGGGGCCGGCGGATGCTGGAAAGCAAGATAGGTTGCAATATTTGCCTTACTGATTGTGGCGTCGAAACCGGGTAACAGAGTTAACGCCTGAAGTTCCGATGCGAAGGCGAATAAACCATTTTGCATGCAGTAGTAGAGTGGCTTTTCACCGAAGGGGTCACGTGCCAGTGTCAACTCGGATCGAGTAATATCGTACCATCCGAATGCGAACATGCCGTCAAGCCGCGTAATGAAATGATGCCCTTCATAGCCCAAACCATCGAGTAGAACTTCTGTATCACTATGACCGTTAAAACGGCGCCCCTGTGACGTTGCGCAGGCACCCAATGTCTGAAAATTGTATATTTCACCGTTGAATACCAATGCGTGATCACCGTTTAGCATCGGCTGATGTCCAGCATTTGATGTATCGATAACACTGAGACGCCGATGAGCTAACGCACAGAAGCCATCATCGGAAACCCAAACACCATGATCGTCAGGCCCCCTGTGCCCCATTGATGCAGCCATGGCCGAAGTCAGGTCACGCAACTGATCTACTCTGAGTCGACTATCTATATTTAAAACACCGGCGATGCCGCACATATCTTTACCTGTTACTTGCGACTAATCTCTTCGAGCGCTGCCACTCTTCGATAATGCTTGAATAGTGAAGGAGATGCTCTTCCAGCATAAGCTCCTGTCGATGATTAGCCACGACCCATTGGTGAGCCCTCTTACCGACTTCCGCCAGCCGAGGATCTGAGAGTGCTGTGAGCAGCTGTTCGCCCAACCGTTGTTTATTCCCCTTCTCAACCAGCCAACCCCGATCTTGCTGGACAATTTCGGGTATGCCGCCTGTAGCGTAAGCAACGGCAGGCACTGCACAGGCCATTGCTTCCAGCAGTTGTAAGGGTTGATTCTCCGCTAGACTCGGAAACAGCAGCAGATTCGCCTGGTTATATTGCTCAGCCAACAGCCTTTGGTCACTGATAAGTCCGGTGAAATGTACTGGTAGCCCTTCAAAGGCGCACTTGAGTCGTTCATCCACATCGCCTACAACCAACAATCTGAAAGGTTTTCGCTTAACTACCCAACGAAGTGCATCGATTGCATCCTCAACACCCTTGTAAGGATTGGATAATGATGCCGCAGCCAAGATGATGGTTGGCAACCCGGTTACCGGTTTGACTCCTGGCCTAAAAACATTAGTGTCCACACCGTTTCGCAACACCCTCGGGGCGGTAAACACATGTCCACTATCCAGTGCCCACTGTTGCAGCCATTGGGACGGCGTCGCCAGAGCTAATGACGCCGTAGACAGAGCCTTCTGGTTAGCTTTTCGTTTTAAACGACTGTAGTCGAACCGACTATCTAATGGCCAACGGCCATGTTGTGGACAATCGCCACACCCTTGTCGGTAACGCTGGCACCCAAGTGGGTAGATACAGCCACCAGTAAATGCGGAGCAATCGTGCTGGGTCCATAATACCGGCATATCTCCAGCGAGCCTTCGGAGGCTCCATGCTGACATGGCGGAGGAAATATCGTGAACGTGAAGCAGATCGAAATTGGCCGGAAGGTTTTGCAAATACAGGTTGGGCCACTCAAAAGGGATAATATCTGGCGCAAACCAACGCTTGACCTTTCTGCTGTAACGATAAAACTGCCGCTGCCATCGCTCTCCATACAGGCGTCTCCTTCGGGCGTCATATCCGGATTTGCTCCAGGACACCCAATGGACCGTTTCATGCCCCAAAGCCTGCAAACCTTCAGCAAGATCTTGAGCGATACGGCTTGCACCACCTCCTGCCGCATCCGCCTTGGAGATGAAGGCGATTCTCAATGTTTTCTCCTGTGGATGGCGTAGATTGGAGGAGGTGGCAAGCCACGGCTATCGTAGTAGTCAAGAATACCCTGCTCGATTGGCTGCGCAAAAGCAGCAGATGCTACCAGAAATATACCGCACCCCTTCTCTACTGCCTGCCGCAGCGACACAATCTCCCGATCCATCAGACTAAGACCGTGCAAAGTCGCATTACTGTCGACCACCCAGTCTACATGGATCCCCCTATTTCCAGCCTCCTGCAACATCTCGTAACCCAGCTTGCCGCCACCATAAAGGGTGGCCCGAGTATGGCTGTCAGACTTGACCTGCTCTAGCAACGTCACGCAGAGAAGTCGGTGCTCAACATCATTGAATAGCGCTCGATACTGAGCACAAAGGAAATCTGGATACACTCTGCTGACCACTGCTTGCGGCCACCGAATGTTATGCGTCTTATACCCCCAAAGCTGCCGCGACTGCCGCATAAACTCCTCGGGCCCCCACTGCACAAGTCGGAGATGGTCTTCATCCGAGCAAATACGGCTGTACGATAAAGACCCCGCATTATCGTCAAACTGCAGATCACCCAACCGCTCTGCCTCCAAAGGCGTCGGCAGCTCAAGTAAGCGCTGGATCTGCTTGAGTACCGAGTACCGACTCTCCCGCCCTGTTAGCCTTTCGTTCTCCACTAACGGGAAAAGGTGAGCCAGGTGCCGCCAGGCCAACACAACCCCTTCGGCAAACGCTCCAAGCAGCGACTCCTGTTCAGAAGCCTTGAACACCTCACCTAAAAGAGGAGCTACGTTGCCTTCCGTATCTCGCCCATATCCCAAAGTGGTCTGATACCGCCCGGTCAACAGGACTTCGATAGGTTCTGGGCTCCGGTTAAACAGCCGCAAGACGGGTAACGACTCTGGAGTATTAGGCAGAAAAACGGCATAACGATGCCCGCGGCGACGGTGTTTTGATAGTTCCGGAATACCATAAAACAGATAATTGATGCTGATGCGATCAGCCAGGTCTCCAATGCTATCAGCCAGCCAAGCGAGGGAGTTCCCGCCCGGGCCAAGATCCATCAGAGCGACTGGACCATGCTCATGCCACAGGGTGTCGACGTACTCCCTGAGTAACTGTCTACTTGCCAGACTGCTGTTTCTTGCCGCCGCCTTGACCTCATCCGACTGTAAATACTGACGCCACTCTTCCCGGCTCAAAACCTCATTGAGTGTTAAACCCAGCTGAGCCCTCATCCCCTCGGGCACGTCCGGCAAGTTCAGCTCGGTGATCAGATCAGACAACGTAAAGTGTCGGCGTTCAGCGAACTGCTTCAATGCAGTTTCATCCAGTTCGCCCATTGCTGGCAGAAACGCAGCTCGACGGGACGTAAACAGGGGGCGAACGTCCATTTTGGCGTCGACCAGTTTGCAGGCGCTTCGCAGCAGAGGCGCCAGCAAACCGCCCTCGCGCATAATTGGACAGATCAGCCTGATACCGCGCGCCTGGGCATCCAATACAGTCCAAAGTGCAAAGACGGCGAGCCCAGGGCCCAGAACACTGGCGCCTAAATAACGGAAAAAAGCGGCCGATTCATTACGTTCGGGCGAAACAAAATGCCCCAGCCGACGAAGGGAGCGCAGAGGATCCTGCACATGATCCAATCCCAATAACATGTCGCCCTGATAGAGGGATGCCGGCAGATGAATATCTCCAACATAGCATACGGCCAGACCAGCCTTTTGACCCTGAAGATAGTCTGCAGTGAGATCATCCCCGATGTGCAAAATCCGATTGGCCGGTACCGGCTTCAACTCCAACAACCGCTTAAATAATGCACCCGAAGACTTGTTCGCATCCTGTTCACAGGAGAGCAATATATTCACCCCGTCAGGATCTAGTCCCGCTTTACGCAATAAGCGTTCAATGAACCATCGCGGAAAATAAGTATCGCTTGTCAGGTAAACCTGTATACCTTGTTTCAGTAAATAGCACAGAAGGTCACGGGTATATGGGTTAACGAACGAATGGCTATATTCAAGATCTAACTCCAGCGAGAGGATTTCTTCAGTTGGCAGCTCGCTTGGAGCCTGTTGCCAGATCTGGTCTAGGGTGACTTCCGAGCTTTCTCCTGTACTTTCTTTCCGAGCCTGCAACTCGATATCAACCCGTAATTGGGCAAACTCGGCCGGTGAAAGAGTTCCATCAACCAACCCACGCGCTGCCGCCAGCTGCCCCAACTCAATGAACAAACTCTTGGGTGTGGCCAGAGAGCGATGCAACAAAGTGTCGAAGATATCGAATGACACCAAGCTGTAGCACTGCCAATCGATATTCGACCAGTTCGGTACCTGTCTCCAGGACAGCTCGGTCTCCATTCTGTCTCCGTTATTGAAGTTGCGCCAATGCGTATGGAAATGCATTGTAGAACTTGCATATTCCGTGATTTGCCAGTGCGATAGAGATGCTGTCGAAGTAGCTGCTAGTGATCACGATCTGAGCTTCACGGTTATCCGAACGGATAAACTCTTCCAAACTCATTAAGTGCGCACCTTCTGCTGATCCTCCGCCATCAGTGGTAATAAATCCGGCAATATTGAGGCCGCGCCTCGCCAGCGCCTGACGAACAAGATCACCTGCCTTGCCGGCTCCATAGAGGTAGATCGGCTTAGCGGAGTCAAGCACCGAAAAATCGTCGTTAAGGCGCAGGGTATCCACCTGCCATCGCAAAGGTTCCGGCAAAGTTACCGGCTTCCAACGGCTCGCATCAGGGGGCAAAGCCTTGCCCGCGAACAGGTATTCAGTATTGGCTTCCCCAACCTTGGTTTTCAGTAAATTGTTCCCACGCCCCAGAACCAACGGCAACACTTCGTAGATGCGGGTGTACTCCATAGGCCAGCCACCGAGCCAGTCTCGAATATCGTGATACAGGGACATACCTCTATGCTTTTGATATTCATGAGCACGTTTTAACAGACGCCCAAAGCGCATCGGGTTATAACCGAGCATGAATCTCAAAATATACCAAAGCTCATACCCAAGACGTCGAAACGACCCGGCCGCGGTATAACGCTGCTTGATATCCAACCAAAACTCGGGTGTTTCAGCTGACCAGTCGGAATCATACAACGCGATGTAAAAAAGGCTATCGGCCCGTAGACAGCGCATTGCGTTTTCCAGTGCCTGCCACACCGATCCGGTGTGGTGAAGAACTCCCCAGGAGTAGACCAAATCGAATGTACCCAGAGAGCCCATGAACTCTGTATCCAGCACAGACCCCTGACATACGGTCCAATTATCGGGTGTGCCACGAAATTCCCTCAAGCTTTTCGTTGCCGCCACCGAATTCGGGTCGTAGTCAAAACTGAAAACCTCTGCCGCACCGGCATCGTAAGCAGCCAAACTGTGGATACCGCTGCCTGAGCCTATATCGAGAACTCTCATCCCTTTGAGGTCATCCTTGCCGAGGAATGCCAGCAGATCATGACGGGCCTTATCCATCCTCTCCTGGGAAAGTTTATCCTTCAGGTAACTTTGCCAGTTCTTGCCGAACTCAAAGCGCAGTTCGCCTTGCTCACTCATCTGGTTTCCTCTGAATTGAAACTTTCTTTTTTATCGGCGCTGATACATAAACCGTATAAAAAGGTGGTTCTATCCTGTTAAGGCTGCGCACGTAGACCAGTCACAGCTCGTTACATAAGGTTTCAAAACTCGACAGAGCATTTGATACCGCATCGTCCATGTCGAAATAGCGGTACTGTGCCAAACGCCCTACACACATGAGTCCCGGCATCTCTTCGACACGATTCATGTAGCGTTCGTACGCTAAACGAGCCTCTTCCGTGAAAACAGGGTAATAGGGCTCATCCCCCTTATCGGCTTCGAATGGTTTTGGGTACTCGTAAACAACAACAGTGTTTGACGACCGACTCCCATCGAACATCAAGTGCTTGAACTCCGTGATTCTCGTATAGGCATGCTCGTTGGGGTAGTTCACCGTCGTCACTGGTTGAAGATAGGGCTGAGCAATTGTTTTAAAGTCAAATCTAAGAGAACGGTAGGTCAGCGCACCAGCATCACACGCAAACAATTGGTCAATCATTCCGGTATAGATAACTTTTCCGTGAAACGGAATCGTATCGCCCTCATGCTTCAGAAAGAGACGCTGAGCTTCCCAATCTAAACTGAGCCTAGTTTCCATCGATATTCCGAGTTCTATGTCGATCAGTGGATGATCAAGCATACGCCTGACAACTTCGGTATATCCCTCGCTCGGAAGAGCCTGCCACGGATCGACAAAGTAACGGTCATCTCGACTAACCACGACCGGGACTCTCGCGGTTACCTCTGGCGATATCTCCTCTGGCGGCACCCCCCACTGTTTGCTTGTATAGTTAACGAAGGCTTTGTCATAGACGAACTCAGCCAACTCCCGCAACAATGGGGACTGTTCTTGCCGAAGATTGAGTATTGGTATTCGCGCTCCCTCGCCAAAACGATCAACCAGAGCTTCGATAATACGGATCGCCTTGGCCGGTTCGAAGCATCGTTCAATGCTGGTGAGATTAAACGGTATAGGGACAAGTTGCCCGTCAATGTGCGACAGTACACGATGCTCGTATTCAACCCACTGCGTAAATTGGGACAGATACTCCCACACAACGTTGTTGTCAGTATGGAAAAGATGCGGTCCGTATCGGTGAATTCGGATCCCGTTTTCATCGATTTCGTCATAACAGTTGCCGCCAATATGCGGCCTCTGATCAAGGACCAAAACTTTCCACCCTAATTGGGAGGCCATCCGCTCTGCCATAACGGCACCTGAGATACCGGCACCCACTACTATCGCCTGGTAACTCACTTACATCCTCCGAACAACGTTTCGTATACTCTTTCGGGATCGTTCCGGTTTTCCCATGCAAGCTGATGCCTATCGTCAAAAAACCAGCAACCAGCCTCCCCTGGTGGTCGAACCGAGTCTTCGACCAGCCTAGCGAACCGTTTAAAATCGAGTTCCCGAAGGAAGTAGAGTGCAGCAGAGTAGAGATGATGCGACTTACCTCGCGCAACAATCTCTTGATCAACATCGAATGCAAGTGCGTTATCACAGGCGCGGAGCATATCCTGAAGGGATTGCTCTCTGCGCGTTGCTGACGCGCGAGTCATGCCGCCGAAGCTCTGGCTATGCATGCGATAGCGCCCGAGCACTTGCGGTAAAAAATCAAGCGTTCCTGGATGCAAGAGCAGATTGAGTATGTGCCATGGATAATCGAGGATGATCTTGCAGCCCTCGTCGATAGCAGACAACATGCGCTCGTGACGACGGAACATGACCGAGCTTGCGTTGACGAAATTCCCGTAAAGAATCAGATCTTCAACATTTCCCGAGGGCTTAAGTGAACTGAAATTATAGTAGCCTTGAGTGTATAACTTGATTGTCTTTCCGCTTTCATGGTCAAACATATCAGCTTCGTGGTAGCACAGCTGACAACCCGGATGAGCATCGAGATGGTTACTCAGCGCTTGCAGCTTTCCCGGCAGAGCAAGGTCGTCACCATCGACATACGCTATATAGTCACCCCGCGCTTCCCGAAGTAGCCTCCGCTGCGTTTTGGCCAACCCCATATTGTGCGGATTTTGCAGTGCTTTCAAATGGGGGAATTTTCTCGCCAAGGCCTGCATAATCTGCCACGAGTCATCTGTCGAACCATCATCGACAGCGATCACCTCATAAGCAAAATCGGTTTCCTGTTCGAGTAAACTCAGAAGACAGGATTCGACGAAGTACTGCAGATTGTAAACTGGGACAATAACGCTAACTTTCATTATTTACGCAATACTCCTGCGTATATCACTCGGACCAACGCCTCAGCGAAGCTGCCGTCCCAGCTGTTGTAACAGATTTAGCCCATCCCAAATGGGATGAAATATGAGCGCTTGCCCAACCGACTCGATCCGATCCAGACCCAATACAGCTTGATGCGTGGCCCATTCCGTCAACTCTGAACGATCCCAGCCGAAGTAGCTTAGCGTTTGATGCCAAGGCTTTAGCTGAGCGGCCAGTTCAGACAGGTCGTTGATAGCCCACTCGTACACGACACCATGCGCTGGGTGCCCGAGCTCCTGCCTTTGACTCAGCTCTTCAACCGGCAAACGAACTAGGCAGCCGACTCTTTGCCAAGGATCATGGACACAACCATCAAGTGCCAGTTGCTGAAGTCCCGACAGACGTTCCAGAGCCGAAGCATCATCCAGTTGGTAGCGGCCGGTGGCGATGAAATCTTTAGCCACCTCTTCTACCGCGGGCCAAAAAACCTCCTGCGCAGCAGCAACACAACTTGCCGAGCCAAACCAAATCAACGTCCGAGGCGAAGCACATCCTTGCTGTGCGAATTCTAACGTGTCGCGTAAAAATAGTGCCGCAAGCTGTCCATCTTTATTATCAAGCACTTTCTTTGCATGAAGCAGACATAGCGAATGCTTGTGTCCCATTCCAAGGTCAATACAGTGTGAAGGCTTAGGAACGGTGGATAAACGTCGGATCGTGTTATCACTGCCCCAGAAGATCCTCATATCAGCGCTGCTCATCTGAGCAGTCCAATCGGGGTCATCATATTCGCAACGCACAAGCACTAGGCGTTGGAGCTCCTCGCTCCAGCACTGGGTCTCGGCAAGCGCATGCAGGATATCCAGCAGCCTTGCTTCATCCTCCCCCTGTCGGGATGAAAGCCTGACAACGACAACATTTCCCAGCCACAGCGCCAACAGCGCAACATAGATAAATAACGTATCCACATTGCCTGGAGCCACCTGCAAAACCTTACCCCTGGGGCGCATGCGGGTGCCATCAACCAGCAGCGCCATCTGTTTAAGATGTGCCGGTCTCAGCCAAAATCCGAGTGCCTTCAATGTTGCACTTGGCTCGGACATAAGCTTCTCCGACAGCTTCCCCAGCAGCCCTCGCACTTCACCTCGCCAGGCAGGGGCGGGGGAAATTGCTTCCAATCTGTCCATTGTCAACGAGCGTGGAAAGAGAACCTTCATCAGTATTCCTCTGCCTTGGAGGGTTCAACCGTATCGCTGCACCCCCTTACTTCGGCACGTGGTACCCGCCCGAGCACCTCGAAATACTTACCCATCCGGCCACAAGCACAGTCATCCTCCCCCAAAATCCGTCCACGGTCCTCGGTCAACAGGACATGCCCCGGATAGCTGCGAGGCAATACTGACAGGACTTCGATAATTCCTGTCTCGCCATTGGGTTTTAAATTGCCGGTTTGCGCATCACGTATCAAAAGGTCTGCGAACAGCGGTGTATGCAGATGCCCTCGCTCACATTCAACAAATACCGACCCGACCTGCTCAACCATACCGTAAAAGTTATGTACTCGGTCCACGCCAAACAGGTGTTGACTCCTAGCCTTGAACGTCGCGTTATCTACCGCTTGATCCTGCAACTTTTTCCAACCGCCACTGTGTACGAGAACACCATCATGCAGAGCTAGTGACCGCCCTTCTTCGTTCAACGCCTGTAATAGCTGCCAAACCATGAAAGTGAATCCGAAAAGCAGTATTGGCTGTCCCCGATGTGACTCCACAAATTCATCAATAGCTCCCCAATTCGGAGAAAGGTCGGCGTTCAAGGCATAGACCGGCCGCCGCCCGAATACCATCATCCCTTGTATGCCGGCACCACGAGCCGAGAAGCTGCTCCGCTCAGTGATGACTCCGGGGTGATCTATTATAAGCATCGGCAGTCGCTGGCGACCCAGCCAGGGTTGCATGATCTTGACCAAGGCCTTCGACTGCAGTGCGGCGGTTTCTCTATCCAGATAAATTCGGGAAACCTGCTGCGACGTGGTACCCGAGGATGTCAAAACCCTGAATACCTCGTCATCATCTATGCTTAGAAGCCTGTTTTGTTTGAATAGTCGCACTGAAAGGGGGTACAGGTCAGCCAAGGTCTGCGCATGCCTGCCCCCCTCTACACTATCCATTAAACGCCGGTAGTCAGTGCAGCGCTCCAGATGATTACGCGTAAGCTGATTGAGTTGCTCCAGTAGCCAAGGCCGCTTGCGTCCAGCACTCCAACCATATACCGGCTCATCGATAAAACTTACCGGACTCATAAACATTCCTGTACGGAAAGTTTATCGCAATGATCTGCTAACAACCTGTAATCGATTTTTCCCGAATCAGTCAGCGGCAAAGCCTCCAGGGAGATCACCCGAATAACGCCAGGATGGAAGCCGTACCTTTCCATCAACCGCTTCTTGATCTGCCCCTCAAGCTCCTCTTGCCCCACATAGGCTACTGTTAGGCTCTGATCCCGACCAACACATGCCACCGTGCCAAAGTCCATGCGCAGTGATTGCTCAACCTCGTCGAGATTGATCCTTAAGCCAAAGAGCTTAATGAAACGCCTCAACCGACCCACGATGTAATAAATACCCTTACCATTAACGCAGGCGAGATCTCCCGTATGCAGCCTTGAAACTTCTGCCCCCCTCTTCAAATCAGCGCGCGATCTGGCATAGCCCAGCATCACATTCGGGCCTTCATAAACAAGTTCACCTGCAGTATCGGGAACCGTCACCGTTTCACCCTGCTCATCGATCAAGCTGAGCTGCCCACCGGGGATTGCAACGCCTATTCCTTCCGGGTACTCCAAGATCAATTCCGCCGGCATATAACTGATTCGCGCCGTAGCTTCCGTCTGACCGTACATGGACAGAAATTTTTTGCCCTGCTGCCGACTCCAGGTAGCCCAATGCAACACCTTGTCCTTGGGCATTCTGCCACCTGCCTGAGTCAAGGTTCGCAGAGCCGGAAGATCCATGCGCTGAAAGCGAAGTCGTTCCATCATATCGTAGTGATAAGGCACGCCAGCCAAACTAGTTGCCCCCTGCTCCTTACAAAATTGCCAAAAACGGCGCTCCATCATCGAGTCACGCGTTAGTAGAAGCGTCGCTCCAACCAGCAAGTGAGAGTTCACCACCGAGAGACCATAGGAGTATGAAAGTGGCAAATGCGCTAAAGGCCTGTCCGCTGCTCCGAGAGTCAAATACTCAGCTATGGCGGCGGCGTTTGAATAGATATTTCCGCAACTTAAGCGCACATGTTTAGGGGAGCCAGTACTACCGGAAGTAGACAGTAAAACTGCCAGTTCCGAATACAGCGCCTGTGACTGTGTCGATAGTCTGTCAAGGACACCCAAGTTTCGGGGATCATACAGCCACTCAGGCTGGTAGATCTCTACTAGTGCCTGTAGCTGCTGAGCGGATATCGAAGCGGGCTGCAACATCACCGCCCGGCCCGTACGTAACGCGGCTATGTATGCTATGAGGGATTGCAGAGAGTTATCGGCCACCAACAGCAGAAGCTCTTTGTTGGCTGCAACCTGAGGAAAAAAGCTGTCAGCACACTCGGCCAGCTGGCTGTACGTCAGCGACTCGCCCTCTGACGTCAGCACGGCCAGACGCTCGGACCAACATTGCCACCGGTCAAACAGCGTCAAACCAGCATCCCCCCATCTACACCTAAAACCTGCCCCGTTACGTAACTGGATAGATCGCTGGCAAGAAACAGCGCGGCTTTCGCGACCTCATCCGGATCTCCGATGCGCTCCATTGCGATACTCCCCAGACGCTGCCGAAAAAGATCCCCGTCTATCGACGAGGCCATATCTGTCGCTATGAGCCCTGGAGCAAGAGCGTTAACGCGAATATGGCTTGACGCCAACTCTTTCGCCAATGAGCGCGTTATACCAATAACTGCAGCTTTGCTTGCGCTGTATACGGCAAGTCCCGCATTTCCGACCTGCCCCATGACCGAACTCAGGTTAATAATGCTGCCGCCGCCACCACGTTTCATCATGCGCACTGCATACTGGGTGCAGTACAAGTTACCGAAGGTATTGGTGGAAAAACACGCTTCAATCTGTGCCTGTGTGACCATTCCGATTAGAGCATCGCTCATGACTCCAGCATTGTTTACCAGAACATCCAGAGTCCTGGTCTGCTCGAACATGCTTCGATAACCATTTTTGACCTGCGCGGGATCGGATACATCGAACGCAAGCGGGTAACACTCCACGCCAAACTCTCGACTGAGCGTCCGAACCAATGCATCCACATCATCCGGAGAGCGGCCATTCAACCAGAGTCTCGCCCCCTCTGAGGCGAAACGCCTGGCCACAGCCAATCCAATCCCGCGTGTGGCTCCGGTAATCAGTATCGTTTTCCCTCGAAGCAAAGAACCAAAAGGCTGGGGGCTATCGAATGATATGCGCTGTTCAGCCTCTTGCTGCTGCTCTTTCATCCCGCCTCATATCCTCGCCAAGTGACTTATTCAGTAACGAATAAAGCGCGCAATCTTATCACGTGCTGCCAAATACGCTTCGTGCTCAAGCCGGAAACGGCTGACCCCTTTGATATCAGAGGAGCAACGTTGATAGCCCATAGTTTCGTTGAACCGCAGTGCAGCGTCGTTTCCATCCAGCACATTGGCATAAAGTCTGTTCATTCCAAATACTTCAAACGCCAGATCGTTGAGCGCGAATGCCATGCAAAACGGCACAATGTTATTGCGATACTTGTCGACATAAACATAAAGACCCGGCTCACAACTCCCGGCTTCAGGATCTATCGCAATGAGGGAGGCAGCACCTATAGGTTCCCCCTTGAAGTAGGCGAGCATATAGCATTGATCCTCTGCGCGCCGGATACGCTCGAACCACAGCTGCTGCATCTCCGAAGAGATGTACTCCTGGTTCAACATGAGACTGGAAATTTTAGGATCGTTACGCCACTGCCTCACCATCTCGATGTCATTTTTATCCAGCGACTCGAGGCGGATACCATAACGCTCAAACTTTATCGGGCGCACTACAACTCCTCTGACAGGTTATCGGCCGTTATCGCGACTGCTGAAGGTACTCGGCCACGCGCTCGGCTCCATGACCGTCAATGAGGCTACAGGCCTGCGTTGCACGCTTATACAGCTCATCCTCATCGTTCCACCAGTTGATTATCTCTGTCACTGCGCGCCTTAACCCCCCAGCATCCCGACCATCGTACCAATTGCACCAGCCACGGGCCTGATGGCAGCGCGCTGAGCGCAATTGGTTGTCAGACACGACCAAAAACACCGCTGGCACACCCATGAAGGCCAATTCGTGCAGCGTGGAACCAGCTGCAGTCAGCGCCAATCGACTCTGCGCCAATACATTACTAAGGTCTGGGAGATCATGTAAGTGGGTATAGCCGTATCGACGACAGAGCGAAGATACGTCAAGGTGTTGCTTCATAGCCGGCCCAGTGACGACACAAACATCTCTCCTGAAGCCAAGCTCATTCAATATTTTCAATGCTGAAAGCGTCAATCCTGCCGCATCTGTGGCCCCAAAATTGACAAACAAATATCGGCGCTGTGCCATACCAGATACCGAAACTCGGTAGTAAGCCTGCGGCAACAAGACATACTTAGGCCCCAGAAGAAGATCACAAGGTGAATCAAACGCGTTGCCACTGACCGAGTAAGACAGCTCTTCGGCATAGATCGTACTGTTAAGCACGGCATCTGCGTACAGAGGACCGGAATCATTCAAATCATCGATGAGCAGTAAACGTACTCCACTCGAAAGCGACAACACTTGTCGATAGCTAGAATCGAAATGATAGCCATCAAGGATCAGCCAATCGGCAGATTCGCGGCGGACCAACTCCCCGGTGAGACGGGCATCCAGCTCGGTTGCCCGCGATGCGCTGAGTTCAAACAAGGCAATCGGCCGTTGTTCAACGCGTTTTAAAAGTGCAGGGATCGACTCTGCGTAGACAAAGGACACTTGATGCCCCTTCGCCAGCAGAGTATCGGCCAGCGCAAGGCAGCGCAGCCAGTGTCCGCCCCCCATCTTGATGCTGGCATCCACACGAAAAACGAACTTCATGATCGCTACTCCAGCAGCGACCAAGCCAGAGGCGTTCCCTTGCAGACATCGTCCCGCACACAGCGACCAATCACCTGATCCCAATGTTTCGGAGCCAACCCCAGCCCCGGCCGTATGCACTTGATATCTTCTGAACTCAAACGCTGCCCTGCTTTAATATCTCGGGCAATATAGAGAGAGCGGCGATATTTCTTCGAAGGCTGCTCGCTGGCACTGCCTCCGTAACAGATATCTCCGAGTGCATCAAATGCCTGTCCGGCCTGCTCGACCAACTGCCGTAACTCGTCAGGCTCTAAGGAAAAGGCAGCATCGACACCGCCCTCGTTTCGGTCCAGCACAAAATGTTTTTCTATTACGCAAGCGCCCAATGCCACCGCTGTAATCGGTACTGCAAGCCCAAGCGTATGATCGGACAGTCCAACTGCGCAACCGAAAAGCGCCTGCATATGTGGAAGCGTCAGCAGATTAGCTTCATGAACAGGTGCCGGGTAGGCACTTGTACACTTAAGTAATATCAAATCTTTGCAACCGGCCTCTCGTGCGCAATTTACCGCTTCCTCAAGCTCACCGACCGAAGCCATTCCCGTGGACAAAATGATCGGCTTGCCGGTCTTCGCCACCTTGCGAATTAGTGGCAGGTCATTGTTCTCGAAAGACGCAATTTTGTAACAGGGGACATCGAGAGTCTCGAGAAACTCCACTGCCGTAGCATCAAAAGGAGTACTGAACGCAATCAAGCCCTTTTGCCTTGCTCGCTCGAATATTGGCGCATGCCACTCCCAGGGAGTGTTAGCCTTGGCATAAAGCTGGTGCAACGTCTGCCCTTGCCAAAGGTTGTCTGTATCGCGGATAAAGAACTCGCCGCTGTCTACGTCCAACGTCATCGTATCAGCGGTATAGGTCTGCAGTTTAACCGCCTGAACACCACTCTGTGCGGCGGCATCGACCAAAGCCAATGCTTTATCTAGCGACTGATCATGGTTACCTGACAACTCCGCGATAACGAACGGCCGTTGTCCCCGCCCTACCAGATACTTACCCAAACGAATACTCATTATGACCGTTCTGCCTGTATTACTTTGTAGAGTATTTCGGCATGACACCAATCTTCTTCAGTATCGATATCCTTTACCTGCCAGTCGGGAAGCAAGATTGGGATCGATAATGGCCCGAACATAGGAACGTTTTGTTTCTGACCCAAACGGGACCAATAGAACTGCCCCGCATCATGCAACACTTCGGGCAGGTCCTGAGACCTTGTCATCAGGTGTTCGGGGTATAGCATTCGAACTCCGTCACCATCTCGCAGGAGCCCTCGATGTACCGGATAACTGAAGCGCCCCACACTAAACGCATGCAGCATATCAGGCTGCGCCTCCAACAGTTTAAACGCGGCTGAAAGCCGCTCTGCGCTAATCAACGGCGCAGTTGCGTAGATACAACATACGAATTCGGGATCTGCGCCGCGTTCCGTAAGCCAACGCACTGCATGCTCAACGACAGCACCCGTGCCGGTAAGATCGTCCGCCAAGCTCGGCGGGCGAATAAAGGGGATTTCAGCACCGAAAGATCTCGCTACATCTGCAATCTCATCGTCATCCGTAGAAACGATTACTCGATCGCAAACACCGCTTTCCTGCGCCGCCTTGATCGAGTACGCAATCAGTGGCTGACCTGCAAAATCTCGAATATTTTTTCTTGGAATGCGCTTGCTCCCCCCGCGCGCAGGAATGATTGCCACCGTGCGACTCATGGGGAGTCACTCCGAGCCACCGTCTTGAAAAAGTGCGTTATTCGCTCCACTACATACATCTGCTCAGCATCGGTAAGATCCGGATAGAGCGGCAACGTCAGACACCTTTCGTAGTAATCTTCAGATTGAGGAAACTGGCCATATTCGAATCCCAACTGCCGATAGTCAGGTTGAAAATGGATCGGAATATAGTGAACTTGAACTCCGATATCATGTTTATGCAGATATTGATACAAGGCCAATCTCAGCTCCGGCTCCTCAAGACGAATCAGATATAAGTGCCAACAGCTGGATGTTTCGGGCTCATTACCCCGAGGCGGCAGCACAAGAGGCAGTCCCTGCAAACTATGATCGTACTGTGTAGCCAATTGCCTTCGTCGGGCAACCATCTTGTCCAGGCGTTGCAACTGAGACAGCCCAAGCGCCGCCTGCATATCGCTCAAACGAAAGTTAAAGCCAAGCTCCACTTGCTCATAGTACCAAGGCGGCTGTTCCTTGTTCTCTATTTTGAGCATATCCCGCTCGATACCATGACTGCGAAGACGACGAACTCTTGTGTGCAGCGTCTCGTTACGGGTTACCACCGCCCCACCCTCGGCGGTCGTAATCATTTTCACCGGGTGGAAGCTGAAAACCACCGCATCCGAGTAGCGGCCCGCACCCACCTTTTCACCCTCATAGTCGGCTCCCAGCGCATGGGAGGCATCCTCAACCAGCGCTATATCGTATTCGGCGGTCAATAGACGCAACCGGCGCATATCAACAGTCAGGCCGGCAAAATGCACACACACTATAACCTTTGGCAATCTGCCTTTACTTCTAGCCTGAAGAAGCTTCTCCTGCAGCCCATCGAGGGAAAGGTTCAATGTCTTGGGATCTATATCCACAAAATCAACATCGGCACCGCAATAACGCGCACAGTTTGCACTTGCAACAAAGGATACAGGAGAGGTCCAAACAAGATCGCCCGACGCAACCCCTAACGCCTTGCATGCCAGATGCAGTGCAGAGGTGGCCGAGTTAACCAGCGTCACGTAGGGTGCGTTGACATACTCACTTAACGCACGCTCGAGGACCGGTACTCGATCTCCCTGCGTTAGATTGCCGTGCTTCATCACTTCGACGACAGCTGCAATGTCATCGTCAGAAATACTATGGCGCCCGTATGGAATAAGCTTAGTGGTCATTACCTCTCCAACTACGAGGAATCACTGAAAATCGATGCCGTATCTGCTTAAAATCTCAACCGCCTTGCTGACTGAATTCATATCGATAATGTCATCGGTATCGAGCATGACATCGAATCGGTCCTCCAGTGCCGCAATCAGCGTCATGTGGGCGACCGAATCCCACTGAGGGATAGAATTGTATTTTAGATCTTCGTGCACCTCTTCAAGCGGGATGTTGAGAGCTGTGGAAAAAACTTCATAAAGTGCGATATTGCTAGTCATCTGTACTCTATACCTTAATCAGAAGCAGGCAAGTGTGCGGCAAAGTGGACCCTGAGCCTAGGATGCTAGTCGGACTGAATGCGTAAGGGAAGGCTCCCCAACAGCAACTTGCTTCAAGCCTAGAACGCCTTCCGCATTCTGTACCGCGCCAGCAGTTATAGATATAGGGCCACTTGTGGCACACTAAGAGATCAAGCCACAAATCTATCGCAGAGCAGACGAATGTCAGTTTCATTAGACGTAACGATCAACGCCTTCAACGACCGCTACCTAACAGAACTTCATCAAAGCCAGTTCAGCCGGCAGCCCGCTGTAGAAGTCCTGCAACAGCGATTCTCAAGAGTGCTCTTCGATAGCAAAGTGCTATACCTAATCATCGGCACCGACTCAGGCTTGCTGAGCCAATACGTATCAGAAAGTGACAAACCCGATAACACCCGCTACGTCTTTATCGAACTACCCGAAATCATCGAGAGACTTGGACTAGAGACGCAACCTCATCCTCAAGTACGCATCGAGACGCCCGACTCATGGGAACGCGCTCTCGAGGATTTTCATTTTAATGAATACGCTTTTCTCGACCGTGTCAGGGTATACCGCTCCCTTGCTGCTCAATCCGATTACACAAAATGTTACGGCCCGCTGATCTGGGATACGGAACAAAAGAGCATCAATCTGTGCTGGAGCCAGGCATACTCCCTCGGGCTAAAAGCCTTTTTACAAACCCAGCTGTTGAATGTTGCTGACTACCAAATACCATCGGGCGTGCTTGAAGGGCAATACAAGGAGCAAACAGCACTCATTCTGGCAGCTGGGCCATCTTTAAACGATCATTTCGAGTGGATTCGGCAAAACCGTGAGCGGATTTACATTTTAGCGGTCTCCAGAATCGCTAAAATTTTGATCAGGGAAAAAATCACACCTGACTTCTTTGTACACGTCGACCCGCAAGACATTGCATTTAACGTATCGAAGGAAGCACTTCAGCTATCGGAGCAAGTGCCGCTGATAGCAGCAAACCACGCCCAACCCCTTCTCGTCTCGCAATGGCAGTCCAATGTTTACTTTTCAGGCACTCGGCTTCCATGGGAGAGTAATCTAAATGAGCCAACCCTGGATCTGCATGGCCCTACCGTAACCAACGTAGCGCTGTCATCAGCAATCGCTATGGGTTTCACACGTATTCTGTTCGCAGGACTGGATCTCTGTTTCGACAAACAAGGATTCAGCCACGCCAAAGGCAGTAATGAAGCCTCAAGCGGCCCATCTTTACGTTCAGATACACGTCGGGTAAAAACAAATTTGGGTGAAGAAGCGGATACATCACCTGACTACTTCGCCGCTATCGAGGCACTTGAAGCTCAGGCTGCCTCAGCCCATGAGCATGACATCCAGTTAATCAACCTCTCAGGAAATGCCGCACGCATTAACGGTATCGACTACATATCAACAAACCAGCTTACCTTCCCACCCACGCAAAGGGTTTCGGTCAAGGTTTCCAGTCCTACGCCTGAACAACGGCATCTCTATTTATTGGCATTACGAGAACAGCTTGGTAGCGTACAGCAGAGTTTTATGAAAGCACAGGCTGCTGCTGATAAGGCTAAAGAGTTGAGCCCTCTATTGCTAACCCAAAACGGTAGCATCAATCCGGAGATACAGCAGAAACTCAATGCCTATGAAGCTGAAATAGAGTCACTTTCACCGCCGATGATGCGCTTTTGTAAAGTGTATGGTCTGGGAGAATTTCTGGCCGACACCAACCATAAAGACGCCGATCAATGGACACATATCGATATTCTCGATTTTGGAAAGCGTTATTTTGGTACATTTAGCCACATTCTCAAAGAAGTTATCCAACTCCTTGAATTTGTCGGCGACAAAATTTCTCTGCGTTTGGAGGAACTGAGTATCTCTCCAAACATCGATGCACTCTGCAAAGGCTGGATAAAAGAGAGCGCCTTCCTGCGAGCAGACAGCTGGCTAAAAAACCATAAGGTTAATTTTGATCTCAATACTATCGAAGAGCTGCGGAGCAAAATGAAGGGCGAATTCGAAAGCCTGACACTCAAAGCAGAGTCCGCAGACCAGGCACGCTGCAACGGAGGCGCGACCCCCTACCAACTGGTTGATAAAGCCACTCGCATGCTGCAGCGAAATCGAATAGAGGAGCTAAAAAGCATTCTCTCCTTCCTTGAATCAAACGACCGACCCGAGTTTCACTCGGGGTACACCTCACTGATCAAAGCGTACATTGCAGAGCTTGAAGGCCACAATCAGGATGCGATTAGAGAGCATCAAAGCATAATCGAAGCTCAGCATATGGATATCATGGAAGCATCTTTACAACGCGTGCTCGCCATCAGTAGTGCCGAGAAAAACCATGCGCAGACACTTCAGGCAATCGAGTGCCTATCCCTCATTTCGCCGCACTATCTGAAGCATTATGGAAAGTTCCAGAGAACCGCGGGCGATTTGGCCGGTGCAATAGAGAGCATGACCCGCCACTACGAATTTTTCCCGAACGACACTTACAACCTTCTCAACTTGGCTGATATTTATATCTCTATCTCAGAGTTCAAAGCAGCGCGAATCGTTCTGGAGGAAGCGCTTCATCATCAGCCAGACAATTTGGCTGCTAAGCGGCTTTTATCGGAGCTCCCCCTCCTCGATAACGACTAAGCCACTTAGGACCCATGTAATAAGCTCTTTGAAAAAATGCACTCGAAATGCTTTTATCTCGGGTGCAGCTCATTTAGAGCTGGAATCAATAAATATGCTATTAAATCAGCTAGCCATACGACATTCTTCTCCTCTTGAGCCTTCAACATCTCCTGCAATAGAGGTTGAAAGGATAGTATCTCACTATCAGTCAATGTATTGATAAACGCATCAATAAAATCTGGATAAAGTTCAAACCCTTTTGCAATCTGCCCGGAAACCAAGCTTTCAAATATGGCATCAGCCTGTTCAATTAGGTTTCGCATATGCTGTTCCAGTCAAATATTTTTGCACCCGCAATGGCAGCTCCGAGATTCGACATCTGCACGAAACGTACGTCAGGATTAAGTTCGATATAGGCCTCGAGATCCCGCAAGTAACCGACTAACGCCGGAGTGGAATCAATAAGCACCCCTGCGCCTGACATGACTTGAGTCTCCCCAACCTGCTGCTGGCGATGATCGGTCTGCTCGGCGTGGGAAAAACCTCCTGGGAAGCCAAAATCAGCTCCGACCAAGCGCACCTCCTCAGCTCCCATCTTGACAGCCAAATCAACGGCACAATGAGTCACTGTGCCTGAGCAAAATAGCACCGAACGGAGAACCTGTTTTCGGATCTCCGAAAACAGCGTGTTTTCCAAGTAGAATGCACAGCGGAAGCCTGGCCATGAATCAACAATAAAAGGCTGAATAATAGGCGCGTAAGCCAAAATAGTTTTATCCAATTGCTTGCAATAAGGACCAACCGTGTCGAAATGCCTGAGTAGCTCTTTATGCCCATCGATTGCGACAACCACATCAGGTTTCAACCCTCTATTTAAAACGCCTTTTAATGCTGTGGAAACAACAATGAGGAAGTCTGATTCGACCATGTTATCGAGAAAGTAGTCGGCGGAGGGTCCTCCGGCAACAACCGTAACACAGCCTCCGGAGGCCACTCCAAACAAGGAAGCGACATCAGGATCCGATATCGCATTTTTTCGATTAGCAATCAGGTTAGGTCGCTCAAATTCGGCATAGTGCCTAGCAAGACCTGCACGCCTGAATTCCTCATTCAATTCAGTCAACACACGATCACGTAGAGGCAGAACATCGGGTTCAGCCGACATCAACTCTGCATATACGGCTGCGAATGGTAACTGGGGATATTTTACGCTTCCGCCAAATTGCAGTTCGACCCGAGGATCTTCTATCCAGCGATGGGGATAGGTTGCCATTGATTCAGCCAATAGCTGGTAACTGAAGAATACGAGATTTAGCTTCCTCACCTGCGGCCGCTCAAGTAACGTCTGCACGAGGTAGCCTGAGCCAACGCCATATACCGACACAGTTGAGTTCTCAACAGGAACCCGCGCTGCCTGAAGATTAGCTTCCCTCTCAGGATCAAAAGCACTGGATATATGGAGTCCTGAATGCACCAAAACGGTTTCAGGTGTATCACCCAGCACCGTGCGAGCTTCGGTAGAGTTAATATCCAGCCTTGCGGCCACCTCCGGCCAACGCTCACTTAAGATCCTATATTTTGCCTCTAGACTATGCATCCCCCCCCCCAAACCTGAGCCTATTCGCCCGTACAAACGAAAACGGCACGCCAAGGCGTGCCGTTTTTTATTTTTAACTATCAGATTAACGCAGCAGACTCAGAACAGCCTGCGGAGCCTGGTTAGCCTGAGACAGGATCGCGATACCGGACTGCTGCAGCACCTGAGCCTTGGTCAACGCTGCAGTTTCCATTGCGAAGTCGGCATCCATGATACGGCTGCGGGAAGCCGCCTGGTTTTCTGATGCGTTACGCAGGTTCTGGATAGTGGTTTCGAAGCGGTTCTGCGCCGCACCGTATTTGGCACGCTCGGTAGTAATAGTGTCGATGGCAGTATCAATAAGGGCGATAGCCGCCTGAGCACCTGCCGCAGACTTGATATTAGTGCCAGTAACACCGGTCACGTTAGAGTTGGTAGACAGGTTAGTTGTGGTAACAGTGATACGGTTATCTGTCGCGTTGTTAGCACCCACCTGGAAGGTCTGAGCTCCAGCGCTGGCACCCAGTACCTTCTGACCGTTGAATTCGGTAGCAGAGATGATACGACCCACTTCTGCAGCCAGCTGAGAGAATTCAGCATCCAGGTTGGCGCGGTCAGAAGAGGAGTTGGTGGCGTTCGAGGACTGTACAGACAGTTCACGCATACGCTGCAGAGTATCGGATACCTGCTGCAGAGCACCTTCGGCGGTCTGAGACAGAGAGATACCGTCAGCCGCGTTGCGGATCGCCACGTTCATACCCTTGACCTGGGCATTCATACGCTCGGCGATTGCAAGGCCGGCGGAGTCATCTTTCGCGCTGTTTACACGCAGACCTGAAGACAGACGCTCCATCGCCGTTGCCATACCGGTTTCGGTTTTGGCCAGGTTACGCTGGGCGGACAGAGAGAAGAGGTTTGTTGCTACTACGTTTGCCATGTGTGTATCTCCTAGCTGATAGAGCCTGTCCACTGCCAGGCTGCGCTCATATGCTGTGTATTCAGGTTAACGGCATCGGCGAGAGAAGCTTGAGAAAAAAATTTTGGTTTTTTTGCACTCAATCGCCACTGAGTTCAGACCATAAAAAAACCGCTGCGATTGGCAGCGGCTCTCTTATTAACTATTAGCGCATTGCGCATCGCTAAAGAGACGAAGCTAAGCACCTTTGGTGGGCGCGATCTGGTCCCAGCCCTCTTTAAGTTCAATCAACAGCAATGCGATCTGATCAAGGCGGCTCTCGCTTTTCTCCGCCTGCGCCAGCACCAGGGAGTCCTGAATATGCTGGTAGAGCCGCTCAAGATTATCCGCCAGCTCGCTACCGGCTTCTTTATCCAGAGCCTCCTCGAGACCGCCCACGATTTTCACAGCTCTCGATATATGCTGAGCAACACCCACCGGGGTACCCGACTGCAGCTCACCCTTTGCAGACGCGATACTTTTCAACGCGCCTTCAAACAACATCTGGATCAGCCGATGTGGCGATGCGTTGTGCAGATCCGTTTCTACATCTATCTGACGATACTGATTGATACCTTTATTCATTCGTCATCTCTTAGTCGGTCTTTAGGAGGAGCTGAGTGCTGACAGCTGCGCCAGCAAGTATGAACCGGTGGAGTTTAGCTGCGCCACCAAAGAATCCATCGCGTTGTATTGCTTGGTCAGGCTTGCCAGCATCGATTCTTCTCGTCGATCCAGGCGCTCTTGCGCACTGGTCAAGGACTCCAGCCGCGAATTCAGCCCTTTGGTCCGATCATCGAGCAACCCGGCGTACTGGGTATAACTCTCAAGCAGAGTATCCAGTGTCGGCGCGATGCCGTCATCATTGGTAAAGAGCTTCGAAACGGCGGAGAAATCATCGTTGAGCGCGTTTCCTAGCGCCTCTCTGTCCAGCGACATCACACCATACTGATCGATGCTGACACCCACCAGGCTAAGCGAATTGGCGCTACCAGGTGCAGACGCTACCTGCGACGACAACACCGAGCGCACTTTGTTGTACAGCGTACGCACTGTTGAATCCCCCATCAGGGCACTGGAGCCCTCATTTTCGGAGGTGGATTTAACGATGGAACGAACATTGTTGTAGGCATCGACCAGAGACTGGATATTGTTGGCGATCGTATCGTTATCGACAGCGACATCCAGGCTGAACTTCGTTCCCGGCGCAGAGCTCTTGAGATCGAGCGTGACCCCGTCGATCGCATCAGAAACGGAGTTGCTAGAACGACTGACCGCAAGTCCGTCGATGTAAAACAGCGCATCGTCGGCAGCCTGATGCTGGGTCATATTGCCGGTCGCACTGGTCGAGTCATAAATCAGCTGCGACAACCCCGATGCATCCGTGGAATTGCCATCGTCGTCAACGGCCGTGATGTTGATCTTGTTATCCAGACCACCAGCAATGGAGGTCAGCATCAACCGTGCTTCAGTACCGCCAAGACCGTCATCGACGTTCACAATGGTAGCTGAAACGCTACTGTTGCCAGTCGCGGAGTTGATAGCATCACGAATGCCGGAAAGCGAAGAGCTCGACGAGTCGATCGGAACCTCGAAACTTTCCGTACCGACCGTAAAGTTGAGCTTACCGGTGCCAACCGTATCACCCGAAGTAGCAAATGAACCCGCGGCGGTTATCAGTTTTTGCTGCTTTGCCAAGTGATCGATCTCGATCTGGTAGCTTCCCGGTACAGCGGAGCCTGTAGCACTGGCGGACAGCAGATCGGAGTTACCGACCGATACCGACCGTGCCTGAAACTTGCTTGCCATTTTCAGGTTGTCGAGCACGGACTGGAACTGCTCCAGCGCACTCTTGAGTTTGCCTATCGCCGAAAGCTGACTGTTGTAGGTCGTCTTTCTCGCAGACAGAAGCTCTCGCTGCGGTTCAATCTCTGCCGCTACAATCGCGTCGACAATTGCCGCGGTATCGATACTCGACCCGATACCTGAAAACGTAATGCTAGCCATTTACATACCGTCCGGAGCACGCTGTGCTCAACTATGCCTCATCGCGCAGCAGGATTCCGCTGGATTCGGCCGTATACTGCTCTGAGATCTCCGACAAACGTTTCATCAGAGACAGAATCTCTTCCGAGGGGATCTGACGGATCACCTCCTTATTATCGGCGTTAACGACTTTGACCACAGTTTCACCCAAATCATCGTCTACCGATATATTGAGATTGCTGCTGACGAGCTTCAGCACTTCACCAAGCTGAGCCGCAGCCTCCTTTACCACCGACGACTCCGGCTGTTTGTATTCCGATTTTTTCTGCGTAGCCGCCGACTCTTCTACCGCACGAGTGCCAACTTCGCTGCCCTTCACGGGGCGTAGATCATTCTGAATAGTCGCCGCGTCCCTGACCAGCTGACCGCGGTCACTGCCAACGCCTGTGAGTGAATCAATCGCCATGTTGATGCCTCTTTCAATCCCAAGCCCGGACGATCTTCTTCCGGGTATCTAGCCTCTTAATCGGCTGATTGAATCGGATCTTTAGTACTCAATGATCATTTATTCATCGATTATCCAGATAACTGTTCAAGGCTTTCTGTTGTTTTCTGACCTCTGACAACTGCCTGAACAGATCCTCTCGAACCAGAGCGCATTGATGCTCGAACGCCTGCTGCTTGGCCAGCAACTCCTTCGCCAACTCTATCTGCTCGCCGCAACTCTCCAGCTCGTTCCACTCAACCTGCCTGAGCAACTGATCTTTCTCCTGCTCCAGCTCGATGATGCTCTCTATCTCGCCCTGCTGCAGCAGCGAGATCTGTTCGTTCAGGATAGCATCACAGCGCTCATAAGCCGCTTGGAACTTCACCCTTACCTCACATAATCAAACAACGAGAGCTGTTGTATCTGGCCAAAGCTGGCATAGGCCGCCTCAAGCGCTGTCTGCTGCTGCATCAGCTTGCTGGTGGCCTCGTAGTAATCGGTGTCCTGCACGACTGACAGAGAGTTGGTGGTAAACAACTTGATATCGGCCAAGGCCTCCCCCTGTGCTTCCAATACGTTGAGCCGCGCCCCCAATTTGGATCGCTGGGTCACTATCCCTTCGAAGAACTGATCCAGTTCTCCCTGCAACGCGGAGATGTCATCCGAAAACGATGTTGTTGGCGTCGTACCATCAAGCAGTTCAATCATATCCTTGATCGTATTCAGGATATTATCCTCTCCATCCCCGAAGATGGCACTGCCGGGATCGGTCGACGCAACGGTGTTGTTCTCGCCGATATCTAGAAAGCGCTGACCGTGATCGCCCTGATATTCATACCGGTCAGAGGCATTCAGGGTGTAGGCCGGCGCCCCCCCTTTGAAACCGGAGAACAGGTATTCGCCCTGAGCATCCTGAGTATTGGCGGCCGACGCCAGCTGCTCCAGTATCTGGCGCATCTCCTCCGCCACAATCTCCCGGTCGGTATCGTTGAGGGTGGCATTGTTCGCCTGGATCGCCAGATCCTTTATACGCAAGATACTGTCCGACACCAGAGCCAAAGTGCTCTCTTCCAGATTCAGTCTGCGCTCGGCTACCTCGACGTTACCGGCGAACACCTCGCTACGCGCAATCACATGCTCATATTTGTTTATCTGGGTAGCGGCCAGCGGATCGTCCGATGCCTGAGAGATCTTCTTGCCGGATGCAAGCTGCTGCTGGTATTTGAACAGCTCGGCGTTACCGTTGCGCACGGTGTCCAGGTTCTGAGAGAAGAACTGCTGTGTTGAAAGTCTCATGCCGAACCTCCGTTACACGGCCTGAATCAGCGCATCGAAGATACGCTGAGAGGCACTGATGATTTGGGCCGCCGCCTGGTAGGCCTGCTGGAACTGGATCAGCTTGACCGCCTCTTCATCGAGGTTGACGCCGCTGATCTCCTCGCGCTGCGCGACAGTGTTTTTAAGCACGGCTTCGGATGCTTTAAGGTCCGTTTGGGCGATTTTCGTCTCGATTCCGACCCGCTCGATAATTCTGCCATAGGTTTCCTGGTAGTTGCCTTCCAGGGAGGTGGCAGCCTTGGTCAGGTCTGACATCAGCAGGCCATTACGGTTATCCGACACCCCGACGTTCGTGATGCTGTCGGTACCGTCAACGTCGAAGTTAAAGTCGATGACGAAACTATCACCATCCTGCGGAACTCCTTCCACCCGCATCACGATCTCCCCGTTCAGCGACGGATCCGCGTTACGAATGAGCAAGTTTTTGCTGTCATTTGGATCCAAGGATATCGAGAGTGCCAAACCGTCCGAACTGACTACTGTGTAGCCTTCCGGCACCACAGTCGAGTCGGCCGTTATCGTCAGCCTGGAGCTCGAATTCGGCATCAGCGCAGCTATCGAATCGCGTGGATCGTTCGACAGGGGGGTCGATACCTCGGTCAATTGCACGGTGGCAACACCGGTTCCGTTATTGGCTGCGTCTGGCGCAACGACCACCGGCGCTGCCAGCGCCAATTGGCGACCGTCCTTGATATTGACCGCAATATCGTCTGCCGCCGTGCGCACGGGTTGAACCAATACCCGCTCATTGGTGGCAAAGCCTCCGGAGCGGGACAGATCGAGCCTGAAGCCGTCGATCTGCAGCGTCAGCTCCCCGCTGGTCGAGTCGAAAAACGCTTCACCATCCGTGTCCACATCGGTATTGGTCGCCGCCGCACTGAAGGAGCTGTCGGTCCAACTCTCGCCGTCGGAAAGACGCGTCAGCCTAAAGCTATCGCTAGAGGTGAAGACGAGCTCGTAGTCCGATGCGTACAGCTTGCTGGTATCGACAATCTGCACACTGCCCTCGGCGAATTCAGCCCGCACACGAGTAGACAGCAGGTTGCCACTGTTGATATCGGCAAACAGGTTCTGCCCCATGTTGCCGTCGAGATCCATGCCCAGCTGATGCTGCTGATTCATGCTATCGGCAAACACGACGGCCAGCCTTCCCATTTCATTGAGGGTTGGATCCAGCACCTCATCGCGATAGGCGAGCAGCCCGCCCAGCTCTCCGCCACCCACCATACCGGTTAGATCATTGACCCGTCCGGCAAGCGTTATACCGATCTCCTGTCGGGTCGGATCCAGCTCGTTTGGCGTTGACACCAAAGGGTTAAAACTCTGTCCGACGACCAGTGGCTGACCGTTGCCGATAAAGATCGAGAACTCATCGCCCTGCTCGATCACGTTGATGTCGATGAGTTGGGACAGCTCCTGTACCGCCTGGTCACGCTGATCGAGCAGTTCAAACGCGTCCTTGTTGGCGGCCTTGGCGATACGGATCCGATCGTTCAGGTCGGCGATATTCAGCGCGGCACTATTGATCTCTTCCGCCAGCTCGCGAATCCGGGTATTGACCGTCTCGGTCTGTTGCGAGACCTGGTCATACAGGTCGTTGAACCGGGTTGCCGTTGCCTGCGCCTCAGCAATAAACAGCTCTCGATTGGTGATCGACGTCGGATCATCATTGGCGGCTTGCAGGGCGGCAAAGTAATCGTCCAGCTTTGCTGAAAGACTGACACTGTCACTGGCCAAGGTATTGTCGAGCTGGCTCGCCATCGCCTCGAACGCTTTGGCAGCTTCAAAGCGGGAGTTGTCGGCCCAGAGCCGTTCCGTTATGAACTTATCGACAATGCGCTGGGTACTGTCCTGGAGTACGCCACCCTCCTCCAGGCTGTTGAACTGGGCAACCTGACGGGTATAGCCCGGGGTATTGACGTTGGTGATGTTGTTACCAACGACAGACAGGCCGGACTGACTCGCCCTGACACCCTGAACACCCAATGACAACAGACCGTACGACATTTTCTACTCTCCCGATAATGGCTCCGGACTGTGGGCGCCATTGATCAACTTATCGGCAAAAACTCAGCCTTCTTGAGGCAGTTCACCTATACCCGCAAGCAGTGCACCATTCACTATCCGGCCGATCTTGTCGGCATATTCAGGATCGGTTGCATACCCCGCCCGCTGCAGTGCCTGCAGGTAGCTGACCGGGTCCCCGACTTGCTTCAACGCTTCGCCGTAGCGTGGATTGTTCTGAATGAAATCGACGTAATCGTCCAGGCTCTGCTCGACCGAGTCATAGACCCGGAAATCCGCCCGTTCCGGACGCGGCAAGCCGTCGCGATACTCCAGCGTGCTGACCCCTACCCGCTCGCCATCCCAGCGGCTATCGGCCTTAATATTGAACAGATTATTGCTGCTACTGCCGTCATCGCGGCGAATAACCGCACGCCCCCAGCCGGTCTCGAGCGCCGCCTGTGCTACCAACACGCGGGGATCCACCCCCAGTGCCTGGGCGGCTTTCGCGGCGGCAGGCAGCAGCTGTTCGACAAACTGCTCTGGGGTGTCGAAGCTCCACTCGGCAGGTTCGCTACCAACTGCAGCGGACGGCGCTGCTGCATCGTCTGCCGGCTCCTCAGCCCCCGTCTCTGCTCTGCGCTGCGCCAGGCGATCGCTGATCTGATCGACTGCGCTGAGCGAATGGTTGGCCACCCGCCGTGCCGCCAGATTCAGCAACGTCTCATTCAATGACTGACCCTGCGCCAGCTTGTCATCTATACGCTCCTCATCACTGGGCAACTGCAGGGCCTGACGTAGCGTATCCGCCGTCATCTCCTTGCCGCCCAGTTGCCGAACGATGATATCGGCAAGTCCAAGGCCCTTGCTCTGCGATAGCTGCAGGGTCAGCTGTTGATCAAGCATGCCCTGGAAAAACTGCACATCGCTGGAGTTGAACGGGTTGTCTTCGGCAAAACTCTCGGTGGCCTGGCGCATCGACTTGAGCATCATGTTCATGAACACCTGCTCGAACTGCTCGGCGGCGTTGCGCAGCGCGGCATCACGATCATCGTTGGCCTGCGACTTAATCTTGCTCAGCCCGGTCAGATCGGTATAGAACGAGGAGTCGATCTGCCCCGGAAATTTGCTATCCATATCAGATCACCACCAGCTCGGCTTTCAGTGCGCCAGCCTGTTTCAGCGCTTCCAGAATCGCCATCAGGTCTCCCGGCGCAACACCAACCTGATTGACCGCCTCTACCAGATCACGCAGTGAGGTGCCGGTATTGAACTCGAACATATGCCCCGACCCCTCATCAACCTGAATGCCGGTCCGCGGCGTCACCACGGTCTGACCACCGGCCAATGGGGTATCCGGTTGGGAGACCTCAGGCGCCTCGCTTATGGCAACCGTCAGCCCGCCATGGGTAATGGCGACCGGCGACACGCGTACATTTTCACCGATGATGATGGTGCCGGTACGCGAGTTAATTATTACCTTCGCCACCTCTTTGCCCGGATCTACGCTCAGGTTCTCCAGCACCGACAGATAGGACACGCGCTGGGACGGATCCCGCGGCGCACTGACGCGAATCGACGTGGCATCGAGCGCGCGCGCCACATCGGGTCCGAGCAAACCGTTGATCTGCTCGGCAACGCGACGGGCCGTGGTGAAATCCGGATTATTCAGGTTCAACACCAGCGAGTCGCCCTGAGAGAAGGCGTTGGGTACCGCCCGCTCGACGCTGGCCCCGTTGGGGATGCGGCCGACACTGGGAATATTCAGTGACAGACGCGAACCGTCATCACCGCTGACGCCAAATCCGGAGACCACGAGGTTACCCTGGGCGATGGCATATACCTGACCGTCCGCCCCCTTGAGGGGCGCCATCAAAAGGCTGCCACCACGCAGACTCTTGGCATCGCCGATCGCGGAGACGGTCACATCGATACTTTGCCCCGGCTTGGCAAAGGGCGGCAGTTCGGCATGGATCGCCACTGCTGCAATGTTATCCGACTCTGGGGACACATTGGCCGGTATCGCCACGCCAAAGTTGTTCAGCATGTTACGGAAGGTCTGGGAGGTGAAGTCGGTACCATCACCGGTGCCATCCAAGCCTACAACCAGGCCGTAGCCGACCAGCTGGTTACTGCGCACCCCCGATACCGACGTAATATCCTTAAGCCTTTCGGCCCGCACCGGAGTGATGACAAGTGTGCAGAGCATTAAAAGCGCGATGACCTTTTTCATGTTGCTCACCATCAGAAGGGGAATAGCGGACTGATAAAGAAACGTGCCAGCCAACCCATGACATTGGAGTCATTCACTGCGCCGGTACCGCTGTAGGTAATACGTGCGTCGGCCAGCTTGGTCGACAACACCGTATTGGACTGGTCGATATCCTGGGGCCGGATAAGCCCGCTGATACGGATGTACTCATCGCCTTGATTCAGGGTCAGCCACTTCTCACCGCGCACGAGCAGGTTGCCGTTCGGCCGTACCTCATGCACCGTCACGGTAATACTGCCGGTCAGGCTGTTGCTCATATCGGAGCTGCCATCTCCCTCAAAGGAGTGATCGCTGCCAAGCGAGGCCGACAGCGGGTTGCCCAGCACAGATAGATTTTGTCCCATAACGGAGCCGACACCGACATTGGTATTGCTGGATTTATCCACCGAGGTGGTACTCGACTTGGAGGATTGGGTGCTCTCCTCCAGCTCCACGGTGATGATATCGCCTACCCGGTAGGCACGCCCGTCACCATAGAGATTCATTGAGGTCGCCGCGTTATAGATCGAGCCGGTTGACGGCTGCGTATTGGGCACAGGTGTTACCGGCACAGGAGCATAGTAGGGGTTATCCGGCTTGGGCGGCGAATTAACGCACCCCGTCAACGTCATTGCACAGGCAACAGCAACGACCCAGCCCTTAATGCTCATCGACCATCCCCTCACTTACCGTTACAGCTGCTGAGTGACGAACGACAACATCTGGTCTGCCGTCGAGATCACTTTCGAATTTATCTCATATGCACGCTGAGTGGTGATCATATTGACCAACTCCTCGACCGCATTCACGTTTGAACTTTCCAGCATCCCCTGGAGCAGAAATCCGGTCCCCTCCTCCCCGGGAGTTACCTGCTGAGGCGCACCGCTGGCCGCCGTTTCCAGAAAGAGGTTCTGTCCAATCGCCTGCAGCCCCTGGGGGTTGACGAAGTTGGCCAGCTCCAACTGCCCTACCTCCTGCGGCTCGGGATCGCCAGCCACAACAACCTCGACCGTGCCATCATTGGAGATGGACATGGACAACACTCCGTCGGGCAGCGTAATTTCCGGCTCGAGCGAGAAACCTTCGGCGGTGACCAAACGCCCTTCGCCGTCCAGGTGCAACTGTCCGTTGCGGGTATAGGCAATATCGCCATTCGGTTGCTGTATCTGCAAGAAGCCCTTGCCGTTGATGGCAACATCGAACGACTCGCCGGTAACCTGAAACTCCCCCTCTTCGAAAAGCTTCTGGGTGCCGACGGTGCGTACACCATTACCCAGCTGCAGACCCGAGGGGAGTTGAGAATCGGCCGCGGTGTCGGCGCCTGGCTGGCGGCGAACCTGATACAGCAGATCCTCGAAAACGGCGCGGTCTTTCTTGAAACCGACCGTGCTGACGTTAGCCAGGTTATTCGAGATAACCTTAAGCTGAGTATCCTGGGCGCTAAGCCCTGTTTTGGCGACGTGCAGTGCACCTTGCATACTGGTCTATCCCCCTTATCAGCTCTGCTGCAAGATACGCGCAGCTGCTGTTGAATTCTCTTCCGCGGTTTTCATCATCTTCACCTGCACCTCAAACTGACGCGCCAGGCTGATGATCGATGTCATCTCGGCAACCGCATTGACATTGCTCGACTCCAGATAACCCGAACGCACCTGCACATCCAGATCCACCGGCAGTACCCGGTTATTATCCACGTGCATTAGGCCATCTTCCCCTTTGAACAACTGCCCGGGTTCAGCGCGGACCAGCTTGATCCTGTCGATCTGCGCCAGCTCCGCCGCCTGACCGCCCAGCGGACGAATGGTCACTGTGCCATCGGACGAAACTTCCACCTTTTCGGCCGGAGGTATGACAATCGGGATGCCGCCATTTCCCATGACCGGCAATCCGCTGCCAGTTACCAGTTGATCAGCGGCATTGATCTGCAGCTCGCCGCCACGCGTATACGCCTCCCGGCCGTCCGGACCGATAACCGCTATCCAGCCCTCACCGTCGATCGCGACATCCAGATCTCGCCCTGTAGAGATAAGGGTACCGGCGGTGGTATCGGTTGCCGGGCGCTCACTCATGGCGTAGACGCGGGATTCGTAGCCCTCGCCCAGCACGCGCATGGCGCGGGCCTGCTCCAGATCGCTCTTGAACCCGGTCGTCGTCACATTGGCAAGGTTGTTGGCATGCACGCGCTGCGCGACCATGTTCTCGCGAGCACCCGTCATCGACACGTACAACAACTTATCCATAACAGCTCCATCAGGAAAAAGATTGCCGCTTTAAGCGAGCCATACCCGATAAAAGCAAGCGCCGTGCCATAGAACGCAAAAAGGCGATGACCCTATGGAGGCCATCGCCTTTATAACCGAAGCCGAAGCGGAATCGACTGTTAGATCTGCAGTATCGCCTGAGTTACTGTGTTCAGGGTTTCCAGGGTCTTGGAGTTCGCCTGGAAGTTACGCTGACCTTCGATCAACTTGACCAGCTCGGCGGACAGGTCAACGTTGGACGCTTCCAGCGCGGCCGAGCGCAGGGTGCCGTTCAAACCGGTCCCCGGCGGGTTCAGGATAGCATCACCGGAGGTCAGCGTGGCCGCCCACTCGGTATCACCATTAGGCTGCAAACCGGCCTGGTTTTCAAAGGTAGCCACCGCGACCACCCCCAGCGACTGGTTCTGGCCGTTACTGAACGATGCAACCATTTCACCGGTGCTGGCGAAGGTCACACCGATCAGGTCACCCTTGGTATAGCCGTCCTGCAACTGGCTCTTGACGATCGATGCCGAGGCAAACTGAGTACTGTTGGTCAGGTCCAGATCGATGGTAGTCAACGGGTTAGCAGGATCGGCACCGGAGATGGTAATTGACGGCACTTGGCCGCCGGCGGAGAAACTCAACCCGTTGATGCCGCTCAGCAAACCGTTGGTCGGGTTGAACTCGACAAGAATCGGCCCCTCTTCGGTTTCTCCACCGCCGCCGCTGACGGCGGGGCCACCACCGGCCTCACCCCAATCTTTCAGCTTGCCAATATCCAGCTGCTCTTCACCGTTGAGGTAGGCATACATCCGATACACGCCGAGATAGGAGTTGTCACCCTCAGCCGTGCTCTCCAAAGCCAAAGTGCCCGCCACAGAGGTCGGCTGATAGTCCGCATCATCGACATTGCCTTCGTCTGCCTTGAAGGTGATCTGCAACTTGTACTCACCACCCACCAGAACCGCCTGAACCGACTCGATGGCGGGATTGCGGTCTATGATCTCCGCTTCACGCCCCTCGATGGTTTCCGCGATATCCTTCTTCGTTGACAAGCCCGCGACATTGATCGTTACACCACCGATTTCGACTGTGCTATCGCCAGCCGTCTCGTCAATGGTGTAGGTTCTGACTTCGTTGGCTGCGCGTGTCGGCGTAGAAGCATTTTGACGGTCATAGCTAACGGCCGTGGTCAGCAGTGGATCTACATCCGTTACCACCATATCGCCAGAATCGGTGTACTGCGCAAAAGTTTCGAAACTCAGCGTGCCACCGGATAACGTAAACGACTCCTTATCAATTCGAGCATCCCTAGCCGCGATGTCATCGAGCTGGGCCGATAGCGCCGGATTGGCCGCAGCGAAGGTGGAGTAGTCGGAATAACTGGCGACACTGAAGTCCGCCGATGTATCCAGGGGAAGCCCGGAAATATAGACCGTATCGTCGGCATCGCCGGACACATCGTATTCGAACACCTCCCTTACCGGGCGCTGCTCGGCAAAGTTGAACTTGATCGTGTGTTCGTTACCCAAACTGTCGAAGGTGCGCACCGTGGTCGTGTAGGTAAATGAACCCGGCTCGTCCTTGTCATAGGTCGGCAGCAGCTCGGCCGCTTCCTTACGTGAATCGATATTGAACGACAGGTCGATACTCTCGGTCGCTTTCGGTGGGCTCTCTTTCTGCGTCACCGCCAGGTTGCCGATGGGCAGACGGTTGCCGTCCTCATCCAGCCCGTAGCCCTGCAGGTATTTGCCGGTCTTGGAGACGATAAAGCCCTCTTTATCCAGCTCGAAGGCACCTGCGCGGGTATAGGTTACGCCGCCCTGACCATCATCCAACTGAAAGAAACCCGATCCGTTGATCGCAAGATCCAGGTTGTTGTTGGTGAACTCGATGGTACCCGCCTTGAAATCCTGAGCGATATCGGTGACCGTGACACCGGAACCGGCCACGTTGGCCGAACCCGCTCCGACCACCGCCGTTGCATATATATCACCGAACTCGGTACGGGAGGCTTTAAAGCCAATAGTACTTGAGTTTGCGATGTTGTTACCGGCCACATCCAGCATGGTAGTGGATGCCTTCAGGCCCGTAACCGCAGTACTGAAACCTGCCATATCTCCCCCTGATTAACCGAGCTGTTTCACATCACTCATGTCGATCGATCCGATATTGGTGTTCACCTTCATACCAATACCGTTCTGCCCGAGTGTGACGCTGTTGATATTGAAGCCCATGTAGGTTCCGACCTCTTCATATTCGCCATCGGTTCCACTGGGCACTTCTGCCACTATGCGGTAATTGCCCGCAGGCACACCTTCACCCGCCTGCCAGACAAAGTTGTGATCACCTGCCGGCATCGCCCCCATATTCACGCGGTCAACGAGATTGTCGCTGCCATCGTAAATAGAGATACGGATATTGCTGGCGCTGACCTCAGTGGACACCACGCCATCCACATAGCCACCCTCTTGATTCAACTGGGCAATGTTGGTGTTGACGTAAGCGCGCTGACCGACCATGGATGAGGCCTGCAGCGCCGTCTGACTGCTGAGCAGAGACGCGCTCATGTCCTCCACCGTGCCGACAAGCTGATTGATGCTCTCGACCTGACTCATGGTCGCGATCTGCTGCATGAAGTCCGCCGTATCCGCAGGGCTTGTCGGATCCTGGTTTTGCAGCTGCGCGATCATCAGTTTCATGAACATCTGGCTGTCTTCAGCCGCCTGGCTGGATTCGGTTGTCGAATTCGCCTGGTTCTTCTGATTGATCTGCTCGTATATATTTGAACTACTGCCAGTACCGTTTATCGTACTCATGACCCTTACCTCTCAGGGACCTCGCGCCTTAGCCTACTGCCCCAGCGACAGCGTACGCTGCAGCATCTGCTTGGCAGTATTCATGATCTCCGCATTGATCTGAAAAGAGCGGGAGGCGGAGATCATATCGGCCATCTCTTCAACCACGTTTACATTCGGATAGTAGACATAGCCATTCTCATCAGCCATTGGATGACTGGGTTCGTACGCCATACGCAAAGGCGCATCACTCTCGACGATGTCGCTGACCGTGACCCCCTGGCCCGGCACCTGGCCCGAACCTAACGCGCTATAATCCACCTCGCCTGGCATCTGCACGGTAAATACCGGCTTGCGGGCCCGGTAGGTTTCCCCTTCGCTCGAGCTGACACTATCGGCATTGGCGAGGTTACTGGCGGTTGTGTTCAGGCGAATGCTCTGGGCATTCATTGCCGAACCGGCTATTCCAAAAACATTAGACAGCGACATCCTTACTCACCCTTAATTGCGCTAACCAGCCCTTTGAACTTGCTATTCAGCATCGTGAAAGAGCTCTGATACCGGATGGCGTTGTCACTGTAACGCGCCATCTCCTCTTGTACCTCAACAGTGTTGCCGTCCACCGAGGGCTGGGACGGCGTGCGGAACATCAGTTCCGCGGCGAAATCAGGTTCGATGAACTCCCCGGCATGCCCCGCCTGGGTCTGAGCCAGCTCGGTGGAGAGAGGGTCCTGCTCACCGCCCAGCTCTCCGTGCAATATGGACGCGAAGTCGATATCCCGCGCCTTGAATCCCGGTGTATCGGCGTTCGCGATATTGTTGGCCAACACTTCGGCACGACGGGCGCGCAACAGCAATGCGTCGTCATGGATACCCAATGCGGATTCAAAACTGATGGCCATTCAATCGCTCCTGTCCGTCCTTCTTGTTATGAAGCAAAGCTTGTGCCACTACCTCAAACCAGCCTAATTACAGGCGTGCTGAGAGGCACCAAGCAGTGAAGAAAGGCGAAAGCGGCAAACTGATTCCGCCCGTGGCGGCAAGGAGCGACGCTCTTGCCGCCACGGGCGTACTGCGGCACATGGCTATTTTTGGCTGGCTATACCGCTTGATAGATGATGCCGGGGCGGCAGTGGATCATCTTGTAGATATCGGACAGCCCCGACAGCGATTCGGAGGCACCGAGAAGAAGGTAGCCGCCGGGCTTGAGCTGGCGGCGCATCTTGCGCAGGATCTCGAGTTTTACGTCGGAAGAGAAGTAGATCAGAACGTTGCGACAGAAAATGATGTCAAACTGGCCAAGCGACGTATACGGCCCCAGCAGATTGAGGTTCTGAAAGCGGACCCGCGCCTTGATCTCCGGACGGATCTGCCAACTGCCCTCGCCAGAGGTAACGAAGTATTTTTTCAACCGTTCCTGAGACAACCCCCGTCCGAGCGCGAGCATTTCGTACTCGCCTCTCTGCGCCTGCTGCAGGATACTGGTGGAGATGTCGGTGGCCTGAATCTCTTCGCCGGACAGCAAGGTGCCTGGATTCATGCGTTTGAACTCATCGATCACCATACTGATCGAGTAGGGTTCTTGTCCGCTGGAGCAGGCAGCGGACCAGATCCTGAGCTTTTGCCCACGCCGCTCCGCCGTCAACTCGGGCAGCAGCCGCTTGGCCAGGATCTCGTAGGGATGGATATCGCGAAACCACAGGGTTTCGTTGGTGGTCATCGCATCGATAACACGCTCTTTGAGAGCGTTTGCGCCAGGCCGTTTCAGTCGGTCAACCAAGATACTGAGCGAGTCGCACGACTGCTCCTTCATGATCTTGCCCAACCGGCTCTGCACGAGATACTGCTTATGCTCGGCCAGCAGGATACCGCAGCTCTGCTCAAGAAACTCGCTGAATTGACGGAAATCGTCCGCCGTGATTCGAAAGCGTTGATTCACCGATCGATCCGTCATCAACTCTCGCGAACCTGGCCGATTCGATTAACCACCACCGTCGCCAGATCGTTGGGATTGAATTTAGCCAGGAAACCATCGGCTCCGACCTTCTTGACCATCGACACGTTGAAGCCACCGCTCAGGGAGGTATGCAGCACCACATGCATACGCTGCATCCGAGTATCTTCGCGAATCATGGCCGTTAGGGTGTAGCCATCCATCTCCGGCATCTCGATATCGGAGATCACCATCAGGAAGGATTTCTCAACGTCGATGCCCTTGTCAGCCATACCACGCAGCAAGTCCCAAGCCTGCTTGCCGTTGTTGGCCGAGGTCACTTTCAAGCCCAGGCTTTCCAGCGAACGCTGCATCTGATTGCGTGCCACTGCCGAGTCATCGACGATCAGCACATGATGCTGCTGTGCCTGCTCACGCACACTCTTATCGGCGACATCCTCGCTCACATCGGTCGCCATCGGGTAGAGGTCGGCCAGAATCTGCTCTACGTCGAGAATCTCGACCAACTTGCCATCAAGTTCGAATACGGCGGTCAAGTAGTTTTCGGAGCCGATCTCTGCCGGGGGCGGCATGATCTGGTCCCACTGGGTGTTGAAGATCCGGTCCACCTTGCGCACCAGAAATGCCAGCGTGCGACGGTTATACTCCGCCACGATCAGAAAACACTTACGCTGTTCATCGGCTGGAATCGCACGACGTCCGATAGCCTCGGATAGGTCCAGCACAGGTATCGTTTCGCCACGAATGTGCGCCATCCCCTTGACCGAGGTGGTCAACCTGGGCACCTCCGTCAACTCCGGACACTGCAGCACTTCACGCACTTTAAAAACGTTGATGCCATAGCGTTGCGAGGTCTCCAGACCAAACAACAGCAGCTCCAGCCGGTTCTGCCCCACCATCTGGGTGCGTAGGTTTACACTATCCAAGATACCTGACATGATCGCTTCAAACCCCGAGGTCAGAGTAGTAATGTCGTACCGCAAAGCCCTGCTGTTTCAGGACTCAAGCGTGAACTTCCTCAAATTTATATCTTCATGCGCACTGCTGGCCATTACACTGGCCGCTCCCGCCCGCACACTCTCGGCCAACGAACTGCCTAACTCTGACATAGAGAGCCAAGTCGCGTCGACTATTCGTCAGCATTTCGAGACTAGAGTACCAGAGAGTCGCGTAAACGTAACAGTAAACCCTATAAACCGCACACTTTCTTTAACCCCCTGCCAATCAGCCCTGCAAATTGAGCTGCCTTTCAGTGGCGGGGAGCGGGTCACGGCCAAGGTCAGCTGTGCAAGCCCTCGCCCCTGGAGCATTTTCGTTACCGCAAGAGTACAGCAGTTTATCGCGGTGGTGACAGCCAGACGACCGATAACCCGGGACAGTCGCATCGGCGGCGACGCGCTTGCTCTGAGTGAACAGAATATCACCCGATTGAGCGGTGGATATTACACCCGACTGCAGGATGTCCTGGGCAAAACAGCACGGGTTCCAATCGACAATGGCGAGATCATCACCGCACGGGTGCTGGAACCCTCACTGGCCGTTCGCCGCGGTGATCGGATTACGCTCGAAGTCCGCAAAGGGGCCTTGCTGATTCGTACGGACGCGATTGCACTCGAGGACGGCCGCCTGAACGAACAGATCGATGTGCAAAACCGCAACTCGGGTCGTCAAGTACGCGGCACGGTCACAGCTCCCGGAATAGTGACCTTATACTGAACACCACTTGATCCGACACGCCTTGGCCAGGCCAGGCAGGAAACATTATACTTGTCGTTAAGTTGAATACTGGGATGCAAAAAAAATTACCAGTTTCGCTAAAGTTTTCTGAAAGCAGACCGATACCCTTACCCGTAACAGCTAAGAGGTATATGTGATGGCTATTGATCTTCCGGGTGTTGGCTCTACCCAAGCGGGTACGGCGCGTAACAACCGGGTTAACAATGAGCAGCAAAACAACACCGCCGCTACCGGCAGTGGTGGCAGCGCTCAGCCATCGGTCGGTCCTAGTAACAGCGATACCGTCAAGATCAGCGAAACGGCGTTGGCGATCCACAACGCCATCCAGAACGGCGACGACGAACCCGAAGTCAACAGCGATCGTGTAGCTGCACTGAAAAGTGCCATCGAAAGCGGCGAGTATAAGGTTGATGCGGAGCGCGTCGCCAAGGGCATGCTTGCTATCGAGTCTCTGTTTAGCTGATCTCTGTTGAAGTACGACTAGCCGATGTCGAACCTGCCAAATCCTGACCAACTCCACCCCCTGATCGAACAGGGCGTGGAGTTGCTTCGTGAGTTGGAAAAACTGCTGCAGGAAGAGCGTAGCGCGCTCGAGCAGCGAGACCTGGAAGCCATACAGCGCGCAACCTCGTCCAAGGAATCACTGCTCGCTGCCATCCACGAAAACTTCACCGCGCGTCACACCCTGCTGTCCAATCTGGGCGTCGAACTATCAGCCGAGGGCTGGGAGCGGTATCTGAAGACACTACCGGGTGAGAATGCACTCAAGCTGGGGGAGCTTTGGCAGACGCTGGCGGACGCGCTGGCACAGGTGCAACAGGAAAGTACCGTCAATCAGCAGATTATTCTTCGCGGACAGGAGAGCACCGAACGCCTTCTCAACCTGCTACAGGGTAAAAACCAGAAGAGCCAGCTCTATGGCAGTTCGGGGAAAAGCAACAACTTCAGCACGCAGAGCAGAATCGGCAAAGCCTGACATCCCGCTCACCACGCCTGGCAGTACTCCCTTTTTATCGCTACAATGCGCGCCGTCTCCCCATAGTTCAATGGATAGAATAAACCCCTCCTAAGGGTTAGATCCAGGTTCGAATCCTGGTGGGGAGGCCACTCAGCCGGCAAGAGTCTCTCAAGACCCTCACCCACTACCGAAGCAAAGGACCGAGCGACCCATCCGTCAGAAAGTCCACCGACCTGGTCCGCAGTCCCTTGAACTGCAACAACTTCTCCCGCTCGAGGTCGGCCAACTGCAGACGCTCAGCCAATCGCAGATAACGATCAACCATTTTCAACCGCTCCTCACGCTTTTCCACGCCATCACGAGCACTCTCGAGATAGAGCTGCGCCAGATTCAGCAGCGCCGCGGCATAGCCGGGATCATATTCGATCGCCATACCGAAATAGCGCATAGCCTGCGCGTACTTGCCCGCCATATAGTGTTTGATGCCAAGGCGGTTGACCTTGCTCGCCATCGCCTGGTCACGCTTGGATTTGCGCGCTTCCGAAAACTGCCTGAGTTCGCTCTCGGGCTCAAGCATCGGCACCTTATCGCCGCTGAGCACCAACTCCTCGCGCGAAAGATCCAAGGGTGACTCCAACTGTTGATTTAACGTGCGCGCCTCCCCCTTCAGCCTGTTGGCCTCTTCAGGCTCCGCCAAATCATGAGCAACCTGACTTCGCAGCAACGCAGTACGCACCTTCAACGCCTGATCACGGGGAAATCTGAACTCCGCCGTATTCAGCAAGGTGTCCACCTCGTTTCTGAGATCCATCACCTGGCGAGTTTGAGCCCCTTTCATCTCCAAACGACGCACGTTCGCCAGGCGAAGAAAGGGTTCAGGCGAGCGGTAGCAGCTTTGCCGCCCCAAGACGATGGAGCGTTTAAAAGCCCCGTCTGCCAGCTCCAGAGCATCGGTTTGCATCGCCACACGCCCCAGCTCCATCTGCCTGGGGATACCCAAGGGCGCCTTCTCGGTTGCCTCCTTGAGGGTATCCCTGGCATTGTGTAGCTGCCCATCCCGCTCCTGTACTCGCGCCAACAGATCATAGGCCGCAATCAACAGGGGGTGTGTTTCGATCAACTTGTTTAGCAGCTCCGCGGCCTCCTTCAGCCGATCGAGAAGATATAGCGCTTTCGCCATGATCAACCCGGTATCCTTATCCCCCCCTTGCCAGTACTGCCGTTCGAGAAACTCGTAAGCCTCCTGTACCCGTCCGAGATCGATCAAACACTGGGCTTTCAAGCGCCTGGCCTGATCGTAACAGGGGTGGGCGCGTGGGATATCGTCACAGGCATCGATGGCAGCGTCCAGGTCACCGATCTCGATCGCCTGCTCGACCGGATACAGCATGCGCTTGCGCGCCACCAGCTGGTCAAGCCGTTGCTTAAGCTCATCAACAGAAAAGGGCTTGGTCAGTAGCGCGTCGGGCCGACTGTCGATGGCATGCAAGACCACCTCCTGAGACGCATCCGAGGTCATGAACACCCAAACAGCCGTGGGTCGGACATAACCTCGAAAACGCGCTTCCTCCAGCAGCTGCAAACCACTTACCGCATCGCTACTGTTGTGTCCCAGCAAAATAATATCGAACGACTCTTCGCGTATGGCTTCCAACACCCGGTCGTTCACCGTCATCGCCGCCAGATTCTGAACGCCGAGCTCACGCAGCATATAAAAAATGGTCGCACGCATGTTCCCACTGCTTTCAACCAGTAGAACCTTTTTGTCGGCATAATTGATTTTTGATGGAGCCACGGATCCCTGCTCACCCTACAAAACCGGTCAAGATTACCGATGCGCACTAAGAGAAGATGACGGTGTATTGAGTATACAGAGGGTTACAGCCAGTGCGGAAGCAAGCATGCCTAAAAACGTGGCAAAGAAAAAGGCACCGGTGTCGGGTGAAAACACGCGGTGCCAAAGACAGTTCTATGCTGTACGAGAAGAGTACTTAAGTTTCGCATTCCACATCATGATCTGAGTCAACTCCATGACTATCGGGCACCCTCTTTCAGATCATCATTACTAGAGTTGCCCGTTAGGGCAGGATATAACGGGAAATAGATGTTAAGACCTATGCCTAAGGGGAGGCGGTACGCTTTTCACTTACAATAGGCGGCAGATGGAAAGAATGGAAAGATAATGACAACAGCATTCGTCAGCCACCAGGATTGCAGCCTGCACAACATGGGTCCGGAACACCCGGAAAGCCCGGTCAGACTGCACGCAATCCGCCGCGTACTGGAGCGTACAGGCCTGCTCGACAGGCTCACGCAACTTGAAGCCGTACCGGTTACCGCAGAGCAGATCCGCCTTGCCCATGCCGATCTTCACCAGACAAGACTGGAGATGAAAGTGCCTGAGCAAGGGGTCGTGTATACCGACGAGGACACGGCCCTGTGCCCCGATTCATTGCATGCGGCCAACCTGGCGGCCGGGGGAGCAGTCCTGGCAACGGATGCGGTGCTCAGCGGCAGCGTGCGCAATGCCTTCGTCGCGGCCCGCCCACCCGGACACCATGCCGAATACAGAGCCGCCATGGGCTTCTGTTTTTACAACAATGTCGCCATCGCCGCATGTCACGCACTCCAGCATGCCCAGATCAAACGTGTCGCCATACTCGACTTCGACGTCCACCACTGCAATGGCACCGTCGACATATTCCAAAACCGGCCGGAGGTACTGGTGTGCTCCACCTTTCAACACCCCTACTACCCGGAACGCTACGCCGAGATCGAGCGGCCCAACATCGTCAATTGCCCCTTGGCCGCCTTCAGTCCTGCGAGCGACTGGCGCGACGCGATTGCACAGCGCTGGCTACCGGCCCTGCACGAGCACCAGCCTGACATGATCTTCATCTCGGCCGGGTTCGACGCGCACAAGGAGGATCCCATGGCTGACCTGAATCTGGAGGAGGAGGACTACCGCTGGGTGACCGAGCAGATCATGGAGGCGGCCGACGTACTATGTGGCGGACGTCTGGTATCGGTACTCGAGGGCGGCTACAACCCGGTCGCGCTGGCCTTCAGCGTGCTCGCCCATCTCGAAGCGCTTAGCACCGAATAACAGCGCCTCTGAAAATAAAAAGGGCTGCCTAAGGCAGCCCTTTTTAGTAGATGCGGAGTTAGCCGACAAACTTGATCATGACACCGGCCGCAACCGCCGAGCCGATAACACCCGCCACGTTCGGTCCCATGGCATGCATCAGCAGGAAGTTCTGCGGATTCGCTTCCAGACCGAGCTTGTTGGATACGCGGGCGGCCATCGGTACCGCCGATACGCCGGCCGAACCGATCAGCGGGTTGATGGCATTGCCACCTTCCAGCTTATTCATCAGCTTGGCCATCAACACGCCACAGGCTGTCCCGATACCGAAGGCGACAACCCCCAGCACCAGAATACCCAGCGTTTCCAGGTCCAGGAACTTGTCGGCACTGAGCTTGGAGCCAACCGACAGACCAAGGAAGATGGTCACGATGTTGATCAGCGCATTCTGAGCAGTGTCGCTCAAGCGATCGACCACGCCGCATTCACGCATCAGGTTACCGAAGCAGAACATACCCAGCAGCGGTGCGGCATCCGGCAGCAGCAGCGCAACCAGAATCAACAGCACCAGCGGGAACAGGACCTTTTCCGTCTTCGACACGTGACGCAGCTGAGTCATCTTGATCTTGCGCTCAGACTCCGTAGTCAGCAGACGCATAATCGGTGGCTGAATCAGCGGCACCAGCGCCATATAGGAGTACGCAGCGACAGCGATCGCACCGAGCAGATGCGGCGCCAGCAAGCTCGCCACATAGATCGCGGTAGGACCGTCGGCACCACCGATGATGCCGATTGCGGCAGCATCCTGAATGCTGAAATCCATAACACCGAGCATCGTCAGCGCAACAGCGCCCATGATGGTGGCGAAGATACCGAACTGCGCCGCCGCACCCAGGAACAGCGTCTTGGGATTAGCCAGCAGTGGACCGAAATCGGTCATCGCACCGACACCCATGAAGATGACCAGCGGCGCGGCACCCGAGGCGATGGCGACCAGGTAGAAGTTGTACAGCATGCCGTTGTTATAACCGGCATCGAGTGCAACGTCGGTTGCCGCGGTATGCGCGGTGTGCGAGGCCGCTTTGTACGCATGCAGCAGCGCCTGCGGGTCAGCACTGTCCACACCCAGCGCGGCAGCCAGCCCTGTCAGCACTTCCGGCTTGGCAAAGTGGAGCGCATTCTCCACCGCCGAAAACGCAAGTCCGGCTTCCGGAATGTTGGCCAGAATGCCGCCAAAGCCGATCGGCACCAGCAACAAAGGTTCGAAATTCTTGCGAATCGCAAGAAACAGCAGCAACAGACCGATAACAATCATGAACGCCTGGCCGGCGCTGATGTTATAGATCCCCGATGCCGTAAACAGACTGAGTAGTTTATCCATTACTCACACCTTTTGCGGATCAGGCCAGGGTGACGAGTGAATCGCCGACCTGAACGGCATCACCCTCTTTGACATCGACGGAGACGATGTGGCCGGCACGCGCTGCACGCACTTCGGTTTCCATCTTCATCGCTTCCAGTATCACCAGCACATCACCTTCCTGAACCGATTCACCGGCACTGACCAGCACTTTCCAGATGTTACCAGCCAGCGGTGCCGGAACCTCTTCACCGCTACCAGCGGCCGGAGCAGGAGCAGCAGCCGCGGCAGGTGCCGGTGCGACATTGGTAATATCGCCACCTTCAGCCACCTGTACGACGTAGTTCTGACCATTAACGGTGATGGTGTAGACTTCCGGTCCTGATTTCTTCGGTGCTGACATGGCTTTAGCGTCCTCAAGCGTCGGTGCGGGTTCAAAGGCGTCGGGGTTACCGCGGTTTTCCAGGAATTTGAGACCAATCTGCGGGAACAGCGCATAGGTCAGGACATCGTCGATCTCGCGCTCGCCCTGCTCCAGCTTGATCCCTTTCTCGCCGGACAGCTCTTTCAGCTCACCGACCAACTTTTCCATCTCGGGTTGCAACAGATCTGCCGGACGGCAGGTGATCGCTTCACCACCAGCCAGCACGCGAGCCTGAAGCTCAGCATTAAACGGAGCCGGGGCCGCACCGTATTCACCCTTGAGTACGCCCTGCACCTCTTTGGAGATGGTCTTGTAGCGCTCGCCCATCAACACGTTGATCACCGCTTGAGTACCGACGATCTGGGAGGTTGGCGTCACAAGCGGAATGAAGCCGAGGTCTTCGCGAACACGCGGGATCTCGTGCAGTACTTCATCGAACTTGTCAGAGGCACCCTGCTCGCGCAACTGACTTTCCATATTGGTCAGCATGCCACCCGGGACCTGAGCCACCAGGATGCGAGAGTCGGTACCGCGCAGGGAACCCTCGAATTTTGCGTACTTCTTGCGTACATCGCGGAAGTAGTGCGCGATCTCTTCGAGCAGCAGCAGGTCAAGACCGGTATCCCGATCGGTGCCGGCCAGAGCAGCGACAACGGATTCGGTTGCCGTATGGCCATAGGTCATCGACATGGAGGAGATCGCCGTATCGACACGGTCGATACCCGCTTCGACAGCCTTGAGGATGGTCATATCGGACAGACCCGCAGTCGCATGAGCGTGCAGCTGCACCTCAAGACCGGTCTGAGCCTTCAAACGTGACACGAGATCGAAAGCACCGTAAGGGGTCAGGATGCCCGACATATCCTTGATCGCGATGGAGTCCGCACCCATGTCTTCAAGCGTCTTGGCGTACTCGACCCACATCTCGATGGTATGCACCGGGCTGGTGGTGTAGGAGATAGTCCCCTGCGCATGCTTGCCGGTTGCCTTCACCGCCTTGATCGCGGTTTCCAGGTTGCGCGGATCGTTCATCGCATCGAAGATACGGAACACATCGATACCGCTGACGGCGGCGCGCTCAACGAACTTTTCCACCACGTCATCGGCATAATGGCGGTAGCCCAGCAGGTTCTGGCCACGCAGCAACATCTGCTGACGGGTGTTCGGCATGACGGCTTTCAACTCGCGGATGCGAGTCCAGGGATCCTCACCCAGATAACGGATGCAGGAATCGAAGGTCGCGCCCCCCCAGCTTTCGAGGGACCAGTAACCGACCTTGTCGAGTTTCTCGGCGATCGGCAACATATCGTCGAGTCGCAGACGAGTCGCAAACAGGGACTGATGCGCATCTCGTAGCACGACGTCGGTAATACCTAGTGCTTTCTTAGCGTCGGACATGGGATTGGCCTTATCTCAATCTCGTTTATGGTTATGTGTGCTGCTTACGAGCGGTACTTGTGCACGGCTGCGGTCATAACGGCGATCAATTCGTCGTTGTTCGCCCCGGCATTAGCACTTTGCACTTTCGCACTTGAGCGAGAACGCTGGGGTTTGGGTGCAGGTGCCGGCACGTACTTGTTGACCAGCTTCGACATGACACCGGTACTGATAACCAGCAGCGTCAGAAAGACAAAGACGAAACCCATACCGAAGACCAGCAAATTAAGGCCTTCTGATAACAGATTATCCATCTATGGGTGCTCCTGTTCGTTACGTAGCCCTTTCGCCCACCAGCGGCTTTTGGTCGCGCGGACTGCACAATTGTGGGCAGTCTCATGATGGACAGATGAACCGGTTTGCCGGGAACTTGTAACGCAGACAAGTAAACCAACGAAACCGAGCGAGCTATTCTGCCCATAGAGGTAGTGCAAAAGCAACATCGTCGACCTTATGTAATTTTTTTACAAAAATCGCCGATAATCAGAGCACTAGGATGATACTTCCGACCGCCGAAATGTCGGAACAGGATATAAAAAAGCCGCTCATTTATGAGCGGCTGGTCGAAACACACCGATATTGGCATACCCTTTTTCAGTCAGATGCTGTGCATGCATCTGACTCATAACCCCTTTTTCGCAATACAGCAGGTATGTCCGCTGCGTATCGAGCAGTCCGACCTCCTGCTCGAGCTTGTAAAACGGGATCTTCAATATCTCGCACCCCGGCATGTTCAGTGGCTTTCTCTCCTCTTCCTGAGGCGCACGGATATCGACGATAACATGATCGGCGCCCACCCGGGTCAACGCTTCGATCTCGGTGTTGATATTCTGATTTTCCACTATCTCATCGATGCTGATCACCTCGACCTCGTCCAGCGCCTTGTCCAGCACCTCGAAGTTGAACGCATGCTCCTCCCGTTCGACGCGCTCGCGCTTCGCCGCCGTGGTCGGCTTGTCCGATATAACCCCGCAGAACTCTGGCATCGCGCTGGCAAACTCAAAGGCTCCGAGCGCACGGCACTGATCGATGATATCGGGTTTATCCATGGTGATCAGCGGACGCAGCACCAAGTGCTCGGCCACATTATCGATCAGACTCAGGTTGGGCAGCGTCTGGCTCGACACCTGGGCGATACTCTCGCCGGTAACCAGTGCCGGGATATTCATACGATCGGCGACACGATCGGCCGCGCGCATCATCATCCGCTTGAGGACAACCCCCATATGCGAGCGATCAATGCTCTGCAGGATCTCACCGACCACCTCTTCGAACGGCACGGTGATGAACTTGACCCGTGCGGATGAGCCATAGCGACGCCAGAGATAGAGCGACACCTGTTTGACACCGATCTCGTGCGCATAGCCGCCCAGATTGAAGAACAGGAAATGGGTTTTGCAGCCGCGGCGCATGGTCATCCAGGACGCCACGATGGAGTCGAAACCGCCGGAGATCAGCGACAGCACAGGCTCCTGCGTACCCAGCGGATAGCCGCCAATCCCCTTATGAATCTGCGATATGATAAACAGCCGATCATCCCGTACCTCGAGATCAACCCAGACCTCAGGCTTATGCACATCGACGCCCGCCGCCTCGGTATGCTGACGCAGGCCTCCGCCGACGTAACGCTCAAGCTCTACGGAGGTAAATTCATGCTTTCCGGAGCGACGCACACGTACCTTGAAGGTCTTGCCCTTGATCCGCTCGGCATACGCCTGCCGGGTCAACTCGTAAACCTGATGAAAATCGCCCAGGGGGTACTGCTCCACCTCTAGAAAGGTCTGGATGCCGGGGATTCGTGCCATGGCTTCGACCAACTCATCACGAACACCGTTATCGCCCTGAACAGCTTCAGGGTCGACAGCGACTTCCAGCTTGTCCCAAAAACTGCTGACCTTCGCGCTAGGCTCGATACGCGCAAGAATGATCTGAATATTGGTTTGCAGGCGTGCAATCAGCCGCTTGCGAACCGGACGGCTCTTGATCGTAATCTCTGGAAACAGCTTGATAATGAATTTCATGAGAAATGTACGCGGGGAGAAGTGAGTGGCGCGCCCGAGAGGATTCGAACCTCTGACCGCCTGGTTCGTAGCCAGGTACTCTATCCAGCTGAGCTACGGGCGCATGCCTGAAAACGGAACGATCAAAGGATGGCGCGCCCGAGAGGATTCGAACCTCTGACCGCCTGGTTCGTAGCCAGGTACTCTATCCAGCTGAGCTACGGGCGCACTCTAAAAAAGATCTTACCGCGTGTTGTCGTCGTTGGCGCGCCCGGCACGATTCGAACGTGCGACCGCCTGGTTCGTAGCCAGGTACTCTATCCAGCTGAGCTACGGGCGCTAAATGGCGGTGAGAGAGGGATTCGAACCCTCGATACCCAGGAGGTATACACCCTTAGCAGGGGTGCGCCTTCAGCCACTCGGCCATCTCACCTCGACAACGGCGCGTATACTACAAGACTGATTTTCAAAATAAAAGCATTAATTTGAAAATCTCAGTCTTCGCTCTCCTGGCCACTCTTTTCGCGCTGAATACGCTGGTAAATCTCTTCGCGGTGTACCGATACATCCTTGGGTGCATTTACACCGATACGAACCTGATTACCTTTTACACCCAGCACAGTCACGGTGACATCATCACCAACCATCAGTGTTTCGCCTACGCGGCGGGTAAGAATCAGCATGGGTGGATCTCCTCAATTACATCCTTTAGGGGCGCTGACCTTGGGCACAACCAGACTTCACCACAGCAGCCTTTTCATAAAAATCCTAACTGTCACTAAAGTCAAGTCAAAGCCGTGCCAAGCTGTTGCCTGACACATACAGAGTATGTGCCAGAATCAACTTATTCGCAGACTATTCGCAGACGGTATCCGCCTTATCCAGGTTGAATGCCGTGTGCAGGGCACGCACTGCGAGTTCCATATACTTCTCCGCGATGACTACAGAGACCTTGATCTCCGACGTCGAGATCATCTGGATATTGATGTTCTCGTTAGCCAGCGCATCGAACATCTTGCTTGCCACACCGGCATGGGAGCGCATCCCCACCCCGACGATAGACACCTTGGCGATCTTGGCGTTACCGGAACAACCGCGAGCCCCCAGCTCGGTCACCACCTGCTCAAGGATGCTTTGCGCACGCTCGAAATCGTTGCGGTGTACGGTGAAGGTAAAGTCGGTTGTCTGGTCGCCACCCACGTTCTGTACGATCATGTCAACTTCAATATTTTCACGACTGATCGGACCCAGAATACGCGACGCCACACCCGGAATATCGGGCACGCCCATAACCGTCAGTTTAGCTTCATCGCGGTTGAACGCTATGCCGGAGATAACGGGTTTTTCCACGGTTTCTTCATCCTCTATGGTAATCAGGGTTCCAGGACCGTCCTGGAAACTGGACAAGACACGTAGCGGTACATGGTACTTGCCAGCAAATTCAACTGAACGTATCTGCAATACCTTCGAGCCGAGGCTCGCCATCTCCAGCATCTCTTCGAAGGTAATCTTATCCAGACGCTGGGCACCCGCAACCACACGTGGATCGGTTGTGTATACGCCATCTACATCAGTATAGATCTGACATTCGTCGGCTTTCAGTGCTGCAGCCAACGCAACACCGGTAGTATCGGATCCACCGCGACCCAGGGTCGTGATACTGCCGTGCTCATCCACACCCTGGAAACCTGCGACGATGACGACCCGCCCCGCCTCCAGGTCAGCCCGCATGCGACTGGTTTCGATATCCTGGATACGCGCCTTGGTATGGGCACTGTCGGTCAAAATGCGCACCTGACCACCGGTATAGGAGCGCGCGTCAACACCGCGTTTTTTCAGCGCCATCGCCAGTAAGGCGATCGTCACTTGTTCACCGGTGGATACCAGCACGTCCATTTCACGACGATCGGGCTGCTCCTGAATTTCATTCGCCAGCCCGATCAACCGATTGGTCTCACCGCTCATCGCAGAGACGACTACGACAATATCGTCACCGCGCTCACGGAAACCCTTCACCTTCTCCGCAACCGCTTCAATGCGCTCTACCGAGCCCACCGAGGTGCCACCGTACTTCTGAACGTATAACGCCATTTCGACTGTTTCCCTAAAACCCCCGCCTCAGGGGCATGATCCGCTAACTTAGAGCGCCTGAGCTACCAGCTCCTGCACCGATGCCAGAGCCGCCGGCATGGCGGCCAGATCGGAGCCCCCGCCCTGTGCCATATCCGGACGTCCACCGCCTTTACCGCCCAACTTCGCAGCCAGCTCCCGCACCAGATCACCGGCCTTGACACGGTCGGTCAGATCCTTGGTTACGCCGGCAGCAACGCTTACCTTGTCGTCCTGAGCCGTCATCAGTACCACGACGCCGCTGCCCAGCTTGTTTTTCAATTGATCGATACTGTCACGCAGGGACTTGGCTTCCACGCCCTCCAGCTGAGCCGCCAACACCTTGACGCCTGCCACTTCGACCACCTGACTGAGCAGGTCGCCGCTGGCGGCTGACGCCAGCTTGGCGGTCAGACGCTCGATCTCCTTCTCCAGCTGACGGTTACGCTCATTGAGGCCTTTAACCTTTTCAACGACCGATTCACGGGTCCCCTTCACCAGCATCGACAGATCACCAACCACCGACTCGCTGTCACGGAACCAGCGCAGCGCGCCGACACCGGTTACCGCTTCGATACGGCGCACGCCGGCGGCAATTCCGCTCTCGGATACGATCTTCATCAAGCCGATGTCACCGGTACGGCCAGCGTGAGTCCCCCCGCACAGTTCGACGGAGAAGCCATCCCCCATGGTCAGCACTCGCACCACATCGTCGTACTTCTCACCAAACAGCGCCGCCGCACCCTTTGCCTTGGCGTCGTCGATCGGCATGATTTCGGTTACTACCGGGCTATTGGCACGAATCTGGGCATTGACGATATCTTCGACCCGCTGTACCTCTTCGGCGCTCATCGCCTCGAAGTGGGAGAAGTCAAAACGCAGGCGCTCGGCATCGACCAGCGAGCCCTTCTGCAGCACATGATTGCCCAGCACTTCACGCAGTGCGGCATGCAGCAGGTGGGTCGCCGAATGGTTCAGCGCAGCGCCACGACGCTTCTCCACATCGATCTGGGTGGAAACGGTATCGCCCAGCTCCAGCACACCCTCGGCAACCTCCCCCTGATGCAGGTGCACCTTGCCCTCTTTGGTACAACCGCTCACCGAGAACAGGCCGCGATCCCAGCGGATTACACCGGTATCACCCACCTGACCACCCGACTCCGCGTAGAAGGAGGTATTGGCCAATACGACAATACCGCGCTCTCCCGCCGACAGCTGCTTGACCGGCTCGCCGTCGCGGAACAGACCGACAACCTCGGCACGATCTTCAAACGCCTCATAGCCGGAAAAACGCGTCTCGCCTTCCACCTTGATACGGGCGTTGTAGTCGACGGAGAACTGGCCGGAGGCGCGAGCCCGCTGGCGCTGCTGCTCCATTTCGGCCTCGAATCCATCCATGTCCAGACTCAGGTCGTGCTCACGGGCCACATCGGCGGTCAGATCGACCGGAAAACCATAGGTATCATACAGACGGAAAACGGTTTCACCGGGCAGCACCTTGCCATCGAGATCAGCGATCGCCTGTTCCAGCAGCGCCATGCCATTATCTAGAGTGCGGGCGAACTGCTCCTCCTCTTTCAGGATCACGCGCTCAACCTGCCCCTGCAGCTCAGCCAGTTCCGGATAGGCCTCACCCATCTCACTGACCAAGGGTGCAACCAGCTTGTGGAAGAAGGTGCCCTTGGCGCCCAGCTTGTTGCCGTGACGTACCGCACGACGCAGAATGCGACGCAGCACATAGCCACGCCCCTCGTTGGAGGGCAGCACGCCGTCCACGATCAGGAAGGCACAGGAACGGATATGGTCGGCGATAACACGCAGCGATTTTGCCGTGGTGTCGGTGACCCCCAACTCCCTGGCGGCAGCGCTCAGCAGATTTTGGAACAGATCGATCTCATAGTTGCTGTGCACGTTCTGCATCACCGCCGAGATACGCTCCAGCCCCATACCCGTATCGATGGAGGGTGCCTCGAGCGGAGTCATCTGACCATCGGCGGCACGGTTGTACTGCATGAATACGATGTTCCAGATTTCGATATAACGGTCGCCATCGTCATCCGGGCTGCCCGGAGGGCCACCGGCCACTTCCGGGCCATGGTCGTAAAAGATCTCGGAACAGGGGCCGCAAGGACCGGTATCGCCCATCGCCCAGAAGTTGTCTTCGTCCAGTTTGGAGAAACGCTCGGGGTCGGCGCCGATCTCCTCTTTCCAGATCTTTTCCGCCTCATCATCGCTGTGGTGTACCGTGACCCACAACTTCTCCTTTGGCAGACCAAGTACTTCGGTCAGGAAGGTCCAGGCGAAACGGATCGCGTCGCGCTTGAAGTAATCGCCGAAGCTGAAGTTACCCAGCATCTCGAAAAAGGTGTGGTGACGCGCGGTGTAACCGACGTTTTCCAGGTCATTGTGCTTACCGCCCGCGCGTACGCAACGCTGCGAGGTGGTGGCGCGGCTGTAGTTGCGCTTGTCGCTACCCAGGAACACATCCTTGAACTGAACCATGCCGGCGTTGGTGAACAGCAGGGTCGCGTCATTGCCCGGAATAAGGGGGCTGGACGGCACAATCTCATGCCCCTGCTCGTGAAAATAATCCAGAAAAGCCTGGCGAATCTCGGCACTCGTCATGTATTTCATCTGAATAAACCGTTTTCCTAGTGTCCTGTTGCCACGTGCAGATCAGTCTGGTGTACGGACCGGGCTTCATCGTTTCAGCCCTGCCGACCAGACGCTACTGCTGACGCGCTCGGATAATGCTTACCGCAAGCGCAAAATCGCCGCAAAAAATGGCGGGACAGTATATAACGTGTGTAAATTTTGTTCGACAATTTTTGCTGAGCCAACAGTGCCCAGATGGCGATTACAACAGACCGATCCGTCAGGAATTTTCGCTCTCCAATGCATACCTGATCTCGTCGTAACCGAACCCCCGCCCGAGCAGGTAGCGTGACCGTCGGGCACGCTCTTTGGCATCATCTGCTATCGATTCACCGTACTTGCGCACGGCCTGACAGCGCGCCAGCTCATACCAGTCGATTGCGAGTTCGCTGAGCGTGCTGTCGATCAACACCGCGGACACTCCCTTCTGTTGCAGGTCATAGCGGATACGCCTTTCACCATAGCCCTGTGCACTGCGCTGCCGCGCCTGACTCATGGCGAAACGGCTGTCGCTTTGATACCCCTCGGTTTCCATTCGATCCAGCACTGCCTGCAACATCTCGCCATCATCGACGCGCGGCGCGAGGCGACCGATCAGCTCGCCACGGCTGTATTCTCGGCGCGCCAGCAACTGAATCACCGCCGCCACCAGCGCAGCTTCATCCTCAAGTTTCTTCGCCGAAGGCTTGCCGTTGAACATTCCCACCACTCCAGAAACACCCGTAATGGATAACAAAAAAGGCCCCAAAGGGCCTTTCAGAACTATAGCATCGGTGACGCAATCAGAACTCCAGTTCGGCGTTCTTCTCCGCTTCGGCGGCAGCCTCACTCTCTTTCGCCTTGGGTACATTGAGCAGCTCGCTGCGGACCGCGGCTTCGATCTCCGCGGCGACTTCCGGATGCTCCTCCAGGTAACGCGCGGCGTTGGCCTTGCCCTGGCCGATCTTGTCACCCTTGTACGCATACCAGGCACCGGATTTGTCGATCAGTTTCTGCTGCACGCCCAGATCGATCACCTCGCCCATATGGTAGATACCGGCACCGTACATGATCTGGAACTCAGCCTGACGAAACGGCGGTGACACCTTGTTCTTGACCACTTTGACGCGGGTCTCGTTACCGACCACCTCTTCGCCCTGCTTGACCGCACCGGTACGACGAATATCCAGACGCACGCACCAGCAGGCAGTTGGCCTGCTTGACGCTGCCGGTCAGCTTACGCAGCGCCTGGGACATCAGGCGCGCCTGCAGACCGACATGGGAATCGCCCATCTCACCTTCGATCTCGGCTTTGGGCACCAGCGCCGCCACCGAGTCAACGATGATCACGTCAACCGCGCCTGAGCGCACCAGCATGTCGGTGATTTCCAGCGCCTGCTCGCCGGTATCCGGCTGGGACACCAGCAGGGAGTCGACGTTGACGCCCAGTTTTTCAGCATAGATAGGATCGAGCGCATGCTCGGCATCGACGAAGGCACAGGTTTTACCCTGTTTCTGCGCCTAACGCGACCATAGGGCAGACCGCCTATGCCCAGCGCGATATCCAAACCGAGCGAGCCAGTCGAGACAGCAGGAATCGCTTCGCGCGGCTGGTCACCCATGCGCATGACCGCCCCCTTACCGAACTGACGTTCAATCTGCGACAGAGCCGCATCAAGCGCTTTCTTTCTGTTATCGTCCATCTCTCAACCTTCAGCTGGGTCCGAATGAGTACTGTATGCTTAAACAGTATTATTCCAGAACCGGATCGATTTGCAAGCCTGGATTACAACCAAATTAACTGGGCAGATAGGCGAGCAAACCCTCCAGCGCCTGTTCCACCGCCTGCCGACGTACCGACTCACGATCACCATGAAAAAAACTCAGGCAGCTAACGGTCGGCCGCCCCTTGACCGCCCAGGCAAACCAGACCGTGCCGACCGGTTTATCTTCACTACCACCCTCGGGGCCGGCGATGCCACTGATCGACACACTGATATCGGCATCGGCGTTACGCAACGCCCCCTCAGCCATCTCCACCACTACCGCTTCACTGACCGCACCCCAGCGTGCCAGTGTCTGCGCCTGAACACCCAACATCCGCTGCTTAGCCGCATCGGCGTAGCTGACATAGCCGCCGACAAACCAGGCCGAGCTGCCGGGCACCGAGGTTATCGCCTGTGCCACCCAGCCCCCTGTGCACGACTCCGCCGTCACCGCAGTCAGTCCGCGCTCTTTCAGCGCCTCTCCCACCCTTAGTGCCAACGCTTCCATTTCCCCCCCTTGCAACCGGTTGCCAGTCACGGGTTACCTCCCCCCGATCGATCGCGTAGAATCGTCACCGGATCTTTTTCAGCCATTAGAACGCCGCCACCTTCACGATTCAATCCCCGGAAGCGGGGTCTGCAGATAACCCAACCTATGACAGCACAAGCCAACCCAACCGCCGCCCACCACACGCCGATGATGCAGCAGTATCTGAGGATCAAGGCTGAGCATCCTAATCAGTTGCTGTTTTACCGCATGGGCGATTTTTATGAGCTGTTCTACGACGACGCCAAGCGTGCGGCCAAACTGCTCGATATCTCGCTGACCGCGCGCGGCAAATCCGCCGGTGAGCCGATCCCGATGGCAGGCATCCCCTACCATTCCGCCGAGACCTATATCGCCAAGATCGTCCGCGCCGGCGAGTCGGTGGTAATCTGCGAACAGGTGGGTGATCCGGCCACCAGCAAAGGTCCGGTTGAGCGTCAGGTAGCGCGTATTGTCACCCCCGGCACACTCAGCGATGAAGCGCTGCTCGATGAGAGCCGCGACAATCTGCTGACCGCAATCGATGGCGACCAGGGCCGTTTCGGCATTGCGCTGGTGGATATCAGCAGCGGACGCTTCAGTCTACTCGAGGTGGAATCGGAAGAGGGACTGCTGGCGGAGCTTGAGCGCCTGCGCCCGGCGGAGCTGCTGTACCCCGAACACAGCGCCATCAGCAGCCTGTTGCAGGGGCGTCGCGGCCTGCGGCCTCAGGCGCCCTGGCATTTCGAACGCGATACCGCGCGCCGCCTGCTGTGCCAGCAGTTCAATACCCAGGACCTGTCCGGCTTCGGCTGCGACCATCTCCCCCTGGCTATCGGCGCCGCCGGCTGCCTGCTGCAATACGCCAAGGATACGCAGCGCAGCGCGCTGCCGCATATTCGCCGCATCCAGATCGAACAGCGCTCCGAAGCCGTGCTGCTCGACGCCTCCACACGACGCAACCTGGAGCTGGATCTGAACCTCTCCGGCGGCACCGACAACACCCTGGCCGCGGTGCTGGACAAAACCCGTACCCCGATGGGCGGGCGTATGCTGCGGCGCTGGCTGCACCGCCCACTGCGGGATCGCCACACGCTGCTGGCACGCCAGGGTGCCATCGGCTGGCTGCAGCAGGAGTTTCGTTTCGAAACCATCGCCGAGACGCTGCGCCCGGTGGGGGATATGGAACGCATCCTGTCCCGCGTAGCACTGCGCTCGGCGCGGCCTCGAGACCTGGAGCGACTGAAGCTGGCGCTTGCCAACCTGCCGACACTGCAGGAGCATATGGCGGACAGTGACACATCTCGCATCGATGAACTGCGCCTGCAGATCGGCACTTTCCCGACACTGGCCGAATTGCTCGAGAGGGCGATCATCGAATCGCCGCCGATGCTGATTCGTGACGGCGGTGTGATCGCCGAAGGCTATGATGCCGAACTGGATGAGCTGCGCGGCATGAGCGAGAACGCCGGCGATTACCTGTTGGAGCTGGAAGCGCGCGAGCGCCAACGCACCGGCATCAGCACCCTGAAGGTGGGCTACAATCGCGTCCACGGCTACTACATCGAGGTCAGCAAGGCACAAGCGGTCGATATGCCGGTGGAGTATCAGCGTCGGCAGACGTTGAAAAACGCCGAGCGCTATATCACACCGGAGCTGAAAACTTTCGAAGACAAGGCGCTGAGCGCCAAGGGCCGCTCGCTGGCGCGCGAGAAGCAGCTCTATGAAGCGCTTCTGGAGACGCTGGCCGAAGCGCTGGCCGAACTGCAGGACTGCGCCAACGCCCTGGCAGAGCTGGATGTACTGCAGAACCTGGCCGAGCGCGCGGAAACCCTGGACTATGCGCCACCCAACCTGGTCGAGCACGCCTGCATCGAGATCGAGGGCGGCCGCCACCCGGTAGTCGAAGCGGTGCTCGACACCCCGTTCGTCTGCAATGACCTGCATCTGGACCCGGAACGGCGCATGCTGATCATCACCGGTCCCAACATGGGCGGTAAATCCACCTACATGCGCCAGGCCGCGCTGATCACTCTGCTGGCCCACATCGGCAGCTATGTGCCGGCAGCGTCCGCGACCATCGGCATTGTCGATCGCATCTTCACCCGCATGGGGTCTTCGGACGACCTGGCCGGTGGACGCTCCACGTTCATGGTCGAGATGACCGAAACCGCCAACATACTGCACAACGCAAGCGATCGAAGCCTGGTGCTGATGGATGAAGTGGGCCGCGGCACAAGCACCTTCGACGGCCTGTCACTAGCCTGGTCCTGCGCCGAATTCCTGGCCCGCGAAGTGCGCGCCTTCACCCTCTTTGCCACCCACTACTTCGAGCTGACCACCCTGCCAGAGCAGTGCGAAGGGGTGCAGAACGTGCACCTGACCGCCGTCGAACACAACGACCATATCGTGTTCATGCATGAGGTGCAGCAGGGGCCGGCCAGCCAGAGCTACGGCCTGCAGGTCGCCCAACTGGCAGGCGTTCCGCCGCATGTCATCGCCCAGGCCCGGGAGAAACTGATTCAGCTGGAGCAGGACACCCGCGCCGCCGACCTGCGGCCGGCGCCGACACGGCAAGCGATTGCAAAAGACAATCCAATCCAGAGCGACCTGTTTATCGCCCCGATCCCCTCGGAAGCCGAGCAAAGGCTGGCGCAGATCGACCCGGACGAGCTGACACCCCGGGCGGCACTGGAGTTGCTGTACGAGCTGAAAAAGTTGGCGCGCTAGGAACCCTTTCGCGTTGATCTGGCTATACTGCCAGCAACACGCCACAACTGGGAGCACCAGCGATGACCTATGTCGTGACCGAGAACTGCATCCGCTGCAAGTACACCGACTGTGTCGACGTCTGTCCGGTCGACTGTTTCTACGAGGGACCGAATTTTCTGGTCATCCACCCGGATGAATGCATCGACTGCGGCCTGTGCGAACCTGAGTGCCCGGCTGAAGCGATACTGTCCGAAGACGATCTACGCGATGAGCAGCAACCCTACGTAGCGTTGAACGCGGAACTGGCGGAGCTCTGGCCCAATATCAATGAACGCAAGGCGCCCCTGGCGGATGCAGAGGAGTGGAACGGCGTCGCCGATAAGCTCAAATACCTCGAACGCTGAATACAAAACGGGGCCCTGCTGGCCCCGTTTTCGATCGCGTCGTCAGCGCAAAGTTACTGCAGCAGATCCTCACCACTCAAACCGTTCTTCTCTACTATCTCGCGTAGCTTGCGCAGTGCTTCCACCTGAATCTGGCGTACCCGCTCGCGAGTCAGGCCGATCTCCTTACCCACCTGCTCCAGCGTCGACATCTCATGTCCACGCAGACCGAAACGGCGTGACAATACATCCGCGTGCTTCTCCGGCAGCATGTCCAGCCACTTGTTCAGGTTGCCGCTGATATTGGTGTTCTGCAGCAGGGTCTCCGGATCGCCGGCTTCCTGATCGGCGATGGTATCGAGCAACGATTTATCCGAACCGCCGCCGACCGGTGTATCCACCGAGCTGATCCGCTCATTGAGCCCCAGCATCCGCTCCACGTCCGCCACCGGCTTGTCGACCAGATTGGCGATCTCTTCCGGCGACGGCTCATGATCCAGCTTCTGTGCCAGCTCACGGGATGCTCTCAGGTATACGTTAAGCTCTTTTACCACATGGATAGGCAGACGGATGGTGCGCGTTTGGTTCATGATCGCGCGCTCTATGGTCTGGCGTATCCACCAGGTGGCATAGGTGGAGAAACGGAAACCACGCTCGGGATCGAACTTTTCCACCGCACGGATCAGCCCAAGGTTTCCCTCTTCGATCAGGTCCAGCAGGGACAGTCCACGATTTATGTAGCGTCTGGCAATCTTAACCACCAGGCGCAGGTTGCTCTCGATCATGCGCTTACGCGCCGCCCCATCACCTTTGAGTGCCAGGCGAGAGAAGTAAACCTCCTCCTCGGCGGTCAGCAGCGGCGAGAAGCCGATCTCGTTGAGATACAGCTGAGTGGCATCCAGCGTTTTGGCATTGACCAGATCCTTATGCGCCATGCTGCCACGCCCACGACCGCTGTTGATGAACTCCGGCACGCTGTCGTCGCCCGACGCATCATCAGTGTCGTCATCGCTATCATCAACATCGTCGAGTTCCATCTCCTCATCGGATTCGATGTCAGGATCTCGACCGGCATTCATCGATTCGTACTCTTTGGTACTCACGTTTTCCATCTGATTACCCCCATGCGTGTTTAACGTTACGCTATCCTGCTTATTATTTTTTTATTGTTTTTCGGGTAGATACTTCAGCGGATCTACGGGCTTACCATCGCGCCTTATCTCAAAATGCAACATTGGACGGCTGGTTCCGGTATTGCCCAATTCAGCGATTTTATCGCCTTTCTTCACACTATCACTTTCTTTCACAAGAATGCGACTGTTATGTGCGTACGCGCTCAGGTACTGGCGGTTGTGATTCACGATTACCAAATTGCCGTAACCCAACAGGCCGCTGCCCGCATAAACCACCCGTCCAGCGGCCGCCGCATAGACCGGATCACCTACCTTACCCGCCAGGTCGATCCCCTTGTTTGGGCTAGCGCCGTTGGAATAGCGCCCGATGAGCGCCCCCTTACTCGGCCACTGCCAATCGACGGGACCGACCGAGGCGTGACTCGCCACCCTCTCAGCAGGTGCCGACTGAGCACTCTGTTTTGGCTGGCTTCTTGATGATGTTTGAGTCTGGGAAGCGACTTTGGTTCCGGATGAGGTTCCGGATGATTCTCCAGTTGCGCCGCTTGCGCCTTTCAGTCGCAGCTTCTGCCCGGGGTAGATGATGTAGCGTCTATCGATACCGTTGATTGCCGCCAACTCGCGAAAATCCATGCCGTAACGCCAGGCGATGGAGTACAGGGTATCCCCCTGTCGCACTGTGTAGCGGGCCGGAGCAGGGCCGCTGGGGCGCCCACCCAACGACTGCTCGGTCACAGGAGCGTAACCACCGGAGCAGGCAGACAGTGCGAACACAGCAAGTAGAATAACAAGCTTCTGCAATCCGCTCGCTCCCTCCGGCACGCAACCTCCCTAGCCGTTGTGTCGATCCAGCAGTACAACCAGCAGTACGCCCACCGCCATCAGCACCAGAGCGGGCCAGAGCAACGCACCCTGACCGGTTAGCTGGGTGAACACATCAGGCAACACGTTACGCTGCAGCAGGGGAATCGAATCCCCGTGTCGGTCGATGGTATAGGACAGGGTGTATTTCCACGGCCAGACCTTATTCAACGAGCCAAGCATGAACCCACCCAGCAGAGCCAGGATCAACTTCCGCTGGTGATGAAACGCCCAGCTTAGCAGGTGTGAAAAACTGAGCAAGCCGACAGCACAGCCGGCGGCGAACAGGCCGAGGTGATAGAGTTCAAAATGTTTGACCGCGCTCAGAACCGGCGCATACATGCCCATCAAGAGCAGGATGAAACTGCCGGAGATCCCCGGCAGGATCATCGCACAGATGGCGACCATCCCCGAGCCGAACAGGGTTACGGGCGATACCACCAGCGTGCCGGGGGTCAACGAGGTGATCAGATACGCCAGCAGCGCGCCGGTAAAGAAGATTAAACTGGTACTCAGGTCCCAGCCTTTGACGTGACGCATCAGGCTCCACACCGAAGCCAGTATCAGGCCGAAGAAGAATGCCCAGAGCAGCACCGGATAGTGGTTTAGCATGAACAGGACCGCCCGCGACAGCGTCACCAGGCTAAACAGTATGCCCGCCAGCAGCGTCACCAGGAAGGTGCCGTTGACATGGCGCCAGCACGCCGCAAACCCGTCGCGGTAGAGGACGGATAACGCCTTAAGATCAAAACTGCGCAGGGTTTCGATCAGCTCTTCATAGATACCGGTAATAAACGCGATGGTACCGCCGGACACGCCGGGTACCGCATCTGCCGCGCCCATCATCATCCCTTTTCCGGCCAAGGCCAGATATTCCTTGGGTGTACGCACTTTAGTTTCCATCTGACTCAACGAATAACCCCTGCCAACAGCGGCACAAAACGGACCGGTTCGAGCACCTTGCGTTCGTACTGATCTTCGGCGACGCGGCGGATCTTCATCAGCACCTGGCCCTGACCATCACCGACCGGGATCACCAGGACCCCACCGACAGCGAGCTGATCCAACAGTTCCTGGGGCACATTCTCCGGCGCGGCGGTGACCATGATGCCATCGAACGGGCCCTTGTCCGGCCACCCCATGCCGCCATCGGTGTGCCGGAACATGACGTTGCGCAAACGCAACTGCTGCATCCGCTTACGCGCCTTCTCTTGCAATCCGCGTATCCGCTCGACACTGAACACCTGCCCCACTAACTGGGCCAGAATGGCGGTCTGGTAACCGGAACCGGTACCCACCTCCAGCACATTCTGTCGCGGACCATCTTCCAGCAGCAGCTCGGTCATCCGCGCCACGATATAGGGCTGGGATATGGTCTGGTTAAAGCCGATCGGCAACGCCGTATCTTCATAGGCGCGATGAGACAGTGCCTCATCAATAAAGATGTGGCGTGGCGTATCCCGAATAACGTTCAACACCTTCTCGTTCTGTATCCCCTGCTCGCGAAGACGGTTGATGAGGCGATCGCGAGTTCGCTTAGAGGTCATACCGATGCCTTGAAAATGCACCTCGTTCAATTCAGCTCCTCCAACCAGAGCGCGAGACTCTCCATACCCGAGTAGTGGCTCATATCGATCTGCAGCGGTGTCACCGACACAAACCCCTGCTCCACCGCATAGAAGTCAGTGCCGGGCTCGGCATCCGCCGCATCGCCGGTACCGGCAATCCAGTAGCGGGTACGACCGCGTGGATCCAACACCTTCACCGGAGGCTCGCCGGCAAAACGGTGTCCCAGACGCGTCACGTGGATGCCACGGATCCGCTCCAACGGCAGATCGGGAACATTGACGTTAAGCACCGTACGCGGCGCGACAACCAGCGACTCGAGCTTGCTCACCAGCACCCGCACGATCTCGGCCGCCGTATCAAAATGCTGCGGATGGAAACTGCACAGCGACACCGCAATCGGCGGCAGGCGACAGTTACGCCCCTCCATCGCGGCGGCTACGGTACCGGAATACAACACATCGTCGCCAAGGTTGGCACCTGCATTGATCCCGGACACCACAAGATCCGGCCTGCGCTCGTCGCTGAACAGCCCCGAAACGCCCAGATGCACACAGTCGGTCGGTGTACCGTTGATACTGATGAAACCCGACTCGTGGGCATAGGCCTCAAGTGGACGATCCAGGGTCAGCGAATTGCTGGCGCCGCTGCGGTTACGATCTGGCGCCACGACGCAAATCGATTGCGCATCCTGCCCCAGTGCCGAGGCCAGGGCGGCCAGACCCGGCGCGTACACGCCATCATCGTTTGAAATCAATATATGCATCGGGTGGGAATACTCCGCTCGACCTCCAGCCCCCATCAGGCTTCGGGCCCTGGGCTCGGCCTATCCTTGTCTGCACCGATGCCCTGTTTCTTATCGTCTCTCGCTCTTAGTCTTGCCCGGCACCGTTCCAACGACAAAGCTCGCGCAGCACGCTGGTTGCAAACGCCCCCGCCGGCAGATCGAACGCCAGCCGCCATTGTCCGTCACTCTCAGGTTCAATCGCAAGCTCGGCGGGCATAAGCCTGAGCGCACGGCGCTCCTGATTCAGCCCTAGCGCGGCCAACTGTTCGCCGACCTCGGCCAGCTCGGCCAGCGCCTGGATCTCAAACTCCCGCGCGGCACCCTGGGTCATCAACTCGCCCCGCCCCCACAACGGTCCGGTCAGGTGCAGCTCACCCGCTTCGATGCGTCTTGCGACCTCCGGAGCACCATCATATAAAAAACAGCTCTGGCTACCATTGATCATCAGCACGTCGCCGTCGAGAATCTGGCTCCACAAACCCCGGTCGATGCGCTCCGACAGCAGGCGGTTGAACAACCAGGAGCGCACGGCAGAGATATAGAGTCCCTTCTTGTGCCGTTGGCGCTCCTTGAAACGTCCGGCGATCAACGCCAAGCCCTTGTCGATATTGCCAAAGTTGTGCCCGAAGCGTTGCTCGCCAAAGTAGTTCGGTACGCCGCCCTTGAGCTTGTCGAAGCGCTGCAACAGCTCGTCGGCGTCCGATACCTCACGCAGGCGCAACTCGAACCTATTGCCCTTGAGCGCCCCCAGGCGCAGCTTACGGCTGTGGCGTTCGGCACGCAGCACTTCGATGCTGTCACCGCCAAACAGCTTCCAGTTCAGGCTCGCCCGGTGCCCCGGCATATGCACGCTGAACCACTGTTCGGTGACTGCATGACGATCCTTCTTGCCGGCATAGCTGACATCGCGGGGGCTGATCTGACAGAAATGGGCCAGTTGGCGCGCCACCCAGTCGGTATTCTCGCCCCGCTTGCGGATATAGAGGAACTGATGTTCTCCCTCGCCATCCGGTTCGAAGCCCAACTGTTCGACGACCTGGAAATCCTCCGGCACCGAGCGCAGCACTGCGCTCACGCTGGGCTCGCCATAGAGATAAACGGGGGGTTGCTGGTACAGATTCAACGCGGGTTACTCTCCATTCGGGCCATTCGGGGCGTCCGGTTCGGGTTCGATCAGCTGAAAGAAGGTCTCCCCCTCCTGCACCATGCCCATATCGCTGCGCGCCCGCTCCTCCAGTGCCGCCATCCCCTGCTTGAGATCGCGCACTTCGGCCTCCAGGCGCTGATTGCGCTCGGTCAGGGTCTCATTCTCGATCTGTTGTTGCTTGATCTGCTCCTCCAGGCTCCAGACCTGGCGCAGATTGGCCTCACCGAACCAGAGCCTGTACTGCAGACCGATAATCATGAGCAACAGTATCAGTAGCAGAGCGCGATACACGGACGCCTCATATCCATTTCCAACTTGTACGTATCGGAACTCCATTCGGAGGTGGAGAACCCGGACTATCGTACATCGTGCACACAAAAAAGGGGCTGCTCATCAGCCCCTTTTTTTACCCACCAGTTATCAGCCTTGACCCTTGATCTCTTTCAGGCCGTTGTAGACCGCCTTGTCGCCCAGCTCCTCGGCGATGCGCAGCAGGCGGTTGTACTTGGATACGCGGTCGGAGCGGCACAGCGAACCGGTTTTGATCTGGCCGGCGGCGGTGCCCACCGCCAGGTCGGCGATGGTAGTGTCTTCGGTCTCGCCTGAGCGGTGCGAGATCACCGCGGTGTAACCAGCGTCCTTGGCCATCTTGATCGCATCCAGGGTCTCGGACAGGGAGCCGATCTGGTTGAACTTGATCAGGATGGAGTTGGCGATCCCCTTGTCGATCCCTTCCTTCAGGATCTTGGTGTTGGTCACGAACAGGTCGTCGCCGACCAGCTGCACCTTGTCGCCGATCTTCTTGGTCAGGTAGGCCCAGCCGGCCCAATCGGACTCATCCAGGCCGTCCTCGATAGAGACGATCGGGTAGTTTTCGGTCAGCTCGGCGAGGAAATCGCTGAAGCCCTCGGCATCGAACACCTTGCCTTCGCCGGACAGGTCGTACTGGCCATTCTTGTAGAACTCGGAGGCCGCGCAGTCCAGCGCCAGGGTCACGTCCTTGCCCAGCTCGTAGCCGGCGTTGGCGATCGCTTCCTTAATCACCACCAGTGCTTCTTCATTGGAGCCCAGGTTCGGTGCGAAACCACCCTCATCACCCACGGCCGTGTTCAGGCCACGAGCCTTGAGCACCGCCTTCAGCGCATGGAAGATCTCGGCGCCGCAACGCAGGGCATCGGCGAAGTTGTCCACACCCACCGGCTGCACCATGAACTCCTGGATGTCGACGTTGTTGTCGGCGTGCTCGCCGCCGTTGAGGATGTTCATCATCGGCACCGGCATGGAGTACTGACCGGCGGTGCCGTTCAGCTCGGCGATATGGGCGTAGAGCGGAATGCCTTTCTCGGTCGCCGCCGCCTTGGCCGCAGCCAGTGACACCGCGAGGATGGCGTTGGCGCCCAAAGTAGCCTTGTTGTCGGTACCGTCGAGCTCCAGCATCTTGTTATCCAGAGCACGCTGGTCAGCCGCATCCATCCCGATCAGGGCATCGCGAATGGTGCCATTAACCGCCGCCACCGCTTTCAGAACGCCTTTACCCAGGTAGCGCGACTTGTCTCCGTCACGCAGCTCCAGCGCCTCGCGCGAGCCTGTGGACGCACCCGAAGGTGCACAGGCGCTGCCGACAACACCTGAAGTCAGAATAACGTCGGCTTCGACGGTGGGGTTACCGCGGGAATCGAGCACTTCGCGTGCCTTGATATCAGCGATCTGAGCCATTACACATTTCTCCAGTGTTCACAAATCCAGAAAGTTATTGCTGCTGCGCCTGACGTGCCAGCGCGGCCTTGATAAAGCCGGTAAACAGGCCGTGACCGTCACGTGGCGTCGACGTGAATTCGGGGTGGAACTGGCAAGCCACAAACCAGGGATGATCCGGTACCTCGACCACCTCGACCAGCTCGCCATCTTCGGAGCGACCGGAGATGACCAGACCTGCGGCCTGCAGCTGTTCAACATAGTTGTTGTTGACTTCGTAACGGTGACGATGGCGCTCCGTAATATCGATGCGGCCGTATGCTTCAGCCACCTTCGAACCAGGCTTGAGGTGGCAGATCTGCGCACCAAGACGCATGGTGCCGCCCAGGTCGGAGCTTTCGCTGCGCTCCTCCTTCTCGCCGCTGGCATCAAGCCATTCGGTGATCAGGCCGATCACCGGATGCGGACAATCCTGTTCAAACTCGGTGGAGTTGGCGTCTTCGAGTTTGGCCACATGACGGGCATACTCGATCACCGCCACCTGCATACCCAGACAGATGCCCAGATAGGGGATCTTGTTCTCGCGGGCGTAACGTACGGCCTCGATTTTGCCCTCGACACCACGCTCGCCGAAGCCGCCCGGCACCAGGATGGCGCTGACATCCTTCAGGATCTCGACGCCTTCACGCTCGACACGCTCGGAGTCGATATACTCGATCCTGACCTTTTTACGCAGTGTGATACCGGCATGGGAGACCGCCTCGATCAACGACTTGTAGGCATCGAGCAGCTCCATATACTTGCCGACCATGGCGATACGTACCTCACCCTCCGGATGCAGGAAGGCATCGGCAACACGGTCCCACTCGCGCAGGTCCGCGGGCGGGCAGTCGAGACGGAAGCGGTCGACCACGATATCGTCCAGCCCCTGATCGCTAAGCATGCGCGGGATGTTATAGATGGTATCGGCATCCGGCAGCGACACCACAGCACGCTCCTCGACGTTGGTGAACATCGACAGCTTACGCAGAGACGACTCGGGGATCGGCTGCTCCGAACGGCACACCAGAATATCCGGCTGAATACCGATGGAGCGCAGCTCTTTGACCGAGTGCTGAGAGGGCTTGGTCTTGGTTTCACCGGCGGTGGCGATATAGGGCACCAGGGTCAGGTGCATGAACAATGCCCGGTTGGAGCCCAGCTCCACCTTTAACTGGCGCACCGCTTCCAGGAACGGCAGGGATTCGATATCGCCGACGGTACCGCCGATCTCGACCAACGCGATATCGGCATCGCCCGCGCCTTCGATGACGCGGCGCTTGATCTCGTCGGTGATGTGCGGGATCACCTGCACGGTGCCGCCCAGATAATCACCGCGGCGCTCTTTACGCAGCACATGCTGGTACACGCGGCCGGAGGTGAAGTTGTTGCGCTTGGTCATCGTGGTGCGGATGAAGCGCTCGTAGTGACCGAGATCGAGATCGGTCTCGGCGCCATCTTCGGTGACAAACACCTCACCGTGCTGGAACGGGCTCATGGTGCCCGGGTCCACGTTGATATACGGGTCCAGCTTGAGCATTGTGACTTTGAGACCTCGGGCCTCAAGAATAGCCGCCAGAGAAGCAGATGCGATGCCTTTGCCCAATGAGGACACAACACCGCCGGTGACGAAAATATAACGCGTCATGCGGAACCTGTAAGATCGAAAGTTTTGGAGGGAAAACGTACTCAAGATGGGGCTACAGTCTACCAAAGCCCCCGCCATCAGACAAACCCAAAGGCTGCCATTGAGGCGTTAATCCGCTCTCGCTAACGGCGCCTTCGCACAGGCAGATGCCGGGCACGGCAACAATCTCCCCATCCCGACACAGCAGCGGCCAGTCGGCACGCCACCAGGGCGGTACGCCGGCCTCCTGCAGCAGCTGCTTGAGCCCGACAGAACCACCCCGTCCCAAGGGGCGCAGCCGTTCACCGCCCTGTCGGTAGACCAGGGATAAGTGAGTACCCACTGCGATACCGGGAGCGTCTCCAGACTCAAAGCTCAGTCGGCCCTGGGCCAGGGCCCAATGCCGCGGTTCGACCACCAGGTCGAAAGGCGGCTGCGGATCCGGCGGCGCCGGCAGCAGATAGAGCCGCTGCCGGTAGCGACGCAGCCAATAATTTCCCAACTGCAATTCGGGAGTACGATCCTCGCCGGCGGCGATCACCTGCAACTGCAGATGGCGAAGCTCGTCATAACTCAACCAGTGGCCGCTGATGCGATGCACCCAATAGCGCAGTAGATTGCGGGTGCGCGCCTCGGACAGGCTACCCAGCCCCTCGAGCACCAGACATTCGGCTCCCCGTTGAAACTGCGCCAGGTCGGCAGCGGCCACCTCATCCAGCAGCGCGTAGGCCTCGGCCAGTTGCGCCGTCGTCGTGGTTACCCGCTGATGCAGACGGGGCCAGCGAGCGCGCAGCTGCGGCAACAGATTCAGTCTCAGCCAATTGCGGTCGTAGCCCTCATCGGCATTGCTCGGATCCTCCACCCACTCCAACTGCTGCGACCGGGCCCACTGCTCGAGCCGTTCCCGCGGCTGGTCCAGCAGCGGTCGCAACAGCAAGGCAGGGCCCAGGGCTCGCTGCCGCGGCATCGCTGCCAGGCCGCGCACACCGGCACCACGCAGCAGCCGCAGCAGCAGCGTTTCGGCCTGGTCATCCGCGTGCTGTGCCAGCAAGAGACAGTCTCCCTCACGCAACACGGACAGAAATGCCGCGTAGCGTGCATCACGCAGATCCGCTTCGGAGGGCGATGAAGGATTGACCGCAAGAGTTTGAAAAGGCACCCCAAGCCCGGCACATATCGCGCCACATTGCGCAGCCCACTGGCCGGAGCTGGCCTGCACCTGATGATCGACGTGCAGCGCCAGCAGGCGCTCGGCGGGAAGCAGCCGGGCACAGAGTTCCAGCAGCACCCTGGAATCGACACCGCCGCTGAATGCAATCACCCAGCGGCGGATCTGAGGCAGGCGTTCGAGACGCCCGGCGAGCAGCGCCGGCAAATCAGCCATGCGCAGGCCCGAGAGGGAGATCAGTCGGTAAGACGACCATAGGACATCAATCGAGAGTAACGCCGTTCAAGCAGCTCATCGATCGGCAGCTGCTGCATGCGATCCAGAGTCTCGACCAGGGTCTGCTGCAGGCTCGCCGCCATCAATGCCGGATCACGATGCGCACCACCCAGCGGTTCCGGAATCACCTGGTCGACCAGGCCCAGCTCCTTCAGCCGTCCGGAGGTGATACCCATCGCCTTGGCCGCATCCGCTGCACGCTCAGCGCTCTTCCACAGGATAGAGGCACAGCCCTCCGGTGAGATCACCGAATAGGTCGCGTACTGCAACATCAGCAGTTCATCGCAGACGCCGATCGCCAACGCGCCGCCGGAACCACCCTCACCGATTACGGTGGAGATGATCGGGGTGCGCAGCTGCGACATCTTGGCCAGGTTGAAAGCGATCGCTTCGGACTGCCCGCGTTCCTCGGCATCGATGCCGGGATAGGCCCCCGGGGTGTCGATAAAGGTCAGTACCGGCAGCTTGAAACGCTCGGCCATCTCCATGATGCGCAGCGCCTTGCGGTAACCCTCGGGACGCGGCATACCGAAGTTGCGTTTTACCTTCTCCTTGACCTCACGCCCCTTTTGGTGACCGACGATCATCACCGGCTTGTCATCCAGACGGGCGATACCGCCTACCAACGCCTGGTCGTCGGCGAAATGCCGATCGCCGTGGATCTCCTCAAACTCCTCGAATGCGTGCTTGACGTAATCGAAGGTATAGGGACGCTTGGGATGACGCGCCAGCTGGGAAATCTGCCAGGCTGACAGGTCGGCGAAGATGGTTTGAGTCAGACTGCGACTTTTATCCTGCAGACGACCGATCTCATCACTGAGGTTCAGGTCCGCATTGTCTTCGCCCACCAGGCGTAGTTCGTTGATTTTGGCTTCCAGCTCGGCGATCGGCTGTTCAAAATCCAGGTAGTTAGGATTCATGCGCGTCTGCTTCTGCTCTTGTCAGGTGTGTTGGGGCAAGTCCGTGCTTCGGCTCGCCAAAAATTTTGGCCAATTCTACCGGTTGCCGGGGGGAGACTCCACCCCGAAACCGGACAGCTGAGCGGCCACTCAGCGTTCGAAACGCAGTTGGACCCTGTCGTTACCGAACTGTTCCTTGAGTGCCAGGATCAGCTCATCGCTGGCACGTATACGCCAGTCGTCGCCGAACTTCAGCGGACCTTCGGCATCCCCCCGGCGGTAGCGCATCACCACCGGCAGGCCACCCTCGGCCAGTTTCTCGCGCCTGAGCGTCTCCGCCAGCTGTTTTAGGGTTTGCCGGCCGAACTCATCCTGGGCGCAGCTGATCTCGACGCTGCTGGCATACTGGGCACGGGCATCGGCGATACTGAGCACCTTGCTGCCACGTACCTTGACCCCACCGTTATAGTCGTCCGTCGCGATCTCGCCCTCGACGATCAGCACTACGTCCTTGGCGATCAGGTTACGTGCGTTATCGTAGGCTTCGCCAAACAGGGTCACCTCCATGCGGGCGCTGCGATCATCCAGTGTAATAAAGCAGAGCGGATCGCCTTTCTTGGTCTTCTTCATGCGCAGATCGACCACCAGACCGACCATCTTTTGCTGCCGCCCCCGAGCCGGCTGCAGCTCGACCAGCTTCTTGCTGACGAAGTGCTTGAGCTCCGCCTCGTACTCGTCGATCGGATGGCCGGTAACGTAGAGGCCCAGCGTCTCCTTCTCCCCCTGCAGACGCTCCTTGTCGGTCCACTCACGGGCGCGACGAAAGTTCTCGTAGGGATCGGTCTCGGTCTGCGCCTCCATCTCGCCGAACAGGTCGAAGATGCCGGCATCCTGATTACGGGCATCCTGATCCGCTGCCTGCAGCGCTGCCGATATCGCATCCCACAAAATCGCGCGGTGGGCCCCCAGGCTGTCCAGTGCACCACAGCGGATCAGCGCCTCAAGTACGCGCTTGTTCAAACGCTTGGTACCGACGCGCTTGCAGAAGTCGAACAGGTCGCTGAACGGACCGCCCTCGGCCCTGGCCTGGACGATCGCCTCCACCGGGCCCTCTCCCACCCCTTTGATGGCACCCAGTCCGTAGATGATCTCGTCCTTGTCATTGACCGCAAACTTGTACTCGCCGTCATTGACGTCGGGCAGTCGCACGGTCAGCTTCATCTGCCGGCACTCCTCGATGAAGATCACCACCTTGTCGGTGTTCTGCATATCGGAGGACATTACCGCCGCCATGAACGGCGCCGGGTAGTGCTGCTTCAGCCAAGCGGTCTGATAGGAGACCAGGGCATAGGCGGCGGAGTGCGACTTGTTGAAACCGTATCCGGCGAACTTCTCCACCAGATCGAATATGTTACCGGCCAGATTGGCATCGATGCCGTTTTGCTGGCTGCCCTCGAGGAATGAGCTGCGCTGCTTGGCCATCTCCTCGGGCTTTTTCTTACCCATGGCGCGGCGCAGCATGTCCGCACCGCCGAGGGTATACCCGGCCATCACCTGGGCGATCTGCATCACCTGCTCCTGATACAGGATAATGCCGTAGGTGGGTTCGAGCACCGGCTGCAGCGAGTCGAGCTGATAATCCGGGTGCGGCCAGGCCATCTCGGCACGGCCATGCTTACGGTTGATGAAGTCATCCACCATGCCCGACTGCAGCGGCCCCGGACGGAACAGGGCCACCAGGGCGACGATATCCTCGAACCGCGAGGGCTGCAGGCGGCGGATCAGATCCTTCATGCCGCTGGATTCAAGCTGGAACACTGCGGTGGTCGCCGCACTCTGCAGCAGTTTGAAGGTGGGCGGATCCTCCAGGTCGATGGTTTCGATCCGTAGGTCCTCTTCACCACGCCGCTTGCGCTGGGCATTGATCATCTCCAGCGCCCAGTCGATGATGGTCAGCGTACGCAGGCCGAGGAAGTCGAATTTAACGAGGCCCGCTTCTTCGACATCGTTCTTGTCGAACTGGGTGACCAGGCCGTGGCCCTCTTCGTCACAGTAGGTGGCGGCGAAGTCGGTCAACTTGGTCGGCGCGATCACCACGCCACCGGCGTGCTTGCCGACGTTACGGGTAACGCCCTCAAGCTTGTACGCCATCTCCATGATCTCCTGCGCTTCCTCGCTCGACTCGACGAATTCGCGCAGTTGAGGCTCCTGCTCCCAGGCCTTGCTCAGCGTCATACCCACTTCGAACGGGATCAGTTTGGACAGGCGGTCGGCGAGACCGAATGGCTTGCCCTGAACACGCGCCACATCACGCACCACCGCCTTGGCCGCCATGGTGCCGTAGGTGATGATCTGGGATACGGCGTCGCGGCCATATTTTTGCGCCACGTAGTCGATGACACGGTCGCGGTTATCCATGCAGAAATCGATATCGAAGTCGGGCATGGACACACGTTCCGGGTTCAGGAAGCGTTCGAACAGCAGGTCATATTCGAGCGGATCCAGATCGGTGATCTTCAACGCGTAGGCTACCAGAGAGCCGGCACCCGAGCCTCGTCCCGGACCCACAGGGATGCCGTTCTCCTTGCCCCACTTGATGAAGTCCATCACGATCAGGAAGTAGCCGGGGAAGCCCATCTGGATGATGATGTCGAGTTCGAAATCGAGTCGCTCATCATAGGGTTTACGGATCTCGGCAAAATCCGGTGAACTGGCGTCGTATAGAAATGCCAGGCGCTCCTCCAGCCCCTGACGGGAGACGAAACGGAAATAGTCATCCATCAGGATCCCTTCCGGGATCGGGAAGCGTGGCAGGTAGTAGGTGCCCAGCTCGATCTCGATATTGCAGCGCTTGGCGATCTCCACGCTATTCGCCAATGCGCTGGGGATATCGGCGAACAGCTCGACCATCTCCTGCTGGGTGCGGAAATACTGCTGCGCGGAGTAGTTGCGCGGCCGTGTCGGATCCTCCAGCGTACGACTCATGTTGATGCAGGTCCGCGCCTCGTGGGCCTCGAAGTCATCGGCCTTGATGAACATCACTTCGTTGGTCGCTACCAGCGGGCAACCCGTTTCGCGGGCCAGCGCCACGCTGGCGTGCACCAGGGTTTCATCACCAGGACGCCCGGTACGCTGAATCTCCAGGTAGAAGCTGTTGGGAAATACGGCCATCCACTCATCGAGCATTGTCGTTGTCTGGTCGCTCTCGGCCAGTAGGGCCCGCCCCACCTCACCGAGGCGGGCACCGGACAGCGCGATCAGCCCCTCGGCCTTCTCCTTGACCCACTCCCGCTTGACCAAGGCCCGCTCCGGATCGATCCCCTGCCCTTCGGCATAAGCACGGGAGACCAGCTCCATCAGGTTGCGATAGCCCTTGCCGGTGCGCACCAACAGGGTCAACCGGAACGGCTCCCCCTCCGGATCCAGCTCGTTCTGCACCCAGAGATCGACACCGCAGACCGGCTTGACGCCGGCGCCCAGTGCCGCCTTGTAGAACTTGACCAGCGCGAACAGGTTGGTCTGGTCGGTCATGCCGACGGCGGGCATGCCATCTGCGGCGGCTGCCTTGACCAGCTCTTTGATCCGCACCAAACCATCGAACAGGGAATATTCAGTATGCACCCGCAGGTGTACGAAATTGGCAGCTGTCATCTGTTACTCCGTGCTCTGTATTGGTTTTGCGTCTAACACACGCTTTACCGGAGCAAAGCTGCGTCGATGCTCCGGCAGCACACCGTGCACCCTCAGCGCTTCGAAATGGGCTTGGGTCGGATAGCCCTTATGGCTGGCGAAACCGTATTGCGGATAGCGCTGATGCAGCGCCTGCATCTCCCGATCGCGGTACACCTTGGCCAGAATGGAAGCGGCACTGATCGCCTCCACCAGCAGGTCGCCCTTGATCACCGGCTCCGACGGGCAAGGTAGCTCCGGACAGCGGTTACCATCGATCAACGCATATTCGGGCTGCGGGTCGAGCGCCAACACCGCACGTCGCATGGCCAGCATGCTGGCGTGCAAAATGTTCAATTCATCGATCTCTTCAGGCGAGGCACTGGCGATCGCCCAGGCGATAGCCCTGTCCTGAATCTCGCTGTACAGCCGCTCACGCCGCGCCGCGCTCAGTTTCTTCGAGTCGGTCAATCCAACAATCGGCCGGGCGGGATCCAGTATAACGGCCGCCGCCACTACATTACCGACCAGCGGCCCCCTGCCCACCTCATCGACACCAGCAACCAGCCCGGCGGGACGAAAATCAAACCCCAGCGTCGACACGTTGCGCCTCCAATAACTCTGCCACCGCGTCCGCTGCGCGCTCACTGGCATTCTGCCGCAGCTGCTCGCCTATAGCACCGAACACCTCACCCAACCGCTCGCGGTAGTCGCTATCCTCCAGCGCCCTTAGCACCAACGGCCCCAGCACCTCGGGCGTCACCTGCTGCTGCAAAATCTCGGGCACCATCTCCTCACCGGCAAGTACGTTGGGCAGGGAGATCCAGCGGCTTTTGATCATGCGCGAATAGATCGCATAGGTCAGCCCCGCCATGCGGTAGGCCACCACCATCGGCTTTTTCAGTAAACAGGCCTCCAGCGTTGCCGTGCCTGATGCGATCAAGATGGCATCGGCAACCGCCATCACTTCGCGAGAGCCCTGGAGCACCAGCTGCAGTTTCAGGTCGCCATACTCCTGCGCGATCAGCGTCTGCAACTGGGTGTAGCGCCTCTGGTTGGCCGCCGGCAGTATGAAATGCAGCTCGGCCCGCTGGTTCTGCAGCCAGCGCGCGGTGTCCAGGAAGGGGCGCGCCAGATACTTAATCTCGCTGCCGCGACTGCCCGGCAGTAACGCGACCAACGACGCCCGCTCAGGCAGCTGCGCCCGATATTCCGCCTGTGCCGCAGCCAGATCGATCTGCGCCGGGATCAGCTCGGCCAGCGGATGGCCGACATAGCGCAGGTTCTGCCGGGTCGGCGCGTAGACCTTGGCCTCGAACGGAAACAGGGTCAGCAGCAGGTCGGTGCTCTGCTTGATCTTGAAGATCCGCTTGCGCTTCCAGGCCCAGACCGAGGGACTGACGTAGTGCACAGTGGGAATCCCGGCGGCTTTGAGCTGACGCTCCATACCGAGGGTAAAATCCGGGGCGTCGATACCGATGAACAGGTCAGGGGGATGCTGAATGAAATGGCGCACCAGGCGTTTGCGCTCACGCAGTAGCTCCGGTACACGTCCCAGCACCTCGACCAGCCCCATCACCGACAATCGCTCCATCGGGTAGAGAGAACGACAGCCGGCGGCGATCATCAGCTCGCCGCCGATGCCTTCGAACGCTATCTGCGGGTATCGCGCCTGCAGCGCGCGCATCAGGCCAGCGCCCAGAATATCCCCGGACGCTTCCCCTGCCACTATGCCAATGCGCACCGACCGCATAGCGCGATTAGCGAATGATGCCGCGATTAGAGCTGCTCAGCGAGTCGATCAGTGGCTGCACGGCAGGCTCAGAGGCTGCCAGTTGAGCCAACTGCTCCAGCGCCTCAGCAACGGTCAAATTCTTGCGGTAGATGATCTTGTACGCCTGACGCAGGGTGCGCAAGGCTTCCGGACTGAACCCGCGCCGACGCAAGCCTTCCAGGTTGATACCATGGGGTTCGGCCGTATTGCCGTTGGCCATGACATAGGCGGGGATATCCTTCAACACCACGGTACCGGCGCCGCACATCACGTGGGGGCCGATCTGGCAGAATTGATGTACCGCGGTGAAACCGCCGAGTATCGCGTAATCGCCAAGCTTGACGTGTCCCGCCAGGGCCGTGCTGTTGGCCAGGATGCAGTGATCGCCGACGATACAATCATGGGCCACATGAACGTAAGCCATCAGCAGGTTGTCGCTGCCGATGCGGGTGATCCCCTCGTCCTGTACCGTACCGCGGTGAATGGTACAGCCCTCGCGGATCACATTGCGGTCGCCAATCACGAGCTGGGTCGGTTCGCCGTTGTACTTCTTGTCCTGACACTCCTCACCAACACTGGCAAACTGGAAAATCCGGTTGCCAGCCCCGATCTTGGTGGGGCCCTTGATCACGACATGGGACGCGATGCTGGTACCCGGGCCTATCTCGACATCCGCACCGATGTAGCTCCAGGGGCCGACCTCGACATCCTCGGCCAGCTTCGCTCCGGGTTCAACGATAGCCTGTGGATGAATCACTTACACCTTCCTGTCCGCACAAAGGATGGTGGCAGAACTGACCGTTTCGCCATCAACACTGGATTGAACTTCGAACTTCCAGATACCACGACGTTCGGAGACAATCCTGGCCTCCAGCTGCAGTCGGTCGCCCGGCACCACCGGTCGTTTGAATCTGACGTTATCCGCACCTACAAAATAGTAGATAGATCCGTCTTGTGGCGTTTTATCCATGGTTTTAAAACCCAGGATACCGGCTGCCTGGGCCATTGCTTCAATGATCAGCACGCCGGGCATCACCGGATGATCAGGAAAATGACCGTTAAAGAAGGGCTCATTCACCGTGACATTCTTATACGCCACAATCGATTCACCGGGGCTCAACTCCACCACCCGATCCACCAACAGAAACGGGTAGCGGTGGGGTAAGTATTCCCGGATTTCTTTAACATCCATCATCATCTTGACCTTCAGTAGAGATATGCTCTAGAGCCTGTTCGAGTTTTCGTACGCGCCGGGCCAACTCATCCAGCTGCCGGAAACGCACCACATTGCGCTTCCACTGCTGGTGGGGCTCCAGGCCAGTTCCCGATGAGTAAGCACCTGGGCGGCTGATCGAGCGGCTTACCAGCGACATGGCGGTAATATGGGTACCATCGGCGATATCAAGGTGGCCGGTAATACCGCTCATACCGGCCACCGTACAGCGGCGGCCAATTCTAGTGCTTCCGGCTATGGCGGTACAGCCCGCGATGGCGGTGTCTTCACCGATCTGGACATTGTGCGCGACCTGAATCTGGTTATCGAGCTTAACTCCCCGCTCGATACGGGTATCATTCAACGCACCACGATCGATCGTGGTATTGGCGCCGATCTCAACATCATCGCCGATTTCGACGCCACCAAGCTGGCAGATTTTGACCCAGCGTTCGCTGCTCTTTGCGAAACCAAATCCATCCGCGCCCAGCACGGCGCCACTGTGCACCAGTACCCGCTGGCCGATTCTAACGTTGGGATACAGAGTGACATTCGCCTCCAGCCGGCTGTCGACTCCGATGACCGAGTCGGAACCAATCACCGAGTTGGCGCCGATGCTGGCTCCGGCGTCGATCCTGACATTGTCGCCAACCACGACGCCAGGACCGATCTCGGCCTCCGGGGATACCTCAGCCCTATCGGACACTTGAGCACTGGGATGGATACCTGGCCTTATGGCACTGCGCCAGTCGAACAGTTGCGTCAGTTCGGCAAAGGCGAGATAGGGATCTGCCACAACCAGCGCATTTCCTTTAACTTCCGCTTCAAACGCCTGCGTAACCAGTACCGCTTCCGCGACACTGTCACGCAACTGTTTCAGATACCGGCCGTTCGCAAAAAAGGACAGCTGGCCAGGGCCAGCTGTCTGCAGGGTCGCCAGGGAGTGGATTACGCAAGCCGGGTCGCCGGATACACGCCCCCCAACTCGCGCTGCCAGATCGGACAGTCTGTACCCCTGGTTATAATGCATCTATTACTACTTATTCAGTTGCTCAACGACGCTCTGGGTAATGTCGAGCGATGGTACAACATAGATGGCGGCCTGCTTATTAACGATAAGGTCGATATCCTGCGCCTTGATCAGCCCCTGAATAATCTCATCCAGTCGCGGCTTCATCTCGCCAATAAACACCTGCTCTCTCTGCGCACGCTGCTGCTGCAGCTCCTGTCCGCGTCGCTGGTACTCTCCGAACGCTTTTTGGAACTGCAAACGCAGCTGTTTCACTTCCTCATCGGAGCTCAGCCCTGCATTTTTCTGCAGTTTCTCCTGCAGTACGCGAGCCTGCTTCTCAAGATCTACCAGCTGCTTTTCATCATCAGCAAACTCTTCCTGCAACTGCTTGCGAAAGTCACTGGCCGCGTTGGAGCTAAGCAGCGCACGCTGTACATCCAGTACAACGATCTTACCTGCATTGGCCTGCACACTGACCAGCAGGGCCGCAGCTGCCAGCAGGGTCGTGAGTCGTCTCATAATCTCTCCTTAGAAAGTCTGGCCCAGCGCAAACTGGAATATCTCGGTATCGTCGTCGGGACCATCATTCAGTGGCATTGCAAGCGCAATCGACAGCGGTCCTATGGGTGTCAGCCAACTGAGTCCCAAGCCTGTGGAGTAGCGCAGCTCACCAAGATCGACGCCATCGGCACAGTTTTTCTGACCGGTTTTGCAGTCGGTAGAGAACACGTTACCGGCATCCAGAAACACCAGTGTGCGCCAGGCACTCTTGTCACCAACGAACGGCGTCGGGAAGATAAACTCAGCGCTGCCGGTCAACAGCACGTTGCCGCCGAATGGATCGTCGTCGGAGCCGCCGTCGGTGGGACCAAGCGAGTTGTTGCTGTAACCACGCACGCTCTTCAAGCCACCGGCGTAGAAGTGGCGATAAAAGGGGTACTCATTGTCGCCCAGACTGTCACCGAAGCCAGCCCGACCCCTGAGACTCGCGATCCAGACCTCATTGTCATCGATCGGCTGATACCACTTCACGTTGTAGTTGGTACGGTAGTAGGTCAGGTCGCTGCCCGGTACCGCCAGATCAAAACTGACGCCCTGCGCATAACCCCTAGAGGGGAAGAACCCCCTGTTGAGGTGGTTATCGCTCCAGCCGACGTTCAGGTTGTAGGTGAGATAGTTATCCCCCTCGTCCGCCACAAAGTCCTTGATCAGATCGGCAGTATCCGCATAAAGATTAATTTCGGTCAGATCCACCCCCAGACCGAAGCTGAGGCGTTGATAATCATTGATCGGGTAACCGAAGTTCACCCCACCACCGATCTCGTTGGTAGTGTAGGAGCTGACATCATCCTCATCGAAATCCCGCTCACGGTAGTAGGCGTTGAACCCGCGGCTCACCCCATCGACGGTGTAATAGGGATTGGTGTAGTTAAAACTATATTCGGTCAGTGTAGAGCTGTTGGACAGATTGAAACCGAACTTACGCCCCGTACCCAGGAAGTTGTCCTGTTCGATACCCAACTGGAAGATAATACCTTCACTATCGGAGAATCCGATACTGGCCGTGAACTGACCTGACGGTTGCTCCTCAATGGTATACTCCAGATCGACCTGGTCGTCGGTTCCCGGTACCGGTCGCGTCTCCACATTGACGCTCTTGAAATAGCCGGTTTTCTCCAGCCGAGCCTTGGAGCGCTCGATCTCTTCAGTTGTGGCGATCCCCGCTTCCATCTGTTCCAGTTCGCGACGTACCACCTCATCTGAGGTCAGCGTATTGCCGCGAATACTGATCCGGCGAACATAGGTCCGTTTTCCCGGCTCAATGTAATAGCGCACGGACAGAGTGCCATCATCGTGTACCTCGGGCACAGGGCTTACGTTGGCAAACATATAGCCTTCATCACCAAGCCGACGGACCAAGTTTTCCTGGGTCTGCGTCATTGCCTGGCGGGAGAAGGTATCACCACTCTTAAGCCTGAACAGTGCCTCCAACTCCTCACGTGGCACCACCAGATCACCGGCCACGCTGACGTCGGCGACACTGAACCGTTCACCCTCGTGGATATTGATAGTGATATACACATGCTTCTTATCCGGTGTAATGGAAACCTGGGCCGACTCAATGTCGAAATTGATATAGCCGCGATCCATGTAGTGGGAGCGCAGGCGTTCCAGGTCACCCGACATCTTTTCGCGCGAATAGCGATCGCTCTTGGTGTAGAAGGTCCAGAAGTTGGGCAACTTCAGCGAGAACAGTTCGGTCAATTCGTCATCCGAAAACCGGGTGTTGCCAACAATATTGATATGCTGAATCGTCGCCTCTCGCCCTTCGGTAATGTTGACGTTGAGCGCCACACGGTTACCGGACAGAGACTCCACTTCGGTTTTAATATCGGCGCCGTAGCGACCCTGGCCGACATAAACACGCAGCAGGTCGAGACGGATCTGGTCCACCGCGGAGCGGCGAAACACGTCACCCTCCTGAACGCCTGACTGTTTGAGACCGTCGCGCAGCGCCTCTTCCTTGATGAACTTGTTGCCCTCAATCCGAATCAGTGCCAGGGAGGGTCGCTCATGCAGGCTCAGAATCAGGTCATCGCCGTCACGGAGAATATCCACATCGTCAAAATAGCCAGACGCGAACAGCTCCCGTGTCGCATCGGACAGGCGCTGCTGAGTCAGGCGATCACCGACATTGACGGGAAAGTAACGAAACACCAGACCGGGCTCAACTCTCTGCAACCCCTCTAGGCGTATGTCGTTGACTGTGAACGGAAATTCAGCCGCGTATGCTTGAACCACCCATAGAACAGATACAAGTAACAATCCCAGCTTACGTTTCATGCTGCAGGTCTTAATTTCCGTATAATGAATTCGGGTTGGGGGCGATCAGAGCCTGGCGATGTCATTGATAATGGCCAGCGCCATCAGACTCAGCAACATTGCCATGCCCAGACGCAAGCCCAGCATCTGTACTCTTTCGCTTACCGGCCGTCCGCGCACCAGCTCTATGAACTGATACAGCAAGTGTCCGCCATCGAGCATCGGGATCGGCAGCAGGTTCAACACGCCGAGGCTAATACTCAGATAGGCGAGGAAACTGACGAAAGACTCAAGGCCGGAGGCCGCCGAAGCCCCCGCCACTTTAGCAATGGTTATCGGGCCACTCAAGTTTTTTACCGAGATGGCACCGGCAATCATCTTGCCGATGGAATCAAGAATCAGACCGATCATCTGCCCGGTTTTTTGCAGCCCAACCCAAGCCGCTTCGACTGGGCCATATTGCAGATCACGGATCATCTCTGGCGGCCACTCGACAGCTTCCACACCGGCGCCGATAAAACCGTATCGCTGGCCACTGTCGTCGACGCGTTCAGCCGGTGTCATGTCAAGCACCTGCGCCTGCTCTTCGCGCAGCACCTCAAACGTCAGGCTGCGGTGAGGAGAACTGCGGATCACCTCGACCAGCTCGACCCAGTCACCAACAGGCTCACCATCTATGGCCACGACCCTGTCACCGACCCTCAAACCCGACGCTTCTGCCACCCCGCCCTCAGATAGGGAACCGATGATGGCTGGCACCTCAGGCCGGTAGGGCCGAATGCCGAATGCCGAGATCGGCGACTCCTTTTCCAGATCCACGGTCCATTGATCGAGTCTGGCCTGATAGCTTTGTGCCAATCCTCGTTTCGGTTCACCCGCCACCAACTGCAGAGTTCCGCTCTCGCCGACCCGGGCGGCCAGGCGCAGATTAACCTCATCCCAGGATTGCACACTATGGCCGTCGACCTCCAGCAGCTCGACACCGGCGGGCAGCCCCGCCTGAGCCGCCAACGAGTCGCTCTGCACCGAGCCGACCACTGGCACAACCGAGGTCACGCCCCAAACGAACAGGAACCAGTATGCCAATACAGCAAACAGCAGGTTGACCACGGGGCCCGCGGCAACAATCGCCATCCGCTGCAAGATCGGCTTATTATTGAACGCCTGGTGGCGAAGCGCCTCCGGCACCTCCCCCTCACGCTCATCCAGCATGCGCACATAGCCACCCAGAGGGATGGCCGCCACCACATACTCGGTGCCGTCGCGCCCCTTGCGCAGCCACAGCGGCTTACCAAAACCGACAGAAAACCGCAGCACACGCACACCGCAGCGTCTGGCAACCCAGAAATGGCCCCACTCATGAATCGTGACCAGCAGACCAAGGGTCACAATTGTTGCTAGCAGCGTCTGCACTATGCCCATAACAACCCACCTCGGGGAATCAGATAGCCGGCGCCCAATATAGACCCAACATAAAAATCGGCGCCGCGGCAGTCAGACTATCGATACGATCGAGAATCCCACCATGCCCCGGCAGCAATCGTCCGCTATCCTTGATACCGCGCTCTCGCTTGAACATACTCTCAAACAGATCGCCAAATACGGCAGCAAGACAGGTCAGCAAGGACAATGCCATCAGGTAGACCAGCGCTGGGGCCGGAAGTTCGCGCCACACACCGGCAATCGCACCGATCAACAGGCAGGTCAGCACCCCACCTGCCAACCCTTCGATAGTCTTTCCAGGACTGACTTCGGGGATCAACTTGTGTCGGCCGAACAGCTTGCCGGCGCAATAAGCCCCGGTGTCGGCCCCCCACACCAGCAACAGCAGCATCAGCAACGCGAAGTTCCCTTGCGGCAGCGCCTTCAACGCCACCAACGCTACCCAGGTGGGCACAACGACGGCAACACCGATCAGCAGCTTGGCTGGGCGAGCAGAAAAGCCCAGGCGCGAAGGATAGCTCAGGATCAGATAACAACCCCACAGCCAGAACCCCCCCGCTCCCGCAAGCAACCAGACATCCAGCGCTTCGGGCAGTAGAAAGTAGACAAGCGCGATCAGCCCCACGATAGCGAAAGCGTAAAGCCATTTTGCAGCGCCATTCAAGGTACCGAGATTGGCCCATTCCAACGCCGCCAGCAGCATGACAAAAGCACAGCCCAGGGCGAACCCCTGTAGCGGCAGCAGAAACACTCCGACAAGCACGATCACACCGAGTACCAGCGCCGTCAGCAGTCGCTGTTTGATCATCCCTTTTCCGCCTCCAACTGCTCACTGGTCTTACCAAAGCGACGCTCGCGGGTACAGAAGCTCAGGATCGCTTCCTGCACCTGAACCTTGCCGAAATCGGGCCAGTACAGCGGCGAAAAGTAGAATTCGGTATAGGCAAACTGCCAGATCAGGAAGTTACTGATGCGCTGTTCGCCAGCAGTACGGATGCAGAGATCTGGCTTGGGCAGGTCGGCAAGGCAGGTATAGCGATCGAACAAATCAGCATCGATCTGTTCCGGCGCCAGATCGCCGCGCACACACGCCTCTGCGATCCGACGTGCGGCCTGGGCGATATCCCATTGCCCGCCATAGTTCGCGGCCACGTTCAACTGCAGCCCGGTGCAAGCAGCGGTCAGCTCCTCGGCCTTGGCGATGCGCTTCTGCAGATCCTCGCTGAATCGACTGCGATCACCGACAATGCGAAGTCGGATATTATTTTTCAGCAGCTTGGTTGTTTCGCGATCGAGTGCGATTCGAAACAACTCCATCAGGCCGCGCACTTCCAGAGCTGGACGCCGCCAGTTTTCGCTGCTGAATGCAAACAGCGTCAGCACTTCGACACCGCTCTCGATACAGCCTTCGATCACCTGACGGACGCTATTGACCCCCGCCTTATGGCCGGAGAGCGCCGCCTTGCGTCGCTCTTTCGCCCAGCGGTTGTTGCCATCCATGATGATGGCGATATGGCGCGGCGGTGTTTTCCCCTCAGGGAGGATAAGCCTAGTGGTTTCAGACATGGGCAGGCCGAACAGACGGGCGACACCTGCGTGCCGCCCGATGCTGCGTCAGATTTCCATCAGATCGGTTTCTTTCTGCGCCAGCAGCGCATCGACTTCACCCACAAATTTATCGGTGAGCTTCTGAATCTGATCTTCACCGCGACGATTTTCGTCTTCAGTGATCTCCTTCTCCTTGAGCAGATCCTTGAAGTCACCATTGGCATCACGACGGATGTTACGGATCGCGACGCGCGCATTCTCCGCCTCCAGACGAGCCTGGCGAATATACCCCTTACGGGTTTCTTCGGTCAGCGCCGGCATCGGCACACGAATCACATCACCACTGGTGGCCGGATTCAAACCGAGGTCGGACTTCATGATCGCCTTCTCAATCTCCGGGACCATCTTCTTCTCCCAGGGATTGATCATCAGCGTGCGTGCATCTTCAACCGTGATATTGGCCACCTGCTGAATCGGCACCAACGAGCCATAGTAGGAGACCTGAACGGCATCCAGAATCGCCGGAGTCGCACGTCCGGTGCGGATCTTTTTGAACTGTTCGGTCAGCGACTCAATACTTTTCTTCATACGCACTTCGGCGTCTGACACTATCTCACGGATCATCTTATTCTCCAGCGGCCGGGCCACAGTCAATCAGGGTACCCTCGTTCCCGCCAACCACGAGATTCACAAGCGCCCCATGCTTATTCATGTTAAATACGCGAACCGGCATATTATGGTCGCGCGTCAAACAGATAGCCGTCATATCCATGACGCCGAGCTGCTTTTCCAACACCTCGTCAAAGCTCAGGTGGGTATATCGCTCCGCCTTGGGATCCTTCATCGGATCAGCGGTGAACACACCATCCACCTTGGTTGCCTTGAGCACCACATCCGCTTCAACCTCGATGCCACGCAAACAGGCGGCGGAGTCGGTGGTAAAGAAGGGATTTCCGGTTCCGGCGGCAAAGATTACCACATCTCCCTGGCTAAGGTAGCGCATCGCATTACGGCGATCGTAATGATCCACCACACCGCTCATCGGGATTGCCGACATAACGCGGGTAGCAATATTGCACCGCTCAAGCGCCTCACGCATGGCCAATGCATTCATCACCGTGGCCAGCATCCCCATATGATCACCGGTTACGCGATCCAGCCCCGCTGCACTCAGCGCGGCGCCGCGAAACAGGTTGCCACCACCGATCACCATCCCCACCTGCACACCGATACCGACCAGCTGCCCGATTTCCAGCGCGACGCGGTTGAGCACCTTCGGATCGATACCGAAGTTTTCCTCGCCCATCAGCGCTTCGCCACTGAGCTTCAGCAGGATACGTTTATATTTTGCGTGTTTATCGGTAGGAGGCATGGGTGGATTCTCCAAAGAGGGGATGTAACAGAGTGTAAAACATGAACGCAGGCTGCGCGATGCGCAGCCTGCCAGTTGCCGATCAGCCCTTGAGCTGTTCAGCAACCTCTGCAGCGAAGTCTTTCTTCTCGACTTCGATACCTTCGCCGACTTCGACACGTACGAAGGAAACCAGATCAGCACCGGCAGCTTTCACCAGCTGACCAACGGTCTGCTCCGGGTTCTTGACGAACGGCTGCTCGACCAGGCTGTTCTCGGACAGGAACTTCTTCAGACGACCGCCCGCCATCTTTTCCTTGATCTCCTGCGGCTTACCGTCCATATCCGGCTGAGCCATGATGATCTCTTTTTCACGATCCATCTCTTCCTGCGGCATATCTTCCGGCTTGGCCACACGCGGGTTAACCGCGGCAACGTGCATGGAAATATCACGCGCCAGCTCGGCCTCACCGCCGGTCAGGGCCACCAGAGATACGATGCGCTTGTTGCTGTGGACGTAGCCATCGACAACCGGAGCTTCAACCAGCAGCGCGCGACGAACGGAGATGTTTTCTCCGATCTTCTGCACCAGCGCTTCACGGGCAGATTCCAGATCACCGGCCATCAGCGCGGCAACGTCGGTCTGCTTGTCGGCGAACGCCTTTGCCAGCACTTTGTCGACGAAGCCCAGGAAGTTGTCATCACGAGCGACGAAGTCGGTCTCGGAGTTCACTTCGACCACAACGGCGTAGCTGTTGTCGTCAGACACCTTGAATGCAACCACACCATCAGCAGCAACACGGCTGGCTTTTTTGGCAGCTTTCATACCGGATGATTTACGCAGATCATCGATCGCTTTTTCGATATCACCCTCGGCTTCGACCAGTGCTTTTTTGCACTCCATCATGCCAAGACCTGTGCGCTCGCGCAGTTCTTTCACCATTGCTGCGGAGATGTTCGCCATGTCGGTTACCCCTCAAAAATAATCGCGTTTAATCTGAATCCAAAAAAGGGGAGCCAGGCTCCCCTTTACGAATCGCTCAAGCTTAGTAACAGCGTTTGACAGCCCGATTACTCGGCCGCGTTCTGCTCTTCAACTTCTACAAATTCGCTCTTGTCGCTAGCGCCATCACCAGCGCCTTCGACGCAGGCATCCGCCACGGACTGAGCGTAGATCTGAATCGCACGCAGCGCATCGTCGTTACCCGGGATAACGTAATCGATGCCGTCCGGGTTGCTGTTGGTATCAACGATACCGATAACAGGGATACCCAGCTTGTTGGCTTCGTTGACAGCGATACGCTCGTGATCAACATCGATCACGAACAGCGCGTCCGGCAGGCCGCCCATCTCTTTGATACCACCGATAGACAGTTCCAGCTTTTCCATTTCACGAGTGCGCATCAGCGCCTCTTTCTTGGTCAGCTTGTCAAAGGTGCCATCCTGAGACTGAGTTTCCAGCTCACGCAGACGACGAATAGACTGACGAATAGTCTTGTAGTTGGTCAGCATGCCGCCGAGCCAGCGGTGGTTGACGTAAGGCATGCCAGCGCGAACCGCTTCCTCTTTGATCACTTTGGAAGCCGCACGCTTGGTACCAACAAACAGAACCTTGTTCTTGTTCGAAGCCATACCCTTCACAACATCCAGCGCAGAGTTCATTGCCGGCAGGGTGTGCTCGAGGTTGATGATATGGATCTTGTTGCGCGCACCAAAGATGTACTGAGACATCTTGGGGTTCCAGTAGCGAGTCTGGTGACCGAAATGAACACCTGCCTTGAGCAGGTCACGCATATTTACTTTAGCCATTTATAAAGTTCCTCTGAACGGGTTTAAACCTCCACATCCCCCACCGTCCAACCGCAATACGCGGCACCCAGGAGCGGCGTGTCGGAATGTGTGTGTTGTATTAATGCCCTAGACTAAGTCCAAGGCGGATTTTTGGGAGCGCTTTTATACCACAAACCATGCGGGGATTGAAGTCACCTTTCTCAGCCGAGTGTTTTTTGGCTACAATCTATCGTCCCCGTGCGGCGAAAGCCGCCGCCGACACAACCGGAATCAGCGGAGCCCTATGAGTATCACCATCAAGACCCCGGACGAGATTGAAAAGATGCGCGTTGCAGGCCGCCTGGCCGCCGAAGTGCTGGAGATGATCGCGCCCAGCGTCGTTCCCGGAGTCACCACCAACGAACTGGATCGAATCTGCCACAACTATATAGTCAATGAGCAGAAAGCGATCCCCGCCCCGCTGAACTATCACGGATTTCCCAAGTCGATCTGCACCTCGATCAACCAGGTTGTCTGCCACGGCATCCCCGGCGACAAGAAGCTCAAGTCGGGCGATATCGTCAACCTGGATATCACGGTGATCAAAGATGGTTACCACGGCGATACCAGCATGATGTTTTACGTCGGCGATGTCGCCCCGCATGCTCAACGCCTGTGCGAAATCACTCAGGAGTGCCTGTACATGGGGATAAAGCTGGTACGCCCAGGCGCACGTCTCGGCGATATCGGCCAGGTGATTCAGCAGTACGCCGAGTCCAATCATTATTCGGTGGTACGCGAGTACTGCGGCCACGGCATCGGTCGCGAGTTCCATGAGGACCCTCAGGTACTGCACTACGGCCGCGCCGGCACCGGCGAGGTGCTCGAAGAGGGGATGTGTTTCACCATCGAACCGATGATCAACGCCGGTAAGCGCCATGTGAAATTGAACAAGCGTGACGGCTGGACCGTCGAAACCGCCGACCGTCGCCTGTCGGCACAGTATGAACACACCATTCTGGTGACCGCTGACGGCTATGAGGTCCTGACGCTACGCGCCGACGAGACGATCTGATCCTCAGCCCCAGCCGAAAACATAGAGAACCCAGTCGCATGTCCACCAGCTTTCTGTCCACCGAGCATTTTTCCCGTTACCTCGATGTCGATAATCTGCATCGAACGCTTGCGCAGGAAGCGACCATCAAGACGCTGAAAACCGCCCTGCGCAGCTCGATGGCGGCAATGAACGAGGCGTTTCGCAACGGCGAGGATATCCGCCATCTGGTGTATGGCCGCGCCTGGGTGCTCGACCAGATCCTGACCCAGGCCTGGACCCGCTTCGACTGGCCGGATCAAGACCGGGTCGCACTGGTGGCGGTCGGCGGCTATGGCCGCGGCGAGCTACACCCCTACTCGGACGTGGATATCCTGATCCTGATCGACGGTGTCGAGCCAACCAGTTTCGAAGAGAGTATCAGCCGTTTTCTGACTCTGCTCTGGGATATCGGTCTGGAGATAGGCTCCAGCGTGCGTACCATTGAGGAGTGCTACCAGGAGGCGCGCAACGATATCACCATCGCCACCAATCTGATCGAGTCCCGCACCCTTATCGGCAATCCACAGCTGCAGGAGACGATGTATGAACGGGTCACCTCGGAGGGCGCCTGGACCGACAAGGAGTTTTTCCGCGCCAAGCTCGCCGAGCAGGCCGAACGCCACGAACGCACCAACAACACCGAGTACAACCTGGAACCCAACCTGAAAACCTCCCCCGGCGGACTGCGCGACCTGCAGACCATCGGCTGGGTCGCCAAACGCCACTTCGGCGCCACCTATATTCGTGACCTGGTGGATCACGGTTTCCTGACCGAGTCGGAGCTGGAGGCACTGAACAACGGCGAACTCTACCTCTGGACGGTGCGCTATGCACTGCACATGATAAGCAACCGCCGGGAAGACCGTTTGCTGTTCGACCACCAGCGCTCACTGGCCGAGTTCTTCAAGTACGAAGACGACAAGGGCGCACTGGCCGTCGAACAGTTCATGAGCAAGTACTATCGCGTCGCCAAGGCGATGTCAGAGTTCAATGACATGCTGCTGCAGTACTTCGACGAGGTGATCCTGCGCGCCGAAGAGCAGCAGCATATACGACCGATCAACAGCCGCTTTCAGGTCCACAACGACTATCTGGAGGTTACGCACGACAAGGTGTTCGAGCACCACCCCTTCGCACTAATGGAGCTGTTCGTGATCATGGCGCAGCACCGCGACATCAAAGGGGTACGTGCCTCCACCATCCGCCTGATCCGCGACCATCGCCACCTGGTCGATGACAATTTCCGTAACGATATCCGCAACACCTCGCTGTTTATGGAGTTGCTGCGTTCGGAAGACGGGGTATCCACGGAACTCAAGCGAATGAACCGCTATGGCATACTCGGGCGCTACCTGCCGGAGTTCGGCCGCATCGTCGGCCAGATGCAGCACGACCTGTTCCACATCTACACCGTCGATGCGCACACGCTGAAGGTGATCCAGAAGATGCGCCAGTTCCGCCACCGCGACCATCGCGACACCTTCCCGGTGGCGCATCGGGTGGTCAACCACCTGCCGAAGATCGAGCTGCTCTATATCGCCGGCCTCTACCACGATATCGCCAAGGGGCGCGGCGGGGATCACTCGGAGCTGGGATCGGACGACGTCATCGCCTTCTGCGAACGCCACCATATCGGCAAATGGGACACCCAGTTGGTCGCCTGGCTGGTGCGCAACCACCTGAAGATGTCGATGACCGCCCAGCGGCGGGACCTCTCAGACCCACAGGTGATCCATACTTTCGCCGAGCAGGTGGGCGATATTATCCATCTGGACTACCTGTACGTGCTCACCGTGGCCGACATCAACGCCACCAACCATACGCTGTGGAACAGCTGGCGCGCCAGTCTGCTGCGCCAGCTCTATATGGAGACCAAGCGAGCCTTGCGACGCGGGCTGGAGAATCCGCTGAATAAGGCGGAACGGATCGAACAGGCTCAGCATGAAGCGCTGCAAGCACTGTCTCGGAAAGGAGTGAATGCCGAATCGACACATGCGCTCTGGGAAGGGCTGGGCGACGACTATTTTCTGCGCGAAGACCCGCGTTCGATCGCCAACCATACCCAGGCCATTCTCGAGCACCGCGAGACCAACACTCCGCTGATCACGCTGGAGAAAACCTCCTTCCGCAGCCATGAAGGTGCTACCGAGATCTTCATCTATACACATGACGAACCGCACCTGTTCGCGGCCACCGTATCAACCCTCGACCAGCTGCACCTGAGCGTGCAGGACGCTCGCATCATCGTCAGCGACAACGGCTATGCACTGAATAACTATACCGTGCTGACCGAAGACAACCTGCCCCTGTCGGACAACCCGGACTACCTGAACACTATCCGCCAGCGGCTGATCGAAGAGCTGAGCCACCCGGAAGACTACCCCGATATCGTGCAGCGACGGGTGCCGCGACAGCTCAAGGCTTTTGCCACCAAGACCCGGGTGCTGATCAGCAACGATCCCACCCTGCAGCAGACCGTACTCGAAGTGATCACCGCCGACCGCCCCGGCCTGTTGGCGCGCATCGGCCAGATTTTCGTCGAATTCGGCATTACCCTGCGCAAAGCCAAGATCGCCAACGTCGGCGAACGGGTAGAGGACTTTTTCTTCATCACCGACCGTAACGATCAGCCGATCAGCGATCCGGAACTGTGCCAGAAACTGCAGCAGGCGATCTGCCATCAGCTCGACCAGCACGTGCAGCACAGCCAATAAGAGGAATCCGATATGGATAACCAGACCCGTACCGAAATCGAAGCAGCCGTGCTGCGTCGCCTGCTGGCCCATCTGGATGCGCGCAAGGATGTGCAGAACATCGACCTGATGAACCTGGCCGGCTTCTGCCGTAACTGCCTGTCGAAGTGGTACTCGGCCGAAGCCGCCGAGCGTGGTGAGTCCGTCGATTACGAGCAGGCGCGGGAGATCGTCTATGGCGAACCCTACGCACAGTGGAAAGAGAAATACCAACGGGAAGCCACAGCGGAGCAGCTAGCGGCGTTCGAACAAAACCAACCCAAAGAGTAAGCGAAAGCGGCAGGGCTTAGTCGTTGCTGATCACCCAAGCGCGCTGAACCCTGTTCAGGTCTACTTCCAGTACGGTGGCATACACATCATCCTGCACCGGGTAGCTTTTGACTACCCGCGCACCGCGCACGATACCGGCCACAGAACTCCTGAAACGGTCATTCTGCAGTACCATCTCCTCGACCTGAGTGGTACCGAACAGGTACTGGCCATGGATGATGCCGGCCAACTCCTGGTACGCCCGCAGCTTCGATGCCCGCATCGCCATCAGCATCTTCTGCTGCTGGGTCTCTCCAGGCTGCAGACTGATCGGCGCATAACCGGTGGCACTGACCCAGTTCGGCTCAACGTTCTCCTCGACTCTGGGCGTACGTTTCACGTCAGGCAGCGCATCCACCGTAGCGGTAAAGGTATGCGCCACCGTCTCGCAGCCCGAGAGCAGACCAAGACAGATCAGCAGCAGTAGTGGTTTCAGCGTTTTCAAAGACCTTCTCTTCCCGATCCAATGGCGATTACATGCCGGCCGGCCCCTGGCGGTTCTCAATGATCATCCCCGTATCGGCGGCACGCAGCGGATCATAGCCGGGCCAGGCGCCCTCCAGCCGATTCAACGGAATATGCGACTGCGCCGAAGCGAGCACCTGACGGGTCGTGGTATCCAGCACCCGGGCGTTGACCACCAACCCCTCCGGCTGCACCGCGTAAGTACCGGTCAACACGAAATAGATCCGGTTACGACTGCGCAGCAGGGAGAGGGAACCGGGGTCCGGCTCCTGCTTGGCCGTCGTGGTCAGGCTGACCGCGCGATAGTCGACCAAGTTATACCCGAGGTGCTCCAATTGGAAGATAAATCCGTCACTCAAGCGCTCGCCCAGGGAACCTACCCGCTCACGCTCAACCAATTCGTGAAACTGCAGGATCGCCATCGGCAGCCGCCGTACGCGATTCTCATCCAACCCCTGCGCCAGTTGATCCGCCATCTGCCGTACCGCTTCGCTCACAGGATCGAAACCATTGGGTTGCGCCCCGACCTGCGCGAGGTCGGCGGGATACCCCGCGCGCTCGGCACGACTGCCGGTCTGCCCCGCAGCAGCGATCAAGGCTTCCACCTGCTGCACCGCCACGGGTCCCAGACTTTCAACCTGCACAGCTTGCGGCTCATCGCGGTTTGCCGCACATCCTGCAATAGCGGCCAACAGCAGCGAGACAAGCAGAGTTCTCTTCATCAACGTCAATTCCCCTGTTTCACCCGCGCCAATCTATCACGGCAACCCGCGCACCCCCAAGCCCCGAAGATCACTGACGACCACTGCGCACAGCGCCGGGGTATGCTACATTCCTGAACTTCTGTATGTGTATCGGTCGATTGCCCTTTATGTTGAGCACTCTTCGCCACCTTCTGCTTCTAACCCTGTTCTTCATTGCGCTGCCCGCACACGCGCTTCAAGTTGTAGCCGAGGGTAGTGCTGCCATCGTCAACGGAGATGTCGAGAGCGCCCGCCGCAAGGCGATAGCCGACGCCAGCCAGGCCGCGGCTCTGCAGAGCGCTGCCTATATATCGGCAACCCAGGAGATCGCTAATGGCGTCCTGGATGTCGACACGATAGAGCTTCGGGCACTGGGCGATGTCCGCAACGTCAAGACGCTCGATGAGTGGATACAGGGCCAGCTGCTGTTCGTGCGTATTCAGGCCGATGTGTACGTAGAGCAGGGCTGCGAGTCGGGGCTGGCACCGCTGAGTTACCGCAAGAGCCTTGCCCTGACCAGCTTCCCTCTGCTCACGCCGAGCCAGGCCAGCGCCGGCGACCTAGGGACGATCCAGTCGCAACTGCCGGGTCTGATCGCCGATCTGCTGGAGAACGAGAAAGCGCTTGAAACGCTCAAGCTCACCTCACTGAATCTGGTTGCCAACCCGGCCACCGCCCCAGCCACACGGCTCCCCGAGGGCCGGGTAAGCAACGCGCTGCAGAACAGCGAACTGCTGCGCAGCCAGTTTATCCTGGCCGGCGTAATCCGCGACATGTCGATGCGCAGCCCAGTCGGCCCCCGAGAGCCCAACATCCTCGCCGACCTGTACAACCAGGCCGACTACGCCAGCCAGCGCCACCTGCGCAACCTGAGCCTGGATCTCTTCCTCTACGATGGACTCAGCGGTGAACTGCTGGAGCAGAAGGCATTCTCCACCGAGGGGCGCTGGACCCGCCCGCGCGAGGAGCGCACCGGCTTTGCCACCGCCCTGTTCTGGCAGCAGGATTACGGCCAGAGTACCCGTAAACTGGCGCAGGAGATCAGTGCCTGGCTCGGCTCGCGCCTGCGCTGCGAACCCTTCGCCACCCGCATCACACGTACCCAGGGTGACCAGATCTGGATCGATGCCGGCAGTCGTCAAGGTTTCAAAAAAGGCGACCAACTGAGCATCTATCGACGCCTGACCCACTACGACGACCAGATGCGCGCCTACTCGGAACTCAGCGATACCTATGAAGTCCTGACCCTGGATCTGGTACAGCCCGGCATGGCTCGCGGTCGCATGGCCGGCGACAGTCTGACCCACAATATACAGCGCGACGACATCGTCATCTCCCGCTAGGTGCGCGCGCCATTGACAGTGAGCACGACCGCTCTTAGGCTGCGTCCGCCAATCTGTCCGCTGTAAAAGGAAACACCATGTCGAACGAAATCTTTGCCGAGCTGGAAAACAAACTGGACTCGCTGATTGAGGAGGTTGAAACCCTGCGCCTTGAGATCAGCGATTTGCGTCAGATACGCGATGGGCTCAAGCAGGAAGCCGCTGAGACCGACGAGCGCCTGCAAAAACTGTTGGGTATGTTTGATCGACTCGAGGAGAGCGCTGCGCTATAAATCATAGGATTGCCGGCAACCGCCGGCAGTCCTACCCAGGAGACAGTATGACAGAGCGATCCCTCCTACTGCTGTCAGCCGACATTGCCGGCTCCACGGAATATAAACAGGCACACAGCAACGGGGGCTCGACTCCTGAGTGGCTGGAGCCTTTCGTGGCGTTTTTTCGCGAAGTGCCACTGGTGCTCATGGGCAAGCTGGCCCTTGCCTTCGCCGAGGCCGAACATATCCCGGAACTGAGGGTTTGGCGGGTAGCCGGAGATGAGATCATTTTCCTGGCTGAGCCTGCAACAGCCGAGGAAGCCTTGGGCATCGTCGAAGCCTTTGTCGCCATGCTCAGCGACTACAACGCCCGGTTAGACAAGCATTACAACTTGCATCTGAGAGGCGGTGCCTGGGCAGCCCCGCTGGGCACGGACAACATCGGCATCGAGATTCTGGAGATGCACTCCGCCGCCGCTGCATCCGGGCCGTACAGGGATTATCTGGGACCAGACGTGGACAGCGGTTTCCGCCTGTTGAAATACGCGCCACATGGACACGCGGTCATCTCACTGAAGCTCGCCTCGGCGCTGGCCGCGGGGGACGCGCTGGGACAGCTGTCACTGGATCACGCGGACGATCAACCCCTTCGCGGTCTGTTTGGTGGCAAGCCCTATCCGGTGCTGATCACCGGACAGGGCAAGTTGACGGCGACCGATATCCTGTCGCTGGAGGAGCGCTTTTTAACGCAGTTCGAACACCCATCGATATGGCGCTTCACCGCTGACTAAGACTCCCCCTGCAGCGCTGTCGGCGGCTAGCGTTGGGTACCGCGAATCCGTACCTCGACACGCCGGTTGACGGCACGTCCGGCAGCACTGCTGTTATCGGCGATGGGGTTGCGCTCACCATACCCGCGAGCGTTTAAACGCAACCGATCCACACCGACCGACATAAGATATTGAGCCACGGCAGCAGCACGACGTTCGGACAACTGCTGGTTATATTCGAACGAGCCTGTCGAATCGGTGTAGCCCTCGACATCGATCTGGGTCTTATCGAACTTGATCAGCACCTTGCCGACGGAATCGAGTACCGGATAGAAACCGGTATCTATGCGGTCGCTGTCGGTGGCAAAGGTGATATTGCCTGGCATGATCAGGCGGATATCATCACCGACACGCTCAACACGCACCCCGGTACCCTCAAGTTCCTGGCGCAAGCGCATCTCTTGCTGATCCTGGTAGTAGCCGATGCCACCACCCACGGCTCCACCGATCAGCGCACCGGCCAGGGCCCCTTCGTTACGATCCCCTTTCCCGGCCACCGCTGCACCCAGAATCGCCCCACCCAGTGCGCCTATACCCGCGCCCTTGGTGGCCTGAGAGGTTTTCTGCTCCTGGGTGTAGGGGTCCAGCGTCGTACATCCAGAGAGCAGCGCGACCGATAGCGCCGATGCCACTGCGGTTTTGTACTTCATGAGGTTACTCCTTCAAGTGTTTCTAAAAGACCTGTAGCTGACCGACGAAGCCAACCCAGGTTCCGATGAATTCTATTTAGTCCAGCTTAGCTTAACCGGCGATTAAGCGGACCTAATTAGGGTATAGGGCGCTCTGTATGCTGGCCAGTGCGACCTTCACCCGATAAAATATGGTCTGCTCAGTTTTATCTAACATCTGCATCCGCTTTTCCAGTCCGAGGAGTCAACTCTTGTCCCAGCTTCCTGTCATCGTCGGTTTCGGTGGTATCAGCCCGGCCGGCCGAGCATCCTTTCATCACGGCTATCGGCGCCTGATTCTGGACCAGCTCGACAGTGACTCGCGACGGGAGACCCTACTGGACCTTGCTGTGCTGATGGGGCTGACCAGTTTCAGCGATGGCAGTTATCTCAACGCCGACGGAGACAAGATCAGCGCGGAAGAGCTGGCTACTGCAATCGAACCGGCCGTGCGCGATAACACCCTGATCCGCCGCATCCATAAGGACTGGTTCGATGTGCACGCCGTGACCTTCAACCGTCCGGCGAGCATCGAAGGCAGCGATGGTCAGCTGCGCTTCCGCCTGCGTCGCCGCCAGTTGCCGGCGCAACTGCCCGATAACTGGCAGATCAGCGAAGTGGAGGGTGGACAGTACGAAGTGGTTGTGCAGGGCTCCTGCGACCTGATCTTCCATGACACCAAGGAGGCCCAGGTCCAGAGCGCCGGCATGCTGCCCACCGGTTTCGAACCGGGCCGACTGTACCAGTCACGTAACCACCCCCGCGGACTGCAGATGGCGATCTACGCGGCGTCCGATGCGCTGAGTTCGGTCGGTATCGCCTACGATGAGATTCTCAAACATCTGGCACCGGACCAGATTGCGGTATTTGCCAGCAACTCCATCGGCCAGTTGGACGACTTCGGCTTTGGCGGGCTGACCAAGTTTCCCGCCCTCGGCAAGCGCACCACCTCCAAGCAGATGCCGCTGGGGTACGCGCAGATGCCGGCCGACTTCATCAACGCCTACCTGCTGGGCAACGTGGGCACCACCGGTGGCGCGCTGGGTGCCTGTGCTACCTTCCTGTACAACCTGAAGAGCGGTGTCGACGCTATTCGCAGCGGCCAGTGCAAACTGGCGATGATCGGCGGCTCCGATGCGCCGGTAACCCCGGAAGTGATCGAAGGTTTCCGCGCCATGGGCGCCCTTGCCGAAGACAAGCAGTTGGCGGCACTGGATGGACTGGACAGTCTGAGCGACGACGACTATCGCCGCGCCTGCCGCCCGTTCGGCGAAAACTGCGGCTTCACCATCGGCGAATCCAGCCAGTACCTGGTACTGATGAGCGACGATCTGGCGCTGGAGCTGGGCGCCGATATTCATGGCTGCGTACCCGATGTATTTGTCCACGCCGATGGTCACAAAAAGTCGATCTCGGCACCCGGCATCGGCAACTACATGACACTGGGTAAGTCGGCCGCACTGGTACGCAGCATGCTCGGAGAAGAATCCCTGCGCCAGCGCAGCTATGTACAGGCCCATGGTACCAGCACACCGCAGAATCGGGTCACCGAGTCCCATGTCATCAACGAGATCGCACGCGCGTTCGATATTCGCGACTGGACGGTTTCCGCGGTCAAGGCCTACCTCGGCCATTCACAGGGCACCGCCGGTGGCGACCAGATCATGTCCGCGCTGGGCACCTGGCGCTACGGTTATATTCCGGGCCTGACCACCACCCCGGCGATTGCCGATGATGTACACCGGAGCCACCTCAACTTTTCGCTCGCGCACCAACAGGTCGGTAGCAGTGGAATGGACTCGGTGATGATCAATGCCAAGGGCTTCGGCGGCAACAACGCCACCGCCTGCGTTCTGGCCCCACATATCGGCGAACAGCTGCTCGAGCGCCGCCATGGCAAGGCGGTCATGCAGGCCTGGCGCGAGCGCCGCGAAGCGGTGCGCGAGCGCGCCGCCATCTACGATCAACAGTCGATTCGCGGCCTGTCACGCCCCACCTACCTGTACGATCACCAGGTACTGGCGGGCGAAGATCTTACGATCAACGAGCATCAGATAGAGCTGCCGGGCTATGCTAATCCGATCAGCCTGGATCTGGACAATCCATACAAGGACATGTGCTGAGCGACGGCACGGTAACAGAGGGAAGCGCAATGAACAGGGCCCGACGTTGGACATTACCACTGCTGCTGGCACTAGCACTGGGCGGCTGTATCGACAGCCAGCTGCTGCAGCGCGATCCCACCATCGGCCAGTTCTATACCCTGGATACCGAGCGACTGCGACTCTGTCAGGGCAGTTCAGTGCTGTGCCATGACTTGGTCATTGTTGCCTATTCGCGGACGGTGCTGCCCGAAGTCGAAAAAATTTACGGCGCCGAGGTTAGGGGACCTAACTACCCGCTCAGCTTTGCCCGACTGCTGATGAACCCTCCCGGTGGTGAGTACCAACCCAGCGCCGTCGGCAGCGATAGCCGCTACCTGCGCCTGCCTGCAAACGAGCTGACCGATACGGCCTGGCGCGCGTTGGAACGTACCCGCAAGCAGCCTTACGAGTGATTCAGCTGTAACAGCTTCCGTGCGGTCGCGGAGGTCTGCTGTGCAACCTGCTCAACCGTCGTTGCCCTTAGTTCGGCAATAATGTGCGCCACCTCGACCACACGCAGCGGCTGGTTTGGCTCATCGCGCCATCGGCTGAGCGGCATATCCGGGGCATCAGTCTCCAATACCAACCACTCCAGCGGCAACTCGGCCGCCAGGCGGCGCAGCTTGGTCGCCCTCGGATAACTGATCGCGCCGCCGAAACCGAGCTTGAAGCCGAGCTTCGCGTACTCCCGCGCCTGCTGCTCGCTGCCGGAAAAGGCGTGCACGATACCGGCCCGCGGCAGGCGCAGCTGGCGCAGCAGTTTTAACACCTGATCATGCGCCTTGCGCACATGCAGCAGCACCGGCAACGCGGCCTCGCGCGCGATGAGAAGCTGAGCCTGCAGCAGCTCGGTCTGTGCTCGTGCATCGTAGTGCTCGAGCTGAAAGTCGAGACCGATCTCGCCGATGGCCACCAGCCGGTCACGATGCTCCACAACGGTTGTCCGCAGTTGATCGAGATGTTCGGGGCGGTGTTCGGACATAAAGCAGGGGTGAAGCCCGAGCGCTGGATAGAGGCGAACAGCGCTGCTGTTGCCACAGGTCAGGTCAAGCACCCTGACCCAGTGCCGCGCGGTAACGCCCGGCACAACGATGGCGCCGATACTGGCGATGCAGGCCTGGCGCAACGCCTGGTCGCGCCAGCTGTCAAAGATGGGAAAATCCAGATGGCAGTGGGTATCGATCAGCATAGTGGCAGTATGGCACTCGGCGATCGTTACTCAACCATCGAACTCAACCCGCGATCCTCCTCAGTGTTCCCGGGTGGCGCGGAACTCGATATCGGGCCAGCGCTCCTCGGTCAGCGACAGGTTTACGCGGGTCGGCGCCAGATAGGTGAGTAGTCCGGCACCGTCATAGGCCAGGTTGTCGTACGCCTTGCGCTCGAACTCGGACAGCATCTTGTTATCCCTGCACTCCACCCAACGAGCTGTCGCCACGCTGACACCCTCGTAGACACACTCCACCTTGTACTCATCCTTGAGGCGGAATACCACCACCTCAAACTGCAGCTGGCCGACAGCCCCGAGGATCAGATCGTTGTTTTTCATCGGCTGGAACAACTGCACCGCGCCCTCCTCCGACAGCTGCTGCAGACCTTTCTGCAACTGTTTCATTTTCAGCGGGTCGGTCGGTCGCACGCGGCGGAACATCTCCGGCGCGAAGTGCGGAATACCGGTGAACTTCAACTCTTCCCCTTCGGTGAAGGTGTCGCCGATCTGAATGGTGCCGTGGTTGTGCAGGCCGATGATATCGCCGGACCAGGCGGTCTCCACGTTTTCGCGATCACCGGCGAGGAAGGTCACCGCATCGGCGATCTTCACATCCTTGCCGATCCGCACATGCTTCATCTTCATGCCACGGCTATAGGAGCCGGAGCAGATACGCATGAAGGCGATGCGGTCACGGTGTTTCGGATCCATGTTGGCCTGAATCTTGAAGACGAAACCGGAGAACTTCTCCTCATTGGATTCCACCGCACGGGTTTCGGTGCCACGCGCCGGCGGTGCCGGTGCCCAGTCGACAAAATCGTCGAGCATCTCGCGCACACCGAAGTTGCCCAGAGCAGTACCGAAATAGACCGGTGTCAGCCTGCCCTCGAGGTAGGCCTGCTGATCCCACTCGTGGGTGGCACCGCGCACCAGCTCGATCTCGTCGGCGAAATCCTCGTATTCGTCATCCAGTAGCGTCCGCGCCTCGTCCGAATCCAGCCCCCGAATCAGCTTTTCCTCGGCCAGGGTATGCCCCATGCCCGGGGTGAACAGGTGCAGGGTATCGGTATAGAGGTTATACACACCCTTGAAGCGCTTGCCGGAGGCGATCGGCCAGTTGATCGGTGCCGCTTCGATCTTCAGCACCTCCTCGATCTCGTCCAACAGTTCGATCGGATCACGGATATCCCGGTCCAGCTTGTTGACGAAGGAGAAGATCGGTGTGTCGCGCAGCCGGCACACCTCCATCAGCTTGATCGTGCGCTCCTCGACACCCTTGGCGCCATCGACCACCATCAATGCGGAATCCACCGCGGTCAGTGTGCGGTAGGTGTCCTCGGAGAAGTCTTCGTGTCCCGGGGTATCGAGCAGATTGACGATCCGCTCCTTGTAGGGGAACTGCATCACCGACGAGGTGATTGAGATACCACGCTCCTGCTCCATGCTCATCCAGTCGGAGGTGGCGTGCCGGTCACTACCACGCCCTTTGACAGTACCGGCCACCTGGATCAACTGCCCAATCAACAGCAGTTTCTCGGTAATGGTGGTTTTACCGGCGTCGGGGTGGGAGATGATGGCAAAGGTGCGCCGCTTGGCGACTTCTCGCTGAACAGGATGTGACATCGGTTCGGGTCTTCCAGATTGGCAAAGCTGGCCGGCCAGCAAGCTGCTGACCGGCACGGGATCGGTTAGAAAGTGCGCTATTCTCGCCGATCAGAGGACGATGAACAATCGATCAGATTCGAAAACGTCCACCGACTCGTTAATCGGCCAGGAAAACTCGCGAATCACCACCGCCAGCGACTCACCCATCCTGGCCGAGGACGGCTCCCTATCACCCTCTACACCTAGACCGACATGACGGATCACCCCTCCCGGAACGGTGAGATGCACTACGCTTACAGGCAGGAGGGTTCAATGCCGCCCATCCAATCTGTCGGCCCAGCCTTCCGGGAGGTAGCACATGTACACCACCGATGGACTTCACCTGGACAATACCGATGCGCTGCGCCTGAACCACAGAGACGCATTGCTGCTGGTCGATCTCCAGCGTGACTTTCTGCCCGGCGGCGCGCTTGGTGTAGCCGACGGTGACCAGGTCATTCCGGTGGTGAGTGATCTGATCGCGCTTTTCAAAGCCCGCAAGCGGCCGATTTTGGCAACTCGGGACTGGCATCCACCCAAGCACTGTTCTTTTCAGCCCCAGGGCGGCCCCTGGCCTCCACACTGCATCCAGCAGACCCCCGGCTCAGGCTGGGCACCCGGACTGAATCTGCCGCCATCGACGCTGATCGTCTCCAAAGGCACGGCGATCTCACCGGACGCCTATTCCGGCTTCCAGGGCACCGACCTGGCTCAGCAGCTAAGCGAACTGAACTGCCAACGGCTGTTCGTTGCCGGACTTGCCACCGACTACTGTGTATTGCAGACCGTACTCGATGCCCGCAAGCTGGGCTTTGAGGTACAGGTCGTCGAAGACGCCATCCGCGCCGTCAACGTCAACCCGGGAGATGGTATACGGGCGCTCGACCAGATACTGGACAGCGGCGCAGAGTTGATCACCCTGCAGGATCTGATCGATGCCAACCCCTGACGCCCATCCACAGGCAGAGAATCTGCTGACGGAGAATCGACTGGAGGAGAGCCCGCTACTGACCGACCTCTACCAGCTCACCATGCTGCAGACATACCTCGACCAAGGGATGCACAACGAGGCGGTGTTCGAGTTTTTTGTGCGCAAGATACCGGAGAACCGCAACTTCCTGATCTTCGCCGGTCTTGAGCAGCTGCTGGCCTTTCTGGAACGCACCCGCTTCTCCCGGAGCGAGCTGGCGTACCTGTCTCAGACCGGCCTGTTCCGACAAAACCTGATCGACTACCTGGCCAGCTTTCGCTTCTCCGGCAGTGTCCACGCCTTGGCCGAGGGCACGCTCTGCTTCAGCAACGAGCCGGTGGTCAGGATCACCGCACCGCTGCCACAGGCCCAGTTGATCGAAACCCGCCTGATCAACCTGCTCCAGCTGCAGATCCTGATCGCCACCAAGGCGGCACGCTGCCGTATCCAGGCTCCGGATGCCAAACTGGTCGACTTCGGCCTGCGCCGTGCCCATGGTGCCGAGGCCGGCTTACTGGCCGCACGTGCCTGTTTTCTGGGCGGTTTTGATGGTACCGCCAATGTTTTGGCCGGGCAGCGCTACGGTATCCCAATCCTCGGCACGATGGCACACGCCTATATCCAGGCTCATGACAACGAGATGGATGCGTTCCGCCACTTTGCCGACAGCCAGCCGAACAACCTGATCCTGCTGATCGATACCTACGACACCGATCGTGGCGCACGACGCGCAGCGGAGCTGGCCGATGCCCTGCTGCCCAGGGGCATCGTGGTCAAGGGGGTACGCATCGATAGCGGTGAGCTGGGCGAGGAGGCGCTCAGGGTGCGCCGTATCCTGGACCAGGCAGGCCATCCCGAGATCACCATCTTCGCCAGTTCCAGCATCGATGAGCGGCTGCTACGGGACCTTGTCCGGCGGCACGCCCCGATCGACGGTTACGGCATAGGGACCAGCCTGACCACCTCATCCGACGCCCCTTTCCTCAACTGCGCATACAAGCTGCAGGAGTACGCCGGCATACCGAGACGCAAGCGCTCCAGCGGCAAAGCGACCTGGCCGGGACGTAAACAGCTATTCCGTCACTTGGATAACCACGGCAAGCTCGCCTACGACCGGCTCTGCTGCGACACCGAGACGGTACACGACGGCATCGCACTGCTTGAGCCGGTCATGCACAACGGCTGCTGCCTGGCGCCGGCCGAGCCGTTGGCCGATATACGCTGTCGCGTGCAGCAGCAGATCGCCCTGTTGCCCGACGCCCTGCTCAGCCTGGAACCGGGCCCGCCGCTGCCGTTACGCGTATCGGACCGGCTGCAGCGAATGGCTCAGGAGACCGATCGCCGTTTCAACCGGTAACCAGCCTCACCACGCATCCGGCATGCGACCTTATGCCCCATGCCAGCGTAATCGGCACGGGTTATACTGCGGCGCTGGCCCTATCCGTGAGACTTTCCGTGAGAGTAAGCGTGTCCAACACCAGCCCATCCAGGCCCGGCTACCATGCACACCTGCTGCAACTGACCTATATCCGCGTCGTCACCCTGTTCGGTATCGCGGTCGCCGTGCTGTTTGCCGTGTACATGCTGAATCTGCAGATCAATGTCTGGCTGATTGCCGGTACGCTGGGCATCGTCGCACTGGTCAATCTGTTCACCTATGCCCGACTGCACTCGCACTGGCCGGTCACCGAAACCGAGCTGTTCAGCCAGCTCACTGCCGATGCCGTGCTCTACGGTGCGCTGATCTACCAGACCGGCGGTGCCACCAACCCGTTCATCTTCCTGCTGCTGATACCGCTGCTGATCGCCGCGGCCACGTTATCCTGGCGGTTCACCTTTCTGACCGCTCTGCTGGTGGTGCTGCTGTACAGTTCGCTGATGCACTATTACCTGCCGGTAATGCCCCTCGCTAGCGGACATCGCCACAGCCTGGTCGCCCTGTTCGATCTCCACATCACCGGCATGTGGTTCAACTTCCTGTTCACTGTCCTGCTGATCAGCTGGTTCATCGTGCGTCTACAGCAGACCATGCGCCAGCAAGAGCGGCGCCTGGTGCAGGAGCGCGAGCGCCGGCTGCAGGATCAACAGCTGCTGTCGCTGGCAACGCTGGCAGCGGGCACCGCCCATGAGCTGGGTACCCCACTGTCGACCATGAGTGTGGTGCTGCACGATATGGCCCTGGATCACCCCGACGGCGAGCTGGCAGAGGATATCGCCCTACTACAACAACAGGTGACTGCCTGCTCCGAGCGCCTGCAGGCGATGGCGCAAAGCGCCCAACAGGCGGGCCGCAGTGAACTGACACCGGTCACCAAAATGCTGGACGAGCTGCTGGACCAGTGGCAGTTGATGCGCCCTGAGGCCGGTTACAGGGTGCAGCTACCCGACACACAGAGTCCCCCGCTGGTAAACAGCTCGACCCAGCTGGTGCAGGCGCTGACCAACCTGCTCAACAACGCCGCTGATGCCTGCCCGCAGGATATCGGGATCACGCTGAGCTGGGATACCGAGCAGATCTGGCTGCGTATCCATGACCGGGGTCCCGGCTTGCCCCTGGCCACTGCCGCGGACCTGGGCAAGCCCTTTGTCACCACCAAGGGTAAGGGGCTGGGTATCGGCCTGTTCCTGACCGCGACCACCCTGGCCCAGCAGGACGGCGAGGTTCGCCTGTATAACCACCCGCAAGGCGGCACGCTGACCGAGGTCCGGCTGCCCATTCCCGCCACTGAAGAGAACCCGCGATGAGCAGAGAGTTTCTGGTCGTCGATGACGACCCCACCTTCACCCGCGTACTGGCCCGCGCCCTGACCCGGCGCGGGTTTAACGTCAGCGTCGCGCGCAGTGTGCCCGAGGCACTGGAGCGTGCACAGGAGACCCCGCCGGAGCTGGCCAGTGTCGACCTGAAGATGGAGGGACCATCGGGACTGGAGTTGATCGAAGGACTCAGGGGGATCAATCCCGAGGTCAGGATCCTGATCCTGACCGGCTACGCCAGCATCGCTACCGCCGTGGATGCGATCAAGCTCGGCGCCGTGAACTACCTGCCGAAACCGGCCGACGCCGACCAGATCCTCGCGGCGCTGCAGCAGGTCGCAGCGGATGCCGAACGACCGATATCCGCCGACCCGATGTCGGTGGACCGGCTGGAGTGGGAGCATATCCAGAAGGTGCTCTCCGCCCACGACGGCAACATCTCCGCGACAGCACGCGCACTGGGCATGCATCGGCGCACCCTGCAGCGCAAGCTGCAGAAACGGCCGGTCAGGCGGTAGACGACTCCGGCATCACTGCTCATCGATATAACGGCGGGCATCGAAGGTGCGGATCCAGTCCGGATGAAACACCATCATGCCGGTCATGATGATGCCGTTGACCAGCCCCTCCGGGAACATGATCAGCGGCAGATAGCGCACATATTCGTGGTAGATCTTGCTCCAGGGGTAGGTATCGGACAGCCAGAGCAGAGCACCCATGGTCATGCCGCCGCTCATGGCGGCGATACCGCCACCGAGAAAGGCGCAGAGAAACAGGTAGATAAAGAAGTTCTTCGGAAACCGCCACTCCACCAACCGCCAGATGGCATAGCTGACCAGCGTCGGGATCACCACGAAACAGAGCGCGTTGGGCAGGAACTCCGTCCAGCTTTCACGCCCCATCAGGGTCAAACCGATCAGCGCGGCAGTGCCGGCGCAGATCGCCAGATCCCAGCCGAAGATCAGCGTCAACGTGGTCATGCCGACAAAGTGGATCGACAGCCCCGGGGAGATACCGGCGCGCAGCGTCCACATCAGCATCATCACCACGGCGGCGCCGAACAGCAGGTGCTGAATGCCGCGTTCGCGCACCAGCACAGCCCAGGGCAAACACCGCAGCGCCACGCCAAGGGCGACCAGATACAGCACCGCGCTAACCGTCAGCCAGCCGACACCGACCAGCCCTTCACTCGGATTCATCAGCCCCATCTCGCTCAGGTTAAACTCGCATCTGTAGTGTATCGGAACAGCTCATCCGCCGCTTAGCCCGGCGTGCTGATCCCGGTCAATCCAGCGTGCGATTGAACAGCAGCGCATCCTCGGTGCCATCCTCGGTGGAGTAGTACCCCCGGCGCCGACCGTTCTTCTGCCAACCGCAGCTACGGTACAGCTGCTGGGCCGCGCTATTGGAGTCCCTCACCTCGAGATAGAATGCGCTCACGCCGCGCTGCTCCAAAACCGCCTGCGCCTCCAACAACATCGCCCGCGCCAGCCCTTCGCCGCGGCGCTGTGAATGTACACCGATGCGGATCAGCTCCGCCTCGTCGAGAATATGGCTGAACAGCACGAATCCGAGCGGACGATCCGCCACCAGCAGCCAGCACAGATAGCGCTTGGTATTGCCGAGCATCTGCTGCCAGAGCTTGGCCGACCAGGAGTCATCGAAACAGCTGTCATCAAGCTTCAGCAACAGATCCAGATCGTCCGCTGTTGCGCGACGCAGTTCGGGTGTAGTCAAGTGAGGTCTCGATAGCGATTCAGCTGGGATGGGTCAATAACGGTTGCAGGTCACGCCAAAGCTCCGCTTTCAGCTCCGGTAGCTGCAATGCCTGACTGAGACTGACACTGGCAATGCAGTGCAGCTCCGGCCTCAGGGTAAAGCGTATGCCACGCAGAGCATCGAGGGTCTCTTCCCGTTCCAACACCCATTGCGCGGCGCTCTCGCCCAGCAACACCGCCCGTTTGACACTGCGCAGCGCCAGCGTCAGCTCCAGCTTGCGCCGAACCGCTTTCGCCAGCTCCTGCGGTCCCTGGTCGAGAGTCGCGCCAGCCAGGACCGGCCAGGAGAGCAAAGCCGCATCACTGGCCGGTTCGGTCACTCCCAGCGCACGGGCAATGCCGGAAAGCAATTTCTGGTGTTGGGCCGAGAAACCCAGACGCGCCGCCGGCGGCAGACTGTCCACAATGAGCAGGTCGCCGGCCAGCACAAACGCCAGCTTCACACGGGGGGCCTGAACCGGCGGACCACGACGCACCGGCGCACTGGGCTGCTCGACCACTTCGGCACGCGCCGCTGCAGTCGTAACCGGAGTTTGGGTTGGCTGACCGGAGTCGATCAAAGGCGCGATGGAGGCACGAGCCTGGGAGCGGGCGGTTTGTGCCGCCGCGCTGACGACCTCTGGCCCCAGCGTTGTGTCTTTGGCGGCGGGCGTATCAACAGAGGGCTGTTCAATCTCTGCGTCAGCAAAATCGGCGAACCCATCGCCCTCTTCCGCCAATGGATAGTGGAACCGCTCCACCCAGGGGTCGGACGGCGCGGCGCCCGGCAACCGGGCGCGGGGCAACCAACTGCTGATGCCGATCGCTTCCAGATACTGATGCCGAAGCTGTTCGCCGCTGAGATCCATTGTCCGGTCCGTTATACCATCGATTTTTTAAACTTGGGGGTGCGCTTTCTGGATATTGGCGTCCAGCATGTTCAATGCATGCAGGTAAGCCTTGGCCGAGGCGATGATGATATCAGTATCCGCACCCAAGCCGTTCACGATACGCCCCGCCTTCTCCAGCCGCACGGTGACCTCGCCCTGGGAGTCGGTGCCCTGGGTCACCGCGTTCACCGAATAGATCTGCAGGTTGGAACCGGATTGCGCGATCCGCTCAATCGCCTTGAAGGTCGCATCCACCGGCCCGCTGCCGTCGGACTCAGCACCATACTCGGTGCCATCGACCATCACCTTCAGGCTCGCCACCGGGGTTTCACCGGTCTGGGAGGTCACGGTCAGGCTGCTCAGGCGATAGCGCTCGCTCGCCGCCTCGGCACGGGCGTCACTGACCAGCGCCATCAGGTCTTCATCGAATATCTCGTGCTTCTTGTCCGCCAGCTCCTTGAAGCGGGTGAAGGCGGTGTTGAGCTCCGCATCGGTAGCAAAGCTGGTGCCCAGCTCCTCAAGACGGGCCCGGAACGCCGCACGACCGGAGTGTTTACCCAGCACCATGCGGTTGGTGTTCCAACCCACATCCTGCGCGGTCATGATCTCGTAGGTTTCGCGGTGCTTGAGTACGCCATCCTGGTGGATGCCCGATTCGTGAGCAAAGGCGTTGGCACCGACGATCGCCTTGTTCGGCTGCACCGGAAAACCGGTCACACTGGAAACCAGGCGCGAAGCCGGCACAATTTGAGTGGTATCGATATTGGTTTCCACCTCCATCACGTCACGGCGGGTCCGCAACGCCATGACAATCTCCTCCAGCGAGGCGTTGCCGGCACGCTCGCCCAGGCCGTTGATCGTACACTCCACCTGGCGCGCACCGGCGCTGACCGCCGCCAGCGAGTTGGCAACGGCAAGGCCCAGGTCGTTATGGCAGTGCACGGAAAACACTGCCTTGTCAGCGTTGGGGATACGCTGGATCAGTTCGCCGATCACCTGACCGAACTGCTGGGGCACGGCGTAACCGACGGTGTCGGGAATGTTGATGGTGCGAGCGCCGGCATCGATCACACGCTCGATGATGCGACACATGAAATCCATCTCGGAGCGACTGGCATCCTCGAGTGAGAACTCCACGTCATCGATCAGATTGCGCGCCCGCTTGACCGCACGTACCGCACTCTCGACCACCTGATCCGGCTCCATCTGCAGCTTGTATTTCATATGGATGGGCGAGGTGGCAATGAAGGTATGGATACGTCCGGAATTGGCTTCCCGCAGCGCTTCACCGGCACGATCGATGTCCGCATCCAATGCTCTTGAAAGCGAGCAGACGGTGCTGTCCTTGATGGTGCGCGCGATTGCCTGTACCGCCTCGAAATCACCGACGCTGGCGATGGCGAAGCCCGCCTCGATCACGTCCACCCGCATCCGCTCAAGCTGGCGGGCGATGCGTAGCTTTTCGTCACGGGTCATCGACGCGCCGGGGCTCTGCTCCCCATCGCGCAACGTGGTATCAAAAATAATGACTCGATCCTGGCTACTCATAAATGTTACTCCGCATGACGGGGCCGCTATTGGTGTTGAGTTAGGCGATCCGCGTATGGTTTATTCGACTAGGTGAAGTATACAGCGCTCTGGCGACAAATGGGCCGCTATAGTAGCGCCTGATGGCAGGGTTTAATACCGCAGCCCGAGCCGCAGCCCGAGGCGACAATCCCGGTACCACACCACTGGACTTCAGGCGGCACGCCTTGACCTAACCCCGTTCGCAGGCAAGAGTTATACACCCGCATACACTCAAGCCGAATACAAGCAGAGTAGAGGAAAGAGGGATGTCACCAACCGACTTCGATCGGCTGATCGATCGCCGCAATACCGCCAGTGAAAAATGGGAACGCTATCGCGATACGGAGATTCTGCCGATGTGGGTCGCCGATACCGACTTCATCGCCCCCCAGGCGATACTCAAGGCTCTGCATGCGCGGGTGGACCACGGCGTGTTCGGTTACACCAGCGCCCCGACCCACCTCAACGAACTGGTATGCGAACGCCTCGAGCGCCTCTACGGCTGGTCGGTAACCAGTGACGATCTGGTCTGGTTACCGGGGCTGGTCTGCGGCCTGCACCTGGCCTGCCGCAGCACCTGCGCAGCGGGCGAATCGGTGATGACCGCACAACCGATCTACCCGCCGTTCATGTCCGCGCCCCGGCTCTCCGAACGTCAGCTGATTACCCTGCCGATGGTGCGCGTGGATCAGCGATCGGTGATCGATTTCGACGCACTGGAGGCCGCAATCACACCGGCGACCCGTCTACTGCTGTTCTGCAATCCGCATAATCCCGGTGGCACCGTCTACCGCCACGATGAACTGGCAAGGCTGGCCGAGATCATCGTAAAACACGACCTCCACCTCTGCTCCGATGAGATCCACTGCGACCTGATTCTTGAACCGGGCTTGCGCCATACGCCGATCGCCTCCCTGAACAACGCAATAGCTGAGCGCACCATCACGCTGATGGCACCAAGCAAAACCTACAACATCGCCGGCCTGGGCTGCTCGTTCGCGGTGATTCAAAACCCTCAGCTGCGCCGAACGTTCCAGCGCACACGCAAGGGCATAGTGCCGGACGTCAACCTGCTGGGGTATACCGCGGCGGAAGCCGCCTATGGTGACGGCGACGAGTGGAACCGTGCTCAAATCGAGTACCTGCGCGGCAATCGTGACTACCTGATGCAGGAGATCAACGCGATTCCGGGACTTAAGCTGGAGCCGATCGAGGCTACCTATCTGGCCTGGATCGATGTCAGCGCCGCCAAACTGGAGAACCCGGCCTACTTCTTCGAGCAAGCCGGTGTCGGCATGTCACCGGGACGGGATTTCGGCGACGACCGGTTTATGCGGCTTAACTTTGGTTGCCCCCGAGCACTGCTGGAGGAGGCGGTGACAAGGATCAGGCGGGCACTGTTGAACCACCTGCCCGCCTGAGTCGCGATCAGGCGCGTTCGAACGCAAACGGGATTACCTGCTCGATGCGCTGAGCTCCCAGCGCCAGCATCACCAGCCGGTCGAAGCCCAGGGCGACACCGGCACAAACCGGCAGCCCGGCCTCGAGCGCCGCAACCAGCCGCATATCCAGCGGCCGTTGCGGCAACACCAGCTCGGCACGCTGCTGTTGATCCTGCTGCAGTCGCCGACGCTGCTCCTGCGCGTCGGTGAGTTCAAGATAGCCATTGGCCAGCTCGATACCGCGCACAAAGAGCTCGAATCGAGTGGCGACCGGCGTCCCGGCCTCATCCTTTACCACCTGCGCCAGCGCCGCCTGGGACGCGGGAAAACCGTACACGAAGACCGGCTCCAGCAGGCGCGGTTCGATCACATGGGACATCAGTAGATTGAGCCAGGTGTCGCGGGACTCGTCCTCGAACGGCGCATCGATATGCTGCCGACAAAGCAGCTGCAAGCCTTGCAAACTTTCCTTATGCGGGTCGATACCCAGCTCAGATTGGAACAGCTGGCGGTAGCTGATCCGCCGGGCATTGAACGCCGGCACCAGCTGACCGACCAGCGCTTCGACCTCGTCCATCAACTGCTCGGCTGAAAAACCGGGACGATACCACTCCAGCATGGTGAACTCCGGGTTATGCCGACTGCCGGACTCACCGTTGCGAAACACCTTACCTAGCTGATAGATAGCACCGCTACCGGCTGCCAGCAGTCTTTTCATGGCGTATTCCGGTGAGGTCTGCAGGTAAAGCTTCTGCGTCGGCTGGCCGGGCACCGTACCGTAGGACACCTCGATCGAGTCGATATGGGGATCGCTGACAGCGCAGTGCGACATGAGCTGGGTATCCACCTCCATCACATCGTGCCGGGCAAAGAAATCACGCACCTGCGCCAGCATTCGGGCCCGAGCTCGCAGGTTTTCCATCGTGGCGCCAGGACGCCAAGCAGAGTCGATTGTCATCGAAAACGGGTTCATCAGAGAAAATAGAACGATACACACAGAGCCTGTGGACCCCGGGTGATGTAGGGGAATCTCTCTTTCGGTAGCTCGGCGGCCCATCCACAATTGGACCCGTGGCTTTGCGCTCCCCAGTTAACCCAGAGGTTGCCTTTTCGGGAGAGATTCGTCGCTGGAAAGGGGACCGATTACCCCACCGGAGCGGGAAAACCCCGGCCGGACGGAACCCTGACAATTATCCTATCAACAATTGCCCGCGGATGTCATCAGACCTGCTCAAATATTTATGCACCCTTGCGCTATGCCGCCAGCAAACGAAAACGGCGGCCGAGGCCGCCGTTTCTCCACCCAAGCCTGCGATCAGGCGCGGCTGACGTATTCACCGGTGCGGGTATCGATGCGCAGTTTTTCGCCACGCTCGATGAACAGCGGTACCCGCACAATGGCACCGGTGCTCAGCGTGGCCGGTTTGGAGCCGCCCTGCGCAGTGTCACCCTTGAGACCCGGATCGGTTTCCACCACTTCCAGCTCAACGAAGTTCGGCGGCGTCACGGCGATGGGGTTGTTATTCCACAGGGTGATCATGCACTTGTCCTGCTCCTTGAGCCACTTCGATGAATCACCCACCGCATTCTGGTCGGCGGCGTACTGTTCGAAGGTGCTGGGCTCCATGAAGTGCCACATCTCGCCATCGTTATACAGATACTCCATGTCACGATCCATGACATCGGCACCTTCCACCGATTCGTTGGACTTGAAGGTCCGCTCCCAGATACGACCGGTAATCAGGTTGCGCAGGCGCACGCGAGTAAACGCCTGGCCCTTGCCCGGCTTGACGAAGTCGACATCGACCATGGAGCAGGGATCGCCGTCGATCATTACCTTGAGGCCGTTTTTGAACTGGTTGCTGGAGTATGTTGCCATTACGGAAGTCCACTTGATAACTGGGAATCGGGCCGGTAATCCCGGCGCTAAAAGTGGCGTAAAGTGTACTAGGGAAGCCACAATCAAGTCTATGCAGATGTCTTATAGACGGTAGCGCTTGATCAGCACCTCGGGCATTGGGCAGAATGCCTGCCTACATCCACTTCGTGCCCACACCCTTATTCCATGAATGCTTATTGGCCCGCCCCCGACGCCTGGCAGCAGGCGCTGCGCAACGCGATCACCGACCCGGTTGAACTGCTGCGGCAACTGCAGCTACCGCTTTCGCTGTCGAACGGCGACGCACAGAACAGTTTCGAGCTACGGGTACCGAGGGCGCTGGTTTCACGCATGAAGCCTGGCAACCCGAAAGACCCACTGCTGCTGCAGGTACTGCCCAGCGCGCGGGAGATGATCGCCACACCGGGATTCAGCAACGATCCCCTGGCGGAACTCAGCACCAACCCCAGTGCCGGCGTCGTGCACAAGTACCGTGACCGGGTGCTGCTGATCACCAGCGGCGGCTGCGCAATCAACTGCCGCTACTGCTTCCGTCGCCACTTCCCCTACCAGCAGAACCAACTGGGCCCTGAGCAGTGGCAGCGAGCACTGGCCTATATCGACGCGAACCGGGAGTTGAGCGAGGCGATCCTCTCCGGCGGTGACCCGCTGGTCACCCCCGATACCCGACTGGCCAGGATGATCACCGACCTGGCCGGCATCGACCACCTGAAACGTATCCGTATCCATACCCGGCTACCGGTGGTAATCCCGGAGCGCGTAACCCGATCGCTGGTCGAAGCACTGACCGCCACGCGACTGCAAGCGGTCGTAGTGCTGCACTGCAACCATCCACAGGAGGTAGACGACAGCGTCCGTACCGCGATCACCCGCCTGCGCGAAGCCGGCATTACGGTGCTTAACCAGGCGGTGCTGCTGCGCGATATCAACGACAGCGTCGTGACACTGCAACAACTCAGCGAAACCCTGTTCGAGGTCGGTGTCCTGCCCTACTACCTGTTCGTACTCGATCCGGTGGCCGGTGCCGCCCATTTCGACATCAGCGACAGCGAGGCACAAAAGCTGATTGGTGAGCTGCAGACCCGTCTGCCCGGCTATCTGGTTCCTCGTCTGGCACGCGAGATACCTGGCCGGCCATCCAAGACCCTGCTTCCCCCCGATCAAACAGACGTTTAATTTATTGCCTGAGGAACTCAGGAAAGCTATATAGATCAGATAAACGATGCGCCGCCCGACGCAACCGATTCGGCGCCAATACAACAACCCAACGTTTTTCCGGAGCCCGGAACATGAACTCTTTTTTCGGCAGCAAACGCCCCGCCTGTCGTCTGCTGATCCCCGTTGTGTGCGCCCTGATGCTCGCCGCATGCGCTCAAAAGCCGCAACCCCAGCCCGTCGCCAAGAAACCGGCTCCCAAACCAGCCCCACCGCCGCCGTCGCTGGTCATTCGCGACATGCACCCTGCCGCTCCGGAGAAACACGGGGTGGTCGCCGCGCATATCGACTTCGTTAACGGCACGCCGAACACGCTGGAATACGTGATGTTCAAGACCACCGCCTACACCGCGGACGGCAAGCTCGTGCGGGCCAAGAAAACCGGCCGGGCGAACGCCTGGCTCAGAGTAGCAGGCCCCTTCGCACCGGGTGAGTCCAGCGGTGACAAGCGCTGGGAAAAGGTATGGCAGAACAGTCAGCTATCCTGCTTCCGCATCGAAGGCGCCGAACTGATCGACGTCAACGGCGTGGTCGAGTACTTCGAAGCCGACCGCATCAAACTGCTGCCGGAGCTGGCATCCAAGGGGGCTTGCGAAGGCAACAGCTAACCAGCCGATCGAACCTTGGCCCCCTGCAGCCAGGCAGGGGGCCAAGCGTTACTCAGCTGCGCCGCGGCGGGATAGTCGGGAAGGCAGTGACGGTTCCCTTGGCGTCGCTGATCTTGGCGACCCCTTGCTGGCGCACCTCGTCGATGCGCACGATCGCATGCATCGGGATGAAGGATCGCTTCACATCACCGAACTGCTGCTTGAGTTTCTCCTCTCCAGGGTCGACCACCAGCTCCGATTGAGAGCCGAAAACAAACCCCTCTAGTTCGATAAAACCCCAGAGATCGCTCGGATAGACATGCCGCACGTAGAGTTCATACACCTTGTCCTGATTGACAAAGGCAACGCGGTAGATAGGTTCATCACTGGCCATGGGCAACAGCGTCTCCTGACTTACTGAGAAATTAACTGCGATGCACCCGATATGAGGGCGACGTCTACAATTACAAGAGGCGGCCGGCTGCTCATTTTCTGGTCTGCAGTCGGTCGCTCACGTATAATGCCCGGTCCCTAATTTTAAGTACCGTTTTACGTAGCGGTTTTACGTACCTTTGCAAACCCTCCCAATCGACAGGTGATTCATGGCGAAAAAGCTGTTTATCAAGACACACGGTTGTCAGATGAACGAATATGACTCAGCCCGCATGGCAGATCTGCTCGGCGAGAGCCACGCGCTCGAGCTGACCGAGAACCCGGACGACGCCGATGTGCTGCTGCTCAATACCTGTTCGATCCGCGAGAAGGCGCAGGAGAAGGTGTTTCACCAGTTGGGTCGCTGGCGCAAGCTGAAGGAGCAGCGTCCGGACCTGGTGATCGGTGTCGGCGGCTGCGTAGCCTCTCAGGAGGGCGCCGCCATCCTCGATCGCGCCCCCTACGTGGACATGATCTTCGGCCCACAGACTCTGCACCGCCTGCCCGACATGATCCAGCAGAGCCAGAGCGGCAGTGTTGGCATCGTTGACGTCAGCTTCCCGGAGATCGAGAAGTTCGACCACCTGCCAGCGCCCAAGGTCGAGGGCGCCGAGGCGTTCGTCTCGGTCATGGAGGGGTGCAGCAAGTACTGCACCTTCTGCGTGGTGCCCTATACCCGCGGCGAAGAGGTCAGCCGCCCGCTGGACGACGTGATCGCCGAGTGCGTGGAGCTGGCCGAGCAGGGTGTGCGCGAAGTCAACCTGCTGGGGCAGAACGTCAACGCCTACCGTGGCGCCACCAGTGACGGCGATATTGCCGACCTGGCCGAGCTGATCCGCATGGTCGCCGCCATCGACGGCATCGACCGCATCCGCTTTACCACCAGTCACCCGGTGGAGTTCAGCGATGCGCTGATCGACGTCTACGCCGAAGTACCAGAACTGGTCAGCCACCTGCACCTGCCGGTGCAGAGCGGCTCGGACCGCATCCTGATGGCGATGAAGCGCGGCCATACGGCGCTGGAGTACAAGTCCAAGCTGCGCCGAATCAAGAAGCTGCGCCCGGATATCAGTTTTTCGTCCGATTTCATCATCGGCTTCCCCGGCGAAACCGACAGCGATTTCGAAGCGACGATGAACCTGATCGCCGACATCGGATTCGATGCCTCGTTCAGCTTTATCTACAGCCGCCGTCCGGGGACACCCGCAGCGGACCTGCCGGATGACGTGTCCGAGGAGACCAAGAAGCAGCGGTTGCAGATCCTGCAGGACCGCATCACCCAGCAGGCGATGCAGATCAGTCGCCGCATGGTCGGCAGCGCTCAACGCATCCTGGTCAACGGCTACTCGAAAAAGGACCCGGGCCAGCTTTCCGGCCGTACCGAGAATAACCGCGTGGTCAATTTCCGCTGCGACAATCCCGATCTGATTGGCCACTTCGCCGATGTCAAAATCATCGAAGCCTATGCCAACTCACTGCTCGGCGAGCTGGTTAGCTCCGAGCTGGACTGATTTCATCGAACTGGACCCTTGAGATGAGCGATAGCGAAAACTCGCTGGCACAACCCTCCATCAAGCTCCACCTGGAGCCGGAAGACAACAAAGCACTGGCCAACCTTTGCGGTCAGTTCGACGAGCACCTGCGCCTGATCGAGCAGCGCCTGGGCGTGGAGATCCGCAACCGTGGCGGCGCTTTCCAGCTGCTGGGCGACCTGAGCCTGATCGAGGCGGTGGGCGACATACTGAAACAGCTGTACCGCGATGCGCTGAACGGTGAAACGGTGACACCGGAGCGGGTACACCTGCACCTGCAGCAGGCCGGCGTCGAACAGCTGCAAAGCTCGCTGTCGGCGGAAGACAAGGGCGTCAGCATCCGTACCCGCAAGGTGCAGATCCGTCCACGCGGCCAGAACCAGCAGGGCTATGTACGCTCGATCCGCCAGCACGACATCAACTTCGGCATCGGCCCGGCCGGTACCGGTAAGACCTATCTCGCCGTCGCCTGCGCCGTCGAAGCGCTGGAGCGCGAAGAGGTCAGCCGCATTTTGCTGGTGCGTCCGGCGGTTGAAGCCGGTGAAAAGCTGGGCTTCCTGCCCGGCGATCTGGCGCAGAAAGTCGACCCCTACCTGCGCCCGCTGTACGACGCGCTGTACGAGATGATCGGCTTCGAGAAGGTGGCCAAGCTGATCGAGCGTAACGTGATCGAGGTGGCACCGCTGGCCTACATGCGCGGACGTACGCTGAACGGGTCGTTCGTCATTCTCGATGAGAGCCAGAACACCACCCGCGAGCAGATGAAGATGTTCCTGACCCGCATCGGCTTCGGCTCCACCGCGGTGATCACCGGCGACGTGACCCAGGTCGACCTACCCAAAGGCACCAAGTCGGGTCTACTGCACGCCATCGAAGTACTCAAGGGCGTACAGGGGATCGGCTTCACTCACTTCTCCGCCCAGGACGTGGTTCGTCACCCGCTGGTGCAGCATATCGTCAAGGCCTATGAAGCGTTCGAGAAGCGCGAACGCACCGAAAATGGAGACAACGCGTGAGCTTTAGCATCGACCTGCAGGTCGACGTCGACGATAAAGACCTGCCCGGCGCCGACGCGTTCGAGCGCTGGGTTAGCGCAGCCCTGAAGGGACACAGAACGCGCGGCGAAGTCTGCATCCGCATCGTCTCCGCCGAGGAGAGCCAAACGCTCAATCGCGAGTACCGCGGCAAGGACAAGCCGACCAATGTGCTCTCCTTCCCGTTCGAGGCACCACCCGGGATTCCTCTTGACCTGCTCGGCGATCTGGCGATCTGCGCAGACGTCGTGCGCAAGGAGGCCCAGGAGCAGAACAAGACGCTGCAGGACCACTGGGCGCACATGGTGATTCATGGCACCTTGCATCTGCTCGGGTTCGATCATATAACAGATGACGAAGCCGAGGAGATGGAGGCGCTGGAGCGTAAGCTGCTGGCCGACCTTGGCATTGCAGACCCTTATGAATCCGCTTAGAGGCACAATATGAGCGAAGACCGATCGAGCGGCTCGTCGAAAAGCTGGCTGGAAAAAATAGCCAACGCTTTCTCCGACGAGCCCCGCACCCGCGAAGATGTTCTTGAGGTGCTGTACGAAGCTGGCGAAGACGGGATCCTCGATCAGGACGCCGTCAGCATCGTCGAAGGCGCCATGCAGGTGTCCGATATGCAGGTGCGCGACGTGATGATCCCACGCTCGCAGATGTCGGTGGTCCACATCGGTCAATCGCCGCGCGACTTCATACCGCTGATCATCTCCAGTGCCCACTCCCGCTTCCCGGTCTGCGGCGAGAACCCGGACGAAGTGGTCGGAGTCCTGCTGGCCAAGGATCTGCTGCCCTACATGCTCGAGGGTCGCCTCGACGAGTTCGACCTGCGCAGCTGCATGCGCAAGGCGACCATGATTCCGGAAAGTAAACGCCTGAACGTGCTGCTCAAGGAGTTTCGCGGTACCCGCAATCACATGGCGATCGTGGTGGACGAGTATGGCGGCATTGCCGGCTTGATCACCATCGAGGACGTGCTGGAGCAGATCGTCGGCGAGATCGAGGATGAGCATGACGCCGACGATGCCGAAGGCAACATCAAACCCTTCGACGACGAGGGTTATATCGTCAAGGCGCTGACGCCGATCGAGGATTTCAACGAGTATTTCGATGTCGGCCTGCCCGACGACGAATTCGATACTATCGGCGGTATCGTGACCCGCCACTTCGGCCACCTGCCAACCAAGGATGAAAGTGTAGAGTTCGACGGCTTCAGCTTCAAAGTGCTGAGCAGCGATAACCGCCGCATCCGGCTGTTGCAGGTCAATCGTCAAGCGCGCTGAGCATGTACCGTCTCCGTTCAATGCAGATCGCACCGAACCTGACTGCTCTGCTGGCCGGTGCCAGCGCGGTACTGGCCTTTGCCCCCTACTCCCTGCCCCTGTTCGCCCTGCTCTCGCCGGCACTGCTCTGGCTACTGCTGCGTGATCAGCCGCCTGCCAGGGCGCTACTGCGTGGCTGGCTGTTTGGCTTGGGCTTTTTTGGTGCCGGCGTATCCTGGGTCTACGTCAGTATCCACACCTACGGCAACGCCTCGGTCGTGCTGGCAGCGGCGCTTACACTCGCCTTCTGTGCCGCTCTGGCACTGCTGTTCGCGCTCCAGGCCTGGATTGGCGCACGCTGGTTTAGCGGCGGTCACGCCTGGCTCGGCTTTATTGCTCTCTGGTGGCTGTTCGAATGGCTGCGCAGCTGGTTGCTGACCGGCTTCCCCTGGCTCTACCTCGGCTACGCCTGGATCGACACCCCCTTCAGTGCTCTCGCACCGATCGGCGGCGTCTGGCTGCTGTCGATGCTGAGCCTGTTGCTGGCGGGTGGCGCTGTCGAGGCGCTACTGCGACGGCAGCTGGTACCTCTGCTGCCGGGTACGACGCTTGCGCTCTGCGCACTACTCCTGCCCAACCACTGGAGCCAACCCGCTGCCGAGCCCATGCACGTCGCCGTGGTGCAGCCCAATGTTCCGCAACTGATGAAGTGGGATCCCGATCACCTGAGTTCGATTCTCGACCAGCTTATAGGCCTGACCGAGCAGCAGCCGGAAGCGGAGCTGGTCGTCTGGCCGGAAAACGCCGTGCCCGCCCTTTATCACCGTATAGCAGACCGCCTTGCCCCCCTGCTGGAGTGGCTGGAGACAACGAATACCACGCTGATCACCGGGCTTCCCACCGCCACCCGGGACCTGAACAACCCCGAGCGGGTGCTCTACCACAACAGCCTGATGGCGCTGGGTGAACAGACCGGGCTCTACCATAAGCATCGACTGGTGCCGTTCGGCGAATATGTACCGCTGGAAGCCCAGCTGCGTGGACTGATCGAGTTTTTCAACCTGCCGATGTCCAGCTTCAGCCTGCCACAGCGGAACTTGTCACCACTGAGACTGGGCCGCCACGAGATCGCCTCAGCGATCTGCTACGAGATCGCCTACCCCGAGCTGGTGCGCAAAAGCGCACTCTCCGCCGAACTGATCCTCACCGTCTCCAACGATACCTGGTTCGGACGCTCGATCGGCCCCGATCAGCATCTGCAGATGGCGCGGATGCGCGCGCTGGAAAACGGCCGCTGGGTGATTCGGGGCACCAACAACGGCATTACCGCACTGATCGACCCCAAGGGGCAGATCAGCGCACGACTGCCGGTGGACGAAACCGGCGTACTCAGAGGAAGCGTTACGCCCATGACCGGCCAGACGCCCTATCAGCGCGTCGGCGCCTGGCCACTATTGGCGATTAACCTACTGCTGCTGGGACTGCGACTCCTGCGCGTCGGAGCGGCGCGCAAACACGACGGAGCCGCAGCTGCAGGGTTGAATAACTGAGGTTTTGGTCAGCACCTGGCTGGCTCCACAGACCTGACACTCCAGCGTGCCCGGTGCCGTGATTTCACCGGCCAGGTACTCGTTCTCGCCATGCGCCAACTGCTCGCGCAGCAGCTCCAGCTCAATCCGGGTGCGGTCGGCCAGATCCAGCAACCGGTCGACCACCTTGCGCTCCAGCATATCCAGATCGAAATGCAGCCAGGCGGCGACGCCGGCGCCGGTTTCGTGGATGTAGTAACCCATCTGGCTCAAATCACGGCGAACATAGGCCTTGAGCAGGTCCATTTCATCCCGGGTCATCTCCTCCGCAGCCAGCTCGATCTCGGCCGCCTCCTCGATCTGCTCCTGCAGATAGTCCCAGGAATGCGTACCCGCCCTGTCGAGACGCTCGCGAAGTCGATCGAGGATACGATCGTATGTCTCCGGCGCCCGCGGTGAGTGATCGGTTTTCTTCGGTTCTCGACTGTCCATCGGCAACTCCTGAGTTAACCGGCAAGCGCCCCTTGCGCCTGCCGGTATGTATTGAAGTATATCGCCGATTACACGGAATGATGTGTTTCCAGATCAATGGGAAACTAGAGCGCCCCAGCAGTCGCCTGGACGTTGGCACTGCGTACCCAGATCTCCACCCGTCGGTTACGTTCCCGCCCGGCAGCGGTGGAGTTCGACGCAACCGGTGCCTGATCGCCCAGACCATGTGACGCCACCACATTAATGCCTCGTGCAAGCAGTTGATCACGCACCACCTCTGCACGATGCAGGGACAACTGCTGATTTTTTTCCGGATCGCCGACATTGTCGGAAAAGCCAATCAGCACCACGCGTTCACCCGGATTCTGCTCGAAGAACCGAATGACCCGCTCCATATCGCGCTGCGCCTTGTTATCCAGCTCGAAGGTTCCGGTGTTAAAGCGGAAGTTAAGCGACAAACGGCTCCCCCCACTCACCAGGTCGATATAATTCTGTGGCAGTTGGTTACTCAGGACCGGCTGAATACGGTGGATATTCTGGGAGATGAAGCCGCTTTTACGGACGATCTCCTGCCCCTCTTCGGAGTTGACGAACTCGACGAACTGGTGAGCACGGCTAGCCAGGGCAAGCGTCATCGGCTCATAAATATACAGCCGCCGGGTCAGCGGATAGTCCTCGGTCGAAACCGTAAAACTGGTGGGATAGACCGGCATCGCGTTCTCTTCATCCGCGATCGCCAGCGCCTTGGCTCTGAGGACGTAGGGCAGCCCGATAAATCCGATCGCCCCCCTGTTTTGGCTCACAAGGTCGGACAGCTCGGTACTGGATTCAAGCCGCCGCGCGCGTTCGGAGAGCGTTCGCCCATGCTTTTTCAGCACCAGGTTCTCAAATGAATCCCAGGTACCCGAGTTTTCATCACGGCTAAACAGGGTGACCGGCATGTCGGGCCCGCCCAGCTGGCTCCAGTTATCCACCTCACCGGCGAACAGTCGGGCCAGTTGCTCTGTATTCAGGCCATCGATCGGATTGTTCGGGTGCACGATGATAGCCAGTCCATCCATGCCGATAACATGCTCGGCTCTGACACTGGCCAGATCACCATACAGCGGCTCCAGCGCCTTGCGCTCCTCCTCCTTGATACGTCGCGACGCCATTGCCAGATCGGTGTTCTGGCTGAGCAGATCCTTGAAGCCGGTACTTGACCCATGGGCCTTCAACTCGATCCGTTGCAGCGATTGACTGCCGGGCAGATCGAACAGCAGATCCCGCTCTACCTCGGTAGGCAGCTGCTGCACCCATAGGCGCTGAGCGCCCTGCTGCTGCCAGAAGCCCTTCAGCAAGGCGGGCGCAAGAGACTCACCAATGGTATTGGACCCATGCAGGCGGAACAGCGTCAGGGGCGCTGCGGCTTTCCGATCCTGGCTTTGCGTAGAAGTATCGGGAGCCTCCACCCTGTCGGAAGAGGGCTGTGGTGACGAGCCGGCGTTGACCACCAGGCTGGATACCAGGTGATTGCCGCTGAACTGGATGGCGCCAATCGCCATCACCAGGAACAGCACAATCAGTCCCATCCCTTTCAGCATACCGTGACCCGGCCTGCCGCCACTTGCCGTCTTTGTACTGTCCGGGATTCTGGATGGAGGCACCGCATCGGGCTTTGTATTGCCGATCTGGCGACGAAGATCCAGCGCCCCCTCGACTGCCAGCTCAGGCAATATCTGTTGCAGCCCAGCGCTCAGCAGACGTGTATCCGTGTCGCGTAGGATCTGACGTCGGTAAAGGACGTCGTCAATGAAACGGGGCAAATCAAGCTGCAGGCCGACCTTATGCTCGAGTTCTCTCTTCAACTGCCACAACAGATCAATCAGTGCCTTACTCACAGATACCCCCTTCCCTGTAATCCGGGGCTTGCCCAGCCCGACTATCACGCCAATAGGTCGGCGAGCCTAACCAAGGCATATTGCAGTTCGATTACAGGTGGTGTGCGAGCAGGATCGCGCTCTGTTGACAACAGTTCGAATATTGTATGCTATGCGCCTTTCATCGTTATTTATATGACGCCCTGTTCTATAGGCTGACGGCCAAGCGGTCCGGCAGTTACGATGAGGGCGTACCGGCATATCAAAGAGTTATTAGCGGCCCTAAATGAACGAACAATATATCCCCCAGGAAATTGAGACCAATGCCCAGCAGTATTGGGAAGAGCATGACAGCTTCAAAGCAGTGGAAGATCCGGGCCGCGAGAAGTTCTACTGCCTGTCCATGTTCCCCTACCCCAGCGGGCGACTGCACATGGGGCATGTTCGTAACTACACCATCGGTGACGTGATCTCCCGTTATCAGCGCATGCAGGGCAAAAACGTACTGCAGCCGATGGGCTGGGACGCATTCGGCCTGCCCGCGGAAAATGCCGCGATCAAGAACAACGTGGCACCGGCGAAATGGACCTACGAAAACATCGATTATATGCGCGATCAGTTGCGCCAGATGGGTTTCGGCTACGACTGGTCGCGTGAGCTGGCCACCTGCCACCCCGAATACTATCGCTGGGAGCAGTGGTTCTTTACCCGCCTGCTGGAGAAGGGGCTGGTCTACAAGAAAGAGGCCGAGGTCAACTGGGATCCGGTGGACCAGACAGTGCTGGCCAACGAGCAGGTGATCGATGGCCGCGGCTGGCGCTCTGGCGCTATCGTCGAGCGCAAGAAGATCCCGCAGTGGTTCCTGAAGATCACCGACTACGCCGACCAGCTGCTCGATGACCTCGAAAAGCTGGAGCACTGGCCGGAGCAGGTGCGCACCATGCAGCGCAACTGGATCGGCCGCTCCCAGGGCGTGGAGCTGAGCTTCCACGTCGAGGGCGATGGCGATCTCGAAGTGTTCACCACCCGCCCCGACACACTGATGGGCGTCACCTATGTTGCTGTGGCAGCGCAGCATCCGCTGGCGCTGAAAGCGGCGCAGCACAATGCCGAGCTCGCCGCCTTCATCGAGGAGTGCCGTCACACCAAGGTTGCCGAAGCCGATATGGCGACCATGGAGAAGCGGGGCATGCCGCTGGGCATCGATGCCACTCACCCGCTGACCGGCGAAAAGGTACCGGTCTGGACCGCCAACTTCGTACTGATGGATTACGGCTCCGGCGCCGTGATGTCGGTACCGGGTCACGACCAGCGTGACTGGGAGTTCGCCAAGAAGTACAACCTGCCGATCAAGCAGGTAATCGCCTCCACCGACCGCAATGTTGAGGTGGATCTGGAGAAGGAAGCGTTCACCGACAAGGGCGTGCTGATCAACTCCGGCGACTTCGACGATCTGGAGTTCGATGTCGCGTTCAAGGCGATCTCCAAAGAGCTGTCCAACAAGGGCCGCGGCAAGGTCACCATCCACTTCCGCCTGCGCGACTGGGGTGTATCCCGCCAGCGCTACTGGGGCGCACCGATCCCGGTGATCAACTGCGCCAGCTGTGGCTCCGTGCCGGTGCCCGAGGATCAACTGCCGGTACTGTTGCCGGAAGATGTCGCCTTCGACGGTGTCGGCTCGCCGATCAAGAAGATGGACAGTTTCATCCACACCAGCTGCCCGAAGTGCGGCGGTGCTGCCGAGCGTGAAACCGACACCTTCGACACCTTCATGGAGTCGAGCTGGTACTTTGCCCGCTACGCCAGCCGCTTCGCCGGCAACGAGATGCTCGACCCGACCAGTGCCAACTACTGGCTGCCGGTGGATCAGTACATCGGCGGTATCGAGCATGCGATCCTGCACCTGCTCTATTCACGCTTCTACCATAAGCTGCTGCGCGACGAGGGCCTGGTCGATTCGGACGAGCCGTTCACCCGGCTGCTCTGCCAGGGCATGGTGCTGGCCGACAGCTACTACTTCGAGGACGAACAGGGCGGCAAGGTCTGGGTGTCACCCACCGAGGTCGAAACCGACACCGATGACAAGGGTCGTATCGTCGCGGCGCGACGCAAGTCCGATGCCCTGACCTTGAACCACGACGGCATGTCCAAGATGTCGAAGTCGAAGAACAACGGTATCGACCCGCAGGTAATGATCGATCGCTACGGCGCCGACACCGTGCGCCTGTTCATGATGTTTGCGGCTCCGCCGGAGCAGTCACTGGAGTGGTCCGATTCCGGCGTGGAGGGCGCCAACCGCTTCCTGCGCCGTCTGTGGAAACAGGTCCACGACCATCTGCTCGACGCCGGTACTCAGGTTGCCGCACTGAACGCCGACGAGCTGACCGATGTACAGCGTGAGTTGCGCCTGAAAGTGCATGAGACGATCCAGAAGGTCACCGATGACATCGAGCGCCGCCAGACCTTCAATACAGCGATCGCCGCGATTATGGAGCTGTCCAACAGCATCGCCCGCTTTGTCGATGCCAGCGAACAGGGCCGCGCCGTGATGCGCGAGGCGCTGGAAACAGCGGTCCTGCTGCTGTCGCCCATCGTACCCCATTTCAGCCACGAACTCTGGCAGCAGCTCGGCCATGACGGCGCGATCCTGCATTCCGACTGGCCCCGCGTCGATCCGCAGGCGCTGGTACGTTCGAGTATCGAGATGGTGGTACAGGTCAACGGCAAACTGCGCGCCAAGATCGGCGTCGCGGCCGATGCCGACGAGGATGTGATCCTCCACCTGGCGTTGGCCGAAGACAACGTGCAGAAACACATGGAGGGCAAGGCGATCCGCAAAAAGATCGTTGTACCGGGCAAACTGGTCAATATCGTTGTCGGCTAGGAGGCCTACATGCGCAATCTGCGTCGTTCGTTACTGATCCTGTTCGCCGCTGCGGCAGTCAGCGCCTGCGGTTTTCACCCGGTCGGCAGTTATGATGTGCCCCCGGCGCTACGCCAGGTCGAGCTGCTGATTCCCGAGGACCGGCCGAGCAACATCCGCCCGCACCTCAGCAATCTGCTGGCCGTGAACGGCATCGAAGTCGCCGGCGGCGCAGACTATAAACTGGAGATTCACAGTGAAAGGATCCGCCGTCGGGCGCTGACCCTGACACTGAGCGCCGATGCAGTGGAGTATGAGCTGATCGGCTCGGTGCGCTTCAGTGTGTTTGACGCTGACGGCGAGGTGTTGATCGACGATCGTGAGGTGCGCGCCGAGCGCGTATTTAACAATGACGACAACACCACTGCCCGTAACACGCTGGAGGAGCAGTTGCGCACGGGACTACAGGAACAGCTGGCACAGCAGATCGTGCGCCAGTACCTGAGCCTCAGATCGACGCTCTGATCGCGGACCATGAAACTACGCACCGACCAACTACCCAATCAGCTGGAGCGCCTGCCACAGGCGCTCCCAGTCTACCTGGTCACGGGTGACGAGCCGCTGCTCTGCGGCGAAAGTGTCGATGCGATACGCGCTCACCTGCGCAACCTGGGCTTCAGCGAGCGTGAGGTGATGCATGTGGATGCCAGTTTCAGCTGGGATTCCCTGCTGGAAAGCGCCAATGCGCTGTCGCTGTTTGCCGAGCGTAAACTGATCGAGATCCGCCTCGGCAGCCAGAAATTGAACAAAGCATCCAGCGACCTGCTGCAGCGCTACCTGGCCAACCCTGCCCCCGATAACGCCCTGCTGATCATCTGCGATCGCCTCGATCGCAGTGTAAAACAGAGCGCCTGGTTCAAAACCGTGGAGCAGGTGGGTGCTGTGGTGGAGGTATGGCCGATCGAGCCCGATCAGTTGGTGCAGTGGCTGGGGCAGCGAGCCGCCTCTCAAGGCGTTCAGCTGGAGCCCGAAGCGCTGCAACTATTGGCCGACCGGATCGAAGGCAACCTGCTTGCCGCCCGCCAAGAGCTGGATAAACTGGCGTTGCTCTACCCCGGCCAGAGACTCTCGCCCGAGCAGGTAATTCAGGCGGTTAGCGACAGCTCCCGATTTGATATCTTCGCGTTAACCGATGCCGCACTGCAATCCGACCCGGGGCGCGCGCAGCACGTTCTTCAGGTGCTGCGCCAGGAGGGAAACGAGTCCGCCGTCGTGCTCTGGGCACTGACCCGGGATATTCGCATGCTGCACCGGGTGACTCGGGCATTGGCTGCGGGTCAGCCCTACGATCCGCTGTGCCAACGTGAGCGCCTCTGGGGCAAACGCAAGCAGTTGGTACGCAACGCCTGCCGTCGGCTACGCCCGGAACAGCTGGAAACGCTGCTCGACCAGGCTGCCGATGTCGATATGGCGATTAAAGGCCAGCGTGCGGACGATCCCTGGTTACTGCTCAGCCAGATCACACTCAGCCTTGCGGGCTGCCAACTGCCTTGGCAGATCACGGCATACTGAGAGGAGATAGCTATGCCGATTGCACCCCGCCTGGGCGTTCTGACCAGCTGTCTGCTGCTGGTAGCCTGCGGCCCCAAAGACCCGGCGCGGATGAAAACCGGCGAGGAACTGTACGACTACTACTGCCGCAGCTGCCATAGCGAGAGCAATCTTGGCCCGCGACTTGAAAGGGTGCCTGCAGGCAGCAAGCAGCTAAAGCCACATGAACTGGTGCTGATGATGCGACATGACTACACCCGACCCAGTCAGCACCCGGATATCCGTTTACCCCAGCTCAGCCCTGAGCAAGCCGATGCAGTCGCGCAGTATGCCTATATGCTGCACAATCAGGGCAACTGAACCGCTACGGCCTCCAGCAGCCGATCGCCCTCATCTCGATCAAGCAGCGCACGTATATGCCCCGCGGGCAGTGGCACGATAGACAGCAACGCATCACCCGGCACCGTAATCATATCGCGAAACGGCTCGTACAAGCGGTCAGTCAGCAGCAACAGGGGGGCTCGCTGATGCTCCAGAAGGGTAAGATTGATGTGCTGATCCATCTGAGCCTGAAAACGAACCGTACGACCGTCATGGGTAACAGCGCTCACGGCAGTCAAAGCACCATCGAGTCCACGCTCAGGCACAATACGCGTCAAAATCAGCGCATGCTGCATCAAACCACGCTCCTGACTATCTAACATTTTGCTGCTCTCCTTTTAGTCGACACCGAGTTGAGCCCCCTCGAACCCAAGCTGACGCCAAGCCTCGTAGACCACCACAGCACAGGCGTTGGACAGGTTCATGCTGCGGCTGCCCTTTAGCATCGGTAAGCGCAGGGTATCGAAACCGTCGCGCACCTCTTGTGGCAAACCTCTTGTCTCAGGTCCGAACAGCAGGACATCACCGGCGGCAAAACTCGCCTCGGTATAGCAGCGATCGGTTTTGGTTGTCAGCGCCCAGACATTCTTTGGCTGCAGCGCATCGATGCAATCCCGCAGCGTCGGCCAGGACTTAACCGCGGTATATTCGTGATAATCGAGCCCTGCACGGCGCAAGCGCTTGTCATCGAGAAGGAATCCCAAGGGTTCTATGAGATGGAGAGCGAAACCGGTGTTGGCGCACAGTCGAATGATATTGCCGGTGTTGGGCGGAATTTCCGGCTGATAAAGGACTACGTTAAGCATATCCGGCTCCTGGTTCGAGGAGCCGGATACTAACCCGAGAATACGTCAGTCGTCACTCTCATCATCGGCAAGGTCGCCAGAGTCCATACCCAGCTCCTTGATTTTGCGAGTCAGGGTATTGCGCCCCCAGCCCAACAACTGAGCGGCATCCCGGCGACGGCCCGCCGTGTGCTTGAGCGCCACCTCGATCATCGCCCGCTCGAACTGGGGTACGGCCTCATTCAGGATCGCCTGATGACCGCGTGACAGCTGTTGATCGGCCCAGATTCGCAGCGCCTGCTCCCAGCTGCCGCTTACCGGCACGCCCTCTTCCTGCGACTCGACAAGCTCTGTCGGCAGATCGGAGATCAGCACCTCGCGGCCGGAGGCCATCACCGTCAGCCAGCGACAGATATTCTCAAGCTGTCGCACGTTACCGGGCCAGGGCAGGTCGCATAGAAACTGCTCCGTATCGGGCTTGAGTACCTTTGGCTCCACCGCCAGCTCCTCGGCAGAGTGCGCCAGGAAGTGACGTGCCAGACGCGGAATATCTTCGCGACGCTCCGCCAGCTTGGGAATATGGATACGGATTACGTTCAGGCGGTGAAAAAGGTCCTCGCGAAACCGCCCCTCTTTTACCAACCGCTCCAGGTTTTGATGGGTCGCCGCGATAATGCGCACATCGACCTTCACCGGCGTGTGCCCGCCAACACGATAAAACTCGCCATCGGCCAGAACCCTGAGCAAGCGGGTCTGCGTATCGGCCGGCATATCACCGATTTCGTCCAGGAACAGCGTACCGCCGTCGGCCTGTTCGAAACGACCACGGCGAGCGGCCTGGGCACCGGTGAACGCCCCCTTTTCATGCCCAAACAGTTCCGACTCGATCAGATCCTTCGGGATCGCCGCCATATTGAGCGGGATAAATGGCCGAGCAGCACGAGGGCTATGGCGATGCAGGGCATGAGCGACCAGCTCCTTACCCGTGCCCGATTCGCCATTGATCAGCACGGTGATGTTGGAGTGCGAAAGGCGGCCGATGGCGCGGAACACCTCCTGCATGGCCGGCGCCTCACCGATGATTTCGGCGCTGGCATCGACCGTCTCTTCGGTCACCTTTTCACGCCGCTCATGAGCATGCTCGATGGCACGTTTAACCAGCGCCACAGCCTCGTCGACATCGAAAGGTTTGGGCAGGTACTCGAAAGCCCCGCCCTGATAGGAGGCAACTGCGCTATCCAGGTCGGAATGAGCCGTCATGATAATGATCGGCATATCCGGGTTCACCTGCTGGATATGATTGAGCAGCTCCAGTCCATCGGTCCCCGGCATCCGGATGTCACTGAGGATCGCATCCGGCTGCTCGCGCTCAAGGCGGCGTATCAGATCATCCGCATTCTCGAATACCTGTGTATCAACGCCGGCTGAAGAGAGTGCCTTTTCCAGCACCCAGCGAATAGATCGATCGTCATCTACAACCCAGACATTACCTGAGGTTCTCATGATTCTGCTCCAGCGGTATAAACAATTGGAACCGCGTCTGACCCGGTTCAGTGTTACATTCGATTAGGCCGTGATGGCTATTGATGATTGACTGGGCGATAGACAATCCAAGACCTGAGCCATCCGCCCGCCCCGTTACCATCGGATAGAAAATGGTCGACAACAGGTCGGCTGGAATGCCCGGACCGTTGTCGATGATCTCGACCGAGCACACCAAGCGATGCCGCTCAGTACCCAGCGTTATCTGGCGCAATGCGCGCGTACGCAGAAGAATCTGTGGCTGCGGCGTGTTCGACTCCTGCAACGCCTCCATCGCATTGCGTGTGATATTCAGGATCGCCTGGATCAGCTGCTCACTATCGCCTTCGAACTCGGGGATACTCGGGTCGTAATCGCGTACCTGATGGATATGTCCGGCGGACTCTACCTGCACCAGGCTACAAACACGCTCCAGTATCGCGTGAATATTGACCATCTCGATGTTCGGCAGCTTATGCGGACCGAGCAGACGATCAACCAGGTTACGCAGCCTGTCAGCCTCCTCGATGATGATACGGGTATATTCATGGAGGCTTTCGTCCGCAAGCTCACGTTCCAGCAGCTGTGCGGCACCGCGAATCCCGCCCAGAGGATTTTTGATCTCATGCGCCAAGCCCCTCACCAGCGTTCTGGCCGTGGCGTGTCGTGTCAGCATCTCCTCCTCTCGCTCGATCCTGATCAATCTGTCTCGCGCCTGAATCTCCAGCAGCAGCCCCGACTGGGGCACAGGGTTGACACTGTAGTCGACGATCAACTCCTGGCCGGCCTGGGTAACAAGTCTGGATTCACGCTTGCTGTAGGGGTGCCCGCTTCTGAAAGACTCTTTGAGCACCCTGACCTCCTCCTCACTGGAGGAGAGCCACTCGTCGATCGACCGATTCTTGAGTCGGCGCAGAGTGGCCTGCAGCAACATCTCCGCCGCCGGGTTCATGTATTGAATCCGTAAGGACTCGTCGAGCAGCAATACCGACGAGGTCAGATTATCAAGGATCTGTTTATGCGATTGTTGACGGAACATCGACTCATTCTCTACTTCACTGAATTTTCATATGCAAGTTAGGAGCCAATTCCAGCATGCCCGTTTAAGCACCACAGCTGCGCAGCATCAGAGCACCACGCGGATTTATTGCGATGACAGCCCCATAAAACGCACCACTATAGTGCATACATGAACTATTTTAGCCCCTTGAGCAAATAGGCCGAATTCCACACCAGATCTCGACGACCTTCCACCCAACAAAAAAGGGCCTCCTACAGGAGACCCTTTTCTTGGACTTTCCGCCTAATTAGACAGAGAAGTACAGATCGTACTCAACCGGGTGAGTGGTCATGTTGACCTTCTGAACCTCTTCACGCTTCAGCGCGACATAGGCATCCAGCATGTCGTCAGTGAACACGCCACCCTTGGTCAGGAACTCGCGATCCGCATCCAGAGCATCCAGAGCCTCGGACAGAGTAGCGCAAACCTGCGGGATTTCAGCAGCTTCTTCCGGCTCCAGATCGTACAGATCCTTGTCAGCAGCATCGCCCGGGTGGATCTTGTTCTGGATACCGTCCAGACCAGCCATCATCAGCGCAGCGAAAGCCAGGTACGGGTTAGCGATCGGATCCGGGAAACGGGTCTCGATACGACGACCTTTCGGACTGGTTACGTAAGGGATACGGATAGAAGCGGAACGGTTGCGAGCAGAGTAAGCCAGCATGACCGGAGCTTCGAAGCCCGGCACCAGACGCTTGTAAGAGTTGGTACCCGGGTTACACAGAGCGTTCAGCGCCTTGGCGTGCTTGATGATACCGCCGATGTAGTACAGAGCAGTCTCGCTCAGACCAGCGTAAGCATCACCTGCAAAGATGTTCACGCCATCTTTGGACAGAGACTGGTGAACGTGCATACCTGAACCGTTGTCACCAACGATCGGCTTCGGCATGAAGGTAGCGGTCTTACCGTAAGAGTGCGCCACGTTATGAACGCAGTACTTCAGGACCTGAACTTCGTCAGCCTTCTTGACCAGGGTGTTACCACGCACACCGATTTCACACTGACCAGCAGTTGCGACTTCGTGGTGGTGAACTTCTACAGACAGCCCCATCGCAGTCATGGCATCGCACATAGCGCCACGCAGGTCGTGCAGGGAGTCAACCGGCGGAACCGGGAAGTAACCGCCCTTAACGCGTGGACGGTGACCGATGTTGCCACCTTCGATCTTGTGGTTGGACGCCCAAGCCGCTTCTTCGGAATGGATCGTGTAACCACAGCCGCTCATGTCGGCGTGCCATTCAACGGAATCAAACACGAAGAATTCCGGCTCAGGACCGAACATAGCGGTGTCGGCGATACCGGTAGATTTCAGGTACTCTTCAGCACGCTTGGCCACAGAGCGCGGATCACGCTCGTAACCCAGGCCGGTCATCGGCTCAACGATGTCACAACGAACGATAACGGTCGCATCTTCGGAGAACGGATCCATTACAGAGGCGCTATCGTCCGGCATCAGGATCATGTCGGAGTCGTTGATTCCCTTCCAACCTGCGATGGAGGAACCATCAAACATCTTACCCTCTTCGAAGAAATCGTCACCGATTTCAGTTACCGGCAGGGTCAGGTGCTGTTCTTTACCTTTGGAATCAGTGAAACGCAGGTCTACCCAGCGCGCATCGCTCTCTTTGATCAGATTCAGAGTCTTCTCTGACATTTGGCTCTCTCCACTCGATGAATTTGCCAGACGCTAATACTTATTCAGCCGCCCGTTTTTTAACGAGCTAACCATGGCATCACTAAAAGCAAATAATATGCCAGCACTGAAATTGTGCTAAATGCCTATTTTCTGGTCGTCTAGACCAGCCCAAGCACGCAGCTATGCACCAACACAGATCACTCAAGAAACAAAATGCACCACTAAGGAGCACTGCTTATCCGGAATGTTCCCTGCACGCAACGACTCAATCAGCATAATACCGGAACCTAATCAAAGTCGCCTCTATCACCGACAGGTATAGCCCGGTTTATGCACTTAAACGCTAGATGTTTACTTAGTAATCGATTGTTCGCAATCCCTTACGTATAATGCTGCCCTTTAGAATTAATCTAGGTAAAACCGCGTGATCGAAAACCTCAGAAATATAGCCATCATCGCCCACGTCGACCATGGCAAGACGACACTTGTGGACAAGCTTCTACAGCAGTCCGGCACCCTGACCCGACGCGACGAAGGTTCTGAGCGAGTAATGGACTCGAACGACCAGGAACGCGAGCGCGGCATTACCATTCTGGCCAAGAACACGGCGATCCGCTGGGGCGAATACCGCATCAATATCGTCGATACTCCGGGACACGCCGACTTTGGCGGCGAAGTGGAACGCGTTCTGTCCATGGTCGACTCAGTACTGTTGCTGGTTGATGCGGTGGACGGCCCCATGCCCCAGACCCGCTTCGTGACCCAAAAAGCTTTCGCACGCGGTCTGCACCCCATCGTCGTCATCAACAAGATTGACCGCCCAGGCGCCCGTCCGGACTGGGTAATGGACCAGGTGTTCGACCTGTTCGACAACCTCGGCGCTACCGATGAGCAGCTCGACTTCCCCGTAGTCTACGCTTCGGCGCTTAACGGTATTGCGGGGAACGATCCCGAGGAGATGGCGGAGGATATGACACCGCTGTTCGAAGCGATCGTCAAACATGTCCACCCACCGATCGTGGACACGGAAGGCCCCTTCCAGATGCAGATCTCCGCACTGGACTACAACAGCTATGTTGGCGTTATCGGTGTAGGTCGAGTCACACGCGGCAAGGTGCGCACCAACACCCCGGTTAAGGTGATCGATAGCCATGCCAAGGTACGTAACGGGCGCGTACTAAAGATCATGGGCTATCTCGGCCTTGAGCGCACCGAAGTCGAAGAGGCCCAGGCTGGCGACATCATCTGCGTCACGGGTTTGGACGAGCTCAATATCTCCGACACCCTTTGCGACCCCGAGGTGATCGAAGCTCTGCCGGCGCTCTCGGTAGACGAGCCGACCGTATCCATGACCTTCCAGGTCAACGATTCACCCTTTGCAGGCCAGGATGGTAAGTTTGTCACCAGCCGCAACATCAAGGAGCGCCTGGATCGAGAGCTTATCCACAACGTAGCACTGCGTGTGGAGCCGGGCGACTCGCCTGAGAAGTTCAAAGTTTCCGGCCGCGGTGAACTACACCTGTCGGTTCTGATCGAAAGTATGCGCCGCGAAGGTTTCGAACTCGGTGTATCGCGCCCCGAGGTAATCCAGAAAGAGATCGACGGGCAGATTCAGGAACCCTACGAACTGGTCATGCTGGATGTCGAGGAGCAGCACCAGGGCTCGATCATCGAAGAGCTGGGCAAACGCCGCGGCGATATGACCAACATGGAAGTGGACGGCAAGGGCCGCGTACGCCTGACCTTTATGATCCCGTCCCGCGGTCTGATCGGCTTCCGCAGCCAGTTCCTGACCATGACCTCCGGCACCGGTATCATGACCTCGATCTTCGACCACTATGGACCGGTCAACAAGGGCGAGGTGGTATCCCGCATCAACGGCGTACTCGTATCCATGGTCGCAGGCAAAGCGCTGGGCTACTCGCTGTATGCCCTGCAGGAGCGTGGCCGTCTCTTTATCGACCCCAACATTGAGGTCTACGAAGGGATGATTATCGGCATTCACAGTCGCTCGAATGACCTGGTGGTTAACCCGACTAAAGGCAAGCAGCTGACAAACGTTCGCGCCTCGGGTACGGACGAGAATATTGTGCTGACCCCACCGATCAAGTTCTCTCTGGAGCAGGCACTGGACTTCATTGAGGACGACGAACTGGTTGAGGTTACGCCTACCAGCATCCGCATTCGCAAGAAGCTTTTGAAGGAAAACGAGCGTAAGCGCGCCGGCTCTAAGAAATCCTAAGAGCCGAAATCGCGATACCTCAAGGGCAGCCAAATGGCTGCCCTTTTCGCACCACGCCTCAACACCCCCAAACCTGTCCCCTTCCCAGCACTGCCTTTATACTGAGACTTCCGCAGAACAGTAAACGGAGTTATGCATGCGTACGCTCTACCCCGATATACAGATAAACCAAGACTACAGCCTAGCAACTGACGATGGCCACAGGCTATATATCGAGGAGAGCGGCAATCCGGCAGGCATCCCGGTCCTATTTGTCCACGGCGGCCCTGGAGGCGGCTGCGCACCTACCCATCGACGCTTCTTTAATCCGGATAAGTATCGCATCATCCTGTTCGACCAACGAGGCTGCGGACGCTCTACACCTCACGCCAGCCTGCACAACAACACTACCTCAGCACTCATAAGTGACATGGAGCTGATCCGCGATCATCTCAACATCGATCAGTGGTTACTGTTTGGAGGAAGTTGGGGCTCGACGCTGAGCCTGGCGTACGCCCAAGCTCACCCCGACAGAGCCTGCGGTCTGATATTACGCGGTATATTTCTCTGCCGAAAACAGGATATCGACTGGTTCTATCAGAGAGGTGCCAGCGCCATTTTCCCCGATTTCTGGCAGGACTACCTGGAACCCATCCCTGAAGCTGAACACCAGGACCTACTGAGCGCATACTACAAGCGCCTTATATCCGATAACGAGCTCATCCGCATGGCCGCTGCGAAAGCCTGGTCGGTCTGGGAGGGTCGCTGTTCAACCCTGGACCCCAATCCCGAAGTTGTGGATCACTTTTCCGATCCTCACTTTGCCCTGGCAATGGCCCGTATAGAGGCGCACTACTTTATTAATGAGGCGTTCCTCAAACCCAATCAGATATTGGAAGACTGCAAACACATACGCTCTATACCGACCACAATCGTCCATGGACGCTATGACATGGTATGCCCCATTGAACAGGCATTCGCACTTTATCATCAGCTTCCACAGGCAGAGTTACACATCGTCCGCGACGCCGGACATTCCGCATTCGAACCCGGCATCATCGACAACCTCGTCAACGCAACCGACCACTTCGCCCGCAGCCTGGCCTGAATTAGATGAAAGGACTTATACAACGCGTCAGCCACGCCAACGTCAGCATAGATGGTGAAACCGTAGGCGCAATAAACCGAGGGATACTGCTACTGCTGGGTGTGGAAAAGGGCGATACAGTACAGAGCGCGGATAAGCTTCTGCACAAAGTACTCAACTATCGGATCTTTCCTGACAACGAAGGCCGGATGAATCTCAGCCTGCGTGACACGAATGGTGGCCTGCTGGTGGTCTCCCAATTCACCCTGGTTGCCGATACACGAAAAGGCATGCGTCCCGGCTTTTCTAAAGGTGCCACTCCCGAGCAAGGCGAACAGCTCTACCGCTACTTTACAGAGCAAGCCGCGAAACAACTAAACCAGGTAGCGACAGGACGTTTCGGCGCCAATATGCAGATCACACTGGAGAACGACGGCCCGGTAACGTTCATGCTGGAAGCTCCAGCAGAGTAAGTTGGCGGGCAGGCGCCTGATAAAATCACTAGAGGAAGGTCAGGGCCTGCCCACATCCGTGTAACAGAGCCCCACCGCAGCATCCGTGCCGCGCCCACGCCTTCCCTGACGTGGGGTGAGGGTAAAGCATCCCGCTTTTTCAATACGCTTCCCTGCGTCCCTCGAAGCGCATAGTCCCCTAATTCCCTTCCGGTTTATATAGGAATTTTTCCTATTTTTCCGTCGCCGATACAAGACGAGTCAAATAGTTTTTCAACGACTGAGGGTTCTGTGCGCAGACCCGAAAGCAAAAAACCCCGACACCTTTCGGTACCGGGGTTCTTCACTCCCTTTCGGGATCATTAGGTGCCTGGCGATGATTCCACGTCTCTATTGTCA
>NZ_BMIJ01000009.1 GCF_014641945.1 Marinobacterium zhoushanense
ATGCCGAACTCAGTCGTGAAACGCGTCATTCATCGCCAGGCACCTAATGATCCCGAGAGGGAGTGAAGAACCCCGGTACCGAAAGGTATCGGGGTTTTTTGCTTTACATCAGCACAACTGGAGGGTTAGGCCCCCATCTCCTCCAGCCGCTGATCTTTGAAGTTCAGGTAGTCTTGATCATACACTGAGAGGAAGCTCAGTGCCGGTTGCAGTCGAGACAACTCCTGTTTCGGCGCAATGCGCCAGTAGTAACGGTATTCGGCGCTGATATCCTGCGCCAAGGTCAGTACAGCAAGCAGGTAGCGGCTACGTTCATCTATGTCGATGCGATCCGTAAGTGCCTCGTCAATTCGAGGCTGCATGCGTATAGCATCGGCAACGTACTGCGGAAGGAACCAGCGCTCGGCCATTCGGGCACCGACCTGAAAATGGTCGAAGCCGAAAAGCTTGGCTTCCTGTTGTCCAAAGTCGGCTGGATCAAGGTTGCCAGCGCCTTTCAGGAACTCCCTATAGCCGGTAAATGCCTGCATCATCAGCGGTAGACCGCAGTCATGCAGCATACCCAAGGTATAGGCATCGTCCTGATTAAGTTTGGTCAGGCGTTGTGAAATACTGACGGAGAGTGTCGCGACATCTTTGGCAGTGTCCCAAAAGCGTTCGAGACGGCCCGTCTTGCTCAGTGTATTGCGTAAAATGGTGAGCCGGACCAGGTTGAATATGCGTTCGAACCCGAGCAGGCTAAGGGCGCGTTCTATGGAGGTCACGGTTACTGCCAATCCGTAAAGCGGGCTGTTGACCGCTTTCAGAATCGTTGAATACAGGGCAACATCCGCTTTTAGTAGCTCAGCAACTCGCTTTTGGTCGGGAAACTCTCGCTTAAGCTCGGCCGCCAATGCCACAAGGATCTCGGGTTGCGGCGGGATTAGGCTGCTGAATCTCTGCTCCATGCACATCCTCTGATCGTCGCACTTGTCGATGGGGGAAAAGCCAGTATAGTGCGCGTTAAATGCATTTTCAGTAGGTCTTTATGTGTATAGTTGAATCTCCGCCCCGTAGACCCTATCTAGCTCGTGGCGGCGGCGTTGAGCGCTGTGGGGCGTGCAGACTGCCGACTGAATCTTGCATCTGCGACCATCGGGAAGAGGTGAAGACACACTGCCAGTTTTGGTTGTTGATGCACCACAACGAGTTCTACAAGCCCACCAATACCGGTCGACTGATCGCAGACTCGGTGGCCGACACTCGAATATTTGAATGGTCGCGCACCGAGCCGCCACAAGAGTTGCTGGATGCCTTGAACGATCCGCGCTACGCGCCCTGTATCGTATTTCCCGCGGGAGATGACTACCAGAATCGCATGATTGATGCGCCGGTCGAATACTCACGTATCCCCGTATTTATCATCTTGGACGGTACCTGGCGCCAGGCGCGACGCATGTTTCGCCATAGCCGTTACCTGCAGCATCTGCCGGTGATAGAACCTCGAACACAGCGTCTCTCCCGTTACTCCCTGCGTCGTTCAACGGTCGAGCATCATCTGTGTACCGCAGAGGTGGCGATAGCGCTACTTGAGCAATTTAATGAGCAGAGGGCGGCTGCACACCTGGAGCGGTATTTCGATCTGTTCAATGGTGAGTATTTTGAATCGCGGCGTAAGTGGGACAGGTCGCCGGAGTAAGGGGAGAGGGCCGGATCGGACCGCAGGCGGTAGCTGATCCGGCGCATTGGCCGCTTAGTGGGTTTCGGCAGCCTCTGACTGAGCCTGCTGCAGCTGCTGGGCGTACAGTGCGTCAAAATTGACCGGAGCCAGCATAAGCGCCGGGAAGCTGGCCTTGGATGCCAGGTTATCGATCGCTTCGCGGGCATAGGGGAACAGCAGGTTGGGGCAGAAGGCACCCAGCGTGTGCTTGGTTTCCGCTTCGCCGAGACCGGCGAGCAGGAAGATACCGGCCTGCTGGACTTCGACCAGGAACGCGGCTTCGCCTTCGTTCTTGACCGTGACGGTCAGGGACAGAATTACTTCAAAGTGCTGATCATCCAGCTTGTTACTGCGCGTGTTGATGTCGAGGTTGACCTCCGGCTGCCAGGGCTTGGTGAAAACCTGGGGAGCGGCCGGTGTCTCCAGTGAAGCATCTTTAAGGTAGACACGCTTGAGGGCGAACTGAGGTTGAGTCTGGTTCTCGGACATCGGTATTTCCTTAGTCAATTGGTTGCGGAGCAGGCTCCGTCAGTAATGGATCCAGCTGGCCCTGTCGTTCGAGCGCAAACAGGTCATCGCAGCCGCCAACATGGGTATCCCCGATAAATATCTGCGGTACGGTATGCGCACCGCCGGCCCGCTCGCGCATCGTCTGACGCAGGCCGGGATCGGTATCCACATCGATGGCGGTATATTTGACGCCCTTATGCTCGAGCAGCATCAGTGCACGACGACAGTAGGGGCACCAGCGGGTGAGGTAGATTTCGACGTTCGGTATCATTTTACGACCGGCATATTCTCGCCGCGCCACTCAGTCATGCCGCCGGAAAGGCGGACCGCTGACGTGAAGCCTGCAGTCTTGAGCTTTTTAGTCGCTGTGCCGGCGGTTTGACCCAGGTTACAGACCACGATCACCGGCTTCTCCTTGTCGAACTTGAGCTCGCTGATGCGGCGCTCGAGGTCGGCCAGGGGCATATGCACGGCACCGGTGATATGGCCGGTATCCCACTCTTTCTTGGAGCGGATATCCAGGATCGAGGCGCCCTCTTTGTTGATCATACGTGTCGCTTCGGCAGGAGAAACGGAGCGGCCCGACTTGCGATTCTCGGTCCATAGCAGCATCGCCAGCGTTAATCCCCAGGCGGCGATGAGGTAATAGTGTTGGGTGGCAAATTCAATCACACGATCCATAACGAGTCCGTAAGCTGAGGGCTGTTAGATAAGCGGCCAAGTATACATGCGCAGGGCGCAGGGGATAAGGTTTGAGCAATGAATTTGGCTGTTGAGGGGGGAGGTGAGGTACACTAACGAGACAATATCTATGCTGTAGAATTGAATTCTAATTCTAAATACCAACCATATAAAATATATATCTCAATGACTGACGCACGCTCAACCAAGGCACTGATTATCCTCGACGGTTTTGGCGTCGAGTCCACTCCCTCTTCGGCGATCCAGGCGGCGAGCACGCCAACCTGGGACAAGCTGCTGGCAACTAAGCCCAATAGCCGTATCCACACCTCCGGCTTGGCCGTCGGTTTACCAGATGGGCAGATGGGTAACTCCGAAGTGGGCCACATGAATATCGGCGCAGGTCGCATCGTTTATCAGAACCTGACCCGAATCACCAAGGCGATTGAGGATGGGGCGCTTTTTGAAAATCCCGTGCTGGTCGCGGCGATGGATAAAGCGATAAACGCGGGTCGTGCGGTACACCTTATGGGCCTGTTGTCACCGGGTGGTGTGCACAGTCACGAAGAGCATATCTTTGCACTTGCCGAAATGGCAGCTAAGCGCGGTGCCAAGGAGATCTATCTGCACGCGGTGCTGGATGGTCGCGATATGCCGCCGCGCTCTGCTGAACCTTCGATCGCTGCCGCAGAAACAAAATTCCGCGAGCTGGGCGTCGGTGCAATCGCCACAGTTGTCGGTCGCTACTATGCGATGGATCGTGATAACCGCTGGGAACGGGTTGAGCTGGCCTACAATGCCATGACCACAGGTGAGGCACCGCAGCACGCGCAGTCCGCGCAACAGGCGCTGGCCGAGGCTTACGTGCGCGATGAGAACGACGAGTTCGTCACGGCGACGGTGATCACCGACATGGCTGGTCATCCCAAGGGGTTGGTGAAGGATGGCGATACCGTCATCTGCGCCAATTTCCGTCCCGACCGCTCGCGGGAGATCACTCGCTGTTTCGTCGAGGACGAGTTCGACGGTTTTGCGCGCAAGGCCCGTCCGGCTCTGGCCGACTACGTCATGATGACCGAATATGCAGCGTCGATTCCGGCCAGCTGCGCCTACCCGCCAGCTAAAATCAGTAACGGTCTTGGCGAATATCTCTCCTCCATCGGCAAGACTCAACTGCGTATTGCTGAGACCGAAAAGTATGCCCATGTCACCTTCTTCTTCAACGGTGGCGAAGAGGCGGTTTACCCGGGCGAAGAGCGTATTCTGGTGCCGTCGCCGCAGGTCGCGACCTATGACCTGAAGCCGGAGATGAGTGCGCCTGAGGTCACTGACAAGCTGGTCGAGGCGATCCTCAGTCGCAAATTCGACCTGATCGTGTGCAACTTCGCCAACGGCGACATGGTGGGGCATACCGGCAAATTCGATGCGGCGGTCAAGGCGGTGGAAACCTTGGATCAGTGCCTGACCCGCGTGCTGGCGGCGATGGCCGAGGTCGAGGGTGAAACCCTGATCACCGCCGACCACGGCAACGTTGAACTGATGGTTAACCCGGATAGTGGTGAGCCGCATACATCGCACACCAGCTGGCCGGTAGCGCTGATCTATGATGGCCCCAGAGCCGAGAGCCTGTCCCTTGACGATGGCGCTTTGTGTGATCTGGCACCGACACTGCTGGCTTTGCTTGGACTTGAGGCGCCCGCCGAGATGACCGGTAAAAGCCTGGTCCACCTGAGCTAAGGGCGACTGCCGCTGAATGCGATTCTTGCTCACAGTGCTGATTCTGCTGGTGTCGCTGCCGCTGAAGGCGGCGACCGATTCCGAGAAGCAGGCCACCGAGGCGCAGATCAAGGCACTGCAGCAGGAGATCAGCCAGCTGCAGAAGGGTATTGGCCAGCAGCAGACGGCGCAGCAGAAGCAGGAGCAGGCGTTACGTGAGAGCGAAAAGCGCATCGGCGAGGTCAGTGCCCAGCTGAGAGCGCTGAACGCCGAACTCGAGGGATTGGATGCCGATCTGGGCACGCTCAGTCAGCGCCAGAGCGAACTGGAGCGGCAGGTTTCGGCCAGCGCCGAGCGGGTGCGACAGCAGTTGCGCGCCCAGTATCGCGATGGCCGACAGCCGCAGCTACAGTTGATGCTGAGCGAACAGGATCCGGCTCGGGTCGAGCGTCTGCTTTACTACTATGACCTGTTGAATGCCAAGCTTGTTGAACAGCTTCGTATCTATCGCACACAGCTTGCTGCCCTGGCATCGACCCGCGACCAGGCCACATCCACCAGTGACCGAATACTGCAAAAGCGGGAAGAGCTTGAGCAGCAACAGCAGGAGCTGGCCCAGGCCCGTGAAGCGCGGACAGCATCGATTGCGAAGATCAAAGCGTCGCTGAAGGAGGATCGCCAGCGGCTGGCCAGCCTGAAGTCGAACCGCGAGCAGCTGGAGGCGTTACTGGCCCAGATCGTCGAATCGCTCAAGCGCGCTAAATTGCAAACTGCCGACCAGGCGTTTGCCTCGCTCAAGGGTAAGTTGGCCTGGCCGCTTGATGGCAAGGTGGTACGTCGTTTCGGCGATAAGGTAAACGGCTTGTCCTACGAAGGAGTTTTGATCGAGTCCGGTGTCGGGCGTGAGGTCCATGCGGTGCACGGCGGGCGGGTCGTATTTGCCGATTGGTTGCGCGGGTACGGACAGCTGTTGATCATCGATCATGGGGACGGCTATATGAGTTTGTATGGACACAACCAGAGTCTGCTGCGTGACACCGGTAGCTGGGTTCGTCCAGGCGCGTTGATCGCCACGACCGGTGAGAGTGGGGGCTACGAAGAATCCGGGCTCTATTTCGCCATCCGACACCGTGGCCAGTCGATCGACCCGGGCCCCTGGTTGTCACGTCGATGATATTCATCTCAAGGATAATGCTATGAAGCTGATCGCCGATCTGAAACACACCTCTCTCGCGCTTGCTCTCGGTACAGCACTTGCGCTGCCGGTGCAGGGGTGGGCGGCGGAGCCGGAGGCCGAGCAGCAGGAGAGCGTACCGGCGCTACCGCTGGAAGAGCTGCGCATGTTCGCTGAGGTATACGGCCGGATAAAAGATGCTTATGTCGAGCCTGTGGATGACCGGGAACTGCTGCAGGATGCCATTCGCGGCATGCTGGCGGGGCTCGACCCCCACTCCAGTTATCTGGAGCCGGACGCGTTCGAAAGCCTGCAGGTACACACCAGCGGCGAGTTCGGCGGCCTCGGAATCGAGGTAGGCATGGAGGACGGCTTTGTCAGGGTGATTGCGCCGATCGACGATACCCCGGCGCAGCGCGCCGGCATCAGGGCGGGTGATCTGATCATCAAGATCGACGATACGCCGATGCAGGGGCTTGGCTTGAACGAAGCGGTGGAGATGATGCGCGGCGAGATTGGCAGCGAGATCCGCCTGACCATAGTTCGCGACGGTATCGAAAAGCCGTTCGAGGTCAAACTGGTACGCGACGCCATCAAGGTGGTCAGCGTCAAGCACAAACTGCTTGAGCCCGGATACGGCTATCTGCGCATTACCCAGTTCCAGCTGAATACCGCCGCTGACCTGCGCAAGGCGCTGGCCAATATGGGCAAGGAACAGCCACTCAAAGGGCTGGTGCTGGATCTGCGCAACAACCCCGGCGGCGTATTGCAGGCTGCGGTCGATGTGGTTGATACCTTTATCGATAAGGGGCTGGTGGTGTACACCGAGGGCCGCCTGCCCAGCTCGCAGCTCAAATTCAGTGCCACCAGTGAAACGCCGGCACCGAACCTGCCATTGGTGGTGTTGATAAACGGTGGCTCAGCGTCCGCCTCGGAGATCGTCGCCGGAGCACTGCAGGATCACCATCGCGCAGTGCTGATGGGCACCGACAGTTTCGGTAAGGGCTCGGTGCAGACCGTGCTGCCGCTGGGTAGCGATCGTGGCCTTAAACTGACCACCGCACGCTACTTCACCCCGAACGGGCGCTCGATTCAGGCCCAGGGCATACAGCCTGACCTGATGGTCGAAGAGGGACGGCTGACGGAGGTGGTACATGAGGACTTCATCAAGGAGCGTGACCTGGCTGGACATCTGGAAAACGCGGCGGTGATGCAACCGGTCAGCAATGGTGATGACGGACTCGCCCAGCGCGATTTCCAGCTCTATCAGGCGCTGAATCTGCTCAAGGCGCTCAATATCGTCTCCACCGGTAGCCAAGGTTAAGTTCGATGGGGCGATTGCTGATCGGCCTGCTGATCGGCTTCCTGGTTGCGGGCGGCGTGACGGCATCTGATCAGGCGCTCTGGCGCCAGCAGGGGCCAAAAATGGTGCTGATCATCGATGATCTCGGCACCAATCTGCGTTTGGGGCAGGCGGCCTTGGCGCTACCGGGGCCCATCACCTACGCGGTGTTGCCGCTCACGCCCCACTCTCGCCGTTTGAGCCAGGAAGCGGAGCGCATGGGCAAGGAGGTGATCCTGCACGCGCCGATGGCCAACCTGCAGCAGCTGAAACTGGGCCCCGGCGCACTGACCTTGGCGCAGAGCAAACAGCAACTGCAGGCAACGCTGCAGGCGGATCTGGATGCGGTGCCTGAGGCGATCGGCGTTAACAACCATATGGGCAGTCTGATGACCCAGCGTGCCGAGCCCATGGCCTGGGTGATGGAGGTGCTGCGCGAGCGCGGACTGTTCTTTATCGACAGTCGGACCACGGCGCAAACCCGGGCCTATGCAAGTGCGCTGCACGCCGGAATTCCCGCTCTGGAGCGCGATGTGTTTCTCGACAATGAGCGCAGCACTGCGGCGATCGAGGCGCAGTTCCTGCGTGCCGTTGACCTGGCCCGGCGTCAGGGCAGCGTGGTCGTAATTGGACACCCCTATCCGGAGACCGTTGGCTTTCTGGCCCAGGCACTGCCGGCGCTGGGCGAATACGGCATCACGCTGATGTCGGCCTCCGCCTACCTGGCTGAGCAGCGGGACACTCTGCAGCGCCAGTGGGCTCGGGCGCGAGCTGAGGCCGGCGTCACGCCTGGCCAATAGTGCCCGCTTTCCCCGCAACCAACCCCATCAGACACTGCAGGCACTGCAGGGCAAGCAACAAGGCTATGGCATAAAGCCAGCTGCCGCTGAGATCGTTCAGCGTGCCGATCACCAATGGTCCTGTCGCCGCGATCAGATACCCCACCGACTGCGCCATCGCCGACAGCGCGACAGCCTGGGTTGTGCTATTGGTGCGCAGCGCGAACAGGGTCAGGGCAAGGCTCAGGGCCGCGCCACCACTGACGCCGATCAGGCATGACCAGAGCAGCGGAGCCTGGCTCGGTGCCAGCATCAGCCCTGTCAGCCCCGCAGTGCCCAGCAGGGCGATGATCAGGATCAGAACGCGCTGGTCCTTGAGTCGGGTAGCCAGCAGCGGTGTCACCAGGCTGGCCGGGATACCGGCCAGGTTGACCAGTGCCGCGGCGACGCCGGCATGCGCATCGCTAAGGCCGCTGTCGATCAGTATGTTGGGCAACCAGGTGATCACCGAGTAGAAGTTGGTCGATTGCAGGCCCATGAATCCGGTTATCGCCCAGGCACGGCCATTGCGCCAGAGGCTGATATGGGCTGCTTGCGGCGGCCTGTAGGTGCGACTATGCACCCGTAGCAGGTAGAGCCAGGGCAGGATGCACAGCGGGGGCAGGATCGCCCAGAGTGTCATCGGGGCGCGCCAGTTGTCGAACATGTCACGCAGCGGCACGGCCAGATACACACCGAGCCCCGCGCCTATGCCTAGGGTGACCGTGTACAGCCCGGTCATGACGCCCGGATGGCGCGGGAAATAGCCTTTGACCAGGCCCGGAATCATCACGTTGAGCACGGCGATGGCCGCGCCCAACAGCAGGGTGCCGGCAAGAATCAGAGGAAACTCAGAGGTGATGCGCAGCAGCGCCCCGACTGTGATCAGCAGCAGGCCGAGGATCACCAGCTGAGGCGGTTCCAAACGGCGTGCCAGCGCCGGTACCAGGGAGGACACGACACCGAAGCAGATCAGCGGCAGGGTGGTCAGCATGCTGAATTGACTGGCGTTGAACGCCAGACTGGCCCGGATATCCTCGACCAGAGGCCCTACCACCACGATACCGCCGCGAAGATTGGCGGCGGTGAGCAGGATTGCAGCTATGGCGATGGCAAACGCCAGCGGGCGGCCATCGAATGGGCCTTTGAACGGTTCCGACATCTCTGTTCCTTATCCTGTCCCTGGTTGGTGTCGTCGAGGGACACAAGCACGATTTTGCGCCGCTAAGAGTAACCGTTATTACACTTTTAGGGTAGGCCTGTATCGGCTGGTGAAAACGATTGGATCTTAAGGGGGGGAGCGGGAGGGCACCGCGAAGGTGCCCGGTATGTGCAGGATCAGCCCTGACGGAACAGTCCCTGGGCCAGTCGGGCCCACTGTTCCGGCCAGAACTCGGTGGGACGGCGCTTGAACTCGCTGCGCACGAACTGACGAATCCTGCCCTCCGCGGTGGCCAGAATCAGGTTGGCGGCTGAGCCCGCCGGGATCTCGGTACGCAGACCTTCGCGCACCTCGGCTTCACGCATGATCTGCTTGAGCTGGGTTTCCAGCCGTTCGAACAGCTGGTTGACCCGGGTGCGCAGGCGCTCGGTTTCGCCGGACAGGGCATCGCCGGTGAGGATGCGTGCCATGCCCGGATTTTTTTCGACGAAGGCTAGCAGCAGGGTCAGGATCTGCTCGCACTGGCGCTTGCCGCCGGCGTCGGAGCCGACGATCAGATTGACGCGGGAGAACAGGGTGTCCTCGATAAAACCGATCAATCCTTCGAACATGCGCGCCTTGCTCGGGAAGTGGCGGTAGAGCGCCGCTTCCGAGACGCCCACTTCACGGGCGAGGGCGGCGGTGGTGATCCGCTGCCCAGGGTTGACCTCCAGCATCTGGGCCAGGGACTGCAGAATCTGTTCGCGGCGGGAAACCTTCTGTTCCAGCTGTTGTTCGCTCATCCGCCGTCCTTAGCCCAGGTTCTTGTTGGTGATCAGGGTACCGACACCGACATCGGTGAAGATCTCCAGCAGGCAGGAGTGCTCGACCCGACCGTCGATGATATGGGCGCTGGTGACACCGCATTTCACCGCGCTGAGAGCGCAACCGATCTTCGGTAGCATGCCACCGTAGATGGTGCCGTCCTCGATCAGGTCATCGACCTGGCGGGTGGACAGGCCGGTCAGCACCTTGCCATCCTTGTCCAGGAGGCCAGCGATATTGGTCAGCAGGATCAGCTTCTCCGCCTGCATAACCTCGGCGACCTTACCGGCAACCAGGTCGGCGTTGATGTTGTACGACAGACCGTTCTCATCAACACCGATCGGTGCGATCACCGGGATGAAATCGGAGTTGACCAGCATATCCAGCACCTTGATGTTAACCTTCTCGACCTCGCCAACATGGCCGATATCGATGATCTCCGGGGCTTCCATCTCCGGTGTCTTGTGCTTGACCTTGAGCTTGCGCGCGCGCAGCAGCTCGCCATCCTTGCCGGTCAGGCCGATCGCCTTGCCGCCGGCGGCGTTGATCAGGCCGACGATCTCCTTGTTGACCATGCCGCCGAGCACCATTTCGACCACGTCCATGGTGGCTTCGTCGGTGACGCGCATGCCGTTGATGAAGTGAGACTGGATATTCAGCTTGTCCAGCAGGTCGCCGATCTGCGGGCCACCACCGTGGACGACGATCGGGTTGATGCCGATCAGCTTCATCATCACGATGTCGCGGGCGAAGCTGGCCTTGAGTTTCTCGTCGGTCATGGCGTTGCCGCCATACTTGATCACCAGCGTCTTGCCGACGAAGCGCTGGATATAGGGCATCGCTTCGGACAGCACCTTGGCTGTAGAGATCGCCTGGTCACGGGTCAGGGGCATAGTTCTCGTCCTTTTGTCTTGGGTTACCGCGTTGGCTCACGCACTCGACTTATTCATTGGGAATGTCGAGGCTGGCATCAACGCTGTGCAATCGGGTCTGGAATTCGTTACGGATGCGCGCCAGCGCGGCCTCGGTTTCGGCTTCGAAGCGCAGTACCAGCACCGGGGTGGTGTTGGAAGCGCGCACCAGGCCCCAGCCATCAGCATAGTCCACGCGCACGCCGTCGATACGGCAGGCGTCGCCGCCGGGGAAGTCGAGCTGCTGCAGCGCTGCGACGATCTGGAACTTGTTATCTTCAGTGACCTGGATATTGATCTCCGGTGTGCTCAGATCCTCCGGATAGGCGCTGAAGATCGCATCGGCGGTCTCCTCGCGCTTGGCCAGGATCTCGAGCAGGCGGACGGCGCTGTACAGGCCGTCGTCGAAGCCGTACCAGCGTTCCTTGAAGAAGATATGGCCGCTCATCTCGCCGGCCAGCAGGGCACCGCACGCCTTCATCTGGCGCTTGATCAGCGAGTGACCGGTCTTCCACATGGTCGGCTTGCCGCCGGCCTGGGCGATCACCTGCGGCAGCAGGCGTGAGCATTTAACGTCGAACAGGATCTCGGCGCCGGGATTGCGTGACACCACATCCTCGGCAAACAGCATCATCACCCGGTCCGGATAGACCACCTTGCCCTTCTCGGTAACCACGCCGACCCGATCGCCGTCGCCGTCGAAGGCCAGGCCCAAATCGGCGCCGGTCTCCGCCACCTTGGCGATCACATCCTGCAGGTTCTTCAGCTTACCCGGATCCGGGTGGTGGTTGGGGAAGGTGCCGTCCACGTCGCAGAACAGCGGAACGATCTCGACGCCCAGGCGCTGGATCAGCTCTGGGGCGAGGATGCCGGGGATACCGTTGCCGCAGTCGACCACCACCTTGAGCGGGCGGCTGACATGGACATCGCCGGTGATGCGCTGCAGGTAGGCCTCGGCCACATCCTCTTCACGGCGTGAGCCCTTGCCCTCGCTGTAATCGCGCTGTTCGATGCGCTGGCGTAGCCCCTGGATCTCGTCGCCGGACAGGGTGTGGCCGGAGAGCATCATCTTGAAGCCGTTGTAGTCGGACGGGTTATGGCTGCCGGTGATCATGATGCCGGTCTGGTGCGCACGCTGATGGGCGGCGAAATAGAGCACCGGCGTCGGTACGTAGCCGATATCGATGACGTCACAGCCGCCATCGCGCAGCCCCTCGGTCAACACCTCTTTCATGCGCGGACCGGACAGGCGGCCATCGGCACCGACCACCACCTCGCCGATGCCCAGGGCGTGGGCACTGGCCGCAAATGCACGGCCCAGATGGTAGACCAGTGGCTCGGTCAGTGACTCGCCGACGATGCCGCGGATGTCATAGGCGCGGAAAACGCCGGCGTCGAATGTGTCGAGTTCAAAGCTCATAACGGGCTCCTTGCAGTCTGTTCGAATCAGTGGCGGCCAGAGGAGCCGAAACCGCCGTCACCGCGATCGCTGTCGGTGAACTCCTCGACCACCTCGAAGTCCGCCTGCACAACCGGTACCAGCACCATCTGAGCGATACGCTCACCCGGCTCGACGGAAAAGGTGGTATGGCCGCGGTTCCAGCAGGAAACGAACAGCTGGCCCTGATAATCGGAGTCGATCAGGCCGACCAGGTTGCCCAGTACGATGCCGTGCTTATGCCCCAGACCGGAGCGCGGCAGGATCATCGCGCACAGGTTAGGGTCTTCGATATGGATCGCCAGACCGGTGGGGATCAGCTCCGTCTGACCCGGTTCCAGCGTGATCGCCTGGTCCAGGCAGGCGCGCAGATCGAGCCCGGCAGAGCCTTCGGTGGCATAGGTGGGCAGCGGGAACTGCTCGCCGATACGGGAATCAAGAATCTTAACCTGTAGTTTTTGCTTGCTCATTGAGATGTCTGGCTATCCGGTTGATCAGCTGGCGGGCCAGCTGCTGTTTGTGGGTCTGGGGCAGGGACTCGACACTGTCAGGCCCTACCAGGGTGACGGCGTTCTCGTCGCTGTTGAAGCCGATGCCGGGCGCGGACACGTCGTTGGCCACGATCAGGTCCAACCTCTTGCGGGCCAGCTTGTCCTGGGCGTAAGCCACCACATCGCGGGTCTCGGCGGCAAAGCCGACGGTAAAGGGGCGATTCTTGGATGAGGCGACGGTGGCGACAATATCCGGGTTCTTGACCAGGTGCAGCTCCATTATCTCCTCGCTGCCCTTCTTGATCTTGTGCTCGGCCACCGACACCGGTCGATAGTCGGCGACCGCCGCGGCGGCGATAAACAGATCGCAGTCGGCTAGCCCCTCCAGCGAGGCGTCCAGCATCTGCTGGGCGCTCTCGACCTGTACGCACTGCACCCGGTCGGGCACGGCGATACTGACCGGTCCCGAGATCAACCGCACCCGGGCGCCGGCATCGCGTGCCGCTGCAGCGAGGGCGTAGCCCATCTTGCCGGAGCTGTGGTTGGAGATATAACGCACCGGATCCAGCGCCTCGCGGGTGGGGCCGGCGGTGATATATACGGTACGACCGCTCAGGGCCAGGGTTTCGAACTGATCCGACGCCAGCTCGGCCAGCTCGACCGGCTCCAGCATCCGGCCCGGGCCGGTATCGCCGCACGCCTGTTCGCCGACGCCGGGGCCGAAGATCTTGACGCCGATGCTGGCTTTTAACTTATCCACATTCTGCTGGGTACGGGGGTCGCGCCACATCGCCTGGTTCATCGCCGGCGCCAGGCAGATCGGCGCGTCGCTGGCCAGGCACAGGGTGGTGAGCAGGTCATCGCCCATGCCAGCTGCCAGGCGGGCGATGAAATCGGCACTGGCCGGCGCGACCAGAATCAGATCGGCCCACTTGGCCAGCTCGATATGCCCCATGCCAGCTTCGGCCTCGGGGTTGAGCAGTTGCAGGTGGACCGGATTGCCCGACAGCGCCTGCAGCGTCAGCGGGGTAATGAACTCGGTGGCCGCTGGTGTCATGACCACGCGGACATCGGCACCGGCCGCTTTGAACAGTCGGGTCAGCTCGGCACTCTTGTAGGCCGCGATGCCGCCGGTGATACCCAACAAAATCCGGCGGTTAGTAAGTCTGTGCATACCCTGTGTATCCGATGATAGCTGGATGATCTGATGGGCTGAATGAGCGCTTTAAGATACCATCTTGGCATTGCATTGCGTAGTGTGGAACGATGACATGATGGCCACAGGGAGGTGGACAATGGCGATATCAGACTGGCCGGCGCAGGAGCGGCCGAGGGAAAAACTGCTGGCAAAGGGTGCGGCATCGTTGTCCGATGCCGAACTGCTGGCGATCTTTCTGCGCACCGGCGTGAAGGGCAAGAGTGCGGTGGATCTGGCACGGGAGCTGCTGAACCGCTTTGGCGGCTTGCGGCCGCTGATGGAGGCATCGCAATCGCAATTCTGCTCAGCATTGGGTCTCGGTCAGGCCAAGTATGTACAGCTGCAGGCGGTGATGGAGATGTCGCGCCGGCATCTGGCCGCCCAGCTGGAGCGTGGTTCGGCACTTGAGAGTCCGCAGGCGGTGCGGCAATACCTGGCGGCGCAGCTACGGCACGAGAACCGCGAGGTGTTTGCCTGTCTGCTGCTGGATAATCGGCATCGGGTGATCCGCTACGAGGCGCTGTTCTTCGGCACCATCAATGCGGCCAGTGTTTATCCCCGCGAAGTGGTGGCGCTGGCGCTTCGCCATCAGGCCGCGGCGATGATACTGGCACACAACCATCCCTCCGGTGTGGCCGAGCCCTCCCAGGCGGACCGGCAGATCACCGATCAGCTGGTGCGGGCGCTGGCGCTGGTCGAGGTTCGAGTGCTCGATCATCTGGTGGTGGGCGATGGCGAGAGCGTCTCCTTTGCCGAGTGCGGGTGGTTATGATTGGCGATTAAATAGACAAAAGGCTGGCTTTGGCCGTCGCCGATCTGTATTATACGCGGCCTTCTATCCCTTAATGGTACGGTATTCAGTTCGGTTTATTGGACGCTCCGCCTGAGAGAGTAGCTGCACCGCTCTCGATAAACATCGGATAGAGGTTAATAGAGAACCCCTAGATTAAGGTTTAAAACAATGTCTCGAGTTTGCATGGTAACGGGTAAAGGCCCGGTAACCGGAAACAACGTTTCCCACTCTCAGCGCAAGACGCGTCGTCGCTTCCTGCCGAACCTGCACTGGCACCGCTTCTGGGTTGAGAGCGAAAACCGTTTCGTACGTCTGCGTGTCTCCTCCAAGGGCATGCGTATCATCGACAAGAAGGGCATCGACACAGTTCTGACCGAACTGCGTGCCCGCGGCGAGAAAGTCTGAGGAGATTTGAATCATGGCTAAAGGCGCACGCGAGAAGATCCGCCTGGTATCCTCTGCCGGTACCGGTCACTTCTACACCACCGACAAGAACAAGCGTAACACTCCGGACAAGTTCGAATTCAAGAAGTACGATCCGGTAGTACGCAAGCACGTCATCTACAAGGAAGCCAAGATCAAGTAATCTTGATCTGGTTTCAGAAAGCCCCGGTAGAGATGCCGGGGTTTTTTTATGTCTTTTCACTACATTTCGACGGGTGCATCCGATGCCGTACACGGGTGCGACATCAGGGGGCGCGAATTGAACTGCGCCCCCGTTCGCGGCGGTGTATGCTGCCGGGTTCTGTTAAACGCTGTTTGCTGGTCGAGCAATCGGCGTGTAAAACGGGACCGCAGTTCGTCAGGGCGGTGGATACCGTTGCATGTATCGCAACAGCCAACTCTGCGGTAGGAACCGACGCAGCAGATCTAGGGTGGGATCCTGAGTTAATAGACTATTACGAGACGTAATACGATGAAGATCAAGCAGAAGCTTATCCTCGCTTTTGTCGCCAACACCCTGCTGGTGAGCGTTCTACTCTCTCTATTCAGTATCAAACAGTCTCGGGACGCGGCGGAAAACCGCTTTGAAGAGAGCAGTGCGCTTCAACTGCAGGCGGTTGATGACTCGTTCAGCAGCTTCTTTCAGGATATCGGTCGCGATATCGAACTGCTGGCGCAGGGGCCGGTTCTGCAGCAGGTCGCGGACAATATAGCGACCTACTTTAACGGTTCGGAACAGCAGATGACCCCGCTGCAGAACGGCGAGCCGGAGGCCGGCATCTATCGTCATCTGGAGCGCTTCGCCGATACCCATCCCGGCTTCTCCTACGTCTATATGGGCACCGAGCACGGCGGTTATATCCAGTGGCCGCAGGGCAAGATCACGGCGGGTTATGATCCGCGTAAACGGCCCTGGTATATCGATACCCGTGCCAAGCCGGGCGGTGTGGTGTTTGGGGATGCCTACTATTGGGCCGGGGATGACATCACCCTGGTGCCGGTGTCGCGTACCTTTACTGATGCCAGCGGTAAGCTCGCTGGTGTCTTGGCTGCTGACGTGTCGTTGTCGTCGCTGACGGAGATGGCGCGGCAGGTCAAGCTGGGCGAGCGGGGCTATCTGCTCCTGGTTGAGGACACCGGCAAGGTACTGGTCGATGCGTCCAACCCTGAACATAACTTCAAGAACCTGAAAGAGCTGCCGGGCAGTGCCTATCAGCAATTGGCCCAGGCACGCGCCGGCCTGCTCAAGGTTAGGCTCGATGGCGAGGAGTATGAGGCCCGGATCCACCAGTCTACGGCGCTGGGCTGGAAGTTGATCGCACTGATGCCCAGAAGTGAAATATTGGCGCCGGCGATGGCGCTGATGTGGACGACCCTGGGTATCACTGCACTGGTGCTGCTGGTGGTTTGCGTACTGGCTATCTGGCTCTCCGGCATGCTGGCCAAACCTATTTTGCTGGTCCGTGATGGACTGAAAGAGATCGCCCAGGGCGGCGGCGATCTGAGAGGGCGTCTGAGCGTGGTCAGCCGCGATGAAGCCGGTGATCTGGCCACCTGGTTCAACCAGTTCCTCGATTCCCTGCAGGGCCTGGTGACCCAGGTGAACCAGAGTGCACTGGAGGTCGCCAGCGTATCGGCCCAGGCGCAAACCAGCGCCGCTGCGGTGGACCGTGCCAGTGAGCATCAGCTGCGTGAGGTCGAGAGTATGGTTGCCGCGGTAAACGAGATGTCGGCAACCGCCAGCGATGTGGCTCGCAGCTGTGCACAGACGGCGGATGCCGCGGCTGCCAGCCAGGAGGCCAGCGATAGCGGTAAGCGGATCATGGCCAACACCGAGCGCAGTGTGCGCCAGTTGGGTGAGCAGGTCGCGCAGTCGGTGCAGTATATCGGGCAGCTGGAGCAGGAAACCGGGCAGATCAACACCATTCTTGAAGTGATCCGCGGCATTGCCGAGCAGACCAACCTGCTGGCGCTGAACGCGGCGATCGAGGCCGCCAGAGCCGGCGACTCCGGTCGCGGTTTCGCGGTGGTGGCCGATGAGGTACGCACGCTGGCGCAGCGTACTCAGGTATCGACTGAGGAGATCGGCGCCCTGGTCGAGCGGTTGAATACACGCACCCAGCAGGTGGTGAATACCATGGCGGCCAGTCAGTCCAAGTCGAAGGAAACGGTCGGTCTGTCTGAGCAGGCGCATAAAGCCTTTGAACAGATTAAGCAGGCGGTCGACCGGATCACCGATATGGCGACGCAGATCGCCAGTGCAGCGGAGCAGCAGCATCAGGTGTCTGAGGGGATCAACGGCAATATCGAGGCGATCCACGGCGCCGCCAATGAAGTTAACCAAGTCTCCGCCGAGGTGGCAGATAACTCTTCCCGTCAGGCGGCGTTGGCGACTAAGCTGACAGCTTTGATGAAGGCCTTCCGGGTCTGATTCCTCTTAGGGTCCTGTCTGTGGAGGCGGGCGGCGGTTACGCCGGGCCGCCTCCGGCATAAACAGGTATCGATGGAGCGATACTGCGATGTCCTGCTCGTCACGTTTGAAACAGCTGATACCCCTGGTCTTCGTACTGCTCTGGAGTACGGGGTTTATCGGCGCCCGTTTTGGTCTGCCCTACATCGAACCGTTCAATTTCCTCTTCGTGAGGATGTTGCTGACGCTGGTCGTGTTCGCCGGGCTGATGCTGATATTGCGCTCGCGCTGGCCAAATAGCCGCCAGGCGTTGCATCAAATGGTTGTGGGCACTCTGGTGCATGCGGGCTATCTGGGCGGGGTGTTCGCCGCGATACGTTGGCAGATGCCGGCCGGGGTGACCTCGCTGATCGTCGGCTTGCAACCGCTGTTGACTGCGGTGCTGGCCTGGCTGCTTTGGCAGCAGCGGCTGCGTCTGGTGCAGTGGTGTGGGCTGGTGCTTGGGCTGCTGGGGGTCGTTCTGGTACTGCAGGGCGGTAATCGTCTGAACCAGTTCGAGCTGGCACCGGCGGCGCTGATCGCGGTGCTGGTAGCATTGGGCTCGATTTCAGTTGGCACGCTGTATCAAAAACGCTTTGGCCAGGGTGTTGATCTGGTTACGGGGTCATTCTTTCAATATCTGGCCACCGCCATCTGGATGGGGATGCTCACCTGGGGCTTTGAAACCGGAGAGATCGATTGGCAGCCGGAGCTGATTGGCGCGATGGCCTGGTTGGTGCTGGGCTTGTCGGTTTCGGCGATACTGCTGTTGATGCTGATGATCCGCGAGGGCGAGTCCGCTCGGGTCGCCAGTTACTTCTATCTGGTGCCGCCGGTAACGGCAGTTGAAGCCTGGTGGTTGTTCGACGAGCGGCTTGGCTTCCTAGCGCTGTGCGGTGTGGCGGTAACGGTAGCCGGAGTGTTTCTGGTCCTGCGGCCGCAGGCTCGTTAATCGAAATGGAAAGAGTGGATGCCGGAATTACCAGAGGTTGAAACCAGTCGCGCGGGGATCGAGCCCCATTTGCAGGGGGTCAAAATCACCCGCCTGGTGGTGCGGCAGCCGCAGCTGCGCTGGCCGATACCGGCCGATCTGGCCGCGAATCTGGAGGGGCAGCGTGTGCAGGCGGTGTGCCGGCGCGGCAAGTATATCCTGATCGCGGTGAACGGCGGCGCGGCGTTGCTGCATCTTGGCATGTCGGGCAGCGTACGGATCCTGCCTCGGGGGACGCCGGCCGGCAAGCATGATCATGTGGATCTGGAGCTGGAGAGCGGACAGATGCTGCGCCTAACCGACCCGCGCCGCTTCGGTGCACTGCTATGGCAACCCGAGGGCGAGTTGCATCCGCTGCTGGCCTCGCTGGGGCCGGAGCCGCTGTCGGAGGCGTTCGATGCCGAGTATCTGCTGCGCTGCTGCAAGGGACGGCGCAGCGCCATTAAGGCGCTGATCATGGATAGTCATGTCGTGGTCGGAGTCGGCAATATCTATGCGAACGAAGCACTCTATATGGCGGGTATCGATCCACGTCGAGCGGCCGGTCGGATTTCGGCTGAGCGTCTTGCGCGCCTGGTCGAGGCGATCAAGAGTGTATTGACCCGCGCTATCGCCCAAGGTGGTACTACGTTGAGGGATTTTGTCGGCGGCGACGGAAAGCCCGGGTATTTCAGCCAGCAACTGCATGTCTATGGCCGTGCTGGCGAGCCCTGCCCAGGTTGTGGTGCGCGACTGCAAGAGGTGCGCCTGGCGCAACGCAGTACGGTTTACTGTAAGCTCTGTCAGAAGTAGTGCCGCTTACCGGTGCTGGTTATCGGTGCTGATAGTTACGGAGAATGCATGAACCGTCCCGCTGAATATTTCGCACCACCGCAGTTCGATCCGCTGGACGATCCGATCCGCGCTGAGCTTCGTGCGAAGCTGGGTTTGGCGCCGTTCCTGAAACAGCGTGAAGCCTTCCGTATCGGTCCGGATGGGATACATTGTGAGTACTACCATCATGCCGACAGTGCGCCGCTGATCCTGTTCCTACCGGGAATTGGCACCTACTGCGAGCTGTACGCCGAGCTGCTGGCGTCGCTCAGTGCAAAAGGGTTCAACGTGGTCGGAGTCGATCCCCGCGGTCATGGCTATTCCGACGGGCGGCGTGGCGAATACACCGTTGAACAGAGCATCTGCGATCTGGAGCGGGTGGTGACGGCACTGCAGCCGCGCAGCAATGGTCGGGTCGGTGTTTACGGGTACTCGATTGGCGCGATGCTGGCGGTGGCGCTGGCGGAACGCGACGAGCGGATCTCGGCGGTGCTCTGTGGCACGCTGCTACTGACCGAGGTGCCGCCCGATATTCTGCACCAGTTCGGTTGGTTCTGGACCTGGGGTACGGCACAGGTCTTCCCCTCCCTGCGCCTGCCGTTGCGCTCGTTCATCGATTACGACGCGCTGCTGGCCGGGAATCCGGCGGGCGAGGCGATCAACGATGACCACCGGGTGGTGTTCGATTACCCGCTGAGAACCCTGTCCAGCCTGTTTACCCATCGCGCCGGGGTGACTAAACAGCGCTACGATTTTCGGGCGGCGATCATTCAGGGTGAGCACGACGAGGTGCTGCCGTTGGACTACACTCAGCGCGTACTGGCGGCACTGGAGCACCCGTTTGAGCTGCTTGCTGTCCCTGGTGAGGGGCATATGATCCCCTGGGACAATCCGCGCCGACTGACCGCGTTGACCGCAGACTGGTTCCAGCGCGCGCTGGACTGAGCGGACCTGCGTCACCAAAGCGTCAACCGCTGGTCATCGGATTGTCATCTGGGTCTGTGAATAATGCCCTCAGGCTGCACAGACCCGGATGACCGTCATGAACAGACTGCACAAACTGACCGCCATCGATACCCGGATTTTCTACTGGTGCAATGATCTGCACCGGAGTCTCGGCATGGCCCCTGTCAGTCGATTTGTCTCCCGGTTGGGCGATGGTGTGCTGTACCTGCTGCTGGGATTGGGGCTTGCGCTCTGGGAGCAGGAGCTGGGGCTGACCTTTCTCGAGGTTGGCCTGATTGCGTTCGCGCTGGAGCTACCACTCTATCTGCTGCTGAAAAATACCATTCGCCGTGACCGTCCCTGCCACCGTCTGGCCGGATTCAGGGCCGTGATCGAGCCGTCCGACAAGTTCAGTTTTCCATCCGGCCACGCTGCTGCAGCCTTCCTCTTCGCCACCGTGCTGGCAAGCTTTTACCCGACACTGGCCCTCGGCGCGTTCATCGTTGCTGCGATGATCGGCCTGTCGCGCGTGCTGCTGGGGGTGCATTATCCCACCGATATTGCGGCTGGCGCGCTGCTCGGTGTGTGCAGCGGCGTATTGTCGCTGCACCTGTGGGAGATGTTCTGAGGTGCGGATCCTGTATGGCGTCCAGGGTACCGGCAATGGCCACATTACCCGCGCCCGCGTCATGTCCAAGGCGCTGGCCTGTGCTGGTGTCGAAGTCGATTACCTGTTCAGTGGGCGGGCGCCGGAACGGTTCTTCAATATGGAGCCTTTCGGTGATTTCCGGGTGCGTCGCGGGCTGACCTTCTACACCGATGCCGGCAAGGTGCAGCTGGGGCGGACGCTGATCGGCAACAGCCTGGTCCAGCTCTGGCGCGATGCCCGGGCGCTGGATCTGAGCGACTACGACCTGGTGGTGACCGATTTCGAGCCGGTGACCGCTTGGGCCGCTAAACTGAGAGGGGTGCCCAGCGTCGGCATCGCCCACCAATATGCGTTCTGCTATCGGGTGCCCGGCAGCGCAGCGGCGCCCTGGTTGAAACCGGCCCTGGGACTGATGGCGCCGGTGGCGCAGGCGATCGGTGTACACTGGCACCACTTCGATGCACCGATTCTGCCACCGCTGATCGAGCCGCCGGCCTATCCGTTGACCACCACGCCGGGTGAGGTGCTGGTGTATCTGCCATTCGAGAGCCTGGACGCGATCCGCTATGCGTTGCTGGGCTTTCCTGAGTGCCGTTTCTTGATCTATGCCGGTGTCGAAACGCAGCGGAGCGAACAGAACCTGGTGATCAAGCCCTTCTCCCGAGATGGCTTCCAGCGCGATCTGGCCAGCTGCGATGGCGTGATCGCCAACGCCGGCTTCGGTTTGTGCAGTGAAGCGATTCAGGCCGGTAAGAAACTGCTGGTCAAACCCCTGGCCAACCAGGTTGAACAGGCGGCCAATGCCACTGCACTGAGCGACCTGGGTCGGGCGGTCGTCATGACCGGGCTGGAAACCGGCGCTATAGGCGACTGGCTTGGTACCTCCAACCCGGCGCCGCTGCCCTGGCCCGACACCGCGTCGGCGCTGGTGGCGTGGTTGCTCGATGGCTGTCGCGAACCGGTGGCGTCACTGTCGCAACGGGTCTGGGCGGGCCATCTGCCAGAACTCGATCGTTCGGTACCCTGATTTAAACAAACTCCCATCACGCACGTATCTGTGGTGCGCTTCCCAACCCCAGCGGGCGCTGTCACTTGTGGGTGTGGGGCTGCTAGTTTGAGGGGAGGGCCGGCTGACCGCGGACCGGTTCAGTTGGGCAGGGAGAATCGGTTGGTCTGAAATGATAAAGGGGCGTATGTTCCGTCATACACCCCTTTCTTGGCGTCCCTATATCCATGCATCGCAACGCTCCATGCGCGCATCCTGCTGTCCAATGATGCGATGTACGCGCCATCCGGGCATTCATTCCCTGAACAGGAGATCCTGCGAACCATTATGACCGCAGTTGCAAAAAAGGATATAGGAATTTTTCCTAGTTTTTCCCGATCTACTTTCGCGGAATTCATGATCGAAGTCTCTAAACACTGCAGAAGCAATGTGTCCGGGCGGATGAGGCCGGCAGGCGAATACGCTAGAATTTCCTCAGAGATCGACAGGACCTCTGTAATCCTTCCGGTTGTCATGTAAATGTCATCATACTGTCGTCAAATGCGAATCCAGAACTAAGGAATACACCGTGGCTTTCAGCAACAGTCAGCGTTTTTACCCCGATACCCGTATGCGTCGAATGCGTGCCGACGATTTTTCCCGTCGAATGATGCGCGAAAATCGCCTGACGCCCGATGACCTGATCTACCCCATGTTTGTAATCGAGGGTAAAGGGGAAAAGGAAGCGGTGGCCTCCATGCCCGGCATCGAACGACTGAGCATCGATCTGCTGGTGCGTGAGGTGAAAGAGGTTGCCGCGCTGGGGATCCCGGCCGTGGCACTGTTCCCGGTGACGCCGTTGAGCGCTAAATCCGAGCTGGCGGAGGAAGCCTATAACCCGAATGGGCTGGCCCAGCGCGCGGTGCGGGCGATCAAGGATGCGGTGCCCGAGCTCGGCGTGATTACCGACGTGGCGCTGGACCCGTTCACCACCCACGGCCAGGACGGCATTATCGATGAGCGCGGCTATGTACTGAACGACCGCACCGTCGAGACGTTGGTGCGCCAGGCGCTGTCCCACGCCGAGGCCGGTGCCGATATCGTCGCACCGAGCGATATGATGGATGGCCGTATCGGCCAGATCCGCGACGAGCTGGAGGACAACAGCTATGTCAATACCCGCATCATGGCCTACTCTGCCAAGTATGCCAGTGCTTACTACGGTCCTTTCCGGGACGCGGTGGGCTCGGCGGGGAATCTGGGTAAAGGCAACAAGTTCAACTACCAGATGGACCCGGCCAACAGCGATGAAGCCCTGCATGAGGTGGCACTGGATCTGGCGGAAGGCGCCGACATGGTGATGGTGAAGCCGGGCATGCCCTATCTGGATATCGTGCGCCGAGTCAAAGAGGAGTTGAAGGTACCGACCTTCGCTTACCAGGTCAGTGGCGAGTACGCGATGCATATGGCCGCCTTCCAGAACGGCTGGCTGGATGAAGAGAGTGTGATGCTGGAGTCGCTGCTGGCATTCAAGCGCGCCGGTGCCGATGGCATCCTGACCTATTTTGCAATGAGGGCGGCGCGTCTGTTAAACCGCTAATCTATTACTGGCAGGGAAATGATGGATCTGAATACGGGAGTCGCCGAGATGAGTGAGAGCGCCGAGCTGGAACAGGCCTGCGAAGCGACGGTCGCACTGCGCGACAGTCGTGAAAGCTTGCCGACGATCGACCCGATCGAAGCTCCGCCGGTGGATCTCAAGGCGCCCGAGCTCTATATCAACCGTGAGCTGAGTCACCTGCAGTTCAACGTGCGCGTGCTGGAGCAGGCGCTGGACGAGAAGCAGCCGTTGCTGGAGCGGTTGATGTTCCTGCTGATCTTCTCCAGCAACCTGGACGAGTTCTTCGAGATTCGTGTTGCCGAGCAGATGCGCCAGCTCAAATATGGCCGTGAAGCGGTTGGGCCCGATGCCATGCATCCGCAGAAAGTGCTGGAGAAGATCCGCGAGATCTGCGAGGTCAACGTGGAGCGCCAGTACCGCATTCTTAACGAAATCATGCTGCCGGCGCTGGAGCGGGAGGGGATCCATTTCCACCGTCGCGGCACCTGGACCCCTGAACAGCGGGCCTGGGTCGAGGAGTACTTCAATGAGAAGGTGGTACCGGTGATCAGTCCGATCGGACTCGATCCATCGCACCCCTTCCCACGCCTGGTCAACAAGAGCCTGAACTTCATCGTCGAGCTCGACGGCAAGGATGCGTTCGGTCGCGAAACCGGCATGGCGATCATCCCGGCCCCGCGCTCGCTGCCACGGCTGATTCGGCTGCCGGATGAGCTGTGCGACGGTGGTGACAACCTGATCTTCCTGTCATCGATCATTCACGAGTTCGCCGACACCCTGTTCCCGGGAATGACGGTGGACGGCTGTTACCAGTTCCGCATCACCCGCAACGCCGACCTGTCGTTCGATTTCGAAGAGATCGAAGACCTGGCGCGTACCCTGCGGGGCGAGCTGCACTCGCGCAAGTTCGGCGATGCTGTGCGCCTGGAGGTGGATAACCGCACGCCGGAGCACCTGATCGCCTTCCTGCAGGAGGAGTTCAAGCTGCCCACCGCGCACCTGTACCGCGTCGACGGTCCGGTCAATCTGACCCGTCTGATGGCGGTACGGGATCTGATCGAGCGCAAGGAGCTGAGCTGGGATCCGTTTACCCCGGGGCTACCCAACAAGCTGAAGAGCTCCGAAGATATCTTCTCCGCGCTGAAGCGGGGCGATCAGCTGCTGCTGCACCCTTTCCAGTCGTTCACGCCGGTGATCGACCTGCTGCGACAGTCGGCCAAGGACCCGGAGGTGATCGCGATCAAACAGACGCTGTACCGCACCGGTGTGAAGTCCGATATCGTCAATGCGCTGGTTGAAGCGGCGCGCGCCGGTAAGGAGGTGACCGTGGTCATCGAGCTGCGCGCCCGCTTCGACGAGGAGAGTAACCTGCAGTTGGCCAGCCGCCTGCAGGAAGCCGGCTGCCTGGTGGTCTACGGCGTGGTTGGATACAAGACCCACGCCAAGATGATGCTGGTGGTGCGTCGCGAGGGGCACAAGCTGGCGCGCTACTGCCACCTGGGCACCGGTAACTACCATTCGGGTACCGCGCGCCTGTATACCGATTACAGCTACATGACCGCAGACGAGCAGGTCGGTGAGGATGTGCACAAGATCTTCCAGCAGCTCACCGGCATGGGCAAGATTCAGAAGTTGCAGAAGCTGTATAACGCGCCATTCACGCTGCACGCCAAGATGATCGAGCTGATTCATAACGAGATCCGCAACGTCAAGGCGGGCAACGAGGGACATATCGTCATCAAGGTCAACGGCCTGACCGATCCGAAGCTGATTCGTACCCTGTACGAAGCCTCTCAGGCCGGGGTCCAGATCGATCTGATCATCCGTGGCATGTGCCGTCTGCGGCCCGGGCTGGAGGGGATCTCGGAGAATATCCGGGTGCGCTCGATCATCGGCCGCTTCCTCGAACATACCCGGGTCTACTGGTTCGCCAACGCCGGCAAGCCGACGGTGATCTGCTCCAGCGCCGACTGGATGGAGCGCAACATGCTCAATCGCGTCGAAACCGGGTTCGAGCTGTACGGTAAGCACGCCGCCCGCATCCGCAGTGAACTGGACTACTACCTGCGCGACAACTGTCAGAGCTGGGAGCTGCACTCCGATGGCAGCTATACCCAGAACCAACCCGGCGAGGGTGAGGAGCGGTTCAGCGCCCAGCAGACGCTGCTTAACGAACTGGCCAACGCCTAACCGACGAGACCTACCTGCTGGTCAGCTGGGCGGCATAGCCGCTTTCGAAATCCGGGTGGATAAAACGGTACCCGCTGGCTTTGATCCGCAGGTTGCGACAGCGTTTGCTGCCGCCCCTGCGCACCGCCTGCCTCTCGATTATCTGACTGCCCGTTTGCTGGGCCAGCCAGTCCATCACCTCGGCGATCGGCGCCGGCCGATCGTCGCTGGCCAGGTAGATCGGTGCCAGTCGCTCGCCCGAGCGATCAAGTCTGATCAGATGGGCTAATATACCTGCACAATCATCCCGATGGATTCGATTGCTATAGTGTATGGGGGTATCGGGCGCAACGATGCCGTTGCGGACCTGATTGAGCAGGTGGTTGCGTCCCGGGCCGTAGATGCCGGAGAAGCGCACCACCGTGGCCGGGAACTCGGCGGAGAGGGCCATCTGCTCGCTCTCCAGCAGGATACGGCCGGTCGTGCTGTCCGGCAGGGATGGGCTGAACTCATCCACCCACTGGTGGTCATCCTGGCTGTACACGCTGGTGGAGCTGGTCAGCAACAGGCGCTTGGGCGGCCGGGGCAGTGCGGACAGTACTCGGCGTAAGCCGTCAACGTAGACGGCACGGTAGACGGCCGGATCCCGGCTTTTGGCCGCGGCGCAGTACACCAGGTAGTCGCAGGCGGGCAAAGGCGGTACGCCATCGGCGCTGGCCAGGTCGGCTGCGATTGGCTGGATGGGGGCGGGGAGCTGGTTTATAGTACGCCGCAAACCAAGGACTTCGGCGCCCTCTGCACCAAGCCTGAGGCCTAGAGCGGTACCGACATCCCCGCAGCCGGCAATCAGTATCCGAGTTGTGTGCATCCGGGTCTCCGTGCATTCATTCATTCGGCGCATCTTACCAGAGGATTATGCATGACGCTGACAGAGCTTCGATACATCGTCACCCTGGCCCAGGAACAGCACTTCGGGCATGCCGCCGAGCGTTGTTACGTCAGTCAGCCGACGCTTTCGATCGCGGTGAAGAAGCTTGAGGAGGAACTCGGTGTCGCCCTATTCGAGCGCAGCAAAAACGCGGTTCGGGTGACGCCAGTGGGCGAAAAAGTCGTACGCCAAGCACAGATGGTGCTTGAACAGGCCGAGGCGATCCGCGAGATGGCCAAGGAGGGCAAGGACCAGCTGGCGTCGCCTCTGCGCATCGGCGCCATCTACACCATCGGGCCCTACCTGTTTCCCCGGCTGATTCCACAGATGCAGGCACTGGCGCCGCAGATGCCGCTGTATATCGAAGAGAACTTCACCGAAGTGCTGCGTGGCAAGATCCGCAACGGCGAACTCGATGCGGTTATCCTCGCACTGCCGTTCCATGAGCCTGACGTCCTCACCCGCGCGCTCTACGACGAGCCGTTCATGATGGTGCTGCCCAAGGATCACGTCCTGGCCAAGGAAAGCGAGATTGATGCCAACCGGATCAACGAGGAGCGCATGCTGCTGCTCGGTGAGGGGCACTGTTTCCGCGACCAGGTGCTTGAGGCCTGTCCGACACTGAACCAGTCGTTTCATGACCAGCACACCATCACCGAGGGCAGCTCACTGGAAACGATCCGCATGATGGTGGCCTCCGGCCTCGGTACCAGCGTGTTGCCGATCTCAGCGATCGAGGGCCACCCCTCCCGTGATCTGGTGGCTACCCGGCCGTTCAAGGCGCCGCAGCCGACCCGCACCGTGGCTTTGGCCTGGCGTGCCAGCTTCCCCCGGCCGCAGGCGATCGAAGCCCTGATGCAGGCGATTTTGGCGTGTCGTCAGCAGGAACCGGTGCTGGATATCGCCTGATGCTCCAGCTGGATGGCACTTCGGTGGCGGGCTCTGCTCTGGCGGGCACGCCACAGCCGGTTACCGAGCTGAAAGGGGTGGGGACGGCGCTGGCGCTGAAACTGCAGCGGTTGGGCATCGACTCCATCCAGGACCTGCTATTTCATCTGCCGCTGCGCTATCAGGACCGCACCCGGATCCTGCCGATCGGTTCGCTGCGGCCCGGCGATGAAGGCGTCATCGAGGGCACCATAGCCGCCAGCGATATTGTCATGGGCCGACGTCGCGCCCTGCTGTGCCGGTTGCAGGATGGTACCGGCACCCTGAGCCTCAGGTTTTTTCACTTCAGCGCTACGCAGAAAAACAGCCTCGCTGCCGGTGCCCGGGTACGCTGTTTCGGCGAGGCGCGTCCCGGCCCGTCCGGGCTGGAGATCGTTCACCCCGAATATCGGGTCATCAGTGGCAGCGCAGCGGTAGCCGTCGAAGAGTGTCTGACCCCGGTTTACCCATTGACCGAGGGCTTGACCCAGGGCCGTGTACGGTCACTGGCGCTGCAGGCACTGGCCTGGCTCGACAAGGGCATCGTCGAGGACCTTATACCGGAAACATTGCGTCAGCAATGGAAGCTGCCGGAGCTGGGTGAATCGATCCGTTATCTGCATCAGCCACCGGTGGATGCCGATCAGGACGGCTTGCTGGCCGGTACCCATCCGGCTCAGCGGCGACTGGCGTTCGAGGAGCTGCTGGCACATCACCTGTCGCTGTTGCAGATCCGGCACAGTGTACGCGAACAGGGTGCCCCGGTGCTGAAAGCAACGGGCAGCCTCAGTGTGCCGTTTATCCAACAGCTGCCATTCGCGCTGACCCAGGCCCAGCTGCGTGTCGCCCGCGAAGTGGCACGGGACCTAAACATGCCAGTGCCAATGTTAAGGCTGGTGCAGGGCGATGTGGGTTCCGGCAAAACAGTCGTGGCGGCCTTGGCGGCGTTGCAAGCGTTGGAGAACGCGGCCCAGGCGGCGGTGATGGCACCGACGGAGATCCTCGCCGAACAGCACTTCAATAATTTCAGCCAGTGGCTGGAACCGCTCGGTATCTCGGTGGCCTGGCTGGCGGGCAAGGTCAAGGGCAAGCAGCGCGCACGGGAGCTGGAGCGGATCGCCAACGGCGAGGCGCAACTGGTGGTCGGTACCCATGCCCTGTTCCAGGAGGAGGTACGCTTTGCCAACCTGGCGCTGGTGGTGGTCGACGAGCAGCATCGCTTCGGCGTGCACCAGCGCCTGAGCCTGAGGGAGAAGGGGCGCCATGGCGAGCAGACTCCGCACCAGCTGATCATGACCGCGACGCCGATCCCGCGCACGCTGACCATGAGCGCCTACGCCGATCTCGACTGCTCGATCATCGACGAGCTGCCGCCGGGGCGCACCCCGATCAATACCGTGGTTATCGCGGATTCTCGACGCGTCGAGGTGGTCGAGCGGGTGCGTAACGCCTGCCGCGAGGGGCGCCAGGCGTATTGGGTCTGCACTCTGATCGAGGAGTCGGAAGCCTTGCAGTGTCAGGCCGCCGAGGTCACCGCCGAGGCCCTTCGTGAAACCTTGCCGGAGTTGCGTATCGGCCTGGTCCATGGCCGGCTGAAGGCGGCGGAGAAGGCGCAGATCATGGCCCAGTTCAAGGCCGCCGAACTGGATCTGCTGGTGGCGACCACGGTGATCGAGGTCGGCGTCGACGTGCCTAATGCCAGCCTGATGATCATCGAGAATCCGGAACGTCTGGGGCTGGCCCAACTGCACCAGCTACGTGGGCGGGTTGGCCGCGGCTCGGTCGAGAGTTTCTGTGTGTTGATGTATCATGCGCCGCTTTCCCAGCAGGGGCGCGAGCGGCTGGCGGTGATGCGTGAGAGTACCGATGGTTTCCGCATTGCCGAGAAGGATCTGGAGCTGCGCGGCCCCGGCGAGGTACTGGGGACCCGCCAGACCGGCATGATGCAGTTCCGCATCGCGGATCTGCAGCGCGATGGCGACCTACTGCCGAGGGTAAAACGCGCGGCCGCCGATATCGAGCGCAGCCCGCTGCTTTCCCAGGCGCTGATCCGGCGCTGGTTAGGACAGGGCGCCGACTACGCCCACGTCTGAACTCCGCTCAGCCGGCGCTGCGCTAGCCTCATGCCGCCGAGCGTACTTAGTAATAAGCAGGAATCCCATGCAGCCCACAGCCGAACAACTGGAGCTGATCGAACGTCAGCTCGGACGCAAGCCGCGCGGTATCGACGCCATCGCCTATGCCACCGAACAGGGTGTGCCGGTGGTGCTGCAGATGCGCTCGTTGATCGACGACAAGCCCTTTCCGACCCTGTACTGGCTCTGCTCCCGCGAGCTGTACCAGCGCATAGCCGAGATCGAAACCGCAGGTTGGGTCAAGCAGATCGAGCAGGAGCTGGCGGATGATGCCGAGCTGAGGCAGCGATATCTTGCCCAGCAGCAGGCCTATGTGGCGTTGCGCTGGCAGCTGATGGACCCGGCCGACAAAGTCCGGATCGAACAGCTCGGTTTCACCGACCTGTTTCATCGCTACGGCATCGGCGGTATCGCACAGTGGGACAAGGTGCGTTGCCTGCATATGCAGTACGCGCATCACCTGGTGGCCGACAATCTGATTGGCGAACGCATGGACCGGGAGTTTGGTCTCGATCAGAGTCTGGCTCAGCTGAGGATCTGAGGTGCTGACCGGTGCTGCCGAACCACGCCTGAACCTGGGCTGCAGGTCACTTTCCCGCTTGGAACCGCAGGCAGGTGCACGCTTGTCTCAGGACCCGGCCCGATCAGGCCTCGTCACAGCGAAAACCGAATTGATCGAGCGCATCGGCCAGATAATCGGCCAGCAAGGGATGCGCGATCAGGTAGTGAGCGGTATGGTCGTTCCAGCCGTCCGCCGCCTCGATCAGTGCATCGCGCCACTCTGACTGGTCAAAATCCCCCCGGCCTAGCCACAACAGTGCGACGACCTCCTGCTGCTGGTCGGGTTCCAGGTCGTTGATGATCGACAGGAACTCCTGAAAGGTCAAATCTCCCGCGTGGTCAGCCAACACCTGCCGGGCCCAGTCATCGGCCGGGCTTATCGGCTTCTCCGGAATGGTCACCGCCTCCTTGGCATGAAACTCCCGGGCAAGCTGTATCAGGCGGCAAAGGGTTTCCGAATTGACATTCAACATGATGCTGCCTCCGCATGAGCTGTCCACCTAAAGTCTAGGCGCTTTTGGTGCCTGTGCCCGTGGGCGCACGGGCGGATCCGTAGACCAAGTCGGTATACCGACTCGGCACTATACTGCTAGACAAGCACTCAATAGCGCGCCGTCTATGTACACTGCCGCCGAATTATCCAGCCCGATCAATCCCGTGTCCTACACCCTCTGGCGAGACAAGTATCGTTTTGTCGATGACCAGGGGGTAGCGGAGGACAGCATCGACGCCAGCTGGCAGCGGGTGGCCCGGGCGTTGGCGCGGGCCGAAAGTCGCGAGCGTCGACGCTGGGCCGGGCGTTTCCATGCCCTGCTGGCCGACTTCACCTTCCTGCCCGGTGGACGGATACTGGCCGGGGCAGGTAGCGGGAGGCGGGTAACGCTGTTCAACTGCTTTGTCATGGGCCGGCTCGACGACAGTATCGATGGCATCTTCTCCGCCCTGCGCGAGGGGGCGCTGACCATGCATCAGGGCGGTGGTGTCGGCTACGATTTTTCGACCTTGCGCCCAGCCGGGAGCCGAGCCGAGGAGACCGGCAGCATCGCCTCGGGACCGCTGTCATTCATGCAAGTCTGGGACAGCATGTGCGCCACGCTGCTCTCCACCGGCGCCCGCCGGGGGGCGATGATGGCCACGTTGCGCTGCGATCATCCCGATATCGAGGCGTTTATCGACGCCAAACGGGATCCCGCACGGCTACGTCACTTCAACCTTTCTGTACTGGTGTCCGATGGGTTCATGCGGGCGCTGCGGCAGGATGAAGCCTGGCCGCTGCTGTTTCCGCTGCAGGCATTATCGCCCGGCGAAGCGGACGGTGCACAGGTGATCGAGCGTCAGCTGCCCGGCTATGACAGGCCGGTGCCGTGCAAGGTCTGGCGCTGGGTCAGCGCGAGGGCGTTGTGGCAGCGGATGATGCGCGCCGCCTATGACTATGCCGAACCCGGGGTGTTGTTTATCGATCGGATCAATGCCGAGAACAACCTGTACTGGCAGGAGCGGATAAGTGCCACCAATCCCTGTGGTGAGATTCCACTGCCGCCCTACGGTGCGTGCAACCTGGGCTCGCTGAACCTGGTTCGGTTTATCGACAGCCCTTTCTCCCGCGCTGCCCGACTCGATTTCGATGCGCTGGCGAAGAGTGCCGCACTGGCCGTGCGTATGCTCGATAACGTGATCTCGGTATCGCGCTTTCCGTTGCCGGTTCAGCGGCAACAGGCGCGGGCGAGTCGGCGCATCGGCCTGGGGCTGACCGGGTTGGCCGATGCCCTGATCATGCTCGGACTGGGCTACGATAGCCCGCAGGCGCGGGACCTGGCCGTGCAGGCGATGCGCACCATCTGCCTCGGTGCCTATCGGGCGTCGGTCGAACTGGCGCAGGCGCGCGGCAGCTTTCCACTGTTCCAGCGGGAGCACTATCTGAACGCGCCATTCATTACCCGCCTGCCGGCGGATATTCGCGATGGCATCGCCGAGAGCGGGATACGCAACAGCCACCTCTGTGCGATAGCGCCGGCCGGTACCATCAGTCTGCTGGCGAACAATATCTCCAGCGGCCTGGAGCCGGTCTATGCGTTTACCCAACAGCGCCGCATCCTGCAGGCGGATGGCGCCTACCGCGCCTGGGAACTGAGCGATTACGCCCTGGCACTCTGGCGGCAGCAGTATGGCGACAGGCCGTTGTCGCCGGCTTTTGTGGAGTCGGCGGAACTGGCGCCGCAGGCGCATCTGCAGATGCAGGCGGCGCTGCAACCCTTCGTCGACAGCGCGATCTCGAAGACGATCAACGTGCCGCAGGGGTATGGCTATGATGTCTTCGAAGCGATCTATCGCGAGGCCTACCGGCTGGGGCTCAAGGGCTGTACCGCGTTCCGGCCCAATGCGATTACCGGTTCGATTCTGGCGGCGGGTGAGGGCGAGCAGCTGCACTGCTGTAATCTGGAGCGCGAGGCGGACTGAGGACTGTTTGTGGAGAAGAGGCTGGAAAAAGAGATCCCCGCACGGAGGCGGGGACTCTTGACACCGGGTAGGTGGCGCACGGCCACCTGGTAACCGGCGGGGATTAACCCTGTATCAGCTTCTGGTATTTCGCCATCAGCTGATCTTCGGATTCGACATGATCCGGGTCCTTCGGGATACAGTCGACCGGGCACACCTCTACGCACTGCGGGGTGTCGTAGTGGCCAACGCACTCGGTGCATTTGCCCGGATCGATTTCATAAATCTCTTCACCCGGAGAGATCGCCTCGTTCGGGCATTCCGGTTCACATACATCACAGTTGATGCATTCATCGGTAATCATCAATGCCATGCTGGCTACCTCAATGACTGACAGGGTTCAAATTACGGCTGGTAGTGCTTCTTCAGGGCTTTCGCAACCGACGGGTGGACGAACTGGCTGACGTCTCCATCCAGTGCCGCGATCTCACGGATCAGCGATGACGAGATGAAGGACAAGCTCTCAGCCGGCGTCAGGAATAAACTTTCGACCTCCGGTGCCAGCTTGCGGTTCATATTGGCAAGCTGAAATTCATACTCGAAATCGGATACCGCACGCAGACCGCGCAGGATAACGTTCGCATCCTGCTGCCGGACAAAGTCGGCAAGCAGGCAGTCAAAGCCAACCACTTCCACATTGTCGAGATGAGCCAGGGCTTGCTTTGCCAGTCCGACTCTGAGCTCAAGATCCAATGCCGGCCCCTTTTTCGGGCTGTCGGCAACGGCGACGACGATGCGATCAAACAGGCGGGACGCGCGTTCAACCAGATCGGCATGGCCGTTGGTAATCGGATCGAAAGTACCGGGGTAGACTACCGTATTCATTACAGGCGCTGACCTTTGTAGTTTTGAGCGACACTGCTGCAAAAGGGGCGAAACCGGCATTTTTGCATCTGCACAGGGTTCAATCTCCCTTAAGGCGCGGATGTTAGCCCAATTGCCTGAGGCGCACAAATAGATTAATGGAATCGAATATTCAAATATGGTTATAAAAACTTAATCCTTTTATCCTTTATTCTTATAAGAAGTCCGGTAGTTTCGTAGCCAGGTGCGGGATCCATGGCGGCATAGACGCTCTTATGTGACGTTTTAGTGACGAATGGGTGACAGCGCTTGATAACTGCCGGGTGGCATCGTAGCTTCTTGCAACTGCCTGGCAGCAATGACGCCGCCGGGCGGGTAATCGCTGAGGAGAGGGGAGTGGTCAGGCGTAGCCGAGAAGAGGCGGAGGCAACACGGCAGGCATTGTTGGATACCGGATTGGTGCTGTTTGCCGCGCAGGGGCCGGAGGCGGTCACCATGAAACAGATCGCCGCGCAGGCTGGTGTTACGCATGGCGCCATGTACTGGCATTTTCGCAACAAGCAGGATCTGCTCGATCAACTGCTGCAGCAGTGCGAACTCCCCTTTGAACAGCACTACCTGGAGCAGCGCCAGGCGGTGCAGCAGGATGCCCTCGGCGCGCTGGATGCCTTCGTGCGCGGCAGCCTGACCCAGATGGCCAAGGATTCGCGCGCGCGCAATATCTACCGCCTGTTTCACTATGGCCGTGCCTGCTCACCGGAGCTGGCCCATCTCCAGCCTTTGCTCGATGGCCAGTTAGAGGTGTGGCAAGGCTATCTGCATTACTTCCTGAAGCAGGCTCGCAAGCAGAAGCAACTGCGCAAGAAGCTGGACCTGGATCAGATCAGTGCCAGTCTGCTGATCGGTCTGGTCGGCCTGTTGGACCTGTGGCTGACCCTGCCGAAACGGTTTGATCTGATCCACCAGGTCGAGTGCTTGCTGAGGATTCAGCTCGAGGGGCTCAGAGCGCTGAAGCCATCAATGCTCTGAGCTGCGCTCGAACAGGCGGTAGCTGACCTGGCCGGCCTGTTTTTCCCGGTACAGTTGCCAGTCGGCCGGTAGCGGCGGTAGCGTCAACTCACGTTCGCACTCGATATATATCATCGCCCGGTCGGCCAGCAGGTTGCGGCTTTCCAGCAGCGCACACAACGGTGCTACCAGCCCCTGTCTGAACGGCGGATCCATAAACACCAGATCGAAGCGCTCCGCTTCATCGGTGGGACGGGCGTCCAGCCACTCCAGCGCGGCAGCGTTGATTACTTCGGCGTTCTGCACTTTCAGATGCTGCAGGTTGGTCTGCAGCGCGCGCGTGACCTGCGGCGAGCGATCGACGAAGGTCACCGAGCCGGCTCCCCTCGATAGCGCTTCCAGGCCCAACGCCCCGCTGCCGGCGCAGAGATCGAGGCAGCGGGCACCCTCGGTGACGCCCTGCAGCCAGTTGAACAGCGTTTCGCGCACCCGGTCCGGGGTCGGGCGCAGGCCATCGATCTCGGGAAACGCGACCCGGCGGCTGCGCCACTGTCCGCCGATGATACGGACATAGGCGTCGTCTGGAAGGGGCTGGCGGGGGCGGGCAGGGTTGCGGCGGCTCATGGGTCAGTGTCCAGCGGTATCGAAACGGATAAGAAGGCTCTGCGCTGGCCGCAGGGTATCGCGCAGTAGCTGACGCGCCTGTGCCAGGTTCAGGGTGGTAAGTGTATCGCGAAATGCCTTGTGGCTGTCCAGCGGCAGGCGATACAGCGCGACCAGATCGAGCCACTGGCCCGGAGACTCCTGCTCGATGCGCGCCAGCTGCTGCAGCAGGGTATCGCGGGTGGTATCGAGCAGGGCCTGATCTAGGTGCCGCGCCAGCTGCTCACCCATCGCGCTCGGATCATCAGGCCAGTTGTGCAGCAGTAAACCGTGGTAACCGCCGCTGACCAGCGGCTGCCAGAGCCAGCGGTAGTCGGCGTTTGCCGCAAGCGTCCGGGCCAGCAGATGTGAAACCAGCTCGGCACTCAGGCGTTGCCGCGCCAATTCCACGCCATTGGTGGGGGCGGGGATGGACTGGGCGATCAGTTGCCAACCGGTATCCAGACGGCTGCTGCCGGTGTCAGGTATCAGCAGCTCGCCGCTCTGCCAGCCGGAACGGTCATAGCGATCGGCCTGGGAGGGGCTGGTGGTTTGCTCGGGGATCTCCACATCGCCGACCAGGATCCAGCGATGAGGCGGCTGCCAAAGTCTTGAATACGCTGTGCCAATATCGCTGCTCGGTTCCAGCTGTTGGCCAAAGGCGGCCAGCAGGCGATCCTCGGCGGGCTGGCTCTGCAGATAGCGTTCAGCGCGCAGGCGCCGGGTCAGTGCCGGCCAGTCAAGCGCCGGCAGTGGCGCCAGCAGACTCAGCAACTGCTGCTGTTGAACCGGCTTAGGTTGGGCCTGCATCCGTAGCCTGAGCGCCAGGTAACTGCCGCTCCTGTGCAGGTCGGCGCGCCACTGCTGCTGGTCCAGCCAGGTCTGCGCCGCGTCGAGACGCGTGCGAAGTGCCCGTTCGACCGCCTGATCCTGCACCCAGCCCTCATCACTAAGCGCATTGGTTGAGGGCAGGATCAGCGTCAACCGGTATCCCGGCTCGGTATTGGGCAGCAGATACCCGCTGTCGTTCTGCCAGCTCAGCTGGTCCAGCGGTGACTGCGTTTGGCCGCTGCGATGCAGAACCAGGATAACGATCGGTAATATCCAGATAAGAATCAGCAGGTATCGTCGGTTGAACAACGGCTGGTGTCGGACTTTGACCAAAGCTTTATGCGTCCTTCGCTTAAGTAACGGCAACGCTATGGTAAGATAGCGCGCTTTGGAATTTCATTGAATGGGGGCGGTTTCGGTCCAGCTGAACGTCCCTGCTACCCGGATACTACAGAATTTATGGAAGCACTCTACACCTGGATGCTCGATAACGGGCTGGATCCCAACCTGGTTCCCTATGGGATCGGCGGCTTGGCGTTCGTCATCCTGCTGCTGATCTATGTCTACCTGCGTGGTGGCAAAGCCGAGCAGACGCCACCGGCACGCACTGACGAGGTGGAAGCAGAGCAGACAGCGGAACCCCGGATCGAGGTCGAAGCTGAGCAAACGCTACCTGAAGCGGCCGCCGAAGCCGAGCTGGCAGCCGATGACGCGGCGGTGTCGACCGAGGCCGAAACAGAAGCGGAACTCAAGGCGGCAGTTGTTGAACAGGCGACGGGCGAGGCTGGTGAGGAGGCTCGCGAGGAGGTGAGCAGCGCCGAGCTGCAGGCTCGGGAACAGGCCGAGGCCGAGCTGCTGGAGCGTGAACAGGCGCTGGCTGAAGCACAGGCGGCAGAGCAGAGAGCCAAGGAGGAAGCCGCTGCTCTGGCCGCGGCGGAGCAGGCCGAGCGTGAAGCCGCTGAGAAGGCCGAACAGGAGCGGCGTGCTGCCGAGCAGGCCGCCGCCGAGGCTGCGGCCAGGGTTAAAGCCGAAGCTGACACGGGTGAAGTGCGCAAACAGCGCCTGTTCGAGCGGATCAAGAGCGGGCTGAGCCGCACCAAGTCGGGTCTGACCGAGCAGCTGGGCAGCCTGTTCCTCGGTGCCAAGGAGATCGACGACGACCTGCTCGAAGAGATCGAGACCCTGCTGTTGATGGCCGACGTCGGCGTTGAGGCAACCACCGAGATCGTCACCCGGTTGACCGACCGGGTCGAGCGCAAGCAGTTGAAAGATCCGCAAGCGCTGCGTGAGGCGCTGAAGGAGGAGCTGGCAGACCTGCTCGGCGGTGTCGAACATCCGCTTTGCTTACCCGAGGATAAGACACCGGCGGTGATCCTGATGGTCGGCGTCAACGGTGTTGGCAAAACCACCACCATCGGCAAGCTGGCCAAGCGTTACCAGAGCGAAGGCAAGTCGGTGATGCTGGCGGCGGGCGATACCTTCCGTGCCGCGGCGGTGGAGCAGCTGCAGGTCTGGGGCGAGCGCAACAATGTGCCGGTGGTGGCGCAACATACCGGTGCCGATTCTGCTTCGGTGCTGTTCGATGCGCTGCAGTCAGCCAAGGCCAAAGGCGTGGATGTGCTGATCGCGGATACCGCCGGACGCCTGCAGAACAAGGACAACCTTATGCAGGAGCTGCAGAAGGTGGTTCGGGTGATGCAGAAGATCGACCCGAGTGCGCCGCACGAGGTGATGCTGGTGCTTGATGCCGGCACCGGGCAGAATGCGATCAGTCAGGCCAAGCAGTTCAAGGAAGCGGTGGGCGTCAGCGGCATTACCCTGACCAAGCTGGACGGTACCGCCAAGGGCGGCATCATCTTCGCCATCGCCAAGCAGTTCGGTCTGCCGATCCGCTTTATCGGCGTCGGCGAGCAGGTGGATGACCTGCGCCCCTTCGACGCCAACGAGTTCGTCCAGGCACTGTTCGACTAACAGATCTGATCGACCAAGAGCATCTATGACCGCGATCCGCTTTAGCAACGTCGGCAAGCGCTACCCCAACGGCCATGATGCGCTGGTGGGGTTGAACTTTACCCTGGAGTCGGGGGAGCTGGCGTTCCTGACCGGCCACTCCGGCGCCGGCAAAAGTACCCTGCTGAAGCTGATCATGCTGATGGAAAGGCCCAGCCGCGGCGGCGTCTGGGTCGGCGATCGCGACCTGACCAAGCTGCCGCACAAACAGATCCCCTTCCACCGCCGCGAGATCGGTGTGGTGTTCCAGAACCACCAGCTGTTGTTCGACCGCAGTGTGTTCGACAACGTGGCGCTGCCGCTGCAGATCTCCGGCTATGATCCGGCTGACGCGGCGCGACGTGTACGGGCGGCGCTGGACAAGGTGGGCCTGCTGTCGCGGGAGAAGCTGAACCCGATTACGCTGTCCAGCGGTGAGCAGCAGCGAGTCGGTATCGCCCGCGCCATCGTGCACAAGCCCAAGTTGCTGTTGGCGGATGAGCCCACCGGCAACCTGGACCCGGATCTGTCCGAGGACATCATGCACCTGTTCGAGCAGTTCAACCGCATCGGCACCACCGTGTTGATCGCCAGTCACGACCTCAGCTTGATCAACCGCCTGCGGCATCGTGTGTTGCACCTGCAGGGCGGAAGGTTGGTGGCCGATGGCTACTGAGCCGCGTCAGCACCAGGGGGCCAGCCGTCGCGCGGAGTCGCCTCGTCGCAGTGATGCCCCCCGCCGCGGCGCCGAACAACATCGGATCGGCTTGGCCGATCGCAGTCGTGGCTGGCTGCGTCACCATATCGAAGTGGCGCGCCAGGCATTGCTGCGGCTGTGGAGCACGCCACTGGCGTCGCTGATGACGCTGGCCGTGCTGGCGATCGCGCTGGCGCTGCCCGGGTTTATTTTCACCGCGCTGAAGAACGTGGATCAGCTCACCGCGGGGTTGGATACCGATCCGCACATTTCGCTCTATCTCGATGTGTCGTTGAGTGACGAGCGTATCGACAGCTTCAGTCGCGAATTGCTGTTGCGCGACGACCTGGCATCGGTGGAGCTGATCAGCCGCGACAAGGGGCTGGAGGACTTCAAGGCCTACACTCGCTTCGACGACCTGCTCGAGTTTTTCGATAGCAACCCGTTACCTGCCGTCATTACCCTGATTCCACGTCACGACGACCCGGCCCAGTTGCAGGTTTTGCAGCAGAAGCTGGCGGCGCTGCCGGAAGTCGAGGAAGCACGGCTCGATCTGGAGTGGGTACGCCGGCTGGGGGCGTTTATGGCGCTGGCCGAACGCAGTGCCTGGGTGCTAGGCGGCCTGCTGGCGCTGACGGTGCTGCTGGTGGTGGGTAACACGGTGCGGATGACCATAGAGAGCCGCCGCGATGAGATCCTGGTCAGCAAAATGGTCGGCGCTACCGATGCCTGGGTACGTCGGCCCTTTCTGTATAGCGGAGTCTGGTTCGGCGCCTTTGGGGCCCTGCTGGCCTGGTTGCTTGCGCAACTGGCATTGGCGTTGATCTCAGAGCCGGTGCAAGCGCTGGCCGCGCTGTATCTGAACGGCTATGTTGTACAGGGTCTGGGCCCGGTCGAATCACTGGCGCTACTGTTGATCGGTATCCTGCTTGGACTGGGCGGGGCCTGGCTTGCGGTGGGGCGCCATCTGCGTGATATCGAACCGGGCTAGAAAGGCGGGCAGGTGTTGCGTTTTGGCCTGCCAGAGGCTATTTTTTCCGGTCCGAAATAGAATTGCATGGCGTGGGGATGGAACTTTGGCTCCTCGCCGCCGGTCTTACAACCGGTTTCAAACTGCTGGATGTTTACGAGGTGACTCCTTAAATGGGCACGAGCTTACAAGTTGTTGAACAACTCTCTCCGGGGCGCAATGTCGACGCCTACGTACAGAGCGTGAGCACAATACCTATCCTCACTGCCGAGGAGGAGAGAGAGCTGGCCGAGCGTCTGCACTACCAGAACGATCTGGAAGCGGCACGCCAGCTGGTCATGTCTCATCTGCGCTTCGTCGTGCATATCGCACGCAGCTACTCCGGTTACGGTCTGCCGCTGGGTGACCTGATCCAGGAGGGCAACGTGGGCCTGATGAAGGCGGTCAAACGCTTCGACCCCACCATGGGTGTGCGCCTGGTCTCTTTTGCGGTGCACTGGATCAAGGCGGAGATGCACGAGTTCATCCTGCGCAACTGGCGTATCGTCAAGATCGCCACCACCAAGGCGCAGCGCAAGCTGTTCTTCAACCTGCGTTCGCAGAAGAAGGGCCTGGGCTGGATGAGCAATGACGAGGTCGAGGCGGTAGCCCAGGATCTGGGCGTCGACGCCAAGACCGTGCGCCAGATGGAGGGGCGACTGGCCTCCACCGATACCGCTTTCGATGCGCCGATGGACAGCGATGATGACAGCGCCTGGCAGGCACCGGCGGCTTATCTGGAGGATCACAGTGCGGATCCCGCCAGCCAGCTCGAAGAAGCGGACTGGGAGGAGAGCTCACAGCGTGCGCTGATGTTGGCGATGGAAGCGCTCGACGAGCGCAGCCGCGACATCCTGATGCAGCGCTGGCTCAACGAAGAGAAGGCGACACTGCATGACCTGGCGGCCAAGTACGGCGTCTCGGCCGAACGTATCCGCCAGTTGGAGAAAAACGCCATGAACAAGATCAAGGCGGCGATGATCGCCTGATCTCCGCAAGGTTGAATAACTGCGTACAAGCCGCTGCAACGATCCGGCCGCGAGGGACTAGATACCCCGGGGCGCGATGGAGAGTTCAGCGGCTTTGCCGTTTTTATGTGCAGGTAATACGGTATGCCGCGGGCGCACGGATGTGCAGGAGCGGTGATTGCCTCGGCCTCAAGGCGTATACTATGCACCCTGTTCGTTTCCGGAGTGGTGGATGTCGGCCCGTCTGATTCTTCTGTGTGCGGCCCTGAGCGGGGCGTTGGCGGTGATGCTGGGTGCTTTTGCCGCGCATGCGCTGCGCGATATGCTGGAACCGCGCCTGTTGGAGGTGTTCCAGACCGGGGTGACCTACCAGTTTTATCATGTGTTCGCCCTGTTCGGTGTTGGCTTGCTGCTGCAGCGCTACCCCCTGCGTGCGCTGCGACTCAGCGCCGCTCTATTTGTGCTCGGTATGCTGCTGTTCTGCGGCAGCCTCTATACCCTGGCACTGACCGGCGGCCACTATTTCGGCATCATCACCCCTATAGGTGGGGTCTCATTGATCGCGGGCTGGCTGGTGCTGGCGTTCGCGATCTCAGGCAAGGTAAAGCAGAATGCAGATACAGGTGAACGGTGAGCCTTTTGACGCCGGTGAATGCGTCAATCTTGCTGAACTGGTAAACCGGTTGGGGCTGGCGGGCAAACGCATCGCGATCGAGCTGAACATGGAGATCGTCCCGCGCAGCGAACACGACAAAACCGAGCTCAAGGCCGGTGATCGCGTCGAGGTGGTGCACGCCATCGGTGGTGGCTGAGCGCCTGGCGGTAAAGGCTTTCAATCAGAATTTAAGCAGGATCTAGAGATGTCAGAGCAACAGCTGAACGACCCGCTGGTGATCGCCGGCAAAAGCTACCAATCCCGCCTGCTGGTGGGTACCGGCAAATACAAGGATCTGCAGGAGACCGGTGAGGCGATAGCGGCCAGCGGTGCCGAGATCGTCACCGTTGCGGTACGCCGCACCAATATCGGTCAGAACCCGGACGAGCCCAACCTGCTCGACGTTATCTCTCCGGACAGGTACACCATCCTGCCCAATACCGCCGGGTGCTACACCGCGCAGGATGCGGTGCGTACCTGCCGTCTGGCGCGTGAACTGCTCGACGGCCATGATCTGGTCAAGCTTGAAGTGCTGGGTGACCAGAAGACCCTCTACCCGAACATCGTCGAGACCCTCTCTGCCGCCGAGACCCTGATCAAGGACGGTTTCAAGGTGATGGTCTACACCAACGACGATCCGATCGTCGCCAAGCACCTGGAGGAGATGGGCTGCGTGGCGGTGATGCCGCTGGGCTCGCTGATCGGGTCCGGCCTCGGCATCCTCAACCCGCACAATATCCGCCTGATAATGGAGGAAGCCCAGGTACCGATCATCGTCGATGCCGGTGTTGGTACTGCTTCCGATGCTGCCGTGGCGATGGAGATGGGCTGTGCCGGGGTGTTGATGAATACCGCCATCGCCGCCGCTAATCAGCCGGTGCTGATGGCCAGTGCCATGCGCAAGGCGATCGAGGCCGGCCGCGAGGCGTTCCTGGCCGGTCGCATGCCGCGCAAGGCCTATGCCAGTGCCTCCTCGCCGCTGGTCGGCACTATCGGTTAAGCGAAAATCCGGCCGAGTTAAACGAAATTCGGGCGCCGTGGCGCCCGAACCTGCTTGAGATAAGAGTAGATGAGCGAAACAGAACAGCAGCGTCCGATGCGTCAGGTGCGCAGCTTTGTGGTCCGCGCGGGACGTATGACCGAAGGGCAGGAGCGCGCCCTGAAGGAGAACTGGCCGGTCTATGGTCTGGAGCTGGACGGCGGTATGCTCGATTTTTCCAGTCTGTTCGGCGATCAACGTCCGGTGGTGCTGGAGATCGGCTTCGGTATGGGTGACTCCCTGATCGAGATGGCACGCCTCTCACCGGAGAAGGGATTTATCGGCATCGAGGTGCACCCGCCGGGTGTTGGCCGCCTGTTGGCACGGGCCCGTGACGAGGGGCTGGAGAACATCCGAGTGTTCTGTGACGATGCGATCGAAGTGCTGGCCCGGTGTATTCCGGATGCCAGCCTGGACTGCCTGCAGCTGTTTTTCCCCGATCCCTGGCCGAAAAAACGCCATCACAAGCGCCGCATCGTGCAGCCGGAGTTTGCGCAGACGATTCGGCAAAAGCTGCGCATCGGTGGTACCTTCCATATGGCCACGGACTGGCAGAACTACGCCGAGCATATGATGGAGGTGATGAGCGCGGCAGAGGGTTACCGTAACGCTGCTGGCGACGGTGAGTACTCACCTCAGCCGCAGTGGCGACCGGTGACCAAGTTCCAGAAGCGCGGTGAAAACCTCGGTCACGGGGTCTGGGATCTGATCTTCGAGCGGGTTGGCTGAAGAATGCCCGCCGATCATGCCGGCTGGGCCTCGGCTCAGCCGGCATGATCGGTGCTGTCGAACTGCGCCACCAGCCACTGCTTAAGCATACTCGCTTCCGGACTCAGCGGCTGCTGTCGGGGGTGGACCAGAAAATACGCTTTGGACTGCTCGAATCCCTGGTCAAACAGGTCGATCAGCTCCCCTTTCTCCAGCTCGTCGCGCGCCACCAGCCGATTGCCGAGTACCACGCCCTGGCTGCGTTTGGCCGCGTCGATGCCAAGCAGTAACTGATCGAAATGCAGCGAATGTATTCGTTTTCGGGCGCCCGCATCCAGCAGGGTAAAACGCTGCAGCCATTCATCCCAGGACGCATATTGCGAGACCTGTATCAGTACCGTCCGGGCCAGGTCGTCCGGTTGTCGCAGGTTTAAACGTGAGCGGTAGTCCGGCGAGCACAGCACGCGCAGACTTCCGGCATAGAGCAGCGTGGCGTCGAGCGCTGGATCCTGACCGTTGAAGTGGCGGATGGCCAGGTCGACCGACTCGCGCACAAAATCGACCGGATGGCTGACCGAATTGATACGCAGGTCGATATCAGGGTGTTTGGCGATGAAGTCGGCCATACGGGGCGCGAGCCATTTGGCCGCCAGTGCCGGTGTCAGTGACAGGCAGACCGAGCGCCGCGGGGTTACCCTGCTGGCATGACTCTCCTGCCTGATCTGCTCCAGCGGCGAGGCGATGCGGGCGTAATAGTCCAAGCCCCGCTCCGTTACCCTCAGTTGCCTGACCTCGCGGTAGAACAGCAGAAAGCCAAGCCACTCCTCTAGCTTTTGCACCTGTTGCGAAACGGCACCGGGACTGACATGCAACTCCCTCGCGGCGAGTTTGAAACTGACGTGGCGCACGGCGGCCTCAAAAGCGATCAGCGCACGCAGGGGCGGCATCCGTGATCTCATGTCGCTATGAACTCATCTATGGGTAATCGGCTATGAAATAGTTTAACTATCCTATATCGATAGTAATTATAGTTTGTACAGCATTTATAGTTCAGAAAAAATGCTCTTTTGTGCACGACCTTCCGTTCGAGATATCGATGAAATCATCTGTACGAAACAGCAGTCTGCTGCTCATTGTCAGTGGCTGTTTGATGTTGATGCTGTCTTTTGGCTTCCGTTCCGGGTTTGGCTTGTTTGTACCGCCTATCAGCGAAGCCAATGGCTGGTCGCGGGAGGTGATGTCGCTCTGCCTGGCGATCCAGAATCTGGTATGGGGCATTATCGCCGTATTTGCCGGCGGTCTGGCAGACCGTTTCGGTACTCGCCGCGTGCTGGTGAGCGGTGCGCTCCTCTACAGCGCCGGCATGTGGTTGATGGCGGGGGCCGATACGCCCTGGCTGCTGTATGGATCGGGCGGTGTGCTGGTGGGTGCCGGTGTCGCCGGTACCGCATTCGGCATCGTGCTGCCGGCCATGGCGCGGGCGGTGGACATCAGCCGTCGCCAATGGGTGCTTGGGCTGGGTACCGCGGCAGGCTCTCTCGGCCAGTTTCTGGTGGTACCGGTGGTCCAGCAACTGATCAGCGCCTTTGGCTGGATCCTGGCGCTGCAAATACTGGCGCTGGTGGCATTGGCGATGGTGGCGCTGGCGATACCCTTGCTGTCGGGTGCCACTGCCGGGCCGGTGACGCACGAACACGAAGTGGAGATGGATCTCAAGCAGGTACTGGCACTTGCCCTCAGGACCCCCTCTTTCCTGCTGCTGGTTGCCGGCTTCTATGTGTGCGGATTTCAGCTTGCGTTCGTGACCGCCCATATGCCGGCGTTTCTGCAAGACAACGGTTTTGATGCCCAGGTTGGCGCCTGGTGCATCGCGATCATCGGCTTGTGCAACGTGGCCGGTGCTTACCTGTCCGGTATCCTGTCGGGCCGTTACCCCAAGCGTGACGTGCTGATGACCATCTATGCGGTACGCGCCGCGTCTCTGGTTGTCTTTATGCTGGTCCCGATCAGCCTGGCATCGGTGCTGGTATTCAGTGTCGTTACCGGCTTTTTCTGGCTCGCCACGATACCGCCGACCTCGGGCATGGTCGCGACGCTGTTTGGCACCCGCTACATGTCGCTGCTTTACGGCATCGTATTTCTGGGACACCAGCTGGGAAGCTTCTGCGCGGTCTACTTCGGTGGCGTGATCTACGAGCGGACTGGCAGCTACGATATTGTCTGGTGGCTGGCCGCCGGGTTGGCACTGATGGCGGCGTTTGTGCACTGGCCGATTCGGGAGGCCCGTGTGATGCGCGCCCCTCAGCCCGGCTCGGTGATACAGGCGACGTAACGGTAGACCCGGCCGGAGAACCGGCCGGGCATGCTGGCTTCAGGGGTCAGTGGCAATCGCGGCCTTCACCGCGGTGATACCCACCCCAATCACCCCTGTGCATACCGGGACCAAAATCTTTGCCATCCCGGTCGCCGTGCTGCGCCATCAGCTCCTGCATCTTGGTCTGCTGCTCCGGGGTCAGGATCTGACTCATCTCCTGTTTCATCTGTGCCTGGTTCTGGATCCGTTCGGCGACCCTTGCCTGCGCATCGGCAATTAATTTATCCACATCCGCCTGGAAGGTTTCCGAGGTTGGGTCCAGGGCGCGCATACCGGCCATTGGTCCCTGGCCTTTGGCCTCACGCTGCTGCTGTCGCTCTTCGCGGTGCTGATCCCAAAGTTGCTTCATCTGTGCCTGCTGCTCCTCGGTCAGGTTCAGCGCTTCGGCAAAGCGCTGCTGGCGGGATTCGCCCCTGTCGTGGGCCACGGCGACACCGGCAACGGAGGTGGCGAGCAGGGTGGCGGCAATACCGCCGATCAGTAGTTTACGCATGGTTGTGTCTCCTTCGCTGTTCTGTGATGTGCCCAGTATGCGAAAGGTCAGCGCTAAGTTGGGTTAGGCCGGGGTAAAGTTTGGTAAAGCTTTCCCGAGGTGGAGCTGAAGGCCTTAATATTGGGGTATGTCACAGTTTCAGGAACCGTTATGAGCAATGAACGACTGCTGATCATCGATGACGATGTCGCGCTATGTAATCTGCTGAGTGACTACCTCGGCCATGAAGGCTATAGGGTTGAAGCCAGTCACTCGGCGGAAGCGGCGCTGCAGCGGCTGGCGGATGATGACGTCTGGGATCTGCTGATACTCGATATTCAGATGCCCGGTGCCAGTGGTCTGGAGTTGCTGCAACAGCTGCGTCCGCGTCTGCGCACACCGGTGATCATGCTCACCGGCCGCGGCGATGAGATCGACCGCATACTCGGGCTCGAGATGGGGGCCGACGACTATCTGGGCAAGCCGTGTAATCCTAGAGAGCTGCTCGCCCGTGTGCGTGCGGTTCTGCGCCGTGCCGGACCGGATGCGGTAGTGGAGCCACGTCTGTTTCCGGAGCAGGTGATCGAGCGTTCGGGACTTCGACTCGATCCGGGGCTGCGTGAGGTTAGCGTGGATGGCGAGGCGCTGGAGCTGACCAGTGCCGAGTTCAACGTGCTCGCCTACCTGATGCAAAACGCTGGACGGGTGATGAGCAAGGAGCAGCTGACCGAGCTGGTGTTGCACCGCAAGCTCACCGCCTACGATCGGGCACTGGATGTACACGTCAGTCGGGTACGACAGAAGCTGGCGCCCTTGGTCGGCGACGGTGTCGAGCTGATCAAAACCATCCGCGGCCAGGGCTATCAGTTCGTTAAGGGCAGCGCATGAAGTGGTATAGCAAGCTGTTCTGGAAGATTTTCCTGGTGATCTGGCTGGTGAGCGCGGCGGGTACCGGCATTACGGTGCTGGGCGTGCTGACGGTGGCAGAGAAGCGTCAGAGCCTGGAGCTTCTGGAAGCGCGGGCCCGGGCTCAGGCCAGTTTGATGCTGGATCGACTGTCACGAGGGGAGCTGGACGAACACCGGCGGTTTCACGACGACGATCGGCACGACCGGCGTCGGCCGCTGCCACTGTGGATAGTGGACGTGGAGAGTGGAGAGGTCGTTGTCGGTGTTAACGAACGCCCGCCAGAAGGGCCGAGGACGCTGCGCTTCGAACTGGAAGACGGCGGCAAGCGCCTGCAACTGGTGGTGCCTGCGCCCCGGGAGGGGTTCTATCTCAATCGCCTGATCGGCTTCCTGCTGTCGATGCAGGCGGTGCTGGTGCTGCTGGTCTCGGCGTTGGCCAGTCTGCTGTTGAGCTGGCTGATCGTACGCCCGATCAACCAGCTGCGTCGACATGCCCGTGAGCTTTACCTGCACCAGAACCTGAGCAGTCGTGCGCATACGCGGCTCAGTCGACGCAGCGACGAAATCGGTGAACTGTCGCGTGAATTCAACCAGATGGCCGGCTATGTAGAGGAGACGCTGACCGCCCAGCAGCGGTTGTTGCAGGATGTCTCACATGAACTGCGTGCGCCGCTGGCCCGTTTGCAGGTGGCGGCAGGCCTGGCGGAGCAGAAATTGGGTGAGGGTGACGCCACCGCTGAACGGATCAACCGTGAGTGCGAACAACTGGACGGCCTGATTGCCGAAATTCTCTCCCTGTCACGTCTGGAGCAGGCGCCGGTGGAGGGGGAGGCGTTCGCTGTATCCCGGCTGTTTGACGACATCCGCCAGGATCTGCAGTACACCCAGCCCGAGCGAGTACTCGAAACGCCCATCGAACCGCAGGATCTTCATCTGGCAATCAATGGCGACCTGTTACGCCGGGCATTGGATAATCTGATGCGTAACGCGCTCAAATACACGCCGGTGGAGACGCCGCTGACGCTGAGTGCGCTGCGGCTCGCGGATCGGACTATCGAGATTCGGCTGCGTGATCGCGGCGCCGGCGTGCCGGAGGCGTTACTGGCCCGGCTGACCGAACCCTTCGTGCGAGCCCATCAGGGGGCGGATGGCTACGGACTTGGACTGAGTATCTCCAAACGGGCCATAGAGCGCCTGGGCGGGGAGCTGCAACTCCGTAATCACCCTGAGAGTGGGCTGGAGTGCGTGATACGCTTGCCGGCCGCGGTTCTTAAGGCGACGGCGCGAACCTGATCGCCGTCGGACACCTGTAGCGCAGCCGCTACCTCTGGCGGCAGCGCAACCTGGCCGCGGTTGGGTTTGATCAGGGCGCTGGTACAGCGAAACCCGGTGGTGTTGGTGTTGGCGATCAAGAAGCGCTGTGCCCCCTCCATCTCCACCTGCTGCTGTACGCTGATACGCAGGCGGCGACTCTGGGTGATCGCCCTGATGTCCTGCTGGCGCGCGGCCAGGGTCGGACCGGCATCGAAGATGTCGATATAGTTTTCAAACCTGAACCCCTCCATCTCCAGCATCTTGTAGGCCGCCTCCGTATTGGGGTGGACGCGACCTATCACCTCCTGGGCGTCTTTCGGCAGCAGATGGATATAGATCGAGTGCTTGGGCATCAACTCGGCGATGAACACCTTGTTGCCGGCGCCGGTCAGGTAGTCCGCCTTGTCGTAATCCATGGAGAAGAAGTGACGCCCCAGCCCCTCCCAAAAAGGGTTGGTGTGCTGCGGGTCGGTGAAGCCCCGCATCTCGGCGATCACGCGTTCGTTGAAGCGGTTGGGGTGCTCCGCGATGAACAGAAAGCGGCACTTCGACAGCAGGGTGCCGACGCCGCTCTGGCGGTACTGAGGGCGTAGATAGAGCGTGCAGAGTTCAGAGCTGCCGGTGTAGTCGTTGCACAGATTGAGTGTCTTGAATTCGTTATAGACGCCGAGCTCGCGAGAGGAGTGTACCACCGTGCTCAGGTGGTAGTGGTAAAACGGTGTATCCAGGCCTACCGCGGCGGCGATGCCGCAGGTGCCCGCCACTTCGCCGGTGGCGGGATCCTCAAGTACAAACAGGTAGGTTTCGGTCCCAGGCCGGGTCGCGGGGGCGCGCAAGGCCTCGACCGATACGCGAATCTTGTCGGCGAGAAAATCGGGATTATCGGGAAGGGAGGTAAAACCAGGACCGGACTCGACGGCGATCTGTTGCAGAAGTTCGAGATCACGATATTCGATGGGCCTGATCACAAACACTTGCGCCTCCTTCCGCCAGATCCTGACGGTCATTCGCTCTTGTTGAGTGTAGCCGGTGTGGCGAAAAGTGTACTGGAAACGTCTCTTTTGCTGTGTATAAGGTTGTGACCTAAATAGGGATATGCAGTGTTTGATGATCTATTAGTTCTTTCAAAACAATAAGGTATACAGATCTACTATTCTGATTGATTTGTGGATAAGTTTGTGTGGATCAGTCGTGGGAGGGAGCTGAGTCGGCGGTGTAGTGCTCGATTAAGGCATCGGCCGGCAGTGGCCTATTGAACAGATAACCCTGGCCGATCCGGCAGCCGGAGGCGAGCAGGAACTGGCGTTGCTCCTCGGTTTCGATCCCCTCGGCCAGTACCTGAAGACCGAGCTGACGCGCCATAAGGATGATGGTGGAGGTGATCGCCACATCATCCCGGTCGTCAGGGATATCCTGCACGAATGAGCGGTCGATCTTCAGCACCTGGACCGGCATTTTTTTCAGATAACTCAGTGATGAGTAACCGGTACCGAAGTCGTCGATCGCCAGTGTCACCCCCAGGTGTCGGAGCTTGCGCAGCACCTCGACCGAGTGAGTAAAGTTATCCATCATCAGCCCCTCGGTAATCTCCAGCTCCAAGGCCTCTGCTGGTAACCCCGTCTCGCGCAGTACCGTGGCAACAGTGGCGTGCAGACCGAGATCGTCGAACTGGCGCGCGGACAGGTTGACCGCCACCCGGAAATGATCGCCGATCGATCCGCGTATCCGCAGCGCCTGGCGACAGGCCTGGAGCAGGACCCAGCGGCCGATGGGGATGATCAGGCCGGTCTCTTCCGCCATAGGGATAAACTCGCTGGGCGAGATGGGGCCTTCAATTGGGTGCTCCCAGCGCAACAGCGCTTCCATCCCGACCAGGTTACCGCTGAGCAGATCAATCTGCGGCTGGTACACCAGCTTCAGCTCATTGCGGTCCAGGGCCTGGCGCAGATCGTGTTCAAGCGTCAGCGCGCGCCGCGCTTCTGCATTCATCTCGGGGCTGTAGAACTGGTAGGTGTTGCGCCCGATATGCTTGGCACGGTACATGGCCAGATCGGCATTGCGCAGCAGGCTGCTGACATCCATGGCATCAATGCCGATCAGGGTGATGCCGATGCTGACCGTGACCTGCATCTGATGCGTGCCAATATCCAGCGGTTGCGCTAGCAGTTCGATAATATCGTCTGAATAGTCGCGGATGCGGTCGATCGAGGAGAGATCCTTCAAAATTACCGTGAACTCGTCACCACCCAAGCGGTAGACCGTGTGCGGCTCGTTGACGCAGAAACGTAGGCGGTTGGCCACCGTACGCAACAGCTTGTCGCCCGCTTCATGGCCCATGGTGTCGTTGATCTTTTTGAAGTGGTCGAGATCGAGCAGCAACAACGCCCGTATATCGTCGCTGGGGGTGCGCAACAGCTCCTCCAACTGGTCACGAAAGCGGCGGCGGTTGCCGAGGTCGGTCAATGGATCAAAAAATGCCAGCCGCTCCATCTGCTGCTGGTGCTCTTTGAGCTGGGTAATATCGTCGCTGACCGAGACGATCTTCGACAGCGTACCGTTTTCGTCGAGGATCGGCGAAATGGACTGCAGGCTCCAGTAAAAGCTGCCATCCTTGCGTCGATTGTGCAGCGTACCGCGCCATTTCTGATGCCGGCGGATGGTTCGCCACAGCTCGTCATACACCTCGCGCGGTGTGTTGCCCGACTTCAGGAAGGAGGGCTGCATGCCGATCACTTCGCTGGTGGAGTAGCCGCTGATGTCGGTAAAGCGCGTATTAACGTATTCGATAGCACCTTGGGCATCGGTGATGACCACGGCGCTGCCGCTGTTTTCGACGGCATTGGAGAGCTGTTTTAGCTCCAGCTCGCGCTGGCGGTGAATTCGCTCGTCCTGCACTAAAGCCAGTACGGCACAGATCCCGTCCTGGTCATCTTTCAACGGTGACAGATGGAGTTGCAGATCGATAGGGCCTTCCGGGCTTGGCACACGGAACTGGCTCAGTGTGCAGCCAGTTTGCTCACCGAGGTACAGAGCCGTCAGTTTGTCCAGGAGCTGGGAGGTGGCTTGACTGTGCAGCAGGAGTTCGCTGGCGGTATCGGAGTCGCCGTTGATGGCCAGCAGCTGATCGAAGGCGTGGTTAGTGGCATAACAGTAGCCGCTGTCATTTAACAGGCAGGCACTGACCGGAGATTCGGCAAGGTTCTGGAACACCTTCAGCGCATACTCTCGCATCCGGTATTCAGGCTCCTGAGAAGCCTGCTGATCACTCTTCTGCACTTATACTGCCTATGCCAGTTGCTAGCCGATTGTTGATGCTAGCAAAAGCCGCATAAAGTGCAATGTTTCAGCGACATAATGGCCTTAACCTAATGAAATTGAATCGTTAGCGTCAGGACTATCGGCTTCAAGACGCTCAAAGAGCGTCTGAGCCTGATTCACCGGTGCGGATACGGATAACCTGCTCGAGCGGCATAACAAAGATCTTGCCGTCGCCGATCTTGCCGGTGTTGGCGGTTTTGCTGATCGCTTCGATCACCTGGTCGACCATGCTGTCATCCACGGCAACCTCCAGCTTGACCTTGGGCAGGAAGTCCACGACATATTCGGCGCCACGATAAAGCTCGGTGTGTCCCTTCTGACGGCCAAACCCCTTGACCTCGGTGACCGTAACGCCCTGGATGCCGATATCGGACAGTGCTTCGCGCACATCATCAAGTTTGAATGGCTTGATCACAGCAGAAACCAGTTTCATCGTTTTACTCCTCGTTCATCGTTAGGCGCATCCCGACCCTGGCTGCAGAATTAGCCTGGCGCCGGATACACCAGTATACCCACAATACTCGGGTTGCGCATATGCGTCACCGTGCCGTAAACGCAGAGAGGGAGCCTGTTGGCTCCCTCTGGTCCCGTGAGCGGGTGCTGTTACTTGGTGCTGGACACGAATTCCGGATAGGCTTCCATACCGCACTCGGAGAGGTCGACACCGTCGTACTCTTCCTCTTCGCTGACGCGGACGCCCATGATCGCCTTGATCACCAGCCAAGCGATCAGGCTGACAACGAAGACCCAGATGAAGATGGTCAGGGCGCCGATGATCTGGCCAGAGAAGCTGGACCCGTCATTGGTTACCGGAACCAGCAGCAGACCGAGCAGACCGCAGACGCCGTGTACGGAGATAGCACCGACCGGATCGTCGATCTTCAGCTTGTCCAGGGTGATGATGGAGAAGACCACCAGCACGCCACCCAGAGCGCCGAAGATAGTCGCCTGCAGTGCAGACGGCGTAGACGGTTCAGCGGTGATCGCAACCAGGCCGGCCAGTGCACCGTTGAGCGCCATGGTCAGGTCCGCCTTACCGAACAGGATGCGAGCCACGATCATCGCCGCAACGACACCACCGGTCGCGGCGGCGTTGGTGTTCATGAACACCACGGCAACAGAGTTGGCGCTTTCGACGGATGCCGTTGCCAGCACGGAACCGCCGTTGAAGCCGAACCAGCCCAGCCACAGAATGAAGGTACCCAGGGTCGCCAGCGGTAGGTTGGCACCCGGAATGGCGTTGATTTCGCCGTTCTTGCCATACTTGCCTTTACGGGCACCCAGTACCATGACACCCGCCAGAGCCGCAGCAGCACCCGCCATGTGGACGATGCCTGAACCGGCAAAGTCGGAGAAGCCGAGATCGCCCAGGGTGTACATACCGAACACGGCGTTACCGCCCCAAGTCCATGCGCCCTCCATCGGATAGATGAAACCGGTCATGACCACTGCGAACAGCAGGAACGACCAGAGCTTCATGCGCTCGGCAACGGCACCGGAGACGATGGACATCGCAGTGGCGACGAACACTACCTGGAAGAAGAAGTCGGCTGACGGCGCGTAGGTGGCCGGCTCTTCAGCGCCGGTGAAACCGTCGCCGGTGATGCCGCTGAGGAAGTATTCGCCGCCGTACATGATGGCGTAACCGCTGACGAAGTACATGATGCACGCGATCGCGTACAGCGCGATGTTCTTGGTCAGGATCTCGGTGGTGTTCTTGGCGCGGACCAGGCCGGCTTCGAGCATGGCGAAGCCTGCGGCCATCCACATGACCAGCGCACCGCACACCAGGAAGTAGAAGGTGTCTAGCGCGTATTTGAGCTGGGTTACGTCCCCAGCTGTTGTATTCAGAAGTTCTTCCATCTGTTTAGCCCTCCATCAGGCCTACAACATCAATAAACAGTGAGTGGATCAGAGTGCGTCGTGGCCGGTTTCGCCGGTACGGATACGTACGACCTGCTCCAGCGGCATGACAAAGATCTTGCCGTCGCCGATCTTGCCGGTCTGAGCGGCTTTGCTGATCGCTTCGAGTACCTGGTCTACGATGTCGTCTGCAACCGCTGCGTCGATGCGAACTTTCGGCAGAAAATCAACGACATATTCGGCACCCCGGTAGAGTTCCGTATGCCCCTTCTGACGACCGAAGCCTTTTACCTCGGTAACGGTGATGCCCTGAACCCCGATGTCGGACAGCGCTTCACGTACGTCATCCAGCTTGAACGGTTTGATAATTGCTGAAATCAGTTTCATCTCTGAAGTCCCCTTTGGAATATAGGTAACGAGGTGTGCGCTGCTTAGGGGCGCGGCACGCCTCAGTTGAGTCGCGATCAAGCCAGAACTGTGCCATTTATAAAAAATGCTTAATTAACAATTAGATAAATGCCATGTATAAAATTTAAACAGGATCGAAAGGGTGCGATATTCGTAAAACTGTTCGTTTTTTGTGCACTGATCGGGTGCGTGCAATATTTTGGTGCGCAAATTTTTGGCACATGCACCAAGCCTGACAGCGAGCCGCGACGGGGGTATAGTTTCCGGGCAGATATCAGATAAAGGATCCAGGGGAGTAGTGACTCGATGCGTCAAAAATTGATAGACAGCCTTAGCGCCCAGATTGGCCATCTGTTTGAGGGTGCGCGTGAGCTTCCGGGTCAGCATGAGCTGCAGCAGCAGATTCGCACCCTGGTTCAGGGCACCTTTTCGCGTCTGGATCTGGTGACGCGTGATGAGTTCGACGCACAGCGTGCCGTATTGGCGCGTACCCGTGAGCTGGTCGAGCAGTTGGAGAAGCGTGTAGCCGAGCTCGAACAGCAGGGGCAGCAGCCGGTTGCGGATACCAACCAGCCGGACAGTGATACACCCTCCGAATAAACCGCTGGCAAGCGCCAGCCCATGACCCAGGGACGGAGTCATGTCTTTAGCCATCGTTCATACACGGGCTCAGTTGGGTGTCGATGCACCCGCCGTAGCCGTCGAGGTTCACCTGTCGGGAGGCCTGCCCTCCCTGTCTATCGTCGGGCTGCCGGAGGCGGCGGTCAAAGAATCCCGTGAACGCGTTCGCAGCGCGTTGATCACCGCCGGCTTCGATTTTCCCCAACGCCGTATCACGCTCTGACGGATATATACCAGAAATAAAAGTGCGCAATAAATGTGACTTATGGTCCGTAGACTCATTGTCTACACCCTGAGATCCTTCTGTTTTTTGAATAAGGTTCTTTATGGACGAGTCGACGACGTTGACGGCATTCGGTCAGCACTTAAGGAAGCTTCGACTGGTTGCTGATTACAGCCAAGAACAATTAGCGCTGTCTGCTGGGCTAGATAGGACCTATATAAGCGGCATAGAGCGGGGGAAGAGGAATCCTAGCTTGATAAACCTCCTTAAGATTGCCTCCGCACTTAATAAAACCCCTTCAGAACTTCTCAACTTCAAGGAAGATGATGTGCTATGAATGAAGCCTCATTTATACAAGCTCTTGCGTTAAAATATGATATTTCTCCTGAAATAACACTTTATAAATATTTAGAAAGAAAAACAAAAGCTTCAGATAGAGGTAGTAAGGCTCGCCGGTCACTTGGGAACCTATATGCTCTTTATGTTATATGTGAGGATTATCGAGATAATAAAGAAGGATCGTCATTTAGTGAATTGATGGTGAGAATGAGGGCTCTACCGTTCGGATCAAAACTTCAGAATCACCCTTTAGATAATAGACTTAACGACGAAGTAAGAAGACAATATGGAGTTTCTGATGAAATGTTGCCCGTTCAAAATGCACAGCTCAACGGAAGAAAAAAAGCGAGAAAGGTCTCCGAATTGCTGTTGAAAGAAAAAGGATCAAATCCTCTTTCCGTTAGTAAGTTTGTAGTTGATGTTATAGATACATATGTACGAATAATAGAGACTAACCAGAATGAATATCTTGAAGAAATTGAAGATGCTCAGTCTAGGTCGAATATAGTTTCAGTTGTTGAAAAAGCATTTGAAAAAAATTCTGACGCAAGACTTTTCGAAATTGTTTCATATAGTATTATGCATCACTGGTATGCTCAAAAAACAATTGAGTACACCTTTGAAGGTAAATTATATAAAGAAAATTTGAGTTTGTATCGAACAGGTCGAACTAATGCAAACGATGGTGGGATTGATTTTGTACTTAAGCCATTTGGTAGGTTTTTTCAGGTAACCGAAACGCTGGACTTCAAAAAATATTTTTTGGATTTTGACAAAACAAATAAATTCCCAATTTCATTTGTGATTAAAACAGAGTTAGATAAAAACTCAGTCATGAAATTGGTTCGAGAAGCTTCTGTTAAAGAAATTGGACAGGATAAGGCTGATCAATACTGCCAGCTTTTCGAGGAGATATTTACCTTAAACGAGCTTTCTTCAATTTTGAATTGGATTGGTGAAAGTGAGGAGCTGCTTAAGCAGCTCCAAAAAACTATTATAGAAAGTTTTAAATTAGAGTATGGTCTTTTAGATTAAACTGGCCTGCTTTATCGTAGCTTCAGAAACCTCTCGAACCCGTTTTGAGAGGTTTTTTGTCTTTCTTTTCTTGTTCTTGGCTAGTTCTTCTTCTGTGTAATCTGAAGGTATGTTCAACCGTCTTAATCCAATTTTCAAATACTCTTCATTCACTTCAATGCCAATAAATTTTCTATTATTTTTTATAGCAACAGAACCAGTTGTGAAGCTACCAGAAAAAGGATCTAAAACAGTATCACCAACATTTGAAGATGCTAATATAATTCTCTCTAAAAGAGACTCTGGCTTTTGTGTTGGGTGGTTCTCATACTCATCCATTTTGAATCTAACTCTGGCAAAATCCCAAACATTTCCCGGGACCTTTTTGGTGTTGTATGGCTGAGGGGGATTCTTTCGATAATCAATGAGCTTACGTTTAGAACCTGTCTTTGCTTCAACTAAAATATCGTCGGCATTAAAAGTGTAGTTTTTCTCATTTTTGGTAAGCATGAGAATAGGTTCATACATAGAGCCAAAATATTTCTTTGCTTGAACACCAGAGCTATCATAAGACCAAACAATACGGCTTCTAACAAAGAAGCTTTTACGACACCATATGTCTAGGAATGGCATATTCTCCGTACTATTCATTAAATAAAAAGTACCATTTGGTGCGAGAATGCGGTAGCACTCGTCTATCCACTGATAGCACCAGTTAAGAAAATGCTCCTCGTCCCAGTTTTCTGTTAAGCCGTCAAAGTCCTTTCCTATGTTGTACGGGGGGTCTGCAAAAATAAGATCAACAGAGTTGTCAGGAATAGACTTTAGATATGATAGTGCTTCACCATGCACGACTTTATTCGTGCCGTCAGAAAACTCTCTGGTGGGGAAGTTTAAACCTGTAACCATTTTTGATCATTGCCTCCCAATTATAAGACTGTTGCCTATAGTCTACATGATGTCGTCTATAAAATAAATAGATTGGGGTTCTAAGGGTCTCCCTTAGCAAGAGGAAAAACTTTAGTTTTTCCATCTTGAATGCATCTTATATATTGACGTTACAATCATTTATGGTATCCATTTTATTATGGGTATCAAGAATTTTTTTGTACGAAGTGAGTCTATAAAAAATGGTTTAAATGGTCTTGCAGTTTATCTGCGGTATCTAGAGGATTCAAAACACAAGAATCATTTGAAAACCAACAATATTTATGCGCTATTAAATAATGCTGATTACTTTTTTTCGTCGGTAGCAAGAGACTTTAATAAAGCTTGTGTGGAGGTTGCCGCTAATAAGAAGGGTGGTAGGCCTCCAACTGTAACAGCGCAAAGCTTCTGCCTATCAATGCCTGCCTCTATTCAACCGACAAGGCAAGAATGGGTAGAAATAAGTAAAAGTGTACTAAAAGAGGTTTCAAGAATTATTGATGTGGACTATAAAGTTTTAGTGAAGCATACATTTATAAATGTCCATGATCAGAACAATTCGCATTTGAATATATTAATACCAAGGAGAATAAATGGTAAAAGTTATGCGGTAGAACTGTCTAGACCTAGTACTACTAATGTACTTAAATCTATATTTAATGGGCTGGTTTATAAAATATATGGTTTAGATAGAAATTATTATAAGCCCGAAATGATAGGTCGGACTAACGGTAAATTACAGAGTATAAAAGAAGAAAAAAATAGCATTTTAATTATTGAGAGAAACATAAAGAAGTTATCTGAACAAATTGATAAATATGTTAATGCTCTTTTGTTAAATGATATGAATCAATATAGACGGCAAAGGAATAGGATGCAAAGAACCGTGGAGCAATTAAAAGAATATGACTTCATGAGTGACGTTCGGGATGTGCTAAGTATATATAATAAAATAATAGAAGATGAATGTATCGGAAATAGTAGAAAAAATAGAAAGAGAACTGGGCCGAAGCCTTAAAAATAGTCAAAGATATGAGTTGGTTAGACTAATAGTGAAAGTCACAGATTGTTTTTCCATTGATGCATCTGGATTAGTAGATTCATTTGATAATTACTTCAGAGATAGGCTTGATTTTTCTATAAGGCATGAAATAACAGTCTCTGCTGCCTCTGGCGACAAGAATAGAAATAAGTCATTCTGTCTTTATGACTATATGTGTGCAGGTTATGGTCTAGATTTATCATTAGATTACATTGAGAACCATAAGTATTATGAGGGTGTTGTTGTGTTCATTATAGAATACGATATGTCGAATATTTTCAATATAAAAGATAAAGATGATATTATTCTAGATAAAATTACTAAAAAGCTGAAGCTGAATAAGTTTTAAGTCAATTTAGCCTTTTGGTAACATTTCATTCGCCTTTACGTTATTATTTAACTGCCTTTTGACGCCCCCTAATAACAACATATATTAAGACAATATATTTATAACAAAAAGGTATTTTCTGGATTGAAAAACTTTGTTTTTTAATATATTATATACTCCGTGTTTCGTAATATAAGGAGAAAATATGATATACAAAAAATACCTACCAAAAAATGTAGTACCCCTTCCTGTCGATATGCTTGATTTTGCATATGAATCTCTTGAAGTCACCTATGAAGTTCCTCTCTTTTTCTATCTTTTAAATGCTGTTAGTAACCAAAGCATTACCAAAGAAAATTTTGTTTATGACCCGGACCATTTTTATAGGGTTGTAAGAAAAGTGGCACATATTAAAAAAGAAGAAAGCTTTGATATAATTAATAATTTCATAAAGAAAATAGAATCTTCGGACTTCTTTTATGTGGCTCGTATTAACGGTGAAGTTTCATATATCAATCTGAAAAGTGATGATTTTTATTTCCGTACTATAAAGTTAGTCGATATTGATGCTTATCTAGGAATGCGAAGTAAATATGCTAAACGTATCTTTTTGCACCTTGTTCGTTTTACGAATGAAAGAGAAGGATATATTTATTTTTATGATTTAATGAAAAGACTAGATTTAAAAGATAAAGATAGGCCTAATCAAACAAGAATAGCTAGGAATATATTCAAATCTCTTATGAGCAATGGTCTTATCAGTGAATATTCATATTCCAGAAGTAATTACAAGTATGTCTATAAGTTGAATGGGTATGAACAACAAAAAGACTTTCAAAAACTCACTAAAGATCAGATTAAAGCTTTAGGAGAGTTTTATTAAATGCATGGCTTATGAGCCATGCATTAGTGCGCGTGCTAGCTTTTCTAATTTTGGATCTAAGTTTCCACTGGTGTATGATTTTCGTATGTCATCTACAAGTTTAATGTATTCTGACATATTATCTAACAAATTACCGTCCCGCTCAAATTTAAAGGCGTTTGGTGTACCGTCCCTTAGAATTACCCATGCAACCTTTCTCTTTGAATAGATTATTATTCCTGATAGAAGGCTTTTTAATCTACGCTTCACTGCTGATCGATCCTCTTCCGAAAGCAAGCTTTTATTGGTTTTTCCACTTCTAGCTGCTTCTAAACCGGCTAGTTGAAATCGTAGTCTTTCTATTTCTATTGATTTTTTATTGCAGTCCGATTTTAATGTGGATATTGTTTTGAGAAAAGCTGTGATATCTAGGTCATCTTCAACAATACTTTTTTCAATCTTAGAAATCTTATCTTGTTGTCTTATGTGATCTGCTTCAAGAGCGTTTAACTCTTCTTTAATTTTATTGATTTTATCCGTATTTAAAGAATTTGATGCATCGTCTCTCATGAAATATTTAAGTGGGAATTCCTTTTCAAAGTTATCATATTTAACAGGAATGGCAGTACAGTTACCACCGTGTCTCTGATTTGTGCACTTCAAAGATTTATACTCACGGACTCCGCTGGAAAGAGTCTTTTTATCAATTTCAAAGTGCATCCGTGAATGGCACTCACCACAATATATTAACGAGGTAAATAAGTTTTTATTAGTAGTTCTTCCTCGTTCTGATGAAACTTTTCTTTCCTTTACTCTAGCGTTAGCAATTACAAAGTCGTTATTGGTTATAATTGCTGGGTAATAGTCTTCAATAGTTTCGTCTAGATACCTTACCCTTTTTAATACACCCTCACTATTCTTCGCATAGTCTGTTTTGTATATGTCTAGATTTCCGATTACGCACCTGTTTTTAATGATATGACTTATTACAGAACCAGTCCAAACATTAGTTGCATTTTTATATTTTGATCTGGTTATCCTTTCAATGCCTTCTCTGTTTAATATTCTGGCAATTTCGTTTAAAGGAATGTTTTCTATTGTCATTTGAAATATTCTTATTATGATGTCGGCTTTATCATTTATTTTAAATACACCGGATTTTGGTTTTTCTTCGTCTAGCCAGCTGGGAATCTGGCTTGCATATTTTGCTTTTTGTCCATTTTTTATGCGGCTGAGCCGACCATGAAAAGCAGCTTTAACACGTTCACTTTTCTTCGCTGATTCTATATGGCTTTGTTCCATTAATGTTAATGAGTATATTATTTCGGGAAGATTATCTAATGATTTTTTTGTGTATATCCTATTATCCATTAGAGTTATGATATTGACATTCTTTCTCAATATGTCAGAGAAGAGTAGATAGGCTTGGCTGACTGATTTTCTTGTAAGCCTATCTAGTTGTTCTACACAAATAAAGGAAGTACCGTCTAAAGGAATAAGTCCTTTATTAATAGCTAAAATAAACCGTCCAAGGCCAGCGTCAATTTCTAGGTTGTCGCCCTTATACGCCGAAATACCTAAATCAGTAAGATTTAGACTTTCATTGATTTCATAACCATTTTGCTCTGCAAATGAACGTATAGCTTTTAACTGTCTCCTAAGTGAATCACCAGAACCCTGCTCGTTAGAACTGAACCGGACGTATGGGTAAATTACTTTCTTCATGCTAGTTCTCCATTCTGGAATTTGCCCATTGTATCACCATCAATCTGGCACCGGCCGATCTGCCGAAAGAGGGCGGACGTTACGATCTTGCGATCGCGCTCGGTATCCTGCAGGCCTCGGGTCAGCTCAAGGCGGAAGGGCTGGAAGGTTATGAGGTGCTGGGCGAGCTGGCGCTGTCCGGGGATATCCGGCCGCTTAGAGGCGTGTTGCCGGCGGCGATTGCCTGCGGCCAGGCGCAGCGGGTGTTGATCGTACCCGAAGCGAACGCCGACGAGGCGGTGATGACCGGGCACACGCGCGTACTGGCCGTGGCCCATCTGCTGCGCTTGTGTGAGCATTTGAGAGGCGGTGAACAGCTTGCCCCGCATCAGCGAGGGGGCGCTTTACCCTGCCTGCCGATGGTGCCGGATCTGGCCGATGTTCGGGGGCAGTTGCAGGCGCGCCGGGCGCTGGAGGTGGCGGCTGCCGGCGGGCATAACCTGCTGTTCAGTGGTCCGCCGGGCAGTGGCAAAAGCATGCTGGCCGCGCGCCTGCCCGGACTGATGCCGCCGCTGGGCCTGGAGGAGAGTCTGCAGGTCGCGGCCGTGCACTCGGTAGCCGGATTACCGGTTGCCGCCGCCTGCGCCGGCCAGCGGCCGTTCAGGTCCCCGCACCACACGGCGTCGGCGGTGGCGTTGGTCGGTGGCGGCGGACGGCCTCGCCCCGGCGAGATCTCCCTGGCGCATCAGGGGGTGCTGTTTCTCGATGAGCTGCCGGAGTTTCCGCGCCGGGTGCTGGAGGTGATGCGTGAACCGCTGGAAACCGGTGAGATCCTGATCTCCCGCGCCGCCCGTTCGACCGCTTACCCGGCGCGCTTCCAGTTGGTAGCCGCGATGAACCCCTGTCCCTGCGGTTACTTTGATGACGGCACCAGCCGCTGTCGTTGCACGCCGGATCAGATCAACCGCTACCAGCAGCGGATATCGGGTCCGCTGCTGGACCGTATCGACCTGCAACTGCAAGTGCCTGCGCTGTCGCCGCAAGAGCTGCTGACACCGGCAGCACCGGGCGAAGCCAGTGCCCAGGTGCGCCAGCGCGTGCTGGCCGCGCGCGAGCGGCAGTTGCAGCGTCAGGGCAGGGCCAACCGGGATCTGAGCGGTCAGGAGCTGGATCGGCATTGTGCACTGGATGGCAGGAGTCGGGAGCTGCTGTCGCGGGTGATGGCGCAACACCTGCTGTCGGCGCGGGCCTGTCACCGTCTGCTGCGGGTGGCGCGTACACTGGCCGACCTCGCGGGAGATGAGGGTATTGCGCAAGCGCATCTGCTGGAGGCGTTGATCTACCGGGGTAAGTGGACAGAGCAGGGATGAAGTAGGGGGGATCAGCGCGCCTGCATCTCGTTGGCGCCGAGCATCTTCAGGAACAGGTCAAGGCTGACCGGGGGGCTGAAGAAATAGCCCTGTACCTGGTCGCAATCCTGTTTGATCAGGAACTCGAGCTGGGCCTTGGTTTCCACCCCTTCGGCGATTACGCTCTTCTGCAAGTTGTGGGCGAGACTGACAATGGCGCGCACGATCTCCTCGTCATCCGCATTGCCCGGTACGCCGGCGATGAAGGATTTGTCGATCTTCAGCTTGGTGATCGGCAGCTTCTGCAGCAGTGAAAAGGAGGAGTAGCCGGTGCCGAAATCGTCCAGTGAAAACTCGATACCGTGGGCGCTCAGCGCGCGGATGCACTCTTTCACATGGACTTCGTCACTGAACAGTGCGGTTTCGGTCAGCTCGAACTCCAGCATGGATGAATCGATGTCGAACTGCTCGATCAGGCGCTCGATGGTGCGCGCCAGATAGGTGTCCTGGAACTGCCGGAACGACAGGTTGACGCCGATATGGCCGTGCAGACCGGCCTCGCGAATCAGTTTCATATCGCGTCCGGCCTGCTGAATCACCCAGTAACCGATCGGGACGATCAGCCCCGATTTCTCGCAGGCGGGGATGAAGTCGTCGGGGCGGATCAGACCGCGCTCGGGGTGCTGCCAGCGGATCAGCGCTTCGGCGCCGGTGATGCAGCCGGTGCGCAGGTCGATGCGCGGCTGGTAATGCAGTACGAACTCGCCCTTTTGCAGGGCACGCCAAAGTTCGGGTTCAAGGGTAATATCGGCGTTGCCGCTCTGGTCCTTCTGTTGGTCGTATATGGCGTAGCTCAGACCGCTCTGGCTCTTTGCCCGCATCCGCGCCAGGCCGGATTGCTTGATCAGCGTATCAAACTCGCTGCTGTGTAACGGCGAGAACGCCACGCCGATGCTGCAGCTCAGGGATTTCTCGCCATCACCGAAGCTGTAATCCGGCATCAGCTCACCAATGATCTCGGCGATGGTTTCCTTGGTGCGGTGTTCGATGACGTCACATTCGTCCACCGGTAGCACCAGTGCGAACTCGTCGCTACCGATGCGGGCAATATGACGGGTGCCGTTGCAGCGGCGCAGGCGCCGGCTCAGCTCCAGTACCACTTCGTCACCGGCATCATGGCCATACTCATTGTTGAAACGGCTGAAGCCGTCAAAATCGACGGTGATCAGCGCCAGCTGATTGCCCTGCTGCAGATCGTTGAGCAGGGCCTGGTAGAAGTACTGCCGATTGCCGACACCGGTCAGTGGGTCGGTGATCTTGAGCTGTGCCAGGGCATCCTGATTGCGCCGGGTGCACTGGGCATAGCGCAGGGAGCGCAGCAGCAGATCCCGATTGAGTTGCTGCAGGCAGAGTTGATCGATCAGCGGTTGCCGTACCAACAGCGTCGGGTCGGCATCGGTCAGGTGGTCATTGAAGATAATGATCGGCAGCCCGGGATGCTTGAGCTGTATCTGCTTGAGATGGCTCTGCAGCGCCTGGCGGTCATGGGTGTAACAGAGCAGCAGGACCTGGTCGTGGAGTTGCCTCTCGAGTTGGTCGAAGCCGGCACAGGCGTGCACAGTGAAACCGTCCTCGGGCAGCAACACCGATTGCAGCAGCGGCTTTAGCCGTGCTGTAGGGTCTAGAAGTAGCAGGGTCTGCTCTTCCGCTGGAACTGCCTGTTCTATTGCCAGCATCAGCCGGTCCTTCTGAAACTGCTGGAGGTACGGTGGGCGAATCGCTCTTAAAATTGCATTCTACGTGCGATAATGCCCCCTTTAAAATAGCAGGGCCGCGCCAGAGTACCACGTTAAAATCCGGCTTTAAACATACGTTTAAGTCGTTTTGGATCAGTCTCTTAGGCTACCTACTTCAGAGTCGTTTGAAGAAGGCTGTTAATCATAGGTCGGCCAGGTTACGGAAATATTTAGTGTTATTTGAGGTGCTATGAGCAAGCTGAACCCCCGTCAGCAAGAGGCGGTCCACTATATCGGTGGGCCGCTCTTGGTTCTGGCCGGTGCCGGATCGGGCAAAACCAGCGTGATTACGCGCAAGATCGCTTACCTGGTTCAGCAGTGCGGCATCGAGGCGCGCCATATCGCGGCGGTTACCTTTACCAACAAGGCCTCCCGCGAGATGAAGGAGCGTGTCGGTAACCTGATTCAGGGCAAGGCCAGCCGGGGCCTGACCGTGTCCACCTTCCATAACCTGGGCCTCAACATTATCCGCCGCGAGCACAAGGCGCTGGGGTTCAAACCCGGCTTTTCGATCTTCGACGATCAGGACAGCAAGGCGCTGCTGCGCGACCTGCTGATCCATCACGACGAAGATGCCGATCATGTACAGATGGTGCAGCACCAGATCTCGGCCTGGAAAAACGACATGGTCGAGCCGCAGCAGGCGCTGGAGCTGGCGCAGGGGCCGCACGAGATCCTGTCCGCACGCGCCTATGAAGCCTACAACCGCCATCTGCGCGCCTATAACGCCGTCGATTTCGATGACCTGATCCTGGTACCGGTGCGCCTGTTTACCGCTCAGCCCGATGTGCTGGAACGCTGGCAGAACCGCATCCGTTACCTGTTGGTGGACGAGTATCAGGATACCAACCTGTCGCAGTATCGCCTGGTGCGGCAACTGGTCGGACACCGTGCGGCACTGACCGTGGTCGGCGACGACGACCAGTCGATCTACGCCTGGCGCGGCGCCCGGCCGGAAAACCTGGCCCAGCTGCAGGAGGATTTCCCCGGACTGAAGGTGGTCAAGCTGGAGCAGAACTATCGCTCCACCAGCCGCATCCTGAAGGCTGCCAACACGCTGATCGCCAACAACCCGCACGTGTTCGACAAGACACTGTGGAGCGATATGGGCTTTGGTGATCCGATCCGGGTGATCCATACCCGCAACGAAGACGCCGAGTGCGATCGCATTGCCACCGAGATCCTCGACCGCCATCTGCGCGAGAAGATCCAGTTCCGCGACTTCGCCGTGCTCTATCGCGGTAACCACCAGTCGCGGCTGCTGGAGATGAAGCTGCAGAGCTACCAGGTGCCGTACAAGCTCAACGGTGGTACCTCCTTCTTCGCCCGTGCCGAGATCAAGGACCTGATGGGCTATCTGAAGGTGTTGGTCAATCGTGAGGACGACAACGCCTTCCTGCGCATCATCAACCTGCCCCGGCGGGAGATAGGGCCGACCACCCTGGAGAAGCTGGGCCACTACGCCAACGAGCGCCATATCAGCCTGTTCGATGCCTGTGCTGAGATCGGCCTGGAGCAGGTGCTGCCGGAGCGCGCCATCGAGCGCCTGCGCCGCTTCTGCCATATGCTCGAAAGCCTCTACCAGCGCTGTCGGCAGGGCGATCCGATCGCCGCCGTGCGTGAGTTGATCGCCGAGATCGAATACGAGGACTGGATTCGGCAGAACTGCTCCAGCGATGCCGTGGCCGACAAGCGGATCCAGAACGTCTGGTTCCTGGTCGACTCCCTGCGCTCGACCCTGGAGCGTTTGCAGGAGGATGACCCCGACGCCGGTATCGAGGAGGCGATCGCGCGGCTGATGCTGCTCGATATGCTCGACCGTCAGGAGGAGGAGGACGATTCCGACCGGGTCCAGCTGATGACCCTGCACGCCAGCAAGGGGCTGGAGTTCCCCCATGTCTATCTGATGGGGATGGAGGAGGAGCTACTGCCCCATCGCAACAGCATCGAGTCCGACACCATCGAAGAGGAGCGTCGGCTGGCCTACGTCGGTATCACCCGCGCCAAAAAAACCCTGGCCATGACGCTGGCAAAGAAGCGGCGCCAGTTCGGTGAGGAGGTGGAGTGCGCGCCGAGCAGGTTCCTCGAGGAGCTGCCGCCGGAGGATATCGAAACCGAGGGTCTGGGTCAGGCCAGCCCGGAACTCAACCGTGCGCGCGGCAAGGCGACATTGAACAGCCTGCGCGGCATGTTCGACGACCTTTGAAGCCTATCATTTGATATCTATAAACAGAAAAGGCCACCCGAGGGTGGCCTTTTCGATGTGGCGGTAGCTGAAGATCAGCCGCCGTTCACCATGTACTCGACCGCAGACTTGATCTCGTCGTCGGAGCAGTCGGCGCAGGTACCGCGCGGCGGCATGGAGTTGAAACCGTTCAGCGCGTTGCTCAGCAGCGTGTCCAAGCCCTTCTCGGCCATACGGTCGGCCATCTCGCTGGTGCCGAACTTCGGAGCACCCAGCACACCGGAACCGTGGCAGGCGGCACATTTGCCGGTGTAGATCTCTTCACCGCTGCGAGCGCCGCCAGCGGAAGCGGTTGCCGCTGCAGCCGCACCGCCACAGCTCTCGTCACCCTGGATGCAGACTTCGCCTACCGGCTTGATACGTTCGATGATCGCTTCATCAGAAGTGGCAGCCTGTACGGAGCTGGTCAGTGCCAGTCCAAGGCCCAGTGCGGCGAGTGCTTTTACAGCATTAGCAGCCAATTTGTTCACAGTCACAACCTCTTGTCAGGAAATGGGCTTGGCAGCTTGTCCTGCGCACCCCATGCGAGGCAGGCAAAACTGCACCAAAAAACTGGTCAGGGATTATACCGGCAAAAAAGCCCGTACGAAAAGGCGGACCTTAGTCTGGCGACAGGTTAAAGCTCTGTCGTTGGCAAACGGTTGAACAGTTCGCGTATCCCTCCGCCCCAGGCTTTGCGCAGCGCCAGAAACTGCTCATCCTCGGCACTGATCTGCCGGGTACGGTCCAGGCTGTAGCTGTCCTTGTCGTAGATCAGTACATCCAGCGGCAGGTCGACCGTCAGGTTGCTCTTGATCGTCGAGTCCATCGAGATCAGGCCGCAGGTCAGCGCTGTTTCCAACGGTGTATTGGGCGTGATGATGCGATCCAGGATCGGTTTGCCATATTTGAACTCGCCGATCTGGAAGAAGGGAGTCTCGGCACTGGCCTCGATAAAGTTACCCTGTGGATAGATCAGGAACAGACGCGGCTCCTCGCCACGGATCTGGCCGCCCAGCAGCAGGCTGCAGCCCAGGTCGACCCCCTGGCTCTGCTGGGGATGGGTGTCGCGATCGATGATCTCGCGCATCAGTCGGCCGATATATGCCGCCTCGTCGTACATCGACGGCAGCGTCATCAGGTTCTCTTCCGCCTCCTCAATACGCCGTTTCAACAGCTCGACGATACTCTGAGTCGTAGCGAGGTTGCCGGCGCTGAGCAGCACCAGGGCATGATCACGGCCGTTTCCGAAGGTAAATAGCTTGCGAAAGGTGGAGATATTGTCCACACCCGCGTTGGTCCGCGAATCGGCCACAAACACCAGTCCGTCGGCCAGTTTCATCGCAACACAGTAGGTCATGGCGGTCAGCCCATTAGTCAATTGCGCCTATAGTATGGCCGCGCCCTCCCGTCCGTCCAGCACCTGCGCAGAGGAAATCTAGCTTGCAAACCGCACACAGATCGGTAACATTGCGCTCCGCAAACACTTCCGATGCGCGCCCGTAGCTCAGCTGGATAGAGTAGCAGGTTCCGATCCTGTTGGTCGGGGGTTCGAATCCCTCCGGGCGCGCCATTTTTTTGTTTTTCCTACCCCTTTGATTGCCTTCTAGATACTGCTCTTTCCTAGCGCCTGATTACACTGTTGTCGTTGGCGTAGGGATTCTGCCGTGCAAGCACCAGTGCACACTTTTCCCTTTACACTACACTTAACTACCTGAAGGCGATGCAGGTTTCCTGCGAATGCTTCCATCGAACGTGTCCATCACCGAATAACAAGACGGGAGACGAAGATGAACAGGTTGATTGGTGGATTGGTGGTGTCGGGACTGCTGCTAACCTCGGCTGCGGCATTGGCTGAGGATGAGCAGGCGTTGATAGACCGTGCGCGCTCGGCGGCACCCTCCATGGTAAGTGCGGATGCAACGGTAATGTACCAGGGGAAGGTGCTGGCTGAAGGGACTAATGGGTGGACCTGTCTACCGGAGACGATGCCGGGGGATAATATACCGATCTGCAATGATGCGATGTGGATGGAGATGTTCCAGGCCGTTGGCGGCAAGGCGCCGTTTGAGGCCAAGCAGATGGGCTTCTCCTACATGCTGGGCGGGGATGGTGGGGTGAGTAATTCCGATCCCTATCACCCGGATCCCAAAAATGCGGAAGACTTTATCAAGGAGGGCCCGCACCTGATGGTTATCGTGCCCAAGTCTGCACTTGAGGGCATCACGACAGATCCACATGCCGGCGGTCCCTATGTGATGTGGAAGGATACACCCTATGCGCACATTATGATTCCGGTGGGTGAGCGAGAATAGGGAGAGAGACGCCAGTCTGGGTAACGTCACATCAGGTGATAAACAGGAAGCGGCAACGCCACCGCTTCCTGTTTATCTGCCTCCCGAACCGGCTGGTGCGATCTGGCGAACGGCTGGTAGTTAGCTCAGAGTCGACCCTCCCGTTTAAGCCGTCGGATGACCCACCTGTGGTAAAGCCAGCTGGCCAGTGGTCTAAACAGCGGCAGGCCGATGATGATGCCGAGTAACCTGTAACGGGGGATTCTCGCCAACAACACACAGTAGGCATCCAGCTCCGACAATATACGCCCATCAGGGGTGCGGATATGCAGTTCGGTCAGTGCTTTGCGCGGATCGATACCTAGATCGATCAGCTCTTGGTCCCGCCCCGTGATATCGAACCACTCCACCTGTTTCCCCGCTTCAGGATCCAGTCGCTCGTAGTTCTCCCTATCGCGCACGCAGCGGGGGCAGACACCGTCGTAATAGACAGTAATCCTGCCGTCCGGATCGGGCATGGTCAGCCTCACTCAATGCTCATAGTGACTTGATTTAAGGCTAGTCGATAGTCCCGGTACTGCGCACTGCCTAACGGTTGCCTGTTGTGAGAGCTCGGAGAACTGATCCGATCAGGTGCCTGTTTCAAGTTCAGGACAACCGGATTGCGCAGGCACTATTCACGCGCATCTTCCATACTTTCAGCTTAAGGCTGAGCTTATGGCCGTCTTTTCGCTAACGGTAACCGCCGGGAGTTGCGGTGATGTTGAGAACGTTGGAACAACTGGTCAAACCCTACTATCGGTATCGCGGTTATTACCCGGCCCGGATTCATGGTCAGGATTTTCGTCTGGACCCCTACCATACCCGCTTCTGGCGCCGGGCAGCGAGAGGCCTTTGGGAACCGGAGCTTTTCACGCTGCTCAGGCGGCATCTACAGCCGGACCGTGTGTTTTGCGATATCGGTGCGTGGATCGGGCCCAGCACAATTTATGCTGCCCGATTATGTAAACGGGTGATCTGTTTCGAACCCGATCCGGTCGCCTACCGCTATCTAAGCTGGAACATCGAACTCAATCGACTGACTAATGTTTCGCCTTTCTGTCTAGCCTTGGCGCCGCGCATGGGGATCGAAACGCTGGCGAGTTTTGGTGGCGAGCTGGGGGACAGTATGAGCAGCTTGCTGAAGATAGACGAGGCGACCGAGACGGCAACGGCTTTAACCCTTGAGTGGACACGCTTTATCGAACTTGCCAACCCCGGTCGAATCGACCTGATCAAGTTGGATATCGAGGGTGGCGAGTTCGATCTGCTGCCGACCATGGCCGATTATCTGGCGACCGAGTTGCCGGTACTCTATCTGTCGACTCATGCGCCATTTCTGGAGTCGTCAATGCGACGTTCACGGTTGCAGGCGCTGGCCGATCTGCTGGCGTTTTATCCTCACTGTTACGACCAGCATTTTAAGCCTGCCAGTATGGAGGATTTGGCTTCTGAGGATAGCGCTGAGCATTTCCGCACTTTCCTATTATCGCCCTAGGCCTCCAGTGGTGGGCCGCGAAAGTTTCCAAACGGGATACTGGCAGATCAAAAGCCCTGTTTTTCGTGCACTCGGCGTCGTTTTTGTCTACCGCGACCAGAACTTGTACTCCAGCTCCACGCCAACGGCATCATAACCGGCGGAGTCCTCACCCAGCATGCAGCTGTGGTGGGTGTACTTGGCGTTGGTGCGGAAGCGCTCGTCGCCGCTCTGGTAGATGTTGACGCGCATGCCCAGGTTCGAGGTCCAGCGATCGTCGACGCCGCCGCGCTCGCATTGGGGGCTCTGTTTCTTGACGTGGTCCAGCCCCAAATAGACGCTGGCGTCTTTGAAGAACATACCGGACTCGGCGGCGAACAGCTTGGGTACGAACGCCAGGGCAGCGCCGAATACCAGGGCCAGTACGATCCCTTTCAGAACGCCAAGGCCGGCCCCGGTTTTGAAGTAGTCGATCCACTTGCTTGGTGGAATCACGATAGCGGTGATGATAAGTACGACCGCTACGGCGGCGAGGATGAATTGTACGGAGCTGGGCAGGTTCATGTGTTCCTCCTTGAATGGGGCTGACGCAACCTAAGAGAGTATATAGAACGTCGCCGTCTAGCATCATTTGTGTTGGAGTTTCAGAACCGTGCAGCGTCGGGTTAATATCGCTCTGTTGATCGAACCGTCAAGATAACTACAAACGGACTTAATAAGATGAAAATACGCAATGCCCTGTTTAAGCCGGCGGCGGTGCTCGCTGCGCTCCTGTCGTTCACGGGGGCACCGGCACAGGCCGAAGAGAGCTATACCCTCAAGCTTGCCGAGACTTGGGGGCCCAACTCCCCGATACTGGGCGAGACGACACAGCACATGGCGGATATGGCGGAGAAGATGTCGGCAGGCCGACTGAAGATCCGTATCGACTCCTCCAATAAGCACAAGGCGCCGTTCGGCATCTTCGATATGGTGAAGTCAGGCCAGTACGATATGGGTCATACCGCGTCCTACTACTACAAGGGCAAGGTGCCTAACACCATGTATTTCACCACCGTACCGTTCAGCATGACGGTACCGGAGCAGTACGCCTGGTTCTATCACGGCGGTGGTATGGAGTTGATGCAGAAGGTATATGAGCCGCACGGCATGCTCTCCTTTCCGGGCGGCAATACCGGCAACCAGATGGGTGGCTGGTTCCGCAAGGAGATCAACTCGGTTGCTGATCTGCAGGGGCTGAAAATGCGCACCCCGGGCTTTGCCGGTGAGGTGATGTCAGAGTTGGGCGTCGCCGTTACCAACATCCCACCGGGTGAGCTCTACACCTCGCTGGAGCGAGGTACTATCGATGCGCTGGAGTGGGTCGGGCCGGCACTTGACCTGCCCATGGGCTTCCACCGCATCGCCAAATACTACTACTCCGGCTGGCAGGAACCGGCGGCCGAGGTGCAGTTCCTGGTCAACAAGAACGTCTGGGATGGTCTGCCGGACGATCTGCAGGAGATCCTGCGCGTGGCCATGCGCACGGCTGCTTACGACATGTACAGCCAGAGCACGCATATGAACAGCCTGGCCTGGGACAAGATGAAGGAGGAGTATCCGGATGTGACCCACAAGGTGTTCCCGCCCGAGGTGATCTCAGCGCTACGCGAAACCACTGCTCGACTGTTGAAAGAGCAGGCGGCACAGGATCCACTGGCGGCCGAGATCATCGACAGTCAGCAGGGCTATCTGAAGCAGGTTCGCAAGTGGACCAATATCTCCGACAAGGCTTATCTGGACAGCCTGTCTATCGTGGAGTGATGCACCGCCCCGCGTCTTAGTAATAAACCCCTCTTTTTCTCGGAGGGGTTTTTCTTGTCGATGGCTATCCGACATCTGTATCAATGTAACCATGAAAAAAAAATGGTAATAAATATGCCCAGTACGCGAGAGATTCGTGTGCCGGTTCGCGATGGCGTATTGGGATCCTACACCGAGAGGTAGATGGCTGTGAGCTACCAGTCTAAAAGCGATAAGCTGGAATACAGAGAAGCGCGTCGTCGCGCTCGGCTGAACCCGTTGCTCGCGCTTCTGATCGTCTGCCCCGTGTGTGTTTCCGCCGCTGCCGAGGAGGATGTCGACCTATCGGCGATGTCGCTGAAAGAGTTGATGTCGCTGGAGGTATTCACGTCGGCCTCGCTGTTGCCGACTCAGATCAGCCGGGCGCCGGGCACCGTTTATACCTTTAATCGCAGCGATTTCGCCCGTTTCGGCGTGCGCCGGCTGGATGATCTGTTGAGCTTCGTGCCCGGGTTGCAGTTGAACCAGTACCGCAAACGGCATCGATCGATCTGGTCGCGAGGTATGCTCGATCGGTACAACGATAAGATGGTGTTGATGGTCGATGGCGTGCGGATACGCCACCTCTACTACGGCCATTTCTCGCTAGGCGACAACCTGCCGCTGGAAGCGATCGAGAAGGTAGAGGTTATTCTTGGCCCCGCATCGAGTCTTTATGGTGCCAACGCCCTGAGCGGCATCATCTCGATCACGACGCGTGATTTCAGTGTCGAAGAGAGCCTGGGCGCAACCCTGGAAACCGCCAGTAACGACCGCGGCAAGGGTACACTGCTGTATAACAGCGATCGTTTTCAAGCATTCGGCAGTTACCTGCAGCAGGATGCCCCCTTCCGTGACCAGCGCAAGAGCTTCATTGGTGGCGATACGGTTCAGCCGCTGGGGGAGGAGTTCGCCAACCTGATGATCAAGGGGTCGCCTATCGACGGACTGACGCTGTCGATGAACTATGCCCTGGAGGAGACCCCCTTCCTGTTCATACCCGATACCCAGGATGCCTATGTCGATTCCGAATCGCTGGTGTTGTCGGCGAACTATGAGCAGGGCAGCGTCGAAACCGGCCGTATAGAAAGCACCTTTTACTACCATCTGGACAATGCACGCGAATACGAGATAGAGAATCAAGGCGATACTCTCGGCTATGAGGAGTATCAGGACGCCTGGATGGCGGGTGGCAAGGTGACCGGATTCAAGCGCCTGGACCAGCATGTGCTGGCGGCAGGAATCAGCTGGGAGCATGAGTCGGCAGAAGACACCCGTTATCAGCGCAACTACCACTTCTCGGCAGGCTATCTGACGCCGCCGGAGACCGGCGATCTATTGTCGAGCCCGGGTATATCCAACGACGACTATGCGTTTTATCTGCAGGATGTCTGGAGTATTACCGCTGACCTGGATCTGACCCTCGGTGTGCGGTTTGACAGGTTCGAACGGTTCGGTGAACACTGGAACCAGCGCGCGGCGCTGGTATACACCCCGGAAAGCTCGCAGACCTGGAAGCTGCAGTATGGCACCGCGATCAGGACGCCGACCCTGCGTGAGTATCTCAAGGTGCTTGAGGGTACCAGTTTCATACCGCCGCCGCTGGCGCCGGAGGAGATCGAGCAGCTCGAACTTGGCTATCTCTACCAGTGGGATAACGCCAACCTGAGCCTCAACCTGTACCGCAGCGAGCTGACCAACTTCATCGTCGAGATGCCGACACCGGATGACGCAGATGAATACTTCGCCAACTCGGATGTGAAGGTGCAGCTCAACGGCATGGAAGCGCTACTTAATGCGAAACCGTCGGAACAGCTCAATCTGCGGGCGGGGTTGGCCTACCTTGAGCCCGCCGATGGCGATCAGGCAATACCCTATGTCTCCAGCTGGACCGGCAGTCTGCAGCTGGACTATCGCTTTCGACCCTCGCACACGCTGGGCTTTTCGCTGGTTTACAATCAGGCACGGGATGACGGGAACAGCTTCAGCGAGGACGATGAGGGCAGTTTTTATATCGCCAACCTATACGGTTTTGGCCGTCTGGCGCCGGACTGGTCCTATGCCTACGGCATCGACAACCTGTTTGACCGGCGGGTGTATGATCCGGCTGCCGACTTTGGCAATAAGTACAGTAACGAGCGTAGTGAGCGTGAAATCTGGTTGCGACTGATGTGGGATATGACGCTTTGATCCGATTTTGCGCAACTCGTTATACCAAGACGTTGTGCAGCCGGCCCTTCAAGCTGACTGCACTGTCGAGGTTATGCCTGATCGGTCTGCTGTTCTCGTCAGTGGCGCTAGCGAATCCGAATGATGAGCGGGTGAGTCGGGTAAAAGCGGCATTTATTCTGAACATAGCCAAATTCGTCAGTTGGCCAGCCGAAACTCTGTCGGTACCGACCGATGCTTTCACCTTGTGTTACTACCGCGAGGACTCACTGGGTGCTGGTATTGAGATGATTCTGAACAAAAGCGTGCTTGGGCTTCCCATGAGGGACAGGCTTATCGAAAACCTGCCCGAGAGTGACGGGTGCAGAGTGTTGATGATACCTGCCGATCAGCTAACACAATTTATGACTGAGATAGAGTCAGTGTCTGAAAGGAAGTCGGTACTTACTATCGCTGATCTGACCATGGAAGAGGGCAAGGGTGTTGCGTATTCCGGGGTGATCATGAATCTCGTCAGGCGTGGTAGCAGTATCGGATTCGAAATCGATACCAATGAATTGAAAGCACGTCATCTCTCCATGAGTTCAGAACTGCTCAAACTGGCCCATATTATCGATGCTCCAGGGAGGGGCAAATGATCCTGGGGCGCCGCTCGCTGCGGCGCAAATTGACCGTGGTGCTGATTCTGGTCAGCACCACAGTGCTGGCGCTGGTGAGCCTGGGATTCGCCGTCAACGACTGGAACAATATGCGCTCGACGGTGTTCGATCGAATGGGGGCACAGGCAGCGATTATTGGCGGCAATAGTGTTTCCGCTCTGCTGTTCAACGACACGGAGTCGGCTGAGCGTACCCTGTCGACGCTTGAAAACGACCGAGAGATTGTCGCATCGATGCTGTTTGACGCGCAGGGCAGCCTGTTCGCCAGCCATATAAGCCAGGGACAGGAGGTGAGTCTGGAGCAGCCGCCCGAGGATCGGGGCGAGTTTCGCGGTTTTCTCTATGTAAATAAGTCGGTCGTGTTCGACGGCGAACGGCTGGGCCGGGTGGTGTTGTTGTTTGAGCCGAAACAGTGGGATGCGTTGCAACGGGAGCGTCTGAGCATCGTGTCGGTACTCTTCCTGGTGTCGGTTCTGGTGGCGGTGGGGCTGGCCAGTCTGTCGCAACGTTTTGTCACCGCGCCGATCCTGCAGTTGGCGAAAACAGCCAGGGGTATCACGCGCACGCGTAACTACCGGCTGAGGGCGCAGTGCTCTACATCGGACGAGATCGGTGACCTGGCCGAAGATTTCAACGCCATGCTGGACGAGATCGAGCAGCGGGAGAGGGAGTTGCAGCAGGCGCAGTCCGAACTCGAGGCAAAGGTCAGTGAGCGCACCAACGAGCTGCTTGAGTTGACCCGGCAGTTTGAACACCAGGCGTTTCACGATGCGCTGACCGGTTTGCCCAACCGAGTGACGTTCGATCGCGATCTGGAGCGCAGTATCGCGATTGCCCGACGTACAGGGCATCAGCTCGCAGTCATGTTCCTCGATCTTGATCGTTTCAAGGCGATTAACGACACCCTGGGCCATGCGATCGGCGATCGTCTGCTGGTGCAGCTGGCCAAGCGGTTGAGTGGGCAGCTGCGTGAAACCGATACCCTGGCACGACTGGGCGGCGATGAGTTTGCCGTTCTGCTGGTCGAGACCACGCCGGATGCGGCGGCCGAGGTGGCCGGGAAACTGATCCAGGCGATCAATCAGCCGGTGGAGATCGACAGTTACAGTTTGCGCGTGACTACCAGCCTGGGGATCAGTGTTTTTCCAGACGATACCGAGCATGCGGGTACGTTGCTGAAAAATGCCGATACCGCGATGTACTTCTCCAAGGATGTTGGCCGTAACCGGTTCAGCTTCTATGCCAAGGAGATGAATGCCCGCTCAGAGCGTCGATTGATGCTCGAGGGCAAGTTGCGCAGCGTCGTGGCCGAGCAGCGATTGCAGGTGCATTACCAGCCTAAGTATGACGCCATGACCGGGCATATCGCCGGTGTAGAAGCACTGGCGCGCTGGTTTGACGACGATGAAGGCTATATCTCCCCGGAGGAGTTTATTCCCCTGGCCGAAGATTGTGGGCTGGTCGGTGAGATCGATGAGTTTGTTACCTGGCGTGCTTGCCGAGACCTCATGTCGCTGAAAGCGGAGGCAGACCTGACGTTGACGTTGGCGGTGAATTTCTCACCGGCGCATTTCATCCATCGAGGCTTACACGAACGGATCGAATCAACGCTGAGCAGTACCGGCTTTCCCGGCGAGCTGCTCGAGGTGGAGGTAACCGAGGCGGTGGTGGCGTCGGAGGAAGCACACCTGCACGAGTATCTGAACCAGATCCGCGGCCTCGGCGTGCGTCTGGCGATCGATGATTTTGGTATTGCCTACTCCTCTCTCAGCCGACTTAAACAACTGCCGATCAATACCCTCAAGATCGACCGCTCGTTCATTCGCGATATCGGTGACGACAGCGATGATGAGGTGATCGTGCGCACGATCATCGATATGGCCCATAACCTGAATCTCAAGGTGGTCGCTGAGGGGGTGGAGACCCACGCGCAGTTGGAGTTTATACGCCGTCATGGCTGCGATCAGGTGCAGGGCTACCTGTTCAGTAAGCCGATGCCGATCGACCAGCTGAAGGTTGTGCTCAATAAGGAGAACGAGGTTCGGATGTAAAAAACCGCAGCGTCGGCTGCGGTTTCGCGTGCGGAGCTTGTATACAGCGTACTTAGAAGCGGTAGGCAAGGCCCACGGAGAGGGTATCGATGTCCAGATCCTCACCGAGCATGTCCAGCATGTAGCGGTTCCATTGCGCGTTGACCGATACATTGTCATTGAACGCGTAGCTGGCGCCCAGGCCAAGGTAGGGGTCTGTGCCGTCATCGAGTTCACCCGAGCCGCTGGTGAAGGTGTCGCCATCGATAGTGATAGTACCCGAGAAAGAGGCATCGGATTGCCAGTGCAGCATACCCGCGCGGGCGAACAGGTCGATGGAGTCGGAGACCGGCAGATCACCGCGCACGCCGAAAAAGACACCGGTGGCGTCGATGGCGAATTTGCCATCGATAGAGAAGCTGCTGCCGAAAACAGTGCCGCTGATCGGCGCGTTGGTTGAGATAGTGCTCTCGCCCAGATCGACGTAACCCAGTTCGGCGGAGAAGTAGTCATTGAAGCTGTAGCCGACGCCGATGCCGTACATGGTATCGGTTTCATCGACTGAGAAGCCTGGCGCACTGCCGAGATCGAAGTCAGACTGACCCAGGTCGCCGAAGACGTAGACGCCTTGGGCCGAAGTGGCGGTCGCGAAGGTGGCAGAAGTGGCGGCAAGCGCCAGAATGGCAAGGGCCTGTTTCATCCTTTGAATCCTCATAAGAAAACACTGTCCAGTAGTTGAGCCGGCTGCAGGGATCAGCCATCAACCCCGCGGAGTGTACCAGTATTCAATTCGGACAAATCTAGGAAAAATTCCTAATTGTCTGGATGTTTTCGGGATTGCCTGACCTCCATCAAGTGGCACTCAGATTCGGCGTTCGCACCGGATCCGGCGAGGCGCCGACTCCGGTGACCAGGATCGGCCGCTGCTGTCAGCGGTCTCCATCGATCAGACGACCCAGGCCTCCAAGTACCGAGCCTTCGCCCTTGTCGCTGCCACCCGAACTCGGTGCGCTGGCGATGATCCTGTCGGCCATGCGTGAGAACGGCAGACTCTGCAGCCAGACGGTACCGGTGCCGCGCAGGGTGGCCAGGAACAGCCCCTCACCGCCGAAGACCATCGACTTCAGGTTGCCGGCGCGCTGAATGTCGTAATCGATCCCCGCGGTAAAGCCGACCAGGCAACCGGTGTCGACGCGTAGCGTCTCGCCGTTGAGCTTCTTCGGTACCACGGTGCCACCCGCCTGGATAAAGGCCATGCCGTCCCCCTCCAGCGTCTGCAGGATAAAGCCCTCGCCGCCGAACAGGCCGGAACCGATACGGCGGTTGAAGGCGATACTGACCTTGGTGCCCAGCGCGGCGCAGAGGAAAGCATCTTTCTGGCAGGTGATCTTCTGCCCCAGCTCGGCCATATTGAGCGGCACGATATTGCCCGGATAGGGCGCGGCGAAGGCGACGCGGCGCTTGCTTGAGCCGCGGTTGGTGAAGTGGGTGGTGAAGATAGACTCGCCGGTGAACATCCGCTTGCCGGCGGAGAACAGCTTGCCCATGATCCCCTCATCGGGGTTTGAGCCATCGCCCATCTTGGTCTCGAAGTCGATATCCTGCTCCATGTAGGTCATCGCCCCGGCTTCGGCGATCACCGTTTCGCCCGGGTCGAGCTCCACCTCGACCAGCTGCATTTCGGCGCCGATGATCTGGTAATCTACTTCATGGCAACGCATCGTGAGTCTCCTGTTTCCGTACAGTTTTCCAGTTGAGGAAGGTGTGGTGTTGAAGATGTGAGTGCCATTCTAGCTGGAAGGTTCGGTTGACGGGATGTTTCTCAACCCTTACCCTCGCAGCAGGAACAGGAGGTTCCGTCGGCGAATTACAGGGATAGTTATTCGTCATCTCTCTTCCTGGAGCAGCCAGCCTTCTGTTCCGCCCTACATCTCCTGCCTACATGGTGAGGGGCTGATCAGATCACCCAGTTTGCACTATCCGGACGGCTATGACTGTTGGCAAAGGTCAACAGTGAAGCTGGGTCGCTGGGTTTGGCGAACAGGTAACCCTGCAGGTAAGGGCAGCCCATTTCGGCCAGGATGCTGGCCTGGCCCTCGGTTTCCACACCCTCGGCGATCACTTTCAGCTCCAGGCTGCGGGACATGGCGAGGATGGCCCGGATCAGTTCGCGATCGCTGCTGTCCTCCTCCATATCACGGACGAAGCTGCGGTCAACCTTGACCGTGTCGACCGGGAAACGCTTCAGGTAACTAAGACTCGAATAGCCGGTGCCGAAGTCATCGATCGAGATGCCCAGCCCCAGTGCCTTGATCTGTTCGAGCATGCCGAGCATCCGTTCCGAGTCGGTCATCAGCGTGGACTCGGTGATCTCCAGCTCGAGCTGGTGGCCGCTGACATCGTAGCGCTCAAGCAGGTTGGCCAGCTTGGCGGCGAACTCCTTCTCCCTGAGCTGAACAGTCGAGGCGTTGACGGCGATCCGCACCCCCTCCAGTGCCGTGCCGCGCCAGCGCTGCAGCTGTCGGCAGGCCTGTTCCAGCAACTGCTCGCCCAGCGGCACGATCAGCCCGCTCTCCTCCGCCACCGGGATGAACAGGTCGGGCCGCACCAGTCCCTCTTCGCCCCTGTCCCAGCGGACCAGTGCCTCGACGGAGCTGATCCGGTGCGTGCCGGCTTCGACAACCGGCTGATAGTGCAGTACGAACTCGCCATTGGGGATGGCGCGGCGCATGTCGTTTTCCAGCTTCAGGCGGGCGATGGCGGCGTCGTCGGCGCTGGGCGAGAACAGATGGAAACCGTTGCGACCATCCCGTTTGGCTCGGTACATCGCGGCATCGGCATGTTTCATCAGCGTCGACGGGTCCCTGCCGTCCTCGGGGTAGAGCGCTATGCCGAGGCTGGCGGTGATCATCAACTCGGTTTCCTGCAGCATGTAGGGCTGGTTCAGCGCGTCGATCAACTTGCTGGCCAGTTCGCCCGCCGCTTCGGCGGAGGCGATGTCATCGAGCAGCATGACGAATTCATCGCCGCCAAGACGGGCGATGGTATCGCTGCGGTTCAGTGTGTCGGTCAAACGCCGGGCCACCAGTTTCAGCAGCTCGTCACCGGCGGCGTGGCCGAGGGAGTCGTTGATCTTCTTGAAATGGTCCAGATCCATGAACATCACCGCGAAGCGTTGCGAGTGGCGCTCGCCCTGTTGGCAGGCGTGCAGCAGGCGGTCCTGGTACAGGATACGGTTGGGCAGGTCGGTCAGATCGTCATGATGGGCCAGGCGGAGCATCTTGCGCGCCAACTGCCGCGTCTCGGTAATATCCGTCATCACCATGACGCTGCCGATCAGCGTATGATCAGCGGTTCTGATCGGCGACACACTTTCACGGATGCCGTATTCGCGGCCATCACGACTGCGCAGGACCAGGTTGTCGAGCACGTCATTGTGCTCGCGCTCCAGCTGGCTGCGGATAATGGTATCGGCCCGTAGCCTGCCGTTGCGCTGGTCAGACACCCTGACCACGTCATCAAAAGCACGGCCCTGTGCCTGCTCCAGAGGCCATCCGAGCATCTTCTCCGCAACAGGGTTGAGATAGGTGATCCGGGCCTGCGGATCGGTGGTGATGACGCCGTCGGCGATCGAGTGCAGGGTCACTTCGGCGCGCTCTTTCTCCTCGCTCAGCGCTTCGGCGGTAAGCAGCAGGCGCTCCAAAGAGGCAGCCAACAGCACCGGTGGCAACAGGGTCAGCACCAGCGGCAGGTAGATCAGCATGTCCTGCAGTTCGCGCGGCATTTCTGCCCATTCCCCGGTGTTGTTGCCCAAGCGTACGGCGACCAGCACTGAGCAGATCGGCAGTGCCAGAGCGACGGCGGGGAAGCGGCCGATGATCGCGGTTATCGCCAGTGCTGCGGTGACATAGATAAACGGGTGGGGGACGTAAGCGGGGGCCCAGGAGGCGACCGCCAGCGTAATGGCGACCGCGAGCAGGCTATGCGGTTGAAAGATCAACGAGGTCAAGGCTGTGCGGCCCCGAGCCAGGCAGAGCAGACCGACCGGAAGTACGGCGACGCCACCGATGGCGCTGCTACCGAACCAGCTGCTCCAGCTGCTGCCGAGATCGCTGCCATTGATCGAATAGAAAATCAGTGCGGATAGCGCGGCGGCGATCGCCGACGGCACCAGGCTGCCCAGCAGCAGAGCCCGCAGCATGCCTTCGGCGCGGGTGATGCTTTCGCCCAGCGCACAGAATCGTTTCAACAGCAGGCCACCGGTCAGAACCTCGACCAGATTGCCGGCAACATAGAGCGGCACACGGCTCAGACTGCCTCCGGCCATCAGGCCGGCGCTCAGATTGGCCAGCGCCAACGCGAACAGATGCAGTGGCCATTCGCGGATCGGACGTGTCAGCAACAGACATATAGCAACCGCATTGGGATACCAGATGGTAGCGATCGTGCCGTCGGGGTAGGGCAGGTGCATCGTTGCGAAGGCGATGATGAAGTAGATCAGGGCACCGATGATGATCGATCCGATAGCAGGCGCGCGCTTTGTGGTTTGCGTTGTTTGGGGTGTGCCGGACTTGTCCAGAGTAATCATCGATGTCTTAGGGTTTGGCTCGTACTGTAGTCGCTTAATGGAGCGTCCTTTCCAATGGCGGACATCGGACGAGCCAGCCAACAGTGCCGCTACCTTGCAGCCCGGGTATCAGGCATTCAAACGGAATCTTGGGCGATCTTCAAGCCGGAGGTGGAAAAAGTGATGGAAATGCAGAGGCTTAGCCTGGCAGCTGGCGGGATAGTGGCGGCGGAAGAGCGCGATCTTCCGCCGCGTGTCGGTCGGATCAGGCTCTTGAACTGAACTTGCCGGTCTCGGTGTTGATCTTCACCTTCTCGCCTGTCTCCAGATACTCGGGCACCTGCAGCTCCAGGCCGTTGGCGAACTTCGCCGCCTTGGTGCGACCGGTGGCGCTGGCAGCCTTCATGCCGGGCACGGTTTCGACGATCTCCATCACCACGATCGGTGGCAACTGGATGGCGATGGCATTGCCATCCACCAGCGACACCATGATCCCTTCCATGTTTTCGATCAGGTAGGGAAGCTGGTCTTCGATCACCGAACCGTTGATGCCGTACTGGCTGTAGTCCTCGGCATCCATGAAGTAGTACAGATCGTCCTCGCGATAGAGGTAGGAGGCCTTGCGCCGCTCCAGTGCTACCTCCTTGAGGATATCGTCGCCGACGTAGGTGGCTTCATGCTTGCCGCCGCCCGGGATCTGGCTGAAACGGACACGGTACAGGGTGGAGGCGCCGCGTGCGGTGGGGTTACGCACGTCGATACTCTGGGCCATCATCAGTTTGCCGTCTATATCGACGACCTGGCCACGCTTAAGTTCGGATGCCTTGGGCATGTTGACCTCGAAAAATCAGGGATGTTGTATAAGACCGATCAGTTGTTGCAGGGCATCGCGCGCCGGATATCGGCCATTCTGTTCATAGTCCAGTGGCCAGCCGGCGTTGATCCTCAAGCAGTCCTGGTACAGTGAGAGCGTGGTGAACTCGCAGCCTGGGCGAATACCCAGCCCTATCTCTCTGGCTCGCCGATTCAGCTCCGTGCAGTTCAAGCCAGGGCTCTGCAGCCAGAGTACCAGTCCCCCGGAGGGGTGGCTGAGCGCAATATTATCCGCTAGGGCGTTTTGCAGGAAGCTCTGGTAGGCGGATATCTGCCGTTTTAACAGGGAGCGTACTTTCTGCAGGTGGGCATGATACTGCCCGGTACCGATAAAGTCGGCCAATGCCGCCTGTGACAGTGCGTTGAGACCGAATTGTCCAACCGATCGATGCTGACGATAGCGTTCCAGATAGCGCCCCGGCAGGCACCAGCCGATGCGTAATCCTGCGCTCAATGTCTTCGACACCGAGCCGCACCAAAGGATGTAACCGCTTCTATCCCAATATTTGGCCGGCAGCGGGGTGACGTTGCCGTGCCCCAGCTCCATGTAGATGTCATCTTCGATAATCGGGGTCGCATAGGTTTCCGCCAGTTCAGCCAGCTTCTGCTTCTGCCGGGGTGTCATGCTGATGCCCTGGGGATTCATATGGGTGGTGCTGAACAGACCGGCTTTCACATGCCGCCGGCTCAGGTGGTGTTCCAACTGCTCCAGGTCTATGCCCTCTGCGGTACTGGGGATCTCGACTACCCGGCGGTCCAGCAGTGCCAGTAACTCCAGCAGGCCGTTGAAGCAGGGCGAGCTGATCGCCACCGCATCACCGGGTTGGGTGGTCAGCTCCAGGGCGACGCGGACGGCATCGATACAGCCGTTGCCGATCACCAGTTCCGACGCGGCAAAAGGGAAACCGTAGCCGGCGAAATGAGAGGCCAGTGCCTGGCGTAGCGCCGCCTCGCCCTGGGGATCGGGATAGCGTTCGAGGTATTCGCTTGAGTGCCGGAGCGCCCGCTTGACGCTGCGATTGAACGCTGCGGTCGGCAGCAGGGACGGACCCAGCTGCGAGATGCCCAGCGGGCCGCTCATCCTGCCGGCGGCCGGCGGCATGTGCGGGGTTGTAATGCGGCTCTCGAACCGGGGCAGGCCGGGCGGTCGGGCAGGAAGCGCCGGTTGCGACACGTAAAACCCGGATTGTGGCTTGGCAGTTAGCCAGCCCAGCTCCTCGAGATAGTGATAGCAGTTGATCGCCGTGGTCATGCTGACGGAATAGAGCCGAGCCGATCTGCGCAGGGAGGGAAGGCGGCTGTTGCCGGGCAGTCGGCCGGATTCGATATCGGCAATGATCTGATCCGCCATCTGTTTGTAACGCATCGGGAGTCCCCGTCTTGATAGCTCCGTATCTCAAAAATTGTATATCTTTTTTTGTTAAAAATTGAATCTGTTTACTGTTTTGTGCCGGATCAATACTGCTTTCTCAATTTTCGGAGGAGGGGAGTATGCGTATTCAGGACGTGGTACTGGGCCTGGCCGTGATGTGCCTGTGGGGGTTCAATTTTTCCGTGATTAAATTGGGGGCGGATCAGATCGATCCGCTGATGCTGGTTGCGCTGCGTTTTACGCTGGCGACGATACCGGCCATTTTCTTCGTCGCCCGTCCGCCGGTGGCTTGGCGATTTCTGCTGGCGTACGGCCTGGTATTCGGTCTCGGCGTATGGGGGATGGTGACCTGGTCCATAGAGGCGGGTATCTCCGCAGGCATGGCGGGGCTGCTGCTTCAGCTGAGCGTGGTCTTTAGCCTGCTGCTGGGTGTCGGCTTTTTAAGGGAGAAAGTCGGGCTGGGCAAGGTGGCGGGGGCGCTGCTGGCGATGCTGGGTCTGTTTGTCAGCCTTACGCTGGAGGATGGTTCGGTGGCGCCGGTCGGGCTTGCCTTGGTCATGCTCGGCGCCCTGTGCTGGAGCCTGACCGGCATCATCGTCAAACGCGCCGGTACCGATCAGGTGTTCGCGTTCAGCGTGTGGGGCATGCTGTTTGCCCCGCTGCCGTTACTGCTGCTGGTATGTGTGCGCCAGGGCCTGGACGGCGTGCTGCAGGTATCGGAGCAGATGAACGCCAGTGTCTGGTTCTCGGTGCTGTTCCAGGCCTACCCTACCACCTTGCTGGGTTACTGGTTATGGAACCGCTTGCTGGTGCGCTACCCGCTGTCGACGGTCGCCCCTTTCACGTTGTTGGTACCGGTGTTTGGCTTGATCGGTAGCGCCGTGTTTTACGATGAGCAGATCGGGGCGATCAAGCTCCTCTCCTGCCTGCTGATCCTGTCCGGCTTGGTTGTTGGCCAGTGGCAGCATCGGTGGTTAAAGGGCATGGGTCGACGGGCATCGTCGCTGGTGCCGCTGCGTAGCCGCATCTGATGGACTAGTAGCCACGCCGGTAATCGACCGCCTCCGGGACATCGCCGTCGGCCAGGTAGCGGCGGATGTTCTGCTGCACGATACGGCTGGCGCTGCGGATATCGGTAGGCCCGGAGATATGCGGCAGCAGAGTGATCGACGGATGCGCCCAGAGAAGGCTTGTCGGCGGCAGTGGCTCCTGCTCGAACACATCGAGCACAGCATGCTTTAGCGCGCCGCTGTCGAGCCGATCTAGCATCGCGTCGTAGTCGAAGATCGCGGCGCGGGCGAAGTTGATGAGGCTGGCGCCGGGTTTGAGTTGGTCGAGCCGTTTGGCATTGATCAGCTGTCGGGTCTCTTCGGTCAGCGGCAGCAGCGCAACCAGGATGTCGCACTGCCCGAGCATGGGCTCCAGCTGATCGATACCCGCATAGTGGGTTACGCCGGGAATGGTCTGCGCCGAGCGGCTCCAGCTGCACACCTTGAAACCGTTGGCGCGCAATCTGTGGATCGCCTCCTGCCCCAGGTTGCCGATGCCGAGTACACCCACGCTGCGCTCCGAGGGCGGGGTGTACAGATGCTGCTGCCAGACTTTCTGTTGCTGCTGACGGGCATAGGTGGGCATCTCGCGATGCAGGTAGAGGGTCCAGGCCAGCACCGCCTCGGCCATCACCCGCGCCAGTTCCGGATCCTGCATCCGCACGATGGCGATCTGCTCCAGCTCCGGCATCCCTACCATCTTCTCCACCCCGGCCCAGAGGCTCTGCACCCAGCTCAGGTTGGGGAAGCGGCGCAACTCCTCGGGTGCAGGGTTGGCGACGATGGCGAAGTTGGGGACTTTGGCCTGCTCGTCGCTGAACTGCGCCGAAGCCAGGATCTCCAGTTCGGGCAGGGCGGCATTCAGGCTTTCCAGCCAAAGCGCGTGCTCGGCGGGATCGATATCGGCGATCAGCGGTATCTGCATCGGGGGCTCCAAAACGGCAGAGGGGGCGTCCGTCGCCCCCTTAACATCGGTTCCGCAGAGCTTACCCGAGCACTTCGGTCACTGCATCCTTGAGTGCCGCAACCACCTGATCGCATTCATCCGGCGTGATGCACAAAGGCGGTGCGAAGCCGAGGATATCGCCCTGCGGCATGGCGCGGGCGATCACGCCACGCTTGAGCAGTGCACTGGCCAGCTGGCCGCCGACGCTGCCGAGTGACTCGTAGCGCTTGCGACTGGCCTTGTCGTCGACGAACTCCACGGCACAGAGCAGGCCCTCTCCGCGCACCTCGCCGACATGGGGGTGATCGCCGATCGCCTCGCGCAGTGCCTGCTTGAAGTAGGCGCCGGTTTCCGCGGCATTGGCGACCAGGTTCAGCTCATCCACCAGCTCCAGGTTGGCGATGCCGGCGGCGGCGCCGATCGGGTGGGCGGAGTAGGTCCAGCCGTGACCGAACACGCCAAATTTATCGGTGCCCTGCTCCAGCACCTGCCACACCTTGTCGGAGACGATGGAACCGGACAAGGGCGCATAGGCGGACGTCAGCCCCTTGGCGATGGTGATGATATCCGGTTTCATGCCGTAGTGTTCCGAGCCGAACATGCTGCCCAGGCGGCCGAAGCCAGTGACCACCTCGTCGGAGATCAGCAGGATATCGTGTTTGCTCAAGACCGGCTGGATCGCTTCCCAGTAGCCTTTTGGCGGCGGCACCAGGCCGCCGGTGCCCAGCGCCGGCTCGCCGATAAAGGCGGCGATGGTATCGGCGCCCTCGCGCAGGATCAGTTTCTCCAGCTCCTCGGCACAGTGGGCGGAGAACTGCTCCTCGCTCAGGTTGCCATCCTCGCGCAGGTAGTAGTAGGGCGCTTCGGTGTGGATAACCTGGCTCAGCGGCAGGTCGAACTGCTGGTGAAACAGCTGCAGGCCGGTCAGCGAGCCGCTCATCAGGCCGGAGCCGTGATAGCCGCGCCAGCGGGAGATGATCTTCTTCTTGCGCGGCCGACCGAGCACATTGTTGTAGTACCAGACCAGCTTGATGTTGGTCTCGTTGGCATCTGAGCCGGACAGGCCGTAGTAGACCTTGGACATGTGCGCGGGTGCCCGGTCGAGGATCATTTTCGACAGGGTGATCGAGGCTTCCGTGCCATGGCCCACGTACGCGTGGTAGTAGGCCAGCTGATTGGCCTGTTGGCTGATCGCATCGATCACCTTCTGCCGGCCATAGCCGACATTGACGCAATACAGGCCGGCAAAGGCATCGAGCAGGCGGTTGCCGTTGATATCCTCGATAAACACCCCCTTGCCGCCTTTGATCACCCGGTTCGGCATATCGCCGCGGGCGAAATTGGCCAGGTGGGTGGAGGGGTGAAAGAAGTTGTCGCGGTCCCAGTTTTCCAGGGTGTTGATATCGGTCATAAGTACCTCCCAATTTTTCTGCGCACGCGTGGCCCGGTTAGGCGTAATCGCGACAGACATATTTCACTTCGGTAAAGGCTTCGATCCCCAAGCGCGCGCCTTCGCGGCCGAGGCCCGACTGTTTCATGCCGCCGAACGGGATCGGCGCGCCGGTCACCTTGGTGCGGTTGACCGCCACCATGCCGTACTGCAAAGCCCGGGTCAGACGGTAGATGCGGTGGGCGCTCTCGGTGTGGATGTAACTGACCAGGCCATACTCGCTGTCGTTGGCACGCCGTATCGCCTCCTCCTCGGTGTCGAACGGGGCAATGGCGGCCACCGGGCCGAAGGTCTCCTCGCGGAAGATCGACGCCTCCGCCGCCACGTCAACCAGTACCGTGGGTCGGAAGAACAGCGCCCCGGCCGGGTGACGCTTGCCTCCGGTGAGCAGACGTGCGCCGTGCAGCAGGGCGTCGGCGACCTGCTCCTCCTGCTTGGTGATGGCGCGCTCGTTCATCAGCGGGCCGATCTGTGGATCGTCGATGCCGGGACCCACCGACAGCGCTGCGGTTTTCTCGGCAAAGCGCTGGCAGAAGGTCTCGTAGACCGGGCGCTCCACCAGAATCCGGTTGGCGGCCAGGCAATCCTGCCCGGAGGTGGCGAACTTGGCGTCGATGGCGCAGTCGACCGCGTGCTCCAGATCGGCATCGGCAAACACCAGGAAGGGGGCGTGACCGCCCAGCTCCAGCACCAGGTGTTTCACCGTCTCTGCGCTCTGGCGGTAGAGGCGGCGGCCGATCTCGGTGGAGCCGGTGAAGGAGAGCGCGCGCACCTCCGGCATCACCGTCCAGGGCGCGACCACGGTCGGCGCTTCACCGGTCAGCACGTTGAACACCCCGGCGGGCATGCCGGCGCGTTCGGCCAGCTCCGCCAGCGCCAAGGCTGAGAACGGCGTCTCCCAGGAGGGGTGGGCGACCACGGTGCAGCCGGCGGCCAGGGCTGCGCCTGCCTTGCGGGTCAGCATCGCCGAGGGGAAGTTCCACGGCGTGATCAGTCCGGCCACACCGACAGGTTCGCGCCAGAGCTCCACCTCGGCCCGCTCCAGGTGGGACATCACGCTCTCGATATTCACGCGTTTGCCCTCCTCGGCGTAGTACTCGAGGAAGGAGGCGGCGTAGTCGATTTCGCCGCGTGCTTCGGAGATCGGCTTGCCCTGTTCCAGTGTCATCAGCAGAGCCAGGTCCTCGCGGTTCTCGCGCATCAGTTCGAACCAGCGGTGCAGTATCTGACCGCGCTCCTGCGGCAGCTTCATCGACCAGGCGGCGAACGCTTCATGGGCGCACCATACGGCGGCGCGGCTCTGGTTGGCGCTGAGGCTGGCAACGGAGCCTATCCAGCTGCCGTCTGCCGGGTTACGTACCTCGATCAGGGCATCGGCATCGCCGGCGCACCACTCGCCATTGATATAGGCGAACTCACGCAGCAGCGTCGGATCTTGCAACCTGTCCAGATGTGCATCCCGTGCATGGCGTTTCTGCATCGACTGCATGTTCAGGCCCTCCTAATGTGGAAATGGTGACTCTAAGTGTGGGCCGGAATTGGGCGAGAGGTTTGCTGAACTGGGCGGTGCAGGGGGAGAAACTCTCTTTTTTCGCCGGGCGTTTTAGAGAGTCTCTCCTGTCCCGGGGTTACATGATCTCGCCGATCACGAACAGGCAGTCGCCGATCTGGACCCGCGACGGGACATGCCGGGCGATCACCACGCCGTCTCGCGGTGCCAGGTACTCTGCGGCCGGGACGGCCGTGCGCTCTATGCTGTGGATGCGCGCCATCGGCTCACCCTCGCGTACCGGGTCGCCGAGCGCGACGCAGGGTTCCACCAGTCCACTGTGTTCGCAAAACAGGTAGCAGCGAAAGTCGGGCATATCCAGACAGATGGTATCTCGCTCCGGTTCCTGCAGTGTCCCGTCCAGAATGCCGGCGTGGATCAGAAAGTTATTCACACCCCGTTTGGCAATGCGGATGCTCTCGGGGGAAGTGGTGCCGCCGCCACCGAGCTCGGTGGTGACGAACACCTTGCCGTAGGCTTCGACCTGGGTGTCGTACAGACCGGTGGCATCGATCTCCAGCATCTGCAGCCGGTAGGGGGCGCCGAATGCGCTGGCGGCGGCTTCGCAGCGCTGCTGCTGATCCTTGTCGTCGAGAATATGGGAGGCGGCGAAGGGCAGGAAATCGAGGGTCTTGCCGCCGGAGTGGATATCGAGCACGTAGTCGGCCATTGGCACCAGGGTGTGGGAGAAGTAGTCAGCGATCACTTCGGTCACACTGCCATTGGGTCGACCCGGAAAGATGCGGTTCAGGTTCAGGCTGTCGATGGGGGAAACCCGGGTGCCGGCCTGAAAGGCGGGGTAGTTCATCGCCGGCACGATGATGATGCGGCCGCGGATGTCGTCGATCCGGTCACGGGCGGCGAAGTTGAGCAGCGCGGTCGGCCCTTCATACTCGTCGCCGTGGTTGCCGCCGGTGAGTAGTGCGGTGGAACCCTCGCCGCTCTTGAACTGGGTGATCGGGATCATCACCGCACCCCAGGCGGAGTCATTGCGGGAGTAGGGCAGGCGCAGGAAGCCATGCTGGATGCCGTCCCGGTCAAAATCGATGGTCGGTGTAATCGGATTCGCTCGCATGGTCTGGCTCCTATATTGCAAACAGCTGAGGCTCCATTACAAACAGCTGAGGTTCCTATTTAACGAACAGATGGCGCGGTACCTGGGAGAGTACCTGTCCGCCATCGGGGGTCACGGTCAGGCTCTCGGTGATCTCGAAACCCCAGTCGTCGAACCACATGCCGGGCATGAAGTGGAAACACATTCCCTCCTGCAGCTCGGTATCGTCGAAATCCCTCAGGCTCATGGTGCGCTCGCCCCAGTCCGGTGGGTAGCTCAGACCGATGGAGTAGCCGCAGCGATTGTCCTTCTCGTAGCCGTGACGGCGGATATGCTGGGTAAAGGCGTCGGCGATCTCGCAACAGCGGGTGCCGGGTCTGCACATATCCAGCACCAGATCGATGGCATCGAGGATCACCGCCTCGATATCGCGATACTTTTTCGGTGGCGGGCCGAAATGCAGGGTACGGCTGACCGGGCAGTGGTAGCGGTGGTGGGCGCCGGCCAGTTCAAGGCAGATACCGCTGTTGTGCTGCAGCGGTTTGTCGTCCCAGGTCAGGTGACAGGCGCAGGCCTCGTGGCCGGAGGAGATCAGCGGCTGGATCGCCGCATAGTCGCCGTAGGTCTGAGGGGTGCCGCGCGTAGCGGCGTGCAGAATCTCGGCAATCAGGTCGTTCTTGCGCATACCGGGTTCGGCCACCGCCAATACCCGCTGGTAGACCTCCTCGATCACCTCCCCGGCGCGGCGCATATAGCCGATCTCGGCCGGAGATTTGATCGCGCGCTGCCAGTTCACCAGCGCGGTGGCGTCGGCGAAGGTGGCATCGGGCAGGCACTCCATCAACAGGTGCATACCGCGGTAGGTCTGGTAATAGTTGTCCATCTCGGCGCCGATATGACCGCGATCGAGCTGGCGCTGTTTGAGCACCTGAGCCAAGTATTCGGTGGGGTGTACATCCGGCGACTGCACGTAGTGGTCCGGGTAGGCGACGATATCCTCGTCCGGCAGATTGGTGGTGATATGGGCAGCCGGGGCATCGATACCGCGGCCGAACCAGAACAGTTCGCTGTCGGCACCGATCACCACACACTGATAGACGTAGAACGACCAGGCGTCATAGCCGGTGAGCCAGCAGATGTTGGAGGGGTCGGCGATCACCAGCAGGTCGAGCCCCTGCTCGATCATCGCTCGGCGGGTTTTAGCCTGCCGGGCAAGATACTCTGCTACCTCGAAACGAAGGCGACTTGCTTTCATCTCTGACATCCCAAATTCTGTGTTATAGACTAAGATGTATACATGTACAGCCGTTTTCTGAGCCTGTTGGTCTATTTATGGCTAATGTGTAGTACTAAATTGCTCAAATGTATACATCATGTTTGCATTCCCCATTTCAGGTTGTATGTTGAAAAAGCGCGAGCGCCCGGAATTCGCCTCTTTAAGGGCGGTTTTCTTTCACGAGCGCCAATCCGATCAATACCCAAAAACTTCAAGCAGAGGGATTTCAGATGAAGAAGAAACTCACTCCGAAATTTATCGCCAGTGTGCTGGCCGGCCTGGTCATGAGCACTGGTGTGGCGCAGGCGGATACCTGGCGTTATGCGTTCGAAGAGGCGTTAACCGATGTGCAGGGTGTCTATGCGACCAAGTTCAAGGAGGAGATTGAGAAAAACTCTGATCATGAAGTGGAGCTGTTCCCCTACGGTACCCTGGGCGAATCCGCTGATATCATGGAGCAGACGCAGGCCGGAATCCTGCAGTTCGTCGACCAGTCACCCGGCTTTACCGGTGCGCTGATCCCGGAAGCCCAGGTGTTTTTCGTGCCTTACCTGCTGCCCGCCGAGTCGGAGCAACTGAGCGAGTTCTTCCGCACCAGTAAGGCGATCAACGAAGATTTCAAGGAGCTGTATGCCGAACAGGGGCTGGAGCTGCTGAAGATGTTCCCGGAGGGGGAGGTCGCGATGACCACCCAGGAGCCGGTGAAGCAACCCGCCGACCTGAATGGCGTCAAGTTTCGCGTGATGACCAACCCGCTGCTGGTGGAAACCTACCAGGCGTTCGGTGCCACACCGACACCGCTGCCCTGGGGTGAGGTGTACGGCGGTCTGCAGACCAACATCATCCAGGGCCAGGAGAACCCAGCGTTCTGGATCGAATCGACCAAGATGTACGAGGTCACCGATGTGATCACCTTTGCCGGGCACAGTAACTTCACCACCGCCGTGATGGCCAACAAGGAGTTCTATGACGGCCTTAGCGATGCGGACAAGAAGCTGGTGCAGGATGCCAGTGAGGCCGCTTTCGATTACATCGTCGACTATCAAAAAGGCCTGACCGAGGCGTCGATGGATAAGATCAAGAAGGCCAAGCCGGAGATGGTCGTCAATGTCCTCAGCGAAGAGGAGCGTGCACCGTTCAAGGCCGCCGCGGCCGAGGTGGAGAAGAAGTTCATCGAGATGACCGGTGACAGCGGCAAGGCGATCCTCGAGCAGATGAAAGCTGATCTCGAGGCGGTCAGCAAGTAACGCAGAGGGTAACACCCGATCCGGGGGCTTCGGCCCCCACGACATGTAAAGGATCTACGGTACCCCGCGCGTGCATGGCTGCGCAGGAGCGGGACAAGCCCCGGGAGCAGTGTAATGACTGACAAACCTCAGCCGGGCGAGCACGACTCGGACCTGCCCGGCTTTCTCGGTACCATCGACTCGATCATCAGCCGCCTGGAGTCCGTCGGCCTGGCGGTAAGCGTGTTGCTGATGGCGCTGAATACCATCGCCAACGTGGTCGGCCGTTTCGTATTCCAGGAGAGCCTGTTTTTCAGCGAAGAGGTGAACCGGATTCTGATCGTGCTGATCACTTTCGCCGGTATCGGCTACGCCGCCCGCCACGGCCGCCATATTCGTATGTCGGCAATCTACGACGCGCTGCCGGCGCCGGTGCGCAAGGTGTTCATGGTGGCGATCGCCATAATCTCGTCGCTGTGCATGCTGGCGCTCTGTTACTTCTCCATCGGTTACATCGGCAAAGTGGCCACCTCCGGTCGAATCTTGCCAGCGCTGCAGATCCCGGTGTACTGGATCTACCTCTGGGTGCCGGTCGGGTTCGCGGTCACCGGCATACAGTATGCGCTGACCGCGGTGAAGAACCTGGTGGAGAAGGATATCTACCTGTCGACCAAGGTGCTCGAGGGGTATGACGACACTGAAGTGGAACTGTAGCGAGCCGAACTTTAGGAGGGCCAGACATGGCCGCAACCATCTTTCTCACCATGATCGTCCTGCTGTTACTGGGCTTTCCGATGATGATTCCGCTGATCATCGGTGCCTTCATCGGCTTCTACGAACTGTTCAACGGCATCGACAAGATGGACTTCATGGTCCAGCAGTTCATGGCTGGTATCCGGCCGGCGTCACTGATCGCTGTGCCGATGTTTATCTTCGCTGCCGATATCATGACCCGCGGTCACTCCGCCAACCGTTTGATCGACATGGTGATGAGCTTCGTTGGACACATCAAAGGCGGCCTCGCGGTGAGTACCGCCACCGCCTGTACCCTGTTTGGCGCGGTTTCCGGCTCGACCCAGGCCACCGTGGTGGCGGTGGGCTCGCCGCTGCGCCCGCGCATGTTGCAGGCCGGCTATAAAGACAATTTTGTGCTGGCGCTGATCGTCAACTCCAGTGATATCGCCTTCCTGATCCCGCCCAGCATCGGCATGATCATCTACGGTGTGGTCTCCAACACCTCGATCTCCGAGCTGTTCATCGCCGGTATCGGCCCAGGGTTGCTGATCCTGGTGCTGTTCTCGATCTACAGCATGATCTACGCCCGCATCAAGGATGTGCCCACCGAGCCCAAGGCAAACTGGAAGCAGAGGGTGCATGCGGTGCAGCAGGCGATCTGGCCATTGGGCTTTCCGGTGATCATCGTCGGCGGCATCTACGGCGGTATCTTCAGCCCCACCGAAGCGGCCTCGGCCTGTGTGCTCTATGCGCTGATACTGGAGTTCATCGTATTTCGTGCCATCAGTGCGCGCGATATTTATGAAACCGCCAAGTCCACAGGGCTGATCACCGGGGTGGTGTTTATCCTGGTCGGTGCCGGTGCCGCGTTCTCCTGGGTGATCTCCTTTGCCCGCATCCCGCAGGAGCTGCTCGGTGCAATTGGCGTGGATGAGATGGGCGCGATCGGGGTACTGTTCGTGATCTCGATCTCCTTCTTTATCGGCTGCATGTTTGTTGACCCGATCGTGGTGATCCTGATCCTGGTACCGATCTTCGCGCCGGTGGTTGAGGCGGTGGGACTGGATCCGGTGCTGGTCGGTACCATCGTCACCCTGCAGGTGGCGATAGGGTCCGCTACGCCGCCGTTCGGCTGCGACATATTCACCGCCATGGCGGTGTTTAAGCGCCCCTACTTCGAGGTGATCCGTGGAACCCCGCCATTTGTGCTGATTTTGCTATTGGTGGCGGTGGCGCTGATCTTCTTCCCCGATATTGCGCTGTTCCTGCGCGATCTTGCGTTCGCGAAAGGTTGAGGAGGCCCCCGTGTTTACACGCATACTGCTACCCGCCGACGGTTCCGAAGGGGCGCTCGAAGCCCTCAAACTGGCGGTCGAGCTGCAGAAGGTACACGGTGCCGAGCTGATGATCCTGTCGGTATTTCGCCACCACAGCCTGCGTGAGGCGTCCATGTCGATGGTGCGTCCACGTGAGCCCGAACACATGGATGATCTGATGAAGGGCTACGCGCAGGAGGTGGCGGAAAGTTTCAAGCGCTTTGCAACCGAGCAGGGGTGCCCGGGCGTGCGCGCCTTTGTCAAAAGCGGGCATACCGCTAAAACCATCGTCGAGTTCGCCAACCGGAACGCTATCGATCTGATCGTGGTCGGCAGTCACGGTCTGGGCGAGGCGGAAAATTTCCTTGTCGGCAGCGTGTCGCAAAAGGTGGCGGGCATGGCCAAGTGCCCGGTACTGGTGGTGTAACGGGACAGGCTCGCGCCGCGCAGCGGCGGAACAATAGTCGTGGTTCGCGAACTGGGGCATTATCGACCGCTGCACAGCAGCGATTGGATTAACAGGATCGATACGGCAACCATGAACACAATACCGGAAGACTCCATCAACACTGGCGTCGGCGAGAGCGCAAGCAGCGCAGAGCTGCGCTTCGAGAACCTCTACCGCACACTGCGCAGTCGTATCTGTCTGCTCGACTACGAGCCGGGCACTCGGCTGTCCGAAGTCGCGCTGGCCAAGGAGTTCGGCGTCAGTCGCACGCCGATCCGGCGGGTCTTGGGGCGGCTGGAGCTGGAGGGGCTGGTGGAGATCCGCCACGGCGTTGGCACCCAGGTTACCGAAATCGACTTCAACTACCTGTGCGATGTCTATGAACTGCGCATGGAACTGGCCTCCCAGCTTGGACTGATGTCGCCGTTGCCACCCACCGAGGACCTGCTGCAGCGGGTGCAGGCAACGTTGGACAGAGCCTCCGTTGTCGCCGAGGCAGCGTCGCCACGGCGGCTGTTTGCCCAGGTCAATATCGAGTTTTTCGAGGCGCTGATGGAGCTGATCGGAAACCGCGCTCTGCGCGAGGTGCTGGTGATGCTGTTTTACCGCTCCTCGCGCATGTGGCCCTTCCTGATGCGGGAGGATGTGATCGCCATGGAGGCGGAGCTGTTCTGCAACGAGATCCGGGAGACCATCCAGTTGATCGAGAGCGGACAGCTGGTCGCGCTGGGTAACCTGCGGCGTCGCCATATCGCCATGGCGCTGCAGCGCTTGAAGCTGATGTCCGCCGAGAATGGACGGGTAGCATGAAACTGATCGAACTGGCCCAGGTCTATCGCGCCCGCCGGGCGATTGCCGGGCGGGTGACCCGGACCCCGTTGATTCCGGCGTTAAGTCTGTCGGATGCCCGCACTGAGGTCAGATTGAAGCTGGAAACCACCCAGCCCACCGGTGCGTTCAAGCTGCGCGGTGCGGTCAACGCGCTGGCCAATCTCACTGCCGAGCAGCGGGACAGGGGCGTGGTGTGTGCGTCCACCGGCAATCATGGCCGGGCGCTGGCCTGGGCGGCCAGACAGTTGGGGGTGCAGGCCACCATCTGCATGTCGGCACTGGTACCGGACAACAAGGTGGAGGCGATTCGTCGGCTCGGCGCCGATATCCGCATCCATGGCAACAGTCAGGATGAGGCACAGAAACTGGTGGCGGAGCTGGTCACGCTGCAGGAGATGGTGGAGATCCCGCCGTTCGACCATGCCGACATCATCGCCGGCCAGGGTACCATCGGGCTGGAGATCCTGGAGGAGTGGCCGGAGGTGGATACGCTGATCGTCGGGCTCTCCGGTGGCGGCTTGCTCAGCGGTGTGGCGCTGGCGGCCAAGGCGATCAAGCCGGGCATCCGGGTGATCGGCGTCAGCCCCGCGCGTGGCGCGGCGATGGCGGCAAGCCTCGACAGCGGCCAGCCAGTCGAGGTGGAGGAGCTGGCAACCCTGGCCGATTCGCTCGGCGGCGGCATAGGCTTGCACAACCGTTTCACCTTCGCCCACGTACGCAAGCTGATGGATGAGTATGTGTTGCTGGAGGAGATCGAGATCGCCCGTAGCATGCGCCATCTGTACCGTGAGGAGCAGTTGGTGGTCGAGGGCGCCGGGGCCTTGGGCGCGGCGCTATTGCTGGAACCGGCGCGCCGCTCGGCGTTGGCTGAGCGGCTTGGGCAAAGGATCGCGATTATCGTCTCCGGCCGCAATGTGGATATGGACAGCTTTACTGCCGTCGTCGATGGCACGCATAAGGTGTGGACGACGCCAAGCGTCGATAAATGAGCCGGACAGGAGGGAAGTGATCATGGCCGAGATCAAGATTCTGACCGAATCAGAGCTGCGCCAGTGCGTAGCGCTGAGCGCCGAGCTGAACGATGTGATCGCCGATGCCTTTGCCCGGCTGGCCGAGCCGGGCGTGGTGATGCCGCCGGTGCTGAGCATGGATCTACCGGCGGTCAATGGCGAGGTGGATATCAAGACCGCCTGGGTGCCGGGTGTGGATAACTTCGCAATCAAGGTCAGCCCCGGATTTTTCGACAATCCGGCCAAGGGGCTGGCCAGCCTGAACGGTCTGATGGTGCTGCTCAGCGCCGACACCGGCATGGTCACCGCGGTGCTGCTCGACAACGGTTACCTGACCGATCTGCGCACCGCCGCCGCCGGCGGCGTTGCTGCGCGCTATCTGGCGCCGCAGCAGGTGCACACCGCCGGGGTGATCGGTACCGGCGTGCAGGCCCGGTTACAGGTCGAGGCGCTGCTGCTGGAGCGCAGCATCGAGCGCCTGCTGGTCTGGGGGCGCGATGCGGACAAGGCGGCGGAGTATGCAGCCGAGCAGTCGCGCAGTCTGAAGCTGCCGGTCTCGGTGGCCGACAGTGTGGAGATGCTGGTGCAGGAGTCGCAGGTGGTGATCACTACGACACCGGCACGGCAACCGTTGATCCGGGCAGAGTGGCTGCATCCCGGTCTGCATATCACCGCGATGGGCTCCGATTCGCCATTGAAGAACGAGATTGCACCTCAGGTGCTGGCGGATGCCGATATTCTGATCGTCGATCGCCTCAGTCAGTCACTGGAGCGGGGCGAGTTGCGCACGGCGGTATCCACCGGCGTACTGAGCGCGAGTATCGCGCTGCCGGAGTTGTCGGCGCTTTGTGCCGGTCAGCATCCGGGGCGCAGTGCCGAGGATCAGATCAGCGTCTGTGACCTGACCGGTACCGGTGTGCAGGATACCGTGATCGCCGATCATGCCCTGAGCCTGGCCCTGCGCAATGGGTTGGGCACATCGATCCACAGTAAATGAATCTTGTGACCTAGCTTGGTAAAAGGAGAGCGGTTGAGCCTGGTATGAGGGTAAAACTGGATGATCGTGATATTCAGATGCTGTCGATCCTGCAGCGGGAGGGGCGCATCACCAAGACCGAGCTGGCGCGACGGGTCAACCTGTCGCCGACTCCCTGTTGGGAGCGTCTACAGCATCTGGAGAAGCTCGGCGTGATCGAGGGCTACGGCGCGCGGGTGGACTGGTCGATGATCAGTCACCGCACCATTGTGTTCATGCAGGCGGAGCTGGCCAGCCACCAGGCGCTCGATTTCAGCCGTTTCGAACGCGAGATGCAGGCACGACCGGAGGTGTTGGAGTGCTGGGCCCTGGGCGGGGGGATCGATTATCTGCTCAAGGTGGTTGCCCCCTCCATCGATGATTACCAGCGCTTCGTCGATCGTCTGCTCAATGCCGACATCGGCCTCAAGCGCTACTACACCTATATCGTGACCAAGCGGGTCAAGGAGAGCGCGGCGATTCCGTATAGCCTGCTGGCCGAGTTGAAGGGATGAATCCGGTCTCTGGCACAGCCTTGCGTCGATAACATCCCTAAGGGCTTTCTGCTAGAATGCCGCCTCTGCTAACAACACTCGGCACAACCCAATGAAACAGCTCGGACACCTCTATATCGTCTCCGCTCCATCGGGGGCGGGCAAAACCAGTCTGGTCAAGGCGCTGCTCGAACGCGATTCGCAGGTGGTCGTGTCGGTGTCCCACACCACGCGCCCGCGTCGTGAGGGGGAGATCGAGGGTGTGGATTACAACTTCGTTACCCCGGAACAGTTCGAGGCCAAAATCGAAAATGGTCAATTTCTGGAGTATGCCGAAGTGTTTGGCAACAAGTACGGCACCTCCCAGGTTTGGGTTCAGGAGCAGCTGAAAAGGGGGCTCGACGTCATTCTGGAGATCGATTGGCAGGGCGCCGAGCAGGTGCGCCGGTTGATGCCGGAGGCGCGTTCGGTGTTTATCCTGCCGCCGAGTCGTGAGGTGCTGGAGCGGAGACTGCGTGGGCGCGGTACCGATACCGAAGAGGTGATTCAGCGCCGCCTGTCCAAGACCGTCTCGGAGATAAGTCACTATGGCGAGTTCGATTATCTGATCGTCAACGACGACTTCGAAACTGCGCTGGCCGATCTCGCGTCGCTGTTCCGCAGCGCACGCCTGACCCAGAGGTTGCAGCAACAGCGCCATGAGGCGTTGCTGGCCGCCCTCTTGTCTAAGGTTTGATCGGGCCGTACACTACCCAGTCTTTTCATTTAGACCTAATTTCCCGCCGAGGACTGCAATGGCACGTGTAACAGTTGAAGATTGCCTGGATAACCTTGATAACCGCTTCGAGCTGGTGATGGTGGCATCCCGCCGCGCGCGTCAGCTGGCTGTGGGAGGTAAGGACGCCAAGGTCGAGTGGGAAAACGACAAGCCGACCGTGGTCGCCCTGCGCGAGATCGCTGAAGGTCTGGTTGACCGCACCGTGCTCGACGAGCGCGAAGACACCTGATCTTTTCCTTTCTGTCCGGATACGGCATCATCTTCCTTAGGGGTTAGACTGCAGCCAGCATAGGCTGGCGCAGGTGTAACACGTGGAGCCTGGGGAATGATGCCGACAATCGACGCCCTTTCTGAACATCTGACCGAATATCTGGATCTGACGCAGATCCGGCAGGTGCGTCGTGCCTATTTCTACGCCGAACAGGCCCATGACGGTCAGCGCCGCAAGAGCGGTGAACCCTACGTAACCCACCCCCTTGCCGTAGCCGGGGTCCTCTCCGAGATGCACATGGACCATCAAAGCCTGATGGCGGCGATGTTGCATGATGTGATCGAAGACACCGAGATCAGCTACGAGGGGATAGAGTCGCAGTTCGGCCGGCCGGTGGCCGATATTGTCGACGGCGTCTCCAAGCTGACCCATCTCGAGTTTGAAACCAAGGCGGAAGCCCAGGCGGAGAACTTCCAGAAGATGGTGCTGGCCATGGCGGAGGATATCCGCGTCATCCTGGTCAAACTGGCCGACCGTCTGCACAACATGCGTACACTGGGCGCCATGCGCCCGGACAAGCAGCGCCGAATCGCCCGCGAAACCCTGGATATCTACGCCCCGATCGCGGCGCGTTTGGGCATGCGCGATCTGCAGGTGGAGCTGGAGGACCTGGCGTTCCAGGCGTTCTACCCGATGCGCGCCAAGTATATTCGCCGCGCCGTGGTCAAGGCGCGAGGTCAGCGCCGCGACATCATCACCCAGATCGAGCAGGCGATTCAGGGCCGTCTCGACCAGGAGCATCTGCCGGGGATCGTTACCGGCAGAGAGAAGCACCTGTACAGCATCTACCGCAAGATGAAGAGCCAGAAGAAGTCGTTCAGCGAGATCATGGACGTGTTCGGCTTCCGCATCGTCACCGAGTCGGTGGATGACTGTTACCGTATACTCGGCGCCGTGCACAACCTGTACAAGCCGCTACCGGGGCGGTTCAAAGACTATATTGCGATTCCCAAGGCCAACGGTTACCAGTCCCTGCACACCGCACTGTTCGGTTCGCGGGTAACCATCGAGGTGCAGATCCGCACCCGCGAGATGGATGCCGTGGCCAGCCAGGGGATTGCCGAGCACAGTCACTACAAAGTCTACGGTGACTCCGATAGCGCCGTGGGCTCCTATAACCGGGCGCGCAAATGGGTGCAGGGGTTGCTGGAGATGCAGCGCCGCGCCGGTGATTCGATGGAGTTCATCGATCATGTGAAGAAGGATCTGTTTCCGGATGAGGTGTACCTGTTTACGCCCAAGGGGCGGATTCTGGAACTGCCGCGCGGTGCCACGCCGGTGGATTTCGCCTACGCCGTGCACACCGATATCGGCAACTCCTGTGTCTCCTGCCGCATCAACCGCCGTTTGGCACCGCTGTCCGAAGCGCTGGAGAGCGGGCAGACCGTCGAGATCATCACCACACCCCGCGCCCAGCCCAATATGGCCTGGCTGAACTTCGTGGTCACCGGTAAGGCTCGCTCCAGCATCCGCCACTTCCTGAAGAATCAGCAGCGGCATGAATCGATCGAGCTGGGCCGGCGTCTGCTCAACCAGTTCATGTCCAACTACGGCTCCAGCGTCGACGAGGTGGATGCGGTCAAGCTCGAGGCTCTGCTCAAGGAGACTGGCCTGGCCGATACGGATGCGCTGCTCGAGGATATCGGCATGGGTAACCGCATGGCCTACGTAGTGGCTCGACGCCTGCGCGCGGAGCAGCCGGTCGATGTGGACAGCGACAGCACCGGTTCGAGTTCGTCACGTAAGCCGATGGCGATCCAGGGCGCGGAAGGCACCGTGCTCCAGTATGCCAAATGTTGCCATCCGATCCCCGGCGACAGCATCATCGGTCATATCAGCACCGGACGCGGGCTCGTGGTGCATCGCACCGATTGCCGCAATATCGGTTACATGAAAGAGGATCCGCAGAAGTGTATCTACCTGGAGTGGTCCGGCAGCGGTGACGAGGAGTATCCGGTGGCGCTGGTGCTCGAGGTGGAGTCCCAGCGCGGCATGATTGCCCAGCTGGCGATGGCGGTGGCATCGGCCGGAGCCAACCTGCTGAAGATCGATTCCGGCGAGCGTGACGGTCAGCTGAATAGGGTGCAGATGGAGCTGACCGTGTATAACCGCGTCCACCTGGCCCAGGTGATCAAGGAGCTGCGCCGCCAGGTCGCGGTCAATCGTATCAACCGGCAGTAGTCCCACCACCCCATTGGGCCGATAATGGTCTAAACTCCCTGAATTCACAGTGTTATTACTGCCTTTTGCAGTGCTTTCATATACTCTAGACGCATCATAACGTATGGGCGGTCCGGCAGGGCTGGTTGAATCATCGGACGAAACGGAGAGAGTCAGTGTCGGTTGGCGTACAGTGTCCCGAATCGGGTTCTACTCAAGAGAGTTCAGTAAGACTGGTGCTGTTGCATGATGCACAGGGCAAGATGCTGGTACTGCTGCCGGTGTCATCCATGCTCAATCTGGCGGCGCTGTGGACGCTGACCGGACGTAAGCTGCAGGCGGTTCGTGGCGAAGACGCCGAGCGTTTTTTCGCGCAGCAGGGGCTGCAGAGCGAACAGGGGCAGCAGCGGCTGATGCAGAGCTTTCCGCTGGTTATCGACGCCGCCCTTGAGGGACGTGCGCAGTTGCTGCTCTGTGAATTGACCAGCGGGCTGACGTTCGTATGGCCATATGGGGTGGCTGAGGATCAGCAGGTCCAGTTCGGTACTATCGCGGTAACGCCGGAATATGGACGCATGCGCAAACGGCCGGGAGGTGGTGAGGATGTGGTCGCCATCACGCGCGCCGTCGAGCGTTTCACGGCGTTGAGGGTCCAGCAGCGGCTGGAAGATACCCTGGGCCTGCCGGCGCTGGCACCGACCACACAGAAGATCATCATGTTGCGCTCCGACCCGGATGCGGGTGTGGATCAACTGGTACCGGTGGTGCGTCTGGATCCCAGTCTGTCGGCACAGGTGATGAGCTGGGCGGTCTCCCCCTATTACGCAGCACCGGGCAAGGTCAACTCGATCGATGAAGCGATCATCCGCGTGCTTGGCTTCGATCTGGTGGTCAATCTGGCACTGGGTATCGCCATGGGGCAGGTACTGAAAGTGCCGGAGGAGATGCCCCGGGGCTCAACCCCCTATTGGCAGCAGTCGATCTATACCGCGACGCTGTGCGAGAAACTCGCGCGCAAGCTGCCGTTGGATAAGCGGCCGAAGGTGGGGTTGGCCTATCTGGTCGGCTTGCTGCACAACTTCGGTTATCTGGTCTTGGGCCACCTGTTTCAGCCCCAACTGGCGATCTTGTCACGCTATGTCGAAGCTAACCCCCATCTGGAGCCGGTGCTGATCGAGCAGCAGGTGCTGAATGTGACACGGGATCAGATCGGCGGCTGGTTGCTGGAGAGCTGGAACCTGCCGGACGAGGTCTATTCGGCGATCCGCCAGCAGCAGTGTGAGGAGCCCGAGGGCGAGTGCTCAACCTATGCGTGTCTGCTGCAGCTGAGCAAACAGCTGCTGCGTCGCGAGGGGCTGGCCGACGGGCCGATATTCAGCCTGGATCCTGAGCTGTGCGAAAGTCTGGGGCTGAGCCTGGAGCAGGCCGACGATGCCATCAAGGAGCTGCTCGGCTATCAGGACGACCTCAACGAGCTGACGCGCACCCTGAGTCGGGCGCGTGCCTAATCTGATCCATATCCGGAGCTGAGCGCTTAGCCGGCGTCGCTCAGCTCTGCTTCCAGCTGCTCCAGTGCTTCCAGCTGCTCGAGCCAGGACTCTTCCAGTGTTTGCTGCTGCTGCACCAGCTTGGCCTGTTCCGCCAGCAACTGCTTGAGTTGCAGCTTCTGGCTGTCGTCGTAAAGGACCGGGTCGGCCAGCTGGGCCTCCACTTCGGTCAGCGCAGCGTTAACCCCTTCCAGCTCCTTCTCGAGCTTCTCTACCGTCTTGCGTAACGGACGTAAGCGCGCGCGATTGTCCGCTTCGCGCCGTTTCTGCTCCTTGCGCTCGGCGGCGCTCAGCGAACGATTGTCTCGGAGTTCGGATGAGGGGGCCTCCTGCTGACGCCGCTGTTGGCTAAGCCACTGGTGGTAGTCATCCAGGTCACCCTTGAACTCCTCCACCTTGCCATCGGCCACCAGCAGAAACTGATCGACGGTATTGCGGATCAGGTGGCGATCGTGCGAGACCAGGATCAGTGCGCCGTCAAAAGATTGCAGGGCCAATGTAAGTGCGTGACGTACCTCCAGATCCAAATGGTTGGTGGGTTCGTCGAGTAACAGCAGATTGGGCTTACGCCAGGCGATCAGGGCCAGGGCCACCCGCGCTTTTTCACCGCCGGAGAAGGTCTTCACCGGATCCAGCGCCTGGTCGCCGATGAAACCGAAGCTGCCGAGGAAGTTACGCAGCTCCTGGTCGGAACTCTTCGGTGATATACGTTGCAGGTGCAACAGCGGAGATGCGTCCAGATCCAGCGCTTCAAGCTGGTGCTGGGCGAAGTAGCCGATCGCCAGGTGTTCGCTCTCATGGCGCTCGCCGCGACACAGGGCCAGGTCGCCGACCAGGCTCTTGATCAGCGTCGACTTGCCGGCACCGTTGTGACCGAGCAGGCCAATCCGCTCGCCCGGCGTCAACGTCAGCGCGATATCGTGCAGCACGGTGCGATGGGGGTAACCCAGATCGGCATCGTACAGGGTCAGCAGCGGCGAGGAGACCTTGTCGGAACAGTCGAACTGGAAGCTGAACGGACTGTCGATATGGGCAGGCGATAGCTGCTCCATCCGCTCCAGCTCCTTGATCCGGCTTTGCGCCTGCTTCGCCTTGGACGCTTTTGCCTTGAACCGGCGCACGAAGCTCTCGATCTGCTCGATACGCGCCTGCTGCTTGTCGTAGGCAGCCTGCTGTTGCGACAGTTTCTCGGCGCGCATACGCTCGAACGCGCTGTAGTTGCCCTTGTACAGGTCCAGCGAGCGGTTGTGCATATGCACCACATGGCCGACCACAGAGTCGATGAAGTCACGGTCGTGGGAGATCAGCAGCAGGGTGCCTGGGTAGAGGCGAAGCCACTGCTCGAGCCAGATGGTGGCATCCAGATCCAGGTGGTTGGTCGGCTCGTCGAGCAGCAGCAGGTCGGAGCGGCACATCAGCGCCTGAGCCAGGTTCAGGCGGATGCGCCAGCCGCCGGAGAAGCTGTTTACCGGTCGCTCGGCATCGCCGGGCATGAAGCCCAGGCCATCGAGCAGCAGGTGGGCGCGGGATTCGGCCCGATAGCCGTCGATCGCTTCCAGCTCGGCGTGCAGTTCGCCTATCCGGCCGGCCAGGTGCTGGGCTTCGGCCTCCGCCAGCTGTGCCTGGATCTGGCGCAGGCGAGCGTCGCCATCAAGAATGTATTCCAGCGCCGAGCACTCGGTGGAGCTGACCTCCTGCGCCATATGGGCGATCGACAGCCCTGCCGGTAGCGACAGTTCACCGGCGTCGGCCTGGAGCTGACCGAGCAGCAGTTTGAACAGGCTCGATTTGCCGACGCCATTGTTGCCGACGATGCCCACTTTCCAACCCGCATGCAGGGTCAGGTTGGCCCGCTCTAGCAGGGGCAGTGCACCGCGATGTAAGCTTAGGTTCTGGATCTGAATCATGGCCGCGAATAGTACAGCGCCAGCCCGGGCTAGCGCCAGTACCTGCGGCTCGAACTGCGCAGATAATGGAGAGCCTGTGTCGCTGAACAACCCACTCTGGCAGACTGCTCTGCGTCTTTACGCACTGCCCGGTGTCGAGACGGCAGCGTTGCAGTTGCAGCGGGCCGGGTGCAGTATCAACCGGTTGCTGATGGCCTGTTACCTGGCACAGCAAGGCAGGCGGCTGGTGCCGGAGCTGTTGGCTGGCGAGGCACTGGATTGGCAGCGGGAGATTACCTACCCGCTACGCGCGCTGCGTTACCGGGTCCGTACCCGTAAAGGCGAGCGTGCGGAGCTGGAGCCCTGCTACAGCGCATTGCGCAAGGCTGAACTGGCGTGCGAGCAGGTCGAGCTGATGCTGCTGTGGGAGGGGTTGTCGGCGCTGGCTCTGCCCAGTGCGGCGGCCGGAGAGGCGTTGGCAAGAGCTAATCTGGAGCTGGTGTTGGTCGAGTCTGGGGTAGACGATCTGCGCCGATTTGATGACCAGGTAGCCGTGCTGATCAACGCGGCCTTGGCCGATCCTCTGGTCAGCGGATGAACTTTCACGTTTAATGACCGACTAACACTGCACATGCGTTCAATCGTTAAGGAATCGAGAATGAAAAAGACCATACTCGCTGTAGCCCTCTCAGGCGCTCTGTTGTCAGCACCGGCGCTGCAGGCCGAGGAGTTGACCACCGATGAGCAAAAACTGAGCTACAGCTTGGGGCTGATCCTCGGCCAGAAACTGAAGATGGATGTCGAAAATCTGGATATCGAGTCCTTTCGCGATGGCATCGAAACCGTCTATTCCGGTAAGGAGCCTCTGCTGAACGAGGAGCAGATCGGTGGCGTCATGCAGGCGTTCCAGCAGCGCAAGATGGAGGAGCAGCGTGCTGCCTTCGCTAAGATAGCCGATGACAACAAGGCCGCCGGCGAGAAATACATGGCGGATAATGGCAAGAAGAAAGGTGTCAAAACCACCGATTCCGGCTTGCAGTACGAAGAGCTCACCGCCGGTAGCGGCAAGAGCCCGAGTGAGTCCGATACGGTTAAGGTTCACTATCGCGGCGAGCTGATCGACGGTACCGAGTTCGACAGCTCCTACTCGCGCAATCAGCCTGTCTCCTTCCCACTTAATGGCGTGATTCCGGGCTGGACCGAAGGGCTGCAGCTGATGAAAGAGGGCGGCAAGGCACGCCTGGTGATCCCGGCTGATCTGGCCTACGGTCCCGGCGGCATGGGTAACGCCATCGGCCCCAATGAGACCTTGGTGTTCGAGGTTGAGTTGCTGGAGATTAACCCGGCCGCCGAAGGCGAAGCCAAGTCTGAGTAAGCCAAGCCTGCCCACCGCTTTGAAAACGGCCGCCTAGCGGCCGTTTCTGTTTATCGGCGGGGCTGTCTATCCGCGCTGTCTATCCGCGCAGGCTTATGGGCCCCGGCGGGCGAAACTGTATACCATAGGGTGTTAGCGCAGGACGTTAAGCAGACCATTGGTGCCGATCGCGTAGTAGCGACCATCATTGCCGAAACCGACCGCTTCCACTCCGGTGCTGGTCGGGCCATATGCCTCGCGTTTGTCGATGCGCCAGCTGCGCAACTCCTTGCCAGTGCCGACATTCCACAGCTGCACCATACCCGAGGCGGTGCCGGTCAGCAGCTGTTGGCCGTCTGCGGAGAAGCGCGCGCTGATATAGCTGACCCGGCGTTTCCATAACGCTTCGTCACCGCTAAGGGTGTGCATTATCTCGCCGCTGAGGGTGTCCCAGATGTAGGCCAGATCCAGTGTGGCTGAGCTGAAGGCGAAGCGACCGTCATTGGACAGGGCTACGGTATCCACGGTGTTGCCGAAAGCAAGGCTGTGCAGCTCTTCGCCGGTGGCCATACTCCACAGACGTACCTTGTAGTCGTCGGCACCGGTCAGGGCAAGGCTGGCGCTGCCATCGAGGGCCACGCTGCGAATCCGTGCCGGGTGCAGCAGGCTGCGCCGGATGCCACCATTCTTGATATCGAAATAGACCGCCTGGTGATTGGCGAGGCCGAGCAGCGCGAAGTCGCCGCCGGGCGAGAGTGCCACCGAGAGGATCTCTGACGGCGCGCTCCAATACCAGATCGGCTGTCCGCTTCCGGTGTTCCACAATACCAGGTCCAGGCTACCGGCGGTGACGGCAAAACGGTTGTCCGGTGAGAACTTTGAGTCGACGATATTGGTGTATTCACCCTGTCGGTGGTTCCAGTCGTACAGCCGCTCATGGCGCTGGACATCCCACAGGCTGCCGCCGTGGCGATTGGAGCCCAGAATCGCGTAGTGGCTGTCTTGCGACAGGGTGGCGCTGTAAACGCCCTGGCTGGTGTAGACGTGAGAGCTTGCGGGTTCATCGCCGCTGCTGCAAGCGGTCAGCAGCAGCGCGGCGATCAGCGCCAGAGACGCTCTGCTCACGCCTCTTTCGCCACCGGACGGTGTGCGTTGTGAAGGATTTCGATCAGCTGGTCTTCGAGCTCGAAACGATCTTCAAGCACCTCGCCCAACTGCGACAGGTCCATGGCGAAATCACGGATATCACGCAGTGTCGGGGCCTCGAAAGCCCCGTACTTATCGTTGAAATCCAATGCCGTGTCGGTGGTCGGCTGGATTTTCGGGAACAGGTCCTGCACCTTATCGACGCTGCCGTCGTTGAACTCACTGCCTTCACGTAGCAACTGCTCGTAAACTTCGAAATGGCCTGATGAGAGGTAGTCCATCAACTGATCGCAGAACAGTGTCAGCTGCGAGTTGAGCTGCTCGCCTATCTCACAGTCCGATAGCGAAAACAGGGTCCTGATCAACTGTTGGCGCTGTTCCAGCCAGTGGTCGATGATGTCGCTGACACCGCCCCAGCGCTCTTTCGCATCGCGGCATTTTTCCAGCATGGCGCATCCTCCCCTATTAGTGTGGATCAATAGTAATGCCAAGCCCAATTCCGGTGCAACCGCCCTGGAGTGGCGCTATCGGTTGCCGGTCCGAGTCGCTATACTCGGACGCTTGACGTTAGCATCAAAGGGGAGAACGAATGCTCAGAGTGCTGTCTCTGGTTGTTGCAATCATGTCTAGCCTGGTATCCCCCGCGCTCTGGGCGGCCGAGGGCGACGGTAAGTCGGACTACATAAGCTATATCGAGCTCAAGCCGTTCGTGACCAACTTCGGCAGTGCCGATAACCTGCGTTTTCTCAAGGCGGAGGTGACCATTCAGGTGGACTCGTCCGATGCGCATCATGCGGTCAATGCCCATATGGCACAGATCCGCAACGACCTGGTGTTTCTGTTCAGTGCTCAGACCGAGGAGAGCGTGGGGACGGTCGCCGCGCAGCAGGTGCTGGCCGGCGAAGCGTTGAACCTGATTCAGGACATGCTGCGTGAAGAGACGGGCGAGTCTTTTGTTACCGATCTCTTTTTCACCAGCCTCGTAGTTCAATAAGAGGGCAGTAAGAGCCCAGTAAGCAGGGAGCCCGTAGACTCCCTGAGTTCGACTACTGGGCCAGGTATTGCGCCAGATACTGATCGAAATCCAGGCTGTCGCCGGCTTCGATCTCGGTCTGCTCCTGCAGCGAGCGGGCCGATACCTCCTTAAACCTAAGCTGCTGGGCTTGCGACAGCGGCTCGGCACTCAGCGTGCTGCGGTGACGGCGGCTTTGCGCCAATACCCAGGACGCATAACCCTCTCCATGCTCGCGAATCGCGGACAGCACCTGTGCCGATGGCGTGAGGTCCGGTTCCTGCAGTTTGGCGTACTGAGCATCCACCGCACGGCAGTACTCGCTGCTGGACGCGACGCTATCCAGAACCTCCGCGGTACGGCGAACCTGGTTGAGAATGATCCGGCCGCGTTCGGCAACGCTGTGCTCGCCCTGTTCGCAGAACAGGGTCAGGCCGGGTTCACGGCCGCGATTGACGATTCGTTGATGGTTAACGGCGATCCGTTCGCACTCGCGATCGCTGACCAACTCGTCTGAACAGAGCAGGCAGGTGAGCAGGAATGCATCCATAAAGCGGGCCTGCTCCAGATCGATGCCGAGCGGCAGCAACGGGTTGATGTCGGTGTTGCGGACCTCGACATACTCCACGCCTCTGGCAATCAACGCCTGTACCGGCTTTTCACCGGAACGGGTAACCCGTTTCGGGCGGATATCGCTGTAGTACTCATTCTCGATCTGCAGCAGATTGGTGTTGAGCTGTTTGTAGCGGCCGTCGGTCAGTACGCCGATCTGCTCATAGGCAGGGTGAGGCGTGCGGATCGCCTGGCTCAGCGAGTTGGCATAGGTATTCAGATGGTTGAAGCAGATGTTCAACGTCGACTGGGCACGGTTTGAGTAGCCCAGGTCGCTCATGCGCAGAGAGGTTGCATAGGGCAGGTAGAGCGTATGCTGCCCCATCTGCTCCAGCTGATGCTGGCGCCCCTGCATGAAGCTGGCGGCCAGCGCCGGCGAGGCGCCGAACAGATAGAGCAGCAGCCAGCTGTAGCGGCGGAAGTTGCGGATCAGCTTGAAATACCCGGCCGACTGAAAGGCGTTGCTGTCGCCGGCTTCGCCGATCAGACTCTGATACACCGGCCAGAAGGTCTCGGGCAGGGAGAAGTTGTAGTGGATGCCGGCGATGGTCTGCATCATCTTGCCGTAGCGGTGCTCGAGCCCGACGCGGTAGATGTGCTTGAGCTGGCCCACGTTGGAGCGGCCATACTCGGCGATACGGATCTGTGCCTCTGAGGCGATATCGCAGGGCATGCTGGCCGCCCAGAGCTCTTCTGCGCCCAGATTATCGAAGCAATAACGGTGCAGGTTCGCCAGCTGTTCCAGCGCCTGTGCCGGGGAATCGCAGACCGGGGTGATGAACTCGAGCAGCGCTTCGGAATAGTCGGTGGTAATCTGCGGGTGAGTCAGTGCCGAACCCAGCGCGCGCGGATGATCGGTCTGCGCCAGATGGCCCTGGGGATCGACCCGGAGCCCCTCCTTTTCGATCCCGTGGTTGAGCTGGGTCAGTAGCTTGGCCTGGCCGTTGGCGACCAGGAGGTCCAGATGTTTTTCCAGGGTTGCCAGCACTGGTCAGATTCCTGTTAGTGGTATTAAGGCCGGGGATTATACAGCCGCCGGCCATTGCAGGGCCATGCTCCGATGCCTATCGCTTGGGCTTGATGCCCGCCGCACGCAGACGCTCACCCAGGCTGCCCTCGCGGGTTGGTGCCGGTTGTGGGCGCGGCGAGGGTTTGCTGTTTTTGTTTTCAGCTTGCCTCTGCGTATTGTCCTGCTGTTTCATGCTCAGACTTATCCGTTTGCGTCGTTCATCGACCTCCAGTACCCGCACCTCGACAATCTGGCCGCTGGTCACCACCTCGTGTGGGTCCTTGACGAAACGGTCGGCCAGCTCGGAGATATGCACCAGGCCATCCTGATGTACACCGATATCGACAAATGCGCCGAACTGGGTGACGTTGGTGACCACGCCCTCCAGACGCATACCCGGGCTCAGGTCGGCCAGGGTGGACACCCCCTCTTGGTATTGCACGGAGCGGAACTCGGGGCGTGGATCCCGGCCGGGTTTTTCCAGTTCGGTGAATACATCACTGACGGTATAGCGCCCAAAGCGCTCGCTGACAAACCGGCCCGGATCGAGTTGGCGCAATCGCTCCGGCTGGTTCAGCAGTTGACGCTGATCTAGGCCTGCGGCCGCTGCGATCTGCTTCACCAGCGGGTAGGACTCGGGATGGACCGCGGAGTTGTCCAGCGGCTCCTCGCCATCGCGGATGCGCAGAAAACCGGCGCAGAGTTCGAACGCCTTGGGGCCCAGGCGCTTGACCTTGAGCAGTTGCTGGCGGTTGCGGAAGGCGCCATATTCGTCGCGCCAGGCGATAATGCTGTCGGCCAGGCCCGCATTGAGCCCGGATACATGGCGTAGCAGGGCGCTGGAGGCGGTATTGAGGTCGACGCCGACATGGTTGACGCAGGTCTCGACCACCCCTTCCAGCGAGTTGGCGAGCTGCTGTTGGTCCACGTCGTGCTGGTACTGGCCGACTCCGATCGAGCGTGGATCGATCTTGACCAGCTCCGCAAGAGGGTCCTGCAGACGACGGGCGATCGACACCGCACCGCGAATGCTGACGTCCAGGTCGGGAAACTCCTGCGCGGCCAACTCGGACGCGGAGTAGACCGACGCCCCCGCTTCGCTGACCAGCACCGGCTGCAACTTCAAGCCGGTCTCGCGGCCGGCGAGCTCTTTGGCCAGCTGCTCGGTTTCCCTTGAGGCGGTGCCGTTGCCGATGGCGATCAGCTCAACCTGATGACGACGGCACAGCTGGGCCAGGGTTGCCAGCGACTGGTCCCACTGGTTGCGCGGCGCATGGGGATAGATCGCGGTATGCTCAAGCAGTCGGCCGGTGCGGTCGATCACCGCCACCTTGACGCCGGTGCGCAGGCCCGGATCCAGTCCCAGCGTCACCCGGGCGCCGGCAGGGGAGGCCAGCAGCAGATCGTGCAGATTGCGGGCGAACACCTCGATGGCGGCGGTTTCCGCCTGCTCGCGCAGACGCTTGACCAGCTCGTTCTCCAGTTGCGGCTGCAGTTTGCGGCTCCAGCACTGCTCCAGCGTTGCTTGCATCCACGCGGAAAGGCTGTGCGGCCGCAGCCGCCAGTGGCGCTGGATCAGCTCCAGGCCCAGGTTCTCCTGGCCCTCGGGCAGCACCAGCTTATATTTTATGATCCCCTCCTGTTCGCCACGCAGCAGGGCCAGGGCGCGATGGGAGGGGATACGGGCGATCGGCTCAGCGTAGTCGAAGTAGTCGCGGAACTTGCTGTCCGGGTCTGCCTTGCCGCGCGCGGCACGGGTGTGCAAAAGCCCCTGCTGCCAGAGCGCCTTGCGCAGCGATGCCACCAGGTCGGCGGCCTCGGACAGCTGTTCGATCAGGATATGACGGACACCGTCCAGAGCGGAGTCGACATCGTTGACCCCCTTGTCCGGCGCAATATAGGCACGGGCGGCGGTTTCCGGGTTTTGCGCCGGGTTACTCAGCAATGCATCGGCCAACGGGGCCAGACCGGCCTCACGTGCCTCCTGCGCCTTGTTGCGCCGCTTCGGACGATAGGGGGCGTAGAGATCTTCCAGCCGGGCGCGACTGTCAGCGGCAAGCAGGCTGTTTCTCAGCTCGTCGCTGAGCTGGCCGCTGTCACCGAGCTGACGCAGGATCGTATCGCGGCGGTTCTCCAGCTCACGAAGCTGGCCCAAGCGGGCATGCAGTTCACGCAGCTGGGTGTCATCCAGAGCGCCGGTCGCCTCCTTACGGTAACGGGCGATAAAGGGCACGCTGGCTCCCTCGTCGAGTAGCGCGACGGCGGCGCGCACCCGGGCCGCGTCGACACCCAGGTCGGCGGCCAGTCGTTGTTCAATCTGCATCGGCAGTGGTTGTCCTCAGAGTACTTGCGGAGGCGCCCCGCTCAGGGCACCTGGATGATCTGCAGAGAGTTGGTGCCGCCGTGGACTCCGAGCTGCTGGCCACGGGTCAGCAGTACGGTGTCGCCGCTGGCGATCTTGTCGGCGGCGACCAGCACCGCCAGCAGTTCGCGGTTGAGCTCTTGCTCGCTGACCGCGGTGGCATCGAAGAACATCGGCTCGACGCCGCGATAGAGGGCGACACGGCGCATGGTCTGCTCGTTGCGGGTCAGAGCGTAGATCGGCAGTCCGGAGCGGATACGGGACATCCACAACGGTGTGGAGCCGGACTCGGTCAGGCAGATGATCGCCCTCACCGTGGGCAGGCTGTTGGCGGTGTACATCGCCGAGCGCGCGATCGATTCGTCGGTGCTGGTGCAGGGGGTATCCGGCTGGGTCGGCGCCGGACGTGACAGCTGGTGTTTCTCGGCACCCTGGCAGATGCGGGTCATCGCTTCCACCACCTCCACCGGGTAGCTGCCGGCGGCGGTTTCGGCCGACAGCATCACCGCGTCGGTACCGTCCAGAATGGCGTTGGCCACGTCGAACACTTCGGCTCGGGTGGGCATCGGGCTGGTGATCATCGTTTCCATCATCTGGGTCGCGGTAATCACCACGCGGTTCAGCTCGCGGGCGCGGCGGATGATATGTTTCTGCACGCCGATCAACTCGGCGTCACCGATCTCTACGCCCAGGTCGCCGCGGGCGACCATGACGCCGTCACAGGCGAGGATGATCTCATCCAGGGCTTCCGGCGTGGCCACGGTTTCAGCGCGCTCCACCTTGGCGATGATCTCTGCCCGGCTGCCGGCGGCATCCAGCAGCTGTCGCGCCTGCTCCAGATCGGCACCGGAGCGGGGGAAGGAAACCGCGACGTAGTCCAGCTCCAGCTCGGCCGCGACCTTGATGTCGGCCTTGTCCTTGTCGGTCAGTGCCGCCGCCGACAGACCGCCGCCCTGGCGGTTAATTCCCTTGTTGTTGGACAGCTTGCCGCCGATGGTGACTTCGGTATGGATTCGGCTGTCCTCGATAGCGGTGACACGCAGCTGTACTCGGCCATCGTCGAGCAGCAGGATGTCGCCAGTGACACAATCCTGTGGCAGCGCCTTATAGTCGATCCCGACCGCGTGCTGATCGCCGGCATTGGTGTCGAGCGCGGCATCGAGGGTGAAGCGGTCACCGATGTTGAGCTCGATCGGCCCCTGCGCAAAGCGGGCGATACGGATTTTAGGCCCCTGCAGATCGCCCAGTGTTGCGACCGAGATGCCCAGTTTCTGGCTGGCGTCGCGTACAGCCTGGACGCGCTGGCGATGATCGTCGGCACTGCCGTGGGAGAAGTTCAGACGCACGGTGTTGACGCCGGCCTGGATAAGCTGCTCCAGCACGCCGGGTTTGTCGGTGGCGGGTCCCAGGGTGGCTACGATCTTGGTACGTTTCTGCATGGGTCGGTCTCTGCTTGGAGGGAGAATCGCCTATTCGGCTTGGCGTGACTAAAGTAAAATTGAGCCTTTTCAATTTCAAGTCACGGCACTTTCTATAGATTGCGCTACTAGCTATTGAATGCGCTACTAGCTGCCTGTCGAATGCGTTATTGGCTGCGCTTTCACTTTACTGCATTTTGGGAGATCCGGTTGCATGGCGGTTGAATCCGGCCACCCCCTGAATTCGCTCAGGGCATACAGACCCCTGCTGATCATCTTGCTGCTGATGCTGTTTGTGCTGCTGCTGGTCGAGACAGCGGTGCTCAGCCGGCAACAGGCTATAGAGGAGCTGCAGCAAAGTGCGGAGTCCCATCTTGACCGCTACCTGCAAAGCTTGCAACAGCGGTTGGACCGCTATAAGGACCTGCCACACCTGCTGGCGACCCACTCCGAGCTGATGTCGGCGCTCGATGCAGGGCACGGAGAGCAGGCGATACAGCGCGCCAACCTCTACCTGGAGCAGGTTAACACGGTGATGGGCACCACCGACGCCTATTTGATGAACGCCAAGGGGGTTACGGTGGCGGCCAGCAACTGGCGCTCGGAAGCCACCTTCATCGGTCGCGACTTCAGTTTCCGGCCCTATTTCCAGGATGCACTAAAGGGGGAAGAGGGGCGCTACTTCGCGCTCGGCACGACATCGAAACGGCGCGGATACTACTTCTCCTATCCCCTGAGTGATGCGGGCGAGGTAGTGGGTGTTGTGGTGGTTAAGGTGGATCTGCATGACGTGGAGCAGCACTGGAGCAACTCGCAGATCGAGCTGCTGGTCACCGACCCGGATGGCATCATCTTCATCTCGACGCGTCCGCAGTGGAAATTTCGCGCCCTGCAGCCGCTGTCGACCGAGGATATGCAACGGATCGTCGATAGCCTGCGCTACGGCGATGTTCGGCTCACGTCACTGGATATCATAAAGCGCGAGCAGCTTGAGCGTGATGGCGAACTGATCACGCTGCTCGACAGTCGTCAGATCGAGAATGAGGCACTGGACGGGCTGAAACCGCGCCAATTCCTGCATCAGCGCAAAGCGGTGCCGGGCTTCGGGTTATCGGTGTCCGTACTGGCCAGCCTTGAGCCGGTTGAGGCGGCGATGGTGGAAAACCTGCTGCTGGTCGGTTTCAGCACTGCGGCAATTGCGCTGCTGGTGCTGTTCCTGCTGGCGCGCCGGCGAATCATCAAGGAGCGAGCCAGTTTTCAGCAGCGTGAGATGCTGGCCCTGGAGGAAAACGAGGCCAGGGTGCGGGCGATCATCGACAACACCCATGCCGGGCTGGTAATGCTGGATGAGAGCGGCTGCATCGAGTCGATCAACCCCACCACCGAGCATCTGTTCGGTTACTCTCTGGCACAGCTGCGGGGCCACTACTTCAGCCAACTGCTGGCGCAGGAGGACCGCGCTGCCTGTTGGCGCCATATCCTCTCCGATGAGCCTGACCAGCCCGACCTGTTGGCAGTTGAAGCCACCGGCCTGAGACACGACAGCTCCGAGGTTCCGCTGGAGGTGTACATCAATCGCATGCGGCTGGCCAGTGCCCGGCACTACATCGTTACCCTGCACGACCTGACGGAGCGCAAGGCCCAGGAGCGCGCGCTGAAGGCGGCGCATGAGGAGCTTGAGAGCCGTGTGCAGGAGCGCACTGCCGACCTCAGTCATGCCAATGCCAAGCTGCTGGAGGAGATGGAGCAGCATGGCCAGACTCAGAACGAACTGATTCAGACCGCCAAGCTGGCGGTGATCGGGCAGATGTCCGCCGGTATCAACCATGAACTGAACCAGCCGCTGACGGCGATTCGCAACTATTCCGACAATGCACGGGCCTTCCTCAAGCGCGGCAAACTGGAAACAGTGGATGCCAATCTGGTGGAGATCAGCGGCCTGACCGAGCGCATGAGTCGCATCATCCATCCGCTCAAGGAGTTTGCGCGCAAGAGCAGTGGCAGTACCGATCTGGTCTGTCTGCAGACGGTGCGTGATGGCGCCATGTCGCTGATGTACGGGCATTTCGAGAAGGAACAGGTCAAGGTCAACTGGCCGCCGCGGCTGTCGGACTACTACGTGCTGGGTGACATCCTGCGCCTGGAACAGGTGCTGGTGAATCTGCTCTCCAATGCGGTGCATGCGATGGAGCAGGTGCAAACACGCCGCATCGATATCGGGGTTGAGGTCGAAGGAAAGTGGTTGCGGCTGTCGATACGTGATCAAGGACCGGGTATCGCGGAAGCGGACCTGGAACGGATCTTCGAACCCTTCTTTACCACCAAGAAATCGGGCCAGGGGCTGGGCTTGGGTTTATCGATATCGCACCGTATCATCGAGACCTTGGGCGGACGGCTCAGTGCGGCCAACCATCCTCAGGGCGGCGCGATTTTCACTATCGAGCTGCCTCGTGGCGTGCGTCCAGAAATGACCACCCATCCGTCGGAGAGAAGCGATGAACAGGATTGAAAGCGGTACCGGTTCGCCGGTGCTGCTGGTCGATGACGAGAAGCATATCCGTCTCGCCGCCGGGCAAACGCTGGAGCTGGAGGGGTACGAGGTCGAGACGCTGGAGCGTGCCGAGGGGGTGCTGGAGCGGATCGACGAGAACTGGCCCGGGGTCATCGTCACCGACATCAACCTGCCCGGCATCGATGGCCTGGAGCTGATGAAGCAGGTCAGGGGAGTGGACCCGGAGCTGCCGGTGATACTGATCACCGGCCATGGTGATATCTCGATGGCGGTCACCGCCATTCGCGACGGGGCTTACGATTTCATCGAAAAACCCTTCGCCTCCGAATTTCTGCTCGACACCGTACGCCGCGCGCTGGATAAGCGCCGGCTGACGCTGGAAAACCGGCGCCTGCGCCAGGAGCTGGAGAGCCAGAATGCGCCGGGTCCACGCCTGGTCGGCAACAATCCGCGCATGGTGGCGCTGCGCCGGTTGTGCAATACCGTCGCGGAGACGCCGGCCGATGTGCTGTTGCTGGCGGAAACCGGTTCCGGCAAGGACCTGGTCGCGCGTTATATTCATGAGCGCAGTCCTCGACGGCTGAAAAACTTCGTCGCCATCAACTGCGGTGCAGTACCGGAAAACCTGATCGAAAGTGAACTGTTCGGACACGAGGCCGGCGCCTTTACCGACGCCAAAAACAAGCGGATCGGCAAGTTCGAGCATGCCCACGGCGGCACCCTGTTCCTCGATGAGATCGAAAGCATGCCGATGTCGTTGCAGATCAAGCTGTTGCGCGTGCTCGAGGAGCGAATGATCGAGCGATTGGGCTCCAACAAGCTGATTCCGCTCGATATCCGCGTCATCGCCGCGGCCAAGGTCGATCTGAAACGGCTGGCGGAGGCGGGCGAGTTCCGCGAAGACCTCTATTACCGGCTCAATGTCGTACGCATCGATATCCCGCCGCTGCGTGAGCGACGTGACGATATTCCGCTGCTGTTCCAGCATTTCACGCTGGTGGCGGCGGCACTTTACGGACGCGAGGTGGTTGAGCTGTCGGCGGAGCGGATGCACAGCCTGTTGCTGCACGATTGGCCCGGTAACGTGCGCGAGCTGCGCAATCTGGCCGAGCGCTATGTGCTGCTGGGCGAGTCCTGCACCTTCGACTTCGACAACCGTCCGATCATCGGCAGCGGTGGTGGTAACGGACTGACGCTGCCGGAGCAGGTGGAGCGCTTCGAACGGATGCTGATCCATACCGAGCTGTCCAATCATGGCGGCTCGATCAAGGATACCCTCGAGGCACTGGGCCTGCCGCGTAAGACCCTGTACGACAAGATGAGAAAGTACGGGCTGGACAAGAGCGATTACAAGGCTTGAACAGGCGGCGGATAACAGCAAAAAGCCCGCATCATGCGGGCTTTTTGCTGTCTCGGTAAAAGTGGCGGATCTCCGCCACTTGCGTTTTAGAGCTTGAAGCGGCTGACCATCTGCTCCAGCTGTTTGGACAGGTCGGTCAGGTGCAGTGATACGCTGGACAGCTCCTGCGCGCGGGATGAGGTATTTTCCGCGCTGGCGTTGATCTCGCTGATGCTCTGTTCAACGCTTGCGGCCATCTGGGTCTGCTCGCGCACGGCACTGGCCACCTGGTGGTTCATATCATTGATCACTCTGACCTCTTCGGTGATGTTGTTCAACGCGTGGGCGGTGCGCTGCACCTGCTCGAAGCCTTTACCGGCATCGTCCAGTGCGGTGCGCATGACATCGACGGCGTCTTTGGCATCGATCTGCAGGTCGCTGATGATCTTGTTGATCTCTTCGGTCGAGTTGTGGGTGCGGCTGGCCAGGGTGCGCACCTCGTCGGCAACAACCGCGAAGCCGCGGCCCTGCTCGCCGGCGCGGGCGGCTTCGATGGCAGCGTTCAGCGCCAGCAGGTTGGTCTGCTCAGCGACTTTCTGAATCACCTCGAGCACGGTGCCGACGTTCTGGCTCTGCGAATCCAGACGGCCGATTACGTCGGTGGCGCGTTCGATGCTGCGCTTGAGCGATTCGATCGCCGTGATCGCCTGCTGGGTCACTGCGGTACCCTCGGTACTCTCCTGCAGTGCCAGGTCGGAGGCGGATACGGTGCTCTCGGCGCTGGCTTCAACGCTGTTGGTTGCCGCCTCCATCTGCTCCATTGCTGCGGCTACGGCACTGGTCTGCATCTGCTGACTACGCGCGGCGTCGATGGCACGGCTGGCGATGGCGTTGATCTGACTACTGGAGCTGGCGAGCTGCAATACCGTGTCGTTGACATGCTGGATGCTGCTCTGGAAGTTGCCCAGCATGGAGTTGAAGGCGCCGGACATCTGCCCCATCTCATCGTTGGACTGGATCTCGATCCGTCGGCTCAGGTCAGAGTTGCGTTCGATCTGGTGCATGGTATCGGACAGCGCATTGATCGGTTTGATCACGATGCGGCGCAGTATCAGGCCGATCAGCAGTACCCCGCCAACGAACAGGGCCAGCTCCACCAGTGCCACGTTGCGCAGGTTGATCAGGATATCCTCATCGATCTTGGCAAAGTCATAAGTGACGCGGACTGCACCAAGCACAGTGCCCTCCTCGACCGGGTGGCAGAGCAGACAGTTGGTGCCCTTGTACTCACTCATCGCCTTCATCGGCGTGATCACGGTCAGGCGGTGGCCCTGGTCGTCGTCGAACTCCTCGACGATATGCTCGCCCTTCATGGCCCGGCGATCCAGATCATCCATTACCACCGCATCCTTGGCGCCCGGACCGTACATCTGCCGCACGGCATCGCCGCGGATAATGCGGGCCTCGGTCAAGGATTCGTTACTGAGGATCTTGTCCTGCAGTGCGCCGCGGTTCTGCATCGCACCGCTGAGCATCAGGATATTGGTGCTGTCAAAATAGGAGTCGGCCGTGGCCACGGTCGTGAACTCGGCCACATCGCGGCTGAGTGACGTCTGGCTGCGGTAGATTGCGGTCAGTGAGCTGACGAATACAACCAGGAATACCACGACAAGGGAGAGATTGACTTTGGTCTGGATGGATAAACTTCTGTTCACTGCGCACCTGTTCCGCTGCTATACGGCCTTCTTATTCTCGATTAACGGCATGGTGCGTAAATTCTAAACACGAATCAACTGAATAAATGATGATCTGGTGCAAATCAACAACACTAATGCGTGAAAATCGCGTGACAGGGTGGCGAAAAACCACTCATTTCGATTTTTGCGATGTGTGGAATTCCGCCGATTTGCCATTGTTGTTGAATCGCTGAATTTGAGCGTATGTTAATAGGTGAATTTTAATTAACTGATTACAAAGATTTTTTTCACTATTTTTTGTGGACTTGCACGTGTTGGTATCAATTCTGCTTATCTCCGGTTGCCCACGGGTCGAAAACAGACCCGAACGATAACGAATAGACCTTACGATAACTTTAAGAATGCAACACAGGAGAAGTCCCATGCGTCTACTGACCGCTGCTATCGCAACCGTCGCGCTGACCTTCGGTGCCCAGGCCGTCACCGCTGCCCCAGTCGAAATCAAGTTTTCCCACGTAGTGGCCGAGAGTACCCCGAAAGGCAAGATGGCGATTCGCTTCAAGGAGCTCGTCGAGCAGCGCCTGGGCGACAAGGTCACCGTATCCGTGTTCCCGAACTCTCAGCTGTTCGGTGACGACAAGGTATTGGAAGCGATGCTGCTCGGCGACGTGCAGATGGCTGCGCCCTCTCTGTCCAAATTCCAGAAATACACTCCGGCGCTGCAGATCTTCGACCTGCCGTTCCTGTTCAACGATATGGGTGCGGTAGACCGCTTCCAGCAGAGCGAAACCGGCCAGGAGCTGCTGAACTCCCTGCGTAAGAAAGGCTATGTTGGCCTGGGCTACCTGCACAACGGCATGAAGCAGCTGTCTGCCAACTCACCGTTGCGCGTACCGGCCGATGCCGAGGGTAAGAAGTTCCGTATCCAGACCTCCGACGTGCTGGCCGCCCAGTTCGAGGCTGTCGGTGGTGTGCCGCTGAAGAAGCCGTTCTCTGAAGTGTTCACGCTGATGCAGACCAAGGCGATCGATGGCTCCGAGAACCCCTGGACCAACATCTACTCGAAGAAATTCCACGAAGTGCAGTCCTACATCACCGAAACCGACCACGGTGTGCTGGACTACATGGTGGTGACCTCTGCCGAGTTCTGGAACGGTCTGGACGACGACCTGCGCGCCGAAGTGAAGAAGGCTCTGGATGAAGCGATCGCTTACGGTAACGAAGAAGCTGCCAAGCTGGCCGCCGAAGATCGTCAGAAGATCATCGATTCCGGCCGTTCCGAAGTGCTGCAGATTACCGAAGCCGAGCGCGAGCTGTGGGTTGAGGCGATGAAGCCGGTGTGGAAACAGTTCTCCAGCGACATCGGTCAGGACCTGATCAACGAAGCCCTCAAGGCCAACGCCAAGTAATCGCCGACCGGCGCTTATCCAGAAGGGGGCGCGCTGACGCCCCCTTTCATCACCAGTGGGCAGGTGTGACCACACACTGGATGTACAGGAAAGGCCGGGGTCTCCCCTGTGCGTCTGACGCACGCCCAAGTCGGATAGAGGTTTCATCATGGCTCTACGTAATCTGGTCTCGCAGCTCGAGGAAGCGATTTTGTCGCTCCTGCTGGTCGGTATGACCTTTCTCGTATTCGCCGAAGTGGTTGCCCGCTTTGGTTTTAACGCCGGGATTCACTGGGCACAGGAAGCCACGCTGCTGATGGCGGGGTGGTTCGTCCTGTTCGGTGCCTCCTATGGCGTCAAGGTGGGCGCCCACATCGGTGTCGATGTGTTTGTCCGCATGTTGCCGGCGAAAATTCACCGCGCAGTGACGCTGCTGGGCGTTGCGCTCTGCATCGGCTACTGCATGCTGTTCCTGGCCGGCTCCTGGGTGTACATCACGAAGATGAAGATGATCGGGATCGAGATGGAAGATATCCCGATGCCGAAATGGGTCTCCAGCACCATCCTGCTGATCGGTTTCGGCTTGCTGGTCATTCGTTTTCTGCAACTGGGCTGGAAGGTGTTCAAGGGAGAGGCGGAAGGCTTCCATTTCGCCGATGAGGCGGAGGAGAGCATGGAGATCGCTCGCGAACTGAAAGCGGCGGAAGAGAAGGAGGCACGCTCATGACCACTGCGATGTTGTTTATCCTGCTATTCGGCTGCATGCTGATGGGCATGCCGATCGCGATCGCTCTGGGGCTGTCCAGCGTGACCACGATCCTGCTGTTTTCGAATGACTCGCTGGCGTCGATTGCACTTAAGCTGTTCGAGGCCACCACCTCGCACTACACGCTGTTGGCGATCCCGTTCTTTATCCTGTCATCGGCCTTTCTCTCCACCGGTGGTGTGGCCAAGCGTCTGATCAACTTCGCCGTGGATGCGATCGGTCATGTCCGTGGCGGCCTGGCGATGGCATCGGTAATGGCCTGTATGCTGTTCGCGGCGGTCTCCGGTTCCTCGCCGGCGACAGTAGCGGCGATCGGCTCCATCGTCATCGCCGGCATGGTGCGTTCCGGCTATCCGGAAGCGTTCGGCGCCGGTGTTATCGCCAACGCCGGTACCCTGGGTATCCTGATCCCGCCGTCGATCGTCATGCTGGTCTACTCGGCGGCGACCGAGGTCTCGGCATCGCGCATGTTCATGGCCGGTTTCATCCCGGGCATCATGATGGGCCTGCTGCTGATGATCGCGATCTACATCGCGGCGCGGATCATGAAACTGCCGGCACAACCCTTCCCGGGTTTCGGTCAGTTGGCGCGTTCGGGTCTGATCGCGCTCGGCGGACTGATGCTGATCATCATCGTGCTGGGCTCCATCTACGGCGGTATCGCTTCGCCGACCGAAGCCGCGTCGGTGGCAGCGATCTATGCCTACCTGATTGCAGTGATGGGTTACCGCGATATCGGCCCGCTGAAGGGCGTGGCCTGGCGTAAGGACAGCGAAGGTATGGGCAGCGCGGTGGTGCGCAACGGCGCGCAGATGCTGCTCGCCTTCCCGCGTTCGGCCTGGCACCCGGAGGTGCGTAAGGTACTGGTCGATGCGGCCAAGGTATCGATGATGCTGCTGTTCATCATCGCCAACGCGATGCTGTTCGCCCATGTGCTGACCACCGAACGTATCCCGCACCAGATCGCCGAGGTGATCGTGCAATGGGGGCTGCCGGCCTGGGGTTTCCTGATCGTGGTCAACATCCTGCTGCTGATCGCGGGTAACTTCATGGAGCCGTCGGCGATCCTGCTGATCATGGCGCCGATCCTGTTCCCGATCGCCATGCAGCTCGGGATCGACCCGATCCATCTTGGCATCATCATGGTGGTGAACATGGAGATCGGCATGCTGACGCCGCCGGTGGGGCTGAACCTGTTCGTCACCGCCGGTATTACCGGACGCGACATGATCTGGGTGATCAAGGCCTGCCTGCCCTGGCTCGGCCTGCTGCTGTTCTTCCTGATCCTGATCACCTACATACCGCAGATATCCCTGTTCCTGCCCGAGTATATCGACCAGCTGCGGGGCTACTGATTCGCAACAGGAGATCCGGGCCAGAGCGAAGGGACTCGCTTTGGTCGCTGCACGCGAGTCTGTCGAAACCGCCTTCCCGCAGGGAAGGCGGTTTTTTATTTTGGGTGTGCAGGGATCCAGAATGGCGGTTGGGCTAAAGGTTGGGGCAATACCGTACTCCGCGAGTCGGATACCGGACATCCGGCTGTAGCGGTATAATGGCCGCGTGTCATGGGTATGCCATTTGGAGTGGAGTGAATGTTGGGGGCTGTTGCGGCTATCTGGGGTTTTGTCGGTGTCTGTCTGTTGTTCGGCAGCGCCATCTATCGGCTCGGGGCGATGGCGCTGGATCTATCCGTACAGGGGTTCAGCTGGTATCACTGGGTGGCGCTGGCGTTCAGTATCCTGTTCATGGGCTTTGCCGAGGGCTATCGAGGATTTCAGCAGAACTTCTCGCCGCGGGTCGCGGCGCGTATCCGTTATCTCTCCCGCAATGCTACGCCGATGCGGATGATACTGGCGCCTATCTTCTGCATGGGCTTTTTCCACGCTCAGCGCCGGCGCCAGATCGTCAGTTTCTGCCTCACCGGCGGCATCATCGTACTGGTGCTGCTGGTGCGCCATCTTGACCAGCCCTGGCGCGGCATTGTCGATGTCGGTGTGGTGTTGGGCCTGACCTGGGGCATTATTTCGCTAGCGGCCTTCACCCTGCAGGCGTTCACCAATCCCCGTTTCAACTATTCTCCGGAAACCCCCTGATCGAAGTCCCCAGCAACGGGGCAAAAAGTCCCCGGCCCGCTGCTGCAGGCTGGGGATAAGGCAAGCAGCGACCTGGATCAGGCAAAGGCGAAGCCCAGGATCAGGAATGCGACGAAGGTGATCGCTGCGCCCAGCACCGCATAAGGGATCTGGGTCCAGGCGTGCTGCATCGAGGTACAGCCTGAGCCCTGGGCAGAGAGCACCGTTGAGTCGCTGAAGAAGCAGGCGTGGCTGCCAAAGGCGGAGGCGGAGAGCAGTGCACCCACGGTCAGCGGCATCGACATGTCCAGCGCCTGTGCCATCGGGATCACAATCGGCAGCGAGACCACGAATACCCCCCAGCTGGAACCGGTGGCAAATACCACCGCCGCCATCACCGCGAATACCAGGGCCGGCAACAGCTCCCTGGACAGGTAGGGGGTCAGGGCGTCGATGATATACGGCGTCATGCCCAACTGGTCGTTCACATCCTTCAGCATGAATCCGGCGCAGACCACGGCGATCGGGTGCAGCATCACCTTGAAGCCGTCCAGCATGGAGTCGACCAGCTGGCCGAAGCTGAGCAGGCTCTGCCAGTAGTACAGCACCATGGTGAACAATGATGCGGTCAGTGCGCCCAGCAGCAGGTCGATCTCGTAGTAGACGCTGGCGCCCACCAGCACAGCCATCGGCAGCAGGAAGTTGATCAGGCCCACGATGGGCGAGACCCGCTTGATCCCGGAGGTGTCGAAGCCATCCATGACGACGCCCGGCGGAATCGTTTCGCCCTGCTGGGCACGCCGCTCCGCCTGTTTCATCGCCCCCAGGTTGCCCAGCACGCCACCGGCGACCAGGAATACCACCAGTAATGCGATCCAGCCGTAGGCCATAAACGGGATAGCGTCGATATAGAGCGACATTCCGTCCCCTGCAGCGGTGGCGCCGTTCTCCTCCAGCAGGGCGGCAAAGTAGACTGCCCAGGTGGAGATCGGTACCAGAATGCAGACCGGGGCGGCGGTGGAGTCGACCAGGTATGCCAGTTTTTCGCGGGAGATTTTATACTTGTCGGTCAGCGTCTTCATCGACGCCGATACCGCCAGTGAGTTGAGATAGTCGTCAATAAACACCAGGATACCGAGCGCGCAGGTGGTCAGCATGGTGCCGCGCTTGGTCTTGATACGACGGGCCAGAATCTCGCCGAAACTGACCACGCTGCCACCACGCTCCAGAATGTTGATCAGTCCGCCCATCATGCCGCAGACCAGTACGATCCAGGCGATGGTTTCATTCATCACCACGCTCATCGACAGATCGCCCAGTCCGGTAACGACCTCGACCGGGTTCTGCAGCATCAAACCGGCAATGACGCCGGCGAAGATAGCTTCCAGTGAGCGGCGGGTCACGATCGCGACACAGAGGGTCAGTACCGCCGGCAACAGACTGAAGAGCCCGTAGCCGCCGTCCCCGGAATGCAGCGAGCCAAGGTAGGCAAAACCGGCCATGATCGCGCTGTAGAACAGGATCGCCTTCGAGCGGCGGGACAGGTCCGGCTGACGCTGCGGTGCCAGCGCCTCAGCGGTAAGGGTGGGGTTGGTATTCATAGAGATGACCTGTTGTTCTAATTTATAGTTTTACGCCAACCGCAGTCCGCAGCCCCTCGGGTGAGGCTGCGGGCCTGCTGGCTGTATCAGATACCGAGTTTGTCCCGCAGGTTGTAGTAGGCGGCACCGATCGCGGTGTAGGGAACCCGCAGCATCCGGCCACCGGGGAAGGGATACTGGGGCAGGGCGGCGAAGATGTCATAGCGCTCGGCCTGGCCCTGGATCGCATCCGATAACACCTTGCCGGCCAGATGCGAGCAGGTGACGCCGTGGCCGCTGTAGCCCTGTGCGTAATAGATATTAGCCCGAGCGCCCACCCGGCCCAGCTGCGGCAGACGCATCAGGGTAAGCAGAAAATTGCCGGTCCAGGCAAAATCGATCTTGACGTCTTTCAGCTGCGGGAAGGTTTTCAGCATCTTCGGCAGGATCAGCGATTCGATCTTGCCCGGTTCGCGGGCGCCGTAGGTGACGCCACCGCCGTAGATCAGGCGGCCGTCACCGGACAGGCGGAAGTAGTCGAGCAGATAGTTGCAGTCCTCGACGCATTGATCCTGCGGCAGCAGTTCCCGCTGCTGCGCCTGGCTCAAGGGTTCGGTGGTGATCACCTGGGTACCGCAGGGCATCGCCCTGGCCTGAAGTTTGGGCACCAGGTCGCCGAGATAGGCGTTACCGGCCACGACCAGGAAGTTGGCTGTCACACAGCCCTTCGGCGTATGCACCCTGACCCTGTCGCCCTCTACCACTTTGACCGCGGGGGAACCTTCATAGATGACGCCGCCGAGAGACTCGACCGCCTGGGCTTCGCCAAGGACCAGATTCAGCGGGTGGAAGTGACCGCCGGATCTGTCCAGCAGGGCACCCTTGTAGCGTTTGGTGCCGATATAGCGCTGAGTATCGGCGGCACTGAGCAGCTCGAGATCCCGATGGCCATGGGCCTGCCACAGCGCCTGCTTCTCCCGCAGCTCGTCAAACTGCTTGTTGTTGCAGGCGGCGAAGATGCCGCCATCCTTAAGATCGCACTGGATGTTGTAGTCCTTGACCAGGCGGCGGATGATGCGGCCGCCTTCAAACGCCATGGCACCCATCGCCTTGCCCGTGGCCTGTCCGTAGTGGCGCTCGATAAAGTCGATATCGCGGCTGTAGCTGTGCACGATCTGGCCGCCGTTGCGTCCCGAGGCGCCAAAGCCGATGCGGGTCGCTTCGAGCACGACAACCTTGAAACCCTGCTCGGCCAGATGCAAAGCCGTGGAGAGCCCGGTAAAGCCTGCGCCGATGATGCAGACATCGGCCTCGACCTGATCCTTCAGTGGTGGGCGAATACGTTTATCGTTGGCGGACGCCGCGTAGTACGAAGTGGTATGTGAAAGTTCGGACATGATCTTTTGGTAACCTCACCTACCGGCCCTCGGTCCGGAGATTGATGGAGTGCGCAACCGTCGGCGACGATTGCCCTTGCTCGCACACAATAGGTTTCAGACGGATGGTCTCGATATACCCTTCAGGGGATATTTTTCGAGCGCGCGTGGGCGCGTAGGTAGGAAGAGGTCCCCCGAAGCGCCGTTTACGGTGCTTCGGGGGAGGGCGGACTTTTAGCCCAGGAACAGCTTGTATGCGGTGTTGTCGGTCTCTTCGAAGTAGGTGTAGCCGATCTCCTCGAGGAACTGCCCGACTTGGTCGTGCTCGTCGCCTGGCACTTGCAGGCCGACCAGTACCCGGCCGTAGGCCGCGCCGTGGTTACGGTAATGGAACATGGAGATGTTCCAGCGCCCGCCCAGCTTGTTGAGGAACTTCATCAGTGCACCGGGGCGCTCGGGGAACTCGAAGCGGTAGACCACTTCGTTATCCACATTTGCCGGCGCATGACCGCCGACCATGTAGCGCACGTGCAGCTTGGCGGTTTCGTTATCGGTCAGATCAACCACATCCTCGATGTGCTCGCCCATCTCCGCCATCAGCTCTTCGCGACCGCCATTGTTGGGCAGGATCTGCACCCCGGCGAACACTATCGCCTGCTGGTCGTTGGCGTAGCGGTAGTTGAACTCAGTGATATTGCGTTTGCCCAAGGCCGCGCAGAACTTCTTGAAGCTACCGGGGCGCTCCGGTATACGGGCGGCGATGATCGCTTCGCGCTGCTCACCCAGCTCCGAGCGCTCGGCGATATGGCGCAGGCGGTCGAAGTTGACGTTGGCGCCGGAGTCGATGGCGATCAGGGTCTGCCCTGAGACCTGTTCGCGGGCGACATATTTTTTCATGCCGGCCACACCCAGAGCGCCCGCGGGCTCGCAGACAGAACGGGTATCGTCGAAGATATCCTTTATTGCGGCGCAGATCTCATCGGTGGATACGGTGATCACCTCATCCACGTAGTCCTTGGCCACCTCCCAGGTGTATTCGCCGATCTGTGCCACGGCGACACCGTCGGCGAAGATGCCGACCTGATCCAGCTTGTCGCGGAACCCCTTCTCCATCGCCAGTGCCAGGCAGGCGGATTCGTTGGACTCAACGCCGATCACCTTGGTTTCCGGGCGCAGGTATTTGACATAGGAGGCGATGCCGGCGATCAGACCGCCGCCGCCGACCGGTACGAAAATGGCGTCGATCGGGCCGCTCTCCTGGCGCAGGATCTCCATGGCGATGGTACCCTGGCCGGCGATTACGTCCGGGTCATCGTAGGGATGGATGTAGACTAGTCCCTTTTCCGCCATCAGTTTTTCGGAGTGAGCGCGAGCCTCGTCGAATGTATCGCCGTGCAGCACTGCCCTGCCACCGAGACGGCGGACGTTGGATACCTTGACGTCCGGCGTGGTCTTGGGCATGACGATGGTCGCCTTGATCCCCAGATGGCGAGCCGAGGCGGCCACGCCCTGGGCGTGGTTGCCCGCCGAGGCGGTAATCACCCCACGCGCTTTCTCCTCTTCATTCAGCTGCGACATCTTGTTGTAAGCGCCGCGAATCTTGAATGAGAACACCGGCTGCTCATCCTCCCGCTTGAGGAGAACGCGATTAGCTAGGCGTTCGGACAAGCCGCGTGCTTCCTCCATCGGCGTTTCAACGGCGATGTCGTAGACACGGGCTTCGAGGATTTTCTTGATGTAACGCTGCATAGGGCCCTTCTGGGTCTGTTGGTGGCGAACAAAAGCGCGATGCGCGCGGAAAAGATTGAAGAGAGAGATGGTATCGACTAGACCGCTTAGCGTCTATAAGGGCAGCGGCGTGTTGCGTATAATCCCAGCACCCGTGACCAATTCCAGATCAGGACAGGCGATGACCCAGGACGAGATGAAACAGGCCGTGGCAGAAGCGGCCGTCGAGCGAATCCGCCCCTTGCTGCAATCCGACACCGTCGTCGGTGTCGGCACCGGCTCCACAGCGAACTTGTTTATCGATGCCTTGGCGGGCGTCAAGCATCTGTTTGCGGCCGCCGTGGCAAGTTCCGAGACCACGGCCCAGCGACTGCGTGACCACGGCATCGATGTGGTCGATCTAAACAGCGTGGCCGAGATCGCGGTGTACGTTGATGGTGCCGACGAGTTCAATCCGCACCTGCACCTGATCAAGGGCGGCGGCGCTGCACTGACCCGCGAGAAGATCGTCGCCGCGGTAGCCAAGGAGTTCGTCTGCATCGTCGACAGTACGAAGCGGGTGGACCTGCTCGGTGAATTTCCGCTGCCGGTAGAGGTAATCCCGATGGCGCGCTCCTACGTGGCGCGTGAACTGGCCAAGCTGGGCGGTATGCCGATCTATCGCGAGGGGGTCGTCACCGACAACGGCAATGTGATCCTGGATGTCCACGATATGGAGATCCTCGACCCCAAGGCGCTGGAGCAGCAGATCAACAATATCGTCGGGGTGGTGACCAACGGACTGTTCGCCCGTCGCCCGGCCGATGTGGTGCTGATGGGAACTCCGGACGGAGTCGAAGTTCTGCGCGACGCCCACTGATCAGCAGTCGCCGGAGGTATCCGGTTGCTGTGGCGGTTGATAAAGAGAATCCAGATGCCGGGCAGTCGGACAAGGCTGCCCTTGCCACACCTGAGACCTGTCGGTCTCTGCACAGTGTGCTGCAGCCGTTACAGAAATGGCTGCGGCGGCCTGCGGGAAGGCGTTCGGGGGGAGGGATCAGGCCTCTACGTGCATAATACCTTAGGGTTTCGACGCTGAGGCCCTGGCGCTGAGCGAGTTTACCATTCCCGAGTCTTTTCAAGCATCTCAGTTGGGCAAACCGTTCGCGCTTTTACCACTGTACGACCTGGGTCAGTACCAGTGATACCGGCATGGTGACCCAAGCCAGCGCAACCAGGTTGATCAGAATCCAGCCGAAACCGCTACCATCGCGGAAGTTTTCATTGTGAGCCATCGAATGTTCACCCTTGATAAGAGATAAAGTTAAGCAAAATTTTATATGCTGTTGTTATTGTTGAATTTTCAAATGAACAGCATAGAGCGGGACGGAATTTTACCAGAGCTTCGGGGTTCTGAGTATCAACCTTCCGACGCAAGCATTAACGGAAACGCCCCAGGCTGGGGCTACACTGAGGGATGTGCCAAGCCTCTGGCATAGCGACTGGCAGGACGGGAGAGTGCGTAGTGACTAGATGGATGAAATGGAGTGCGGCTGTCTTGCTGCTGGTGGTACTGGTGCTGTTTACCACGCCCTACATCGTCCGTGACCAGCTGGTGATCTGGCTCCATAAGCAGGGCGTCGACGATGCGCGTCTGGACACCCTCGACGTCAACTACCTGAGCGGCCGTGTGCAGGTGCGTGGCTTGCGCGCTGTGCGCGAAGGCTACTACCCGTTGCAGTTGGATCGGCTGCAGCTGACGCTGGACTATGGCTCGCTGTTTCAGCGCCAGGTCAGAGTCACCAGCCTGGACCTGCAGGGATTGCGCGGAGGGGTCGCTGTGCGCGATAGCGAACAGTGGTTGGGGCCGATCAATCTCACCCAACTGGCCAGCGGGTCGACGCCGGAGGAGCCTGTCGTCGACGATGGCGAGGCCAGTCGGTGGAGCTTCGGGCTGGATAACCTGCAGTTGAACGGCATCGACTGGCGCCTGGCGCTGGAGCAGCAGGAGCATCGCCTGGAGCTGGATAACCTCTGGCTCGGTGCGATCTACCTCTGGGAGCCGCAGATCGAGACCACGCTGAGCCTCAGTGGTCGTATCAACGGTGCGCCTTTTGCGCTCGACTCCACCTCCGTTCCTCTGCCGGCACAGAAGCATGGCAAGCTGAAGCTCAGCATCGACCAGCTGCAACTGAAACCTATTCTGGGCGATCTGGTGCCTCAGCTGGATGCGACGCTGAGCACCGATTTAAGCCTCAGCGCGCAGCTCGATGGGCCGCGGATCAGCCTGCTGCCCGAGGGTTCCATCTCCATTGGCGGACTGCTCTGGCGGGATGCCGAGTTGAACTTTTCTTCCGAGCGCATCGAATGGCAGGGGGCGGCGACCATCGGTCTCGATACGCTGCGCCCGGACAGTATCGAGATCAACGGCAAGTTGAACCTGCCTAAGGGCATCGCGCTTGGGCAGTCAGCGCAGGAGCTCAGGGTACAGCAGCTGGGCTGGCAAGGAGATCTAGTGCTGAGCATGCCCGAGCAATCCGCAATGACACTGGCGCTGGATGGGGCGCTGGGGACTGGCGGGCTGGATTTCATCCAGCAAGGCGAGCCGGGGCTGAACCTGAGCCTGGCGCAAGCCGACTGGCGCGGTAATACCCGGTTGAGCTTGGCCCAGGGTGAGCAAGCGGCTATCGACCTGTCCGGACAGAACGCACTGCGCCTGGACGTACTGGTACTGACCCAGGGTGACAACCTGGACCTGCAACTGGACAGGCTGGACCTTGATACGGCGTTGAGCAGCCAAGCGCTGCAGCGCTGGCAGCTGGAAAACACCCGGGTGGCGTTGGGACCGTTGACCCTGCGCCAGGGCGAGGCTTTGGAGCTGTCGCTATCCAGTCTGGAGGGTGAGCTGGGCGCCCGGTACGACCTGACATCCAGTCAGCTTGGACTGCAGGCACCCGGTATTACCGCAGGCGCTACGAATGTCCGCGTGGCGCAGAAACCGCTGGCCGCGCTCGAGTCGCTGAAACTGGCGCAACTGGAGCTGGCGCTGCCACTTAAGGTCGGGCTCTCCGGTGCACAGTTCCAGGGGCTGGAGCTGGCGCGTACCGAACGGGACGAACCGCTGTTGGCACTGGCCGGGTTGGGGGTGCAAAGGTTGATGCTGGATCAGCAGCAACTGCAGATCGATCGTGTCGACCTGAGCGGATTGGATGGCGTACTGACCCTGAACGAGCAGATGGTGCCGGTGGATATCCAGGCGCTGCAGCAGCAGCTCGAGGCTCTGGGCGGGGCGAGTGGCCAAGGCCAGCCGGCAGCGGAGGATCCAGCCACTGCAGCCGAACAGGGCGAGGCGTTTCGAATCCGTATCGACGAGCTGGTGCTGGCCGGTGACAGCCAGTTGCGCTTCACCGACCGCTCTACCAAACCGGTGTTCAGCGCCCTGCTGGCGATCGACAGGGCGAATATCAACGCGATCGATACCGCAGGCGATGCGCAGAGCGAGTTTGCCCTGTCGGCTCAGGTTAACCGCTTCGCAAAACTGACAGCGGAGGGGGCGGTCAACCTGATCGGCTCGCCACGCAGCGGGCACTGGAGTGCGCAGCTCGTGGGGATGGACCTGCCCAGTCTGAGCCCTTACAGCATCAAGTACACCGGTTACTTCCTCAAGAACGGCCAGCTCAACCTGAAACTTGACGGTGCGCTGGAGCAGGATCAGCTGGACGGCAGTAACCATATCCGACTCAACCGCCTCGAGGTCGATCCGGTGGATCAGGCGCAGGTGGGCAAGTTTCAGCAACAGATCTCGATGCCCCTGGGTACTGCGGTTGCGGTGTTGCAGGATGACGATGACAATATTGACCTCGATGTGCCGGTCAGCGGCTCGCTGGACGACCCGGAGTTCGACTATCAAAGCATCATCAAACGTATCGCCGGCAAAGGGGTGAAACAGGGAGTGATGAGCTATCTGCTACAAGCGATGCAGCCGTATGGAGCGCTTATCTCGCTGGCCCAGAGCGCGATCGAGGCGAGCCAGACCGGCGCTTTCATCCGGCTCGAACCGGTGCTGTTCGAGCCCGGTAGCGAGATGCCCAAAGGGGATGTGGATGGTTACCTGGCCAAACTGACCGAGCTGATGAACGCGCGAGATGGGTTGAGGTTGAACCTCTGCGGCATTAGCGTGGCTGAGGACCGCAGCGTGTTGGACAAGGCACTGGCCGAAGAAAACGCGAAACGCGATAAACCCTTGGAAGCAGAGGTGCTGGCGGCAGAGCTCGACAGCCGCTTGCAACAGCTGGCCAACGCCCGCGCGGAGTTGCTCAAGCAGCGGCTGCAAGACGATGTGTCGGCCGATCGCCTGTTCCTCTGTTACGCACAGGTCGATAAGGAGGGCTTGCCGCGAGTGGAGCCGGCGCTCTAGCCGTCCGTTACCGACTCAAATATCGATTCGCGAGGATCAGAAGGAGGCGACCTGGTTTCTGCCACGAGACTTTGCGCGATACAGATTTTGGTCGGCCCGGTTGAACAGCGCGGCGAAGTCATCGCCGGGTTCCGCCTCGGCGACGCCGAAACTGCAGGAGAGTTTGAGCCCTTGCTTAAGCTTGATCTGCAGCACCTCGGCGCGCAGATGCTCCGCCTTTTGCAAGGCGCCTTGCAAAGAGGTTGCCGGTAGCAGGATAACAAACTCATCGCCGCCGTAACGTCCAAGTGTATCGGTCGCGCGCAGGCTGCCGCGCACGGTATCGCAAACGGTAATCAGAGCCTTGTCGCCAATTACGTGGCCGAAACGGTCATTGACCGCCTTGAAATCGTCGACATCGAGCACGATCAGCGAAAAAGACTGCTTGTCCCGCGCGCAACGCTGTAACTCGATCCTGGACTGGCTGAGTAAAAAGTGACGGGAGGCCGCACCTGTCAGGCCATCCACCAGCACCCTTTTTCGTAACTGTTGATTGTCCGCGATCAGTGTCGGCACCGACAGGCCAAAGAAAGCACTGGCGGCAATTACGGTGATGGCGAACTGATACACCATGACGTAGTCCATCAAGCCAAACAGGTTGACACCCAGGGCAATAAGAAAGCTCCCGAGCGCGACACTGATCACGGTCCGGACCGGGCTTTCGGTATAGGTAATCCACATCTGCGGAATGATCAGGAAGAAGACCGCGAAGGCGGCTTCCTGGGTGCGGACAGCAGCTGCCAGCGCCAGGGTCGCAAGCAGTAATACCGCGCTTAACGCCAATTTATAGACGAAGCGCTTGGACGCCTGCTCGTGGGCAAAGCTGTGCAGGTTGCCGACCCAGAATTTGGGTGTCGGGTAGACCAGGGTCAACAGGCTGACAAAGAGTGGACCCATAACGAGTACGCCGGCCATGTCTCCGATCCAGAACGGGAACCAGGTGCTCGCCAGGTCGTCGGCGGGCATCATGTCGGTGAGTATCAGGCCTTGGAGGACGGCGAACACCGTCAGTAGTGAGGACAGCGCGGCGACCAGCAGAAAACTGATGATCAGGTGGTAGAGCTGGAGTTCCCGGTGATTGGCCAGGTAGCGTAATAGACGCGCGCCCAGATAGTAGGGCGTAATATGCGTCACGCCAAACACCAGCCCTGCAACCAGCAGCGGTCCGGGAGCCAGGTTGAGCTGATACTGATAGTTGGTCCAGATGGTGCTGATGACCGCGCAGAGCATAATGTGGGGGATGACCCGGCTGCCGATCACCAGCAGTCCGGCAAAGGTCATGCCCGCGGCGGGAAACCAGACGCTGGCGTGACTGGTGTACTCGACCAGCAGCCCCAGCGCCCAGACCGCCAGCCAAGCGCCGACAAAACCCAGAGACAATAACCAAGCACCGAGATCTAATCGATTCGCAGTCAGTCGCGTGCCCCCGGTATGAGAAGGCGTTGCCGGTTTCATATCATGGCGCATGTCGTATCTCGGCTGTCAGCCAGTCGTTCCCTAGAAAAACAGTTCACCGGTGTCACTGCCGCCGATTATGGCAGCTCCGTTTGCCGAGATCATCATTGGCCAGTTGATGATCTTCCTTGGATATTGCCACAACTCTGTCTTAGTCGGGATGTCGAGCAGATAAAAAATTGCCCGGACTTTCCTGTGTGCTGCCGTTCGTATGTTCAGCGGACGGCTTGCAGTCCGTCTGTGGCCTGGCGGATCCAGATCGGTGCTCCAGCGATCGATGTCGTCATCTTCCATGCTCCTTGGCGTGAGCGGGCGCTGTTCCAGTTGTGATCATACGAGCGCCGCCATACCCTGTCATCCGCTTGGGCAGAAGGGGATTCCCTCGTCGCGCTCCTAGCTCTGTGATCTGAGTAGCCGGTAGCACTGATCCAGCTGCAACGGGCGACGGATCAGAAAGCCGGTCAGGACGAAGAATGCCGAGGAGAGTGCCGGCAGCGTGACCCAAAGCCAGGGATGAAGTTTGGGGTCGACGTCCAATAACGCCAAGTGCAACCCGGCCAGGGTCAGTTCCGCACTCAACCCGGCCAGCAGGCCACAGACCAACCCCAACAGCAGGAACTCGAGCAGGTCCAGCCGGCGGGTCTGCTCGCCACTGGCGCCCAGCGTCTGCATCAAAGCGGCTTCGAAACGGCGCTGCTCCAGGGCCTGCAGCAGTGTCACCGCCATCAGGATCAGCCCACAGACCAGCGTCAGCCCCAGTACCATGGCCGAGCTGTCGCCAAGTCGTTTCAGCCAGGTGGCGAGCTGGCTCAGCAGTTGGTCGATATCGACCAGGGTCAGCGACGGGAACTGCTGCAGCATCTCCGTGGCCAAGCGCTTGCGCTCGCCCTCAAGGCGGAAGCTGGTGATCCAGGTTGAAGGGTAGGACTCCAGCGCCCCGGGGCTGAAAATGACATAGAAGTTGGGCCTGAAGGAGGTCCACTCGACGCCGCGGATACTGGTGATCTCGGCGTCCACCTGCTGGCCACCGATATCGAAACCGAGGCGGTCACCCAGTTTCAGCCCGAGGTCCTCCATCATGTCCTGTTCCACCGAGATCTGCGGCTGCTCCGGGGTGCTACTCCACCAGCTACCGTTCAACAGTTCATTGTGCTCTGGCTTGTTGAGTGCCCAGCTCAGGTTCAATTCGCGGCGTAGCGTGTTGTCACCGAGCTGATCCGGTGTCAGCTGTGGACGGATCGGCTTGCCGTTCAGCTGATTGAGTCGACCGCGGATCATCGGGTAGAGCGCACTGTCGATGGCGTTCGCCTGCATAAAACTGTCCAGGTCTGACCTCTGCCAGGGCTGAATGTTGATTACGAAGTAGTTGGGTGTGTCGGTCGGAAACTTCGCACGCCACTCGCTCAGCAGGTCGGCGCGGCTGATCCAGACCACCGCGAGCAGGGTTAGCAGCAACACGATTACCGCCGACTGCAAGCGGTGCCACCGACGTTGTTGGCGCAGTCTCAGCCGCAGCAGACGGCCCAGTAACAGGCGGCGGGCCAGAGGTTCCGCTACCCGGGTCAGTATCGCCTGAGCGATATAGCCGAACAGCACACCGCCCACCAGCAGCAGCGCCAGCAGGATCAGTGCCGCAATCGGTGCCCGCAGGAACAGCAGCAGTGTAAGCGCCAGCAGCAGTACGCAACTGATCTGCAGTAGCCGGGCACGCCGATCCTGGGGCGGGGTGTCGCCGCGCAGCAGGTGGGCCACGGGCACCCGCGACAGCGAGAGTATCGGTGGCAGTCCGAGCAGGATCAGCATCACCAGGCCCAGCGCGGGGCCGCTGAGCCAGGCGAGCGGCGTTGCATCGGGCAGCTGCTGCGGCAGTAGCGTACTCAACCAGCCCTGCACCAGCGAGTCGAGGCTGGCGGCGCTGGCCAGGCCGAGCAACGCGAGTGCGCCCCAGGCGATCAGCAACTGGTACAGGTAGATGCGCAACAGCTGCTCAGAGTTGAGTCCCAGGTTGAGCAGCAGGGCACTGCGTGTGTACTGCTTCTGGCTGAACCGGCGCAGACTGAGCAGGATAGTCAGCGCCGATAGCAACAGCGCAGTCAGTGCGGCAAGCTTGAGATAGGCCAACGCGTTGCCCAGGGTGTTGCCGGTGAGCGGCTGATCCAGGCGCAGCGACAGCAGGCGCTCATAGTCGGCCAGGGTCGGATCCAACTCTGCTTCCAGTGCGGCGATCTGTTCTGGTGAGCCGGCCATTAGCAGGCGGAAGTTGGCGCGGCTGCCGGGTGCCAGTACGCCGCTGGCGTCCAGGTCGCTGCGGTTGATCAGCAACTGGGGGCTGAAACTGCGGAATCCGCTGCCCCGGTCCGGTGAGCTGATCAGTTCAGCGCTGATCCTGAATTGGCTGTAGCCCAGCTGCAGCAGATCGCCTATCTCCAGCTCCAGTTGTTCCAGTATCCGTGCCTCTACCCAGGCCTCACCCTTGTCGGGCAGTGCCTGATTTTGCACGGGTTGCGTGACGATCTCGCCGCGCAGCGGGTAGGGCGTATCGGCGGCACGCACCGACACCAGCATAGGCGGGGTTTCGGTCGATGCCGGATCGGAAATCATGCTCGGGAACTGCACCACCCGGGTCGTCTGCACATCCTGCGTGGCGATACTGGCGAGCCGGTCATTGTCCAGTGGACGGCTGCTGCTCAACACCAGGTCGGCGCCGAGCAGATTGGCGCTCTCGCGCAGCAGTCCCCGCTCAAGGCGATCGCCGAGCAGGGTCAGCAGTGTGGTCAGGGTGATCGCGATCCAAGTGGCCAGCAGCAGCGCCCGCCACTCGGTGGTACGCAACTGGCTGCGTAACTGGCGTAGGGCGAGGCGAGGTAATAGCGACATCCTTATACCTCCGTCAGGGCGCCGTTGTGCAGACGCAGGCGCCGTTGGCAGCGCATGGCCAGTTCCGAATCGTGCGTGATCAGGATCAGCGTCGTGCCCTGTTGGGCGTTGAGTCGAAACAGCTGGTCGATAATGGTGCGACCGGTCTCTTCATCCAGGTTGCCGGTGGGCTCGTCGGCGAACAGCAGGCTGGGGCGGGTGGCAAAGGCGCGGGCGATGGCAACGCGCTGCTGTTCGCCGCCCGACAGCTGTGATGGGTAGTGGTCCGTGCGCTCGCCAAGACCCACTTCGTCCAGCCATTGCCGGGCATCGTGTTTCGGATTCTCGGCCCCGCGTATCTCCAGCGGAAGGCGAACGTTGTCCAGAGCGGTTAGCTCAGGCAGCAGGTGGAAGGACTGAAAGATGAAACTGATCTTGCGGGCACGCAAGTCGGCGCGTTGCCGGTCATCCAGGGTTTCGATCCGATGGCCATCTATGCTGACGCTGCCGCTGCTCGGCGTATCGAGACCGGCGAGCAAACTGAGCAGGGTGGATTTTCCGGCCCCGGAGCGGCCGATAACGGCCAGGCTTTCGCCGCGGGTGACTACCAGGTCGATCCCGGTAAACAGATCCACGCGACCCGCTTCGGTGTCGAAATGCTTACTGAGCGCCTGCGCTTCGATCATTGTCGGACTGAGGGTAGACTGATCCATATCGCTCCTTACTGGCCTATTAGCGGTTCTACGCGAAACTCTATCGTTCGGATCACCACCTTTGGTAGGAACGTAGAGGCGTTGAAAGGTTCTAACCGATGCAATATCTAATTTAGCAATAACAGGACACCGACGATGCGAATAGTGATCTTTATGCTGGTGCTGCTATCGAGCCCCGTATCTGCCGGTTCCGTGCTGGTGCTCGGCGATAGCCTGTCGGCGGCCTACGGCATTCCGCTCGAGCAGGGCTGGGTAAGCCTGTTGCGTCAGCGCGTGGAGCAGGCGCGTCTGGATCTTGACGTGGTGAATGCCAGTGTCAGCGGCGAAACCACCAGCGGCGGCCTGTCCCGCCTGCCGGGGCTGCTGGCTGCGCATCAGCCGGCGATCGTCATGATTGAGCTGGGGGCCAATGACGGACTGCGCGGTACGCCGCTGGATATCGTGCGGCGCAATCTGCAACAGATGGTGGATCAGGCGCAGCAGGCAGGTGCCCGAGTGCTACTGATCGGTAACCGTCTGCCGCCAAACTACGGGCCCCAATACACTCAGGCGTTTTTCGAACTGTTTGCCGAGGTGGCAAGAGAGAAGCAGGTTACGCTGGTGCCCTTTCTGCTCGCGGGTGTCGCCGAGGATTGGGACCTGATGCAGGATGACGGTTACCATCCCAGGGCCGAAGCCCAACCGCGATTGCTGGATACGGTCTGGTCCGGCCTGCAGCCGCTGCTGGAGCAGCAGATGGAAACGGAAAAGGCGCCCTGAGGCGCCTTTTCAATCGTCAAACCTGAACTTACGCGAAGTTCTGGTTCACGAAATCCCAGTTCACCAGGGCCCAGAAGCCTTTCAGGTAGTCCGGACGCACGTTGCGGTAGTCGATGTAGTAGGCGTGTTCCCACAGGTCCACGGTCAGCAGCGCAGTCTGGCCGCTGGTCATCGGAGTGCCGGCGTTGCTGGTGTTGACGATCTCGATGGAGCCGTCAGCATTCTTGACCAGCCAGGTCCAGCAGGAGGCGAAGTTGTTCACCGCCTTGTCGTTGAACTCCTCCTGGAACTTCTCGAAAGAGCCCCACTTGGCGTTGATCGCATCGGCGATGGCACCGGTCGGCGCGCCGCCGGCGTTCGGTGCCAGGCAGTTGAAGTAGAAAGTGTGGTTCCAGATCTGGGCTGCGTTGTTGAACACGGGGCCGGCCGGAGCGGTCTTGATGATCTCTTCCAGAGACTTGCCTTCGAACTCAGTGCCCGGAACCATGCCGTTCAGCTTCACAACGTAGGTGTTGTGGTGCTTGCCGTGGTGGAATTCCAGGGTTTCGGTGGAGATGTGCGGCTCCAGAGCATCCTTTGCGTAAGGCAGTGCTGGCAGTTCAAAGCTCATAGTATTTCACCTTATATGTTTGACAGGTTTCGAAAGCCGTAGGACTTCTGTGCCTGGGCTTTCAAGCATAAAACCGGGTTTGTTCTTCGCTCACCCTCGGCGGTTCGCAGATCATAGCACCCTTTATGGGTCAGAATCATGGCACAGACTGTAGTGTTATTACCGTCTCGTCTGCTACTAAAGTTAGCTGAAACACCGCCTGAGTCTACATAGAATGGGGACCTCGATAACAATTACAAGGTTCCAACCTATGGGTAAGGTGTTTCTGTGGATGGGTGCGGTGTTGCTGGCCATCTATCTGGTTAAATCCCAGTTCTTGACCTCCAAGACCTGGACCCCGTTCCGTGACGGCTGCGTGGCCTCCGGCAATGCCAGCGAGGCGCAGTGCAGCTGTCTGTCCGATTACGTCCACGAACGCTTCAGCGATCAGGAGGTACAGCGGATCATGGATACACAAATCACCGACCCGGTCTTCGCCGACAAGGTTAATCGGACCGTGATGGCGGGCACTCTGGCGTGCCGTAATCCCGATTAGGCGTCTGCCGTTTCTGACTCCTGGCTGAGCCAGTGGCGCGCCAGATAGAGGGCCGCGATCGCCCTGCCCTCGGAGAAGTCATCGCGCACGATCAGCTCTTCAATGTTGTCGAACGGCCAGGGCACCCGTTCCAGTGGTTCCGGCTCGTCGCCTTCGAGCTTGCTCGGGTAAAGGTCACGGGCCAGGATCACATTCATGCTGTGTCCCATGTAGTTGGGCGCGGACGACAGATTCTTCAGCAGGACCATTTGACGTGCACCGAACCCGACCTCCTCCTGGAGTTCGCGATTGGCAGCTTCCAGCGGCGTCTCGCCGGCGTCGATCAGCCCCTTGGGCAGGGTGAGTACATAGTCGTGCAGTCCGGCGGCGTATTCGCGGATAAGTTGGATGTTGTTGTCCGCATCGAGCGCCACCACCATCACCGCACCGTGACCACGCAGGGCCAATCGCTCGAACCGCCGCTCGACGCCGTTGCTGAACCTCAGGTCCAGTGCTTCGACCTGGAACAGCCTGCTCTCCGAGACCGGAGTGACCTTCAAAATTTCGGGCTTTGTCGGCATACTCGTATTCCGTTGATCTCTATCCACATCTGAGTGTTCCCTGATTATGCTGGATTGGCAAGCTGTGGATACCGTTCTGCTCGACATGGACGGTACTCTGCTCGACCTGCACTTCGACTCCCACTTCTGGCTCGAGTTTCTGCCCCAACGCTATGCCGAACGTCACGGCCTGGACCCTGAGCGGTCGCGGGGCCCGCTGATCGAGCGAATCATGACCGAACGTGGCTCATTGAACTGGTACTGTCTCGATTACTGGAGTCGCGAACTCGATCTTCCCGTGGCCGAACTGAAGCGGGAGGTGGCGGATCGTATCGGTTATCGTCCGGGTGTCGAGGAGTTTCTGGCAGCACTGCGCTTCAGTGGTCGGCGGACGCTGATCGTGACCAACGCACATCGCGATAGCCTGAGCCTGAAGGTGGAGCGCACCGGTATCGATCAACTGGTGGATCTGGTGATCTGCTCGCACGACTTCGGCCTGCCCAAGGAGGATGTCCGGTTCTGGACTATGCTGCAGGAGGTAGAGCCGTTCGATGTGCAACGTACACTGCTGGTTGATGACAGTCTGCCGGTGCTGGAGTCGGCCAGGCGGTTTGGTATCGCGCATCTGCTCTGTATCGCGCAACCGGATAGTCAGCAGCCGGCGAGAGAGATAACCGAATTCAACGCTGTAACCGATTTTGCCGAGGTAATGCCGCCGAATGAGTAAGCACGCGGATAAGCACGAGGAGCATGACCATAAGATACGTCTCGATAAATGGCTTTGGGCTGCGCGTTTCTACAAGACCCGGGCGATCGCCAAGGCGATGATTGAGGGCGGTAAGGTGCACTACGATGGCCAGCGCACCAAATGCAGCAAGGTTGTCGAGATCGGCGCCAAACTGCAGATCCGCCAGGGCAACGAAGAGAAAATCGTGGAAGTGATCGCGCTATCCGATCAACGGCGCGGCGCGCCGGAGGCGCAGCAGCTCTACCGTGAGACCGAGGAGAGCATCCGCGCCCGGGAACAGTGGGCCGCCGAGCGCAAACAGCTGGGCAGCGGCCCCGATCATCGGCCGGACAAGAAGAGCCGGCGTGAGATACTGCGCATCAAAGGGCATTTCTAGTCAGCGGCTGGCGGCAAAAAAGGGTAGCCGGCCGAACAGCGGGATGCGCCCGCACAGCCTGAACAGCGGCGTCATCAGCTTCTGTAGGCCGCGGTTCAACCAGAACGCCAGCGGTGAAGCGAAGGCCCAGCTCAGCGTGACCAGTGCCATCACCAGACCGCCGACCGCCACATCGGCAAACCAGTGGGCACCGCCGATCAGTCGCGGCAGGATCAGCCACAGGGTGATCGCGCCCAGGATCAGCCCCTTGATCCAGTGACGGCTGTTGACGGCCAGAAAACCGAACCAGATCAGCAGGACGCTGGCGTGATCGCCCGGGAAACTGGTCGACGCGCTGTCCTTGGCCGGAATGCCCGGGCGCAGCTCGGAGAACAGATAGGCGGGCTCCAGTACCCGTGTCGGGCTGGGGCCGCTCAGGCCGTAATACTGGGTGACTTCGCTGAGCAACTCACGGGCAGGCAGCATCAGGATCATCAAGCTGAGAAACCCGCACAGGGCCGTTTGCAGTCGCTCTCTGGGCAGCACCAGGGGAAAGGTCAGGAACAGCAGCAGCAACAAACCGGATGCGGCGTCTACCTCCCGGGTGTTCATCCAGGCCCAGAACCAGGTCCAGGGGCCGTTGCTCTCCAGGGTGCCGTTCAACGCATAGAACAGGCTGGCGCCCCAAGACTGCCAGAGGCTGTGTCCGGCAGGCAGTACGTAGCTCAACAGCAGCAGGAGAGCGACGACATGGCCAAGCACGAGGCCGGGCCAGTGCCAGCGGGTGGAAAATAGAGTTTGCGGGGTGATCATCGAATGCTCAATCGGTTAAAATTGGTCCCTTATTCTAAACATCCCCGAGTTTCGGCTCCAGCGTCCAAACCGCAGGCCGGGTCCGGGCTCCGTGCAACAGCCCTCTTTTGACAGGCCTTTTTATAGGTGAGATGTGAGTAACAGCGATCAGATCCAGCGTATTCTTTTTGACCAGATCGATGTCCGTGGCGTGGTGGCGCGGGTGGAGGAAAGCTACCGGGAGGTACTGTCCCGCGCCAGTTATCCGCCGGTAATTCAGCGCGTGCTGGGCGAGATGCTGGCTGCCGTCAGTCTGCTCAGCTCCAATCTCAAATTCGAAGGCCGCTTGCTGCTGCAGGCCCAGGGGGAGGGTGCGCTGCGGGTACTGATGGCCGAGTGTCGCCACCACCATGAACTGCGCGCCATCGCCCGTTTTGACGGCGAGATCGATGACGCGGCGGCATTCAATGAACTGCTGGTCAACGGCCGCCTGGCGCTGACTATCGAACCGGATGATGGTCAACGCTATCAGGGTGTGGTGCCGCTCGAGGGCGCCACGCTGGCCGACTGTCTGGAGAGCTATTTCCGCCAGTCGGAACAGCTGGGTACCACGATCAAGCTCGCCGCGGATGGCCAGCGTGCGGCTGGCATGCTGCTGCAGGTTCTGCCGGCCGCGGGAACCGGCGACGACGATTGGCAGCGGATCGGTATGCTGGCGTCGACCTTGCGTGATGAGGAACTGCTGGAGCTGGATAACGAGACCATGCTGTTCCGTCTGTTCCATGAAGAGCAGTGCCGACTCTATGAACCCGAGCCGTTGCAGTTCAAGTGTGACTGCACCCGCTCGCGCAGTGCCCACGCCCTGCAGATGATGACCGAAGAGGAGCTGCTTGGACTGGCGCAGGAGCACGGCGGGGTGATCGAAGTGAGCTGTCACTTCTGCAATGAACTCTACCGTTTCGACTCCGCGGATATCAAAGCGCTGTTCAGCAATGGCGGACCCATGGAGGCGCCGGAACAAGTACACTAATGGCGGGCAGCCTTATCCGAAATGAGAAATCTTTCGGGTTATGCTGTCGGGGAAGATGTGCGATAATGCGCCTCCCCAGAATAACAATTAACGTGGGTCGGACCCGGCTCGCGATAGAACTTATTGCTTTCAGGTAAATTTGGCGTGCAGCCAAGGGAATCAGGTAATGACCACAGAAAACGTCAATCGCGTACACGTGAATCCGACCCCGGCCGAGCTGGTTGAACAGGCGATCTCACGCAATGAGGGTGTTCTGGCGGACACCGGCGCATTAGTCGTAACCACAGGCAAGCGCACCGGACGCTCTCCGATGGATCGCTATATCGTTGAAGAGCCGAGCACTGCCGATGCGATCGATTGGGGCAGCATCAACCGTCCGTTTGATGCGGACAAGTTCGATGCCCTGTGGGATCGTGTCCAGGCGTATGTAGCCGACCAGGAACACTTCGTGTCTCACGTTCACGTCGGTTCAGACCCCAGCCACTATCTGCCGGTCGAGATGACGACCCAGACCGCGTGGCAGAACCTGTTCGGCCTGAACCTGTTCATCCGTCCGCACGAGTACAACCCGAAGGGTAAGGAAGAGTGGCAGGTCCTCAACGTATCCGGCTTCGAGTGCGTACCGGAGCGTGACGGCACCAACTCCGATGGCTGTGTCATCCTGAACTTTGCCAAGCGCAAGGTGCTGATCGCCGGTATGCGCTACGCCGGTGAGATGAAGAAGGCGATGTTCTCGGTGCAGAACTTCCTGCTGCCGGAGAAGGATGTGCTGCCGATGCACTGCTCCGCGAATATCGGTGAAGATGGTTCCACCACCCTGTTCTTCGGCCTGTCCGGTACCGGTAAAACCACCCTCTCCGCCGATCCGACCCGTTACCTGATCGGTGACGATGAGCACGGCTGGGGCAAGGGCGTGGTGTTCAACCTGGAGGGTGGCTGTTACGCCAAAACCATCAACCTGAGCAAAAAGAACGAGCCGATCATCTGGGACGCCATCCGTTTTGGTGCCATCGTTGAAAACGTGCACCTGGACGCCAAGCGTCATGCCGACTACAACGATACCCATCTGACCGAGAACGGCCGCTGCGCCTACCCGCTTGAGCACGTCGACAAGCGCTCGGCGACCAACATGGGTGGCGAGCCCGATTCCATCGTCTTCCTGACCTGCGACCTGACCGGGGTTCTGCCGCCGGTATCGGTGTTGACCAAGGAAGCAGCGGCATACCACTTCCTGTCCGGCTACACCGCGCTGGTCGGTTCCACCGAGATGGGTTCTGGCGGTGGTATCAAGTCCACCTTCTCCACCTGCTTCGGTGCGCCCTTCTTCCCGCGTCCGGCACATGTCTATGCCGATCTGCTGATCAAGCGTATCGAAGAGTTCGGTTCCCGCGTCTACCTGGTCAACACCGGTTGGACCGGCGGTTCCTACGGTACCGGTGAGCGCTTCAGCATCCCCACCACGCGCGGCATCATCAGCGCGATCCAGAGCGGGGCATTGAAGAGCTGCGAGACCGAGCACCTGTCGGGTATCAATCTGTCGGTACCGCTGGAAGTGCCGGGCGTCGATGCCGCTCTGCTGAATCCGCGCAAGACCTGGGCCGACCCGGCCGCATACGATGCGGCAGCGGCGAAGCTGATCGAGCAGTTCGTTAACAACTTCAAGAAGTTCGACGGTATCTCCGAAGCGATCGTGGTCGCGGGTCCGCAGCTGTAAGCTGCGACCCAAATGCAAACAAAAACGCCCCGTGTCAACGGGGCGTTTTTGTTTCTGCCGCAGGCCGAGGCGTCACTGGATCTTCAGTTCGAAACCGATGGCACGCAGGTAATCCGCCTCGTTATCGAGGTCGGCACGGGTCAGTGGATAGTGGTCGAGCCAACCGGTCGGAAAGCGCAGGTTGAGTAATTTATCGTCGACCCTCAGTTCAATTGCCGGTAGGCGGGCAGAGCTGCGGCTGCGATGCAGGATCACCGCCAGGCGCAGCAGCAGGCAGAGCTTGCGATAGCTGCACTGGCGCGACTCGGGCAGCAGGCGGTACTCCTCCTTGGGGAACTTGCGACGGTGGCCGCGCACGAGAAAGGCAAGCAGCTGCTGTTCGGTATTGGTGAAGCCCGGCAGGTCAGAGTGCTGCAGCAGGTAGGCGCTGTGTTTGTGGAACTGGGTGTGGGCGATGGTCAGGCCGATCTCATGGGTGCGTGCGGCCCAGCTCAGCATATCGTGAAATTCGTCCTCCTCCAGGCCCCACGCCTGGCGCACCTGGGCAAGCAGGTACAGGGCGCTGGCCTCGATTCGTTGCGAATGACCGGCGTCGACATGGTAGCGCTTTTTCAGCGCCTTGATGGTACGTTCGCGCACATCCTCATGGCGCAGGCGGCCCGCCATGTCGTACAGCAACCCCTCACGCAGGGCTCCGTCGGAATAATCCATCGTCTCAATGCCGAGCAGTTCGAAGATGGCGAGCAGGATGGCAACGCCGGCCGGCAGCAACGCACGACGCGTCGGCTTGACGCCTTCGATATCGATCTTGTCCGTATGGCCGAAGCTAATCAGGCGCTCTTTTGCCGCGATCAGCCCCTTATAGGTGATCTGGTCGCCCATATTTAGCGTGATACAGGCCTGACGCACCGCTTTGGCGGTACCGGATGAGCCGATCGTGCTGTCCCAGCTTAAACGCCGGTAATCGCGTCGGATGGCGAGGAGCTCACGGGCGGCGGCGGTACGTGCCGAATCGAATGCGCTCTGGCTGATGTTGCCGTCGGCGAAGAAACGCTGAGTGTAGCTGACGCAGCCCATATGCAGGCTTTCCAGCTTCAGCGGTTCGAAGCGGGAGCCGATGATGAACTCGGTGCTGCCGCCGCCAATGTCGATGACCAGACGGCGGTCATTATCATCGGCCAGGGTATGGGCAACGCCAAGGTAGACCAGGCGGGCTTCCTCGCGACCGGCGATCACCTCGATCGGTGTGCCCATCACCCGTTGTGCGCGGGTGATGAACTCGGTGCGGTTTTTTGCCTCGCGCAGGGCATTGGTAGCGACCACGCGGATCGCGCTGCGCGGAAGCTCCGATACCCGTTGCGCGAATCGGCTCAGGCACTCCAGCCCCCGCTGCTGAGCCTCTTCACTGAGATAACTGTTGGCATCGAGCCCGGCGCCGAGCTGCACCTTCTCCGACATCACATCGATAGGTTTGAGCTCGCCGTCAGCGACGCGGGCTACGACGATGTGAAAACTGTTGGAGCCCAGATCGATCGCCGCCATCAATTTGTCCTGCTGGCCGCTATCCGCAGTTTTATCCTGTTCGAGCATGCTGTGGCGGATCTCCGTTTGCTGCTTCACTCCACTCCGGTGCGTCGCCGGATCTCTGTACAGACAGCAGCCCAAAGCGGCCGGCATTGCTGGCCTGCGCGGGGTGCGAGAGCGAAAGATTACCAGAACTTATTCGTTGGTGCAGGCGCAAAAACCCTGCATTGGGCGTGATTATTGGGCTGTTCACATTGGTTTGATGCTGGTGGTATTATCACTGGTCAGATTTTTCAACGCACCAGGTGCACTGGAGAGCAGAGCTAATGAGCGAAAACATCGTAAGCGTCACCGATGCCAGCTTCGAAGAAGAGGTATTGAAAGCGGAAGGCGCCGTCCTGGTTGATTACTGGGCTGAGTGGTGTGGTCCATGCAAAATGATCGCACCGGTACTGGAAGAGATCGCCAAGGAGTACGCCGGCCGTCTGAAGGTCTGCAAGCTCAATATCGATGAAAACAATGAGACACCGCCAAAATTCGGTATCCGTGGTATTCCAACCCTGATGCTGTTCAAGGGTGGCAACGTGGAAGCAACCAAGGTCGGCGCGCTGTCCAAGTCACAGCTGGCGGCCTTCGTTGACGCCAACCTCTGATCGTCTGGCGAACTGACGCGATGAGCCGGTTTCCGGCCATTGCGTTTTCTTAGTTCGCGTGCTGGACAGCTCATCCCTTAGGCTTTATAGTGTTTTTCACTTATCTGTCCGGCCTCAGGGCCTGCTTCAGGTGTTATGCCTGAGCACTTAACTATTTCTTCCGACTAACCTTTCCGGTCTCCATCCTGACTATCGGCCACCTTTAGGCTGTTCCCAAAAAACTATGAATCTTACCGAACTTAAAACGAAAAGTGTTCCGGAACTTCTGGATATCGCTACCGAAATGGGCCTTGAAAACATGGCTCGCTCCCGCAAACAGGACGTGATCTTCGCGATTTTGAAGAAGCACGCAAAAAGCGGCGAGGATATCTACGGTGACGGTGTTCTCGAGATCCTGCAGGACGGCTTCGGTTTCCTTCGCTCTGCAGACTCCTCCTACCTCGCCGGCCCCGACGACATCTACGTTTCCCCCAGTCAAATCCGCCGTTTTAACCTCCGCACCGGCGATACCATTTCCGGCAAGATTCGCCCGCCCAAGGATGGCGAACGCTACTTCGCGCTGCTGAAGGTCAACGAGATCAACTATGATCGACCGGAGAACGCGAAGAACAAGATTCTGTTTGAGAACCTGACGCCGCTGTTCGCACAGAAGCGCCTGCGTATGGAGATAGGTAACGGCAGTACCGAGGATATCACGGCCCGTGTTATCGACCTGGTTTGCCCCATGGGTAAGGGCCAGCGCGCACTGATCGTGTCGCCGCCAAAGGCCGGTAAGACGCTGATGCTGCAGAACATCGCCAACAGCATCACCCGTAACAACCCGGAGTGTTACCTGATCGTGCTGCTGATCGACGAGCGCCCGGAGGAGGTGACCGACATGCAGCGCACCGTGCGCGGCGAAGTGGTGGCATCCACCTTTGACGAGCCGCCGTCACGCCACGTGCAGGTTGCCGAGATGGTGCTGGAGAAGGCCAAGCGTCTGACCGAGCACAAGAAGGATGTGGTCATTCTGCTCGACTCCATCACCCGTCTGGCCCGTGCCTACAACACCGTGATCCCGTCCTCCGGCAAGGTGCTGACCGGTGGTGTCGATGCTCACGCGCTGGAGCGTCCGAAGCGCTTCTTCGGTGCCGCGCGTAACATCGAAGAGGGCGGCAGCTTGACCATCATCGCCACCGCGCTGGTCGATACCGGCTCCAAGATGGACGAGGTCATCTTCGAGGAGTTCAAGGGTACCGGTAACTCCGAAGTACACCTGGATCGCAAGATCGCTGAGCGCCGTGTGTTCCCGGCGATCAACATCCGCCGCTCCAGCACCCGTCGCGAAGATCTGCTGACCACCGAGGAGGAGCTGCAGCGGATGTGGATTCTGCGCAAGCTGCTCGACTCGATGGAAGATACCGCGGCAACCGAGTTCGTCATCGACAAGCTGAAGGACTTCAAGACCAACGACGAGTTCTTCATGTCGATGAAGCGCAAGTAACCGCGCGACCGTTTGGCAACAGGGTGAGTGAGGGGAGCCTGGTTCAGTGCTTCGCTACTCACCCTTTTTATTTTCCACCGGCAAAGAGTTCGATTGCTGATGAGTAACCCCAAGTACAAGGATCTGCGCGACTTCCTCAAGATGCTGGAGGCGCGCGGCGAGCTAAAACGGATCAAGGTCGAGGTTGATCCCTACCTGGAGATGACCGAGATCAGCGACCGCACCCTGAGGGCAGGCGGTCCGGCGCTGCTGTTTGAAAACCCCAAGGGCTACCGCTACCCGGTATTGACCAACCTGTTTGGTACGCCGGAGCGGGTGGCGCTGGGTATGGGTGAGGAGTCGGTGACGGCGCTGCGTGAAGTGGGCAAGCTGCTGGCCCAACTGAAGGAGCCGGAGCCGCCGAAGGGGATGAAGGATGCCTGGGAGAAGCTGCCGATCTTCAAGCAGGTGCTGAACATGGGGCCTAAGGTGGTCAAGAATGCGCCCTGCCAGCACACCCTGATAGAAGGTGACGACGTCGACCTGTACCAGCTGCCGATCCAGACCTGCTGGCCCGGCGATGCCGGTCCCCTGGTGACCTGGCCGCTGGTGGTGACACGCGGACCTGAGAAACCACGGCAGAACCTGGGCATCTACCGTCAGCAACTGATCGGGCGCAACAAGCTGATCATGCGCTGGCTCTCCCATCGTGGCGGTGCGCTGGATTTCCGCGAGTGGAAACTCAAACATCCAGGTGAGCGCTTTCCCGTCGCAGTGGCGCTTGGGGCCGACCCTGCGACCATCCTCGGTGCCGTTACCCCGGTGCCCGACACACTGTCGGAATACGCCTTTGCCGGCCTCTTGCGCGGCGGCAAGACCGAAGTGGTGAAGTGCCTCGGCAGTGACCTGCAGGTGCCGGCCAGTGCCGAGATCATCCTGGAGGGCTATATCGATCCGAACGAGATGGCCGACGAAGGACCGTTCGGCGACCATACCGGCTATTACAACGAGGTGGACCGTTTTCCGGTGTTCACTGTGGAGCGCATCACCCAGCGCGAGGTGCCGATCTACCACAGCACCTATACCGGCCGCCCACCGGATGAGCCGGCGGTGCTGGGGGTGGCATTGAACGAGGTGTTCGTGCCGATCCTGCAGAAACAGTTCCCGGAGATCGTCGACTTCTACTTGCCGCCCGAGGGCTGCTCCTACCGCATGGCGGTGGTGACGATGAAGAAGCAGTATCCCGGGCACGCCAAGCGGGTGATGATGGGGGTCTGGTCCTTCCTCAGACAGTTCATGTACACCAAGTTCGTTATCGTCTGCGACGACGACGTCAACGCCCGCGACTGGAACGACGTGATCTGGGCGATCACCACGCGCATGGATCCCAGCCGTGACACACTGCTGATCGACAACACGCCGATCGACTATCTCGATTTCGCCTCGCCGGTGTCCGGACTGGGTTCGAAGATGGGGATGGACGCCACCAACAAGTGGCCGGGCGAAACCGACCGTGAATGGGGCGTGCCGATCGAGATGGATCAGCAGGTGAAGAGCCGCGTCGATCAGCTCTGGGATGAGCTGGGTATCTTCGATGACCGTTGAACACTGGCAGGTGTCGCTGCCGGAGGATGGCCTGGCGCTGACTCTGGCGGCGGATATTACCCTGTTGCAGGGGCTGCTCGACGCCGGGCTGGCCCTGCGCCATGCTTGCCGCAACGGGGTGTGCGAGATCTGCACAGCCTGGCTGATAAGCGGTGAGGTAGAGCAGCGTTATCCACAGGGGCATTTCTGTGGTTGCAAGCTGGATCCGCCGAGGATCCAGCTCTGTACCGCGCAGGCACGCAGTGCTCTGGTATTGCGCCTGGCGCCTTACGCGCGGCTTAAGCGCGACGCTTGAGCAGGGCTGCTATTTACCACCAGGCAAAGGGCGCAGCCTAAGCATTCAATGGCATCGCATCCGGTTCAGTGGTGCTTCTTGGTCAGCTTGTCCAGTATGCCCATGGCGAAGGCGGAGACCACGAAGGTCAGGTGGATGATGACGTACCACATCAGTTGGTCGTTATCGTAGTTCTTGGCATCCATGAAGATCTTCAGCAGATGGATCGACGAGATCGCCACGATCGAGGCGGCGACCTTGTTCTTCAGGCTGTTGGTGTCCAGCGTGCCCAGCCAGCTCAGCTTCTCGGCGCCCTCGTCGAGGTCGATCCGGGACACGAAGTTCTCGTAGCCGGAGAACATCACCATGACCAGCAGTCCGCCGACCAGGGTCAGGTCGATCAGCGACAGCACCACCAGGACGATATCCGCTTCCCCGATCTCCAACACATGGGGGAGAAGGTGGAACACCTCCTGAAAGAACTTGATGCCCAGTGCGATCAGCGCCAGGCTGAGCCCGAGATAGATGGGCGCCAGTATCCAGCGCGACAGGTACATCAGGCGCTCAAGCTGTTTTTCCATATTCTGTAAACCTCGAACTCTTGCTCATGGATCAGCCGATATGCGGCCGATTGAGCTCGAATTCAATCCCTTAATCGGTGCTGTTTTGCAAAGGCTTCGCCTCGGCCTCCGGTAATGGCAGGCTCGGCAGCGAACCGTTGACCAGCTCGAAGCCCCGGGTGGATGCGGCAGCGGCACGCTCCCGTTCGCCGAGGTGGCTGAGCAGGCGGCCCAGTTCGGCATAGGCTTCGGCGCTGGGCTGCAGCTCGAGGCTGCGTTCGAAGTGCTTGATCGCCGCGCCCCAGTGCTGGTTCTGCATCGACAGGCGGCCGAGCGTGAGTTCCAGCGCCGGGCTGTCATCATGCTTCTTCAGCCAGGATTTGGCGGTATCCAGCTGCTTGTGCGGTGTGCTGCCGGCGATGCGGCCGTACAGTGCGACCAGATTCTCATCCCAGTTGCGCTTGATCTGCTCGCGCAGCATCTTCTCTGCCTCGTCGGCACTGCCGGCCTCGATCATCAGCGCGCTGTACTGCTCGATCAGCTGCTGATCATGGGTGCAGTCGGCAGGCAGGGATTGCCAGGTGTGGGCGACCGCCTGCAGGCGGGTCTGGCTGTCTGCTTCCGCGGGCTGGCTGCTGAGGCTCTGCTGGAGCAGGTGTTGGGCGGCCAGATTTTCCAGCTTGCGAATCTGCTCTGAGGGTAACGCCTGCTGCCGTTTCAGCTCAGGCATCAGCTGGTTCAGGCCCGACCAGTCATTGAGGCGCACGTAGGCCTCCTTGAGCAGCTTGAGCACATAGCTGTGCTTGGGTGCCAGCTGCTTCAGGTGCAGTAGGGTGGCCAGGGCGGGCTCGTGCTGACCGCGTGCAAGCTGGATCTGTGCCTGTACGATGCCGATGGCGACTTCGGCCTTCGGCGTCGCCTCACGCGCCCTCTGCAACAGGTTATCGGCGGCGGCAGCATCGCCCTGTTCATGGGCCGCCTTGGCGGCTGCCAGATAGTTGATCAGTGGCTGTTCGCTGCGCGCGGCGGCCTGGGTCAGGTAACGCTGCGCTTTCCACCAGTTGCCCTCGGACAGGGCCATCAGCCCCTTTAACGTCTTGTTCTGGGCGATGCGCTGATTGCGCTGTCCGCGCCAGCTGCGCATGCGGCGGGCCGGCACACGGGCGCGACCGACCAGGTTGATCAGGGTGTGCAGCACGGCGAAGGCGATGATCGCCATCAACAGCAGTACCCAGAGGCTGGTCTCGATGGTGGTCTCTTTGTAGGCCAGCAGGACGTAGCCAGGATCCTGTACCATCAGCTGACCGAGCCAGGCGCCGGCCAGCAGCAGGATCAGCAGCAGGATAAAGAAGCGCTTCATTGCCCGGCCTCCTGTTTCAGCCGTGCCATTTCACGCAGATGCTCCTTGAGCGCCTTCAATGATCCGGAGATATCGGGCAGCTCGGGGGCGATATTCATTGCCGACATCTCCTCCAGTGCACGCAACATCGCCTGGCTGGTGGCGTCCTTCTGGTCGAAGTAGGTGGAGATCCAGTTCGAAGCCTTGTCCAGGCTGGCGTCGAACGCCTGCTGCTTGCGCTGCAGAAGTGCCAGCTGCGCCTGCTCCAGCATCAGGTGCAGATTTTGTTGCAGGTAGTAGGTCTGCTCCGGCGACATCAGTGGCTCCACCGGCTCGTCGCGATGCTGGATCACTACCAGTTTCTCGAACTTGTCCACCGCCTTGTTCCAAGCCGCTGCTGCGCCTTCGGTCCAGCTTTGCTCGACCGCTTCGGGGGTGATCTCCTCCAGCATCGAGGGCAGCTTGCGCTTATCGGTGACCGGCGTGACGCGCAGGTCGTCGACCTGTCGGTTGATAGCGGCCAGTTTCAGGTAGGTGCCCTCGGTATCCAGTACCGGCACCGCTTCCAGTGCGGCGATATCCTCGGCCAGGGCCTGACGCACGTTGTACAGTGCCACATCGTCGCTTTCACGCAGGATGTTGTCGGTGGCCTTGAGCAGGGTCAGTGCACCGTTGGCGGTCTGCTCCATCAGCACGCGCTGGTTGGCCAGGCGCAGCAGGTATTCGGCCTCGGCCAGCAACCAGTCCTCACGCGAGGTGTCGCGGGTGGCGTTGACCTGCTTGATGGCATCGGTCAGGCGCTGCTGCAGCTGGTCGATGTTCTGCTTCTCGGCCTCGGCCTGGGCCTGCAGGCTGCCCAGCTGCTGGGACACACCGCCGACACGGTCGGCGACCTCGGCACGTGCGTTGGCCAGCGCGGTTTCCACCTGCTGGTTCAGACTGGCCTGGGCGCTGCTGCTCTCCTGCTTGAGTTGCCAGCCCTGCCAGTAAAGATAGCCGACTCCGCCGAGTGCAATCAGCGCCAGCAGCAAGCCAAGTTTGCCGGGCCAGCCGGCCGGTTGCTTCGCTGCCGCTGTCGGAGGTGCGGGGGGGGTGGGCGTTGACGCCGCCGGTGGCCGAGGTTTCTCCTGGGCCGCGTTCGGCTTGTCGGCCGTCGATTCGGCAGACGTAGCGGCCGGGGCGTCGCTCTCACTGCTCTCGGGGGAGGTCTCCTTGGCCGAATTCTCAGCGCCGCTGGCAGCCTCCGGCTTCGCAGGCGCGCTGCTTACTGCTTCATCGGTAACGGGGGGCTGCTGGTCGGGCGTAGTGTCCTGGGATTGCTCGTCGGGCTTGCGGGTATCATTCATGCCATCAGTTCCAGTCAGTCGGCAGGTCGTAGTGCGCGGATCATGGACGTGTCGTCCGGTCCGTCCGCTATCCTGATTCGAGTAAAGCCCCGAGCCTCGGCGATTGCCGCGATGCGTTGGCTCGGAACGATCAATTCTGTGCTCAGTAGATCCGGCTCCGTGCCCGCAAGTTCCAGCAGGTTACTCAGAGCCTCGCCGCTGGTTATCAGAATAGCGGATAACCCTTGGGCAAAAATAGTCCTTTTGATCAGGTCGGGGCTGTAGCGCGGGCAGGTGCGTCGGTAAAGGTCGGCATAGTCGACCTGGGCGCCGCGCGCGCGCAGGGTGTCGGCCAGCAGTTCGCGACCACCCTCGCCGCGCATGATCAGGAAGCGTTGCTCGGCGACCTGCTGTAGCAGTGGATCGCACAGCAGCGCTTCGGAATCATAGCCGCCGTTCACGTAATGGGCCGGAATGCCACAGGCTTCCAGACTATCCGCGGTGGCTGCACCGATCGCCAGCCAGTGCACGCCGATCGGCAGCTGTGGCCAGTATGCATCTATCCACTGTCCGCCGATGCGGGCAGCGTTGGGGCTGACGAAGATCACCCCGGTATACAGATCGAGGTCGAGGATCTTGCTCTTGATGGCGTTGAACGCCACGTGCTCGGCCTCGGTGACCGGCACTATCTCCAGTAACGGTAGGGCCACCGCCTCGGCACCGAGCGTGTGCAGGCGCTCGATCTGGCTCCTGGCCTGATGGACCGGGCGGGTCACCAGAACCCTCATGCCATGGAGAGGTTGCTCAGCCACGCTCGGCGTATACCTCTTTCAGTATCTTGTCGGCACCGGCGGCGAGCAGGCGCTCGGCGAGGGTGACACCGAGCTGCTCGGCCTGATCGACGGGGCCGCTGATCTCATCGCGCAGTACCTGGGTACCGTCGGGCCGACCGACCAAGCCGCGCAGCCAGAGCTGATCGCCGCTCTCGTTCAACGTGGCGTAGCAGCCGATCGGTACCTGGCAACCGCCCTCCAGACGACGGTTCATGGCGCGCTCGGCCAACACTCGATAGGCGGTTTCGGTATGGTTGAGCGGCTTGAGCAGCTCGAGCAGCTCGCTGTCGTCGGTGCGGCATTCGATGCCCACCGCGCCCTGGCCGCCGGCGGGCAGGCTCTGCTCCGGCGGCATCTCCTGGCGGATGCGCTCGCTCAGCTCAAGGCGTATCAGACCTGCGGTCGCAAGGATGATGGCGTCGTAGTCGCCGGCATCGAGCTTGCTCAGGCGGGTCTGCACATTGCCGCGCAGGAAACGTACCTGAAGGTCGGGACGACGCTCACGGATCTGGACTTCGCGGCGCAGCGACGAGGTACCGACGACGGCACCCTGGGGCAGTTCGTCGAAGCTTGCGTAGGTGTTGCTGACGAACGCATCGGTGGGCTTTTCACGCGGGCAGATCACGGCCAGGCCGAGCCCGTCCGGAAACTCCATCGGTACATCCTTCATCGAGTGTACGGCGATATCGGCTTCGCCCTCGAGCATGGCGGTTTCCAGCTCCTTGACGAACAGGCCCTTGCCGCCGATCTTGGCCAGCGGGGTGTCGAGGATCTTGTCGCCCTTGGATTCGATCTTGACCAGCTCGACCTGCAGTCCGGGATGAAAACGTTCCAGCTCCGCCTTGACGTACTCGGCCTGCCAGAGGGCGAGCAGGCTGCGGCGGGTGGCGATACGGATGGTTCTGTTGAATTCAGTCACTGGTGATCTCCAGGGGCGGTGGCCAGCCCCACATAGTGTACGGAAATGGCACTAAGTGTATCAGAAACTGAGGCGGAATCGGCTCCGGTGGCGAGCCTCAGCTTTGCGCCGGTACTTGAATAATCTGTTCCAACTGCGCGGCGGCCTCACGCAGCTGCGGCTCGAACTGAAGCAGATCCTCCAGCGAGCAGCGGATCACCGGCGCATGGGTAAACAGGCAGGCGATCAGACGGCCGAGGGCATCGCGCACCGGCACCGCGCAGGCGACCATGCCGTCGATGAACTCCTCGTTGTCCACCGCCAGCCCCTGCTGTTCGATATGTGCCAGCTCGTCCAGCAACTCTTCAGGGTCGGTAAGGGTGTTACGCGACAGGCGCTGGATCGGCAGCTTCTCGAGCATCAGCCGGCGCTGCGCCAGCGGCAGGTTGGCCAGGTACAGCTTGCCGCTGGCCGTGCACCAGCTCGGGGTATGGCTGCCCACCGGCAGGTTGATCTGCAGTGGCCAGTTGGTTTGCACCCGGTCGAAATAGAGCATCTCGGTACCGTCGGGGATGGCGATGCCGCAGGTCTCACCCACCGCGTTGGACAGGTGTTCCAGAATCGCCCGGCGCTGAGCCTTGTAGCGCCCGGCGTAGATGATGCCGAGAGCGGCCTGGTGCAGGCGAGCACCGGGTACCACGAAGCCACGCATATTGGTCTGCAGGAAACCCTCTTTCTCCAGGGTCTGGATCAGGCGATGCCCGGTGGCCTTTGGGATATCGAGCTGCTTGGCCAGTTCCGTAGGTGTCATCGGTTTGGAGGCGTTGGCGATCGCTTCGATGATCTCCAGCACTCTTAAAATAGAGGAGCCTTTTTCCCTGCGTGTGATACTCATGGTGGATCGGGGTCCGTTGCGGATAGAAAACTGCACAGAGTATACAGGTAACTATATATGTATATAAAAAAGCCGCCCCGAGGGGCGGCGAATGCGGAAACCACCAGGGAATCAGAGGTTACTTCATGGTCGGCATGGAAAACTCGGCACCGGCGCGGATGCCGGTGGGCCAGCGGCGGGTCACGGTCTTCATGCGGGTGAAGAAGCGTACGCCGTCGGAACCGTGCATGTTCAGCGCGCCAAAGATGGAACGCTTCCAGCCACCGAAGCAGTGGAACGCCATCGGCACGGGGATCGGCACGTTGATGCCGACCATGCCAACCTGCACGTTCTCTTCGAACTGACGTGCGGTATCGCCATCACGGGTGAACAGGGCGGTACCGTTGCCGTATTCATGATCGTTGATCAGCTTCAGCGCCGCGTCGAAGCTATCTACGCGCACCACGACCAGTACCGGGCCGAAGATCTCCTCCTGGTAGATGCGCATCTCAGTGGTGACATTGTCAAACAGGGTCGGGCCGACGAAAAAGCCGTTCTCGTACCCCTCGACCTTAAAGTCGCGTCCGTCGCAGACCAGCGTGGCGCCCTGCTCAACACCGCTGCTGATGTAGGAAAGGATTTTCTGCTGATGCTCGCGGCTGACTACCGGGCCCATGTGCGGCTCCGGCTCGACACCCAGGCCCGGGCCGACGCGCATCTGGCCAATCTCGCTTTTCATCATCTCGACCAGGTTGTCGGCCACTTCGTCACCAACGCAGACCGCGACGGAGATCGCCATGCAGCGCTCACCGGCGGAGCCGTAAGCGGCACCCATCAGCGAGTTGACCACCTGCTCGGGGTCCGCATCCGGCATCACCACCATATGGTTTTTGGCACCGCCGAGGGCCTGGCAACGCTTGCCGTTGGCGGATGCCGTGGAGTAAATGTACTGGGCGATAGGCGTGGAGCCGACGAAGCTGACCGCCTGCACGCGCTCATCGGTGAGCAGCACATCGACCGCTTCCTTGTCGCCGTTGACCAGATTGAACACCCCTTCCGGCAGACCCGCTTCAGCCAGCAGTTCGGCGATAAACAGGGTGGCGCTTGGATCCTTCTCGGACGGCTTCATGACGAAGGTGTTGCCGCAGGCGATCGCCACCGGGAACATCCACATCGGCACCATGGCCGGAAAGTTGAACGGCGAGATCCCGGCGCAGACGCCCAGCGGCTGCATCAGCGAGTCGGAGTCGATGTTGCGGCCGACATTGAGTGAGTGCTCGCCCTTCTGCAGGTGCGGGATACCGCAGGCAAACTCGACCACCTCCATACCACGGGTGATCTCACCCTGGGCATCGGAGAACACCTTGCCGTGCTCAAGGGTGATCAGCTCGGCCAGCTTGTCACGGTTTCGCTCCAGCAGCTCCTTGAACTTGAACATGACGCGTGCGCGCACCACGGACGGAGTCTTCGACCAGCCTGGGAATGCAGCCTGGGCCGCGGCGATGGCAGTGCGAGTCTCGTCGGCGGTGGACAGGGTGACGGTGCCGCTCTGCTCGCCGGTGGCCGGGTTGAACACCGGCGCGGTGCGGCCGGACTCGCTCGGGGTGCGGGTGTTGTTGATAAAGTTGGTTACGTTGGTCATGCGGGTGCTCCTAATACGGACAGTTCGCAAATCGGGTTTACTCTTGATTCCAGACGGCTGCATACAGCTCGATCAGTTCATCGACAGTGGGGACACGGGGGTTATTGCCGGGTGAGCCGGATGCCAGGGCCTGTTCCGCCATGGTGGTACGCAGCTCGAAATAACGCTCCTTCTCGATACCGAACTCGGCGGGGCTCGGCACCTTCAGCTCCTGATTCAATGCACGCAGTTCCGCCAACAGTTTGCTGTTGGCGGTTGCGTTGTCGTCGCTCTGCAGTGCTGCACCGATGGCGCGGGCGCAGTCGGCATAGCGCTCAGGTGCGCTGTCCAGCGAGAACGCAGTTACTTTGGGCAGCAGCATGGCGTTGGACAAACCATGGGGAACGTGGAAGAAGGCGCCGATGGGGCGGCTCATACCGTGTACCAGGGCTACCGACGCGGCGGAGAATGCCACCCCGGCCAGGGTTGAACCGAGCATCATCGCCTCGCGCGCTTCGCGGTCGTCTGGTGTGTGGTAGGCGCGGCGCAGGTTCGGGCCGATCAGACGCATGGCCGCCAGCGCCTGGCTGTCACTGTAGGGGTTGGCTTTGGCGCTGACATAGGCCTCGATGGCGTGCGTCAACGCGTCGATACCGGTATCGGCGGTGACGCGGGCGGGAAGAGACAGCGTCAACTCGTAGTCGACCAGTGCCGCCACCGGCATAAAACCTAGGCCGACGCACAGCATCTTCTCGTCCTTGTCGGCATCGGTGATGATGGTGAAGCGGGTCACCTCGGAGCCGGTGCCAGCGGTGGTCGGGATGGCGATAATCGGCAGCCCCTGCTCACTGACATCGCGCGGGAATTTGTAGTCGCGCATCTGCCCGCCAAACTTGCCCAGGATCGAGATCGCCTTGGCGGAGTCGATGGGGCTGCCGCCGCCCAGGGCAATGATCGAGTCGTAGCGGCCGGCCTTTACCTTATCCACACCGGCAATGATCGATGCTTCGGTGGGTTCGGGCAGGGTGTCGGCGAACAGGTCGCTGTCGAGACCGGCCTCGCTCAGTACGGCCTGAAGTGTGCCCACATAGCCCAGTTGGACCATCATTCGGTCGGTGATGATCAATGGCTTCCTGCATCCCAGCGCGGTCAGGATCTCCGGTGCCTTCCGACTGGCACCTGCGCCCACCTCAAGAAGACGGGGTAGAATGATTCGGTTACTCATAGTTGTTCTCCGAAATAATCAGTTGGCATATGCCATGGAGGGCAGCCAAGTCACGATCTGCTGCCAGTAGAAAACGATCCCCAAGCCAAGCAGCTGCAGCGCAATAAAGGGTAGTACGCCACGGTAGATGGTGCCGACGGTGATCCCTTCCGGCGCGACCCCCTTCATATAGAACAGTGCAAATCCCACGGGCGGCGTCAGGAACGAGGTCTGCAGGCAGACCGCGAACAGGATGGTGAACCAGACCAGGTCGAAACCGAGGCCGCTGACCACCGGTGCTACCAGAGGCAGAATGATCAGCGTCAGCTCGATCCAGTCGAGGAAGAAGCCGAGCACGAAGGTCACCAGCAGAATGCAGATGACGATCCCTGTGGGGCTGAACGGCAGGCCGGTCAGTGCCGACTCGATCAGCTCATCACCACCGAGACCGCGCAGCACCAGTGAGAAGGCAGTGGCACCGAGCAGCAGGGCGAAGATAAATGCGGTGGTTTTGGTGGTTTCCCGGCAGACCTCGTAGAGGACCTGCAGGTTGACGCGTTTCTTGATCACCGCCAGCAGCGTGGCGCCAAAGGCACCGACGCCGGATGCTTCGGTGGGGGTGGCGATACCGGCGAAGATTGAGCCCAGCACCGCCAGGATCAGGCCGGCTGCGGGCAGCACGGTCAGAAATACCTTGCCGATCAGCATCGGTGTGACCGGCTCGGCGTCCTTGGGAGCCGGCGCGGCGTGGGGGCGCAGGATGCCAACGCTGAAGATGTAGCCGATATAGAGCGCTGCCAGCAGCAGCCCGGGAAATACGGCGCCGAGGAACAGATCGCCCACCGGTACGCCGAGGCGGTCGCCCATCATTACCAGCATGATGCTTGGTGGGATCAGGATCCCCAGTGTTCCGGTGGAGCAGACGGTGCCGCAGGCCAGCTCGTGGCTGTAGCCCTGGCGCATCATCATCGGTATGCCAAGCAGTGCAAGCAGCACGACGGAAGCACCGATAATGCCGGTTGACGCGGCCAGCAGCAGGCCGACGAAGGTGACGGTGATCGCCAGCCCGCCGCGCACCCGGCCGAACAGGCGAACCAGGTTCGACATCAGGTCCTCGGCGATGCCGGAACGATCCAGCATCAGCCCCATAAAGACGAACATGGGCAGTGCGACCAGCACCCAGTTGGTCATCACGTTCCAGATACGGGGTACAACGATGGAGACATACTCCCAGTCGATCCCGATCCAGGCGTCCCATACCTGGTCCGCGATCATGGACACCACCGCAAAGATCAGGGCCACCCCGCCGAGCACCCAGGCGACCGGAAAGCCGCTGAACAACAGCAGGATAAAACTGGAGAACATGACGATGGCGAGAATCTCATTAATTTCCATGAGTGTTCTCCTGTTTGGCGCTGACTTGCGGGTTAGGGAAACCGAACAGCAGCGCGCAGACACGACTCAGGCGCGACAGCATCGCGATCAGCAGCAGCGCGAATCCCAGCACGAGCACCGCCTTGATCGCCCAGCGATAGGGTAGACCACCTGGTGCCATGGAGACTTCATTCATCTCGAAGGAGTACTGCACAAACGGAAGCGCATACCAGAGCACGGCGGCAGCGAACGGCAGCAGCAGGAACAGGATTCCCAGCAGCTCAATAACGGCCTGGGTCTTCAAGCCCAGATTTTCATGCAGCAGGTCCACGCGGACATGGTCATCGGCCACGTAACAGAAGGAGAGACCCACCAGCCAACCGATGGCGTAGAGGTGCCACTGCAGCTCCTCCAGTTCGATATGCCCCTCACCGAGGACGTAGCGGAGGACCACGTTGATCAGAATGACCAGCATCAACACCAGCCAGCTCCAGTGAGCCACGGAGGAGACGAGATTGATGAAACGGTCGAATGCACGCGACAGCGTGGTGAGGGGCAACTCCGTGTGGTGGACGAACTGCTCCAAATCGACGGCGTGCGGTACCTGTCCCTCGGTCGGATTGACCGATGTGGCTGTTGTCAGTTGATTCATACCTGGACTCCGGATTGCCCCGGCGAGGGGAGGATGGGCAGCTGACGCCGCCCGGCCGTTTAACTCGGTTTAGTGGCGATTACAGAGATCCCAGCTTTTTCCACTGGTCGTAACCCTGGCGGAAGCTCTGCATCGAGTCGTACACCTCTTTGAACATTGCATCGGACGCTGAGGCTTCCTGCATCACCTCGCTGGTCGCGTTTTCGAGTGCTGTCATCAGCTCAGGGCTGAGGCGGTGTGGGGTGACCCCCTTGCTATTGAAGGTGGCCAGTTTGGCGCCCTGAAGCGACTCGCTGTAGGCCAGGCCACGGAAGGTAGCGGCGGTACAGGCGGTTTCGATCAGCGACTGCTTGGACTTGCTCAGGTTGTTCCAGACCTCGGTGTTGACCACCAGGTGGCTGGCCGTAAACGGCTGGTGCCAGCCGGGAAAGTAGTTGTGCTTGGCAACCTTGTCGAAGCCGAGCATCTCGTCGATCGCCGGCGTGGCGAACTCGGTGGCATCGATGGCGCCCTTCTCCAGCGCCGGGAAGATCTCCCCGCCCGGAATAACCGTGACCGACGCGCCCAACTTCTGCAGCACCTTGCCGCCGATGCCGGCGAAACGGATCTTCAGGCCCTGTAAGTCATCCGGTTTGTTGATCTCGTTACGGAACCAGCCGGCGGTTTCCGCACCGGTGATGGAGCAGAGAATCGGATGGATGTTGTGCGCGGCATAGAGTCTTTCAGCCAGCTGGTGACCGCCGCCTTCGTACCACCAGGCGCTATAGCCCAACGGGTCCATACCGAAGGGGACGGCTGCAAAGAGCGCGGCCGCCGGCATCTTGCCCTGGTCGTATCCGAACCAGGCGTAACCGGCGGGGATCTGCTTGTTCTTTACCGCTTCGGTGATGCCAAAGGAGGGCACGATCTTGCCCGGCTCGTAGACCTTGATCTGCGCCTGCCCGTCGCTGGCCTCTTTCAGCGACTCCTCCACCAGCCGGATCGGGTTGCCGAGTCCCGGCCAGCTGGTATTGAACACGGACTGGACCTTCCAGCGGATCTGATCATCGGCGGCGTGGGCGGCGGAGGAGAGGCTGGCCGCCAGTACCGCACTGCCCAGCAGGCTGAGGGTTGTGTTGGCGATACAGCGTTTGTTCAGAGTCATATCCTGTTCCTTTTATTATTATGAGACAAATAGTCTCGATATAGATATCGATGCTCGCGTTTGATGTCAAATGAAAATGAGACTATAGGTCTCAATATGAGACTTATGTCTAACATGGTTTGTTGTTTTCCGTTTCGCCGTACGGAATTGAGATGGCGGGCTTGCAGAACTGACAAACCGGGTTCAAAGGGCTGTATAATCCCGGCATCGAATTTCAACGGCCCGGAGTCTCGGGCCGACACAGCGCCAGTGAGGTAGAGGTATGAGCAAAGAGACCAATCAGCAGTGGGGTGGCCGTTTCAGTGAACCGACAGATGCCTTCGTGGCGCGTTTTACCGCCTCTGTCGATTTCGATCGCCGTCTCTACAGGCAGGATATTCAGGGCTCGATTGCGCATGCCAAAATGCTGACCAAGGTCGGCGTGCTCAGCGACAAGGAGCGCGACGATATCATCCGCGGCCTGAGCGAGATCCGCATCGAGATCGAACGCGGCGAGTTCGAGTGGTCGGTGGCACTGGAAGATGTGCATATGAATATCGAAGCGGCGCTGACCAAAAAGATCGGCATCACCGGCAAGAAGCTGCACACCGGACGCTCACGCAACGATCAGGTGGCTACCGACATCCGTCTCTACATGCGCGACGAGATCGATCTGATCCTGTCCGAGATCAGCCGTCTGCAGCAGGGTTTGCTGGATCTGGCCGAGCAAGAAGCCGATACCATCATGCCGGGCTTCACCCATCTGCAGACCGCTCAGCCGGTCACCTTCGGTCACCACCTGCTGGCCTGGTTCGAGATGCTGTCGCGCGATTACGAACGTTTCGCCGACTGCCGCAAACGGGTCAATGTGATGCCGCTGGGCGCGGCGGCGCTGGCCGGTACTACCTATCCGATCGACCGTCACTACACCGCTGAACTGCTGCAGTTCGACGCGCCGGCCGGCAACTCCCTGGACGCGGTATCTGATCGCGATTTCGCCATCGAATTCTGTGCTGCCTCCAGCCTGCTGCTGATGCATATGACACGGATGTCCGAAGAGCTGGTGCTGTGGACCTCGGCCCAGTTCAACTTCATCAATCTGCCGGACCGTTTCTGCACCGGTTCGTCGATCATGCCGCAGAAGAAGAACCCGGATGTACCTGAGCTGGTACGCGGCAAGAGTGGCCGCGTCTACGGTCACCTGATCGCCCTGCTGACGCTGATGAAGTCCCAGCCGCTGGCCTACAACAAGGATAACCAGGAGGACAAGGAACCGCTGTTCGACGCCGTCGACACGGTCAAGGGCTGCCTGCGCGCCTTCGGTGACATGGTGCCGGCGATCGAGTCGCGTAAGGATCAGATGCGTGAAGCGGCCCGACGCGGCTTTTCCACCGCCACCGATCTGGCCGATTACCTGGTGCGCAAGGGCGTGGCCTTCCGTGATGCCCACGAGATCGTCGGCCTCTCCGTGGCTTACGGTATCAAGACCAGCAAGGATCTGTCCGACATGTCGCTGGATGAGCTGAAACAGTTCTCCGATCAGATCGACGAGGACGTATTCGACGTTTTGACACTGGAAGGATCGGTCGCCGCGCGTAACCATATCGGCGGTACGGCTCCGGATCAGGTGCGCGCGGCGGTGGCCCGCGGGCGCGATCTACTGGCGGCCCGCGGTAACTGATAGCGGTGAGGTAAGGCTTCCGCACCACGCTTGCCGCGTCATACATGCCCGCAGGGGCTGACAAGGAGCAGGGATGGACAAGCGTTGGCAGGTGTTGGGAGCCGGTATTCTCAGTCTAATCGTGACCGTCGGCGTGGCGCGTTTCGCGTACACGCCGCTGCTGCCGGTCATGCTCTCCGCAACCCCTCTCGATACCGCCCTGGGTGGCTGGTTGGCCAGCTTCAACTACATCGGTTACCTCGGCGGTGCGCTCACTGCCGCCGCTGTGTCCGACCTGCGCCTCAAGGACCGGCTTTACCGCCTCTGTCTGCTGCTCGCGGTGGCCACCACTGCGGCCATGGCGCTGACCGAGCACTACCTGCTCTGGTCGATACTGAGATTGATCGCAGGCTTCAGCTCCGCCGGTGGCCTGCTGCTGGCCAGTGCGCTGATCCTGAATTGGCTGATCCGCCACCAGTATCGCTCCGAACTGGGTATCCACTTTATCGGCATGGGCGCGGGTATCGCGCTGTGCTCTTTGATCGTGGAGCTGTTCGAGAGTTTATCCTTTGACTGGCGAGGTCAGTGGCTCGGCTTTGCGCTGCTGGCGGCCGTGCTGGCGATTCCCGCCTGGCGCTGGATGCCGGAGCCCGATACCGGTGGGAGGACCAAGACGGGGAGCGCGCTGGTGGATTGCCCTCCGGCGCCGCTGTTCAACCGACTGCTGCTGGCGGCCTATTTCTGTGCCGGTTGGGGCTACGTGATCAGTGCCACCTTCATTGTCGATATTGTCGCCCGCCAGCCGGGGCTGGAGAGCAGCGGCAACTGGGCGTTCCTGGTGTTGGGGGTCGCTGCGGCACCAGCGGTGATTCTCTGGGATCGGATCGCGCGTCGAACCGGTTACGTGCCGGCGCTGTTTCTCGCCTACCTGTTGCAGCTGCTGGGGATTCTGCTGCCGGCGTTGTCGCCGACGTTAACCGGTGCACTGCTCGGTGCTGCGCTGTTCGGCGCTACCTTCATCGGTTGCGTGGGACTGGTATTGACCATGGCGGGGCGTTTCTATCCCACCAAACCGGCCAAGCTGATGGGGCGGATGACGCTCTCCTACGGGGTGGCACAGATTCTGGCGCCGGCGCTGACCGGCATGCTGGCCAAGGAGCTGGGCAACTACACGCTGGGGCTTTATATCGCCGCTGCGGTGGTGGCGCTGGGCGCGCTGCTGATGACGCAGCTCTGGCGCCTGGAACAGCATGAGCCGGCACTGGCGCGCAGTGCCGGCGGTTGAGCGATGCTTTAGTTCAGGGTGATATCGACCATCAGGTCAGAGGCGATCGCCTCCAGCCGCTCTTGAAGCTCATCGAGATCCACCGGCGTCGGTACCTGCAGCTCGGCGCTGGCCTTGAACAGCAGCTCGCCGGACATGGAGCCCGAGGTCAGCTCGGTCTGCATCTTGTGGACGTTGATCTGCATCTCCGCCAGTGCACGGGAGATATCACGCACGATGCCGGGCTTGTCGTGGCCGATCAGATCCAGAGTGACGGCGCGGACCGGAGCTTCGTCTTCCGATTGTTCGCTGCGTTCGACACTGACCTTGAGGCCCTGGCTCTCCAACCCTTTCAGTGCCTCGATCAGCGCCTCCTGTTCCTCTTGCGGGACCTGGATCACCAGAATACCGGCAAACTGCCCACCCAGCCGGGACATGCCCGATTCCAGCCAGTTGCCCTTGTGCTCGGCGATGGTCTTGGAGAGCAGGCCAACCAGACCCGGTTTGTCGCGACCGATAAAACTCATTACCAGAGATGTCATTGTCAGGGGCTCCGTGTAGGCTAAATACACCGTTTGGTGGTGTTGTCGTCATTGTTCCCTGAGTATAAACAACTATGGACAGTATTCTCACTGCGCTTTGGCCACTGTTCGCGCTACTGATCATCGGCTACCTGGCTCGGCGGTTCGATTTCCCCGGTGCCGCATTCTGGCCGCCGGCGGAGCGCGCAACCTATTACATACTGTTTCCATCGCTGCTGGTCAGCCGCCTCAGCAGTGCCGAGTTCGGTGGCGAGCAGACCTTGCAGATGGTGCTGACGGTGCTCGCATTACTGCTGATCGGGAGCCTGCTACTGCTGTTGTTGCGTCCTGTGCTGAGCCTTCAAAACGCCCAGTTCACCTCCGTCTATCAAGGCAGTCTGCGCTTCAATACCTACGTGGCGCTGGCCGCCAGCGCGGCACTGGTGCCTGGCCAGGGGGTGGCATTGGCGGCGGTCGTGACCGCGGTGATGATTCCGACGTTGAATCTGCTTTGCGTACTGGTATTTGCCTGGTTCGGCGCGGCCCGGCCGACGTTGCGCGGTGTGCTGCGGACACTGATTACCAACCCGCTGATCCTCGCTTGTCTGCTGGGGATCCTGCTCAATCTGTTGGGACTCGGACTGCCATCGCCGGTGCGCTCGGTGCTTGACCTGCTCGGCGGTATGGCGTTGCCGCTGGGTCTTCTGGCTGTCGGTGCCGCGATCGATCTGCGCTTGCTCCGAGGCAGTGGTCGCGGTGTTTTCATCACCATTGTCGTTAAGCTGCTACTCTTTCCCTTACTGGCGATGTTACTGGCAGGGGTGGGCGGTCTGGATCTGGCGGCGAGCCAGGTGCTCCTGGTATTTGCGGCGGTCCCCACAGCGACGGCGTCCTATATTCTGGCGCGTCAGCTGGGTGGTGATGCACCAATGATGGCCAACATTATTACTGCGCAAACCCTGGCTTCCATGTTGACGATGCCGCTGATGCTGAGGCTGTTGATCTAGATTAACCAAGTACGGTGAAGGTTGGCTTGTGCACCGCAAAAGCGGCGCATACTTAACGGGGTGAAGTTATATGGAGCGACGGGATGCGTCCCTGGCTTAGCCTGTTCGTTGCACTGTTGATTCTGCTGATAGCGAAGCCGAGCCAGGCACAGGATCCGCTTGAGCAGGTGCGTCTGCAGCTTATGTGGAAGCATCAGTTCCAGTTCGCCGGCTACTACATGGCGAAGGAGAAGGGGTTCTACCGCGACGCCGGGCTGGATGTGGAGCTGGTGGAGGTGGAGCAGGGGGTCTCGCCGCTTGAGGAGGTGATGAGCGGTCGCGCCGAATTTGGCGTCGGTCGTTCCTCGCTGCTGCTCGACAGGCTCAAGGGCCTGGACGTGGTCGCGTTGATGGCGGCTTATCAGCAGTCGCCGTTGATGCTGTTGACCCGTGCCGACAGCGGCATCCGCGATCCGGGCGATCTGCGTGGCAAGCGGATCATGGTCACCGATGATGCGGTACAGGTATCGGAAATTATCGCCATGCTGCTGAAATTCGGTATCACGATAGACGACGTGACGGTGCTGCAGCCCACCTACAACATTCAAGATCTTATCGACGGCAAGACCGATGCCTTTGCTGCTTACGTGTCTAACGAGCCCTTTCAGTTGCAACAGGGGGGTATCGACTACCACGTGATCCATCCTCAGGATTACGGTTTCCCGATGTACTCCGACATCCTGTTTACCAGCGGCCAGCTGGCGGATAACCGATTTGATATGGTGCTCAGGTTCCGCGAGGCCTCGATGCGCGGTTGGCATTATGCCTTCGACCACCTGGAGGAGAGTGTCGATACCATATTGGCCCACTACAACTCCCAGCAGCGTAGCCGTGAAGCGCTGCTGAATGAGGGACAGGCGTTAAAGGAGCTGGCATTTGACGACCTGGGCCGATTTGGCACCCTCAGTGCCGAACGTTTCGAGTCGATGGCAAACGTCTATCGCATCGCCAGCAACGTCGAGCCTTTGGCTGGCCTGCAAGGCCTGATGTTTTGCTGTGCAGCCAGTGCCGAGATGGCACTGACTCCCGCCCAGCGCCACTATTTGCGCAGTCTGGAACCGGTCCGACTCTGTAGTATCGGTGATTGGGAGCCGCTGCAGTGGCGGCGCGACGATCAACCCATGGGCCTGGTTGTGGACTACGTGGAGCAACTTTTCGCCCATCTCGGTCTGGAGCATCAGTATGTCGCGAGCGACTCCTGGAGCGCATCGAGGAGTATGTTGGGGGAGGGGCGCTGCGATCTGGTCGCCGGTATCATGCCGGTGGTGCCCTCGGGAGATCCGCTGCGCTACTCACGTCCCTTCCTCACCATACCGATCGTTGCGGCCGTGAAAGAGGGAACCGATATCAGCCAGCCGCGTCGGCTGTCGCAGCCGATTGGGGTGTTGCGCCAACATGACCTTGATCGGCTGTTGCTCAGGCGCTACCCGGAGTTGAAAGTATTTCGGGTGGATTCGGTGGCTGAGGGGCTGCGCATGGTGCTGCGGGGTGAGCTGGCGGCTTTCGTGGACACTCGCCTGGTGCTGGAGCGGGAAATAGGTCGGTCGGCACTGTCGGGATTGAGTCTCGACGCCTCGCTCAGTGACAGCTTCGATCTTGAGTTTGCGGCACAGTCGGGCAAGGCCCAATTGATCAGGTTGATGGACTTGGCGCTGGCCGATCTCGGGCAGGATGAGCGTGATCAGATCCGTGCGCGCTGGGCGCCTGCCACCGTTAAAACAGGCGTGGATGAGGCTGTTGTGCGCAATGTGCTGATCGCAATCGCCGTACTGGCAATATTGGCGGGGTACCGTTTCTATCTGATCAGTGCCACCAACAGGCGCTTGGCGCGCATGGCTCGGGAGGACGGACTCACCGGCATCAGCAATCGACGTCACCTGGGCGACCAGATCGATGCCGCTGTCGAACTTGCTGAGCGTAGCGGTATACCGCTGACATTGATCTTCTTCGATATCGATGACTTCAAGCGGGTTAACGATAGGTTCGGTCATGCTGCCGGTGATGAGATCTTGAAGGAGGTGGTGGCCACCGTGCGTGACCACATACGTCGGATCGACAGCTTTGGTCGCTGGGGAGGGGAAGAGTTTCTGGTGCTGCTGCAGGATACGGATATCGACGGAGGGCAGAGGTTGGCAGAGAAGCTGCGCCGCGCCATAACCGACGAGGTCAGTATCGGGCGTGAGGGCATCACCTGTAGTTTCGGAGTATCTCAATTACAGTCGGGGGAGAACCCGGAACAGCTGATCAGCCGCGCCGACTCGGCTCTGTATCTGGCCAAGAACAGAGGGAAAAACCGCGTGGAGATTGATGAAAAACAGGGCGTTGTCGAAAAAAGTTGATTTTTTGCTCGATTATGGAACACTTCCGCCGATTATATGTCTATGTCGAACAAGCGTTAGAACATCCACCCTCTAATTAGATCGACGGAAGTGTTCCATTAATGAAAAAAAGCCCTGATCTCGTGCTGGTGTTGGTGCTGGTATTTGTTGTCGGTGCAGTGATGACCGGCGTATCCCAAACCGATCTGCAACTGACGGCACTGGTACAGCAGGTTTTCAATAATAGTTGAGGTTAGCGGTGGCAGAGGTACGCCGCCCTATCCGTCACTATTCCGAATAGCGGTACATCCCAAGGCTGTACCGGTAACTCCCCGACTCTCTGAAAATCATGGGCCAGCCCGATCAGCCTCGCGCCCTTGATCCCCTTCTCTGCGCATTTGTAGCTGAATGTGCGGTCATAGAATCCTCCGCCCATGCCCATTCGATTGCCCGCAGCATCGAACGCCACCAGTGGCAACATCACCAGGTCCATCGCCCAGCCGGGGCGACGCGGGTGGTACTGCAGTTTCGGCTCGAGAATGCGGAAGCGGTTCTTGCACATCCGGGTGTTGGGCGTGTAGGGCAGGAACCAGAGACGGTTGTGGCGGATCGGATGCAATACCGGCAGGTAGACCTGTTTTTTCATCTTCCAGCACAGTTCGATCAACAGTGACGGATCGATCTCGCCATCATTGGGCAGGTAAAGCGCCACGTGCCGTGCTTTCAGGAACCAGAGTTGGTGGCGAACCTGACACAGCAGATTGTATGAAGCGGAGCGCTGCTGTGCCGGTGTCAACGCACGACGCGCGCGACGCATCTGCTGGCGCAGGGAACGGCGTTGGTTTTCCAGGGGGGATTTAACGCGCGGGGTTGGAATCGACTTCAAATTGGGCCTCCCAGGATGCCGGCGTCGGTATTGGCCCTGAACCCTAAGGTTCAGAGTGGGGAGACCGACTGGCATATTAGGCTTTCCGAAGTACGGACATGCACACAACACCTGTTGGCCAACCCAGGTATTTGATTATCGGCTCGAGGGACTTAACCGACTATCGAACACCCCAGGAAGTGATTCCATTATACGCCGCACGAACTGAATGTCAGCTCTTGTTATTTCTTGCAATTTTGCTACACGGGCGATAGCTGATTGATAAATAATATTATTTTTTAATCATGAGAGATTTTCAGGCGGGTTTTCAGGTTGGTCGGCCCGCTCCAGCGACTGATCGATCTTGTGACCGAGGCGGCGCAGCTGCATCTCGACCGACTGTCGACTCTGCTCGCGGTTCTTGATCAATTCATGCGACATGTTCAGTGCTGCCATCACCGCAATGCGCTCCAGGCCCACGATCTTGCCGCTGGTCTTGATCTCGCGCATTTTGGCGTCGAGGTAGTCCGCCGACGCCAGCAGCTCGGCTTCCGCACCATCCGGGCAGCTGATGGTGTACTCCTTGTCGAGAAGTTTGACCGTAACGGTACGCGCATCCTGACTCATGATTGTTGCTCCAGTGCTTTAAGCCGGGAGATCATCCCCTCTACCTTGCCCCGGGTTTGGTCGTGCAGTTGCAGAAGCTGGGCGCGCTCTTCACGCAGTTTGGCTTCCTGTTCCCGCAGATGGCTGTTCTCCCGCTCCAGTCGTTGCAGGCGGGTCAGCAGTCGATCGATCTTCTGTTCGAGTGCATTAAAGTAGTGTTCCGACATCGCTCTACCCCTGTGCCATCTTCTGGCGCCATCTGTTGGCTGACCCGCAAACGGCAGCCGGTTTCCGCTGTACGCATGACTCTGGTCGCTATCCCGGCGACTATAAACAGCGCCTGGCGGAGGGTCAATTGGCCGGCAGGGAGTTGTCCGCTCACGTGGCTCTGCTGTAGGTGAGATGCTAGCATAGGACTGATTCGGCGGCCTGATTATCCCGGTCTTTTTGTTGTGAAAGGCCCTGGGGTCCGCACTCCATACCCTACCGAAGGTGTAATACCGAAATTATGACCCGCGAAACCGACACCTCTGTTGTCCTGCCCGACTTCGATGTTATCGCCAACCTGTTGATCGAGGAGGGGGTTTTGGCCGTGTCGCCTGCCGAGTTGCACGGTCTTCTGGCCGGACAGCTAGCCGCCGGCGCCCGTTTCGATGCGGATACCCTGTTACGGGTACTGCAGGAGCTGATGGACGTCAGTGCGCTGAAGCAGGAAAGCACTAAACTGGGGCTGATCGAACTGTACCAGCGTACGCTGGCACAGTTTGAGTCTGACGATTTTGGCTTTGAGCTGCTGGTGCCGGATGATGAGCAGCTGCTGGTACAGCGTGCCGAGGCTCTTGGCAGCTGGTGTAACGGCTTTCTCAGCGGTTTTGGCCTGCATACCAAACAGGGTCAGAAACTGTCGGTCGAGGCTCAGGAGGGGCTGCAGGATCTGGCCCAGATCGCCCAGATCGCCGCGGACAGCGACGCCGACTCCGATGAGGATGAGGCGGATCTGATGGAGGTGCAGGAGTATGTGCGCATGGCGGCCATGTTGATGTTCAATGAGTGCAATCGGGTACCGGAGGATGAGTCCAAGCCGACTCCTCCGCCGACCCTGCATTGAGTCGCATCGAACAGGATAGACAAGCGGATATGAAGATCAGTCAGCATTGTTATGCCGAGCGTCGCCGCCGGTTGCTCGAAATGCTGCCCGAGGGCAGCGTGGCACTGGTAGCCGGGGCCTCGTTGGCGACACGCAACCGGGATGCGGAATACGCCTTTCGCCAGCACAGTGATTTTTATTACCTGACCGGCTTTAACGAGCCCGACGCCATCTTGCTGCTAAGGCCAGGGCGTGACGCGGGTCAGGTGGTCCTGTTCTGTCCGCCGCGTGATCCGGCGATGGAGATCTGGACCGGCTATCGCGCGGGCCCCGAGGGGTGCGTGGAGCGCTTCGGTGCCGATCAGGCGTTCGACCTGAGCGAGCTGGAGACGCAGATGCCGCAGTTGCTCGATGGCGCGCGCAAGCTTTACTACGCACTGGGCAGTGACGACGCGCTGGATAGCCGGGTGCGGGGCTGGCTTAACGCCGTGCGTGCCAAGGAACGCCAGGGGGCCGAGGCGCCACAGGAGTTGATTCTGCTCGACAATATGCTGCACGAGATGCGCCTGCTCAAGGATGAGGAGGAGGTGCAGATCATGCGTCGCGCGGCGCAGATCTCCGCCGAGGCGCACTGCGAGGCGATGCGCCGCGCCGCGCCGGGTGCTTTCGAATACCAGCTGGAGGGCACTATCCTCAGCTACTGCATGGATCGGGGTGCCCGCTTTCAGGCTTACAGCCCGATCGTTGGCGGCGGTGAAAACGCCTGCATCCTGCACTATATCGACAACGACGCGCCGCTGCATGACGGTGACCTGGTGCTGATCGATGCCGGTTGCGAGCTGGACTGCTATGCCAGCGATATCACCCGTACCTTCCCGGTCAACGGCCGCTTCAGCCCGGAACAGAGGGCGCTTTACGAGCTGGTACTGAACACCAATCAGGCGTGTATCGAGCTGATCCGGCCGGGCCTGCCCTGGAATGAAGTGCATGACCTGTCGGTGCGACTGCTGACCGGGGGGCTGATCGAACTCGGTCTACTTGAAGGCGAGCTGGATCAGTTGATCGAGTCCGGCGCCTATAAGGAGTTCTACATGCACCGTATCGGGCATTGGCTGGGTATGGATGTACACGATGTGGGTAACTACAAGGTCGATGGCGAATGGCGCCCGTTGGCACCGGGTATGGTGATGACGGTGGAACCGGGACTGTATGTGTCGCCACAGAATGAGAAGGTGGAGGCGCGCTGGCGCGGCATCGGCATCCGCATCGAGGATGATGTGCTGGTCACCGCTCAGGGCGCAGAGGTGCTGACCGCGGCCGTACCGAAGCGGGTGGACGAGATCGAGGCATTGATGGCCCAGTCCAAGAATCCGGTAGGAAACTGAGGATGCACGCTGAATATGACCTGCTGATTGTCGGTGGTGGTATGGTCGGGGCGAGTCTGGCCTGTGCGCTGTTACCGGTGGCAGCCGAACTGCAACTGCGGATCGCCGTGGTTGAGGCCGAGCCGATGCCGGCAGCGGACCAGCCGGTTTTTCAGCCCAGCTACGACGCCCGCTCGACCGCGCTCGCCTATGGCGTGCGCGCGGCTTTTGAACGCATGGGGATCTGGTCGACTCTGGCCCAACACCTGACCGCGATCAAACACATTCACGTCTCGGACCGCGGCCATTTCGGTGCCGCCCGGCTAGATGCGCAGCGTGAGCAGGTGCCGGCTCTCGGCTACGTGGTCGAGAATCACTGGTTGGGGCAGGTGCTGCTCAGTCGTCTGCGTCAGGATGGCGCGCCCTGGATCGATTTCATCTCCCCGGCCGAGGTCGTGGACCTGGACAACCGGGCAGAGGGTTGCACGGTCAGGGTTGTTCAGGGTGAGGACGAGCGGGAACTGAAGGCCGGGCTGGTGGTGATGGCCGATGGCGGGCGGTCGGCGCTACGGGAAAAAATCGGTATCGGCTATCGCCAGAGCAGCTACGAACAGCACGCGTTGGTGGCCAATGTCAGTCTTGATCGGCCCCATCGCAATATCGCCTACGAGCGCTTCACCGATAGCGGACCCATTGCCCTGTTGCCGGGCGAGGATCTGGACGGTCAGGCCCGTTGTGGGTTGGTCTGGACCCTGCCTGAGGAGGCGGTCGACGAGGTGCTGGCGCTGGATCAGCGGGCCTTCCTCGATCGTCTGCAGCAGCGCTTTGGTTACCGTGCCGGCAGGTTGACCCGGGTCGGCGAGCGTTATCACTATCCGTTGAAGCTGGTGGTGGCCGAGGAGCAGGTGCGTGCGGGACTGGTGGTGCTTGGCAATGCGGCGCACGCACTGCATCCGATTGCCGGCCAAGGCTTCAATCTCGCATTCAGGGGCGTGGTGGCGCTGGCCGATCTGATTATTCAGCGCCATCGGGAGAAACTTGCGCTGGGCGAGTTACAAGCGTTGCAGGATTTCGAGCAGTCTCGCCGTTCCGATCAATTTCGTACCATCGGCTTCAGCGATCGCACCATGAAGTTGTTTACCAGTTCACAACCGGCGTTGACGCTGACGCGGGATATTGGCCTGGCGCTGCTCGACATCTGCCCGCTGGGGAAAACCCTGCTGGCCCGGGCCGCGATGGGGCTGGATCATCCGGCGCCTCGGCTGCATTGAGTTTCAACACCCAGTTGATCGTGGCATGGGTTCTATTCGTGAAGGGGAGAATGGATGGTATCCGGGATGGATGTTTCGCACGACAGAGTTGATCTGGTCATCGTCGGCGGCGGTATGGTCGGGGTGGCACTGGCCTGCGCACTGGCGCCAACCGGATTGTCGATCAGGATCCTGGAGAGCCGTGACGGCTCGCCGCAAAGCCTGATCGATGCCCTGCCGGAGTTGAGCGCCGAGGGTTTTGATCCCAGGGTCAGCGCGCTGACCTGTGCCTCCCAGCAGTTTCTGACCCATGTCGGCGCCTGGTCCAGAATGCAGGCGGCACGTATCTGCCCCTATACCGATATGAGTGTCTGGGATGGGAGGGGGCGCGGCGCGATCCAGTTCAGCGCCGCTGAACTGCACGAGCCCTGTTTGGGGCATATCGTGGAAAATCGCGTGACCCTGGCCGCGCTCTATGCCGCAATGCAGGAGATCGACACTATCCGTTTCCAGCCTGGAGCCAAGATCAAGTCGGTCTCCCCGCCCGATACCCAGGGGATACGCACCCTGCGTCTGGCCGGTGGCGAGTCGTTGAGCACGGCGCTGCTGGTCGGTGCCGATGGCGCCCACTCCCGTATCCGTGCCATGACCGGTATGGGGGCGACCGAGTGGGACTACGGTCATCATGCGATCGTGACCACAATCGAGACCGAATTGCCGCACCGCTCTACCTGTTGGCAGCGCTTTACCGAGGATGGCCCGCTGGCGCTGCTGCCGCTGGCCGATCCGTCCGAGCGCAAGCTGTCGATCGTCTGGTCCACCTCGCCGAGCCACGCCCGCGAGTTGATGGCGCTGGATGAAAATGCCTTCTGCGCCGAGCTGGGCCATACCTTCGAATACCGTCTTGGTCAGGTGCTGAGCTGTGATACGCGCCATCTGCATCCGCTGCGTCAACGTCATGCACAGCGCTATGTGCAGGCGGGACTGGCGCTGGTCGGCGATGCCGCTCACACCATCCATCCGCTGGCCGGACAGGGCGTCAATCTGGGCCTGCTCGATGCGGCAGCGCTGGCCGAGGTGCTGATCGACGCCCGGGATCGCGGCGAAGCGCCGGGGGATGAGCGGGTGCTGCGCCGCTACCAGCGCATGCGTCGTGCCGACAACCTGCAGACTGCTGCGGCGATGGAGGGGTTCCGGCGGCTGTTCGATGACCTGCCGGCACCGATTCGGCTGCTGCGCTCCAGTGGTATGAGTCTGGTCAATCGCCTGGCACCGGTTAAACAGCACTTGATGTTGATGGCGATGGGGCTACGCGGCGAAGTGCCGCGCCTGGCGCGGCGCCCCTGAACGCAGTGGGTCGGCGATTGAACTGCCCCGGTTTTGCCGATACATTGTCTGCCTTTTTCGGCAGTGCCGGGCAGTGCGGCGAATTTTGGCATGGGCGTCTACACTGGTTTGGCTGGTGCCGCTGACAGTGCCGCCGTAGTGTATTGGATGCGCATGGGCATGAATGGGTTTTCCTGAAGTTGACGGCTAAGGATCAGAAGATGAGCAATGTCCCGAGTGAACTGAAATATGTTGCCAGCCATGAGTGGATCCGTGATGAGGGTGAGGGTGTCGTCACCATCGGTATCACCGACCATGCGCAGGAGCTGCTGGGCGATGTAGTGTTTATCGAGTTGCCTGATGTGGGCGCGGAAATCTCCGCTGGCGATGAAGCCGGCGTTGTAGAGTCGGTAAAGGCGGCGTCCGATATCTATGCCCCGCTGAGTGGCAAGGTGATTGCCATCAACGAGGATCTGGAAGATGCGCCGGAACTGGTCAACAGCGACCCCTACGGCGATGGATGGTTTTTCCAGCTGCAGATCAGCGATGCCGAGGAGATGGACGAACTTCTCGATGCCGACAGTTACACCGAGCAGTGCGAGGCTGAATAAGCCTTAGCGATAAGTTACCACCTCTTGATCTGTCCCGGCTCGGCCGGGACAGTCATGTTATCGAAACGATCATTATGACTTTTAAACCCCTGGTGCTTCAGGCCAACGCCGACCGTCGTCTGCGTGCAGGTCATCTGTGGATCTACAGCAACGAAGTCGATACCAAACGCTCGCCGCTGAAAGAGTTCGAACCCGGCGAACAGGTAGAGGTGCTGAATGCCCGGGGCAAGGCGCTGGGCCTTGCCTATATCAATCCCAATACTCTGATCTGCGCGCGACTGATCAGCCGTGACACGGATCACCCGCTGGATCGCTCGTTGCTGGTGCACCGGCTCAAAGTGGCCGCGTCCCTGCGCGAGGCGATGTTCGACCAGCCCTGCTACCGTCTGGTCTATGGCGACTCCGACGGTTTGCCGGGTCTGGTGATCGACCGTTTCCACGATGTCTTCGTAGTGCAGGTCTCCACGGCCGGTATGGAGCGTGTGCAGGATCAGGTGATCGATGCGCTGAATAAGGTGTTCAAGCCGGCGGCGATCGTACTGCGTAACGACAGCAAAATGCGCGCGGTCGAGGGGTTGGAGACCTATGTCGAGGTGGTTCAGGGTCAGGTGCCCGAGCTGGTGCCGCTGGTCGAGAATGGTGTCCAGCTGATGGCGCCGGTGCTGACCGGGCAGAAAACCGGCTGGTTCTACGATCATCGTGAAAACCGTGCGCGCATGCAGACCATGGTGAAGGGTAAGCGCGTGCTTGACCTGTTCAGCTATGTCGGAGGCTGGGGTGCACAGGCACTGGCGGCTGGAGCGGAAGAGGTGTTCTGTCTGGATGCGTCGGCCGGCGCGCTTGAGGTGGCGGCGGAAAATGCGCGCCTCAACGAGGCTGAAAGTCGTTTCCGCGCGTTGCAGGGTGATGCCTTCGACCTGTGTAAGGCGATGGTGGCGGAGCGGGAGCGGTTCGATGTAGTCATCGTCGACCCCCCGGCGTTTATCCAGAAACGCAAAGACGTGAAAAATGGTGAGCGCGCCTATGCCCGCATCAATAACTTCGCCATGCGTCTGCTGGCCCGGGATGGCGTGCTGATCTCCGCATCCTGCTCGATGCACCTGCAGCGGGAGCGTCTGGTCGATATGCTCAGGGCCAACAGTCGAGAGCTGGACCGCACGGCGCAGATATTTGCCCAGGGTTATCAGGGCTCGGATCATCCGATTCATCCGGCGATTCCGGAAACAGAGTATCTCAAGGCCTATTTTTTACGCGTGTTGCCGGCCAGTTGAGCGCGTTGCTTGCGCGGGGCCAGAGCTGAGGAGGGAGAGTATGGAGTACAGACTGCTTGGACGTTCCGATCTGCGGGTAAGCCGCATCGCGCTGGGGACGATGACCTTTGGTCGCAGTAACAGCGAGGCCGAAGCCTTCGAACAGATGGACTATGCCCTGGCGCAGGGCGTCAACCTGTTCGATGCGGCGGAGATGTACCCGGTACCCACCGATCCGAAGTTTCAGGGCAACACCGAGCGCTGTATCGGCAACTGGATGAAAGCGCGGGGCACCCGCGACCAGGTCATCGTCGCGACCAAGGCCGCCGGGCCTGGCGACCAGGTCAGCTATATCCGTCCCGATCTGCACTTTGACCGCGCCAATTTGCGCAAGGCGGTGGAGGACTCGCTGAAGCGCTTGCAAACCGATTATATCGACCTCTATCAGCTGCACTGGCCCGACCGTGCGACCAATATGTTCGGGCGTTTGGGCTACGAGCATAAGCCGGAGAACGATGGTACACCGATTCTGGAGACACTTAAGGCGCTGCAGGAGCTGGTCAGTGAGGGCAAGATCCGCCATATCGGCCTGTCCAACGAGACCGCTTGGGGTACGATGAAGTTTCTGCAACTGGCCGAGCAGCACGACCTGCCACGACCAGTCTCGATACAGAACCCCTACAATCTGCTGAACCGCTCGTTCGAGGTGGGGTTGGCCGAAGTGGCCATGCGAGAGCAGGTCGAGCTGCTGGCCTATTCGCCGATGGCATTCGGTGTGCTCAGTGGCAAGTATCTGGACGGTGTGCGGCCGGAGGGTTCCCGTCTTGCCCAGTTTCCGCAGTTTGCCCGTTATATGACCGAGTCTGGCCTGGCTGCCACTCAGGCTTATGTCGATCTGGCCAAACAGGTTGGCCTGGAGCCGGCGATGCTTGCGCTGGCCTTCGTCAACAGCCGCGAGTTTCTCGGCTCCAATATTATCGGTGCCACCCGGATGGAGCAGCTGAGGGCCGACATCGCGTCGCTGGAGATCCAATTGGGTGACGAAATCAGCGCCGAAATCGAGGCGATCCACCGTCGTTACACCTATCCCTGTCCTTGATAATGAAAATTATTCTCTGACAGGAAAAAGCGCTATTCCTCTGCCACACTTTAGCTGCTAGAGCATTAAAGCAGAGGAGATAGAATCGCATGCTAGATCAGAAACGGGTGCGCGACTTGATGTTGCCTGTCGCGCGGCCATTGACCGGCCAGATGGCGCTGTCGGACGCCGTTGAGTTGATATTGGCGTCGGGGCAGATGGGGTTGCCGGTCATCGACGAAAACCGTGCCGTGGTCGGTTTCCTGTCCGAACACGATTGCCTGCGCTATCTCGTCAGCAGTAGCTATTACTGCGACAGCCGCATCCAGGTAGTCGATATCATGCACCAGGAGCCACTGTGTGTGGCACCGGGTGACAGCGTATTGGAGTTGGCCCAGCAGATGAGCAAGGTCAAGCCGAAAAATTATCCGGTGGTCGATCGCGGCAAGCTGATAGGGCTGATCACGCGGCGCCAGGTGATGACCGAGCTCAATCGCATGCTGCGTGAGTGCAAGGTGGCGATCTGAGGTCAGGGTTCAGCTGCGGAGATCGAGAATTGGCCAGTCGCGCTCGACGGCGATCTGCCGCAGTTTGTCGTCCGGGTTGACCGCATAGGGAAAATCGACTTGCTCCAGTAGGGGCAGGTCGTTGTTCGAGTCGCTGTAGAAGCTGCTTTCCTTCAGTGAGTAGCCAGTCTCTTCCAGCCAGATATTGAGCCGTTCCACTTTTCCGCTCTGGAAACAGGGCGTTCCCGCCACTCTGCCGGTGAACCGGTCGCCCAGCCGTTCCGGCTCGGTGGCCAGCAACCCATCGACACCCAAACGTTTGGCGATCGGAGCGGTCACGAAGCTGTTGGTGGCGGTGATGATCAGCAGGTAGTCCCCGGCCTTGCGATGTCGTTCGAGCAGTGCATGTGCGGCCGGAAGCATCATCGGTTCGATACACTCGGTCATGAATTGATCATGCCAAGCCTGAAGCTGCTCCGGTGGGTGATTGGCCAGCGGCCTCAGGGCAAAGTTCAGAAATTCGTGGATATCCAGTGTGCCGCTCTGGTACTGGCGAAAGAAATGGTCATTGGTCGCGCGATACTCGGCCTCATCGACGATGCCTTGCTTGCACAGAAACTCCCCCCAGGCATGATCGCTATCGCCGTTGAGCAGGGTATTGTCGAGATCGAAGATGGCTAGACGCACGCGTATTCACTCCGGAGTTAGCAGCTGATATCGGGTTGAGATCGCTTGGGCGGGCTAGGCTAGAGGTAGCCGATAGGTGATGCAAACCGGACTGGCCGGTGTTAAGTGCCGGTCTGGCAGGCTATTTGCTCGGCCCGGGATCTATGGAACAATAGCTGCATATTACTATAGTTATTTCGGGATTGAGAATTGATCGATTCAGACGGCTTCAGACCGAATGTCGGTATCATTCTGGTCAATGCTCTGGGTCAGGTGCTTTGGGCAAGGCGTATCGGGCAGGATGCCTGGCAGTTTCCGCAGGGGGGTATTCAAGGTCGTGAAACCCCCGAGCAGGCGATGTTTCGTGAGCTGAAAGAGGAGATCGGGTTATCGCCGAAGGATGTCGAGGTTCTCGCGGTAACACGAGGCTGGTTACGCTACCGGCTGCCCAAACGTATGATCCGACGCCATTCGCACCCCGTGTGCGTGGGGCAGAAACAAAAATGGTTTCTACTGCGTATGCTCAGTCATGATAGCGCAGTAAGAATAGATGAAACTGACTCGCCGGAGTTTGATGGTTGGCGTTGGGTCAGTTACTGGTATCCTCTGGGGCAGGTGGTCTCCTTCAAACGGGAGGTCTACCGTAAAGCACTGCGAGAATTATCGCCGAAGCTGGCGCGTCTGTAGCCGTTAGCAGAGCGTTAGAGAGAGCAGACTGTTAGAGAGATAAGGGGCTGTGTAGATGGCGGCGATGTTGAATGTGCTGCGTAAGATCGTTCAGGAGGTGAGTGCTGCTCCGGATCTGGAGTCGGTACTTGATCTAACGGTCAGACGCATTCAGCGCGCCATGCATACACAGGTCTGCTCCATCTACCTGCTCGACACTATCTCCCAACGTTACGTGTTGATGGCCACCCAGGGACTCAATCCGGAATCCGTCGGCGTGGTCAGTCTGTCGCCCACCGAAGGGGTCGTCGGCCTGGTCGGGCAGAGGGCAGAGCCGATCAACCTTGAAGACGCCTCGGTCCACCCCTCCTACATCTATCTGCAGTCTACCGGCGAAGAGCGGTATCACGCGTTTCTAGGTGTGCCAATCATCCACCAGGGCGAGGTGCTTGGCGTCCTTGTGGTGCAGCAGTTCGAGCGCCGCCGATTCGATGAGGCGGAAGAGGCGTTCCTGATCACCGTGTCGGCGCAGTTGGCCGGGGTTATCGCGCATGCCGAGGCGACCGGTTCCATTCAACCGGTCGGTAACCACGCAGGCACCGGCACGGGTGCTGGAATACCGGAAGACCGTCAGTTTTCCGGTGTTGCCGGTGCCCCCGGTGTGGCGGTGGGGCAGGTATTTGTCGCCTCGCTACCGGCAGACCTGGAGGGGGTGCCGGATAAGCCGGCGCGCAATATCGAGGCGGAGTTGGATAGATTCAATACCGCGCTCGAGGCGGTACGTGGCGAAGTCCGGGAAGTTAGCCGAATGCTGGCGCAACGCCTGCGCAGCGATGAGCAGGCGCTGTTCGATGTCTATATACGCATGCTCGAGGATAACGCGCTGGCCGGGCAGGTGGCGGAGCGGATACAGGCGGGGAACTGGGCGCAGGGTGCGCTGCGCGAAGTGGTGGACGACCATGTGCGCCAATTTTCATCGATGGATGATCCCTATCTGCGCGAGCGGGCGACCGATATTCGCGATCTGGGACGTCGCATACTGAGCCACTTGCAGGAGAGTACGAGTTCCGGCGAGGTGGAGTACCCGGACAGTACGATTCTGGTCGCTGACGATCTATCGCCGACGATGCTCGGCCTGGTGCCGGAAGACAAGCTGGTCGGCCTGGTGTCAGTGAGTGGATCCGGTAACTCGCACGCCGCGATTCTGGCGCGCTCCATGGGGATCCCAACCGTCATGGGGGTGGTCGATCTGCCGTTTACCCGCCTGGAGGGGCGCGACGTCATCATCGACGGTTATACCGGTCGGATCTACGTTAACCCTTCGGACGATCTGAAGAACGCCTTCCGTGAGATCCTGCGTGAAGAGCAGATGATCGCGGCCGGACTGGAAACCCTGCGTGACCTGCCGGCACAGACCACTGATGGCTATCGTATGCCGCTTTGGGTGAATACCGGTCTGGTCAGTGATGTGGAGCGCTCACTTGAGCGCGGCGCCGAGGGTATAGGCCTGTATCGCACCGAAATTCCGTTCATGACACGGGACTTTTTTCCCAGCGAGCAGGAGCAGCTGAAGATCTACCGCCGCCAGCTGGAGGCGTTCGCGCCGCGTCCGGTGACCATGAGAACGCTGGATATCGGTGGTGATAAATCGCTGCCCTACTTTCCGATCGAAGAGGAGAACCCGTTCCTTGGCTGGCGCGGCATTCGCGTTACGCTCGATCACCCGGAGATCTTTCTGGTCCAGGTGCGCGCCATGTTGAGGGCAGCGCAGGGCTTCAATAATCTGCGGATCATGCTGCCGATGGTGACCAGCATGAATGAGGTCGAAGAGGCCTGCGCCCAGATCGACCGTGCTGTGCAGGAGCTGCAGGAGGAGGGGCTTGATGTCGAACGGCCGCCGATCGGCATCATGGTCGAGGTACCTGCCGCGGTCTATCTTACCCGCCGTTTTGCTCGCAAGGTGGACTTTATCTCCGTCGGTTCCAACGACCTGACCCAGTATCTGTTGGCGGTGGATCGCAACAACCCCCGGGTGGCTGGCCTGTACGCGCCCTACCATCCGGCGGTGCTCAAGGTGCTGCACTTTATTGCCCAGGAGGCGCGCAAAGAGCACAAGTCGGTGTCGATCTGTGGCGAGATGGCTGCCGACCCCGGCGGTGCGCTGCTGCTGATGGCGATGGGCTACGATGTGCTGTCGATGAACTCCAATAATCTACCCAAGGTTAAATCGGCGATCCGGGGTACCAGCCTGGCGCAGGCCAATGCGCTGCTGCAGCGGGTGATGCGCATGGATGATGCCGACGCGATACACCACTACCTGCGCACCTCTTTGAAGAGTATGGGTTTGGGCAACCTGACCCGCCCGGTTCTCCCGGGTCGCGACTGAGTCGCAACCGAGTTCAGACACCCAGTGGGCTTAGCCAGAGGGTAAAGTCGCTTTGGCCGCGGGGGCCGCTGCGGTCAAAGCGGCGCTCGACGATACGTGTCAGTCCGTTGCGTGCCTGCATCAATACCGTCGTTGCGCGGGTGCCATAATTGCCACTGCGGATCAGGCAGGATGACAGCAGTCGCTCCTTCTCCTGTGGGATACCGGTATCCGGTAACTGATCGTCTTTCGCCGGGGTGTCATCGTTCAGTACCTCGAGCAGCTGCACCGCATCCAGTGAGGGGTCGGACAGGGTCTGTTGCATCGCCTGTCTGGCCCTGCGTGTTTTGGGCCACTCGCTGGTCAACAGCGCGTTGCTCAACGTGTGTATCCCGCTGCCCAGGCGCTCGAGTCGACCGCCCCGGTTGCCGCTGTAGAACAGACCATCGCGATCGCCGCGGATCAGGTTGTAGCCGGTGGTGACCTCCTCCGGGGGGCGATAGCGCTCGGCCGGCGAGGCGCTCAGCAGAAAATCGGTGACCAGTTGTCCGCGGGAGGCGCCGCCAAGCTGGCGTTCCCGTCCATCCCGGTAGTTGGTCACCGCGGCGAAGCGCCCGTTGCGGCTAAGTCCCATCCAGGTGCCGCCGGCCTGCAGATCGCGCCCGGCAATGATCGGCGCATCGGGCCAGAAACCCAACGCCTGGGTCGGGCGGCTGTGGAACTCATCCCGATTGGCTACCAGCAGTAGTGGCCAATCCGGATGCTGGTTCAGGGCAATTACGATAAGGCACATAGTGAAAAGGCTCCCGGCGGCATCCGTTCCTTGAGCGTTGGCGGGGATGTTCAGCATCTCTGTTAAGCCCTACTATAGTGCACTTTTCAGCTAACAGGACAGGAAGGATGTTGCTGACGTTTGCACTCTACCTGCTGCTGGGCGCAGTGGCAGGGTTTGTTGCCGGGTTGTTCGGCATCGGTGGCGGGCTGATTATTGTACCGGTACTGATCTTCAGCTTCTCGGCCCAGGGCATGGCCCCGGAGGTGCTGACCCATGCGGCGGTGGCGACCTCGCTGGGAACGATAGTGTTCACCTCGATCGCCTCCATTCGCGCCCATCACCAGAAAGGCGCTGTGTGCTGGAACCTTTTCCCGTCGCTGTCAGTCGGTATCCTGGTAGGAGCCCTGACCGGGGTCTGGATAGCGGGCGCGCTAAGCGGTGCTGTGTTGCAGTTGCTGTTCGGCGTTTTCACGCTCGGCGTTGCGGCGCAGATGGCATTCGACCTCCGGCCCGGGGTTGGCGGACATGCGCCGGGCACAGGCGAACTGGTGGTTGCAGGGAGCGGCGTGGGCTGTGCGTCGGCGATTTTCGGCATCGGCGGCGGCACGCTGACCGTGCCCTACCTGCACTGGCGTCAGCTGAGCGTGCAGCAGGCGGTGGCGACCTCTGCCGCCTGTGGTTTGCCGATCGCCCTGATGGGGGCTGTTGGCAATATCTGGTCCGGCTGGAATGAAAGGATGATGCCCGGCTGGCATCTGGGCTATATCTATCTGCCGGCGCTGATCGGCATAGTGCTGTCCAGCTCCTTTTTTGCGCGCTACGGTGCCCGGCTGGCGCACCGGCTGCCGCAGCAGCAGCTGAAAAAGATCTTTGCGCTGTTGCTGGCTGTCGTCGGCCTGCGCTTTTTGATTACCAATCTGTATTTGGGGTTATAACGTGTGGGTGCATGATATAGATCCGCTGGCACTGGATCTCGGACCGTTGAAGGTCCACTGGTATGGACTGATGTATCTGGTCGGGTTTGCCGCCGCTTGGGCATTGGGCAGTTGGCGTGCCCGTCAGCCCGGCTCCAGCTGGAACGAGCAGCAGGTGTCTGACCTGGTGTTCTGGGGAGCCCTAGGGGTGATTCTCGGCGGCCGTTTCGGCTATGTGCTGTTCTATCATTTTGATTACTTTCTCGAAGATCCGCTCTGGCTGTTCGCGATCTGGGAGGGGGGGATGTCCTTTCATGGCGGCTTGCTTGGCGTGTTGATTGCCATTGCCTGGTTTGCCCACCGGTATGGCAAGCGCTTTTTCGAGCTCAGCGACTTTGTCGCGCCGTTAATTCCTATCGGTCTCGGCGCCGGACGTGTGGGTAACTTCATCGGCGGTGAGCTATGGGGTCGGCCGACGGATCAGAGTTGGGGGGTTATCTTCCCGCGCGCGGCCGACGGTTTGGGTCGGCACCCGTCTCAGCTGTATGAGGCGGCGCTGGAGGGGGTAGTGATGTTTGCGGTTCTCTGGTGGTACTCGTCAAAACCCAGGCCGCGGATGGCCGTTTCCGGTCTGTTTCTGCTGCTCTACGGCCTGTTTCGCTCCTTTGTCGAATTTTTTCGCGAGCCGGACGCCCATCTTGGCTTTCTCGCGTTTCAGTGGTTAACCATGGGGCAGTTGTTGTCCCTGCCGATGATATTGGCCGGTGTGCTGCTGATCATCTGGGCGTATCGTGGCGACAGCGCTGCGCCGGGCGGTGCGCGCGGGCCGTTAAAGCGTTAAAGTATGGGCTCCCACCGGTATTAGAGAAGAAAGAGTCGTATGCAACAGTATCTCGATCTGATGCGTGAGATCGTCGAGCAGGGTGTCGATAAGGGAGACCGCACAGGTACGGGGACACGCTCGCTATTCGGGCGTCAGCTCAGGTTCGATCTCAGTCGTGGCTTTCCGTTGCTGACCACCAAGCGGGTGCACCTGAAATCAATTATCTACGAGCTGCTCTGGTTTCTCTCCGGTAGTACCGACAATACCTGGCTCAATGAGCGCGGCGTTACCATCTGGGATGAGTGGGCGCTCGAAAATGGCGAGCTGGGGCCGATTTATGGCAAGCAGTGGCGCTCCTGGGCCTGTCCGGATGGCAGCACGGTGGACCAGATTGCGGAGTTGTTGGCGCAGATTCGTCGCAACCCCGACTCCCGTCGCCTGATCGTCAGTGGCTGGAACCCGGCCGATCTGCCGGATGAATCGATTGCACCTCAGCAGAATGTGCGCAACGGCAAGGCCGCGCTGCCGCCCTGCCATACCCTGTTTCAGTTCTACGTCGCCAACGGCCGGTTGAGCTGTCAGCTCTATCAGCGCAGCGCCGACTACTTTCTGGGAGTGCCGTTCAATATCGCCAGCTATGCGTTGCTGACCCATATGATCGCCCAGCAGTGCGAGCTCGAGGTCGGTGAGTTCGTGCACACCTTCGGTGACCTGCATCTGTACGCCAACCACCTGAGCGATGATTCGATTGTCGCCGAGCAGTTGTCGAGAATGCCGCGAGCATTGCCGAGGTTGACGATCAAGCGTAAGCCCGCCTCCCTGTTTGAGTATGAATTTGAGGATTTCGAGATCGAGGGTTACGACCCCTATCCCGCGATCCGTGCCCCTATAGCGATCTGAGGAGTCCGCATGAACGTGGCTGTGATAGTGGCCCAGGCCGAAAATCGGGTGATCGGTAATCAGAACCGCTTACCCTGGCATCTGCCCGAAGATCTGCAGTACTTCAAGCGGGTCACGATGGGCAAGCCGATCATTATGGGACGCAAGACCTTTGAGTCGATCGGGCGTCCTCTGCCCGGGCGCTGCAATATCGTGATTACCCGTGATTCGGCCTGGGGCGCTGAGGGTGTGGTGGTCGTGGCGTCGCCCGAGGCGGCGATAGAGCGGGCGGCGGCGCAGGCGGAGATCGACGGTGTCGATGAGGCGTTGGTGATCGGCGGGGCCGAGATCTATCGGCAGATGCTGCCGCTGTGCGACCGGCTCTACCTGACCCAGGTGCATGCCGAGGTGCCGGGCGATGCGCATTTTCCGGTGTTGGACACTGCTCAGTGGCAAGAGCTCGGTCGGGAAAACTTGGATGCTTCGGACACCAACCCCTACGACTACAGCTTTATCGTGCTCCAGCGGGTGTCGACAGAGGCGGCCCGTTGATGAAGATTGATAATCTGCTCAGCCTGCTCAGTGATGGCGCATTCCACTCCGGTCGAGAGTTGGGCGAGACGCTGGGTATCAGTCGCTCGGCGGTGTGGAAGCAGATTCAGCGGCTGGAGGCTCTTGGTATCGAGGTCTACAGCGTCAAGGGGCGGGGCTATCGCATCCCGGCAGGACTGGACCTGCTGGATCAGGCCCGGTTTGCCGAGATGCTGGCGCCGGAACTGGTTGCGCGTCTGGATCGGCTGGAGTTTACGAAGGAGGTCGAGTCGACCAACGTGCTGGCGTTGGCGGCACTCAGGTCGGGTGCGCGCAACGGTCTGTTTGCGGCAGAGTTTCAAACCCGTGGTCGTGGGCGTCGCGGTCGTGAGTGGGTGAGTCCCTATGCGGCAAACCTGTGTTTTTCGCTGGCCTGGCGCTTTTCCGCAGGCTTGGCGGCGCTGGAGGGGCTGAGTCTCGGGGTTGGTCTTGCGCTGCGCGAGGGGCTTCGCCGTATCGGCGTCGAGGATGTGCAGCTGAAGTGGCCGAACGATCTGCTCAGCCGCGGACGTAAGCTCGGTGGCATACTGGTGGAGGTCAGTGGTGACGCCGCTGGCGAATGCGAGGTGGTGATCGGTGTCGGTCTCAATGTGGCAATGCCCGCAAAGCAGCTTGAGCAGATCTCGCAACCCAGTATCGATGTCAGCAGTCTGGTATCGAGCCATCCGGGACGTAATCGTTTATTGGCGATCCTGGTGGAGTCCCTGATTGAGACCCTGGATACCTTCGAGTCTCAGGGATTTGCGGTGATGCGTGAACAGTGGCAGCAGGCCAATGCCCATCGTGACGCAGCGGTGCGACTGATCAGTGGTGTCAACGAGATCAGCGGCATCTGTCGCGGCGTCGATGATCGTGGTGCGTTGCTGTTGGAGTCCGAAGGGGCGGTGCAAGCGTACTACGGTGGCGAGATCAGTGTGCGTGCACAGCAGGGTTGATACGGGCGTGTCGGTAATTCTCGAGATCGATATCGGAAACACCTTTTTAAAGTGGCGTCTGCGTGACCTGTCCAGTGGCTGTCTGCGCAGTGGCAGAGTGTTGACCGGTGAGGCGCTGGGGTCGCTGGTCTCGGAGTGGGGGCAGGGGATCGATGAGGTGTGGATCGGTTCGGTAGCGGCGGATGAGGTCAATCGCAGTCTAACCGATCTGCTGCTCGCAAACGGCTTTCCGTCGCCCCGTTTTGCACGCACCGAGGCGGCCGCCGCGGGGGTTATCAACAGTTATGACAACCCCGCCTTTCTCGGAGTTGATCGCTGGTTGGCGATGTTGGCCGCTAGGCAGCGCGCCGCTGGCGCCTGCTGTGTGGTGGATTGTGGCAGCGCCATTACCATCGACTACCTGGCTGCGGATGGGCGCCATATGGGCGGCTATATACTTCCGGGTATGCGACTGCTGCAGCGGGCTTTGCTGGGCAATACTGCGCGGGTATTTGTCGACCGTCCGCTTGCCGTGTTCGATCCGTCGCCGGGGCGTAATACCAGCGATGCGGTAACCCATGGTGCAGACTTTATGTTTGATGCCATCCAATTGCGGCTGAAGCAGAGTCTGGATCCGCAGGTAGCGCTATACATAACCGGCGGCGATGGCGAATTGTTTCAGCGTCTGCTTGGGCGTGGTGAGTGGGTTCCCGACCTGGTGTTGGATGGTTTGCAGTTCGCGCTGGAGGGGTAGGGATGCTGCGCTGGTTGTTTCTGCTGTTGCTGCTGGCTAATGCGTTGCTGTTTTTTTGGTATGCGCAGCAGCGCGCGGCTGAGCCCGAGGTTAAGGTCTCGACGTCGGGCGGTGCCGGGTTACGTCTGTTGTCGGAGTTACCGGCCAATGAGGTGTTGCCGGCACGGGAGCGTGTCTGTCTGAGTTATGCGCCGCTGAGTTCGCAGTACGAGGCGCAGCGGCTGGAGTCGGTGTTGGCGTCCGAGCCGGTAAGTACTGAGACTGTTCGGTTGCCTGCGGTCGTAATCGGTTGGCGTCTGGTGCTGCCTCTACCGGCGGACGCAGCGCAGCGTATCGAGCTGCTCGATGCCCTGGCCCGTGAAGGCTGGGTGCCGGAAAGTCGTGGCGGATTGCTCTCCTTTGGGCGATTTCCCGATCTGGTCTCACTGAACGGTGTGCGCAATCGACTGCCGCCGGACCTGCGCGAGCGTGTGCAGGCGGAGGAGATCGTTGCCGATGAGGCGTTTTGGCAGGTGCGCGTGAAGCATCTGGCTGGTTACGAAATATCCAGTGAAATCAATCAGCTTGTAGCGGCGAGCTGGCCGGGCATAAAAATCGAAAAAAATGATTGTGAAGGGGTTGCAACCCCCAAAGGCGATCAGTAAGATACGCCCCACTTCGTTGCCAAGGCCGGTATAGCTCAGTTGGTAGAGCAACTGACTTGTAATCAGTAGGTCCGGGGTTCGACTCCTCGTGCCGGCACCAGTTGAGACAGCGAAGCGGTAGTGGTGAGGTTCCCGAGTGGCCAAAGGGATCAGACTGTAAATCTGACGCGCGAGCTTCGGTGGTTCGAATCCACCCCTCACCACCATCAACCACGCTGACGTGACTCCGCGGCAGAGTGGTGTTAAGTCAGCTGGCATCGGCGGGTATGGTATAGTGGCTATTACCTCAGCCTTCCAAGCTGAAGAGGCGGGTTCGATTCCCGCTACCCGCTCCAAAAACGTTGTGCTCATGTAGCTCAGGGGTAGAGCACACCCTTGGTAAGGGTGAGGTCGGCGGTTCAAATCCGCCCATGAGCTCCAGATTAAGAAGGGTAGATATAGCGATATGTCTACCCTTTTTCGTATTTGGCGACCTAGGCATCAAACGAACAGGTTGGGAATTCAAAATGGCTAAGCAATCATTTGAACGTAACAAGCCGCACGTCAACGTCGGCACCATCGGTCACGTTGACCACGGTAAAACCACCCTGACTGCGGCTCTGACCCGTGTATGTTCAGAAGTATGGGGCGGCG
>NZ_BMIJ01000010.1 GCF_014641945.1 Marinobacterium zhoushanense
GAAGAGCCCCCACTTTCCTCCGTAGAGCGTATGCGGTATTAATCAGAGTTTCCCCTGGCTATCCCCCACTAATAGGTAGATTCCTACGCGTTACTCACCCGTCCGCCGCTCTCAATCACCCGAAGGCGATCTACCGCTCGACTTGCATGTGTTAGGCCTGCCGCCAGCGTTCAATCTGAGCCATGATCAAACTCTTCAGTTTAAAATCAGTTGAACTTCAGGAAGTAAACTTCCCTTCGTTCGCTCAAGGTATAAACAACGCTAAATGAATTCACATATAGGTTGCTTGTCTTGAGATTTAAGCTTTGTGTGCTTAGATCCCGACAAGCGCCCACACGAATTACCTGATCGACTTGTTAAAGAGCGTGCTGAGCGACTTGCTTACTACCGAATCCGTCGTCTCAAGCGAGGCGCATATCTTACCGCCTCAGCGTTCGGTGTCAAGCGTTTATTTTCGCTTTTTCACCGCGACCTCTTCGCATCAAACTCAAAAAATACACAATGAATTCAACAGCTTGGAGACCGCCTCACTTGAACCCGATCAACCTCTGAAGGCGTTCAGCTCAAGCGAGGAGGCGCATTCTACAGACCTCCCCGAGGGAGTCAACAGGGCGCTGTAATATTTTTTAAATAACTATGCGATAGCCGAACAGCTACTAACTCAGTTATTCGTCTCGCCCTCTTCATCGAGCGCTTCATTACGCTCCCGATGGGTTAGGCGCGCCATGATCAAACCGAGCTCGAACAGTAACCACATAGGCACCGCAAGCAGGCTTTGGGAGATGATATCGGGCGGGGTTAACAGCATACCAACCACGAAGCATCCCACGATCACATAGGCACGTTTCGAAGCGAGCGAAGCCACATCGGTCATACCGGACCAGACTACCAGCAGCGTCGCCACCGGTATTTCGAACACAATTCCGAAGGCAAAGAACAGCTTAAGAACGAAGTTCAGATAGCTGCTGATATCGGTCATAACCGCTACATTTTCCGGTCCCACACTGGTGAAAAAGCCAAACACCAGCGGAAACACGACGAAATAGGCGAAGGCGATGCCGAGATAGAACAGCAGAATGCTGGATAGCAACAGCGGAACCGCGAGGCGCTTCTCGTGTTTATACAATCCAGGTGAGATAAACGCCCAGGCCTGGTGGAGCAGGAAAGGCATGGCGGCGAAGATCGCCGCAACCAATGTCAGCTTGAATGGTGCAAAAAATGGCGACGTCACATCGGTCGCGATCATGCTGGTACCCTCTGGCAGGAGGGCCGTCAGCGGCGCCGACAACCATTCATAGAGGTCGTTGGCAAAGTAGAATAGTGCCAGAAAAATCGCCAGGATAATCAGCACGCTATGCAGCAGGCGCTGCCGAAGCTCAACCAGATGAGAGATCAGCGGCTGTTCAGGATCTAGATGTGGTTCACTCATCTGCTGTCGGTTTCTTCAGGCTGGCCTCGTTGGCACCGGTTTCCGGCGGCGGAGCCACATTCTCGGAATCGGTATCGGAAGCTGGAGTGGCTGCGGATTTACTTGCAGTGAAGGGGGTACGCATTTCGGCAAGCTCTTCATCAAGCTTGTCCTTGTTGATCGCCGTGGTGCGGCGCAACTCTTCGACCCGCAGCTCTTCGTTTATTTCACGCTGAATATTGCCAACGGTGCGCCGCACCCGACCCAACCAGAGTCCACAGGTACGCGCTGCCATCGGCAGCTTTTCCGGGCCGAGCACAAGAAGGGCAACGACCGCCACCACCAGCAATTCGGCAAAGCCGATATCAAACATCTGTCAGTCAGCCGCGCGCTTATTTACTTTCAGTCTTCTTCTCGGCCTGCTCCGCGCTCTTGTCCGAGGCAGCGAAGTCGGCATCATCCTGGCTGATAGACTTCTGAGCAGTGTTTTCGTCTTTGCTACTGTCTTCATTCATCGCCTTTTTGAAACCCTTCACTGCACCGCCGACATCACTGCCGAGGTTGCGCAGCTTCTTGGTTCCAAACAGCAGAATAATGATGCCAAGCACGATTACCAGCTGCCAGATACTGATTCCACCAAAGCCCATATCTATTCTCCACTACCGAGGCCAACGGGCCTCGCGATCATTTACTTGTACGGGAGGCTTTCTCATCCAACCCGGACAGATCAAATCGCCTGGCAAGCTCATTCAGCACTGCTTCAGGCGACTCACCAAGATGCGACAACATAACCAGCGTGTGAAACCAGAGATCTGCGGTTTCATAGATCAGATCGGCATTCTCGCCACTCTGCTGTGCATCCTTTGCCGCCAGTATGGTTTCCGTCGCTTCCTCCCCTACTTTCTCCAGTATTTTATTCAGTCCCTTGGCATGCAAACTGGCAACGTAGGAGGTTTCAGCCGACGCGGTTTTGCGCTGCTCCAGCGCGGCACCGAGCTGCTCAAGCACACTGCTCATCTCTATTTTTCCTGGCTCGCGTAGATTTCATTCGGATCTTTCTGCACAGGATCCGTTACCTGCCACTCACCATCACTATCGAGCTTTCTGTAGAAGCAGCTCTCGCGACCGGTGTGGCAAGCGATCTCACCGACCTGCTCTACCTGTAACAGAACGACATCACCATCGCAGTCCAACCTGAGTTCATGCAGGTGTTGCACATGCCCCGACTCTTCGCCCTTGCGCCATAGCTTGCCACGAGAACGTGACCAATAGATGGCACGCTGTTCGCGTACGCTCAACTCCAGAGACTCGCGGCTCATCCAGGCTACCATCAGGATACGCCCACTGGAACGATCCTGAGCAATTGCCGGGACCAAGCCTTTGTCGTCCCATTTAATCTGTTCGAGCCAACTATTTTCCATTGATTCCGCTATCTTATTCACAACAACCGTTCGTATACGCAGGAGCGAAGAGCATAATCGATTGCCCAATGCTAGACCACAACTATACCCGCCAAAGAAGCACGACTCCGAGCGACGCACTTACCCAGCCATACCAGGGCATCTGTTCGACCAATGCCCGCCCCTCCGGCAGGGCACTCAGCGCTGCCAGCACTAACAGCAATGCGCCCAGGCTCAATGATCGCCGGCTGCCGCTCTGGCGCCGCCCTTCCGACTCGTCATACTGCTGCATCAAGCGCTGCTGACTCTCCTCCAGACGTCGCATCTGCTGCAAACCGTCATAGACCAGCTGCGGCATGTGCGGCAGCTTATCCAGCCAGTCCGGCGCCTGTTGCTTCATCTTTCGGTAGACCGCTTTTGGCCCCATCCGTTCATGCATCCAGTTTTCCAGGAACGGCTTGGCAGTTTTCCACAGATCCAGGTCGGGATAGAGCTGACGCCCCAAGCCTTCAATATTGAGCAGGGTCTTCTGCAGCAACACTAACTGAGGCTGCACCTCCATATTGAACCGGCGCGCGGTCTGAAAGAGCCCCAGCAGCACCATTCCGAACGAGATATCCTTCAGCGGCTTCTCAAATATGGGCTCACAGACACTGCGTATTGAAGTCTCAAACGCGTTTACGTTGGTATCGGCCGGAACCCATCCGGAATCTATATGCAGCTGCGCCACTTGGCGATAGTCCCGTTTGAAAAACGCCAGGATATTACGCGCCAGATAACTCTGATCCTCTTCAGACAGAGCACCAATTATGCCAAAGTCGACTGCGATGTAACGCGGATCTGCAGGCGACTGGTCGGAGACAAATATATTGCCGGGATGCATATCGGCATGAAAGAAGCTGTCGCGGAACACCTGGGTAAAGAAGATCTCGACACCGCGTTCAGCGAGGAGCTTCATGTCGGTCTCCCGGCGCTTCAACTGCTCCACATCAGCGACCGGAATGCCGTATATGCGCTCCATAACAAGTACATTCTGGCGCGTCAGATCCCAATAGATCTCCGGCACATAGAGCATGGACGAGCCTTCGAAGTTGCGCCGCAGCTGGGAGCCATTGGCGGCCTCCTTACGCAGATCCAGCTCGTCGAAGATGGTCTGCTCATACTCGGCCACCACCTCTACCGGTCTAAGGCGACGTCCTTCCGACCAAAGCTTCTGCACCAGATGCGCCAGCGTGTAGAGCAGTGCGACATCCTGTCGAATGACGCTGGCGATGCCCGGTCGTATCACCTTAACCACAACCTCTTGACCGTTATGCAACCGCGCTCCATGCACTTGCGCTACCGATGCAGACGCCATCGGCACCACACTGAATTCAGCAAACAGCTCTCCGATGGGACGCCCAAGCGAGCGCTCGATAATGCGTTGCGCCTCCTCGCCGGCAAAGGGCGGTACCCTGTCCTGCAAGCGCGCCAACTCGACTGCCAGATCTTCGGGCAGGAGATCTCGCCGGGTTGACAGCATCTGGCCAAACTTTATGAAAACTGGACCCAGTGCTTCCAATGCCAAGCGCAAACGGACACCCCGTGGTTCGCGGGCCCGTATAAACCAACGCGATGGCAAAAACAGCAGCAGAAAGCGCAGGAATCCCGGCAGGGGCGCCTCCTGGATAAAGGTATCGAGTCGGTAGAGCGCAACAACGTGCGCGATTTTGATCAGACGGAATACCGTTCGCACAAAAAAGAGCTCCGGAAGGTGGCGTTACAGTGTACAGAAGGGGTGATGCGTTAAGCGGAGACTACCTTGTTACGACCCTGCTCTTTCGCCTGATATAACGCGCTATCGGCGCGGGCAAAAACCTCATCATCCTTATCCCCGTTATTGACTTGAGCGACCCCGATCGAGGCGGTTACCGTTACCGGCTCACCACGGAAGTTGAACGGACTGCTGGCGACCGCATCACGCAGCTTCTCAGCAGCAGCCCCGGCATCAGCGTCGACGGTCGAGGGGAAAATAATGACAAACTCTTCTCCACCGTAGCGAGCGATAAAATCGCTACTGCGCAGACTCCTTTGCAGCACTCTCGCGACCAGTCTGAGTACCTTATCCCCGGCCAAATGACCATAGGCGTCGTTAATCTCCTTAAACCGGTCGAGATCCACCACGGCCACGGAAAAAGGTGTCTGGTAACGCTCCCAACGTCCCATCGCCTCCTGCAGCTGATCGTCATAGGCGACCCGGTTAGGCAAACCGGTCAGGGGATCGGTGCGCGCGCGCAGTTGCTCCTCCTCCATTCGGGAGCGGACACGACTGGTTTCCGCCTCCATCTGCTCCACTTTTTCCAGCAGCGACTCGTAGCGTACCTGCATCCGCTTTTCGCGTTCGCTTTCACGTGAGCGATAGTGATCCATGGTCTGCACGATGCTGTTCAACTGCTGCGACACAGCCAGTTTCAATGACGGCAGGTCATTGGAGGATTTTACACTTTGATGGAGTTTGCTGACGTTCTGACGCACCTCTCTATCGAGATGCTGGTGCGCCTCAAAAGCCAAGCGCTCCTCGTCCTGGCTATGTGACAGAAAGCTCTGCACATACGCCAGCTGCTCATTCAGATTTAGCAGGTAATTTTCAAACTCCTGGTGCTCAAGTCCAGCCGAGAGACGCGCCAGCTTGACCAGGTCCATCATCACTTCGCCAATCTCGGCGATCTTGAGACCCGACTCGATACGCTCGATCAGCTGTCGCGCCAGCGCGAGGCCGGGACTCTGCACATTGAGCGCCTCAATCAGCTTGAGCATCTCCTCGGCCACCTGGCTCTCGAGCAGTTCAAGATCGACGCTATCTTTCTGGTTACCGTGATTCAGCGCGAACTCTTGCTCTTCGGTAGAGCGAGGCAAGAGCCCCTTCTGCAGTTCGACCATCTCCAGCAACAGGCTGGAAAGCTTGTAAAGATGCTCTGAGGCATCGGGGACACGCCGGGCGGCGCCTTTAAGTAGGTTGGCAAAGGCTTCGCTATCGCTAAGCCCACGTAACTGGCCCAGCCAGCGCTCGAACGCATTGCGGATATCGCCTGAAACAGACAAACGCTGATCGTCGAGCAGCTTGATCTGCCGTTCCACACGACTCAACGCGTTGTCGAACTGGCTGCCGCCAGCAGATTTCTGCACTAGCTCACGCAGCTGATCCAACTCTACATCGAGGGCTGCACTTTGCCCGCGCACCCCCAAAGCGAGTTGGTTACTCAGCGTGCGATTGAGTGCTTGGGCTGCATCAACGCGCTGCTGCAGCACCTCGCACTCCTGCGCCAGTTCCTTAAATCTCTGTTTCCAGTCGTCGTGCTCTACCGCCACCGGGAAGCTCCACGCTACGCAACGCCTTGTAGCGCCCTGATTGATCGAATGCCGCAATATATCACGCTACGCGACACTTAACAGGCTGAACCCTGGAGCAAGAGCAAATTTCCTGAACTAGATCAGGTTAATCAGTTGCCCTGGCGCTCTCGCTCGATCAGGTAGTCGGCGACCTTCAGCATCTGCTCATGACCGCCGGCGCTCGACGCGGTAATGCGGTATTTGCCGTTGACGATCAGCGTTGGAACACCGGTAATCTCGTAACCCCGAGCCTTGGCGTCCCCCTGTTTCAGCTTCATGCTGACAGCAAAGGATTCGTACTGCTTACGGAAATTATCCGGCTCTACGCCGTAATCTGCATAGAAATCTGCCAGATCGTCCGCTGAGCGCATGTTGCGACGCTCCTTGTGAATCGCATCGAACATCGGCTTGTGGGTCTCCTCCACTTTGCCGAGCAGATCCGCCACGTAGAAAGCGCGTGCCAACGGCTCCCAGCTACGTCCGAATACGACCGGAATGGTGACCAGCTGCACGTCAGCCGGCTGCTTGGCCGTCCAGCTTTCCAACAGCGGCTCGAAACTGTTGCAGTGCGGACAGAGGTAGCCAAACATCTCGACCACTTCGATCTTGTCTCCTGTCGTCGTCGGCACCGGTCGGGCGATACGCTCGTATTGGACACCCTCTTCATAGCGCGGCGCTTCCTGAGCCCAGGCCGTTACCGCAAAACAGGCTGCAACGGCAGCCAGCAACCATTTTTTCATCATGTCATCTCCAGTCCGTAGGCATCAATATCGTTCAGAGACCGCGTCGGCCGGTTTTAAGTTCATTACCAGACGCAGAAACAGCAAAGGCAGCGCTAGGCTGCCTTTGTAATACTTCACCGCTGAATCAGCGATTAATGGAGGCCCTGTACGTACTGAGCCACCGCTTTGATCTCGGCGTCGTTCATCTTCACCGCGATATCGCGCATCATGCCTGCCGGATCGTTTGCACGCTCACCCGCTGCAAACTTCTTCAGAGAGCTCTCGATATACGCCGCGCTCTGTCCGCCCAGCGCTGGGAAGCTGGCAGCGTTGTTACCCTTGCCCTGCGGGCCATGGCAGGCGGTGCAAGCGGCAACGCCCTTGTCAGCAATACCGGCACGGAAGATCTGCTGGCCGGCAGCGACCTGATCTTCAGCAGCCTGGCCAAGCTGGATCTTCTGGCTGGCGAAAAACGCCGAGATATCGGCCAGATCCTCTTCACTCAGATTAGTCAGCATGCCGGTCATTTCCAGTACGGTACGATCACCCGCCTTGATATCTTTGAGCTGTTTGAGCAGGTAGCTCTCGTTCTGCCCGGCCAGTTTCGGGAAGTTGGGAGCAAGGCTGTTACCGTCGGCGCCATGACAAGCTGCGCACACGGCCACCTTCTGTTTGCCCTCTGCCGCATCGCCTGCGGCATGTGCAACACCGGTGATACCGAGAGTAACCAATAAGCTGATCAGTAGTTTGTTCATAGTGAATAACCCAGACCCTGTAAGACAAAAATATAGTATTCCCGCCGCCCAAAAAGCGGTGAAAACATTCGAAGTCGTACTATCCCTGACTGGAGCGCTAACCAGATCGCGGGTAAAATTTGGCGGCATTATAAACTAATATCCCCACAAACTGGAACGTAAATAAGCGTATCCATTAGTCGGGCGCCAGCAGCGGAATCCCATGTCCTCAAGCGAACCGGTTATCCATTACCCATCAGCCCATTTCAACACCAGCGCTTCCAAGCTGAGCCAATGCCCGCCCGATGAAGGCGCCGAGGTGGCTTTTGCCGGCCGCTCAAATGCCGGCAAATCCAGCGCAATCAATACGCTGACCCAACACACCCAGCTCGCGCGCGTATCCAAAACACCGGGGCGCACCCAGCTAATCAATTTCTTCGACCTGAATATCGAGGGCCTGCGCCTGGTCGACCTGCCGGGCTATGGCTACGCCAAGGTGCCGATCGCCTTGAAACAGCACTGGCAGAAACATCTCGATGCCTACCTGCAGCATCGCGAATGCCTGCGCGGCGTGGTTCTGGTGATGGATATCCGCCACCCGATGAAGGAGTTCGACGAGATGATGGTGCAGTGGTGCCGATCAACCGGCGTACCGCTGCATGTGCTGCTGACCAAAACCGACAAGCTCAAGCGCGGTCCGGCGCAGAGTACACTGCTGCAACTACGGAAATCGCTGAAAGCGGCATTGGGCGACCGGGTTTCGGTGCAGACCTTCTCAGCATTGAAGAAAACCGGCGTCGACGAGCTACGCGCTCGCCTCGATAGCTGGCTGCTGCCGGAACAGGCCAGCGCCGCCGAGGGCGGCGAAGCGTAGGCAATAAAAAACCCCGGGGCCGCGAAGGGGAAGGGAAACGGCAACCGGGGTCAGTGGATTTGTCATGACACGAGACCGCCTCTTCTTACATGCTGCGTCCTGAACACCAACGGTCTCTGTATCTAAGAGTAGTCAAAAATATAAAAGTTCACCGCTGTTGAAAAAAAACTCAATGCGCCTGCTCCCAGTTATCCCCAGACTGGGCTTCGACCAGTAGCGGCACATCCAGCTGTACCGTGTTTTCCATCAACGGATGCACCTGCTCGAGAAAGGTTTCCACATCCGCCTCCCGCACCTCGAACACCAGTTCGTCGTGTACCTGCATGATCATGCGGGCATCGATGCGACTTTCCCTGAGCCAGTCATCGACCCGCACCATCGCCTTCTTGATGATATCGGCCGCCGTACCCTGCATCGGCGCATTGATCGCCGTGCGCTCGGCGGCCTGGCGGCTCATCGGATTGCGTGCATTGATCTCAGGCAGGTAGAGCCGACGACCAAAGATCGTCTCGACATAGCCGTGCTCACGCGCCCGTTCGCGGGTACTGTCCATATAACGCTGCACACCCGGGTAGGTCTCGAAATAGTGATCGATATAGGTCTGCGCCTCCTTGCGACCGAGCCCCAGCTGTTTGGCCAGACCGAAAGCAGACATGCCGTAGATCAAGCCGAAGTTGATCGCCTTGGCACTGCGGCGCTGATCGGAGGACACCTGATCGCGCGACACCTTGAACACCTCGGCCGCCGTCGCCCTGTGGATATCTTCACCCTGCGCAAATGCCTCCAGCAACCCCTTGTCGCCGGATAGATGCGCCATGATACGCAGCTCAATCTGGGAGTAGTCAGCGGCGACGATCTTATACCCCTTGGGCGCGATAAACGCCTGACGGATACGCCGCCCCTCGGTGGTGCGTACCGGGATGTTCTGCAGATTGGGATCGGTGGAGGAGAGGCGCCCCGTCGCGGTCACCGCCTGATGATAGGAGGTGTGGATGCGGCCGGTGGCCTTGTTGATCATCTGCGGCAGCTTATCGGTATAGGTCGACTTGAGCTTGCTCAGACCCCGGTGTTCGATGATCACCTTGGGCAGGGGGTAATCCAGCGCCAGCTCCTGCAGCACCTCTTCCGCCGTGGACGGTGCTCCCTTGGGGGTCTTTTTCTTCACCGGCAGCCCCTGCTTGTCGAACAGGATCTCCTGCAACTGCTTGGTGGAGCTCAGATTGAACGGCCCGCCCGCCAACTCATGCGCCTCGTTCTCCAGCTCCTTGAGCCGTTGCTCGATCTCCCGGCTCTGCTGCCCCAGCAATGCGGCGTCGACCAGCGCACCATTGCGCTCGATCCGCGACAGCACCGGCACCAGCGGCAACTCGATCTCCTTCAAGACTGCTACCAGCTCACCCTCGGCCTCCAGCTTGGGCATCAGCGTTTGATGCAGGCGCAGGGTGATATCGGCATCCTCGGCCGCGTAGGGCGCAGCCTGCTCCAGGTCGATCTGGTTGAACGTAAGCTGCTTCTTGCCCTTGCCGGCGATCGCCTCGAAACTGACCGTTTCGGCGTTCAGGTAACGCTGCGCCAGGGTATCCATATCGTGCCGGCTGGCGGTGGAGTTGAGTACGTAGGACTCGAGCATGGTGTCCGAACCTATGCCCTGCAGCTCGATGCCGTAGTTCGCCAGTACGTTCATATCGTACTTGATGTGCTGGCCGATCTTTTTGTAGTCGGGGTCTTCCAGCAGCGGCTTGAGCTGCGCGAGCACCGCCTTGCGGTCAAGCTGATCCGGCGCGCCGACATAGTCGTGCGCCAGCGGCACATAGGCGGCCTTGCCAGGCTCCACAGCAAAGGAGACGCCAACCAGCTCAGCCTCCATATAGTTGAGACTGGTGGTTTCGGTATCGAAGGCGAAACTGCCCGCCGCCTTCAGCTTGTCCAGCCAACGATCCAGCTCGGCCTGCTCGAAGATCGTTTCATACTCGACCTCTACCACGGGCGCTTCGGCTTGCGCGGGCTCAGCCGTGCCATCCCCCTGCTCCAGCTCGGCAACCCAGCTCTTGAACTCGAAACGCTTGAACAGCTCAAGCAGGCTGTTGCGATCAGGATCGGTCAATTTGATATCACCAAGACCGATATGCAGCGCCACGTCAGTCTTGATCGTGGCCAGCAGGTAAGAGAGCTCCGCCATTTCGCGGTTCTCTTCCAACTTTTTCGGCATCGTCTTGGCACCGCGGAAACCGAGTTCCGGGATCCGCTCGAGATTCTGGTACAGATCCTGGATACCGCCGATTCCCTGCAACAGCGCCAGGGCGGTTTTTTCGCCGACCCCGGGTACGCCGGGGATGTTGTCGACCTTATCCCCCATCAACGCCAGGTAGTCGATGATCAGGGCCGGCTCGATACCAAACTTTTCGCGCACGCCTTCGATATCGAGCCGGGTGTCGGTCATGGTGTTGATCAACGAGACCTTGTCGTCGACCAGCTGTGCCATATCCTTGTCACCGGTGGAGATCACCACGTCGCAGCAGGCGGCCTCGGCCTGGCGCGCCAGGGTACCGATCACATCGTCCGCCTCGACCCCCTCTTCGACGAAGATCGGAATGCCCATGGCGCGAATAATGTCGTGAATAGGTTCGATCTGGTCGCGCAGATCGTCCGGCATGGGCGGGCGTTGCGCCTTATACTCTGAGTAGAGATCGTCACGAAAGGTCTTGCCCTTGGCGTCGAACACCACGGCGACCGGGCTGTCCGGGTACTGTTTCAGCAGACTGCGCAGCATCGATGTCACCACTCGCACCGCGCCAGTCGGGAAACCCTCTGCCGTGCGCAGATCCGCCTGCTGCGAGGCGAAGAAGGCTCTATATAAATAGGAGGAGCCGTCTACTAGAATAACAGGAGGTTTCTGTGCGCTCATCGGTGCTGTCCATCGACTGGTGAATTCTGATGCGGGCTTGTTCAGCCTGCCGCAAAGGCCCACAATCATAGACAAATAAGGCCGCTACGACCAATGCGTTACGGCGGTGGTTACAACAGGGAACAATGCAATGATGAAAGAGTTTCTGCTGGCGGGATTGCTGGCCTTGGCTCCGCTGGCGCAGGCTGAGGTGGTGACCGATACCGAAACCGGCGAGCCGGAGATCACCATCAGCCATGACCAGGAAGCGACCTACTACGAGTACAAGGTCAACGGCCAGCTCAAGGAGATCAAGGTCGTACCCAAGGTTGGCCCGCCCTACTACCTGGTCCCCGCCCCCGGCTCAGGCGATGAGTATATTCGCGTCGAAGAATCACAAATTCTGATCCCTAAATGGGTCATCTTCAGCTGGTAACAATCGATCGTGGCAGTCTATACATCCGTATCCCGAGCCGAGCTGGATAAGCTGCTGGCTGATTATGACCTTGGCACCTGCGTCGACCTCAAGGGGATCGACGGCGGTATCGAGAACACCAACTACTTTGTCACCCTCGAAAACGAGCAGCGGCGCAGTGAGTATGTACTGACCCTGTTTGAAGAGTTCAGCTACGACGAGATGCCGTTCTTCGTCGAGCTGGGCAAATGGCTGGCTGAGCGCGACGTCCCTGTACCCTATGCCATCGAGGACCGTAACGGTATCGGCCTGAAGCTGCTGTGTGGTCGACCGGCCTTTCTGCAACCTCGATTCAACGGCAGCCATGTTGCCCAGCAGGAGCTGACCGCCGAGCATTGCGCCAGCATTGGTCGTGCGCTGGCGCATCTGCATCTGGCCGGCCAGGACTTCTACCTGACCCGGCAGGCACACCGTGGCGTGTTCTGGTGGCGCCGCGAAAGCGAAAGCATTGCGCCACGGCTGAGCGCCGAGGATGCCGAGCTGCTGCAGCAGGAGGTCCGCCTGTTCGACGAGCTGCGTCAGAATGCCGAACAGCTACCGATGGGGATCACCCACGGCGATCTGTTCCACGACAACGCGCTGTTTGTCGGCACCGAGGTCGAGGCGATTCTGGATATCTATAACGCCGCCACTGCCTACTGGCTTTACGATCTGGCGATCGTCGCCAACGACTGGTGCGTCAACCCTGACGGCAGTATCGATACGACCCGCGAGCGCGCCCTGCTCGACGCCTACGCCAACGTCCGCCCCTTCAACGACGCCGAGCATGCAGCCTGGCCGCAACTCTGCCGCACTGCCGCCATGCGCTTCTGGCTGTCGCGCCTAATCCCCTGGCTCGGTATCAGCCAGGCCTCCCGACAGAGCGATGCGGAGATGAAGTTGAAAGACCCGGACGAGCTGAAACGCATCCTGCTGGCGCGGATCGCCCAACCGGCCAGCCTCGGCTGACTCGCCAGCTACGGCAGTCGCAGGATATTTCACCGTAGGCCCCGCAAGGGGCCTTTTCCTGTATACTTTTCCAGTATTCCAGATCGCACCTTCATCTATCTATAGCTGCAAAGATCCCATGGACGTTACCCACATCATCGACTCCCTCAACGATGCCCAGCGTCAGGCGGTTACCGCCGACGTGAAGAACCTGCTGGTACTGGCTGGCGCCGGGTCCGGCAAGACCCGGGTATTGGTACACCGCATCGCCTGGCTGATCGAAGCGGAGGGGATCTCGCCCTACTCGATCATGGCGGTGACCTTCACCAACAAGGCGGCACGGGAGATGCGCGGGCGTATCGAACACCTGCTGGGGCTGAACACCCACGGGATGTGGGTCGGCACCTTCCATGGTCTGGCGCACCGCCTGCTGCGCGCACACTGGCAGGACGCCGGACTGCGCGACAACTTCCAGATCATGGACAGTGATGACCAGCTGCGCCTGATCAAGCGGCTGTGCAAGGAGATGAACCTGGACGAGAATCGCTGGCCGCCGAAGCAGATGCAGTGGTACATCAATGCGCAGAAGGACGAGGGGCTGCGCAGCAAGCACATAGAGCGTAGCGGCGATCTGTTCCAGGACACCCTGGTGCGTGTCTATGAAGCCTACGAGGATGCATGCGAACGCGGCGGCATGATCGATTTCGGCGAGCTGCTGCTGCGCGCGCTGGAACTGCTGCGCGACCGCGCACCGGCGCTGCTCAAGCACTATCGCGAGCGCTTCCGCTACGTGCTGGTGGACGAGTTCCAGGACACCAACGCCATCCAGTACGCTTGGCTGCGTCTGCTCTGCCAGGGCGACGACAAGCTGATGGCGGTGGGCGATGACGACCAGTCGATCTACGGTTGGCGCGGTGCCCGAATCGAAAACATCCAGCACCTTCCAGAGCACTTCCCCGGCACCGAAACGATCCGCCTGGAGCAGAACTACCGCTCCACCGGCACCATCCTCGATGCCGCCAACGCGGTGATCCGCAACAACTTCGGCCGCCTCGGCAAGGAGCTGTGGACCAATCTGGGCGACGGCGAAGCGATCAGCGTCTATGCCGCGTTCAACGAACAGGACGAAGCGCGTTTTATCATCGACCAGATCAGCAAATGGATCGACGAGGGCAACCGCCGCGACGAGAGCGCGATCCTGTATCGCTCCAACGCCCAGTCGCGGGTACTGGAGGAGACACTGATCCGCGCCGGCATCCCCTACCGCATCTACGGCGGCCAGCGCTTCTACGACCGTCTTGAGATCAAGAACGCCCTCGCCTATATGCGCCTGATCGCCAACCGCGACGACGACACGGCGATGGAGCGAATTATCAACGTGCCGACCCGTGGCATTGGCACCCGCACCATCGAACTGATCCGCGAGCATGCCCGTGCCGAGGGTGTGTCCATGTGGCGCGCGGCCAACGAGATTATCGAGCTGGGTCAGCTCGCCGCCCGCGCCGGCAACGCCCTGCAGAGCTTCCTCGACCTGGTCAACAGCCTGGACAGCGCCACCCGCGAAACCGAGCTGCATGAACAGACCGAACATGTGATCCAGCACTCCGGCCTGATTCAACACCACGAGAAGGAGAAGGGTGAGAAGGCCCAGTCCCGCATCGAAAACCTGGAGGAACTGGTCACCGCCGCCCGTCAGTTCGCCGGTCAGTGGCAGGAGGATGAAGCACCGGAGGGGTTCAACTCGGTGCTGGCGGCATTCCTCGACCAGGCGGCGCTGGATGCCGGCGATGCCCAGGCGGATCTGCACACCGACAGCGTACAACTGATGACGCTGCACTCGGCCAAGGGGCTGGAGTTCCCGCTGGTGTTCCTGGCCGGCATGGAGGAGGGGCTGTTCCCGCACAGCATGTCCGCCGAGGAGCCGGGCCGGTTGGAGGAGGAGCGACGCCTCTGCTACGTTGGCATCACCCGGGCGATGCAGAAGCTCTACCTGACCTACGCCGAATCGCGTCGCCTGCACGGGCAGGAGAATTACAACCGGCCGTCACGCTTTATCCAGGAGATACCCAGCGAACTGGTCGAAGAGGTGCGACTGAACGCCACCGTGCGCCGCCCCTACGGCAGCGGCGGTTATCCACAGGAGGGCGGCTCGCTGTTCGGCGGCTCATCGAGCCTCGGTGGCAGCGATATTCCGGAGACCGGTTTCAACCTGGGCCAGCGCGTGCGTCATCCCAAGTTTGGCGATGGTTTGGTGGTCAATTTCGAGGGCAGCGGTCCGAAGGCGCGGGTGCAGGTCAATTTCGACTATGAAGGCAGCAAATGGCTGGTGGTGGGCTTCGCCCGGCTGGAAGCGATCTGACCAGCACCTGTGCATAAAGCGGCGTCCAGCACGGACGCCGTTTTTGTAAGCATCGAACAGCAGACTAAACTCTACTCAACACTGTCCTTTCCTAACCGGAAAATCAGCATAGACCGTCACAAGGAGCCTCATACGTGCCCGGTAGCAAGGTAACCTTCCCGATTGCGCTGCTCGCCGCTGCAGCGATCTACTTTCTAACGCCCTTCGACCCGGCCCTGCGCACCGGCCTGTCGGTTCTGACACTGATCGCCATTCTGTGGATGACCGAGACCTTCAATATTACCGTCACGGCATTGCTGGTCCCTGTATTGGCGGTCCTGACCGGCACCTTTTCCACGGCCGATGCGCTGAAGAACTTTGCCAATCCGATCATTTTTCTGTTCCTCGGCGGTTTTGCGTTAGCCGCGGCATTGAGCGAGCAGAAGCTCGATCGTTATATCTCCAACCATGTCCTGCGCCTGGCCGGCGGTAAACTCGCTATCGCTTCGCTGCTGCTGTTTCTGACCGCTGCCTGCCTGTCGATGTGGATCTCCAATACCGCCACCACCGCCATGATGCTGCCGCTGGTGCTGGGGCTGCTCAAGCAGCTGCCCTACGATGAGAACAAGCGCAGTTACTGGTTTATCCTGCTCGGTCTGGCTTACTCCGCCAGTATCGGCGGCATCGGCACCTTGGTCGGCAGCCCGCCCAACGCCATTGCCGCAGCGGCGGTTGGCCTCAGTTTCGTCGACTGGCTGAAGATCGGCCTGCCTCTGGTGATCGTCTCCTTCCCGCTGATGATAGCCGTGCTCTGGCTGGTGATACGCCCCAACCTGGACCACCACTTTGAACCTGAATCCTCACACCAACCGCTGAATGCCACACAGTGGGCGACGCTTGGCGTGTTCGTGCTGACCGTTTGTTTCTGGCTGTTCAGCGCGCCGCTGGCGAAAACGCTGGGCATCAAGGGCGGTATGGACTCGCTGATCGCCATTGGCGCCATCCTGATGCTCTGCATGTTGCGACTGGTGTCGTGGAAAGCGGTGGAGCGGTCTGCTGATTGGGGCGTACTGCTGCTGTTCGGCGGTGGCCTGACCCTGTCGGCGATGCTGAAAGAGACCGGCGCCAGCCTCTACCTGGCCGAGTCGATCAGCGGTCTGCTGTCCGGTGCGCCGCTCGTGCTGTTTGTGCTTGTCGTCGCCGGATTTGTGGTGATGCTGACCGAGATAGCAAGCAATACCGCCAGCAGTGCGCTGCTGGTACCTATCTTCGTGGGCATTGCCGGCGCCATGGGCATGCCGGAGGTGGTGATGGCGATGGTGATTGCCGTGGCCGCGTCTTGCGCCTTCATGCTACCGGTGGCGACGCCGCCCAATGCCATCGTGTATGGCTCAGGTGCGGTACCCCAGACACAGATGATGCGCGCCGGCATCGTGCTCAACGCGGTGATGACCTGCGTCATCACCGGTGCTGCGATGCTGATGCTTTAAATCGAGCCCGCTGCGGGCGGCAGCCGACGGATATGGCCGTCGGCATCGATCGCCACCTGCACGCACTCACAGGCGGTCACTTTACGGGGCTCGCGCCCATCCGGACACTGCCCCCAGCACTCGACGGCGATGCGCAGCGAGCTATGTCCACGCTCCAGCACCTGGGTATAAAAGCCAAGTATGGTGCCCTGCATCACAGGCGACATGAACGACATGCGACCAACGGACACGGTCGCAACCCGGCCCTTGGCCTCTTGACCGGCGCGTATTTCACAGGCCAGTACCGCCTGCGCACTCACCCAGCCACCATAGACATCGCCAAATATATTCACGGCTTCAGGCCCTGCGGGCAGTTGCAAACTCAGCTCCCCCTCAGGCTGGAGCAATTGATCGTCCTCTATTTTCATTATTTGGAACCTGCTCGTATTGATTACGGGGTGAGCGTCACACCCTATGTTGCAGTGCATTATACCTACACGGGTACAGGCCTAAACAGAAATTTGAATCGGATGAGCATCTGTAACAAAGCGGTCACAAACCACTCCTATAGTACGCACACGAATTCAAACTAATGCACCGATCAGGAGCGTATGATGAAACCGATGAACAAGCTGTTCGCAGCCGTGGCGATCTCCGCTGCCGCAGTGACTGCGAATGCCGCTGACCTGCTTGACCCGAACCTGCCGGCCTACGAAAAGGCCTCCGGCGTGTCTGGCAACCTGTCCAGCGTGGGTTCCGATACTCTGGCCAACCTGATGACGCTGTGGGCTGAAGAGTTCAAGCGCAACTACCCCAACGTCAACATCCAGATTCAGGCTGCCGGTTCCTCTACTGCTCCCCCAGCTCTGACCGAAGGCACCTCCAACCTGGGTCCGATGAGCCGCAAGATGAAGGACAAGGAGCTCGAAGCATTCGAGAAGAAGTTCGGTTACAAGCCGACCGCTATCCCTGTCGCCATCGACGCCCTGGCCGTGTTCGCACACAAGGACAACCCGATCGCCGGTCTGAGCATGGCTCAGGTTGACGCTATCTTCTCCTCTACTCACAAGTGTGGCGACGGCACCGACATCACCAAGTGGGGCGACCTGGGCCTGACCGGTTCCCTGTCTGATCAGAGCGTCCAGCTGTTCGGTCGTAACTCTGTATCCGGCACCTACGGCTACTTCAAAGAGCACGCGCTGTGTAAAGGCGACTTCAAGAACAGCGTGAACGAGCAGCCGGGTTCTGCCTCTGTGGTACAGTCTGTTTCTACCTCTATCAACGGCATCGGTTACTCCGGCATCGGTTACAAGACCGCTTCCGTACGCGCCCTGCCGCTGTCCAAGGAAGGCACCAACTTCGTTGAAGCAACTCCGGAAAACGCTGCCAACGGCTCATACCCGCTGTCCCGCTTCCTGTGGGTTTACGTGAACAAGAAGCCGGGCCAGGAGATGACCCCGCTGGATCGTGAATTCATCAAGCTGGTACTGTCCAAGGTTGGTCAGGAAGTCGTAGTCAAGGATGGCTACATCCCGCTGCCGGCAAAAGTTGTCGAGAAGCAGCTGAGCGATCTGGGTCTGTAAGCGCAGAGCAATATCTGACACGACCCTCCGGGGAGTCCACAGGACTCCCCTTTCGCGTTTGTCGGACGCTGTAACATAACCGTCATACTATTGACTTATCGTACGCTGCAAATCACGTTCAGAGCCCCCTCAGGATCCTCAACCATGAGCCTTGACCAAACCACAGCTGCGCCGGACCTCGATTTCACGACGTCGGCGTCCCGCCGCCTGCGCCAGCGGCGTATGCTGCAGGACAAACTGGCAGCCGGTGGCATCGCCGTTGGCGGCGTCAGTGTCATCATTGCTGTCGTCATGATCTTCTTCTACCTGCTGTACGAGGTAGCACCTCTGTTCAAGCCGGCTCAGGTTGAGCCCTGGCATGTAAAGGGGGCTCCCCTCGCGCCCTACACGGTACCGGGTAGTCAGTCCGACACTCTCTACCTTGCGGTGGAGGAGCAGGCCGAGATCGGTTTCCGTATCAGCGCCGATGGCGAGATGGTGTTCTTCAGGGCAGCCGGCGGAGAGCTGATCGACAGCGAGAGACTGGATCTGCCCGAGGGGGTCGAGATCAGCAGCTTCGCGGTATTGTCCGAGGCCAGTCGTATCTTCGCCTTCGGCCTGAGTAACGGCGAGATTCGCGTGCTGCGCCACAGCTACAAGGCCACCTACCCGGATGGCCAGCGGGTTCTGACACCGCATCTGGAGCATCCTCTGGGCGAAGCCGGCATTCAGGTCGCCAACGGGCCGATCGAGAAACTGGCGATCACCAACAACGGTGACCGCTGGGGCGTCGCCGCGTTGAGCGATGGCCAGATCAACTTTACCCGCCTGGCGCTGACCGAGAACCTGTTCACCGGCGAAACCAGTGTCGACCGCAGTGAGAAACAGCTGCCTTCGCTGGGGCTAAAGCCGCGTAAGCTGCTGCTGACGCCGGATCTGGCCTGGCTGATGGCCAGTGCCGCCGATGGCAAGATCGCCGTGGTCAACCTGCGCGGCGAGCCTGAGATCACCCAGCTGTTCGATGCCTCTGAAGGCCAGATCACCAGCTTCCAGCTCCTGCTGGGCGCCAACTCGCTGCTGTTGGGCGACGACAAGGGCAAGCTGTCACAGTGGTTCTTCGTCCGTAACGACCAGGGCGCGCCCGAGCTGACCCAGATTCGCGATTTCGAGCATTCGGGCGATGCCATTGTCAGTCTGACCACCGAGCAGCGACGCAAGGGGCTGGTCAGTGTCGATAACAACGGCGCTCTCGCGCTGTACAACGCCACCGCACGCCGCACCGCCTTCAACGAACCGCTGTTTGACGGACCGGTCGGCCATATCGCAATGGCACCGCGCTCCGATGCCCTGTTGGTGGAGCAGAACGGCAAACTCTCTTACTGGCATGTCGAGAACGAGCACCCGGAGGTGTCCTGGTCGGTACTCTGGGAGAAGGTGTGGTACGAAGGCTACGATGAGCCGGCGTTCATCTGGCAGTCCTCCGCCTCCAACAACGATTTCGAGCCCAAATACAGCCTGATGCCGCTGGCTTTCGGTACCCTGAAGGCGGCCTTCTACGCCATGCTGCTGGCTACCCCGCTGGCGATCTGCGGTGCGATCTACACCGCCTACTTCATGGTTCCGGGCATGCGTCGCAAGGTGAAGCCGTTCATCGAGCTGATGGAGGCGTTGCCCACGGTAATCCTCGGCTTCCTCGCCGGTCTCTGGCTGGCGCCATTCATGGAAGCCAACCTGGCCGGTATATTCGCGGCACTGGTGGTGATCCCGATTGCCGTGGTCGGCTTTGGCTTTACCTGGCAGAACATGCCCGAGCGGATCCGCTTCCTGCTGCCGGACGGCTGGGATGCAGCCCTGCTGATTCCGGTGGTGATCCTGGCCACCTGGTTTGCTCTCGGCATCGCGGTACCGCTGGAGCAGCTGCTGTTCAATGGCGACCTGCGCACCTGGCTCAGCAACGAAGCGGGCATCTCCTATGACCAGCGTAACGCGCTGGTGGTCGGTATCGCCATGGGCTTTGCGGTAATTCCGACCATCTTCTCGATTACCGAAGATGCGATCTTCGCCGTACCCAAGCACCTGAGCTACGGCTCACTGGCTCTGGGTGCTACCCAGTGGCAGACGCTGACCCGCGTGGTACTGCCCACCGCCAGCCCCGGTATTTTCTCGGCACTGATGATCGGTATGGGCCGTGCCGTGGGTGAGACGATGATCGTGCTGATGGCCACCGGTAACACCCCGATCATGGATGTGAACATCTTCGAAGGGATGCGTACCCTGGCGGCCAACATCGCCGTGGAGATGCCGGAGTCCGAAGTCGGCAGTACTCATTTCCGCATTCTGTTCCTGGCCGCGTTCGTATTGTTCCTGTTCACCTTCGTGGTGAACACCCTGGCGGAGTCGATTCGTCAGCACCTACGCAAGAAATACGGTTCACTTTAAGGCACCACTGAGGATTGACTATGCGTATCTCATTCAGCGAATGGACCAAGTCGGGCTCCCCCTGGGTCTGGCTCAACGCCGGTGCCGTGGCGATATCAATCATCATGGTGGTCGGCCTGCTGGCGCTGATCGCCGTGCGCGGCCTGGGCCACTTCTGGCCCGCCGACGTGATTCAGGCGGATTACGAAGAAAACGGCCGCCAGCGCACCATTATCGGTGAGCTGGTCGAGCGTGAGATGGTGCCGGCACCCCAGCTGCGCGGCGCGGGTATCGAGGTACCCGAAGGGGTCGAAGCGATGGCGCGCGACCTGATCAAGGTCGGAAACCGCGACTTCGGCAGCGCCGACTTCATCTGGGCAATGGACCATTTCATCACCCATACCCAGCGCCCAGCGATGTTGTTTGCCGCCGAGCGTCTGGAGTGGGGTAACTTCTACGGTTACCTGCGCGAAGTGAAGGAAGCGGGCCAGAGCGTCGGCCGTCATACCGGATATGAGAAGACTCAGGAGTACCTGACACTTTGGGCCGAGTTCCAGCAGCGCATCGATCGCGTACTGGATATCCGCGAGCAGATCCTGAGCATCGAAAAGAAAGATATCGGCAGTATCAACTACGAGATCGAGCGTCTGCGTCTGAAAGAGCGAAGTCTGGATCTGGAGCAGTCCACCGATACCGCGGCCTACGCCAAGATCGAAGCGCGTCGCAGCGAGCTGAATGCGGAGTATGAGCAGCTGCAACAGCGCCTTACCGATCTCTACCAGCAGATTAACCGCGATACCTTTGTCGCCGAGATCGCCGATGGCCGTGAAGTGGAGATTGCGGTCGCCAAGATCGTACGCGCCTTCCTGCCCAACGATATGGGCCTGGCCGCGAAGATCATCCACTATGCCGAGAAGGTGTGGGAGTTCCTCAGCGACGAGCCCCGTGAAGCCAACACTGAGGGCGGTATCTTCCCGGCGATCTTCGGTACTGTGATGATGGTGATCCTGATGTCGGTGCTGGTCACCCCGTTCGGCGTGATCGCCGCGGTCTACCTGCGCGAGTATGCCAAGCAGGGCTTCATCACCCGCCTGATCCGTATCGCGGTGAACAACCTGGCCGGCGTACCGTCGATCGTATACGGCGTATTCGGCCTCGGCTTCTTCGTCTACTTCCTCGGCGGTCACATCGACGACCTGTTCTTCCCTGAGGCCAAGCCGTCACCGACCTTCGGTACCGGCGGTCTGATGTGGGCCTCGATCACCCTGGCCCTGCTCACCGTACCGGTGGTGATCGTCGCCACCGAAGAGGGCCTGGCCCGTATCCCGCGCGCGGTGCGCGAAGGCTCCCTGGCCCTGGGCGCGACCAAGTTCGAGACCCTGTGGAAGGTGGTGCTGCCGATGGCCAGCCCGGCGATGATGACCGGTGTTATCCTCGCCATCGCCCGCGCTGCCGGTGAGGTGGCACCGCTGATGCTGGTCGGTGTGGTCAAGCTGGCGCCCAGCCTGCCGCTGGATACCAACTATCCCTATCTGCATCTGGATCAGAAGTTCATGCATCTGGGCTTCCACATCTATGATGTAGGCTTCCAGAGCCCCAACGTCGAAGCGGCCCGCCCGCTGGTCTATGCCACGGCGCTGCTGCTGGTGGTGGTGATCGCGCTGCTGAACTTCTCGGCCATTGCGATCCGCAACCACCTGCGTGAAAAGTACAAAGCGCTTGAAATGTGATGTCGGCACCGATTACTGAATAAAGGTTTATAGAGATGACTAGCGAAATCAAAACCCACGCCATCGATATCGCCTCCCTGCAGCGCGACAGCCGCACACTGCGCCTGGAAGAGGAAACCCATACCCTGCAGGTTCGCGATCTCAAGCTGTTTTACGGTCAAAAAGAGGCGCTGCACGGTATCAACATGGATATCGCCAAAAACCGTGTCACCGCGTTTATCGGCCCCTCCGGCTGCGGTAAATCGACCCTGCTGCGCTGCTTCAACCGTATGAATGACCTGGTCGACGGTTGCCGCATCGAGGGCCAGTTGCTGCTCGATGGCGAGAATATCTACGACCGCAGCGTCAACGTGGCCGACCTGCGTCGCCGCGTCGGCATGGTGTTCCAGAAGCCCAACCCCTTCCCCAAGTCGATCTACGAGAACGTGGCCTACGGTCTGCGTATCCAGGGCGTGAAGAAGAAGCGCGTAATCGACGATACCGTGGAATGGGCGCTGCGCTCGGCCGCGCTCTGGGATGAGGTCAAGGATCGCCTGCACGAGTCGGCGCTGGGCATGTCCGGCGGTCAGCAGCAGCGTCTGGTCATCGCCCGTACCGTGGCGGTCAAGCCGGAAGTATTGCTGCTCGACGAGCCGGCCTCTGCGCTCGACCCGATCTCCACGCTGAAGATCGAGGAGCTGATCCACGAGCTCAAACGGGACTTCACCATCGTCATCGTCACCCACAATATGCAGCAGGCAGCCCGTGTTTCCGATTACACTGCCTTCATGTACATGGGTGATCTGATCGAGTTCGGTGTAACCGACACCCTGTTTACCAATCCGGCCGAGAAGCAGACCGAAGACTATATTACTGGTCGTTACGGCTGATGGCGCCCCGGCGCCATCCCTGAACTGCCCAGCAACATTCCGTAACGGAGACAGAGACCGTGGAATTCGAAAAGGATAGTTACTCCACCCATATCTCCCAGCAATTCAACGAAGAGCTGGAGACCATTCGCACTCAGATGCTGACCATGGGCGGAATCGTCGAGCGTCAGGTTCACGACGCCATTGAGGCGCTGCTGACCAGCGATAACGAACTGGCCGAGCAGGCCCGTCGTATCGACAAGCAGACCAACGAAATGGAGCTGCTGATCGACGAGCAGTGCACCATGACCATCGCCCGTCGCCAGCCCGCCGCCTCGGACCTGCGCCTGATCATCTCGATCAGCCGCGCCGTGGCCGACCTGGAGCGGATCGGTGACGAGGCCAGCCGCATCGCCCAGCAGGCGATCGAGATGGCCGAGGGCACCCGCACCCAGCACGGTTTCCACGAGGTGCGCCACATCGGCAACGTGGTACGCGACATGGTCAAGGATGTGCTCACCGCCTTCGCCCGCAACGATCTGGAGATGGCCTACCGCGTGGCCAAGCAGGATCGTATCGTCGATCAGGAGTACCGCACCGCCATGCGCACCCTGGTCACCTACATGATGGAGGACGTGCGTTCGATCTCCAGCATCATGAACGTGATCTGGGTATTGCGCAGCCTGGAGCGTATCGGCGATCACGCCCGCAACCTGGCCGAGCACCTGATCTATCAGGTCAGCGGCACCGACGTGCGGCACAAGAGCCTGCAGACGATGAAGCAGGCGGTGCGCGACGAAACCGGCAGCAGCGAAGAGGACAGCGACGACGTCGAATAGCCGTCGTTCGCTTAACCTTCGTCAGGCCAGTAATCGGCCAGGGGCGGGAATTGCGCCAGCAGTCCCGCCCTGCCCATCTCCCGCAATCGCTTGATGTTACGCTCCGGTATCGATTCCGGGTCGCGGTAGCTGGCCAGCGCCCGGCTCATCTCGTCCTGGCGGATCAGATGCAGCGTGGGATAGGGGGCGCGGTTGGTCCAGTGACTGATATCGTCCGTATCAACGCCGTCGAACAGATAACCGGGATGGAAGGTGGCGATCTGGAACAGATCCTCAACTCCCGCCTGTTCGATTAGCGCCTCCGCATCGGCCACCAGATCGAGAAATTGATCAAAATCCTGCAACAGCCAGGGCGTGATCAGCAGCGTGGTGGACAGCTCGGCCTCCGGCCGCTCCACCAGATCCGCGAGTTGCTGCAGAAAATCGCGCAGGAAGCGCTCCTCATCCCGGGCATCCGATACCTGATAACGGATGCTACCAGCGCGTACCACCGGTGCGGCAAAGGGGCAGAGGTTGAGTCCCACCACCATCTGCTCGACCCACTCCTGGGTCAGCTGCTGCGCCTGCTCAAGCAGGCGCAGCTCTTCTGGCGTCGGTTCGTTTGTCTGATCGTTTGGCGTTTCGTTTGTATTGGTCATCGCGCGATCCTACCGCCACGCGGGCAAAAAGCAACCTGCCAGCCGGGGTGCGTGAATGGTAGACTATGCACCCTTCTGCCGACCCCGTCGTGCGACCTGTCCACCAATAGCGGTAACACTGTGACCATCGATACTCCGCTGCCCAGGCCTGAGCGTACCCTGCACTGGCGTACACTAGCGCACCCGATTCAGGCGCCGCGTCATCTGCGCCGCTGGCTGACCGACGAGGGCTCGCTGACCCGCTTGCTGAAACGCGCCAGCCGCGGCCGTTTCTCGGTGCAGGTGCTGCGCCAGGAGTATGGCCGGCCGGGTGCCGGCGAGACGGTGGCGCTTGGCCTGAGTGCACGCCAGTCCGTGCTGATCCGCGAGGTGCTGCTCTGCGGCGCCGGCGAGCCCTGGGTCTACGCCCGTACCGTGATCCCGGCCACCACCCTGCGCGGCCGTCACCGCACGCTGAAACTGATCGGCTCGCGCCCGCTCGGTTCTCTGCTGTTCAACGACCCGGCCATGCGCCGTGACCCGCTGCAGATCGCGCGAGTGGACAACGCCCGGGGAGAGAGCCTGTGGGCCCGCCGCTCGATCTTCCATCTTGACGATAAGCCCCTGCTGGTGTGCGAGGTTTTTCTACCCGCCCTCAAGGGCATACAATACCCAGCCTGATACTCCGGGGGATAGCATGGCAATGTCGATGACCAACAGCTCGAAAAGCGACAAGCTGAACGCGTATATCCAGCTGATGCGTGCTGATCGCCCGATCGGCACCTACCTGCTGCTCTGGCCGACGCTCTGGGCACTGTGGATCGCCGCCGAAGGGGTCCCCCCGCTGCACCTGCTGCTGATCTTTACGCTGGGCGTATTTCTGACCCGCTCCGCCGGCTGCGTGATCAACGACTACGCCGACCGCCATCTCGATGGTCATGTAAAACGGACCAAGGAGCGCCCCCTGCCCACCGGCCGGGTCACCGAGCGTGAAGCGCTGCTGTTGTTTGCCGGCTTGATGCTGCTCGCCTTCGTCCTGGTCCTGTTCACCAACGGCATGACCATCCTGATGTCGTTCGCCGGCCTGGCCCTGGCCTTCACCTACCCGTTCATGAAACGCCACACCCACCTGCCGCAGGTGGTGCTCGGCGCCGCATTCGGCTGGGCGATCCCGATGGCATTTACCGCCGTACAGGAACAACTGCCGGTGCTGGCCTGGCTGATCTTCATGGCCAAGATGTTCTGGACCGTGGCCTACGACTCCATGTATGCGATGGTTGACCGTGATGATGACCTCAAAATCGGCATCAAATCCTCGGCCGTGCTATTCGGGCACCACGACCGGCTGATCATCGGCATACTGCAGCTCTGCGCCCTGCTTCTGCTCATCGCCGTCGGCCTGCTGGCCAATCTGGGCCTCTACTTCCACCTCGGCCTGGCCGGTGCGGCGATCCTGTTTATCTATCAACAGTGGCTGATCCGTGAGCGTGAGCGGATGCCCTGCCTGCAAGCCTTCCTGAATAACCACTGGGCCGAGCTGCTGGTATTGGTTGGTATCATCGCCGACTATGCGTTGCGTTGAGGGCTAGCGCCAAGCCGTTGGTTAATCCCTATGCTATTGTCATATTTATGTAACCTAAACGTCTTGTAATAGTCGCGGTTGATAACAGCTGATAAATAGAGGCAGAGACTGATGTCTGCATCAAAACGCGTGTTGATCGTTGACGACGAAGCGCCGATCCGAGAGATGATTGCGGTCGCTCTGGAGATGGCCGGTTACGAATGCATGGAAGCGGAAAACGCCCAGGCAGCACATTCGCTGATTCTGGACCAGAAACCGGACATGGTGCTGCTGGATTGGATGATGCCCGGCACCAGCGGTATCGAGTTCGCCCGTCGCCTGCGCAAGGATGAGGTCACCGCCGATGTACCCGTGATCATGCTCACCGCCAAGGTCGACGAAGACAACAAGATCAAGGGACTGGAAGCCGGTGTCGACGACTACATCATCAAGCCCTTCTCGCCGCGCGAGCTGGTGGCACGTTTGAAAGCGGTGCTGCGCCGGGCGACCCCCAAGGGTGTCGAGGAACCGGTAACCGTCGATGGCCTGACCCTGGACCCGGTCTCCCACCGGGTGACCGCAGACGGCCGTCCGGTGGAGCTGGGGCCGACAGAATTTCGCCTGCTGCAGTTTTTCATGACCCATCAGGATAGGGCATACTCTCGCAGCCAGCTGCTCGACATGGTGTGGGGCGGCAACGTCTACGTGGAGGAGCGTACCGTCGATGTCCATATCCGTCGTCTGCGCAAAGCGCTCGGTGAACGCCACGACTACCTGGTCCAGACAGTCCGCGGCACCGGGTATCGTTTTTCCGCCCAGGTCGCCTGACCAGCGGCTAGCGGATCGAGCGTAAAGGGATAGTATGCGTCGTTCGCGCCACTCCATGACCTACGCCTTGCTTGCCTATGCCGGCGCCGGCTTCCTGTTGGGCCTGCTGTTTGCCTACCCCGGCTGGGGATTAGCGGCCGGTGTCGGTATCTGGGCCTGCCTGCAGATCAGGCAGTACAACCTGCTGATGACCTGGTTACAGCGTGAGGACCAGAGTGAACCTCCAGAGAGCCGGGGCGCCTGGGGCGAACTGCTGGATGAGCTGGCGCGTCACCAGAAACATGCACAGACACGGGAACAGCAGCTGAAATCGGTTATCGCCCGCTTTCAGCAATCCACTGCCGCGCTCGACGACGCCATCATCATCGTCGATAGCCACAACAGTCTTGAGTGGTGGAACAGTACCGCCAACACCCTGCTGGGTCTACAGCCAGGTGATCGCGGCAAGCCGCTGCTCAATCTGATACGCGACCCCCGCTTCGTGCGCTACTACCGCAAGAGCAATTATCAGGAGCCGCTGCAACTACTCTCACCGGTCAATCCCGACATCCACCTGCAGTACCAGATCAGCCGCTTCGGCGAAGGGGACAGGGTACTGGTGGCACGCGACATTACCCGCCTGGTGAAACTGGAACAGACCCGCCAGGATTTCGTCGCCAACGCCTCCCACGAACTGCGCACACCGCTGACCGTGATCCGTGGCTATCTGGAGACCTTCCTCGACCAGGAGCTACCGCGTCCACTGCAACGCGCACTGTCACAGATGCAGCAGCAGGCCAAGCGCATGGAGAGCCTGGTGGCAGACCTGTTGTTGCTGTCGCGGCTTGAATCGACCCAGCAGATCAGCGATGAGCACCCGATCCGCATTCGCTCGCTGATCGAACAGATCGCACTCGATGCCCGCGACCTGTCGGCCGAACGCGGCCACCAGTTCCACCTCGACATCGATACCGAGTATGACCTTGTAGGGCAGGAACTGGAGCTGCAGAGTGCCTTCTCCAACCTGGTATTCAACGCGGTGCGATACACGCCGGGGCCCGGCGAGATCGAGATAAGCTGGAAAGTGGATATCCGCGGAGGCCATTTCTCGGTACGGGATAACGGCATCGGCATAGATCCCGCGCACATCCCGCGCCTGACCGAACGCTTCTACCGTGTCGACGAGAGCCGCTCATCCGCCAGCGGTGGCACCGGACTGGGCCTGGCCATTGTCAAACATGTGCTGATGCGCCACGGCGCCCAGCTCACCATCGAGAGCCGCAGCGGCAAGGGCAGCACCTTCAGCTGCCACTTCCCGCCGGATATGCTGCGCCGCCTGGAACAACAGGACAGCGTTACCGCCTGAAGGTTGTTAGCGGCGCACGATCTCGCCACCGGCGTTGATCATCCGTTCGCCACCATTGTCACCGGCATACTCCTCAACCCAGTAGATCGTCGCGCCAACCACCGCCGCCGGCATGATGATCAGGTTGAGCAGCGGCACCAGCATGCCGAACTGCACCAGCGAACCAAACCCCACCGCGGTAAAGCGGTGCGACTTCAGCAGGCCTTTCATATCGGCAAAGCTGACCCTGTTGTTGTCCATCGGATAGTCACAATACTGGATCGCCATCATCCAGGCACCGAACAGGAACCAGATCACCGGCATCGCCAGATTGATCAGCGGGATAAAGCTGAGAATCAGCAGAAACAGGACACGGGGCAGATAGTAAAGCAGTTTCGCCACCTCGCGGTGTAGCGCTCGCGGTATCATCTTGACCACCTCGCCCCAGCCCTCGTTACCCAGAGGGTCGCCGCGCAGCTGCCGCTCCACCTTCTCGGCCAGGAAGCCATTGAACGGTGCGGCAATAAAGTTGGCGACGATGGAGAAGCCGTAATAGACCAGCACCAGCACCAGCAGCGCGAACAGTGGCCAGAGGATGTAGCGTAGAAAATCCAGCCACTGCCAGTCCGGCAGCCAGGCGTTCATCAGATAGTCGATCCAGCCGCCGAACTGGCTCGCCAGCAGCCAGATCGCCCCGCTGAACAGCAGGATATTGATCAGCAGCGGCACCACCACGAAACTGCGAATGCCGGGCTGCGGCAGCATCGCCAGCCCGCGCAGAAAATAGCCGGAGCCCCTGATCGGGTTACCCTTCATAGCTCCTCCCTATGCCATAAAATAGAAAGCGAAGCGGATCACCACGGCAATCAGCATCAACGTCAAGCCAATGCGGTTGATTCTGAACTCCAGCGGTGTAAAGCTGATCAGCGGCTGCCAGAACCTCAGTACCGCTTGCCAATCCTGGGTGCGTTTGACGTAGAGCCCCAGTGAGGTCAGAAATACCAGCAGCCCGCCCCAGAACAGAAACGGCTCAATAATGGCCAGATAGATCATCGGAATCCTTCTCGCGAGATAGATAGACAAGTGCCGGACGCACCAGCCGTGGCCCGGTAATTCAGTTGACGGAGAGTAACATGAAAGCGATTCGACTCCATGCCTTTGGCGGTCCGGACAACCTCAGCCTCGACGAAGTCGCCCCCCCTGTAGCCGCACGTGGCGAGGTGCTGATCCGCAACCGGGCGGCGGGTGTAAACCCGATCGACTGGAAGACCTGCTCCGGAGGCGGGGCCAGCGCATTTATTGGCGAGCTACCCTACATTCCAGGCTGGGAGTGCGCCGGCACGGTAGAAGCGGTGGGTGAGGGTGTCAGCGATTTCAGCGTCGGCGACGAGGTGTTCGGCTTCCTGCGCTTTCCCGAGGCCGCCGGCTGCTATGCCGAGTCGGTCTGCGCACCGGCCAATCAGATCGCCAAGCGGCCCGCGGCTCTCGAGGTCAACGCCGCAGCAGGGCTGGGCTTGGCCGGACTGACCGCCTGGCAGGCCCTGCATGACAAGGCTGGGGTTCAGGCCGGACAGCGGGTGCTGGTCCTGGCCGCGGCGGGCGGCGTCGGCCACCTGGCGGTACAGCTGGCCAAAGCGGCCGGGGCCTACGTGATCGGTACGGCATCTGCCGACAACCAGGCCTTTATCGCGTCGCTGGGCTGTGACGAGTGCATCGACTACACCAGCGCCAATCTGTCGGTCAGCCTGCGCGATGTGGATATCATCATCGATGGTGTGGGCGGTGCTACGGCAATCGAGGCGTTGGGCTGCCTGAAGCCCGGCGGGCTGATGGTGACCCTGCCATCGGTAACGGCAGCCGAGGTCGCGGAAGCGGGCGAGAGGGGAGGTTATCGGGTACTGGGAATCCGTGTTGAGCCCAACGGTACCGAACTTGCCGAACTCGCTGCCCTGTACTCGGCCGGCCAGCTCACCCTGAGTCTGGCGCAGACACTGCCTCTGGCCGAAGCCGGGCGGGCGCACCAGCTCAGCGCCAGTGGCCATCAACGCGGCAAACTGGTGCTGACTGTTGCTTAAGCGCTATCCCTCAAGCCCTATTGCCCGGTGGCCAGTCTACCGGGCACGGCCGCCTCGCTGGAGGAGCAGAACAGCTGCTGCTGACGCATCAGCAGGCGGCAACCCTCACCGCGAATATCCCGCCCCCAGCAGCTTTGCCGCGCCCAGTTTTTATCCTCTTCACTGAGCTCCTCATTAAACGCCGGCACACCCTGGCAAAACGCCGGATTGACGCTGGAGCTGTCCAGGCACGCCTTGAGGAACTTGCCGTAGCGCACTGTGCACTCGAAACCGGTGCACTGGGTATCGAAATCGCTCAGTGCCTTGTCCAGGCAGGCCTGCTGGTCGTGATTACGCCCAAACTCGATACCGGCGGCGTGGAAGCGCTGCGCGTCTGCAGCCCGCTGCTGGTTGAACTCAGCGACGAACCTATCCCGGTTCAGCCACAGATAACCGCCACCCACTACAGCGATCGCCAGCAGTGCCAGCATGACTTTTTTTAACATAGGGTAACTCCGAACAGTTCAGCTGCGGCCGCGGTACAACCCGACCAGGCAGAACAACAGTCCCAATACGGACAGCAGCATGCCGCCGTTGACCAGTACCGGATGGCGTTGCATGAAGGGAACGAAGGGCAGTGTGCCAGACTGGGCACTGTCGATACAGAGACGTTCGACATAGTTCCAGGCACCGCCGGCATCCAGACAGGCATCCACGTCCGCCTGCTCCATCATATATCCGGCCATCAATCCCAGCGGCGGTAAAATCAGCAGTAACAGTCCCAGCTTCAACATCAGGAGTCGTCACCGCTGATGCCGATATTGCTGACACCCTCGTTCTCCGCCAGTGTGCGCAGATCGCGGATAAACGCGGCGTCGGCTTTGCCTTGAGCCTGCAAACGCTCCAGCAACTCCTCGCGGAACGCATCCTCATCCAGCATCAGATCGTGGGTGTTGATAAAACGCACCAGCTCTTCGTCAGACATCTGGTCGTTGGCGGCGGTGACCTCGATGAAATTGGCCACGCACTCGTGCGACAGGTTGGCCACACCGGCGGCTTCGGCAGCGTCACCCTCAAGCAGGCAGGTCAGCGTCGAGTACAGGGCGACGGCGGCATCGTAGGCGGGCATCGCCCCGTACATGTCGAACTCGTCCAGATTCGGGATGTTGGCCTCGACATTATCGAGCTGCACCTCGGCGTTGATCCTGGCGCCGGTGCCGGCCAGCTGGTTCCAAACCCCATCGAGTATCCCGCGCAGTTGCTGGTGGTCGCCAAAGCCAACCAAGCGCGAGAACAACTGATAGTTGGGAAACATCCGCTCGCTCAAGGCGGCGCTGAAAGCGACCAGTTGCCAGCTTTGCAGCCCCTCAAGCTGTTTGTCCAACTGAATCAGTTCCGTCATTCGCTCTCTCCGCAGAATTCGTTACGTCTAGCCGGTTATTGTACGTCCTGATTCGCCGCAGCTGTAGGGAAATGCACCCAAGGCAGCACAATCAGATCAAAATATCGTTCATATGTGTCGGTTATCCTTACACGATGTACCTCCCGCACCCTATTGGTAAAGCAGGAGTTACAACATGTTAGTATGGTTTTAACTTGAGAAAGCCGGCTTACGCCGACGACTGTCGCCATTGGCGGCGATCCCAACCTTATCAAGCAGGTGAAAAATGGCTTCTACCCTCTGCGTATTCTGTGGCTCCAGCGACGGCACCCAACCCGCATACCGCGACCAGGCCTATGCCTTGGGCGCAGCCCTGGTCAAGCAGGGCAGTGCACTGGTTTACGGCGGTGGCTCCATCGGCTTGATGGGCGCGGTTGCCGATGGGGTCATGGACAGCGGCGGCAAGGCTACCGGCGTTATCCCCGAAAGCCTGTTCAAGGCGGAGGTCGCGCATCAGGGACTGACCTCGCTGGAGGTCGTACCCGACATGCATGCGCGCAAGGCGAGAATGGCCGAGCTAGCCGACGCCTTTGTCGCCCTGCCTGGAGGTATCGGCACTTTCGAAGAGCTGTTCGAAGTCTGGACCTGGGCCCAGCTCGGCTACCACGATAAACCGATCGGGCTACTTAACCTGGATGGCTTCTACGATCCGCTGCTGGCATTCCTCGGCCACACCGAGGAGCAGGGCTTTATCCGCTCACGCTGTCGTGAACTGCTCTGGGTCGAGCAGGATATCGCCGGCTTGCTGGCACGCATCAATCGGGGTATTGAATTGGGCTCGGTCAAGTGGGATCCGGAAAAGATCTAAGCCTTGATTTGCTGGCTGGCAATCAATGGCAGCTTCTCGTACTCTGCTAGGCTGCATAATCATATTGATCCTAAAATGTCCCGGCTGCTCACATTCTTGCTGACACAGGCTGTCCAATATCTGACGCTGGCAACCCTGCTGCTGTCGGCATCTGTTAGCGCCCAACCGCTGGTGCTTGCTCAGATCAGCGAGCGGCCAAAGAAGGATTATGCCGAGCTGCGCCCCATGGCCAGTTATATAGCCGACCAGCTGAGCGAGTTCGGCTTCGATGGCGCCGAAGTCAGGCTGTTCCGCACTGCCGACGAGTTAATAGCGGCGATACGTGCGGGAGAGGTGCACTGGGTAACAGAAACCCCCTATACCACCGCACGCCTGGTTCAGGAAACCGGTTCACGCGCCCTGGTCAAGAAGTGGAAAAATGGCCAGCGCCAATACCAGACCCTGATCTATACCCGCGAGGGATCCGGGATCAAGGAGCTGGCCGACCTGGTCAACCGGCAGATCGCCTTCGAACACCCCTATTCGTTCAGCAGTTACTACCTGCCCAAGCGTATCCTCGAACGCTCCGGATTCACTCTGAGCCCGCTGCACAAGGCGACAGAGCTTCCGCCCAGCGGCACTATCGGCTATCTGTTCAGCCGCAACGAGAAGAACAACGCCCTCTGGGTGGACAAGGCGATAGTCGCGGCAGGCGCGCTTAACGACGGCGACTGGAACAACCCCGACCGCGTGCCTCCCACTATTCGCCAACGCCTGCGGATCATATACCGCTCACCCTTTTATCCACGTGCATTCGAGACCGCCACACCGGCCCTGCCGCCGGATGCGGCCCAGCGCCTGCAGCAGTTGTTGCTAACCCTCGATCGCGCGAGCCACAGTGCACTACTGGAACGCTACGAGCACACCGAAGCCTTCGCACCGATTGAACCCACTGACCTCCAGCTGTTACATGACATGGTGGTCGATACAGGCGGTGCCAAGCGATGAAACGCAAGTTTTCGGTCATTACCCGCTTGTCGATACTGCTGACTCTGGTCTCGGCGGTGATCATGGTGACGCTGATCATGGCGGTCGATGATGCTCTCAAGGAGTATCGCCGGCAGTCGGCGCATATCGACCAGAGTTACCTGACCGATACCATGCGCGAGCAACTCGAGCGCGACGCCAGCCTGCTGATCAAGGCGCTGGGAGACAACCTCAGTGACGCCGTCTATCAGCAGGATCTGAGCAGCATCGGTAACTCGCTTGAGGATCTCCGCGGCTATCGCGAGATGGACTATATCTATGTCCATGACGCTGATGGCCGTATCATCCATGACGGCAGTCTCGCGATTAATCACTACGGCGAGGATGTCAGCAGCTACCTCCATCCAGGCTCGACCTCCGGGTTACAGCCGCAACTGCACTGGGCAGGCAGCCACCTCTATCTGAACAGCCCGATCACCGCGGGCGGCGAGCCTTTTGCAGCGATAGCGGTCGGCTTCGACTTCTCCGCCCCGCTGCAGATTGCAGTCGAACGGGCAGAGGCGCTCGAGGCCAATGAGCTGGAGATGTTTCAAGCCGTGCGCAGTGCGTTGCTACTCACCTTCATCATCCTGCTGCCGGTCTGCCTGCTCAGTGCCCGTATTCTCACCAGGCGCATGCTTACCCCGCTTACCACCCTGACCGAGCGCAGTATCCGCTACGCCGACGGTGAGCGTGACTTGAGTTTCGATCTGCAGCGCGAGGATGAACTCGGACGCCTGGGTCGAGCACTGGAGCGAATGCGGCTCGGGCTGGAGGAGAGCCACGATCAGGTGCACCAGATGGCCTACGAGGACACGGTCACCTCGCTGCCCAACCGGCGCAGCTTCCAGCACAAGCTCAATGAGATCATGCATCGCAGTGCCAGCATGGACTACCGCTTCGCAGTCCTGTTCATCGATCTGGACCACTTCAAGCAGGTTAACGACACCGCGGGTCATGCCCAGGGCGACCAGCTGCTGCGCGAAGTCGCCCGCCGGCTCGGTCAGATTCTGAAAGAGCAGCGAAGCCGGCGCCGACCGGAATCGCTATTGGCCCGCCTCGGTGGTGACGAGTTCGTTGTCCTGCTACCGGCCATCGAAACCGGCGAGGAGGCGGCCGAGATCGCCCGCGCCCTGTCTGCGGCGCTGAATACCCCGTTTCTGCTCTCCGGCCAGTATTTTTCCATCTCCTGCAGTATCGGCATTACCCTGTATCCGGATGACGGGGTCAGCAGCAGCGAGATCCTCAAGCATGCCGATATCGCCATGTATTCGGCCAAGCAGCATGGTCGCAACCAGTTCGCCTTCTTCCAGCCGCAGATGACCGAGGAGATACGCGAACGTCTGGAGATTCAGCAGGGGATACGGGAGGCGATCAAGCACGATTATCTGTTCCTGGATTACCAGCCGATCTACTGCATGCGCAGCGGTCGTATCCTGGGCGCAGAAGCCCTGCTGCGCTGGAGGCACCCACAGCACGGGCTGCTGAGCCCGGCGCGTTTTATCCCGATTATCGAGGAGTCGGATCTGATCGAAGAGGTCACCCGTTGGGTGGCGCAACGTGCGGTAACCGACCTGCAGTCCCTGCTTGAGCTCAATCCCGCGTTCAGCCTGTCGATCAATATCTCCGGCGCGGCTTTGCATCAGTCCTCGATCTGTGACTTTATCTGCGATCTCAAGCAGCAGCAGAACCTGCCGGACGACAGCCTGTGTATCGAGATCACCGAAACCAGCATGATCACCCACCTGGAGAGCAGCGAAAACGCCCTGCGACGCTGGAAATCCGCCGGCATCGAGATCTGGATCGACGACTTCGGCACCGGCTATTCATCACTAGCCTACCTGAACAGCCTGTCGATCGACGGCCTGAAGATCGACCGCTCCTTCGTACACAACCTGATCGACGGCCATTCGCGTCCGCTGATCGACGCCATGGTCGCCCTCGCCGAGTCGCTGTCGATACACACCGTCGCCGAAGGCATCGAAACGGAACAGCAACTTGCGCTGTTGCGGAAGATGGGTGTGCACCTGGCGCAGGGCTTTGGGCTGGCACGCCCGATGCCTCTGCTCGACCTGCAGCAAAAGATTCGCCTGGAGATTGAAGAAACCGCATGAACTACGTCGCGCTTACGCTGAGCCTGTTACTGCTGGCCAATTCCGCCCTGGCACTGGAGGGTGAGGTGAAGACCCGGCTTAAGTATCTGGACGGCGCCTCGCGCAGCACGATCGAGTACAACCCGGACCGCAGCTTCGATCAGCGGGAAGAGCGCCGCAAACGCCGATGGGAAAGCGACACCCTGCTCAAAATTGAGCTGACGCCGGAAGAGGAGTGGCAGTGGAGCACCAGGCTGGGCTACAACAGTCGCCGCACCGTCGATCAAAAAAGAACCTTCCGCGAAGATGGCAGCCTGAAGAAGGACAAAACCCGCACCGAATGGCGCCAATATCCCTATGTGGGCCTGGGTCTGCGCTATGACCTGGGCTCCCACCTTGGCGGGGACGCCTGGTCACTGCGCCTGTATCACGACCGCTTCCTCGACGTGGACTACCACTCCAGCGACCTTGCAGCCGACGCCAAACCGATAGCGGGGCGCGGCAGCGGGTACGAAACCGAAGTGAGTGTTCGGGCAGAGTATATGACGCCCTGGTACAGCCTGTATCTGCTGCCGAAACTGAGCCTGACCCATACCCGCTTCAGTGCCTGGACCAATACCGCACAGAATGAGGTCGAAAAGGCGGAGCAGGAGCTACAGTATGAAGCAAAACTCTGGCTCGACTGGATCACGCCGCTGGCTGGCTGGGAGCTGATCGCCGGCCCCAGCTGGCAGTTGGAGGATCAGGCCGAACGCGACCCGGGGCAGGGCTGGCAGTGGGAGGACAAGGAGCAGTGGCTGGCCACGCTGAAACTGGAATACGCCTCACCCGATCCGGGGTTCGAGATGGAGTTGCAGGCCGAACACTGGCTGAACGGCCCCGACCGCGACGATACCCGCTATAAGGTAGAACTCAGCTACGAGTTCTGAGCCAACCTCATACCTGGCGCAGGAGGTGCCAGGCAGAAACTTAAACAAGGAGAGACAAGGATGTCATCCACCACAACCCATCTAAGCGCCGCCCTGGCGCTTATGACCACCCCGGCATTCGTCATCGCCGCTCCGGTTCCGGCGCTGATGAGCGCGCAGACACTGTTACCGGATCAACAGATAGAATCCGCCGACTACCTGGTCAGCGAAAAGCTCGATGGCGTGCGTGCCCGCTGGAACGGCCAGCAACTGCAGACCCGTAGCGGCGCACCGATTTCGGCACCCGACTGGTTTATCCACGACCTGCCGCCCATCGAGCTGGATGGTGAGCTCTGGCTCGGCCGCAGCCGATTTGCCGAACTCAGCGCGCTGATCAGACGCAACGAGAGTACCGACGATCAGTGGCGGCAGGTCAGTTTCATGCTATTCGACCTACCCCTGCATCCGGGCACCTTCGTTGAGCGCCATGCGGCGCTGCTGACACTGTTTCCGGCTGTGGATAACCGCTATATCCGAGTGATCGAACAGCGTCGCGCGCCGAGCCGGGACAAGCTGGAGCAGTTGCTGGTTCAGATCCAGCGCTTAGGTGGCGAGGGGTTGATGCTGCATCACTCTGCATCGCGGTATGTCCCCAACCGCAGCGACCTGCTGTTGAAATATAAAGGCTATCAGGATGCCGAGGCACGGGTGGTCGGCTACACCGACGGCAAGGGCAAGTATACGGGTATGACCGGCGCCCTGATCGTGGAGAACGACACCGGGCTGCGCTTTCGTATCGGCTCCGGACTGAGCGATGCCGAGCGCGAAAATCCACCCGCAATCGGCTCGACCATCACCTATCGCTACAACGGCCTGACCAGTCAGGGTAAGCCTCGATTTGCGCGGTTTATGCGGGTGCGCGATCCGGAGCTATAAACATTTTAAATACAATGTAAGTGTCGATTCAGTTTCAGGTAACCACCAGCCTCTTCAGGAGGTTTGTGGGGGCTGTGTTCCTGGCCCACTGCGCCAGGGATGGCGCAGTGGAGCCCCCAAGGATGGGTTCACCGCGTGCCAGGGACGCAGCTTCCGCGGACCGCCCCCCCACCAGGGTCTGAAGCCCAAAACGCAAAGAGGCTCCTCTCGGGAGCCTCTTTCAAACCGGCTCGACTAGCAGCGTCAGAGCCGTACCTCGATGCCACGCTCACGCATATACTGCTTGGCCTGGGGGATGGAGTACTCGTTGAAGTGGAAGATCGACGCCGCCAGTACCGCATCCGCCTTGCCTTCGATACAGCCCTCGACCAGGTGGTCCAGGTTGCCGACACCGCCGGAGGCGATCACCGGCACATGCACCGCTTCCGAGATCGCGCGGGTGACGCCGAGATCGTAGCCGTTCTTGACCCCGTCCTGGTCCATCGAGGTGAGCAGAATCTCGCCGGCACCATACTCGACCATCTTCTTCGCCCACTCCACAGCGTCCAGCCCGGTGGGCTTACGGCCGCCATGGGTAAAGATCTCCCACCGGTCCGGCTCGCCCTCGGCGGACACCTTCTTGGCGTCGATGGCGACCACAATGCACTGGCTGCCGAAACGTTGCGCCGCCTCGCGCACGAACTCCGGGTTGAACACTGCCGCGGTGTTGATCGACACCTTGTCGGCACCGGCGTTGAGCATCTTGCGGATATCCTCGCAGGTGCGGATACCACCGCCGACGGTCAGCGGGATAAACACCTGAGACGCCATCCGCTCCACGGTATGCACCATGGTGTCGCGCCCTTCGTGGCTGGCGGTGATGTCGAGGAAGGTGATCTCGTCGGCACCCTGCTCGTCGTAGCGCTTGGCCACTTCCACCGGATCACCGGCATCGCGGATGTCGAGGAACTTCACGCCCTTGACCACACGGCCGTTCTCCACGTCGAGACAGGGGATGATGCGTTTTGCCAGTGCCATGGTGCTTAACCTTTCTCTATCTGTTACTTGCTCAGCTCATCACTGAGTGCCTGCGCCTCGGCCACGTCCAGCGTGCCCTCGTAGATCGCGCGGCCAGTGATGGCGCCAAGGATACCCTGATCGGCCACCGCGGCCAGTTTGCGGATATCCTCGATATCGGTGACACCACCGGAGGCGATCACCGGGATACCAGCTTCGCGCGCCAGCTCGACGGTGGCGTCCACGTTAACGCCCTGCATCATGCCGTCGCGGCTGATATCGGTATAGACAATGGCACTGACGCCATCGTTGCGAAAACGCTTGGCCAGATCCACCGCTTTGACGTCGGTGACCTCAGCCCAGCCGTCAATGGCGACATACCCATCCTGCGCATCCAGACCGACGATGATGTGACCGGGGAACTGCTTGCACATCTCGGTGACAAACTCAGGCTCCTTCACCGCCTTGGTGCCGATGATGACGTAGTCGACGCCGGCATCGAGATATGCCTGAATGGTCTCGGCGGAGCGGATACCGCCGCCGATCTGGATCGGCAGCTCCGGATAGGCCTTGGCGATGGCGTTGACGATCTCGCCGTTAACCGGGTTACCGGCAAAGGCGCCGTTCAGGTCGACCAGGTGCAGACGGCGGCAGCCGGCTTCGACCCACTTGGCGGCCATGTCGACCGGGTTATCGGAGAAGACGGTAGAATCGTCCATGCGGCCCTGGCGCAGGCGTACGCATTTTCCGTCCTTGAGATCGATCGCGGGAATAATCAGCATTGTGGATAAAACCTTGAAATTCTTGCGTGTCCGGCCGCTCAGAAGCGGCCGTCCCAGTTAAGGAAGTTCTTCAGCAGCTGCAAACCGGCGGTATGACTCTTCTCCGGGTGGAACTGCACGGCAAACACGTTGTTGTGCGCCAGCGCCACATCGAAGTCGACGCCGTAGTTGCAGGTCGCCGCCACTTGGCCTCGATTGGCCAGCTTGACGTAGTAGCTGTGGACGAAATAGAAGCGGGTTCCATTGTCGATATCGGCCCATAGCGGATGATCGAGGCTCTGCTGCACCTCGTTCCAGCCCATGTGCGGCACCTTCAGGCGCTCGCCGGCCGCATCGCGCAGATCGTCGCCGAAAAAGTTGACCCGGCCGTCGAACTCACCCAGACAGTCGACACCGGCATTCTCCTCGGAGAAATTCACCAGCGCCTGATAACCGACGCAGATGCCGAGGAAGGGTTTGCCGGAGGCGATCGCCTCGCGCACCTCTTTATCCACGCCCAGGCGACGGATCTCCGCCATACAGTCGCGGATCGCGCCGACACCGGGCAGCAGCACCCGATCCGCCGTGCGCACCTGCTCCGGATCGGCGGTCACACGCACCTCGACACCGGGCTGCACATGTTCCAGCGCCTTGGCCACGGAGTGCAGGTTGCCCATGCCATAATCGATGACTGCGATGCTGCTCATGGCTTACAGGCACCCCTTGGTCGACGGCATGATGTCGGCAGCGCGAGCGTCTACCTCCAGCGCCATGCGCAGGGCACGGCCGAACGCCTTGAAGATCGTCTCCGCCTGGTGGTGGGTGTTCTTGCCCTTCAGGTTGTCGATATGCAGCGTCACCCCGGCGTGGTTGACGAAGCCGTGGAAGAACTCGCTGAACAGGTCCACGTCGAAGCCACCGACACGACCGCGGATGAACTCCACATCCATCGCCAGTCCCGGACGGCCGGAGAAATCGATCACCACGCGCGACAGCGCTTCATCCAGCGGCACATAGGCATGGCCATAACGGCGGATACCCTTCTTGTCACCCACCGCCTGCTTGAACGCCTGGCCCAGGGTGATGCCGATATCCTCCACCGTGTGGTGATCGTCGATGTGCAGGTCGCCGATGGCGTTGATCTCCATATCGATCAGGCCATGACGGGCGATCTGATCCATCATGTGGTCAAGGAAAGGGACTCCGGTATCGGCCTCGAACTGGCCTGTGCCATCGAGGTTGATCGATACGGTGATCTGGGTTTCCAGAGTGTTGCGGGTCACTCTGGCGGTACGATCGGCCATCTCTGTCTCCGCCGTTGCGCGTGGTTTGCATTAAGAAACGCACATTATACAGACAACCGCGCCGCAACGGCAGATCATGGGGCAGGTAAAGCAGCAGCGAGGTCGCTCAGTAGTGACTCAGTTTGAACGCCATCATCTGCTCGTCGATCGGTTTCATGATCACCTCGTCAACCCCCATGCCCAGCACCAGCTCCACCTTCTCCCGATCACCGGGCTGGGCCATAACGAACAGTTTTGCACTCGACAGGGACGCGGAGCTTTTGATCTTCTTGATCAGATGGAACGCGGGCATGTCTGGCAGGGTCAGATCGAGCATGATGATATCGGCACTCAGCGCATCCGCCTCGCGCGCGAAATCGCTGCCGTAATTGAAACAGACCGTGGCGCAGTCGTTTTTCTCCAACGCCGTCGTCAACTCCTGCATCGAGGCAGCATTATCCTCGACCACGATAACCCGCTTGTGGCGTGGCGGCATACTCGGATGATCTCGCCCGATCGACACCCGCTGATCGATCGCGACTTCGGCCGCCTCGGCGGTCACCTCCTTGACCCGACGTATCGCCTCGCTGACGTTGGAATGGATCGGCCGGTGCACCAGATCTCCGGAGTGCTGCGATATCAGCTCGCTGGCGGTTCCACCCTGGCCACTGCTTATCTGGCTCTCCACCGCCTTGCCCAGCGCTTCCATTGCCAGGGTGATAGTTTCACCCAGACGTTGCAGCATCTCGGCGTTGATGCCGGAAATCCGGCTATCGGCATGGGCGATCTGCTCCAGCGAGTCGCACACGGCACTGATCGACGACGGCTTCATCACGGCCATATTACCGTCATCCTGCAACGCCTTCAGTTGCTTGAACCGCAATAACAGATGATAGGGATCGTACAGCGGGTGAGCGACGTAGTAATCACTGAACAGCCCCTTGCGACAGAGCTGAAACGCATGCTTGACCTCGTTCCGGTCACACAGCAGCAGGGTGGAACGTATATGCTGCTCGATATGCGGGTCGGTCTTGAGCAAGCGGAAATACGCCACTTCACTTTGCTCGATGCTGACGAGACCGAAAATCAGCACACTGATGGGCCGCTCGTGGGCACGCCGAAGCAGGTCGTCAACGTTGCTGATTACCTTAAAGTCGCGGCAGCTCTTGCTGAGAATCTCCACCATCTGCTCACGCTTTTGGCGGGACTCAACCAGCAGTACTACCGAAAAACCAGGTCCTAAAGGCATAGGCACTGTCCATGTTTAATAAAACGATGCGTTGACCCCTCCAAGCAGGAGCAGTTTAGCCGCATATACCGAGTTTAGCTTTTCGGTCCGTTTGATTTTGGTCAAATACGGGAGCTATTGGCTACAATGGCAGTCTATTTCAAAAAGACCGTAGCAAACAGGACCCTCGACGCATGAAACTTCTGACAAGGCTGTTAATCGGCATTCTGGTGTTTGTTCTACTGTTGATAGGCGCAGGCGGCGTCATACTCGGTTTCGTCATCGACCCGAACGATTACCGCAGCGAGATAGAACAGGCTGCGCTGGAAAGCGGTGGCGTCGAGCTCAAGATCAACGGCGAAATCGACTGGTCGGTATTCCCCTGGCTCGGCCTGGCCGTGAACGACATCGCGATCCGTTACCCCGAACAACCCCAGCTGGCGACGCTGAACCAGGCCCAGCTGTCAGTCAAGTTGATGCCCCTGTTCTCCGGTAATGTGGAGATGAGCAGCATTCTGGTGGATGGGCTGAAACTCAACCTGATCACCACCGGACGCGCCAATAACTGGACAGGCACGCAGGCCGACAAAGGTACGGCCGCCATGGGCGAGGAGCAGCAGGACAGGGGGCGCAGTGGCGGCGCTCTCAGAGGCCTGGATATCGAGTCTATCACCCTGAGTAACGCCCAGCTGCGTTATGTGGACGAAGCGGCGGGCAGCCGTATCGAGGTCAACCAGTTGAACCTGACTACCGGTCGTATCGCGCCGGAGCAGGAGATTCCGATCGAGCTGAGCGCCCAGATGAACCAGTTCCAGGGCGATACACAAACGCTCGCTATGACCACAACGCTGTCCACCAACGCACAGCTGAATCTGGAGGCGAAGCAGTACCAACTGAGCGGGCTGAATGCCGAGGTTGAAGTCAATAGCGCAGCCCTGGGCCCACAGCCACTGAAACTCGGGCTCAAGGGCCAGGTGGATGCCGATATTGCCGCACAGCGCGTCGATATCGAACTGCAGCAGCTGGCGCTGGCCAACCTGATCGCCACCGGCCAGGTCGGTATCGAAACCTTCGCTACACCGACCTTTTCCGGTGAGCTGAACCTGGCCAAGTTCGATCTCAAACAGCTGCTGACGCAGCTCGGGCAAAGCGCCCCCGAAACCAGCGATGCCAAAGCCCTGACTGCGGTCGGCCTGAACGCCAAGCTGGCCGGGCCAGCGAACACGTTGACGCTAAATCCGCTGACGCTGACACTGGACGACACCACCTTCACCGGCTCCCTGACCATCGACCTCAAGAGCCAGGCACAAACTATCGCGCTCAAGGGCGACAGTCTCAACGCCGACCGCTATCTGCCTCCGGCCAGTAACGAAAAAGCGGGGCAACAAAGCGCCAGCAATGGCCAGAGCGGCGGCGAGCGCTGGTCAAAAGAGGAGGTCATCCCGGTCGAGCCGCTCAAGGCGCTCAACCTGGACGCTAAACTGGACCTGGCGCAACTGAAGATCTCCGGCCTCGATGCCAATAACCTGGGCCTGACCGTCAGCGCCCATAACGGCCTGGTCAAGATCAGCCGCATCGACGCCGACCTCTACTCCGGCACCCTGCGTAACGCCGTTACGCTGGATGCGCGCAAATCGCCGCTGCAGATCGCTATCGACAAGAAGATCACCGGCGTACAGATCGGCGAGCTGCTCACCGCCATGAACGGCAGCGCCCCGATCACCGGTGCGGTCAGCTCCACCGCCAAGCTCAGCGCCCAGGGCCAGTCGATCTACGCCATCGTCAATTCGCTCAGCGGGAACGCCAGCGTCAACGCCGCCGACGGGGTGATCGAGGGGATCAACATGGCACAGACCATCTGCCAGGGGATCAACAATGTCGCCAGCCTCGGCATCAATACCGAGCAGGTGGACCAGTCCACACCTTTCGCCAACATGGGCGGTAACTTCAACATTTCCAACGGCGTGGTCAGCAACAAGGATCTGGCGGCAACCCTGGATGCCATGTCCCTGGCCGGGCGCGGCAGCGTCGACCTGCCCAAGGCACTGGTCGACTATCGCCTGGGCCTGACCATCAAGGAGAATCTGTTCAAGCAGACCTGCTCGGTCAACAACCGTCTCGAGGGTGTCGAGTTCCCGGTCAACTGCAAGGGTTCCTTCGATACGCCGCCGGCCAAGATGTGCAGCCCGGACGCCAGCGTCTTTGCCAACCTGCTCAAGGCCGAAGCGAAGAAGAAGGTCGAGGAGAAGGTAAGCAAGAAGATCGAAGAGAAGCTGGGTGAGAAGCTGGGCGACGAGGGCGCCAAGTCACTGCTTAAAGGTCTGTTCGGCAACTGATGGATACCTTGGTCAACAGCCTGTCACCGACGGAGTTTCACAGCGCCGTGCTGGAGTGGTTCGACCAACACGGCCGCAAGGACCTGCCCTGGCAGCGGGAAAAAACGGCCTATAACACCTGGATCTCCGAGATCATGCTGCAGCAGACCCAGGTCACCACTGTGATCCCCTACTACCAACGCTTTATCGACCGTTTTCCCGATGTGCACGACCTCGCCGATGCGGAGATCGACGAGGTGCTCCACCTCTGGACCGGGCTGGGTTACTACGCCCGCGCGCGCAACCTGCACAAGGCCGCGTACATCGTCAGTCGGGAGTTCGGGGGAGATTTCCCCGATAGCGTCGAGGGTCTGGAGGCGCTACCGGGCATAGGCCGTTCCACCGCCGGTGCCATCCTGTCGATCGCCACCGGCAAGCGCGCGGCCATACTCGACGGCAATGTGAAACGCGTTCTGGCGCGCTTCTACGCGGTCGAGGGCTGGCCCGGACAACCTTCGGTCATGAGCAGCCTCTGGACACTGGCCGAACGCAACACCCCGATCGAACGCGCCGGCGACTATACCCAGGCGATGATGGACCTGGGCGCCACCCTCTGTACCCGAGGCAAACCCAGCTGTCTGCTGTGCCCGTTGCAGCAGGAATGTAAAGCCTTCGCCCTGGGTCTGACCAGCAAGTTGCCAACCCCAAGGCCCAAGAAGACGCTCCCGGTCAAACAGACACAGATGCTGATCATTCGCGACGCTGACGAGCAGGTACTCCTGGCCCAGCGCCCTCCGAGCGGCATCTGGGGCGGTCTGTGGAGTCTGCCGGAGGTGCAGGATCTGCGCGACGCCCAAGCGGAACTCGGTTTCGAGATACTCAAAGCAACCCCGCTGGAACCGCTCAGACACACCTTCAGCCACTACCACCTGGATATCACGCCGGTGCTGGTCAGCGTGAAAGACCCTACAAACTCAGTCATGGAAGGCCCGCCGACACTCTGGTATAACACCCGCCAACCACAAAACATCGGCCTGGCCGCGCCAGTCAAGCGCCTGCTTGAAACGCTCGGCAGCGCCAGCCACAAGGGAGCAACGCGATGAGCCGTACAGTCATCTGCCGCAAATACAAACAAGAGATGGAAGGCCTCGAGCGTCCACCCTATCCAGGTGCCCTGGGTCAGGATATCTACGACAACGTATCCAAGCAGGCCTGGCAGGAGTGGACCGAGCACCAGACCATGCTGATCAACGAGAAGCACTTGAACCTGATGGATCCGCAAAGCCGTAAATACCTGCAGCAGGAGATGGAGAAGTTTCTCTCCGGCGAGGAGTACGACAAGGCCGAAGGCTACGTCCCCCCGTCCGAAAGCAAGTAACGGAAAGAAAAGTGAAAACAGGGCGTTGACACCCTAAGGCAAGTCGGGTTTAATACGCGCCTCGTTGCCCGGATAGCTCAGTCGGTAGAGCAGGGGATTGAAAATCCCCGTGTCGGTGGTTCGATTCCGCCTCCGGGCACCACTACTTAGAAGGCTTACAGTCAAATGCAGGCCTTTTTCGTTTCCGTGCTCTGGCCCATATCTGGTCGGAGCAGCATCTAGCTCCGTCTGCCCATCAGCCAAACCGGCACCACGCAGTACTCCAACACAAAGTATGCGCATGTGGACGTTCTCAATCATGCCGACCAGCTTCTGCATGTTGAAGATATAACCATCTTCGCTGATGCAGCGATACCGTGGAACTTAAAGGCGAGCTGAGCTGAAGCACATTCAGTCTGACTGCCACATTGCCGAGGGAAAGTGTGAACAAGTCCTTCTAATGAGACAATCACCCGCTCAGGCACATCGAGGATGTTTGGATGGATCAGCAGCTCACCTTCGCTGATAGCGAGTCCGACCTTAAGCGCCACCGGACCCGCAAAGAGAAATTCCTAGGACGAATGGACACGCTGATCCCCTAGTCACATCTTGAAGACGTCATTGAGCCTCACTACCCGAAGGCCGGCAATGGTTGTCGTCCTTACCGTTGTCCACCATGCTTCGGATTCACTGTAGGCAGCAGTGGTACAACCTCAGTAACCCGTCCATGGAAGATACGCTGTACGAGATCGCATCCATGAGACTTGTTGCAGGCCTGCCTCTGGACAAGGCGATACCTGATCACTCCACCATTCTGAAGTTTTGTCACCTGCTGGAACAGCACGGCTTGGCGCGTCATATATTTGAAGAGGTGTATCAGTCGGATCGATTCATGGAGCGCCGCCTGCGAAGGCAGGAGAAAAACTTAACTTACTGTCTGAGATTGGCAGATCACTACAATATTTAATAATTTTTTGAGTGTATACAAGTGTTAAAACATAAATTGAAATATTAAAAAAACAGACCTTAACTGGTCTGCACATGTCAATTTAACACAAGATTGTTTTAATTTTAATAATTTAGAAAAAAAGCGGCCAACTGGCCGCTTAAAAATCCATATGCATACAGTGTGAAGAGCAAAACACTTTGGTAACTAGATGATGAAAATTAAATTCCTTATTCATTCCATATAGAAATTATCATAATGACATGAAAAATCCATATTTGAAATTGTTATAACTGCTATATGCAAATTGAATATTTAAGGCTAGGAGTGAGGTGGAACACTCTTCAGCTACGAAATGTGTACCTTTACCATATCTATGCTTGAAAGTTTAGGATCTAATTTTTCCACTTTTTTTGAGCCAGGTTTATTATGAGACTACTGCATTAATGATTCACAGTGCAATGTTAAAATTCTGGTACTGGTACTACCCAGTAGATGTATTTGCTTGACCCGCCTCGAATTTTCAAGTGACCTGATCAATATCATCTCACTCATTCACTAACATGTTCAAGGCAGGAAACAAAAAATAAAAATATCTATACAAAAAATAGAAACATGCTCTCATAATCCGGGCAATGGTTATTTGCACGATCTAAAAATCGACAAAACCAATCCGTAGCTCTACGGAATTACTACTACCTTTTATTTTGATATCGATATACAACCGGCTAGTGACGTTAATTTATAATCGATATGGTTTTTAGAATATCATAAAAACACCTTTTCTCACTCAGAATAAAAAGATTACCAATAGTTAAACCAATATCTATAACATTACTCTTAACAGCCAGTACAAGGCCATTAATACATAATAAAAATAAGGTTTAATCAGCCTGAATTAAATATTCATTATATAAATACATCCGGATTACTAGAAATAGTTTGTTATTTTAAATAATGATATACTTATTCTCATTTATTTAATTTGCATGATGCCTGCTTCACTTATAAAATTAAAAGATTCCCACAATACAAATCCCGGGTGAACTCTTTACCTAAGTTCGACTATTATCTCAACCCCCTGCCCATGAATTATCATTATTTTCTTATAAACTAAATTTACAAATTCAAAATATTTTTTAGCCTTCTGAAGAGCTCTGAGGATAAATTCTTTCACACAACAAACCTTATTACATCTTCCTAAAACTTAAACTATGCGATAGTGTCAATTTTTGCGGGCAGGTAAGCACCATCTATACTTTTAATTTTTTCAAATAATTCCTCCAGGAAAGCTGTATTCTCACCAATACTCTTCTTAAAATCAATGCTGCTTTCGAGCTGATACAATAGGTCCAAACGATGACTTTGAATCGATTCTGGATCGAATTTATTTTGTTCGACAATGTGCGGAGGAATAAATGGAAGTACATCTAATAACTCAGTTTTACCTGATTTTATCAACGTATTTATCTCATTAATTGACACATCACGCAAATCTACTTGCTTGGAGCTTTTTATGATATTCTCTGAGATATAAGCTGAATTTACTTTTTCATCTTGCGGCAGACTATTGCCGCCATGAGCGCTTGGTATGGCAAAAACTTTCCGTATTAACGCAACATTCATCTTAACCTCCTCCCTTAATTTCTTGGAAAACTATTAGGCAGCAAACATCATGCCACCCATCGAGCTTAGAGAAATAGGATGGGCTCACTCTCCTACGTATTTTTGTGCCACATTAGTAGTTGACTCAATCAATGGTAAAGCAAAAATGAGATCAATGCCGCTGCATGACATAATGTATGTTGAACACGGTCGAAGGCTTAGAGATAGATCAGCGGTTCAGACTCACTGACAGCAAGCTCAGCAACAAGCGCCGCCAAAGAGCAAGGAAAAATCCCGAAACCAAGTGGACATTCGGATTCCATGGGCACATCTCGAAGGCGACATCTCCTCCATTATCCCCAGGCAGGTACAGGCCACTGGCTTTATTTTTCGTGCTACGGATTCACTGCATGCAGCAGTGGAGCAACGTCAGATCTGGCCATGGAATTCACTTTACGAAATTCCGTCAATGAGGATGTTTGCTGGCTAGTTGCTGAACAAAACCATGCCCCCACGTTATTCTAAGGCTCCGTCATATGATGAAGCGCCATTTTCAAGCCCACCAGATTTCTACAAAGTTTATCGGGGATTGTTTGATGCCGGATTACGAAAGAGGGTTCACTGTCTAACCATTATCGAAGCGCACAGCTTCACCAAAAATAAGACCGGTAAACTTGACCCTAATAATGCACCAGACTAAGAGGGGGCAACCAATGACACTTTGAGATAAAAGTACATATTGTTGTGGATGCCCGCACCGGTATCACGCATAGCTTCACTACAACCGATACGAATGAACACAATCCCAGTCAATCTAACCAGTTACTGACTGGTGAAGGGATACTCATAACGTCCTTAGGCTCTGGTCCCTATCTGGTCTGATGATCAAGAATGTGCATCCAATAATTTGATGTAATCTGCAAGCAAACAGCACAACAAGGCTCCTTTGCTTCAGACTTTTAGACGCTACAGGAAGCATCATCTAAAATGGGCTACCTTCCTTACAAAGGGTTGAAAATTCCCGTGTCGGTGGTTCGATTCCGCCTCCGGGCACCACCTCTTTCCAGAAGCCCTGCATGATAATGCGGGGCTTCGTCGTTTCTCCCCCCGGAACCAACCCCTGATGGCCCATCGTCAGGTCTGCTGTTCTCGGCGTTACCCAGTAGTATCGATCTGGTGTCGACTGGCCCTTGTCCACAGCTGCGCGCGACAACACCCAGTCCAACAGGGTGTTCGATGGGTAGCCCGCCCGGGTTAGAAAGCGATCGATACTGCCTTGTTTTTATTGATCAAATCACCAATGATTTAACCAAACGCTTTACGTCATGCCTAATCTATCAGAACAGCGTGGCATTTATCATGATCGAAAATTTAGAGCTGCACCATTTAAGAACCCTTAACGCACTGTTTGATACCCACAGTATTACCTCGGCCGCCGAGTCGTTAAATATCTCCCAGCAAGCGGTAAGCTTAAAACTAAATAAAATGCGGGAGATACTTGGCGATCCGCTGTTTATTCGCGAAGGGCATGGCATGGTGCCAACGACCTATGCGCTGGAGTTGCAGCCGCACATCGAAACTATATTGGTTCACCTTAGCCAGTTACCGCGACCAGGCGGTAAACCTGTCGACAATACCGAACGCACGTTAGTCATATCGGCCACGGACTATACCCAACAGATACTGCTCCAGCCGTTATTTGGGGAGCTGCGCCAGCGTTTCCCCCATGCCAAACTGATGATCACCAATATCGAGTCAAGCTCACTGACCAAGAGGATGAGTCACGGCGAGATCCAGCTCGCCTTCACCTCCGCCGGATATGTTCCTGAGGGTCTTATTTCGATACCGCTTTTCAGCGAGAGCTATCGCTGTGTCACCGGCAATGCATCGCTGGCTAGCCAAGCGCCACTCTCATTGGCTGAACTGGAAAACTACCCGTTTGTGGTCACGAATCCCGGTACGGCTATTTTGTCCGGCTCCGCCGACCACTGGTTAGCCAGACAAGGTATAACACGTCATGTTGTCGCGTCGGCGCCGTCATTTGACAGAGCGATGCAGATGATCAAATCAACGGATGTTATCGGATTTATACCCTCCCGGCTGCTTCCCTGCGAGGGGCTATACGAGATGCCGCTAAGCAAGTACCCCCCCGGCTATCAGGTGGTCGTAGCACACCATCCAAACACCCTGAATGATCCACTGGTTAACTGGGTCATCGAAGCCGTAAAACAGTTGGTTTAAACCGGTACAAGCCTACCTTGTGGCTGTTACAAGGCAAGCTGCGTTGTCGCCCCAGACCTCACCGACTATCGTGCAGCGTAAGTGAACGGCAACATACTGGAGGGCACTATGAGCATCACCAAAATCAACCCGAACTCCCTGTACGATGGCTCCGCCAACGGTTTATCTCACGCCACCGTATCCAACCAACTTGGGCTGGTGTTTGTATCCGGACAGGTAGACTGGTCTCCCGACTTTAAAGTGCAAAACAGTTCCATCGAGGGCCAGGCCCGGGCGGCAATGGAGAATTTAAAAACCGTATTGCATGCAGCCAACTCCTCGCTGAAAGACTTACTACAGGTAAGAGTCTATGTCCGTGGTGAGGTGGCTGAGCATATGGAGAAGATTGTGCCGGTTTTGCAGGACTATTTGGCCGGACCCCGTCCCGCGCTAACCGGGGTCGGAGTTAGCTCGTTGGCCAGCCCGGAGATGTTGATCGAGATTGAGGCGATCGCCCAGGTATCTCGTTAAATGTCCGACGTGCAATCCCAATAGCGTCATTTCCGAGAGGCCTTTCGCATCGGTATGCCATCGCCTCTCGCTGGCGCCCTGCTGCCTTGATGCGGGGCTTCATTACTCAGCCCGCTCAGGCAAATCGCTTCGCCCCCATCACACATGCCACCGCACCTAGCGTCGCACCCAACATGGTCCAGCTCACGGTCTCGCTAAGCAGCAGCGCTGCCAAGCCTAGACCGACGAAGGGTTGCAGCAGCTGCAGCTGACCGACGGCGGCGATACCGCCCAGCGCCAGGCCCCGATACCAGAATACGAAGCCGATCAGCATGCTGAACAGCGAGACGTAGCTGAGCCCAAGCCAAGCCGGTATCGCTACATGCTCCAGGCTGACCGGCATGGCGAACAGGGTAAGCGGTAACATGACCGGCAATGCCAGCACCAGCGCCCAGCTGATCACCTGCCAGCCACCCAGCGAACGCGCCAACCGACCACCTTCGGCATAGCCGAGACCACAGACCAGGACTGCAGCCAGCATCAGCAGATCCCCCTGCAGCGAGGCTGCGCCATCGCCCAACGCGGCGTACCCTGCCACACAAGCACCTCCCAACAGCGAGAACAGCCAGAACGCCGGCCGCGGGCGCTCCCCGGCGCGAAGCACACCGAACAGCGCCGTACACAGCGGCAACAGCCCGATGAAGACGATGGAGTGCGCGGACGAAACCTGCTGCAGCGCCAGCGCTGTCAGCAACGGAAAGCCGACCACGACACCCAGGGCCACGAGCGCCAGGGCAGGCAGCTCCGCCCTATCGGGCCGCCGCTGGCGCAGTACCAGCAGCATGATAATCCCCAGCAGGGCCGCTATGCTGGCCCGGGCACAGGTCAGAAAGGTCGGCTCGAAATCGCTCACCGCGGCCCGTGTCGCCGGTAACGAACCGGCGAATATCAGCATCCCGATAAACCCGTTAATCCACCCGTTCAGCGCCCTGTCCATCACTCTCCCCTTTAATGTTCTCGACACTTGGTTGCCTGCCAGTAGATCACCCCAGGGAACAGTCACCCAGACACAATCCAGTACAATTCAATGAAACTGTTAGGTATGCTTGGTCGACACAGTTGAAGGTATCCAGGATGAAGCGAAGCGGAACCCGGATCAGTACCGTAATGGACGAGATCCGGTCGAGAATCAGCTCCCGAACCTATCTGCCGGGGACGCGATTGCCGTCGGTACGCGCGCAGGCGAAGGCACTGCGAGTCTCGGTATCCACCGTGGTGGAAGCTTACGAACGCCTGGTGGCCGAAGGTGTCATTCACTCGCGGCCGGGGTCGGGGTTCTATGTCTCGGGGCCTGTCGCGCCGCTGGCGCTGGCGGAGATCGGCCCCAGGCTCGACCGCGCGGTCGATCCACTCTGGATATCGCGCCAATCGCTTGAGGCGGACGCCGGGGTGCTCAAGCCCGGCTGTGGCTGGCTGCCCGAGTCGTGGATGTATGAAGCCGGGATGCGGCGGGCGCTGCGTGCGGTCGCGCGGGCCGACAGTTCGGTGCTGACGGACTATGCCACGCCGCTCGGCCTGCCGGCGCTGCGCCAGGTTCTGGCCCGACGCCTGGTCGCCGCCGGCATCGACGCGCCACCGGACCAGATCGTGCTGGCCGAGTCCGGCACTCAGGCGATCGATCTGATCTGCCGCTTCCTGCTGGAGCCGGGTGACGTGGTGCTGGTCGACGACCCCTGCTACTTCAACTTCCACGCCCTGCTGAAGGCCCATCGTGCCAACATCGTCGGCGTTCCCTACACCCCCAACGGCCCGGACCTGGAGGCGTTCGCGGCGGCCCTGCGCGAGCACTCGCCGCGGCTCTATATCACCAACTCCGGCATCCACAACCCCACCGGCGCCACCCTGTCGGCGGCCACGGCACACCGCTTGTTGACCCTCGCCGAGCGCTCGGACCTGGTGATAGTCGAGGACGATATCTTCGCCGATTTCGAGACAGATCCGGCGCCGCGACTTGCCGCCTTCGACGGCCTCTCCCGGGTGATCCATATCGGCAGTTTTTCCAAGACCATCTCCGCCTCGTTGCGCTGTGGCTATATCGCCGCCCGTGCCGACTGGGTCGACGCGCTGGTCGACCTGAAGATCGCCACCAGCTTCGGCGGCGGTCAGCTCGCGGCCAGTGTGCTGCTGACGGCGCTCACCGACAGCGGCTACCGCAAGCATATGGAGGCGGTGCGACAGCGGCTGGCGCAGGCGATGGAGAGCACGGTCGACACACTGCAGGGAATGGGCATCGCGCCCTGGCTGATACCTCGGGCGGGCATGTTCGTCTGGTGCCGGTTGCCACCGGACGTGGATGCCGCCGCCACCGCCCGCACCTGTCTGCAGCAGGGCGTGGTACTGGCGCCGGGCAACGCCTTCAGCCAGTCGCAGAGCGGCAGCAACTTCCTGCGCTTCAATGTCGCCCAGTGCACCGATAGCCGGGTGTTCGAGAGTCTGGCGCAGTCACTGTCCCGGTAGGCGGGGCAAGGCCAGGGTCGGAGCGGCGCCGGGACTCGGCCGGTGCCGCCATCGCCGGACCCGCTCTAGTCCGGCACGTACACGGTGCCGTTGTCGAACGAGATGAGATCCTCCGCCGCCGGCTGCGCCGCGATCGGCGGCAGGTTGGCGCTGGTCAGCGCCGGCGCCGCGCCGGGTACGCCCCCCCTGGGCGTGGTGCGCACAACCTGTGACAGCGGCAACGGCCGGCCGGTGCTCAGGTGGTCGTAGATCCAGTCCAGCGCCTCGCCCAGATAGGGGTGCAGCGGTACGAAATGGCTGTCGTAACCCGGCAGCGCGACGTGGTCGATGAAGGCGTCGAAGTGCTGGGCGTTGGTCACCTCGATATAGCGCAGCTGGCTCTCGCCCTGTTCGACCAGCTGGTTCAGGCCGAAGTAGGGGCGCGAACTGAACCCGACCGGCACCAGCGCATCGGAGCGACCGTGCACGATGATCGCCGGCTTGCCGTGCAGGTTTGCCCGGCGCAACACCTCGTCAATGCCCTGCTGCACGCGCTGCGCCTCGGCGGAACCCGGCTGCAGCAGATCACGCAGGCACCGCGCACCGTCGACATTGAAGTCGGTCAGCCCGGTCGACGGCGAGATCGATACGGCGTCACGCCGCGGTCCGCCCACTGCAGCGTCGTTGATGATCTGCGCGCCGGCGGTTGGTGGGATGCCGTTGCCGCTACCAAAGCTCTGCTCCAGTGCCGTGCCCGCGATGGGAGCCGGGGCTCCGGCAGCATCGACGCCGGCATAGCTGAATGCACAGAGCCTCTCCTCGACGCCAAAGCGGCCATAGGCGTTGGCATAGAGCACGGCGATGGCCGGGGTGGCAAAGGCGTAGTGCGAAGCGTGCAGCAGTACCGACTCCGGTTCCCAGCCATAATCGAACAACCGATCCAGCGCCTCCTCGGCCTGATCGGCCAGAACGTCGGCGTTCAACAGGCCGTTGGCTCGCAACGCCGCACAGCGGTTGGCCGCACTGGCGGCCGGGACAAAGAGCCGGCCCGGAGCGTCTACGGCCCGGGTCGACAGTGCGGCACAGGGCTGGTAGAGGTTGGCGAAGCTGGTGTAATCGAACAGGGTCTTGCCACTGCCCGACAACAGGCGCTGGCCGCGCTCGACGCTGACCCGGTCGTCCGGCAGCAGCTGGATCTGCGGTTCGCTCACCGCGACGCCGTCGATCCAGTGGCCCTGGTCCTGCTCCGCCGCGGCCAGCGCGGCGCCGGCGCCGTTGGATGCGCTGGAGGCGATCACCAGGGTGTTGGACGGGCGCAGGACTACCTTGTGACCCTGAAGCTTGTGCTCGGGGCCAAACTGCTCATTGAGGACGTAGAACGCAAACTGCACCGCCTGCAGGGTATTCAGGCCCCAATCCGCCTCGGGATTCTGCTTGGAGTGGGCATGCTTGATGGCGACACGATAGGGCCAGGCGGTGAGAAGATCGGTGCGTGCAGCGGCATCCAGATCGGCGCTGAAGCTCGATTCATTACCGGCCAGATCCGCATCCGCACGCTGGCCGTCGATCAGGCTGACACTGTTGGTGTCCAGGTCATGCAGACCCGTACCGGTGCCCTTGTCGGCATAGGCCACCGCGCACCCCTTCTGCAGCCCCCATTCGCCGGCGGTGCCGATCGCGCCGTAGACGCCGCGCGAACCGCTCGACGTACCAGTCACTATGCAGGGGTGGTCCGGGCTGAAATGGGCCGGCACCTGCACCATCAGTGTGACATTCTGCCGGCCGCTGCCATCGTCGGCGTAGGCGAGGTACTCGGTGCCGGCGATCATGCCGCTGCCGCCGCTGTTGACGTTACCGTCGGCATCCACGCTGGTGCGGGGACCGAACAGACTGCCGAAGCCACCGTTGCTGGCCACGTCGACCAGCGCACGGTAGTTGTTATAGATCGCCAGACGGCGCAGTTCGGCGGTACTCGGCGGGCTGGAGAGCGCCGGTGCCGCCGCCTGCAGGCCGCTGAGCCCGAGCCCGGCGGTCAGCAGATCGTCGCTGACACCGTCATACTGGGTGCTCGAGACAGTGCCGATGAACGCCGGCTTTGCATTGAAGCCCTGACCCTGAGCGAGCGCAGTGGCGGGGCTAAGACCGAGGCAGACTAAGAGAAGCGGGAAATGGCGCAGGGCGCGCCGCTTAGAGCAAAGCATGAACGACTCCTTTTGTTCGGGATCTGTAAGCGGCTTTGAGCGGGCATACAACGGTAGCGTCCCTCAAAGTCGCGCCAGCGCCAGGACTTCATACTGCGGCGTGTGCCAGGAAATATAGCAGTGACTCGGCCCGGTGTAGATGAACAATATGCGTCGGGAAAATCGCGGCCGCTGCCACGCGGCTTCGGCCGGGTCCACTCAGGTGGCCGAGGGCACCACGCCGAACTGCCGCTTGTATTCGCGGCTGAACTGGTCCGGGCTGTTGTAGCCACCACTCTGACCACGGCAACCGCCATTCGATTGATCCATCCCCAATCAGCCGCAATACTTTTATAGCAAGCGAGCCGCTTGCAGAACCACTCGACTGGGCTGGATAAGCCGTATGGCAAGGCCTCTAGCGGAGTCACTCGACAACTCACTCGTCAAATTAGGTGATCGTATGAACAGCAACCGCCCGTTAGATCCCCTGCCCACCGAGCACTGGGACAGCTCGCTGATACAGGTGATCGAGGATATGAAAGGCGATCCGATCAACGTGCACAAACTGATGGCCCACAACCCGGCGCTACTCAATGCCTGGTGGGACTTTCGCAACCATTCCGTGAACGGCGGAGCGCTGGGCAAGCGGCTTGGCGAACTGGTGATCCTGCGTGTCGCCATCCATATGCGCGCCTGGTACGAATGGGGCTCGCACGTTGAGCGTGGATTGGCTTGCGGGCTGACGCTGGAGGAGATCGAACGGATCAAGGCTGAGCCTCGTCCGGAGCAGTGGAGCGACAAGGAGTACCTGCTGTTACTTGCCGTGGACGAGCTGATCACCCGCCACGGACTCTCCCCGGAACTGTTGGCAAAACTGCAAGACTGCTACTCGGATGCCGAACTGATGGATCTGATCGCGATCCACGGCATGTATGTCATCCTCGGCTGCATGATCAACACCTGGGGTCTGGAGCTGGACGAGCATGTCCGCGAAAAACTACCGCCCGGCATCACCCGTGACGGCTTCGAGTCACAGGTACCCAGCAAAGATTGATCCGGGCACCGCCTCCCGCACTGATAACATCCTCAGTAGGCCGGTTTGTGCATCCGCGGTACGGCAACTATATTGAGGTTTACTCTCACCCCGCTCTTCCTCGATGCCCTTCTGGCTAGCTGACTTACTGGGTGAAGGGAGTATAGGTAATGGAGCAAACCTTATTTGACAAGTATGGGGGCTTTGCCACGGTCAGCCGTATCGTGTCGGCCTTTTATGACGACGTCCTCGATTCACCCCGCCTAAGCCCCTATTTCGACGGCCTGGATATGCGCCGGCTGGTCGATCACCAGACCAAGTTCATCGCCTCCCTGATGGGCGGCCCCGCCAGCTTCTCCAACGAGGCACTGGTGCGCGCCCACGCCAACCTGGGTATTGATAGCGACGACTTCGACGAGGCGGTGAAGATCCTCAAATTTACGCTTGAGGATTTCGATCTGGAGGAGGGCGACATCTCCCGCATCATCGGCGAGGTGGTCAGCCGACGGCATTACATAGTCACCCAATCCTGAGGGCCGAACGATGGACGAGCAGATCGATACCCGCGCCCTGCTTCAGCAGCTCCACCTGGCCGTGGCCCTGATCGATATCGAGGCGGACACGGTTTACTTCGAGAACGCCTGCTTTTTCGATTGGTTTCCCCCACCTGCAGGTGAACAGGGTCGGCTGAGCGAGCGCGTTGCGGCTCTGGATCTGGAAAAAGCCCGCAGCAGGCTCAGCGACCGGGGGAGTTTCCGTTTTGAGCTTGAAGCCCAGATCAAGGGCCGAGCGACGCCCCTTCGGCTGGAGATGCGCAGGATCGAGCACCAGGGCAAGCCGCTGGTACTACTCGAGGGCCGCGATATTTCGAAAGAGAAGGAGAACCAGTACATGCTCGACTCCTACTCACGAATGGCCGAGCGCAATGCCAAGGCGCTGGAGAAAGAGAAGGACAGGGTGGAACGTCTGCTGCTCAACATCATGCCCAAGCAGGTCTATGAAGAGCTGAAGGACTTTGGCACCACCACGCCCCAGCACTTCGAGCATGCCGCAATCCTGATGCTCGACTTCGTGCGCTTCACCGATATGCAGATCTCCAGCGACGCCAGCGCACTGGTCTCCGAACTGAACGACATATTTTCCGCTTTCGACCGCATTGTCGAGATGTTCGGCTGTGAACGTATCCGTACCATCGGCGACTCCTATATGGCGGTCTCTGGCGTACCGGAGGAGAGCAGCGAAGATACCGCCAATATCGCCCGTGTGGCACTGCGTATGCGCCGTTATCTGGAGAAGCGCAATGCGGCCCATACCAACCAGTGGAAAGGGCGGATCGGTATCAATACCGGCCCGGTGATCGGCTCCCTGGTGGGGATACAGAAGTACGTCTACGACCTGTTTGGTCCCGGGGTCAATCTGGCTGCCAGGATGGAAAGCCTGTCTGAACCGATGCGCATCACCCTGAATGAGGCCACCTACGAGCTGATCAAAGATGAATTTATCTGCAGCGAACGCGAAGAGGTCGATGTAAAAGGCTTCGGGCCGATGACGCTCTACTTTCTCGAGGAGGAGGCGCGCCAGCACTACCGGTAGCGCGCCACGACATCCATTAGTCTGATGCTCGTACCAATATCGGATCAAACCAGCGCGTTGGCAGCAGTCGGCGCATCCAGCCCATGAAATAGGTCGGCAAGGTCACATAGTAACGGGGCCGGGGGCGACGACTTTCCAACGCGTGTCGCAGGGGCTTGAGCACCGCCTCAGGCGACAGGGTAAAGGCGGGTTCCCTGCCCGGCGTCCGGTTGCTCAGACGTTTGACCACCGCTTCATAGGTGGCTCGATGAGCACTGTTTTCAACATCGATATGGTCCTGAAACGCCTTGAACGCGTTGCTGCGGAACGCGCTTTCGATCGGACCGGGCTCTATCAGGCTGACATAGATATTGCTGCCGACCAACTCCAGCCTCAGCGTATCGGTCAGCCCCTCCAGTGCGAATTTTGAGCAGTTGTAGGCGCCGCGGTACTTCAATGCCACCAGCCCCAGCACCGATGAGTTCATGACGATACGGCCATGCCCCTGTCTACGCATCACCGGCAGCACGAGGTTGGTCAGCTCCAGCCAGCCCAGCAGGTTGGTTTCCAACTGCGCCCGCATCACGTCACGGGTCAGATCCTCCACCGCGCCAGGTTGGCCATAGGCACCGTTGTTGAACAGCGCATCCAGCGTGCCTCCGGTACGAGACAGGATCTCGGTCAGCGCATCGCGGATCGAGACGCTGTCGTCCAGATCGAGCAGAAGGCTCTCCAAGCCAAGGTCAGTAAGCGCTTGCACATCTTCAGGCTTACGGGCCGTGGCGAATACGCGATAGCCTTCGGCTTGCAAACCTAACGCACAGTGCTTGCCGATGCCGCTTGAGCAGCCGGTGATCAAGATCGTCTTCATCTATAGTCCTGCCGGTGTAGAGAGCCACTGGCAGGCCACCCTATCCCAGAATCGCGACGTCAGCAATTGTCAGGCAGGGCGGCCGTTCAGAGCGGCCGACAGCAACAATGTATCAGATGAGTGAACAGTAGGCGGTCAATGCATATGTTTCGCATCCGCACCGGTGTCATAGCCCCTTAACCGGCTGTAGTCGGCGATCTGAAGCGGCGTCAGAACCTGCTTGGTCAACAGGTGGCTGTCCAGGTGCACCTGACGCAGCTCGGCATGAGCCCGCGCACTCGTTTCGAGCAGTGCCGACAAGCTATTGGCATCGACCTGCCCGGTTCGGAACGCCTGCTCTATGGTCTGCTCGGCCTGGAGGTAGCGTTGACCGACCGCCACGGCACGAGCCTTCATGGCCGCGAACTGCTGCTCCATCGTTCTCTGCTGATCTGCGGTCAATGCCAGCTCCCCCGCCAGGTCCAGCACGTGTCGTGGGCCGGGGTATCCGTTGAGTTCAGCAGGCTTGGCCAGACTCCAACCCTTACCCAGTCGAATCGATTCGACATCCTCGACCGAAAGGCTCTTGATCTCCCGCATCTGCTGGCCCGAGTAGTCGGCCGCTGTCGCATGCACGGTGTTCAGGCCCAACAGCATCAGGCCAAGAAAAAAAAGTTTCATAACATCTCCATCAGGATAGTGGGTGGTCCCGACACCCTAGAGAATCACCTCACGACGACATATGATTCAAATCATAGATGGACAGCAGGAGAACAGCGATGCGACTTAGCTTCGCTCAGTGGATTACCAACCAGTTACAGGCGAACGAATGCAGACAGCTGGCGCGTGGAGAACACCTGTTTCGCGCCGGAGAGCCCGTGACTCGGCTTTTTCTGGTGGCTCGGGGCGAGGTGCGCCTTGCCCGTCCGCTAAGCCACGGCGAACTCCTTACCGTACATCGTGCGCGAATCGGCATGCTGGTGGCGGAGGCCTCGATCTTCGCCTCCCACTACCACTGCGACGCTATCGCCGAAGTCGATACGGAGCTGCGGATATTCAACCGGGCGCAGGTACAGGCACTACTGCGCTCCGATCCTGAATGTGCCGAACGCCTGTGTGCCTATCTGTCCGGCGAGATACTGGCATTGCGCACCCAGCTTGAGTTGTCCCATATCCAGTCGGCGGAGGAGCGTATATTGACCTGGATACAGTTGCATGCGTCCGACGGCACGCTCAGGCTCGATCGTCCACTGATAAGCGTCGCCGCGGAGCTGGGACTGGCCCACGAAACCCTGTATCGGACACTTAAGCGCCTGCAGCAGACGGGCGTTATTCAGCGCGAGCCTGGCGCTATCCGGTTGGACCGCCACGGGACGGAACCGAAGAGCACAGATTAGTCCAGATGGCGCTTAACGCGCCTCGGGTTCGGTATTAGCCCCCTGGATCTCCAGCCGCTTGTTCAAGCGCTCAAGCGCAAAGCGCATGGAGTCGAGATTCATCCGATCCTCCAACCCCTGAAGCTGAAGACGATAGTTTTCATCTGTTAACTCCTGGTACTTGCTGTACTGATAAAGATTGAGGCCAAACGCGGTCAGAAAAAGCAGAAAGATCACCACGGCGGCATCCAGATTCAAGGTGAGCTTCTTCAACGGTTGCTCCTTCGGCAAACATAGATTGAGTTATCCAGGCCCAGCGTCGTCTGTAGGCCAGCGAGACGACACCATATCACGGCAACGCACGAATCACTGCACGGACTACACTGTCCGTATCGGCAGTCACTCCGGACGGGGAGGCAATATATGAAAGCAAATCTGTGCAGAAAACTGATGGCCACACATAACGGCCTGTCACCTCTGATCCTGCGGGTACCGGTGGGTATCGTGCTGATACCCCATGGTGCCCAGAAACTGTTTGGCTGGTTTGGCGGCGGTGGCTTGCAGGGCACCGGTCGGTGGATGGCATCGATCGGTCTGGAGCCAGGCATGCTGATGGCGCTGTTGGCCGGCTCGATGGAGTTCTTCGGCGGTATTGCACTGCTGATCGGTCTTCTCACCCGCCTTGTGGGCCTTGCGCTCGCCTTTCAGATGCTGATTGCCATTCTCTTCGTGCATCTCGGCAAAGGTTTGTTTGTCAGTGAAGGAGGGTGGGAATACGCCTTGGTACTGCTCGCGGCGGGGCTCTCGCTGATGGTGTCAGGCGGCGGGCGCTTCAGCGTCGATGGCCGATGCTCCTGCTGATCCGCGTCAACTGCCCGATCTGACATGCCGGCTGCCAGCTGTCATGTCAGATCAGGCAGCGTTGCGTACAGGCCGCCTCAACTTACCGCTAATGGTTTTTAATATCAACAGGTTAGTAATAGCTATTCAAGATCAGAAACTGGCACTCATGTTGCGATACTCCGGGCAAACCGATAAATCCCAACCGCTCAAGGAGATTCAACATGGCTGCTACTCACAACGATGAACGATATGAAGAACTGGGCCTGATCCCCTCCATCGCCATGGTGCTGGTGGGCTTGGTGATCGCCATAGTCCCAGCGCTGGTCCAGCTGGGTTTGCTTTTGGGCAACTGATCTACCCAGGGCGCGATCACCGCAACGCCTCGGTTGGTACCGGGGCTTTTTCATCGCCAATAAACGCTGGATAACCCATGTCACGGGAGATGCAGGGATATTGAGGACAGTTAATCGGTGCTTGTCAGCTCAGGACTGAGTCTTTGATAACTATGTTTGAGAACTATCGGGAGAGGGGATATATCATTGCAGAGAGACCTACCGGGGTACCCGGTGGTGCAGATGGGGAGACTCGAACTCCCACGCCCGTGAAGGCACTAGCACCTGAAGCTAGCGTGTCTACCAATTCCACCACATCTGCGTCGGTTTGCGCGGATCTGCGATTCTGGATCGCGCGGTGCGCACCGCCTGTTTACACTTTCTTAGCTCTGCGCCGCCCCTGGACTCTTTCCAGGAGTGGTGCAGATGGGGAGACTCGAACTCCCACGCCCGTGAAGGCACTAGCACCTGAAGCTAGCGTGTCTACCAATTCCACCACATCTGCGTCGAAAGTGGGGCGCATTATATAGAGGAGGCTATTTGTTGTGAAGCCCCCTTATAAAAACTTTTTCCTGTTAGCTTTGAGAACCCAGGCAACGCTCAAAACGCCTGGCCAGATCCAGCATGAATTCAGTATAGGCACTGGGGGTCAGCCTCACGCCAATCGCCAGCGGATCCACCTCGCCCTTATTCAGCGCCAGCCCACTGGTGACCGACTCGACCAGCGCACCGCTGAACTGCGGTTCGCTCAATACACACACCGCCTGCTGCGACTCCAGCCGGGTACGAATCTCCGCCAGGTGGCGTGCGCCGGGTTTTTGTGAGGGCTCCAGAGTGAAGTAACCGAGTTGCTTCAGACCATAGTGCCCAACGAAACCCGTGTAGGCATCGTGAAACACATAGAATCCGCGATCGCGCAGCGGGTTCAGCATCTCACCGATCTGGCGGTCGGTTGTGGCGATCGATGCCTCGAACCGGGCCAGATTGCGATCCAGCCGCTCCGTCTGGGCCGGGTAGAGTGCGACCATTTCGCGGTGGATGGCGCGGGCCATAGCCAGCGCATTGAAGGGATCCAGCCAGGGGTGAAGATCTAGGCCGCCGTGATCATGTTCATGGCCTGACTCATCGTCATGATGATCCGTCTCGGCAACTCGGTCATGCTCATCCTCATGCGCCGCGTGTCCGTGCTCGTCATGCTCCTTTTCGTGCTCACCGGCACCCTGCGCCGCGCCTGGCATCAACGCCAGCGTGTGAGCTGAGGTACGGGCCAGCGGCTTATCAAGAAAGCGCTCCAGATCCGGCCCGATCCAGAACACCAGTTTCGCCTCCATCAAACTGCGCATGGCCGAGGGCTTGAGCGCATAGTGGTGCGGCGAGGCGCCATCCTCGATCAGCACCGCGGGCTGGGTAACGCCATCGGCAATCGCGCTGGCGATCAGCCCCAGGGGCTTGATGCTGACCATCACCTCTGCCTGCGTCACCGTCTCTTCGGCACTGACGACGAGCGGAGAGAACCCACTGCCTAACATGACCACAATGGCCGCAGCCCTCGTCACACGGCTTATCCAGCCCATTAACTCCTGTCGCATGAGAACTACGAATACCCCGCGTAATCAAATTTACATTATGTTATACTATAACAACCGTTTTCCGAGGAAGTGTCAATATGAGCCAGGATGACCCCGGATTTGAATCCGATCACGACCACCAGCACTGTATCGAGCAAGCGCTTGAGACGGCGCGGGTACTCTGTCGTGATCGCAAACAGCGGCTGACCCCGATCCGCGAACTGGTGCTCAAGCTGGTGTGGCAGAACCATCAGCCGCTCGGCGCATACGAACTGCTGCCAGCCCTGGCCAAGGCCGGCTTCAACTCGGCGCCACCGACGGTGTATCGGGCACTGGAGTTCCTGCAGGAACAGGGTTTCGTGCACCGCATCGCATCGCTCAACGCCTATGTCGGCTGTCCCCATCCGGAGCGTCCCCACCGCAGCGGTTTCCTGATCTGCCGCGGTTGCCAACGGGCGGTCGAGCTTAATGCCGGCGCGGTACACAGCGCACTCAAAACCAGCGCTGGCGAACTTGGCTTCGAGATCGAACAGGAGATGGTCGAAGTGGTCGGGCTCTGCCCCGACTGCCGCATGACAGGAGGCGCCCATGCCTAATCGCGATCTGGTTCGACTCAGTCAGATCGAGGTGCAGTTCGGTGAGGACCGGGTGCTGAACAACATCAACCTGAACCTGCATACCGACTGCATCACCACACTGATCGGCCCCAACGGCGCCGGCAAAACCACACTGGTGCGCGTGGTGCTCGGCCTGCTCAAACCGACCCGGGGCAATATCTGGCGCCAGCCGGGGCTGCGTGTTGGCTACATGCCGCAGAAACTGCACATCGACCGCACCCTGCCGTTGACGGTCGCCCGTTTTATGCAGGTACCGCATAGGACCGCGGCAATCGATGTGAACGCTGCACTGACCGCAGTAGGTGCCGACCACCTGTTGAATAAGTCGATCCATGACCTGTCCGGTGGCGAAACCCAGCGGGTGCTTCTGGCCCGCGCTCTGTTGCGCAACCCGCAGCTGCTGGTGCTCGATGAACCGGTGCAGGGGGTGGATATCAACGGTCAGATCGAGCTCTACCAGCTGATCGCGCGCATCCGCAAGGAGCGCAAGCTGGGCGTACTGATGATCTCCCACGATCTGCACCTGGTGATGGCCTCAACCGATCATGTGGTATGCCTGAACCATCATATCTGCTGTTCCGGTCATCCGGAGATGGTCAGCAACGACCCGTCGTTCCACGAGCTGTTCGGCCCGGCACAGGCCAGTGCCCTGGCGCTGTACAACCACCACCATAATCACCAGCACGATATCCACGGCGATGTGATCGCAGATCAACCCTCCACCCATTGCTGCGACGGACACTGACACACCATGGCTGAATTCTTACTACTGGCGCTGGCTGGAGGCATAGGCATCGCGGCAATAGCGGGCCCCTTGGGCGCGTTCGTCGTCTGGCGGCGGATGGCCTACTTTGGCGACACCCTGGCTCACTCCGCGCTGCTCGGCATCGCCCTGGGCTTCCTGTTCGACATCAACCTGAATCTGGCGGTCGTAGCCTGCTGCGTGCTGCTGGCGCTGCTGCTGGTCAGCCTGCAGCGCCAGCATATCGTCGCCACCGACACCCTGCTCGGCATCATGGCGCACAGCTCGCTGTCGCTGGGCCTGGTCGCCGTTGCACTGCTCGATAATGTACGTATCGACCTGATCGAATACCTGTTCGGGGATCTGCTGGCGATCGCCCCGGAGGATCTGTACTGGATCTACGGCGGCGGCGTGCTGGTGCTGTTCCTGGTATGGAAACTATGGGACCAGCTGCTGGCGATCACCATCAACGAGGAGCTGGCGAAGGTAGAGGGGGTCAACACCCTGGGCGTGCGGCTGGCGCTGATGCTGCTGATCGCCACCGTGATCGCGGTGGCGATGAAACTGGTCGGCATCCTGCTGATCACCTCGCTGCTGATCATCCCGGCCGCCGCCGCCCGCCGCCTGGCGCATACGCCTGAGCAGATGGCGATCTACGCCTCGCTGCTGGGCATGATCGCCGTGGTCGGCGGTATCACCGCCTCCTGGTTCTGGGATACCCCCGCAGGCCCCTCCGTGGTGGTTGCGGCACTGGTCGAGTTCCTGCTGCTCTATGCCGCGCCACGCGGCTTATCCAGGGCATAAGCAGCCATCCATGACCGCACTGAAACACTGGCGCTATTGGCCCGACAGGGCGCTCCATCGCAGCATCTGGTCGCTGGCCTGGCCGATGATGCTGTCCAACATTACCGTACCGCTGCTGGGGCTGGTGGATACCGCCGTGATCGGCCACCTGCCGTCGCCCCACTACCTGGGTGCAGTCGCCGTCGGCGGCATGATCTTCTCGATCCTGTACTGGGCCTTCGGCTTTCTGCGCATGGGCACCACCGGACTGGTTGCCCAGGCGTCGGGGCGGGATGACGGCACCACCATCCGTACCCTGCTGGCGCAGTCGCTGATCCTGGCCACACTGATCGGTACGGCCCTGATTCTGCTGCGTACCCCAACGCTTGAGCTGGCCCTGAGGCTGATGGATCCCGCCGCCGATGTGCTCGACGAGGCGCGCAGCTACACTACGATCCGCGTGTTCGGCGCACCGGCGGCGCTGTGCAATTACGCGCTGCTGGGCTGGTTCGTCGGCAACCAGAACACCCGTGTGCCGCTGCTGCTGCTGACCTTCGGCAATCTGCTGAATATGCTGTTGGACCTGCTGTTCGTGTATGGCTTCGGTATGCATGCCGCCGGGGTGGCGCTGGGCAGCGTCATCGCAGAATGGGCCAGCCTGGCGCTGGGGATCTGGTACTGTCGCCGCCTGCTCATCGGCATTCCCGGGCAGTGGCTGCTGGAGCCACTGAGACGGCTCAAGGCCTATGCCGCGTTGATTCACGTGAATCGCTACCTGTTCGTGCGCACGGTAACGCTGCTGCTCACCTTTGCCTTCTTTACCGCCCAAGGGGCGAAACAGGGTACCGATATCCTGTCAGCCAACGCGGTGCTGCTGAACTTCCTGATGCTGATCTCCAATGCCCTGGATGGCTTCGCCCATGCCACGGAGGCATTGACCGGACGTACCCTGGGCCAGCGCAACCTGGACAGGTTTTACCGCACCGTGGTCAGCGCCGGCATCTGGTCACTGGTCAGCGCTGCGCTCCTGACCCTGATCTTCGCTTTCGGCGGCAACCTGATCATTGCCCTGCTGACCGGTATCGAATCGATACGCGCCGAGGCGGCGCGCTACCTGCCCTGGCTGGTGGCGCTGCCGCTGATCGGAATCTGGAGTTTCTTGCTCGACGGGATATTTATCGGCACCACCCAGGTGCGGGCGATGCAGAACACCATGCTTTTGTCCGTGTTCGCCGTATTTGCACCGGTCTGGTGGCTGACACAATCGTTGGCGAACCACGGCCTGTGGATCGCCTTTGTCAGCTTCTTCGCCGCGCGTGGTATTAGCGGTGGCTATGTGTACTGGCGCCTGTGCCGAAGCGGTGCCTGGATGAGCGGATAGACGCTTGACAGATAGCGCAGCACAGACAGTATGCAAGCGTTTACACACTGCCTGAGGCCTGCCGTGTAACCGGTGTTTTCAAGCCTCACAGCTTAGCGTGGAGGGTCAGTGATCGCGCCGATTCTGCCCGGGGTTGGGGTTGAAGTTGATCACCTGTACCTGATCTCGTTCGGCGTCGCTGGCGCTCGGCGCCTTGTCAGCGCGAGGCTGATTGACCCGCGTCTCCAGCTCTTCGTGATCGGGACGGCCATCCAGGCGTAGTGAATCCTCAAAGCCACATTTGACGCACTCACGGTATTCGCGCTCGTCGTCACGGTACATGCGCACCGCGTCCATCTGCGCGCAGCGCGGGCAAACGGCACCGGCGATAAAACGTTTTACAATACTCATCTCAACACTCTCGGGCTTCAGCAGGGAGCCATAGGCCCCCTGCATCGGCGTTGGAATTTATGGCCCTATTGTACGCCTATTCGATGCCCGAGTGACGCAGCAGTGCATCGACGCTCGGTTCACGGCCTCGAAACTCGACGAACAGCTCCATCGCCTCACGCGAACCACCCTGTTCCAATATCGCCTGCCGGAAGGCCAAACCGGTTTCCGGATTGAAGATACCATCCTCTTCGAATCGGGAGAAAGCATCGGCGGAAAGCACTTCGGCCCACTTGTAGCTGTAGTATCCGGCGGCATAACCGCCGGCAAAGATATGTGTAAAACCGTTCTGGAAGCGGTTTTCCCGCGGCGGCTGGAACACCGCCACCTCGTCGCGCACGCTGTCGAGCACCGCCTGTACCTTGGTTTTGCCCGGCTCGTATTCGCCGTGCAGGCGGAAGTCGAACAGCGCGAACTCCAGCTGCCGCAGCATCATCATGCCGGCCTGGAAATGTTTCGCTGCCAGCATCTTGTCGAGCATCTCCTGCGGCAGCGGCTCACCGGTCTCATAGTGGCCCGAGATCAGCGCCAGCGCCTCCGGCTCCCAGCACCAGTTCTCCAGGAACTGGCTGGGCAGCTCCACCGCATCCCAGGCCACGCCGTTGATGCCGCTGACATCGGATACGTCGATCTGGGTCAGCATGTGGTGCAGCCCGTGGCCGAACTCGTGAAACAGGGTGGTGACCTCATCGTGAGTCAGCAGTGCCGGGTGGCCGCTGGTCGGCGGGGTGAAGTTGCATACCAGGTAGGCCACCGGCAGCTGCAGCGAGCCATCCGGCAGGCGGCGCCGCACCCGACAATCATCCATCCAGGCACCGCCGCGCTTCTTCGCGCGGGCAAAGGGATCCAGGTAACAGTAGGCGATCGCCTCACCATCGCGGCTCAAGCGATACAGCCGCGCATCCTTGTGCCAGCTGTCGAACTCCAGGATCTGCTCAAACTGCACATCGAATAGCCGCCCGACCACGGCGAACAGCCCATCGAGCACCTTCGGCAGTGGGAAGTATGGACGCAGGGCCTGCTGGGAGATATCGAAACGCGCCAGCTTGAGCTTCTCGGCGTAGAAGCTGAGGTCCCAGGCACAGAGCTCATCCAGGCCATCGGTTTCCAAGGCAAAGCCCTTCAACTCGCCCAGCTCGCGCTCGGCCAGGGTGCGACTCTTGCCGGCCAGGTCGCGAATAAAACCGATTACCTGCTCTGATGACTGCGCCATCTTGGTCGCCAACGAATAATCGGCGTAATTGTCGAAGCCGAGCAGCTTGGCCAGCTCGGTGCGCAGCTCCAATATCTCGTCCATGATCGCCGAGTTGTCCCATTGCCCCGCCGTCGGTCCCTGGTCGGAGGCGCGGGTGCTGTACGCGCGGTAGAGTTCCTCGCGCAGGCTGCGATCCTCGGCATGGGCCATCACCGCAAAGTAGGCCGGAAAATCGAGGGTGATCACCCACCCCTCCAGTTCGCGCTCCTGTGCCGCTTCCTTCGCAGCGCTGATCGCATGGGCCGGAAGCCCCGCCAGCTGGGCTTCGTCGGTTATGTGACGGTACCAGCCGTGGGTCGCATCGAGCACATTTTCGGAGAACTTGGTGGTCAATTCGGACAGCCGCTGCTGCAGCTCGGCGTAGCGTTTCTGTTCCGCCTCGGGCAGCGCGATACCGGACAGGCGGAAATCACGCAGCGAGTGCTCGACCACGGTTTTCTGTGCCTGACTCAATTCGGCGTAGCCGTCGCTCTCGGCCAGCGCCTTGAACGCCTGATACAGGGCCTGGTTCTGGCCCAGCTCAGTCCAGTACTGCGACAGCTTCGGCAAGCAACGGTTGTACGCCTCACGCAGCTCATCGGAGTTCATCACCGAGTTCAGGTGTGATACCGGCGACCAGGCCTGACTCAGTTCGTCGTTCAGCTGCTCCAGCACCTCCACCAACGATTCCCAGCTCGGCACCTCGGCATCCTGGGTCAGTTGGGCGATACGCGAACGGTTGCGGGCCAGCAGCTCATCGATGGCAGGCTCCACATGCTCTGGATGGATGCTGCTGAAAGGGGGCAGATGGTGCTGCTCAAGCAGGGGGTTGGACATGGATTGCACTCCTCGAACTCTTTTTACGCGCCGACAGGTACATCAACGACATCAATGGCGGGTTCTATTGCTATACAATGGAGCGCATTCAGGGCCTTTTCAACAGGAGCGTTAGAATGAAGATCCGCAGCTATCAGGGCATGACCCCGAAACTGGGCGAACGCGTGTTTGTCGATCCCAGCGCCGTGGTGCTGGGAGACGTGGAGATCGGCGACGATTGCTCGGTCTGGCCACTGGTGGTGATTCGCGGTGATATGCACCGCATCCGTATCGGCCACTCCACCAGCATTCAGGATGGCTCTGTGCTGCATATCACCCATGCCGGCCCCTATAACCCGGACGGTTTTCCGCTCGAGATCGGCGACCATGTGACCGTTGGCCACCAGGCGATGCTGCACGGGTGCAAGATCGGCAGCCGGGTACTGGTGGGCATGGGCGCAATGATAATGGATGGTGCCATCGTCGACGACGAGGTGATTATCGGTGCCGGATCGCTGGTACCGCCGGGCAAGCACCTGAAGAGCGGCTACCTCTATGTCGGTCGTCCGGCCAAGCCCCAGCGCGAACTGACGGATAAAGAGCGGGAGTTCTTTACCTACACCGCCAACAATTACGTCAAGCTCAAGGACAAGCATCTCGACGAGGAGTGGGCCGCTCTCGATTGACCGCCTGAACGCCGGAGCAGGTCGGCTGCTCCGGTACCCTAACGCGAAGAACCCCCGCCATACGGCTTATCCAGCCTGATCAGGCTGATCATCCCTCGATCTATCCCGCATATTTCTCGCGTCTATTGCCGTCAGGTTATTGCTATTGATAACGCTTTTCATTTAGATTAGCGTAATTCGCATATCGAGACCGGATCAAGGAGCCAATCGCATGACCTTTCGACGCGCTTTAGGAGCCAGCCTGATCGGCGCCGCACTTGTCGCCCCATTGACACTGAGCAGTGCGGTGCAGGCCGCCAACCAAGATCCCAGTGCAGACGCGGTGGTCATGCACTACGCCGATATGGCCCTGGCCGTTTATGGCGACTCACTGAGCAGTGCCAATACCCTGCACGAAGCGGTGAAGGCGCTGATCGCCAAACCGTCGAAAGAGACACTGAAGCAAGCCCGTGAAGCCTGGATCGCAGCACGCGTGCCGTACCAGCAGTCGGAGGCATTCCGCTTCGGCAACAGTGTCGTCGACGACTGGGAGGGGCGCGTCAACGCCTGGCCACTGGACGAAGGCCTGATCGACTACGTGAACACCGACAGCTACGGCATCGAGTCCTACGAAAACCCCTTCTACACTGCCAATATCATCGCCAACCCGTCGCTGACCATCAGCGGTCAAACTGTCGATGCCAGTACCATCACGCCGGAGCTGATCCAGCAGTTGCATGAGATCGACGGTATAGAAGCCAATGTCGCCAGCGGCTACCACGCGATTGAGTTTCTGCTCTGGGGCCAGGACCTTAACGGCACCGAACCCGGTGCTGGCGAGCGCCCCCATACCGATTTCGATAGCCAGAACTGCACCGGCGACAACTGTGAGCGTCGCGCCCAGTACCTGGAAAGCGCTACCCGACTGCTGATCACCGACCTTGAGGAGATGGTGGCCAACTGGCAGGCGGGCGGCGCCGCACGTGCGGAGCTGGAAGCGAAAAGCGCGGCCGAAGGGCTGGCCAGCATCACCACGGGTATGGGCAGCCTGGCCTACGGCGAGCTGGGTGGCGAGCGCACCAAGCTCGGCCTGATGCTGCATGACCCGGAGGAGGAGCATGATTGCTTCTCCGATAACACCAACTGGTCGCACTACTACGACGCCAAGGGGATCCAGAATGTCTACCTGGGCCAGTACACCCGCATCGACGGCAGCCAGATACAGGGCCCCTCTCTGTCCGACCTGGTTGCGGCAGCCGACGCTGAGCTGGACAAGAAGATGCGCGCGCAGCTGGACAACACCCAGGCTGCTGGCCAGGCGATGGTCGATTCGGCAGCTCAGGGCGCGCCGTTTGACGTGATGATCGCGCCGGGTAACAGCGAAGGGGGCCAACTGGTGCAGAACTTCGTCAACTCCCTGGTCGCCCAGACCGGTGTAACCGAGGAGGTGATCGCCAAGCTGAATCTGGGCGAAGTCGCCATCGAGGGCTCCGACAGCCTGGATAACCCGACCGCCGTTGGCGCCGAGTAAACCCGATGGCAGCAGCGCCACATTTTGTGCGCGCCCCCCTCTACGCCGGTCTGCTGGCACTGTCCCTCAGTGCCAGCCTGATTGGCGCGGAGCCCACCCGGGCTCAACAGCCCGCAGCAGGCGGCGCCACTACAGTCACCGGACCTCCGGGTCGGCACCCCTTCTCCCAGCCCGCCGCGAATCTCGACCTCGATACCCGCATGTCGTTCGTGCTCGGCGAAGCGATCTTCAACAAGATCTGGGTGCCGTCGCCCTCATCCACCACCGCCAGTGATGGCCTCGGCCCGCTGCACAACGCTCGCGCCTGCGGCCAGTGCCACGTCAACGACGGTCGCGGCAACCCGATTACCGGCGCCGGTATCAACAAACTCTCCTCACTGCTCAGGCTCAGCGTGCCGCTGGACAGCGTCGAACGCCAGGCGGCGGCCCGTACCGGCGGTCTGGCCGGTGATCCGGTTTACGGCACCCAGTTACAGCCCTTCGCCATCGCCGGTGTACCCGCCGAGGGGCGGGTTGAGATCGACTATACCACTCATCGAGTGACGCTCTCCGAAGGTGAGTCTGCCGAGCTCAGATCTCCCGTGGTACGGGTTATCCAGCCCGGTTACGGCGACTTCGATCCGGCGTTGAGAACCTCCTTTCGCATCGCGCCGCCGATGATCGGCCTGGGGCTTCTGGAGCAGATACCGGAATCGGATCTCGAGGCACTGGCCGACCCTGACGATGCTGACGGTGACGGGATCTCCGGGCGTATCAACCGGGTTTATGATCTGGAGCGCGGTACATTGCTACCGGGACGATTCGGCTGGAAGGCGGGACAGCCAACACTGGCCCAGCAAAACGCCAGCGCCCTGGCCAACGATATCGGCATCGGCAACCCGATCCACCCTGCCGCCAGCGGTAACTGCACCGAGCGCCAGCAGACCTGTCTGGCGCAGCCCAACGGCAACACAGAGCAGCAGGGCGGCTTGGAAGCGTCACCGGAGATGATGGCAGTGCTGGCCTTTTACACCGCCCACCTGGCCGTACCCGCCGCCCGCGAGCAGAGCGCGCCGGACGTCATCCGCGGCCGCCAGCTGTTTTATAACAGCGGTTGCGCCGGTTGCCATACACCAAGCCAACGTACCGGCGCCTCGCCCCAGTGGCCCGCGCTCGCGCACCAGCGGTTCCAGCCCTATACCGACCTGCTGCTGCACGATATGGGCCCGGGCTTGGCCGATCAACATACTGAGTTCGACGCCGCCGGCAACGAATGGCGCACCGCGCCGCTCTGGGGCGTGGGATTGACACAACGGGTAAGCAACAATGGCTATTTCCTCCATGACGGTCGGGCTCGCACCCTGTTGGAAGCGATCCTCTGGCACGGCGGTGAAGCCGAAACTGCACGGAGCAAGGTTATCAACATGAGTCGAAAGGATCGCAGAGCACTGATCCGGTTTCTGGAGTCACTATGAAACACAGAATCAACACCAGCCTGCTGCCCACTCTGGTCGGCGCCAGCGCCCTGTTTCTGTTGGCAGGGCTGATCCACGGCAATCGGGCTGCCGCACAGTCGGTTGACTGGCAGGCGTATAACGAAGAAACGCTGCATGCGGATATCCTGCCCGCCTATGCGCACTTCGCCTCTGAAGCACAGGGCTTGGCCGAGGCCAGCATCGCACTGTGCCAGCAGCCGGACAGCGACAGCCTGGCACATACACGGCAAGCCTACCGCGATACGTTGAACGCCTGGCAGGGCGTGTCCCACCTCCAGTTCGGCCCGGTTACCTATCTGATGCGCAACTACAGCATCCAGTTTTGGCCGGACCGCAAGAGCATCGGCCGCAAACAGCTGCAAGCAGCCTTGGCACTGCCGGCGGACTCAACCTTCGATGGGGAGTTTTTCCATCAGGCCAGCGTGTCGATCAAGGGCCTGCCGGCGCTGGAACAGCTACTGTTCAGGGCGGATGCCCTGGACCGGATACAGGGTTCCGGGGTCGACTGCCACCTGGCGCAGGCGATCGCCGGCAATCTTTCGGCCATGGCCGGCGAAATCTATCGGGACTGGCAAGCGCAGGGCAAACGTCTATTGAGCGGCAGCGGTGACGCGGCCGAAGATGAAGCCGAGTCGGGTGCCGTACCGGCTTTCAGCGTCGATCTGATGAAGTCCCTGGTGGAGCCGATCGAGTTGATTCGCGACACCAAGCTGCTGGCGGTTTTGGGCAAGGGCGCAAACAGCACCTATCCTCATCGCGCCGAGAGCTGGATGAGTGAGCAGTCACTGGCCAATATCCGCACCAACCTGCACGCGGCCCATGCGCTGTTCAAGGGCGACAGCGCCGGTCTGGAACAGCTGCTGCGCCAGCGCGGTGAAGCGGACCTGGCCAGGGCGATCGAACAGCATTTCGCGCTGCTCGATGAACAACTGCAGCCGCTGGGCGATTCCCTGGTTCAGGCGTTGGACAGCCACTACGCGGAGCTGATCGCGACCACCGAATCGCTCAAGACACTCGATCTGCTGCTTGGTAAAGCGATGAAAGCACTGGATATACAGCTGGGGTTCAATAGCCGTGATGGAGATTAATCGCCGCCGCTTGCTGCAGCTGCTGGTCGGCACACCGTTACTGTCCTCACTGCCCGTCGCGGCCCAGCAGGCGCGTATTCTGATCGCCAGTGCCGCCGATACTGCCGATGGCAGTCACTTGCTGGTGGTGATGGATGAGCTGGGCAGCAGCTTGCTTCGGCACCCACTGCCCGACCGGGCGCATCACGTGGCGGCGCATCCGTCCAAACCCTGGGTCGCGGCAGTGGCCAGGCGTCCCGGCTATTACATCGATCTGGTCGACTACACCAGCGGCCAACTGCAGCAGCGGATAGAACCGCAACCCGGCCGCCATTTTTATGGCCACGCCATTTTCACCCGCGATGGCCAAGGTCTTTGGGTCACCGAGATGGACATGGCCAGCGGCGAGGGCAGGGTAACCCTGCGCAATCTGGCCACCCCACAGCAGCCGGTGCGCGACTTCAGCAGCGGTGGCATCGGTCCTCACGAGCTGCTGCTCGCACCCGACGCCAGCACATTAGTGGTTGCTAACGGCGGAATCCTTACCGATGGACGAGACAAACTCAATATCGACAGTATGACGCCCTCTCTGGCCTATATCGACCAGGATACGGGCAGGCTCCTCGAACAGCGTTTTCTGCCGCATGAGGATCACCAGCTCAGCATCCGTCATATCGATATCAACAGCCGGGGCGAGGTGATCATCGCGCTGCAGTATCAAGGCGACATCGCCGACGATAAGCCGTTGGTCGCACTGCACCGCCGGGGCAGCGAACTGCGGTTGTTGAAAGCGCCGACGGAGATTAACCGCCAGATGGCACAGTATTGCGGCAGCGCCCGCTTCGACAGCAGCGGCCGCATTGCGGCGGTCAGCGCGCCCCGGGGCAACCTGATCACCTTCTGGGACGTGGATAACAGCCGCTACCTGACCAGCCTGAAAGCGGCGGATGGTTGCGGCCTGGCCGCCACCGAGGAGCCGGAGGTATTCATCGCCAGCAGCGGCCGCGGTCACTGCTATACCCTCTACCCACGCGAGGAGTACCGCGAGCCCTTACGGCTGCCGCCACAGCTGAGCAGTCTCGCCTGGGACAACCACATGATGCTGTTCCAGGCCAAGGCTTGATCAGCTGCTACTGAAAAGGGGCCAAAAGGCCCCTTTTCTTCTTACGACGGCCGCACTCAGGCCTTGGCTTTGGCGATCTCCCGCAGCCGTTTTACGATCTGCGCGCCGACACTGCGCTGGGTGAACTGGCCATCCTCCTTGAGCCGTCCGGCGGGCTTGCCGGTCAGGATCTCCAGGCACTGGTCCACAGTCGAGACGGCGTAGACGTGGAACATGCCGTCGCTGACCGCATCGACCACCTCGCGCTTGAGCATCAAGTTGCGCACATTGGCCTGCGGGATGATCACACCCTGGCTACCGGTCAATCCGCGGGTGTTGCACAGACGGAAGAAACCTTCGATCTTCTCGTTCACTCCACCGATCGCCTGCACCTCGCCATACTGGTTGATCGACCCGGTCAGTGCATACTGCTGGTGGATCGGAATGTGGGTCAGGGCCGAGATCAGCGTACAGATCTCCGCCAGCGAGGCGCTATCGCCATCCACGTAGCCGTATGACTGCTCCAGGGCGATGCTGGCCGACAGGGCCAGTGGGAAGTCGCGGGCATACTTATGACCGAGATAACCGGACAGTATCAGCACTCCCTTGGAGTGGATCGGCTGCCCCAGCGTCACCTCGCGCTCGATATCGACAATACCGCGGCTGCCGGGGTGAACGGTCGCGGTGATGCGGGCCGGTGTACCAAAGGAGACATCGCCGACCTGCAATACCGTCAGACCATTGGACTTGCCGATCGCCTCACCCTCGGTATCAATCAATACCGTTGCGTTGAGGATGCCATCGAGAATTTTTTGCGCCAGTCTTCCGGTGCGCCGCTCCTTGGCCGATAGCGCCTGCTCCACGTGGATGGCGTTAATCAGGTCATCGCCGCTCTCCTTGCGACGGTAGTCCGCTTCGCAGAGCAGGTCGACCAGTTCGCCGATATGGGCTGACAGCAGCTCCTGATCCTCCGCCAGGCGGGAGCTGTGCTCAACCAGCCGTGCTACGCCTTCGCGGGTCAACGCCGCCAGGTGCTCTTCACTGGAGAGCGTCTTCATCAGCCGCGCATACTGGCGGATCGAGTGCGGTGTGCGGCTGACATCCTCATCGAAGTCGACCACAACGCGGAACATCTTCTCGAAATCGTGATCCAGCTCCTGCAACAGGTAGTAGGTGTCACGGCCACCGATCAGCACAATTTTAACGGTCAGCGGCACCGGCTCCGGATTCAGGGTAATGGTGGTGACACCGGTATACTCGTTGACCGGGTTTTCGATGCGGATCTCCTCGGCCTTCAGTGCCCGTTTCAATGCGCCATAAACGAAGGGCTGGTCCAGCAGCTTCTCCGCTTCCAACACCAGATAGCCACCGTTGGCACGGTGCAGGGCACCGGGGCGAATCAGCTGATAGTTGGTGACCATGGCCCCCATCTCGCTGGTGTACTCGATGCGGCCGAACAGGTTGTCATAGCTCGGGTGGGCTTCGAATATTACCGGAGCACCCTTGGTCTTCTCGTTATCGACCAACAGGTTGATGCCGTAGTTATCCTCCAGCCAGCTGCGCCGGCCGGCATCCGTTTTGACCTCGATGGTGCCGTCGCCGACCAGCTCGGCGCCGTGCTTGATCAGGTCGCGCTCCACATGATCCAGATGGGCCGGCACGCCGGGTAGATTGGTATAGCTGTCCTTCAGCGCCTGTATCGGTGCCGAGACCGCCTGCCGCGCCGTGTCCCGTTCCAGCTCGCGCATCTGTTCCGCGGCCTCCCGGCGCCACTTCGGCAGCTCGGTCAGACTGTCATTGAGCAGATCCTCCAGCTCGGCGATGTTGCGCTGAAACGCTTCGCGATCCTCCTCGGGCAGGGCGGAAAACTGGGCCTCATCCATCGCCTGGCCATTGGCCACCGGGGTAAAGCCGATCTGGCCCGCTTCACGGTACACCGCGATGCTGCACTCACGGCCGCGCTTCTCGATCTCTTCGACGGCACTGTCATAGCGGCGGTTGAAATCGCGCTCGATACGCCCCTTCAGACGCTGGTATCCCGGGCTTTCGAACGCAGCCGGGAGTTCGCTGAGAATGGTGTCAAACAGCCTGCCCAGATCGCGGCGGAAACGTACGGCCTTACCGGCGGGCAGTTTCAGCGACACCGGGTAACGGTTGTCCTTGAGGTTATTCAGGTAGCACCAGTCATGGGGCTTGTGCTGTTTCTTGGCAACGCTTTTCAGATTGACCGTGGCGAAGGAGAAGCGCCCGGTATGCGGGTTTCCCATGACGAACAGGTTATAGCCCGGACGCGGCATGCCGATACCGAACTCCATCGCCTCGAGCGCGCGCTCCTGACCGAAGAAGCCGGTGAAGTTCTCCAGGGTTTCAGTGGTACGAAAGGGCAGCAGATCGGTATCGCAGGTGCGATAGAGAGCCTCGGGCGGTAAAGGAGCGTGCTTTTCCATAGGACGACCCTAAAGCAGAATGTTCACCCCGTTATACCGCCCAACGCTTTGATTATGCAAGGGAAGGTTGAAGCGACTGAGGCTTGTACCGGCGCTTAACCGCTCAGTTCCGCCCGTATCTGGGCGATCAGCTCGGGAGTTTGGGGTTTGACGCCACGCCAGATACGGAACGATTCCGCCGCCTGTTCAATCAGCATACCCAAGCCATCGATCACCTTCGCCGCACCGCGCTGGGATGCCCAATTACAGAACGGGGTCGGCTGTGCGCCGTACATCATGTCGTAGCAGGCCGAATCGGCACCGACTATCGCATCGGGCAGAGGCGGCAACTCGCCCTGAAGGCTGGCGGAGGTACCGTTGACGATGACATCGAAGGCTCGCGCTTCGATATCCTCGAAGCCGCAGGCGGACAGCTGCCCCAGATCACTGAACAGTTCGACCAACTCCTGCGCCTTTGCCACCGTTCGGTTGGCAATGACGATCTCCACAGCCCCTGCCTTCAGAAACGGTTCGAGCACACCCCGAACGGCCCCTCCGGCGCCAAGCATCAAGACTCTGGCCCCTTTCAGGCTAATGCCGTTATTGTTCTGCAGATCGCAGACCAGGCCTACACCATCGGTGTTATCGCCACACAGGGTACCCAACTCATTGCGGTACAGGGTATTGACGGCACCGGCTCGCTCCGCCGCCGCTGAGCGCCAGCTCGCCATACGCCAGGCGTTCTGCTTGAACGGCACGGTGATATTCAGTCCCTTTCCGCCTTCGGCAAAGAACTGCTCAACCTGCTGCTCGAACACGCCTGTGCCAAGCTCGACAAGTTGCGCACGGTAGTCCACCGCCTCCCCGGTCTGCTCTGCAAAGGCAGCATGAATACGCGGCGATTTGCTGTGTTTGATCGGGTTGCCGAATACGGCGTAACGATCAGCCATTTTTCCCCCTATAATCACTCTTGAGCCCATTCGCGCGGCTTTAGATAACGCTCGTAGAGCAGGGCCTCTTCACTGCCTGGCGCGGGTGCCCAGTTATAATCCCAGCGCACCTCCGGCGGCAGTGACATCAGGATCGACTCCGTGCGCCCTCCCGACTGCAGGCCGAACAGCGTGCCCCGGTCGTAGACCAGGTTGAACTCCACGTAACGACCGCGGCGGTGCAGCTGGAAGTCACGCTGACGCTCACCATAGGCGGTAGCGCGACGCCGTTCCACGATCGGCAGATAGGCCGGAATGTAGGCATCCCCAATCGCGCGCATCAATGCGAAGCTGCGGTCGAAACCCGGTTCGTTCAGGTCGTCGAAAAACAGACCTCCGATACCCCGAGGTTCATCGCGATGACGGAGATAGAAATAGTCGTCGCACCAGCGCTTGAAGCGGGGGTAGATATCCTCACCGAACGGCTCACAGGCGGCTTGGGCGGTTCGGTGCCAGTGCACACAATCCTCATCATTGCCGTAGTAGGGGGTCAGATCGAAACCTCCGCCGAACCACCAGACCGGCGCCTCGCCATCCTTCTCCGCGATGAAAAAACGTACGTTGGCGTGGGAGGTCGGCACGTACGGGTTGTGCGGGTGGATAACCAGCGACACCCCCATCGCCTCGAAGCGACGCCCGGCCAGCTCCGGGCGGTGTGCGGTGGCGGACCCCGGCAGGCCATCACCGTAAACATGGGAGAAGTTGACGCCGCCCTTTTCTATCAGGCCGCCGCCCTTGATTACGCGGCTACGACCACCACCGCCTTGCTCTCTCTGCCAGCTATCCTCGACAAAGCTCTCCCGCCCATCTGCCTGCTCCAGCGCAGCGCAGATCCGGTCTTGCAGATCAATGAGATAGGCCTTAACCGCGGCCTTGTCCGGTGCTGACATGGCAACCTCCGAAGTATGTGTTTACTTACGACCTAACTACCGTATTATCTGACAGGCTTCTTATTGTGGTGGGTTTATCCAGCCCGCCCAAGGCGCCATCCACGATGAAATCTATTTCGCAGCCGAAGTAAGCCCTTACTTTAGTTTTGCTTTTCGCCGGAGGCGCACTGCTGACATTGGCCGAGGTGGAGACCAAGGGGGCACCAAATGCATCACACAGGGCCTGCACCACCGGGTGAGCGCTGACCCTTAACGCAACGGCCGAGTGCTGGCCCTTGATCCAGCGCGGTATTAGCTGTGCCGCATCGGGCACCAGCCAGGTATTGGGTCCCGGCCAGGTCTCGCTCAGCTGGTCGCGCTGCGCTGCCGACAGAGGGCTGAGCAGCGCTTCGATCTGCTGTTCGCTCGCCGCCGCCAGAATCAGTCCCTTATGCTCGGGTCGCCGTTTGATCTCCAGTAATCGACGTACTGCCTCGGGATTAAACGGATCACACCCCAACCCCCATACCGCCTCGGTGGGGTAGGCGATGATGCCCCCATTGCGCAGCACCCGGATAGCTTGACGCAGATGCCAGTCATTCACGTTTTCTTGCCCCATCGCAATCGAAAAAGGGCAAACTAACGGCTCGCCGTACGCTTTGCAACTGCGGAGTGGTCTTTTACCTCAGCCTAAGTATATACGCGCCTCTGAGCTCTATGCGCCCCTCCAGCTCCAACCGCATCAGCTCCTGCTGCAGCGCGGCCGGCGGCAGCGCCAGGCGATCGACCAGCTGATCAAACCCTATCGGATCGAAGGGTATCTGCGTCAGCAATGGCTCCTCATGCTGGCCCTCCTCGGCATCAGCTTCAGCAACCGCCGGCGCGATAAAGGTGCCGAGCAACGGGGCCAATTCAGCCAGGATATCCTGGCTGGTTTCGACCAGCTTGGCGCCCTCTCTGATCAGGCTATGGCAGCCCTTGCTCAGCGGATTATGGATAGAGCCGGGCAGTGCAAACACCTCCCGTCCCTGCTCCAGCGCTTGCCTTGCCGTGATCAGCGATCCACTGCGCGGCGCGGCTTCGACCACCAGAGTGCCCACACTCATACCACTGATAATGCGATTGCGACGCGGAAAGTTTTGCGGCAATGGCGCGGTACCGGGCGGGTATTCGGATACCAGGAGCCCTCCGCTAGCAATTATGCTCTCGGCGAGGCGTCTATTGGCTGCCGGGTAGCAACGATCCAGGCCGGTACCCAATACGGCGATTGTCGGCCGTTGCAGATCAACGGCGGCCTGATGGGCGGCGGCGTCAATGCCCCTGGCAAGGCCACTGGTCACGACGAAGCCGCCAGCGGTCAGCTCAGCCGAAAAGCTGTAGGCGTGGTCCACGCCGCCGCGGCTGGCGTGACGACTGCCCACAATCGCCAGTTGTGGCAGCGAGAGCAGGCCGGCATCGCCGTGCAGCCACAGCAGAATCGGCGGATCCGGTATCTGTTTCAGCAGGTCGGGGAAAGTGGGGGAGTCGATCGCCAGCAGCTGCCAGCCATGCTGGATAGCCTGAGCCTGAAGCTCACTGGCGCGGCGGAAAAGTGCGCCACCGGCCCGATACTCGTGGATGCCGGCCAGGGTTTCGGGCCGCAGTTTCAGAGGGCTGGCTGGTGAGGGGGTGGTGCTGAAAAGATCTGGTGCTGCAATCCCGGCTGTACGCAACCGGCCCAGCGTCGCTGGACCTATCCCTGGCAGCAGGGTTGCAGCGATCCATTCCCTTGGATCGCGCATGCATTAACTCCCGGTCGTTCAGGGACTCTTCAGGCTATCGCCCACCGAGATCACATTGCTGGCGCGCATGACAAGTCCATAACTGACCTTGTCGAACACCTTGAACACCATCAGCGTGCCGGCTTTTTCCGACGGCAGGGTGATCATCTCTTCGGTCACCGGATCCTTCACCGTCTCGCCCTTGTTGAAGATCGCCAGCACGTTGCCAACTTCCACCCCTTCACGGGCGCCGACGTTCAGCGTAACGGCATCGAACTGACCGATCTTGGCCACGCCACCCAGCACATCCATAATTACCGCGTTAGCAAGCTGAGGACCGGCTGAGGGGTAGAAAACCGACTGAATACGGCTCTCGTCGTTCGGTACCACGCGGTCGCGGACACGCACCTCTTCGTTAGTTTCCAGCAGGTCCATGGTCAACACTTGCGAATCACTGTCTCGCGCCATGATGCGACCATCGGCAACGCGGTACAGCTCGTAGCCGAGCAGCTCGTTGGTAAAGGGATCGTTGTAGGCCTTGGCCGGACGGTAGATCCCCTGCAAGGAGACGTTTTCCACCGGTTCACCACGGGCGTATACACGGTCGCCACTACCGGCGATGATCCGCTCATTCTTGCCGCCGATAACGTAGGGCGCGCGCTCGAGCAGATCCTGGTCCAGGACGATGTTATCGTTCAGGAAGCTGGCAATATCCTTCAGCGAGATCGCTGGAATCGCCTGATCCAAGGGTGTTACCCGTGCCTGCGGACTCAGCTTGCGTATGCCGCGCTTGAGACTCAGCCGGGGCTGGCCATCCACCCAGGTCAGGTAGATGATATCCCCGGGATAGATCAGATGGGGGTTATCGATCTGCGGGTTGACGTACCACACGTCTGGCCAAAGCCAGGGGGATTTCAGGAAACGGCCGGAGATATCCCAAAGCGTGTCGCCTCTAACAACGACATACTCCGTAGGATGTCCCTCCGCCAATTCGATCCGGTCCTTGCGGACCTCAGCCTGAGCCGGGCTGCCCAGCAGCAGAACTGCCGCGGTCAGCGTTGCGCAAAGCAATCGGTTCATTTTCAGTTCCCTTGTAACGCAAACAACCTCCGCATCCCAGCCCGGTCGGCAGGTTCAAAGGCGTCTGAGCATGCATTAGACAACATTATCAGTATAATAGGACGCATCTTATCTTACTTTACTCCATCCGACGCCTCCGTCGAACATCCGTTTAAGCAGATACTATGTCCAAGCTCAAGATTCTTGAATTCCCAGATCCTCGACTGCGCACTATCGCCGAACCGGTGGATGTAGTCGATGAGGAGATTAAACAACTCATCGATGACATGTTCGAGACGATGTACGACGCGCCTGGCATAGGCCTGGCAGCCACTCAGGTTAACGTCCACAAAAGGGTCGTTACCATCGACCTGTCGGAGGATAAATCGGAACCCCTGGCCCTGATCAATCCCGAATATACGGTACTGGACGACACACTTGAAGAGATGCAGGAGGGTTGTCTGTCGGTTCCGGGCTTTTTTGACAACGTCAATCGCCCACAAAAGATCCAGGTCAGCTCGCTGAACCGTAACGGCGAAGAGCAGAACTTCGTTGCCGACGGCCTGCTCGCGGTCTGTATCCAGCACGAGCTTGACCACCTGAACGGCAAGCTGTTCGTCGACTATCTCTCCGCCCTGAAGCGCAACCGAATCCGCGGCAAGCTGGAAAAGAAGCACCGGCAGGAAGCCATCAGCGGCTGAGTCGCACCCGAGATAAAAACAGGTTTGCCCAGGCAAACCTGTTTTTGTATGCCTACTGGATAAAGATGCCCCATGACCAAGCGCCTGAAAATCATCTTCGCCGGAACCCCTGAATTCGCCGCCGCCAGCCTCAATGCCGTATTGAGCACGGAGCATGAGGTTGTCGCCGTCTATACCCAGCCCGACCGGCCGGCCGGAAGAGGGCGCAAACTGACGCCCAGCCCGGTCAAACAGCTGGCACTGGAACATCAGATCGAGGTCTGCCAGCCCACGTCGCTGCGTGACCCCGACGCACAGCAGCAGCTTGCCGCGTTCGACGCCGACCTGATGATCGTCGTCGCCTACGGTCTGATCCTGCCTCAGGTGGTACTGGATACACCCCGTCTCGGCTGTATCAACGTGCATGCGTCCCTGCTGCCGCGCTGGCGCGGCGCAGCGCCCATCCATCGCGCCCTGCTGGCCGGCGACACAGAAACCGGCATCACCATCATGCAGATGGACGCCGGCCTCGACACCGGCGCCATGCTCAGCATCGCCCGCTGCCCGATACTGGCCGACGACACCAGCGGCCTGCTGCATGACCGCCTGGCAGCGCTGGGCGCGCAAACCCTGGTTCAGGCGCTGGAGCCACTATCCGAGGGCACATTGGACGGGACCCCGCAGGATGACAGCCTGGCCTGCTACGCCGCCAAGCTGGAGAAGCAGGAGGGCAAACTGGACTGGCGTCAGCCCGCCGAGTCTCTGGAGAGGCAGGTGCGAGGTTTGAATCCCTGGCCGGTCGCCTACACTGAGGTTAATGGACAGACACTTCGGGTTTGGGGTGCGCGTACCAAAGCGGGCGCTGACGACCAGCCACCCGGCACTGTCGTTGCGCACGACGCTGACGGCGTTGTCGTCGCGACCGGCCGGGACCGCCTGGTGCTGACCCTGCTGCAGTTGCCCGGAGGTAAACCCACTCCGGTATCGGCGCTGTTGAACGCACATCGGGAGCGCTTCGCCATCGGCACACAACTGGGTTAATGCGATGAATATCAGGGTAATAGCGGCACGCGTGCTGGAACCACTGCTGAGCCACCATGGCTCGCTCAAGTCGACGCTGCCGGACGCGATGGCCCAGTGTCCGACGCAGGACAGAGCACTGCTTCGGCAGCTGTGCTACGGCACCCTGCGCGACCTGTATCGACTGAATGCTATCGCCGGCGCGCTGCTCAAACGACCGCTGCAGGCGCACGACCAGGATCTGCAGGCACTGCTGCTGGTTGGTTTGTACCAGCTGCGCAGCATGAGAGTGCCGGCCCACGCGGCCGTCAGCGAAACCGTCGAAGGCACCCGTGAACTGAATAAGGCCTGGGCCGGCAAGTTGTTCAATGCCGTGCTTCGCCGTTTTCAACGGGAGCAGTCAGAGATTGAAGCAGCGCTGGAGCAGGATGAGCAGTTTCAATATAACCACCCACTTTGGATGATCGATAAACTCCGTCACAACTGGCCCGATCACTGGCAGACGATACTGCAGCAGAACGATACTCAGGGCCCTATGACACTGCGAGTAAATGAGCGCTTACTAACCAGGGCGGAAGCTTTAGAAAGCCTCAAGCAAAACCAGATCGCCGCAGAACCTGGACAGCTCTCGCCGCAGGCGCTCACGCTGGCGGAGCCGGTGGATGTAGCCAAGCTACCGGGTTTTAGTCAGGGACATTTAAGTGTACAGGATGAGGCGGCCCAACTCGCTTGCATCCTGCTCGATGCCCAGCCCGGTCAGCGCGTACTTGATGCCTGTGCCGCACCGGGGGGCAAGCTGTGCCACCTGCTGGAAACTCAGCCCTCGCTCGCCGAAGCGATCGCGGTGGAGATGGAACCCTCAAGGCTGGAGAAAGTGCGAGACAATCTGGAGCGGCTCAAGCTGTCGCATGAGTGTGTGCTCCATCTGGGCGACGCCAGTGCCCGCGACTGGTGGAACGGCACTCCGTTCGACCGGATTCTGATCGATGCCCCCTGCAGTGGTACAGGGGTTATCCGCCGAAATCCCGACATAAAACTGCTCCGCCGCAACGAAGACATTCTGGGTCTGGCCAACCTGCAGTTGAGCATACTCGACAACCTGTGGGAGATGCTCGCCGCCGGTGGTCGATTGGTCTACGCCACTTGCTCGATATTCCCGCAAGAGAATGAGCGAATCGTGGAGCGCTTTGTTAAACTCCACGCCGACGCCAAATCACTGCCCGTGCCCCTGACCTGCGGCATCGAAAGGCCTTACGGGCGCCAGCTTTTCCCGGTAGCGGGGGAGCACGACGGTTTTTATTACGCCATTCTGACAAAGGACGCCTAGCGACTGCGAAGGCAAGTAACGACAGAGGCTTTGAATGAAGATCATTATACTGGGTGCTGGCCAGGTTGGCGGCTCTCTGGCCGATCACCTGGCCAACGAAGCCAACGACATCACCGTCGTCGATACTGATACCAGCCGACTGCGCGAGCTTCAGGATAGACTCGACATCCGCACGGTAGAGGGCAAAGCCTCCTATCCCAGCGTACTGGATCAGGCCGGCGCCCAGGATGCCGATATGTTGATCGCTGTTACCAACAGTGACGAGGTCAATATGATCGCCTGCCAGGTCGCGCATACAGTGTTCAACGTGCCCACCAAAATCGCCCGCGTCCGCGAACATGACTATCTGCAGAAAGATAAGGCGATTTTCGACGTCAAAGCGATACCGGTCGATGTCCTGATCAGTCCGGAAGAGCTGGTGACCATGCATATCAAGCGCATGATCCAGCACCCGGGGGCGCTGCAGGTACTCGATTTCGCCGGCGGCAAGGCACAGCTGGTTGCCGTGCGCGCCTACTATGGTGGCCCTCTGGTGGGTCGGGAGATCGCTTACCTGCGTTCGCACATGCCCAAGGTCGACACCCGTGTGGCGGCCATTTTTCGCCAGGATCGGCCGATCATCCCGAAGGGGGATACCGTGATCGAAGCGGACGACGAGGTGTTTTTCATCGCCGCTCAACGCGATATCCGCGCTGTGATGAGCGAACTGCGCAGGCTGGATACACCGTATAAACGGATCATCATCGCCGGGGGCGGTAACATCGGCGCCCGCCTGGCCAGCACCATTGAAAACCAGTTCCAGGTCAAGATCATCGAGCGCAACATCAATCGCTGCAACCAGCTGGCCCGTCATCTGAACAACACCATCGTCCTGCATGGCAGCGCTTCCGACCGCGAGCTGCTGCTGGAGGAGAACATCGAAGATACCGATGTTTTCTGCGCCCTGACCAATGACGACGAGGCCAATATCATGGCCTCGATGCTGGCCAAACGACTTGGTGCCCGCACCGTAATGACGCTGATTAACAACCCCGCTTACGTGGACCTGGTGCAGGGCGGCGTCATCGATATCGCTATTTCCCCGCAGCAGACCACGATCGGCGCGCTGCTGACCCATGTCCGGCGCGGCGATGTGGCCGCGGTGCACTCACTGCGCCGCGGTGCCGCAGAGGCGCTGGAGGCCGTTGCCCACGGCGACCCTCGCAGTTCCAAGGTGGTGGGGCGCACCATCGAAGAGATCGCATTGCCGCCGGGCACCACCATCGGCGCCATCGTGCGCAAGGATGAGGTGCTGATCGCGCACGACGATGTTGTGGTGGAAAACGGCGACCACGTCATTCTGTTCCTGGTCGACAACCGCCGCATTAACGATGTAGAGAGACTGTTCCAGGTTGGCTTGACCTTCTTCTAACCGATTATCTGCCTTAGCAACGGATCTACGCCATGCATTTTAAAGTGATACTGCGCATTCTTGGGATTCTGCTGATGATCTTCAGCATCACCCAGATTCCGCCGATGCTGGTATCGCTGTATTACAACGACGGCGCGGTACACGCATTTGCGATCGCCTTTGCCATCACGCTGCTGATCGGCTTTATCATCTGGTTACCGGTGTTCAACGTACGCCAGGATCTGCGCACACGGGACGGCTTCCTGATCACCGTGCTGTTCTGGAGCGTACTGGCAGCAGCGGGTTCGTTGCCGCTTCAGCTTTCTCAATCCCCGCACCTGAGCTTCACCGATGCCATCTTTGAGTCACTGTCCGGACTCACCACGACCGGAGCCACGGTGATGACCGGTCTCGATACACTGCCGAAATCGCTGCTGTACTACCGTCAGCAGCTGCAGTGGTTTGGCGGTATGGGCATTATCGTATTGGCCGTTGCCATTCTGCCGATGCTCGGCATCGGCGGTATGCAGCTCTATCGCGCCGAGACCCCGGGCCCCGTCAAAGACTCCAAGCTGACCCCGCGCATCACCGAAACCGCCAAGGCACTCTGGTATATCTATCTGTCGCTGACCGTCGCTTGCGCACTTGGCTATTGGGCCGCGGGCATGTCGATGTTCGACGCCATCGGCCACAGCTTCTCCACCGTAGCCATAGGCGGGTTCTCCACTCATGACGAGAGCATGGCGTACTTCGACAGCCCGTTGATCGAAGCGATCTGCGTGTTTTTCATGGTGGTATCAGGGGTTAACTTCGGCCTTCACTTCTTCGCTTGGCGCCAACGCACACTGCTGCACTACCTGAAGGATCCAGAGTTCAAGTTCTACCTGATGTTACTGGTCAGCATTACCGCCTTCGCCTTCGTCTCGCTGGTGGCTACGGCCACATTTGATCCGCTGGAGAGTCTGCGCAAGGCCAGTTTCATGGTCGTGTCGATCGCGACCACGACCGGCTTTACCACCTCGGACTTCTCCCACTGGCCCTCCATGCTGCCATTCTTGCTCTTCGTCGCCGCCTTCGCGGGCGGCTGTGCCGGTTCCACCGGCGGCGGCATGAAGGTGATCCGTATACTGCTGATCCTTAAACAAGGACACCGCGAAATTCTGCGCCTGATCCACCCCAATGCCATTATCCCGGTCAAGCTTGGGAAACGCCCGATAGGGGATAACGTGCTGGAGGCGGTTTGGGGTTTTTTCTCGGTTTACCTAATCGTTTTCGTGATCATGTTGATCGGCCTGCTGGCAACCGGCCTGGATCAGGTGACCGCGTGGTCGGCGGTGGGCGCCACACTAAACAACCTGGGCCCCGGCCTGGGAGGGGTTGCGCTGCACTACGGCGATCTGAACGCCACAGCCAAATGGATTCTGTGTCTGGCGATGCTGCTGGGTCGTCTCGAGGTATTCACGCTACTGGTGCTGCTCTCGCCGGCTTTCTGGCGCCGTTAAGCGTTCAGCTGGGTTTATCGCTTACGCGCGTAGGGCCCTCGTGAGCTATCCTCACGGGTGTTGAAGCGCTTATATTCCCACTGGTATTGCGCCGGGCACTCATCAACACAGCGCTCGATGCTCATATTCATTGCCGTGGCCGCTGAGACCAGGTCCTTGCTACCGATATCGGGATCGGCCGGCGAGAAACGCAGCTCAAACCCTTCGCCGTTATCCAGACGTTTTCCGTAGCCGCAGAACACCCGAACACCGGTCTGCGCCGCCAACTGGGGCAGCAGCTTCATGGTCAGTGCTGGCTCGCCGTAGAACGGCGCATAGACGCCACCCGAACGATCCGGTTCCTGATCAGGCAGTATGCCCACGATGCCACCCTTACGCAGCGCCTTGATCACCATACGCACCCCTTTAGCATCAGCTGGGGCCATTTGAGAGCCCAGGCGGGCGCGGCGCTTCAGAATCAGGTTATCCAGCAACTTCTGCTTGGGCGGCTTATACATCGCCGTAACGGGATAGTGCTGTGAAAGATAAAGGTTCATCACCTCCCAGTTACCCAGGTGCGGCGCAATCAACAGGATACCTCGGCCCTCGCGCAACTCGTCCGCGATAAGCTCCTCACCCTGTACGCTGCGCACTTTTTTCAACACCCGCTTTGGTGACCAGAACCAGGACAGGCCCATCTCGGCGAGCGAACAGCCTGTCTGCTCCAGACTCTCGCGAATCAGTGTTTCACGTGAAACATCGTCAAGCGTAGGAAAACAGATACCGATATTGGCGCGCGTGACATTATGAAGTTGGTTACGTTCGCCCTTGGCGTAAATCCTGCGCCCCAGTGTACGCCCCAGTGCCTGGGCCCAACTCAGCGGCAACAGGGATACAGCGGCCATCGCCACAATGGCGGACAGAACCTTAAACTCTTTCAAGACGACACCAATGCGTTAATGAGGTTTCGCGGCATTATAAACCGCCAGCCAAACCTGCCAAGCTCAGCACCAACAACGCCGGTACCGGGACCCCACAGATTTCAGTCCCGGGAGGAGCGCGATAGAACCACTAAGCACAACCAATCATGTATAATTCGGGCCTTATTTTGTCCACTTCGAACTCAATGGTGATTTCCGTGACTGACAAGGTTAATCCAGACGTTAGCACTTTCCAGGGACTGATCCTCGCTCTGCAGCAGTTTTGGGCCGAGCAGGGCTGCGTCATTGTGCAGCCGCTGGATCTTGAAGTCGGTGCCGGCACTTTCCATCCGGCCACATTCCTGAGGTCCATCGGACCTGAGCGCTGGCGTTCTGCTTATGTCCAGCCGAGCCGTCGCCCAACCGACGGCCGCTACGGTGAAAACCCCAACCGCCTGCAGCATTACTATCAGTTCCAGGTAGTACTCAAACCCAATCCGGATAATTTCCAGGAGCTATACCTCGGCTCACTGGCGCGCATCGGCATTGACCCCCTGGTACACGATATCCGTTTCGTCGAGGACAACTGGGAATCACCGACGCTTGGCGCCTGGGGCTTGGGCTGGGAGATCTGGCTCAATGGCATGGAGGTAACCCAGTTCACCTACTTCCAGCAGGCGGGCGGCCTGGAGTGCTACCCGGTCACCGGCGAGATCACCTACGGTCTGGAACGTATCGCCATGTACCTGCAGAAAGTCGACAGCGTGTACGACCTGGTGTGGTCACGCAGTCCGGACGGCACTATTGTCACCTACGGCGATGTTTACCATCAGAACGAAGTGGAGCAGTCCACCTACAACTTTGAGCACGCGGACGTTGACACCCTGTTCGGAAATTTCGATTATCACGAGCGGGAGTGCAACAAGCTATTGGCACTCGAAACGCCTCTGCCGCTGCCCGCCTATGAGCAGGTGCTGAAAGCATCGCACACCTTTAACCTGCTCGACGCACGCCATGCCATCTCTGTCACCGAGCGCCAGCGCTACATACTGCGTGTACGCACGCTGGCCCGCGACGTGGCTCATGCCTATTTCAACGCCCGCAAGAAGCTGGGCTTTCCGCTCGCAGACCCAGAGCTGCGTGATGAGGTGATTGCCGCCAGCCAGGAGGAGAAGCACTGATGTCAGCCAAGGATTTTCTGTTTGAGCTCGGCACCGAAGAGCTCCCGCCTAAAGCGCTCAAGACACTGTCGGAAGCATTGGAGAACGAGGTCCGCAAAGGGCTCACGGCACTGCTTGGCGAAACGGCTATCGGCAGCCTCAACTTCACATCCTATGCCGCGCCCCGTCGCCTGGCACTGCTGATCATTGAGCTGCCCACCGAGGTCGCCGAAAGTCGCACCCTGGTACAAGGGCCGCCAGCGAGCATCGCTTACGATAAAGAGGGCAACCCCAGTAAGGCACTGGAAGGTTTCGCGCGTAAGTGCGGCACCAGCATCGATCAGCTTACCGAGGTTGATGGCAAAATCAGCTTCGAGCAGATCAACCCAGCCCAACCTGTCGCGCCGCTGCTACCTGAGATCGTTGGCAACGCGCTGGACAACCTGCCGATACCCAAGCGTATGCGCTGGGGTTCATCACGGGCCGAATTCGTGCGCCCGGTGAAATGGGTCGTCATGCTGCTGGGAGACGAAGTAGTTCCTTGCAAACTGCTTGGTCACCAAGCCGGCCGTCATACCCGGGGCCACCGTTTCCACTATAACGAACCGATCGAGCTGTTCGCCGGCCGCGAGTATGCCAACGTGCTGAAGGAGAAGGGCAAGGTTCTCGCCGATTTCGACAGCCGTCGCGAGCTGATCCGTAACCAACTGCTCGCCCAAGCGGCGCGCGTAGGCGGGCAGGTCGAGATCGACCCTGGTCTGCTGGACGAGGTGACGGCCTTGAACGAGTGGCCGGTCGCACTGACCGGGCGATTTGAAGAGCGCTTCCTGGATGTCCCGGCCCAGGCGCTGATCTCCACCATGGCGGACAACCAGAAGTACTTCCACCTTCTGGATGCCGACGGCAAATTAATGCCTTACTTCATCACCGTAGCCAACATCGAATCCAAAGATCCACAGCAGGTGATAGAGGGCAACGAGAAGGTGATCCGTCCGCGTTTGTCGGATGCAGCGTTCTTCTTCGAGACCGATAAAAAGCACAGCCTCGAATCACGCGTCGACGCTCTGAAGAAGATCGTTTTCCAGAAAGAGCTTGGTACCGTTTACGACAAGAGCGTTCGCATCTCCAAACTCGCACACCTGGTGGCCGAGCAGATCGGTGGCGACGCCGTGCAAGCGGAGCGAGCAGGGATACTCTGCAAGACCGACCTGGTATCGGACATGGTTCTCGAGTTCCCTGAACTTCAGGGCCTCATGGGCTTCCACTACGCGCAGAATGACGGCGAACCGGAAGAGGTGGCACTGGCTCAGAACGAACACTACATGCCACGCTTCCACGGTGATGAACTACCCCAGACCCGTACCGGTATCGCGGTTGCCATCGCGGACCGTCTCGACACACTCGTTGGACTGTTCGGCATCAACCAGCCACCTACTGGATCGAAAGATCCCTTTGCGCTGCGCCGCGCTACGCTTGGTGTTCTGCGCATCATCGTCGAGCGCGAGCTTGAGCTGGACCTGAAATCCCTACTCGCAGCGGCCACCGAGCTCCACGGCGAACTGCCGGCAAAAGCAACTGCGACAGAACAGGTGCTGGAGTTCATGCTTGAGCGGTTCCGCGCCTGGTACGAAGAGCGAGGCATCAGCGTCGACAATTACCTGGCCGTGCATACCCTGCGCCCGAGCCGGCCGCTGGATTTCGACCGCCGAGTTCGTGCTGTGGCACACTTCCGCACGCTGAATGAGGCGGCGTCGCTGGCAGCAGCCAACAAGCGTGTCAGCAACATCCTAAGCAAACAGGAGGGTGCGATCAGCACCGAGGTTAACCCTGCGCTGCTATCGGATGATGCCGAAAAGGCACTGGCCACCCAGGTCGACAAGTTGGAAGCGGAGATCCAACCGCTATTCGCGGAAGGCGCCTATGAACAAGCGCTTGAGTCTCTCGCTCAACTCCAGGGCCCGGTCGACCGCTTCTTTGAAGATGTCATGGTAATGGCCGATGACGAGGCGGTACGCAACAACCGCTTAGCGCTGCTGCAGCGGCTCAGGAATCTATTCCTCGGTGTAGCCGACATCTCGCTCATAGCTGGCTGATCTACCTGCCTGAAACACAGAGGCCCCTGATACAGGGGCCTTTTTTTGTCTCCGCACACTTTGCCCTCAACGCAAACGAACACTCAACCCTTGTTTCACGTGAAACATCGAATACCCTAGCATCGGCTTACCGCCCAAGCGTCGCACACTACCGCGCGACCCGGGTTCAGCCCCACTGGCACACAGGTTGCAGTAGCTTATTTAAAGACGCCCATCAACAATCAGGAGCCTGTAGAGAAGATGCCGAAGATCGATGAGATGCTCTGTGAGTTTAATACCTACTACCGCCTTGGCGACGGCAATATGGACCAAACCCATATTGAATTTTTACAGCTCTGCCAGGAGGCTACCGGTGAGAGCGGTGACCAGTTTGCTGCCTCACTAAACAAACTGTTCGAACACACACAGCAGCATTTCAGTGTCGAGGAACAGCGCATGATAGAGACGGCCTTTCCCTCCTATGCCGAGCATCGTGCAGATCATCAACGCACACTCGGTGAACTGGAGCGGTTCGCCCGGCGCGCAACCGCGGGGAAGACAGCGATGGCGCGTATCTGGCTGAATGAAGGACTGCCAGGATGGTTCGACCTCCACGCCAAGACCATGGACAGCGCGCTGGCCGCGCACCTCAAAGGCACCGAAGTAGGACAGCGCTGAGGCTAGCCGTAAAGGGAGCCGCAGCTGGATCAACCAGTTAACGGGCGTGGGCCCCATCCCTACAGAACAGACGAATTCATCTCTCACCCGGCTACAAGTAGCGTATTTATCGTCACCGAAGGCCGGGGGATTAAACCATGTCCATGATTACCGCTACCAACCGTTATATCAGCTTTTGTGGAATCGAATGCGACACACAAGCCAATAGCCTCATGAAGGCGCTAATCGCTAATCTAGACAGCACAAATGGCAATCCCAACATGGCATCTATACTTCACCTCAAGCTTGAAGAGTAGCGCCGTATGAAGCATGACGACAGGTTTTTCATCGGCGCCCAGATCAACACGCTATATGAATACCTGCACTCCTGTGGCGACCAACCCCGCGTGATATGCTGTGAAAATCGAACAGGAGTGCTGCTGCAAAGACATGCAGTAGCGGGTGATACCACGACAGGTTCATCCTCGTTCTCGGTGTGCATGCCCGCGATGACTCTTCAGGTTCCACGTGAAACCAGCCTCGGCTCTCATATACGGCGCCTATTCAGGGAGGGAATTGCAGTTTTGTTCGCAAAACGATAATCGAAGTGCGTTACCCTAAGCGATGTCGCCACATGAAGTGGCATTTAATACTCGTTAGGGAGATTATGGAAATGCACACGATACTCGGTGCTAATGGAGTAGTAGGACAAGAGCTGTCTCGTGCACTAGCTGGAAACCATACCGCTATTCGGCAGGTAAGCCGGAATCCACAGAAGGTCAATCCGACGGACGACACCTTCACTGCCGATCTGTTGGATGCTGAGGCGACAGCCAACGCCGTCGCGGGTAGCGAAGTCGTCTACTTACTCGCCGGTCTGAAATACGACGTATCCGTATGGCAGGCGCAATGGCCACGCGTGATGCGCAATGTTATCGACGCCTGCACCCGTCACGGCGCCCGCCTCGTGTTCCTGGACAATGTGTATGCCTATGGACAGGTCGAAGGCGCAATGACAGAGGAAACGCCTTTCAATCCAATCAGCAAGAAAGGTGAAGTGAGAGCAAAGATCGCCAGCATGCTGCTGGATGAAATAAGCAGTGGCAATCTGCAGGCGATGATTGCACGCTCAGCCGACTTCTATGGTCCCAAGGTCACAAACAGCTTCCCCCACGCGACTGTATTTTCCCGACTTGCGGCAGGCAAAGCCCCCCAGTGGATAGGTGATCCGGATAAGGTGCATACGTTTACCTACGTACCGGATATCGGTTCGGCAATAGCGTTGCTGGGACGAACCCCACAGGCATATGGCCAGACCTGGCACCTGCCAACCAGCAAGGAGCGGCTTTCAGGTGCCGACTTTGTCCGTCTGGCCTGCGAGTTGTCAGGGCAAGCCTGCAAGCTGCAGGTGGCGCCTCGCTGGCTGTTAGGCCTCATGGCTCTGTTCGTGCCGGTGCTGCGCGAAAACCGGGAGATGATGTACCAGTTTGACAATGACTACTGCTTTGACAGCAGCAAGATCGAGTCCGCCTATGGCTTGCAAGCGACTGATTACCGCAAAGGGATCAGTGATGCGCTTCAGGCAATGATGCAGAAAGCTGTGTAGCCTTTTCCAGGCAATTGCCGGCCCACTGTTGCGGGTCCGAATACCTAGGCGATCACAGCGCTTGAAAGACAGGATAGACACCCAACAAAAAAGCAGCCAATCGGCTGCTTTTTTCATCCCCATTTCATCCTAAATGAGACGCCATTTCACATTAATGAGACGGCGTTTCACGCTAAATGAGATCTGACATGACAAGTATCACACGTCGAGGTTGGCCACATTCAGCGCGTTGGCTTCGATGAAGTTACGACGCGGTTCAACCTCATCCCCCATCAGCGTTGTGAACAGCTGATCGGCCGCGATGGCATCGTCAATGGAGACCTGAAGCATACGACGAGCATTCGGGTCCATGGTAGTTTCCCAGAGCTGATCCGGGTTCATCTCACCCAGACCCTTGTAGCGCTGGATGGTGTTGCCACGGCGCGAGAGATCCATCAACCAGCGTATACCGGCGCCCAGATCGCTCAGGCTGAAGCGGCGCTCACCCCGCTGCAGGAAGGCACCATCTTCGAGCAGTGACTGCAGCTCGTTGCCCAACTGCACAATCGACTGGAAATCACGCGACCGGAACAGATCCAGGTCCAGTTGATAATCGGTTTCCACACTGTGGTGAATATGCCGAATACGCGGAAGGTACAGGCTGTGCTCGCGGTCCAGCTCGACCCGGCACTCGTAGCTTTCGGCGCTGCTGGTGGCATGTGCGATCAGTGCCTCATTGAGACTTGCGACCCAGCCCTCAACAGTCTCTTTCGACGCCAACTCCTCGACAGTTATCGTCGGCAGATAGAGCAGTTGATTCAATACCGCTTTCGGATAGAGTTTGCCCAAGCGCTCGATGGTGCGCTCAACCTTACGGTAACGGCTGACCAGATCCTCCAACGCCTCACCGGAAACCGGCGGCGCCTCCTCGCTGATATAGAGCGCAGCGCCGTCCAGAGCCCCCTGCAGCAGGTAGTTCTCCATCGCGTCATCGTCCTTGAGGTACTGCTCCTGCTTACCCCTCTTGACCTTGTATAGCGGCGGCTGGGCGATATAGATATAGCCGCGCTCGATCAGTTCCGGCAGCTGACGGAAGAAGAAGGTCAACAGCAGGGTACGGATGTGCGAACCATCCACGTCCGCATCGGTCATGATGATGATGCGATGGTAGCGCAGCTTCTCGATGTTGTACTCATCGCGACCAATACCACAACCCAGCGCGGTGATCAGCGTGCCTACCTCGGCCGAGGTCAGCATCTTGTCAAAGCGGGCCTTCTCCACGTTGAGGATCTTACCCTTGAGCGGCAGGATCGCCTGGGTGCGACGATCGCGCCCCTGCTTGGCCGAGCCGCCTGCGGAGTCACCCTCCACCAGGTAGAGTTCTGAGAGCGCTGGATCCTTCTCCTGGCAATCCGCCAGCTTGCCGGGCAGACCGGCGATATCCAGCGCACCCTTGCGACGGGTCATCTCACGCGCCTTACGCGCCGCCTCACGGGCACGGGCAGCATCGATCATCTTCTGCACCACCGCCTTGGCGTCCTGCGGGTTCTCCAACAGGTAATCGTTGAGGAACTGCGCCATCATCTGCTCAACAGCGGTTTTCACCTCCGAGGACACCAGTTTGTCCTTGGTCTGCGAGGAGAATTTGGGGTCCGGTACCTTGACCGAAATGATCGCGGTCAGGCCCTCACGGCTGTCGTCACCACTGGTGCTGACCTTGCCGTTCTTGTTCAGTTGCTCGGACTCGATATAACCGTTCAACGAGCGTGTCAGCGCGGCGCGGAAACCGGACAGGTGGGTACCGCCATCACGCTGAGGAATGTTGTTGGCAAAGCAGTGCAGGCTCTCCTGGAAGCTGTCGTTCCACTGCATCGCAACTTCGACACCAACGCCGTTCTCATGCATGGCGTTGAAGTGGAAAATCTTGTTGATCGGCGACTTGTTCTGGTTCAGGAACTCGACGAATGCCGCCAGACCGCCCTCATATTCGAATACCTCCTCGCGACCGCTACGCTCATCCTTGAGTCGGATGCGCACGCCGGAGTTCAGGAACGACAGCTCGCGCAGGCGCTTGGCCAGGATATCGTACTGGAAGTTGATGTTGCTGAAGGTCGCTTCCGAGGGCTTGAACCGGACGATGGTGCCGGTACCTTCGGTTTCGCCGATGACCGCCAGCGGCGCCTGGGGAACACCGTGGTGGTAGACCTGTTCGTGAACCTGGCCGGCGCGGCGGATGGTCAGGCGCAGCTCGCTGGACAGGGCGTTTACCACCGATACACCCACACCGTGCAGACCGCCGGATACCTTGTAGGTGTTGTCGTCGAACTTGCCGCCGGCATGCAGCACGGTCATGATCACCTCGGCGGCGGAGACCCCCTCCTCCTTGTGGATATCGGTGGGGATACCACGGCCGTTATCCGATACGGTCACGCTCTCATCCTGATGGATAATCACGCCGATCTCGGAACAGTGACCGGCGAGCGCCTCGTCGATACCGTTGTCGACCAGCTCGAACACCATATGATGCAAACCACTGCCATCGTCCGTGTCCCCGATATACATGCCGGGGCGCTTACGTACAGCATCCAGCCCTTTCAGTACTTTGATACTGGACGAATCATAGCTCTGGTTTTCACCACTCATCTCATTCTCCTGGTGCAGCAGACTGCGATATTGTTCCCTGATCGACCCTGAACAGTGCCAACGCCGTATCCTCTTTCCAGACACGGCTCAGCAAACCGGGGTCAACACAGGTGATGAAGCACTGGTTGGCGCTCTTTTCCAAAAAACGGCAGAACTGGCGGCAGTGTCGCTCATCCAGCTCCGACGGTAGATCGTCGATCAGGTAGACGCAGGCACGCTGACTCTGACGATGAAACAGCGCACCCTGGGCCAGTTTCAACGCACTCACGACGAGCTTTTTCTGCCCCCGCGACAGCCGTTCGGCCGCGTCCTGCCCCTCTACCCTGAAGCGCAGATCGGCACGCTGGGGTCCACTGCTACTGAACCCCTGGCGCAGATCACGCTCAAAGTTCTCCTCCAACACCTGGGCCAATGAACGCTTGGCATCCCAGCCGGCAGAGAAGCGCAGTTGGACCTGCACACCGGACAACAGTTCGGACAGAATCTCCTCGAACACCGGAATCAACGCTTCGACATAGGCGCTACGCAGCGCGGTCAAAGGCTCGGCAAAGGCGACCAGCTCCGTGTCCCAGAGCGCCCTGACGCGACTGTCGATTTTACCACATTTCAGCAGTGAATTTCGCTGTTTCAGTACACGATGAAATCCACGCCAAAGCCGGATAAAACCGGGATCCGAGTGGAATCCGCCCCAGTCGATAAACTGGCGCCGAACAGAGGGGGATCCCTCCAGCAGAGCAAAGGTGTCGGAGTTGATCACCAGCAGCGGCATCAGGCTGGCAAGTTCGGCGGAGCCGATACTTTCACCGGCGTAACGAACGCGAAGCTCACCCTCGCGCGCCCGGCTCACACCCAGGGGACGAGACTCTCCCCTATTGAACGGATCGATCTGTGAAAACACCAGCAGCTCATCTCGCTCGCTCTGGATCAGCTGACGATATTGCTGGGTGCGGAAGGAGCGACCGAGGCCGAGCAGATGGATAGCCTCAAGCAGACTGGTTTTACCACTGCCGTTCTCTCCATAAAGGAGATTGATACGTGAGGCGGGCTGCAACTCCACGGCGCTCAGATTGCGCACGTTCCGGACCTGCAGTTGAGAGATCAACATAGCGAAATCGATGATGGAAGTAAGTACACACCAACCTTGTTAGTGTGTACTTACATCGTCTATTACATGCGCATTGGCATGACAACGTAGGTTGAATCCGGCTCTTCGAAACCTTCGATCAATGCGCTGGAGTTGGAGTCGAACAGGGTAAAGCGCACCACGTCAGAGTTCAGGATGGAGAGCACATCGAGCAGATAGTTGACGTTAAAACCGATCTCGAGCGTGCCGCCCTCATAATCGACCGCCACCGTCTCTTCCGCTTCCTCCTGCTCTGGGTTGTTCGCCATCACCTGTAGCATACCGTCCGAGAGCGACAGGCGCACACCGCGGTACTTCTCGTTGGAGAGGATGGCGATACGACTGAATACCTGACGCAGCTCGAGACGATCACCCAGCATCGTCTTGTCACCGTTACGCGGGATTACACGCTGATAATCGGGGAACTTGCCGTCGACCAGCTTGGAGGTGAAGGTAAAGTCACCGACGTTGGCGCGGATATGGTTGGCACCGATCACCAGGCTAACCGGATTGTCGCCGCCCTGAAGCAGGCGTGCCAGCTCGAGAATACCCTTGCGCGGCACGATGATCTGGTGCTGGATACCGTCCTCCACTTCGACATCGCTGATCGCGGTGGCCAGACGGTGGCCGTCGGTGGAGACCGCGCGCAGCGTGCCATCGCGCACCTCGAGCAGCATACCGTTCAGGTAGTAGCGCACATCCTGCTGCGCCATGGAGAAGCCGGTCTGCTCGATCAGGTGGCGCAGCGCCGCCTGCGGCAGGGTCAGCTGCATCGCCTGCGGACTGTCCTCCACATTGGGGAACTCACTGGCCGGCAGCGTCGACAGCGAGAAGCGGCTGCGACCGGACTTGATCACCATCTTCTGACCGGAGAGTTCAAGCTCGATCCTGGCGTCGTCGGACAGCGACTTACAAATATCCATCAGTTTGCGCGCCGGGACGGTCACTGATCCGGCTTCAGCTGGCTCATCCAACTCAACCCGTCCGATCAGCTCAACCTCCAGATCCGTACCGGTCAATGAAAGTTGATTACCCTCGGCGACGAGCAGGATGTTGGAGAGCACGGGCAGCGTCTGACGACGTTCCACTACACCGGCTACCAGCTGTAACGGCTTGATCAGGGCTTCACGGGAAATTACGAATCTCATGGCTGTCTACCTTGTCAGGATCCGATCACTACGCCGTCAGATGACGCAGCAGGTTTTTGTAATCTTCGGCGATGTCCGTATCACTCTCTCGCAACTCTTTGATCTTGCGACAGGCATGGAGCACCGTGGTGTGATCTCGGCCACCAAACGCATTGCCGATCTCCGGCAGGCTGTGGTTGGTCAGCTCCTTGGCCAGACTCATCGCCACCTGGCGTGGTCTGGCCACCGAGCGGCTGCGTCGTTTCGACAACAGATCGGCGACCTTGATCTTGTAATAATCCGCAACAACGCGCTGGATGTTGTCAATACTAACCTGTTTATCCTGCAATGCCAGCAGGTCCTTAAGTGACTCTTTTATAAACGGTGTATTGATCGCGTTGCCGGTAAAGTGGGCGTTGGCGATAACCCGCTTCAACGCACCTTCGAGTTCGCGCACGTTGGAGCGAATCTTCTGCGCCAGGAAGAACGCGGAATCGTCCGGCAGGTTCACCTTGGCCTCCTGCGCCTTCTTCATCAGGATCGCCACCCGCGTCTCCAGCTCAGGAGGCTCGATCGCCACCGTCAGTCCCCAACCGAAGCGGGACTTGAGACGCTCCTCGACGCCACTGATCTCCTTCGGGTAGCGGTCCGAGGTCAGAATCATCTGCTGACCGCCCTCAAGCAGCGCGTTGAAGGTGTGGAAAAACTCCTCCTGGGAACGCTCCTTGCCGGCAAAGAACTGGATATCGTCGATCAGCAGCGCATCCACCGAACGGTAGTAGCGCTTGAAGTCGTTGATCGCATTAAGCTGCAGCGCCTTGACCATATCGGCGACGAAGCGCTCAGAGTGCAGGTAGACGATACGTGCGTTGGGGTTGCGTTTGAGCATCTCGGTACCCACCGCATGCATCAAGTGGGTCTTACCGAGGCCGACGCCACCGTAGATGAACAGCGGGTTATACGCACCGCCCGGGTTGTCAGCCACCTGCTGGGCCGCCGCCAGCGCAAGTTGGTTGGACTTACCCTGAACGAACGACTGGAAGGTGAACGAGGGGTTCAGATTGGACTGATGACGAACACTGCCCTCGACCTCGACCCGACGCTCCTGACGTGGACGCATCACCTCGTCACTGGGCAGCATATCGAGCTCGAGCTGCGGCTCGGGGTGGAAGCTGTTGCCCTCGACCGGAGCGGGCGCAAGACCGGCGGATTGGTCCATGTCCTCGGGCTCAGGCTCGGGAACGGGCGAGAACCTTGCCCGCGGCGCCATCTCCGGCACCGTACTGGCCACAACACGCTTGCGAATCGGCGCGGTACGTCGACGAGCGCTGGAGGTTACCTCAGCGGCTCCCATGCCGGCAGCAGCACGACCAGCGATATCCAGGCGAACTTCGGTACTGATATCACCACTGACATCCGCGACCACCTGGCGGATACGGGAGAGGAACTTGTCCGCCACCCAATCACGCACGAAACGATTGGGCGCCAGCAGCACCAGTGCGTTATCAGAGCCATCCGCCCGCAGCGGACGTATCCAGGTATTGAACTGCTGGGCAGGAAACTCCTGCTGCAGGCTCTTCAGGCACTGCTCCCAAAGTTCGACCGACATCCCTTTAACCCCTGATAAAGCACTTTGACTTTGATAATTATCGCGACTGCGCTGGTCATCACCGACCGGACAGCCGTCTTAGTTTGAACTGCCCGCTATTCTACCCATTCAAAGAGCAGTTATACACAGCTGTGGGCAAACTTTTTCAGATTCGATGATTTCAGGCTCTTCGCCTGTACGCCAAGCGCACCAGCCCGGCCTTATCCACCAAAAATCCAACAAACACAAGTTGAAAACAAGCTTTCAATAGCCTTATGAACAGTTTATATATATGTTTTTATTATTCTATTTAAAGTTACAAACAGAATTTAGCAATGCTGCGGCTTCGACTCCTGCACGCCGCGTCCGAGCTACCAGAATCCCATGCTTCAGCCAGGGGACAGACTGCCTCATTTCTTCTATATGCCCCCAAACTCCCTTCCCGTCGCGAAAAGCTGGATAAAAAGTTTGCATCTGGCATAGCGATTAACTAGAATCTCGCGTCTTGATTTTTACCTATACGTGGATCAGCACCTCACGTACAGAACGTTAGTAGGACTGAGGCAATGAAAAGAACATTCCAACCGAGCGTACTTAAGCGCAATCGCACCCACGGTTTCCGTGCTCGCATGGCAACCAAGAATGGCCGTCAGGTTCTGAACCGTCGTCGCGCCAAAGGCCGTAAAAGCCTTACCGTTTAATTCTGCCAGCAGGATTAAACGTCTGCATGGCTGAATTCGAATATCCCCGCCAGTTACGCTTATTAACTGGCGGGGATTTCAAGCGCGTGTTCGATAAGGCCGCGTTCAAGGTATCCGAGCAACCACTGCTCATACTCTCCTCCCCCAATAACCTTGAACATCCCCGCATCGGCTTTGTTATTTCCAAAAAAAACATCCGTCGGGCTGTCAAACGCAACCGCGTTCGGCGTATCATTCGCGAGTCTTTTCGCCTGCATCAGCATCAGCTCCCCAATGTGGATATCGTCGTTCTGGCCCGACGTGGTCTGGATGAGCTCGAAAACCCCGAGCTGCACAAGATGATTGAGCGCTGCTGGTCCAGATTGATCAAAAAAGCCCAAAAAGCTCACAGAAATAGTTGATGGTCCCTTCGCCATGGATGTACAGCGAGTCATACTGATTGCCGCCTTGGCACTCATCTCCTACATGCTGGTACTGCAGTGGAACGAGGACTACGGTCCCGCCCAACAGCAGGCTACAGCCCAGCAACAGGCCCCCAGCGTGTCCGCCTACAGCAATAGCGCCAACGGCGAACTGCCGGCGGCCGGTGTCGCATCGGATGCCGCTGCCGGGGTGCCCACTGCCGATATTCCGCAGGTATCCAACCCGGCCGATCAGGCCCAGGGCGCTGCAGCAGGTAATGCCAACCAGCTGATCAGCGTCAGCACCGATGTACTGCAGGTGCTGATCGATCCGCACGGCGGGGATATCATTCAGGTCGCACTGCCCAAGCAGGAATCGGCGCTCAACTCAGGCGAGCCGTTCGTGCTGCTGGAACAGAATGCCAACCGCACCTATGTCGCCCAGAGTGGTCTGGTTGGACGCGATGGTCCCGATGGCAAGAAAAGCGGCCGCCCGGTGTATCAGGTCAGCGCTACCGATTTCCAGCTCGGCGAGCAGGACAGCCTCAATGTGGATCTGACCCTGGTCCAGACCGATGGCGTCAAGTTGACCAAGCGTTTCACCTTCACTCGCGGTCAGTATCGTATCGGCCTCGACTACATCGTTGACAACCAGAGCCAGGAACCCTGGCAGGGTGTGCTGTTCGGCCAGATCAAGCGCGACAGTAGCGCTGATCCCTCGCAGCAGACCTCAATGGGCATGCAGTCCTACCTGGGCGCGGTGTTCTCCACTGGCGAGAACAACTACCAGAAGGTCAACTTCGACGATATGGATGAGGAGCGCTTCAGCGCCAGCAGCCAGGACGGTTGGGTCGCGATGGTCCAGCACTATTTCGTCAGCGCCTGGATTCCGGCACCCGGTGCCGAGTACAGCTACCAGTCACGCAAGCTGAACGGCAACTACATTGTCGGCTTCCTGTCGCCCTCGTTCGAGGTGGCGCCGGGACAGAACCAGAGTGTCAGCGCCACCTTCTACGCCGGTCCGAAAGACCAGGAGCAGATGGAGGCGACTGCACCCAACCTGAAGCTGACCGTCGACTACGGCATCCTGTGGTGGATCGCCTCACCACTGTACATGTTGCTGAAGTGGATCCACTCGCTGGTCGGCAACTGGGGCCTGGCCATCATCGGCATCACCCTGCTGGTTAAGATTGCGCTGTTCCAGCTCAACGCCAAGGCGTTCAAGTCGATGGCGAAGATGCGCAAGTTTGGGCCCGAGATGCAGCGCCTGAAGGAGCAGTTTGGCGACGACCGCCAGAAGATGTCCCAGGAGATGATGAAGCTGTACCAGAAGGAGAAGATCAATCCGCTGGGCGGCTGTCTGCCGATTTTGGTGCAGATGCCGGTGTTCATCGCCCTGTACTGGGTATTGATGGAGTCGGTCGAACTGCGCCACGCGCCCTTCTTCGGCTACATCCAGGACCTGTCGCAGATGGATCCCTACTTCATCCTGCCGATCCTGATGGGTGTCACCATGTTCATTCAGCAGATGCTGAACCCGACGCCGCCCGATCCGATGCAGGCGAAGATCATGAAGCTGCTGCCGATCATCTTCACCTTCTTCTTCCTCTGGTTCCCGGCAGGTCTGGTACTGTACTGGCTGGTCAACAACGTCCTGTCGATCGCCCAACAGTGGATCATCAACCGCCAGATCGAGGCGGGCGATACCAAGACGGCCTAACGGCCAGATTGATAAAAAGGGCTCCTGCGGGAGCCTTTTTATGTTTAGGATCTATGCGTTCCCGCAAACGCAGGTGTACGCGGCAGAAGACGAGTAAACTCCAGGACCCAGGCTATGCAGATCAATCAAGACACCATTGTTGCGCAAGCAACCCCACCGGGCCGTGGGGGCGTCGGGATTATCCGTGTCTCCGGTCCCCAGGCACTGGCGCTGGCCGAGCGCCTGCTCGGTTTCACTCCCCAGCCCCGACACGCGCATTTCGCCGCATTTCTGAACCAGCAGCGCGAGGAGTTGGACCAGGGGATCGCGATCTACTTCCCCGGCCCCAACTCCTTCACCGGAGAAGATGTGGTGGAGTTCCAGGGTCACGGCGGCCCGATCATCCTGGATCTGCTGCTGCAGGAGCTGATCGCACTGGGCGCACGCCCGGCCCGGCCCGGCGAGTTTTCCGAGCGCGCCTTCCTCAACGATAAACTGGATCTGGCCCAGGCCGAAGCGATCGCGGACCTGATCGACAGCTCATCGGAACAGGCCGCACGTTGCGCCCTGCGTTCACTGCAGGGGGTTTTCTCGCGACGGGTACATGAACTGGTGGAGGCGTTGATCCAGCTGCGCATCTACGTCGAGGCGGCGATCGACTTTCCCGAGGAGGAGATCGATTTCCTCGCCGACGGCAAGGTACAGAGCGATCTCGAGACCATACTCCAGCGCCTGGCCCAGGTCCGCCAGGAGGCGCGCCAGGGCAGTCTGCTGCGCGAGGGGATGAGTGTGGTGATCGCCGGTCGCCCCAACGCCGGCAAGTCGAGCCTGCTCAACGCACTGGCCGGACGCGAAACCGCCATCGTTACCGATATCGAGGGCACCACCCGCGACGTGCTGCGCGAACATATCCATATCGACGGCATGCCGCTGCATATTATCGATACCGCCGGACTGCGCGATGCCCCGGACGAAGTGGAGCGCATCGGCATCGACCGCGCCTGGGCCGAGATCCGTAACGCCGATCGTATTCTGATGATGGTCGACAGCACCCGCTCTGAGACCACCGACCCGCTGAGCCTGTGGCCGGAACTGGGCGAGCATCTCGATGATCTCAGCCACCTGACGCTGATCCGCAACAAGGCGGATCTGAGCGGAGAATCCCCCCGCATCGAACAGGTTGGTGAGCACACACTTATCGCGCTATCGGCCAAGAAAGGCGGCGGTGTCGAGTTGTTACGCGATCACCTGAAGGCGGTAATGGGATTTACCAGTACCACGGAGGGAGGCTTCATGGCACGCCGCCGCCATATCGATGCCCTGGAACGTGCCCGTGAGCTGCTCGAAACCGGTCTGGCGCAGTTGAAATCCGATGGCGCCGGCGAGTTGCTGGCAGAGGATCTGCGTCTGGCGCAGCAGGTGCTGGGCGAGATTACCGGTGAATTTACACCGGACGACCTTCTCGGCAGAATCTTCAGCTCGTTCTGTATCGGAAAGTAGAGACGATGACGCCACTCATCTCCACCTATGCCATTCTCGCGCTGGCAATCCTGCTCGAAGTCGTGGGTACCACCTATCTGCAGAAATCGGAGCAGTTCACCCAGCTGGTACCGACACTGATCATGGCCGGCTGCTACATCGGCGCCTTCTATTTCCTGTCGCTGGTACTGAAACAGATTCCCCTGGGTCTGGCTTATGCGATCTGGAGTGGGCTTGGCATCGTGCTGATCGCCGCCGCGGGCTACGTTCTGTTCCGCCAGACGCTCGACCTGGCCGCCATGATCGGCATCGGATTTATCATCGTCGGGGTGATGATCGTCAATCTGTTTTCCACCTCGATCACCCATTAACCGATAAAACCACCAGGCTCTGTCCCCCTTTTCTTCGCTGTTCAGAGATGACAGGCTTAGGGTATCCGAGAGTAAACCGGGACAGGGATCTTTGACATGGCGCATCAGCACCGCGCGGGTCACCAGCACCATCATCACACCCCCGCCAACACTCAGGGCCGTGCCTTCATCATCGCGATCGCGTTGAACAGTGCCTTCGTGATCACCGAATTTCTGTTCGGTTTTATCGCTAACTCCACCGCACTGATGGCCGATGCCGGTCACAATCTGTCCGATGTGCTTGGTCTGATCCTGGCCTGGAGCGCCCTGTTGCTATCCCGCCGCGCCCCAAGCCAACGCTTTACCTTCGGCCTGCGCAGCAGTTCGATCCTGGCCGCCCTGGGTAATGCCATGCTGCTACTGCTGGCCTGTGGCGCCATCGGCTGGGAAGCGATCGAGCGCTTCTTCGACAGCCCCGCTGTCTCCGGCCTCACCGTGACCCTGGTCGCCGGCATCGGCATCCTGATCAATGGCTACTCCGCCCTGCTGTTCATGCGTGGTCAGAAACAGGACATCAATATCCGCGGTGCCTGGCTGCATATGGCGGCCGATACCGCCGTATCACTGGGCGTGGTTATCAGTGGCATCCTGATTATGTTCACCGGTTGGTACTGGGTGGATCCGCTGATCAGTCTGGTGATCGTACTGGTGATCCTGCTCGGTACGGTGGGGCTGTTGCGCGAGGCGGTACAACTGGCGTTGAATGCCGTGCCGACGCATATCGATCCGCAGGCGGTGATGGATTTCCTGCAGCAGCAACCGGGCGTGCATGAAGTGCGCGATCTGCATATCTGGGGTATGAGTACGACGGAAAGCGCATTGACCGCACACCTGGTGATGCCGGAGGGCTATCCCGGTGACGCGGCAATGGCCGAGATGCGCAGCGGACTGGAGAGAGGCTTTGGGATCGCGCACTCTACGCTGCAGATCGAGCAGGGCAACCAGCACCGCTGCACCCTGCAACCGGATGAGCAGTAAGCGTCACCCGGCACGACGGAAAGTCAGATTGACCCGCCAGGCCCCCAACATGGGATGCTCTCCCGCCTGCAACGGTGCCACACCGTGATAGACCATACGTGACGGCCCCCCCCACACCAGCATATCGCCATGCAACAGCGGAAAGCGCTTTACCGAACCCCGTCGCGTCAGCCCGCCGAACATGAAGGTCGCCGGCAGACCGAACGAGAGCGAAACAATCGGTGCATCGAGGTCCTTCTCGTCCCGATCCTGATGCAGCCCCATCTTTGCCCCGGGCTGGTAGCAGTTGATCAGGCAGGCATCGGGCTCGAAAGCCGCGAAACCGGCGCGAGCAGCACCGGAGACTGCCAGTTCAAGTAAAAGCGGGGGTATGGCCGGCCAGGCCCGGCCAGTCAATGGATCTTCACAGGCGTAACGGTAACCCCGGCTATCGCTGACCCAGCCTTTGTCACCGCAACTGCTGGTTCGAACCGACATCCAGTGCCCGCCCGGTACCTGCATCTGACGCAACGGAGCCTGACGCAACACCGACCGGACCGCCTCGACAATCTCGGATGCCTGCGCCCTGGCGTAGCCCCGAAACAGCCAGGCGGAATCCGCGATGGCGATCCGCTCTTGATCGTCAAACAGCGCTTCAGTCAGATTCAGATCGCCAGTTTTTCCCGCCATCTCGCCAAATACCGTCTACTGATGCCTAACCAACAGCTAATGTGGATAACTTTATTAGAATTTTACTCACATTTTCACTGTGATTTTGCAGATTTTTCATCCACACACCGCCAGACTCAAGGGGTGTGAATAAGTTTAATGGGCAGAACGCCGCAATAACATCCCAGTTACCTACATGTTAACCACAGACAGTCCACGCAAGAATACAATGTAATGCGTTGTTTTTATTACACATATACTGGATTCCACTGAATCCATTAATTTTTACCCACATATGTACAGAATTATGCGCCGACAATCTGGACTATAACTTACCCACATTTCATACAACTTTTGTACAGCCGCGGATTCAAGTTACTTCGGAATATCCACCTGTTGTTCAGCCATTACGCAACCTATCGCTCACAACCGCGGACTCAGCCCAGTTATCAACGAAAACCTGTGGGAAAAATGTATAACTAGGATAGCTGAAGCTGGGGATTGCATGTGACTGAAATTCGCCTGTGGGTAACCAGCACTTTTATCAACAAAGCATCCATAGGCTGTAATCAGCCGATACGCACAGCACGAACAGCAATAGCATTCTCTTAAAGTACTGTTTTACAGAGGGAAATTGCGGTTTTCCAAGGAACGGGAGGGGACTAAAAGCAATAGACATAACAATCTCTCTTCATATAAGAGAACTCTCTAAACCTATTTAAAGAAGAGAGAAGTTAGTCAAAAAGACGTTGTTCACTTTTTAACCATTTCTTCCGTACGCCGGTGAGGCTATAATCATGCCCCTTTTCCTGCAGTCTCCATCCGTACGACTGTGTCATCCCCAATCTGAGAGGTGTTGAGTGGACTATCCTGACCACTTTGATGTGATCGTCATCGGTGGCGGTCATGCCGGTACTGAAGCAGCATTGGCATCAGCCCGCATGGGTGCCCATACGCTGCTGCTGACGCATAACATCGAAACCCTGGGCCAGATGTCCTGCAATCCAGCTATCGGCGGTATCGGTAAAAGCCATCTGGTTAAGGAGATCGACGCACTGGACGGTGCCATGGCCAGAGCCACCGATCGCGGCGGGATCCAGTTCCGTACCCTGAATGCCCGTAAGGGACCGGCGGTCAGGGCGACCCGTGCCCAAGCCGACCGTGTTCTGTATAAAGCGGCGATCCGCCAGATCCTGGAAAACCAACCCAACCTGCAGCTGTTTCAGCAAGCAGCCGACGATCTGATCATCGACGGTGACCGGGTCACCGGTGTGGTTAGCCAGAGCGGTATCCGTTTTCGCGCCAAGAGTGTAATCCTGACCACCGGTACCTTCCTTGGCGGCGTGATTCATATCGGCCTCGAGCATTACTCGGGTGGACGTGCCGGCGATCCCCCCTCTGTCCGTTTAGCCCAGCGATTACGCGAGCTGCCGTTGCAGGTCGATCGGCTGAAGACCGGCACTCCACCGCGTATCGACGCACGCAGTGTCGATTTCTCGGTGATGCAGGAACAGCCTGGCGATACCCCGACACCGGTGATGTCGTTCATCGGCAGCCGCGACGAGCATCCGCAGCAGATCAACTGCTATATCACGCACACCAACGAACGCACCCACGACATTATCCGCTCGGGACTGGATCGTTCACCCATGTATACCGGCGTCATCGGGGGTGTGGGTCCGCGCTATTGCCCATCGATCGAGGACAAGATCCACCGTTTTGCCGACAAGGATCAGCACCAGGTATTCGTTGAGCCGGAAGGATTGACCACGCACGAGCTCTACCCCAACGGCATCTCCACCAGCCTGCCGTTCGATGTACAGCTGGAACTGGTGCGCTCCATGCGCGGTTTTGAGCGGGCCCATATCACCCGGCCGGGCTACGCCATCGAATATGACTACTTCAACCCTCAGGGCCTGCGTCATACGCTGGAAACCAAGGCGATCAATGGCTTGTTCTTTGCCGGTCAGATCAATGGCACCACCGGCTACGAGGAGGCGGGCGCGCAGGGCCTGCTGGCTGGCATCAACGCCTCCGCCCAGGCGCTGGACCGGGATAGCTGGTACCCACGCCGTGACGAAGCCTATATCGGGGTCATGGTCGACGACCTGATCACCCTCGGTACCTCCGAGCCCTACCGCATGTTTACCAGCCGCGCGGAATACCGGCTGATCCTGCGGGAGGACAATGCTGACCTGCGGCTGACCGAGCAGGGGCGCAAGCTGGGTATCGTCGGTGACGAGCGCTGGAGCCGTTTCTGTGCCAAGCGGGAAGCGATCGAGCAAGAGACCCAAAGGTTGCGCGATACCTGGATTCAGCCACGCAGCGCCGAGTCCGCGCAGATCGAAGACAAGCTGACCTCGCCGATGACACGGGAGTACAGCCTGGCCGATCTGGTCAAGCGTCCCGAACTGACCTACTCCGACATCGCCGGGCTCAAGGGCGAGTCGGTTGCCGATCCGCAGGTTGCGGAACAGGTCGAGATCCAGCTGAAGTATTCAGGCTACATCGACCGGCAGAAGGATGAGATCGCGCAGATGCAGCGCCAGGAGAACACCCCGTTGCCGGCCGACTTCGACTACGACGGGGTTGGCGGTCTGTCCAATGAACTGAAGGCGAAGCTGAAGCAGCACCGTCCGGAAACCCTGGCCCAGGCGTCACGTATTCAGGGCATGACACCGGCGGCAATTTCGCTGCTACTGGTGTATCTGAAAAAACGTCAGTTACAGCAGAAGGCCGCCGGTTGATGCAGGCATACAAAACGCAACTCGAACGCCAACTGGCGGCGCTCGAACTGGATCTCGACGCCGGTAAGATTGAGCGGCTGCTCGCCTATCTGGCGCTGCTGGTGAAGTGGAACAAGGCCTATAACCTGACCGCGGTGCGCGATCCCGCCGAGATGGTCACCCGCCACCTGGTGGACAGCCTCAGCATCCTGCCCTGGATCGGCGAGGGGCGACTGATCGATGTTGGCAGCGGCCCGGGGTTGCCGGGCATTCCGTTGGCGATTGCGCGACCGCAGCTCGACGTCACCACGCTGGACAGTAACGGCAAGAAGACCCGGTTCCAGAATCAGGTCAAGCTGGAACTGGGGCTGGACAACCTCAGCGTGATCCACGGCCGTGTCGAGCAGTGCGACCAGGGGCCCTATGAGCAGATCGTGTCCCGCGCCTTTGCCTCCCTGGCCGATATGCTGAGCTGGACCGGGCACCTGTGTTCCGAACGGGGTGTTTTTCTTGCCATGAAAGGGCTGTATCCTGAGGCGGAACTCAACCAGCTGCCGCCAGGGTATGCACTGAAAGCCAGTCACCGGCTTAATCTGCCGGATACGGATGGTGAGCGGCACCTGCTGATCCTAGGGAGAGCCTGAGCGTGGCGAAGATCCTCACGATCACCAATCAGAAGGGCGGCGTCGGCAAGACCACGACCGCCGTGAATCTGGCTGCCTCCTTGGCGGCGACGAAAAAACGCGTGCTGATGATCGACCTCGATCCCCAGGGCAATGCGACCATGGGCAGCGGTGCCGACAAGCATCAGCTGGAGCACTCGGTCTATGAGGTACTGACCGACCAGTCCAGTGCAGAAGAGGCTCTGGTGACCGGTTTGCCCAGCGGCTACGATCTGATCGGCGCCAATGGTGACCTGACCGCCGCCGAGGTGGAGCTGCTGCAGATGCCCAGGCGAGAGTTTCGCCTCAAGATGGCGCTGATCCCGCTGCTGGAGCGATACGATTTCATCCTCATCGATAACCCGCCGTCGTTGAACCTGCTCACCGTCAACGCGCTGTCGGCATCCGACGGCGTGATCATCCCGATGCAGTGCGAATACTACGCCCTGGAGGGGATCAGCTCCCTGGTCGGCACCATCGACAAGATCAACAAGCGCCTGAATCCCAAGCTTAAGATCGAGGGAATTCTGCGCACCATGTTCGATCCGCGCATGAGTCTGACCAAGGATGTCTCCGACCACCTGGTGGAGTATTTCGGTGCCCGCGTCTATCGCACCGTGATCCCGCGTAACGTGCGTCTGGCGGAAGCGCCGAGCCACGGCATGCCGGCTCTGCAATATGACAAGAACTCCCGCGGTGCGCTGGCCTACCTGTCGCTAGCCGGTGAGTTGATTCGGCGTACCGAGCGGGAGTGCTCCGGTGAGACTGTGGCTACTGAACAGGAAGAGATTTAGAGATGGCAGTCAAAAAGCGTGGACTCGGACGTGGTCTGGATGCGTTGCTCTCGAGCGTAAGTGTTGCCGGTGACGAGCCGGACGCGTTGCGGGACCCGGCTGCTGAAGCCGCTGCCGTTAGCGGCAAGCTGCAGGAGATGCCGGTGGGACTGATCCAGCGTGGCCGTTATCAGCCCCGACGCGACCTGGAACCCCAGGCGCTGGAGGAGCTGGCCGCATCGATCAAACTGCAGGGCGTGATGCAGCCGATCGTGATCCGTCCGATCGACAGCGAGATGTACGAGATCATCGCCGGTGAGCGCCGGTGGCGCGCGGCACAGATGGCGGGTCTCACCACCATCCCGGTGGTGATCCGGGATGTGCCTGACGAAGCGGCGATCGCCATGGCGCTGATCGAGAATATCCAGCGTGAAAACCTCAATCCGATGGAGGAGGCGATCGCCCTGCACCGGCTGCAGACCGAATTCGAGCTGACCCAGCAACAGGTGGCCGACGCGGTTGGCAAATCGCGCTCAACCATAACCAACCTGCTGCGGCTGATGAACCTGACCGAAGAGGTCAAGCGGATGCTCGAGTATGGCGACCTGGAGATGGGCCATGCCCGTGCCCTGCTGCCGCTGACGGAGGAGCAGCAGATCGAGGCGGGAAAAGAGGTCGTGGCCAAGGGCTTTTCCGTCCGTCAGACCGAAGCCTTGGTGCGTAAAATCGTCGAAGGGCGGCATCTGCCCAAGCCGAAACCGGAGCCGAGTGAACGCCACAAAACCGTTGCCACTCAACTGACGCAGCGATTCTCGGTACCGGTTGAGGTCAGTGCCAATGCCAACGGCAAGGGCAAGATCAGCCTAAGTTTCAAGTCCGAAGAGGAGCTTGAGGCGATACTCGAGCGCCTCGGCTAGTACAGCGGGGACTTACCGGTCCCCAGCGCCATTATGGCTGCTACCTTCGCCTACTTTGTTAAGACATTAGTGCAAAAGCCTCAACGTTTTGTTGAGTAGAGGGCCCTTACACCCTATAATCTTGCCGCTATTTGAAGGGGACATTGCGTCCGAAATAGGGTGGCTTTTGCGTAAATCAGTGCCTGGAGAGCAACCAGAAGTCCAGCCGACAGTGATCAGCGGACGGTTGCAGAAACGCGGAAGGCGGGCGTTTCTAAAGGTATATCTGATTCAGAGCGGTCTGTTGCTGGCGATTGCCGCCGGGCTGTTGCTCAAAAGTCCAGTCGAGTCCTACTCGGCGCTCATCGGCGGCCTGTTGTATCTGCTGCCCAATCTCTATTTCACCTGGCGTGTTCTCTACAGCAAGCGCCCTGCCGAGACGGCTCAGCAGGTCGTGATCAGTCTCTATGCAAGTGAAATAGGGAAAATGGTTTTGGCGGCCGGGTTGTTCAGTGCAACCTTCCTACTGGTCGATCCGCTAAGTCCATTTTCCCTATTTCTCACCTTCATACTGCTGCAACTGTCCGGGTGGATGCTGCAGTGGAGGCTGAATAACCGTTTCCTGAAACTTTGAAAATGAGAGACTGAGAATGGCGAGTGGAACAGTTACATCCTCAGAATACATATCGCATCACTTGACCAACCTGACTTTCGGTAACCATCCGGAGCACGGTTGGGGCTTCGCGCACAGCGCGGCCGAAGCGGCGGAGATGGGATTCTGGGCGATCAACGTCGATACCATGTTCTGGTCAGTAGGTTTGGGTCTGCTGTTTGTCTGGTTCTTCAGCAAGGTGGCCAAGGCCGTTACCTCCGGTGTACCGGGTGGAGCACAGAACTTTGTCGAAACCGTCATCGAGTTTGTCGATGATAACGTGAAGAGTATCTTCACCCACAAGAGCACGGTGATTGCGCCACTGGCGCTGACCATCTTCGTCTGGATCTTCCTGATGAACTTGATGGACCTGGTGCCGATCGACTGGATTCCGTTCGTCGCCGGTGAGATGGGTATCCACTTCATGAAGGTGGTACCGACCACCGACGTCAACGCGACTGGCGGTATGGCAATCAGCGTTTTTGCCCTGATCGTCTACTACAGCATTAAAATGAAGGGCGTGAGTGGTTTTATCGGTGAGCTGGCGTTCCAGCCGCTGCCGAAGATCTTCGCACCGTTCAACCTGTTCCTTGAGATCGTCGGTCTGCTGGCCAAGCCTGTATCCCTGGCGCTGCGACTGTTCGGCAACATGTATGCCGGTGAGATGATCTTTATCCTGATCGCTTTGCTGCCGTTCTGGGCGCAGTGGGTTCTGTCCGTGCCCTGGGCGATCTTCCATATCCTGATTATTACGCTGCAGGCGTTCATCTTCATGGTACTGACAATCGTGTACCTGGCGATGGCCCACGATCACCACTAAGCGTAGTGCCAGGTACAGGTAGTAGAAAACCGAGTTTGTTTCAAACCTTTAAACTTTAACCTTGAAAATTGCTGGAGAAAAAAAATGGCTGAACTGCTGTATATCGCTGCTGCTCTGATGATGGGTCTGGCTGCAATCGGTGCCGCTATTGGTATCGGTATCCTGGGTGGTAAGTTCCTGGAAGGTGCTGCTCGTCAGCCGGAACTGGTACCCCTGCTGCGCACCCAGTTCTTCATCGTAATGGGTCTGGTCGACGCGATCCCGATGATCGGCGTGGGTCTGGGTCTGTACGTCCTGTTCGCTGTTGCTTAATAAGTAGAAATGGCGTTTTACCCTATGTCGGGTAACTACTACTTACACAACAACCGCGAGGTAATGGCGTGAATATCAATCTCACCATCATTGGTCAGGCCATTGCATTCTTCCTCTTCGTCGTATTCTGCATGAAGTACGTATGGCCGCCGATCACCGGCGCCCTGGCAGAGCGCAAGAAGAAGATTGCCGAAGGTCTTGATGCGGCCGACCGTGCTGAACGTGACCTGCGACTGGCTCAGGAAAAAGCCGCCGCAGATATGCGTAAAAGCAAGGAAGAGGCAGCCGCCATCATTGAACAGGCCAACAAGCGGGCTAACCAGATCGTCGAAGAAGCCAAAGAGCAGGCGCGTGTCGAAGCTGACCGCGTGAAAGCATCTGCTCAGGCTGAAATCGAACAGGAAGTTAACCGGGCGAAGGAAACTCTCCGCGCTCAGGTGGCTACGCTGGCAATTGCCGGTGCTGAAAAGATCCTGGAAGCCTCTGTTGACGAGAAAGCACACGCACAGCTGGTTGAGAAACTGGCGGCTGAGCTTTAAGCGAGGTTTACGATGGCTGAACTCAATACAGTCGCTCGGCCCTACACCAAAGCCGCGTTCGAATATGCGTTGGAGAAGGGCAACCTCGATCAGTGGTCCGCAATGCTGTCTACAGCTGCACAGGTTGTGCAGGACAGCACCATGGCCCATGTGCTGACAAACCCGGCCCTGACTTATCAGCAGAAGGCCGAGGTGCTGATTTCTGTCTGCGAAGAGCAGATGGATGATGCCGGCAAGAACTTCACCGTTCTGCTGGCTGAAAATCAGCGACTGGCTCTGCTACCGGAGATTGCTCTGCAGTTCGCCCGGCTGAAAGCGGCACAGGAGAAGAAGGTCGATGTTGACCTGACCACCGCTTTCCCGCTTGACGATGCTCAGCAGCAGAAACTGGCTCAGGCGCTCAGCACCAAGTTGGGTCGCGAAGTGAAACTGACCTCCCAGGTGGACAAATCCATCCTCGGCGGTGTGGTCGTTCGCTCCGATGACCTTGTGATCGACGGTTCCATTCGTGCACGACTGGCGAAACTGGCCGAAGCGATGAATTCCTGAGTAATGAGGAATAACAATGCAGCAACTGAATCCTTCTGAGATCAGCGAGATTCTCAAGAAGCGTATCGAGAAACTCGATGTGTCTTCTGATGCCCGTAACGAGGGCACGATCGTCAGCGTTTCCGACGGTATCATCCTGATCCACGGTCTCGCCGACGTAATGTACGGTGAAATGATCGAATTCCCGGGCGGTGTCTACGGTATGGCACTGAACCTGGAGCGTGACTCTGTTGGCGCCGTAGTACTGGGCGACTATCAGACTCTGGTTGAGGGCATGACCGCTCGTTGTACCGGTCGTATCCTTGAAGTACCGGTCGGCCCGGAACTGCTCGGTCGCGTCGTCGACGCGCTGGGTAACCCGATCGACGGTAAAGGCCCGGTCGAAACCAAACTGACCGACGCGGTCGAAAAAGTCGCGCCGGGCGTTATCGCCCGTCAGTCGGTTGATCAGCCGGTCCAGATCGGTCTGAAAGCGATCGACGCAATGGTTCCGGTTGGTCGTGGTCAGCGCGAGCTGATCATCGGTGACCGCCAGATCGGTAAGACTGCGATCGCGATCGACGCGATCATCAACCAGAAAGGCACTGGCATCAAGTGTATCTATGTTGCCATCGGCCAGAAGCAGTCCACCATCGCCAACGTGGTGCGCAAGCTCGAAGAGCATGGCGCTATGGATCACACCATCGTGATTGCAGCGGGTGCAGCTGATCCTGCAGCGATGCAGTATCTGGCTCCATACGCCGGTGCAACCATGGGTGAATACTTCCGTGACCGCGGTGAAGACGCGCTGATCATCTATGATGACCTGACCAAGCAGGCCTGGGCGTATCGTCAGATCTCCCTGCTGCTGCGTCGTCCGCCGGGCCGTGAAGCTTACCCCGGTGACGTATTCTACTTGCACTCCCGCCTGCTCGAGCGTGCAGCACGTGTCAACGCTGATTACGTTGAGAAGTTCACCAACGGTGAAGTGAAAGGCAAGACCGGTTCTCTGACCGCCCTGCCGATCATCGAAACCCAGGGTGGCGACGTTTCCGCATTCGTTCCGACTAACGTAATCTCCATTACCGACGGTCAGATCTTCCTGGAAACCAGCCTGTTCAACTCCGGTATCCGTCCGGCGATCAACGCGGGTCTCTCTGTATCCCGTGTGGGTGGCGCTGCTCAGACCAAGGTCATCAAGAAACTGGGTGGTGGTGTTCGTCTGGCTCTGGCGCAGTACCGCGAGCTGGCGGCGTTCGCTCAGTTTGCTTCCGACCTGGATGAAGCGACCCGCGCTCAGCTTGAGCACGGTCAGGCTGTTACCGAGCTGATGAAGCAGAAGCAGTACTCGCCGATGTCCGTCGCTGAGATGGGTCTGAGCCTGTACGCGGCGAACGAAGGTTTCCTGAAAGATGTGGAACTGGACAAAATCGGTGCTTTCGAAGCGGCTCTGATCTCCTACTTCAACAGCGAACACGCTGATCTGATGGCGAAGGTCAACGAGAAGGGCGATTACAACGACGAAATCGCTGCGTCCTTCAAAGCCGGCATCGAGAAGTTCAAGTCTACCCAAACTTGGTAAGTGCTCTGATTGATTAATCGTCAGAGTCGGGGGTCGGTCACTGACCGGCCTGAACCGAGACAAGTTTAATAGGCGGAACTATGGCAGTCGGAAAAGAGATTAAGACGCAAATCGCGAGTATCGGCAGCACGCGCAAGATCACCAGCGCCATGGAAATGGTTGCTGCGTCGAAAATGCGCAAGGCTCAGGATCGCATGCAGTCTTCACGTCCGTACGCCCACAGCATCCGTGGTGTGGTTCAGCATCTGGCCAAAGCCAATCCTGAGTACCGTCACCTCTACATGCAGGAGCGTGAGGTCAAGCGCGTCGGTTTCATTATCGTCGCTTCTGACCGCGGCCTATGTGGCGGCCTGAACGTCAACATGTTCAAGGCAGCCATTGCCAAAATGAAGGAGTTCAACCAGCAGAATGTCGAAATCGATATCTGCGCGCTGGGCTCCAAGGCAATCAGCTTCTTCCGGAACTACGGCGGTAACGTCGTGGCAGCGAAAGGCGGCTTGGGTGATGCACCCGAGCTTGGTCAGCTGCTGGGCTCCGTGAAGGTGATGCTGGACAGCTATGAAGAAGGCAAGCTGGACAAGCTGTACATCGTGTCTAACGATTTTGTGAACACGATGACTCAGAAGCCCGCTGTCGAGCAGCTGTTGCCGCTGAAGGCAGGTGAAGACGAAGAGAAGCTCAGCCATCACTGGGACTACCTGTACGAACCGGACGCAAAAGAGCTGCTGAACGGCCTGCTCAAGCGTTATATCGAGTCTCTGGTGTACCAGGCAGTGGTTGAGAATAACGCCTGTGAACAGGCAGCACGAATGCTGGCGATGAAGAACGCAACAGACAACGCCGGCAACCTGATCGATGAGCTGCAACTGGTCTACAACAAGGCCCGTCAGGCGGCGATTACTCAGGAAATCTCCGAGATCGTCGGTGGTGCTGCTGCTGTTTAACGCAGTGAACAGGTTTAAATGTTAAGAGGATCCGAACATGAGTAGCGGACGTATTGTTCAGATTATCGGCGCGGTCGTCGACGTGGAATTCCCGCGTGACAACGTGCCGAAGGTTTACGACGCACTGGTCGTCGGTAAAACCGGCCTGACACTGGAAGTTCAGCAGCAGCTGGGCGACGGTGTCGTACGTGCAATTGCAATGGGTCAGACCGAAGGTGTTTCTCGCGGGCTGGAAGTATCCAACACCGGCGCGGCGGTTTCAGTACCTGTGGGTACTGCGACCCTGGGTCGTATCATGAACGTTCTGGGTGAGCCGATCGACGAGTGTGGTCCGATTGGTGAAGAGGAGCGTTACCCGATTCACCGTAAGGCACCGACTTACGCTGATCAGGCTTCTTCCAACGAACTGCTGGAAACCGGCATCAAGGTTATCGACCTGGTCTGCCCGTTTGCCAAGGGTGGTAAGGTTGGTCTGTTCGGTGGTGCGGGTGTTGGTAAGACCGTCAACATGATGGAGCTGATCAACAACATCGCCCGTGAGCACTCCGGTCTGTCTGTATTCGCAGGTGTTGGTGAGCGTACCCGTGAAGGTAACGACTTCTACCACGAAATGCAGGAAGCTGGCGTTGTAAACGTCGAGCAGTTCGACAAGTCGAAAGTAGCGATGGTCTACGGTCAGATGAACGAGCCGCCGGGTAACCGTCTGCGTGTAGCGCTGACCGGTCTGACCATGGCAGAGAAGTTCCGTGACGAAGGCCGTGACGTACTGCTGTTCGTCGACAACATCTACCGTTACACCCTGGCGGGTACCGAAGTATCGGCGCTGCTGGGTCGTATGCCTTCAGCGGTAGGTTACCAGCCGACTCTGGCGGAAGAGATGGGCGTTCTGCAGGAGCGTATCACCTCGACCAAGACCGGTTCTATCACCTCTATCCAGGCGGTATACGTACCGGCGGATGACTTGACTGACCCGTCTCCGGCGACAACCTTCTCCCACCTTGACGCGACCGTGGTACTGTCCCGTCAGATCGCGGAGCTGGGTATCTACCCGGCGATCGACCCGCTGGATTCCACCTCTCGTCAGCTGGATCCGCTGGTTATCGGTCAGGAGCACTACGAAGTGGCTCGTGGCGTGCAGTCTACTCTGCAGCGCTACAAGGAGCTGAAGGATATCATCGCGATTCTGGGTATGGATGAGCTGTCTGAAGAGGACAAGCAGATCGTATCCCGTGCGCGTAAGATCCAGCGCTTCCTGTCTCAGCCGTTCTTCGTGGCGGAAGTCTTCACCGGTTCTCCGGGTAAGTACGTATCGCTGAAAGACACCATTAACGGCTTCAAAGGCATTCTGGAAGGTCAGTACGACCAGCTGCCGGAGCAGGCGTTCTACATGGTCGGCACCATCGACGAAGCGGTAGAGAAAGCTAAGGGCCTGTAATCGGTTCACGGCGGAAACCTTTAAGAGGTAATCAAGATGGCTATGACTGTTCATTGCGACATCGTAAGTGCCGAAGAGGAGATCTTCTCCGGCCTGATCGAGTTCGTGTCCGTAACAGGTAGCCTGGGTGACCTGGGTATCTACCCGGGTCACGCTCCGCTTCTGACGGAACTGAAACCAGGCCCTGTCGAGCTGCGCAAGCAGGGCGGTGACGAAGATGTGTTCTACGTGTCCGGTGGCTTCATCGAAGTGCAGCCGCACAAGATCACGGTACTGGCAGATACTGCTGCCCACGCTGCTGATCTGAGTGAAGCTGCGGCTCTCGAAGCCCAGAAACACGCCGAGCATGCGATGGCTGATAAATCCGGTGAGTTTGAGTACTCACGGGCAGCCGCTCAGCTCGCGGAGGCTGCTGCGCAGCTCCGCACACTGCAGCAGATTCGTCGCAAAGCGGGCAAGTAATACAGCCTCGCTTGGCAGCGATCAAAAAAAGGCAGCTTCGGCTGCCTTTTTTCGTTCTCAGAGCAGTCCCCACAGCGTATCGAACACGATCTTCTGAGCCATCGCCACCTCCCGCGAATCGATGACCACAGCTGTCGGGTAGTTCTCTGACGCCAGCGAGATAATGGCGCAGCGGGGAGGATAGATGGCGATATAGGCCGCATCGACCGGTCCTTCCGTGCGAATCCACTTGCGCTCCGATAGCTCTGCGCTTTCCCCCCCATCTCCGATCGCGATGACGCGCACGCGGATATCACGAGCGATACGTTGTGCCGTAAAGGTCGGAAAGGGACGGTAGAGGTGTTTTCGGATCGGTTTCGATGAGAACACGGAATAGACGCGTTGAGGCTGCTCCGATACCCGGTTCAGGATATCGCGCAGGACCTGTTCTATACCGGCATCCCCCTCGAAAAACTGCACATTCGCTGCACTGAAATCGGGTTTGAGATGGTGCATCTCGGGAATGATACGGCCTTTGAGCTGGTTCAACGCCAGCGCCAGGCGCTGCTGACGCTCTTCGCCCAACTGCAGCAACACCTCGGGTTCCCTGGCAGAAAAGAATCGCCGTTGCCCCTTGGGCAGATAGGTCACTATCCCCTGCTGCTGCAATGCCTTCAGACACTCGTACGTTGTACCCCGATTGACACCGGCGCGCTCGGCGATGGTGCGAATAGAACTCGGGCCTAGAGCCAGCAGTGCTTTGTAGATCGCGATGTCGCGTGGTTCGAGCCCGAGTTGGGCAAAGATCTCATCGTCCATATTGTCAATTTTTTTATGACAAAGATTATTGATCCCATCCTGACATACTGTAGGCTGCTGTCAATTGGCACCTATCAGCTGTGCAACAAAGATTAAGGGATGAGGTCAGTTGGATGACCTCAGATTGAAGAACAAGATCGGGAATGACGGATGAATATCGATGTAGTGATTCTGGCAGCGGGCCAGGGCAGCCGAATGAAGTCGGCTCTGCCCAAGGTGATGCACGCTTTGGCGGGTAAGCCGATGGTACAGCATGTAATCGACCAGGCACGGGCGTTGGGCGAGGTGAACCTGCACCTGGTAATCGGTCACGGGGCGGAGCAGGTTCGGGATGCACTAAACGGGCAATCGCTGCAGTTCGCGGTGCAGGCCGAGCAGTTGGGTACCGGTCATGCCGTGGCCCAGGCACTGCCGGCCGTCGCCGACGACTCGCTGGTGCTGGTGTTGTACGGCGATGTGCCGCTGACCCGGCCGGAGACGCTGCAGGCGCTGTTGAAGATCGCCGCGCAGGGACACCTGGGCCTACTGACCGTTGAGCTAGCCGATCCCACCGGCTATGGCCGCATCATCCGCAACCCGGTGGGTGATGTGGTAGCCATCGTCGAGCACAAGGATGCCAACGACGAGCAGCGAGCGATCGCCGAGGTCAATACCGGCATCATGGCACTGCCGGCAGCGTACCTGCATGACTGGTTACCGCAGCTGTCGAACAGCAATGCCCAGGGCGAGTACTACCTGACCGACGTCATCGCCATGGCGGCCGATACCGGTGTGCGGGTGCAGGCGATCCAGCCCGATTGCGAGCAGGAGGTGCAGGGCGTCAACAACCGGGCGCAGCTGGCCAGGTTGGAGCGCTGGTACCAGGGACAGGTTGCCGACAGCCTGATGGCCAAGGGTGTGACGCTGGCTGATCCGGCCCGTCTCGATGTGCGCGGCGAGCTGGCGGTGGGCCAGGATATCAGTATCGATATCAATTGCGTGTTCGAGGGCGTGGTGGAGCTGGGCAGCAATGTCCGCATCGGCCCCAACTGCCTGATCCGTAACAGCCGGATTGGCGCCGATACTCTGATCGAAGCGAATACGGTGATCGATGGCGCCATTGTCGAGGGAGCGTCCAGCATCGGCCCATTCGCCCGTCTGCGTCCCGGCACCGAACTGGCCAATGGGGTCAAGGTCGGCAATTTCGTCGAAACGAAAAAGGCGCGCATCGGTGAGGGCAGCAAGGTCAACCACCTCAGCTATGTCGGCGATGCTGTGATCGGTCGTGACGTCAATGTCGGTGCTGGCACCATTACCTGCAACTATGACGGCGTCAACAAGTCGCTGACCGAGATCGGCGACGGTGCCTTTATTGGGTCCAATACGGCGCTGGTGGCACCGGTCAGTGTTGGCGCAGGCGCCACGGTCGGGGCCGGCACCACGCTGACCAAACCGGTAGCGGACGGCGAGTTGGCCGTGGCGCGCAGCAAGCAGAGCAATATCCGCGGCTGGCAGCGGCCGGTCAAGCGTAGCTGAATAAGGACGGAGCAGAGAGCATGTGTGGAATCGTAGGCGCCGTGGCGGCGCGACAGGTAACGGGCATCCTGCTCGAGGGGCTGCGTCGACTGGAATACCGTGGATACGACTCGGCCGGGATGGCGTTATGGCATAACGGCGAGATCCAGCGTCTACGGCGTATCGGCAAGGTGCAGGCGCTGGCCGACGCGCAACAGCAGCAACCGCTGTCCGGCACTCTGGGCATTGCCCATACCCGCTGGGCCACCCACGGCAAGCCGTCGGAGCGCAACGCCCACCCGCATATGTCGGCCAACCGCGTTGCGGTGGTGCATAACGGCATCATCGAGAACTTCGAGGTGTTGCGCGAGGAGCTGATCGCGTCGGGCTACAACTTCGACTCCGAGACCGATACTGAAGTTGTCGCGCATCTGATCGACCGTGAGGTGCAGTCCGGCGCAACGCCGCTGGAGGCGCTGCGCACCGCAATGTCGCGGCTGGAGGGTGCGTTTGCCCTGGGGGTGATCCAGCTTGATCATCCGGATAGGTTGCTGGCGGCACGCAAGGGCAGTCCGTTGGTGATCGGCGTTGGCATTGGCGAGCACTTCATCGCCTCCGATCAGCTCGCGCTGCTGCCGGTTACCGACCGCTTCATGTTTCTCGAGGATGGCGATATCGCCCGGCTGACGGTGGATCGGGTTGAGGTCTGGGACAGTACCGGGCAACCGGTGGAGCGCAGTGTCAGCCGCTTTGAACACGGTGCGAGCAGTGCCGAAAAGGGTGCCTTCAAGCACTACATGCTGAAGGAGATCTATGAACAGCCGGCGGTGATGCGCTCGGTGCTGGATGGCCGTATCAGCGGCGATCACCTGCTCGAGCAGGCGTTCGGCAACGAGGCCGCCGCACTGTTCGACCGGACCCGCCAGGTGCAGATCGTCGCCTGCGGTACCAGCTATCACGCCGGTGTCGTGGCCAAGTACTGGATCGAATCCCTGGTCGGTATCCCCTGCATGGTCGAAGTGGCGAGCGAGTTTCGCTACCGCCCGGTGGTGCTGCCCCAGGGCACGCTGTTGATCACCCTGTCCCAGTCCGGCGAAACCGCCGATACCCTGGCCGCGTTGCGCGACGTGCGAGAGCGTGTGCTCGGTACGCTGGCGATCTGCAACGTACCGGGCAGCTCGTTGGTACGGGAGTCCGATATCGCGTTGATGACCAACGCCGGTCCCGAGATCGGTGTGGCCTCGACCAAGGCGTTCACCTCGCAGTTGGTGGCCTTGATGCTCACCACCCTGGCCCTGGGCCGTCGTCACGGCATCCTGCCGGGCACCGAGGCGCAGGTGATCGCGGCACTGAGGCAGCTGCCGGAGCTGCTCAAGCAGCTGCTGGCGTTAGACCCCGAGATAGAGCAGATGTCGGCGGCGTTTGCCGAGAAGCAGCACGCCCTGTTCCTCGGCCGTGGCGCGCTCTTCCCGATCGCGCTGGAGGGCGCGTTGAAGCTGAAGGAGATCTCCTATATCCATGCCGAGGCCTACCCGGCCGGCGAACTCAAGCATGGCCCGCTGGCACTGGTGGATAAGGATATGCCGGTGGTGACCGTCGCGCCGAGCAACGACATGCTGGACAAGCTGAAAGCGAACCTGCAGGAGGTCCGCGCCCGCGGCGGCGAGCTGTTCGTCTTCGCCGGTCAGGATCAGAGTATCCGCTCCGAGCCCGGCATCAGCGTCATCCGTCTGCCGGCGATGCCAGTGCTGCTGGAACCGATCGCCTATACGCTGCCACTGCAACTGCTGTCCTACCACGTGGCCGTGCTCAAGGGCACCGATGTGGACCAGCCGCGCAACCTGGCCAAGTCGGTGACGGTGGAGTAACGGATCAAGCTCAGGGGGTTCAGTTTGGCAGCTGAACCTATCGCTGCCGTTGAGGGTCTATCCGGCATAGTGGGAGAGATTAAGATGCTGACCAAACTGAAGGACCTGCTCGACAACCTGATGGCGGCGGATGTCCAGCAGGTGGAGGATCCGCAGGAGCTGTTCTCGCTGGCGAGTGCAGTGCTGATGGTGGAGGTGATCGCCTCGGACTATGCGCGCAAGCCGGAGGAAAAAGCGGCGTTACTCGCGCTGATCAAGCGCAGCTTCAGCTTACAGACCGACGAGGCCGAGGCACTGCTCGAGCGCGCGGAGGAGGCCCACTGGCACTCCACTGACTATTTTCGCTACACCTCCCAGCTGAATCGGATCTGCTCACCGGCGGAGAAGGTATCCTTGATCGAGAACCTCTGGCGGGTGGCCTATGCCGACGGGGAGTTGCATCACTACGAAGAGCATGTCATCCGCCGCATTGCCGATCTGATCCATGTCCCGCATATGGACTTCATTGCCGCCAAGCACCGAGCCCAGGGCGACGAATAGTCGGTAGTCGTCCCTTTGACGAATCGGTTAGCATAGACCCGATTCAGAATCGGGGACTCTATCCATGCACGAGACTATTGCGCTCCTGGCGATCGACTTCATCGCGATCATCGGGTTGCTGCTGCTGTTGCTGATTATCGGTGGCGTGATTACCGCCGTTGTCATGTATCAGGTCGACAAGCGGCAGACTGCCCATACCATCCGTCGCAACTACCCGCTGTTGGGGCGGTTTCGGTACCTTTTTGAAAGCCTGGGTGAGTTTTTCCGCCAGTACTTCTTTGCCATGGACCGGGAGGAGATGCCGTTCAACCGTGCTCAGCGCTCCTGGGTCTACCGTGCCGCCAAGGATATCGACAACACCGTCGCCTTCGGATCGACGCGGGATTTGAAGAGACCCGGCACCTACTACTTCCTCAACTGCCCCTTTCCGACCATGAGCGAGGATGCGGCGAAAACCCAGTCGATGCGCATAGGTCCCTATTGCCGGGAGCCCTACGATGCGCCCTCCTTTCTCAATATCTCCGGTATGAGTTATGGCGCGCTCTCTAGACCTGCGGTAAAAGCCCTGTCGCGGGGGGCGAAAAAAGCCGGCTGCTGGATGAATACCGGTGAGGGCGGGCTGTCGCCCTACCATCTTGAGGGTGGCTGCGACATCGTTTACCAGATCGGCACCGCCAAGTACGGGCTGCGCGATGAGCAGGGTAAGCTCAGTGACGAGAAACTGGTGCAGGCGTCGGCGTTGCCGCAGGTCAGGATGTTCGAGGTAAAACTGAGCCAGGGCGCCAAGCCGGGCAAGGGCGGGATCCTGCCCGGCGATAAGGTGACGCCGGAGATTGCCGAGATCCGTGGAATTGCCGTCGGCCAGCCTTCGATCAGCCCCAATCGCCATCCGGAGATAGGTTCAATCGACGGTCTGCTGGATTTTATCGACCATATCCGCGAGGTCACCGGCAAGCCGGTGGGTTTCAAGATGGTACTGGGCACCACCGCCTGGCTAGACGCATTCTGTGAAGCGATCAACAAACGCGGCAGTGAATCGGCGCCTGACTTCATTACCCTGGACAGTGCCGATGGCGGCACCGGTGCGGCGCCCTTACCGCTGATCGACAGTGTCGGTCTGCCGTTACGAGAGAGCCTGCCGATTCTGGTCAACAAGCTGACTCAGCATGGTTTGCGTAACCGAATTCGCATTATTGCGTCGGGCAAACTGATCAACCCCACCGATGTGGCAGCAGCAATCTGCATGGGCGCCGATTTCGTGGTGACGGCGCGCGGCTTCATGTTTGCACTGGGCTGTATTCAGGCGCTCCAGTGCAATAAAAACACCTGTCCGACCGGGGTTACCACCCATAATCCCCGTCTGCAGCAGGGGCTGGTACCGGAAGACAAGGCCGAACGGGTGGCGCATTTCCACCATAATCTGGTGCATGAGGTGGAGATGATCGCCCACTCCTGCGGAGTGTCTGAACCCCGTCAGCTGCGCCGGGAGCACGCGGCTATCGTGGTTGATGGCGGCACATCGGTACCGCTGAATATTCTGTATCCCGAATCCTGAATCCGGAAACAGAACGCGAAAGGCCAGCACTCGGCTGGCCTTTCGTTAGCTCTACTCTTCGTCGAACCAGGAGTCGCTGTCGATAAAGGGGGACAGCTCCTTCTCCTCCCGTCGGCGCTCTATGGCCCGGCGTGCTTCAAGTAGACGCTTGGAGGCGTGCTGTTTACGGCGGTTGTTCTCTTCGACGTCGTAACTGACGAGGATGTCGAACACTTCGGTCTGAATATCGCTCAGTTCCTGCTCTTTCCGTACCTGCATAATACCTGCTCCGATCAACCGATTTTTGCGGTGACCAACGGAGCGTTCAGTGGCCCGTCGGGAACCGCGAAAACGTCGCTGTAGACATTGTTTTACCCCAACATCGATCAAATTTCAAACAATGTGGAGTTGGTTGCGCAGAGAATATTAGGCGGGTGCTGTTGCACGGAGGTGACAGGGCAGCCGGTTTCAGCTGCCCTGGAGGCAGGATTACTCGTCGTCGCTGTCGTCCTCGGGGCGGCGTAGCAGCAGGCGTTTATCGTTCTGGCGCAGGCTGCGCAGGCTGCGCTTGATCGTCTTCAGATGATCGAACAGTGCCGGACCCAGCTTCATCGCCACGCCGACGGCAAGCACATCGATCACCACCAGGTGAACGATACGTGAGGACATCAACGTGCTCAGGTCCTTGTCCTCCTCCACATCGATGTGGATGGGGATGGTGGCCAGGTCCGCCAGCGGGGTGTTGCCGGGGCAGAGAGCAATCACCGTGGCACCGGTTTCACGGACCAATTTAACCGTATGCAACAGGTCCTTGGTCCGGCCGGTCTGGGAGATGGCCACGACGGCATCGCCTTCGCCCAGAGTCACAGCCGAAATGGTCTGCATATGCGGGTCGGAGTAGGCAGCCGCCGATACCTTCAAGCGGTAGAACTTATGCTGGGCGTCGGCACAGACCGGTGCCGACGCGCCGAAGCCATAGAACTCGACCCGGTTGGCCTTGGCCAGGGAATCGATCGCCTCCTCCAGCGTTGTCGGGTCGAGCTGCTCGCGGATATTGATCAGGTTGCCGATCATCGAGTCGAAGATCTTCTGCTTGAACTCGATGACGGTATCCGTGGAGTTCAGCGCGAACTGTTCAAAGCTGGTATTGCTGGCCAGGCCCTGGGCCAGCGTCAGCTTGAAGTCCTGGAAGCCGTCGTAGTTAAGCGCGCGACAGAAACGAACCACCGTCGGTTCGCTGACATTGGCCTCCGACGCCAGGTCGACGATCCGCATGTGGATCACTTCGTTGGGGTTGGCGAGCACATATTCCGCTACCTTCTGCTCGGATTTACGCAGTCTTGGACGGGCATCAGCGATCGATTTAAGCAGATTGAAGGAGTTCAATGGTCTTTCCTGCAAGAATCAGGGGTGGCGATTGCCGAGAGTATATCAAGCCTCCCTGGCCGCGCATAATTTCACAGATATATCTAAGCGTTTGACTAGTAAAGAGATTGATATGCTAAACAAATCGCCTGTGGAATAGGAGTGTGCGTTGGTAGCCCATTGTTTTATACTCTGGAGCAATAGCTTTTACCGATATTCGGTGTCAATCAGTAGACGAAACGGAACGATGCTGTATACAAGCCGAGCGATACTGACCGTCATTTTCCTGCTGTTGGCCGGCCCACTGAGTGCTGCCAGCACGAAACCCGATCCCTCCCGTCTGCAACTGGCCTCGGTCAATGCCATAATCACCGACCTCGATAGCGGCGAGGTGCTGTATCAGAAGAATCCCGATGCCGTGGTACCCATCGCGTCGGTGAGCAAATTGATGACGGCGCTGGTGGTGCTCGATGCCAAGCTGGATATGGATGAGCGCATCCCGATTCAGGTGCGTGATTCGATCCAGATGCAGAACGTCTACTCGCGCATACGCTTGGGCAGTGAGCTGCGCCGGCGCGATGTACTGCAGCTGGCGCTGATGGCATCGGAGAACCGTGCTGCCACGGCACTGGCCCATGCCTACCCCGGTGGCTATTTCGCCTTTGTCAGGGCAATGAACCTGAAGGCAGAGACTCTGGGCATGAACAGTACCCGTTTTGTCGAACCGACCGGCCTGTCCTACTTCAACGTGTCGACGGCACGGGATCTGACCCGGCTGATCAAGGCCGCCCGCGACTATCCCGAGGTGCGTGAGATGACCACCAGCGCCAAGCTGGATGCCCGCTTTAGCCGCCCTCATTACGTGTTGGCGTTTTACAATACCAACCGCTTGGTGAATAACGACGACTGGGACGTTCTGCTCAGCAAAACCGGCTATAACGATGCGGCGGGGCGCTGCCTGGCCCTGGCCAGCCGGATCAACGGCCGCCGCATCGCTATCGTGCTGCTGGACTCATTCGGCAAGCGCTCCCATATCGGCGATGCGTCACGGGTCAAGCGGTGGCTGGAGACCGGCGATAGCGGCTCGGTGCCAACAGAGGCGCGGCGTTACGAGCAGGAGAAGAATCGCCCTGGACGCAGTGCGACGCTATTGGCCGACAAGAGCCGTTGATCTTACACAAGTGTCTTGGTTAAGCAGCAAATTACTTAACTAACAAAAAGCCCCGACCGATCGGCCGGGGCTTTTCTTTTGCGTTATCGGTCCTTAGACCTTCGAGTACAGCTGGGCGCCGGTTTCGCGGAACTCCTCCGACTTCTCCTGCATCCCCTGCTCTGCCTGGGCGTTGATTGCCGCAACCTGCTCCTCGTCCAGTTCGCGCACCTCCTGGGAGATCTTCATCGAGCAGAACTTGGGTCCGCACATGGAGCAGAAGTGTGCCACCTTGGCGGATTCCTTAGGCAGTGTCTCGTCGTGGTAGGCGCGGGCGGTGTCCGGGTCGAGGCCAATGTTGAACTGGTCCTCCCAGCGGAACTCGAAGCGGGCCTTGGACATGGCGTTGTCGCGGATCTGTGCACCCGGGTGACCCTTGGCCAGATCGGCGGCGTGAGCGGCGATCTTGTAGGTGATGATGCCGGTCTTGACGTCATCCTTGTTGGGCAGGCCCAGGTGCTCCTTCGGCGTTACGTAGCAGAGCATGGCGCAGCCGTACCAGCCGATCATCGCGGCTCCGATGCCCGATGTGATGTGGTCGTAACCCGGCGCAATATCGGTGGTCAATGGGCCCAGGGTGTAGAACGGCGCTTCATCGCACTCCTTGAGCTGCTTGTCCATGTTCTCCTTGATCATATGCATCGGCACATGGCCCGGGCCCTCAATCATCACCTGTACGTCATGTTTCCAGGCGATCTTGGTCAGCTCGCCGAGTGTCTCCAGCTCGGCGAATTGGGCCGCGTCGTTGGCGTCGTAGACCGAGCCGGGGCGCAGGCCGTCACCGAGGGAGAAGGCCACGTCGTAGGCCTTGCAGATCTCGCAGATCTCCTCGAAATGGGTGTAGAGGAAGTTCTCCTCGTGGTGCGCCAGGCACCACTTGGCCATGATCGAGCCGCCGCGGGAGACGATCCCGGTCATCCGCTTGGCGGTCAGCGGTACATAGCGCAGCAAGACGCCGGCGTGGATGGTGAAGTAGTCCACGCCCTGCTCCGCCTGCTCGATCAGGGTGTCGCGGAATACCTCCCAGTTCAGGTCCTCGGCGACGCCGTTGACCTTCTCCAGCGCCTGGTAGATCGGTACGGTGCCGATCGGTACCGGCGAGTTGCGCAGGATCCACTCGCGGGTCTCGTGGATGTTCTTGCCGGTGGACAGGTCCATGATGGTGTCAGCGCCCCAGCGGGTCCCCCAGGTCATCTTCTCGACCTCCTCCTCGATCGAGGAGGTTAGCGCCGAGTTGCCGATGTTGCCGTTGATCTTGACCAGAAAGTTGCGGCCGATGATCATCGGCTCCAGCTCCGGGTGGTTGATGTTGCAGGGGATGATGGCGCGCCCGGCAGCCACCTCGCTGCGCACGAACTCCGGCGTGATCTCCTCCGGCAGGTAGGCGCCGAAATTGTGGCCGGGATGCTGCTGGGCGACGATGTTGCCCTCGGCCTGCGCCTTGGCCAGCTTCATGTTCTCGCGGATGGCGATGTACTCCATCTCCGGGGTGATGATCCCCTGGCGCGCGTAGTGCAGCTGGGTCACGTTCTTGCCGGGCTGGGCACGACGCGGTTTGCGGGTCAGTTCGAAACGCAGTTCATCCAGGCGCAGATCGGCGGCACGGGCGCGGCCATACTCGGAGGTCAGGCCGGGCAACTGTTCGGTATCGTCACGCTCCAGGATCCACTGTTCGCGCAGCGGGTTGAGGCCCTTGCGTACATCGATCTCTGCTGCCGGATCGGTGTAGGGACCGGAGGTATCGTACACATACAGCGGTTCGTTCTTCTCGCCACCGAAAGCGGTCGGGGTATCGTCGAGGCTGATCTCGCGCATCGGCACGCGGATATCGGGGCGGCTACCTTCGATGTAGACCTTGCGTGATTTCGGGAAGGGCTGCACCGAGTCGGCATCGACGCGGGCGCTGTCTTTTAGACGCTGGGGGTTCGCTTGTTGGGTCGTCATTGTTATCTCCGGTGTTGATCGCGAGAGGTTGGCGTCAGGGCGTAGTGGCGTAGGTGTCGACCGCGGGCGCTGCCTTGGTCAGCCCCTGCCGCTGCATAAAGGCGCCGAAGCGCTGATAGCGGGCACTGTCCAGCGCCGCCGGGCGCAGGGCGAAACGGCTCAGGGTGTCGGCCCAGGCGCGCTTGTTCAGTTCGGTATTCAGCTCATCCGGTTTGTAACTGACAAAGCTTTGCCAGGCCTGGTCTGGATGGTTGACGATGAACTGGGTCGCTTTCTCAAGAGCGGTCATGAAGCGGGCGTAACGAGCATCGCCCCGGTGTTTGGCGTTGATCACCAGGATCAGCTCGTCATAGGCGGGTACCCCCTCCTCCTCGACGAAGAATGCGCGCCCCGGGTGGCCTTCGATATCCATCTGGTTGAGCTCGAAGTTGCGGAAGGCGCCGATCACGGCATCGACCTGTCCCGAGATCAGCGACGGCGACAGGGACCAGTTGACGTTGACCAGCTCGATATCGTCCAGGCTAAGACCGTGCTTCTCCAGCATGGCCCGCAGCATGGCATCTTCGAAGCCACTGACCGAGTAACCCACCTTGCGGCCCTTGAGGTCGGTGATCGACTTGATCGGGCCATCCTTTAACACGACCAGTGAATTCAGAGGTGTGGCGACCAGCGTGCCGACCCGCACCAGTGGCAGGCCCTCATCGATCTGCTGGTGCAGCTGAGGTTGGTAGCTGATCGCCATATCGGCCTTGCCGGCGGCGACCAATTTGGGTGGCATGGAGGGATCCGCCGGTTCAACCATAGATACCTCCAGATCCTGCTCGGCGAAATAGCCCTGCTGTTGGGCAACGATCAGCGGGCCGTGGTCGGGATTGATGAACCAGTCCAGCAACACGTTAACTTTGTCTGCGGCGAAGGTCTGGGCTGAGAACAGCGCGGTCAGTAGCAGTATGCTAAAGCGTTTCATGAGAGGCCTCTCATTATCGGTTCCGGCCTGAGCCGGATAGGGGTGTGTTCAAGGTATCGCTTTGCCAGGGCACCAGCAGGCGGGCCAGCCAGTCGATCAGGAAGTAGAGGCTGACGGCGATCAAGGCCAGCACCAGCAGCGCGGCAAACATCAGGTCCACCTGCATGCGGGCGTTGGCGTTCAGCATCAGGTAGCCCAGCCCCGTCGAGGAGCCGACCCACTCGCCGACCACGGCACCGATCGGTGCCACCGAAGCGGCCACGCGCAGGCCCGAGCCGAAGGCGGGTAGCGCCGCGGGCAGGCGGATCTGGATCAGCTGTGCTTGCCAGCTGGCGCCCAGGGTACGGGCCAGTTTCAGGTAGTTGGTGGGCGTGCGGCGCAAGCCATCGAAGCAGGCCGCGGTCACCGGGAAATAGATGATTAACGTTGCCATAGCAATCTTTGAAGCCATGCCGTAACCGAGCCATAGCATCAGTACTGGCGCCAGAGCGAACACCGGGATCGCCTGGCTGATCACCAGCACCGGCATCAACCAGCGCCTAAGGCCTCCCCAGGTGATCAGCGACAGGGCACTGAACAGGCCCAGTATCACACCAAAGGTGAGACCGAGCAGGATCTCGGCCAGCGTGACACCAGCATGGCGCAGCAGCAGCGGCAGCTGATCCAGCAGTGCGTCGATCACCAGTCCCGGACCCGGCAGGATAAATTTCGGCGCGCCGGTGACCCAGACGATACATTGCCATAGCAATGTCAGGCCAAGGGCGATGCACAGCGGACGCGCTATCGCGGCCATCAGGCGACCTCCCCGGCGAGCAAGGCCAGCAGCTCACCCTGTTGCTGCAGCAGGGGCCCGTCGCGTACCGAGCGCGGCGTTGCGCCCAGGGGCAGAATTGGGCGGGACAGTCGAGCCGGTGATCCCTGCAGGACCAGTACACGGTCCGACAGACGCAGCGCTTCCAGCGGGTCATGGGTGATCATCAATACGCTGCGATCGGCCAGCAACTGGGCAGCCAGATCCTGCAGGCGCAGTCGGTTGATCGCATCCAGCGCGGAAAAGGGTTCATCCATGCAGACCAATGGACGATCCTGGAACAGGGTACGTGCCAGGGCCGCCCGCTGGCGCTGTCCGCCAGATAGTTGCTTTGGCAGCACATCGGCCTTGGCGCCGAGGCCGACCTGAGCCAGCAGGTAGTGTCCGTACTCCCGCTGCTCGGTACTCACCCGGTCCCGACTCAGCCTGGCACAGAGCAGTACATTGTCGAGCACGCTTAACCAGGGCAGCAGCAGATCATCCTGTGCCATCCACGCCACCCGGCCGCTCAGCGGTCTGCCGTCACTACAGAGGATAGTGCCGGACACATCGGCATCATCGGCGATGCCGCACAGCAGTTGCAGGAGTGAGCTCTTACCGACCCCGGACTGGCCTAAAATACTGGTCCACTGCCCAGCCGGTAGCTCTAGATTGAGGCCACTGAACACGCAGTGTTGCTGCCAGTGCAGGCTGGCGTTTTCGAGCCGGATATCCACGGGCTTACCACCAGCGGTAAAAGTGGTGGGTCGGACCGTGACCCGAACCAACGCGCAGTGTATCCGCTGCCTGTATCGCCTCGGTGATGTAGGTCTTGGCTTGTTCTACCGCGGTTTGTATCGGCAGTCCGCGGGCAAGGCCGGCCGCGATCGCGGAGGATAGCGTGCAACCGGTACCGTGGGTGTTGCGCGTAGCGATGCGTTTGGCCGGCAGCCAGTGCTCCTGCTGTGGAGCCAGTAGCAGATCGGCACTGTCGTCGCTGCTGGAATCCGCCAGGTGACCGCCCTTGATCAATACCGCGGCTGGGCCAAGCTGCAGCAGAGACAGGGCCTGTTCGCGCATAGCCTCCACCGACACCGCCTCGTCAACGCCAAGCAGCACCGCCGCTTCCGGCAGGTTCGGCGTAATCAGCGTCGCCAGCGGCAGCAGTTCGCTGCGCAGCGCATCAACCGCTTCGTCGGCCAACAGTTTGTCGCCGCTTTTGGCCACCATGACCGGGTCGAGCACGATATTGCCCGATGCTCGCTCGCGCAGAATAGCGGCAATGGTGCGTATCGTTTCCGGGCGACTGAGCATGCCGATCTTGATTGCGCTGACCGCCAGATCGTCGAACACGGTGTTGAGCTGATCCGCGATGAAGTCTGCCGGTACGTCGTGGATGGCACGTACTTCACGGGTGTTCTGCGCGGTCAGCGCGGTAATGACCGAGGCACCGTAAACACCGAGTGCGGAAAAAGTTTTCAGGTCGGCCTGGATGCCGGCACCGCCGCCGCTGTCGGAGCCGGCAATGGTCAATGCGATGGGAGTTTGGCTGGTCATGTCAGGCTCCTGTGCTACGGATAAACCGCACAGCCAGCCCGATACGGGGATGGTTCTTGGGCATACGGTGAATCTCGATTTCCTACGCCGGTTCAAGCCGGATCAGGTTCAGCGGGTTTAATCTCAGCCCGGCTCACGCAGCATAGCTGTACTGTGAACGGGGCACCCCGACCAAGATAGATGTAGCGCACAGTCTAGGCGGACAGACGCCCGCTGTCCACAACCCCGGCAAAGCGCGCGGGATCGGCTATAACTGATAGCAGGCTTCCTGAAAGCAGTGAGGTATTGGCTATGAATCCGCAGGAGGATGTAGAGGTCAGCTGCCCTTGGTGCAGCGAGTCGGTACTCCTGGTCATTGAGTGTATAGAGCCCGAGCAGGAGTACACCGAGGATTGCCCCGTCTGCTGTGCGCCCATCTTTGTCAGGGTTGCCATACCGCAGCTGGGGTTGCCGCTGGTAGAGGTAGAGCGAGAAGGGGGATAACCCCGTCCAGGAAGGGCTTGAATGGGCAGAGAAGATAACAGCTCACCGCCAAAAAAATGTAATGCGAGGTTGAAGGCGTGTGGCGGGGCGATATTGGATCAAGCGCGGGGGCAGATACAGCATCGAGATAAGCGGGGGCAAAAGGAGGCGATACATCGGCTGCGGGTGGCCATGAAACAGATGCGCGCACTGCTAAGGCTACTCAAACCCCATCTCAGCGGTAAGCAGTATGCACGACTCAATGAAGATTGCCGCACGTTGTCGAATGACCTCGCTTCGAATCGCGATTCCGACGTGGTGCTGGAAACACTGGAGCTTCTGGCTGCCGACAGCAAGGGGGCACCCGCTTATTTACATTTGTATGAGGCACTGAAGCTGGAGGGCGATGACGCCTGTCTTCCCGGCGATAAACAGACACCCGGCTGGCGCAAAATAGAGCAGGTACTGGACCGGGTAGATTGGCAGTTCGCGCAACTGCCGCTGAAGGGCGTGCATAAGCGAGACTTGCACAAAGGGGTTGAGCGCGGTTTTCGTAAAGGGCGAAAACTCTGGCGTCGAGCACAGAAACGATCGGATTCCGAGACCTTGCATGACTGGCGTAAGGTGGTTAAAAGCACCCTGTATCAAAAACAGCTACTTAGGCGCAGCGACTCTAGCGGTAATTTACTGAGGAGTCTCGGACGCCGTCTTGGTGAGCTGCACGATCTCGACGTGCTGGAACAGCATCTTCAACAGCGTCGGCGTTGGGTCTGGCAGGAGGATCTCCAATGGCTGGCCCCGCGTCTGCATTGGCGGCGTGAACGCCTGCTTGGCCAGGCGTACCAGTGTGCTGCGCAGATCTACGTCAACTAGGGGCTGGGAAGGCCTTCAAGTCGATGGTTCTTGACATGAAGCGGTGCTAGTCTGGGCCGATTATCCCTCTTCTCTTTGATGTCCCATGGAAAAGGAGTCTATCCATGAGCTTATCGAACCTCTCTGTACGCGGAAAACTTTGGACGTTGGTACTTATTGCAGCCGCGCTGCTGGGGTTGGTGTCACTGTTGGCGTTGCAGGACATGCGCGCCTCACTGTTCAACGAACGCGAGCAGAAGCTCGAAGCGTTGGCCGATGTGGCCTATCGCATGTTGGAAGTCGAGCAGAGTCGTATCGACGATGGGGAGATAACGCTCGAGCAGGCGCAGCACAGGGCCAAAGATCTGCTGGAAAACATGCGTTACGGGCAGGAAGGCTACTTCTTTGTGTTGGATAAGCAGGCGCGATTTGTCATGCATGGGGCTGATTCTAAGCTCGTAGGCAAATCTATGGCACAGTCCCACAGCGAAGATGGTCAACGGATCTTTGCCGATATGGCTGCCCTGCTGGGCAGCGCTGTCAGCGAAAAGTATTTCAGCTACACCTGGCCGAAGGCGGGGGAGCGTGAGCCGCAGGAAAAACTGAGTATAGTGCGTACCTTTGAACCCTGGGGATGGGTAATCGGTACCGGCCTCTATGTGCAGGATATCAACTCAGCCTTTGTGAGTGAGGCGGTGCATGTTGGTGTGCAGCTCCTGATCGCGCTGGTACTTATGGGAGGGTTGGCCTGGATCATCAGTCGCTCTATCTGCCGTCCACTGGATCGCATCAATGAGGTGATGGTCAAGGTGGCCGAAGGTGATCTGCGTGAGCGTACCGGGTTGAATACACGCGATGAGCTTGGCGAGGTCGGTCGTCGGATCGACAAAACTCTGGAGGTTTTCCGGGCTCTGGTGCACAGCATCTCCGCGAGCTCGACCCAGCTGACCGGCAGCGCCTCTGAACTGGCCAATAGCGCCGACCAGACCAGCCAGGCACTGAGTCGACAGGCGCAGGAGGCCGAGCTGCTCTCGACCGCGATGAATGAGATGGCGGCCAGCATCCATGAGATTGCGCGCACGGCGGGTGAGACCTCCAGTGCCATCGATAGCGCAGACCATGAAGCGGACGAAGGTAGTCGTGATGTGGATGACACCGTATCCCGCATCAAGGCGCTGGCGCGAGAGGTAGAGGAAGCCTCGGGTGTAATCAAGGCGCTTGAAGGGGATACCGAGCAGATTAGCGAGGTGCTGGGGCAGATCGCGGCGATCTCCGAGCAAACCAACCTGCTGGCGCTGAATGCGGCAATCGAGGCGGCTCGTGCCGGCGACTCTGGACGGGGGTTTGCCGTGGTAGCGGACGAAGTGCGTCAGTTGGCTCAGCGTACGCGCGGCTCGACCGAGCAGATCCGGGATATGAACGAGCGCTTGAGCAAGGCCGCCAAACGTGCGGTGGAGGTGATGGAGCGCTCCAGTCAACGAGCCGATGAAAGCGTCGAGCGCGCCTTGCTGGCCGGCGAGGAGTTGTCACGCATCGTCGCCGATATGAACGCGGTACGGGATATGGGAGTCCAGGTTGCGGCGGCAACGGAGGAGCAGAGTGCCGTATCCGAAGAGATGAACAACAACCTGCTGTCGATTACCCAGGCGTCTGAAGCCACAGTCAGCGCAGCCAATACCGTGGCGGCAAGCAGTGAGCAGCTCAAGGCACTGGCCACCCAGCTGCAGCATGAGATCAGCCGTTTCCGCACCTGATTGGGCTCTCCGGGCACCCCGGGTATACTGGGGTGCTCATCACCTGTTTTCCGAGTATTGCCATGAAATTCCGCATCATTCCCGTCACCCCCTTTCAGCAAAACTGTACCCTGCTCTGGTGTGAGGACACCCTGGAAGCGGCGGTGGTGGATCCCGGTGGTGACCTTGGACTGATCCTCTCTGCGATCGATGAGGAGGGCGTCAAGCTCACCCGTATCTTGCTGACGCACGGCCATCTTGATCATGTGGGCGGTACCGCGGAGCTAGCCAAAATGACCGGTGTGCCGATCGAAGGGCCTGAGCAGGAAGACCGGTTCTGGATCGATAGCCTGACCCAGCAGTGCGCCATGTTTGGATTCGATCAGGTTGACGGCTTTACACCGGATCGCTGGCTGAAGGAGGGAGACCGTGTTCAGGTCGGCCAGCAGAGTTTGGAGGTGCTGCACTGCCCGGGGCATACGCCAGGACATGTGGTGTTCTACCATCCTGGCGAACAACTGGCCCTGGTCGGTGACGTGCTGTTTCAGGGATCGATCGGGCGCACCGACTTCCCCCGTGGAGACCACGCGCAACTGATTCGCTCAATCAAGGAGAAGCTGTTTCCCCTCGGGGATGAGGTGCGCTTCATCCCCGGTCATGGTCCAATGTCGACCTTTGGTAACGAGCGTCGGACTAACCCCTTTGTTTCCGACCGTTGGGGGTGAACTTACTCGCCACCCCGGTTGCTAGTGGAGACCCCTCCGCTGACGATAAACGCGGTTACCTGACTCGCCTTGGCGTCGATCGGCGTTACTCGGTCGCGTGGAACGATTACAAGGTTACCGGCGAAGTTATAGGACTGGGGTAAGTAGACCGCCACATCGTCCTTCAATCCCAGCATCGACAGATCGTCCCGCGTAATGAAACCCGCTACCCGTATGCCGGGTTCGGCCGTCAGTTGTACTAGTACCGGGCGGTCGAATCCTCGATTGTCGCCGAGGAGCGCGGTAAACAGGTCGGTTAACGAGGTATAGAGCAGGCGCACTAGCGGTATGCGCTGTAACAGATGGTCGAACCAGCTCAGAATGAAGCGTCCGAGATAGATCGATGCCAGCATGCCGGTGAATATAATCAGCCCCAAAACCAACGCCAGACCTAGAAGAGAGGTCAGCCACGTGGGCAACTCAACACCGATCAGCTGCTCCAGCTGCTCACCGATGATCGAGAACATCAGATCGTTCAGAGTCCCGACTATCACCCAGACCAGATATACGGTCAGTAAAGCCGGTAGCAGAACCAGCAGGCCCTGGAAGAAGAAGCGTAGCATCAGTTTCATGTCGCCTCCTAACGGTGGACCTGCAGGGCCAGCTCAAGCAACGTTGGATCCAGCCCCTTGCGGAAGCGGATTATATCCTCCAGCGGCACATCGAGTATCTGGCCATCGCGGACGCCGACCATGATGTCGGAATAGCCGGCACCGAGATAACTGACGGCCATGGCACCCATGCAGGTCGCCAGAACCCGGTCATGGCCGGTGGGGCTGCCACCACGCTGGATGTGGCCGAGAATACAGACGCGAGGATCCTGCCCGTGCTCCTTGAGTTGCTGGGCAAGACGGTAGGTCAGCCCGGGCTCCGGACCCTCGGCAACAACAATGATACCGCTCGATCCCGTACCGGCCCTGCGTGCCGCGGCCAGCTCTTCACTGATCCGCTCTATCTCGATCGCCCGCTCAGGTACCAGGATCATCTCCGCCCCGGCTGCCATGCCGACGTGAATGGCGATAAATCCGGAGGCGCGGCCCATCACCTCGACCAGGAAATGGCGTTCATGGGAGGACGCGGTATCGCGGATCCGGTCAATCGCTTCCAGTGCTGTGTTGACGGCAGTATCAAAGCCGATGGTATCGTCGGTGCCGAAAATGTCGTTGTCGATGGTCCCGGGGAGCCCGATCACCTCGATACCCGTTTCCTGCTGTAGCAGATGAGCACCGGTCAGCGAGCCGTCGCCGCCGATTACAACCAGCGCATCTATACCCCGTGCCCTGAGAATCTCGGCTGCACTGGCGCGCACGTCGGGTTTTTTAAACGCTTCGCAGCGGTCGCTTTTCAGGATAGTACCGCCCCGTTGGACGATATTGCTCACCGAAGAAGAGGACATTGGTGCCATATCGTCGCTGATCAGTCCGCTATAGCCGCGGTTTATGCCAAATACCTCGATCCCCTGATGCAGTGCGGCACGCACCACGCCTCGAATGGCGGGATTCATGCCGGGAGCATCGCCCCCGCTGGTCAGTATCGCGATTGAGCGGACGGATTTTTGGGCTGTCAGTGAAGGCAGCGTATACATCGTACTCTCCTTGTTTCCACCAGCCAGAGCTGGACCTGGAGCCTATATTCGAACTGCTTGAAAGCTATCATCGGATGATGACATCCCCGCTGTCCAGATCGAGTTGATGCCGGCTATCGCTATTTGTTCCTTGTGAATCGACCGCTGTTACTTAGCGGTCCTCTAGGGGCTTTCGAGCGACGGAATAATATTCTTGGGTCAATACAGTAAAACCGGTTGACAGTCATATTCGGATACGTAGAATACGCCCCCACTTCAGCGCCAACGGGCGGTTAGCTTCGCGATGCAAGTCACCGAAATAACAGCAAAAAGTCGTTGACACTGGGGAATGAGGCGGTAAGATATGCGCCTCGCTTGAGACGACGGATTCGGTAGTAAGCAAGTCGCTCAGCACGCTCTTTAACAAGTCGATCAGGTAATTCGTGTGGGCGCTTGTTGGGATCTAAGCACACAAA
>NZ_BMIJ01000011.1 GCF_014641945.1 Marinobacterium zhoushanense
ATGCCGAACTCAGTCGTGAAACGCGTCATTCATCGCCAGGCACCTAATGATCCCGAGAGGGAGTGAAGAACCCCGGTACCGAAAGGTGTCGGGGTTTTTTGCATTCAGGTTTGCGCACAGAACCCTCAGTCGTTGAAAAACTATTTGACTCGTCTTGTATCGGCGACGGAAAAATAGGAAAAATTCCTATATAAACCGGAAGGGAATTAGGGGACTATGCGCTTCGAGGGACGCAGGGAAGCGTATTGAAAAAGCGGGATGCTTTACCCTCACCCCACGTCAGGGAAGGCGTGGGCGCGGCACGGATGCTGCAACACTCCAGGGGCCCGGATCACGGATGTGTACGGGCCCCAACTTATTTCCGCCTCTCCCGCCTCTCCCGCCTCTCCAGACTCAGCATCGATTGAACGTTGGGGGTTCAGTCAGGCAGCGCAACTCATTCTGTTTCAGATCTTCAAATCTTTTTTGCTTGCACAGATAAGCTTGTGGTCATTTCACAGTGATTGTGAGTGCCGTCTCTACGCCTTGTGAAACTGGCTGTTTTGTCTCAAAATACTGTATATATAAACAGTGTATGCGTGAGGCAGCCGTGGCACTTGTCAGTCTGTTGGAGCGAGGGCAGTTATGGCGTGGATCGCACACGGACGTTGCTCCAACCGAGGAGGTCGAGCCCAGCGGTTATACGGCGTTGGATGAGCTTTTATCCGGGGGCGGCTGGCTAAAAGGCCAGCTGATCGAATTGCTCTATTCAGGTGAGGGGCGGGGTGAGCTGCGTTTGCTGTGGCCGCTTTTAAAACGCTTTTCGTCCGAGGGGCGGGCAATACTATGGATCGATCCTCCTCATCAACCCTATTCCCTGGCCCTGCTTCAGGCCGGTATAAGCCTGTCGTCACAACGTATTGTGAGTACGCACTCCAATAAGGAGCGTTTGTGGGCGATAGAGCAGGCGTTGAAAAGTGGAGCCGTTCCAATGGTGTTAAGTTGGCTTGACTCTGAAGTGCCGTCCTCGGCACTTCGACGTCTACAACTGGCCGCACAAGCGGGAGGTGTGCTGGGCTGGGTAATGCGTGCGGCAGAGATGAGCGAATCCTCCTCGCCTGCGGCGTATCGAGTGCTGTTGAACAGCAGTGAAACAGGAACAGAACTCACGCTGCTCAAACGCCGCAGTGGTTGGCCTTTGCCGCCTTTTGTCTTAGAGCTTCCCGAGGTGATCTGAGATGCGTTGGCTTTGCCTGTATTTCCCGTATTTGGCCCTGGAACTGCACGGTTTACCGCCAGAGATACCTCAGGTCTTGCTCGATAAGCGGCAGCGGATTCGGGCAGTTAATACCCGTGCGGAGGCGCAGGGCATCAAGGAGGGTCAGGCGCTGGCAACGGCGCTGGCGTTGAGTCCGGATCTCGCCCTGCTTGAAACATCGGATAAGCGTGCGCGAACGAGCCTCGAGCAGTTGGCACTCTGGGCTGGAGCCTTCAGTGCCCGTATCAGCCTTTGCCCCCCCCAGGCCTTGTTGCTGGAGATCGCCAGCATGCTGCACTATTTCGGTGGTCTCGACGCGTTGACGGGCCATCTCCTTCGGGCGCTTGAGCATAGCGGCTACTCAGCCAGGCTGGCGATAGGTGAAACCCCACGTGGGGCGCAGCTGATTGCGGCTGTAGAGGAGTATCTCGACGCCGACACCACTATCTGGTGGCAGCGTCTGCATGCGTTGAGAGTGGATCAGCTACAGCTGTCACCGGCGCAGGTGGAACAGCTCCAGGGAATCGGTATGCGGACCTTGGATGACCTGCGCAAACTGCCACGGAGTGAGCTGGCCCAGCGTTTCGGGCAGGCGATGCTGCGAGACTTGGATGCTATCGTCGATCCCGCTATGCCCCCCCCCGAGGCCTTTATCCCACCGGAGCAATTTGCGCAGCGTTGTGAGCTGGGGGTGGAGGTTGGTCACAGCCAGGGGGTGCTGTTTCCGCTGCGTCGTCTGCTTGCGGCCTTGGAGGGCTATCTGGTGCAAAGGCAGCAGAAAGTGTCGCAGCTCTGCCTGCAGCTGAAGCTGCGGGATGGCTCGATACAGGTGTTGCGGGTTGGTCATGCCGGTGGCAGTGCATCCGCCTCGCGTTGGCTGGATCTGTGTCGCTTGCGACTTGAACGTGAGCAGCTCCGTGGACCGGTGCTGGCACTGCAGCTGAGTGCGGAGGAGAGTGAGTTAGATGAGAAGAGCAATGGCAATCTCTTTGCACCTGGCCGTTCTCAGAGCTCTGTGGATGAACTGATCAGCCGCTTGTGTAGCCGCCTGGGTGCGGATGCGGTACGGCCTCTGCAATACCATGCCGACCATCGCCCGGAGTCCGTCTTGAATAGCCTTCTCTGCAGCCGTGAGCCACCCCCGGTTGCGATGAAACGGCCAGGCTGGCTATTGCACCGGCCCCAATACCTGCCGGCTGTGCAGCGGCGCCGGCTTGAGCTGCTTAGTGGACCGGAAAGGATCAGCAGTGGCTGGTGGGATCAGGCCGTTGTGCGGGATTACTTCGTGGCGCGCTGGCCGGATGGGCGCTGTGGCTGGTTGTATCGCGACCCTGACGGACGTTGGTTTATCCACGGCTGGTTTGGTTGAAGGTGGCGTCGTGTCTGGTTATCAGGGCGGCTATGCCGAGCTGCATGCACTGTCTAACTTCTCCTTTCTGCGTGGTGCCTCCCATCCGGAGGAACTGGTGGCGCAGGCGGCGTCCTTGGGTTACTCGGCGCTGGCCCTGACCGATGAGTGTTCACTGGCCGGCAGCGTGCGTGCGCATCAGGAGGCGAAAGAGCAGGGGCTCAAGCTGTTGGTCGGCAGCGAGTTTCGCATTGCGGGACGTGTACTGGTTGTACTGGCAACGAATCGCCAGGGCTATGCCCAGCTTTGCAGCCTGATTACCCGAGGTCGACGGCGCGCCGAGAAAGGTAACTACTTACTCACGTTGGAGGATTTCGAGCAGGGGCTGGAGCAGTGTCTGCTGCTGTTCCAGCCGAGCGCCGACGATAACCAGTTGCTATCCGATCTGGCTTGGCTGCAACGCTATTATCCCGGACGCAGCTGGTTGCTGCTGGAACGGTTGCTCGATTCCGATGATCTCTGGCGCTACCGGCGTCTACTCTGTATGGCTGAGCAGTGTGCTACCCCCTTGGTTTGTGCCGGCAATGTACATATGCACGATGCATCCCGCCAGCCTCTGCAGGATGTGCTGACCGCGATACGTCTGCATACGACGATCACCCAGGCGGGCTGGCGGCTGGCGGCCAATGCCGAACGCCACCTGAGACCGCTGGCCAAGCTGGCAAAGCTTTATCCACAGGCGCTGCGCGAGCAGACACTGAAGATTGCTTCCCGCTGCGACTTCTCGCTCGATGAGCTGCGCTATGAATATCCCGATGAACTGGTTCCCAGGGGGCTGACGCCTCATGCGCATCTGCGCGCGCTGGTCGAGACAGGCGTCCAGCGACGCTTCCCGGAGGGAGTGCCGGACAGGGTGCGGGGACAGATCGAACGTGAGCTGCAGGTGATCGCCGAACTCAACTACGAACCCTACTTCCTGACCATCGAAGATATCGTGCGTTTCGCACGCGACAACCAGATCCTCTGTCAGGGCCGGGGCTCCGCCGCCAACTCGGTGGTCTGCTACTGCCTGGGCATCACTGAGGTGGATCCGCGCCGGGTCAATCTGCTGTTCGAACGGTTTCTCTCCAGGGAGCGTAACGAGCCGCCGGATATCGATGTGGATTTCGAACATCAGCGGCGCGAAGAGGTGATCCAGTATATCTATCGCCGCTACGGACGTGAGCGGGCAGGGTTGGCCGCGGCGGTGATCAGCTATCGCAGTCGCAGCGCCATTCGCGATGTGGGCCGGGCGCTGGGGTTCGATGAGGCGTACCTGGGCTGGTTGGTCAGCCAGCTCGATCGACGGGATACCCAGCAACCCTGGCTGGAGCAGCTTCGCACCATCGGCGGTAACCGTCCGGCGCCCATGTTCCGGCATCTGTTGACCCTGGTGCCGCAGATCCTGCATTTCCCGCGTCATCTGTCGCAGCATGTGGGCGGCTTCGTGATCTCGGCGGGGCCTTTGCACGAACTGGTGCCGATCGAGAATGCGGCGATGGCGGGTCGCACCCTGATCCAGTGGAACAAGGATGATCTTGAGGCGTTGGGGCTGTTGAAGATCGATGTACTGGCGCTGGGGATGCTCAGTGCGTTGCGCCGAGCCCTGCATCTGCTCGGTGAGCGGGATGGCCGTGACTGGCAGTTGCAGGATATCCCGCGGGAGGAGCCGGCGGTGTACGACATGCTCAGCGACGCGGACTCGATGGGGGTATTTCAGGTTGAGTCACGGGCGCAGATGAATATGCTGCCGCGCCTGCGACCGCAAGGCTATTACGACCTGGTGGTGCAGGTGGCGATCGTCCGCCCCGGTCCGATTCAGGGCGATATGGTGCACCCCTATCTGTTGCGTCGCCAGGGCAGGGAGGCGATCGACTACCCGAGCGAAGCGGTGCGGGAGGTACTCGAGCCGACGCTCGGCGTACCGATCTTTCAGGAGCAGGTGATCCGGCTGGCGATGGTCGCGGCCGGGTTCAGCGGCGGCGAGGCGGATCAGTTACGCCGGGCGATGGCGGCCTGGCGCCGGAGTGGACATATCGCGGTCTATCAGCAGAAGCTGCGCGAGGGGATGCTGGCCCGGGGCTACAGTGTCGAATACGCCGAACGTATCTGTCGCCAGATCGAAGGGTTCGGCGAGTACGGCTTTCCCGAGTCCCATGCCGCTAGCTTCGCGTTGCTGGTGTATCTATCCGCCTGGATCAAGTGCCATGAACCGGCGATCTTTTGCTGTGCACTGCTCAATAGCCAGCCGATGGGGTTTTACTCCCCTTCGCAGCTGGTTCAGGATGCGCGACGGCATGGGGTGCAGGTGCGACCGGTGTGCATCAATGCCAGTGCTTATGATTGCACCCTTGAATACGATGCTGGTCGCGAACGAAACGGACAGCAGGGCGTGCTGCGCCTGGGGCTGAGGATGGTGAAGGGGTTATCCCAGGCCGCGACGGAACAGCTGGTCCAAGCGCGCCCGCCTCAGGGGTTTCGCAACGTTGCGGATCTTCGCGCCAAGGTTCGACTCAGTCGGCGGGATTACGATGCCCTGGCCGCAGCCAACGCCCTGCAGGTGATCGCCGGGCATCGGCATCAGGCGCGCTGGGCGCTGCTCGATGACCAGGCGGTGCTGGAACTGGACACCGGGGCACCGGAGCGCGACAACAGCGAACTCCCGGAGACTGGGGCGATCATGCCGAGACCGGATGAGCATAGCGAGCTGCAGGCCGACTACCGCCACCTGGGGCTGACGCTTGGGCGCCACCCTTTGGCTCTGCTGCGTGAGCAGGACAAGCTGCCGCGCTGCGTGCCCGCCGATCAGCTGCACCGGATCGAGAGCGGACGCCCGGTGCGTGTTGCCGGCCTGGTCACCAATCGTCAGCGCCCGGGCACGGCGACGGGGATCACCTTCGTTACCCTGGAGGATGAGTCTGGCCAGATCAATCTGGTGGTCTGGCAGGCCACCGCCCGCGCCCAGCGCAAAGCGCTACTGGGCAGCCGGATACTGCAGGTGGACGGCATTCTGGAGCGGGAGGGGGAGCTGATCCACGTGATTGCCGGTCGGCTGACCGATATCACCCCGCTCTGGGGAGGGTTGAACAATCGCTCCCGGGATTTTCACTAGGCTGATTTTCGCTAAGTTGCCTTTGCCTTGGCTATGGCGGTTCAGAGGTCGCCGAGCATGTTGGAGGCGCTGGACACCCGCATCGCTTCGTGCTTCTCGAGCGCGGCCAGCTCCTCAAGCAGGTCGACGGCCGGGGTCGCAACGGCGCGGCCGGCAAGGAACTTGTAAAGTTCGATGATATTGCTGTGCTCCGTTTCGATTCGGCGGATGATCTCATCGGAGGATAGATCGGCGTAGGGCGCCTTGATCTCGGCATCCGGCAAGATTGGGGTTTTGTCCAGATACTCCATGACCCAGGTGTTGAGCGCCTTCACATTATCGCTGTGCTCGAAGGCACTGACCGCCTTGGCCAGTTTGGCTTCGTGCTCCGACAGGTAGTCCAATAGCAGCCTGGCTTTCTCATTCTGGTTCGCATCGCTGCTGTGCTTCAGACTTTCGGCAAGCTGGTGATGATAGGCTTGCGTCCAGTGGATGATGTCGCGGAAAGTGTCGATCTGCATGTGACGCTCCTGGGCTTGATTCGCCATTGATAGAGGTTTACCGAACAGTCTCTCGTCGAGGCTTCACGCGCTTTCGGGGCGCTCTGCTTAAAGCATATTCCAGCAGCACAGGATTACCAGCGATGACGAGCTTAATCCCGCGGCAACCAGGCCGAGATCAATGCCGTCAGCAGCAGTAGCGCGGTGGATATCCACAGGCAGGCGGCAAGCCCGCTAGCGCCTACACCCGCGGCCTGGAACACCCAGCCCGACAGTAGCGTGCCGAGCAGCCGTCCCAGGGCGTTGGCCATGTAGTAGAACCCCACATCCAGCGAGACCCCGTCGGCCCGCGCCAGGCTGACGATAAGATAGCTGTGCAGTGAAGAGTTGATCGCGAACAGCACACCAAACAGCAACAGACCGCCGATCACCAGTGGTGTGGGTGCAATTTCGGCGCTGAGTCCCAACGCGATCAGTGCCGGGGTCGAGGCCAGGAGCGCAGCCCAGGTCAGCGCCGACCGGCCATCCGGTAGCTGACCACTGGCCCTGCCGGTGATGCGCGGCGCCAGGGCCTGTACCATGCCGTAGCCGATGACCCACAGGGCAAGAAAACCACCGGTCTGCCAGTGATCCCAACCCAGGCTCTGGGACAGGAACACCGGCAGAGCGACGACGAACCAGACATCGCGGGCACCGAACAGGCACAGACGCGCCGCGGATAGTATGTTGATCGCACGACTCTTGGAGAAAATATCGCGGAACCTGGGCTTGGATTTAGCCCGGCCCAGATCCCGTTTCAGCAGCACCAGACTTCCCAGCCAGACCAGTGTCAGGGCCGCTGCCATGGCCGCGACCGCACCGGCAAAACCCAGACCCATCAGCAGCGCACCGCCAAGAAAGAACCCCGCGCCCTTGAGCGCATTCTTCGACCCGGTCAGCAGCGCCACCCATCTGTAGAGAGCACCCTGTGCCTCGCTGGGCAGCAGCAGCTTGATCGAGCTTTTGGCACTCATCTTGTTCAGGTCCTTGGCGATGCCCGACAGAGCCTGTGCCGACATCACCCAAGGTACGGTCAGCATCGCGGCCGGCACCAGCAGCATCGCCAGTGCTACAACCTGCAAGCCCAGGCCGATATTCATGGTGCGATTCAAGCCCAGATGGGCGCCGAGCCAGCCGCCGACCAGGTTGGTGATCACGCCGAAGATCTCGTAGAACAGGAACAGCAGCGCGATCTGCAGTGGCGAGTAACCCAGGCTGTGGAAGTGCAGCACCACCAGCATGCGAAGGGCGCCGTCGGTCAGGGTAAAGGCCCAGTAGTTGCCGGTAACGACCAGGTACTGGCGAATCTCGGCGGAGAGTTGGCTTAGCATAGGCGCACTCGCGTCTAACCTCGGTTCCTGTTGTGCTGGTATCGGCCGGAGGACATCATGCCGAATACATCCCTGTTCGCTCGGACGGTGCCGTCCATGGCGCCGTATGGTCGTCAACACGATGCCCCCGGGCCTTTGAAGCCTTGGGTGTCGGCTTTCATTCCCGGTCCAGGCGTCCCACCTTCAACGCCAGTTCCGCGGTGCGGTTGGCGTAGCCCCATTCGTTGTCGTACCAGGCGTAGAGCTTCACTTGGGTGCCGTCGACCACCATGGTCGACAGTGCGTCGATGATGCTCGAGCGTGGGTCGGTCTTGTAATCGACTGAGACCAGCGGACGCTCCTCGTAGCCGAGAATCCCCTTCAGCTCGCCCCCTGCTGCCGCCTTGAGCAGGGCATTGACCTCGTCGGCCGTGGTTTCACGTGCGACCTCGAACACACAGTCGGTCAGCGACGCGTTGGCCAGCGGTACGCGGATGGCGTGGCCGTTCAGTTTGCCCTTCAGCTCAGGGAAGATATGGGTGATCGCCGTGGCGGAGCCGGTGGTGGTCGGGATCAGACTCTGGCCACAGGCGCGGGCGCGTCTGAGATCCTTGTGCGGGGCATCGAGGATGGTCTGGGTGTTGGTGATATCGTGGATCGTGGTCATCGAGCCGTGCTTGATGCCCAACTGCTCATGGATCACCTTGACCACCGGTGCCAGACAGTTGGTGGTGCAGGATGCGGCAGTGACGATGCGATGCTCGGCGGGATCGTAAAGCTGGTCGTTGACGCCCATGACCAGGTTCAGTACACCCTCCTCCTTGACCGGTGCGGTAACCACGACACGCTTTACCCCCTGCTCCAGATAGGCTTGCAGCAGTGCCTTCTGGTTCATCTTGCCGGAGGCCTCGATGACCAGATCGCAGTCGGACCAGTCGGTTTCGCCGATCGTCTTGTTGCGGCTGGTGAGAATACGCTGGCCATCGATCAGGATCGTCTCGGCCTCGGCACTCGCTTCATGGTTCCAGCGCCCGTGCACTGAGTCGAAGTTAAGCAGGTGGGCCAGTGTGGCGGCATCGCCGGCCGGGTCGTTGATCTGCACAAACTCGATCTCGTCCCAAGCCCAGGCGGCGCGCAGTGCCAGCCGTCCCATGCGGCCGAAACCATTGATACCGACTTTGATCTTCTGCATCGGAAAAACTCTCTCAATCCTGTCCTGTTAAATGAGTTATGCCAGCCAGCCCCGTATCGCATCCTGCGTCGGGATGCTGCCGGCGTGCACCAGTTGTTCATCGATCACCACGGCCGGTGTGCTCATCACGCCGTAGTTCATGATCGCCTCCGGATCGGTCTCCTTGATGACAGCCACTTCGACACCGCTATCCGCGGCAACCTTGGCGATGATTTCGGCAGTCTTGATGCACTTACTGCACCCGCTGCCCAATACCTTAATCTGTTTCATCGTTAGCTCCTTGAGCGATCAAGCCGGCGCTTAGATAAACGGCGTCAGCAGATTGAATATCCAGCCCACCAGCGTAAAGGCGGTCAACAGAAGCACGAACAGCGTTGCCAGCAGGCGCCACTGCATCACTTGCTTGAGCAAAATGAACTCGGGAAAACTGGCGGCTACTGTACTCATGCAGAATGCCAGTGTAGTACCGACCGGCAGGCCGTTGACGATCAGACTCTCCATCACTGGAATGACGCCGGTGGCGTTGGAGTAAAGCGGGATGCCAAGACCCACCGCCGCCGGTACCGACCACCACTGACCATCGCCCAGGTGAGTCTGTATCCAGCCGTCGGGAACAAAACCGTGCAGTGCGGCGCCGAGGCCGACGCCGATAATGACCCATTTCCAGACCCGGCCGAAGATCTCGCCGGTTTCCCCTTTGGCGAATCGGTGCCGCTCAGTCAGGCTCAGCGTTGCAGGTTGGCTGACCCGGCCGATGGTGCCCACCTGTTGTCCCCGTTCCAGCGCCTTGCGAGCGAACGACTGCAACCAGCGCTCGGCATGTATTCGGTCCAGAAGCAGGCCTCCGAGTATGCCCACCAGCATGCCAACGGCCACATAGAGCAGGGTGAATTTCCACCCCAGCAGGCTCATCAGCAACAGCACCGCCACCTCGTTGATCAGCGGTGAGGTGAGCAGAAAGGCCATGGTGATACCCACCGGGATACCGGCCGAGGTGAAACCGAGAAACACCGGGATGCTGGAGCATGAACAGAACGGTGTGATGGCGCCGAAGCCGGAGCCGAGCAGATAGCCGATGCCACGACGGCGCCCGGCGAGATAGTCGCGCACCCGTTCCACATTGAGCGATGCGCGCGCCAATGCAATCAGGTAGATCATCACCACCAGCAATACATAGATCTTGCTGACATCCTCGACGAAAAAGTGCAGCGCATCGCCCAGCTTGGTCTCAGGCGACAGGCTTAGCAGATCGTAGACCAGCCAGTCGGCCAGCCGGGTAAAGAGCTCGAACATACCTTACCTCCCTGTCCTAACCCGCGGCTCCTGACTGACATAGTCGACCGCTGTCAGAGGGACGGTCTGTCATCGCTCGCAGTCGCGATTCGGGTTGTGTAAGCAACTGCGGATTGTGTTCCCGCGTCCGGCGCAGCACGTCGACCATCCACCGCGGTGCTTCCGGGTGCAGTCGATAGAACACCCACTGCCCCTGGCGGCGATCCAGCAATAGGCCCGAGCGGCGCAGTTGGGCCAGGTGACGCGAGACTTTCGGCTGGCTCTCATCCAACGCCTGCATCAACTCGCACACGCAGAGCTCGCCTCTGGCCTCGATCAGCAGCAGACTTTTCAGGCGCAGCTCGTCGGCAAGGCTTTTAAAGAACTGGATTGGTGTGAAGCAATCAGAACTCATGGCGTACTGTCTCAAGGGATCCTTATATATGGAAAATTATATATATGAAAAACCATATATAAAAGCCGGGAAGCTGATCTGGCGCAGCGATCGGACAAATTCGCGTCCTGTGAGTCAGGCACTATCTTTAAAGGCACAGCGCAGAGCGAGTGGAGTGCAGCATGAAGCGTGAACAGTTTCTTGAAACCTTGAAAGCACAGAGCGAAGAGCTTAAACAGGAGGGGCTTTACAAACATGAACGGCAGATCACCTCGCCGCAGGCGGTGGATATCGACCTCAATGGCGGACATACGGTCATCAACTTCTGCGCCAACAACTACCTCGGGCTGGCCGATCACCCGGAGCTGATCGAGGCGGCGAAACAGGGCCTGGACTCACACGGCTTCGGCATGGCCTCGGTGCGCTTTATCTGCGGCACTCAGGATATCCACAAGCAGTTGGAGGCACGGCTGGCGCAGTTTCTCGGTTTGCAGGACAGCATCCTGTACTCCTCCTGTTTCGATGCCAACGGCGGTCTGTTCGAGACCCTGCTCGGAACCGAGGACGCGGTGATCAGCGATGCACTGAACCATGCCAGCATCATCGACGGTGTGCGGTTGAGCAAGGTTCGTCGCTGCCGTTACGCCAACAACGACATGAACGAGCTGGAGCAGCAGCTTAAGGATACCCAGGATTGCCGGATGCGGTTGATCGCCACCGACGGTGTGTTCTCCATGGACGGAGTGATCGCCAATCTGCCTGCGATCTGCGATCTGGCCGAGCGCTATGATGCGCTGGTGATGGTAGACGACTCCCACGCCGTCGGCATCGTCGGCGAACATGGCCGCGGTACCCCGGAATATCATGGCGTCATGGATCGGGTGGATATCCTGACCGGCACCTTCGGCAAGGCGCTCGGCGGTGCCTCCGGCGGTTATACCGCGGCACGCCGCGAGATTGTCGACTGGCTGCGCCAGCGTTCGCGCCCCTACCTGTTCTCCAATTCGCTGGCGCCGCCGATCGTGCAGGCGACGCTGAAATCGCTGGAGCTGGTGGAGGAGCATGGCCTGGCGCTGCGCGAACGGCTGCATGAGAACAGCCGCTACTTCCGCCACGAGATGGAGAGTGCCGGCTTTACGCTTGCCGGTGGCGAGCATCCGATCATACCGGTGATGATCGGTGACGCGGCCCTGGCCGGCGAGATGGCGGAGCGTTTGCTGGCTGAGGATATTTATGTGATTGGCTTCTCCTACCCGGTGGTGCCGATGGGGCAGGCACGGATCCGTACCCAGATGTCGGCCGGCCATAACCTGATGCAACTGGAGCGGGCGGTGGAAGCCTTTACACGGATCAGGCGTGAACTGGGAGGGAACTGATGCGCGCACTGGCAAAACTGCACCCTGAAGAGGGGATCTGGCTGCACACCACGCAGCGACCGAAGATGGGACACAACGACCTGCTGATCAAGATCCACAAGACCGCGATCTGCGGTACCGACGTGCATATCTACAACTGGGACCAGTGGGCGCAGCAGACCATCCCGATCGGGATGACCGTGGGGCATGAATATGTCGGCGAGGTGGTCGATATCGGTTCCGAGGTGGAAGGGTTCAGACTCGGCGACCGGGTCTCGGGTGAAGGTCATATCACCTGTGGTCATTGCCGTAACTGTCGCGCCGGACGCCGTCACCTTTGTCGTAATACCGTCGGTGTCGGCGTCAATCGCTCGGGCGCTTTTGCCGAGTACCTGGTGATTCCGGCGATCAACGCGTTCAAGATCCCGGACAATATTCCGGACGACCTGGCGGCGATCTTTGATCCCTACGGAAACGCCCTGCACACCGCACTGTCGTTCGACCTGGTAGGGGAGGATGTACTGGTCACCGGCGCTGGCCCCATCGGTATCATGGCGGCAGCTATCGCCCGCCATGTCGGCGCCCGCCATGTGGTGCTGACCGATGTGAACCCCTACCGGCTGGCGCTGGGACGGCGGATGGGCGTGATCCACACCGTCAACGTGACCGAGCAGTCGCTGGATGACAAGATGCGCGAGCTGCAGATGAACGAGGGATTCGATGTCGGACTGGAGATGTCCGGTGCCGAGCCTGCCTTTGGCGCGATGCTCAAGGCGATGAACCACGGCGGCAAGATCGCCATGCTTGGCATCCCAACAGGCGATATGGCGATCGACTGGACCCAGGTGATCTTCAAAGGGCTGATCATCAAGGGGATCTACGGCCGCGAGATGTTCGAAACCTGGTACAAGATGGCCTCGGTGCTGCAGTCGGGATTGAACCTGACCCCGATCATCACCCACCGCTTCCCGATCGATCAGTTCCAGCAGGGCTTCGATGTGATGCGTTCCGGCGAGGCGGGCAAGGTGATTCTGGAGTGGGATTAGCCATGCAGCGGTCACTGGAGAGGTTGTGCCCTACCTCCCCAGTGAGAGCTATCAGCCCCCGATCTGCTGCAGCGCCTGCCTGATTATCTCCTTGCTGCTCGCCTGCAGCTCCACCATCGGCAGTCGGCACTCCGGCGTGCACAGCCCGAGCAGCGAACAAGCATATTTGATGCCGGCCGGATTGGGCTCCAGCCCCAGCGCCTGGATCATCGGTGTCAGCCGATGCTGGATTGCGGTCGCGGTGGCGAAGTCGTTGGCGCGACAGGCGTCCTGCAGTTGTCGGCTTTGCGCGGGCAGCAGGTTGGCGATGACGCTGATGATACCGTGACCGCCCATGGCGTTATAGGCCACCGCGGTGCAGTCGTCACCGGACAGGTAACAGAAGTCGTCACCGATCAACACCCGCTCCTGCATCGGCCGCGCCAGATCGCGGCAAGCATCCTTGACCCCGATGACCCGTTCCAGTTGAGCCAGACGGGCCATTGTCTCCGGCTGGATATCGACGATGGTGCGTGGCGGAATGTTGTAGATCAGGAGCGGCAGGCTGGAGTTGTCGTGCAGGTAGCGGAAGTGTTCGTACAGGCCCTGCTGGTTGGGCCGGTTGTAGTAGCCGGCGGCGCAGAGTAGCGCATCGACTCCTGTCGTTTCGGCGATACGGATCAGTGCCAGTGCCTCCACCGGATTATAGGAGCTGGCCCCGGCGATAACCGGTATACGGCCGGCCACATATCGGCAAACCTCTGTGAGCAGCTGTTGGTACTCCGCCTTGCTCAGCGTCGGTGCTTCACCGGTGGTGCCGGCGATGACCAGCCCCTCGGTGCCATGCTCCAGATGCAGATCGATGCAGCGCTTCACCCCGGCGTAATCGATGCGTCCCTCTGAGAAGGGAGTGATCATGGCGACTAATGAACCTTCAAACATTATGTTGTCCTTGCGTTAGCGGTATCGAAGGTCGGGAAAACTATTCCAGGCATTAAAAAACCCGGTGGCGTTATCCGCGACCGGGTTTCTTGAGAATTCTGACATTAACCTTCGATCAGATTTTTCCATACGGCACCCGGCCCGGACATTTTGATGCCCGTTTCTTGGATACCGGTTTGTTGGAAAAAAAAGCGAAGATCATGGTGTAAACGTACGAATCGTCAGTTGTCGATCGGTCGAATCTAGCAAGCACCCGTGGGTCGGTCAATGAGGACGCAATAAAAAAGCCCGGCCCTATTACCAAGGCCGGGCTGACATTCCCTTGTCGTCGGGGTTCGGGAGCGTCCTGTTACGCCCCGATGATGCCGCCATCCTGGCGACGCACCACCATGATGGTGGAGCGCGGTTTACTGTTGCCGCCGGCCGGGAAGTGCGACGGTGCCAGATCCTCCCCCGGATGCTGTACGCCGACGAACATGGTGCGATGATCCAGCGCGAAGGTCAGGCCGGTGATCTCACAGGCGATCGGGCCGGTGGCGAAGCGGCGGATCTCGCCGGTGGACGGGTCGGCGCAGAGCATCTGATTGTTGCCCATGCCGGCAAACTCGCCCTCGTTGGAGTAGTTGCCGTCGGTCTGGATCCACAGGCGGCCGTCGGCGTCGAAGCCGATGCCGTCCGGGCTGTTGAACATGTTGTCGGCGTTGATGTTGCTGCTGCCCTTGTACAGGCCTTCGCCGACGGTCGGGTTACCGGCGATCAGGAACAGATCCCAGTCGAAGGCGGTGGAGGTGTGATCGCCACCGCGCGGCCACCAGCGTACGATCTGACCGTAGTTGTTCTTCGCACGCGGGTTCGGGCCGCCCACCGGCTGGTTCTTGCCCTCGACACCGCGATTCTTGTTGTTGGTCAGGGTGCAGCAGACGCTCTTGCCGTTCGGGTGGACGGCAACCCACTCCGGACGGTCCATGGTGGTGGCGCCGACCTGGGTGGCGGCTTCACGGGCGAAAATCATCACCTCGGCCTGGTCGGCAAAGCCGTTCTCCTGGGTCAGGCTGTTCTTGCCGTGGGTCAGCTCCAGCCACTCGCCCTGGCCCTTCAGTGCACCATCCTCGGCATTGAAGCGGGCCACGTACAGTGTGCCCTGTTCCAGCAGGTCGCGGTTGGCGGCCTGGTTGTCCGGGTTGTAGGTATTCTTGGAGACGAACTTGTACAGGTGCTCGCCGCGCTCGTCGTCACCCAGATAGACCACTACATGACCGTTGTTATCGACGGTGACGGCAGCATTTTCATGCTTGAAGCGACCCAGCGCAGTACGTTTCTTCGGTGTGGAGGTGGGATCCATCGGGTCGATCTCGACGATCCAGCCGAAGCGGTGCGGCTCGTTTGGGTGCTTGGACAGATCGAAACGCTCATCCTGGGTGAACCACTGGTAGCTGCTCTTCTCCTTAAGACCATAACGCTTCTCCCGTGCCGGCAGGTCGAGCGCGCCGCTGGCACCGAAGTAGCCGTGGAAGTTCTCTTCACAGGTCAGGTAGGTGCCCCAGGGGGTCTGGCCGTTGGCGCAGTTGTTGAACGTGCCCAGCGGCTTGCGGCCGGAGCTGTCGGCAGCGGTCTTCATCAGCTCGTGGCCGGCGGCGGGGCCGGTCAGCTCCATCGGCGTGTAGGCGGTGATACGGCGGTTCCGCTTGGCACCCGGCTCTACCTGCCACTGGCCCTTGGCGTTGCGCTTGATCTCGAAGATGGAGACGCCGTGCGCCGCCTGGGATTTCTTCACTTCGTCCGCGCTCAGCGTCTGCTTGCCCTGATGGGCGAACAGGTATTCGTAGTTGGTGTACTCGTTGTTGACGGCGATCAGCGCGTGGTCGTCAGCCAGCGGGAAGAAGCTCATACCATCGGTATTGTCACCGAACTGACCGGCTTGAGCCGCCGAGTCCTGCATGCCGGACTCATCGAACGCCGGAGCACCCTGCAGAATTGGATCGCCCCAGGAGATCAGCGGCTCGGCGATATAACCTTCCGGTACGACGAAGGTATCGGCGGTGCTGGCCGGGACCTGTTTGAAGCCGAGCAGTGTGCTTTGAGTCGCAGCGGCAACCGCCTTGGCCAGTGGTGTGGCGGCCAGGAACAGGCCCATGGCAGCGGCGCTGCCCTGGAGGAAGCCGCGGCGGCTCAGGCCTTTCTGTACAAGGCGATCGAAGTCGCTGTGTTCAAGCTCGATATGATCTTCGTCGTCGTAGGGTTTGTGGCTCATGGTTTTGTTGTCCTGTCGTTCAAGAAAAATGTGATGCGCATTTGATAGCAGGTGTAGATGACAGAAATAAGAAACCAGAACCGAAAAGCCAGGCGCCGGAGGGGCCGGTGCAGTGGGCTGGGGCTAGCAGTGGAGCAGACTGGCGCTATTTGGCGAACAGCGTTTCCAGATTTTTAAAGGCCTTGATCTCGATGGCGTTGTCCGAGGGGTCGAGGAAGAACATGGTGGCCTGCTCGCCCACCTCGCCGGCGAAGCGGATATAGGGCTCGATCACGAACGACATACCCTGGGATTTCAACCGATCGGCCAGTGCCTGCCACTCCTCCATTGGCAATACGATGCCGAAGTGACGTGCCGGCACCTTGTGGTTATCCACATCGCTCAATGCATCGCAGCCGCACTCCTCGGGTGCCACATGGGCGACGATCTGATGGCCGTAAAAGTTGAAGTCGCACCATTTGTTGGGTGCGCAACGCCCCTCGCTGCAGCCTAGAACGGAACCGTAAAACTGACGGGCCTGCTCAAGATCGCGAACCGGGAATGCCAGGTGAAAGGGGTGAATCGTTTGCTTGGGTTGGCTCATCGGACTCTCCAGATGCGGTTGGCTGTGCCCATCAGTGTAGAGCCTTTTGCCCCTGGTGTTCACTCAGCTTGGGGCGGAAATGCGCGGTTGAATTGGCCGCGGTATTCCCCTCATATATGAGCGTTGTCTAATTTTTATACGTTCTGCTCTTGAACAGCGCAATAAACACCCTCATCTATTGTGGTAACAGTAAACCGGAGTCCAATCCGGCGCCGCAGAGTTCAGAAGGAGAGCCTATGCGTCCTGACAAATTCACCTCCAAACTCCAGGAGGCCCTGGCCGATGCCCAGTCGCTGGCGATCGGCAAAGACCACAACATGATCGAGCCGATCCACCTGCTGGCGGCGTTTCTCGAGCAGCGCGGCGGCTCCATTCGCCCACTGCTGAAGCAGGCCGGTGCCGAACCGATGCAACTGACCCGTAAGGTGGGCGAAGCGCTCGACCGCCTGCCCGTCGTCTCCAATCCCGACGGCGAGATCCGCCTGTCGCAGAACATGGCGCGGCTGTTCAACCTCACCGACAAGCTGGCGCAGCAGCGCGGCGACGAGTATGTCGCCAGCGAACTGGTGCTGTTGGCGATGCTCGAGGACAAGGGCGATACCAGCAAGCTGCTGAAGGAGTGCGGTGTCACCCGCGAGTCGCTTCTGGGCGCTATCAACAATGTGCGCGGCGACCAGGCGGTGACCGATCCCAATGCCGAAGAGAATCGCCAGGCGTTGGACAAGTATTGCATCGACATGACCGAGCGCGCCGAGTCCGGCAAGCTGGACCCGGTGATCGGCCGCGACGACGAGATCCGCCGCACCATCCAGGTGCTGCAACGCCGCACCAAGAACAACCCGGTACTGATCGGTGAACCCGGCGTCGGCAAGACCGCCATCGTCGAAGGGCTGGCGCAGCGCATTGTCAATGGCGAGGTGCCGGAAGGGCTCAAGCACAAGCGCGTGCTGGCGCTGGATATGGGCGCATTGATCGCCGGCGCCAAGTTCCGCGGCGAGTTTGAGGAGCGGCTGAAGGCGGTACTGAACGAGCTGTCGAAACAGGAAGGCCAGATCATCCTGTTTATCGATGAGCTTCACACCATGGTCGGCGCCGGTAAGGCCGAGGGCGCCATGGACGCCGGCAACATGCTCAAGCCCGCTCTGGCGCGTGGCGAGCTGCACTGCGTCGGTGCCACCACGCTGGACGAGTACCGCCAGTACGTGGAGAAGGACGCCGCGCTGGAGCGCCGCTTCCAGAAGGTGTTGGTGGATGAGCCCAGCGAGGAGGACACCATCGCCATCCTGCGCGGCCTGAAGGAGCGCTACGAGGTGCACCACGGTGTCGATATCACCGACCCGGCGATCATCGCCGCCGCCAAGCTCAGTCAGCGCTATATCACCGACCGCCAGTTGCCGGACAAGGCGATCGACCTGATCGACGAAGCCGCCTCCCGTATCCGCATGGAGATCGACTCCAAGCCGGAGGAGATGGACCGCCTCGACCGCCGCTTGATCCAGCTGAAGATGGAGCGCGAAGCGCTGAAAAAGGAGAAGGACGAAGCCTCACGTAAACGCCTGTCCGAACTCGAAGAGCATATCTCCAGCTTGGAGAAGGAGTACGCCGACTTCGAAGAGGTGTGGAAAGCGGAGAAAGCCACACTGCAGGGCGCTGCCCAGATCAAGGAACAGCTCGACCAGGCCCGTATCGAGATGGAGCAGGCGCGCCGCGCCGGCGACCTGGCCAAGATGTCCGAGCTGCAATACGGCAAGATTCCGGAGCTGGAAAAACAGCTGCAGGCCGCCGACAGCGCCGAGCAGGAGCAGACCGAAACCAAGCTGCTGCGCAACAAGGTCACCGAAGAGGAGGTGGCCGAGGTGGTCTCCCGCTGGACCGGCATCCCTGTCGCTAAGATGCTCGAGGGTGAGCGCGAGAAACTGCTACGCATGGAAGAAGCGCTGCACCAGCGCGTGGTTGGCCAGGACGAGGCGGTGATCGCCGTGTCCAACGCCGTACGCCGATCCCGTGCAGGGCTTGCCGACCCCAACCGTCCGCACGGCTCCTTCCTGTTCCTCGGTCCCACCGGTGTCGGTAAGACCGAGCTGTGCAAGGCGCTGGCCGGCTTCCTTTTCGATACCGAAGAGGCGATGGTGCGCATCGACATGTCCGAGTTCATGGAGAAACACTCCGTGGCCCGCCTGATCGGCGCACCTCCGGGCTATGTCGGCTACGAGGAGGGCGGCTACCTGACCGAGGCGGTACGCCGCAAACCCTACTCCGTGCTGCTGCTCGACGAGGTGGAGAAGGCGCATCCGGATGTGTTCAACATCCTGCTGCAGGTGCTGGAAGATGGACGCCTGACCGACGGCCAGGGCCGTACCGTCGACTTCCGCAACACCATCGTCGTCATGACCTCGAACCTGGGCTCCGACCTGATCCAGAACTACACCGAGGACGACGACTACAACCTGATGAAGAGCGCGGTGATGGAGGCGGTGGGCATGCACTTCCGCCCCGAGGTGATCAACCGTATCGACGAGGTGGTGGTGTTCCACAGCCTGCGTAAGGAGCAGGTCGCCGGTATCGCTAACATCCAGCTCGAGCGCCTGCGCAAGCGCCTGGCCGAGCGCGAGCTGACGCTGACGCTGACCAGCACCGCCATGGACAAGCTGGTCGACGTGGGCTTCGAGCCGATCTACGGCGCCCGTCCGCTGAAGCGGGCGATCCAGCAGTGGATCGAGAATCCGCTGGCGCAGAAGATTCTCTCGGGCGATTACGCACCGGGTGATGAGATTGGGGTGGATGTTGAGGCAGGGGAGTTTGTGTTCCGATAACTGTTTCGGTACTTCCGCCTGCATGAGAAAAGAGCCTGCCGGTGTTTCGGTGGGCTCTTTTTTATTTGTTCAGTGTTTCGCCCTGGGGCGAAACTTGGCTAAAGTGATTCACTGGAAAATGAAATTAAAATAACACATAGAGCTGATACTTCAGTAAAATTTAATTTTCGATATTCTTGGTGGAGTGATAATATTAGTTGTGATTGTTCTTCGCTAATCGCAATGCGCACTTCTCTTGAACTACTCATGCCATCGTTGATTAGTTCTAGGCCTTTGCTTTAGATGAGGCGTGGTTTATCATTGTTTAAGTTAATGATAAAGTTAACGGTAGACTTTATTAATTAGAATTTTAAAATAGAAGGATCTATTTTATGCGGCTTATAAGATTTGTAGGGATTATTCAGTTAGTTGGTATTGTTTTTCTGGCTTTGTTTGGATTATTAGAAAAAGATTTTGAATCACTCATATATGTATTTTTGGTTTTAATTTCTAGTTTGTTGTTAGTTTTTTTGAGAAAGCCGGCCATAACTTTTTCTATCGTGCTGAATATTATTACAACACCTATATTTATATCTAATTCTTTTCAGTATGCGGTTATTCCTCCAACTGCTATTTATTATCTTAATACTCATCATGAGTTGAAATTTATAGGGAATAAAACTAAGACTGATAAAAAAGTAAAATTTATATTTTCTTTTGTGGGAATAGCCTTTATACGGTTGTATGGTGGGTCTATCTTGGGATATGGGATTAATTTTCTGAATATACTAAATGTTGTCCTTCTGGTGCTAGGGCGGCGTTATCCAGATATCTTAAGATCCAAGAAAAGCCCTATGGCTGTTAGAAGGAGGTTGCGTGTCCGATGATTCTATGAGAATAGAAGTCTGAGTCTGAGGAATGCTGCAGTTGGTCTGCAGTGGTGTGGAATTTCCCCTTGGGGCAGCCGAAGGCCTGCGCCTCGGGGTGCACTTTCTTTTGGTTCTGTCATCGTGCCCTTTGGGTATTTCTTTGTGCAAGCAAAGAAAATGAACTCGCCATCAGGCGAAACCCGATCTAGCAGAGACGATCAGGTCTATGCCTTACCGCGCTGGCGCTCATAGACGCTGAGACTCACGGCAGTACCCAGATTGAGCGACTCGATCAGACCGCTGCCGGGAATGGTAAACGCCCGGGCATTCAGCGCACTCAGCGATTCGTGCGGTACCCCCCGCGCTTCGTTGCCGAAGATATAACAGTCACAGTTGGCAAATCCGGGGCGGCTGATCGGATCTCCCTGCATATCCAGATAGCCGGGCTGATGGTAACGACCGCTCAGGGCATCGATCGGTACCTCGGTCTCCAGTGGCACATGGAAGATGGCGCCCATGCTGGCGCGGATCACCTTCGGGTTGTACGGATCGACGCTGCCGGGGCTGAGCAGGCAGCGGTAGCCGCCGAACCAGGCCAGGGTGCGTAGAATGGTACCCAGGTTACCCGGATCCTGAATCTGGTGCAGATAGATCGCGGGTTCGCCGCTTGAGGCTGCGGGTTGCAGCGCCTCGATCGGCACCAGGGCGACGATCCCCTGCGGGGTTTTGGTATCGCTGATCGACGCCATCTGCCGTTCGCTGATCAGGTGATGGGGAAACGGGCTGTCCCAGTGCTGATAGCTGTCGGTGAGGTAGAGTTCGGCGCCGAGCAGGGCCGGGCGCTGGACGGCGGCACGCTGCAGCTCCAGCACCAGATGTTCGCCCTCGACCAGGCAGTAGCCCAGCTGCGCGCGGTACTTCTTCTGCTGCAGCTTCTTGATCTCGTCCAGCTTCATGACTGTGCAGAGCCCTGTGGTTGCAGCTGCTGCAGCATATCCAGCGCCACCGCCTCGGCGACCTTGATGCCGTCGATACCGGCGGAGAGGATGCCGCCGGCGTAACCGGCACCCTCACCGGCGGGGTAGAGACCGCGCACGTTGAGGCTTTGCAGCGTCTGCGGATCGCGGGTGATGCGCACCGGTGACGAGGTGCGCGACTCGATGCCGGTCAGCACCGCATCGTCACGGTCAAAGCCGCGGATCTTCTTGCCGAAGGCGGGCAGGGCTTCACGCATCGCCTCGATCACATAATCGGGCAGGGCGTCGGCCAGGTTGCACAGCTTCACCCCCGGTTGATAGGAGGGCTCGACCTGACCCAGCGCGGTGGAGGGTTGGTCGCGCAGGAAGTCACCGACCAGCTGGGCCGGGGCGCTATAGTCTTCGCCACCGAGCTTGAATGCGATCTCTTCCAGACGCTCCTGCAGCTCGACGCCGGCCAGTGGGCTGCCGGGGAAGTCTTGCTCGGGATTGATGCCGACGACGATACCGGCGTTGGCGTTGCGCTCCTGACGGGAGTACTGGCTCATACCGTTGGTCACCACGCGACCCTCTTCCGAGGTGGCGGCTACCACTTGGCCGCCCGGACACATGCAGAAGCTGTACACGGCCCGGCCGTTCTTGGCGTGGTGGATCAGCTTGTAATCGGCAGCGCCCAGCTCTTCATGGCCGGCATACTTGCCGAGGCGTGCCTTGTCGATCATCGACTGCGGATGCTCGATGCGGAAACCGATCGCAAACGGCTTGGCTTCAATGTGCACCTGACGGGCGTGCAGCATGCGGAAGGTGTCGCGGGCACTGTGTCCCAGCGCCAGTACCACATGGCGGCTGTGCAGCTCCGAGCCGTCTTCGAGTACCACTCCACGGATCTCGCCATCATCGAGCAGCAGATCGCTGACCTTGGAATCGAAGCGGATCTCGCCGCCGAGCGCGATGATCTCGGCGCGCATCTTGGCGACCACGCTGGTCAGGCGGAAGGTGCCGATATGCGGCTTGCTGACATAGAGGATCTCCTCCGGGGCGCCCGCCTTGACGAACTCCTGCATCACCTTGCGGCCATAGAACTTGGGGTCCTTGACCTGACTGTACAGCTTGCCGTCGGAGAACAGGCCTGCGCCGCCCTCGCCAAACTGTACGTTCGATTCCGGAGTGAGTACATGCTTGCGCCACAGCGCCCAGGTATCCTGGGTGCGCTGGCGCACGTTGCGGCCGCGCTCGAGTACGATCGGCTTGAATCCCATCTGTGCCAGAATCAGCGCCGCGAACAGGCCACAGGGGCCGAAGCCGATCACCACAGGGCGTTCGGTCAGCTCCGCCGGTGCCACCGCGACCGGATAGTAGTGGGTATCCGGTGCCGGTTTGACATGCGAGTCGTTGGCAAAACGCGCCAGCACTGCGTCGTCATCGGTGGTCTGCAGATCGATGATGTAGACGAAGGTGATCTCGGTGCTCTTCTTGCGCGCGTCGTAGCTGCGCTTGAACACGGTGAAATCGAGCAGCTGATCATCGGCCAGTGACAGGCGTTGCAGAATGGCTTGGCGCAGCGCCGCTTCGGGGTGATCGAGCGGCAGAGAGAGTTCGGTGAGGCGAATCATGCTAGGGCTTCCGGCCGGTTGACCCGGCAAAGGCATAAAAGATGGCCCGATTATACCCGCCGCCGGAGGTGAAGTCAGGCAAGCGGCGGCGTTTGGGCCGTTGGCCTGTACCGCATCGAGCGCGTACAATTGGGCCCTTCATTTTAATCCGGTTGTTGTGTGTCATGGCCCGTCCTACCCGTTCCAAAAGCAGTGCTCGCTGGCTCGACGAGCATGTTAATGATCCCTTCGTGAAGCAGGCCCAGGTCGACGGCTATCGCTCCCGTGCCAGCTACAAGCTGCTGGCGATCAACGACAAGGACAAGCTGATCAAACCCGGGATGCTGGTGATGGATCTGGGCTCCGCTCCCGGTGGCTGGTCACAGGTGGCGTCGAAGCTGGTGGCACCCAAGGGGCGGGTGATCGCGTCCGATATCCTGCCGATGGATGCGATGGCCGATGTGGAGTTCATCCAGGGCGACTTCACCGAGCAGGAGGTGTTCGACCGGATCATGAGCGCCGTGGGTGGTGCGCCGGTGGACGTGGTGATCTCCGATATGGCGCCGAATATAAGTGGCGTGGCCTCTGCCGATCAGGCGTCATCAATCTATCTGGTCGAGCTGGCGCTGGATATGGCCTGTCAGGTGCTCAAGCCCAAGGGGAGCTTTATCGCCAAGGTATTTCACGGAGAAGGCTACGAAGAGTTCGTCAAAGCCGTGAAGGAGCACTTCGATAGCGTCGTTGTGCGCAAGCCCGAAGCGTCCAGAGCGCGCTCCCGTGAAGTTTATCTGGTCGGAAAGGGGTTCCGGGCCGGTTAACCGCTCAGCCGCCTCATTGGCGTATTCAAGTGTCGAAACCAGACATCTGTCGTGACATGACAACCTCCATAATGTCGGCCCTTTTTCATCCGATTTTCTTGGAGCTGACATGTCCGACTTTATCACCGTTCTGCGCGAAACCTGCCCGACTCCCGTGGTTGACGCCACCAAGTGGACGCGCATCGGCGGCGACCCACATACCGTGAACCTGAACGCCTACACCTCCGCCGACGGCAGCAAGATCATGGGTACCTGGATCTGCACCCCGGGCAAATTCGAGGTGAATTACGAGAAGTGGGAGTTCTGCCACTTCCTCGACGGTTACTGCATTATCACCCCGGAAGGTGAAGAGCCGAAGCACCTGAAAGCCGGTGACGTGTTCGTTATCGAACCCGGCATGAAGGGGACTTGGGAAGTGGTTGAGACCGTACGCAAGTACTTCGTGTTTGCCTGATCTCTCAGGTGGTGAGTCTGGAACGTTGCCAAGACTGAACCGCCTATGTTTGATCTAACTGCGCCTGCTGATCAATCGGTGGGCTCTTTTTGCATGTTGTCGCTGCCTCTTTACGGCGAGAAGCGGGCTGAGCCCCTCTCGCCATAAGACAAGTACTCAACCCTGCAGATTGAACTTGAACGGGCTGTTGTCAAAGGTCTGGCGTTCGGATTTCCATTTTGCCAGGATCTCGCCAGCATCTTCAGACAGGGGCAGTTCAAGTGCCGCGATCAGCTCGCCCCGGCTGGTCCCCATATCCTCCAGCACAGCGTCGCGATAATCGAGGAGGCTCGCCAGCTGCCTGCGGTATTTCCATTCGGTCAAACGCTGCTGCACCGCCTGATAGATCCGCGCCACGAAACCTTCGCCATGCGGCTTGCTGCGTGAGGCGCCGCGGTTAACGGGATGCTTTAACTCAACTGCATTAAAGTAAAAGTCGAATGTGGACATGGTACGTCCCCTTATATTGGCGATATCTTGTGGATATCTATGTTGGTATGGATATAAATATCAGCGTGAAAACTTTATATAGTAAATTGTGCTGATAGGTCGGGATTGATACAAACGACAAATAGTACAAAGAAGGTTGAGTTTTATTCATTTTTTGGTGTGATATTGGCGGCGCTGAATCAGGTGCATCGCTTAGCAGCAGCGTTGGTCGATCACAGGAACCGGGGACGGGGATGCGTTTATCCCGGGCTGGGTACAGGCCGTCCTAGCAGGGTGTGGGCCCTGTGGGTTAAGGAAAACTAACTGACCGTCAGAGCAGCTCCCTGACCAGTCGAATCAACGTAATCTCCGACGGTGCGCCGAAGCGTTTGGGCGGCCCCCAATAGCCGGTCCCCCGGCTGGTGTAGATCCAGAGATCGCGCAGACGGTCCAGCCCGGCGACATAGGGCTGCTGCATCGTCACGAACAGGTTCCAGGGCCAGAACTGGCCGCCATGGGTATGACCCGAGAGCTGCAGATGGAAGCCAGCCTCCGCTGCGGCTTGGGCTGAGCGGGGTTGGTGGGCGAGCAGAACGCGGGGAAAGGCATGGTCCGGTGCGCCGGCCAGTGCACGCTGGGGGGCGCTACGCTGGCTCTGGTCAAAATGTCCGGCGCTGAAATCGGTCACCCCGGCGACCAGCAGCGTGGCGCCCTGATGCTCGAGCGTGACATGTTGATTCAGCAGCACGCTGAGTCCCAGGCGACGAAACTCCTCGATCCAGGCGTTTGCCCCCGAGTAATACTCATGGTTACCGGTGACCAGATAGACACCGTGGCGAGCCTGCAGATTGGCCAGCGGTTCGGTATGCGTCGACAGGTGTTCGACGCTGCCATCGACCACATCGCCGGTGATCGCGATAAGGTCCGGATCGAGCGCATTGACCCGTTCCACGATCGCCTGCAGATAGCTTTGCTTGATGGTCGGGCCGACATGGATATCGCTAAGCTGGGCGATGGTGAACCCCTCCAGCTCCGGCGGCAGCGCCTTCAGCGGGATATCCACATGGATCACCTGGGCCAGACGCCGCGCGTTGATCAGACCGATGGCGGTGACCAGCAGTGCGAGTCCGGCCACGGCCAGCGCCGAGCCATATGACAGCCAGGGTGTAAGCACTGAGAACAGTGCCAGCCCCCCTAGCACCAGATCGCGCGCCAGGGTCAGAATTAACAGCGAGGAGAAGAGTCCCATTATCAGATAGCCAGCCCAGGCGATAAGGTCCGCCCACTGCCGCGGTATACCGCGAACAAAGATGCTGAGCGGCATCAGTGCCCATGAGGTCATTAACCCCAGCCCGACCAGGAGGATGGCGGTTGTCTCCAGTTGCAGTCCGCTGCACAGGCGCCAGCCGATGTAGGCGTGGAGTAGAGCCAGGATGATCAGAATGCCATAACGGGATTTCACGGGCTGTTCTCGTCTCGGGATGGGGGGAGCAGTGAATCGAGTGCTCACTCTGTTAATGGGGACGGAACCCGGCATAAACAGGGGGCTGGTGTTACCCCGCCCCCTGTTTTTTCTGCCACCAGCCGCTTATGCCGCGCCGGACTAATCGGTCATATCAGTGAATCTGATCAGGCTTGACCACCAGCCAGGACTTGTCCGCGGTAACCGCCTGGCCCAGCGCTTCCTGCTGGGCTGCCGCATCTGCCCACCAGGCTTCCATCTTCTTCATGTACTTGTCCTTGCGGTTGACCCAGATACGCAGGCCGCCCTTGTCCATGTCGGTGCCGTTGAACAGCATATAACCGTCGGAGAGCGGGGAGTCGCCGGCAACGAGAACCGGTTTTTTCCACTGATCGATCCAACCGAGAATCGAGCCCAGTTTGCCCTCGTACCAGGTCATTGGGTTCATCAGGTAGGGGGTGAGTTCCAGCGACAGGTTCTTGGCCTGGTCGTAGCTGCCATTCTTGATCTGCAGGCGCGAGGTGGTCAGGGCACCGCTGTCGCGGTCTTTCAGCAGCATGTTGACGCCGATGACGTTCTGCGGCTTCACGTTGTAGCCGTACTTGGGATCGCTGGCGATCATGCGCACGATCTCCTCGCTGGCCGCGGTCATGACGTAGACCTCGATGCCGTTCTCCTGCAGTCTGTTGTACAGCTCGGTCATGCCGGCAAACACCTTGGGTGGATTGACGCCACCGGAGACCACCTTATCGCCGTCGTAGTACTGAATGGTGATCTTCTTGTCGTAGGCCATCACCTCGTCGACGTAGCCTTTCAGCTCCTGCAGCGTAAAGCCTGAGAAGATCTGCGCCACCCAGGGGTAGCAGACCAGGTTGTCGATCTCACATAGGCGGTAGTAGTAGCTGTTCAGGCTCTCCTTAAACTCCGCTGTATCCTTGAATGGGATCAGCTTCAACGAAGGATCCATCGTCTCTCGGGTCAGTACGCCCTTCATCTCCAGGTAGGGCAGCAGCGACTCTTCGATATCGTACTGGTAGCTGGTGTTGTCCATATCGAATACGGCGTAGGCGCCGCTGTTGGCGTTGGCGCTGATCATGCTGTCCAGCTGCTTGGCGACATCGGCTGGCCAATGTATCAACTCGGTTGCGCCGGCACTCAGGCTGGCGACAGCCAGCGTCAGACCAGCCAGAATTTTGTTCATTCTCCTCATATCGTTCTTCCTTAATATAATTATGCCCGCATAGATAGGCCTGAGGTTGCATGTAACAAAAGTGAAACATTCTGGAGGCTAGAGCGTTGGGAGGTGATAAGAGAGCCTGAATACGACCTCTGCATATCCTTTTCTGTCTTGACTGGGCCTGTGGATTCTGGAACGCGATTGCCTGTGGCGAGCTTGGGTGCGGTGTTCGTCATGCTCAGCGTCAGCTTGGCCTGAACGTGGGGGACGGGGATTGATAGCCGGGGAGAAAACTGGATCGGGCGGGGGTACAACTGGATAGAATCAGCAGCGTCCCGGGTGAGGCGTATCTGCTACTTGATCGCTTATGGGGGAGATCAAGTCAGCAGTTTAAAGCCGGGCGCTGCTGTGTTTCTTAAGCATGCTTAGCCGGTGATCCGACGTTCAGCCTGCCATTTGGCCATTGCCTGCTTGGCATCCTGCGTCAGCGGCAGCTCTATCGCCATGTTCAGTTCGCCACGGGTCATGCCGATATCGGCCAGTACATGGTCATCGTAGTCGAGCAGGTTGACCAGGGCTCTGCGGTATTTCCATTCGGTCAGGCGCTGGCCCAGGGAACGGTAGATACGCACGGCCAGATTATCGGCCGGAAACTGGATGCGCAGCGCATCCCAAGACAGTGGATGATTGGGGTTTGAACTCAGTTTCAGATCATATGTAGACATTAGAGGGGCCTCTTTCGTGGCGATATCTCATGGAAATCGCTCTTTAGTTAGATATAAATCTTCGTTTATATCGGTATTTGCAGCGAATAATGCGCCTAAAAATTGATCAGTTCAAAGTACAAAAAATCCGCGATTGATTAACTTTTTCTCATCTATTTTTTGGGCTGATCGGCAGGGGTTTTTATCAGGGCTGTGGGTACAGCAGGCAGGCTGTTAGAGGCGCGAAAAAGCGCGGCAGGGGTGGTTTTCCGGCAGGCTGACTCCGGGCTTCAGCCCATCATCGCCAGCGTCCGGTTGGCCCAGTCTATCGCGTCCAGATTGGCGCGATGATAGACAGGGTGATCAGATATGCGTATCCGGTTCCAAAAGCCGTCACAGAACGCCGAGACTTGAGTGAGCAGTTGGCCCAGTTCGCCCTCGTGGTCGATAACCGCGGCTTTAACAGAATCGCTGATCGCAATCTGCTCGATCAGAGCGCTTTTCTCGATATCCAGCAGTGCATCGATGCGATCGAGCATGCCGCATAAAAACGCAGTGCTCGGTGAGATCCCCGGCAGTTTGAGCTCTTCCGCAAGCTGTTCGCACATGCTGGCGGTGATCAGTACCTGGCGGGTCAGTTCGACAGGCTTGGACTTCTGCCCGGAGAGGGCGATCAGCGAGACCCATTTGCGCACTTCGGTGAGGCCGAGAATGACCAGGGCCTCCATCAGGTTGTCGATCTTGCGCTTGCGTGACATCGCTGCCGAGTTGACGATGGAGAGTAAACGGTAGCTCAGGCTTGGGTCCTGCTCGATCAACTCGACCAGGCGTTTCTCCTTAGGCTCGGGCTTGAGCAGCTCCGACAGGAGCTGGAGCAGGATCGTCTCATTGGACTCGATACGGCGTCCGGCAACGATCTCGGGGTGTTTCAGAAAGTAGCCCTGGAACAGGTGAAAGCCCAGTCCACTACAATCTTCGAGCTCGGCATGGGTTTCGATCTTTTCGGCCAGTAGCCGGGTGCCGAACCGTTTCAGCAGCCGTACCTGATCATGGGTCTTGGCGATGCCCAGTTTACGGATGTCGAGGCGAACGATATCGACATGATCGAGCAGTTCATCGAACGCTCTATCGTAAACGAAGTTGTCCAGTGCGAAGCGGTATCCCGCGCGCTTATAGCGCTTGATCGATTCGATGGACACATCGTTGGCCGCCAGCTCCTCGTGTAGCTCAAACACCACCTGCTTGGGCGACAGTGCCGGTAGCGAATCGGTTTCCAGCATCTGCCGGGGCAGGTTCAGGAATACCGGAAGCTGGCGCAGGCTCTGATTGTCGACGACGCTGCTGTAGGCGTTGATCAGCACGTTGCAGGTTGCGTGCTGGCCATTGAGCACATTGGCGACTTTGGTTTCGTCGTCACTGCGGTAGAGCAGCTCATAAGCGACAACACGCAGATTGCGGTCGAAGATGGGCTGTCTGGCCATCAGAACTTGAGGCGTGTCGGGCAAGGTCGGGACTCCATGAAGCATGCCGGTCAACTGAGCATAGTCTCTATTCGTCCGAACCGAACGGTTTAACGTACGGTGCGGGCGCCAATATGGATGGACGCCAGACTAGACCCGAGGTGAGCGACCATGATAACCCAGGACACCCGGCGTGATCACTCGAATCGATCCCAATAGGGGACGTCGTCGAAATAGTCGCTTACGAAGTCGATAAAACTGCGCACCTTGCTCGCCATGAGCTGCCGGTGGGCGTAGACCGCATAGAGACCCATCGGCTCCGGCTCGAATTCGGGCAGGACCACTTTGAGCTTGCCCTCGGCGACCGCTGGGCCACAGATGAAGGTCGGTTGCATCACGATTCCGGCCCCCTGCAGGGCCGCCTGTACCAGCACATCGCCATTATTGCTGACCAGATTGCTGCTGCTTTCCCGCAGCCAGCTCGACAGGGCCAAGCTGGGGTCGCTCTCCAAGTAGCTGTAGCGTAGATAGTGATGCTCGCTCAACTGTTCAGGGTGGGTTGGCGTGCCATACCGGGCCAGGTAGTCGGGCGAGGCGCATAACACCAGACGCACCGGGGCGATACGTTTGGCCACTAGAGATGAGCTTTTCAACCGGCCGATGCGCAGGGTGACATCAAACCCCTCATCTACGATATCCACCTTCCGGTCGCTGAGCTGCAGGTCGATCCCGACCGCCGGGTTCGCCTGTTGGAAAGCGCAGAGCAGTGGCGCCAGGTGTCGGGTGGAAAAGGAGACCGGAGCACTGATCCGCAACAACCCCTGGGCCTGTGTCTGCATATCGCTGACCTGACTGTCCAGTTCGTCCAGTTCGTCCAGCAGTTGCTGTGCTCGCTGGCAGTAACGTGCGCCGGCCTCGGTCAGATGAACTTTCCGTGTTGTGCGGTTAAGCAGCCGGGCACCGAGCTGCCGCTCCAACTGACCGACATACTTACTGACCAGCTGTGGCGATATGGAGAGCCGCTCGGCCGCTCGGGTGAAGCTGCCTTCGTCCGCGACAGTTATAAACGTGCGCATCGCCTCGATACGGTCCACCGCTTTCTCCTTCTCTGGGCCGGGTTGAAACAGTTTTATCAACAATTTGTTGTTAATTATGCAATATAGATCGAATTAATGATTGATTTTGATGATAGTAAGGTATGCCTAATCCATTTTTAGGCGGTAGTGCCCAGATCTCTTTTGGCGCTGCACCGTAATGCAGGAGGTCAGGCTATGCTGGTAAACGGCATCTGGACAGAAAAGTGGCAACCGGTGCAGGCCCAGGACGAGCAGGGACGATTTGTTCGCCAGACCTCGTCGTTTCGAAACTGGATCACGCCCGATGGCGCAGCAGGGCCAACAGGTCAGGGTGGGTTCAAGGCGGAGAGGGATCGTTACCATCTCTACGTGGCTTATATCTGCCCCTGGGCATCGCGAACGCTGATGGTACGGAAACTGAAGCAACTCGACGACCTGATTGGCGTGACGGTGGTGAATCCACAGCTCACCGACCAGGGCTGGCGGTTTGGCGGTTATGAGGGCGCCGATGAGGATTCGATCCAGGGGGCGCGCTATGTCCATGAACTCTATACCCGTGCCGACCCCGCTGTGTCGGGGCGCGCAACGGTCCCGGTGTTGTGGGACAAGCAGACGAGCAGCATCGTCAGCAACGAGTCGGCCGATATCCTGAGGATGCTGAACACCGGGTTCAGCGCTACCCGGGATCGAGGTCCCGACCTCTACCCGTCAGACCTCGCCGCCGATATCGATGCCTTGAACGCCTACCTCTATACCGACTTGAATAACGGTGTGTATCAGGCGGGGTTTGCGACCACGCAACAGGCCTATGAGGAGGCGTACCAAAAGGTGTTCGCGGCGCTGGATGAGCTGGAGCAGCGCCTGGCGGACGGACGGCACTACCTTTTCGGTGATCGTATGACCGAAACCGATATACGCCTGTTCGTGACGCTGGTGCGTTTCGATCTCGCCTATCACGGCTTGTTCAAGTGCAACCGCAATAAACTCAGCGAGATGCCCTGCCTGCACGCCTATGTCAGACGAATACTGGCGCAGGAGGGGGTAGCCGAAACGGTGAACCTCGATCACATCAAAGCGGGTTATTACTCCATTAAAACGCTTAATCCCAACGGCATTGTGCCGGTGGGGCCTGCATCGATTTAAACTGGGCGATAGGTTGTGAATCGCTGAGCCTCTAAAGGTGATATGACATGAATAAGCTGACCGATATCCTGTTTCTCTCCCATGGCGGTGGTCCGATGCCGCTGCTGGGCGACGCCGATCATCAGGAGATGGTCGACTGCCTGAAACGCTTTGCCGCTGAGATGCGCAAGCCTTCCGCGATTCTGGTGATCAGTGCTCACTGGGAGGAGGCGGTGCCGACCCTTACCTCGGGGGTCGCGCCTGGGTTGATCTATGACTACTACGGCTTTCCACCCGAGTCCTACCAGATCCAGTATCCCAGTCCCGGTGAGCCGGCACTGGCGCAGCAGGTCTATGAGGCGTTGCAGGGGGCGGGCATCAGCGCGCGGCTGGATGAGCAGCGCGGTTACGACCACGGCATGTTTGTACCGTTGAAGATCATGTACCCGCAGGCGGATATACCCTGTGTGCAGCTGTCGCTGGTCAACAACCTGGACGCCGAAACCCATCTGCGGATCGGCCGCGCGCTGCAGGCGCTGGACTACGATAACCTGCTGGTGATCGGCTCCGGCTTTTCGTTCCACAACATGCGGGCGTTTTTTGCGCCTGATACACCGGATATCAGAGCGCGCAACCAGGCCTTCGAGGAGTGGCTGCTGGATACCTGCGCTAACCCCGAACTCGATGAGGCAGAGCGTTCTAGGCGCTTCATCGAGTGGGAACAGGCGCCTTATGCGCGCTTCTGCCACCCGCGGGAGGAGCACCTGTTACCGCTGCACGTATGCTACGGCATGGCAGGTCGGCCCAGTGATGAATATAGGGAGGCCACTATCCTCAGGAAAAAGTCGGGATTATTTCGCTGGTCACGGACTCAGTAGCGTAAAGCTGGTGTCGTTACATCAGTGAAATCGGTGTTGGGCTTGGCGTGAGGCGGGATTGGCGGCCAAAATGAATGAGAGTTGTATCGTGCCGTTAACACTAGGGGATTCCGTCATGTCCGACTATCGCGTGTCCGGCAGTTGCCTTTGCAGCAAGGTAACCTTCGAGATAACAGGCAATCTGGGCGTCTTCCAGTACTGCCACTGTTCGCGCTGCCGTAAGTTTACCGGCAGCGCCTTTGCCGCAAATATGTTTGTATTGCCCGAGCAGTTCCGCTGGATCAAGGGCGAGGAGCTGGTGGCAAGATTTGCCCTGCCCGAGGCGAAACATTTTGCCACGGCATTTTGCCGGCACTGCGGCTCCGCGCTGCCCTGGCTGGCGCAAACCGGCAAAGCGGTCGTGGTGCCAGCGGGCACCCTGGATGGTGATCCCCTGCTGCGACCAACGCAGAACATCTTTTGTGCATCGCGGGCCGTCTGGTTCAGCGATCCCGATACCCTGGCGTCATACGACGCGTTTCCCCCAAGAACCAACAACAAAGGCTGACCGTTGATGGCTAAGGTGGTGATTGTTACCGGCGCCAGCCGGGGCATAGGGGCTGCGACGGCGCGGCTGTTGGCAACGCGGGGCTATGCGGTCGGCGTTAACTACCGTACCCGAGCTCAGCAGGCCGACGAGGTCGTGGCGCAGATTATCGCGGCGGGAGGCAAGGCGGTGGCGCTGCAGGCCGATGTGTCCAACGAATCCGATGTGATTCGTCTGTTTGACGAAACGGAGCGCGCCTTGGGGTCGATCACGCATCTGGTCAATAATGCGGGGGGGCTGTTCGCCCAGTCCCGACTGGTGGATATCGACCTGGAGCGGTTTAACCGGGTGTTGCAAACCAACCTGACCAGTTGCTTCCTGTGTTGCCGAGAAGCTGCAAGACGACTGCCCGCCGGCGGGGCTGTGGTCAATCTATCCTCTGTGGCGGCCAGGCTGGGCGCGCCATTCGAGTATATCGATTATGCGGCGTCCAAAGGCGCGATCGAGTCGTTGACCAAGGGGCTGTCGACCGAGCTTGCCGGGCAGGGGATCAGGGTCAATGCGGTCAGTCCGGGTTTGATCTACACCGACATCCATGCTGACGGTGGCGAACCGGGACGGGTCGATCGACTGGGACCCTCGCTGCCGATGAAGCGGGGCGGCCAACCCGAAGAGGTGGCCAATGCGATCGCCTGGCTGCTTTCTGACGAGGCATCCTACGTGACCGGCTCCATCGTCGATGTGGCCGGAGGTCGTTAGGGCAAAACCTGTTCAAGCGAGGTGCGACGCCCCTAGGCTGCTGAGTGTTCGGTGAGCCAGCCGATCCAGGTGAATACGCCGGGGCGTTTGAGCGGGTTGCGTGGTGCGGCCCCGGCGAGTATTACGAGTGGGTTACTCCACGGTAATGGTGATTTTCGGTGACATCACCGGTGGGTTGTGCGGCATATGCCCCATGTCACCCATAAACAGTTGCAGGGTGTGAGTACCGGGCTCCAGAGTCAGCGTTGTTTCGGTCTGGCCACCGCCGAAGTGCTTCACATTCTGGCCCATCGCCTGCCCCATCATCGGCATCTCGGTACCGTCGATCATCAGGTGGTGGTGGCCTGTGTTCTCCTTGTCGATACCCGCCGGGGCGACACCCATTCCCCTGAGCCCAAACTGCACGCTGAAGGTCTGCGGAACAGTGGCACCGTCCGCCGGGGAGATGATGTAGGCTTCAGCGCCCTCGGGGGAGGGGGTCTCCGCGAAACATACAGAGCTGATAATGGCCGTGAGTCCTGCGGTGATGATCGCTTTCTTCATCGTTGAATATCCCTATCTGGCATGCTGTTGGGTTACATGCGAGTTGATTGGATGTGTAGGGCGCGAATGCGCTCCAACACAACAACTTTAGTCGGTGCTGTGAGTAAGACCAAGGCCGGGGCGTTGTTCTGCGCATAACTTTTCTTGAGCTGTGCCTGTGCGTGGCTGGATAAAACGCTTCGCCACTACCATCCTTAGGGGGTTAGGCTCAGGGCAGGTCTGCCCCAGCCATTCCTGTTGGAGCAAGGAGGGGCCCATGTTACAAATCCCTGAAATGAGAGTCGTCACACTGAATACGTTGATATTGTCCGGTTTGGCGATGTCGATCGTGGGTTGCAGTCAATTACAGCAGGAGCAATCCCAGGCGGGTACCTACGAAGGACCGCCGGTAGTGGTCGGTATGGGTGAGGCGCGTACCTTTGCTACCTTGGATGAGCAGGGGGAGGTGGCGACTCTGGGCATCCTGATGAGCGAGGGTGCGCTGGAAGGCTTGCCGGAGCAGGTGCCGCATGGAGAGTTGGAGTTTCACCTGGCATTACCGCCTCAGGCGCGTGACAGCGGTTATGATCATGTCAGCCTGGGGTGGAATCCGCAGGGGCATATTCCCTCGGGGGTGTATGACGTGCCCCATTTCGATTTCCACTTCTACCTGATCGACGAGGGCGCACGCGGTGCGATCACCGCTACCGGCGAGGATCTGGCCCGAGCCCATAAGCAGCCCGAGACGAGCCATATGCCGGTGGACTATGTGTTGCCGGAGGGTACGGAGGTGCCGAACATGGGGGCACATGCGATCGATCCGGGCAGCGACGAGTTCAACGGCAAGCCGTTTACCCACACCTTTATCTACGGCTTCTACGATGGCGAGATCATCTTCATGGAGCCGATGATGACGATGACGTTCCTTCAGTCCCGACCGAACATCTCTACGCCGGTGAAACAGCCCCAGGCGTATGTATCGCACTTTGCCTACCCGGCGTTTTACGGTGTCTATTTCGACGCTGGCAACAAAGAGTACAGGATTACCCTGGATGGGTTGAGCATGCACTGAATCCAACGGCTCCGGAGCCTCTTGCTATCCGAAGCCGTTGTTTCTACCTCTGTTAACGTTCCACGAAAGCCCGTTCGATGACGTAGTGGGAGCGCTCACCGTGGCGTGACTCGTTGAAGCCCCAGCCATCCAATATGGCGCAGGTGTCTTTGAGCATACTGGGGCTGCCGCAGATCATGAACCGGTCGTCCTCGGTATTCGGCTGGGGCAGACCGATGTCGCGAAACAGGCGGCCGGAGAGCATCAGGTCGGTCAGGCGACCGTTGTTCGTGAACGCTTCGCGAGTCACCGTCGGGTAATAGATCAGTTTGTCCCTGACCAGGTCACCGAAGATTTCATGGTTGGGCAGTTCGTTTTCGATGTAGTCCATATAGGCCAGTTCCGACCGGTAACGGACACCGTGGGTCAGAATCACCTTGTCGAACTGCTCATAGATCTCCGGATCCTTGATGATGCTCATAAAAGGCGCCAGACCGGTACCGGTGGAGACCAGGTAGAGGTGTTTGCCGTCGAGCAGGTGGCCGCTGACCAGCGTGCCGGTCGGCTTGGTACTAACCAGTACCTCATCGCCTACCCGGATATTTTGCAAGCGGGAGGTGAGGGGGCCATCGGCCACCTTGATACTGAAAAACTCCAGCTCCTCTTCATAATTGGCGCTGGCGATGCTGTAGGCCCTCATCAGGGGGCGACCCTCAACCTCCAGGCCCAGCATGACGAAGTGACCGTTCTCAAAGCGCATCGACTGGCCGCGACTGGTGCGGATGGAAAACAGCGTGTCATTCCAGTGATGCACATGGGTCACAGTCTCTTTTACCAGGCTTGTCATAGGTCTCTACTCCCCTTTTCTGGTCAATAAACCAACAGGGACGAGTGTAGCGGAGTTATTTCAATCGTCTAAACGGGTTAATTGTGTAGATGCTATCGAATTAATAGGTAGATTGTCGCTCTATGGCCAGGCTTTAGTCTCACGTAAGTGGCCGATGGCAATCGGTGGCGCGACAAGCGTCAGCGGCGACATTAAGTTTTGGACAGTATTTCCTTAGCCATTCTGACCAGTTTTTCACCCCCGAGTTTTGGCGTTAGCTGGTTGAAGGCGATCTCATGCCCTACGGCCTGAATCGTGATGGCAATCTCACCGGCGCCTTGGGGTGGTGTAGGTGGCAAGGGGTCGACGTACTGGGTCAGGTTGTTGATATAGTTGATCGTTTTCCTGTCCACAGCACTTAGTTGAGAGGACAGCAGCCCGCGCAGGTCCGGGGAGGCGGGTATCCCGCGGTCGACCCCGAGAATCTTGACCGCTTCGGGCGAAGTTACCAGGAAGTTGGCCAGTTCCACGGCGAGATCCGGCCACTGGGAGCTGGCGGCCACGGAAAGCATCTGCGAGGGCTTGTAATAATGCCCGGGTTGGCCGCCGGCTGTTGTTGGGAATGCGGTGATGTCGAGCGACTTATTGATGCGCTGCTGGTAGTTGGACAGCATATTGGAGTGGGCAAAGTCCATGGCCGCGTAACCGAGCACTAGCACTGAGGTCTCGATGGAGTGCTTGTCCAACATCTGGATATCGGCGGGCACGCAACCGCCAAAGGCACGTATCTTCGCCCAGTAGCTGAACCACTCGACGGCATCGTCGATTTCGAAATTCAGTGAACCCTCGGATGTATACAGGCCTCTGCCTCTTTGTCGAAGCCAGTTTTCAAAGGCGATCGCCGTGCCGCTGGCGTCGGGGGAGGCGTATAAATTTTGTTGCCGGTTACCTTTGGCAAAGGCTTCGCATTTGTCGCTGAAACTGTCCCAGGTGGTACCGAATGTAGGTGGCTGCACACCGGCCGAGGCCCAGCTCTCACTGTCAATGATGAGAGCCGTCGAGTTGATGCCGAGGTTCACCCCGTAGAGGGTACCATCGACCCTGCAGGAGTCGATGTTGTGTTGACCGAAAGAGCCGATATCGAGCTCGTTTCCCAGGTACTTGTCCAGCGGTAGTAGTACACCGTGACCGGCATAGAGCCTCAGATAACGGTAATCCATCTGGATAAGATCCGGTGTCTGGCGTATGGCAACCAGCGACACGAAGCGTTGCCAGTAATCGAGCCAGTCGAGAAATTCGGTATCGATATCGATACCGGGGTTGGCAGTGGTAAACAGGTCGAGCGCCTGCTGGGTCAGTTTGGCGCGTTCAGGGCTGCCCCACCATATAAATCTAAGGCGGGCGTCGGTCGCCCAGAGTTTGGAACACATAAGGGTTCCGGTGATTCCTGCGACCGCATTGAGGAATCCACGTCGGGTTAGCAGCTCGTTTCTCATGGCGTCAGGCCCTGGTTATTAATGTCGCAGGCATCTCGATCATCTCGTGGTCGCTATCCCTGAAGTTGCCATCTCCAGTGCTGCCACCGCGGGCATGGGTCTTGCGAAATAGTAGCCCTGCGCCTGGTGACACCCCTCCTGTCTCAGGAACTCCAACTGTTGCTCATCCTCCACGCCCTCGGCCACAGACTGTATTTCCAGGGTTGTACAGAGGCCGCAAACGGCCTGTACCACAGCCTGACTGTCACTGGAGGTGAGGACATCGTGAATAAAGGACTTGTCGATCTTGATTCGGTCAAAACGAAACTTGCGTATGTAACCGAGGCTGGAGTAGCCGGTACCGAAATCGTCCATGGCGATATGGACCCCCAACCCGCGCAAGGCTTCAAGCGTATCCAGATTGGCCACTGTATCCTGCATGAGTATGCCCTCGGTTATCTCCAGCTCGAGACGTTCGGGGGGCAGGCCTGAAGAGCTAAGTGCCGCTTCGACATCGGCCAGCAGCGTGTTGGCACGGAACTGCACCGGTGACACGTTTACACCGACTTGCAAATTTGCCGGCCATTTGCGGGCTTCCCGGCAGGCCTGCTCCAATACCCAGCGGCCGATGGTCTTGATCAGGCCGGTCTCCTCTGCGATCGGGATGAACTCTTCCGGTGAGATGAAGCCGCGCTCTTTGTGCTGCCAGCGCAACAGTGCCTCGAATCCTTCGATGTTGCCGGTAGCAATATCCACCTGCGGTTGGTAGGCCAGCTGCAGATCTTGCGCATCGGTGGCTTTCCTGAGTTCCATCTCCAGAGTTCTGCGTGCCTGGACCAGAGCGCCCATTTCCGGTTCGAAGAAACAGAAGCGGTTGCGCCCCTCTCCTTTGGCCCGGTATAGCGCCAGATCCGCGCATTTCATCAGCCGGTCGGGATCATAGCCGTCCCGTGGACTGATCGCGATGCCGATGGACATGCCGACCACGATTATGTGACCTTCGATATCGTAGGGTTGGCCGATCTTGTCGATGATGCGGCGCGAGATCCTGATAGCTTCTTCCTCGTTTCGTTCATCCTTCAGCAGTATGGCGAACTCATCACCGCCCACGCGGGCGACCTCGTCCGTATCGCGCATACAGGTCTGCAGACGTTCGGCAACCGCGATAAGCAACTGATCGCCCACCGGATGGCCCAGGGTGTCGTTGACCGTTTTGAACAGGTCCAGGTCCATGAACAGAAGTGCGACGTCCCGCTTCTGTTCCAGGTTGCTCAGCAGCTTGCCGAAGGAGTCCCGGAACAAGCGGCGGTTCGGCAGACCGGTCAGCGTATCGTGGTAGGCCAGGTGTGCAATCTGCTGCTCCTGCTGGCGCCTTTCGGTAATGTCTTCATGTACCGATACCAAGCCGCCTTCCGGAGTCCGTGCGGTGCGCACCATGATCGTACGCTCGTTACGGTAGTTGAGTACCAACGGTCTGCGCGAGAAAGCGGAATAGCGTTCAGCTGTGGCTTCCGAGTCGTCGGGCTTTATCTCCCGTGCGCCTTTGGCCATGCAGGTATCCATAACCGTCCGGAGCGGTGTGCCTTCTCGTACCTCATCGGGGGTCAAGTCATACAGCGTCATGAACCGGCTATTACTCATCAGCATACGGTCATCGGCGTCGATAAGACACAATCCTTGGGGGATGCTCTCTATGGCTGCGGACAGACGCTCGTACTGGGTATTGATTTTGCTGCTCGATTCCGACAGCAGGCGTTGGCGGGCGTCGATCAGATCGACCAGCAGCGCGTTGAAACTTCGTGCCAGGGTGCCGACCTCATCCATTCGGGTAATCAACTGCGCCGGCATCTGCTGCGAAAGATCTTCTGTTCCCCGTAACCGAACAACAAAGGCGTTCAGGCGTTCTATCGGCCTGACAAGTCCTGCTGCCAGTAGCAAGCTTAAGCCTAGCAGCACAACCGCCGTTACAGCCGTCACGCCAATAATCACCCACTTTGCCTCATCAACGGTCACTTGGGTTGTATCAAGCGCCTGCTGGTAGCGGATTCGAGCCTCCTTTTCCAGGCCATTGAGCGCCGATGTCAGCGCGATATCCGTGCGGCTCATTGCCATCCGGGTGATGACAGAGCCGGAGTAAAACAGGCTTGTCCGTTGCCAGATATCGTGGATGCCTGTAGGGCTTAGAATCGCTTGCGACAGCTTATTCCACTGTTGGTCGATCTGCGCTTTGAATGATGCGAACGGCGCGTTGAGCAGTAAGGGCGTTAAACGCTCGAAGTTGGATGCGAGTGTTCCCAGTTCGGACTCGTTAAGCTGGATCGCCTGTGTATCGCCCTCGACCAGCTGGATCGAGTGGGCATGCTGCAGCCTGTTATCCAGTTCGCCAAGACGGGCTCTGATCAACTCCAGCTGTGTAAATATCAGGTTTGCATCCAGCGGGAGGTTAGCGACATCGCGCCGGACTTGCCCGTCGCCTAATGGTATAGAGCTGCTTGCAATTTGTGCATGCAGCGCTGCCATGAGGTTGTCCAACTCGATGATGGCTGTGCTGGCGTTATATCGCTGTACCTCGAACTCCATCTGCAGGCTGGTCTGGGTATCGCAGCTGCTGATGAGGTTATTGAATGCGTGCTGAAGCTCCTCCTTTGCGGAGCGCACCTTCATTTCGTACGTCGTATCCACGTTGTGTAAAAAGGTGGCCAGTTCCTCGATGATCGCGAAATCTTTCTCCCTTGAGCCATTCAGTGACACACGGTGGGAACCGTCGGCGATCTTGCACGCCTGCAAGAGGCCGTGCGCCCGGCTGGTCAGGCTGCGCATCGAGTTGGAGGCGTTGATGGCTTGGGTAAGCAGAGGTAGGTAGGTCTGGGTCGTGTCTGTGACAGAGGTTGAAACGGTATGGGTGTAGCGTAATCCGATCCAGCCGCTGATACAGGTTATCAGTACCACACCCAAGGCAGCGCAGAGCGCCTTGAAACGAAGGCGGCTTGCCAGCATCCGCATCCATTTTTTCAATGGAGACTCCTCAGTGCCAGACCAGTTTTGTGTAGGTCCATACCGAAAGTAACCTGAAGAGGTTTCTATTCAGACAGATCTTTCTTCGTTCAAATCCCTAGCGTCATCCTCTCCCTCTTTCCTTAAATGAGAACTTCTTCTCCGATTCCTGTGTGTCATTGTAGCGCCAATCTCCGACCGCAAACCAAGACGGTTAAAGGCGAATCTATCACTAATTTGCGTGATTTAGGGTGAGATCAACGTCGGTCGAGTGCCTGTCGTGAGCTTGAGACCGGAATCGACAGGAGTAGAGGAGTCATGCCGCGCGCGCTATCGACAATGTCGAGGTCGCGGCGGTAAAGCCACTGCATTACCGAGCTTCGCTGCTACAATAGCGGGCAATTCGGATTCCTGTGGAAGGAAATTGTGATGTTGGGAACAGCCCTTACCCCCGGCGCGACACGTGTATTGCTCTGCGGTTGTGGCGAACTCGGTAAAGAGGTCGTCATCGAGTTGCAGCGTTTCGGTATCGAGGTGATTGCGGTCGATCGCTATGACAACGCGCCGGCGATGCAGGTGGCGCACCGCAGCCACACTATCAATATGCTTGATGGCGCAGCACTACGTGCTGTGATCGAACAGGAGCAACCGAGCCTGATCGTGCCGGAGATCGAGGCGTTGGCCACTCAGACCCTGCTGGAGCTGGAAAACGAAGGGTACAGGGTGGTGCCGACGGCGCGCGCTGCGCGGCTGACCATGGACCGTGAGGGGATCCGCCGCCTGGCCGCCGAGGAGCTGGGGCTACCCACTTCTGCCTATCGTTTTGCCGATGACGAAGCCGAATACCGGGCGGCAATCAGCGAGATCGGCCTGCCCTGCGTGGTCAAGCCGGTGATGAGCTCTTCAGGCAAGGGCCAGTCATTGGTACGCGACGAGAGTGATATTCAGGCGGCCTGGGACTATGCCCAGGCAGGTGGCCGGGCCGGCAGGGGACGGGTGATTGTCGAGGGCTTTATCGATTTCGATTATGAGATCACGCTGCTGACCGTGAATGCTGTGGACGGTGTTCAGTTCTGTGCGCCGATCGGACACCGCCAGGAGGCTGGCGACTATCGCGAGTCCTGGCAACCCCAGGCGATGTCGCCGCTGGCGCTGCAGCGTGCCCAGCAGGTGGCGCAGGCCGTAGTCGAGAACCTGGCCGGTTACGGTATCTACGGCGTCGAGCTGTTCGTGAAGGGAGATCATGTCTGGTTCAGCGAGGTCTCGCCGCGTCCGCATGACACTGGACTGGTGACCCTGATCTCCCAGGATCTGTCCGAGTTTGCGCTGCATGTACGCGCGATACTGGGCTTGCCGATCGGCCCTATTCGTCAGCGCGGCGCCAGTGCCTCGGCGGTGATCCTTGGCCAGGGCGAATCCCAGAACCTGCGTTTCGGCGGTATAGCCGAGGCGCTGGCCGAGCCGGATACTCAACTGCGGCTGTTCGGCAAGCCGGAGATTGCCGGTAGCCGCCGGCTCGGTGTCGCGCTGGCACGTGCCGAGACGGTGGACGAGGCGATCGATAAAGCCAAGCGTGCCGCTACCGGTGTCCTGATCGAATACTGAACTCGAGGCCAGTGTGACGATTGCTGCACTTGGTGTGGGGCTTCTGTCATCGGGCCGATTATGGGACAGTGTCACAATTCGCGAACAAACGGAATTAAGTTGATCGATGAGCAAAATTAAGGTGTTGGTGGTCGATGACGCGCGGTTCATCCGTGAGCGAGTAGCATCGATGGTGCGCAATGCTTTTCCCGACAGCAGTGTCGATGCGTTTGAAAACGGCCGGGACGCGATGAAGTCGATGCAGGCACGCCAGTATGACATCATCCTGTGCGACTGGGAGATGCCGCAGATGAGCGGCCTGGAACTGCTGCAGTGGACCCGGACGCGGCCCGAATACAATACGGTACCTTTCCTGATGGTGACCAGCCGCGGTGAGCGCGAGTATGTGCTCAAAGCGATCCAGGCCGGGGTTAATGATTACCTCGGCAAGCCCTTTACCAGCGAACAGTTGGTACAGAAGATCGTCAAGGCCTTGGGCAAGGGCGGACGCTTGAGCCCGGAGCAGCAGGAGCGTGCGGCGAAGCTGCTGCAGGAGGACGGCGGCCGCAAGGAGCCGACCGCCAAATCGATGCCCAAGCCCAAGGGACTGGCGCAGTTGCGTTGCAGCAACCAGACCTTCAAATGTGCGATCAAGGACCTGAACCTGCGTGAAGTGAAGGTGGTGATCAAAAACGAGTGGGTCTTCCCGGTGCTGCTCGACCAGGTCGTGGTGGACATAGAGCAGCTGTCGGGCGACGCGGTGGCGCGCCTTAACGGCTTCGTGTTGTCGGTCCAGGCCACGGAAGCGCGTCAGGACTCCCCCTATGTCGAGGTGCGGGTGCAGTTTGCCGACGATGATCCGGAAAAGATGGCACACCTGTCGAAGTATATTGCCAGCGTACGTTAAGGAGCTTATGCATGCTGTTCGGTAACTCTATTAAGCCGCTGTGCGCTGCTGCCATGGTGGCAGCGCTGTTGGCCGGTTGTGCCGGGAAGGTGGAACCGGTCAAGCCGGTCAAACCGGCCGACTCGGTAACACCCAAACCACTGAATATCACCACGTTGGGCGGGTATGGCGTAGAGCAGCAGCTGGCGCTGTCACTGATCGCTCACTACTTGGGCGCGCCGTTGTACCGCATGTCCAATCCGCTGCCGATGAGCCGGGATTACCGGGTCGGCGGTGCGATCCACTCGCCTAACGGCCATCAGACTGTGGTGACGATGCGGAATCTGGATGAAAGTCGCTGGGCGCTGGTGACCTTGTCGATACCGCCCGGTGCGGTGATGAACGCCTTCGATGTGGTGCGTAACGGTCAGCCTGGTTACGCATTGGTACTGAAGCATGCGCGTATCTGTCTGGTAGAGGGCGCCGATCAACTTCCGGTCTGGAGCGGAAGCGGCTGGGCGTTCTCAAGAACCGGACCGGGTCATTTTGAGTGCAGCGGGCAGACCAATGGCTCGCTCTACCAGCCTTATAGCGGCATGCCGGGACTGATGGGGGTCTACGCCGAGTCCGGCGATACGGTGCTCTATGGCGAAAGCTGGCCGCGTCTCAAGGATATTGCGTCCGGTCTGGCCAGCTTGTTCCCCCATCTGCAGGTGCCGCGTATCCAGTGACGCGGCGCTGCCTCTCTGATCTCTCGAATAGGCTGCTTTCATGCTCAGCTATCAGCACGGCTTTCACGCCGGTAACTTTGCCGATCTGCACAAACATCTGGTCCTGACCGCGTTGCTCGAGGCGCTGAATCGCAAGCCAAAGCCCTGGAGCTATCTGGAAACCCACAGCGGTCGTGCGCTGTATGACCTTGCCGATGCCCAAGCACAGAAAACCGGCGAGTATCGTCAAGGGATTGCACGGCTATGGGAGCAGGAGTGGCCGGAGCCGTTGCAGACCTATCTGCAGCAGGTAAAGCGGGTTAACAGCGGTCAAGCGCTGACCCACTACCCCGGGTCGCCGACCATTGCGGCGGGCATGGCGCGAACCGAGGACCGTATCCGGCTGATGGAGTTGCATCCGGCTGAGGTCGACGCGCTACGCCAGGTGTTTGATCGTGACGAGCGGGTGGCGGTACATCATCGCGACGGTTATGAAGGGGTCAGTGCGCTGCTGCCGCCGACGCCCCGTCGAGGTCTGGTATTGATCGATCCTGCCTATGAGGTCAAGGAGGAGTATGCGCAGGTGGTGCGCTTCCTGAGCAAGGCGCAGCGGCGCTGGCCGACAGGCATGTTCGCGATCTGGTATCCGCTGTTAGCGGCCAACCGCTGGCAGGCACTGGTCGATGGGGTCAAGGCCGCAGCCGAGGGCGCGGTACTGCGTAGCGAACTGCAGGTCGCGGCCGCCGACAGCGGTGGTATGTACGGTTCGGGAATGCTGGTGGTCAATCCGCCCTGGCAACTCGACCAGCAGTTGCAGCAGACGGTACCGGTGCTGGCCAAGTCACTAGGGTGTGACCCCGACAAGGCCGTGCGCAACGAATGGCTGGTCGCCGCGCAGTAATTGGACAGGGCGCATTGCCTCAGTAGAGCGCCTTTTCGTCCCGGACCAGATCCTTGAGCAGCTCGAGAAACAGCCGGTCCGCGTCGCTTTTTTCGATGCCGATCTTGACGTTGGTGGTGTTGGATATCTCGTCCGCGATCAGCTGGTCCGCATCCTTCTCATTGATGTGCTTGCGCGCAATCTGCTTGGCGATATCGCAGATTTCGGGCTCGTTGAACACCTTGCGAACGAACAGCAACAGCTCATCGATAACCCGCTCTTTGTTTTTGATCTCAGATACTTTCATCAGTGCTACTCCTTGGCGCCTTATACCCTTCACTATAACCCGAGCGCTGAAAGCTGCCTATAGGCCCATTTTTGCCGGATAAACGGGCTGTCCGGTTGATCAAAATATGGCTAAGTGCGAGAATGTCGGGCTCTTTTGGCCTGCTGCACGGGTAACCCCCGTTCGCCGGCTCATTGTATGTGGCTATATAAGCAGTACCCGGCTTAGGGCTCAGAACAGATAAGACCAAGCGAAGCGATCCTTGCTCAGGTCTGCTCCGAATCCACCGCTCATTCAGATGGGTATCCGAACTGATCGGATCGTGTCCGTGACGGCGTCACCAACGCTGGGGTTACGGGTGTGGGTTCAGAAGCACTTAACTTGAACTGTTTACCACCGGCACACTGGGTTGTCGGTGCTGAGTAGAGGGTAATAACGTGGAACAACTTTCAGGCGCAGAAATGGTAGTACGCGCTCTCCGCGACGAGGGCGTTAAGTACATCTACGGATATCCCGGTGGCGCGCTTCTGCATGTGTATGACGCGCTGTTCCAGCAGGAGGATGTCCAGCATATTCTCGTGCGCCACGAGCAGGCAGCGACCCATATGGCCGATGCCTACGCGCGTGCGACCGGCAAGGCCGGTGTCGCGCTGGTGACCTCGGGCCCCGGCGCGACCAATGCGGTCACCGGTATCGCCACCGCTTTCACTGACTCGATCCCGATGGTGGTGATCACCGGTCAGGTCATGAGTCACCTGATCGGCGAGGACGCCTTCCAGGAGACCGATATGCTCGGTATCTCCCGTCCGATCGTTAAACACAACTTCAGCGTACAACGCGCCGAAGATATTCCGGCAACGATCAAGAAGGCGTTCTATATCGCCCAGAGCGGCCGTCCCGGTCCTGTGGTTGTGGATATCCCCAAGGATATGACCACGCCGACCGATCGTTTCCCGTATGAGTATCCGAAGTCGGTCAAACTGCGCTCCTACAATCCGATCAGCCGCGGTCACAGCGGCCAGATCCGCAAAGCGGTGGATATGCTGCTGCAGGCGCGCCGTCCGGTGATCTACTCCGGTGGTGGTATCGTCATTGGTGATGCCAGTGCCGAGCTGACCGAACTCGCGCAGCTGCTCAACTTCCCGGTCACCAACACACTGATGGGGCTCGGTGGTTATCCGGGTACCGACCGTCAGTTCGTCGGTATGCTGGGGATGCACGGCAGCTACGAAGCCAACATGGCGATGCACCATGCCGACCTGATCCTGGCCGTCGGTGCGCGTTTTGATGACCGCGTCACTAACGCCACCGATAAGTTCTGTCCGACCGCACGAATCATCCATATCGATATCGACCCGGCGTCGATCTCCAAGACCATACGCGCTGATGTACCGATCGTCGGACCCTCCAAGGTGGTGCTCGAAGAGATGGTCGGCCTGGTCAAGGAGAGCAGCAAGAAGCCCGATGCACAGGCGCTTGACAGCTGGTGGAAGCAGATCGACGAGTGGCGTGGCCGCCATGGCGGTCACTATCGCACCGACGACTCCGAGCTGATGAAGCCGCAGCAGGTGATCGAGATGCTGAGCAAGGTCACCAATGGTGACGCCTATGTCTGTTCCGACGTGGGTCAGCACCAGATGTTTGCGGCGCAGTACTACAAGTTCAACAAGCCGAACCGCTGGATCAACTCAGGGGGCCTCGGCACCATGGGCTTCGGTCTGCCGGCGGCGATGGGCGTCAAGATGAACTTCCCGGATGCCGACGTGGCCTGCGTCACCGGTGAGGGCAGTATTCAGATGAACATTCAGGAGCTGTCCACCTGTAAGCAGTACGATCTGCCGGTGAAGATCCTTTGTCTGAACAACCAGTCGCTGGGCATGGTGCGTCAATGGCAGGACATGAACTACGAGTCCCGTCACTCGCAGTCCTACATGAAATCGCTGCCGGACTTCGTCAAGCTGGTCGAGGCCTACGGCCATGTCGGCATGAAGGTCGACAAGTATGCCGATCTTGAGGGTGCCATGCGCGAGGCTTTCGCGTTGAAGGACCGTCTGGTGTTCATGGACATCGCCGTCGACCCGTTCGAGCATGTTTACCCGATGCAGGTGCCGCGAGGCTCCATGCGTGACATGTGGCTGAGCAAGACGGAGAGGACCTGATCATGCGCCATATCATTTCAGTTCTGATGGAAAACGAACCGGGTGCGCTGTCGCGGGTTGTGGGTCTGTTCTCCCAGCGTAACTACAACATCGAGTCGCTGACTGTGGCGCCGACCGAAGATTCGACGCTGTCGCGCCTGACCGTGACCACGATCGGCGATGACCGGGTGGTGGAGCAGATCACCAAGCAGCTGAACAAGCTGATCGATGTGGTCAAGGTGGTCGATCTGACCGAGGGTGATCATATCGAGCGTGAGCTGATGATGATCAAGCTCAAGGCCAACGGTCAGATGCGGGCGGAGATTAAGCGTACCTGCGATATCTTCCGCGGCCAGATCATCGATGTGACGCCGAACACCTATACCGTACAGTTGATCGGTGCATCCGATAAGCTGGATGCGTTTATCGCCTCGCTGGGCAATACCACCAGCATCATGGAGGTGGTGCGCTCCGGTGTTTCCGGTATTGCGCGCGGTGAGAAGGTGCTTAGCCTGTAATCGCCGGTATGCGCAGTGTGAATCAAGCCGCCTTAGGGCGGCTTTTTTATTTTCCGACCGGCGGAAATCTCATCTATGACGGCTCTGGACGTCCGTGGTGGGAACCTGCGCCCAAGGTTTGCAGTCTAGTAAACGTAGAGCAACTGAAGCGGAGTCGATAAGGTGTATATGCGGTTAGCACTCGCTATTCTTGCCTGTCTGTTGACGATCTGGGCGGTGCGGACCTTTGCCGCCCCTGCGCCTTGGTATCTCTGGGAGAGTCGCATCGACCAGTATCGCATCTGTTTGCAGTACCCGCCGGGCGAAGGTTGGGTCAAGGCCGGCGGCCCTTTTTCTGACGCCGGTTGTCGTCTGCCTTATGGCAAGCAACCTTCAAGGTAGGGACCAGAAGGCGTTGATCAGTGGGCTGCGCAGTTTCTTCTCCAGCGCGAACAGGCCTATCTCATAGGGCTCCAGCTCCGGCTTGACCTCCAGAATCCGCACTTTGTCGGCCAGTGGGCTGTTATCGAGCACGATGCGCGGCACGACGCCAATACCGAAGCCCAGGCTGACCATGCTGACGATCGCCTCGTTACCTGCTACCTGGGCATAGATGCGGGGCTTGATCCCGCGTTCGCTGAACCACTGATTGACCCGGTTTCGCGCCACGCCACTTTCCGACAGAATCAGCGGAATTTCCTGCCACTGCTGGCGGCTGAACGGCAGGCTGTGCGGAATCTGCTCCTGCGGCTCGAGCGGGGCGATAAACAGCAGCGGAGTGATACCGATGGAACGGAAGGCCAGACCCTTGTTTAACGTGTCCGGGCGTGCCGCGATGGAGATCTCCTCGCTGCCGGAGAGAACATGACCGATGGCGTGCTCCGGATCTCCAGTGTGCAGTTTGATCTCGACACGGGGGTAGCGGCGACGAAACTTGCGCAGTATCTGGTAAAGAAAGCTGTAACTGGCGGTGACCGAACAGTACACGCTGATTTCGCCGTGCAGCTCCTTGGCATCCTCGAGCAGCGAGTTACGGATCAGGTCCCACTGGGTCAGTGTGTCGCGGGCGTAGGCCTGGAAGCGCTCACCCTCCCGGGTTAACTCGACGCTACGGTTATCGCGCTCGAACAGTTCGACCCCAAGCTCCTCCTCCAGCAGCTTGATCGAGCGGCTCAGGGTGGATGGGCTGACATGGCAGCTTTCGGCGGCACGGCCGAAGTGCAGGCTGTCGGCCAGGGCGAGAAACAGGCGTAAAGGCTTGGTATCCATAATGTTTTAAATATTAGCACACTGCGTTGCATATATATCATTTTACGCAATGCTTCGGATAGCCTAAGGTTCACCCATCGCACGCTAGGGCGTGCGCGTCACCTATTCCATGAACGCTGTTGAGATCCAAGCGGAGAGCTCAAATGCAAGTTTATTACGATAAAGATTGCGACCTGTCGATCATCCAGGGCAAGAAAGTTTCCATCATCGGTTACGGCTCACAGGGTCACGCCCATGCCTGCAACCTGAAGGACTCCGGCGTTGACGTTACCGTCGGTCTGCGTGCAGGTTCTTCTACCCGCGCCAAGGCTGAAGCACACGGCCTGAAAGTGGCTGACGTGGCTGATGCTGTTGCCTCTGCCGACCTGGTTATGATCCTGACTCCGGACGAGTTCCAGGGCAAGCTGTACAAGGACGAGATCGAGCCGAACATCAAGCAGGGCGCTACCCTGGCGTTTGCTCACGGTTTCTCCATCCACTACAACCAGGTCGTGCCGCGCAAGGATCTGGACGTCATCATGATCGCACCGAAGGCGCCGGGTCACACTGTACGCTCCGAGTTCGTCAAGGGCGGCGGTATCCCTGACCTGATCGCGATCTTCCAGGACGCGTCCGGCAACGCCAAAAATGTTGCACTGTCCTACGCTTCCGGCGTGGGTGGCGGTCGTACCGGTATCATCGAAACTACCTTCAAGGATGAGACCGAAACCGACCTGTTCGGTGAGCAGGCTGTTCTGTGTGGTGGCTGTGTCGAGCTGGTTAAAGCCGGTTTCGAGACTCTGGTCGAAGCGGGTTACGCGCCGGAGATGGCTTACTTCGAGTGTCTGCACGAGCTGAAACTGATCGTCGACCTGATGTACGAAGGCGGTATCGCCAACATGAACTACTCCATCTCCAACAACGCGGAGTATGGTGAGTACGTGACCGGTCCGGAAGTGATCAACGACGAATCCCGTGCCGCTATGCGCAACGCACTGAAGCGTATCCAGAATGGTGAATATGCCAAGATGTTCATCAGTGAAGGCGCTACCAACTACCCGTCCATGACGGCCTACCGTCGCAACAATGCGGCGCACGGTATCGAGCAGGTTGGTGAGAAACTGCGTGCGATGATGCCGTGGATCTCTGCTAACAAGCTGGTCGACAAAGAGAAGAACTGATCTTTCGATCAAGCAAAGAAACCCGGCCTCGGCCGGGTTTTTTATTGCTACAGGATCTACGCTATCTGGCGGGCGCAGGGCAGCGCAGGAGCCTGGGTGGCCCTGGAACGGCGCTGAGCTTGCCACGCTGATCATAATTCTTTCATTTGACTGGCTGGTCAAACTGTCACACTGTTTTGTGCAGTGCACAAAATCGGAGGTGTACCGTGACCAATCGGATCGTGATCAATCTGGCCCTGCAGGGCGGTGGGGCTCATGGAGCCTTTACCTGGGGGGTGCTGGACCGCTTGCTGGAGGAGCCCTGGTTCGCCATTGAGGGGGTCAGTGGCACCAGCGCCGGTGCCATGAACGCGCTGATGCTGGCCGAGGGCTGGCGCAAGGGTGGGCCTGTCGGTGCGAAAGAGCAACTGGCAGCGTTCTGGACCCAATTGATGCTGCCGGAGGAGGTTGCATCGACGGGGCTGGCTGGCTCGGTAGGACTGCTATGGCAGAATCTGAGCACGCATCTATCCCCTTATGATCTAAATCCCTTCGATATCAATCCGTTGCGCGACACGCTGGAGCAGCAGGTCGACTTCGAAGCGCTGAATCGTGACTGCCCGTTCAAGCTCTTTATCGCCGCGACCGAGATCGAAACCGGTCGCTTGCGACTGTTCCGTGAACCTGAGCTGCGTGTAGAGCATCTGCTGGCCTCGGCCTGTCTGCCGAACTTGCATCAGGCGGTTGAGGTGGATGGTCGCTATTACTGGGATGGTGGTTTTGCCGGTAACCCTGTGCTCTATCCGCTGGTGATGGAGGGGAGGCAGCGGGACCTGCTGATGGTGCTATTGCAGCCTCTTGAGCGTACCGGCGTGCCGACCACGACCCAGGCGATTGCCGATCGCGTGGCTGAGCTGGGTTTTCTGACCACCTTCATGCGCGAGATGCGCGCGATCGTACTGATGCAGAACAAGATGCGCCGGCGCCCCTGGCTGCTGGGGTCGCTGGCGCGTCGCTTCCGCCATCTGCGCTTCCACCTGATCGGGCCGGATGAGACGCTGGCCGCGTTGCATCGTTCTACCAAGCTGGACACCAGTAAGACTTTCCTCAATCAGTTGCGTGAACGCGGACGGGAGCGTGCCGAGCGTTTCATCGGCCTGCACCGTGCCAAGCTCGGCGTGCGTACCAGTTGTGTACTGCAACGCTATTTCCTGTGACGGAGCGGGTGGGCGTCGGCGCGGGCGTAGCGTAGAATATCGGCGACTTACCGCCTATGGAGAGACAGACCGATATGACTGATCAGAGTGATCCGCAGCATCAGGATAGTGAAAAGGCGTCGGACCAGGAGACGCGTCGGCCACGCGGTATCTACCTGTTGCCCAACCTGTTCACCACGGGCGCGCTGTTCGCGGGTTTTTATGCGGTGATCGCGGGTATGAGCGGACGCTTCGAAGCGGCTGCGGTGGCGATCTTCCTGGCCATGATTTTTGACGGTTTGGATGGGCGTGTTGCACGTATGACCAACACCCAGAGCAAGTTCGGTGCGGAGTTCGATTCCCTGTCCGATATGGTCTCTTTCGGTGTGGCGCCGGCATTGGTCTCTTTTACCTGGGTGCTGGAGGATATCGGCAAGCTCGGCTGGCTGGCCGCATTTATCTATTGTGCTGGCGGTGCTTTGCGCCTGGCGCGATTCAACACGCAGATAGGCTCTCTCGATAAACGCTATTTCATGGGCTTGCCGAGCCCGGCAGCGGCGGCCGCTGTGGCAGGACTGATCTGGTTCTGCAGCTCCAACGAGATCGATCCGAGCGGGTTTGCCTATCCGTTCGCGGCATATGTGGTGCTGGCCGGCGTGCTGATGGTCAGTAATGTGCTGTACTACAGTTTCAAGGATGTGGATTTCAAGGGGAGGATCCAGTTCCTCAAGCTGGCGTTGATCGTGCTTGTGGTCGCAATAATCGCGACCAATCCCGCGCTCTTCCTGTGGCTGCTGTTTCTGGCCTACGCGCTCTCCGGGCCGCTATTGTGGCTATGGCGGCGGCGCCCTCACTGAGGGGATGGGTGGATCGAAGACAGGGGGCGCTACGGCGCCCCCTGTTGCGTTTGTACCATCCGGAGCTGAAGAAAACTCCTGCCGTCGGTGTAAGTTTTCGACGCTTCAGTCGACTCAACTACGCAACACCTTTAACGGAACGCCTTCGCAAATGCGGGTCCAATGGATAGAAGCCCAGGAGAATTCAGCATGTTGATCAAGCAAGCGCCCGATATTGCATCCAGTGAGATTACGCCGGAGTCGGTATATCGACAGCGCCGGCAATTCATAAAAGCGTTGCTGGCCGGCGGTGCTCTGATGGCAGCGCGGCCAGCACTGGCGCTTGACCGTTACTCGTTGGGGAGGGATGAGAAACGCTACCCCGGTCCCGGCTGGCTGCAGTCGCAATTGCGTGCGGCCAAAGTCGGCGCGCCCATAGCGGGCGAGTCGTTAACCCCTTATGGCCACGTCATCGGTCACAACAACTTCTATGAGTTCGGCCTGGGTAAAGAGGACCCGAAAGCGAAGGCGCAGGGGCTCAATACCGATCCATGGAAGGTGGAGATCAGCGGTGAAGTGGCCAAGCCAGGCACCTATACCCTTGAAGACCTGTTGAAACCTCATGCACTGGAGGAGAGGGTCTACCGCCTGCGCTGCGTAGAGGCCTGGTCAATGGTGATCCCCTGGATCGGTTTTTCCTTGGCCGATCTGATCAAACGCTTTGAACCCACCGGGAATGCCAAGTATGTGGAGTTCACCACTCTGCATGATCCATCCCAGATGCCGGGTCAGCGCAGCTTCTTCAGTACCCTCGACTGGCCCTATGTGGAGGGGCTGCGAATGGATGAGGCGATGCATCCGCTGACAATTCTTGCGGTGGGGGTCTATGGTGACGCGCTGCCGCCACAAAATGGCGCCCCGTTGCGTCTGGTGGTGCCGTGGAAATACGGCTTTAAAAGTATTAAGTCGATCGTGCGAATCCGCTTTACCGAGCAGATGCCAGAGGTTACCTGGAACCAGACCGCGCCCCGCGAATATGGCTTCTATGCCAATGTGAACCCGGAGGTGGACCACCCGCGCTGGAGTCAGGCCACCGAACGCCGTCTGCCATCGTCGCTGTTCAGTCCCAATATCATCGATACCCGCAAGTTCAACGGCTACGCTGACCAGGTGGCGCATCTGTACAGCGGGATGGATCTGCGCAAATGGTTCTGAGTATCGCGGAAATTCATCGCTCGAAGGGAGGTCGCCGGGCGTTCTGGTGGTTGCTGTTTCTGTTGCCGCTTTTGCCTTTGGTATGGATCGTCCACAAAGCGGTCAGCCAGGATCTGGGCGCGGATCCTGCGCAGACCATCGTGACCTTCCTGGGTCTTTGGACGCTGAGGTATCTGCTGATTACGCTCTCCGTCACCCCCTGTCGGCGCCTGTTCGGCTGGCTTTGGATGCAGCGCTATCGCAGGATGTACGGCCTCTATACGCTGTTTTACGCCAGTCTGCACCTACTTGCCTTTGCGACCTTTATTCTCGGCTGGCGACCCGAGCTTATTGCGCGTGAACTATCGGAACGCCCCTATATCATCGTTGGCTTTATTGCCTGGTCGGGGCTGGTCGCGCTCGGTATTACCTCGACACGCGGCTGGGTAAAGCGTCTTGGGCGGCATTGGCAGCAACTGCACTATCTGGTCTATCCGATCTCGATTCTGGCGATGATCCACTTTGCCTGGCTGATCCGTGCCGGTTACGGGCAGGTAATGTTCTATGCGCTAATTCTGCTTGTGCTGCTGGGTTACCGGGTGGGGTATAGAGTCAAACGCCGGCAGCGGGTCCTACAACAGCACTGATTTTTTGACAGAAAGCCGACAAACCCGCTTGCGTCTGTCGATGTGCGCTTTATATCAATCCATTAATTTCAATCACTTGGGTGTCAGGACGTGGCTGAGTGATTGGCACTCTACCTGCAGTATCCCCTTACGGATGGGTCAGATCTGGAGGGGATATGTCCGGTACGCGGGAGCGTGGCGATGCCGGCCTTGCACACAAGGCGGCGGGTCTCAGTTTTATCAATGCGATCGATGCGCATCTACGTGTCGTGGCTCGGTTGCGCCTGGCGACCGAACTCCATCACAGTATCCGCCTGCAGTTGAGCCTGTTCTACGATAATCAGCCTACCGGTTCGCTATCGTTCGACCTGAACGGTTTCAGTCCATCCGAGGGCGTCGCACTGGCCCGTAATATCGGTGCAAACCACTACATCATGCGCGAGATTGACGAGTATCTCTGCGGCGACATGGTTGAGTAACGCGAGGAGTAGCACGATGCTGGAAGCCGATTTTTTTGAGGTGTCCGACGAGTTTGTCAACCTGGCTAATGAGATGCTCGACGAGTGGGCGCAGCCGATGCTCAGTGCCGCCATCATGCATGCAGCGGCCCGCTTTAACGCTTTTCATGTACTGGATCAGGGCGAAGAGCAGGATCTGGCCAAAGCGGTTGGCTTCCTGACCAGTCAGTATCGTCAGATGCTGGAAGAGGCTATCCGGGAGATGAAACGCGAGGGCAGTTTTTAATCTCATTTTCGCAAATGCGGCTCATCTGACCTATATCTGTAGATGGAGGTGAGCCCTATGCATACCGATGTCATACAGCGCTGCTGGCGCACTCTGCTAGGAGTGCTGGCCGGTTTTTTCGGTGTCCGTTCCGAGTCGGCGAGGGAGCGAGACTTCAAGGAGGGACGGGCGCTTCACTTCGTCGTAATTGGCGTCGTGATGGCGGTAGTTTTCGTGATTTTCGTGATTGTTCTCGTTCGTTGGGCGCTGAGTATTACAGGCGCCTGATACCCGTTTATTGATATAACCCGACGATCCCCACTTTATCGCGTATCTTCCTTGCACTTTTCCAACGCCTGCTATACTCCGCTATGAAGTCACCCGGCAGATGAGTAGCCAAAGACGGATCTGCCGGCCTGTGACTCCCCGCTTTCACAGGGGTCCGGACCTGCCCGAACGGGTCAGGATGGAACCTGGGCAGACCCGCTTATGGAGGCCTGGTGATGGGAACGATAAGAACAATAATATTCGGTCTATCGCTCACTCTGCTGTCGCTGTCGGCGCATGCTGAGTGGGCGTTAAACCTGTCTCCGGGCGTCACGGAGGTGAGCCGCTCGGTATATGACCTGCACATGACCATCTTCTGGATCTGTGTGGCGATCGGTGTCGTCGTGTTTGGCGTCATGTTTTGGTCGATCTTCCACCACCGCAAATCCCGTGGCGCCGAAGCTCACCATTTTCACGAACACACGCTGGTCGAGGTGGCCTGGACGATAGTGCCACTGGGTATCCTCATAGCCATGGCGGTGCCGGCCACGGCCACCCTGGTCAAGATGTACGACCCGAGCGAGGCGGATCTGGATGTTCAGATCACCGGCTACCAGTGGAAGTGGCGTTACACCTATCTGGACCAGGATCTCGACTTCTTCAGTAACCTCACCACTCCGCAAGAGCAGATCGGCAACGAGCAGGCCAAGGGCGAGCACTACCTGCTCGAGGTGGATCGTCACCTGGTGCTGCCCACCGACACCAAAATCCGCCTGCTGCTGACCGCCAATGATGTTATCCACAGCTGGTGGGTGCCGGCGCTGGCGGTGAAGAAGGATGCGGTGCCGGGCTTTATCAACGAGGCATGGACCCGGATCGATGAGCCCGGTATCTACCGCGGCCAGTGCGCTGAGCTGTGCGGCAAGGACCACGGTTTCATGCCGATCGTGGTGGAGGCCGTTCCCCCCGAGCAGTTCCAGCAGTGGCTCGCCGAGGTCAAAGCCGAGAAGCAGGCGGAAGTGGCCGCGGCTGAGAAAAGCTGGACGCTGGATGAGTTGATGACCCAGGGCGAGCAGGTCTATCTGCGTGCTTGTGCCGCCTGTCATCAACCCACTGGCACCGGTATCCCGCCGGCCTTCCCGGCCCTGAAGGGCAGTCCCGTCGCGCTGGGTGATGTCGGCACCCATATCGACATCGTATTGAACGGTAGTCCGGCAACTGCGATGCAGGCGTTCCGTGATCAGCTCAGTGCTACCGAGCTGGCTGCGGTCATCACCTATGAACGCAATGCCTGGGGCAATAGCACGGGTGAGGCGGTATCGCCCAGTCAGATCGCGGGAATATTGGCAGGTAACGCAGATACGGCAGGGGAGGGCGCGCAATGAGTACGATGGATACCGCAGCACCCGGTGTTCATGAGGAGCACCACGGTCCGGCCAGTGGTATCGGGCGCTGGCTCTTTACCACCAACCACAAGGATATAGGCACGCTCTATCTCTGGTTCAGCCTGCTGATGTTTCTCATCGGTGGTGTGATGGCGCTGCTGATCCGCAGTGAGTTGTTCCAGCCGGGCTTGCAGCTGGTTGAGCCCGGATTCTTCAATCAGTTGACCACAATGCACGGTCTGATCATGGTGTTCGGGGCGGTGATGCCGGCCTTTGTCGGGCTGGCCAACTGGATGGTGCCGTTGATGATCGGAGCGCCGGATATGGCGTTGCCGAGGATGAATAACTGGAGTTTCTGGATTCTGCCTTTTGCCTTTGCGATTCTGGTTTCGACGTTGTTCATGGATGGCGGTGCACCCAATTTCGGTTGGACCTTTTACGCGCCGCTATCCACCACTTACGCGCCACCCAGCGTGACCTACTTCATCTTCGCCATTCATATCATGGGTGCCAGCTCGATCATGGGCGCAATCAACATCATCGCGACCATCCTCAACCTGCGTGCGCCCGGAATGACGATGATGAAACTGCCGCTGTTTGTCTGGACCTGGCTGATCACCGCGTTTCTGTTGATCGCGGTGATGCCGGTGCTCGCCGGTGTCGTCACCATGATGCTGATGGATATCCACTTCGGTACCAGTTTCTTCAATGCCGCAGGTGGTGGCGATCCGGTTCTCTTCCAGCATGTGTTCTGGTTCTTCGGTCACCCCGAGGTGTACATCATGATCCTGCCGGCGTTCGGTATCGTCAGTCAGATCCTTCCCACCTTCTCGCGCAAAAAGCTCTTTGGTTATGCATCGATGGTCTATGCCACGGCCTCAATCGCGATCCTCTCGTTTCTGGTCTGGGCGCACCACATGTTCACCGTGGGCTTGCCGCTGGTCGGTGAGCTCTTCTTCATGTTTGCCACCATGCTGATTGCGGTGCCGACCGGCGTGAAGGTGTTCAACTGGGTGGCGACGATGTATCGCGGCTCGTTGACCTTTGAAACACCGATGCTGTTCGCCATTGCCTTTGTCGTGCTGTTCACCATCGGCGGCTTTTCGGGGCTGATGCTGGCGATCGCACCGGTAGATTTCCAGTATCACGATACCTACTTCGTGGTGGCGCATTTCCACTATGTGCTGGTGCCCGGTGCGATCTTCTCGATCATGGCCGGAGTCTATTACTGGCTACCGAAGTGGACCGGACATGCGCTGAACGAAGGGATGGGTAAGCTCCATTTCTGGTGCAGCTTTATCGGCGTCAACATCACCTTTTTCCCGATGCACTTTCTGGGTCTGGCGGGTATGCCAAGACGTATTCCCGACTACGCGCTGCAGTTCGCCGATTTCAATATGGTGGCAACGGTCGGCGCATTCATCTTCGGCTTCTCCCAACTGCTGTTCGTCTGGAATGTGATCCACTGCATACGCAGCAGAGAAACTGTGTCGGCGCAAGTATGGGAAGGGGCGCATGGATTGGAGTGGGAGGTGCCGTCACCTGCGCCCTACCATACCCACACCACACCTCCGCGAGTGGAGTGAACCATGGATGCTGCCAAAGCTAACCGCCGGCTGATTATCCGCCTGCTGATGGCCTCGGTGCTGATGTTTGGCTTCGGCTTCGCATTGGTCCCGCTGTATGACGTGTTCTGCAAAGTCACCGGGCTCAATGGTCGTATAACGGCTACGGGGCCGGTTGATGCGATGGCGGTAGATACAGCTCGCTCAGTCAAAGTGCGGTTGATCGCGATTAACAATGAGGGGATGCCTTGGCTTTTTGGCCCGACCGAGTCTCTGTTACGGGTCAATCCTGGCGAGATGAAACAAACTGCGTACCGTGCAAGCAATCCGACCACAAGGCGGATGGTGGCGCAGGCGATCCCCTCTGTTTCCCCGGGTGAGGCCGCGCAGTACCTGCACAAGATCAACTGCTTTTGCTTCGACTCACAGGCCCTGGAGGGCGGTGACGCGATCGACATGCCCTTGATGTTCATGATCGACACCGATCTGCCTGAATCGATCCACACGATTACGCTCTCTTACACCCTGTTCGATATATCGCCGGATAAGACCGGTACCGCAGAGAACGATGCCCAAGAGGGAGGTTCACCGATATGAGCGCGCATGCATCCTACTATGTGCCGGCACAGAGTCGCTGGCCGATTCTGGCATCGGTGGCGTTGTTTCTGCTTGCCTTCGGTGCGGCGACACTGGTCAATGGCCTGACTGCCAAGAGCGGTGCGGGGCCGGGCCTGCTGATGGTGCTCGGTGGAGCGCTGCTGCTCAGTCTGATTCTGGTTGGGTGGTTCGCGAATGTGATTCAAGAGAGTCATGCCGGCCTCTACAGCGACCAGATGGATAGATCGTTTCGCTGGGGCATGAGCTGGTTCATCTTTTCTGAAGTGATGTTCTTTGCCGCGTTCTTTGGGGCTCTATTCTATGTGCGCACCCTGGCTGTACCCTGGTTAGGCGGGGAGGGCGATAAAGGAGCAAGTCAGATGCTCTGGCCCGGTTTTACCGCAGAGTGGCCGTTGATGAATCCGCCCGACAGTGAGCGTTTTCCAGGTCCGCAGGAGCTGGTCGATCCCTGGCATATACCCTTGTTGAATACGGTATTGCTGGTTACGTCGAGCTTTACGGTGACCCTGGCTCATCATGCGCTGCTTCGTGATCATCGTACTGCCGTTGCACGCTGGTTAGGCGTTACCGTGCTTCTGGGGCTGACCTTCCTGGGCTTTCAGATCTATGAATATGTCCATGCCTATAACGATCTGGGCCTGACGCTGAATGCCGGTGTCTATGGTGCGACCTTCTTTATATTGACCGGATTTCACGGTGCCCACGTGACGCTGGGTACTTTCATGTTGATCGTAATCTTCCTGCGCGTGCTGAAGGGGCACTTCGACCCCACTAACCACTTTGGCTTCGAGGCTGTGTCTTGGTATTGGCATTTTGTTGATGTGGTCTGGATTGGTCTGTTCCTGTTTGTGTACGTGCTGTGAGTGCTAGCCAAAGGTGTGCATCTGCAGGTGGCCGCTCAGAATGCCGAACACCAGCAGTAGCAGCAGGACTGCACTGAGCACGACCCGCAGCATCAGGGTGTTGGCCATACGGTGGGTGCTGCCGCGGTCACGCATCATGAACCAGAGGCTGCTGAACAGGGCGACGACTACAAACGCGAAGATAGCCAGAGCAATAAGGCGAAACATGGTGTCATTCCGTGCCAATTTCGAAAACAGACCTGTTCAGTAAAGATGTTGAAAATGGGATGGGCAAGCGCTTTGGGGCAAGAGTCTGGCTTTATCCGCTTTGGCTGCTGATGCTCACGTTGCTGTGCGCGCTCGGTGTCTGGCAGTTGGAGCGTGCTGAACAGAAGCGGCAATGGCTAACCGAGCAGCAAGGCGCTGCGTTGAACAACCCGACGCAGGCAGAGCTCGAGTACGCACTGGCGGGGCGTCAATGGGTACCGGTCAGGCTGACGGGTGAGTGGATCCCTGAAGAGCCGCTTTTTTTGGATAACCGCACTCATGAGGGGCGTGTCGGTTACGAGGTGTTGCTACCGGCTAGACTGATCACCGGGCAGGCATTATTGGTCAATTTAGGCTGGATTGAGGCACCCGAGCGGCGGGAACTGAAGCCGGGTGTCGCGCGACCAACCATTGCTCAGCTGGAAGGTGTAATCGGCCGCCCGGTCGCAACCTATACCCTGAGTGAGCGGCAGCTATCCGCTGACTGGAGACTGCAACGTTTGGATACGCAACAGGCAGGTGAGCAGTGGCAGTTGCAGTTGGAGCCCTGGGTGCTATGGCTGAAACGTCCGGCGCAGCGCGATATGGTGCCGAGACTGCCTGGCTCGGCCACGATGGCTCCCGAGCGGCATCTGGGTTACGCGGTTCAATGGTTCGCACTGGCATTAACACTGGTCCTTATCGTGGGAGTGTTGGAATGGAAGGCACACAAACAACCTCGAAAAGCCGGTTGACCCTTTGGCTGATCTGGCTGATCGCGCTGCTGCCGATGCTGGGAGCCGGCATCGCCTATCAGTTTCAATTACCGGTCACTAGCGGTCAGGTTAATCGGGGTGAGTTGCTGGTGCCGGTACAAACCCTCTCCCAGTGGGGTGGTAGCGCTGAGCTGTTCACCGGCCACTGGACACTCGTTTTCCGGCACGATGGCGATTGCGACGTCGCTTGCGATCAACAACTGCAGAGCTTGCGGTCGGTGCATGATGCCTTGGGACGAGATGCTGACCGGGTGCGAGTAGAGCATCTGCAGTCAACGACGCTGCTGGAAAGCGGTATCTGGGTGGTCGATCCGAATGGCAATCTGGTTTTGCGTTATACGCAGGAGCAGCTCGGCGAACCCCTGCTGGAGGATCTCAAGCGGTTGCTCAAGGTGTCGAAGCTTGGCTAGAGGAGTGGGCTGATGGTCTGGAGTTGGCGTCTGGTCAATGTAGCGCTAGCGCTGGCGCTGGTTGTAGTCCTGCTTGGCGGTTGGACGCGCTTGAACGATGCGGGGCTTGGATGCCCGGATTGGCCCACCTGCTATGGCCATTTCGTCCTGCCTCCGCAAGATAGGGTGGCGGAGCAGATAGGCGAGCATTTTCCCGACCATCAGGTGGATCTTCATAAGGGCTGGCTGGAGATGATCCACCGTTATGCCGCGTCAACATTGGGTTTGTTGCTGCTGCTGCAGGCGTTAATGGCTTGGAGGCAGAGAGCGGTGGTCGGTTACCCGGTGCGGCTGTCATTGGTGCTGTTGGTGCTGGTGATCGTACAGGGAGTTTTTGGCATGTGGACCGTGACCCTGAAATTGGTGCCCTGGGTGGTGACGCTGCATCTGCTTGGCGGTTTGACCACGCTGGCACTGCTGGCCCGGCTGCGCCAGGCGCTTTACAGACAGAACACCAGGTCGTTGCACAGGGAGACGGGGGGCGTTGAGCCGAGTGTTGTCTTGTTGCTGGCGGTGCTGTTCTTTCAGATCGCTTTGGGGGGGTGGACCAGCAGTAACTACGCTGGCTGGGCGTGCGATCATTGGCTCAGTTGTCAGGGCGAACAGCCGGTTGAGTATGATTTTCGCGAGGGTTTGAATCCTGTGCTGCCGCTGGGGCCAAACTATGAGGGTGGGTTGTTGCCGCCGCCGGCCCGGGCCGCGATCCAGATGACCCATCGCGCGGGTGCCCTGCTGCTGTTATCGGCACTGGCTCTGGCCAGTTGGCGATTAAGGCAAAGAGAGTCAGTTTTGCCCTGGCTAGGCTTGTGCTGGGGAGTGGCAGGTTTGCAGATACTGCTGGGAGTGCTGAATGTGATCTGGCAGCTGCCGCTGGTATTGGCGGTGGCCCACCATGCCGGGGCGGTCGCGCTGTTACTGGCTGTCCTTGGGCTGTATGAGCGGTCCCGTGTGCAACAGATGGAGGTGATTCATGGCAACCTATCCACTGGTCAAATCGCGAGTTGAGGTACGTCCTGGCTGGCGAGACTATCTTGCCCTGTGCAAGCTTAGAGTTGTCGCAGTCATGCTGCTTACTCTTATCGTGGGCATGTGCCTCGCGACGCCGGAGCTCCCCCCTCTAGGCTTGCTGCTGGTAACCAATTTAGGGGTGGGGCTTGCAGCTGCCTCGGCTGCCGCTGTGAATCACGTGCTGGACCAGAGTATCGACGCACGTATGGCGCGTACGGCTCGCCGCCCCTTGCCTCAGGGGCGAATTAGCCAGTTACAGGCGGTTATTTTTGCAGCCTGTATCGGCGTAGTCGGGATCGCGTTGCTGGCTGTCCTCGTTAACCCTTTGACCGCGTGGCTAACGTTGGCATCCTTGATCGGCTATGCGTTCGTTTATACCGCCTTTCTCAAGCGCGCAACACCGCAAAACATAGTGATTGGTGGTGTGGCTGGTGCTGCGCCGCCGCTTTTGGGGTGGGTCGCTGTGACCGGGCAGGTGACGGCGGATGGCCTGCTGCTGATGTTGATTATCTTTGCTTGGACGCCGCCTCACTTCTGGGCTTTATGTATCGCTCGAAAAGATGATTACGCCCGTGCAGGTATCCCGATGCTGCCCAATACGCACGGTGAGCGATTTACTCGGCTGCAGATACTGCTCTACACAGTGCTGACCGTACTACTGACGTTACTGCCCTGGTTTGTCGGTCTAAGTGGGGTGATCTACCTGGTCGGTGTGTTGATACTCGATATGCGTTTTTTACAGTGGGCCTGGCGCCTGTATCGCTGTCGAGATGCAGCTGACCCTATGCGCATGTTCCGTTTTTCGATCCTGTACATCATGGGGTTGTTTGCCATACTTCTTGTTGACCATTACTGGCTAACTTCGTTGTAAAAGATCGCTGATCAGGATGAGATGCGAGTACGGAAAAGGGTGAAAGGAAGCAAAGACCATGCAAGACCAATCTGCAAAGTGCGGGCGGGAAAATAACTATAGCTGCCCGACAGGAGGTTAGAGATATGTTCCTACAGCACATGATGGGGGTGTTGTATCACCCTAAAAAAGAGTGGAATGCCATACGCAATGAGCATTACTCGACTACCCATGTGTTCCTGAGCCAAATCAGCATATTAGCGGCCATACCGGCTGTAGCACTGTTTATCGGCACTACCCAGGTCGGATGGAGTTTGACCGGCTCCGATTACGTGACGCTAAGTATCTCCAGTGCTTTACCCGCAGCGATCGCTTTCTATATCGCGATGTGGGTCGCGGTCGGCTTTATTGCCTATGCCGTGCACTGGATGGAGAAGACGTACGGAGGTAACGTCAGCTTCGACGAGTGTATGGTATTGGTTACCTTTACTGCCACTCCGCTGTTTCTTGCTGGCTTGGCAGGTCTCTACCCGATGTTGTGGTTCAACGTGATCGTGGGATTGATTGCATTGTCCTACTCAATCTACCTGCTATACAGCGGCGTGCCGGAGATTATGCAGATTCCGGAAGATAGAGCCTTCTTTTTCTCAACCTCGATTCTGACGGTGGGGTTAGTCGTGCTGGTTGGTTTGCTTGCTGCTACGGCCATTCTTTGGGGGACCTTCGTCCCACTTAGCTACGTAGGCTAATTCCGAAACTTAAAGCAGATGAAGGAGGGGGAGCTGTGCTTCCCCCTTTAGGTTTGATTAACCTGAAACTAAGCCCAGCGCAGATCTGTCGATACATTTTGAAAATTTTTTACAGTGCCCTGTTGACTCCCTTGGGGAGGTCTGTAGAATGCGCCTCCTCGCTTGAGCTGAACGCCTTCAGAGGTTGATCGGGGTCAAGTGAGGCGGTCTCCAAGATGTTGAATTCATTGTGTATTTTTTGAATTTGATACGAAGAGGTCGCGGTGAAAAAGCGAAAATAAACGCTTGACACCGAACGCTGAGGCGGTAAGATATGCGCCTCGCTTGAGACGACGGATTCGGTAGTAAACAAGTCGCTCAGCACGCTCTTTAACAAGTCGATCAGGTAATTCGTGTGGGCGCTTGTCGGGATCTAAGCACACAAAGCTTAAATCTCAAGACAAGCAACCTATATGTGAATTCATTTAGCGTTGTTTATACCTTGAGCGAACGAAGGGAAGCTTGCTTCCTGAAGTTCAACTGATTTTAAACTGAAGAGTTTGATCATGGCTCAGATTGAACGCTGGCGGCAGGCCTAACACATGCAAGTCGAGCGGTAGATCACCTTCGGGTGATTGAGAGCGGCGGACGGGTGAGTA
>NZ_BMIJ01000012.1 GCF_014641945.1 Marinobacterium zhoushanense
GAAGTTTTGGCGAGATCAACGCCGATAGTTGAAATAGACATGGAACACCTCCGATTGATCGCTGCTTATGCCCGCAGGTAAGCGTGGCACCTCAACCCAGGGAGGGGGAGTCCATTTCATTCGTTAAGTGGCAGCCTCATGTTGAGAATCCGAAATATACTGCCGGTATTGAAAAGCGAAGAAGATGCCGTCCTTGCTTCGTTTGAAATTCAGGTAGAGTCCGATAAAGGTTTGCAGCAATTCTGGGCAGAGGCTCGCAAGTGTCCGAATGGAGAGGCTCAAATAGACTGGTCAGATGATCTTAGCAATTTGCTTTCTGAATTTTGTGTGGCACACGAGGCATACGATCATCTAAATCAGGCGGTTTTTAGCACATTCGTAGGAGAGCAAGTTGAGTATCCTATCAATCTCGCTAAGGCCACTTAACAATGCCATCAAATTCGTTCCGGCCTGCGGCCTCCACCGGACGCCCTTTTCAGGGCGCCGTTTATGGCCGGCGTTAAGTGCTTGTATGGTAATTGAGCTTCTCACATACATTGGAATAGGTACACCTGTAATGTCCATTGCAATGGTTATCTATATCTACTTATTACTCGGTATCGCCAAAAACTTTTGTGGAATTATAAAGTCTTTCCTTGTTATGACTTTATATCTATTTTTTACTGTAGTGGAGGTGTCGCCGCTATTCTATTTGCTTGGTAAATATCAAACGGCTATCCAAGAGTCAATATTCAATCTAATCTCTTTACTATTTATCTATTGCTTAATGGTGGCGCCGGCTTGCTATTATCTTGGGAAGGTTAAAATAAGAGAGTTACAGCGTGCAGGTTTCTTTCTACCACGTAGATAGCCTGCACTTAGCAAGTAATTGTAGTCGCTCGCAAGCGGGCTGGGACCTCCGCTGCTACGCAGTTCCGGCCTATAAATTAGACGTTATACCATGCAGGGATGGTGAATTGTGAAGAAGATTTGGTTAGTGTCTTTAGTATGTGTTCTAACATCTGGATGCAGTAGCAAAGCTGTATACGAGAACATCCAGCGCAACAATCGACAACAATGCAACAGTGTTCCGCCTGCTCAATATGAGAAGTGTGTGGAGCGTTCCAATAAATCCTACGACGAATATGAGAGAGAGCGGAAAGCCGTAGTAGGGGAAAATTAACAGGCCCCCCCTTGGTATTAAGGGAAGTGATGAGCCCGCATGAGGCGCTTTGGCATAACAGGGGTAAGCAGCATCTCGCCCTCCGTGCGCTGGGACCTCGCTACGCTCGGCCGCTGTTGGCAGCGTTAGCGAATAAACCATTATGCGAACCAAGGAATCTATGCTTAGGATTTTTATTTTAATATTTTTAGCTTCAATATTATCGGCTTGCGCGAATGTGTCGCGTTTTGAAAAAAGCTCTTTGGTCGCATTTGGACAATTGCTTGATGACTCTAACGAGCCCCTTTATTATTTGTTTCGGATAGATCTTAAGAACTCTGCCAATCCACGCATAATGGGTTCCCAGCTAAAGTTATCTCCTGACAGTCCTCCTATTGCACTCGTCGAAATGCGTCCAGAATTTGTTGCCAGTTATTTACCACCGTTCATTCCGCCGCCGCAATGGCCGGAAGCCTGGAAGTTAAAATCAAAGGAGCAACAAGTTTATGCCGGCAACGGTTTAATATTGCCTTCAAAGAAGGCCAACTTATCTTCATTGGTATCTGTTCACATTGTGCAGGAGGAAGAGAAGGTCCGATTGTCGGTACACCAGACAGGCAGCATTTCTATACGCTGCCCCTGACTGAACGGCAAGTTATCGAGGTATTTGGTCACCCTGATCATATATATAAAGTGAATGAAGTTAGGTATTGATGCTAGGCATCGCTTGCGGGCGACGGCTAAACGCCGCACCTGAAGCGCACGTTATAGTTCAAATTCTACCTTACACCTAAAGGTGGCATTGTTTATTTAATTGCCGCAATGTCAATTTGTCCGGCAATTACGGTTATTAAACTTGGAAGCTTTTCCTCCTATCCTGTCAATATCCACAAGCGAATCGTAACAATAATACGGGTCGAACTGATGGGGCTGGTTGTGCTGCCTTTGCTAGCTATCGTAATGTCTCAAGGCTATGGTCTGTCATGACATATTGCTGTTCCAGTTTTGACAAGCACTGTGAGGTGTCGTCTCTTGCCTGAGCTAAAAACCGTTGGTCTTTTTCTGATAACTGCGTTAGCAGAGATTGTCGGTTGTTATCTGCCCTATCTCTGGTTGCGTGAGGGGAGGTCGATTTGGCTATTGCTGCCTGCTGCAGCGAGCCTTGCGGCATTTGCCTGGTTGTTGTCTTTGCATCCCACGGCTGCCGGCAGGGTTTACGCTGCGTATGGTGGTGTTTATATCGCTATGGCTATTCTATGGCTGTGGGTTATCGACGGCATTCGTCCAACGGTTTGGGATCTAATCGGTTCAGCCGTCGCGTTGTTGGGTATGGCAATTATCATGTTTGCTCCGCGCAGTTCGTAACGCGTTACACCGGCTTCAGTCGGGGACTGGACTATACTTCGCATGGCGCTGAACAAACGTGCGCACCCGGCAGCCGCTGTGGTGGTTGCCCATTAGCTCCTATTCCTAACCCGGTACGGTATGCCGGCACCGCCGCCTTGGGCCGCTATCGGAGTGCGCTGCAGTCGATTATCAGCCAAGTGGTATCACCCTGAATACCGGCGGGGGTTCGGTGATGCATTTCGATTGATAAGAGGAGTAGCGTTATGAGTTGTTCGCTTATAAAGACAGGCTCCGCGTTTATTCTTAGCGTTGTGTTCGCTATGACTGCGCCGCTTGCCGTTGCGCAGAGTTCCGATGCTTCTGCTGAGAAGGCGGCGTCATCGCTGTATGACCGCCTGGGTGGGCTGGCGCCGATCTCGGTGGTGGTCAGCGATTTTATCGATGCATTGGTGCCGGATGAGGTGCTCAATGCGAATCCTGCGATAGATGCGGCCAGGAAGCGGGTTCCCGCACCCTATCTCAAGTACCATGTGACCGCACTGGTCTGTCAGACCACCGGCGGTCCCTGCCAGTATCAGGGGCGTGATATGAAGTCTTCCCACGCGCATCTGAATATTACCGAGGCGGAGTGGGGGCGCATGGTGTCGATTTTCAAGGAGGTTCTGGCCAAGCACAGTGTGCCTGAGCAGGAGACACAGGAGTTGCTCGATATTGTGGAATCGACCAAGGCGGATATCGTCACGATGTGAAGAGGTGGCGTGTCGGTTGTGGATAAGAAAAAGCCCGGAGCGATCCGGGCTTTTCCGTTTACCGTTTGCTCTCGAACAGCCGTGGGTCCAGTTCGTAAGGCAGCTCCAGCAACTGGAGTAGTGGGCCTTCGCCGCTGCCGAGGTGGATGCCGCTGTTCTCCGCTTGCTCCTTGGTGATCACCGCGAGCAGTTCATAACGGCCGGAGTCGCAGGGAGCTGCGATCACCACCTGGCCGACCCCCTCCTTCTCGGCGGTATGCAGAAGCTGGCCAGGCAGCGGGCGCTGCTCGCTGGTCACGCGGGCTCGGTACATCGGTTTTTTCAGGATGCCGCGATGCTGCAGACGGGTGACCACCTCCTGACCGGTGTAGCAGCCCTTACTGAAGCTGACGCCCTCGAAGGCCTGCAGGTTGGTCATCTGGGGAATAAACGCCTCGGAGGTTTCACTGTTCAGCTCGGGCAGGCCAGCTCGGATCTCCTGTAGCAGCCAGTCATCGGTGCTGGCCAGTGTCGCGCTTTGACTCAGTTGCTTGATCAGTTCAGCTGCATCGGCGGCGGGTAGCCAGCACTCGAAGCGGTCGCCGGGGACGCGCACCAGCAGGCGTTCGCCGTCTGCGCTCACGCCATCGACCTCGGTCGGAACGGCTGAGATCAGTTTGCCCGCAAGCGCCTCCGCATCCGGGCCGAACAGGCCGATGCCGACCAGTTCGTCGCTCAACTGGGCTTCGGCCTTGGAAAACAGGATATATTTCTTGATCGTGGCCAGGGCCTTGTCGGCGTTGCCTGCATCGGTACGCAGCCAGAAGGATTCCGGCGATTGTTTCATCACCCGGAACAGGCTGATCATGTGACCCTTGATGTTGCAGTGGGAGCCCAGGCGGCTGCCGATGCGCTCGACCTCGGCCAGGTTGCAGCTGAGCTGTCCCTGCAGAAACTTCTGTGCTTCCGGACCAGTAATGCGAATGATGCGCTGCCGGGTCAGCGGCACCAGACAGGTGCTCTCGCCGCCGGTGCTGGTGCCGGTTGTGGCGTTGCCCTGGTCATCCAGGGTGTATCCCAGGTCTACCAGGGTGTCGTGCCAGTGTGTGTTCATAACTCTCTCCCGCCGCTATGCCGTGAGTGTGTGGGTTGTGTCAGGCTTTGCTGGTAAAGGTGGCGATGCGGCGCCCGAGCACCACTTCGGCGTCATGCGTCAACGACTCCTCCCAGCGCAATACATCTGCGCCGAAGGCCAGGATGACGGTGGAGCCGAGGTGGAAACGGCCCATCTCTTCACCTTTTTCCAGTCGCACCGGGGCGGGTTCCGAGCGGCTGTAAAGGGTTAGTGGCTCGCGTGGCAGGGGTGCCATGGGGCCGGACCAGACCGTTTCGATGCCGGCGACGATCATCGCGCCGACCAGTACCATCGCCATAGGACCGTACTCGGTATCGAAGATGGTGACAAGGCGTTCATTGCGCGCGAACAGGCTATCCACGCCGTGTGCGGTAGCGTGATTGACGGAATACAGATCCCCCGGCACGTAGATCGCCTCACGCAGGGTGCCACTGACCGGCATGTGCACGCGGTGGTAGTCCTTTGGCGACAGGTAGAGAGTGGCGAAGCTGCCGTTGATGAAGGGCTCGGCCCGCTCGGAGCTGCCGCCAAGCAGGGTGGTCAGGCTGTAGCCGCGCCCCTTGGCCTGGATCAGCCGACCATAGCTGATCGCGCCGGCCTGGCTGACGGCGCCGTCACAGGGGGAAACGAGCGCATCCTCTGCCGGGTCGGTCGGCCGTACGCCCTCTTTCAGGGCGCGGGTGAAGAAGTCGTTGAAGTTGGCGTAGGCGCGGGGGTTTTCCTCTGCGGCCAGGCTCATATCGATCCGGTAGTGCTTGTGAAACAGGTCGATAAAGAGGTTCTTCACCCAGTGGATGCGGCAATCGGCAACCCGCCCAACCAGGCGCGACAGCAGGTGCTGGGGGAGCAGGTGTTGCAGCAGGATAAACAGCTTGTCTTTCAATTATCTCTCCAGAGGCTTGGATAGCCGACGGGGTCAAATCAGCGTTCGATCGGCAGGTCAGGGGTGTTGCCCCACTCGAACCAGGAACCATCGTAACAACGAATATCGTTAAGGCCGAGCCAGCGTCCGGCCAGCCAGGTGAGGCCGGAGCGGCGGTGGGTTTGGCAGTGAGTCACCAGTGTCCGGGCGCCTTCCAGACCGGCGTTGGCAAGCAGTGCGCGCAGGCTGTTTCTATCGCGCAGGCGGGGTATAGGGCCCGGCTCGAGCAGATCGGTCCACTCCAGCAGCAGCGCGCCGGGGATGTGGCCGCCAACCTTGGCATTGACCACTTTCTCACCGCGATACTCGTCGGCGCCACGGGCGTCCCAGATCCTGACCTCTGAGTCGTCCAGATGTTTCAGCAGCCAGGGGATATCCACCACCAGTTCGTCGTTGATCTGCGCAGTGAAGTGGCTGGGCACTGGCGTATTGTTGCAACTCTCGGTTGGCAGACCCGCCGCCAGCCAGGCCGGTAACTGCCCGTTGAGGAAACTGGCGTTATCGTGGCCTGCGACCGCCAGGGTCCAGATCATGCGGCCGGCCCAGGGGCCTTTCTGGTCGTCATAAACGACGACCTGGCGTTCCGGCGTCAGGCCGATGCTGGAAAAAAGCCTGTTCAACTGCTCGACCGTCGGCAGTTTGTTGGGGATGGGGCCCTCTCCGCGCAACAACTGCTTGGGATCCACATGGATAGCACCGGGAATATGGCTACTGGCGTAGTTCTCGGCGCTGGATAGGTCGATGATCAGCAGCGTCGGTTCGTCCAACCGTTCGGCTAGCTGCTGAGGTTCAATGACGAGCGGAAGCGTTGCCAAGGTATCTCTCCGGGTATTCGGGTTTAATGGAGCCTGACTTGAGGGGCTGCAAGGCTACTCACCGGCGCCGACCTGTTTGAGTGCATGGCCGGCAGCCTGACACAGCTCGCGGAAATGCTGTTGGTGAAACTCGAGCAGCGGCGTATTGGCACCCTGACGGTCGGCATAGATCAGGGCGACCGGCGTTTTACCCCTGAATATCGACATTATCAGGGCATCGTTCTGGCCGAACCAGCCCTGGTTGCGCTCCGGCAGGGAGGCATGGATCAGGCTGCGGTTCGCCTCGCCGATCTGCAGCAGGGTCGGTTTTTCAATCAGTCTGGTAAAGAGTCTGGCCTGCCTCAGGTCGATTTCGAGATGCGCCATCGGGTCGTCCTGAGATACGCCTATCGCGCGTGCCGCCCTCAGGGTCTGGGCCTGAGTATTGACCAGCAGCAGCATCGCCCGTTCCAGGCCGATGCCGCCATGTATCCCCTGCAGTAGCCCATGCAGTATATGGGATGCTTTGGTATAGAGTTCGTAGCCGTTCTGGAAGCGCCTGAGCACCTGATTGTAGATGTAGGGATTGAGCAGTTCCGGCTCGTCAAACTGATCCTCCACCAGCGGCACCTGGGTTGCGCTGCTGGCCAGTGGTGGCGGTGTCACCGGTTCCGGGAAACGGCTGCTATAGGCTTTCAGTTCGTGGTCTGAAAGTCGGTGCGGCAAACGCCCGGCACCCGGTAGCAGGATCAGTTCCGCCGCCGGTGTCATGATGCCGGGCACGTGATAGCCCCGTGCGGCAACCGCGCAGTTGCGGTGCAGGCGGGCCATGGTCTCCGGCAGTGGCAGGTCCAGGTAGTCGCTGATGATATCGAAGGTGCGATGGGCCCGGTTGTGGTCCCATCCGCGACTGACGTTGAGCGCCATCCAGTTGGCCAGTTTGACCGGGAAATAGTGCTGCTGTATCAGGTGGTTGAGTTGGCGCAGATCGTCCTCCTCCAGTCGGGGGTCCTTCAGTGCGCGCAGGTGCAGCTGTTTCAGCAAGCTCAGCGAGGGCGAGGTCTCGTGGTCCAGTGCCTGTACCGTCAGCTCGGTCAGTTTCCAGCGATCGGCCAGCGCTTTGCCGATCTCTTGCGTGGTGCCGCCGAAGATGCGGCGCTCCGCATCCACCGGACTTTCCCCATTCTCGATGACCGCGATGGCGAACTTGTGTTTGTGCAGCGGGGCGTAGAGCCACAGCATCCAGTGCACCAAACCGTAAAACAGGGCGGCGAGGCGGGCCTCTTCCGCATAGGGTAGCTGCTTGTGGTGGACCCAGTCCGCAGCCTGCACGGAGGCGTGGTTACTGGCGGCGATGGAGCGGAAAAAGCTGCGCTGTGCCACGCTGTGCGGATGGATCTTGATCGTGTCCAGTTCGTTTGCCAGGGTTTCGATCTGGCCGAAGCCGAGTGAGGCGATAGCGTGGTCGACGCTGGTGACGGAGGAGCCTTTGGCTTCGTGGATGATCTGTGCCTGGCGGGTAACGTGCAGCGAAAGTACAGGATCCATGCGAACCTGATGCGCAAGCTGAGCCAGGGTGGTGCGGTCGTCGCTCAGGGCTCGCTTCAGACGCACCAGCGTACTGGCGCGGACCGGCAGCGACTTTTCGCCCAGATAGCCCGCCCAGGCTTCCACTCCATATAGGTTGTCCGTACTGCTCATGCTCAAGGGCCCGTTGCCTTCATTCTTGTGTCCAGGTTAACCGTCGCGCAGCTGTCCCGACTGCAGAGACTGCAGAATCTGACGATAACTGTTAAAGCGGCTTTCACTGATCTCGCCCGCGTCCAGAGCGGCCTTGAATGCGCATCCGGGTTCGCTTTCGTGCTTGCAGTCACGGAAGCGGCAGTGGCCGAGCAGCGGGCGCAGTTCGCGAAATCCTTCGAGGACCTGTTCAGGCTCGATGTGCCAGAGGGCGAATTCGCGGATTCCCGGCGAGTCGATCAGTTCACCGCCTTCGGGGAAGTGGAACAGGCGCGCAGTGGTCGTCGTGTGACGGCCCTTGCGGGTCTGCTCCGACAGCTCGCCCACTTTCAGATCGACGCCGGGCAGCAGGGCGTTGATCAGTGACGACTTGCCCACGCCAGATTGTCCGACAAAGACGCTGACGCGATCCTTCAGCAGCGCCTTGAGCGGATCCAGCCCATGCTCGGCGGTGGTCGATGCCTTCAGCACGCGGTAGCCGATCGCTTCATACTGCGCCAGCAGGGGCGGCAAATAGGCTCCCGCTTCGCTGTCCAGCAGATCCACTTTGTTCAGCAGCAGTACCGGCTCGATGCCGCTGGCCTCGGCCGCCACCAGGTAGCGGTCGATCAGGTTGGGGTGTGCCCGTGGCTCCACGGCGAAGACGATGACGATGAAGTCGATATTCGCTGCCACCGGCTTCAATTCACCCTGGTTGTTGGGGCGCTGCAGTTCGCTCTTGCGTGGCTGTGCCGCGACTACCACGCCGCCGTCATTGGAGGCGCGCCAGATCACCTGGTCGCCGGTAACCAGCTGGCCCAGGTGGGTACGCATATGGCAACGGTAAATGCTGCCGGCAGTGGCGCCCTCCAGCGCTTCCACATCCACGCTGCGACCGAAGTGGGAGATGATCAGGCCCGCTTGTTCGGGGCCCAGATCGCCGCCCTCGAGCTTGGCATCAAGCTGGGTGTCGCGGCGTTCGGCGCGCTTGGTGCGCTCTGCCTGGATCTTGTCTACACGCCAAGCCTGGCGTCTTGTTAGCTTACGTTTCGCCATCGCTTGGGCGCTGTTTCCCGAGGCTATAAAGTTGATGTGCTAAGGTATTCTAATTTCGGTAGAATTTACAGTATTTGCATGGGGAGAGCCTGGCATGGCGCAAGATCCTAAGGGCCGAGATCAAAATCTTATCTGGGTCGATCTGGAGATGACCGGACTGATACCGGAAAAGGATCGCATCATTGAGATGGCGGCGATCATTACGGATGCGGATCTTAACCTGATCGCCGAAGGTCCGGTGATCTGCGTGCATCAGCCGGATTCCCTGCTCGAACAGATGGATGAATGGTGTACCCGCCAGCACGGCCAGTCGGGCCTGACCGAGCGGGTGCGCGCCAGTACCACCAGTGAGGCGGAAGCGGAGCAGCAGATGCTGGCGTTTATCGCCCAGCATGTCGATAAGGGAGTGTCGCCCATGTGTGGTAACAGCATTGGGCAGGATCGGCGCTTCCTGTACGCCTATATGCCCGAGCTGGAAGACTACTTCCATTACCGCAACCTGGATGTCAGCTCGGTCAAGGAGCTGGCGCGGCGCTGGAAACCCGAGTTGCTGAAGGGGATCAAGAAGCAGGGCACACATCTGGCGCTGGACGATATCCGCGACTCCATTGAGGAGCTGCGCTACTACCGCGAGCACTTCTTTCGCCTTTAATAATCCTGGATCCGTTTCGCTCCCGGGTGGCTCAGTATCGGCAGGGGGCTGGGCTCCGCTGCCGATTCAAGCCTCTCCAGTGCCCAGTCGATATGTTCCTGAACCAGGGCTGAGACGTGCGGCCTTTTTGCCCTCAGCGCCTGCAAGACCTCTTCGCCGCCGCGGCCGTTGCCCAGCGCTACCGCCAGGTTGCGCTGCCAGCCTTCAAAGCCGGTGCGGCGGATCGCCGAGCCCTCGGTATTGCGCAGAAAAGTCTCTTCGTCCCAGTTGAACAGGGTCAGCAGGTCCGCCTGATCCAGTGCGTGGCGGGGTTTGAAATCATCTTCCGGCGAGCGCTTGGCGAACCGGTTCCACGGGCAGATCAGCTGGCAGTCGTCGCAGCCAAAGATGCGGTTGCCGATCAGCGGTCTCAGCTCGATCGGGATAGCGCCGCGGTACTCGATGGTCAGGTAGGAGATGCAACGCCTGGCATCGAGTACGCCGGGCTCGGGGAAGGCGCGGGTCGGACAGATGTCGAGACAGGCGGTGCAGCGGCCGCAGTGCGATTCGGTCTCCGGGGCATCGACCGGCAATGGCAGGTTGATAAACAGCTCGCCGAGAAAGAACAGCGACCCGGCGGAACGGTTCAGAATCAGCGTGTGCTTGCCGACCCAGCCGATACCGGCGTTGCGTGCCAGCGGTCGCTCCAGTACCGGGCCGCTGTCGACGAAGGGGCGAAATTGCACTTCGGTTTCGCTTCCGGCCTCCTGCTGCAACCACTGGCCGAGCTGCTTGAGTCGCTTGCGGATCAGCTTGTGGTAGTCGCGGCCCAGGGTGTAGCGGGCGATATAGGCCTTGTCCGGGTCGGCCAGCGTGGTCAGTGTGCTCGTGTCCGGCGGCAGGTAATCCATCCGTACCATGACGATCCGCTCTGCTCCCGGCACCAGCAGCGCGGGGTGTAGGCGTTTCTCCAGGTGCTGTTCCAGATAGTGCATCTCGCCCTGATAGCCCCGCTCCAGCCAGAGCGCCAACTGCTCGGCCTCCATCGACGCGTCGGGCAGGGTGATGGCGCACTGCTGAAAGCCCAGCTCGCGCGCCCGCTGTTTGAGGCCGGTCGCCAGCGTCTGCAGCCTAGGTTCTGCGACGGGAGAGGGGGTTGCGTTTGCCAAGGGCTGTTCCACTATAAATAATGCGTGCAGATCAGTGATGGGTGGACAGAGTATGAGTGTCAACAGAGCGGTATTGCCGACCACATTATACACGGCCGAACAGTGTCGTGTGCTGGACCGCACCGCCATCGAGCGATTCGGTATTCCCGGCTTTCGCTTGATGCAGCGCGCGGGTCAGGCGGTATGGGCGGTAATCGGTCAGCACTGGCCACAGCTGGAGCGTGTCACTATCCTGTGCGGCTCCGGCAATAACGGTGGTGATGGCCTGGTGGTCGCCGGACTTGCCTGGCAGGCCGGTATCGAAGTGCAACTGGTGGTAGTCGGCGAGCGCTTCCCCGAACGTCTGCATGGAGAGGCGCTGGAGGCCTGGCAATGGCTCAGCGGTATTGGCGTCAAGGCGCAAACCTGGCATCCCGGAATCGAGTTTAGCGGTGAGCTGCTGGTCGATGCGCTGCTCGGCATCGGCTTGAGCGGTCAGGTGCGGGGCGAGATGGTCAGTGTGATCGCGCAGATCAACCGCGGTACGGTACCGGTGCTGGCGGTGGATATACCCTCGGGGCTCTGTGCCGATAGCGGCGCGGTATTGGGCGCAGCGGTCAAGGCTGACCTGACGCTGACGTTTATCGCGTTGAAGCAGGGCTTGTTGACCCACGAAGGTGTCGACTGCGTCGGCGAGCTGCTGTTCGATGGACTGTTGCTGTCGGACGAGGTTTTTGAGGAGGTGCCGGTCAGTGCCTTTCGTACCGACAGCGAAGACCTGCGCGAACTGCTGCCGCCACGGCCGGGGTCCGCGCATAAGGGGCATTATGGCCATCTGCTGATCGTCGGCGGCGATCTTGGTATGGGTGGCGCGGCGCTGATGGCGGCGCAAGCGGCGTTACGCTCGGGGGCGGGTCTGGTGACCCTGGCGACTCGGGAGGAGCACCGGTTGGCGGCGATCACCCGTGCGCCAGAGGTGATGTGTCATGCGGTTGAGGATGCGGAAGATCTGGAGCCGCTGATCGCCCGTGCCGATGTGATCGTCGTCGGACCTGGGCTGGGGCAGCAGCTGTGGGGCTGCACGTTGCTGCAGGCGGTGCTGGAAAGTGGTAAACCGCTGTTGCTGGACGCCGATGCGCTCAATCTGCTGGCGCAGGATGCTGTTTCGGTGTCGTCATGTCAGTGGGTGCTCACACCGCATCCGGGCGAGGCGGCGAGACTGCTGGAGACTGACGTGGCTGATATCCAGGCCAATCGATTCGAACAGGTGCGCGAGCTGCAGAACCGCTACGGCGGTACCGTTGTGCTCAAGGGCGCGGGAACGCTGAGTTGCGACGGCGATGTAATCCATCTGTGCAGTGACGGCAACCCCGGCATGGCGACGGCGGGGATGGGTGATGTGCTCAGCGGTGTGATCGGCGCCCTTTTAGCGCAGCGTCTGGCGCCACTCGATGCGGCACGGATCGGTGTATTGGTGCATGCTCGTGCCGCGGACCTCTGTGCCCAGCGCCTGGGGGCGCGTGGATTGTTGGCGACCGACCTGCTGAATACTCTTCCGCTGGCAATAAATGAACAGGAATATGATGACTGAACAAGCGATCGAACTGGCCGACGAGGCATCGATGGTGGCTTTTGGGGAATCACTGGCGGCCCTGGCGCAGGGCGGTGGTGTGATCTTTTTGCACGGCAATCTGGGCATGGGGAAGACGACGCTGTGCCGGGGCGTGCTGCACGGGTATGGCCATACAGGCGCGGTTAAGAGTCCCACTTATACGCTGGTGGAGCCCTATGAGACGTCGAAAGGGCGGGTTTACCACTTCGATCTGTATCGCTTGAGCGATCCGGAAGAGCTGGAGTATCTGGGGATTCGCGACTATTTCGACGACGAGTCGCTGAGTCTGATCGAGTGGCCCGAGCGGGGTACGGGAGTGTTGCCACAGGCCGATCTTGAGATCAGCATTGAACGGGCCGGTGCAGGACGGCGTTTGTCGTGGCAATATAATACTGAAAAAGGCCGGAAACTGGCCGATAAACTAAGTGAAGTAAGGGTAATACTGCCCTGATAACTGGTAACTTTTGGCCGAAGGGGTAATGGGGCTGGTGCGTATTTTGACCCGCTTTGCGCTGCTGCTGATGCTGGTGTCCAGTGCGCTGGCGCAGGCGTCGACCAACATCGAAAACATCCGGGTCTGGCTGGCGCCGGATAACGTGCGTTTGGTATTCGACCTGAGCGCACCGGTGGACCACAACCTGTTTATGCTCGATAACCCGCGTCGGCTGGTGTTGGATGTCAAAGATACCCGGCTGGGCGTGGATGTCGCCAAATTGGGGCTGACCAAAGGACCAATCGCAGGTGTGCGTACCGGTCGGCGCGACGAGGGCGTACGCCTGGTGCTCGACTTGAGTGCCGATGTCAGCCCCAAGAGTTTCCAGCTCAAACCCAACGATCAATATGGTCACCGCCTGGTGCTGGACCTGGAAACCGGTGAGCAGCCTGTCGCTGCCGCAGTCAGCCAGCCAAAAGCGAGTGCGCCGAGTACTTTAGGGCCGCTGCGTGACATCGTGGTGGCTGTCGATGCCGGGCATGGCGGTGAAGATCCGGGCGCCTTGGGGCCGGGACGTATTCGAGAGAAGAACGTGGTGCTGGAGATCGCCAAGGAGGTGGCCAGACTGATTGATGCGGAGCCCGGTTACCGCGCTGAACTGGTCCGCAGCGGTGACTACTACGTCAGTCTGCGCGGGCGTACGCTCAAAGCGCGTAAGATCAACGCCGATCTGTTTGTATCGATCCATGCGGATGCGGCACGCGATAAGCGCGCCCGCGGCGCCTCCGTGTGGGTGCTGTCCGGACGTGGCGCGACCAGCGAAATGGGTCGCTGGTTGGCAAGCAAAGAGAACAGTGCTGACCTGATCGGTGGTGTCGGCAGCGTTAGTCTGGAGGACAAGGATGAGGTGCTGGCCAGCGTGCTGCTGGATATGTCGATGACCGCGAGTCAGTCCAGCAGTCGCGAGGTGGCCAAGCGCGTGCATGACAATATCGCCGGTTTTGCCCGGATGCATAAGCCCTATGTCGAGCAGGCCGGTTTTGTGGTGTTGAAATCGCCCGATATCCCATCGATTCTGGTTGAAACGGGGTTTATCTCCAATCCCCAGGAGGCGGAGAAACTCAGTAGCAGCAGTTACCAGAAACAGATGGCGCGCGCGATCGCCCAGGGCGTCAAGGCGCATTTCTGGGAGCGCCCACCCGCGATGACACGCGTTGCTGAACTGAAACGCAGCGGTGCCGTCATCGCCGCTGCCGAGCGTACCTATAAGGTCGCCCCCGGTGATACCTTGTCGGTGATCGCCGTACGCAATGGCGTGTCGCTCGATGACCTGCGCAAGGCCAATGAGCTGCGTGGTGATCGTATCCGTGTTGGTCAGGTACTGCGTATCCCTGCCAGTTAAACGCTACAGCTGTTAGGCTGTGCGCCAATCCTTTCAAGCATTGAATCAGGCTGCAATATGACCCGTATTCACCTGCTCTCGCCGCAGCTGGCCAACCAGATCGCGGCGGGTGAAGTTGTTGAACGTCCCGCCTCGGTGGTTAAAGAGTTGCTCGAGAACAGTCTCGATGCCGGTGCGCGCAAGATCGATGTCGATATCGAAAATGGCGGCATCAAGCTGATCCGGCTGCGTGATGACGGTTTTGGCATCGACAAGGAGGATCTGGCGCTGGCACTGAGCCGGCATGCGACCTCGAAGATCCACCAGCTGCAGGATCTGGAAGCGGTGGCGAGCCTGGGTTTTCGCGGCGAAGCCCTGGCGTCGATCAGTTCCGTGGCGCGTCTGGCGCTGACCTCGCGCACGGCGGAGCAGGAGGCGGCCTGGCAGGTGCGTGCCGAGGGTCGGGATATGGAGGCGGTGCTGACACCGGCGGCCCACCCGCAAGGCACCACGGTGGAGGTGCGCGACCTGTTCTTCAACACTCCGGCGCGACGCAAGTTCCTGAAAACCGAGCAGACCGAGTTTCGTCATCTGGAGGAGGTGATCAAACGCCTGGCGCTGAGCCGTTTCGACGTGGCGTTCAACCTGCAGCATAACGGGCGGCGCGTGCAGCAGTTGCGGCCGGTCGATGGTGAGCAGGCCCGTGAACGCAGGCTAGCCTCTTTGCTCGGCGCGGCGTTTATCGACCAGGCGGTGCACCTGGATGTCAGTGCCGAAGCGTCCGGGCTGAAGCTCTGGGGCTGGATCGGCCTGCCCACCTACTCGCGCAGTCAGGCGGACCAGCAGTACTTCTTCGTCAACGGCCGCATCATTCGCGACAAGGTGGTCACCCATGCCGTGCGTCAGGCCTATGCCGACGTGCTGTTCCATGGCCGTCATCCGGCCTTCGTGCTCTACCTGGAGCTGGATCCGGCGCTGGTGGATGTCAATGTGCATCCGACCAAACATGAGGTGCGCTTCCGCGAAAGTCGTCTGGTGCATGATTTTATCTTCCGCACCCTGCACCGGGTGATCGCCGACCTGCGACCGAAGAGCGCGGTCGCGGATGAGGGCTCGGCAGCTGTCACGGAAGAGTTGGGGGCTGCCGGGCTGGCGTTACGCCCCTCCGTCGGCAGTGCCAGTGGTGGCGGTAGTTTCAGCCAGGGCCGCATGCCGCTGTATCAGTCGGCGCCCAACAGTGGTGGCTATTCGGGTTCGGCGGTACGAGAGCAGATCGCAGCCTACGCCGACCTGCACACGCCGGCATCGCCGGCTGCTCAGCCTTTGCCATCGACGATGCCGCGAGCGGATGCCGAACAGGCACCGCCGCTCGGTTATGCGATCGCGCAACTGCATGGCGTTTACGTGTTGGCCCAAAACGAATCCGGTCTGGTGCTGGTCGATATGCATGCGGCCCATGAGCGCATCGTCTATGAGCGGATGAAAACGGCCTGGGACGAGGACAAGGTGCGCTCTCAGCCGCTGTTGGTGCCGGTCAGCATCAGTGTCAGCGAGCGCGAGGCGGATCTGGCTGAGGAGCAGCCGGAGCTGTTTGGTCGTCTGGGGTTCAGAATCGAACGCATGGGCGCCGATACGCTGACCGTGCGCGAGGTGCCGGTGTCGCTGGCCAAGGCCGATGCCGCGCAGCTGGTGCGCGACGTGCTCGCCGACCTGGTCGTATTCGGCAACAGTCAGCGTATCGAGCAGAGTATCAATGAGCTGTTGGCGACCATGGCCTGCCACGGTGCGGTCAGGGCCAATCGGCAGCTGAGTATCACCGAGATGAATGCGCTGCTGCGCGATATGGAAGCCACCGAGCGCAGCGGGCAATGCAACCATGGGCGACCGACCTGGACCCAGCTATCCATGGCAGAGCTGGATAAGTTGTTCATGAGGGGGCAGTAAGTTGGCGGCAAAACGTCCCCCGGCGATCTTTTTGATGGGGCCGACCGCGTCGGGCAAGACGGCACTGGCGATGCACCTGTACGACCGGCTGCCCTGCGAGTTGATCAGCGTCGACTCAGCGCTGATCTATCGGCAGATGGATATCGGCACGGCGAAACCCACGCCCGAGGAACTTCAGCGCTATCCTCATCGTCTTATCGATATCCGCGATCCCAGTGAGAGTTATTCGGCGTCCGAGTTCTGCGCCGATGCGCGTGCCGCCATGGATGAGATCAGTGCCAGGGGCAAGATTCCGCTGCTGGTGGGTGGCACGATGATGTATTTCAATGCGCTGCAACAGGGGTTGGCGTCGCTGCCGGAAGCGAATCCGGCGCTGCGTGCCGAGCTGGAAGCGGATGCTCGACGCCTGGGCTGGCCAGTCATGCATGAGCGTCTGGCTCGACTGGATCCGGCGGCAGGCGAGCGTCTCAAGCCGACCGATGCGCAGCGTATAGAGCGGGCGCTGGAGGTGGTGCTGCTGACCGGCAAGCCGATCAGCGAGCATTGGGCGGAGCAGGAGGCGGCGTCGCTGCCCTACGAGATCACGGCGCTGGCGCTAATGCCGGGTGATCGGGCACGGCTGCATCAGCGGATAGAGCTGCGCTTCGATCAGATGTTGGCGCAGGGTTTTGAGCAGGAGGTGCGCAGCCTCTATGCCCGTGGTGACTTGCACACCGGGCTGGCGTCGATTCGCTGTGTCGGCTATCGCCAGATGTGGGATTACCTGGAGGGGCGTTTGAGCTATGACGAGATGCGCTATCGCGGCATAGTGGCGACGCGACAGCTGGCCAAACGGCAGTTGACCTGGCTGCGTGGCTGGCAGGATGTTCACTGGCTGGATAGCGAAATGGATATTTTACTCGACGGCGCCTTGAAACTGGTCGAAGCAAACATTATATAATGGGAGGCTTGTTCTTCGCTTGGATCGCGCCTTTTGCGCGGGTCAGGGAAGCTATAAATTACAACTAACATACGATTTTATTTTTTGGGAAGGAGTTTGCAATGTCAAAAGGGCAGTCTTTACAAGACCCTTATCTGAATGTGCTGCGCAAGGAGCGTATTCCGGTATCCATCTTTCTGGTTAACGGTATCAAACTGCAGGGGCAGATCGAGTCATTCGACCAGTTTGTCATTCTGTTGAAGAACACTGTCAGCCAAATGGTTTATAAACATGCCATCTCTACGGTGGTTCCCTCACGCCCCGTCAAATTGCCTCAAGGTGATGAGAAGGCGTCAGACTGAGGTCCTAATTGTTTTTCGAACGTCCCGAATCGGGCGAGATAGCGATTCTCGTCCATATTGAGCTGTCCTCTGATGCGAACAGCGAAGACCCACGGGAACTGGAAGAGCTAGCGCTCTCCGCTGGTGCCGATCCGGTCGCTTTTCTGACCGGATCTCGCGCCGATCCCAGCCCCAAGTTTTTTCTCGGAAAAGGTAAGGTGGAGGAGCTGGCCGAGCTGGTGCGTGAGCATCAGGCCGAGCTGGTAATCTTTAACCATGCCCTGAGTCCGGCGCAGGAGCGTAATCTGGAGCGTGAGATCAAATGCCGTGTGCTTGATCGTACCGGCCTGATTCTCGACATATTCGCTCAGCGCGCGCGTACTCATGAGGGTAAGTTGCAGGTGGAGCTGGCGCAGCTCGAGCATATGTCCACGCGTCTGGTGCGCGGCTGGACCCACTTGGAACGACAAAAGGGTGGTATAGGTCTGCGCGGGCCTGGTGAAACCCAGCTCGAGACCGACCGTCGATTGCTGCGTGCCCGTATCAAGTCGATTCAAAAGCGGCTGGAAAAGGTGCGTTCGCAGCGGGAGCAGGGGCGTAGAGCGCGTCAGCGTGCCGAGGTGCCGACGGTGGCATTGGTTGGCTACACCAACGCCGGGAAATCGACGCTGTTCAACTTTATGACCGACTCCAGCGTATATGCAGCGGATCAGCTGTTTGCGACCCTGGATCCGACCCTGCGTCGGATCGAGCTGGATGATGTCGGGCCGGCGATCCTGGCGGATACGGTAGGGTTTATCCGCCATCTGCCGCATAAGCTGGTAGAGTCGTTCCGCGCTACGCTGCAGGAAACGGTGGAAGCGACGCTGCTGCTGCATGTGATCGACAGCTATGACGAGGAGCGTCAGGATCATATCGATCAGGTGCACGCGGTATTGCGCGAGATAGGGGCTGACGAGGTCCCGGCGCTACAGGTCTACAATAAGATCGACAAGCTGCCGGGACAGACGCCGCGTATCGATCGCGATGAGGAAGGTGTGGTGCAGCGGGTCTGGTTGTCTGCGCAGAGCGGAGAGGGCGTAGAGCTGTTGATCGAGGCGGTGCGCGAGCGCCTGGGCGGGGATATGTTCCACGATACCCTGTGTTTGACGCCTGAGCAGGGGCAGTTCCGGGCCCAGCTATATGCTCAGGGGGCGGTGCTGGGAGAACGGGTCGACGACCAGGGACATATCAGTCTTGAGGTGCGGATGCCGATGCGCGATATACGCCAGCTGTTGAGTCGGTTGCGCATTCCGGCGGAACGTTATCTGCCTGCGCAGGTCCACTGAAGGTTGCGTGTGGAAGGGTAGCACCCTAAAATTTTTTAAACTTTTCAAGCGTTTTCACTGACGGAGAACAGTATGGCCTGGAATGAGCCTGGTGGTAATGGCAACAACCATGACCCCTGGAGCGGCGGCAGCAAGGATAACCGTGGCAAACGCGGTCAGGATCAGGGTCCACCGGATCTGGATGAAGCGCTGCGCAAACTGCAGGACAGAATGAATGTGATCTTCAGCGGTGGGAAGCGTCGTGGTGGCGGTTCCGGCGGCGGTTCAGGCAGCGGCGGTGGCTTCGGTTTCCTGCTGGTGGTGATCGTGCTGGCGGCGCTGTTCTGGGCGGGGATGGGTTTTTATACCGTGGATCAGCCGGAGCGTGGCGTGGTGCTGCGTTTGGGTAAGTTCCAAGAAACGGTACAGCCCGGTCTGCAGTGGAACCCGCCGTTGATCGATGAGGTTACCACGGTGAATACCGAGGTGGTGCGGACCCATAGTCATGACTCGCAGATGCTGACCGAGGACGAGAATATCGTTTACATCGATCTGGCGGTTCAGTATGTGGCGACCGATCCGAAAGCATTTGTGCTCAACGTGCGTGATCCGGAAGAGAGTCTGGCCCATGCTGCCGAGTCGGCGTTGCGCCATGTGGTCGGTACCACCGACCTGCATGCCATCCTGACCGAGGGGCGTGAGGCCCTGGGTCTGCAGGTGCAGGCGCGTCTGCAGCGCTACATGGAGTTCTACGGCACCGGGATCAACATTACCAAGGTCAACATCAAGAACGCCCAGGCGCCGAGTCAGGTGCAGGAAGCGTTCGATGATGTGATCAAGGCGCGCGAGGATGAGCAGCGCACCATCAACCAGGCGCAGACCTATGCCAATGGCGTGGTGCCGGAGGCGCGTGGTGAGGCGCAGCGTCTGATCGAGGAAGCGAACGCCTACCGGGAAGAGAAAGTGGCCAGGGCAACGGGTGAGGCGAGTCGCTTTACCGCGCTGCTGGACGAGTACGAAAAAGCTCCGGAAGTCACCAGGCAGCGTCTCTATCTTGAAACCATGCAGGACGTGTTGGGTAAGACGCCCAAGGTGCTGGTTGATGTCGAGGGAGGGAACAACATGATGTACCTGCCGCTCGACAAGTTGATGGATAAGCAGTCCGAGGTGCGTGACACCAGTGGTCGGCCGGTGCGGCTCGATGATAACAGTCTGCGGCAGATTACCGATGAGGTCATGAATCAGCTGCGTCAGCGCCAGAGTTCTTCATCTACAACACGGGAGGGCCGCTGATGAACCCCAAGTCTCTCTATGCCCTGATCGCCGTGCTGATCGTGGTGATGGTCGGTTCCAAGTCGGTCTATATCGTCAAGGAAACAGAGCGGGCCGTGATGCTGCGTTTCGGTGAGATCGTCGATCCTGACGTGTCGCCGGGACTGCACTTCAAGATCCCGTTCGTCAATACCGTGAAAATATTCGATGCCCGTGTGCAGACGCTGGATGCGCGCCCGCAGTCGTTCCTGACGCTGGAGAAAAAGCGTCTGATTGTGGACTCCTTCGTCAAGTGGCGGATCGCCGATCCGGCGAAGTACTACACCTCCATCACCGGTGATATTTTCCGGGCGTCGGAACGTCTGTCCAACAACATCGAGGAGAAGCTGCGTAACCAGTTTGGTGAGCGTACGGTTACCGAGGTGGTGTCCGGTGAGCGTGAAGAGGTTATGGATGCGGTGATTCGCGACCTGAGTCTGCAGGCGGACGAGCAGTATGGTATCGAGATCATCGATGTGCGGGTCAAGCGTATCGATCTGCCGCCCGAGGTGTCCTCGTCGGTATACGAGCGTATGCGCACCGAGCGTGAGCGTGAGGCGCGGGAACTGCGTGCTCGTGGTCGCGAACTGGCGGAAGGTATCCGCGCGGATGCAGATCGTCAGCGCACGGTAATCCTGGCGGAAGCCTATCGTGATTCCGAGGAAACGCGTGGTGAGGGGGATGCCGAAGCGGCGAGCATCTATGCGGGGGCGTATAGCAAGAATTCAGAGTTTTACGCCTTCTATCGCAGCCTGGAGGCCTATCGTGACACCTTCAGTGGTGGTGGCGACGTGATGCTGCTGAAGCCGGATACACAGTTCTTCCGTTATCTGGATGATGCGAACACGCCGCGGCGCTAAGGCATGAGGTGGTATTTGCCGCTCGGACACATCTGAGTGCCGACGGCATACCATGCCAAGCCTCCTGTACATTGCCGCTCCGGCGCATCCATGCGCCCGCGGCATGCCGTACATCCTGTGCATAAATCGGGTGCCCTCGGCGCCCGTTTTCATGGTAGTATTCGGTAACCGGGTCGAGGCCCGGTTTTTTTGTGGATGGGGTGGGACGATGGCCGAACTTTGGCGAGAACTGATGATCGCGTTCTGCCTGATGTTGGTGATCGAGGGTGTGTTGCCTTTCCTCTACCCGCAACGCTGGCGCCGACTGGTGGTTCAATTGGCGGATATCGATGACGCCGTACTCCGAGGGGTCGGTTTGGCGTCGATGCTGATTGGGCTTCTGGCGTTGTATCTGATCCACTGATTTTGGTTTAACTGTACTTGGAGCACTGCATGACATTGGCAGATCGCTGGTTGCTGCCGGATGGAATGAAAGAGATGTTGCCGCCGCGTGCGCGTCAGGTTGAGATGATGCGCCGCCGCCTGCTCGATCTCTACCACTGCTGGGGCTATGACCTGGTGATGCCGCCGCTGGCCGAGCATCTGGAGTCGTTGTTGACCGGCGTAGGTCGGGATCTGGAGCTGAAAACATTCAAACTGACCGATCAGGTCAGTGGTCATACGCTCGGGGTGCGGGCGGATATCACGCCCCAGGTGGCGCGCATCGATGCGCATCGCCTGCGCACGGAAGGTCCGAGTCGTCTCTGCTACTGTGGCTCGGTATTGCATACCCGTCCGGGGCATAAGCTTGCGTCACGCAACCCGCTTCAGCTCGGTGCTGAGCTCTATGGTCATGCAGGAGTCGATAGCGATGTCGAGGTGATCTCGCTGATGCTGGAGACACTGGATGCAGTGGGCGTGCGCGGGCCGATCAGCCTCGATCTTGGGCATGTCGGCGTATTCAGTCAGTTGATGAGCGACGCTGAGCTGACGGCTGAGCAGCAGGATGATTTCCTCGATATGTTACAGCGTAAGGCGCTGCCGGAGATCGCACGGTTTGTCGAGGCGTTAGCGTTGGCGCCGGCACTTTCCGAGCGTTTGCTGGCGCTGCCGCGCATGAGTGGCGGTATCGAAGTGTTGGCGCAGGCGAGGGCGCTGTTTGCCGGATCGGCGAGCATTTCAGCGGCGCTGGATTATCTTGAGCGTGTTGCTGAGCGTGTTGCTGCTCGCTATCCGCAGACCGACCTTTATTTCGATCTGGGTGAGCTGCGCGGCTATCACTACCACACCGGTATCGTGTTTGCCGCCTATACGCCTCACTTTGGTCAGGCGCTCGCCAAGGGTGGACGGTATGATGAGATAGGTCGTGACTTCGGTCGTGCACGCCCGGCAACGGGGTTCAGTTCCGATCTGAAAACCTTGCTGGAAACGGCTGAGGCGTTGCCGGCGCCGGAGCAGAGTGCGGTGCTGGCGCCCTCGGGTGAGGATGCGGAGCTGCTGGCGGCGGTGTCGGAATTGCGTCTACAGGGCGTGCGCGTCGTTCAGACGCTTGAAGGAGAAGTGGTACCGGGCTGCTGTGATCGTCAGCTGGTACAGAAGGATAAGCAGTGGGTCGTCGAGGCCCGGTAAACATTTCCCAATTCAGAAGAGTTTTAGAGACAGCAATGGGTAGAAACGTCGTTGTTCTGGGCACCCAGTGGGGTGATGAAGGCAAAGGCAAGATCGTCGATCTGCTGACTGAGCAGGTTGCAGCGGTTGTGCGCTTTCAGGGCGGTCATAACGCCGGTCATACGCTGGTAATCGATGGTCAGAAAACCGTTCTTCATCTGATCCCCTCGGGCATCCTGCGCAAGAATGTCGAGTGCCTTATCGGTAACGGTGTGGTGCTTTCGCCGGATGCGCTGCTGAAAGAGATCGCCGAGCTGGAAACCAGTGGTGTGCCTGTGGCGGATCGTCTGCATCTAAGCCCGGCTTGCCCTCTGATCCTGTCCTACCATGTGGCGCTGGATCAGGCGCGCGAGAAGGCGCGTGGCGAGTCCAAGATCGGCACCACCGGTCGTGGTATCGGTCCGGCCTACGAGGACAAGGCGGCTCGTCGCGGTCTGCGTCTTGGCGACCTGGCTGACCCTGCGCGTTTTGAACAGAAGCTGCGTGAGGTGATGGGTTATCATAACTTCATGCTCGAGCAGTACTACAAGGTCGAACCGATCGACGTTGATGAGCTGCTGGCGCACTGCCTGGAGATGGGTAAGACTCTGGTGCCGATGATCACCGATGTCACCGCCCGCCTGCACGAGCTGCGCAAGCAGGGTGCCAGCATTATGTTCGAGGGAGCTCAGGGCTCGCTGCTGGATATCGACCACGGTACCTACCCCTATGTCACCTCCTCCAATACTACGGCTGGCGGTACCTCTACCGGCAGCGGCTTCGGTCCGCTCTATCTGGATTATGTGCTGGGCATCACCAAGGCGTATACCACGCGTGTCGGTGGGGGACCGTTCCCGACCGAGCTGAATTGCGATATCGGTGCGCGCCTGGCTGAGCGTGGCCACGAATTCGGTGCCACCACCGGGCGTGCCCGTCGTTGTGGCTGGTTCGATGCGGTGGCGCTCAAACATGCGATCCAGATCAACTCTGTGTCGGGCCTCTGTCTGACCAAGTTGGATGTGCTTGATGGACTGGATCAGATCAATATCTGCGTGGGCTATCAGGATGCCCAGGGTAACGCAGTGACATCGCTTAGCGGCAGTGAGGATTACGAGGGTGTGACCCCGGTGTATGAATCCGTGCCAGGGTGGAGCGATAGTACGGTTGGTGTAAAAGCGCTGGAGGAGTTGCCTGCTGCTGCGCGTGCCTACATCAGTCGCCTTGAGGAGCTGGTTGAAGCGCCGATCGATATTATCTCCACCGGGCCTGACCGGGTGGAGACGATCGTGTTGCGGGATCCGTTCCAGGGATAAGGCTTCAGCTGCAAGCTGATCTGAAAACGCCGTGCTCAAGCACGGCGTTTTTGTTTTCTGTGGGTATAAAAAATGCCGCACAGGGAGCGGCATTTTTTTGTTGACCCGGGATCAGTGGCTGAGCGCCGGGCGGAGCATCTTGAGCAGTGCTTTGAAGATCTTCGGATTACCGGCGACCAGCTTGCCGCAGTCGCGATGGTTGCTGCCGCCAGCGGTATCGCCTACCAGAGCGCCAGCCTCCTGTAGCAGCAGCAGGCCGGCATCTTGCTCGCTCTGGTTCAGTCCGAGCTGGCAGAAGCCGTCAAGCCGTCCGGCGGCGGTGTAGGCCAGGTTCAGTGCCACCGAGCCGGTGTTGAACGGAGTGGCGCCAGCGTTAATCAGTTCACGCATGATCGCGACCTGAGTGTCGAGCCCCTCTGCATCGCTTTTGCGGCCGAGGAATCCGGTGCCGATCAGTGCTCCGTCGAGATCTTTGCGGGTGCTGGCGCGCAGGCGTTTGCCATTGAGCTGGGCACCTTCGCCGCGACTGGCGGTGAACTCTTCGCCGGTGATCGGGTTGAGGATCAGGGCGTGAGTGACTTTGTCCTTGATGCGGCCGGTCAGGCTCAATGCGAATGAGGGCACGGCGTTGGAAAAGTTGTGCAGGTTGTCGATCACCGTGATCTGCCATTCGCAGGGAGTGGGGCCTTCGCCGATCGCCTGGTGGCGGCCGGTGTAGTCGCCGACCAGAGTGTGGTGCGGGTAGGCTTTCTGCAGGGTGTGAACGATGGTGCGTTCGGCCTGCTGGCAGAGGTCATTGATAAAAGTGGCCACGCCGGCCTGTTCGGCTTTGATGAGGTCCAGGCGTTCGGTGGCGCGGACGATCTGCTCGGCTGCCAGGCGGGCGGCGCGCAGAGCGATATTGACCATAGGTTGCATCGGTAGTGGGATCCAGTCGTTCGTAGAAAATCAAACGACTATTGTAGCTCAGGTCGCGGCGCGGCTGAACCGTTCGCTGCATATATGCGCAAGATCTTGTCGAGGTGGTCGATGATCTGTGGTGTTGCGGGTGCCGGGTGAGTAATTCCGCTTCTCGGTTCTGTCGATAAAGCGGCGGAGAATCTGCTATGATACCGGCCCTTTTTCATCCTGTGGCGTTGGCATGCTTGATCATATTCGCATCGTTCTGGTGAATACCACACATCCCGGCAATATTGGTGCGGTTGCTCGTGCCATGAAGAATATGGGGTTGAGCGATCTTTGTCTGGTGTCGCCCAAACACTACCCGGACGAGGCGGCCACGGCGCGCGCATCCGGAGCTACCGATATTCTCGACACTGCGCAGGTGGTCGATGAGCTGCACGAGGCGTTGCAGGATTGTCAGCTGGTGGTGGGTGCCAGTGCCAGAGGGCGGCATATTCCCTGGCCGGTGATCAATCCGCGGGAGCTGGCGGCAATTGCACTGTCCTCGACTGAAAAGGGCGTGGGCGATGGTGCGGTGGGAAAGCGTGTGGCGATCCTGTTCGGGCGCGAAGATCGCGGTCTGACCAATGAAGAGCTGCATGCCTGCCATCATCATGTCCATATACCCTCCGTCGAAGGCTTCAGCTCGCTCAATGTGGCGGCCGCGGTGCAGGTGATCTGTTATGAGTTGCGTATGGCGAGTCTGTATCGGTCTGAGGTCGACAAGCCGCAGTGGGGGACAGACTGGGATATCGAGCTGGCCGATCATGCCGAGCTGGAGCGGATGTTCGAGCATCTTGAACGCACCTTGATCGACATCGAGTTTCTCGACCCTGACAATCCGCGCCAGTTGATGCCGCGCCTGAGAAGGCTGTTTTTGCGCGCTGTGCCGGACAAGGTTGAGGTGAATGTGCTGCGGGGGATACTGAAGTCGGTAAATCGTAAGATGCTGTCGCAGTCCGATGATGATGCGGATAGGTGATTGATTATTCTGATGGGGTGGCAAGAAGCCTAGTAAATTAGTCGGAATAATAGTTGACTAAAACCCTCGGGATTTGCATAATGCGCCCAGACTCGTAAGAGTAGATGAGGATAGATATGCGATTGACGACTAAAGGGCGCTACGCCGTAACCGCTATGCTGGATCTTGCGCTGCATGAAGGTAAGGGGCCGATCAGTTTGGCCGACATTTCCGAGCGGCAAGGGATCTCATTATCCTACCTGGAGCAGCTGTTTGCCAAGCTCCGGCGTAATGAGTTGGTGCACAGCGTGCGTGGCCCAGGTGGCGGCTATCAGCTTAAGCGTGAGCGCGGTGAGATCAATGTGGCGGAAGTGATCGACGCGGTCAATGAATCGGTTGACGCTACGGGTTGTAATAAGACCGGCAGTTGTCAGAGCGGAGAGGTGTGTTTGACCCACCATCTCTGGTGTGATTTGAGCGATCAGATTCACGGATTTCTGAGTGGTATCAGCTTGGCTGATCTTGTGCACCGGCACGAAGTGCAAGAGGTTGCAGAGCGGCAGCAGCGTGTAATGGCGCAGCCCGAGAAGCTGATCGCCAGCAGTGTTGCCTCGGCATCCTGAAGAGTAAGTTTTGGAGATTGAAATGAAATTGCCGATCTATCTCGATTATTCCGCGACTACACCGGTTGATCCGCGAGTGGCTGACAAGATGATGAGCTGTCTGACCCTGGACGGGAACTTCGGTAATCCGGCCTCGCGCTCGCATCAGTTTGGCTGGAGAGCGGAAGAGGCGGCAGAGACTGCACGTCGTCAGGTGGCCGATCTGCTCAATGCCGATCCGCGGGAGATCGTCTGGACCTCGGGTGCGACCGAGTCCGATAACCTGGCGATCAAGGGTGTGGCGCACTTCTACAACAAGAAGGGCAAGCACATCATTACGTCGAAGATCGAGCATAAGGCGGTTCTGGATACCTGTCGTCAGCTTGAGCGTGAAGGCTTTGAGGTGACCTATCTGACGCCGGGCAGTGATGGCATCATCACCCCGCAGATGGTGGCTGATGCGCTGCGCGAAGACACGATTCTGGTTTCCCTGATGCACGTGAATAACGAGATCGGCACCATTACCGATATTGCGGCTATCGGCGAACTGACCCGCAGTCGCGGTGTGCTGCTCCACGTCGATGCGGCGCAGAGTGCCGGCAAGCTGCCGATCGATCTGGCCGAGATGAAGGTCGATCTGATGTCGCTCTCCGGGCACAAGATGTACGGGCCCAAGGGTATCGGTGCGCTTTACGTTCGCCGCAAACCGCGCGTCCGTATCGAAGCGCAGATGCACGGTGGCGGTCATGAGCGCGGTATGCGTTCCGGTACGCTGCCGACCCACCAGATCGTGGGCATGGGTGAGGCTGCGCGCATCGCCAAAGAGGAGATGAGCCAGGAAGCTGAGCGTCTCAAGGCGCTACGTGATCGTTTCTGGAACGGCATCAAGGATATGGAAGAGGTCCACGTCAACGGTTCGGTTACCCAGCGTGTCACGGGCAACCTTAACGTCAGTTTCGCTTTCGTCGAGGGTGAATCCCTGCTGATGTCGTTGAAAGACCTGGCGGTATCTTCGGGTTCTGCCTGTACATCGGCCAGTCTCGAGCCCTCCTACGTGCTGCGTGCGCTGGGGCTTAACGATGAGTTGGCGCACAGCTCGATCCGCTTCTCCTTCGGCCGCTTTACCACCGAGGAGGAGGTCGACTACGCGGTGGAGCAGATCAAGGTGGCTGTGGGCAAACTGCGCGAGCTGTCGCCGCTCTGGGATATGTACAAAGATGGCGTGGATTTGAGCAAGGTTGAGTGGGCGCACCACTAACGCGGGCATTTTAAGTTTTTGGAGGTCGTTATGGCTTACAGCGAACAGGTTATTGATCATTACGAAAACCCGCGCAACGTCGGCAAGATGGATGACAGCGATGATCATGTCGGTACCGGCATGGTCGGTGCGCCGGCGTGTGGCGATGTGATGCGTTTGCAGATCCGCGTCAATGACGAGGGTGTGATTGAAGACGCAAAATTCAAAACCTATGGCTGCGGTTCTGCAATCGCATCCAGCTCCCTGGTGACCGAGTGGGTCAAGGGGATGACGCTGGATCAGGCAGCCGAGTTGAAAAACTCGCAGATCGCCGAAGAACTGGCGTTGCCGCCGGTGAAGATTCACTGCTCGGTGTTGGCGGAAGATGCCATCAAGGCAGCGATCGAGGATTACCGCAAGAAGCGCGGCTGAGCCCTGATGGCTTGGTCCGGGTTGTTGAGTATTTGAGGGTTATATGGCGATCAGTATGACAGACGCGGCGATCAATCATGTCGCGCGCTATCTCGAAAAACGTGGTCACGGTAAGGGAATTCGTGTTGGTGTGCGTACCTCCGGGTGCTCGGGTATGGCGTACGTGCTCGAATTCATCGACGATATCGAATCCGATGATCAGGTGTTCGAGTTTGGCCCCGTACATGTCGCCATCGATCCAAAAAGCCTGCTCTACCTCGACGGAACCGAACTGGATTTCGTCAAAGAAGGGCTGAACGAGGGCTTCAAGTTCAACAACCCGAACGTGCGCAGCGAATGCGGTTGTGGTGAAAGCTTTAACGTCTGACCCCTGTCAGAACTTTAGGGTGCTGTACTGACGCATGGATATGACCCGCAACTACTTTGAGCTGTTTGATCTCGAGCCCGGCTTCGATGTAGACCAGGCCTTGCTCAGCGAGCGTTACCGGGCACTCCAAAAGCAGTGGCACCCTGATCGTTTTGCTCATCTCTCTGAGCGTGAGCGTCGCCTGGCAGTGCAGTACACGGCACATATTAACGAGGCACTGGCGACGCTGAAATCTCCGTTGCGTCGTGCGCAGTATCTGCTCCTGCTGGCAGGACGCGACACGCATGGCGAGTCGGGTGCGCAGCTGGACCCAATGTTCCTGATGCAGCAGATGGAGCTGCGCGAGCGTCTTGCTCAGGCATCGGATCATGCTGATCCCGAGTCGGAGCTCGATACCTTGCGGGAGCAGGCGGATGCCGAGTTGCGCAGTCTGTTGGCGGAGTTTGTCTCTCTCTTTTCACACCAAGATCTCGATGGCGCCGAAAAAGTGGTGCGCAAGCTGCAATTCGTGACCAAACTGCATAAAGAGATCGAACTGCTCGAAGATCGTTTGCTGGACGACTGAACGGAATAGCTATGGCTTTGTTGCAAATTGCCGAGCCCGGGCAAAGTGCTGCGCCACATGAGCGCAAGCTGGCTGTCGGGATCGACCTGGGAACCACCAACTCGCTAGCGGCCACCGTTCGCAGTGGTGAAGCGCAGACGCTGGCGGATATAAACGGCGAGCATCTGCTGCCGTCGGTGGCGTATTACGCCGAGGACGGTTCTGTCGAGATAGGCAGTGCTGCGATGATTCACGCGGCAGAAGATCCCTATAACACGATTATCTCCGTTAAGCGCCTGATGGGACGCGGTGTCGAGGATGTGCTGTCGTTTGGCGACGAGCTGCCCTACCGCTTTGCACCAGGCGAAGGTGGTATGCCCTTTATCGAGACCCAGGCGGGACCGCGCAGCCCGGTGCAGGTATCAGCGGATATCCTGCGTGCGTTGCGTGTACGTGCGGAGCAGTCGCTGGACGGTGTTCTGGCTGGGGCCGTCATTACTGTGCCGGCCTACTTCGACGATGCTCAGCGTCAGGCAACCAAGGACGCGGCCCGTTTGGCCGGCCTGAATGTGTTACGTCTGCTCAATGAGCCTACGGCGGCGGCCGTGGCCTATGGCCTGGATCAGGGTGATGAGGGTGTTATCGCCATTTATGACCTGGGTGGCGGTACTTTTGATATCTCGGTGCTGCGCTTGAGTCGAGGCGTGTTCGAAGTGCTGGCCACCGGTGGCGATAGTGCACTGGGTGGTGATGACTTCGATTACGCGTTGGCGCGCTGGATGTTGAAAGAGTCTGGCATCGAGCTGGAACCCAACGCCCAGCAGGCGCGTTATCTGACTACGCTGGCCAGGCGTGTGAAAGAGCAGCTGAGCGCAGAGGATTGCGTCGAGCTGGTGCTTGAGCTGGACGGGCAGTCTCAAGGCTTGAGCATCTCCCGCGAGCAGTTCGATTCCGTGATCGAGCCGCTGGTGAAGAAGACGCTGCGCGCCTGTCGTCGGGCGTTGAAGGATGCTGGTGTGTCCGCCGACGAGGTGCGTGAGGTGGTCATGGTCGGAGGCTCGACCCGTGTGCCGCTGGTGCGCGCGCGCGTGGGTGAGTTGTTCGGTCGTGAGCCGCATATCGAGATCGACCCCGATCGCGTGGTGGCCATCGGCGCCGCGTTGCAGGCTGATGTCTTGGCCGGTAATAAGCCCGACAGCGAGATGCTGCTGCTTGATGTGATTCCGCTCTCGTTGGGGCTCGAGACCATGGGTGGGCTGGTGGAGAAGGTGATCCATCGCAATACCGCAATACCGGTGGCGCGAGGTCAGGAGTTCACCACCTATCAGGATGGCCAAACGGCGATGGCGATTCACGTGGTTCAGGGTGAGCGCGAACTGGTCACCGATTGTCGCTCGCTGGCGCGCTTCGTACTGCGCGGTATCCCGCCGATGGCAGCGGGCGCAGCCAAAATTCGCGTCACCTTCCAGATCGATGCCGATGGTTTGCTTAGTGTGTCTGCGCAAGAGTTGTCGACCGGTATCGAGAGCAGTATCCAGGTCAAGCCTTCATACGGGCTGACCGATAACGAGATTGCCGGCATGCTGAAAGACTCCTTCAGTCACGCCGAAGAGGATATGGCGGCGCGTGCGCTACGCGAGCAGCAGGTTGAGGCTGGGCGGCTGGTGGATGCGCTGGAGGCCGCTATGGCGCAGGATGGCGAGCTGCTCGATGAGCAGGAGACGGCGGCGCTGAGTGAGGCGATCACTGAGTTGCGTAACGTTGCAGGTGGTGGCGATGCCGCTGCAATCGAGGCGGGTGTGCAATCTCTGGCTAAACTGAGCGATGAATTTGCAGCAAGGCGTATGGATAAGGGTATCCAGCGGGCGCTGCAGGGGCATCGGGTTGATGAATTGGGTAAGGAGTTGAAATAATGCCGCAGCTGATTTTTCTGCCGCATGAGGAGCTCTGTCCGGAGGGGAAGGTGATCCAGGTGGAGCCGGGGATCACCATCTGCGATGCCGCGTTGGAGCATGGTATCGAGATAGAGCATGCCTGTGAAAAGTCTTGTGCCTGCACGACCTGTCACGTGATCGTGCGTGAAGGGTTCGGCTCGCTCGAAGAGTCGGATGAGCTCGAGGACGACATGTTGGATAAGGCCTGGGGGCTGGAGCCCGAGTCGCGCTTGAGCTGTCAGGCGGTGGTGACGGATGAGGATCTGGTGATCGAGATTCCCAAGTACACCATCAACCAGGTTTCCGAACAGCACTGAAGTGGAGTGGGGATCATGGGGCTTAAGTGGATAGATGTGCAGGAGATCGTGATTGAGCTGGATGAAAAGTATCCGGAGCTTGATCCGTTGCAGATCAACTTCCCGGACCTGATGCAGATGGTTCTGGAACTGGATGGATTCGATGACGATCCGTCACATTGTGGTGAGAAAATTCTGGAGGCGATCCAGATGACCTGGATCGAAGAGCGGGATTGAGAGCCTAATCGGCTCCGAGTAACCCTGAACCCGGCACTTATTGCCGGGTTTGTTGTCTTTGGGGTATCTCGAAGGTATGCACGGCAGCGGTGTAGTTGCTCTTGGCGACTACCGGGCTGAGCGTCATCGCCTGCGGGGTATCATTACGGGCACCATCGCCAAGGCCGGCTACCGGCGCCGTTGGCCTGACTGGAGTCCGATAAGCGCCATCCGCCGCATCAGCTGCGTCGGATGCCTGTTGAAGACACTGCAAACTGTTCGACCGGACATCCGGAGGGCAGGGGAGGGAAACTATGAAAAAATCCGTAATCGCCATCACGATGCTGTCTCTGTTGCCGGCGCTGGCAATGGCCCGTGACCTGACAGTCGACTCCGCCATTGGTGGCGCCATCGGCGGCGCTTTAGGCGGTGCTGTCGGCGCCGAGTTAGGTGGTCGCGACGGTGCCGTCGTTGGCTCAGGTATTGGTGCTGCTGTCGGTACTGCAATCAACACCGATGGCTATCGTCGAGACGGTTACCGTGACGGACATCGCGAGCCGCGTGGCGAGTACTATTATCGTGAAGGACACCACCATCACGACGATCGTCACCGCAGTTCATTCTGTCCGCCGGGACAAGCAAAGAAAGGGCGTTGCTGATCCTCGTCGCTTTAATTCGGCGACTCCTTTGCTGTCTTCTGGCGTTGACGTCGAAGTGTTGTGTCGCGGCGTAGAGTTGTACGTGTTGCTGTTCAGGCTTTAAACAGTCGCGTATAATGCTGCGCCTTGCATTTTTATAACCCTACAACTTTGGGATTAGGTTTAACATGGCTACTGAACGTACACTCTCTATCATCAAGCCGGACGCTGTCGCTAAGAACGTGATTGGTGAAATCCTGACGCGTTTTGAAAAAGCGGGTCTGAAGGTTGTTGAAATGCAGATGAAAGCGCTGAGCAAAGCGGAGGCCGAAGGCTTTTACGCTGAGCACAAAGAGCGTCCTTTCTTCGCCGACCTGGTTGCATTCATGACCTCTGGTCCGGTTGTGGTTCAGGTGCTGGAAGGTGAAAACGCTGTTGCGCTGAACCGTGAACTGATGGGTGCGACCAATCCGAAAGAAGCGGCTGAAGGTACTATTCGTCGTGATTTCGCCGAGTCTATCGATGCGAACGCCGTACACGGCTCCGACTCTGCTGCATCTGCTGAACGCGAGATCGCCTACTTCTTCGGTAAGTGATCCCTGTCGGGGCCGCCGTTCGGTGGCCCCTGTACTCAGAAACGAGTGACTCCCATGACTGAATCCGCCGCCAAGGTCAACCTGCTCGGCCTCTCACCAAAGCAACTCGAGAGCTTCTTCGATGAGATGGGTGAGAAGCGTTTTCGCGCAACTCAGGTGCTGAAGTGGATACATCAGCTTGGCGCCAGCAGCTTTGATGAGATGACCAACATCAGTAAGGCGCTGCGGGCGAAGTTGGCTGAAGTGGCTGAGATCCGCGAGCCGGAAATCGTCATGGAGAAGTTTTCCAAGGACGGTACGCGAAAGTGGGTCATCCGTATGGATGGCGGCTCAGCAATCGAGATGGTGTTGATCCCCGATGGTGACCGCAAAACGCTTTGTGTCTCTTCCCAAGTGGGGTGTTCGCTCGATTGCAGCTTCTGTTCAACCGGTAAGCAGGGTTTCAATCGAGACCTGAGTACTGCGGAAATTATTGGTCAGCTGCGAGTGGCAATCCGCTCCTTCGGGCCGTTCGATCCCTCCGGTGAGCGCCGCGTGACCAACGTGGTGTTTATGGGGATGGGTGAGCCGCTGATGAATTTCGATAACGTTGTCGCTGCCACCGAGTTGATGATGGATGACAACGCCTATGGTCTGTCCAAGCGTCGGGTAACCCTGAGCACCTCGGGTGTGGTGCCGGCGCTGGATCGTTTGCGTGAGGTCAGTGATGTGTCACTGGCGGTGTCTCTGCATGCGCCCAACGATGAACTGCGTAACGAGTTGGTGCCGATCAATCGACGGTACCCGATCGACGAGCTGATTGCCGCATGTAACCGCTACCTGCAGGGACTCAATGACAAGCGGGTGGTGACGGTTGAGTATACGCTTATCGCCGGCGTCAACGATCAGCCCGAACATGCGCGGCAGCTCGTTAAAGTGCTGCGTAAGCTGCCATGCAAACTTAATCTCATACCCTTTAACCCCTTCCCTAACTCGGGTTACAGCCGCCCCTCGGAAGAGGCTATTCAGGCATTCAAACAGATCATGTTGAGCAGCCATATCCTGACCACCGTGCGCCGGACCCGCGGTGATGACGTTGATGCGGCCTGCGGTCAGCTGGTCGGCCAGGTGATGGATCGTACCCGGCGTAGCCAAAAGTATATCGCTGTGGTACAAGAGGAGCCTGTTCAGGGGAAGAGCCAATCAATTTAGGGGGGATAGATGCGTAAATTACATGCTGTGCTGCTGTTAGGGGCGGCGTGTGTTGTTTCAGCATGTACGACGACTTCTGATGGCTTTAACTCCTCAAACTCGTCCCCCGACGCGGCTCTGGAATCCTATACCAGTCTGGGTTTGCAATACCTGCGTGCCGGTAATACAGCCAGCGCCAAAGGTCCGCTGTTGCGCGCGCTTGAAATCGACGATGGCTACGCTCCGGCGTTCAATGCTTTGGCGCTGGTATTCCAGGCTGAAGATGACCTCTCTATCGCCGAGAGTTACTTCCGCAAAGCGGTTGCGGCAGATCCGCAGTCAGCGATGATACATAACAATTTTGGTGCCTTTCTGTTTGCCCAGCAGCGTTTCGATGAAGCCTGTCAGGAGCTGGCCAGGGCAACAGAGGATCCCTTCTATCAGGCGCGCGCCCAGGCGTTTGAAAACATGGGACGCTGCTATCGCAAGATCGGGCGGCTGGATGTTGCCGAGCACGCCTTTAATCGCGCCCTGACACTGTCTCGCCAGCGCCCTATCGCGATGGTGGAGCTGGCCGATATTCTGCTGGAAAAAGGCGATCAGGCCGGGGCCGCGGTACTGTTCGACCAGTTCCGCGAGTACGTAGATTCCAAACAGATTGATCATTTTCCGCTCAGCTTGTGGGTTGGTGTTCGAGTGGCTCGTTATGAAAAGCAATCCGGGCGCGCGGCAACCTATGCCCTGCTGTTGAAAAACATGTTCCCAGAATCCGCTGAATATCAGTTGTACAAGGAGTCTGCGCAGTGAGCAGTGAAGAGGAAAACCCGAGCGTTGGACAATCCTTTCCGGGCGGTGACTTTGCTGATGCGCGCCATGCCCTTGGCCTGAGCTTTGATCAGCTGACGCGTGAGCTGAGGCTGCCGGCCAAAACGCTGGAGTCGATAGAGGCGGGGCGGTTCGAGGCGCTCGGCGGCGCGGTGTTTATTCGCGGGTATATACGATCCTACGCGCGTCGGCTCAAGCTTGAGCCTGATTATTATGTGGCACTCTATGATCAGTCCGTGGGGGCGAAGGATACGCGCAGCGCCGTACGTATGGTGGGTACCGTATCCACCACACCGGCCAGACAGAGCCGGTCGCTGATGCGCTTTGGAACGCTGATATTCGTCCTGGCCATTATCGGTACGGTGGTGTGGTGGTGGCAGACGCAAAACTCGATCGACGCGGTGATTACGACAGACAGCAGTGCGCCGGTGACCGTGGATACCGCGGATGGCAATACTTTGGTGCTGCCACCGCTTGATGACGGTGTGCTGGGAGAGGGTGAATCCTACCAGTCACTGGCGTCCGATCCTTTTGCTTCTGGCGCGGCAGGCGAACCTGCTGGCGAATCCCAGGCCGAGCCGGAGACGCCGGAGGAGGCGGCAGCGGAGCACCAGTTAGAGGAGGACGTTGTTGAGCAGCCTGCTGCGCGCGCGGCCGTCGAGGAGGCGCCGACGAATAGTGCTGAGGAGGTTGCGACGGGTATCGCTGTACTGCATCTGGTGCTGGCTGAAGATAGCTGGCTAAGTGTTAAGGATGCCTCGGGCCGTTCCCTGTTCAACGGTATCGCCAAAAGTGGTCAAGAGTTGAATCTGGAGGGTGAGGAACCGTTGGCGGTCGTGATCGGGCGTGCCAGTGCGGTTGGCGTGATCGAATATGGCGGTGAGCCTGTTGATATTGACAGCGTTAGCAATAAAAATGTTGCCCGCCTGACGCTCCCAGTGTCAGAACGTTAATCTCCATCTGTAATACGGGAAAGTGGAATTTTGGCGAAGATAAAAGCCATTAGGGGCATGAACGACATCCTGCCGGATCAGACACCGATCTGGCAGTATCTGGAAACCGAGGTTAAACGTGTTCTGGCGAGCTACGGCTACAGCGAACTGCGTATGCCGATCGTTGAACAGACCGATCTCTTCAAGCGCTCCATCGGTGAAGTAACCGATATCGTTGAGAAGGAGATGTACACCTTCGAGGATCGCAATGGCGATAGTCTGACGCTGAGACCTGAAGGGACCGCCAGTTGCGTGCGCGCCTGTGAAGAGCATGGCCTGACTTTTAACCAGGTTCAGCGGCTTTGGTATATGGGGCCCATGTTCCGGCATGAGCGTCCGCAAAAGGGTCGTTACCGCCAGTTTCACCAGATCGGTGTCGAAACCTTCGGTATGCAGGGGCCGGATATCGACGCCGAGCTGATCATGATGACGGCGCGCTTATGGCGTCGGCTGGGCCTTGATCAGGCTGTAAAACTTCATCTGAATACCTTGGGCAGTGCCGAGGCGCGGGCGCGCTTTCGAGATGATCTGGTCGCGTACCTCAGTGAGCATGTGGATAAGTTGGATGCTGATAGTCAGCGCCGGTTGTCGACCAATCCTCTCCGAATACTGGATAGCAAAGAGTCGAGCACTCAGGAGCTGCTGAACGAGGCGCCGCACTTCCACGACTATATCGACGATGAGTCGCGACACCATTTTGAACAGCTGTGTGCGTTGCTTGACAGTGCGGGTATCGCCTACGAGGTCAACGCACGCCTGGTGCGTGGTCTGGATTACTACGGCAAAACCGTGTTCGAGTGGATAACCGATCAGTTAGGTGCCCAGGGGACCGTCTGCGCCGGAGGGCGTTATGACGGGCTGGTCGAACAGCTTGGCGGCAGGCCGGCGCCTGCGGTAGGTTTTGCGATGGGAGTCGAACGCCTGATTCTGCTGCTGGAAACATTGCAGGCGGTGCCGGAATATGTGCATCAGAAGATCGACATATACGCCATTGCCATGGGCGATGACGCGTTGGCCGATATGTTCGGTATCGTTGAGCAGCTCCGTGAAGAGTCTGAGCTGCGGGTGCAGCTGCACTGCGGCGGCGGCAGTTTTAAGAGTCAGATGAAGAAGGCCGATAAGAGCGGAGCCCGATACGCATTGCTGCTGGGCGATGATGAGCGGCGCTCGGGAGTGGTGACACTCAAGCCTCTGCGCGAAGCGGCGGATCAAAAACAGATTAATACAGCAGCGCTGACCGCAGAGCTGGTCGCAATCTACGCTGCTGAGCAGGAGTGAGAACGGATCGTGGCTGAATTGCGTACTGAAGAAGAACAGATCGAAGCGATAAAAAACTGGTGGAAGGAGAACGGTCGCTCCCTGCTGCTGGCGATCGCAGTCGCTGTGGCAGCCGTGCTTGGCTGGCAGGGCTGGCAGAAGCGTATGGAGGTCCAGGCGACAAATGCATCGATTACCTATCAAGAGTTGGTCGATGCGGTCCTGGCGCTGCGTTCGGCTCCTGATGTTGATGCCCAGCGCGCCACGGCCGAGCATTTGGCTGGCACTCTGAAAGGCGATTACTCGGATAGCGGTTATGCCGTGCTGGCGTCGTTGCTAATGGCGAAAGTCAACGTGGATAACGGTGCCTTCGACGAGGCGCTCGATGATCTTGCCTGGGTGCAGCAGAACTCGGAGCAGGAAGAGCTCAAGCAGCTGGCGCTGCAGCGCAGTGCGCGGATTCGCTTGGCGCAAGGTGATGCCGAGGCGGCCCGTGATCTGCTCAAGGGTGGCGATGCGGGGTATTTTACCGCTGCCTATGAAGAGCTGCTTGGTGATGTGCTGGTCGCTTTGGGCGAAATTGACGAGGCACGCAAGGCCTATGACAACGCGCTGGCCGCGGCAACGCCTCAGGCACAGGCGGTGCTGCAGATGAAACGGGATGATCTCGCACAGGGAGATGAGTCATGAGATCCGGGCGTTCGATATCGCTGCTGGTGGCAGCCGCGTTGCTGAGTGGCTGCGGTTTGTGGGGTGGCGAGGCAGAGGTGGAGCCGACAAAGCTCGTTAGCTTCGATGCCGAAAAACAGGTTGATGTGCTCTGGAGCGCCCAGGTTGGTGCGGGTCCCGGTAGCATGTATCACCAGTTCGTGCCGGCCGTCGGCGATGTGAATCTGTTTGCAGCTGATCGCGAAGGCGAGGTTGTGGCGTTGTCCCGCGATGCAGGACGCAAGGTCTGGGACGCTGACCTGGAGATGACATTGTCGGGAGGCATTGGCGCGGGTTTCGGTGTCGTCGTCGTTGCGTCCGAGGACGGCGAGGTCGTTGCGCTTGACTCCGACTCCGGGGAGGAGCTTTGGCGTAGCAAGGTTTCATCGGAGGTGGTCGCACAGCCGCAGGTGAATGCAGAGTTGGTTGTAGTGCAGGTGATCAATGGTCAGGTGACTGCCCTGGATCGGGTGACCGGTGAACATCGCTGGACATTCGATAGTCAGATCCCTCAGTTGAGTCTGCGTGGTACCAGTGCACCGGTTTTGGTGGCGAATGTAACGCTAACCGGATTTGCCAACGGTAAGTTGGTCGCCATTGATAACGCTACCGGTAATGCGCTGTGGGAGCAGCGTATAGCGCTGGCCGAGGGGCGTTCTGAGCTGGAACGTATTGTTGATATAGATGGGCGTCCGTTGCTGTTCAATGGTCTGGTCTATGTGAGCAGCTATCAGGGGCGTTTGATGGCACTGAACCCGCGAGGCGCGCAGATGGTCTGGGCCCAGGACTACTCCAGTTATAGAGGCTTGGCAGCGGGATTTGGTAATATCTACGCGATCTCTGCGGATGATGAGATCAGTGCCTTTGATGCCGGCAGTAGCGCCAGTGTTTGGCATCAGGATGCGTTACGTTATCGCCGCCTGACCTCGCCGGTGTCGCTGGGTGATACCGTAGCGGTGGCGGATGCAGAGGGGTATCTGCATTTCGTTTCCCAGATCGATGGTCATTTTGTCGCGCGTTATAACTTCGATGGGTCAGGTGTTTTCAGTGATCCGGTGGTCGTCGACGATACGCTCTACGTGTTCAGTAATGACGGAAAACTCGCCGCGCTGAAACTGAACTAATTTTATTTTTACTGCATTGGCGGCGGCGCTCTGCATAAAGTGGAACGCCGCCGCGCTGCTTCTGGGTGATCTATATGCTTCCGGTGATTGCACTGGTTGGCCGGCCTAACGTTGGCAAGTCTACGCTTTTTAACCGCCTGACCCGTTCGCGGGATGCATTGGTTGCGGACCTGCCGGGTCTGACGCGAGACCGTAAATATGGTGAGGGCAAGCTGGGTGAGCGAGATTATATCGTCATCGATACCGGCGGTATTTCGGGCGATGAGGCAGGAATTGATAAGGCGATGGCCGAACAGTCCCTGTTGGCCATCGATGAGGCTGACGTGGTGCTTTTTCTCGTCGATGCGCGTGCTGGGATCAATCCGGCCGATGAGATGATCGCCGACCATCTTCGCCGTCAGCAGAAGACCTGCCATCTGGTGGTGAACAAGGTAGACGGGCTCGATCCTGATGTGGCGCGCTCTGACTTCTTCGCGTTAGGCATCGGAGAGCCCCTGACTATCGCGGCAGCCCATGGTCGAGGCGTGACGGCATTGATCGATTATGCCTTGGATGAGCTGGGCATCGCAGTGCCGGATGAGCAGGATGCTGAGGAGAAAGAGTATGATCAGAGTGTACGGATAGCTGTTGTCGGTCGGCCCAATGTAGGCAAATCGACGCTGGTAAATCGTATGCTCGGTGAGGATCGGGTCGTCGTATATGACCAGGCTGGTACCACCCGCGACAGTATCTACATACCCTACGAGCGGGAGGGGCAGCCCTATACGCTGATCGATACGGCGGGTGTGCGTCGGCGCAAGCATATTCGTGAGGCGGTGGAAAAGTTCTCCATCGTAAAAACCCTGCAGGCGATAAAGGATGCCAATGTCGTCGTTGCGGTAATTGATGCTCGTGAAGGGGTGACCGAGCAGGATCTGCACATGCTGGGTTTCGTTATCGATTCTGGGCGTGCACTGGTTGTGGCCCTGAATAAATGGGATGGCATGACCCAAGAGCAGAAAGAGAGTGTCAAGACGCAGGTTGAGCGGCGATTGGCCTTTGCCGCTTTTGCGCGTTTCCATTTCATTTCTGCGCTGCACGGTTCCGGTGTCGGTGACCTGTATGGCTCGATCAATGAGGCTTATCGTTGTGCTATGGCGAAATGGTCAACCAACCAGTTGACCCGGTTGCTGGAGGACGTGGTAGCGGATCATCAGCCGCCAACGGTCAATAATCGTCGTATCAAATTGCGATATGCTCACCAGGGGGGCTCGAATCCTCCGATTATCGTCGTGCATGGTAATCAGACCGATGCATTGCCGGGTGCCTATAAACGTTATCTTGAGAACCGCTTCACCAAGCTGCTTAAGGTAAAGGGCACGCCCATGCGTTTCGAGTTCCGCACGGGCGATAACCCCTTTGCCGGTAAGCGCAATACGCTTACAGCTCGTCAGCTGGCAAAGAAGGAGCGTCAGCGGCAGCATGTAAAAGAGCTCAAGCAGCGCCAGAAGAAGCGAGCGAAAAAAAGCTGAGTTTTTTTGAAAATATTACAGCACCCTGTTGACTCCCTCGGGGAGGTCTGTAGAATGCGCCTCCTCGCTTGAGCTGAACGCCTTCAGAGGTTGGCCGGGGTCAAGTGAGGCGGTCTCCAAGATGTTGAATTCATTGTGTATTTTTTGAATTTGATGCGAAGAGGTCGCGGTGAAAAAGCGAAAATAAACGCTTGACACCGAACGCTGAGGCGGTAAGATATGCGCCTCGCTTGAGACGACGGATTCGGTAGTAAGCAAGTCGCTCAGCACGCTCTTTAACAA
>NZ_BMIJ01000013.1 GCF_014641945.1 Marinobacterium zhoushanense
TTGCCTGGTGACAATAGAGACGTGGAATCATCGCCAGGCACCTAATCAGCGTCCCCCTTCGGGGAACGATAGAAGGCCATCCCGAAAGGGGTGGCCTTTTTTCGTATTGGGAAGCGGGAACTGCTGTGTACTACACAGGGCCCATGCGACCACGCCTGTACCGCAGGGATCCCAAGCACCGCTTGGGACCTATTGTAGGTCATCGCTACACTAGCGCCTGTATCCCTTCATAGACTCCGCCAATAGGCGATTTATTAACTCCCTCAGCCTGTTTGAAAAAGGGTTGTGTAGAGCGAATTCAATGCCCGAGAGACCAATAGAGATTCCCTGAAGACCAATGTTTGATATGTTTGTTGGGAACGGCCTGAAACGAAAAAGCCCCGCATCAACGATGCAGGGCTTCTGAAAGAGGTGGTGCCCGGAGGCGGAATCGAACCACCGACACGGGGATTTTCAATCCCCTGCTCTACCGACTGAGCTATCCGGGCAATCAGGTTGCGTATTCAACCACTTAGCGCGTATTCGGTCAAGCTTGATCACGCCGTATAAGGGCTCTTTTTGTGGCTCAGGCGTTGATGCCGTAATCAGTGCGGTACTGACGAATGGCGGCCAGTTCGTTCTGCATATCGCCCTTCTCCTCCAGAAACTCGATCAGATCATCCAGCGTGACGATGCTGACCACCGGCATGTTGTAGTCGCGCTCGACCTCCTGGATCGCCGAGAGTTCGCCCTGACCCCGCTCCATGCGGTTCAGGGCAATGGCAACAGCAGCAGGTTGAGCGCCGGCAGCGTTGATAATCGCCATGACCTCGCGAATCGCGGTGCCGGCGGTGATGACATCGTCAATGATCAATACCCGACCTTCAAGGGGCGCTCCGACCAGTGTGCCGCCCTCACCATGGTCCTTGGCCTCCTTGCGGTTGAACACATAGGGCACGTCGCGCTGGTGTTCGGTCGCCAACGCGACCGCTGTTGCGGCGGCCAGCGGGATACCCTTGTACGCGGGGCCAAGCATGACGTCGAACTCGATGCCGGAAGAGACGATTGCAGAAGCGTAGAACTGTCCGAGCTTGGCCAATGCCGCACCGGTATTGAACAGGCCAGCGTTGAAGAAGTAGGGGCTTTTGCGGCCCGATTTCAAAGTGAACTCGCCAAATCTCAGGACCTCTTGTTCAATGGCGAATTCGATAAAGGCGCGCTGATACTCCTGCATAGGGTGTCTCCAGTTACTTGTTCCGGCGGGATATAACAGGGGCTAATAATACCGTTAATAGCCGTGTACGGCTGCTCCTGCAGCAATTTTTCCCAACATTCATTCTGCTGGCCCGATTCGACGGGTCAATTTGGACCTTATGGCTAAAGTGGCATGGAAAAATTTTAAATTTCCGTCCCTTACCGATACAATCGACGTTTCTGATTTTCATTTCCGGATGCTCGCTCGGGTGAGGCACAACAAACTATGCGCGTGATCACATTCAATACTCAGGGTATTGAACAGGCCGCTGACAAAGGTTTTTTCGACTGGATGGTCAAGCAGGATGCGGATGTCGTCTGCCTGCAAAATCTGAAAGCACGCGAGTATCAGTTGGATGGCGATCGTTATCATCCGGATGGTTACCACGCCTACTTTTTCGATGCCTTCGACGAGGGGTTCAGCGGGGTGGCCATCTACACACGTCACCTGCCGAAAGCGATCATGACCGGGCTGGGCTTCGAGCAGTGCGACTATCAGGGACGCTTCATTCAGGCCGACTTCGATAAGGTCAGTGTTTCGTCACTGACGGTTCCCTCCGGGTTGAAAAGCGAAGAGGCGCAGGCGGGCAAGCTCGAATATCTCGAACACTTTAAAAACCATTTGAAGAAAACGCTGCGTAAACGTCGCGATTTCATTTTTGCCGGTACTCTCAACATCGCCCACAAGCCGATCGATCTGAGTAACTGGTATGTGAACCAGAAGGTGTCCGGCTTCCTCATCGAGGAGCGGGCATGGATGGACGAGGTTGTCGGTGAAATGGGTTACGTGGATGCGTTCCGCGAGGTGAACAAGGCGGAGCGTCAGTATACCTGGTGGCCAGACTACAACCGTGCCTGGACGTTGAATGAGGGCGCGCGACTGGATTACCAGATCACCACGGCCAATCTGCGTAAGAGCATCAAGGGGGCGAAAATTGACCGCGACCACCGCTTTTCGGAGCACTGCCCGCTGATTATCGATTACGCCGTCGATCTTTAAGTCGCTGCCGATCACCCATAAAAAAGAAGCCGAAAGGCTTCTTTTTTATGGGGCGCAGGCTGTGCTTTCAGCTGTTCAATGCGGCCGTCTGGAGCTGGATAAGCTCCCGAATCCCCTTGTTGGCCAGTTCCAGCATCGCATTCAGTTCGTCCTGAGTGTAGGGTTCGCCCTCGGCCGTTCCCTGGACCTCTACGAAGCCGCCACTGGCGGTCATGATTACATTCATATCGGTATGGGCTTTGGAGTCTTCGGCGTAATCCAGGTCAAGCACCGGCTGGCCTTCGTAGATGCCGACGGAGACGGCGGCGAGCTGATGCTTGATCGGGTCACCTTTCATGGCACCGTTCTTGTCTTTCTTGAGGAAATTAACGGCGTCCTGCAGTGCCACGAATGCGCCGGTGATCGACGCGGTGCGGGTGCCGCCGTCGGCCTGGATTACATCGCAATCGATGGTGATGGTGTTCTCGCCCAGCTTGTTCAGATCCAATGCCGCTCGCAGGGAACGGCCGATCAGACGCTGGATCTCGACCGTACGCCCCCCCTGCTTGCCGCGCGCAGCTTCACGGTCGCTACGGGTATTGGTGGAGCGCGGCAGCATGCCGTATTCAGCGGTAACCCAGCCCGATCCTGAGCCACGCAGGAAACGGGGTACGCCACGGTCGACGGTCGCGGTACAGATCACCTTGGTATCGCCAAATTCGACCAGAACCGAGCCCTCTGCATGTTTGGTGAAATTACGCGTGATGCGTACTTCGCGCATCTGGTCCGGCTGGCGACCGCTTGGACGCAGTTTTTTCAGACCCAGATTCTGCAGCTGTTCGGAGAGTGTGGAGGACATGAAGATACCTTAATAGCGGGTTTTCCCCAGGCCGATAGAGGCACGGCGGAGGGGCTGTTAATATGTGTCGAATCAGAGTCCACAATTTTAATCGAGATCGCACCATATGACACGCAGCATGACCGCCTTCGCCCGCCAGGAACTGCACCGGGAATGGGGGACACTTACCTGGGAGATTCGCTCGGTCAACCACCGCTACCTCGAACCGCACCTGCGCCTGCCGGATAGCCTGCGTGACCTTGAGGGTTCTCTGAGGGAAAAGTTGCGCACATCGCTGAGCCGGGGAAAGGTAGAGTGCACCCTGCGCTTCGTCGCGGAAGCGGGGGCGCAGACTCTGAACGTGGATCAGGCTAGGGCGCAAGAGGTTATCGCGGCCGCGACTCAGGTGCGCGCATTGATGCCCGATTCAGCTCCGCTGGATACTTTTCAGGTTCTGGGTTGGCCGGGCGTGCTGGCCGAAACAGAGCTGGATATGGAGATGATCAAGGGGGAGGCTTTGAAGCTGTTCGACGGCGCTTTGACCGATCTGTCGGCCGGTCGTGAGCGTGAAGGTACTGAGTTGAGCCAGCTGATTCAACAGCGTTTGGATTCGATCTCCGAGATAGTTGCCGAGGTGCGCGTGTTGATGCCGAAGATCCTGGCCGCGCAACGGGACGCGATGCGGGCACGCATCGAGGAGATGAAGATTGACGCCGACCCCATGCGCCTGGAACAGGAGCTGGTGTTGATCGCGCAGCGGGCCGATGTTGATGAGGAGATGGATCGCCTTGATACCCATGTCCAGGAGGTACGACGTGTCTTGGCTCAAAAGGGCCCGGTCGGCCGTCGCCTCGACTTCCTGATGCAGGAACTCAACCGCGAGGCTAACACCCTGTCTTCCAAGTCGATTGTAGCGAGCACTACCCAGCGGGCGGTGGAGCTGAAAGTGCTGATCGAGCAGATGCGCGAGCAGATCCAGAATATCGAATAATGAGGTATTGGCTACCGATATTCGCAATGCATTACCTAAGCACAGGTGGACTCGACGGCGGTGTCATCTGTCGTCAGTGTATTCCAAAACGCTTTTCAAAGGCCTGAAAACTCAAGCGTTGTAGCGGTGATTTTTGAGCATTTAGAGCGGAGTCATCGCTTATGGGTCCGAGACCTGGATCTGCACAGCGAAGTCGAGCATGCTGCTCGCGCCGCCACCGACAAAGACACCGCTGACCGGCAGCGTATCCCGTGCATCTGCCGCCGCTGCGATCGTCACATGCGTATCGGCAAGCATATATCCGTGAGTTGGGTCCCATCCGCGCCAACCCGCACCCGGCAGATACACCTCTGGCCAGGCATGCAGATCCCGGCGGTCGCGCTGCAGATCGCCTTTCTGGTAGCCGCTGGCAAAGCGCGCCGCCAACCCCTCGGCCCGGCAGCAATCGACAAACAGGACGGCGAGATCGCGACAAGCGCCACGCCGGGTTTGCAAGGTGAATGCCGGCGCCTGCGGCGCGCCGGAGTGACGATGGATCTGGACAAATTCATCGTGCAGGTAATGATTGAGACGGTCCAGAAATCTCAAGGTATCGCGGTTCACGCCCAGGCTGAGTTCCGCCGCGAAGACGGTCACGGCATCGTCCGCCCAGCTGCGTTCCAGATAGGCCCTGGCGCAGATCGCATCCTGATCGTGGCTTATCGGTAACCGCATCGCTTCCGGCGCCAACACGAAATCGAAAGCGTTCTTCCGCAGTGTCTGAACCTGCATGCTGACCTCGATTTCGAAATATTGGGTTTCGCCGTCAAACCATACCTGGGTGACGTGATTGCCCTCCAGGTCGAGGAGTTCATTCTGCCCTTGAGGTGCAGGGTTGATGTAAAGCTGATGAACGAGTACCTGCTGCGAGCCGTCGCAGCGTGGAAAAAAGCGCAGTTGTTGTGGGCTCAGCCGCACGGGTTGAGAGTAGGTGTAGCGAGTACGATGTTGGATGTTGAATAGCAAGCTGGCGATCCTCGTCGGTGTACGATTAAAGGTTTCCAGCTTCCGGCTCAGCGTCAGTCGTGAAGCCGTTCGACCCGCACTGTCTGGGCCGTTGCGAATGAGGGGGGGCCGAATTGATTGAACACCGCGACATCGGCCGCATCACGCCCGTAACCCAGCGCCACATATCCGCCTCTTAACGCTGACTGCGTGGCATCGAAGGTATACCAGCGGTCGCCAACGTAGGCCTCGAACCAGGCGTGCAGATCCATGGGTTCCAAATCATGTAGATACCCCACCACCATGCGCGCAGGAATGCTGAGACTGCGGCACAAGGCGATGCCGAGATGCGCCAGATCACGACAAATACCGACCTGCCTGGCGTTCACCTCCACGGCAGACAGGGTGGCGCTGGTGCTGCCAGGCACATAACTGAATGCGCTACGCAGCCAGGCCTCGATCGCCGCAACCTGATCGTACCCCAAGCGCTGCCCCGAGGTGATTTCAGCGGCCATCTCGTTGAAATGATCGGACTCGCAATAACGACTCGGCAGCAGATAGCAAAGCACCCCATCCGGCAGATGCTCCACATTTACGAAAGGCGCGCCGGGCGCCCTGTCGACGCCATCTGCGACCATCAGCTCGGCCACCGTATGGACCGAAAACGTGCCCGGGGGAGCGACCAGACGTTGGCACAGGTTGCCGTAACCATCGGTGAATTCAAAAACCGGCACGACGGGCTTGATGTTGTACTCCTCGCGCGCAACCCATTGATTGGCACCGCTGCGCGGCCGCAGCATGAGAATAAACGGGGTCGGCACTGTGATATCGAACGTCAAGTCACAACTGGCACGTAACCGCATGTAATTCCTCCTTGGAGAATCGGCATCCACAACCGGATAAGGGCTCGAACAGCAGTTTGCCGATGCTCAGCAAAGCCCTGTCGACATACAGACGAGAGATGGTCGGACCGCCGGGGAACTCCGCATGACGCCGGGTATCGCCGGTTTAGTCCAGGCGCATCCCCAGAGGCAGTAGGATCAATTTCGAAACGGACAACCACTCCTGTATCGGTTAGCAACACGGCGGCAGGTGGTTGTGCGACGTCGTGGGTCTACGCCCTTGTATTGCTGCAGGGGCACTACAAGCGAAACGCCCCGGTGCCACTAGTTCAATATAGCACGCATATACCACCCCCAGGTTCTCCAGGTGAACATCCTGGACTGCCGAGACCTCATGATCGGCCGTTCGATCACTGTGCCGAAGTCGATCCTCCAGCTACGCGAACACAAGGATGACGATGCGGAATATACCCATTTTCCACCCCATCCGGAGACCTGAATCGTGTTATCTCTGGAATCGACGTCTAGACTTTCTAGTAAGGCTATCTTGGAAGTAAGGGTATCTTGCATTCGAGCGGATTCGTCAGCTCTCAGGTTGATATCAACAGACCCCCAGAGGTGCCAGGTGTCAAAGGCGAGAAAGCGGTCCATAACGACCGACTGATCCAGTAGCAACCACACGCGGACTTCGGCGCTGGTGCTATATCACTAATCGCACAACGGGAGAGAAAAGCAGATGCTCTATTTTGCTGCTGTATTTTTTATCGTCGCGGTCATCGCGGGATTACTGGGCTTTACCGGTGTCGCCGCCGGCGCTGTCGAGATTATCAGAATCCTGTTTGTATTCTTTGTCGCACTGTTTGTCGTCTCGCTGGTCATAGGACTGCAACGCCGCAGATGACCCCAAACCTGCGCAGCGCCGGCTTCGGTGTTCCGAACCGCACCAAGCAGGCATCGGCATTTCGCCCCCCCCTGCCGGAAGATGAATATGCACACCTCAGACCTGGCAAGAGCATCACTGCTGCAGGTTGCTGACGAGCCGCGACCGACCGCTGCCGGAGGGCGGGCGGCGCACAATTGCGCCGCACGTACGCGCTGCTCTTCCGTGTTCGCCGACCGATTGAGTGCACCTCATGGCCGATGATCCGCAGCCTGAGCCGGCAGTTACTCGACTGCCGCCGGCCTACGTGAATCGGCTGCTCCAACCTTTTACCCGCTTTCTGCACATCGAGGCCGCCGGAGGTGCCGTGCTGCTGCTGTTCACGGCCGCGGCGCTGGCCCTGTCCAACTCCTCCTGGGCACATCCTTTTCTGGAACTTTGGGAGATCGAGATCGGGTTTCACTTCGGGGAGTTCGAGTTCGCCCGCTCGCTGAAGGAGTGGATCAACGATGGCCTGATGACGCTGTTTTTCTTCCTCGTTGCGCTGGAACTCAAACGTGAACTGGTATTGGGCGAGTTGAGCCAGCCACGCATGGCAGCGTTGTCCATCACGGCCGCGGCGGGTGGCATGCTGGTGCCGGCATTGCTGTACCTGGCGCTGCAGTGGGGCCAGCCCGGGGTAACGGGCTGGGGCACGGTGATGGCGACCGATACCGCCTTTGTCATCGGTTGCCTGGCGCTACTGGGGTCGCGTATTCCGCCAAGCCTGCGCCTGTTCTTGCTTTCGCTGGCGATCGTCGACGACATCGGTGCCATCCTTGTCGTCGCGATCGGCTACAGCAGCGATCTCTCCTGGGGGGCACTGGCGCTGGCGGCAGGCGGCTTGGCGGCTATTCGGGCGATGGCGGGCATTGGCATCCGTGGTTTCCCACTCTATTTTTTGGGAGGGGCTCTGGTCTGGCTGTTGGTGGACGCATCCGGTATCCATGCCACCATCACCGGTGTCGCTCTCGGGCTGATGACACCGGCACGCCGCTGGGTCAGCGACGAACGTCTGTATGCCATATTGAGTCAGGTGGTCGCACACCCGGCCGATGAGCTGGGAAGCGGCGATACCCGTCACCGACAAACGTTGCTGGCCGCGGAGATCGCCGCGCGTGAAACCCTGTCACCGGTCGAAAGGCTGGAGATGACGCTGCACCCCTGGGTCGGTTTTGTCATCATGCCGCTGTTTGCCTTCGCCAATGCCGGTCTGCCACTGTCGTTCGACGAACTGGACGCTTCCATCAGCCTGGCCGTGTTCTTCGGCTTCGTGCTCGGTAAACCCGTTGGCATTTTAACGTTCAGTTGGCTGGCCGTACGCGCCGGTATCGCGACCCGGCCACCGGACCTCAGTTGGAGATTGCTGTCCGGTGGCGCGCTGCTCGCCGGGATCGGTTTCACGATGGCGCTGTTCATTGCCAACCTGGCCTTCGGCCCAAGCCAGATCGACAGTGCCAAGCTGGGCATTCTGCTGGCCTCAGTCTCATCCGCGATTGCGGGTATCGCACTGTTGTTGCCGCTGTCCGCGCCACCTTCTGGGAGAGGATCATGATTCGAGAACCGGCATCGCATTCGTCACTGCTGCTGACGACCCGTTTTGATGCCATCGTCCAGAGCCTAGGGGCTGCTCTGGACCTCGACAGCGCCCTGCAAGGTATCGTCCAGGACGTGCGCAATGTTTTTCAGGTCGACATCTGCCTGCTCTACCTTTCAGACCCCGCACGGCCGGAACTGCAGCGACTGATGGCCAGCGACGGCCTCGAAGCTCATGCCGGCCCCCCGTTGCAGCACGCATTCGCCGACACTCTGGCCAACCTCGTGGCTGAGCGTTCGGAACCGGTTAACCTCTGCGATAGCCAGGCATCGCCGGATCACCAGGATGCCAATTGCCAGGGCTACCTAGGTGTTCCCATCATGCATCAGGGAGTCCTACTGGGCGTACTGGTTGTGCAACAGAAGGCGCGATACCGTTTCAGCGAATCCGAGTTGGCATCGCTGGCGACCCTGGCGGCGCAGATCGCAGGCGGCATTCAACTGGCCAAGGCCCGTGGCCGCATCAACTCAGGCGCTTCCGGCGACCTGTCGGCAGCCCCCTTTTTCGAGGGTGTCATCGGTGCACCGGGTATCGCCTTCGGTACCGGACATGTCGTCTATGCCAAAGCGGAACTCGCGCGGATTCCGGATCGTGACGTAACCGATATCGACGCCGAGATCGCGCTCTTTCAGGCTGCCGTCAGCCATGTTGCCAACGAGCTTGACCGGATAGCCGAAGAGCAGGGAGGGGGGCTGACGGCGGAGGATCGGACACTGTTTCGCGCCTACGCCATGATTGCCCGCAGCGATGAACTGGTCACAAGCACGCTGGCCGGCATCCGCCAGGGCAACTGGGCAGCCGGTGCACTGCGCAACAGCATCCAGGAACATGCTCGCTATTTCGAAGCGATGGAGGACCCCTATCTCAGAGAAAGGGCCGATGACATTCGCGATATCGGTCGCGCCCTGCTCAACGAGCTGCAGACGCTGGAACCGGTTGAGGAGCGCTATCCCGCACGCGCCATACTCGTCGGAGAGGACCTTAGCCCTCTGGATCTGGCCGCGGTTAAGGGCGCGCATCTGGTGGCGGTGATCTCGGGGCACGGTTCAAGGCTGTCACACCTGGCAATTCTGGCGCGCTCCATGGGTATCCCGGCGGTAATGGGCCTTGCCGACACCCTCCCTCTCAACAGTCTTCACGGCAAGTCGCTGATTGTCGACGGTTATGAGGGACGGCTCTACATCGAACCCGACGCCAACCTGAAACGGGAATACCGGAACATTGCCGCGCGCGAACGCAGACTGTCGAAGAAGCTTCGCCACCTGCGCGACCAAACGGCGCAAACGCCCGATGGTTTCAGAATCCCGCTTTATACCAATGCAGGCTTGCTGTCCGATCTCAATCCATCGCTTGCAGCAGGCTCCGAAGGCATCGGCCTGTACCGTACCGAATACCCCTTCATGGTACGGGACAGCTTTCCGACCGAAGAGGAGCAGTACACCCTTTACCGAAAGATACTCCAAACCTTTCATCCCCGTCCGGTGACACTGCGGACGCTGGATATTGGCGGCGACAAGCCGCTGACCTACTTCCCGATACAGGAAACGAATCCGTTTCTCGGCTGGCGCGGCATCCGTATTTCGCTCGATCATCCCGAGATGTTTCTGACCCAGATCCGGGCCATGCTCAGGGCAAGCAGCGGGTTGGACAACCTGAGCCTGTTGTTGCCGATGATCAGCCGGGTCGAAGACCTGGACGAGGCTCTGATACTGATACAACGGGCTCGTCAGGAGCTGGAGCAGGAGGGACATAGTGTTACGCAACCGCTGTTGGGTGCGATGATCGAGGTGCCATCTGCCGTCTTCCAGGTCGAGGCGCTGGCCAGGCGGGTGGACTTTCTGTCGGTCGGCACCAACGATCTGACTCAGTACCTGCTCGCGGTCGACCGCAACAACGAGCGTGTCGCGCGCTGGTTCGATGCCCTCCATCCGGCCGTGATACAGGCGTTGCTTCGCATCATCCGGGCCGGCAAGCGATGCGGCATACCGGTCAGTGTCTGCGGCGAAGCGGCCGGCGATCCTGCCGTGGCACTGCTGCTGATCGGTATGGGTGTCAGCAGTCTCAGCCTGAGCGCCGGCGACCTGCCGCGAATCAAGTGGGCGATTCATTCCTTCAGTCGGCAACGGGCCAGAGCCCTGCTGCGGCAGTCGCTGCAACTGGAGCAGGCCAGTGCTATTCGCACCCTGCTGACCCAGGCCCTCGTCGATGCGGGTCTCGAGGGCCTGGTGCATCCGGGCAACTCCAGCTGACCAGGTGCTGCACACCCAAAGGGTACTTCCTCTCAGAGATGAACGTTGCCGACAGCTTCGTGGATTAGGAAAGGGAAGCAGTTCAGAGCACTGTACATGGCCCGGATTTTGCCCTTTGCTATGGAGTGTTGCCAGCCATAGCCTGGCCGATATCGTCCCGTAATGGACCTGGAATATGCAGCAAAAACTTATCCACCGTATCAGCCCTATACTGCTGGCGATCAGCGCATATGCTGTGAGTCTCAACCTGTTCTTCGTACTACTACCGATCCGTATGAGTGAACAGGGGATTACTACCTCGAATATCGGCTTGGCGATGAGTATGTACCCCGCCGGAGCGATTCTGGCGGGGCTGTTTGGCTCCAGGGCGGTGCACAGGGTCGGTCATATCCGTACCTTCGCCAGTATGGCCGCGACCCTTGCGGTTATCGCCGTCGGTCACAGTTATATCGACAACGTCTGGCTCACAGGACTGCTGCGCCTGCTCGCCGGCTTCTGTTTCGTGACCGGTTTTATCACTCTGGAGAGCTGGCTCAATGTACTCAGCGACAGCAGCAACCGCGGTCGAATATTCAGCGTTTACCAGATCTGCATCGCCCTTGGCTTTGGCAGCGCGCCGTTTCTGCTGAACCTGTCGGTGGACAGTGATCCGCGGCTGTTCGGGTTGATCAGCCTGTTTCTGTCGTTATCGCTGATCATCATGGCGATGAGCCGGATACCGGTGCCGGAGGTAGCCGAGCGAGCCCGGCCGATGTCGCTGCAGCAGTTGTGGCGCTATTCGCCGTCGGGCACCGTCTCCTCCTTCTGTGCCGGGATGATCAGCGCCGCCAGCGTCTCACTGATCTCGTTGTATGCCTATGAGCGCGGCTTCAGCGGCCTCTGGTTGGCACTGATCCTGGGCTCCTATCAGCTCGGTGGCCTGCTGACCCAGTACCCCACCGGCTGGCTCGCCGACCGACTGGACAAGCGGACCGTGGCCGCGGGGCTGATGGTTCTTGGCGTTGCGAGTAACCTGTTGATCGTACTCGACTATTTCCATGCGTTGCCGGTGCCGTTGCTGGTGGCTGTGTTTTTGGTCTCCGGCGGCTCGGGCGTTGCCCTGTTTCCGCTGGCGGTTACCCAGGTGTTCGATCATATCGACCTGAAGGAGGCGATGCCGGCGACCAGTACGCTACAGATCCTGCTTGGTCTTGGCGGCGTACTGGGACCGGTGGTCGCCGGTTACCTGATGAACCGGTTTGAGATCATCTGGCTCTACTACTACCTGATCGCGGTCCACGCCGCCGTCGTCATCTTCCTGCTGACACGCAAGCTGTTTATCCGCACCGAGCGTCTGGCCGCCAGTAGCCCCTACCAGGTGACGACGCAGCCAAGCTCAATTGGCGGCTCCCAGCTTGACCCTCGCATGGATTACAGCTTGGCCGAGATCAACGATCCGGCATTGAAGCTGCTGCTGGTCGCCCTGCGTCAGCATCCCCAGGATCCGGCCGAGTTGATCCGCACCGCACTGGACAGTGCCGCGCTGGCGCCGGCTGACGTGGCCACCCAGATGGTGCTGGCGTTGCCGAAGCAGTCGGGTGAGTTGATGAAGCAGCTGGTGGAGCTGTATCCGGAGCAGCGGATCGAGATCACCCGCTCACTGCATGAACTGTTCGCGCTGCACAAGGAGCGGATCAACAGCCTGATCGAAGAGGGGTTGCTCAGCGGTGCCTCGGATAGTGAAGCAGAAACCATCCGGGGGATGGTGAGGGCAAGTGAGTAGCGGGAGACCCTGCCCTGGCGGCGTGTGAACAGGCGGCGCCGGCCGGAGCAGGGTATACAGGGCTTACTGAACGGTAGTTGCAGGGTTAGGGTTGGCCGCCTCCGGACTCTGGTCCCGCCAGCCACCCCCGAGCGCCCGGTACAGGTCCACCTTGGCCTGCATCAATGCCAGGCGGGCTCCGATACTGGCCTGCTGGGCAGCGACCAGATTGCGCTGTGCATCCAATCGGGTCAACATGCTGTCGACGCCGTTGTGATAGCGCTGGTCGGCAATCTCGAAGTAGCGCGCGTAGGCGGTCTCGGCCCGCTCCTGGGCAGCGAGCTGAACGGCGTAGCCGTCGCGTTCTGCCAAGGCGTTGGACACCTCGGTGAATGCGCTCTGTACCGCTTGCTGATACTGGGTCAGCGTGATTTCGTGGTCTACTTCCGCCGTGTCCAGTTGTGCATCCAGGCGTCCGGCATTGAAGATCGGCAGGCTGATGCTGGGCATAAACAGCCAACTGCCACTGCCGGCAGCGAACAGGTCACTCAGTTCACGGCTCATCGAACCCAGGTTTGCTGTCAGGCTTATCGTCGGAAAGTAAGCGGCACGGGCGGCACCGATGTTGGCATTGGCGGCTTTGAGCTGATGCTCGGCCGCGAGGATGTCGGGCCGCTGGGCGAGCAGCTCAGAGGGCAGGCCCGGCTCCACCCCGGCGATGCTTGCCACGTCCAGCCGTTCGGCCGGCTGCCAGCCGGTCGATAGTGGCGCGCCGACCAGAAGGGTCAGCGCGTTGCGGTCCAGCTCCGTCAGGCGTTGATAACGTGACAGGGCGACGTTGGCATCCTCAAGTGCGGCCTGGGCCTGGGAAAGCTCCAGCTCGGATGCAACGCCAAGGTCAAAACGCTTTTTCACCAGCGCCAGGTTATCCGCCTCGATCGCCTGGGTCTGCTTGGCCAGTGTCAGCAACTCCCGGTCGGCAACCCAGTTCAGGTAGGCATCGGCCACATTGGCGACCAGCGTCAGTTGCGCGGTGCGCAGATTTTGTGCCTGGGCCAGGTAGCTTTCCAGTGCCTGCTGCTTGAGGCTGCGCACCCGGCCAAACAGGTCCAGCTCGTACGAGGCCAGACCCACCGTGGCGCTGTAGCTGCTGGAGATACTGTCCTCACCGCTACTGTTATAGGTTTGTGGCAGGCGCTGGCGTGTACCGCTGCCGGAAGCGGTGATCGACGGCAGCAGGTCGGCGCGCTGGATACGGTATTGCGCGCGGTAACGCTCCACATTGAGCAGTGACAGTCGCAGATCCTTGCTCGCTTCAAGGGATTGGCCAATGACGCTGACCAGGGCTGGGTCGGCGAAGATCGCCCGCCAACCCGTGTCGGCCGCAGCAAGTCCGTGCTGCTGGCTGCTCTGCCAGGTGTTGAGCGCCTCTGCTTCCGGCTGCTGGTAGGAGGGGATCATAGAACAGCCCGCCAGCAGTGAAATCGCCAGTGCCAGGGGAATCACTTTCATACTGTTTCTCCTGTCGGTACGGTCTGGACGCGCTTCCTTGTGGTCAGGCGTATCACCAGTACGTAGAACAGTGGCACGAAAAAGATCGCCAGGAAGGTGGCGCTGAGCATGCCCCCGATCACCCCGGTACCGATCGCCTGCCGACTGGCGGCGCCGGCACCGGAGCTCAACGCCAGCGGCGTGACGCCGAGAATGAACGCCATCGAGGTCATGATGATCGGACGCAGACGCATACGCGCGGCCTCGACAGTGGCTTCGAACAACTCCATGCCCTGTTCGTGGAGCGACTTGGCGAACTCCACGATCAGGATGGCGTTTTTCGCTGCCAGACCGATGGTGGTCAACAAGCCGACCTGGAAATAAACATCGTTATCCAGACCGCGTAGTGTCGCCGCGGCCAGTGCACCAAGTACACCCAGCGGTACCACAAGCAGCACCGAGAAGGGTACCGACCAACTCTCATAGAGTGCCGCCAGGCAGAGAAACACCACCAGTATCGACAACGCATAGAGAGCCGGTGCCTGAGAGCCGGCCATGCGCTCCTGGTAGGACATGCCGGTCCACTCAACCGACAGGCCTGCCGGCAGCGTGCTCAGCATCTCCTCCATCGCCTGCATCGCTTCGCCGGTACTGTAACCGGGAGCCGCCTGGCCCTGGATATTGACCGCGGGTACGCCGTTGTAACGCTCCAGCCGCGGAGAGCCGTAATCCCAGTAGCTGGTGGCAAACGCAGAGAAGGGCACCATCTCACCGCCGGCGTTGCGCACGTGCCAGCTATCGAGGTCGCTGGGCAGCATCCGGTAGGGCGCATCAGCCTGGACGTACACCTTCTTGACCCGGCCGCGATCGACGAAGTCATTGACATACTTCGATGCCCAGGCGGTGCTCATCGTCGAGTTCACATCATCGATATCCAGCCCCATCGACTTGATCTTCTCGTGATCGAGCTCGATGCGGAAGATCGGCACATCCTCCATCCCGTTGGGACGCACGCCAGCCAGGCGCGGATCCTGTGCCGCCATGCCCAGCATCTGGTTACGTGCCGCAATCAGGGCTTCGTGGCCGATATTGCCGCGGTCTTGCAGCATCATGTTGAAGCCCGTGGCGGTCCCCAGCTCCGGAATGGGTGGCAGGTTGATCGGGAAAATACGGGCGTCGGAGATCTGGCTGAACGCGCCCCAGGCGCGACCGATAATCGCATCGACCGACTGTGACGGCTCGGTACGTTCATCCCAGGGTTTAAGCTTCATGAACGCCAGGCCCATGTTTTGCCCCTGACCGGCGAAGCTGAAGCCGGATACGGTGAACAGCGAGGCGATGTTCTCCTCCCGCTCCGCGAAGGTCTCGATCTGCTTCATCACCTCCAGGGTACGGCCCTGGGTCGCGCCCGCCGGCAACTGCACCAGGGTCAGGAATACCCCCTGATCCTCATTGGGCAGGAAGGAGGTGGGCATTTTGACATAGAGGTAGCCCATGCCGACCACGAGTGCGAGATAGATACCCAGCAATCGCATGGGGCGTTTAAGGATGCCGCCTACCGAGCGCTGATAGCGCTTGGTTGCACGGTTAAAGCCACGGTTGAACCAACCGAATATACCGCCGCTGTCATGGTGCCCAGGCTTGGCCGGTTTCAGAATGGTGGCACAGAGAGCCGGTGTCAGGATCAACGCCACCATCACCGACAACGCCATGGCAGAGACAATGGTCAGCGAGAACTGGCGGTAGATGGCACCGGTCGATCCCGGGAAGAAGGCCATCGGCACGAATACTGCCGACAGCACCAGACCGATACCGACCAGCGCGCTGGTGATCTGGTCCATCGATCGGCGGGTTGCTTCAAGAGGAGGCAAACCATCCTCATGCATCACGCGTTCTACGTTTTCGACCACGACGATGGCGTCGTCCACCAGCAGGCCGATCGCCAGCACCATACCGAACAGGGTCAGCGTATTGATGCTGTAGTCGAATGCGGCCATAACGCCAAAGGTACCGAGCAGCACCACCGGCACGGCGATGGTCGGAATCAAGGTGGCGCGGAAATTACCGAGGAACAGGTACATGACCAGGAACACCAGCAGGATCGCTTCGCCCAGGGTTTTGACCACCTCATCGATGGAGATCTCGATAAACGGTGTGGTGTCATAGGGGATGACCACTTCCAGATCATCCGGGAAAAAAGGCTTGAGCTCCTCCAGGCGTGCCTTGACTGCGTCCGCAGTATCCAGCGCATTGGAGCCGCTGGCCAGTTGGATCGCCAGGCCCGCTGCCGGTTTGCCGTTGAAGCGGCTGACCGCAGAGTAGTCTTCAGCACCCAACTCGATACGCGCGACATCTTTCAGCCGTACCTGGGAGCCGTCGCTGTTGACCTTGAGCAGGATCTGCTCGAACTGCGTGGTACTCTCCAGCCGTGACTGGGAGATGATGGTCGCGTTCAACTGCTGGTTGCCAAACGCGGGCAGGCCGCCCAGCTGGCCGGCAGCGAACTGGTTGTTCTGTGTCGAGATCGCGTTGTTCACATCCAGCGGCGTCAGGCCATAGGAGGTCAGCTTCTCCGGCTGCAGCCAGACCCGCATGGCGTACTGGCCGCCGAAAATGCGGATACTGCCGACGCCCTGGGTGCGCGAAAGCGGGTCCTTGAGCTGGCTCACCGCATAATCGGCCAGATCCGCCCGGTTCAGCGTGCCGTTAGGCGAGACAAGACCGACCACCATCAGGAAGCCCGTGTTGCCCTTGGTGACGCTGACGCCCTGCTGCTGAACCGCTTGCGGCAGCAGTGGTTCAGCCTGTGACAGTTTGTTCTGCACCTGGACCTGGGCAATATCCGGATCGGTACCGGGGGTGAAGGTCAGCGTGATCTGTACGCTGCCGGAAGAGCTGCTGTTCGACGACATGTAGAGCAGACCGTCGATACCGGTCATCGACTGCTCGATGACTTGGGTGACGCTGTCTTCCAGGGTTTGTGCCGATGCACCCGGATAGTTGGCGGAGACATTGACCGAAGGGGGCGCGATGGTCGGATACTGCTGGATCGGCAGCATGCGGATCGATAGCAGCCCGGCGACCATGATCACAATCGCGATCACCCAGGCGAATATCGGCCTGTCGATAAAGAAACGTGCCATGGGAACTCCTTACTGCATGCCGGCGGTAACGGCAGCCTGCTCGCGCGGGGTGACTGTAGCGCCTGCCTTGATCTTCTGCAGCCCGCCGATAATCAGCTTGTCACCGGCGGCGAGGCCCGAGAGTACAAGCCACTTATCGGCAATCGCTCTGCCGACCTCAACCGGGCGGGACTCGACCTGGTTGTCGGCATTGACGACCAGTGCTTGTGCCGCACCGTTGGGCAGGCGGGTAATGCCCTGCTGCGGGGCTAGAATGGCGGCATCCTGATGCTCAACCACAACACTGGCACGTACGAACATGCCCGGCAGCAGCAGCTCCTTATCGTTTTGGAATTGTGCGCGGACATTGACCGTACCGGTGCCCTCATCGACACTGCTTTCGGAAAATTTCAGCGTGCCGGTTTCATCGAGCTGGCTGCCATCCTCGAGCTGCAGCTGCACATCAGCGGTAAGATCATCGCCGCTGCGCTTCATCTTCATCACCGAACTTGCCGGCTGGCGGATATCCACATAGACCGGCGACAACTGGCGAATGGTGGCAAGGGCACCGCTTTGCGCGGCTGACACCAGCGCGCCTTCGGTCACGCTGGAGCGGCTGATGATGCCCGAGATCGGTGCGGTGATGCGGGTGTAGTCCAGATTGATCTTGGCACTCTGCACCGAGGCCTTGGCCGCCTGGATCTGTGCCTGTGCCTGCTTCCAGGCCGCCTCGGCGTTGTCCGCATCCTGGCGGCTGACCGCTGAACTCTTCACCAGTTCGCGATAGCGCTCAGCCAGCAGGCGAGCGCTCTGGGCGTTGGCATCCGCCAGAGCCAATTCGCTTTCGGCGCTGGCGAGCTCGGCCTTGTATAAGGCGGGGTCGATCTGATAGAGCAGATCGCCCGCATCGACATGGGAGCCCTCTTCAAACTTGCGCGCGAGAATGATGCCTCCGACCTGGGGGCGGATCTCGGCGCTGCGATAGGCGGCGACACGGCCAGGGTAGCTTTCGGTGATATCGACCGACACACTTTCCAGCGTCACCACATCGACTGCAGTCGGTGGTCGGTTTGTTGTGGCACCTTGGTCGCTGCTATCCTGGCATCCGGCCAGACCCAGCAGCAAGGCGGCGGCCATCAGTCCGGCAGGCCAACGGCGTAACGAAGTGATAGTTGTTCCCATGATATCCTCATGTAGCTCAAGACGGTGAAGCGAAGGTGCCGACGATGCCTGCTGTGGATGAAGTGAAGGCCGTGACGGTTAAGAATGAGCAGTGAGTTTACATACATTCGCGTTTGTATGTAAACTGACCAGGCATAAAAACTTATCAAAAGAGTCAGAAATTGCGCAGAACGAAAGAGGAGGCGGAAGCAACCCGTCTCTGCATCATGAAAAAAGCGCTGGCGCTGTTCGCGGAGAAAGGGATCGCCGCGACCAGTCTGTCCGATATCGCCCAGAGTGCCGGCGTGACCCGCGGTGCGATCTACTGGCACTTCAAGAACAAGTGGGACCTGTTCGATGGCTTGTGGGAGCATTACGCGAGTCCGTTGACGAAACTGGGGGACGCCAGTGAATCAGAGGGTGAGGCGGATCCGCTGGGCAAGTTTGTCGAACTGATGAGGCTACTGCTGGTCAGTGCCGAGCAGGACGAGGATATGCGTCGTCTGATCACCCTCTATATGCGTGAAACGGCTGTGCTCTCGAACGATGAGCTGCCGGTGCATATGCAAGAGCTGGAGCTGGAACTGCACACGCGGCGTGTGCGCGCCCTGGAAAATGCAGTGAGAAAGGGGCAGTTGCCCCGCGATCTCGATGTGGAGGCAGGGTCTCTGCTGGTCAAGGTGATGGTGGATGGACTGATCATCAGATGGCTCAGGAATCCGAACTGCTTTTCGCTAAGTGAACGGGCCGGTCAATTTATCGAGTCGATCATCGCGGTGCTGCAACATGGCGCGCGTAAGCGTGGCTAATTGATTACAGAACGCCGCTAAAAGGCGTGGAATTCTAAGGGTTTTAGGGTATGTTTGAGCTTAAAAAAACAATCCCCCCGACTGGAGTTCCGCCCGATGCTGTATCGATTGGGTATGGCGGCGCTGCTGACGCTGCTGCTATCCCCTTACACGATGGCCGAAAAGCTGACGTTGTTGAACTGGGAAGCCTATCTCGACCCTGAAGTGATTGAGATCTGGGAAGCAGAAACCGGCGTCGAGATAGAACAGATCTACTTCGATAACGACGAACGTCGGGATCGGATGATGGTGGATGCCGGGCGTCACCATATCGATCTGGTCGTGCTCGACGAGGTGGCGTCGCGCCTGTTTGGCGAGCGCGGCATCTCCTTTGCACCCACGGCGGCACAGGCGCCGAACCTGCGTCATCTGGACCCGCAATTCTCAGCCCAGTGCGGTAACCACAGCATCCCCTATATGTGGGGTACCCTTGGGATCGCCTACCGTAGCGACAAAGTTGCCCAACCGCCTGCCAGTTGGTCCGATCTGATTAAGCCCGCCCAGGAACTGGTCGGTCATATCGGCATGCTCGATGATGGCGCGGATCTGTTGGCGCCGGCGCTGTTGATGCGTGGCGAGTCGATCAACAGCGACTCTCGGGAGGCGCTGCAAATTGCGTTCGAGGATCTTAAGCAGCAGGTACCCGCAGTACTGACCTACGACTATGCCATCACCTTTTTGCAAAGTAATGCCGACGCCAGCCAGCTGTATATGGCACTGGTCTACAGCGGTGACCAAGACGCGCTGAACGAGATTCAGGGCGGCGAACACTGGCGCTATGTGGCGCCGAGCGAGGGCACTATCCTCTGGGCTGACTGTCTTGGTGTGTTGCAGGGCTCGAACAAGCAGGAGCTGGCGATCCGCTTTATCGATTTCCTCAATCGCCCTGAGATAGCGGCGCGCAACGCGCAGGCGCTGTGGGTTGGCACGCCGAACCAGGCGGCATACGGGTTGCTGGACGACGAGTTCAGGCAAGATATCACGGTCTATCCGCCTGCCGGGGTGATGGCGAAGAGCCAGCTCTACGAAGTACTCAGCGAAGAGAATCTGATGCTGCGGCAACGTATCACCAGCGCGATAAGGAAGCTGCATGACGCTCAGTAGGCGAGCCGCGCTGCTGATCGTCCCGGTGCTGCTGGCGGGCTATCTGCTGGTGGCGCTGGCCGTTTACTACGTCGAACGCTCCTCCATCGAACACCTTGAACAGTCACGCCTGAACAATCAGCTGACCGAACTTCGCAGCACCTTTTCCGTCTACGCCTCCTTTGCCGACAGCTATCTGTTTGCGATCAGTGAGTCGGAGGCGCTGCACCGCTTCCTGCAGGAGGCGGACGATCGTTATCGCAAAAGGGCGCTCGGCGGGCGCCTGGAGGATGCGTTCGGCAATCTGACCGGGTCTCGCTCCGGCTATATCTCTTTCGCGCTTATCGAGCCGAATGGCCAACCCGAATTTTTCTTTGCCAGCAGTGACAACCCTTTCCGCGATATCTCCGCTCAAGAACTGGAGGTTGCTCAGCATGCGTTCACCACGCGCACTCTTTCCGGCATCCGGCTGGTTCAGCTGGATTCGGGGGCGTCGCTGCTGATTCAGAACCGGCTACTGGATAAGCGTACCCAGGCGGCCCCCCTGCCCAACCATTTGCAGCAGAGCGTGGCGGTGCAGGTGGCGGTCGAACTCACAACCTTCGATGCCCAGGTCGAACGGATGGAAGAGATCTATGGGGCGCGGATTGAATACAGCCATTCGGCTTGGACGAACAGGGAGGGATTGGGCGGAGATATACGTCTGCTACCGGACCTCTATCTTCGCCTGCAGCCGGATCCCGGCTTCATGACCGGACAGTTGCGTAGCATGCAGCATAGCCTGAGTATCGGTGCGCTCCTTGTCTGTGCCGTCTGCACTGCGCTGTTGATGTGGCTGATTCGCCACTATATCACCCAGCCGGTGCAAACGCTGGAGCGTCAGCTCAACGAGGTGATGCACGGTATGCGCGACCGAATCGTGTATACGGGGCAGGATGAGATCGGCCGTCTGGCACGGCAATTTCAGCAGTTGTACAGCCAGCTGGATGATGCCTACCGGCGCTCCCGCCAGCTTGCCGAGCAGGACTCTCTCACCGGCCTGCCCAACCGCAACCGCTTTTACGAGTTGGCGGTGCGCGAACTCAAACTTGCCGCAGAGCGGCAGCTCCCGGTAGGTTTGCTCTATATCGATCTGGATCATTTTAAGTTCGTCAACGACAAGTATGGCCACAGTGTCGGTGATTCGCTGCTGAAGTCCTTTTCGCACCGGGCCAGTGCGTTGATCCAGCATGAGTGCAACCGCGCGCCCCAGTGTGGACAGGCCGTTTTGGCCCGCCTGGCGGGCGATGAGTTCGCGGTGCTGCTGCACGGCTATCGCGAAGCCGGCCAGCCCGAGCATCTGGCTAACCGCTTGCTCAGCCTGGTACGCGAGGGGTATCAGTTTGAGTTGGGCAGTTATCCGGTCACGCTCAGTATCGGTATCGCCTGCTGTCCCGAAGATGGCCACAACATCACCCAGTTGATCTCCAATGCCGATACCGCCATGTATCAAGCCAAGCACGCCGGCAAGAATCGTGTGGCGTTTTACTCCCAGGAACTGGCGCGCAAGGCCCGTCGGGAGCTTGAGATCGAACACCAGCTGAAGGTGATCGATTTCGATCGTGAACTCTACCTGACCTATATGCCGATACTGGACGCCAAGGGCCGGATCGACGGTTGCGAAGCGCTGCTGCGCTGGGAGTCGCCCAGCCTGGGTCGGGTGGGCCCGGATAGCTTTATCCCGATCGCCGAGCGCACCGGGCTGTATGGTCTTATTGATCGCTGGGTCGTGCAGCAGTCCTTTGCCGATCTGCCGAGGCTACGCCAATTACTGGGGGAGGGTATTACCCTGTCGATCAACCTCTCCTCGGCGGAGCTGACCGTTCCGGATTTCGATCTCTATATCCAGGAGCAGTTAACGTTCGCCGGAATCGCGGCAGACAGTATCGAGGTCGAGATGACCGAGACCTTCGGTGTGGAGTCCACGGTGCAACGTCACCATATGCTCAGTAGGCTCAGGGCTCTAGGCTTGCAGATTGCCATCGATGATTTCGGTACCGGTTACACCTCTATGATGCAGATGGTGGAGTACCCGGTGGACAAGGTGAAACTGGATCGCAGCTTCATCGAACGGCTGATCGAGCCCGGCAACCAGCGGTTGCTGGCGCCGATCATCTCCCTCTGCCATGCCCGTGGCTTGCGGGTGACGGCTGAGGGGGTCGAGACGGAGTTTCAGGCACAGCGGTTGGTCGCTGCCGGTTGCGACTGTCTGCAGGGCTATCTCTATGGCCGACCGATGCGGCTGGAGGAGCTTGAGAGTTGGGTGGATGAGCGTGCGGCGCTCAACAGCGATGCCGGACAGCTGATGAAATGATATCCGCTGGGGCAGACAACCTAGTATCCGTGGGTATACTAAGGCGGACGGAGTTCCGAATAACAGCAAGTAAATGAGGTATCGACAGTGGGTGCAGTAGATAAGGAGATGGTTGAGGACGCTGAAGACCTTCAAGTGCTGATGGCACGTCAGCCCATCTATACCAAAAGCCAGGACGTTACTGCGTTTGAGCTGTTATTCCGGGACTCCGATGGCAAGTTTGTCGATGGCCTCAAGGACAAAGAGGCAACGCTCGGCGTGCTGATGGGAGCGTACTCCAGTATCAGCAAGAGCGGCGAGGTGCAGAACGTACCCTGCTTCCTGAAGGTCACCGACAGCTTCCTGCTCGATAACGAAATGCCGGACCTGCCGCGACAGAGCTTCGTCATCGAGATCCTGGGCCACTCCAAGATATCACCGGCCCTGATCGATCGGGTCAAGAGCCTGGCCAATGACGGCTACCGCCTGGCACTGGCCGATTACGACCCCACTGACCCCCGCTTTGGACCGCTGCTCAACGTGGTGCACGTGCTCAAGCTCGATATCCAGAAGCTCGGTATGAAGAACGTACAGACCTTGGTCCAGAAGCTGCGCCCGTTTCAGTTGGAGTTGCTGGCCGACAAGGTGGAGACCAAGGAGGAGTTCAGGCTCTGTCTGGAGATGGGTTTTGAGCTCTACATGGGCTACTTCCTGAGCAAGCCGGAACCGGTCAAAGGCAGGAAGATCAGTGGCAACAAGGTGCTGTTGATCCAGCTGTTGACCGAGCTGCAGAAACCCAATGCGACGGCTCAGTCGGTGGAGGAGATCGCACTCAACGACCCGGCTCTGACCTTTAGAATCCTCAAGGTTGTCAACTCCGCCGCGTTCAACCTTCGCCGGGAGATCACCTCGCTGTCCCATGCCATCGCCATGCTAGGTATGGATCAGGTTCGACGCTGGGTGATGCTGTTCCTGGCCAACAGCAACGGCGATAAACCGGACGACCTGACCCGCAACATGCTGCAGCGCGGACGCATGTGCGAGCTGCTGGCGGAGATGACCGGGCGCCCTGAACCGATCAACCACTTCATCGTGGGCCTGCTCTCCCAGCTCGATGTGATGATGGATATCGAGATGGCGGAACTGATGAACCAGGTGCCGCTGCACCACGATATCAAGACCGCGCTGATCAACCGCGACGGCTCCTTTGGCGAGGTGCTGCAGGAGGTCGAGCATTACGAACGGGGTGAGTTCGAACACCTGCGCAAGATGCTTGAGCGGCACTTCTACGAGGTTGCCTATCGTCATAGCCTGAGCTGGGCGACCCAGGTGATGCAGGCGCTGCAGAGCGCCGCGTGAGTGGCCTGTTGCCACCGGGCCTGGCAATCGCGGAAGCGCTGTTTCTTATCCTGACCGCCGGATTCACCTCGATGCTGACGCTGCGCATGCTGTGGCTGGCATTTGAGGCACTGCAGCTCATCTGAGACTGCCGCACCTGCAGACCATGTGATCGCGGTATACCCTGCATTCTGTGCATAAAAAAGGCGACCCGGAGGTCGCCTTTTTCATCGTACGCGGTGTCGATCAGTCGAGCTGCGACAGATCGCGCACTGCGCCCTTGTCGGCAGAGGTAGCCAGCTTGGCGTAGGCTTTCAGCGCGGCGGATACCTTGCGCGGACGCTCATGGGCCGGTTTCCAGCCCAGCTTGTCCTGCTCGGCCCGGCGAACGGCCAGCTCTTCGTCCGACAGCAGCACATCGATGGTGCGGTTGGGGATATCGATGCGGATGCGATCGCCGTTACGCACCAGGCCGATGGCGCCACCGGCGGCCGCTTCCGGCGAGGCGTGACCGATCGACAGACCGGAGGTGCCGCCGGAGAAGCGACCGTCTGTGAGCAGGGCGCAGGCCTTACCCAGCCCCTTGGACTTCAGGTAAGAGGTCGGGTAGAGCATCTCCTGCATACCCGGGCCGCCTTTCGGGCCTTCGTAGCGGATGATGACGACATCGCCGGCCTTCACCTCGTCGTTGAGGATCTTCTGTACCGCCTCGTCCTGAGATTCCATGACGTTAGCGCTGCCCTCGAACACCAGAATCGAGTCGTCGACGCCGGCGGTTTTGACTACGCAGCCATCCAGCGCGATGTTGCCATGCAGTACCGCGAGGCCGCCCTCCAGCGAGAACGCGTGTTCAACCGAACGGATGCAGCCGTTGGCACGGTCACCGTCCAGAGTCGGCCAGCGGGTGGCCTGGCTGAACGCGATCTGGGTCGGGATACCGGCGGGGCCCGCCCTGTAGAACTCGACCACTTCCGGGCTCGGGTTGCGCATGATATCCCACTGATCCAGCGCGTCCTTCATCGTCGGTGCGTGCACGGTGGGCACGTCGGTGTGCAGCTTGCCGGCGCGGTCCAGCTCGCCGAGGATCGCCATGATGCCACCGGCACGGTGCACATCCTCGATATGATATTTCTGCGTGTTCGGCGCCACCTTGCACAGCTGCGGCACCTCGCGGGACAGGCGGTCGATATCCTTCATGGTGAAGTCGATCTCCGCTTCCTGGGCGATCGCCAGCAGGTGCAGAATGGTGTTGGTGGAACCACCCATGGCGATATCCAGCGTGATCGCGTTCTCGAACGCCTTCAGCCCCACGGAGCGCGGCAGTACGCGCTCGTCGTTACCTTCGTAGTAGCGCTTGGCCATCTCGACGATGGTGCGTCCGGCGCGCAGGAACAGCTGCTCGCGGTCGGCGTGGGTGGCCACCACGGTGCCGTTGCCCGGCAGCGCCAGACCCAGCGCCTCGGCCAGGCAGTTCATTGAGTTGGCGGTGAACATGCCGGAGCAGGAGCCGCAGGTGGGACAGGCGGAGCGCTCGACGGCATCGACCAGCTCGTCCGATGCGGTGGGATCGGCGGCCAGCACCATGGCATCGACCAGGTCCAGCTTGTGGTCGGCCAGCTTGGTCTTGCCTGCTTCCATCGGACCGCCGGAAACGAAGATCACCGGGATATTCAGGCGCATCGCCGCCATCAGCATTCCCGGGGTGATCTTGTCGCAGTTGGAGATGCAGACCAGGGCGTCGGCGCAGTGGGCGTTGACCATGTACTCGACGGAGTCGGCGATGATGTCGCGGCTTGGCAGCGAGTAGAGCATGCCGTCATGGCCCATAGCGATACCGTCGTCGACGGCGATGGTGTTGAACTCCTTCGCCACACCGCCAGCTTTCTCGATCTCGCGCGCCACCAGCTGTCCCATATCCTTGAGGTGGACGTGGCCCGGTACGAACTGGGTAAAGGAGTTGGCAACGGCGATGATCGGCTTGTGGAAGTCTTCATCCTTCATGCCGGTGGCACGCCACAGGGCGCGTGCGCCCGCCATATTGCGGCCCGCTGTTGAGGTCTTGGAACGATACTCTGGCATCTCGGATCCCTCGGTAACTGGGGGTGATCTGTCGTTTGGGAAAGGGTCAGATTATAGCAGATCGCTCCGCCGCTGTATCCGCCTGGCCGACAGTCGTCGCGGGCGATCGCCTCAGGGCGAAAATAAGGTCTAGACTGCCGGTGAGAGCGGAAAAAGAACCGCAGTTGCAAGATGGCAGGAGGTCTATATGCGTATTGGGGTACCCAAGGAGATAAAAGTACATGAGTACCGCGTTGGCTTGACGCCGATGGGAGTGCGTGAACTGGTGGCGCAGGGGCATGAGGTGCTGGTGCAATCGAATGCCGGGAGTGCCATCGGCTATGACGACGAAGCCTATCGTCAATCGGGTGCGCAGTTGGTGGCAGACGCCGAGGCCGTGTTCCGCGAGGCCGAGATGATCGTCAAGGTGAAGGAGCCGCAACTGAACGAGTGCGGTTGGCTAAGTGAGGATCAGCTACTGTTCACCTATCTGCACCTGGCGGCGGACCGGCCGCAGACCGATGCCCTCCTGGCCAGCGGTTGTACCGCCATCGCCTATGAAACGGTGGAGGATCGCCACGGCGGCCTGCCGTTGTTGGCGCCGATGAGCGAGGTGGCCGGGCGGATGGCGGTACAGGCCGGCGCGCACTGTCTGGAGAAGGAGCAGGGCGGCCGCGGCGTGCTGCTCTGCGGCGTACCCGGTGTCTCCCCCGGCCGGGTGGTAATTGTCGGTGGCGGTGTGGTCGGCAGCCAGGCGGCGCGGGTGGCCCAGGGGATGGGGGCACAGGTGACGATACTGGACAAGTCGATTCCGCGCCTGCGCGAGCTGGACGATCTGTTCGGCGGGCGGGTCGGCACCCTGTATTCGACCGGCGAGAATATCCGCCAGCAGGTGGCCCAGGCCGACCTGGTGATCGGCGCGGTGCTGGTGCCCGGCGCCAGGGCACCTAAACTGGTGACCCGGGAGATGCTGGCGCTGATGCCCCGTGGTGCGGCGCTGGTCGATGTGGCGATCGACCAGGGCGGTTGTTTCGAAACCAGCCATCCGACCACCCATGCCGATCCGATCTTCGAGGTCGACGGCATCGTCCACTACTGTGTCGCCAATATGCCCGGCGCGGTGGCGCGCACCTCGACACTGGCGCTGACCAACGCCACCCTGCCCTACATCGAAGCGTTGGCCGGGCTGGGCTGGCGCGATGCGCTGCGGCGTGTGCCGGGGCTGGCGCCAGGGCTCAATGTGCACGCGGGGCAGCTGTATTGCGCCGGCGTCGCCGATGCCTTTGGGCTGGAACTGGGGGATCTGCAGCGCCTGCTGGCAACCGGTTGAGCGCGGGGAAAAGTTCATGCTCGATTCATCTGCCACTGGGTAGATTGGTCACCATAGGCTGGTAGAACGAGCTGCCAGCCGCTAATCACCGGGGTTATGCCCCAGGGAGGCAAGCATGAACGCTAAATTATTAGCTGCCGGTCTGGCACTGCTCTCGGTGCTGGGCAGCAGCCAGGTGGTCCAGGCCAGTCCGTTCGAACATCAGCAGCGTCCGATTTTGGAACTCAGTCACTACAAGCATCACGACGGTTATTACAAGTATGACCGACACCAGCGTCTGGCGCGGGTGCTGGAAGTGGAGCCGATCTGGCCGAAGCGCGATCGCGACTGCCGTATCGACCGCCACCGTCATGAACGCAGTGACTGGGGTGACCGGAGCGATCGGGGCGACCGGGATCGTGCGCGTATCGTCGGTGCGTTGGCCGGCGGCACGGTCGGCAACCTGATCGGCCGTGAGCACGATAATGCACTGGTCGGTACCGTTGCTGGAGCGGTGATCGGCTCCGTCGGCGCCGATATCATCGTCAGTCATGACTGGGATCGGCACCGTGGCGAAGAGTGTGTTCGGGGGCACAAACTGAAGTATCATCAACAACCTGTCGCTTATTGGGTGCGATATATCTATCGCGGCCAGGTATATACGACGCGTACCCGACATCATCCGGGGCGCTATATCGAGATCGATAAACACTACGGTAGAAGGGGTTGAGTCCATGTCGCGTGTGAGGCGGATTGTGCTGGGTTGGCTGAGCGTTATGCTGGTGGCGGCGATCCCCTCGCTCATGGCGGCGCCAGTGCAGGCGCAAGGGTCACCGGCAGGCCTGCTGCTGGCCCAGAACGCCATCGACCTGAAGCAGGCGGTGGAGATCGCGCGGCGGGCGTTCGGCGGCGAAGTGGTCAAGGCGGAAGAGGTCGCTCAGGATGGGCGGCGGCTGTTTCAGATCCGCTTGGTCAACAATGGCCGGGTGCGCGATGTGCTGGTCGACGCTGAGTCCGGCAGGATACTGAACCCCTGAGCGAGGAGGTAGGCATGAAGCTACTGATTGTTGAAGATGATCCCGATCTGCGCCGCCAGCTCAGCAGTGGCTTGAGCGAGCGCGGCTATACCGTGGAGGAGGCGGGGGATGGCGAAGAGGCGCTCTATCTCGGTCGCGAATACCCCTACGACCTGGCGATTGTCGATCTGGGGCTGCCCAAGCTGTCCGGGATCGAGCTGATTCGGCAGTGGCGCACGGAGGAGCGCAACTTCCCGGTCCTGATCCTGACCGCACGCGGTGACTGGCAGGACAAGGTGGAGGGGCTTGAGGCCGGCGCCGATGACTACCTGGTCAAACCCTTCCATATCGAAGAGTTGGTCGCGCGCCTGAATGCGCTGCTGCGGCGTGCGGCGGGGCATGCCCGGCCGCAGTTCGATTTTGGCCCGTTGACCCTGGATACCACGGCGCGCACGGTATCGCTCAACGGCGAGCCGGTGAAACTGACCAGCTACGAGTACCGCACCCTGGAGTATCTGGTGCTCAACGCCGGCAAAACCGTGTCCAAGACCGAGCTAACCGAGCACCTGTATCACCAGGACTACGATCGTGATTCCAACGTGCTCGAAGTGTTTATCCGTCGTCTGCGGCAGAAGCTGGATCCCGAGCAGACGCTGCAGCCGATCGATACGGTACGCGGGTTGGGTTACCGCTTTGCGCTGAAAGCGACCGACAGCGCTGGATGAAACTCGCTTCGCTGATCCCGCGGTCGCTCAAGGCGCGCCTGTTCTGGGCGTCGGTGGTGCTGTTGCCGGTGGTGATCGTGTTTGCCGCCGCCGCCCTGCAGCGCGCCTTCCACAACAGCCTGGAAGCCTCGGAGGCAAGCCAGGCGCGGCTGCACGTCTACCTGCTGCTGGGTGAAGCGGAACTGCGCAATGGCCGTATCTGGCTGCCCGACAGCGTGCAGGAGCCGCGCTTCAGCCAGGTGCAATCCGGGCTCTATGCCACGGTTCACGCCCGCGGTGGTGAACTGCTCTGGCGCTCGCCCTCATCCGAGCTGCTCTCCGAAGAGCTGATCGCCGAGCTGCCCAGCAGTCGTCTGGAGCCCGGCCAGACCCTGTTTAATCATCTGGTGGCCGATGGCCTGTTCCTGTTCCAGTATCCGGTTGTCTGGGAGGGGGTGAATGGCGAACAGCACTTTCTGGTATCGGTGCTGCACTCCGACGAGAGCGTAGGTCAGGAGATGCAGGCGTTTGCCACCCAGCTCTGGGGCTGGCTCGGTGGCGTCTACCTGCTGGCGCTGCTGATGCAGTACCTAATCATGCGCTGGGGGCTGAAGCCGCTGGATCGGCTGGCCGAGGACCTGAGCCAGATCGAGCAGGGCCAGGCGGACAAGCTGAAGGGGGTCTATCCGCTGGAGGTGCAGGCGGTGACCGATAACCTGAACCGGCTGATTGAGAGCGAGCGGCGCCAGCGCGAACGCTATCGCAACACCCTGGGAGATCTGGCGCACAGCCTGAAGACCCCGCTGGCGGTGATGCAGGGGGCGGCGAATGAATCGATTGACGGCGAACGCTATCGTCAGCTGGTCAACGAGCAGACCGGCAGGATGACGCAGATCGTCCAGTACCAGCTCTCCCGTGCGGTTAAGTCGCCGGGCGCGCCGCTGGCGAAGCCGGTAGCGGTTGAGCCGGTGGTGACGCGCATCCTGTCCGCGCTGGCCAAGGTCTACGCCGACAAGCACATCGCCGTGAGTTCGGAGCTGGAACCCGAGATCAACTTCGCCGGTGATGAGCATGACCTGATGGAGCTGCTCGGCAATATTCTGGAAAACGCATTCAAATATGGCCACAGCCAGGTGCTGGTGCGTGGGCGGCAGAGGGATGGCATGCTGGTGCTGGAGGTGGCGGATGATGGCCCAGGCGTCAGTGCCGGCCGGCGCCAGACCATCCTCGAGCGCGGTGCACGGCTGGACTCCTCGGCGCCGGGGCAGGGGATCGGCCTGTCGGTGGCGGTGGATATTCTCAGCAGCTACGGCGGTGCGCTGGAGATCCGGGACAGCGCCGACCTGCACGGCGCGGCCTTCCAGATCCAGCTGCCGACACTGTAAAAGGCCCGCTGCGCTGCCGCCGCGGCGTTACCGGTTGGCGCTCCCGCACCCTTTGGCTCAGAGCTGCTTGAAGAACACCTTGGAGTTGCGCTGGAAGTTGTACAGCTCCTTTTTCTTGCCAGGCAGAGCGTCCAGCGGCGCGGGTCTGAAACCGCGCTCCAGGAACCAGTGCGCGGTGCGGGTGGTCAGCACGAACAGCTGGCGCAGGCCCTGAGCCTTGGCGGTCTCCTCGATATGCTCGAGCAGCAGGTCGCCGCGTTCGCCGCCCCGGTACTCGCTGCTGATCACCACGCAGGCCAGCTCGCCGATCGCCTCGTCAGCGAACGGGTAGAGTGCGGCACAGCCGATGATCGCACCATCGCGCACCACCACGCTGAAACGCTCGATCTCCGATTCCAGCAGCTCGCGTGAGCGGCGCACCAGCACCCCTTTCTCCTCCAGCGGCGCGATCAGCTCCAGAATTCCGCCCACATCCTCGATATCGGCGGCGCGCACCTGCTCGTAGGACTCCTTGCTGATCATGGTGCCGGTGCCGTCACGGGTAAACAGTTCGATCAGCAGCGCGCCATCCTGTGCGTGGCTGACCAGATGGCAGCGGGGGATGCCTTTGTCACAGGCATCGGCGGCGGCCTGCAGCAGACAGGCCATTTCGCTCCAGGGCTGCTCAGGGTCGTTGGCCACCCGTGCCGAGTAGTGGTGCACCAGGCGGCGGGCGGTCTCCGCCAGCAGTTCGCTGCGCAGATCGCCGCTGGAATCGTAGATCCCCTCCTGCTGGCCGAACAGGATCAGCTTGTCCGCCTTCAGCGCCACCGCCACGCCGGTGGCGACCTCCTCCACCGACATATTGAAGATCTCGCCGGTGGGCGAGTAGCCCAGGTTGGAGATCAGTACGATGTTGTCCATATCCAGCTGTTGCTTGATCGCCAGATGATCGACCCGGCGCAGCTCACCGGTGTGGCCCATGTCCACACCATCGAGCACGCCGAGCGGACGCGCGGTGATGAAGTTGCCGGAGCAGACCCGGATCCGCGCGCCGTGCATCGGCGTGTTGGCCAGCCCCATCGACAGCTGGGCCTCGATCTCGGTGCGCACCCGGCCCACCGCCTCGATAACACAACGCAGGCTTTCGCTGTCGGTGACCCGCTGGTCGTGGTGCAGCCGGATCTCCAGCCCCGCCTCGCGGGTACGCTCGTCGATCTGCGGCCGGGCGCCGTGCACCAGCACCAGACGCACGTCCAGGCTGTTGAGCAGTGCCAGGTCATGCACGATGCTGGCGAGATAGCTGTCGTTGATCGCCTCACCGCCCAACATCACCACGAAGGTCTTGCCCCGGTGGGCATGGATGTAGGGGGAGGAGTGGCGAAACCAGTTAACGAAGTCTTGGGTCGTGTCGTTCACGCGGTCAACCTGTCAGAGGCCCTGATTTAGAGGCAATAGCTTAGAGGCAATAGCGGGTAATCATCTGCTTGAGTATATCGATTGTCGGCTGTATCTGGTCCAGCGCCAGGTACTCGTCGGGTTGATGGGCCTGATCGATGGAGCCGGGTCCCATGACGATGGTATCCATCCCGAGCTGCTGCAGGAAGGGGGCTTCGGTACCATAGGCTACCGACTGGGCCTTATGCCCGGTCAGCTTCTCGGCCAGGTTCACCAGCTCGCTGCTGGCGGGCGTTTCGAACGCCGGTATACCGGGGAACAGTGGGCGCGCTTCCAGTTTGACACCAAAACGCTCACCGAACGGCAGCAGCCGCGCGCTGATCGCATCGCGTAGCCCCTCCAGCGACATCCCCGGCAGCGGGCGCAGGTCGAACTCCAGTTCGCAATGGCCGCAGATCCGGTTCGGGTTATCGCCGCCATGGATGCAGCCGAAGTTCAGGGTCGGTACATCGACCCGGAAATCGCTGTTGCGATAACGGGATTGCAGCTCGGTGCGAAATGCCGATAGCTCATTCAGGACCTGTTGCATGGCATCCAGTGCGTTAGCACCGAGCGATGGGTCGGAGGAGTGGCCGGAGCGGCCCTCGATCCGTACCGCCTCCATCATCATCCCCTTGTGCATGCGCACCGGTCTCAGGCTGGAGGGCTCGCCGATCACCGCTGCCCGTGCCTTGGGCCGACCGGCATCGACCAGTGCGCGGGCACCGGACATGGAGCTCTCCTCGTCGGCCGTGGCGAGGATGATCAGCGGACTTTTCAGCGGTTGGTCGACGAAGGCTTTTGCCGCTTCGACGGCCAGTGCCAGGAACCCCTTCATGTCACATGTGCCCAGGCCATAGAGGCGCTGATCGCGCTCCTCCACCTTGAATGGATCGGAGCGCCACAGCTGCGGATCGCAGGGCACGGTATCGGTGTGTCCCGACAGCACCAGCCCGCCGGGGCCGGTGCCTAGGGTGGCAATGAGGTTGGCCTTGGTCGGTTCTCCAGGCACCGGCATCACTTCACAGTTGAAGCCCAACGCCTCGAGCCAGGTATGCAGGTGTTCGATCACGGCCAGATTGCTCTGATCCCAGTCCGGCGTGGTCGAGCTGATAGAGGGCGCGGCGATCAGCTCGCGCAGCATCGTCATCGTATCGGGAAGGGGCATGGCGTGGTCTCCGCTGTTAGAGAGAGTAGTGTGCCGCGGATAACCGGCAGGTTCCAGTATGGATCCTTATGCGCGATGGAACAATTCAGCGGGAGAGTGGAAGGGCCGTCAGGCGGTCCCTAAAGAGCCAGGGGACGAACCGAGTTCGTCTCCTGGCTGAAAAAATGCATGTGCGAACGGTCTAATTCAGCTTGGGCTAGCCGAATTACCGCCACCACTATTTGGCTCCGGTATGCTGACCGGTTCAACGGTTGGCTGCTGGAAGAGTGGCTCTAGCTGGTTGTTTGACTCATCGTTATTAGTAGGGCTCGACTGGTCTGCCAAGATTGTATTGATCTGCGCGGCAACGGAGGGGCTTACCGCAACGAGTACCGGGTCGGTCGAGGCGGTAGTCAGGACAGAGACCACCTGTTGTGCGGCTCCCGTTGAGGCCGCTGCAACAGTCGGACTGGAGACCGCAGCATAGGCATTCGCCATGATACTGATCGCGGCATTTGGGTTAGCTTGATAAACACTGGGGGTGGCCGCCAGCTGGCTCAGCTGGACGGCGAGAGTGCCGACACTCTGGGGTGCTGCCTGTTGAACCGCCGGGTTCACGATAATTCGCGAGGCTGATACTGCGACCAACAAGGCGTCTTGTGGCGCGCTGGACAAAACGGGCTGGGAGTTTACGACGGCTACCGCCGCCTGGACGGCACTGATGGCCGCCTGGGGGTTTGTTGCCACCATCTGTTCCGCCGCTGTCGTGACTGCATGAGCCAGACTTGCAGCACGTAACGGATTGCCTCCGGATAGCGCCGATATCGCTTGCGAGATCGCATTGGGGTTACCGGTCATGACCGCGGCTTGCAACGCCGGAGGCAGGTTAGTCCCGGCCGATTGCGTCCAGCCAACCTGTGGCAGCAGAAACGTCAAAGCGCAGATGACGCCCAACAGTATTTTTCGCATTTTGCACCCTTATTCAGACGGTTGGCTTCCATAGCGTAGGCACGTTGTGCCGAGTCAAAATGCAGTCTACACATCGAATGATGCGTGGCCAATATGGCGTTGCGGCATAGGCGGGAGACGACAAGCACTGCGGAGGAAAACGGGGGAGGTGTTAACTCCCCCGGGGATGGCTCAGGCGAAGATCCCCTTGAGCATGAAGAAGAACATGATCGCCAGCAAGGCGCCGGCCGGCAGGGTAACCAGCCAGGAGATGAAGATGGTACCGACCACGCGCAGGTTCAGGGCCGCCATGCCGCGGGCGATACCCACGCCCAGTACCGCACCGACCAGAGTGTGGGTGGTCGAGATTGGCAGGCCGGTGCCCGAGGCGACGACCACGGTCGATGCCGCCGCCAGCGTTGCGGCGAAACCGCGGCTCGGCGTCAGCTCGGTGATATTGGTGCCGACAGTGGCGATTACCTTGTGGCCATACATCAGCAGTCCGACGACGATACCACCACCGCCGAGCAGCAGAATCCATGTCGGCATGGCAGTCTTCTGTGCCACCTCACCGCCGGAGGCGACCACGCCGACCACTGCCGCCAGCGGACCGACCGCGTTGGCCACGTCGTTGGAGCCGTGGGCGAAGGCCATGGCGCAGGCGGTGAACAGCATCAGGATGCCGAACACCTTCTCCACGCTGCTGAAGTGGTATTCACGGTCCGCCGCCGGGTCCTGCTTGATCCGGCGCAGCATCAGCACGCCGAGCGCCATGACGCCGAGGGCCACGACCACGGAGATCAGTGCGCTCTGGCCCCAGTTCAGGTGCAGGCCGATGTGCTTGAGTCCCTTGGTGAAAGTGACCATGGCCACGATAAAACCGACCAGGAAGATGTAGAAGGGTACGTAACGCTTGGCGTTACGGAAGGGGTCCTCAGTATCGAGGATCAACGTCTGTACGCTGCGGAACAGGGCAAAGCCGATCACACCGGCGGTGACCGGAGAGACCACCCAGCTGGCGACGATGGTGCCGACCTTGCTCCAGTGCACGGCGTCAACCGAGATGCCCACGGCGGCGAAACCGACGATGGCGCCGACGATGGAGTGCGTGGTGGAGACCGGCCAGCCGTAGTGGGTGGCGACCAGCAGCCACAGACCGGCGGCAAGCAGCGAGGCGAGCATGCCGTACACCAGAAGATCGGGGCTGCCCGAGAGGATGGCCGGATCGATGATCCCCTTGCGAATGGTCGCGGTAACCGCACCACCAGCCAGGTAGGCGCCGGCAAACTCGAACAGAATGGCGATGACGATCGCCTGTTTCAGCGTGATCGAGCGCGAGCCGACGGAGGTGCCCATGGCGTTGGCAACATCGTTGGCACCCACACCCCAGGCCATGAAAAAGCCGAATACACAGGCGAGTATGATGAATACCTCGCCATGCTGAGCAATGATTTCCATGAGAATCCTTTGTCTTGCCGGTTAGCGGGCCAGTAACAGTTGCAGGCGGCTGCCCACCTGTTGCGAGCGGTTGGCGAGGTCGCCAATCCAGTTGATGATCTGGTACAGGAACATCACATCCACCGGATAGAGGTCGCGCTCGACAGCGAACAGGGCAGAACGCAAATTGCGTTCGCAACCATCGGTTTCATTCTCGAGGCGGTCAAGCTCGGTCAGCAGACGCTCGACCAGATCGATTTCGTGGCCGCGAAAGCCTGAGGTGACCAGCTCGTCGAGCTCGTTGAGGGCGGTTTTCGCCTGCTCGCTGGTCTGCAGTGCGGTGTCGAGAAACTCGAGCAGTCCTTTCTGCAGGGGTTCGGGGACGCCCATCTTGCGACCCAGCATCAGTCCGGCAATATCCTTCGCCTTGTTGGCGATCTTGTCCTGCATACGCAGCAGCTCAAGCAGATCTGAGCGCGGTACCGGCAGGAACAGACTGCTGGGCAGGTTCTGGCGGATGTTGCGCTTGATCTCGTCCGCCTCGTGCTCGAGGGTGACGATACGCTGCTGGCTCTCGGATGCCGCTTCCCAATCCTCCGCGATCACCGCATTAAAAAACGGGACCAGTTCAGCGGCGCATGCCTGCGCCTTGGCGATATGTTCCTGCATCGGCATGAACGGGGAACGGGCGAACATCTGGAAAATGGGGCTGTTGACCATTGATGTGTACCTGTTAACCGGTTTAAAAGGTGGCGCAAGTATACGTATCGGAACGCCATTTTTGTAATAAATTAGCAATGAAATTGTTACAACGCAGGGTTGTTGGCGCTGAAAACGCTCGAAATTCGAACTTGGAGCACAACTGCACCCGGTGAGATCTGCCAGGCGTGCTGGAGAGTTGGCCAGCCCACCCCTAGAATGTTAGGTATTGAATCGATGAGGTAGACCGATGGGATCGGAAACAGAACTCAAGCTCGGATTGTTGCCGGAGTACAGCGAGGAGGTGACTGCACTGCCGCTGCTCGAGCAACTGTCCTATGCCGAGCCGGAACGGCGCACGCTGACCAATATCTACTACGACACCTCCGCTCAGGACCTGCGCCGCGCCCGGGTGGCGCTGCGGATCCGGCGTGATGGCGAGCGTTATATTCAGACCCTGAAGAGTGCCGGCAACGGGCAGGCGGGTCTGTCGGTGCGCAACGAGTGGGAGTGGGAGCGGCCGGAGCCCAGCCTGGATACTGACCTGCTGCGCGAGCACCTGCCGCCGGCGCTGTGTGATGACAGCCTGCTGGCGTCGCTGCAACCGGCATTTGAAACCGATTTCGAGCGCCACCTCTGGTGGCTCGGCGGCGAGAGCGAGGAGGGCGCCTGGCAGGTCGAGGTGGCGCTGGATCGGGGCGAGATCCGCGCCGGTGAACGGCGCATGCCGCTGTGCGAACTGGAACTGGAGCTGAAGTCGGGACAGAGCGATCAGCTGTTTCATCTGGCCCTGGAGATCGCTCGCCAGTTGCCGGTGCAGGTGTGTGATGCGAGCAAGGCGCAGCGTGGCTATGAACTGGCGGGCGCCGCAGCGTCTCTGCCGAGCGTGGCTCCGGGTTTTGATGGTGATGCCACGCTGAGCCTGGTGCGGTTGATCGGCGATTGTCTCAGGGCCTGGCCGGTGCAGCTGGAGGCGGCTATGGCCGGGGATGAGCAGGCGCTGCAGGCGTTGGCCCGAACCCTCGACCTGCAACTGGTGGCGCTGGAATCCCTGCCCGAGGTGGCCGAGCATTGCCAGGTACTGATCTCCCAGTATCAGCGGCTGCGTGCCGATGTGGCCCGCGCCCATGACTGGCGGCTGCTTGATTGCATGCCGCAGGCCTGGCAGCACACGCAGCGTGATGCGGGGCTGAAGTTGCTGCAGGGGTTGCGACACAAGACCCTGCCGGGTCAGCTGGCGCTGGCCACCGGCGAACTGCTGTGGCAGATCGTCGATGATGAGGCGGTCGACGGATGAGCGCAGCCCAGCTACTGGTGATTCATACTGGCGGTACCATCGGTATGGTCCCGACCGAATACGGGCTGGCGCCTGCCACCGGATTCGAGCAGCTGGTGCGATCCCGGCTCGGGCAGCGGCTTGACCATCTGCCGAGTTTTGATCTGCTTGAGTTATCGCCGCTGATCGACAGCGCCGAGCTGACACCGGAGCACTGGCATCTGATCGCGGCGCCGATCCTGGAGCGCTACGCGGATTACCAGGGATTTGTTGTACTGCATGGCACCGACACCCTGGCCTATACCGCCTCGGCGCTGTCGTTTGTGTTGCACGGGCTGAATAAACCGCTGATCCTGACCGGTTCGCAGATTCCGTTGAGCAGCCCGCGTAATGATGCCGAGAATCAGCTGCTGGCGGCGCTGGAGCTCGCCGGGCGTCGCGAGATCAACGAGGTCTGCGTACTGTTCGACGGTTTGCTGCTGCGCGGTAACCGCTGCGTCAAGCTGGACACCAGTGCGATGGCGGCGTTCGACTCACCGAACAGCCCGCATCTTGGCACAGTGGGCATCGATATCCGATTGCGGCGGGACCTGTTGCTGCCTGCGGGGACGCCGACCTTTTTCCGAGGGCAGTTCGACCCGCTGGCGGTCGCGGTGCTGCGCATATTTCCCGGTATACGTTCGACACTGCTGCAGGCGGTGCTGAGCCAACCGGGGCTGAAGGCGCTGGTGTTGCAGAGCTATGGTGTTGGCAACGCGCCGGTTAGCGATACGGCGCTGCTGGAAACGCTGGAGGCGGCGGTGGCACGGGGCACCACTATCGTCAATGTCAGCCAATGTGTGCGCGGCGGCGTGGCGGACGGCACCTATGCCACCGGCTCGGCCCTGACGCGTGCCGGTGTGATACCCGGCGCCGACCTGACCCTGGAGGCGGCATTTGCCAAACTGCACTGGTTGGTGGCGCAAAACAAAACGCCGGCCGAGATCGCAGCGTCGATGCGGCGGGCGTTCTGCGGCGAGCAGCAGGTGTCGTCGTAAGTGTGCGACGCCGTGTGCCCGTCGATCAGCTGGCGGTCAGCGTGAAGGAGCTCATAGAGATCGCCCCACGGGTAACCGAGTCATTAAAAAACTCCAGACGGTCGTTCGCTCGCTGCAAACCAATGGCGTACAGCATGGGAATGTAGTGATCAGGCGTGGGCACCGATAGCTGGGCTGCCTGGCCAAACTGCGGGTAGTTGAGGATACTTTGGTGATCACCGTCTAGCAGAAGCTCTTTGATGCGCTGGTTAAAGGCCAGAGCCCAGTCATAACCGCCGTCGATCATTCGCACCGCACGTAGATTGTGGACGATATTGCCACTGCCGATGATCAGTACCCCCCGCTCCCTCAGCGTCGATAACTGCTGTGCCAGTTGGTAGTGGTAGGCCATCGGACGGTGATAGTCGATGCTGAGCTGGAACACAGGGATATCGGCGTCCGGGTACATTCGGCTAAGTACCGACCAGGTGCCATGATCCAGCCCCTGCTTGTCATCCAGCCTGACCAGCGCCTGTCCGGATGCTTGCCGGGTCAGAGTCTGGACCAGCGCGGCGCCCTCCGGCGAGCCCGGTGCCCGATACTGAACGTCGAACAGTGCCTGTGGAAAACCGCCAAAGTCGTGGATGGTGTCTGGCTGAGTAGCGGCGCTGACGAAACTGCCGCGCGTCAGCCAGTGGGCGGATACGCAGAGTATCGCCGCCGGCTTGGGCAGCTGTTGCCCCAGCTTTCGCCAGGTTTGGGCGAAAGGGGTGTCCTCGATCGCATTCATGGGTGAGCCGTGACCGATAAAGGCGACCGGCAGGGTGTTCGTATGTGGCAGAGAGCGGGCGATCTCCGCAAAAAGAGAGCTGGAGAGCGGAGCACATATCAGGCCGAGTGCTCCCTTGATCAGGTGGCGTCTATTCATCTTGTGTCCAGGTGCCTAGGCAGTGTCGCGCGAAGGGTAACAGTGGATGCTAACGCAGGCGAAGCAGATGCTGAATGGACTTTTCCTGCCGGTGGCGCGGTGACGCCCGGTACCGGGCGTCAGCGTTTTGCTCAGTGGTTGAGGATCTGACTGAGGAACAGCTGGGTCCTTTCATGCTGCGGGTTGTTGAAGAACTCGTGTGGGTCGTTCTCCTCGACGATCTGGCCGGCGTCCATGAAGATCACCCGGTCCGCCACGGTCTTGGCAAAACCCATCTCGTGGGTCACGCAGAGCATGGTCATCCCCTCCCGGGCCAGCTCGATCATCACGTCGAGCACCTCCTTGATCATCTCCGGGTCCAGTGCCGAGGTCGGCTCGTCGAACAGCATCACATCCGGGTTCATGCACAGACTGCGGGCAATCGCCACGCGCTGCTGCTGACCGCCGGAGAGCTGCCCCGGGTACTTCAGCGCCTGCTCCGGGATCTTCACCCGCTCCAGGTACTTCATCGCCGTGGCCTCGGCCTCCTTGCGCGGCACCTTCTTG
>NZ_BMIJ01000014.1 GCF_014641945.1 Marinobacterium zhoushanense
CGCCGCCCCATACTTCTGAACATACACGGGTCAGAGCCGCAGTCAGGGTGGTTTTACCGTGGTCAACGTGACCGATGGTGCCGACGTTGACGTGCGGCTTGTTACGTTCAAATGATTGCTTAGCCACGAGTCTATCCTCTTAAATCAAGCAATTGCTTAAATCAGTTCTGTTTAATTACAGCTTCGGCGATGTTGTTAGGAGCTTCGGCATAACACTCGAACTCCATAGAGTAGGTCGCACGACCCTGAGACGCAGAGCGCAGGTCAGTCGCGTACCCAAACATCTCACCCAGCGGCACCTGGGCACGGATTACCTTGCCGGAGCTGCTGTCTTCCATGCCCTGAACCAGGCCACGACGACGGTTGAGGTCACCCATCACATCGCCCATGTACTCTTCAGGAGTCACGACTTCCACTTTCATCATCGGCTCAAGCAGGCAAGGACTAGCTTCCATTGCATACTTTTTGAGCGCCTGAGATGCCGCGATTTTAAACGCCATCTCGTTGGAGTCAACTTCATGGAAGGATCCGTCGTACAGACGCGCCTTGAGGCCGATCAGCGGGTAGCCCGCGATAACCCCGTTCTTCATCTGCTCTTCGATACCCTTCTGTACCGCCGGGATGTATTCCTTCGGAATCGCACCACCTACGACCTCGTTGACAAACTCCAGCCCTTCTTCATCACTCGGGCTGAACTCGACAACGACGTGACCGTACTGACCGCGACCGCCGGACTGACGGGCAAACTTGTGGTTTGCTACGACAGGCTTACGGATCTTCTCGCGGTAAGCAACCTGCGGTTTACCGATATTGGCTTCAACCTTGAACTCGCGACGCATACGGTCAACGATGATGTCCAGGTGCAGCTCACCCATACCGGAGATGATGGTCTGACCGGTTTCTTCGTCGGTTTCAACACGGAAAGAGGGATCTTCCTGAGCCAGCTTGCCCAGTGCGATACCCATCTTCTCCTGGTCTGCCTTGGACTTCGGCTCTACCGCAACGGAGATAACCGGATCCGGGAACTCCATACGCTCGAGAACAATCTTGTTGTCCAGATCGCACAGGGTATCACCAGTGGTAACATCCTTCAGACCGATCATCGCCGCGATGTCGCCGGCGCAAACCTCTTTGATCTCTTCACGGTTGTTAGCGTGCATCTGCACCATACGACCGATACGCTCTTTCTTCTGTTTGACAGAGTTGTACACGCTGTCACCAGAGTTCAGAACGCCCGAGTAGACACGAATAAAGGTCAGCGTACCCACGAACGGGTCGGTCGCAATCTTGAACGCCAGCGCAGAAAACGGAGCATTATCGTCCGCTTCACGAGTCGCAACGGTCTCAGCCGCGTCATCCAGAGTACCTTCGATCGCCTTAACTTCGGTCGGCGACGGCAGGTATTCGATGACAGCGTCAAGCACCGCTTGGACACCCTTGTTCTTGAACGCAGAGCCAGCCAGCATCAGGATAACGTCGTTGGCCAGGGTACGCGCACGCAGACCTGCCTTGATCTCTTCGACGGTGAGTTCACCCTCTTCGAGATACTTCTCCATCAGCTCTTCGTTGGCTTCAGCAGCGGCTTCAACCAGCTTCTCGCGGTACTCTTCAGCCTTATCCTGCAGCTCAGCCGGAATATCACCCAGTTCGTAGGTCATACCCTGGTCGGCTTCGTTCCACCAGATCGCCTTCATGATGACCAGGTCGACGACGCCTTTGAACTCGTCTTCGGCACCGATCGGCAGGTTGATCGGCACAGCCTTGGCACCGAGACGATCCTTCAGCTGCTTTTCAACCATGTAGAAGTCTGCACCGGCACGGTCCATCTTGTTGACGAACACCATGCGGGGAACTTCGTACTTGTTGGCCTGGCGCCATACGGTTTCGGTCTGCGGCTGCACACCGGAAGAGGCGCACAGTACAACGACAGCACCGTCAAGAACACGCAGGGAACGCTCAACCTCGATGGTGAAGTCAACGTGTCCCGGGGTGTCGATGATGTTGACACGGTGCTGATCGAACTGCTGGTTCATACCGGCCCAGAAACAGGTGGTAGCAGCAGAGGTGATAGTGATACCACGCTCCTGTTCCTGCTCCATCCAGTCCATGGTAGCCGCACCGTCATGCACCTCACCGATCTTATGCGACAGACCTGTGTAGAACAGGACGCGCTCGGTAGTGGTGGTCTTGCCGGCGTCTACGTGAGCACAGATACCGATATTACGGTAGCGCTCGATAGGAGTTTTACGAGCCACGACTCATTCCTCTGAAGTTTAGAAGCGATAGTGGGCAAAAGCCTTGTTGGCTTCAGCCATACGATGCACATCTTCGCGTTTCTTAACAGCGGCACCACGACCTTCAGAAGCGTCGATCAGTTCACCGGCCAGACGCAGCGCCATGGATTTCTCTCCACGCTTGCGTGCGGCGTCAACCAGCCAGCGCATGGCCAGAGCCGTGCGGCGGGACGGGCGAACTTCAACAGGAACCTGGTAGGTAGCACCACCGACACGGCGGGATTTAACTTCGACTACCGGCTGCACAGTTTCGAGCGCTTTGTCGAACAGCTCGATCGCGTCACCTTTGGTGCGCTCTTCGATCTTGCTCAGTGCGCCATACACGATACGCTCAGCGACGGACTTCTTGCCGCTGACCATCAGATGGTTGATAAATTTTGCCAGGGTAATGTTACCGAATTTAGGATCCGGCAGGATTTCGCGCTTCGCAGCTACGCGTCTTCTAGGCATTGATAAGCCCTCTAAAAATGTAAAAGGTCTTCAGGTTCACCAGGATGTCGAATGACACCTGTCCTTACTCTTATCGTCTTTCGGGTTAGCCAAACAGCTCAAGAACCGGATTATTCGGATACCTGACTGGCACAGCCTCGCCGTCTAACGAGGGATCAAGACTTCGGACGTTTCGCACCGTGCCGAGTTCGGCTTCTTCGGGGTAGTGGTGTACACACGGGTACATACGCCACGACGCTGGGGGCATGCCTGCAGCGCAGGTACGTCGCTTTTTTCTACCGCGCGCTTACGCGGCTTGCGAACCAGCTGGTTAATTGTTGCCATTAAGCAAACTCCACGTTTGGTTTATTAGCACCATACTAAAAAGACCGGGCCTGCCAAATGCAATCCCAGTCACGAAAGGGCCGGAATTCTACTCAATTCCAGCCCCTGGCGTCAAATATTGAGCAGTTTTTACTCAACGTCATTCATGGAAGCATTCAGTGCTTCGGTCAGAGCCTGCTGCACCTCTTCCGCGCTGACGGTAACGCCTTCACCGGTCTGAGCACGCTTGCGCTTGCGCTCGCTGTGATATGCCAGACCTGTACCGGCCGGGATCAGACGACCCACGACCACGTTCTCTTTCAGACCACGCAGGTAGTCTTTCTTGCCGGTCACCGCGCCTTCGGTCAATACGCGGGTTGTCTCCTGGAAGGAGGCCGCGGAGATGAACGACTCGGTAGCCAGCGATGCCTTGGTGATACCCAGCAGGATACGTTCGAACTTGGCGGGGATCTTGCCTTCGGCTTCCAGCGCCTCGTTTTCCTCCACCACTGCCGCGTACTCGACCTGCTCACCTGGGATGAAGCTGGAATCACCGCCTTCGGTGATCTCAACCTTGCGCAGCATCTGACGCACGATCACTTCGATGTGCTTGTCGTTGATACCTACACCCTGGAGGCGGTAAACATCCTGAATTTCGCTGACGATGTACTTGGCCAGTTCACCGACGCCGAGAATATGCAGGATATCGTGAGCGTTGGACGGACCGTCGGAGATAACCTCACCCTTTTCGACCGTTTCACCTTCGAACACGTTCAGGTTACGCCACTTCTGGATCATCACCTCGTAAGGATCAGAACCGTCATGCGGTGTGATCACCACGCGACGCTTGCCCTTGGTCTCCTTACCGAAGGTCACGGTACCGGACAACTCCGCCAGCACTGCAGACTCTTTCGGACGGCGGGCTTCGAACAGGTCGGCAACACGCGGCAGACCACCGGTGATATCCTTGTTGACGGTACCTTCCTGCGGCAGACGGGCGAGGATATCACCGATCTGCACTTCCGAACCGTCGTTCAGGGTCACGATGGACTTCGGCGGCAGCAGGTACTGTGCCGGCATCTCGGTACCGGTGTGGTACACATCGTTGCCGTTGGCATCGACCAGCTTGATCATCGGACGGATATCCTTACCCGCCTGCGGACGATCCTTGCCATCGAGCACCTCGATGGTGGACAGGCCGGTCAGCTCATCGGTTTGACGCTTGATGGTGATACCGTCTTCCATGCCAACGAACAGCAGGCGACCACCCACCTCGGTTACGATCGGATGGGTATGCGGGTCCCAGTTGGCGACGATGGCACCGGCATCGACACTCGCGCCATCTTTAACCTTGATCACGGAGCCGTACGGCAGCTTGTAGCGCTCACGCTCACGGCCGTGCTGGTCGGTCACGCCCAGCTCGCCGGAACGGGAGGTAGCCACGATAGTACCGTCGGAACGCTCTACGTACTTCAGGTTATGCAGACGAACTTCACCACCGTTCTTGACCTGGATGCTGTCGACTGCAGCAGCCCGCGACGCCGCACCACCGATATGGAAGGTACGCATGGTCAGCTGGGTGCCCGGCTCACCGATCGACTGCGCCGCGATAACACCAACGGATTCACCGATGTTGACCTTGTGGCCGCGACCCAGGTCACGACCGTAGCAGGATGAACAGATGCCGTGGCGTGATTCACAGGTTATCGCCGAGCGTACGAAGACTTCATCGATACTGCTGTATGCTTCTTCGTTCTCGAGACGGGCAACCCAGGCCTCATCGATCAGCGTACCTGACGGTATCAGCACGTCGTCACCTGCCGGTGTCAGCACATCCTGAGCCACGACACGACCCAGCACACGCTCGCCCAGCGGGATCACGACGTCGCCGCCCTCGATCATCGGCTGCACCTTGAGGCCCTTGTCGGTACCGCAATCGTGCTCGGTGATAACCACGTCCTGTGCCACGTCAACCAGACGACGGGTCAGGTAACCGGAGTTCGCGGTCTTCAACGCGGTATCCGCCAGACCCTTACGCGCACCGTGGGTGGAGATGAAGTACTGCAGTACGTTCAGACCTTCACGGAAGTTCGCCACGATCGGCGTCTCGATGATGGAACCGTCCGGCTTCGCCATCAGACCACGCATACCGGCCAGCTGACGGATCTGGGCCGCGCTACCACGGGCACCGGAGTCGGCCATCATGTAGACGGAGTTGAACGACTCCTGGTCGACCACCTTACCTTCGGCGTTGGTGACCTTGTCGACCTTCAGGTTGTCCATCATCTTCTTGGCCAGTACCTCGTTGGCACGGGACCAGATATCGACAACCTTGTTGTACTTCTCGCCCTGGGTTACCAGGCCGTCACCGAACTGACGCTCGATCTCTTTCACTTCGGCATCCGCCTCGGCGATGATCTGCACCTTCTCGTCCGGGATGACGAAATCGTTCACACCGATAGAAGCACCGGAAACGGTGGCCTGACGGAAGCCCATATACATCAGCTGGTCGGCGAAGATAACGGTGTCCTTCAGACCGCAGCGACGGTAGGCTTCGTTGAGCAGGCGGGAGATCGCCTTCTTCTTCATCGGCTGGTTAACCAGCTCGAACGGCAGACCGGCGGGCACGATATCGAACAGCATGGCACGACCGACGGTGGTCTCCTGCAGGCCGTAACGCTCTTCCACGTTACCTTCGATATCGCGAATGGTTTCCTGGATACGCACCTTGATCCGCGCCTGCAGGTGGACCTGCTTGGCGCCATAGGCACGCTGGATCTCCTTGATATTGGAGAACACCATCCCTTCGCCCGGAGCCGCGATACGCTCACGGGTCATATAGTACAGACCCAGCACCACGTCCTGCGACGGCACGATGATCGGCTCACCGTTGGCCGGTGACAGGATGTTGTTGGTGGACATCATCAGCGCACGCGCTTCGAGCTGAGCTTCGATAGTCAGCGGCACGTGAACGGCCATCTGGTCACCGTCGAAGTCGGCGTTGTACGCCGCACAGACCAGCGGGTGCAGCTGGATAGCCTTGCCTTCGATCAGTACCGGCTCAAACGCCTGGATACCCAGACGGTGCAGTGTCGGCGCGCGGTTCAGCAGTACCGGGTGCTCGCGGATCACCTCGTCGAGGATATCCCACACCAGCGGCTCTTCACGCTCGACCATCTTCTTCGCAGCCTTGATCGTGGTGGCATAGCCACGCAGCTCCAGCTTGGAGAAGATGAACGGCTTGAACAGCTCCAGCGCCATTTTCTTCGGCAGACCGCACTGATGCAGACGCAGGTACGGACCGACCACGATAACGGAACGGCCGGAGTAGTCGACACGCTTACCGAGCAGGTTCTGACGGAAGCGACCCTGTTTACCCTTGATCATATCGGCCAGGGACTTCAGCGGACGCTTGTTGGAACCGGTAATGGCGCGACCGCGACGACCGTTGTCGAGCAGGGCGTCGACGGATTCCTGCAGCATGCGCTTCTCGTTGCGCACGATGATATCCGGCGCGTTGAGGTCGAGCAGGCGCTTCAGACGGTTGTTACGGTTGATCACGCGACGATACAGGTCGTTCAGGTCAGAGGTCGCGAAGCGACCGCCATCCAGCGGTACCAGCGGACGCAGATCCGGCGGCAGTACCGGCAGGACCTCCATGATCATCCACTGCGGATCGTTGCCGGACTTGTAGAAGGCTTCGATCAGTTTCAGACGCTTGGACAGCTTCTTGATCTTGGTATCGGAGTTGGTCTGCGGGATCTCCTCGCGGATGCGCTGGATCTCGCCTTCCAGGTCGATAGACGCCAGCAGCTCCTTGATCGCCTCGGCACCCATACGGGCGTCGAACTCGTCACCGAACTCTTCCAGCGATTCGAAGTACTGCTCGTCGTTGAGCATCTGACCGCGCTCCAGCGTGGTCATGCCCGGATCGATGACGACAAAGGATTCGAAGTAGAGCACGCGTTCGATATCGCGCAGCGTCATATCCAGCATCAGACCGATACGGGACGGCAGCGACTTCAGGAACCAGATGTGGGCAACCGGGGACGCCAGCTCGATATGACCCATGCGCTCACGACGCACCTTGGTCATGGTCACTTCGACGCCACACTTCTCACAGATCACACCACGGTGTTTCATGCGCTTGTACTTGCCGCACAGGCACTCGTAGTCCTTGATCGGGCCAAAGATCTTGGCACAGAACAGACCGTCACGCTCCGGTTTGAAGGTACGGTAGTTGATGGTCTCCGGCTTTTTCACTTCGCCGTATGACCAGGAGCGGATCATCTCCGGCGATGCCAGCGAGATTCGGATGGAATCGAACTCGTCGGACTGGCCTTGGGACTTAAGCAGATTCAGCAAATCTTTCATTGTCGTATAGCTCCTACGCGGAGTTCTCAGCGTCGGCGCCCCTTATTTTAGCAAGAGGCGCCGACTGGTGATCAGTTAGGGACTTATTCGCTCTCGAGCTCGATATCGATACCGAGCGAGCGGATCTCCTTGATCAACACGTTGAACGATTCCGGCATACCCGGCTCCATCCGGTGATCGCCGTCGACGATGTTCTTGTACATCTTCGTACGGCCGTTCACGTCGTCCGACTTCACGGTCAGCATCTCCTGCAGGGTGTAGGCGGCACCGTATGCTTCCAGTGCCCAAACCTCCATCTCACCGAAGCGCTGACCACCGAACTGCGCCTTACCACCCAGCGGCTGCTGGGTAACCAGGCTGTAGGAGCCGGTAGAACGGGCGTGCATCTTATCGTCCACCAGGTGGTTCAACTTCAGCATATACATGTAGCCGACGGTCACCGGGCGGTCGAACTGATCGCCGGTACGGCCATCGTACAGTGTGAACTGGCCGGAATCGTCGAGATCGGCCAGACGCAGCAGCGCCTTGATCTCCGCTTCCTTGGCACCGTCGAATACCGGAGTCGCCAGCGGCACACCACCCTTGAGGTTGGCCGCGAGGGTCAGGATCTCCTCGTCGCTGAAGCTATCCAACTCCTCTTTACGTCCGCAGCTCAGACCACCGTGTTCGTCGTTGTAGATCCGATCCAGGAAGCCACGAACCTCTTTCGCGGTCTCAGCCTTGGCGCGCTCCACTTCGAGCATCGCGTTGATCTTGCTACCCAGGCCTTTTGCGGCCATACCCAAGTGGGTTTCCAAGATCTGACCAACGTTCATACGCGAAGGTACGCCCAACGGGTTCAGCACGATATCCACCGGCTCGCCGTTTTCGTCGTAAGGCATATCTTCGACCGGCATAATGACCGAGATAACACCCTTGTTACCATGACGACCAGCCATCTTGTCACCCGGCTGTACGCGGCGTTTGGTCGCAACATAGACCTTGACGATCTTCAGTACGCCCGGTGCCAGGTCATCGCCGGTCTGCAGCTTGCGCTTCTTGTCTTCGAAACGCTTGTCCAGGTTCTCACGGCGCTCTTCGAGCTGTTTCTGCGCAAGTTCGAGCATCTCCTGAACCGCTTCGTCGGCGACACGGATCTTGAACCACTCAGATTTCTTCAGCCCGCGCAGGAACTCGGCACCGATCTCTTCGCCCTTCTTCAGGCCGGCACCACCGTCGGCCTTCAGACCGACCAGAACGCGCTCAAGACGTTCGAAGGTGGCCTGCTCGACGATACGGTATTCGTCGTTCAGGTCCTTGCGGATATTGTCCAGCTCCGACTTCTCAATAGAGAGTGCACGCTCATCTTTGGCCACGCCGTCACGGGTGAACACCTGAACATCGATAACCTTACCCAGGGTACCGGTCTTCACGCGCAGGGAGGTGTCCTTCACATCGGACGCCTTCTCACCGAAGATCGCACGCAGCAGTTTCTCTTCCGGCGTCAGCTGGGTCTCGCCCTTCGGCGTTACCTTACCGACCAGGATGTCGCCCGGGCCCACTTCGGCACCGATATGCACGATACCGGACTCGTCCAGTTTGGACAGCGCCGCCTCGCCCACATTGGGGATATCCGCGGTTATCTCCTCAGGCCCCAACTTGGTGTCGCGCGCGACACAGGTCAGTTCCTGGATGTGGATAGTTGTGAAGCGATCTTCCTGCACCACACGCTCGGAGATGAGGATGGAGTCCTCGTAGTTGTAACCGTTCCAGGGCATGAACGCGATGCGCATGTTCTGCCCCAGAGCCAGCTCGCCGAGATCGACGGAGGGGCCGTCGGCCATGATATCGCCGCGCTGAACATGCTCGCCCGGACGCACGATGGCACGCTGGTTGATGCAGGTATTCTGGTTGGAACGGGTGTACTTGGTCAGGTTGTAGATATCCACACCTGCGTCGCCCGCTTCCACCTCATCATCGTGTACGCGAACCACGACACGGCCAGCATCGACAGACTCGATCACACCACCGCGACGTGCCACGACACAGACGCCGGAGTCGCGCGCCACGTTGCGCTCGATACCGGTACCGACCAGAGGCTTCTCGGAGCGCAGCGTCGGCACCGCCTGACGCTGCATGTTGGAACCCATCAGTGCACGGTTGGCGTCGTCGTGCTCGAGGAACGGAATCAACGAAGCGGCAACGGACACCACCTGGCGGGGAGACACGTCCATGTACTGCACGTTCTCGGCCGGGGTCACGGTGAATTCGTTCAGGTGACGAACGGCTACCAGGTCGTCGGTCAGCTCCATGTTTTCGTTCATCGCCGCAGAAGCCTGGGCGATGACGTACTTGCTCTCTTCGATGGCGGAGAGGTAATCGATTTCGTCGGTGACCTTGTTGTCGATAACGCGACGGTACGGCGTCTCCAGGAAGCCGTAATCGTTGGTCCGCGCAAACACCGCCAGCGAGTTGATCAGGCCGATGTTCGGACCTTCAGGGGTCTCGATCGGACATACACGACCGTAGTGGGTCGGGTGTACGTCACGCACCTCGAAGCCGGCACGCTCACGGGTCAGACCGCCCGGGCCCAACGCGGAAACACGGCGCTTATGGGTGATCTCGGACAGCGGGTTGTTCTGGTCCATGAACTGGGACAGCTGGGATGAACCGAAGAACTCCTTGATCGCGGCAGCCACCGGCTTGGCGTTGATCAGATCCTGCGGCATCAGGTTGTCCGCTTCCGCCATCGACAGACGCTCACGCACGGCGCGCTCAACACGCACCAGACCGACGCGGAACTGGTTCTCGGCCATCTCACCGACGGAACGGATACGACGGTTACCCAGGTGGTCGATATCGTCGACGACGCCCTTACCGTTGCGGATCTCGATCAGGGTCTTCATGACATCAAGGATGTCGTCCTTATCGAGGATACCGGAGCCGGTTTCAACTTCACGGCTCAGACGACGGTTGAACTTCATGCGACCGACCGCGGACAGGTCGTAGCGCTCTTCGGAGAAGAACAGGTTCTCGAACAGGCCTTCCGCAGACTCTTTGGTCGGCGGCTCGCCCGGGCGCATCATGCGGTAGATCTCGACCAGCGCTTCCAGCTGATTGCGGGTCGGGTCGATACGCAGCGTGTCAGAGATAAACGGACCACAATCCAGATCGTTGGTGTACAACGTCTCCAGACGGTCGATGCCCGCCTTGCGGATCTTGGCGATCAGGTCTTCGGTTACTTCAGTGTTGCACGGCGCAAACACTTCACCGGTAGCCGGATCGATCAGGTCTTTGGCCAGCGCTTTGCCGATCAGGTATTCGGACGGCACGTTCAGCTGACCCATACCCGCCTGCTGCATCTGGCGGATATGACGCGGGGTGATACGGCGACCCGCCTCAACAATAGTCTTGCCTTCGGGATCCTTGATCTCGAACGACATGGTTTCACCACGCAGGCGCTCGGGGATCAGGTCCATCCAGATCTGATCGTCCTCCAGCGTCCAGCCGGTGTTTTCAAAGAAGGTATCGAGGATCTCTTCCGCCTGGAAACCCAGCGCGCGCAGCAGGATAGTGGCCGGCAGCTTACGGCGGCGGTCGATACGCACGAACAGCGCATCCTTGGGATCGAACTCGAAGTCCAGCCAGGAACCGCGGTAGGGAATGATACGCGCGGAGTAAAGCAGTTTGCCCGACGAGTGGGTCTTGCCCTTGTCGTGATCGAAGAACACACCCGGTGAACGGTGCAGCTGAGATACGATCACTCGCTCGGTACCGTTAACCACAAAGGTACCGTTGTCGGTCATCAGGGGCATTTCGCCCATGTAGACTTCCTGCTCCTTGATATCCTTGATCGCCTTGGTAGAGGAGTCGCGATCGTAGATGATCAGGCGCACTTTAACGCGCAAAGGAGCCGCATAGGTCACACCACGCTGCTGACATTCGGCAACGTCAAAAACGGGTTCACCGAGGCGATAACCGGCGTATTCCAGCGCCGCGTTTCCGGAATAGGATACGATCGGGAATACGGAATTGAATGCAGCGTGAAGCCCTTCCTCCTTGCGCCCTTGCGCAGCGTCAGAGCCCGCTTGCAGAAACTTGCGGTAGGAATCGAGCTGGATCGCAAGCAGGTATGGCACATCCATTACCTGCGGCAGCTTACCGAAGTCCTTACGTATGCGTTTCTTCTCAGTGTATGAATAAGCCATCAGTGTTCCCCAGCATGTGCACCTAGGTTGAGAAGCCAGCCCCCTGATATCAGCGGACTGTTATACCGTCATCTATTTGCTGTCTATAAATAACGGAAAAAGGCCGGTGGCATTTCGCCACCAGCCATACGCCTTTAAGCAGTACTAAGCTGCTTGCAACGCATCGAAGCGATTACTTGAGCTCAACGGTAGCGCCAGCTTCTTCCAGCTCTTTCTTCAGAGCTTCAGCTTCTTCTTTGCTCACGCCTTCTTTGATAGTTGCCGGAGCGCCGTCAACCATCTCTTTCGCTTCTTTCAGGCCCAGACCGGTAGCACCGCGGACAGCCTTGATGACGTTGACTTTCTTATCGCCGGCAGCAGCCAGGATAACGTCGAATTCGGTCTGCTCTTCAGCAGCGGCAGCTTCACCGGCCGGGCCAGCGACAACAGCAGCAGCGGCAGAAACGCCGAATTTTTCTTCCATTGCAGAAACCAGTTCCACAACGTCCATGACAGACATTTCAGCGATAGCGTTGATGATATCTTCTTTAGACAGAGACATGTGTCAAATCCTATAAACGTGCGTTAAATCGTTTGAGACCGGGCCAACAATCAGGCCGCGGCACCCTCTTTCTGTTCGCGAATAGCCGCAATAGTGCGTACCAGCTTGCCTGCAGCCGCTTCTTTCATACAGCTCATCAACTTCGCGAGAGCTTCTTCGTATGTCGGCAGGCTTGCCAGCATCGCCACGTCCACAACGTTGCCTTCAAAAGCAGCCGCTTTCAGTTCGAACTTCTCATTGCCCTTGGCAAAGTCCTTCAGGATGCGAGCGCCAGCGCCCGGGTGTTCCTGAGAGAAAGCAATGATGCTCGGACCGACAAAGCTACCCTGCAGACACTCGAAAGCGGTACCTTCAACTGCACGACGCGCCAGGGTGTTACGGACAACTTTCAGCCATACACCGTTTTCACGCGCCTGCTTACGCAGTGCAGTCATGTCACCCACTTCTACGCCACGGGAGTCCGCAACGACAGCAGAGAGTGCATTTTTGGCAGCTTCCTGGACTTCAGCGACGATCGCTTTTTTGTCTTCGAGTCCTAATGCCACAATTTACTCCTGGATTGAGTCTTTCGACTGTTTACCAACCACCCCGCTTACGCGAGGTTGAGTACGGTGGTCATGATTCACACGTGAATCTCACCGTCTGCGCAGGCTGGTTGGCCCATTAAGGCAGACGCAGCAAAGCCGCTCTGCCACCTGCGGTCTTTGACGGCCTTCGTCTCTGTCACAGAGGTCACGAAGACCCTCAAAAAACCTTTAAATCGATCAGATGGCCAGCGTGCCCTGATCGACCAGCAGACCCGGGCCCATGGTGGTGGACAGGGTCACTTTCTTCAGATACACGCCCTTGGCAGAAGAAGGCTTCAGCTTCTTCAGGTCAGCGATCAGCGCTTCAACGTTCTCTTTGACAGCAACGTCGCTGAAACCAACCTTACCCACGGAGCAGTGGATAATGCCGTTCTTGTCGGTACGGAAACGTACCTGACCGGCCTTGGCGTTCTGCACGGCAGTCGCAACGTCCGGCGTCACGGTACCGACTTTCGGGTTCGGCATCAGGCCGCGCGGACCCAGGATCTGACCCAGCTGACCAACAACACGCATAGCGTCAGGAGTTGCGATCACAACGTCAAAATCCAGGTTGCCGCCCTTGATCTGCTCAGCCAGATCGTCAAAACCGACGATATCTGCACCGGCAGCCTTGGCCTTCTCGGCGTTGTCGCCCTGCGCGAACACAGCAACGCGGACATCCTTACCGGTACCGTGCGGCAGTACGGTAGAGCCACGCACAACCTGGTCGGATTTACGCGGATCGACGCCCAGATTAACGGCCACGTCCAGAGACTCGGTAAATTTAACCGCAGACACTTCAGCCAGCAGAGCAACAGCTTCGTTGATTGCGTACGCCTTGCCCGCTTCGATTTTCTCGCGGATCGCCTTCTGGCGCTTAGTCAGCTTAGCCATTATTCATCACCCTCAACAATCAGACCCATGGCACGCGCGCTACCCGCGATGGTGCGTACAGCCGCATCCATATCGGCAGCGGTCAGGTCCGGCATCTTAACGGTTGCAACTTCTTCCAGCTGAGCGCGGGTAACGGTACCCACCTTCTCGGTATTCGGACGGGAAGAACCGCTCTTCAGACCTACAGCCTTCTTCAGCAGGATAGAAGCCGGCGGAGTCTTGGTGATGAAGGTGAAGCTACGGTCGCTGTATACGGTGATCACGACAGGAATCGGCAGACCCGCTTCCAGGCTCTGAGTCTGAGCGTTGAACGCCTTACAGAACTCCATGATGTTGACACCGTGCTGACCCAGAGCCGGACCCACTGGGGGACTCGGGTTAGCCTGACCAGCTTTTACCTGCAGCTTGATATAAGCATTGATTTTCTTAGCCATTAAGCTACTCCTGAGGGTTCAAGCGCCTTGCGGCTCCCCTTTCTTTCACAACAAGAGGGCGACCGCGCACGCACGGACACCCTCCCCATAAAATCGTTTAATATCAGGCCTTTTCGACCTGACCGAACTCCAATTCAACAGGCGTCGAGCGACCAAAGATCAGCACAGCCACCTGTAGACGGTTCTTCTCGTAGTTAACCTCTTCGACCACACCGTTAAAGTCGGCAAATGGACCATCGGTAACGCGGACCATCTCACCCGGCTCAAAGACAGTCTTCGGCCTCGGCTTATCCACACCGCTTTCGACACGCTGCAGGATCTCGTTAGCCTCTTTCTCGGTAATCGGTGCCGGCTTGTCCGCCGTGCCACCAATAAAACCCAGCACCCGAGGTGTATCTTTCACCAAGTGCCAGGTCTGGTCATTCATGACCATGTTCACCAGAACATAGCCCGGGTAAAACTTGCGCTCGGACTTGCGCTTCTTGCCATCACGGATCTCAACCACCTCTTCGGTGGGAACCAGAATCTCACCAAACAGATCCTGCATACCGTGACGTTCGATGCTTTCGGTCAGCGCTTCCCTTACCTTCTTCTCATAGTTGGAGTAGGCATGCACAACGTACCAGCGTTTCTTTTCCGTACTCATGCTCGCTCAACCTCAACCTATAGCGCCTGAAACAATCCAACCAAGCAGCGAATCCAGACCCCAGAGCAGCAGCCCCACAATCAGCACCGCCACCACAACGATCGCCGTTGTCTGCAGCGTCTCCTGACGGGTCGGCCATACCACCTTACGGATCTCACCCTTGGCTTCCTTAAAAAGCCGAAAGAACGCGCGACCCTTGGCTGTCTGAAAAGCCACAAACCCCGCCACCAGCGCCAAAAACAGGAGCGCAAGCACCCGATACAGCAGGGACTCGCCGGCAAACATGGAGTTGCCAACCACCCCAACCGCCACGAGAGCAACAACAACAAGCCATTTCAGGCCGTCGAGTTTGGATCCTTCGGAAGTCACTTTAGAATTCACGCCAGGTGCCTCGGAAATATGAAAGCTTGCGCTTTGCTTGACGCCATTCCAGATCCGGAATGGCAGGCCAGGAGGGACTCGAACCCCCAACCTGCGGTTTTGGAGACCGCTGCTCTGCCAATTGAGCCACTGGCCTACTGCGTAACAGGGAGGCACATTATATGCACCTCCCCATCACATCGCAACACTAAATATAAGATTTTACGCGATGATCTTGGATACAACGCCAGCGCCAACGGTACGGCCACCTTCGCGAATCGCGAAGCGCAGACCTTCTTCCATGGCGATCGGGTTGATCAGGGTGACAGACATCTGGATGTTGTCGCCCGGCATAACCATCTCAACACCTTCCGGC
>NZ_BMIJ01000015.1 GCF_014641945.1 Marinobacterium zhoushanense
GGAGGTTTTACGCCAGCTCTGGAACGCCTGGCGCGCGGCGGCTACGGCCTGATCCAGTTGTTCGACCGAGGCCATCCGGCCTGAGGCGATGGCGGCTTCGGTGGCCGGGTTGATCACGTCGAACGCAGCACCCTGTCCGGTTACATTGTCCCCATTGATCAAAAGATTACAGACTGACAGATTCATTGATAGCTCCAGATTTGATTAGCGTTTCGCTGTACCGATCGCTCTCAGCTCATCAGTGCAAGGCTTGCTTCCTCGGCGGCTTGGTCCTTCACCGGCGCCGTTTCGACCAGGAAGCAGGATAGCAGCGTCGCCAGCACAGCCCCCCCGGCCGCGATCCACATCACGATCTCCAGGCCATAGGCATCGGCGGCGAAACCGGCGATCGTCGGTGTCACGAAGCCTCCGAACAGTTCGCCGACACCCATTATCAGGCCCAGCGCGGAGGCGACGCGGGTAGCCGACACGGTCTCTGCCGGAATGGTCGCCATGAACAGCGTGAAACAGCCCAAACCGGTGTAGGTGAGGAACACCAGCGGCAGCATGGCAGACGCGGACTCCACATAGAGCAGTACCATCGGGCAGAGCGTCGCGATCATCGAGAAGAAGATCAGCACCGGCTTGCGCCCCAAACGGTCAGACAGAGCGGAGATGATGAACCCCCAGGCCATCCAGGCCAGACCCAGACTGCCCATGATGCCGCCCATGGTTTCCGGGCTGAACCCTTTCACCTGCATCAGGAAGGTGGGGGTAAAGCTGATCAGCGTGATGAACCAGGAGATATAGAAGCAGGAGATCAGCACGCAGAGTAGGATGTTGCGGTTTTTCAGCAGGCTCAGGTAGCTGGTACGCGGCTGGTTGGCATGTTCGTCGGCTATATCTTCATGCACGTGCTTGTTGCGCACGAACAGTACGATCAATACCGCGATCAACAGACCGGGAACGATGGTGGCGTAGAAGGCGCTGCGCCAGCCATAGGTGGTGGCGAGCCAGATCAGCACTGGCGGCGCGATCACCGCCCCGATCAGCCCCGGTGCCGATGCGTTGACAAGGCCCATGTTCAGGCCGCGACGTTTGGGCGTCGAAGCCGCTGCCAGCAGGCTCTGTGAGATCGGCAGCACCGGCCCCTCTGCAACCCCCATCAGGGCGCGGAACATCAGCAGGGTGATGAAGGAGGTCACCATCCCCGACAGGGCGGAGAACAGTGTGAAGGCGACCACCGAGACGATCAGAATCAGCTTCTTCGACTCTTTCTTGTCGGCGTAGTGACCGAGCGTTGCCCCCGAGATCGCCCACATCAGCGCAAGCGTGGAGGAGAGCATCCCTAGTTGCGAGTTGTTCAGATCCAGCTCCGCCGAGATGAACGGAAACAGGAACGAGAGCGCCAGGCGATCGAAAAACACGAAGCCAAAGCACACGAACAGCACCAACAGCAGCCGGTTTTCGTAGGTGTTGATCTTCATGCGGTGGCTCCGCTCTTATCCTGTGCCTTGTCCAGTACGAACTCGGCGCAGCGCTCGGCGATCATCACTACAGGCGCGTTGGTGTTGCCGGAGATCAGGGTCGGCATGATCGACGCATCGGCGATACGTACCCCCTTGACGCCGTTTACCGCCAGTGTCGGCGATACCACTGCCTCAGCATCCGATCCCATGCGGCAGGTGCCCACCGGGTGGTACACCGTCTTGGCGTGGCTGCGGACATGGGCTTCGAGCTCAGCGTCGGAGATCTCGGCTTTCGCGGAGGGCCTCAACTCATGATCGATCACCTCGGCAAGCGCCGGCGCCCGCAGTATCCGGCGTGCAAGGCGTAGGCCGCGTACCAGTGTATCCACATCGGCCTGCTCCGACAGGGCGCCGCTGTTGAACTGCATCGGGTCATCGGGGTTGGCACTGCGCAGACGGACCGAGCCGCGAGACTTGGGACGCAGGAAGCAGGGGTTGAGGGAGATGCCGTGACCGTCAATCGGCTCACGATCCACATCGCCCACCAGAGTTGGCAGGACATGGAACTGGATATCGGGTCGCCCCTCGCCGGAGGTGTCGACGAAGCAGCCGGATTCAACTACGTTGGAGGTCAGTAAACCGTGGCGGAACAGCTTCCACTCGATACCGTGTTTGAGCGCTTTGAGGCCCTGATCATTGCCCAACAGGCTGATCGGTTTGCGGGTACGGCCATACACGGAGACTTCCAGGTGATCCTGGAAGTTCTGACCGACCTGCTCCCGCACCACCAAGGGTTTAATACCGTGCTTTGTCAGCTCTGCTGAGGGGCCGATGCCGGACAGCATCAGGATCTTGGGTGTTGCCAGCGCGCCGGCGCAGAGAATCACCTCTTCACGTACGTTGACCGTTTTGATGGTGCCATCGCCGTTGCGATACACCACACCGGTAACACGCTTGTCGGCATCGAAGATCAGCTTGTGCACATAGCAGCCGGTCTGGATCTCCAGATTCGGCATCCCTTTGACCGCGGCCAGATAGGTGCTCGCGGTACTGCCACGCTGACCGTTGAAGGTGGTGGTGTGGTAGAAGCCGACACCGGACTGCTCCTCACCGTTGAAGTCGTCGTTGTACTTCAGCCCGCACTGCTGTGCCGCTTTCACGAAGGCGAGGCTGAGTGGGTGACGGAAACGGGTATCGCTGACCTTCAGCGGTCCCTCGTTGCCGTGAAACTCGCCGCTGAGCCGCATATGGCTTTCCGCCTTGCGGAACGCCGGCAGAACCTGATCCCAGCCCCATCCGGTGCAGCCTTGCTGCGCCCAGTCCTCGTAGTCCTGACGTTGGCCGCGGATATAGACCATGGCGTTGACCGAGCTGCCGCCACCGAGCGTACGACCCTGGGGTACATAGGAGATACGGCCGTTGACACCAGGTTGTGGATCGCTCTCGTAGATAACGGTGCGCTTGGTACCGATCACCTTGATGAAGGTGGCCGGCATATGGATAAACTGGGTGTTGTCGGGCGGGCCGTCCTCGAGCAGCAACACCCGCTTACCCGCCATTGTCAGACGGTGAGCGATCACACACCCGGAAGATCCACCTCCGACCACAACATAGTCTGGCTGATTCATAACCTCATCTCTTTGTTATTGTGAATAACTGGTTGAGGGCGCTGGACCCTCCCCGACTGAGGTAATACGCTACAAATTGAAGCAACTCAGCGCTTGACTGATTGTGCCTCGGACTTGCCTCAGCGGATCGACCAATACTCCACCTACAAGCCTGATTACGCGCGCTGGAACCATCGAACTATTTACAGATTTAAAATAATAGTTAATATGTTCAATAAATGGTCGAACAGCTTAAAACTGATCGTTGCACTCACTCCGGCATAACAATAACTACGGGGGCGGCATGGACAATTTCTCAGCGACAGTGTCAGGCGCAGACTGGGTATCAACCCACGATATCCCCTCTGTCGAGCGCCGCAGCTACTGGCTCAACCACGTCAACAAACGGGTGATACAGGTTGACTGCCCAGCCGAGGTGAAGGAGGGGATAGACGCGTCACTCCGCCATCTCGACTTGGAGTGCATGCGGCTCAACCAGATTCGCGCCAACACCCACTCTATCCAGCGCAGCCTGGCCAATATCGCCCACGACGATCGCCACTCGGTGTTCCTATGCTTCATGCTCTCTGGCGAGGGTTTCTCCTACCAGGGTACGCAGTGTGTGCAGCACTCGCCGGGCGACATCATCCTCTACGATACGCTGATGCCCTACGGTCAGGGTTTCCCGGAAGATATGGAGATGGTGGTCATGGACCTGCCTGAACCGTTGGCAAAGCAGTATCTGCGCGATTGGCAACGGGGGGATCTACTGCATCTGCACAGGGATACACGGTTCGCCGATACCAGCTGTGAGACGCTGTTTCGACTGCTGAATGCAATAACGGATCAGCGGGCCAGTGCCAACCAGCAGTCGACCCACGCCAGCGACCTGCTCGAGAATATCGAGGCCTTGATCTCCAATATCTGCTCCGGCAATCGTGATCAGGATTTCTGGCGCCAGTGTCGCCGCTACATACAGCAGCACCTGCAGGAGGATTCGTTGACCACTGCGCGGTTGGCGAGGGAGCTCAATACCTCGACCCGCAAGCTGCACCGAACCTTTGCCGAGAATGGGCTCAGCGTGCAGAACTATATTTGGCAGCAGCGTCTGGAACAGTGCCGAAAAGATATTCTCGCCCCCTCGCTAGCCAACAGAAGCGTCAGTGAGATCGCCTTCAAATGGGGATTCAACGATGCTTCGCACTTCAGCCGCCGCTATAAAGCGCATTATGGCGAAAGCCCGGTTGAAACACGCAAAGCGTTACGGTAGCTGGACTGATTCGGCTGGTGCCTGCCAAAAGCCACTCGGATATTCGACACCTGTCCAGCCCCGCCTTCCTCATTCCTCAAAACCCAGTTTGATCCATTCACGGCGCTTTTAGCAGCGCCTCCTGCAGTTTTCGTCGCGCCTGGAGCGTCTTGCAGTCAAGTCGATGGCAAAGCGAGTCAAGCGGATGGCGGCGCGCCTTTATAATCTGATCATGCATTTTTAACACGCAGCGTTACCGGCGTTAAAACATAAAAATTAGATGAAAGACGTTTGCTGCAATTCTATGCCGAATACAATAAATCGATTTTAAATCAATCGGTTATGTTTGTGTTTTTGCGTCTATTTATCTATCTGTTTCTGTTTGGCTGTTCGGCAACTGTCTGAGTGTATGGGCCGATAATAACCAGAATAGGATCGAAAATAAGATGAATATTTTCGCAAAAAAATTGCTTCCGGCCGCTTTGGCTGTAAGTTCTGTGCTGCTGTGCCAACAGGCTTTCGCGATTGCCGAAACTGTACACCCCCGCGACTATATCCCCGCACCTGCAGGTGTGAACCTGTCGGTGACCTATCTCGAGAACCGTTCCGGAGATGACCTCTACGCCGGTGGCGACAAGGTCGCTGACAATGCGGACCTGGAGGTCAATGCTGTTGTCGAGCGTCTTATCCACTTTACCGAGCTGTTCGGCATGCCGGCCGATCCTCAAATCATAATCCCCGTTGTCGATATGGATCTGGGTATCGCAGGTCAGGACAGCAGCGGTGTCGGCGATATCTTTTTTGGCTCAACCTTCTGGCCGGTCGCGGACAATGAAAACAAGGAGTGGTTCGGTCTTACCCCGTTCCTGTACGTGCCAACCGGTGCCTACGACGATAACCAGGCGGTCAATGTGGGTGCTAACCGCTTCAGCTTCGTCATGCAGGCCGGCTATGTCAAAGCGCTGACCGACAAGCTCTATCTGGATGTGATCGGTGAGGTGCAGTGGTACGGCGACAACGACGACTTCCTAGGCAACAACACCCTGTCCAAGGACGAGGCGTATCGTTTGTCCACTATGCTCTCCTACGACCTCAGTCCCGGCAGTTATATCTGGGGCCGCTACGCCAAGCAGATCGGTGGTGAGGAATCGGTGAATGGAACCACCGACGCCGACTCTGAAATGGATACCGATACCGCCAGCATCGGGTATACCCATTGGTTCGGCAAGTCGTTTCAGGTGCAGGCCGAGTACACCCGTGACCTGAGTGTCGAGAACGGTATCGCCGTCGATGGCGCCACTCTGCGTCTTGTCGTGCCGTTCTAAGACTTCTGTCCGAGGCTGATCCGGTCGCGAGAATGCCGGCTCGGCCTCGGTCCGGAGTTACTCATCCGAAGGTCATTACACTGGAGATAGAATAATGAAAAAAACCACTCTCGTAGGACTGATTGCCCTTGGCTCGCTGTCGATGATCGGCACGGCCTCGGCCAACGATGCGGTCTGTGGATTGAATAACGGCCAGGCCGCCTCAGGTGAGCCGATCAAGGTGGGTGCAATCTATGGCAACGCGGCGCCCGGTGACTTCTCCGCCGCCACCGATGCTGCCAATGCCTATTTCAAATGCGTCAATGAGAATGGCGGTATACACGGTCGCCCGATCCAGTACCTGGTTGAAAATGATCAGTGGAACCCGGAGCTCGCGGCACAGGCAGCAGCGAAACTGGTGAAAGACGAAGCGGTTGTCGCCATGGTGGGTAACTCGTCGTTCGTCGAGATGAGTGTCAACGCGCCGATGTATGCTGAAAACGGCATCATGGCGATGGCGTCAGGCTGTGCGGTATCCGAGTGCTTTGAAAGCTCCAATATCGTATCGACCAACCAGGGGCCGTTGGCCTCGTCCGTCGGTGCCGCGATGTACGCGGTTGAAGAGCTTGGCGCGACCAATATCTCCTGTATCGGCATGGCGATACCCTCGGTCGGCAACTGGTCCTGTGGTGCGGTGCAGAGCTATATGGAGTCCAAAGGCCTTAACGCTTCATATGTATTGCTGAACCCGGCAGCACCGGACGTGAACTCGGCACTGCTGGAAGCGATCGCCTCGGGCGCCGACTCGATTCTGGTGAATCTGCCGGCAGGTCTCGCCATCGCCTTCCTCAGCGTTGCCGAAGAGCAGGATCTGGGTGACGCCTACAGCTGGACCTCTTCAACACCACTCTATGATGCCTCTGTACCCAAAACGTTGGGCGAGTACTGGAGCGGCAAAATGTTCGTCAGCGCCGAGCTGACAACGATCGACGGTGCAGGCGCCGATAACCAGAACTGGCTGAGGGTGATGGACGCCTACGCTGATCCGGCCGATCCGCGCGACACCTTTGCACAGGCGGGCTATCTGTCGGCGCGATACTTCGTCAAAACGATGAACGAGATGAACCCTGTCAACGTCGATAACCGCGCCTTAGTAACCGCAGCGATCCAGGCGATCAAGGGGTACGACTCTGACTTGATGTGCGGTCCGTATTATGTCGGCAGGGCTGATCGTCACATGCCCAATCATGCCGGCATCATCGTTGAGGTGCGTGACGAAGCCTTCCATGTGGTCCGTGACTGCTTCGAATATGAAGGCCCTTACTTTGAGCCGATTCTGGACGCGGAAAAAACGCTCGGTCTGCGTTAACACTGCCCACCATCAGCCCGGCACCTGCCGGGCTGAACACTAAAAGAACGTACAACATGGCTCAACGAACTCTCACCCTGTTTATCGTAACCGCCTTGATGCTGGGTACGTGCACCTATCTCGCCTGGGGTAAACCCTCCAGTGTGGTCGGTCTGTTTGTCGTCTCCGGTTTGGCCGTTGGCTCTCTCTATTCGTTAGGCGGCATCGGTCTGGTCGTACTCTTTAGGGCGACCGGCGTTCTTAACCTGTCGAACGGCGCGATCGGTGCGCTCGGCGTCATGCTGGCCTGGCAACTGCAGCAGTGGAATTTTCCCCAAATAGCCACTTGGGTTATCGGTATCGCCACCACGACTCTGCTTGCCCTTGTGTATGGCCGTTTGATCGCACCGGGCCTGGCGTGGCGCGATCCGGTGGTGAAAGCGGTCGCCACCCTGGGATTTGCGTTGATCGTGCTCGGCATTACCGCGTTTGCCTGGGAGGATGATGTCCGTAAGTTTGCGCTGCCCAGTGACAAAATCTCCTATACGCTGCTGGGCCTGCGCATAACGCTGACGCGACTGATCGTCATCCTGGCCGCAATCGCCATCGTCATCGCGGTCTGGCTCTACCTGTCCAAGACCCGTACCGGACTCAATATGAGAGCCCTGGCCGACAATCGGGATATATCGGCGTTGATCGGCATTCCCATCGTCAAAACCGAGACCATCGCCTGGGGCATTTCAGGTTTGATCGCCGGGTTTACCGGACTGATGTTCGGCGATCTGGTGCGCCTCGAGCCATTCGTGATCACCTTTATGGTTATCCCGGCGATCTCGGCGGCGATTTGCGGTCAGCTGCGAAATCTGGGCGTGGTGCTTATAGCGGGACTCTGCATCGGCGTGATCGAGTCGATGTTGACCCTGCATCCGGTACTCAAATCCGTACGCCCCATGGCGCCCTTTGTCATCGCGATCATTGTGCTGATGTGGGTCCAGCGCGGTCGTACCAACTACTTCGCGGGTAATTGATCATGCAGATAACCCAGATAATGCAGATGACCAAGTCAGCTAAGATCGGGCTGCTGTTCGCACTGCTTGCGTTTACCTTTCTTCCCGTTTTGGCCGGTGGGCAGTGGATCAAGATCTTTATCTCCACCGGGTGCTTTATCCTGGCCGCCTCGGGCGTCGCTTTCATGTATGCGCGGCTGGGCATGGTTTCCTTGGGACAGGTTGCCCTGATGGGGATCGGCGGCTGGGTCATGTTGCGCATGAACCACGCCTTCGATCTGCCGTTCGAGATTAACCTGGCCGTTGCGGGGGCCGTTACCCTGGTCTTTGGCTGGCTTCTGGCGATGCCCGCGCTGAAGATGCGCGGGCTCTACCTGGCGCTCATCACCCTGATGGCCGCGGGCGGACTGGAGGTTATCTTCTCCACCTACCGTTTCCCCAATGGAGGGGAGGGGTTCTGGGGTGTCATGCCCTCGGTTGCAGCGCCGTTCAGACGCCCGCTGGTGGCGACCGATGACGCTGACTACCTGCGTTACATCATCTTCGCCATCGTCGTTGGTTTCCTGATTATCGAGCTGCATATGCGCGCGGCGCCAGGACGGGCCTGGGCGATGATCCGTCGCTCGGAAGCGGCGGCCTACGCGTCCGGTGTCAACGTGGTGTACTACAAGGCCTGGGCGTTTGGCTTGGCGGGGTTTCTGGCCGGTACCAGCGGCGGTCTGCTGGCTGGCGGTCTGGGCCTGCTCGATCCCGCGACTTTTAGAGCCTCCGAGTCGATCATGCTGTTTGCACTGATGGTGGTTGGCGGCTCTCGCGGCTGGCTGGGTGTGGTGATCGCCGGTGTGCTGTATCGCGTGGTGCCGGCGCTGTTCAACGACTGGACCATCGACGCGGATATCGCGCTGGTGATTTTTGGCGCCGCACTGCTGCACGCGATTATCACCGCACCAAACGGCCTCTCCGGCCAACTCATCGACCTGTTCGGCAAAGTGGGTAAGCGCACATGATAAGTCTCGACAATCTAACTGTTCGGTTCGGTGGCGTGACCGCGCTGGATGCCATCTCGGCGCACTTCACGCAGTCCATTTCGGGGATCATCGGTCCCAATGGTGCGGGCAAGACAACCACCATGAACGCGATCTCCGGGTTTCTGGATTATGACGGCGCAATCGCCTGGAACGATGAAAAGATCGATGCGCTGAATCCATTCAAGCGTACCCGCTGGGGACTCAGACGATCGTTTCAGAAAGAGCAGATCGCCGATGATCTGACGGTGTTGGACAACCTGCTGGCGATCACCGACAACCTGCCTCTGTCCAGGGATGAAAAGCGGGCAGAGGTCGAACAGGCCATCGAGTCGCTGGCGATCACCCGGCTGGTTAACCGCAAGGCGGACTCGCTCAACGCGTATGAGAAACGTCTGACCGACCTGGGGCGCTGTATCATCGGAAAACCCAAAATTGTCATGCTCGATGAACCCTGTGGTGGCCTGCAGCAGGAGGAAACCGACCATCTGGGTGAGTTGATTCTGAAAATACCGACGCTGACCCAGGCGACCACGCTGATCATCGACCACGACGTGGATCTAATCTCGCGCGTCTGCGCCGAAACGCTGGTACTCGACTTCGGTAAACGGATCGCCTTTGGCGAGACCGCAAAGGTATTGGCGGATCCCAAGGTGAAGGCCGCATACCTGGGAGTAGAGGAGGTCGAGGCATGACACTCAGCGTTGAAGAGCTAACCGTCTGTCAAAACGGCAAGGCAATTGTTAAGCAGGTGTCGCTGCAGGTTGAGCCCGGTAAGGTTACCGCGTTACTGGGCGCGAACGGGGCCGGTAAATCCGAACTCGTGCTGGCCATCGCGGGGATGATGACGGTCGAGACGGGCAGCATCAGTGTGGCCGGTCAGCCGATCACCAATGCCTCACCCGAACAGGTTCGCCGCCATGGCGTCGCAGCCGTACCCGAGGGGCACCGAGTGCTGGCATCGCTGAGTGTGGACGAAAACCTGCGTGCGGCAGGCGCGCTGTTGAAGCAGACAGAGCTGGTGGAGACGCTCAAGCAGATCTATGAGCTGTTTCCGGAGCTGGCTCTGTGCAAGCAGCAGATCGCCGGTACCATGTCGGGGGGACAGCAGCAGATGCTGGCGATCGGCCATGCACTGATGGCGAAACCTCAGTACCTTCTGATCGATGAGATGTCACTGGGGCTCGCCCCGCTGATCGTAAAACGCCTGGTCAAGACGCTGGAGCAGTTGGTCAAGTTGAGAACCGGCGTACTTCTGGTCGAGCAGTTTACCGAGGTGGCATTGTCGATAGCGGATAGCGTTATCGTGCTGCGATCGGGAAAGGTCTGTTATTCCGGCAGCGCCGAGCAACTACGGGAGGATCCCGAGATTCTTGCTGGCGCTTATCTCTAACGGTGTATAGATCCAGGCCGCCCCTGGCGCCGCCCGGAATGGTGAATAGGCAAAAAGAAGCCCCCAGAGTAGGGGGCTAAGAGAGTCCTCTGTGTGACAGAGAGCCATGGTGGTAACTGAATGTTGAAGGGGTGTTGCGGTTTTACTGTGGTGCTCTGTTGTGCGTTACCGGTTGCAGTTGACGACTTGCAGCTGGGTGTACTCCAGCAGGCCTTCGACGCCGAACTCGACGCCGACACCGGATAGCTTGCAGCCGCCAAACGGGGCGTGGGGCAGGACCTCGGCATGGCCGTTGATCCACACGGTGCCGCACTCCAACTGCCGAGCGATGCTGTTTGCTTGTGCGAGGTCCGGTCCCCACACTGAACCGCCAAGGCCGAAGGGGCAGTCGTTGGCCAGGCGGATCGCCTCGTCGATATCGCTATAGCGGATCACCGGCATGGCCGGACCGAACTGCTCCTCGTCGACCAGGCGCACGCCGTTACTGACATCGGCGACGATGGTCGGCGGGTAGAAGTAGCCCTTGCCGTCGACCGGTGCACCGCCGCTGAGGATACGCCCGCCCCGGGCTTTGGCATCCTCGACCAGCTCTTTGACGCGCTGGAACTGGTTGGCGTTCTGTACCGGACCGAAGCTGGTGCCCTCGGCCAGCCCGTCGCCGACCACCTGGGCGTTGGCGATCTCGGCCAGCTTGGTGCACAGGGCATCGTACAGGCTGTCATGCACGTAGAGGCGCTTCAGCGCGGCACAGGTCTGGCCCATGTTCAGGAAGGCGGTCTGGAAGATCCCCTCCGCTACGGCATCCACATCGGTGCCGGGCAGCACGATGGCAGCATCGTTGCCGCCCAGCTCCAGGGTCAGGCGCTTCAGGTTGCCCGACGCGTTGGCCATGATGTTCTGTCCGGTCGGGGTCGAGCCGGTGAAGATCACCTTGTCGATGCCGGAGTGACGGCTGATCGCCTCGCCGATCTCGCGTTCACCGGTGACCAGGTTGACCACGCCGGCGGGCAGCACCTCGTTGATGATCTCAACCAGACGCAGAGTATTCAGCGGCGTCAGCCCGGAGGGTTTGCACACGACGGTGTTGCCGGTACGCAGGGCCGGGATGATGTGCCAGATGGCGATCATCAGCGGCCAGTTCCAGGGGGTGATGGAGGCGACCACACCGAGCGGCTTGCGATGGCCTTCGATGCGCTTGTGCTCGCTGTCCTCGATCAGCTTGACCGGGATCTCCAGGTCGGCGTTGTAGCGTGTCCAGGCCACGGCGCCACCGACCTCCATCTGGGCCAGAAACAGCGGTTTACCCTGCTCCTGCACGATGATGCGGGCCAGCTCGTCGGCATTGGTCTCGATACGGTCTGCGACCTTGTGCAGCAGCGCGGTGCGCTCGGCATCGGAGGTTTTACGCCAGCTCTGGAACGCCTGGCGCGCGGCGGCTACGGCCTGATCCAGTTGTTCGACCGAGGCCATCCGGCCTGAGGCGATGGCGGCTTCGGTGGCCGGGTTGATCACGTCGAACGC
>NZ_BMIJ01000016.1 GCF_014641945.1 Marinobacterium zhoushanense
GAGCATTCTACTGATCGCCGAACACAACAATCAGGCCCTCAACCCCGCCACCCTGAGCGCCTTGAACGCCGCCCAGCAGATCGGCGGCGACATCACCCTGCTGGTCGCCGGCAGCGGCTGTGGCGCGGTGGCCGATGAGGCCGCCAAGGCTGCCGGTGTCGCCAAGGTGCTGCTGGCCGATGCCCCGGCCTATGCGCACGGCCTGGCCGAGAACCTGTCACAGCTGATCGTGGAGCTGGCCACCGGCTACAGCCACCTGCTGGCCCCGGCCGGCACCACCAGCAAGGATGTCATGCCGCGCGTGGCCGCGCTGCTCGACGTGGGTCAGCTGTCCGAAATCATCAGCGTCGAGTCCGCCGATACCTTCAAGCGCCCGATCTACGCCGGGAACGCCATCGCCACGGTACAGTCGCAGGATGCGATCAAGGTGATCACCGTGCGCAGCTCGGCGTTCGACAAGGCTGCGGCCGAGGGCGGCAGTGCCGCCATCGAAACCCTGAGCCAGACCTGTGACGCCGGCACCTCCGCCTTTGTCGGCGAGGAGCTGGTCAAATCCGAGCGTCCGGAGCTGGCCAGCGCCCGCGTCATCATCTCCGGCGGTCGCGGCATGGGCAACGGCGACAACTTCGCCCTGCTCGAGAAAGTGGCCGACAAACTCGGCGCGGCGATCGGGGCGTCGCGTGCCGCGGTCGATGCCGGCTTCGTCAGCAACGATATGCAGGTGGGCCAGACCGGCAAGATCGTCGCCCCCGAACTCTACATCGCCGTCGGTATCTCCGGCGCGATCCAGCATCTGGCCGGGATGAAGGAGTCCAAGGTGATCGTGGCGATCAACAAGGACGAGGAGGCGCCGATCTTCCAGGTCGCCGACTACGGTCTGGTGGCGGACCTGTTCCAGGCTCTGCCGGAGCTGGCGGAAAAACTCTGATTTAGCCGCTGCTCTATATGCAGTGCTTCTACGACCTTAGGTAAAACCGATGAATACAAGAATAATTGAGTCGGCTCCTGGTGCTTACCAGTACCCGCTGCTGATCAAGCAGCTGTTGCTGTCCGGACAGCGCTATGCGCCGGGCGGCGAAATCGTCAGCGGCGCCCATCGTTACGACTACCGCCAGTTAAGTCAGCGTATCGCCCGTCTGGCCAACGTGCTGACCGAGGCCGGGATCGGCGCCGGCGATACCGTGGCGGTGTTGGACTGGGACAGCCACCGCTATCTGGAAGCCTATTTCGCCGTGCCGATGATTGGCGCGGTGCTGCACCACGTCAACGTGCGCCTGAGTATCGACCAGATCGGCTACACCATGCAGCACGCGGAAGACAAGCTGGTGTTGGTGCATGACGACTTCTTGCCCATTGTCGAGCAACTGGTCGACCAGTTGCCGACAGTGCAGGGCTATATCCAGCTCAACGACGGCGAGGCATCGGGACGCGCCACATTCGAGACGCTCGGCGAATACGAGGTGCTGTTGGCCGCTGCTGAGGTCAGCTACGACTTCCCTGACTTCGATGAGAACTCCGTCGCCACCACGTTCTACACCACCGGTACCACCGGTAATCCCAAGGGGGTCTATTTCAGTCACCGCCAGTTGGTGCTGCATACACTCGCCACGGCGACCACGCTGGCGGCCTTCGACGGGGTGCCGCTACTGCGCTCGGAAGACGTCTACATGCCGATGACGCCGATGTTTCATGTCCACGCCTGGGGTATCCCCTATGTGGCCACGCTGCTAGGCGTGAAACAGGTCTACCCGGGCCGCTATGAGCCGAACCGCCTGGTGCGTCTGTACCGGGAGGAGGGGGTGACCTTCTCTCACGGCGTACCCACGGTGTTGCAGATGATCCTGAACTCCGAAGAGGCCGAGTCTACCGACCTGAGTCGCTGGAAACTGATGACCGGCGGCGCGGCGCCAACCGAGGCGCTGGTGCGCAAAATGTCTGAGCGGGGTATCCGTTTCTATACCGGTTATGGCATGTCCGAAACCTGCCCAATTTTGACCATAAGCCATCTGAGTCCGGCACAGGCTCAGTTGTCTATGGAGGAGCAGATCGCGCTGCGTATGCGTACCGGCGTGCCGCTGCCGCTGGTTGAGTTACGCCTAATGGACGATGTGGGTAACCCGGTGGCAGCGGATGATCTCAGCGTCGGCGAGGTGCAGGTACGTACGCCCTGGCTGACCCAGGGCTATTTGCGCGAACCGGAAAAGGGGGCCGAGCTTTGGCAGGGCGGCTGGCTGCACACCGGTGATGTGGCCTCGATCAATGCCGATGGCGTGATCCAGATCCGCGACCGCATGAAGGATGTGATCAAGACCGGTGGTGAGTGGATCTCCTCGCTGCTGCTTGAGAGCCTGATCAGCAAGCACCCGGCAGTGGCCAACGTGGCGGTGGTCGGCGTGCCCGATCCCCGCTGGGACGAGCGGCCGCTGGCGATGATCGTGCCCGCCGAAGGTGCCGAGGTGGATGCCGACCAGATCAAGGCGCACCTGATGCAGTACGTCGACAGTGGCCAGATCAACAAGTGGGCGATTCCGGAGCAGATCCGCGTCGTCGATTCCATTCCGGTTACCAGCGTCGGCAAGCTTGATAAAAAGCGCATCCGCGCCCAGCTGGCAGGCCAGTTTTAAGGAAAAAACATGCAGAAACGTGAAGTTGTGGTTGTCAGCGGTGCCCGCACGGCCATCGGTGATTTCGGCGGTAGCCTGAAAGATCAGGCGCCGAGCGAGCTGGCCGGCAAATTGGTGGCCGAAGTCGTACGCCGTGCCGGTGTTGCACCGGCGTCCGTAGCCCAGTGTGTGTTCGGTAACGTGATCCATACCGATCCCGCCGACATGTACCTGGGCCGCGTTGCGGCGCTGAAGGGCGGGCTGGCCGAGCAAACCGCGTCGCTGACCGTAAACCGTCTCTGCGGCAGTGGCCTGCAGGCGATTGTCAGCGCGGCGCAGCAGATCGAGCTCGGTGTCTGCGATACCGTCGTGGCCGGTGGTGCAGAGTCGATGAGCCTGGCGCCATACTGGCTGCAGACCGCCCGTTTCGGTCAGCGCATGGGCAACGGCGAGATGATCGATGCAATGACCGCGGCACTGCACTGTCCGATGGAAAAGACCCATATGGGTGTCACCGCCGAGAATCTGGCGGAGAAGTACGGCATCAGCCGCGAGGAGCAGGACCAATTGGCGGTGGAAAGCCATATGCGTGCCCAGCGCGCCATCGCAGAGGGACGCTTTGAGTCTCAGATCCTGCCGATCGAGCTGAAGAGCCGCAAGGGGCCAGTGGTATTCGACCGGGACGAGCATGTGCGCTTCGACTGCGAACTGGCCGATATGGCCAAGTTGAAGCCAGTATTCAAACGCGAAGGCACGGTCACGGCCGGTAACGCGTCAGGCCTCAACGATGCTGCGGCGGCCGTGCTGATGATGGAGCGCGAAAAGGCGCAGGCTGAAGGCCGCCAGATATTGGGCCGCCTGGTGGACTACTCCGTGGTTGGCGTGGAGCCGAAATACATGGGTATCGGCCCGGTACCGGCGATCCGTGAGATCCTGACTCGCAACAACCTGTCGGTGACCGACATCGATATTTACGAAGTCAACGAAGCCTTTGCTGCCCAGGCCCTGTCAGTGGCCCGTGAGCTAGATCTGCCCCGCGAGCGCTTGAACCCGAACGGAAGCGGTATCGGGCTCGGTCACCCGATCGGTGCCACCGGTGCCGTGATCACGGTGAAAGCACTGTACGAGCTACAGCGCATCGGCGGCCGCTTCGCGATGGTCAGCCTATGCATCGGCGGTGGTCAGGGTATCGCTGTATTGTTCGAACGAATTTAAGCCGAAACTCCGCACCCTGGTGTAATTACGGGCCAGAGGACGGCCGCTATTTGCCCTTTTCAGTACCAAGGATGGTGCTTTTTTAATTCATCACCAGTTTGGACAGGGTTCTAGTCCGTGGTGCACAACGGGGCACAGAAGGTTCATCAGGTGGCCGGAAAAGTGTACTCAGGCTGAGTGAACACCACGTCTGATGTCTGAAAATGCTAATTGTTATACCTCATCGGTCATTGTCAAACGCTCAATTGGCTGAGAGACTAGGCCAAAAAATCAAGAGAAACCGATACTTGTGGCGATCTACGCCGGTGGTGTCGAAGGAAACTTTCGAGGTGTGTTGTGCGCGAATCGATGGAATTTGATGTGGTGATCGTCGGCGCTGGTCCGGCCGGTCTGTCGGCGGCTTGCCGCCTGATGCAGCAGGCCCAGGAAGCAGAGCAGGAGCTGACGGTGTGCGTGGTGGAGAAGGGCTCGGAGGTGGGCGCGCATATCCTCTCCGGTGCAGTGATCGAGTCCCGTGCCCTGGATGAGCTGTTCCCGGATTGGAAGGCGATGGGCGCACCGCTGAACACCCCGGTGACCGCCGATGAGCTCTACCTGCTCAAGAGTGAGGCAGGGGCGAAGAAGTTGCCCAATGCACTGATCCCCAAGACCATGCACAACACTGGACACGGGCTGAACAACTACGTGGTCAGCCTGGGCAACCTGTGCCGCTGGCTGGCCGAGCAGGCGGAGGCGCTTGGCGTTGAGGTGTTCCCCGGCTTTGCCGCCGCGGAAGTGTTGTACAACGATGATGGTTCGGTGAAAGGCATCGCCACCGGCGATATGGGTATCACCGCGGCCGGTGAGCAGGGCCCCAACTACACCGAAGGGATGGAGCTGCACGCCAAGTACACCCTGTTCGCCGAGGGCTGTCGCGGCCATCTCGGCAAGCAGCTGATCGAGCAGTTTCAGCTGGACACGCAAGCCGATGCCCAGCACTACGGCATCGGCATCAAGGAGCTTTGGGATATCGACCCGGCCAAGCACCAGCCGGGCTTGGTGGTGCACGGCTCCGGCTGGCCGCTTGAGGGTGATACCACCGGAGGTTTCTTCCTCTACCACCTGGAGAATAACCAGGCGGTGGTCGGTCTGATCGTCGACCTGAACTACACCAACCCCTGGTTGAGTCCGTTTGACGAGTTCCAGCGCCTGAAGCACCACCCGGTGCTGGCGCAGTACCTCGAGGGCGGTACTCGCGTATCCTACGGTGCTCGCGCCATCACCAAGGGCGGCTTCAACGCCCTGCCCAGGATGAGCTTTCCCGGCGGCCTGCTGATCGGCTGCAACGCCGGTACGCTGAACTTCAGCAAGATCAAGGGCACCCACACGGCGATGAAGTCCGGCATGCTGGCGGCCGAGGCGGTGTTCGAGGCGATCGGCGCCGAGCAGGCCAACACCGAACTGACCAACTTCGCCGACAAGTTCGAGCAGAGCTGGGTCTACGACGAGCTGTTCCGCTCGCGCAACTTCGGCCCGGCAATGCACAAGTTCGGTCCGATCCTTGGCGGGGCGTTCAACTTCATCGACCAGAACCTGTTCAACGGCAAGCTGCCGCTCACCCTGCACGACGACAAGCCGGATTACGCCCAGCTGAAGCCGGCGGACCAGTGCCCGAAGATCGAGTATCCGAAGCCGGACGGCAAACTGAGTTTCGACAAGCTCTCCTCGGTGTTCCTGTCCAACACCAATCACGAGGAGGACCAGCCCAGCCACCTGCAGCTGAAGGATGCCAGCATCCCGATTGCGCAGAACCTGCCCCGATTCGCCGAACCGGCCCAGCGCTACTGTCCGGCGGGGGTGTATGAAGTGGTGGAGGACGAAAACGGTCCGCGGTTCCAGATCAATGCGCAGAACTGTGTCCACTGCAAGACCTGCGATATCAAGGATCCGGCGCAGAACATCACCTGGGTGGTACCGGAGGGCGGCGGCGGGCCGAACTATCCGAATATGTAAGCCTGCTTGACGGGTAGGGAGAGGCGCTGAGAAAAAGCCGTTCTCTATCTCTATGGCCTGGATGTCAAAAAGCGGAACCCTGAATAAATCGGGTTCCGCTTTTTGTTTGGGTAGCCGCTATCTCGCCAGACCCGTCTATTTCTTATCCTGTGGCTTGCGGTTCTTGGCCTCGATCCACTGTGCCATGTACTGCGTGCTCCTCATGCTGTGGTGTCGGAGCATGGCGCCGGTGAAGTTGGCCAGTCGGTGGCTGTCCAGTTCACGGCTGAGATGCTGTAGGCGCTCAATCAATGTGCTGGCATGTGGGTCAAAATCAAAGCGCTGGTTGTGCAGCGCAAAGCCTTGCTGCTGGCAAGCAAGCCACTGCTGTGACTCGGTATAAAGTGCCACGGCGCGGTTGGCGAACTGCTCGGGATCATCCGTGACAGGTTGTGGCCAGGCGTGTTCTCCAGCCATGCCTTCCGCCCCGATAGAGGTGGTAACCGACGGAGTGCCGCAGGCAAGGGCATCGACCAGTTTGCCCTTGAGGCCGGCGCCGAAACGTAGCGGTGCCAGATTGACACGGGCTAGTCGCATCACCTGATCCACATCTTCAGCCCACCCCTTGATAAGGAAACCCTGCTTGGGATTGTGCAGTTGTGTGGCCTTGGGCGGTGGGTAGGCACCGTAGATATGCAGTTCAGCTTCCGGTAGGCGGGTGCGGATCAGCGGCCAGATCGCCTGCTTTAACCAGAGTACGGCATCCCAGTTGGGCGCATGACGGAAGTTGCCGATTACGATGAAATGCCGGCGATGGTCAAAAGAGGGCAGTAGTGCCTGTTGCTCCGCCGATACCGAAGGCTGCATGAATGGGCAGTCCAGCAGCAGGGCCGGGTCAACCTTGAAGGTGTTCCTGAGCAGGTCGATCTCGGCCCTGGATATCATCAGTGTCAGGTCGCTGCGCAGGATTGCGGCAACTTCACGCTTGGCATGTTCCGAAAAAAGTAACTCTGCAGGCACATCCAGCTGGACCTGTCCGCTCTGTTTGCAGATCTGGTGACGGGCGTGGCGCAGGCAGGAGAGGTCCTCGGTATCGAGCAGGCGGATCGCCTGCGGGCAGTGTTTCTCCACCCGCCAGCCGAACTGTTCCTCCATCATAAAGCGATCGAACATCACCAGATCGGGCTGAAGTTCGCATATGAAATCGTCAAAACTGGAACAATTGAGGGCGATGTTGACTTCGCGGATACCGCGGGCGGGTAGATCGGCGCGGTGGATGCTCTTCTCGGCAGGGCTGGCAAAGGTGACCAGCCAGTTCTGGAGGCGAAATGCATCAAGCAGGGCAAGCATGCGGTAGCCGGCGGCACTGGACGCAGGTTCAGGCCAGACATAGCCGATAACAAGGACGTTCATGCTGAATCAACCAACCCGGATGAATATGTGTAAATCACTAGGGTGGTTCAGGGAGGATATAGAGAGTGGTCGGAGCAGAGGGATTCGAACCCCCGACCCTCTGGTCCCAAACCAGATGCGCTACCAGACTGCGCTATGCTCCGACACTTTAACTATATCAGGATGGCTCCTCGAGCTGGACTCGAACCAGCGACCAATAGATTAACAGTCTACTGCTCTACCAACTGAGCTATCGAGGAATATCCCGATTCGGTAAGGTGATTGGCTCCTCGAGCTGGACTCGAACCAGCGACCAATAGATTAACAGTCTACTGCTCTACCAACTGAGCTATCGAGGAACACCTCAACCGAGGCGCGTATATTAAAGACCGGGGCAGGGTGCGTCAAGCACCCATTTTAAAAGTTTTCGTGCTCCTGTCTTTAGGTGTAATCTCCTGATCAAATAATGACTTACGTTTAGCTCAGTGCAGCCAGGAGCTAGTGCCCCATGACCCGAATTCCAGGAAAAGATGTGCCGCTGGAGGAGTCCATAGCGCGTATGAGCGAAGGACTCAAGGCGCTCGGATTTGATATAGAAGAGGTGTGTTGGCTTAACCCGGTTCCCTCCGTCTGGTCGGTACAGATTCGTGACCGCAACTGTCCACTGCTGTTCAGCAATGGCCAGGGCTCGATTCAAGAGGCGGCGTTGGCCAGTGCATTGGGTGAGTTTTACGAGCGGCTCGGCACTAACTATTTTTTTACCGACTATTACCTGGGTAAAGAGCTTGCCGGTGCGGATTTCGTTCACTATCCCAATGAGCGTTGGTTCGAGCCCGTGGTTGGACGATGGCCAGACGGATTGCTCGATGAGGTCACTCGCGACCATTACGACCTTCATGATGAACTCGATCCCGCAGAGCTGATCGACCTCAACTCCAGCCGAGCCGATCGCGGTATCTGTGCACTGCCGTTCATACGCCAGCGTACCGGCGATGAGGTTTGGTTCCCGGTTAATATCATTGGCAATCTATACGCCAGTAACGGTATGGCGGCCGGCAACAATAAGTGGGAAGCGAGGGTGCAGGCGCTGTCAGAGATATTCGAGCGCCATATTAAGAATACGATCATCTCCACTGGAATCAGTTTGCCGCCGATCCCGGTTTCTGTCATTCGCCGCTATCCCAAAATTCAGGCGGGCATACGAGAGCTGCGTGCTCGCGGTTTCGTGGTCGAGGTGCGGGATGCGTCCCTCGGCGGCAAGTTCCCGATGGTGAATGTCACCCTGATCAATCCGACCGATGGCGGCTGCTACGCCTCCTTTGGTGCTCATCCCAAGTTTGAGGTTGCACTGGAGCGTTCGTTAACCGAACTGCTTCAGGGGCGGGAGCTGGATCAGTTGGTGGATTTTCCGTTACCCAGCTTTGATGTCGATGAGGCAGCGGCGCCGCGTAATTTGGAAACGCATTTCAGCGACTCAAGCGGGGTGGTGGCCTGGGATCTTTTGTCCGAAAACAGCGATTACCCTTTCACCGAGTGGAATATCGAAGGGGATCGGCAGGCGGAGTTCGAGGATCTCTGTCATCGCATCCACCGTGTCGATATGGATATCTATATAGCCGACTACGAGCACCTCGGGATCTACACCTGCCGTATCATCGTTCCGGGGATGTCCGAGATCTATCCCGTCGATAAGTTGATATGGCGAAACAATAACGCTGCAAACGATATTCGTGCGTCAGTGCTGGCGTTGCCGGAGCTGGAGCAGGAGGATCATGAGGAGCTGCTCGATGCCCTGGTGGCGGAGGGTTTCGACGATGCACAGCTGGTGGCGGGCCTGCTAGGGGTGGTACCCGATGAGGGCAGTGTCTGGGAAACGTTGAGCGTTGGAGAGCTGCGCAGCCTGTTATTGCTGGCGACCGGTGATAAAGAGGGGGCGCTTGACTGTCTCGATGCAGTGCTGGAGTCCGCTCATCTGCCTAATCCGCGCAGGTTGCTATACCGTTGCCTGCAAACACTGCTGAATATAGAGCTTGATCCCATGCGTGCGCTTGAGAGCTATAGCGCTTTACTGATCCGGATCTATGGCGAAGCGATGATGACCAGGGCTTTGGCAATGCTCGACGGTCGTGAACTGTTTACCGAGTTAATCAGCAGTAGCGAATCGCTGGAGAGCTTTAAACGCCACCGGACACTGATAGATGTTTACTCTCGTTTACAGTTGGCAAAGATGCGGGTTTGACCGGTTCTACTGATTAACATCAATAAAATCGACCGCATTGTACCTGGGTACAATGGTGACTGTACTCAAGCCTGCTTAACTGGTCCCCTGATACATAAAATTAACACCAAAGCGTCGTGCCTGTACTCAGGTCCACTTACGCAAAGGTTAACGAGAGTCTTTAATCGGATTAGAGACCAATTCAAGGAACTGGAGGTGTGTCATGTCAGAAGTCATCGGGAATGTAACTTTTCTAGATGGTAGCGCCGTAGCGGTGTCGGCCGATGGTACTGAGCGCGTACTCGCGCTTGGCGATGCTGTCATGTCCGATGAAGTTGTACGCACAGCGGAAGGCGCGCGTGTAGAGATCGCCCTGGCGAACGGTGAGACCGTTGCCATAAGCGGTAACGACAACTGGGTTGCTGCCAGTGCAGGAGCCGAGACCTCCGGTGCAGAAGGACAGATGGCGGGCGATGTTATCGGCACCGTCAACAGCGTGTCAGGGCAGGTCGTAGCCGTAGCCGCTGACGGTTCTGAGCGTGTACTGATGGCCGGCGATGTGATCTATGCCGACGAAGTGATCCGTACCGGTCCGGATGCACAGATCGAAATTGCGATGAATGTCGGCGGCCCAATCGTGCTTGAAGGCGGCCAGAGCTGGCTCGCCACCTCCGACACTTACACCCCGGCTGATCAGTTCGACACCAGTGAAGCTGTGGCTGACAGTGGTTCATTTGATGACGTAGACGCTATCCAGGCTGCTATCCTTGCCGGTCAGGACCCGACTCAGATCGGTGAAGCGACCGCAGCGGGTGCCCCGGCAGCAGGTGCTACTGGTGGTGATGACGGCGGTGCCGACTTCGTTACCGTAAACCGCACCGGCAGTGAAGTTGATCCGACCGCTGGTTACGACACCGTGGGGATCAGCTCAAGTGTTGAGCAGCCGGTGAGTGAAGAGCTGGCTCCTCTGGCTCCTCTGGTTTCTGCAGTGCTTACCCTGGGCGACGTTACAGTCTTGGAAGGTTCCGAGCTGGCAACAATCAGTGCCTCAGTGGATGTCGCAGTATCCGGAAGCCCGCTGGTTATTACACTGAGTAATGGCGCCACGATTACGATTCCTGTCGGACAGACCAGCGGAACATCAACGCCCTTCTCTGTACAGGGTGATGATCCGTACGTGGACGGTGAAAGTTACTCGGTCTCTGTCTCCGGCACCTCAGGTGGCGATTTCGACTCGCTCGACACCACCGATACCGGCGCAGTGACAGTCAATGACACCATTGATACCACCTATGTCAGTCTGAGTGCGGAGAGTGTTTCCGAGGATGACGCCAGCGCCACCTTCACCGCGACGCTGAGCAATGCCTCTCAGGGCACAACCACCATCGAAACCGATATGGGCACCATCGTTATCGGTGACGGCGAGACCACCGGTACCCTGGTGATCGATACTCAGGATTCGGACGTCTACGTGGATCCGGACAGCCTGACCGTGACCATCACCGGTGCCAGCGGCGGTAACTTCGAGGATCTGCAGATAGATCCGGAGGCTGGCAGCGCAACCGTCGAGATCAGCGACACCATCGACACCACCTACGTCAGCCTGAGCACCTCGGACGTGACCGAAGATGACGCCAGCGTCACCTTCACCGCCACGCTGACCAACGCCTCTCAGGGCGTGACCACGATCACCACCGACCTGGGT
>NZ_BMIJ01000017.1 GCF_014641945.1 Marinobacterium zhoushanense
TTTACAGTGAAATCGAGTAGGTCGGGACACGTGTTATCTTGACTGAATATGGGGGGACCATCCTCCAAGGCTAAATACTCCTGACTGACCGATAGTGAACCAGTACCGTGAGGGAAAGGCGAAAAGAACCCCTGTGAGGGGAGTGAAATAGACCCTGAAACCGTGTACGTACAAGCAGTGGGAGCCGTTTACGGACGGTGACTGCGTACCTTTTGTATAATGGGTCAACGACTTACTTTCAGTAGCAAGCTTAACCGTGTAGGGGAGGCGTAGGGAAACCGAGTCTTAATAGGGCGTTTAGTTGCTGGGAGTAGACCCGAAACCGGGCGATCTATCCATGGGCAGGTTGAAGGTTGAGTAACATCAACTGGAGGACCGAACCGACTACCGTTGAAAAGTTAGCGGATGACCTGTGGATCGGAGTGAAAGGCTAATCAAGCTCGGAGATAGCTGGTTCTCCTCGAAAGCTATTTAGGTAGCGCCTCATGTCTCACCTTGGGGGGTAGAGCACTGTTTCGGCTAGGGGGTCATCCCGACTTACCAACCCGATGCAAACTCCGAATACCCAAGAGTGCAATCATGGGAGACACACGGCGGGTGCTAACGTCCGTCGTGAAAAGGGAAACAACCCAGACCGCCAGCTAAGGTCCCAAAGTTCTAGTTAAGTGGGAAACGATGTGGGAAGGCTTAGACAGCTAGGAGGTTGGCTTAGAAGCAGCCACCCTTTAAAGAAAGCGTAATAGCTCACTAGTCGAGTCGGCCTGCGCGGAAGATATAACGGGGCTCAAACTAGACACCGAAGCTGCGGATGCCTTAGGGCATGGTAGAGGAGCGTTCTGTAAGCCGTTGAAGCGGAAGCTGTGAGGCACCGTGGAGGTATCAGAAGTGCGAATGTTGACATAAGTAACGATAAAGGGGGTGAAAAACCCCCTCGCCGGAAGACCAAGGGTTCCTATCCAACGTTAATCGGGGTAGGGTGAGTCGGCCCCTAAGGCGAGGCTGAAAAGCGTAGTCGATGGGAAACAGGTTAATATTCCTGTACCGCGCATAACTGCGACGGGGGGACGGAGAAGGCTAGGCCAGCACGGCGTTGGTTGTCCGTGTTTAAGGGTGTAGGTTGGGAAGTTAGGCAAATCCGGCTTCCTAAGACTGAGACCTGATGACGAGCTCCCATGTGGAGCGAAGTGGTTGATGCCAAGCTTCCAGGAAAATCCTCTAAGCTTCAGGTTATGCGGGACCGTACCCGAAACCGACACAGGTGGTCAGGTTGAGAATACCAAGGCGCTTGAGAGAACTCGGGTGAAGGAACTAGGCAAAATGGTGCCGTAACTTCGGGAGAAGGCACGCCGGCGTTGGTGAAGGACTTCGCGTCTGGAGCTGACACCGGTCGAAGATACCAGGTGGCTGCGACTGTTTATTAAAAACACAGCACTCTGCAAACACGAAAGTGGACGTATAGGGTGTGACGCCTGCCCGGTGCCGGAAGGTTAATTGATGGGGTTAGCGCAAGCGAAGCTCTTGATCGAAGCCCCGGTAAACGGCGGCCGTAACTATAACGGTCCTAAGGTAGCGAAATTCCTTGTCGGGTAAGTTCCGACCTGCACGAATGGCGTAACGATGGCCACACTGTCTCCACCCGAGACTCAGTGAAATTGAACTCGCTGTGAAGATGCAGCGTCCCCGCGGCTAGACGGAAAGACCCCGTGAACCTTTACTATAGCTTCACAGTGGACTTTGACATTACTTGTGTAGGATAGCTGGGAGGCTTTGAAGCGTGGACGCCAGTTCGCGTGGAGCCGACCTTGAAATACCAGCCTGGTACTGTTGAGGTTCTAACTCAGCCCCGTTATCCGGGGCGAGGACATTGTGTGGTGGGTAGTTTGACTGGGGCGGTCTCCTCCCAAAGCGTAACGGAGGAGCACGAAGGTACCCTCAGCATGGTCGGAAATCATGCAATGAGCGTAAGAGTATAAGGGTGCTTGACTGCGAGACAGACACGTCGAGCAGGTACGAAAGTAGGTTCTAGTGATCCGGTGGTTCTGTATGGAAGGGCCATCGCTCAACGGATAAAAGGTACTCCGGGGATAACAGGCTGATACCGCCCAAGAGTTCACATCGACGGCGGTGTTTGGCACCTCGATGTCGGCTCATCACATCCTGGGGCTGAAGCCGGTCCCAAGGGTATGGCTGTTCGCCATTTAAAGTGGTACGCGAGCTGGGTTTAGAACGTCGTGAGACAGTTCGGTCCCTATCTGCCGTGGGCGTTTGAGATTTGAGAAGAGTTGCTCCTAGTACGAGAGGACCGGAGTGAACGAACCTCTGGTGTTCGGGTTGTCACGCCAGTGGCATTGCCCGGTAGCTACGTTCGGACGGGATAACCGCTGAAAGCATCTAAGCGGGAAGCCTCCTTCAAGATGAGATCTCACTGGACCCTTGAGGTCCCTAAAGAGCCGTTCGAGACCAGGACGTTGATAGGCTGGGTGTGTAAGCGTTGTAAGGCGTTGAGCTAACCAGTACTAATTGCTCGTGAGGCTTGACCATATAACGCCCAAGGCGTTTGAAAGTTGAATATGTAGATCGATGAGCCCCTGCTGAAGAAGCAAGGTGGCACCGGTTGAAGCTTGTAGCGAACGACAAGACAG
>NZ_BMIJ01000018.1 GCF_014641945.1 Marinobacterium zhoushanense
TCAAGGTAAGGTTTACAGAGCTGTTGCACACTATGAGTAAACATGCTCTAACAAACAATTGTAGTCGCCCGCAAGCGGGCTGGGACCTCCGCTGCTACGCAGCTCCGACCCCTAAATTGGGCGTTAGAGATTAAATATGGACATGACTCAAGCAATGGAATTCGCGGAAGAGTGGGTTGAATCGTGGAATTCCCATGATTTGGATAAAATTCTTGCGCATTACGAAGAAGACTTCGAAATGTCTTCGCCGATGATTAAAAAGTATGAAGACGTGCCCTCCGGAAAATTGAAAGGGAAAAAGGATATTGCGTCATACTGGGCGGGTGCCTTAAAAAGAAGTCCCAATCTACACTTTACCCTTCTAAACGTATTGGTAGGGGCCAACAGTGTTACACTTATTTACGAAGGTGTCCGTGGTCTATCGGCGGAAGTATTTCATTTTTCTAACTCTGGAAAGGTCGAATCTGCGTATGCGCACTATAATCTCTAACAAAAGCCTGATGATCGCCGCTATCGCGGCTGGGACCTCCACTGCGCTGCGCTTCGTTCCGGCCCCATAGGCTGGCGTTATACGCTACTATAGGGAGATCGGCTGATGATAGATGGAATAATTATACTAGTCGTAGTGCTCTCATTTTTTCTCATAATCATTCCTGTTTCTATCGTTCAGGTGACAAAAAATGAGAAAAGCCTTTTTCAGCTTATTCGCAAGCCATGGTCTATATTGATAATTGTTCTATTCTGTTTTGCTGTAAATACTTTGGTTACCTATGTATCTAAAGGGTTTTATGTCTATTATCTGTTAGTTGTGGCGGCTTCTTATTCTTGGTTAATGATGGTGTTTGGTTGGCTTGTTAAGCGTCAAATGGCCATATTTAGAAAATATGGATTATGTCGGAAGTGAAATGACGTATAACAAAGCAATTAAATTCGTTCCGGCCCTAGGGGCCTCCACCGGACCCAAAAAGCTACGCTTTTCGGTCCGTTTATTGCAGCGTTATGAGTATACAATGGGAAAGAAACTGCCACCAGCTCAACTGGAACTCTATAAAAGAATTGATGAGATTCTTTTTTATAAATGGGATCCGATTGGAATCTCTGATGGAGACTGGGCTAGGGATGAGTATCAATCCTACTTGCCCAGAGTTTTCGTTCTTGCAATGGAAAGTGAGTCACCCGAACCAATTGCTAAGTATCTGAGTGTTGTTTCAACGGAAAGCATGGGCTTGTCTGCAGCGCCAGAACACGACATGAAAATTGCAAAAATGATTATTGAAATAAAAGAGAGCTTAGGTCTGTAGCATGCGGCAATCAAAATTCATAACAAAGCATTGAAAATCGTTCGCATTGCTAACTGGGACCTCAAAAGCTACGCTTTTTCGGCCCTTTAACGCGGCGTTAAAAATATGAAAAACCTAAGGTATCCTTTATACGCACTTTTAATGGTTATTGCTTTCGTTTTCCTATATGTTGGTATTCCAATGGGAAAGATAAAAGTTGTTGCCATATATGATAATCAGATTTCTCAATTCAACATTCCTAGAGCTGGCTTTCAAGAGTACTATAAAAGTGTCGTAAAGCTTGAGACCGGAGATATAGTTAGAGTAGAAACATTGAGTCAGCTAAAATATAGTGATGATTTATATGTAGAAGTACGGCTTTCTCTATTTAATTTTAAGAAACAATATCGAATATACAAATGAATTTTTAACAAGCGTAAGCACTTGACCCAAAAAGCTACGCTTTTCGGTCAAGTGTTACGAGCGTTAGTTTTCCAGGCCAGTTAGGGAGATAGGCATGGATTTAGTTACACAGGTAGTTATTCTTTTAATATTTGTGGCTATCGTTACGCTAGTAGCCTCGGTTCGCTCAAGGAGGAAGGGAGATAAGCAAGGGGCAAAGTTCGAGCTAATCCAAAAGAACGGTGCATTTTTCTATATCAACGAAAGAGAAATAGTATGCCCTCATTGCTCACAACGCCAATTTATCCTTAAACAAGTCCTTCTCAATACGAGCATAGCATCCTTTTTTAATATGGACTGGGCAAATAAATCTGCGAGTAGTCTAATATGTATGGAGTGTGGTCATATCCTGTGGTTTATACAGAGGCCAAACAGTAAAAACTAACAAATAATTCAAGTCGCCCGCAAGCGGGCTGGGACCTCAAAAGCTACGCTTTTTCGGCCCCTTAATTGAGCGTTATAAGCCAAGGGAGAGTTCGTGCATCTAGTCATGTTTGACATAGACGGTACGCTGGTCGAATCATACGATTTTGATACGGAGTGCTTTCAGGCTGCCGTCAAAGATGTGATTGGTATTTCGG
>NZ_BMIJ01000019.1 GCF_014641945.1 Marinobacterium zhoushanense
GGCGCCATCGGCTGGGCGCGCAAGCACCTGTTCAACGGTCCGCTCAACACCCTGGCCACGCTGATCCTGGCCTGGCTTGCCTACACCCTGCTGGTGCCGGTGCTGGACTGGGTCTTCGTCAGCGCCGACTGGTCCGGCACCACGCGCGAGGACTGCAGCTCCGGCGGCGCCTGCTGGGTGTTCATCGGCCAGCGTCTGGACCAGTTCCTGTACGGCTTCTACCCCAGCGAGCAGACATGGCGCCTGAACCTGAGCTTCTTCCTGCTGCTGGCGCTGATCCTCTGGCTGGCGATCCCGCGCCTGCCGCGCAAGGGGCTCGGCGCCCTGCTGACCCTGGTGGTCTACCCGGTGGTGGCGCTGATCCTGCTCACCGGCGGCAGCTTCCTGGGGATGAATACCGGCCTCGAGCCGGTCGACACCCACCTCTGGGGCGGCCTGAGCCTGACCCTGGTGCTGGCCGTGGTCGGCATCGTCGCCTCGCTGCCGATCGGCATCCTGCTGGCGCTGGGACGCCAGTCCGACATGCCGATCGTCAAGTCGCTGTCGGTGTTCTACATCGAGGTGTGGCGCGGCGTGCCGCTGATCACCGTGCTGTTCATGGCCTCGGTGATGCTGCCGCTGTTCTTTCCCGAGGGGATGAGCTTCGACAAGCTGCTGCGCGCGCTGATCGGCATCACCATGTTCCAGTCCGCGTACATGGCCGAGGTGGTCCGCGGCGGCCTGCAGGCGATCGGCCGTGGCCAGTACGAGGCCGCCGATGCGCTGGGTCTGGGCTACTGGCAGAAGATGATCCTGATCGTGCTGCCGCAGGCGCTGAAACTGATGATCCCGGGGGTGGTGAACACCTTCATCGCGCTGTTCAAGGACACCAGTCTGGTGCTGATCATCGGCCTGTTCGACCTGCTCGCCATCGTCCAGGCGGCGACCAACGACCCGAAATGGATCGGCTACGCCACCGAGGGCTACGTGTTCGTCGCCTTCGTGTTCTGGCTGTTCTGCTTCAGCATGTCGCGCTACAGCCAGCACCTGGAGAAACGTCTGCAAACCGGCCACGGCAACCGCTGAGCCCCGGCAACCGAATAGGAGAATGAGACTATGACCGATACAGCCAAGGCGCCGGGCGATCAGCTGATGATCGAGCTGCGCGACATGAACAAGTGGTACGGCGAGTTCCACGTACTGAAGAACATCAACCTGCAGGTCAAGCGCGGCGAGCGCATCGTCATCTGCGGCCCGTCTGGCTCGGGCAAGTCGACGATGATCCGCTGCATCAACCGGCTCGAGGAGCACCAGGCCGGCGACATCATCGTCAACGGCGTGCCGCTGACCCAGGACGTGAAGAAGATCGAGGCGATCCGCAAGGACGTGGGCATGGTGTTCCAGCACTTCAACCTGTTCCCGCACCTGACGGTGCTGGAGAACTGCGTGCTGGCGCCGATCTGGGTCAAGAAGGTGCCGCGCAAGGAGGCCGAGGCCACGGCGATGAAGTACCTGGAGCGGGTGAAGATCCCGGAGCAGGCGCTGAAGTACCCGGGGCAGCTCTCCGGCGGTCAGCAGCAGCGCGTGGCGAT
>NZ_BMIJ01000020.1 GCF_014641945.1 Marinobacterium zhoushanense
GCGCCAACGGTACGGCCACCTTCGCGAATCGCGAAGCGCAGACCTTCTTCCATGGCGATCGGGTTGATCAGGGTGACAGACATCTGGATGTTGTCGCCCGGCATAACCATCTCAACACCTTCCGGCAGCTCTACCGCACCAGTGATGTCGGTAGTACGGAAGTAGAACTGCGGACGGTAGCCCTTGAAGAACGGAGTGTGACGACCGCCTTCTTCCTTGCTCAGAACGTAGACTTCGCCTTCGAACTGAGTGTGCGGAGTGATCGAGCCCGGCTTGGCCAGGACCTGACCACGCTCAACTTCGTCACGCTTGGTACCACGCAGCAGCGCACCAACGTTCTCGCCTGCACGACCTTCGTCCAGCAGCTTGCGGAACATCTCAACACCAGTACAGGTAGTAGTGGTGGTGTCCTTGATACCCACGATCTCGATGGAGTCACCCACTTTCAGGATGCCACGCTCGATACGACCGGTAACAACGGTACCACGACCGGAGATGGAGAAGACGTCCTCGATCGGCATCAGGAACGGCAGGTCAACCAGACGCTGCGGCTCAGGGATGTACTCGTCCAGGGTTTCAACCAGCTTCTTAACAGCGGTAGTGCCCATGCCGTTGTCGTCTTCGCCGTTCAGCGCCATCAGCGCAGAACCGATGATGATCGGAGTGTCATCACCCGGGAAGTCGTAGCTGTCCAGCAGCTCGCGCACTTCCATTTCGACCAGTTCCAGCAGCTCTTCGTCGTCGACCATGTCGGCCTTGTTCAGGAACACGACGATGTAGGGTACGCCTACCTGACGAGACAGCAGGATGTGCTCACGCGTCTGCGGCATGGGGCCGTCAGCAGCAGAACATACCAGGATCGCGCCGTCCATCTGAGCAGCACCGGTGATCATGTTCTTGACGTAGTCGGCGTGTCCCGGGCAGTCAACGTGCGCGTAGTGGCGAGTCGGGGACTCGTACTCTACGTGCGAGGTGTTGATGGTGATACCACGCTCGCGCTCTTCCGGTGCCTTGTCGATACCGTCGAAGGCAACGGCTGCGCCGCCCCATACTTCTGAACATACACGGGTCAGAGCCGCAGTCAGGGTGGTTTTACCGTGGTCAACGTGACCGATGGTGCCGACGTTGACGTGCGGCTTGTTACGTTCAAATGATTGCTTAGCCA
>NZ_BMIJ01000021.1 GCF_014641945.1 Marinobacterium zhoushanense
CGGAGCTGCGTAGCAGCGGAGGTCCCAGCCCGCTTGCGGGCGACTACAATTGTTTGTTAGAGCATGTTTACTCATAGTGTGCAACAGCTCTGTAAACCTTACCTTGATTATTGAAGTAGAAAACTTCAGAAGAGTATCCCTTGCGCCCTTTATAGTAGATTACAAGACTCTCCATTCCTATGAATACATTGATAAATTCAAAATGTAACTTAGGCTTTGCAGAAAGACCTATCGCCCAATATTCGCTTACAGCAATTTTTCCTTTTAACTTACCTTCGGGTATTCCCATTCGCTCGGTGATAATGGGGGATTGCAATTCGAAATCTTCCGTGTAATGAGAAAGAATCGCTTCCAGGTCGTGAGAATTCCAAGACTTAATCCAGTGTTTTGCGAAACTATCCGCGAATGCCTTGTCTATTTTCATGCTCAATCCATTGTTGCTCTAACAGCCCAATTATAAGCCAATATACCTCAATGCCTTATCGGATTCAGCGTAATCATTGATTGATTGAGCACTGCGAATACGATTACCCACGGATACAAAATTGTAGCCTAGTGTTTCGGACGCTTTCTGATCCCAAGGTCCGTCGCCAAAGTAAGTTTTAGAGTCATAATCCTCCTTACTTGCGCGTATTTCGGCCACCCTCATGATCTCTGTTCTGCAGTAGTGGTCTGAGGACGAAGCCAGCGCTATACCCGGAAGTTTGATACCCGCAGCATCTAGCTTCATTTTCGCAGACTCTGCCCAACCACCTGTTGCAAAAGCTAGCACCACATCCTGACGCTTAACGAGCCGTGATAAAAAATCAAATGCCCCATAGATTGGTGATACATCGTGGCATGAAATATATTTTTCTACTCGACTAACAAATTGATTTTTTACATCGAAAAAAATACGCTCCCGGTCATTCTCCAAGCCTGACTGTTCGATTATATCGGAAAGAATTCCAGAGTCCGTCACATGACGATATCGACCCCAATCAGGGCCAACCGAAATACCAATCACATCTTTGACGGCAGCCTGAAAGCACTCCGTATCAAAATCGTATGATTCGACCAGCGTACCGTCTATGTCAAACATGACTAGATGCACGAACTCTCCCTTGGCTTATAAC
>NZ_BMIJ01000022.1 GCF_014641945.1 Marinobacterium zhoushanense
ATCATCGTGCCCCAGAGCCGTTGGACCTTGCAGCGCGAACTGCCGCTGATTCTGGAAGACGCCGAGAACGGCTTACCCACGCTCGCACGGTCACTGATCGGTGAGTGCTACGCCCATCTGAAGCTGCTCAACCAGCGCATCGATGAGAGTGAGCTCGGCTTCGACATCATCGCCAAGCATAGCGAAACCGTTCAACGCCTGATGACCATTCCCGGTGTGGGGGCGCAGACGGCCACCGCCATCGTCGCCTCGGTTGGACGCGCGCAACACTGTGACAGCGCCCGGGATTTCGCCGCCTTATTGGGCCTGGTACCCCGGCAATACTCGACCGGAGGTAAACCCCGCCTGGGGCGTATCACCAAGCGCGGCGACAAGTACCTGCGCATGCTGTTGATTCACGGCACACGCGCGGTGCTGGCAACGATCAAAGATAAGCAGGATCGCCTGAGCCTATGGTGTAAGGCGTTGATTGAACGGCGTGGCTACAAGCGCGCCACCGTGGCGTTGGCGGCGAAGAACGCCCGTATCATCTGGGCAATATTGCAGTCAGGTAAAGAGTATAAAGCGTTCGCCGCCTAAGGCGACGAACGCTGAAGACACCCACCGGATTATCGCGAGGGCGCTGATGACGTAAGGCTCAGACCAGAACGGGTAAACCTGCCTGTGCGGGGGGCCACTAAAGGCCGTCTAACGAATGAGGTCCCGTTCAGCGCGTTTCATCATGGCCATGGCTGAGAAGCCAGTATACAGGCCGAATGTAGAGCGGCAGTCCGACCACCTTACGAAATCA
>NZ_BMIJ01000024.1 GCF_014641945.1 Marinobacterium zhoushanense
TGCGGGGGGCCACTAAAGGCCGTCTAACGAATGAGGTCCCGTTCAGCGCGTTTCATCATGGCCATGGCTGAGAAGCCAGTATACAGGCCGAATGTAGAGCGGCAGTCCGACCACCTTACGAAATCAGTTTAGCACTTGTGGTAATAGGGGGAGTCCATGTAGCCGCGCACAGGGGCCGACAAAAAAGCGCAGCGTTTTGGCGGTCCCAGCGACCAACGGGAGCGACTGCTGTGCTTTGTTATGAAAACCTATTCCTGCACAGAGCTTATTTAAAAAGGATAAGAACTGATAGCTTTGAATCATTTCACTTTCCTTGTTTGATTTGCCCCATACCGACAGGCACGCTACCGCCAAGCCTGATGTGCCAACACATGGCACCAGGATTGGTTTGCCTATGTTGGAGTTACTGATGAGAAGGGTTAGAACCCCTTTTCGCCAAGCACTCCTTGCTTGTTTAACTGCCTAAGCCTTCAGACTACCCCGAAGACGCGGGACAGACCATTCTTTATGGCTTCTAAACAACCCGTACTACCTTACGATGACACGAAGTATCTTGGGTTTCATAACGCCCAATTTAGGGGCCGGAGCTGCGTAGCAGCGGAGGTCCCAGCCCGCTTGCGGGCGACTACAATTGTTTGTTAGAGCATGTTTACTCATAGTGTGCAACAGCTCTGTAAACCTTACCTTGATTATTGAAGTAGAAAACTT
>NZ_BMIJ01000025.1 GCF_014641945.1 Marinobacterium zhoushanense
ACCATATAACCCGAAGGCGTCTGATCAGTTGAATAGTTTAGTAACGATCGATTTCGCCGGTTGGCGCTTGTATCAAACAATACAAGACAATCTTTCAGATCCAATTTGTTAAAGAGCGTTTAAAGCGTGAAGCTTTAAAAGATGAACTCAAACGAGTGCATGTTTTAAAACTCTCGGGAGCTTCAATGACCAGGTAATCTGGCACAGCGTATTCTGTTGTAAGTTCTCAACCATTCAGGATGAATGGTGGAGCTATGCGGGATCGAACCGCAGACCTCCTGCGTGCAAAGCAGGCGCTCTCCCAGCTGAGCTATAGCCCCAATATGGTCAAACCGCAGAATTTTGTGTCAATCAAGGCAAATCCCGAGGACGCATAGCCTGCTATGCGACGAGGAATTTAACGCAGAGTGACGCAAAATTGGTAGGCCTGAGTGGACTTGAACCACCGACCTCACCCTTATCAGGGGTGCGCTCTAACCAGCTGAGCTACAAGCCTACATCTCGGTTCAAGACCGATACGCTCTCTCAACATTTCAACCAGGTAATTCGTGTGAACGCTTGCCAAGATCCAGCTATCGTTTAAGGAGGTGATCCAGCCGCTGGTTCCCCAACGGCTACCTTGTTACGACTTCACCCCAGTCA
>NZ_BMIJ01000026.1 GCF_014641945.1 Marinobacterium zhoushanense
CATAAGCGCCAGGACGCCACCGGCCAGATCTTCCCGACCCCCTGGGTCGTGGCCGGCCTGATCCTCGGCCTGCCGCTGCTGACCTTCCTGCTCTCGGGCGCGCCGCTGACGTTTGATCATCCGGAACTGAAGGGCTTCAACTTCCGCGGCGGCATGACCATCATCCCCGAGTTCGTTGCCCTCTGGCTGGCGCTGACCATCTACACCGCGGCGTTCATCGCCGAGACCGTGCGCGGCGGCATCCTCGCCGTGCCCCACGGCCAGATCGAGGCCGCTTCGGCACTGGGCCTGCCCAAGGTGCGCACCCTGCGCCTGATCGTCATCCCGCAGGCGATGCGGGTGATCATCCCGCCGCTGACCAGCCAGTACCTGAACCTGACCAAGAACTCCTCGCTGGCCACGGCGATCGGCTACCCGGACCTGGTCTCGGTGTTCGCCGGTACCACGCTGAACCAGACCGGTCAGGCGGTGGAGGTGATCTCGATGACCATGGCGGTGTACCTGAGCCTGAGCATCCTGACCTCACTGTTCATGAACTGGTACAACAAGCGCATGGCGCTGGTGACAAGGTAAGGGGAGCCACATGAAATACGAACCACAACCGACCCTGCCCGCCCCGGCCAG
>NZ_BMIJ01000027.1 GCF_014641945.1 Marinobacterium zhoushanense
AATCTGGCACAGCGTATTCTGTTGTAAATTCTCAACCATTCAGGATGAATGGTGGAGCTATGCGGGATCGAACCGCAGACCTCCTGCGTGCAAAGCAGGCGCTCTCCCAGCTGAGCTATAGCCCCAGTACGTGATTAGACCGTCGGAATTTTTCACAGGGCAAGGCGGGGAACAGTGAAGCATAGTGAACTATGCGAGCTGTGCCACAACGCGGCCATGTGGAAAATTTGGTAGGCCTGAGTGGACTTGAACCACCGACCTCACCCTTATCAGGGGTGCGCTCTAACCAGCTGAGCTACAAGCCTACAACCTCGGTCGCTTTTCACTCTGCTCTGCGTTGCTTTCTTCGTTCGCTCAGTCACGTACCTGATGTACGCTCCTTCACTCACTCAGGGCAGCGCCTTGATCAGAGCAAAAATCAACTCGAGCTGCCGTCTCCGACAACTCTACGCTCTCTCAACATTTCAACCAGGTAATTCGTGTGAACGCTTGCCAAGATCCAGCTATCGTTTAAGGAGGTGATCCAGCCGCTGGTTCCCCAACGGCTACCTTGTTACGACTTCACCCCAGTCA
>NZ_BMIJ01000028.1 GCF_014641945.1 Marinobacterium zhoushanense
CCGAACTCGCTGAGCAGCCCGCGGATCTGATTGATCAGCGCCGTGCGCTCCTTGACCCAGCCCTGGCGAATCCGATGTGCGGCCAGTACGGCCTGTTGCTCGGCGGATTTGATGGGTACGAAGCGCGTGCTGGGTCGGGTGACGGCTTCGCAGATGGCTTGTGCATCGTTGAGATCGTTCTTGGCCCCGGTGCGGTAGGGCGCGACATATTTAGGCGCCATGATTCGCACCTGATGGCCGAGCTTGTGGAACTCGCGAGCCCAATAGTGGGCGCCGCTGCAAGCTTCCATACCGATCAGGCAAGGTGGCAGGTTGGCGATAACTGCGAGCAACTTGCTGCGTGTCAGGGTGCGGCGAATGACTGGCTTGCCATGGTCATCGACGCCATAGATACTGAACGAAGTTTTGGCGAGATCAACGCCGATAGTTGAAATAGACATGGAACACCTCCGATTGATCGCTGCTTATGCCCGCAGGTAAGCGTGGCACCTCAACCCAGGGAGGGGGAGTCCATTTCATTCGTTA